>NZ_JAJONB010000001.1:0-3127975 GCF_024700005.1 Sphingomonas sp. J344 | reverse complement strand
CGCTGCGTTTGACGAAATCGGCTGGGATCCGGAGGAGCAATCCCCCTATGCGCTGCTGTTCCGCGAAGTGGATAGCGACCGCTGGCGCGCGGTGATCGACCTTGATTGAGGTAGCGCTCCCATAATTCGATTGTGCTCGCTCCCGCATTCGGCAAATCTCGCCGGCGACAGGGGGAGGTTTCTATGGACGATGCGGTTTCGCCGCAGGCGACGCTTGCGAGGATCAGCGCGCGGCTGATGCCGCTGCTCTGCACCATGTACCTCCTCGCCTATATCGACCGGCAGAACGTCTCATATGCCAAGCTGGAGATGGTCGACGCGCTCGGCATGTCCGAAGCCGCCTATGGCCTTGGCGCCAGCCTGTTCTTCCTCGGCTATTTCCTGTTCGAGGCACCCGCCAACATGGTGCTCGCCCGCATTGGCGCGCGGGTGTGGTTCACCCGGATCATGCTCACCTGGGGGTCTCATCACCGTCGCGCTCGGCTACACGCAAAGCCCGACGATGTTCTACGTCCTGCGCTTCCTGCTCGGCGCGGCGGAGGCGGGGTTCTTCCCCGGGGTGCTCTACCTCCTCACCCTCTGGTATCCGCAGGCGCACCGCGCGCGGATGGTCGGGCTGTTCATGATCGCCAGCGCCTTTGCCAATGCGGTCGGATCGCTGATCGGCGGCGCGCTGTTGGAACTGGACGGCGTGGCGGGCCTCGCCGGATGGCAATGGGTGTTCGTCGCCACCGGACTGCCCCCGGTGCTGCTCGCGCCTGTCGTATTGTGGAAACTGCCCAGCACCCCCGGCGAGGCGAAATGGCTGAGCGACGGCGAAAAACACTGGCTCGCCACTACCCTCGCCGCCGAAAGCCCGTCAGGCGACCATGGCTCGGCCTGGCGCGCTGTCGCCGACCCGCGCGTGCTGCTGCTCTCGCTGCTCTATTTCGCGATGCCGCTCGGTGCCTATGGCCTTAGCTACTGGCTCCCGACCATCGTCAAGAGCTTCGGCGCGTCGAATATCCAGAACGGCATCATCAACGTGATCCCGTGGATCCTCGTCGCGGCCGCGCTCTGGGCGGTCCCGCGTCACGCAGCGCGCCACGGGACGAGCCGCTGGCACGTCGCCGGCCCGATGCTGGTCGCCGCTGCCTTCTTCCTCGCCAGCGTCGTTGTGCCCGGCGCAGCGCTCAAATTCGCCTGTTTGTGCATCGCCGCCGCCGCGATCTTCTCCGCCCAGCCGGTGTTCTGGAGCGTACCGCAAGGGCTGCTCTGCGGGGCCCACGCCGCCGCCGGGCTCGCGGTGATCAACTCGGTCGGCAATCTCGGCGGATTTGCCGCGCAGAACGCGGTGCCGATGGTCCGCGACTATACCGGCAGCACGCTTGCGCCGATGGCGATGCTGGCCGGCGTGCTGGCAGTCGGAGGGCTCGCGTTTCTGATCGTGCTGCCACGCCTCGGAGTTGGGCGCAGCGCCGACTAGGCCCTACATCTCCCCCGCGCGCGGCGCAGGGCATACCATTTCTGGACGTTGGCGTTGTGCTGCTCCAGCGTGTCGGCGAAGATATGCCCGCCGGTGCCATCCGCGACGAAGTAGAGCGCGCTGGTCTGTTCCGGGTTCAGCACAGCGTCGATGCTCGCGCGGCCCGGATTGGCGATCGGCCCGATCGGCAGGCCCGCGCTGGCATAGGTATTGTACCCATTCTTGTCCTGCAGTTCGGAGCGCAGGATACGGCGGCCGAGCGGCTTGCCCTTGGTCACCGGATAGATGACGGTCGGATCGGCCTGCAATGGCATCCCGCGCTTCAGCCGGTTGGAATAGACCCCGGCGACCATCCGCCGCTCCTCGGGCTTCCCCGTTTCCTTTTCGACGATCGACGCGAGGATCAGCGCCTCACGCTCATTCGCCACCGCAATGCCCGGCTTGCGCTTCGCCCATGCCTTGCTGAGATAGTCCAGCATCGCATTCTGCATGCGATCGAGCACCGCCTGCCGCGTATCGCCGCGATTATAGGCATAGCTGTCCGGCAGCACCGTGCCCTCGACCGGCACCTCGACCTCACCCTCGAGCTGCTCGGCGGCCATCAGCCGCTCATGCACCATGATCGACGGCATCCCCTCGGGAATCATCACGAAGCGCTGGAGCGTGCGCCCGCCCTGCAGCATCTTGAGCAGGTCCGACTGACTGATCTTCGCCGGCACGCGATATTCGCCCGCCTGGATCGGCGTGTCGTCGCCAAACACCCGCGCCATCCACAGGAACAGGTCGGCATCGCGGATCGCGCCCTGCTTCTCAAGCTCGCGCGCGGCAGTGGTCAGGGTCGATCCCTGAGCCACCATCAGCGTCGAGTTGCGCGCGCCCGGACCGGGGCCACCCCAAAGCTGCGCCGCCCAAAAGGCCGCGCCGACGAGCGCGAGGATCAGGAGGACGCCGAAGCAGCCGAACTTGCGCACCAACGTCTCCCGAACCTGCGGATCAAACCGCCTTCATCACCAGCGACGCATTGGTCCCGCCAAAGCCGAACGAGTTGTTCAGCACCGCCTTCACCTTCCGCTCCTTGGCCTTGTGCGGCACCAGATCGACGCCGACGCAATTCTCGCTCGGATTGTCGAGGTTCAGCGTCGGCGGCACGATCTGGTCGCGCATGGCGAGGATGCAGAAGATGCTCTCCACCGCGCCCGCACCGCCCAGCAGATGGCCGATTGCCGACTTGGTCGAGCTCATCGACAGATCGCCGATCGCGTCGCCGAACAGGCGGCGAACACCGCCCAGCTCCAGTTCGTCGCCCAACGGGGTCGAGGTGCCGTGCGCGTTGATATAGTCGATGTCCGACAGCGCGAGGCCCGAGCGCTTCATCGCCATCTGCATCGACCGGAATGCGCCCGAACCCTCGGGGTGCGGTGCCGTGACGTGATAGGCGTCACCCGACAGGCCATAGCCGATCACTTCGGCATAAATCTTGGCACCACGCGCCTTGGCCCGCTCATATTCCTCGAGCACGACGATGCCCGCGCCCTCGCCCATGACGAACCCGTCGCGACCCTGATCCCATGGGCGGCTGGCGCGCCACGGTTCGTCGCGGAAGCCGGTCGACAGCGCGCGCGCCTGACCGAAACCGGCGATGCCAATCGGGCAAATGGTGCTTTCCGCGCCGCCCGCCAGCATGACGTCGGCGTCATCCATTGCGATCATCCGCGCAGCGTCGCCGATCGAATGCGCCCCGGTCGAACAGGCGGTAACCACCGCGTGATTCGGCCCCATCAACCCGTATTTGATCGAAACCTGACCCGAGATCAGGTTGATCAGCCGACCATGCACGAAATGCGGCGAAACGCGCTTCGGCCCCTTCTCGTGCAGAACTAGCGATTCGCTCTCGATGCCCGGAAGGCCGCCGATTCCCGACCCGATCGAGCAACCGGCGCGCAGCCGCTCTTCCTCGCTCATGTCGAGCAGGCCGGCGTCCTCGATCGCCTGCCCCGCAGCGTCGATGCCATAGACGATGAACGGATCGACCTGGCGCTGGATCTTGTGATCGACGCGCTTGCCAGGGTCGAAGCCATATTCATGGTCGGCGGGCTTCACCTCACAGGCATAGTTGCTCTGGAAATCGGTCGCGTCAAAGCGTGTGATCGTCCCCGCGCCCGATTTGGCCGCGATGATGTTCGTCCACGTGGTTTCGACATCCCCGCCCAGCGGGGTGACAAGGCCGAGGCCGGTTACGACGACGCGCCGCATAGCAACTCTCCGGTATCAGGCATCGTGCTGAACCAAATGGAACCGATGTTCAGCGACCAACGATGCGACAGTAAAATGCTTCACAAAGGAAACGGCTCCCCACCCCTTTCCGGGACCGGGAGCCGTTCGTCAAATCCTGCCCATGCGGGCCGGCATCGCGGTGACCCGCTTAGCCCTGATTTTCGTCGATATAGGTGATCGCGTCCTTCACGGTCGTGATCTTTTCCGCCGCATCGTCGGGGATCTCGACACCGAATTCTTCCTCGAACGCCATCACCAGCTCGACGATGTCGAGGCTGTCCGCGCCCAGGTCGTCGATGAAGCTTGCATCCTCGGTCACCTTTTCGGCTTCGACGCCGAGGTGCTCGACGACGATCTTCTTCACGCGATCGGCGGTCTCGCTCATGTACCCTGTTCCTTCTTATGGGTTGAATCTCTAATCCTGAACGCACCTAGAACGCCGCCAGCCCCTGCGCAAGAGGGGGACGCAGCGTCACCGGTGGATCACAGCATCGCCATGCCGCCATTCACGTGCAGTGTCTGGCCGGTGACATAGCCCGCTTCCTTCGACGCAAGATAGACCACCGCCGCAGCGATATCCTCGCCGCTGCCAAGATCGCCGGCCGGAATTTTTGTCAGCAGCGCGGTCTTCTGCGCCTCGGGCAATACGTCGGTCATCGCCGAGCGAATAAAGCCCGGCGCGACGCAGTTCACGGTGATGTTGCGGCTCGCCAGTTCCTGCGCCAGCGCCTTGGACATTCCGACCAACCCGGCCTTGGACGCGGCATAGTTGGCCTGTCCCGGATTTCCGGTCGCGCCGACGACGGAGGTGATCGAGATCATCCGGCCATAGCGCGCCTTCATCATCGGCTTGGCAGCAGCGCGCATCAGGCGGAACGCGGCCTCAAGGTTGACGCGGATCACGGTGTCCCATTCCTCATCCTTCATCCGCATGGCGAGGTTGTCGCGGGTGACGCCGGCATTGTTGACGAGGATGTCGAGCTTGCCGAGCGCTTCGACCGCCGACGGCACCAGCGCATCCACCGCTGCCGCATCGGACAGGTTGCAGGCGAGTGCGACATGATCCCCGCCCAGCTCAGCGCGAAACGCCTCCAGCTTCTCGGCATTGGACCCGGATACCGCCAGTCGCGCGCCTTGAGCGGCGACTGCCTTGGCGATCGCGGAACCGATCCCACCCGATGCGCCGGTCACCAGCGCGGTCATGCCTGTCAGGTCGAACATATTCATTCTCCTCAGAGCGCCTTTTCGAGCGCCTCGATATCATCCATCGTCACCACGCTCGTCACGGTCGCGTCCGGCGCAATCCGCTTGACCATCGCGCCCAGCACCTTGCCGCCAAGCTCGACGAACTGCGTCACGCCGGCCTCCTGCATCGCAAGAATCGACTCGCGCCAGCGCACGCGGCCGGTGATCTGATCGACCAGCAGCGTCTTCGCCTCGGCACCCGACGTGACCGGGGCTGCGGTGACATTGGCGTAGAGCGGCACCAGCAGGCCGTCGGTCGTCGCCTCGGCCAGGATCGCGTCCATTGCATCCGCCGCTGGCTGCATCAGCGAACAATGAAAGGGGGCAGACACCGGCAGCAGTACGCCGCGCTTGATCTCATAGTCCTTCACCAGCGCTACCGCGCGCTCGATCGCGCCGCGATGGCCGGAAATCACCACCTGGGTCGGGTCATTGTCGTTGGCGACCTCGCACACTTCGCCCTCGGCCGCCGCCGCGCTCAGCGCTTCCGCCTTGGCGATGTCGGCCCCGAGCAGCGCGGCCATCGCCCCCTCACCCACCGGCACCGCCGCCTGCATTGCCTGGCCGCGCGCCTTCAGCAGCGCTGCGGTCTGCGGCAGGCTGAACGCCCCTGCCGCGCACAATGCGCTATATTCGCCCAGCGAATGCCCCGCGACGAAATCGGCCTTGTCGGACAGCCGCACCCCGCCTTCCTTTTCCAGCACGCGCAGCACCGCGATGGCATGCGCCATGATCGCCGGCTGGGCGTTTTCGGTCAGCGTCAGGTCGCTCTCCGGCCCTTCGGTCATCAGCTTGAACAGCTTCTGCCCCAGCGCATCGTCGACCTCCTGAAACACCTCGCGCGCGGCGGCGCTCGCTTGGGCGAGCGCCAGCCCCATGCCGACCGACTGGCTCCCCTGCCCCGGAAAGATGAAGGCACGCATGTTCAAGGCTCCTCTCGAAATCAGGCGGTCGCCCTAAGCCCGCTCCCCCACAACCGCAAGATGAACGAAGCTGAACGGGTTGCGACACACGGCGACCATTTTGCACAACTTCCGCGAAACCCCTGCGACACGCGGCCCCCCAGATTGATCTCGTCGCCCGATGACGGGCTCGAACGCAGGAGACTGAAGATGAAGAAGTTTGTTCTCGCCGCCGTCGCCGCATCGGTCGCGGTCAGCCCGATACTCGCCGCCGCGCCCGCCGCAGCAGCTCCGCAGCGCCATACGACGGTCGTGAAGCACAAGCCGAACGGCAAGGTCGTGGTCCGCCAGCAGACTGTCGGCAAGGCGACCCCGCAGCGCTATCGCAAGTGGCAGCGCGGCCAGCGGTTCGACCACCGCTATGCCCAGAATTACCGCCAGATCGACTATCGCCAGTACAACCGCCAGTATCGCGGTCACCTGAACGCCCCGCCGCGCGGCTATCGCTACGTCCAGTCGGGCAATGACATCGTGCTGGTCAGCATCGCGAGCGGCATCATCGGCGCCATCTTCGGCAACATGATCCGCTAAAGGCTTCCTCCGGGCGGCGGGGTGTCCATCACCTCGCCGCTTGCCTTTTTCCCGAAAGCGCGCGTAAGGGCGCGTCGTTGAGCGGCAGCCTCGGCTGGCCGCTTTTCGTATTTGGAACGACAGCCGGAGGGGCGTCTCGCATGGTGCGGGCGTCAGCGATCGGCCAACAGTGAGAACAGACGCATGGCTCTGTACGAGCATGTGTTCCTTGCGCGCCAGGATCTGGCACAGGCGCAGGTGGACGCACTGGCGGAAACCGCCACCAAGATCGTCGAGGATAATCAGGGCAAGGTCGTCAAGACCGAGACCTGGGGTCTTCGCAGCCTCGCCTACAAGATCGCGAAGAACCGCAAGGCGCATTACGTGATGCTCGAAATCGACGCCCCCGCAGGTGTCGTCGCCGAGCTCGAGCGCCAGACGCAGATCAACGAAGACGTGATCCGCTACATGACCGTCCGCGTGGACGAGCTGGAGCAGGGTCCGACCGTGATGATGCGCAAGGGTGACCGCGAGCGCCGCGGTCGTCGCGACCGCGACGGTGACGAAGGCCGGGGAGAATAAGACATGGCACGACCCTTTTTCCGCCGCCGCAAGAGCTGCCCCTTCTCCGCGAAGGATGCGCCCCGGATCGACTATAAGGACGTTCGCCTGCTGCAGGGCTTCGTCTCCGAGCGTGGCAAGATCGTCCCCTCGCGCATCACCTCGGTGAGCGCGAAGAAGCAGCGCGAGCTGGCGATCGCCATCAAGCGCGCACGCCATCTGGGCCTGCTGCCCTTCATCGTTAAGTAAGGAGCGGACCCATGCAAATCATTCTGCTCGAGCGGGTCGAGAAGCTCGGCCATATCGGCGACGTGGTGACGGTGAAGGACGGGTTCGCCCGCAACTTCCTGCTTCCCAACAAGAAGGCGCTGCGCGCCAACGAAGCCAACCGCAAGGTGTTCGAGGCGAATCGCGAGCGCATCGTCGCCGAGAACGCCGCCAAGCGCACCGAGGCAGAGAAGGAATCGAAGAGCCTTGAGGGCGTTTCGGTCACCCTGATCCGCCAGGCGTCGAACACCGGCCAGCTCTACGGCTCGGTCGCGGTGCGCGACATCGTCGAATCGCTCAACGCCGATGGCCACAAGGTCAACAAGGCGCAGGTCGTCCTCGACAAGCCGATCAAGGCGATCGGCCTGTACGAAGTCCGCGTCGCGCTGCACGCCGAGGTTGCGGTGACCGTCAAGGTCAACGTCGCCCGCTCGCCGGAAGAGGCCGAGATGCAGGCACAGGGCGTCAACGTGATGGAGGCGATGTTCGAAAAGGACGAAGCCGGCTTCACCGAGGATTATGATCCCAACGCCGAACCCGGCGAGATCGCTGTCGAAGCGACCGAGACCGAGGAGCAGGCCGAAGGCTAAACCCCTCGCCGTTTCCGGTCCGAACAAAGAGAAGGCCGCCCAGACGCGAAGTCTGGGCGGCCTCTTTTTTCGCTTGGGAGCGAAACTCTTGGGTTACGGTGCGGCGACCATCGCACCCAGCACCGCAACCAGCGGAATGGCGGCCAAGGCCACCGACATCAACTTGCCCATCTGTATTCTACCTGAAGCGTCGTTCAGGGTTAACAATGCGTAGGCGATGGGAAGGTTGCATCGGTCCGGGACTGACGACCCCCTTCGCCTACTTCCGCCCGAACAGCTTCTCGATATCGCCATGCGCCAGCTTCACCCAGGTCGGTCGGCCATGGTTGCACTGGCCCGAATGCGGCGTGACCTCCATCTCGCGGAGCAGCGCGTTCATCTCTGCGACCGACAGCACCCGACCCGCGCGGACCGATCCGTGGCACGCCATCGTCGCGGCCACATGGTCGAGTTTTTCCTTGAGGCTCAGCGCCTGGTCGAACGCCGCCAGCTCATCCGCGATGTCGGTGACGAGTGCGATCACATCGCCCTTGCCCAGCATCGCCGGGGTCGCGCGGACCAGCATCGCGCGCGGGCCAAAGCGCTCCAGCTCCAGCCCGAACTCCGCCAGTTCGCCCGCCCGCGCCTCCAGCCGGTCGCACGCCGGCTCGTCCAGCTCGACCACCTCCGGCAGCAACAGTGCCTGGCTTGCGACGCCGCCACTGCTCACCGCACGCCGCATCCGTTCGAGGACGAGGCGTTCGTGGGCAGCGTGCTGGTCGACCAGCACCAGGCCGTCCTCCGCCTCGGCGACGATATAGGTCCGCGCGACTTGCCCCCCGCGCGACGCCGAGCGGGTAGCTGATCGCCGCCGGGACCGGCTCGGCGGCGGGTTCAGCGCGCGCCTGTGGGGGTGGCGTGAAGAAAGTCGGGCGGCGGTCACTCAAGCTCGTCACCCCAGCGAAAGCTGGGGTCTCCCCGAGATTACCGGCATCGCTTCCCCACGGGAGACCCCAGCTTTCGCTGGGGTGACGTGAGGGGTTCTGATCGGGCGCTAGCGCCTCGCTCGTCCACAACCCCATCACCGCCGCATCGGGACGCTGCACGCTGCGATGCCCTGCCCCGTCCAGGGCCCGCCTCAGCCCGCTGACGATCAACCCGCGCGCGAGCTGCGGATCGCGGAAGCGCACCTCGGTCTTCGCCGGATGGACGTTCACATCGACCTGGTCGGGCGGCACGTCGAGGAACAGCGCCACCACCGGATGACGGTCGCGCGCCAGCATCTCGGCATAGGCGCCGCGCACCGCGCCGGTGAGCAGTCGGTCCTTCACCGGGCGCCCATTGACGAACAGATATTGGTGGTCCGCGACGCCGCGGTTGAAGGTCGGCAATCCCGCGACCCCGCCCAGCACGATCCCCTCGCGCTCGAAATCGATCCCGACGCTGTTCGCCGCCAGATCGCGGTCGGTCAGCGCCGCGACGCGCGCGATCCGGTCCATCCCCTCCTGAACGCTGAGCACGCGCCGCCCGTCATGCTCGACCGAAAAGCCGATTTCGGGCCGCGCCATCGCGAGCCGCTTCACCACGTCGAGGCAGGCGGCATATTCCGAGCGGGTCGAGCGCAGGAACTTGCGCCGCGCCGGCACCTTTTCGAACAATCCCTCCACCCGCACCCGCGTCCCGGGGGGGCAAGGCCGCCGGCCCCTCGGCCGCCAGTGCGCCATTGTCCACCGTGCGCGACCAGCCATCGGCCCCGCGCGGGCGGCTCTCGACCGTGAAGCGCGACACGCTGGCGATCGACGGCAGTGCCTCGCCGCGAAAACCCAGTGTCGTGACCGCATCGATGGCGTCATCGGGCAATTTCGACGTTGCGTGCCGCTCCAGCGCCAGCGCCATTTCGGCGGGCGTCATCCCGCATCCGTCGTCGGTAACCTCGATCAAGTCGATCCCGCCACCGCCCAGCCGGACGGTGATCCGGGTCGCCCCCCGAATCGACAGCGTTTTCCACAAGTTCCTTGAGCGCGCTGGCAGGGCGTTCCACCACCTCACCCGCTGCAATCCGGTTGACAAGATGCTCCGGCAAGCGGCGTATTGACATGCAGGATGGTGTAGCCCAAGCGACGCCATCCTGCGAGCTGTATCCGCCAGATTTCCTGTTCCGGAGCTGACCTGCTCCGGATTGGTCAATGCTAACTCAAATGCGAATCGCGCCGCCCCTCACGCGCGAAGGACGGAACAATAGATGGCGTTTTTCTCCCGCTTTTTCAAATTCATGTCTCACGATCTCGCAATCGATCTGGGGACCGCGAACACGGTTGTTTACCTGCGCGGACGCGGGGTCGTCCTGAACGAGCCGTCGGTCGTCGCGGTCGAGACGATCAACGGCGTCAAGCGGGTCAAGGCTGTCGGCGACGACGCGAAGCTGATGATGGGCAAGACGCCCGGCTCGATCGAGGCGATTCGCCCCCCTGCGCGACGGCGTCATCGCGGATATCGACGTGGCCGAGCAGATGATTTCGCACTTCATCCGCAAGGTGACCGGGCAGCGCAAGTTCATGCGCTGGCCCCAGATCGTGATCTGCGTCCCTTCGGGTTCGACCAGTGTCGAGCGCCGAGCGATCCGCGACGCCGCGTCGAATGCGGGTGCCAGCCAGGTGTTCCTGATCGAGGAACCGATGGCCGCCGCGATCGGTGCCGACATGCCGGTAACCGAGCCGATTGGATCGATGGTCGTCGATATCGGCGGCGGCACGACCGAAGTCGCTGTGCTCTCGCTGCGCGGCCTGGCCTATTCGAACAGCGTTCGCGTCGGCGGTGACAAGATGGACGAGGCGATCGTTTCCTATGTTCGCCGCAACCATAACCTGCTGATCGGCGAAGCGACGGCCGAGCGGATCAAGCAGGAAGTCGGTGTCGCCAAGCCGCCTACGGACGGCATCGGCCTGACCATCCACATCAAGGGGCGTGACCTGGTCAACGGCGTCCCCAAGGAAATCCAGATCAACCAGGGCCAGATCGCCGAGGCGTTGAGCGAGCCGGTCGGCACGATCGTCGAGGGCGTTCGCATCGCGCTTGAGAATACTGCGCCGGAACTGGCGGCGGATATCGTCGACCAGGGCATTGTCCTGACCGGGGGCGGCGCGCTGCTCGAGGGGATCGACGAAGTGCTCCGCGATGAAACGGGTCTTCCCGTTACGGTTGCCGAAGACCCGTTGACCTGTGTGGCGCTGGGCACCGGTCGTGCGCTAGAAGACCCGGTGTTTCGTGGTGTTCTGATTCAGGTCTGAGGAAGCGGGGGCTATGGCGCCGCCACATAACCGGCGCTCCGGCTTTTCACGGCGAGCGCAATATGGGCTCTTCATCGGATATGTGGTCGCGGTCGGCGGTGCGCTGGTCGCGGTCGCGCTGCTGCTGCTCTCGACGCTGAACCCTCCCGCCTATGCGGTAGTGCGCGGCGCCTTTTCCGAACTAGTCACTCCCGTCGCGTCGGGTGCGGACTGGACGCGGCGCGGCATTTCCGGCGTGCCCGGCTGGATTGGCAGCTTCTTTGCCGTGCGCAGCGAGAACGCACGACTGAAGGCCGAACTCGAGGCCAACAAGACGCTGGTCGAACATGCCCGGGTCGTCACCCGCGACAACCGTCGGCTGCGCGCGCTGGTCAAGCTGCGCGACCGCGTCGCCGATCCGGTGGTCGCCGCGCGCATCGTCTATGCCAGCGGCTCCAGCACACGGCGCTTCGCGACGCTCAACGCCGGCAGCTGGCAGGGCGTTCGTCCGGGCCAGCCGGTGCGCGGCCCCGACGGGCTGATCGGTCGGGTGGTCGAGGTCAGCCCGAACACCGCGCGCATCCTGCTCGTATTGGACCCCGAAAGCGTCGTTCCCGTCCGCCGCATCCGTGACGGCCTGCCCGCGATCGCCGCCGGGCGCGGCGATGGGTTGCTCGAAATCCGCTCCGCAGGTGAAGCGCAGGTGCTGTTCGAGCCGGGCGATACGTTCGTCACATCGGGCACCGGCGGATTGTTTCCACCCAATATTGCGGTTGCAATCGCTCTAGAACGCGCCCGCGACACGGCGAAGGCCAAACCGACCGCAAGTCCCGACATGCTCGATTATGCATTGGTCCAGCGCGCCTTCTTCCCTGAAGCCGCCGATGTGCGCGCGCCGGACGCAGCACCGCGGTGACGGGTACACCTTTTGCGGGCCTTGGCCAGCCGAACGTCTCGAAACGTGCGCGCTGGCTCGCTCCGCTGACGATCGTCCTCGCCTCGCTCATCACGCTCATCCCGTTCAAGGCGACCGTCCCGCTGCTTCCGCCTTTCGGGCTGATGATGCTGCTCGCGTGGCGGCTCCATCGGCCCGATTTGCTCAAGCCGTGGGCGCCATTGCTGCTTGGCTTTGTCGACGACATGGTCAGTGGCCAGCCGCTGGGCAACGCGATGTTCTTCTGGACGGTGTCGTTCATTGCGATCGATGTGCTAGATACGCGGATCGTGTGGCGTGACTTTCTTCAGGACTGGCTGCTGGCCGCCGGCGCGATCGGATTTTGCCTGATCGGCGGGCGGCTCGTTGCTGCGCCGCTCGACGCGCATGTCGACACCGTCCTGCTGATTCAGATCCTGATCTCGATCGCGCTGTTCCCGGTCCTGTCACGCCTCGTCGCCCGCCTCGATCGCCGGAAGAAATGGCAATGAGCGGCCCGGTGCGTATGATCACCGAGGCGCAGCAAAGCTACAGCTTCTCGCGCCGCGCGATGCTGGTTGGCGGGGTTCAGGCAACGTTGGGACTGGTCCTGGCGGGGCGAATGACCTGGCTCGCCGTCTACGAGAACGACAAGTACAAGCTGCTGGCGGAGAGCAACCGCGTCAACCTGACGCTGACGCCCCCACGCCGGGGTTGGATCGTCGACCGACGCGGCGTACCGATTGCCAACAACCGCACTGATTTCCGGGTCGACATCATTCCCGACCGGCTTGAGAACAAGGCTCAGGTACTGACTACGCTGCAACGAATCCTGCGCCTGACGGCAGAGGATATCAGCAGGATCGAGGATGATCTGAAGGGCGCGGCGGGGTTCCAGCCGGTCCAGGTCGCCGAAAATCTCGACTGGGAACGCTATGCCTCGGTCAGCGTGCACCTGCCCGAACTGCCGGGCGTGGCCCCGACCCGCGGCTTTGCCCGCAACTACCCCGCCGGAGCGGCGGTCGGGCATCTGATCGGCTATGTCGGCACCGCCTCGGCCGAGCAGTTCAAGGAAACCAAGGATCCGCTGCTGCTCACCCCCGGCTTCAAGCTCGGCAAGGACGGTCTGGAAAAGATGCTGGAGGGTACGCTGCGCGGCACCCCCGGCGCGAAGCGATCCGAGGTCACCGCGCGCGGAAAACTGGTCCGGGAACTCGAAACCCGTGCCGATGTGCCGGGAAAGACGGTACGGCTGACCATCGACGCCGGGCTACAGGAATATACCGCCCGGCGCCTCGGCAACGAGTCGGGATCGGTCACGGTATTCGACATCACCAATGGCGACATCCTCGCGATGGTTTCGATGCCCTGTTACGATCCGAACGCATTTTCCGATGGCATCAGCCGCACCGAATGGAAGTTGCTGTCGCAGGACGACCATCTGCCCCTGATGAACAAGACGATGCAGGGGCTGTACCCGCCCGGCTCGACCTTCAAGCCAGCGACCGCCCTCGCCATTCTCGGAGCGGGCGTCGATCCCAAGCGCGTCGTGTATTGCAACGGCGGCTATCAGCTTGGCAATCGCCGCTTTGGTTGCCTCGGTCGCCACGGGCCGATGACGATGCACACCGCGATCGCGCGCAGCTGCAATACCTATTTCTACACGATCGGACGCGAGATCGGGATCGAACCGATCGCAGCGGCAGCACGCAAGCTGGGGTTCGGCGCGGAGTTCGACCTGCCCCTCCCCTCACAGCGTTACGGCACCGTCCCCGACACCGCGTGGAAGCAGCGCCGCTACAAGCAGGACTGGACCCAGGCCGATACGCTCAACGCCTCGATTGGCCAGGGATATGTGCTGGTCAGCCCCTTTCAGCTCGCGGTCGCCACGGCCAGGATCGCGTCGAGCCGGGCCCTCCTTCCCTCGCTCATCATCGACCAGCCCAAGCCGCCACTGCGCCTCGATTTCCCTGAGGAGCATCTCGCGATCGTCCGCGCCGGGATGGACGAGGTGGTCAATGGCCACGGCACGGCGGGCGCGTCGCGCCTTCCCTTTGAAAATATCCGCATGGCGGGCAAGACCGGCACCGCGCAGGTCCGCCGCATCATGGACCGCAACCGCGGCCAGGGCGGCGAGTGGAAATATCGCGACCATGGCCTGTTCATCTGTTTCGCCCCGGTCGAAAATCCACGCTATGCCGCGTCGGTGGTGATCGAACATGGGATGGGCGGGTCGCGCGCCGCGGCACCGGTCGCAAAGGACGTGCTGACCTGGCTGTTCGACCGGCAAAAGGCGATCAACGCGCTCGCGGTACTTGAGGCCGGGTGGGGCGGCGACATCCGCACGCGCATGGCGGCGAAGGAGGCGGCGTTCCGCTCCGCGCAGGGTTTGCCCCCCACGCCCGGCTGACGCCGCGCCAGCAGCTGTGGCCACCCCAACCCCCTCTCCGACGTCATCTCCCGCGGCGACGGCAACCGCGCCGGCCGCACCCGCCCCTACTCCGGTGCCCACACCGTCGCCGACGGCAGTCGCTCCGCCCTCAACCAGTGCTACGCCGGAGGCTCCCCGATGACCACGATCGGTTCGGGCTTCGTCCCCGCCCCCGTGCTGCGTCTGCCCTGGGGCGCACTGACGTTGGTCGTCGGCATCGGCCTGTTCGGCACGGCGATGCTCTATTCGGCGGCGGGCGGCAGCCTGACCCCCTGGGCGCTCAGCCACGGCATGCGCTTCTCGATCTTCCTCGCGATCGCGCTCGCCATGTCGCGCGTGCCGGTCGACTGGTATCGCCAGCTCGCCTTCCCGATCTATGGCATCTGCATCGTGCTGATCGTCCTGACCGAGCTGATCGGTCATGTCGCGGGCGGCGCGCAGAGCTGGCTCGACCTCGGCTTCATGCGGCTCCAGCCGTCAGAGCTGACCAAGCTCGCCCTCGTGCTCGCACTGGCGCGATTCTACGAGATGCTGCCCACTGGCGAGACGCGGAAATTCGGCGCGATCTGGCCCGCGTTGGTGTTGACCATGATCCCGGCGGGTTTGGTGCTGGTCCAGCCCGACTTGGGAACCGCGGTCATGATTATCGCCGGGGGCGGCGCAATGATGTTCCTCGCCGGATTGCCGCTACGCCTGTTTATCGCCGGCGGCATGGCGGGGGCGGTCGCGGGCCTGCTGATGATCAACTACGGCATGCAGGAGTATCAGCAGAAGCGCGTTCTGATCTTCCTCAATCCGGAACAGGATCCCCTGGGTGCCGGCTATCACATCACGCAGTCGAAGATCGCGATCGGATCTGGCGGGTTGTTCGGCAAGGGCTTTGGGAACGGCACTCAGGTCCACCTCAATTACCTGCCCGAGGGGCATACCGACTTCGTCTTCGCTCTGATCGCCGAGGAACTGGGGCTGGTCGGCGGCGTCGGGCTGATTGCCGCATTCGTCGCGCTGTGCCTTTGGGCGATCGGAGTTGCCGCACGTGCGACCAGCAAGTTCGAACGCCTGACCGCAGCCGCGATCTCCGCCACGATCTTCTTCTACGTGGCGATCAACCTGCTGATGGTGATGGGCCTGGCCCCGGTGACCGGAATCCCCCTCCCGCTGGTCAGCCATGGCGGGTCTTCGATGATGACCGTGATGTTTGCGATCGGCATCCTGTTCGCAATCGACCGTCAAAATCGGCATAATGCCACCACCGCCCGCTGGTAACGGGCCGTTTTTGGCAAAAAGCCTGTTGCATTCCCGAAACTCGCCCGCTATCCGCGCCACTCCCGAACGCGGCAAGCGGCTCCAGAGCCCCTTCCCTTCGCCCGGAATGGACGCATAGCTCAGTTGGTAGAGCAGCTGACTCTTAATCAGCGGGTCCTAGGTTCGAGCCCTAGTGCGTCCACCATCTCCTTTCAGTCGCTTAACTCGGTTATTTGTGACCAGATGGAGGCCATTTCGGCCTCCACTGTGACCTTTTTTGTGACCGACCGCCGTCCGATTCCCGAGGGGGCCATTGCGTCCCGACCTGGCCTCAAAAATCAGCTGGCCGGCATGGGACGCCAACTGCTTGGCCGACAGGTGCGTGAACGACGCACCATTCCGGGGCCAATCCGCAACTGGCGAGTTGGCGCCGGACTGACGTGCCACGCGACATTGAAACCAAAGGCAGCGCCGGTCCACCATATGGCCTGGCGGCTTTGCTTGGCGACCCTATCGTAGGACAGGCGAAATGCCCGATCCCGACCCCTCTTGGACCAGGGAGCGAGGCAAAATACGCGTTCGGCCTCGCCCGGCAACCCGGGTCCGGACGGGACTTTGGCAAACGGTCAGTATTCGAACCTCATACCGACGCGGAAGCGACGGCCGATCGGCTGCTTTCGGAGTCGATCGCTTGGCGGTTGCATGACGGCTTTGCTGACTGTCCGCATTTTCTTGGTATGCGATTGCAGGAAATAGCCGTCCGAGTTTGGCTACGGCTAGCTGCCAGCGAGCGTCAGAATTCCCGGGACACTTTGGTCGCGAGTCAGGGCGATTTCGTCGCTTTGTGCGCGATCCATCCGCCGTCGTAGCGAACGACTGGCACCGCCTGCAGCGCGTGGCATCGAACGACGATGACGATCTCATCCAAAGCATTTGTATTGCGCCGGTCCGCAAAGCTGGCCGGCTGGATCGGCTTCGCGTCGTTCGAACTGCTGGTTGTCGCGCTCGTCAGCCTTGTGGCTTCAGTCCGTTGTTGCGGCGCCGACAGTCCGGCTGGTCCTCAATCGCCGGGCGAGTGGCTCGCGCTCGCACTGTTTGCCCCGGTCATGCTGCTGCTCGGCGCAGCAGTCGGCGGCGGGATCGCGTTCGCGCTGGAAGGCCTGCTGCGTCTCTTCGCCCGCATAGCCGGATCACGTCCAGACGGATCTTCGTCGTAGGCGCGGGCATCGCCGTCGCGCCCTGCTGGCCAAGACAGCGGCAAGCAACCGACAAGGCACCCATCACTTCTGAGAGGAGACCATCATGACTTCAACGCCTGTCAAGCTTGCCCTGGCCGGATTGGCCACGGCTGCCGCCATCGGCCTTGCCTCCCCCGCTCATGCAGGCACCGGGTGCAACGGCGTGGTCAACATTCTGGTGTGGGGCTGTGCCCCTGGGACAACAACAATGGGCCGCAATACCCCTATTACAAGAAGAAGCAGGTCACGATCCAGGCACCGCGGGGCAGCCGGATCACGATCAAGGACGGACATGCAGTCGTGAACGTGAACGGTCGCGACTATCCGGTAGTGAACGGTGCCAGCGGCGTCATTGCGGCGGGCGGAGGCAATGTCGTGTCGGCAGGCGGTGGCAACGTCATTTCAGCGGGGGGGCTGAACCTGCGGGTCTGGACTCAGAACTGACCCGTAGGGGCGGCGATCGCGGCGAGAAAGTCGTCGATCGCCGCCATTGCCGCGCTCCGCACTGGCTCTCGCTCGCGCAACAATTCGTGCGCCACGCCCTTGCCGAACCGACGCACGGTGACATGCGGAAGCTGCCCGATCAGGCGAAGCGCGGCCCCGCTGTGCGTGAGGCGATCGCGATCGGCGACCATCAGCAGCAAGGGGATGTTCAGTCCCAAGACCGCCCGGTTTGCGCGCAATTTCCTGCTTGAGGAAAATGCTTCGGCCAACCAGCCCCAGCTCGGCGGCCCCAGGCGAAATGCCGGGTTTTCGTCCAGCCAGAATTGCTCGTCGAGATACCGCTCGAGGTCTCCGGTCATCATCGACATGCTGTCGATCTGGTTCGCCGCGCTTGCGCTTTCCTTCCACGGCCCGCGCGCTCCATTGCCGCGACGAACCTGCCAGGAAGCGATCGCCTCGCTCAGGCGGACGCCGAGCGGCGTTCGGATACGGATCATGGGCGACAGCAACACGGCCGCATCGGGCACGACCATGCGTTCGACCAGCGCGCGCAGCAGGAGATGTCCCCCCATCGAATGGCCCATCACGACATGTGGCCCGGCTGTGCGATCCCGCCACGCTGCGGCGACGTCGGAGAGGTCGGCGACAAGGCGCGCGAAACTTCCGCTGTGCCCGATCAGCGGGTCCGCGGTCAGCCGGGGCGACCCTCCATGCCCGCGCCAGTCAAACGCATCGACATTCCAGCCGCGGGCGCGCCAATGTCCGAACGCTTCGAGATACTTCTCGAAAAAGTCGCCGCGACCGCCCAGGAACAAGATTGATCCGCGCGGCGCGTCCGCTCGCCACTGGAATGTGCGCAGCGGGTAGGCATCGTCGGTTTCGTACCATCCGATCGACGCATCGTCATGCACCCGCCGCCGCAGCAGCGCCCCGATCTGCGCTCCGCTCACTCCTCGATCGCCCCGGTGACAGCGGCCAGCACCTGGGACCTGTACAGCGGCCCGACGGGGACCACGCTGTTGTCTGCCAGGGTCAGCTTGAGGACTTTTCCTCTCCGGTTGATTCCCCGGACCGCGGATGGCCGGACAAAGGCAGAGCGATGCGCGCGGATCAGTCCGCCGGCGATCATTCGCGATTCGAGTTCCGCCATCGTGATCCGGTAGAGATAGGCCCGGTCTGCGGTATGAAAATAGACATGGTCGCGTGCCGCTTCCACACGCTGGATGCTCTCGACGCTGACGCGAGCGAGCCCGGTGCGCACCGGCACCCAGAACACATCCTCCTCCTGGCTTTCGACGGGCGTGGTGGTCGGCGCCGGCGCTCCGGCGCGTCGGGCGGCCTGGCGCTCGCGTAGCCGCGTCAACATCTTGGCGAGGCGTAGCCGGCGGAGCGGCTTCAGCACATAGTCTGCAGCACCCAGTTCGAAGGCGTCGACCGCATATTCCTCGTGCGCGGTCAGGAACACGATGTCGATGTCCTGCGGCACCAACTCGATCGCGGTTTGAATGCCGCTCTTGCCGGGCATGCTGATGTCGAGGATGACCGCATCGGGGGCCGCGTCGGCGATCAGCGCGAGGGCGGCAAGGCCGTTGTCGGCCTCCCCGACAATCTCGATGCCGCCGTCTTCGCCGAGCAATGCGCGCGTCAGCTCGCGCGAGAGCGGTTCGTCATCGACGATCGCGATCCTCATGCCATCTTCTCTCGTTCGAGTGACGCAACCGGAAGGTCGATCGCGACCCGATAGCCGTTAGCGACAGGGCCATGCTCAATCGCTGCGCGGTCCCCATAATGCAGCTGGAGCCGGCGCCGGCTGTTGTCGATACCGATACCGTGACCCCGTCCTGCGCCACCGGAGCCATCGCTGGTATTGAAGAGCTCAATGCGAGCCACCCGGCCATCGCCGGTCACGCTGATGCGAATGCTTCCCGGTCCCTGGATCTCGGCCACGCCATGGCGCACCGCGTTCTCGACCAGAGGCTGGAGCAGAAAATTCGGAACCGGCAGTTCCTGCAGCCCGGGGTCGAGCTCGGTCGTCAGGTTCAGCCGGTCGCCGAAGCGGGCGCGCTCGATTTCCAGATAGGCGCGGATCGTCGCCAGTTCCTGCGCGATCGGCACCATCGCATCAGGTCGCGAGACCAACGCTGCGCGCAAAAAGTCGGCAAGGCGGCCCAGCATGTCTTCCGCCTCTTCATCGCGCCCCCGCACCACCAGACTGGAGATGCCGTTGAGCGTGTTGAACAGAAAATGCGGGTTGAGCTGAAGCCGCAGCGCCGCCGCCTCCGCACGGCTCGCGGCGGCGGCAAAGCTAATCGCACGCGCTTCGTTCAGCCGGGCCAAATCGGTCGCGCGCGCTGCCCAGACGAGCGCGATCGACAGATACATGGTCCAGCAATAGAGGATCAGCATCAGCACCAGACGCTGGGGCTGCATACCGACCGCCCAGTCTTGCCAGCTCGGCACTATCGTGAGGGCAAGCAGCTGAAGCAGCGCCTGGTCGGCTGAAGTCTGGATCATCGCCGCTACCAGTCCGGCAATTGCCATGAGCAGCCACTTTACGTGTCCGGCCCGTTCCGCCAGATGGTCGAGCAACAGGCTCAGCGCCACAGCCTGCGCGATGCCGAGCAGCAGCAGCGGGACATTGGCAACTACCATCATGCCGCCCGCAAAACGCCCTTGAGCAATCGCGCCGCCGATCACCAGAGCATATCCGAACAGCCACAGGACTGCGCAAAGCCGGATGGCGGTTCCACGCATGATGCTACGCAAGATACGCTGCACGCAAACCCCTGTACGCCATAGGAAATTCGCCCCACCCCTTGTCGGGAATGCGGCAATTCGGTCGTGCTGCCAAGCGCTTTTGTCGCATTGAGGCCCGCCGGGCGGTGCCAGTGCCCCGCTGGTCGCGTGCCGCTCGTGCCCGGACCGCCGGACTGCAAGCAGGATCAGCGATATCGTCGCACGAGAGGCATATGACCCGTATTCCGATCATTCTGCTCGTTTCCGCTTCATTGCTGGCGTCCGGCTGCGGAGCGCGGGACTTTGGCGACCTGCCCGAGGATCCCAAGGAACGCGCCCTGCTGTGCACCCGCGCAGGGGTAATGCTCATCGGCGCGACGCCGTCGAACGACAAAGAGCGCTTCGATCGGGTGTCGGCGAAAGGTCGCGAACTGGCGAATGCGAACGGCTTCTACTCGCTCTTTCCGGGGAGCAACGAGGATCCAGGCAAGGCGCTGGGAACCGAAGCGGCGATCCAGTCGGCGGTAGGATCGCACTGGGCGACGACGATCAACACCTGCTTCAAGGCCTATGGCATCGAGGAGGAACCCGTCCCTGAGCTGCCACGCGGATCCTATGAACGCACGGTCGTTTGCGCGGCGGCGATCGCTTACGACAATCTCGGCGGCCGGGAGATGGATGCCGAGTCTCGCATCATCTATGATCCGCAGGCCGGATATCTGCTGCACAAAGCGGCGATCCTTGCAGGTGGCGCCGACAAGCTGACCACCGCCAATGACGACGCTACCACGCGGCTCGGGCAGGTGATGACCGCCGGAACGGCGCGGGCATGGGCGGCGGAGTGCCGCAAGAACGATCCGAAGATCGACAAGGCGACGGGCGCGTTGCCTACCGACGACGCGGCTGCGCTCACGATCTGCGACGATGTCTTGAGCTTCGCGGAAGAAGGCGGGCTGGCGAAGGGCGCGAAGGGGAGCGCGCCCGCGACGCGCTACGCCGCGGCCTATCGCACCGTGCACGCGCGGTTCTCGGCGAGACCCGCACCTGCTTCCGAGGCGATAGAGGCCGCGATCAAGGCGGTCGCGGAGTCCGGACGGCTCGACCAGATCGGCGACCAGTGCATCGCACGGTTCGGCAATTGAGTTGGGGGTAGGAAATGGACGTCTTTACCGCAGTTTCGTTGGGCCTGATCCTGTTCGGCGTTCCATTCGCCTGGTTCGGTATCCACCGCTATCGCAAGCAGGGACGGCGTTTCGCCAGCGCAAAAGCGCACTGGAAGCGGACGGACGCGGAAGTGATCGATGCGAATCTGATCGATCGCGAAAGCACCGACAGCGACGGCGATTCGACGACTTGGTATGAGCCAAAACTTCGTTATCGCTACGCGGTAGCCGGGCAGGTGTTCGAGGGGGATCGAACCGCCCTTTGCACGGCGCTGCGATTCTCGCTGTTTCCGCCGGCCCAGCAGTGGCTGCTGGCGCATCCGCCGGGCAAGGTGATCGACCTCTGGTACGACCCCGCCCAGCCTCAAGACAGTGCGCCGCTTCTCGACAAGCCAAGCCTTTTCGTTGCGGCGGCAATGGTGATCGTCGGCGTTGGCTTTGCGGGATTGGGTGCAGCGCTGCTTGCAGGCCTCGCCTGACCGCGTCGTGAAGTCGTTGCGACAGGTCCAAGCGATCCTGTCCTGTCGACGCCAAGTGTGGGAGCAGTTTATGCGAAAGAGCTTCACAATGATTTCCGTCGCGACACTGATCGCGCTTGGGCTGGCGGCAGGCGCGAGCGCCGCCTGGACGGGTAGCATTCGCGCCCTTCAGGTGGATCCATGGGACAACGCTCGCTACCTCATCGGCGTGAAATCGAGCGCTGAAGCTCTCAGGATCATCGACAGCGGTCAGTTCGACATCAATCTGGAGAATGAGGAGGGCTACACGCTCCTTCATTTTGCGGCAGAGGCGGGCGATCTGGAGTTGGTCAAGGCCATGCTTGCCCGCGGTGCCGACCCGAACGCCAGGAACAATTCGGTGGGGTACACACCCTATCAGATGGCCTATTCAACGGCGGTCAAGGCCGAGCTCCGCAAGGCGATGAGCGCCGCGCAGGTCCCGACCCGCGAAGCCGGCGGCGCAGCATCGCCCAAGGGCGCGGCGAAGGCCGCCCCCGCCAAGTCGAATGGCATGTGCGAGATGGCGCGCAACGATCCTGCGAGCAGCAGCCGATCGCCGGCGTTGCGGCCATTCCTCGCCGCGAAGGATGCGGTCTGGTACAACAAGCCTGACGAATTGACCGGTCTGCTCGAAGATTGCGTACGGGTGGACGAGCAAGACGAATATGGCTGGACTCTCCTCCATCAGGCAGCGCAGCGTGACCGCGTCGAGCTGGCCAAGATCCTGCTGAAGAAAGGCGCCAACAAGGCCCTTCGCAACAAGGATGGCCAGACCCCAGGGCAACTCGCCACCTCGCCTGAGATGAAGGCGCTGCTCGGCGGATCCGTCGCGACGACGAAACCAGCAACATCGCGCGATATTGAATGCCAGCAAAAATATCGGGCCGATGTAGCACTTTGCTCCGATTCCACCTGCCGGATGCGTTCGATGCGCAAATGGCAGCAATGTCTCAAGACCGGCAATTACTGGTAACGGTCGGCGATCCCCGGCTCAGCGACCAGTGGAGACCGGTCCAGTCTATCAGCCGGGGACGTCTCGCGCCCCCCGACAATCGACGATGACGCCCGGAAGCCCCAGCACCTCGATGCAGCTTGTGTTCCACGAGCAAGGCCCGGTGCCTCTCGCGGGCGCAAGCACAGCACTTCATCCGCTCATCCGCGTGCTCACGTGCGATCGGACCGACGCGCAGCTCGGTCCGATCCAATTCGGTCGCCCGATGCCCTGTTGTAACGCCGAAATCCCTGTTCCCGCCACGATAGTGTCATGCGGCCATGGCGCGATCGAGTTCTGCGCGTCGGTTGATGTTGAACAGCCCCAGCGCGGCGTCATTCACACGGCGCGCACCGGTCGCCTCCATCCACGAACGCAGCGAGCGATGCCTGTCGGCGAGATGGGCATCGAGTTGCCCAGCCAGTGCGGCGGGCCACAGGCCGATCAGATACTGCACCTCGAACACGGCTGGCCCTGCCCCGCCTAGCCGTGTGACCAGATCGGTCGGCAGGGGAAACACGTCAATTGGCACCGTCACCACCGCGTCGAAGCCGCGCGCCTGCGCATCCGCCAGCGCGGCGGCAATCCCGCCCAGCGGCCCCAGACCCGGTTCGGGCCGATCGGAAATGCAGCGCAGTCCCCCCCACGGTGCGACCGCACAGCACCAGATCGTCGACCTCCTGAACGAGCGCCGCGCGGGCGTGGTCGAGCAGGCTGCGCCCCGCGATTTGCGCCATCGCCTTGTCGCTGCCGAACCGGCGTGATGTGCCGCCCGCGATGATCGCGCCGAGCAGCCGCATGCTAGAGCGCCAGCACGGGGACCGGGTCCCCCGCAACTGCAGCCGGCGCATGAGGCGGGCGGCGCAGTAGATAACGAGCCTGTGCGAGCATTCCCTGTCCCGAAGCCGCCTGACGATCGAGCAGCCGGACGCCGCCATCCACCCGGGCCGCGCACAAAAGCCCTCGCGATCCCTCTGTGATGGGATCGGCGCGACCAGCGGGCGCTGTTCCCAGTCGAGCGCCGCGTCGGGCGGCCGTCCGCCCAGTCCGGCGAGCAGCGGTGCGAGGAACAGGCGCGCGACGGTGAGCGCGGCGGTCGGATTGCCCGGGATGCCCAGCACCGCAAGGCTGCCGAGCCGGCCGAACCACACCGGCTTGCCCGGCTTGATCGCGATATCGGCGAAGGCGATCTCCAGCCCCAGCGCGGCCAGCGCCGCGCGGCAATGGTCGCGGTCGCCGCGTGAGGCTCCGCCCGCGATGACCAGCACATCGACATCGACCAGCGCAGCGCGCGCGGCAGCGCGGATTGCTGCCGGATCGTCGGCGACGCGCGCGCTCGCGACCATCTCCGCCCCCCAGCCGCGCGCAAAGGCGGCGAGCGCGATCGACAGGCTGTCGGGGATGGCATGGCGCGTTGCCACAGCATTTCCCGGCGCGACGATCTCGTCCCCGGCCGCCAGCAGCCGCACGCGCGGACGCCGCCAGGCGCTGACCGCGCCGACATCCGCCGCAGCGACCGCCACCAAAGCGCCCGGCTCGAGCAGGGTGCCGCGCGGCACGACCGGCGTCCCGACCGCGAAATCCTCTCCCACCCGGCGCACATGCGCCCGCTCTCCCGCCCGGGGGCGAAAGCCGCACCAGCGCCCCGCTCGCTGCGCTGCGCTCGACCATCACCACGCGATCCGCCCCATCGGGCAGCGGCGCGCCGGTCATCACCCGCATCGCCTCACCCGGCGCGAGCCGCCCGTCCGCCGCTGCACCTGCGTAGCGCGTGCCAGCGACGCGCAGCGGCGTGTCGTCGGCCAGATCGGCGCTCCGCACCGCATAGCCGTCCATCGCCGCACAATCCCAGCGCGGCGCGGAAATCCGTGTGACCACCGGATCGGCGAGCACCCGCCCGGCCGCATCCGCAAGCGCGACGGTCTCGCTCCCCAACGGCAACGCGTGCGCCGCAAGGATCGCCTGTGCCGCGTCGAAATCGAGCGTCGCGGCGCAGGCAGTGATCTCAGCCATCCGCGCCATACACCGCTTCCTCGATGACCCGCGCGACGCCCGCACCGCCCACCGCTTCGCCAATCAGGATCAGCGTCGGTGCGTCCTCCGCAAAGGCACGGGTGGCGATGTCGAGCAGATCGAGCCGGGTCGCCAGCCGCTTTTCATCCGTCAGGCTGACATTGCACGCGATCAGCACCGGGGTCGTGCGGTCGAGCCCTGCGCCTATCAACCGCCGCGCAATCTCCCCCCGCCGCGCCGCGCCCCATATAGAAAGCGAGCGTTGCGCCCGGACTGGCGAGCGAGGCCCAATCCAGATCGAGCGCGGTGCCGTTGCGGCTGTGCGCGGTCACGAATCGCACCTCGCGCGCCATCCCGCGCAGCGACAGCGACACACCGGCAGATGCCGCCGCCGCGCTCGCCGCAGTGACGCCGGGGCAAACTTGCACGATGCACCCTGCATCGCGCAGCGCGGCCATTTCCTCCGCTGATCGCCCGAACATCGACGGATCGCCGCCTTTGAGGCGCACCACCCGCCGCCCCGCACGCGCGGCGGCGACCAGCAGCGCGTCGATGCTCCCCTGATCCTTCGAATGCAGCCCGGCGCGCTTGCCGACGCTGACCCGTTCGACCCCGGCGGGGATCAGGTCGAGCACGCCCGGCCCGACCAGCGCGTCATAATAGACGATGTCCGCCGCCGCGATCAGCCGCACGGCCTTGCGCGTCAGCAGATCGGGATCGCCCGGCCCTGCACCCACCAGCCATACGCTGCCCGCTGGAAAATCGTCATGCTGCATCGGACGTTACCTCCGAAAGGATGCGGGCGAGCGCCGGGCGGCACGATCCGCAATTGGTTCCGGCCTGCAACGCGCCGCCGATCGCGGCGACATCGGCCAGCCCCCCGGTCGCGGATCGCCGCGACGATGGTGTTGAGCCCGACATCGAAACAGGCGCAGATCACCGCGCCGCGATCGGGCTGCGCCCCCGGCGCGCGCCCGGCGAGCAGGGTCGGCGCGGCACGTTCCTCGGCCAGCTGTGCGATCAGCCAGTCGCGCGACGGCAGCTCGCCGGTGCGGGTGACGAACAGCACCGCCGCGAGCTTGCCCGTGTCGAGCACGGCAATCCGCCGCGTGCCGCGCGCGGCATCGAACGCCTCGACGCGCTCGCCGCGCGGCAGCAGCGCCTCGATCCGTGCTGTGTCGCCATTGCCCGCCAACTCCCACAAGCTGCCCTGCGGGACCGCCACCCGCGTCGCCCACAGGCAGCGCGGCGGCGCGGCCAACTCGCCGGAAAGGATCAGGAAGCCACGCCATTCGGTCGCCACCGGCTCAATCTTCGCCGGCGTCGATTTGAACCCCGGCTGGCCCGAATGCGGATCGGTGAGCGGACGCGGGAGCAGCCCGGTCCGCCCACCGGTGGAGGTCCGGTCGGTCCAGTGGATCGGCGTGAACAGCTCGCCGCGCCGCTGCGCATCGGTCAGCGAAACGCGGAAGATACTGTCCCCTTGCGGCGTCGCGACCCGCGCCAGGCCGCCATCGGTCAGCCCCAACTCGGCGGCATCCTCATGATGTACCTCGACCAGCGGCTCCTCGCGGTGGCGCGCCAATTTCGGCGACAGGCCAGTACGGGTCATCGTGTGCCATTGGTCGCGATAGCGCCCGGTGTTGAGCGTCATCGGCCAGTCGCGCAGCGGCGCGGGGATCGCCCTCTGCGTCACGCTGACCAGCCGTGCGCGCCCGTCCGGCGTCGAGAAACGGCCATCGGCGAACGGCACGCCGCCCCAACGGAACGGTGTCATCGCGTCGTAGGCGGCGTTGCCCCCCGGCCCCGCCATCGGGCAGCGCGAACAGGCGCTTGCCGTCATTGCCATAGGTCGAGAGGCGGCAATGCTCGCGCCAGATCTCGGCGGGGCGGTCATAGGCAAAGGCGGTCTTCCACCCCATCCGCCGCGCGACCTCTTTCACGATCCACCAGTCGGGCTTGGCCTCACCGGGCAGCGGAAACAGCGCGCGCTGGCGGCTGATCGTGCGGTCGCTGTTGGTGACGGTTCCGTCCTTCTCGCCCCATGCGGCGGCGGGCAGGCGGACATGGGCGTAGTCGACGCTGTCGGTGCGCTCCATCACGTCGCTGACCACGACAAAGGGACAGGCGGCCATCGCCTCGCGCACGCGGCCTGCATCGGGCATCGATACGGCGGGATTGGTCGCCATGATCCACAGCGCCTTGATCCGCCTTTCCTCGATCGCGCGGAACAGGTCCACCGCCTTCAGTCCCGGCTTCTCCGCCATCGCCGGCGAGGCCCAGAAGCGCTGGACGAGGTCGCGGTTCTCCGGCGCGAAGTCCATGTGCGCGGCGAGGGTGGAGGCGAGCCCCCCTACCTCACGCCCGCCCATCGCATTGGGCTGGCCAGTGATCGAGAACGGCGCGGCACCCGGCTTGCCGATCCGTCCTGTCGTCAGATGGACGTTGAGGATCGCGTTGACCTGATCGGTGCCGTTCAGCGACTGGTTCACCCCCTGGCTGAACATCGTCACCGTGCGCGGCGTCGCGGCGAACAGCTCGAAGAAGCGCCTGAGGTCTGATGGCGGCACGTCACAGACGCGCGCCACCGACCACAGGTCACTCCCCTCTCCTACCTCGTCCCAGAAATTCTCCGGCGTCGCGACATGCGCAGCGAGATATGCCGCGTCGATCGCGCCCGCCTCGCGGCACCAGTGCAGCAGCCCGTTCATCAGCGCGACGTCGCTGCCCGGCCGGATCGCGAGGTGCAGGTCGGCACCCTCGGCAGTCTCGGTCCGGCGCGGGTCGATCACCACCAACTTCGCCCCAGCCTCGCGCCGTGCGGCGATGCGCTGATAGACGATCGGGTGACACCATGCGGTGTTGCTGCCCACCAGCACGATCAGATCGGCGGCGTCGAGATCGTCATAGCTGGCGGGCACGACATCCTCGCCGAACGCGCGGTTGTGCCCCGCCACCGCGCTCGACATGCACAGCCGCGAATTGGTGTCGATGTTCGCCGTGCCGATGAACCCCTTCATCAGCTTGTTGGCGACGTAATAGTCCTCGGTCAGCAACTGGCCAGAGACGTAGAAGGCGACGCTGCCCGGCCCATGCCGCGCGATCGTGTCGCGGAAGCGTTTGGCGACGAGGTTCAGCGCCTTTTCCCAGCTTGCGCGCTTAAGGCCGATCATCGGGTGGAGCAGCCGCCCCTCCAGCCCGACCGTCTCGCCCAGATGCGTGCCCTTCGAACACAGCCGCCCGCGATTGGCGGGATGGTCGGGATCGCCCTCGATCTGCACCGCCCGCTCGCCCGTGACGGTCGCGCGGATCCCGCAGCCGACCCCGCAATAGGCGCAGGTGGTGCGGACCGCTTCGGGCATCAGGCGGCCGCCTTCAGCGTGCTCGCGCGGCAGATCAGTACCCGCCCGGCACTGATCTTGACCGGCACAGTAGGGGTGCAACCCTTGTCCTCACCCAGCGCTTCGCCTGTGGTCAGCGAGATGCGCCAGTTATGCAGCGGGCACGCCACCGCGCCGCCATGAACGATGCCCTGGCTGAGCCGCCCATGTTTATGGGGACAGCGGTCGAGCAGCGCGAACACCATATTCTCGCCGGTGCGGAAGATCGCGATATCGCCGCCGCCCTCGACCTGCACCGTACGGCTGCCGCGCACCGGGATTTCGTTCAGCCAGCCGATATCGAGCCACTCTGCGGTGGTCATGCCATCTCTCCAACCGGGGTGAAGCGCGCCATCGGCGCGTGATGCTCGCGCTCGGCACCCTGCGCGCGCTGCGCCCAGGGGTCGTCCTGCGAAAAGCTCTGCGAGTGGAAGAAGCGCGCGGCGAGGTCCGCGCGAACCTGTTCGTCGTCGAGCAGCCGGGACCGGACATACTCGACCCCGACCCGCTCGATCCACGGCGCGGTGCGCTCGAGATAGCGCGCTTCCTCGCGGTAGAGCTGGATGAAGGCGGCGCAATGCTCGATCGCCTCGGCCTCGGTTGCGACCTTGCACAGCAGGTCGGTGGCGCGGACATGGATGCCGCCGTTGCCGCCGACGTGAAGCTCGTAGCCGCTGTCGACACACACCACGCCGAAATCCTTGATCGTCGCTTCGGCGCAGTTGCGCGGGCAGCCGCTGACCGCGATCTTGAACTTGTGCGGCATCCACGACCCCCAGGTTGCCCGCTCGATCTTGACGCCAAGGCCAGTCGAATCCTGCGTGCCGAAGCGGCACCATTCGGAGCCGACGCACGTCTTCACCGTGCGCAGCGACTTGCCATAGGCATGGCCGCTGACCATGCCCGCGGCGTTGAGGTCGGCCCAGACTGCGGGCAGGTCCTCTTTCCTGATCCCGAAGATATCGAGCCGCTGGCCACCGGTCACCTTGACCATCGGGGCGTTGTACTTTTCGACCACGTCCGCAATCGCGCGCAGCTCGGTCGGATTGGTCAGGCCACCCCACATGCGCGGGACGACCGAATAGGTGCCGTCCTTCTGGATATTGGCGTGCATCCGCTCGTTGACGAAGCGGCTCTGCTGATCGTCGACATAGACGCCCGGTAGCGCGCAGAGCAGATAATAGTTGAGCGCTGGGCGGCACGATGAGCAGCCATCCGGCGTGCTCCAGTGCAGCTTCTGCATCACCTCCGGGATCGAGCGCATGTCCTGTGCGACGATCTCGCGGCGGACATCGTCATGGCCAAAGCTTGTGCAATTGCACATCGTCTTCGCACCGACCTGAACCTCATCGCCAAGCGTCAACGCAAGGATGCTCTCGACCAGTCCGGTGCACGAACCGCAGCTCGCCGACGCCTTGCAGGTGGCGCGCACCGCATCGAGGCTGTGCGACCCCTTGGCGATGCATGACACAACCTGTCCCATGGTCACGCCGTTGCAGCCGCAGATTTCCGCATCGTCGGAAAGCGCCGCAACGGCCGCCTTAGGGTCCGCCGCGCCCCCTCCCTGGGCGAAGGCCTGACCGAAGATCAGCAGGTCGCGGACGTCCGCGACGCTCTCCTGCTTCTTCAACAGGTCGAAATACCAATTGCCGTCGGCGGTATCGCCATACAGCACCGCGCCGACGATGCGGTCGTCCTTGACCACCACGCGCTTGTAGATGCCGCGCGCCGCGTCGCGCATCACGATATCCTCGCACCCGTCCCCGCCCGAGAAATCCCCCGCCGAGAACACGTCGATCCCCGACACCTTGAGCTTGGTCGAGGTGACCGACCCGCGATAGCCGTTAGGGCTGCCCGTCATGTGATCGGCCAGGCTGCGGCACATGTCCCACAGCGGCGCGACCAGGCCATAGACATTGCCGTCATGCTCGACGCACTCGCCGACCGCGAGGACATCGGGGTCGGAGGTCACCATGTGATCGTCGACCTTGATCCCGCGTCCGACCTCCAGCCCCGCCGCGCGGGCTAGGCCGGTGGAGGGGCGGATGCCGACCGCCATCACCACCAGATCGGCGGCGATCCGCGTCCCGTCCTTCAGGACCACGCCCTCGACCTTGCCGTCGCCAACAATCTCGGCAGTATCCGCGCCAGTCAGGATCACCTGGCCGCGCGCCTCCAGCGCCTGTTTGAGCAGCCACCCCGCCGCCTCGTCGAGCTGGCGCTCCATCAGCGTCGGCATCAGGTGCAGCACCGTCACCTTCATGCCGCGCAGACTCAGGCCATGCGCCGCCTCCAGCCCCAACAGCCCGCCGCCGATCACCACCGCGCTCCCGCCTTTCTCGGCGGCGGCGAGCATCGCGCCGACATCGTCCATGTCGCGAAACGCGATCACGCCGGGTAGCTGGTGCCCCGGCACCGGGATGATGAAGGGGTCACTCCCGGTCGCGATCAACAGCTTGTCATAGCCGGTCGTGACGCCCCGACGCGACGTCACCGTTTTCTCTGCGCGGTCGATCGCGATCACCGGGTCACCGGCGATCAGGTCGATGCCATGCTCGGCATACCAGTCGGCACCGTTGATCACGATGTCGTCGAACGCTTTCTCCCCTGCCAGAACCGGGGAGAGCATGATGCGGTTGTAGTTCACCCGCGGCTCTGCGCCGAAGATGGTGACGCGATAGCGGGTCGGGTCGCGCGCCAGGATTTCCTCGACCGCGCGGCATCCGGCCATGCCGTTGCCGATCACGACGAGATGCTCGCGCATATCGCCCTCCGCACGCTCGATACGTTGCAATTCCATCAGATCGTCCAGTCCAGTTGCAGCCAGAATTTGCGCGTGTCGGTGGCAAAGCCGTCGGCGCGGTAATCGGCGTAGCGCACCGACGCGGTGGTCTTGCCGAGCTTGGCCGAGGCAAGCAGGTTGAGTTCGTCCCCATAGGACCGGTTGAGCCGGTCGCTTTCGTAGCGGTGCCACACCGCCTGTAGCGTCACCGCCCTGGCCGGGCCGACCGCCTTCCAGCTCCAGCCCGCATTCACATACAGGTCGCGCAAACCATCGGCCGGGGTGGTCAGGAACTTGTCCGCCCAGCCCTGGAACTTGAAATTGGTGCCGAGCGGGAACTGGAAGCTGGTCAGCGCGACGCCATTATCGGCACCGAGCACCTCATAGCCCGCCCCCAGCTTCGGCCCGTTGAGGTCCACCGACACATCGGCGAGCCAGTAACCAGCCTCGTAGCTGTTGGGATTGCGGCCCATGTCCGACTGGCGTGCATGGCTGAACTGATAGGCGAGCTTCGCCTTGCCCAGTTTCCGAGTCCCCGCCAGCCGCGCGCCGAGCGTCCGGCTCGACAGGCGAAAGCCCTGAACCGCCGCCTCATCCTGATCGACCCAGTATCCAAAGCCGGTGACCGTCCCGACGGGGCTCGTCCAGGACAGGTTGGCGAAAACATTGTCGCCGCCCACCGCGCGCTGCCGCGCCCCGGTCCCGTCGATGCCCCAGATCGTCCGCACGCTCCACGCATAGGCAAGGTCGGCCTTGAGGCCCTTCACCGGGGTCACCTCGGCGCGCACCGCGTCGAAGCTCTGGCCATTCTGGCGAAACCCGACCGCGCCGACGAACCGCTCGTCATCGAGCGTAATCCGCTGGCGCCCGGCGGTCAGCGTGACCACCGGCAGCTTGAGCGCGAGCTGCGCCCGGTGGATCGCCACATTCTCCGGATCGGCGATCAGGGGTCGCGCCGCCGATCCGGAGAGCCCGTCGAAGCGATCATCGACGATGGCGAGATTGCCCTGCGCCTCGATGATTGCGGTCAGCGGGCCATGGCCTGCCTGAACCCCCGCGCGGACCCGCAGCGTTACCGCTTCGGCATCCAGGGTCAGGCCGTCCTGTTCGACCTGTTCATAGCGCAGCCGCGCGTCGATCAGGGGCTTGAGGGTCAGGGTCTGGGCGGTGGCGGGCGTTGCCGCCACCAGCCCGATGAGGGGAAGGAGCCGCTGCATCGGATCAGATCCGCACGCCGGCAGCGGTACCCCAGGTGGCGCGCCACTTGGCCTTGACCAGCATCAGCCCACCCAGTGCGACGATCGCCAGCCCCGCAAAGATCAGGAAGCCGGGCGAGAAGCTCCCGGTCCACTGCTTGGCGAGGCCCAGCGAGGAAGCGAGGTAGAAGCCGCCGACGCCGCCCGCCATGCCGACCAGCCCGGTCATCACGCCGATCTCTGCCGAGAAACGCTGCGGCACCAGCTGGAAAACCGACCCGTTGCCGGTGCCGAGCGCGAGCATCCCGATCACGAACAGCATCAGCGCGGTGACGAAATTGTCCGCGATCGCCACCCCGGCAAGCGCAAAGGCGGCGAGGATGAACACGCCCGTAAGCGCCTTCACCCCGCCGATCGCATCGGCCAGCGCGCCGCCCATCGGCCGCACCAGCGAGCCCGCGAACACGCACGCCGCCGTGGCATAGCCCGCCTGGATCGTGGTCAGCCCGAACTGGTCGGTGAAGTAGATCGGCAGGCTGGCGGCAAGCCCGACGAACCCGCCGAACGTCACCGAGTAGAAGCCCATCAGCCACCAGCTGTCGGCGGTCTTGAGCGGTTGGAAATAATCCTTGAGCGACTTCGCGGCAGGGCGACCCGGCGCGTCCTTCGCCATGAAGACATAGGCGATCAGCACCAGCGTCAGCGGGATGCAGGCAAGGCCCAGCACGTCGTTCCAGCCAAAGATCTTGGCGAGGCCCGGCGCGAACAAGGCGGCGAGCACGGTGCCCGAATTGCCCATGCCGGCAAGGCCCATCGCCTTGCCCTGATGCTCGGGCGGATACCAGCGGCTGGCGAGCGGCAACGCGATTGCGAAGCTCGCTCCCGCAAAGCCGAGGATGACGCCGAGTGCGAGCGTGCCGGCAAAGCTGGTTACGCCCATCGCCCAGGCGGTGAAGAGGCCGACGATGACGATGATCTGGCTGATCGTCCCCGAATTTTTCGGCCCGATGCGGTCGACCAGCAGCCCGTTGACCACGCGCAACAGCGCCCCGGCCAGCGTCGGCACCGCGACCATCAGCCCCTTCTCAGCCGGGGTCAGCGCCAGCGTCTTGGAAATTTCGGGCGCGAGCGGCCCAAGGATTACCCAGACCATGAAGGCGAGGTCGAAATAGAGAAACGCCGCAATCAGTGTCGGCGTATGCCCGCTCGACCAGAAATTGGATTTCGTCGCGGACGGCTGTGCGTCCAGATATGCGGTTGCCATCGTCTCAGTCCCCGAATGCGACCGGCACGAAAAAGCCGCCAGAACGGCGGCCATAAGGGCGCGTCCTGGCGGCTTCGTTGCCTGTTGAGGTTGAAGGAGCTTGTGCCCCGGCCTGTTGCGATCCGCTCCCCCCCGTTGGCAGCGACACGCATCAATCTTTCCAGCGTCGTCGCCGGACAGACAGAAAGCTGCCTGATTTGCTTGGCTCACGCAAGCCTAATCTTCGCAGGTGCAATATTTTTAGGTGCAGCGCGTCACGGCAGGCTGGCGAGATATCCTGCGATGTCCTCGGGATCGAACGACCTTCCGTCGAAAAATCGGTCGGCACCCAGGGTCAGCCGCCCCTGCACCGAGCCAACGCCGATCGGCGAATCGAGCCCGCCTTCCAGCTTCGAACTCGCTCCAGGCAGCGGCGCACCCGATCCAGCCAGCGCCTCACGGTACAGGTCCGGGCGGAACACATCGGTCGCGGTTACCGCGTCGGCATCCGAATACGCCACCCCGTCCCACCGCGTCATCTGCGCGTAGAGCCACGCCGCCTGGCTGCGCCACGGAAAGTTCGCCGCCTCGCGATACTGGAACATGAAATCGGGATAATGGACCGGCTCGCCCCCGGGGTCAGCCGCAACCGATCGGTGATCGCGCGCAGCACCGCGTCGGGCGACGCATCGAGGTAGTCGCTGCGCGCGAGGATCGCGGCATTCGCCTCGGCATTGGCCGGATCGACGAAATGCGCCGCTGCGGCATGCAGCGCACGGATCAGCCGCTGCACCGCATCGTGCCGCTCCTCCGCCACCGCGCTGCGCATCGCCAGCACCTTCTCTACCCCGCGCCGCCAGATCTGCGCCGTCGCAAGCGCGATCCGCCCTACCCCGCGATCGACCGCGATCGAATTCCACGGCTCGCCGACGCAGATGCCGTCGACCTCTCCCGCCGCCAGCGCATCGGCGGCAAAGGGCGGGCTGGTCACGACGATATCGACATCGACATCGGGGCGAATGCCCACCCCGGCCAGCCAATAGCGGAGCATATAGTTATGGCTCGAATAGCGGTGGACGACGCCAAAGCGCAGCCGGCGCTTACCCGCCACCTGCTTGAGCGCGCGCCCGATCGTGACCGGATCGCCCAGCGACTCGCCCAGCCCGACCGCATCCGCCAGCGCAGTCGAGAAAGTCACCGCATTGCCGTTGAGCCCCAGCACGAACGGCACCGCCATCGGCACCGCCGGCCGCCCGCGCCCCAGCGCAGTGGCAATGGCGAGCGGCGCGACCATGTGCGCGGCATCGGTATGGCCATAGAGCAGCCGGTCACGTACCGTCGCCCAGGTCATGTCGCGGACCAGTTCCAGCCGCAGCCCCTGTTCCTCGGCAAAGCCCAGTTCGTGCGCCAGGATCGGGAGCGCCGCATCGACCAACGGCAAAAAGCCGATCCGCATCGTCTCGTCGCTCACGGCAAATCCCCCCATCAGCGCCTCGGCAGTGACGATCGCCTCCGCGATCTCCACGATCCGGCGGCTCGTCCGCATCGCCTGTCCGCGCAGCAGCGCATAGGCGGCGGGCTCGTCGATCCCGCGCTTCTTCATCAAGATTGCCTTGGCACGGTCGATCGTCGCGCGTTCGGCGAGCGCGTTCTTCGCCGCGTCGAGTTCGCGCTGGAGCCGCGAAAACGCCTGAAACCTCCGCACCGCCAGGTCGATTACCGGCTTGATCCGCTGTTTCGACAGCCCGTCGACGACATAGGCGCTGACCCCCGCATCGATCGCCGCGCCGGTCGCCTCGGCATCGCTCTGATCGACGAACATCGCGATCGGCCGGTCGAGCGCGCGCGACATCGCGAAACAGTCCTCTAGCTGGTCGCGGCTGGGGTTTTCGAGATTGATCAGAACGACTTCGGGCCGCGCCGCCTCGATCTGCGCCGCAAGCGGCCCGGCAGGATCGATGAGGACGAGATCGACAAGTCCCGCCTCCCGCAACCCGTCGGAAATGATCGCGGCGCGCGTTGAACTCGTGTCGATGATCGCGATCCGCATGGTTCAGTTCTATGCAATCGCGTGCCGCTGCGCCAGATGCTGCGGCGCACAATTCCTTTAGCCCGCTGAACCAAAGCATGGGCGAAACGTTCGACCGGAAACAGGAGAGCCAAAATGCCCGTCGAACCGCCGATCCCCGCCCAGCCCTCAATCCCCCCGCCCGAGGCACCCCCGATGCCACAACCGGGCCAGCCCGGCCCGGTCACGCCGGAGATCCAGCCCCCGCCCCCGACATCGACATCCCCGCCCCCCAGCCAGGCGGCGACCCGCCGACGACACCGGTTCAGCCGGTGGCGTGAGCGCGCCTGACCGGCAGATCAGTTTCCTGCGGTCAGGTCTACAATCTTGTCGCGGTCGTAACGGATGACGCCAGCGGTGGCCGGAAACCGGTCTATGGTCATACCGAAGTAATTGGGCAGCTTGCCCACGGGCTTCAGCTTGGCGGGGCGCACTGGCAGCGCCGCTAGTCGAGAGTCGGCAGCCTCCCCCGCCACCGGCAAGCGATATTCGACCCCTAGCGGCATCGGCATCGCATTGTCGGAGCTGTCGCGCTTCGGCAATTCGCGCGCAACGAAGCGGCCGAGATCGGTGATCTCACCCGCCTTCACCTCGAATTTGACACTACCCATGCAAAAGCAGCTGCCAAAGGCACCGCCGCCAGGCACCACACTCATCATCCCATAGATGCGGTACGTGCCGGGCGTGAGCTGATGAACGTAGGTCGAGACCTTGTCCCCGCCCGATCCTTTCGAAAAGCGGAACAGCGGGCCGATCGACACCCCGGTCATCAGCCCAAACGGGACAAACTCGAAATTCCCATCAGTCGGCTCCACCGGCTTTTCCGGTTTGGGCGGGCGTGCCGACCCTTTGGGGTATTTCTCCCAAGAAGCCATGTCGCGCTCGTAGTTGCGTGCCTTGCGGACATATTTCTCCTTTGCCTCGGTCAAGGAATCGGCGCGCAGCTGGTCGTACTTTGGCCTGGTCCTCTGCGTCCGGAACCCGCATCAGATGGAGCGGAACGGCAATGTCCGAGCGCAGCATGACATAGGCTTTGGTCGTGTCGAGCGTCACGACGGGTTTGTCGGCGACCGCACTCGCCTCGACGAACACCACCTTCTCTTTCTTCGCAGCGAGCGCAGAGGGAGCAGCCAGCACCGCGGCAAGCGCAGCGGACATGAACAGCGCCTTCACAGCCCCAATTCCTTGCTCTCGGGCTTTGCTGTCGCGGCGACCAGCGCCTGTTGCTTGAGATAAGCGAAACGCCTCGTCTCGGGCATGTCCGAAAGCCCTTCTTCGAAATGGAACTCCTGCCACAGGTCCTTCGACAGGCCATGGCGCTGATAGCCCTTGAAATTCATGCACTGGCGCATGTTCACGCGGCGCAGGCGGCGCTTTTCCGCCGAACCGAAGATCGCCATCGCCATCGCGCTGCCGATCGCCCCGCCCACGGCTCCGGCCATCGTTCCGGCATAGGGGTAAGGGACTTGAGTGTAGCTGATCCCGCTCGCCAGACCGCGCGCATAGCCATCGCACTCGACGATATCGGCATAAGCCGTCTCAAAATCCGTGTCGGCGCGAACAAAGTAATAATATTTGTCGTAGTTCGAAGGATCGGTGGGCGACGGCGTAAAGTCCAGCTTCGGCATCGTCACCTTCGCCGCGTCGCCCGCTTCCTCCGGCGCCTTCCCGAATGGCGATCCGCTATCGTCGAGATAGACCGTTCCCGCCGTTTCCTGCGCCACCACGCCCCCCGGCAAGGTCAGCGCAACCGCCGTCAGCGCGGCGCATGCGCGCCGAGCCCAACCTGCTTCCATCATTCAAACACCCCTATTTTCAGCGGTTTGCCGACACGAATCGCGCGCAGACCGCCCCCGCTGCGCAGCCTATCGCGCGCGATGCGGCAGACAAGCCGCTTTGATGGAGCCGCGCGGCGTTTCCGATCGTTGGGGTGGGCAAGGAGAATGAAGATGACCGACCGCGACCCGCATCCTGACAGCCCGCCCGAAGCCGATCACGACCGCCGCAGTGATCTTGAGCGCGCAGTCGATGATACCAACCGCGATATCGAGAATGTGCAGGACGACACACCCCCGGACGGTGTGGACGGAGCCGTCGGCGGCACTGGCGGCGTCATCAAGAACCAGGACGACACCGCTCAATAGGAGACGTCCGATGCCCGACGAAAACCGCACCCAGCCGAACAAGCAGGGCGGCGTCACGCCCGATGATCATCCTCAAGGATCAGACGGGAAACCGGGGGTACCCCCACCCCCCGGACTGATCCTTAGCCCGCCAGCGCCTTTTTCAGCAGGTCATTGACCACGCCCGGATTGGCCTTGCCGCCCATCGCCTTCATCGTCTGGCCGACGAAGAAGCCGAACAGCGCCTCCTTGCCGCCGCGATACTGCTCTAGCTGGCCGGGGTTCTTGGCCAGCACTTCAGCGATAACCGCCTCGATCGCGCCAGTGTCGCTGGTCTGCTTGAGGCCGCGTTCCTCGACGATCTTGCCCGGGCTGTCGCCGGTTTCGAGCATGATCTCGAACACCTGCTTGGCAAGGCTGCCCGAGATGGTGCCGTCAGCGACCAGGCCGAGCAGCTCGGCGGCCTGTGCCGCCGAAACCGGCGATTCCTCGATGCTCTTGCCCAGCTTGTTGAGCGCGCCGAACAGCTCCGACGTCACCCAGTTCGACGCCGCCGCGCCCTTTGCGCCGGCATCGAGCAGCGCGTCGAAGTAACGCGCGGTTTCGACCTCTGCGGTCAGCACGCCGGCATTATAGGGCGTCACCCCCGCCGCGATGTAGCGCGCGCGCTTGGCGTCGGGCAGTTCGGGCAGCGAGGCGCGACATTCCTCCAGAAACGCATCGTCCAGCTCCAGCGGGAGCAGGTCGGGATCGGGGAAGTAGCGATAGTCATGCGCGTCTTCCTTCGACCGCATCGACCGGGTCTCGCCGCGATCGGGGTCGAACAGGCGGGTTTCCTGCACGATCTTGCCGCCGCTCTCCAGCACTTCGATCTGGCGCTTCGCCTCGATCTCCACCGTCTGCATGACGAAGCGGACCGAATTGACGTTCTTGGTCTCGGTCCGCGTGCCGAATTCGGCGCCGGGCTTGCGCACAGAGACGTTGACGTCGGCGCGCATCGAGCCCTGGTCCATATTGCCGTCGCACGAGCCGACATAGCGCAGGATCGAACGCAACTTGGCGAGATACGCCCCAGCCTCGGCGGGCGAGCGCATGTCGGGCTTCGACACGATTTCCATCAGCGCGACGCCGCTGCGGTTGAGGTCGACATAGGACAGGCGCGGATGCTGGTCGTGCATCAGCTTGCCGGCGTCCTGCTCGACGTGGATGCGCTCGACGCCGATGACCTTGGTCTCGCCGTCGACGTCGATCTCGATCGCGCCCTCGCCCACCAACGGGTGGTAGAGCTGGCTGATCTGATAGCCCTGTGGCAGATCGGCGTAGAAGTAGTTCTTGCGGTCGAAGCGCGACCATTTGTTGATCTGCGCGTCGATCGCCATGCCGGTGCGCACCGCCTGACGGATGCACTCGACATTGGGCACCGGCAGCATGCCCGGCATTGCTGCATCGACCAGGCTGACCTGCGTATTCGGCTCCGCCCCGAACGCGGTCGCGGCGCCCGAAAACAACTTGGCGTTGGACGTGACCTGCGCGTGGACCTCAAGGCCGATCACGACCTCCCACTCACCGGTTTCGCCTTTGATGCGGTATGCTGCTTCAGTCATTTCTTCAGCTCTTCGGTTTCTCGACGCAGCGCATCGTGCTGACGTTGCCAATCTCGCTCGGACAATGCTGGCTTCGATCCTCTGCGCGGCTCGGCGAGAAATTCAAATAGATAGCTGAGCCCTTTTACAAGCCCGTCAAACGCACTCACCACCACTGATCCGGCCGCGCGGTGAACCCGGCGCGCTGCTCGAGCGCGAGGCTCGCGTTCAGCACGCCCTGCTCGTCCAGCGGCTTGCCGATGATCTGCAGCCCCAGCGGCAGCCCGTCCTTGTCCAGCCCGCCCGGCACCGACATCGCCGGGATGCCCGCCAGCGAGGACGGCACGGTAAAGACGTCGTTCAAATACATCGCCAGCGGATCGGCCGACTTCTCGCCCAGCGCGAACGCCGCGCTCGGCGCGGTCGGAGTCAGCAGCAGGTCGCACTGCAACCACGCCCGCTCGAAATCGCGCGCGATCAGCGTGCGGACCTTCTGCGCCTGGGTGTAATAAGCGTCGTAGAAGCCCGCCGAAAGCACATAGGTGCCGATCAGGATGCGGCGCTGCACCTCCGGGCCGAAGCCCGCAGCGCGGGTCGCGGCATACATGTCCTGCAACCCCGCCCCATCGGGCAGGTCGCGCAAGCCATAACGCACGCCGTCATAGCGGGCGAGGTTGGACGACGCCTCGGCCGGGGCGATGATGTAATAGGCCGGCAGCGCGTATTTGGTATGCGGCAGCGAGACCTCGACGATCTCCGCCCCCGCATCCTTCAGCCAGTCGATGCCCTGCTGCCACAGCGCCTCGATCTCCTCGGGCATGCCGTCGACGCGATATTCCTTGGGAATGCCGACCTTCTTGCCGCGCAGATCGGGGTTCAGCCCCTGCTCCCACTTCGGCACGTCGAGCTTGAGCGATGTCGCGTCCTTCGCGTCGAAGCCCGCCATCGCCTCCAGCATGATCGCGCAGTCGCGCACGTCGCGCGCCATCGGTCCGGCCTGATCGAGCGAGGAGGCGAACGCCACCACGCCCCAGCGCGAGCAGCGGCCATAGGTCGGCTTGATGCCCGAAATGCCGGTGAAGGCCGCAGGCTGGCGGATCGAGCCGCCGGTATCGGTGCCGGTCGCCGCGGGCACGAGCCGCGCACTGATCGCCGCCGAGCTGCCGCCCGACGAACCGCCGGGCGCGAGCGGGGCATTGCCGCCATCCTTGCGCCGCCACGGGCTGATCACATTGCCAAAATAGCTGGTCTCGTTCGACGATCCCATCGCGAACTGGTCGAGGTTCAGCTTGCCCAGCATGCCCGCGCCCGCGTCCCACAATTTCTGCGAGACGGTCGATTCATAGACCGGCTTGAACCCTCCAGCATATGGCTGGCGGCGGTGGTCTGCACGCCCTTGGTGCAGAACAGGTCCTTCATGCCGATCGGCACGCCGGCCAGCGGCTTGAGCGTCTCGCCAGCGGCACGCGCGGCGTCGGCCTCACGCGCTGCGGCCAGCGCGTGCTCGGGGGTTTCGACGATGAAGGCGTTGAGCGCCTTGGCCGCGCTCACCTTGACAATGAATGCGTCGGCGACTTCGCGCGCGGAAAATTCGCCCGTGCGGATGCCGTCGCGCAGCGCGGCGACGCCGAAATTGGTGAGGTCGGTCATTATTCGATCACCTTGGGCACGGTGAAAAAGCCATGCTCGGCGAGCGGCGCATTGGCCAGCACCGCGTCGCGCATGTCGCCGTCGTTGACGACGTCATCGCGCAGGCGCAGCGTGTTGGGGATCACGGCGGTCATCGGCTCGACGGACGAGGTATCGACCTCGCCCAGCTGCTCGATCCAGCCGAGGATGTTGTTGAGCTCAGGCGCGAGCCGCTCGGCGTCGGCATCGCTGATCGCGATGCGCGCAAGGCTCGCGACCTTCTTCACGGTGGCGGTATCTACGGACATGCGGAGCGCCTAGCAGCGACGCCCCCGTTTCAGCAAGCGGGGTTATTCGAAGGGATCGCCCACCGGCACACCGCCGACGAAGACCTGACGGCGTTGGACCGGACGGACTTCGATCTGGCCCGACTCCAGCCCGGCAGCGATGCGCGCATTCGCCGCGGCATCAGTTGAAGCATTTCCAGTTTCGACCGGATCGGTCCATTTACCTTTACGAGCGCGTAGCGCTCTACGCGCCCTGTGGAGAGCCCGATCGTGCCATCGCCACGCTTGAGTTGCGAATAGGTGAGCAGCACCGCCTCCTTGCCTCCCGACAGAAATGTGAGAGTGCAGCGTTGTTCGCGACACTCCCAGCTTTCAGCAATCGCATTGCGCAATTCCGGCGGCAGGGGGCTCCCGCCGGCAGGATGCGAAGTGTCTTGTCGAGTGCCTCTTCGCGCGTTGCCTGCGTACCGTCCGGCGCATCCCAGCGATGCTTGGCCGTTGCCGCTTCGGCTGCTCCCTTCCGGATCACCGCGTTGCTCGATGTTCTGAACCGCTCCAGCGCTCGGCGCCCCGGCTCCCCGAAATCGAACGCCAGCGCCCGCCAGTCGAACTTCTCCGGCGAGACCTTGCCCGACTCCAGCCGCGCGACCTGATCGCGGGTCGAGATCGCGTTGAAACTGACCAGCGGGGTCGCCAGGAGCAGCGCGACGCCGCACACGATCATCGCCAGATACAGGTTCGCGGGCCGCACCCGCTCCGCCCACGCCCCTCGCCCTCGGATCACGCTGACGAGATAGGCGACCGCCACCACGCTCGCGATGATGACGAAGGTCAGGCCCCATAGCCGCTCCGGCGTGAAGCCATATTGTCCAATGCGCAGCGCGGTCGAGAACTGCGCGATCACCACCAGCGGCAGGATCGCCACCGCCAGCACCAGCGCCGCCCAGCGGAGCACGCGGTTGCGCGGGGCATCGTCGTCGCCATTGCCGATCACCGCATTGACCAGCAGCAGCGCCCCGACCGCGCAGGCGAGCAGGATCGGCGTGGTCGCCTTGGTCGCCTCCCACAAGGGCTGCAATCCGGTGAACGGAAGTGCCAGCAGGAACAGCCCCAGCCCGACCGCCAGCACCGGCGCGAGCACGCCCAGCACCAGCATCGCGACATTCTGAAGCAGCCCGACGATCCGCCGCTGTTCACGCAACAATGCCAGGCCAAGCCCGAATGCCAGCCCGACCAGCGGTCGCCAGAACCACTCCTTTCGCAACAGATCCGAGAGCAGGTCGATCCCGATCAGGTCGAACAGGGCAGCGAGCAGGAACGCCAGCAACAGCACGACACCTACGAACGCCCAGCTGAGGCACCACAGCACCGCATTGGTCCAGGCGTGATCGTGCGCCAAAGGATAGGACAGCGGCCGAAACCCACCCTCACGGCCCGCTTGAAACAGCGGCGCGGCGATGCCGATGGCGAGCGCGAGGCAGACCAGCCGCCACCCCTCGGTCGCGCTCCACCCCGATGTCGCGCCGTTGAAATAGAGGATCAGCGCCGCAACCGCGCCGCATCCGAGTGCGAAGATTGCCGAGCGGATCAGGTCGCTGCGGATCACCACGAACCCGAACAGGATCGCCGACACGCTGACGAAGCTGAGCAGCGCGAGTCGCACCGCGCTCACCTCTGCCTGATAGCCCGTGCCGATGATCCAATGCGCGATCAGCCCCGCCGCCAGCCCGAGCGCGGCCAGGATCGGCGGCAGCAGCGGCCAGCGTTCGTCCCGTGGTTCGATCGCTGCGTTCATCCCCTGCCCCCTCGATTGCATTCGCCAAGGTTGCATCCTTCGCAACCATCGCGCAACGGAAAGCGATTGCCCGGCAGCGCGTCATGCTGCATTGCACAATGGAGAGCCCGAAGTGGCGCGTAAGTTCCTCTATATCGTGGCGGTGTTGATCGTGCTCGCGCTTGCAGCGACCTTTGCGTACCGGATCTGGGGTGCCGAGCTGCTGCGGCAGGCAATGGTCCCGGGCGGCCGCTTCGAATCGCAGGCCGCGCTCCCCGCCGACAGCTATGCCCGCCCCGACATGTGGCTCGCCCGGCCCGACCGGCCCGGCAATCCCGCGCTGTGGACGCCGCAGGGGATCAAGCCGGCGGCCAAGCCCGAGGCGGCGGTCTTCTTCATCCACCCGACCTCCTACCTCAACCGTGCGAAGTGGAACGCGCCGCTGGACGACAAGGAGGCGAATGATCGCGCCAACCTGTTCCTGCGCGGACAAGCAAGCGCGTTCAACGGCGCAGGCGCGATCTGGGCGCCGCGTTACCGTCAGGCAACGTTCGGCGCGTTCGTGACCAGCAAGGCGGACGCTGCACAGGCGCTCGACCTCGCTTATCGCGATGTCACCGCCGCCTTCGACCAGTTCCTCAAGGAAGCGGGCGACCGCCCGATCATCCTTGCCGGACACAGCCAGGGCGCGCTCCACCTCACCCGGCTGCTCCGCGACCGCGTGGCGGGCAAGCCGCTCGCAAAGCGGATCGTTGCGGCATACGTCGTCGGCTGGCCGGTGTCGAAAACCGCCGATCTGCCCGCGCTGGGCCTGCCCGAATGCACCGCTGCCGACCAGAGCGGCTGTATCCTGTCGTGGCAGAGCTTTGCCGAGCCCGCCGATCCCTCGCTGATCCTCGACACCTTCGACGCCTCGAATGGCTTCACCGGCACCCCGCGCAAGGGGACCGAAATGGTCTGCACCAACCCGGTCACCGGGACCCCTGCGCCGACTGCGGCGACGGCGACGGAGATCGGCAATCTCGTCCCCGCCGCCGATTTCTCCAGCGCGACGCTGGCGAAGAGTGCGACGACGCTGCGCTGCGACGGGCGGGGGATCCTGTTGCTCGGGACGGTGCCGGAGGGCGTGGGCGGTCAATATGTCCTGCCCGGCAACAACTATCATGTGTTCGATTATGCGCTGTTCTGGGCCAATGTCCGCGCCGATGCGGAGCGGCGGCTGGCGGTGCACCGGGCGCGGCGCAGCGCATGGGTGGATGTCTTCGCGCGGCGAGCGGTGGGATGATCACCACCGACCCGGCCGCCTATCGCGCCGCCTTGCCCGATGGTGGGCGTCTGCTCGGCCTCGATGTCGGGACCAAGACTATCGGGACGGCGCTGTGCGACGCGGGCTGGTCCTTCGCCAGCCCCGCGCATCTGATCAAGCGCACCAAGTTCACCGCCGACAAGGCGGAACTGGTGGCGCTGATCGCGCAGCAGCAGGTCAGGGGCTGGTGATCGGCCTCCCCCTGAACCTCGACGGCAGCGATTCCCCGCGGACGCAATCGACCCGCGCCTTTGCCCGCAACATGGACGACCTCGGCCTCCCCATCTTCCTGTGGGACGAACGCTGGTCGACCGCCGCGGTCGAACGCCAGATGATCGCCGAAGACCTCTCCCGCGCCAAGCGCGCCGAACGGGTCGACAAGCTGGCGGCGAGCTACATCCTGCAAGGAGCGATCGACGCGCTGGCGACCGGGTAACCGGTTGCGAAGCCGCGCGCGAACGGGCAGCGTCGCGCCTCCGGATCTGGGGGATTATCATGCGCCAGTTGCTTCTCGCCGCCACCCTGCTCGCCGCGCCCGCGCTGGCGCAGGACAAGCCGTCTCTCAAGGCCGAGGCCGAAGCTGCGCAGGCCCGCGCGCTGGTCGAAGAACAGGCGTTCGTCAGCAAGGGCGCGGTCACCGTCAGCGGCCAGCGCATCCCCTACACCGCCACCGCCGGCACGCTCACCATCCGCGATGATGAGGGCAAGCCGAGCGCCAGCTATTTCTACACCGCCTACACCAAGGATGGTGGCGGGAACCGCCCGGTCACCTTCTTCTACAATGGCGGCCCCGGTTCGCCGACCATCTGGCTCCACATGGGCAGCTTCGCTCCGGTCCGCGTCACCACCGCCAACCCCGAATATATCCGCCCCGCCCCCTATGGCTTCGGCCCCAATCCCTATTCGCTGATCGACAAGAGCGACCTCGTCTTCATCGACATGATCGGCGCGGGCTGGTCGCGGCCGCTGGGCGAAAAGAGCGGCAGGGATTTCTGGGGCGTCGATCAGGATGCGGAGGGCTTCGCCCGCGCGATCACCCGCTACATCGTCAAGAACAACCGCTGGCAGAGCCCCAAGATCCTGTTCGGCGAAAGCTATGGGACGCTGCGCAACCCGGTGGTCGCGGCAAAGCTGGAGGAAGCGGGGGTCAGCATCAACGGCATGGTCCAGTTCTCGACGATCATGAACTATGGCGTGCGCCAGTCGGGCTATGACCAGAATTACCTGACCCTGTTCCCGACGATGGCGGCCACCGCCTGGTATCATAACCGGGTGCCCAACCGCCCGGCGAACCTCCGGGCGTTCCTCGACGAGGTGCGCGGCTTCACCACCGGCGCCTATGCCGCGGCTCTGGCCAAGGGGTCGAACATCACGGCAGCGGAGAAGCAGACGGTCGCGCGCCAGATGGCCGCCTATATCGGCCTCAGCGAAGCCTTCATCCTGCGCGCAGACCTGCGCATCGACCTCCAGCATTTCCAGACCGAGTTGCTGCGCGACCGCCGCCTCGCGGTGGGCCGGCTCGACTCGCGCTACACGCTCAACATGACCGATGCGAATGCTGACAGCCCGGGCGACGACCCGTCCTCGACCGCGATTTCGGGCGCGTTCGTCGCGACGTTTCAGGATTATGCGACCCGCGTGCTCGGCTACAAGACCGACCTCAACTACCGCATGACCGCGCGCGGCCCAGGCTTCGCCTGGGACTGGAGCCACCGCCCGCCGGGCAGCAGCAACGCGCAGACCACGCCCAATTCCGGCCTCGACCTCGCCTGGACGATGCGCACCAACCCCTATTTGAAGGTGATGTTCGTCAACGGCTATTACGACTTCGCCACCGCATTCTTCGGTGCGGAGTTCGACGCCTCGCACATGCTGCTGGATGAGACGCTCCAGCGGAATATCGCCTTCACTTATTACGAGGCGGGGCACATGGTCTATCTCAACCCCGACGAGCTGGCGAAGATGCACGGCGACCTCGCCCGCTGGTACGACACCGTGCTGGCCGCCCCGGGACAAGCCGCGCCGCGCCCGGCGATGCAACCCGGCCAGTGACCGGCGGGGCGACGGCGCTTGCCACCCCCGCCCCGCCCCGCTAACCGGCAGCTTTAATGCAACCGCCGATCGATCATCGCCCCGGCGCCCAGATTCAGGGGCGCGCCGTGTTTCCGCACGCGCACCTGACGGGCATTTCCGGGCTTCAGCCGCACGAAATCCTGTTCCTGCTCGACGAAGCGGAGCAGTGGATCGAGGCGAACCGCAACCGCGCGCCCAGCGACCATCGCCTCGACGGGCTGACCCAGATCAACGCCTTCTTCGAAAACTCGACCCGCACGCTGTTGAGCTTCGAGATTGCGGGCAAGCGGCTCGGTGCCGATGTCGTCAACATGCACGCGGCGCAATCGAGCGTGAAGAAGGGCGAAACTCTGATCGACACCGCGATGACGCTCAACGCCATGCGCGCCGACGTCATCGTGATCCGGCACATGTCGTCGGGCGCGGTCCAGCTGATCGCCGACAAGGTCGATTGCCCCGTTCTAAACGCCGGCGACGGCAGCCATGAGCATCCGACCCAGGCATTGCTCGACGCGCTCACCATCCGACGGCGCCGGGGCAGCGTCGCGCATCAGCGCGTGGTGATCTGTGGCGACATCCTGCACAGCCGCGTCGCGCGCTCGAACATCCTTGCGCTAACGGCATTGGCCGCCGAGGTGCGCGTCGTCGCCCCCCTCGACGCTGATGCCCGCCGCGATCGATAAGATGCACGTCACGCCCTTCACCGATTTCGATGCAGCGCTGGAGGGCGCGGATGTGGTGATGATGCTGCGGCTCCAGAATGAGCGCATGTCGGGGGCCTACATCCCCTCGACCCGCGAATATCACCTCAATTACGGGCTGACGCTCGAACGCCTGAAGCGCGCCAAGCCCGATGCGCTGATCATGCACCCTGGCCCGATGAACCGCGGGGTCGAGATCGACTCGGTCGTCGCCGATTTGCCCGGCCGCTCGGCGATCACCGAACAGGTTGAGATGGGCGTCGCGGTGCGCATGGCGTGCCTCGACGTGCTGACCCGCCGCGCGCGCGGCGTGGAGGGCTGGGCATGAACGTGAAGCGCATGTTCCGCAATGCTCGGCTGGTCTGTCCCGAGGGTGGCGAGCGAACCGGCGACCTGTTCGTCGCCGACGAGCGCATCGTCGACACCGCTCCCGAAGGGGCAGAGGTGATCGAGTGCGGCGGCAAGCTGCTCGCCCCCGCTCTCACCGATCTCGGCGTGTTCGCGATGGACAAGGCGGCGTGCCGAGCTGGCGGGATCGCACGCGTCGGCCTGATGCCCGATCAGTCGCCCGTGCTCGACGGCCCCGGCCTCGTCCAGCGCGCCGCCGACATGGGCAAGCCGGAATTGTGGGTCCACCCGATCGCCGCCGCCACGCGCGGGCTGGAGGGTGTGGACCTCGCCGAATATGCCACCAACGCCGATGCAGGCGCGCGCGCAGTCGGCACCGGGCGCGGCTGGGTCGCCGACAGCGGCGTGATGCGCCGCGTGCTGGCCTATGCCCGCGACTGCGGCCTCGTCGTGATTTCGCACCCCGAGGATGCCGGGCTGACCCGCAACGCGGTCGCGACCGAGGGTGAGACCGCCACCCGGCTCGGCCTCCCGGCCGCACCTGCCATTGCCGAGGCATTGGCGGTTCAGCGCGACCTCACGCTTGCCGAAGCGACCGGTGCGGCGATCCATTTCCGCCAGCTGACCACCGCCGCGTCGTTCGACCTGATCCGCGCGGCCAAGGCGCGCGGCGTGCGCGTTACCTGCGGCATCACGCCCGCGCACCTGCTGCTGTCCGACATCAACCTGTCCGATTTCCGCACCTTCGCGCGCCTTTCGCCACCACTGCGCGACGACAGCGACCGCCGTGCCGCGCTCGCCGCGCTCGCCGACGGGACGATCGATGTGCTCTGCTCGGGCCATGACCCGCGCGGGCCCGAAGAAAAGCGCCTGCCCTTCGCCGATGCGACGCCGGGCATGGCGGGCGCGGCGACACTGCTGACGCTTGGCCTAGGCCTTGTCCGGGACGGCCATCTCACCCTTGATCGCCTGTTCGCGCTGGTCGCGCGCAATCCCGCGCGGATCCTCGGCATCGAAACCGGCACGCTCGCGACGGGCATGCCCGCCGACCTGGTTCTAGTCGATCCCGATGCCCCCTGGCAGATTGTCGCCGACACGATGCCGGGCAAGGCGGGCAACACCCCGTTCGACGGTCTGCCCGTCCAGGGCAAGGCGTTGCGGCTGTTCAAGGGCGGTAGCGAAGTCCGGTGAATCGAAAAGGGCCGGGAATTTCCTCCCCCGGCCCCGTTTATAATCTTTCAAAAGCGATCAGCGCGAAGCGCTGCGCACCCAGCTCGCCGGCTTGTCCCCGGCTGCACTGCGCACGAAGCAGTTCCCGCCATCGCTGCGCACGTCACGGCACAGCGCATCGGCATCGGCGCGAGCGAGCCCGCCCACCGACAGACGCTGGAACGCACCCGCCCTGGTCGAAACGCTGGCGCTCGCGGGGGTCAGACCCTTGAGTTGCGGCGTGCGCTTGACCAGGCGGCCCCACGCATCCCGCGCCACGCCGACGCTGTCATAGGCACCGAGCTGGACATACCAGCTCCCCTTGGCGAAGCGCTGGACCGATGGCACGTCGGCCCGAACCGGCTTGATCGCGCCGACGCTGGCGACCGAGGTCTCGGCACGCACTGCGCGGGTCGGGATTGCCTGAACAATCTCCTGACGCGGGCCAAAGACGACCTGCTGGCCGCTCGGCGCGGTGATCGACGGGCCCTGAGCGACATCGGTTGCGGCCACGTCAACCGCGGTGGCAGCGACCGCGGCCACGGCCTCGACCGGCGCAGGGCCGGGCATATAGGTATCGACCGGATCGGCGACGCGCGCCGCCGCAACAGCGCTGGTCATCGACTGGGCGAGCGCCAGCCGCTCGGGCTGGCCATTATCGGCAATCGGGGTGACGCCAAGCAGCGCCGCCACCTGATCGTACGCATTCTGCGGACGCGCAAAGCTCGCCCATTGCATGATCCGCCCGTCGACCTGATCGGGCGACAGGTCGAGCGCCGCAATCGCGCGCGCCTGCTGCCACTGTCCCGCCAGCGCGAGGCTGAGCGCGAGATTCTGGCGCGTCTTGGCGTCGGCACCGGGCTGACGCGCGATTTCCATCAGCAGACCGACCGCACCCGCAGGATCGCCCGCCAGCGCCATCGCAAGTCCGCGATCGCTCGCCGGGATCGTCGCGCTGTGCATTGCCAGCGTCTGGCGCGCCACGTCCCACTCGCCCGTCGCAATCTGTGCCAGCGCAAGGTTGAGCGCGGTGCGGCCATTGGCCGGATCGAGCGACAGCGCCTCGTTCAGCGCCTGCGCCGCCGAGATGAAGCGGCCCGCGAACAAATAGGCTTCACCCAGCAGCTTGCGATACTCGCCGTTGCGCGGGTCGAGCGTGACTGCCGCTTCGGCATGCGTCACCGCCTTCTGTCCTTCGCCCTTTTTCAGAGCCTTGGTGGCGGCGGCGGCTTCCTTGGCGGCGCGGCGAAGGTCGGCGGTCTCGACCCCGCCGCTGGCGACGGCAAGCCCGCCGATCAGCGTCGGGCCACCGACGATCGGTGCGCCCAGCACCAATGCGGAGACCGATACGGTCAAAATGCGGCGAAGGTTCATGGCTCTGTGTCCCCCTGGATCAGCGCGCCTTGCCCGCAGGAAGCCGGTCAACCAGCGCCCCCAGTTCGGGCAAAGATTCAAGAAATGCGTCGAGTGCCTCGGTCACGATCAACTGGGCCGAACGGCCGGTGAGCGCCGAGGCGAGACGCAGCTTCAAATGACGTTCATGGTCGAGCCGCAGCGTGAAGGCGGCCTTGCCCTTGCGCGACGCAACCTCGCGCCCGATCCGCGCGGCGGTAGCGTTGGAAACCGGTCGCGCGGGCACATCCGACTCTACCTGGGTCGCGGGTTCCGGCTCGGGCACATGGGTGACCGGCTGGGGCGCGGCCACAGGCTCGGGCTGGGGCGCGAATTCTTCGACCAGAGTCTGGCGCTGGGCCAGCACCGGCGGCACCGGCTCGAACGCGGGCACGGGCACCTCGCCGCCCATGTCGTTCCACCCCAGATCGTCGAGCGACGTCCCCGGATCGAGGCCGACAAATCCCTGGGGGCGCATCGCGGGGCGTGCCTGTCCCTTGCGGGCGAGCAGGCCCGAGGACAGCGACGCGGCGGGCTTGGCGGAGCCGAACATCAGCTCACCACCCGGCGGCCAAAGCCACCCTGGGGACGCCCGGCAAAGGCAGCGTGCGGCGTCGCAGCGGCGGCGGGCGCGCTGAACACGGTGCGGCGGAAATTCTTCTCCAGGCGATCGCTGATATAGGCCCAGAGCGCGGTCACCTCACCGGCCGACTTGCCGTTGGGGTCCACTTCCATGACGGTGCGCCCGTCGATCATCGACGCGGCGAAATCGGTGCGGTGATGCAGCGTGACCGGGGCAACCGTCCCGTGCTGCGACAGCGCGACGGCGGCCTCGCTGGTGATCTTGGCCTTGGGCGTCGCTGCGTTGACCACGAAGATCAGCGGCTTGCCCGCGCGGTCGCACAGATCGACCGTTGCGCCCACTGCGCGCAGGTCATGCGGCGAGGGTCGGGTTGGGATGACGATCAGTTCGGCGACCTGGATCACACTCTGGATTGCCATCGTGATGGCAGGCGGCGTGTCGATCACGGCAAGGCGAAAGCCCTGCTGTCGCAACACCTCGAGATCGGCGGCGAGCCGGGCGACCGTGGTCTGGGCGAAGGCGGGGAAATCCGTCTCACGCTCGTTCCACCAGTCGGACAGCGACCCTTGCGGATCGATGTCGATCAGAACGACGGGGCCATGGCCGGCCCGCTGCGCCTGCACCGCCAGGTGCCCGCTCAGCGTGGTCTTGCCCGAACCACCCTTTTGTGATGCCATCGCGAGTACGCGCATCTACCCCTCGAAAATAACCCGATTACCCAACATTGGGGATGCCATCGGGAAGCTAAGAAGGCGTTAATGGCGCTGCGAAATCAGGTGCGGCACCGGGAGTTGTCCCATGCCGGGCTTAACCAAAGCGCAAGCATTGCTTGGCCATGCTATGGTTAACTGTCATTATCCATGCGTGGGCGGGATCGGGAACTGACCGAATGAGGCACTTCATCTGGACGGCGACGCTGGTCGGCGCGCTTCTGGCTGCTCCGGCGCTGGCGCTTGGTCAGGCCGATGTGAAAGCGGGGGTCGAGGCGTGGCAGCGCGGCGATTATCGCGCTGCGGTGGCGCAATGGCGCGGCCCAGCCGTCGCGGGCGACGCCGATGCGCAGTTCAACATGGGCCAGGCGTACAAGCTCGGCCGCGGCGTCCCCGCCGACCTCGCTCAGGCCGAGGAATGGTATCGCAAGGCAGCACTCCAGGGACATCCCCAGGCCGAGGAGAATTACGGCCTCGCGCTGTTCGAAAACGGCAAGCGGCTTCAGGCAGTCGAATGGCTCGAAAAGGCGTCGGCGCGCGGTGAACCGCGCGCGCAATATGTATTGGGGACGATGTTCTTCAACGGCGACGCCGTGACCAAGGACTGGGTGCGCGCCTACGCCCTCACCGTCCGGGCGGCCGCACAGGGTCTGCCTCAGGCATCTGCGGCTCAGGCACAGATGGACGGCTATATCTCGCTGCAGGACCGGCAAAAGGGGCTGGAACTCGCGCGCGCCTATGAGCGCGACGCTGGACGTCCCAGCGTCGCCGTGATCCAGCCGCCGCGCGGCAACCAGCCGCCCGCAACCGTCGGCCGCACCCAGTTGCCGCCCTCGGCGGCCTATCAGCCGCGTGAGGCGATCCCGGCACCGACCCCGACGCAGAGCACAGAGACACGCCCTGCACCACCGATCGTCCGGCCCGCCCCAAAGCCGACGCCGAAGCCGACACCACCCGCCCCTGTCGCCACCGCGGCGATCCGCGATGGCGGCTGGAAACTCCAACTCGGTGCGTTTGGCGAGCCGGGGAATGCCCAGAAGCTGTGGTCGCAGGTCGGCGGCCGCTTCCCGGGCCGCAAGGTTTCCTACGTGAAGTCGGGCCGCCTGACCAAGGTGCTGGTCGGCCCCTTCGCCTCCAGTGCCGAAGCCAGCGCGGCGTGTCGCGGACTAAGCCCCTGCGTGCCGGTGCGGGAGTAGGTTGAAGCGATAAACTAACCGTCACCCCGGGCTTGACCCGGGCCCCGCTTCTTCGACCGGCCAAGGCAGCTGGCCCCGGGTCAAGCCCAGGGTGACGAAAAGCTCAGCCCTCGACCCACTCGCTCCGCGCAATACCCTGCGCGTACAGCAACGCCGTCAAATCCCCATGGTCGATCCGCGCGCCCGCAGCCGCGGCAACGACCGGCTTGGCATGATAGGCGACCCCCAGCCCCGCCTGACGGATCATCGCAAGGTCATTCGCGCCATCTCCGACCGCCATCGTCGCGGAAGCGTCCAGCCCCAGCTCCGCCATCGCGCCCAGCAGCGTCACTTCCTTGGTCGATGAATCGACAATCGGCTTGGTCACCGCGCCGGTCAGCGCGTCGTCTTCAATCAGCAATTCATTGGCGATCACGCGATCGAACCCGATCTGCGCTCCCACCGGCTGCGCAAAGCGCGTAAAGCCACCCGACACCAGGATCGCGGTCGCCCCGCGAGCCCTCATCGTCTGCACCAGAGTCCGCGCGCCGGGCATCAACCGCACCCGCTCCGCCAGACAGCGGTCGATCGCGTCGGCGCCCAGCCCCTTGAGCAGCGCCACCCGCGCATCCAGCGCCTCGGCAAAGTCCAGCTCGCCGCGCATCGCCGCCTCCGTGACCTCGGCGATCTGCGCCTTGATCCCGGCATAATCGGCCAGCTCGTCGATGCATTCGACGGTGATCATCGTCGAATCCATATCGGCGACGATCAGCCTTTTCTCGCGCGTAGAATTGGGCTGAACAATGACATCGAGAGACAGGTCGCAGCCAAAGCCGGATTTCGCGATTGATCCCGCCATCTCGCGAATGCTGTCGGCAAGGAGAGCGCAATCCGAGATACTGAAATCGGAGGATGGTTGAAAAACCAAATCGGCGGCACGGCCGGGGTCCGTCAAATCGGCGCTCAGGACTTTGCCGGCAACACAGTCCATGTCGAACTGATGCGCCATGTCCGCTAGAAGCGCGTCATCCAGCCCACCATCAGCAATCAAAGTGGCGACGAACATGAACCCTCCCGACCGGCCGAAGGTCGCGCTCATTGCAGGACCGACCGCCAGCGGCAAGTCCGCTTTGGCGATCGCACTCGCCCAGGCGACCGGCGGCACCGTGATCAACGCGGATCTGGCTCAGGTTTATGCCGAATTGCGCGTGCTGAGCGCCCGGCCCTCGCCCGAAGAAGAGGCACAGGCCCCGCATCGCCTGTTCGGCCATGTCACAGGCACCGACGATTATTCCGCCGCGCGCTGGGCGGCTGAGGCCAAGGCGGAGATCGCGGCGGCGCAGGAACGCGGCAGCCTCCCCATTCTCGTCGGCGGGACCGGCATGTATCTCCGCACCCTGCTCGACGGCATCGCCCCGGTGCCCGGCATCGACCCGGCGATCCGCGCCGAGGTCCGCGCTTTGCCCGTCGCGCAGGCTCACGCCCTGCTGACCGAACGCGACCCCGAAGCTGCCGCGCGCCTCGCCGCCGCCGACACCACCCGCGTCGCCCGCGCGCTGGAGGTGGTCACCGCCACTGGCCGCACGCTGGCCGACTGGCAGCGCGCGAAAGTGGGTGGGATCGCTGACCAGATCGACCTCGCCCCGCTGATCCTTCTTCCCGACCGCGCATGGCTGACCGAGCGCTGCGACCTCCGCCTCGCCGCGATGTTCGACGAGGGCGCGATCGACGAGGTCGCCGCGCTGCTCGCTCGTGACGACATTCCGCCCGAGGCTCCGGTGCGAAAGGCAATCGGCGTGCCGGAGATCGCCGCGATGCTCGCCGGGGAAATCGGGCGCGCAGAGGCACTTGAGCGTGCGCAGGCGGCAACGCGGCAATATGCCAAGCGGCAATATACCTGGTTGCGGCACCAGCCGCCGGTCGCCTGGCCGCGCATTCACGCGACAGATATTATCAATCGAATGGCTAATTTCGCACGAATCGTATAAACACAATGCTTGACACGCATCTTTCATACGCATAGCAGCGCGCTTCCCCCAACGCATTGCACTGCGGCATCCAAGGAGACTTATCGTGGCCGAGAAAAGCGGAGCAGACATTCTGATCGAGGCGCTGGTCGACCTCGGTGTGGAGGTCGTGTTCGGCTATCCCGGCGGCGCGGTGCTCCCGATCTATGACGCGATCTTCAAGCAGAAGAAGATCCGCCACATCCTCGTCCGCCACGAACAGGCGGCGACCCATGCGGCGGAGGGCTATGCCCGATCGACCGGCAAGCCCGGCGTTGTCCTCGTCACCTCCGGCCCCGGCGCGACCAATGCGGTCACCGGCATCACCGACGCGTTGATGGATTCGATCCCGATGGTCGTCATCACCGGCCAGGTCCCGACGCACCTGATCGGCAGCGACGCTTTTCAGGAGGCGGACACGGTCGGCATCACTCGCCACTGTACCAAGCATAATTATCTGGTGAAGGACCCCGCGCATCTTGGCGCGGTCGTCCATGAGGCATTCCATATCGCGACCTCGGGCCGCCCCGGTCCGGTCGTTATCGACATCCCCAAGGACGTCCAGATCGCGACCGCGCGCTACAGCAAGCCCGGCCCGATCCAGCACAAGACCTATCGTCCGCAGGTCAAGGCCGACAAGGCGCTGATCGACGCGGCGGTCGAGATGCTGGCGGCGGCGGAGCGGCCGATCTTCTACACCGGCGGCGGCGTCATCAACTCGGGTCCCGGCGCGTCGCAGCTGCTGCGCGAACTGGCGAAGATCACCGGTGCGCCGGTCACCTCGACGCTGATGGGCCTGGGTGCCTTTCCCGCCTCGTCCGACCAGTGGCTCGGCATGCTCGGCATGCACGGCACCTATGAAGCCAATTACGCGATGAATCAGGCCGACCTGATCGTCGCGGTCGGCGCGCGGTTCGACGATCGCGTCACCGGGCGGCTTGACGCCTTCGCGCCGCACGCGAAGAAGATCCATATCGATATCGACCGCTCGTCGATGAACAAGACCGTCCGGGTCGACCTGCCGATCGTCGCCGATGTCGGCCACGCGCTCGAGGACATGCTGCGCATCTGGAAGGCGCGCCAGCATCCCAAGCCCGATTTGTCCGAATGGTGGCGGCGGATCGAGGGGTGGCGCGCGGTCAAGTGCCTCGACTTCCCCGAGGAAGGTCCGGGCATCGATGCGAACACGATCATGCCGCAACGCGCGATCCGCGCGCTGTGGGAGGCGACGCGCGATCAGGCCCCGATCATCACGACCGAGGTCGGCCAGCACCAGATGTGGGCGGCGCAGCACTTCCATTTCGAAGCGCCCAATAAGTGGCTGACCAGCGGCGGCCTCGGCACGATGGGCTATGGCCTGCCCGCCGCAATCGGCGCGCAATTGGGCAACCCCAACGCGCTGGTGATCGACATCGCCGGCGAGGCGTCGATCCAGATGAACATCCAGGAGCTGGCGACGGCGACCCAGTATCGCCTGCCGGTCAAGATCTTCATCCTCAACAACGAATATATGGGAATGGTCCGCCAGTGGCAGGAACTGACCTATTCCAGCCGCTATTCGGAAAGCTACAGCGACTCGCTGCCCGATTTCGTGAAGCTCGCCGTAGCCTATGGCTGGAAGGGCATTCTGATCGAGCACCGCAGCGATCTGGAAAGCGGTATTCAGGACATGCTGGCGTATGACGGGCCGGTGATCGTCGACTGCCGCGTGGCCAAGCTCGCCAACTGCTTCCCGATGATCCCGTCGGGCGCCGCCCATACCGACATGCTCCTCCAGGCCGCCGAAGTCTCCGGTGAAATGGACGACGAAGCCAAGGCGCTGGTCTAAGCTTATGCACATCAAGGAAGAAAAGGCCGAGCGGCACACGCTCGCCATCATCGTCGACAACGAACCGGGCATCCTCGCCCGGATCGCCGGCCTGTTCACCGCGCGCGGCTATAATATCGAAAGCCTGACGGTGAGCGAGATCACCGACGACAAGTCGGTCAGCCGGATCACCATCGTCACCAGCGCCAGCCCGCACGTGCTGGAGCAGATCGTGGCGCAGCTGGATCGCCTCGTGCCGGTCCACAAGGTCCACGACCTCACCGCCGAGGGCGACCATGTCGAGCGCGAGCTGGCACTGGTCAAGGTCGCGGGCACCGGCGACCACCGGATCGAGGCGCTGCGCTTGTCCGAAGTCTATCGCGCCCGCGTGGTAGATGCGACCATCTCGAGCTTCGTGTTCGAAGTCACCGGGACCACCGAAAAGATCGACAAGTTCATCGAACTGATGAGCGAAGTCGGCCTGATCGAGGTCGCTCGCACCGGCATTGTCGCCATCTCGCGTGGGCGTGAGGCGGCCTGAAATTTCCCTCTCCCAGCGGGAGAGGGAGGGAGCGCCGAAGGCGCGGAAGGGTGAGGGCGAGAGGCCAGTCACCCTCACCAACTCCGACTAGCCAGCAAGCTGGCAAGTCTTCGTATCCTCTCCCATAGGGAGAGGAGGAAAAGGGAAACTGAGAAATGCGTGTCTATTACGATCGTGACGCCGACCTGAACCTGATCACCGGCAAGAAGATCGCCATCGTCGGCTATGGCAGCCAGGGCCATGCCCATGCGCAGAATCTGCGCGACAGCGGCGTCAAGGAAGTCGCCGTCGCACTCCGCGCCGGCTCGGCGACCGCGAAGAAGGCCGAAGGCGCAGGCTTCAAGGTCATGTCGACCAAGGAAGCTGCCGGCTGGGCCGACATCCTGATGATCCTCGCCCCCGACGAGCATCAGGCCGCGATCTGGGCCGATGACATCGCCGGCAACATGAAGCCGGGCGCCGCGCTCGCCTTCGCGCATGGCCTCAACGTCCATTTCGGGCTGATCGAGCCGCCGGCGGACATCGACGTCATCATGATCGCGCCCAAGGGCCCCGGCCACACCGTGCGCAGCGAATATGTCCGCGGCGGCGGCGTCCCCTGCTTGATCGCGATCCATCAGGACGCGACCGGCAACGCGCATGACGTCGCGCTTGCCTATGCCAGCGGCGTCGGCGGTGGTCGTTCGGGCATCATCGAGACCAATTTCAAGGAAGAGTGCGAGACCGACCTGTTCGGCGAGCAGGCGGTGCTGTGCGGCGGCATCACCCACCTGATTCAGGCCGGGTTCGAAACGCTGGTCGAGGCCGGCTACGCCCCCGAAATGGCCTATTTCGAATGCCTGCACGAGACCAAGCTGATCGTCGACCTGCTCTATGAGGGCGGCATCGCCAATATGCGCTATTCGATCTCGAACACCGCCGAATATGGTGACATCAAGACCGGGCCGCGCATTATCACCGACGAGACCAAGGCCGAGATGAAGCGTGTGCTCGCCGACATCCAGTCGGGCCGCTTCGTCAAGGATTTCGTGCTCGACAACCGCGCTGGCCAGCCCGAGCTGAAGGCGAGCCGCAAGGCCGCCGCCGCACATCCGATCGAGCAGGTCGGCAGCGAATTGCGCGCGATGATGCCGTGGATCGGCGCGAACAAGCTGGTCGACAAGGAAAAGAACTGACCCAACCATCGGGGCGGGGTTGGATTCCCCGCCCCGCCTCCATAAAGCTGGAGCCATGCGCTCCCCCGCCCTGCCCTTCGCCGTTGCGCTCGCGCTGATCGCAGGCGGCTGCGAGCGCCGACCCGACGATGTCGCCGTGGTGGTCAGCACGATCGGCGGCGCGGCGGAACTGTCGGACCCTGCAAAGGGCGAACTCGATTTCTCTCAGCGCGTCGTGCTGAGCGCGACCGCACAGGGGCTGGTGCGCTTCGACGCCAATGGCGGGATCGAGCCGGGCATCGCCGAACGCTGGATCGTCACCGATGGCGGGCGCAGCTACATCTTTCGCCTGCGCGACGCCGAATGGGATGACGGAGAACCGATCACTGCGGCCGATGTCGTCGCCAGTATGCGCGCCACGATCGGCCCCCCGCGCGCGCTCCTCGATCGCCCCTTTTGTCGCCGTGATCGACGAGGTGGTCGAGATGACACCGCAGGTGGTAGAGGTCCGGCTGAAAAGCGCCCGCACCGACCTGCTCAAGCTGTTCGCCCAGCCTGAATTCGCGATCCTGCGTCGCCCGCGCCTTGCCGGAACGGGACCGTTTCACATCGCCGAGAGCGGTGACACTTCCCTTTTGCTGCGTCCCAATCGCGGCCCCAGCCTCGATCCCGAGGCTGGGGAGGATGAGCCAGATCCCGCCGACAATGTCCGGCTGCGCGGCGAGCGTGCCGCACTCGCGCTTATCCGCTTCGCGCGGCGCGAATCCGACCTGATTCTCGGTGGCAGCTTCCGCGACTGGCCATTGCTCTCCCATGCCGATATTGCCCCGGCGAACTTGCGGGTCGACCCTGCGGTCGGGCTGTTCGGCATCGCGATCGTGTCAGACAAGGGCTTTACCGCCGATGCGATAAATCGCGAGGCGCTGGCGATGGCGATCGACCGTGTCGCGCTGACCGCCGTGTTTCGACCCGAATGGCAGCCGGTGGAGACGGTGCTTCCCGCCCAGTTCGACTCCGCCGCCCCTCCAGCGGCACCGGCCTGGGTGAACCAGCCACTGGAAGAACGGGTGAACGCTGCCCGCAACCGCGTTGCAGCGTGGCGTTCAGCTAATCCGGACGCGCCCCTGACGATCCGCATTGCAATGACCCGGAGTCCTGGCACCAAATTGCTGTGGAACCGCGTCGCCCGCGATCTACGCACAATCGGGCTAACGCCCGCATGGGTGAACGAACGCGAGGACGCCGACCTGCGCGTTATCGACAGCGTTGCCCCCTATGACAGCGGGCGCTGGTATCTGGTCACCGCCTGCCGAAACTGCCCCGACGATCTGGCTTCCGTGATCGAAGCAGCACGCGACGCTCCGACGCTTGGGGAGCGCGCCCGCCGCATCGCGGAGGCCGACCTCGCGCTCACCGCCGCGCATCGCTATATCCCGATCGCACAACCGCTGCGCTGGTCGGTTGCGGCGCTCAGGCTCAGCGCGTTCCAGACGAACCCGCGCGCCTGGCATCCGCTGACCCATCTGCGCGAGCCCTAGGAGGACTGACGTGGCCAAGGCGACCCGCATGCAACGCACCCCCGACGCCTTCCCGATCGGCCGAGATCCCCATTCGGTGCGCCAGCGGGTCACCGCGATGGAGAAACTGCTCGAACGCAGCTTCACCATCCCCGGGACGCGCCAGACCGTCGGCCTCGACGCTCTGATCGGCCTGATTCCGGTCGGCGGAGACGTGATCGCGGCCGCGATGGGCCTCTACATGATGTGGGAAGCGCGCAATATCGGCATGTCGCGCGGCGCGATGCTGCGGATGGCCGGCAATGTCGGGTTCGACTGGCTGATCGGCCTGATCCCCGGGGTAGGCGACGTCGCCGACTTTTTCTACCGCTCCAACTCGCGCAATCTGCGGATCATCCGGCGGCACCTGGACAAGCATCACCCGGCGACCGCGACGATCGACCGATAGGCCCTCAGGCGATCGGCGGCACCGGAGGCGTGCTGCTGTCGCTGTCGCTGTCACTATCGCCGCCACTGTCGCGGAACCACGCCGCGGAGTCGGGACGGAACAGCATCCACACGGCAACCGCAGTCAGCGCGAAGGTCACGACGTTGAGCGCGACCGGAACGATCCCGACGGCCTCAAAGCCCGCGAGCGTGAACGGCAGACTAACCGCCGAGAGGCCGAAGAATGCGACAATGATCCACTTCGCCACTTCACTCGCCCTACGCGCGGTGAAATACCAGAGCAGGAGCGAGAGGAAGAGCGCGAACAGGGTGAAACCGATCAGCATCGCATGGCCCATCGGTACCATCTGCGGCATCTCGGCGAATCCCGCCTCAATCGCAGCGACCTGTTTGCTCCAGCCAAGCGCGGCGTTCAGCCCCCCACACCGCGATCGACGCGAGATAGGCTTGTTCGAAACGAATAATCGAATTGGGACGCATGGTTATCACTCCCCTGACAGGACGCCTTGCTAGGCGTCAGGCGGGGACGAAGTCCAGTCCGATATCGGCGGCAGGTGCCGATTGGGTCAGCCGTCCGACGCTGACATAGGTAACCCCGCTCGCAGCGATCGCCCCGATCGTGTCGAGCCGTACCCCGCCCGACGCCTCGGTCGGAACCCGCCCGGCGACCAGCGCCACCGCTTCGCGCAATGTCTCCGGCCCCATATTGTCGAGCAAAAGGTGGGTGGCTCCGGCTCCCAGCGCGGGTTCGATCTGGTCGATCCGGTCCACCTCGACGATGATCTCTGCGATCCCCGCACGCACCGCGCGCGCGACTGCCTCGTCCACCGATCCGGCCACCGCGATGTGGTTATCCTTGATCATCGCGGCGTCCCACAGGCCCATCCGGTGGTTCTTCGCCCCACCCATCCGCGTCGCATATTTCTCTAGCCGGCGCAGGCCCGGGATCGTCTTGCGCGTGTCGAGTAACGTGGCCCCACTGCCGGCCATCGCATCGACATAGGCGCGCGTCATCGTCGCGATACCGGAAAGGTGCTGGACGGTGTTGAGCGCCGAGCGTTCGGCGGTCAGCAACGCCCGCGCACTGCCGCGCAGCCGCATCAGATCGCTCCCGGCGGCCACCGCCTCTCCCTCCCCCGCCAGCAGTTTGATCTCAGCCGCCGGGTCGAGCGCGCGGAAAAAGGCGGCAGCGATCGGCAGCCCCGCGACAATCACCGCGTCACGGCTGTCCATCACGCCGTCGAACACCGCATCCGCCGGGATCACTGCGTTTGCAGTCACATCGCCCGTGCCGACATCCTCGGCCAGCGTGGCGGCGACAAAGCCGTCCAGATCGAACCCGGCAAGTTGAAAGGCGGACATTGCAACTCCTGAACCCATTTCCCCGCCGCCTACCGCCCCTCCCTGTCCGGTTCAATCTCGGACGCTTTCAGGCGAACCCGTTGTCATGCGCGACGCTGCCCCCTATCTCCCGGGCGAAACAGATTAGGGGTGACGCAGGATGACGACCTTCGATGATCGCGAGCGCGCGTTCGAGGCTAAATTTGCCCGGGACGAGGAAATGGCGTTCCGCGTGACAGCGCGCCGCAACCGCCTGCTTGGGCAGTGGGCGGCGGCGCAGATGGCGCTGACCCCCGAAGAGACCGACGCCTATGCCAAGGCGGTCGTCCAGGCCGATTTCGAGGAATCGGGAGACGAGGACGTGATACGCAAGCTGATGGGCGATCTCACTGCTGCAGGCATCGAAGTCGACGACGCCGTGGTGCGAAAGGCGGTCGAGGAGATGACCGTCGAGGCGCGCCGCCAGTTGATCGAGGCGCAGTAACAATGCCGATGGCGGCCGAAGAGATCGAGGCGCTGATCCGCGCCGGCATCCCCGATGCGGCGGTGGAAATCACCGACCTTGCCGGGGACGGCGATCATTATGCCGCCCGCGTCACCAGTGAGAGTTTCCGGGGGCTGCCGCGCATCCGGCAGCACCAGGCTGTGTACGCCGCGCTCGGCGGTCGGATGGGGGCGTTCTCCACGCGCTTCAGTTGACCACCGCAGTTCCGGCAGGGAGCGAATGACCATGACCGACGATTCCAACGCCCGCATCCAGTCCCTCGTCGATTCGAACGCAGTTCTGCTGTTCATGAAGGGTACGCCCCTGTTCCCGCAGTGCGGCTTTTCGAATCGCGCGGTGTCGATCCTCACCCATCTTGGCGTCGAATTCGAAAGCGTCGATGTGCTCCAGGATCAGGAGGTGCGGCAGGGCATCAAGGCATTCTCCGACTGGCCGACCATCCCCCAGCTTTACATAAAGGGGGGAGTTCATCGGCGGTTCGGATATCATGATGGAAATGTATGAGAGCGGGGAGCTCTCGCAACTTCTCCAGGAGAAGGGCGTTTCGGCCTCGTAACGGGGGGTTGAAGATCGAGTAAAGAACCTATGTTCGTACAGTCTTTTGCTGCCGCGCCCGACGCGGTGGCTGGGGATCATGCGTCCCTGTTGATCTGCGACCTTACTCAAAGCTATTCGCCGGCTGGCGGTGGTGGCATCAGCACTTATCTGCGTGAAAAGCGCGACTATGTGCTCAACCACACGCCGCACCAACTGTTGCAGATCGTGCCGGGACCGGAGGATCGGGTCACGGTCAATGGACGCCACATCTTCGCGGAAGTCGGGGCCGCTCCGGTCCGCGGAAGTCCGAACTATCGCTTCATCCTCCGGACCGGCGCGGTACGGGATCTGCTGGCGCAGTACCGGCCCGACATCATCGAATCGCTCTGCCCCTGGGTGCTCCCCTGGACCGCGATCAACCACCGCCGCGACTTCCCGGAGACCGCACTGGTCGCGGGATATCGCACAGATTTCCCCAATGCCCATGTCCACCGCGTCGTCGAGGCGAAGGCGGGACGGCTGGCGGCAGACTTCATGCGCGTGCTCGCCTATGGCTATGCGGAGGTTACCTATCGCGAATTCGATCGCGTCTATACCCTGAGCGAGGACGCCCGGACGACCCTCGCCCGCAAGACGATCACGCGAACCGATGTGATGCCGCTGGGTGTCGATACAAGCCTGTTCAGCCCCGTGCGCCGCGACCCCGCATTTCGCGCTGAGCTCGGCCTGCCGGGCGACGGACCGCTGCTCGCCTATGCGGGCCGCATCGACAATGAAAAGCGCGCCGATCGCCTGGTCGATATGTTCCGCCGCCTCCCCGCCGACCTCGGCGCAGCGATGGTGATGATCGGCGACGGCAAGCTGCGGCATCGCCTCGCGCGCGAGGCGAGCGATCTGCCGATCGCGTTCATCGGCTTCGAGAAGGACCGCGAAGAACTCGCCCGTGCGCTTGCCTCGTCCGACATCTATGTCTCGGCGATGGCGGACGAGACGTTCGGCATATCGGTGCTGGAGGCACAGTCCTGCGGGCTTCCTGTCGTTGGCGTTGCGAGCGGGGCGATGCCGGACCGCGTCCCCCCGGTCTCGGCCTGCTCGGCCCGGTCGATGATACGGCGGTGATGGCGGTCAATGTCGTAAAACTGTGGGAAGACGGAGCGCAACTGATCGGCGCGCGCGCCCGCGCGATGGTGGTTGACCTTTATGGCTGGGACCGAACCTTCGACCGGCTGTTCAACGAGATTTACCCCATGGCGCTGTCCCGTGCCGCCGAGCGGCTTGAAGAGGACGGGACCCGAATATTTCGCCGCCGTCGGCGCAGGGACGGCAGCCCGGTGGACTATGCCGTCGCCAGAACGGGAAAGGGCGGGTGACCCGAAAGCCACCCGCCCCTGAAGCGTCACACAAGGGTGAACACATATGCCCGAATAGTTGCATCGCCCGTGCCAATTCGGATGAAGCGCGCAATCCCGCGCGACACGATAGTTAATATGATTTAGCCCTTTGTCAGGCTGTCAGATTTCCCGACACCGCCCACCGCGCCCGTCCGCTTCCTGAACGCCATTCATCATCCGTTCAGCCCCTTGACTACAGATGTGATCGTAACGATTACACCCGTAGTCAGAGAGGGAAGCGATGACCGAGCGAATCAGCGATGCCGAGCACGCCGTGATGGAAGTCCTGTGGGACGAATCGCCACTGGCCGCGCAGGACGTGGTGGAGCGGGTCGATCCGTCGCGTGGCTGGAGCGCCAACACGGTCAAGACATTGCTCGGTCGGTTGCTCGCCAAGAACGTCATCGCCGCCGACGAGGATGGCCGTCGCTACCAGTATCGCCCGCTGGTCGAGCGTGGCGACTATGTCGAAGGTGAATCGCGCCGTCTGATCGACCGGCTGTTCGGCGGCAAGCTGACCCCGCTGGTCGCCCATCTCGCCGAACGCGATGCACTGACCGATCAGGACATCGCCGAGATCGAAGCCCTGCTGAAGGAGATCAAGCAATGATCGCCTGGATGGTTGAGACCTGCATCGCCACCACGCTGCTGATGCTGCTGGTCCTCGCGATCCGCAAACCGGTACGCGAACAGTTCGGGCCGAATATCGCCTATGCGCTGTGGCTGTTGCCGGTGCTGCGGCTGCTGATCCCGCCGCTGCCCGGTGCGTGGAGCTTCACCGATCTGCTCCGTGGCCTGACCGGCAGCGTGCAATCCGCCTCCGCGGATCCCGCTACGACCCAGGCGATCATCGATCAGGCGCTCGTCCAGGCACAGTTGGAACTTGCCGGCGGAACGACCGCCACCGTTACCGAAACGACAGTCGTGACGTCGAGCGCCCCGAGCCTGCTGCTCATTATCGGCGCGATCTGGGCAGCAGGGGCGCTCGCCTTTTTGCTCTGGCACATCGTCTCGCATACCCGCTTTTGCGCCAATCTGATGCGCAAGGCCGAGATCCGCCGCACCGTCGCGGAAGGCCGCGTCCATGTCATTGAAACGGATGCCGCGACCGGCCCGCTCGCCTTCGGCATCTGGCGCAAATACGTAGCCTTCCCGCGCGATTTCGCCGAGCGCTACGATCCGGTCGAGCGCAACCTCGCGCTCGCCCATGAACTCGGGCACCACCTTCGGGGTGACCTGATCGCCAACTGGGTCGCGCTGGTCGTGCTCGCGATCCATTGGTTCAACCCGGTCGCATGGCGGGCGTTCCGCGCCTTTCGCGCCGATCAGGAACTGGCCTGTGACGCCCTTGTGCTCTCAGGCCGCGCACCGGCGCTGCGCCATGCCTATGGCCGCGCCATCGTCAAGTCCGCGCATGGGGGTGCGGTCTCGGCGGCATGCCACTTACACACTGTCAACGAACTCAAGGGGAGGCTCAAAATGCTCTCGAAACATAATCCCAAGTCGCGCGCCCGGATCACCGCAGGCGTCACCGGCGCCATCGCGCTGACCCTCACGGGGCTCGCGCTCACCGCCTCGGGCGCGGGTGCTGCCGTGACCCAGGCCGATGCGCCGACGCCGCCCGCAGCACCTGTGGCTCCTGCTGCACCCGCCGCTGTTGCTGCAATCCAGGCGCCCGATGCGCCCGCCGCGCCGGAAGCGCCCGAAGCCACCAAGGAAAAGCGCGTCCATCGCATCGTGATGGTCGAGCGCAAGGACGGCAAGGACAAGGACGGCAAGGGCACAAAGGCCGAAACCCGCGTCATCCGCCTGAAGGGCGATGGCAAGGACTTCGTCTGGACCGGTGACATGGATATCGACGTCAAGTCGATGAAGTGCGGCGGATCGAAGGATGACGAGGTCAAGGTAGAGACGCGCGACGGCGACAAGCGCAAGATCGTGATCTGCACCGATCGTATCGAAATGCGCGCCGCCGCCGCTGCCGACAAGGCCAAGGGTGCCGAGGCCATCGCTGCCCGCGCCAAGGTCATGGCGATCGCCAGCGCTGACATGGGCAAGCGTCACGCGCTGATGGGGCTCAAGATGGCCCGCCGCTCGATCGAGGCGCAGACCGAACTCAGTGCCGAGCAAAAGGCCAATGCGCTCAAAAGGGCATCGACGACGCGATGCGCGAGCTGGAAGGGGCCGACAAGGACTGATCGCGAAGCGGACCATCGCGCGGCGAGCCCATCACTGCGCGATGTCTCCACCAGGGCCGGCCGCGTCCCCCTTCACGCGGCCGGCCCGTTCGCGTGCGCAGTGTTCGGGGTTGTGCCAACCACAAGGAACCGCCATTTCTGACGCATGGATGACGCGGCAACCGGCGTGGCGATGCAGCTCGAACCGCTAGTGGCACGGCTGCTGGCGGCGAACCCTTCCCCGTTCACCTATACCGGCACGCAGACCTATCTCGTCGGCACCAGCGACCTTGCGGTGATCGATCCCGGCCCCGACCTCCCCGCGCATCTCGCCGCGCTCACTGCCGCGATTGCCGACCGTCCGGTTCGCGCCATCATGTGTACCCATACCCATCGCGATCACAGCCCGGCGAGCCGCCCGCTCGCCGCTGCGACCGGTGCGCCGATCATCGGCTGTGCGCCCCTCGCGCTCGACGATGACGGCCCCCGCTCCGACGCCGCGTTCGACCGCGATTATGCGCCCGACCGCGTGCTCGCAGATGGCGAGAGCGTTTCAGGCGACGACTGGACGCTGGAGGCGGTCGCGACCCCCGGTCACACATCGAACCATCTCTGCTTCGCGCTGGGTGAGAGCGGCGCGCTGTTCACCGGCGATCACATCATGGGCTGGTCGACCAGCGTCGTCGCCCCGCCCGATGGCGACATGGGCGCGTACATGGCCAGCCTCGACCGGCTGCTCGCCCGCGACGACCGGGTCTATTATCCCGCGCACGGGCCAGAAGTGGCAACGCCGCACCGCCTCGTTCGCGGCATGATGGGCCATCGCAAGCAGCGCGAGGGGCAGATCTTGCGCCTGCTCGATCAACAGGTCGGCGCGATCCCAGACATGGTCGCCCGCATGTATGTCGGGCTCGACCCGCGGCTGACCGGCGCAGCGGGGCGATCGGTGCTCGCGCATCTGATCGACCTGAACAACCGCGGCATCGTCCGTGCGGAAGGAGAGATATGGACGAAAGCGGCGTAAGGCAGCGCAGCGGACTGGCACAGGGTTGTGTCGTTGCACTTGGCATGGTGCTGGCGATGGCGCTCGCTGTGGGTGCCACGCTGTACTTCGTCGGGCGCAGCGCGTTCGACCGGCTGACGGGCGGTCCGGACCCGGTCACCGTCGCCCAGGCGAGCCTGCAAGGGCTGCGCGAACAGAACCGCCTGTCCGCCTTTGCCGCGCGCTATGTCGCCGTGGTCACCACCAGCCAGACGCGGATGGGATTTACCGCGCAAAAAACCATGATCATGCCCGGATCGGTCCGGTACGAGGTCGATCTCGGCAAGCTCAGCCAGCGCGACGTGATCTGGGACCCTGCTGCGAAGAAGCTCAGCATCGCCCTCCCCCGCTCGAAGTCGTCGGCCCTGAGGTCGACCTCAACAATATCCGCGAATATGGCGAGGGCGGCGTGCTGATGGCCCTCACCGACAGCGAGGAGCGACTAGACGCCGCCAATCGCGCGGCGGGACAGAAGGAACTGGTCCGCCAGGCGCGCGAACCCGCGCCGATGCGCCTCGCCCGCGACGCCACCCGCCGGGCCGTCGAGCGAAGCTTCGCGATGCCGCTGCGCGCCACCGGCATGGAGGTGACGGTCGAGGCGCTGTTCCCTGACGAGCGCAGCTCCACCGACCGCGAACGCTGGGACGTGTCCAAGTCGATCGAACAGGTGCTGCGCGAACGCGCCGAGCGTGAAGGCGACAGGACGAAATAGCTGGGAACCGGCGCGAAGCATGATATTCCTGCGCCCACAGGGTTCTTGGGGGCAGGGACAATGGCAACACATGCACGATCGGGTCTGATTTCGGCGCGGGACGACGGGTTTTTCCTGTGGGGCGGGTTCGCAATGGCCGCGATCATCGCTGCCGGCTTCACCTTCTTCGTCGTCATGGGGATTTCCAGCTTCAGCGCGCCGTGGGTTGTGCACGTGCACGCAATAATTTTCTTCGGCTGGGTAGGAATCTATGTCCTCCAGACCCTGCTCGCCACGCGCGGCAGCCTGGTCTTGCATCGCCGCCTCGGCTGGGTCGGTGCGGGCTGGCTCGCGATGATGGCGGTCGTCGGCCCGCTGGTCGCGGTCGAGGCGATCCGCCTTGGCCGCGCCGCTCCATTCTATGAGCCGGCTTTCTTCCTCGTCATGGCGCCGCTCACCGTCTGGACCTTTGTCGGCCTGTCGACCGCGGCCATCCTGATGCGGCGGCGGACCGACTGGCACAAAAGGCTGCATTTCGCCGGGATGGCGGTGCTGACCGGTCCGGGCATCGGGCGTCTGTTCCCGATGCCGTTGGTCATGCCGCACTCCGCGATCATCGAATTCGGACTGGTGATGCTCTGGCCGCTTGCCGGCATGGCGTGGGACCTGCGCAAACATGGCCGCATCCACCCCGCCTGGATCTGGGCGGTGGGCGCGATCATCGCGATGCGCGCGCTATGCAATCTGATCGCCTACAGCCCGGTCGGCCTGGCGCTGTTCGAAGCGGTGACGACCGGCCAGCCCGGCGGCGCGCTCGCGCCCTATGCCTTCCCACCGATGCCGCCAATGGGTTGAACCGCGGAGCCGACAAGGCCATGTGAGACCCGAATCAGAGGGTCCCAGAATGAACGCTCCCAGCAGCCTCAACGGCATCGACGTCCGCGCCGAGATCGACCGCCTGCGCAAGGAGCGCAACGCGGTGATCCTGGCACATTATTACCAGAAGCCGGAGATCCAGGACCTTGCCGATTTCGTCGGCGACAGCCTCGAACTGTCGCGCAAGGCCGCCGAAACCGATGCCGAGGTGATCGCCTTTTGCGGCGTGCGCTTCATGGCCGAAACCGCGAAGATCCTGTCGCCCGACAAGACCGTGATCCTGCCCGACATGAACGCGGGGTGCAGTCTCGAGGACAGCTGTCCGCCCGAACAGTTCGCCGCGTTCCGCGCGCAGCACCCCGATCACATTGCGCTGACCTACATCAACTGCTCGGTCGAGGTGAAGGCGCTCAGCGACATCATCGTCACCAGCTCCTCCGCCGAAAAGATCCTCAGCCAGATCCCGCACGAGCAGAAGATCATCTTCGGCCCCGACAAGCATCTCGGCGGATACATCAACCGCAAGATAGGCCGTGACATGCTGCTCTGGCCGGGCGTGTGCATCGTGCATGAGGCGTTCAGCGAAACCGAACTGCTGAAACTCAAGGCACAGCACCCCCACGCCCCGGTGGCCGCGCACCCCGAATGTCCGCCACACGTACTCGACCATGCCGACTATGTCGGATCGACCAGCGGCATCCTTGCCTATGCCAAGGATTTCGAAGGCGACACGATGATCGTCGCCACCGAACCGCACATCATCCATCAGATGGAAAAGGCGGTCCCGGACAAGACCTTCATCGGCGCGCCCGGCGCGGACGGCAACTGCAACTGCAACATCTGCCCGTACATGGCGCTCAACACGCTGGAAAAGCTCTACATCGCGCTCCGCGACCTCGAACCCCGGATCGAGATCGCCGAGGATATCCGGTTGAAGGCGAAGAAGAGCCTCGATCGGATGCTGGCCATGGCGAGCGGCACCGTCGGCCTGGGCGACCTCGGCCCGCTCCGCGTCACCGGGGATTGATCCGCCGGGAACGGCATGGAATGTTTCACCTGCGCAACGGGCACCCTGCCCGCCGCTGGGAGACAATCCATGCCAATTCCCGCAAGCTGGTCTGACAAGCTTCTCGCCCTGCTCCGCATCGTCGCCGGGCTCGCCTTCCTACAGCACGGCACGGCGAAATTCTTCGGCGTCCCGCCCTTTCCAATGGAGCTGAACCCGATGCTCTATGCGGCCGGGGCGATCGAGCTGGTCGGTGGCGCGCTGCTGGTGATCGGTCTGTTCACCCGGCCGGTGGCGTTCCTGTCGTCCGGCATGTGCGCGGTCGGCTACTGGCTGGCACACGGCACCAAGAGCCTTTTCCCCGCAGCCAATGGCGGCGAGGCGATCCTGCTCTTCTGCTTCATCTTTCTCTATCTCGCCGCAGCGGGCGGCGGCGCGTGGAGCGTCGACCGCGCGACCGGCAAGGGCTAAGCGCCGAAACCGGCCCGGCGCAGTCGCCGGGCCGTCAATCGTCGGTTACCGCGTCAACTTCTTGTACGCCAACCGCGTCGGACGATCCGCCGCGTCGCCCAGACGGCGGCGCTTGTCCTCTTCATACGCCTCGAAATTCCCCTCGAACCATTCGACGTGCGAATTGCCCTCGAACGCGAGGATGTGAGTCGCGAGACGGTCGAGGAAGAAGCGATCGTGGCTGATGACCACGGCGCAGCCCGCGAAATTCTCGATCGCCTCTTCCAGCGCGCCCAGCGTTTCGACGTCGAGGTCGTTGGTTGGTTCGTCGAGCAGCAGCACGTTGCCGCCCTTTTTCAGCATCTTGGCGATGTTGACTCGATTGCGCTCACCACCCGACAGCTTGCCGACATTCTTCTGCTGGTCCTGGCCCTTGAAGTTGAACGCGCCGACATAGGCGCGGGTCGACGCGTCGTGGCCATTGACCTTCATGTAATCGAGCCCGTCGGAGATTTCCTCCCAGACATTCTTGGTCGGGTCGAGGTGATCGCGGCTCTGGTCGACATAGCCGAGTCGCACGGTCGACCCCATCTCGATGGTGCCGCTGTCCGGCGTCTCCTGACCCGTAATCAGCTTGAACAGCGTCGATTTACCCGCGCCGTTCGGCCCGATCACGCCGACGATGCCGCCCGCCGGCAGCGTGAAGGACAGATTCTCGAACAGCAGCTTGTCGCCATAGGCCTTGCTGACATTGTCGAGCTCGATCACCTTGCCGCCGAGACGCTCGGGCACCTGGATGACGATCTGTGCCTTGCCCGGCGCGCGCTGCGACTGCGCCTCGACGAGCTGGTCGAACTTGGCGATGCGCGCCTTGGACTTGGTCTGGCGCCCCTTGGTGCCAGCGCGGATCCACTCCAGCTCGTCCTTGATCGCCTTCTGGCGGCCGGTGGCCTCGCGGTCCTCCTGCTCCAGGCGCTTGGCCTTCTTTTCCAGATAGGTCGAATAGTTCCCCTCGTACGGGAAGTACTTCCCGCGATCGAGCTCGAGGATCCAGTCGACGACATTGTCGAGGAAATAGCGGTCGTGGGTGATCATCAGCACCGCGCCGGCATATTCCTTGAGGTGGTTTTCCAACCACTGGACGCTTTCGGCGTCGAGATGGTTGGTCGGTTCGTCGAGCAGCAGGATCGACGGCTTCTGGATCAGCAAGCGGGTCAACGCGACGCGACGCTTTTCACCGCCCGAGAGGTTCTCGACGCTCCAGTCGCCCGGCGGACAACGCAGCGCTTCCATCGCGATCTCGAGCTGGTTGTCGAGGCTCCAGCCGTCGACCGCGTCGATCTTGGCCTGAAGGTCGCCCATTTCCTCCATCAGTGCGTCGAAATCGGTGTCGTCCTTGGGATCGCCCATTTCCGCGCTGATCGCGTTGAACCGCTCGACCAGATCGGCGGTCTCGCGCGCGCCGTCCTTGACGTTCTCCAGCACCGACTTGGTGGGATCGAGCTGCGGCTCCTGCTCCAGATAGCCGACGGTGATGTTCTCGCCCGGCCATGCCTCGCCGGTGAAATCCTTGTCGATGCCGGCCATGATCTTGATCAGGGTCGACTTGCCCGCGCCGTTCGGGCCGACGATGCCGATCTTCGCGCCCTGATAGAATTGCAGGTTGATGTTGCTCAGCACCGGCTTTTGCGCGCCGGGGAAGGACTTGGTCATGTCCTTCATGACGAATGCGTATTGGGCGGCCACTTGTGGTCTCCGATCGATCGAACAGGTTGGTCTGGATTTGACGCGCGATGTAGCGACGGTACGGCGTCAAGGCAAACGCCACGCGCGCGATCGCGGACGTCGGCCAGGTGACGAACGTACATCGGCTGGCTAGGAGGTGCGGCATGATGCATCGCCTCACTCGCTTCGCCGCCGCGACCGCCCTGCTCGCGCTCCCCGCCACCACCCTTGCGCAGGGCATGGACCCTGCCGCGCTGCGCGATGCCGCGCTCAAGGACGATCTGGCGTGGGAGATTACCGAGGGGCTGACGACCGAAGTCGGCCCGCGCCTGGCGGGCACCGAGGCTGAGGCACGGGCACGCGCCTGGTCGCTTCGAAAACTGACGGCTCTCGGCTTCAGCAATGTTCGTAACGAGCCGTTCGACATGAAGACCTGGGTCCGCGGCGTCGAAGCGCTGGAGGTGCTCGCCCCCTTTCCCCAGCCACTCCACCTTACCGCGCTCGGCAATTCGGGCGCGACCGGCCCAAAGGGGCTTGAGGCGGAAATCGTCTATTTCGCCGACCTCGCCGCGCTGAACGCTGCGCCCGATGGCAGCCTCAAGGGCAAGATCGCCTTTGTTAGCCACAGCATGACCCGCACGCAGGACGGATCGCAGTATGGCGCTTTCGGTGCCGCCCGGCGCAGCGGGCCGACCGTCGCGGCGCGCAAGGGCGCGGCGGCGATCCTGATCCGCTCGATCGGCACCGATTACCACCGCAATCCCCATACGGGCGTGACCAACTTCGCGGAGGGCGTGGCGCCGATCCCGGCCGCCGCCCTCTCGCTGCCCGATGCCGAGCAGCTCGAGCGAATCCTCAAGCGCGGCCAGCCGGTGAAGGTGAAGCTTACCCTGACCCCGCGTCAGATCGGCACCACCGAATCGGGCAATGTCATCGCCGAGGTTCCCGGCAGCGACCCTGCCGCCGGCATGGTCGTCGTCGCCTGTCACCTCGACAGCTGGGATCTTGGCACCGGCGCGTTCGACGACGCCACCGGGTGCGGCATCGTCGCCGCTGCGGCGAAGCGGATCATGGACGCCGGCACCCCGCGACGCACGATTCGCATCCTGTGGGCGGGCGCGGAGGAGGTCGGCGTGTTCGGTGGCCGAGCCTATTTCGACGCCCACAAGGGCGAGCGCCACGCGCTTGCCGCCGAATCGGATTTCGGCGCCGATCGCGTCTGGCGTGTCGATTTCAAGCTCCCCGAGAGTGCGAAAGCAGTGGGCGATCGCGTCGCCACGGCGCTCGCGCCGCTGGGCATCAGTCGCGGACGCACCCCTGCGGGCGGGGGTGCAGATATCGCGGCGCTGGTGGCGTCCGGAGTGGCGGGAATCGACCTGCAACAGGATGGCAGCCGCTATTTCGACCTGCACCACACGCCCGACGATACCCTCGACAAGGTCGATCCGGCACAATTGCGCCAGAATGTCGCGGCATGGACCGCGATGCTGGCCGTGGTGGCCAACGCGCCCGAGGAAATCGGCTCGGTAAAGTGATGCAGCGCACCATTTCGGCTCGCCGCAAACCTTGCTGCCAGATGAATTTCCATTGACGGGCGCGTAACGGGCGCTATTCCGACTAACTCGCACGGCAATCGGGCCGGGGCGAACCGAAATAGCTTTGCTTGGGAGCAAACGAATGAAGAAGATCCTCATCGTCGCTGCCGCGACCGGCCTGATGTCGCTCGCAGCTTGCGAGACCGCGCCGACCGCGAACAACACCGCTGACGTCGCCGCCAACCTCGAAGAGGCTGCCGACAACATGGAAATGGTTGCCGACAACGCGACCAACGAAGTTGTTGAGGACGCGGCTGAGAACGCTGCCGACAACCTGGAAGCAGCGGCCGACAACGTCGCCGGCTAATCCGGATCGTTCTTCCTGGACCCACCCGGTCCGGTCGATCGAAAGGGCGTCCCTGCGGGGGCGCCCTTTTTTCGTTCCGGCGCAGGTACGTTCGTCGTCGATGAACGACATTTGGTCGCCGCGAACGGGTCTGGTCGATCCAACGTCGTCGCCGGTCGATGTGAAATGGCGCCCCCGCCCCACCCCGCCTAGCTCCGGACCTGCGTTCAGCCCCCGAACGCATTGAACCCAAAGAGGTCCGTGATGATTACCAACTTCGCCCGCGCAGCTGCCCTTGGCGCTGCCCTGCTCGTCTCGCTTCCGACCGTCGCCGGTCAGGGAAAACATGTTCGCGTATCCTATGCCGATCTCGACCTGACCGCCGATGCAGGCAAGAAGACATTCGAACGCCGCATCGCTCGCGCTGCCGATGCCGTGTGCGGCCCCACCGACGGACGCGACCTGGCCGGTGTCGTCCGCCACAAGCGCTGCGTCGCGACCGCGCTCGAATCGTCGCGCCCCGCCGTCGAGCTCGCATTCCGAAATTCCGCCACGCGGCAACTCGCCGCACGCGATCAGAGCATCAGGGTCGCCCCCTAATCGACCCTGTCTCCCGCCCGCCCAGCATTGCTTGGCGGGCGGGATCTTTTTGGTGTCTACTTCCCTGCGAGGATCGCCTTGGCCGCCGCCTGATAGGTGCGCCCGATCCGCACACTCTCCCCGTCGCTCAGCTCCGCGTACCACGCGCCCAGCCCGTCATGGCGCAGCTTCACGATCCGGTCGCGCCGCACGATTGTCGATCGGTGCAGCCGGATGAAGCATTCGGGGTCGAGCCGCCGCTCCAGTTCGGTGATCGTCTGGTGAATCAGATAGCTGCGCCCATTCACGCTCAGCCGCATATAGTCGCGCTCGGCGTCGATCCGCTCGATCTCCGACGCCCCGATCCGCACCATCTCGGAACGGTACGGCACCCAGAATTCCTCGGTCCAGCGGGACGGCGGCGATAGCGGCTCGACACTGCGCCTGCCAATCGCCTCGACCGCCCGCGTCACCGCGCGCGCCAGCCGCTCGGCGCTTACAGGCTTCAGCACATAATCCACCGCCGAAACGTCGAACGCCGCCACAGCATGCTGGTCGAACGCGGTGCAAAAAATCACCGCCGGCCGGTGCGGCGCGGTGGCAAGCGATGCCGCCACCGACATGCCATCGAAATGGGGCATCGCGATGTCGAGCAGCACCAGGTCGGGCCGCAGCGCATCGATCATGCGTAGTGCCGCCTCACCGTCCACTGCGGTGCCGATCAGGTCGATCTCCGCCAGCCCCGCGCACAAGATCTGCATCCGCTCGACCGCCAGCGGCTCGTCGTCGACGATCAGGGTACGCAACCGTTCAGCAGCCATGAGTCGTCACCGGGATGCGAATGGTGACGGCGAACCCGCCCTCGGGCCGTGGCCCGGCATCAATCGACGCTGCGTCGCCGAACCGGACGGTCAGCCGGTCACGAACATTGCGCAGGCCGACACAGGTACCCTGTTGACCCTGAACCGCCTCGCCATCGTCGATAACCTCGACCACCAACCAGGCGCCGTCAATCCACGCGCGGACCAGCACCTCTACCGGTCGCCTAGCCGGGGCGACGCCGTGCTTGATCGCATTTTCGATCAATGGCTGGAGCAGCAGGCCCGGAACACAGGCCCTCTCCGCGTCCGGCGCGATGTCGAACGTGCTGCGCAAGCGCTGGGGGAAGCGGATCGCTTCAATCTCCAGATACAGCCGCTGCAATGCGATCTCGTCCGCCAACGGCACATCCTCGGTCGGCTCGGCGGCAAGACTGGTCCGGAAGAATGTCGACAGGTTGAGGATCATCGTCTCGGCGTCCTCACGCCGCCCCGTCATCACCAGCGACGAGATCGAATTGAGCGTGTTGAACAGGAAATGCGGGTTCACCTGGTATCGCAGTGCGCGAAGCTCCGCGGTCTGGGCCGCGGTCCGCAACCGCGCGGTCTCACGCTCCGACGCTCGCACCGCACCGGCATAGGACAGCGCCAGATAGAAGATCGCCCAGGCGAGGTTGAAGAAATACCAATGGATCGCGTTGTCGGCGATCACAGAGGCGGGTCCCTTCTTCATCTCCCGCTTTTCTTGCGCCTTGTGCGTTTCGGACTTCTCGGCGTCCAACTTCTCCATCTCGGGTCTGGGGTCGACGACATAGAATGACAGATAGTTGACCGTCGAATAGGCCGTGGACGTAGCTGCGGCGAACAGAAACGCCGCCGCAACCCGCACCCTCAGGCTGCGCTGCTCCAGCGAGCGGAGCGCAAGATACATCAACGTCGTGAACCCGATCCCGAACAGCGACACCCATGCGCGGTTGTCAAGCATCTGCAAATGTCCCGGATAGTCCATGATCCAGGCGCGCAGCGTGACGCTGACATAGTAGAACACCCAGAAGCCGACGATCGACAGCAGGGCGATCCGCGGTGGAACCTTGAAGCGGGAGGCGTTGGTGGGGGTGTCTGACATTTCTGAACCTAAGCCGATCAGCGGCCAAGAAACCATTCACGCCAGTCCCGCTCGTCGAAGCCCGTCGACCTTTGGTCGAAAGCCTTCCGCCAGGCGCGATCGATCTTCGGCGGGCCGACGCCGGTTCAGCGCCGCTGAACCCGACTCTAGGGTCTGTACTCGATCAGATCGGGATCGAGACGGAGCGGATTTTGGCGCAGGGCGAGGAGTGAGATCGACGTTGATGCATCGTGACCGACGAGCGACGAAACCATGCGCCAAACGACGCCCGCCGCTGCTGCGCGATTGCCGGCCGTCGGCAACGAGCGTAGCGCAGTCGCGTAGCAGAGCTACGCGCACGCAAGCGACGCCGCCCGGCTGCCTTGGCCGAGCCAATCTCGATCCCCGCTCCGATCGTGTACCGAACCTAGTCAGGCGCGGTCGCGTCGATCGGCGGCTGTCCCTTCATGCTCTTTGCCACCGCCTCGGCGCGTTCCATGACGCGCAACACATTGCCCTGCGCCAGCTTGGCGAGATCTGCATCGCTCCATCCCCGGCGGGCCAACTCGGCGAACAACAGGGGATAGCTGTCCACGCCCTTCATCTGCACCGGCCCCGTGCCGCTGATCCCGTCATAATCGCCGCCCAGGCCGACATGATCGCGCCCCGCGACCTTGGCGACATGCTCGACATGGTCCGCGACGTGCGCAACGCTCACCACCGGCTCGGGATTGGCCTTCTCCCAATCGACCAGTTCCGCCGGGCTCTGCGCGCCATAGCGATTCCCCGGGACGCCCCGTTCCTTGGCATAGGCGGTGCGCCTTCCGTCCCATGCGCTCCACTCCTGCGACAGGAACCCGGGGTAGAAGGCGATCATCACCACCCCGCCATTCTTCGCAATCCCGCGCAGCAGCGCGTCGGGCACGTTGCGCGGGCGGTCGGTCACAGCGCGCGCCGAAGAATGGGACGCGATCACCGGAGCCTTCGTCACCTCGAACACCGCCGCCATCGTCGCGTCGGAGACATGGCTGACATCGACCAGCATCCCCAGCCGGTTCATCTCCGCCACCACCTGTCGCCCGAACGGCGACAGACCATTGGCGCGCGGCGCATCGGTCGACGAATCCGCCCAGCTCAGGCTCCTGCCATGCGTCAGCGTCATGTAACCGACGCCCAGTTCATGAAATTGGCGCAGCACCGACAATCGCCCGTCGATCTGGTGGCCGCCCTCCACACCGATCAACGACGCGACCTTGCCCTGCCGGCTGATGCGGCGGACATCGGCGGCGGTGCGCGCCATCGCGAAATCCTGCGGATAGCGGTTGACGATCCGGCGGACGATGTCGATTTGCTCAATCGTCGCCTCCACCGCCTTCGGCCCGGTCATGCTCGCCGGGATATAGACCGACCAGAATTGCCCGCCGACCTTGCCCTTGCGCAGCCGGGGAATATCGGTCTGCAACGGGTCGTCGAGCGACGCGGTATCGGCCTCCAGCGCGACCCCCTCCACCCGCGACTCATGCGAGGACCGCAATTCCCAGGGCAGGTCGTTATGCCCGTCGATCACCGGCGCGCGGGTCAGCACCTTATCGACGCGCTTCAGCGTCGCGGCATCGGGTGCGGGGGCAACTGCGCCTGACCGGCGAGCAGCAGCAACGGAGCGAGGGTCAACATCGACATGGGCCAAACCTAGCGTGGCGCGCGGACGATGGAAGGGGTCGCACGACAGGTTGCGGCGATTTCCGATCCCGGCCAGTCTCGTGCAGCGACGATCACGACGGAACCAGGCGATGACGACACCCAGACTGTTGTCCGGCGGCAATCCCCAGATCGCCAAGGGCTATGGCGATGCGCCCGTCCGCGCGTACATCGCTGCGATCCCCGGCTGGAAACGCGACGCCGCGGCGCGCGTCGATGCGCTGGTCGGCCGCCTCGTCCCGGGCGTTCAACGCGCGATCAAGTGGAACTCACCCTTTTACGGGCTCGAAAAGATCTCTGGTTCCTCAGCTTCCACTGTTTCGACCGCTACCTGAAGCTCACCTTCTTCCGCGGCCAGTCGCTCGACCCGATCCCGCCCGAGCCGTCGAAAAGCGGCGACACCCGCTACTTTCATATCCATGAAGGCGAGGATTTCGAGGCTCAGCTTGTCGACTGGGTCGTACAGGCGAGCAAGCTGCCGGGAGAAAGATTGTGAGCGAAGTGAAATCGGCAGCCTTTCGCGCGCCAATCGCGGAAGCCGTCGCCTTCAATGGGTCGAAAAAGCGTTAGAGCCGCTCGACCGCACGCTCGATCTTGCGCAGCACCGCGCGATCGCCTGCCGGTGCATCCGCCGCGTCCTGCGCCAGCGCCATCAGCCGCACCGCGCCAAAGCTTGCCGCCAGCCCCTTGAGCCGCAGCGCGGCTCCGCGCCAGGCTTCGGGATCCGGCGCCTTGCCGAGCGCCTCCAGCGCACGCTTCGCGCTTTCGAGGAATGCTCCACGAAGCTCCGCGATCAGCCCGGGCTCATCGCCCACTGCCGCCGCCAGAGTCGCATCGATTGCACCGGGATCATACGCCATGTCACGAGCCTAGATTCCACGTGCTTAATGAGTGGTTTCACAATGCTAGGCGGCGATGGTGCGGTTGTGCTAAACCGGGACAATGAACGGGGGAACGAACAAGATCGGACCGCGTCCGCTCGACGCCGAGGACGACGAGCTGCTGCTCGTCGAGGAAACGATTGAGCCCTTGGCCGAGGAGGCCGAGGTCGAACTCGATCTGGACGACGAAGAGCCAAAGCGGCTGCGCACTCCTTGGTTGGCGGCCACGGTCGCCTTCGGGCTGGTCGTTGCATGGATCGGGGTCGCGGGCTGGCTGCTCCAGCCGGTCCTGGCCGCCCCTCCCCCCCTGCCGAACTCATCCAGCTGATCGCCGCGCTCTGCGTTCCTCCCGCACTGATCGGCATCCTTTGGCTGCTCGCCCGTCGCAGCAGCGCCGCCGAGGCACGCCGCTTCGGCGCGACCGCGCGCGCGATGCGTGCCGAGGCCGCGAGCCTCGAGCGCGTCGTCGCAACGCTGTCGCGCAAGATCGAGGCGAACCGCGCCGAACTCGCGGAACAGACCACGGCGCTGATGGCGATGGGCGACCGCGCCGCCGAACGGCTTCAGGCGATCTCCAACGGCATGGCCGCCGAAGCGCGCGCCGTGTCCGACAGCGCACAGAAGCTGGTCGATAGCAGCGCGACCGCCGAACGCAGCGTCGGCATCGTCCTCGCCTCGCTGCCCAAGGCGCATGACGAAATGTCCGACATGGCCGCAACGCTCGACGCGGCGGGGATGAAAGCTAGCGAACATGCCTCCGCGCTCGACGCCCAGCTCGTCGCGCTCGGCGAACGCGGGCGTGAGGCGGACAACGTCGCCGGTGGCGCGGCCCAGCGCCTCGCCGCGCATATCGCCCGGATGGAGGCGACCAGCGAAAGCGCCGGCACACGGCTGGAAGGCGTCGCCGCCACCATGTCCGAGACGGTCGACGCGATGCTCGACCGCGCCGCCGCTGCGGTGGACGAGGCACGCAAGGGTATCGCCGCACAGGGCGAAGCGATGCTCGCGATGCTCGCCGCCAATCAGGCTTCGCTCGACAAGGCCGGGCGCGACAGTATCGACACCGTCGGCACGCGGATCGGCGAGGTCGAGGAGACGATCGGCCGGATCGCCGAGCGGCTGGGTGAGGAGCAGACGCGGATCGACATCCTGCTCGCCTCGGTCACCGGCGGCATTGCCCAGGCCGACGGCCAGCTGGCGTCGCTGCACAGCAGCGGCATGGAGCGCACCCAGGCGCTCGCCGCCTCGATCAGCGCGCTCGACATCTCGGCGACGACGATGAACGATACGCTGCGTGAAGGCGACGATATCGCCCGCCGCGTGATCGCAACCGCCGAGGAGCTGCTCACCGCGCTCGATTCCTCAGCGCGCGAAATGGACGAGACGATGCCCGAGGCGCTCGCGCGGCTGGAGGAGCGGATCGGCGCGACCCGTGGCGTCATCGCCGCGTCCAAGCCCGAACTGCTCGCACTCGTCACCGCAGCAGAGAGCACGCACGACGCGATCGAGGCGATCGCCGATGTGGTCCGCACCCAGCGCGACATGCTCGCCAAGACCCAGGCGGCCTTGCTCGACTCGCTGGAGGATGGCCAGGCCAGGACGGCGCAGCTTGAAGATGTCGTCGATCGCGCCATCGCCAATGCCCGCCGCTTCGCCGAAGAGGCCGCGCCGGAACTGGTCGACGCCCTGCTCCGTATCCGGGAGACCGCCAACGCTGCGACCGATCAGGCGCGCGTCGCGCTGGCGAGCATCGTTCCCGAAGCGACCCGTCAGCTCGAGGACGCCGGCTCCGCCGCGCTCCGCCGCGCGCTCGACGCCAGCATCCGCACCCAGCTGATCGAACTGGGCGAGGTGACCCAAGGGGCGGTCAACGCCGCCGCCCGCGCCTCCGAACGCCTCGCGCACCAGATGCTGTCGATCAACGAAGCCTCCGCCGAGGTCGAAGCCCGCATCGACGAAGCCCGCGCCGAACGCGAAACCGCCGACCGCGACAATTTCGCGCGCCGCGTGTCGCTGCTGGTCGAGGCGCTCAACTCGGCGTCGATCGACATCTCCAAGGCATTTGCGCACGAAGTGTCGGACAGCGCCTGGGCGGCCTATCTGAAAGGCGATCGCGGCGTCTTCACCCGCCGCGCCGTGCGGCTGCTCGACACCGGTCAGGCGCGCGAAGTGTCGTCGCTCTACGAAGGCGACCCCGACTTCCGCGAGCAGGTCAACCGCTACATCCATGATTTCGAGGCGATGCTGCGTCAGGTGCTCGCCCTGCGCGACGGCGCGCCGCTCGGCGTCACCCTGCTCTCGTCCGACATGGGCAAGCTTTACGTCGCGCTGGCACAGGCGATCGAGCGGCTGCGAGGCTGAGCCGCTAGCGCTTCGCCGCCGCCTGAACCTTCATCGCGAACGCCATCCGCGCTGCCGACAGGTCACGGTCGGTCGCCCTGGGCCAGGTCGCGCTGGTGACCATGACCAGCTTGTTCGCCGGATCGACCAGAATCACCTGCCCGAAAATCCCCTGCGCCGCGAAGATTCCGCCCGCCGGCACCCACCATTGATAGCCATAGCCGCCACCGGGGAAGCTCACCTGCGCCTTGGTCGCGTCGGCGAACCAGCCGTCGGGGACGATCCCCTTTCCACCCTCCAGCGCCATCTGCCCGATCCGCCCATAATCGCGCAGCGAGATCGACAGGCAGCATCCCGATACTTCCGTACCGGTCTGGTCAGTCATCCAGAATGCATCGCGCTCCATCCCGAACGGCTTCCAGATCTTCTCTTCGAGAAAAGCCGACAGCGACTTGCCCGTCGCGCGACGGACGAGCACGCCGATCAGGTTGGTCTCGCCGGTCTTGTAGACGAACTTGACGCCCGGATCGCTCTCGCGCGGCAGCTTGCGCATGTAGAAAACGGTCGGGTCCGTGCCCGCCGGCACAGCCTCCGCAAACATGCGCGCAACGTCGCTCTTCGGATCGGTATAATCCTCGTTCCACTTCACCCCCGACGTCATCGTCAGCAGCTGGCGGATCGTCACCCCGTCATAGCCCGCGCCCGCCAGATCGGGGATGTAGCGCGTCACCGGATCGTCGATCGACTTGATATAGCCGTCCTTGATCGCGGCACCGACCAGGGTTGAGGTAACCGACTTGGCGACCGAGAAACTGGTCCAGCGCCCCTCCGCGCCATAGCCATGGGCATAGCGCTCGAGCCTGACCTTACCGTCCTGCAGGACCAGCAGCCCCGCGACATTCTGTGCGGCCATGAACCCGGATATATCGGCTTCGGCGATCGGCAGCGGTGCGCCCTTGGGCAGCGCACGGACCTTGCGCCCGGCCTTGGCGGTGGTGCCGGGGAAGATCTTCTCCATCGCCGGGAAGTTGCGGAACCGCTCCTCCTGCGACCAGAACAGCACTGCCGCGCCCACCTGACGCAGCTTCGCGGCCTCCTGCGGCGCAACCTGAGCGGCGGGCGGCGGCGTCCGCGCCCCCGTGGCACAGCTCGCCAATGCCAGCGCGCCCAGCGCCACCCCGATTGCCCGCATCACCGCTCTCCCTATTCCTTTATCAGCGTGACCTGCGCGACATGGATGCCCCCGCCGCGAAACCCGCCTTCGCAATACATCAGATAATAGCGCCACAAGTCGATGAATTGAGCATCGAATTCACGCGGAAGCCGCCGCTGCGCCACCGCGGCATCGAATGCCGCGCGCCACAGGCGCAGCGTCTCGGCATAATCGGCCCCGAAATCATGCTGATCGGCCCAGCGCAGCCCCCGCGCCTCGGCGATTGCCCTAAACCGGCTTTCGGACAGCAGCAGCCCGCCCGGGAAGACATAGGTCTGGATGAAATCGACATTGCGCGCATAGGCATCGAAGATCGCGTCATCGATCGCGATATACTGGATCGCCGCGCGTCCGCCGGGCTTCAGCACCCGCGCGATCGTCTCGAGATAGGCGGGCCAGTAATCCTGCCCGACTGCCTCGACCATCTCGATGCTCGCGACCGCGTCATACACGCCTTCGACATCGCGATAATCGGTCAGCCCCACGCTGACGCCATCCAGCCCCGCCCGTGCCATCCGCACCTCGACATAGGCCTTTTGCTCCGCCGACAGGGTGATGCCATGCACGCGACGCCCCTCGCGCGCGGCAAGCTCGGCGAACGAACCCCAGCCGCACCCGATCTCGAGGATGCGGTCGCCCGGGGCCGTTCCTGTCCGCTCCAGCACCGCCGCCAGCTTTGCCCCCTGTCCCGCGAGCAGCGACGTTTCACCGGGCGCGAACAGCGCGCTCGAGTAGGTCATGCTGGCGTCGAGCCAGGGCGCGTAGAAGTCGTTTCCAAGGTCGTAGTGATAGGAGATATTGCGCCGCGATCCGGTACGTGAGTTGCGCTGGAACCAGTGCCACACGCGCTTCGCCATGCGGACGAATCCGCTCGCCCGCCCCGCCTCGCCCAGTGTCGCGCGGTTGCGCATGAACAGGTCGAACAGCGGCACCGGATCGGGGCTGGTCCACTCGCCCGCCGCCCACGCCTCATACCATCCCGCCGATCCGCCGGTCGCGAGCCGCCACAGCGCGCGCCAGTGGCGTATCACCACCACTGCATCCGGGCCCGGTGACCGCCCGCCCAGCCGACGCCGCACACCGCCCGGCAAGGTCGCCTGGATCGCACCCTGCGCAAGCCCCGCATCGATCCGGTCGAGCAGGCGATGCAGCCACGGCTCAGCGGCGCGCGCAATCAACGCGCCTGCCGCGCCACGCAGGTTCGATCCGTCACGACGGCCGCGATTACGAGTGCTGGTCTGGTTCACGCGCGCAACAACCATGGCGAACGCGAGTCGGGCAAGGTGCAAAAATCCGGCTCAAATCCCCCGCACCGCCGCCAGCGCGCGTTCGCGCGCTTCGCGGTGGCCGATGATCTTGCGCGGATAGTCTGAGGGTGGCCGTCCATGCTCCTCGGGATCGTGGATCACAGCGTCATTCAGCCGCGCCAGCTCCGGCACCCATTCACGGATATAGGCGCTCGCGTCGAACTTCTCCGACTGCGACAGCGGCGCCATGATCCGCACGAACATGTTCGAATCGATGCCGGTCCCCGACACCCATTGCCAGTTGACCGCGTTGCTCGCGTAATCGGCATCGACCAGCGTATCCCAGAACCAGCGCTCGCCCTCGCGCCAGTCGATCAGCAGATGCTTGATCAGGAAACTCGCCGCGATCATCCGCACGCGATTGTGCATCCACCCGGTCGCCCAGAGCTGGCGCATCCCGGCATCGACGATCGGATAGCCCGTCCGCCCCTTCGTCCAGGCATCGAACTCGGCACGCACCGCAGCCGACCGGACATCGCGCCACGGGATTGCGTCGAACTTCTCCCGCGCATTACGCGAACCATAATCGGGGAATTGCAGAATCACATTCTGCGCATAATCGCGCCACCCGATCTCGCTCAGGAACACATCGACCGATCCGCCCGCATCGGCGACGCGGTGCCAGACATAGGCAGGCGACACCTCCCCGAAATGCAGATGCGGGCTGAGCCGCGAACTCCCCTCGATCGACGGCAGGTTGCGCGTGCGGTCGTAATCCCGCGCCTTGTCGACAAAGGCATTGACCCGCTTGCGCGCACCCGCCTCGCCCGGCTCCCAATCGGCAAAGCCCGTCGCCCAGTCGGGCTTGGTCGGCAACAATCCCCAATCCTTCAGCCGGTCGGACTTGGGCCAGTGCGACGGCGCCGGGATGTCGCGCGGTCGATTGGCTGGCGCAGGCGGGGGCATGCGAAGCTGTAACGCGCGCCAGAACGGCGTGTAGATCTTGTACGGCTCGCCCGCCCCGGTCGTCACCGACCCGGGCGGCGCGAGATAATTGCCGTCATGGCATACCAGCTCGAGCCGCTTCGCCACCGCCCGCTCGGCATTGCGCCACCAGGGTTCGTAGTGGCGCAGGCAATGGACCCGCCTGGTCCCCATCGCCTCTGCAATTTCCGCCAGCACCTCGTCGCACTGGCCCCGACGCAGGATCAGCCGCGATCCCTTCTCACGCAGCGCCGCGTCGAGGCTGGCAAGGCTGTGGTGCAGCCACCAGCGCGATGCCCCGCCCATCGCGCGATGCTTCGGCGTCTCGTCGTCGAGGATATAGACCGGTACGATCGGCCCCTCTCCCGCCGCGGCGATCAGAGCCGCCTGATCCGACAGGCGCAGGTCGCGGCGAAACCACAGGATGCTGGTCACTCGACGGCACCGTCCGGCGGGATCCGCACACTGAACTGGCCGCGCGCCACGTCATGGCCGAATCTCTGGTCCCAGACCATGATGCTGCCATCAGGCTGACGCTCGGCAAAGGGCATGCGCGACCAGAACAGGAATGCCCGGACGTCAGGATCGCGCTCCGCCGCCACAGCGATGCGCGGATCGTCCATCCCGATCGGCGCGGGGGCTTCGACCTCCAGCGCAAAGATCGATGGCAACATGCCCTCGGCCAGATTGATCACGCGCCGACCACGCTGCCCCTCGCCGCGCCACATCGTCTCACGTTGCCAGAATGCGATCGGCACCGGGTTGGCGACGACCAGTTCTGGCGCGATGCCATGTTCCGTCCACACCCGTTCTGCCGTCCGCGCCTCGGCCAGTCCCGTGAGCACGCCATTGCCGAGGATATAGGCGCTGACGGCCACCACCACGATCCCGCCGCGCCGTCGCCAATCACCCCCCGCGCCGCTCCGCCCTCCGTGACCAGAAAATGCCACCGATCAGCATCGCCCACATCCAGACATCGATGATAAAGATGCTGTCGCCATAGAACCAGTGCGACGAAAAGGGTTCGAGCAGCCGGATGCCATAGCTGTTGAGCCAATCGAACGCCGGGTGACTGAGCGTGCCGATCACCGCGAGCAGCAAGAGCTGCCACGGCCGCACCGGCGCGCGCGCCTCGGGCCGCTTGCCCCGTCGCGCCTGCCACCGGTCGAACGCGATCATCAGGCCGGTCAACAGCACCGGCAGAACGAGCATCGCGATCGGCCCATGCGTCAGCCCGCGCCGCATCTCGAGCGACTGAATGCCATAGACGCTGCACGCCGCGTCGATATCGGGGATGTTGGCCGCGATGATCAGCGTCGGCATACCCAGGCCCGACAGCTTTTTCAGCCCCGTCTGGCCCAGCGCAGCCCCGATCAGGCTGTGCGTCAGATTATCCATGGAAGAGCCGCCCTACGGTTAAGCCTCGCGCGGCTCCTTTTCGACCTGCCAGGTCTGGCCCTTGCTGACCAGCTTTTGCAAGTCAGCGACCTTGCCCTCGCTGACCGCCGCATTCTGCGCGACGACCGCGCTCTCGAAGGTCGGGGCGGGATCGTCGTACAGCACGCCCAGCGCCATCGGGAAGGGTCCGAACTCCATCTCGACCAGCATGTGCGCAATCGCGCGGTTGGCGACGTTGTGGACGATCACGCCCGAGGTGTCGCCATCCACCACGTCCACGACCTTCAGCGCCAGCCGCTCGACATCCAGCGCGATCCCCTTGGTCCCGCCCGCGAAGACCATCGGCTTGCCATCCTCCAGCCACAGCTGGTGCCCGGCATTCGCCTTTTCGGTGAAGGGCGCGAAGACATCGGCGTTGTAGACGATGCAGTTCTGGAAAATCTCGACGAATGCCGCGCCCTTGTGCGCGTGCGCCGCCTTGAGCACGCTCGGCAAATTCTTGTGGACGTCGATCCCGCGCGCGATGAACCGCGCGCCGCTGCCCAGCGCGAACGCACACGGCTTGGCCGGATGATCGACCGACCCGAACGGGGTCGAGGGCGACCGCGTCCCCTCCCGGCTCGTCGGCGAGTACTGGCCCTTGGTCAGGCCGTAAATCTCGTTGTTGAACAACAGGATCTGGCAATCGAGGTTACGGCGCAGCAAGTGCATCGTGTGGTTGCCGCCGATGCTCAGGCCGTCGCCATCCCCGGTAATAATCCAGACGTCGAGGTCAGGATTGGCCAGCTTCACCCCCGTCGCCACCGCCGGCGCGCGGCCATGGATGGTGTGGAAGCCATAGGTTTCCATATAATAGGGGAAGCGCGACGAGCAGCCGATGCCGCTGACGAACACGGTGTTTTCGGGTGTCGCCCCGATCTCCGGCATCGTCCGCTGGACCGCCTTCAGGATCGCATAGTCGCCACAGCCAGGGCACCAGCGGACCTCCTGATCGGTCTCCCAATCCTTGGGCGTCGACGGGCGGATGGTGGTGATCTCGTTCATGCTTTTGCCTTCACGCGGATCGGAAGCGCCAGCGCAATGCCCAGCGCGACGCCTCCCAAATAGGTCACTAGAATATGCGAATTTGCGCCGCCGCTCAAAGTGCGCCAGCCGCTGATAGGCGACCAACGCGCAGCGATCAGATCGGGCGCGAGTTGCGCCATGGCCACCAGCGCGCAACCTGCCACAGCGACCAGTGCCTTGATGACGAGCATGAAAGGCGCTTTGTGGCGTGACGAAAGCGTCCACTTCGCCTGAAAATTCGGAATGTTCGCGCGGACCGCAACGGCACCGATAGCGAACCCCAAAAGAGTGGAGACGTCGTCCCGTTCCAGCACCAGATAGCTGAACACGCCACCGACGATAACTGCCACAAATGGCCACAGAAGAGGCGTTCCCTCTGCTGAATTATCAGGCCCCGACATCATCGAGCCTCGGAGCGAACAGCTCTAACGCTCATCCCAAAGTCCCTTCGATCGCCGCCTCAATCTCGTGGATCCGAAAAGGCTGCCCTGAGACCTTGTTCAAAGGTCGCGCATCCACCAGAAACTGATCGCGCAGCACCGTCTTGAGCTGCCCGGTGTTCATCTCGGGCACGAGCACCTTTTCGTAACCCTTGAGCAAATCACCCAAATTCCCCGGCATCGGCCAGATATGGCGGATATGGATGTGGCTGACGTCCAGCCCCTTGCGCCGCGCCCGCCGCACCGCCTGAGTGATCGGGCCATAGGTCGAGCCCCAGCCGACCACGACCAGCTTCCCGCCCGGCGCGCCCTGCTCGACGATCTGGTCCGGCACCGAAATCCCCGCCACCTTGTCGCGGCGGATATTGGTCATCGCCTGATGATTGTCGGCCGAATAATCGAGGTTGCCGGTGCCGACCTGCTTCTCAATCCCGCCAATGCGGTGGAGCAGGCCCGGCGTCCCCGGCTTGACCCATGGCCGCGCCAGCTTTTCGTCGCGAGCATAGGGCATGAACTTCTCGCCCTCGCCCGGCGCATCGGTCTTGAACGTCACCGGGAACGGCGTGTAGCCGCCCATGTCCGGCACTTTCCAAGGCTCGGCGGCGTTGGCGATATAGCCGTCGGTCAGGATCATTACCGGGGTCATATATTGCGTCGCGATCCGCACCGCCTCGATCGCCACGTCGAAGCAATCGGCGGCGGAGCGCGTCGCGATCACCGGCATCGGCGCATCGCCATTGCGGCCATAGACCGCCTGATACAGGTCCGACTGCTCGGTCTTGGTCGGCAAGCCCGTCGAAGGCCCACCGCGTTGCGAATTGACGATGATCAGCGGCAGCTCGGTCATGATCGCGAGGCCCATCGCCTCGCCCTTCAGCGCGATGCCCGGCCCCGACGATGACGTGACCCCAAGCTGCCCGGCATAGGACGCGCCCAGCGCCGATGCGATCGCCGCAATCTCGTCCTCCGCCTGGAAGGTGGTGACCCCGAACTCCTTCAATCGGCTGAGATAGTGCAGGATCGCCGACGCCGGCGTGATCGGATAGCCGCCGAAAAACATCGGCAGCCCAGCGAGCTGCGCGCCCGCGACCAGCCCCATCGAAATCGCCTCGGCCCCCGTCACCGTGCGGTACAGCCCCGGCTCGACCGGCGCTGCGGGAACATGGACCTGCGCAATGCCCAGCGCACCCAGCTCCGCCGTCTCGCCATAGGCATGCCCAGCATTGAGCGCGGCGATATTCGCCTCGGCCAGCTCCGGCGCCTTGGCGAATTTGGTCTTCAGCCAGTCGATCAGCGGCCCGCGCTCACGGTCGAACATCCACAGCGCCAGGCCGAGCGTCCACATATTCTTGCAGCGCAGCGCTTCCTTGTTGCCGAGGCCAAACGGCTTCACGGCATCCAGCGTCAGCTGCGAGATATTGAGCTTGAGCAGCTGCCATTTGGCGAGGGTGTCGTCCTCCAGCGGGTTCGCTGTGTATTTCGCCTTGTCCAGGTTGCGCTTGTTGAACTCGCCCTCGTCCGCGATGATCAGCCCGCCGGGCTTCAAATCGCCGACATTGGTCTTGAGCGCCGCCGGGTTCATCGCGACCAGCACATCGGGCGCATCGCCCGCCGTCTCGATCGCCGCCGACCCGAAATTGATCTGGAAGGCGGAGACCCCGAACAACGTCCCCTGCGGCGCGCGGATTTCGGCGGGGAAGTCGGGGAAGGTGGCGAGATCATTACCCGCCAGCGCGGTCGACAGGGTGAATTGCCCCCCGGTCAGCTGCATCCCGTCGCCGGAGTCCCCGGCAAATCGGACGACGACCGCTTCGGGCGGCGGATTGGCGGAAGCCTCTTCGGGCGTGACCTGATGGGCGGCAGTGGCCATTCAGTCTCTTCCTGCAATGTCGTTCCACCCTCTACAGCGCGGGGTGGTTGGACAGAAGGTAGAACGATGCCGGGCGGTTGCAACCGGTTCTTTCATGCGCCGTGGCGTTGGTACGTCCCGCCGAGCGTCAGGATCGACGCGACATGCCGCGCCGATACCTCCATCGCGTCCAATCCATAGCCACCGCCTAATGCACTCGCGAGCGGGAGACCGTGCCGCGCGGCCAGGGTCGCAATCCACGCGTCGCGCTGGGCCAACCCGTCATGGCTGAGCTTTAACCGACCCAACCGGTCGCCCTCCCACGGATCGACCCCGGCCTGATAGAGCAGGATCGTCGGATCAAATGCGTCGACCATCCCCGGCAGGCTTGCGGTCAGCGCTTCCATATAGCCCGCATCGTCCACCCCATCGGGCAGGCCGACATCCAGCGTAGATCGCGCCTTGCGCACCGGGAAATTCTTTTCGGCATGGATCGAATAGGTCGCGATATCGGTTCGCCCCACCGTCAGCGCCGCGGTGCCGTCGCCCTGGTGCACGTCGCAATCGACGATCAGCACCCGCTCCCCCTCCTCCGCCAGCCGGTGCGCGGCTATGGCGAGGTCATTGAACACGCAGAACCCCGCCCCCGTCGCGTGCAGCGCATGGTGGCTGCCCCCGGCGGTATTCGCGGCAAAGCCCCGCTCCTGCGCGATCTTCGCCGCCGTATAGGTGCCGCCCGGCACCGCGAACGCCCGCGCCGCGACCTCCGGCGTCACCGGAAAGCCGATCCGCCGCTCCTTTTCGCGCGGCACGCGGCTCTCAATCACCTCGGCGACATAGTCGGGATCATGCACCGCCTCGATCCAGCCGCGCGGCATCGGCTCGGGCTCATGCCAATCCAGCGCATCCCCCAGATCGCGCAACAGATCGCGGACGAGGCCGTTCTTGTTCCACTGATACTGGCTGCGCGCCGGGGCTGGCGCGACGTAAAGCGGATGGTGGACGACGGGGATGGTCGCCCGGCCACTCACGCCGCCAGCGTCTCCAGCGCCTCCTGCGCCTCTATCCACGTCACTTCCGCCGCCTCGATCGACTTCACCACCGCGCCGCGCTGCTTCATCAGCTCGGTCATCGTCAGCTTGGTGAACTCGGGCGCAGCGCTCGACGGATCGAACATCGCGCGGTCGATCGCGCTCAGCTTTTCCTGAAGCTTCGCCAGCTCCGCCTCCGCCGCCTTGGCGGCCTTGCGCATCGCATTGCCCCTTTCGCGCGCCTCGGCCGCCTCGCGCCGCGCATCCTTGCGGTTGACGCCGCCCTTCGCGCCCTCCGCCTTGGGCTCCTTGGCGAGGACGAAGGCGATGTAATCCTCGATGCTCCCGTCGAACGGCTTCGCAGTGCCGCCATCGACCAGCACCAGCCGGTCGGCGGTCATCTCGATCATGTGCCGGTCATGGCTGACGATCACGACGCAGCCCTGATAGGCGGTCAGCGCCTGGATCAGCGCCTCACGCGAATCGACGTCGAGGTGGTTGGTCGGTTCGTCGAGGATCAGCATGTGCGGCGCGTCGCGGGTGATCAGCGCCAGCGCCAGCCGCGCGCGCTCGCCGCCCGACAGCTTGCCGACCTTGGTCATCGCCTTTTCGCCGGCAAAGCCGAACCGCCCGAGCTGCGCGCGAACGAAGCTCGGCTTCTCGCCATCCATCAACCGCTGCATATGGTCGAACGGCGTCTCGTCGCTGTGCAGTTCCTCGACCTGATACTGGGTGAAATATCCCACCCGCATCTTCGCCGACGCGGCCTTTTCGCCGTCGATCGGGGTCAGCTGCGCCGCCAGCAGCCGCGCCAGCGTCGTCTTGCCATTGCCGTTGCGACCCAGCAGCGCGATGCGGTCGTCCGGGTCGATCCGCAGGTTGAGCCGCGATAGGATCGGCGTCCCGTCATAGCCGACACTGGCATGGTCGAGCGTGATCAGCGGCGGGCGCAGCTGCTCGGGATCGGGAAAGCCGAACGCCAAAGTCGGATCGTCTACTACCGCCGCGATCGGCTGCATCCGCGCCAGCGCCTTCGCGCGCGACTGGGCCTGCTTCGCGGTCGATGCACGCGCCGAGTTGCGCGCGACATAGTCCTGCAGCTTCTCGCGCTCGGCCAGCTGCTTCTCGCGCGCCGCCGCCTGCTGCGCCTGCCGCTCGGCCTTTTGCCGCTCGAACTGGTCGTACCCGCCCGGATAGAGCGTCAGCTTGCCCTTATCGAGGTGCAGGATGTGGTCGACGACATTGTTGAGGAAATCGCGCTCGTGACTGACGATCACGATCGTCGCCGGGTAGGAGATCAGGAAATCCTCCAGCCACAGCACCGCTTCCAGATCGAGGTGGTTCGACGGCTCGTCGAGCAGCAGCAGGTCCGGCTGGCTGAACAGCAACGCCGCGAGCGCAACGCGCATCCGCCATCCGCCGGAAAAACTGTCGAGCGGGCGGTGCTGCGCCTCCTCGTCGAACCCCAGCCCCACCAGAATCCGCGCCGCCCGCGACGGCGCCGAATAGGCGTCGATCGCCCCCAGCCGCTCGTGAATCTCGCCCAGCCGGTGCGGATCCTCCAGCCCCTCGGCCTCGGCCATGAGCGCCGCGCGCTCGGTATCGGCGGCCAGCACCGTCTCGAACGGGGTGGTCTTCCCGGCGGGAGCCTCCTGCGCGACATAGCCGATCCGCGCGCCGCGCGGCATGTCGGCGCTGCCCTCATCGGGGTCGATCTGCCCCGCGATCACCTTGACCAGCGTGGACTTGCCCGCGCCGTTGCGCCCGACCAGCCCGATCCGTCCACGCGGCGGCAATGCGGCACTGGCGCGGTCGATGATCGTGCGCCCGCCAAGGCGGACGGTGATGGCGGAAATGTTCAGCATGGCGGCGCGCCTAGCACCCCCGCCCGGTTCAGGAAAGCCGCCCCTCGAAATCCGAATAGCCGAACGACTTCACGATCCGCAGATCGTCGGTCCGGCTGTCCCACAGCGCGATGCTGGGCAGCGGGACGCCGTTGAACGTCGTCGTCTTGACCATCGAATAATGCGCCTGATCAAGGAACGCGAAGCGCTGCCCCGGCACCGGCCATTCCGGAAAACGGAAATCGCCGAGGATATCGCCTGCCAGACATGAAGGCCCGCCCAGCCGCACCAGCACATCCCCCTCCTCGCCCAGCATCGCGGGCCGGTAGGGCGCCTCGATCACATCGGGCATGTGGCAGGTGGCGGAGATGTCGACCACGCCGATCGGCATGCCGTTGGTGAACACATCGACGAACTCGCCGACTAGGATACCGGTATCGAGCGCGATCGCCTCGCCCGGCTCAAGGATCACCTCGAGTCCCGCCTCCTCGCGCACCTGACGCAGAAACTCGACCAGATCGTCGCGCTGATAATCGGCGCGCGTGATGTGATGCCCACCGCCGAAATTGAGCCATTTCAGCTGCCCGAAATAGGGCGCGAGGCGCGGTTTCAATGCTTCCCAGGTCCGGCGCAGCGGCGGGAAGTCCTGCTCGCACAGCGAATGGACATGGATGCCGTCGACGCCGTCGAGATGCTCGGCATGGAGCTGGTCGGCGGGGAAGCCCAGGCGCGAGTGCGGTTGCGCGGGGTCGTATTTCTGGACCTCGCCCTCGCTGTGCATCGGGTTCAGGCGCAGCCCGACCTCGAAATGCTCGCCGCGCGCCCGCGCCGCCGCCAGCTCGCTCTTCATCGCGGCATGCTGGAACGGCGTGTTGAAGATCACATGATCGGAAATCGCGCAGATCTCGGCCATGTCGGACTGCTTGTAGCCCGAGCAATAGGTCGCGATCTCGCCGTGATAATGGTCCTTGGCGAGCTTCGCCTCCCACAGGCCCGACGTCGCGACGCCGTCGAGATATTTCCCGACCAGATCGCCCAGCGACCACATCGAAAACGCCTTGAGCGCCAGCAGGATCTTCACCCCTGCGCGATCCCGCACATCGGCGATGGTCTGGAGGTTGCGCTCCACCGCCGCCGCATCGACGACGAAGCAGGGCGACGGCACGCGCGACAGGTCGAATCCGGCAAATGCGCCCGGATCACCGGCCTTGGTGGACATCACGGGCGACGCGGCGCGGGTTTCCATAAACGACTCCAAAATTCCTCCCCGGCACGGGGAGGGGGACCAGCGAAGCTGGTGGAGGGGGCCCGAGGCAAGCGGATCGGGTGCCTCGGGCCCCCTCCACCCCCGCCTTCGGCGGCGGTCCCCCTCCCCGTTCCGGGGAGGATTTGGGACGCGCCGCGCGCGTTACGTCAGAATTTGAGCGGCTCGGCCAGTTCCTTCACCTGCCACGGCAGGCCATGCTTGTTCAGCATGTCCATGAAGGGATCGGGATCGAACTGCTCCATGTTGAACACGCCCTCGCCGCGCCAAACGCCGTTCAGCATCAACGCCGCGCCGATCATGGCCGGAACGCCGGTGGTATAGCTCACCGCCTGGTTGCCCGTCTCCTCGAACGCATCCTCGTGATCGCAGACATTATAGACGTAGAAGGTCTTTTCCACCCCGTCCTTCATGCCCGTCGCGATGTCGCCGATATTGGTCTTGCCCTTGGTCGTGGTGCCCAGCGTCGAGGGCTCGGGCAGCACCGCCTTCAGGAACTGCAGCGGCACGATCTCGCGGCCTTCGTACATGATCGGCTCGATCGAGGTCAGGCCGACATTCTGCAGCACGCGCAGATGCGTCAGATACTGTTCGCCGAACGTCATCCAGAAGCGCGCACGCTCCATCTCCGGGATGAACTTGGCCAGGCTCTCCAGCTCCTCATGGTACATGAGGTACATGTTCTTCGCGCCGACCTGATCGAACTCGAACACCTGCCGGGTCGAAAGCGCCGGGGTCTCGACCCACTGGCCATTCTCCCAGTGCCGCGCGGGCGCGGTGATCTCGCGGATGTTGATCTCGGGATTGAAGTTGGTCGCGAAATGCTGGCCGTGATCGCCGCCATTGCAGTCGAGAATGTCGAGCGTGCGGATCGTGTCGAGCAGGTGCTTCTTTATGTACATCGCGAACACGCTAGTCACGCCCGGATCGAAGCCCGAACCGAGCAGCGCCATCAGCCCCGCATTCTTGAAGCGATCCTGATAATCCCACTGCCAGCCATAGTGGAACCGCGCCTCGTCGCGCGGCTCATAGTTCGCGGTGTCGAGATAGTCGGTGCCGGTGTTGAGGCACGCGTCCATCAGGTTCAGGTCCTGATAGGGCAGCGCCAGGTTGACCAGCAGGTTCGGCTTCACCTTCTCGATCAGCGCGCTGGTCGCGGCGACGTCATCGGCATCGACCTGCGCGGTGTCGATCGTCACGCCGAAACGCTCCTTGACCGATTCGGCGATCGCGTCGCACTTGAACTGACGGCGGCTGGCGAGCGTGATCTTGCCGAACAGCTCGGGATTCTTCGCCATCTTGTGCACCGCGACCGACGAAACGCCGCCTGCGCCGATTACGAGAACGTCCTTCACGCCTTTGTCCTTCCTCATATGTCCCGGGGGAATGCGGCCCCCATATGGGACCAACGCCCCGGATGCAAAGGGCGAAGCGCGGGCTGGCCCCAAGCCTCTGAATTCCCCTATGACTGCGACATGAGCATGACGATCGGACGCAGGACATTCATCGGCGGCGCGGCGGCGCTGGGGTTCGCGGGACAGGCCGCCGCGCAATCGACGCAGAAGGTCTTCACCCCCGCCCCGCCCTGGCCCCCGCGCGAGACGATGATGCTGTGGCCCAGCCTGCCCCCCGGAACGCCCCCCGGCATCGCGCCGTCGAAGGAGCCGGTCCCCCTGCCGCTCGGCACGCCACAACGCTGGGAAAAGGGCATTCGCCACCCCTATCTCGGCGTGTTCCGCCCGCAGCGGCCTGACGGGCGCGCGGTGCTGGTGATGCCTGGAGGTGGGTATGTATTCGTCAGCCTGATCAACGAAGGCGTGAACGTCGCGCGCGTGCTGAATCCGCTCGGCATCACCGTCTTCGTGCTGGCCTATCGCCTGCCTGGAGAAGGCTGGTTCAACCGTACCGACGTACCGCTGCAGGATGCTCAGCGCGCGATGCGCCTGATCCGCGCCAATGCCGCCCATTACCGCATCGATCCGGCAAAGCTCGGAATTCTCGGCTTTTCCGCGGGCGGTCATCTCGGCGGCACGGTGACCGTCGGCCATGCCGACCCGGTGTACAAGCCGCGCGACACCGCCGACAGCCTGTCCGCGCGCCCGGCCTTTTCCGGCCTGATCTACCCCGTCACCCAGTTTGCCAGCGCCGGCCCCAACAGCCGCTCCGGCCCGAACCTGTTCGGCGGCCCGCCGCCCGCCGGTGCCGCCTCCGCCCGCTTCGACGTCCTCACCCGCGCCAGTCCCGCGATGCCGCCACTGTTCCTGTGCCACGCGGTCGACGACGGCACCGTCGCGGTCGGCCAGAGCATCGCGCTGCTCGAAGCCGCCCGCCGCCACAAGGTGCCGGTCGAGGCGCATCTGCTGGAACGCGGTGGCCACGGCTTCGGCGCGTTGTCGCTGCCGCCGACCAACCCCGGCCACAAATGGCTCGACTGGTTCGCGGTGTGGACGGCAATGCACACCAAGTAAATCCTCCCCGGCACGGGGAGGATCGGTTGCACCCCCGCAACAAATCCGCCACCCTCCCACCCAACCAGGGGGAGGACACACCATGCACAGCGCCATTTTCGGCCCGGTCATCGCACTGATCGGCTGGACCCTCATCATGTGGCTCTGGATGTACGCGACCCGCATCCCGGCGATGAAGCGTGCCAGGATCGACGTCGCGAACCTCACCGGCGGCACCGGCGCGGACCTGCGCGCAAAGATCGAAACCAAGGCGCAATGGCCCGCCGACAATTACAACCATCTGCTCGAACAGCCGGTGCTGTTCTACGCGGTCGCGATCGTCCTCGCGTTGATGGATCAGGGCGACAACCTCAACGCGACGATCGCCTGGGCCTATGTCGCCCTGCGCATCGCCCATAGTCTCGTTCAGGTGACGACGAACCGCGTCATTGTGCGCTTCTCGCTATTCTCGCTGGCCACGATCGCGCTGCTGATGCTGACGGTCCACGCGGCGATGGCGTTTTGGGGCGTGAGTTTCCACTAACCCTATGGTCGTCCCGGGCTTGACCCGGGACAGGGCTTCTCTTTCATCGCGGACAATGGCAGCCCAGCCCCCGCTCAAGGCCGGGGCGACGGGTTAGGGAAACAGGCGGGCGAGACTCCGCTCCAGCATCATCAGCTGCCACAAGGTCCGCCCATGCTCGGCGCGCCCTGACCGATGCTCCTCCGCCAGCCGCGCGATCGCCTTGGGCTCGAACCACCCGCTCCCGGCCAGCACCCGCGAGCGCGCCAGCCCCGCTGCATCATCCGCCAGCGCCTTGCGGAACCACGCCGACACCGGGGTCACGAACCCCATTTTCGGGCGGTACAATATGTCCTTCGGCAGATACGGCTCCAGCGCCTTCTTCATCAGCCATTTGCCCTGCCCGCCCCGGATCCGCATCGACGCCGGCAAGGTCGCGGCGAACTCGACGAAGCGATAGTCCAGCAACGGCTCGCGCGCCTCCAGGCTCACCGCCATGCTGGTCCGGTCCATCTTGGTCAGGATGTCGCCGGGCAACCAGTGCTTGAAATCGGCATATTGCGCGCGGTCCAGCCCGTCGCGCGCAGGGGCCGCGCGCATCGTGTCGACGTAACGCTGTTCGGCGCGATGCTCCCCCAGCGTCGCGCGCGCCGCGTCGGTATAGAGTCCGAACCGCACCCCCGGCGTCGTCACCCCCACCGCCGTGGCATAGGCCGCCCCGCCCTCGTCGGCCAACGCCAGCAGCGTCGTCTTCGCGCGCAGCGGTCGCGGGGCCCAGTCCGCCTTGGGGTAGACCCGCCCCAGCGCCCCGAACACGCCGCGCACGGAAGACGGCAGCACCGAGCGCACCCGCTCCTCCGCCGCGTGGAACTTGTACCGCCGATAGCCCGCGAGCGCCTCATCCGCCCCGTCCCCCGACAGCGCCACCGTCACGCTCTCGCGCGCCAGCTCGCACACCCGGTACGTCGCCAGCGCTGAGGCATCCGCGAACGGCTCGTCGAAATGATGTACCAGCGTGTCGATCAGGCTGAAATCATCCGCCGCGACAGTCTTCACCCGGTGCTGCGTCGCGAAGCGCTCGGCGATCAGCGCGGCGTGCGCTGTCTCGTCATAGCCTGCCTCGTCGAAGCCGATGGTGCAGGTCTTGACCGCCGCACGGCTCGCCTCGGCCATCAGCGCGACCACCGCGCTCGAATCCACCCCGCCCGACAGGAACGCGCCCAGCGGCACATCGGCGATCATCCGCGACCGCACCGCGCTGCGCAGATGGTGGATCAGCTCCGCCTCCAGATCGCGCGCCGATCCCTTGGCCCGCTGCGAAAAGTCGATGTCCCACCATTTGACCGGCGCAGGCACGGGCTTGCCGCGTTCGAGCAGCAGATAATGGCCGGCGGGCAGCTTCTTCACCCCCCGCCAGCACGCTCGCATCGTCGGGGACGTAGCCCAGCCCCAGAAAATCCTCGACCGCCGTAAAGTCGGGCGCGCGGCGGAACAGCGGATGGGCGAGCAGACCCTTGATCTCCGACGCAAACGCCACCGCCCCGTCCGACAATTCGGCATAGTGGAGCGGCTTCACCCCCATCCGATCGCGGGCGAGCAGCAGCGATTGCTTGCGCGCGTCATAGAGCGCAAAGGCGAACATGCCGTTGAGCTTGTCCAGCAGCCCCACGCCCCATGCGCGCCAGCCGTGCAGCAGCACTTCGGTATCGCTCTGGCTGACGAACGCCGCTCCCTTCGCCTCCAGATCGGCCCGGACTTCCTGAAAATTGTAGATTTCGCCGTTGAAGCTGACGATCACGTCACCCTCGGGCGTCGCCATCGGCTGTCCGCCACCCGACAGGTCGATGATCGACAGTCGCCGATGTCCCAGCCCGACGCCCGGCGCCGTCCACACCCCTGCGCCGTCCGGCCCGCGATGCACCAGCGCATCGGTCATTGCCCGCACCCGCGCGGGCTCCACCGGCTTCGGGGTTCCCGGATAATAAAGGCCAGCTATGCCGCACATCAGTCAGTCGTTCCCCGCCCGATTTGTTGCACGGCTTTCGCGGGGATGACGATGGGGCGCAAGCCTCACGCGCGCAATTCGCCGCTCAATCGACTCCCGCCGCCCGATCCGCCAGCACGTCCACCGGCGGCATCGCGCCCAGAAACCGCTTGATCGCCGCGCGTGTCGGCAGTTCGCCCTTCTCCGCCGACACCATCACCGCGACCGCACGGTGCCGCCCGCCGAGCAGCTTGGCCTTCAGCGTCTCGGCCTTCACCCGCGACGGGCTGCCTGTCACAGCATCGCCGACGCGATACCAGGTCACGACCTCACGCTCGACCGGCCCGGGTGCGGTCATCCGCAGCGCGCTCCCACCCTCCAGCGTCGGCAGATCCTCGATCCGCACCCAGCTGTCATTCTCGCGGATTGCGCCCTGGCCAAATCCGACCAGTTCCTTCCCCTCGCGCTGGCTGGCATAGACCGCCAGCACCAGATCGACCTGCGCGCCCATCCCGTCCGAATAGCGCGTCATCACGAAATGATCGGCGCCGGGGAAATTGGGCTTCCACACCGCGCGGCTGCTCAGCGGTACTTGCGTCCACCCTGCGACCTGTGGGGCGGCAACCTTGGCAGGCAGCGTATCGGCCCGCGCCGCGATCACCGCCGCCCACGCCATGAACAGGCTCACCACTGTGAGCGCCACCAGCGCCACCACCGCCGGCATCTGCGCCGTCCCCGGCCAGCGCGCCTGCAACTTGGCGGGATCGAACCACGGCGCATCGGGGTCGCGGTCGAACCATTTCCACCCGATCGCCAGCACGCCGGCCATCACCGCGCCGAAGAACACCCAGCCATAGAGGATGTGGTCGAACCCCGTCGCCGCCTCGACCGACGTCAGATAGGCGGCATAGACCGTTCCGAACGCGCGAAATCCGTTGGCGATGATCGGCACGATCAGGGCCACGGCCATGAACGCCACGCGCCGGGTCCAGCGCGTGTAGCAAACATTCGCCACCAGCGCCCCGTACGCGATCATCGCGATCACGAACTTCGCGCCCGAACACGCCTCGGCCACCTCGAAATAGCCATTGGGGGTGGTAATCAGCACACCATCGACATGCGCCGGCACACCGAACAGGTCGAGCAGCGGCACCAGGATCGCAACGGTCAGATCCTGGAGCGGCTTTTCCAGCCCCTCGCCGAACGGCACCAGAAAAATCATATATGCCAGCGGAAACGCCAGCGCGCGCACCACATTCGGGCCAAGCAACGCGACCACCGCGCCCTGCATCATCGCCACCAGCCCGAGATGCCGGAACAGCGCGACTCCCGCCGCATCGCCCAGCAGCCACGCGCCCGCGCCACCAGCGACGACAACCAGCCCCGGCCACCAGGCTACAGGCGGCACCTTGGTCAGATCGACCCGCCGCTGCCACACCAGCCACGCCACGACTGGCGCGACGAACAGGCAATGACCGAACGTCGTGTTGGTCCAGTAGATCGCAGTCAGGTCACTGACATCGCCCCGGAACAGCAGCAGCAGCACCGCCCAGACGCCCGCCAGCATCGCGCCATGACGCTGCCAACGGGCATCCAACAGGTGCGTCGCCGCCACTGACATCGCCGCGCTCGCCACGGTCACGCCGCCGCCGGGCGTTCCAGCCGCCTGTCATTGCGGCCGCGCAGCCCCATGATCTCGTCGAGCACCGCCAGCCGCGCGTCCCAGCTATAATGGTCGATCACCCGCTGCCGCGCGAGCGCGCCGAATGCCGTGCCCGTCGCCGGATCGGACAGGATGCGGGTCACCGCGTCGGCGATCTCGCCCACCGTCTCACCGACCTCGATCGTGCCGCCATGGTCGATGCCGGTCGCGGCGGCACCCGAAGCGACCACCGGCCGCGCCATCGCCATCGCCTCCAGCACCTTGTTCTGGATGCCGCGCGCCAGCTTGAGCGGCGCGACCACCACCGATGCCGCGTGTAGCCAGGGGCGGACATCGGCGACCTCGCCGGTCACCATCACGCCCTTGTGCTTGGTCAGCGCCTTGACCGCATCGGTCGGCTTGCGCCCGACAATGGCAAAACGCGCATTGGGGTGGCGCAGACGGATATGCGGCAGGATCGTCTCGACGAACCAGGTCACGCCTTCGATATTCGGGCGGTAATCCATCTGGCCGGTAAACACGATCAGCTCGCCCATCGTGTCGATGCGCTTGAACTGCGCGCCGGGGTCGAAAATGCCGGTGTCGATGCCGTTGCCCACCGCATGGACACGGTCGGCACCCGTGCGTTGCTCGAACAATTGTGCTTCTTCGGCGCTGACGAACAGACTGGCGTCGGCGCGCGCGGCAATTGCCCGTTCATGCGCGCCGAGCAGCCGCGCCTCGCGCCGCATCATCCATCCGGTAAAGCCGCGGCTGGTCTCGCCGTAACTTGCGAACTTCGCCGAATCCATGTCGACGAAATCCATGATGACCTTCTGGCGCGGACGCAGCGGGACATATTGCGCCATCTGGCTGGAGAAGACGTAGATCGTGTCGATCGCGTGCCGCGCGAGCATCGACTCCACCGCGCGATGCACCTCCGCATTGTCGAACGCGGTCAGCGATACCGGGCGGTGCGAGAGCAGCGACTGCATCCCCGCCAGCGCCTGCGGCTTGCTGCGCCACACGATCTGGCGGTTGCCCGTAAGCTTGGCGAGGCCCGACTTGCGCTTGAGGTCCGCAGGGTCATCGGCGAACGCCACCAGATGCACGCGCTTGCGCTCGCTCAGATAGCGGATGATGTTGAACGCGCGAATCTTGTCGCCGCGGTCGGGCGGGAACGGCACGCGATGCGCCAGGAACAGAATATCGCCCATCAGCCGAGCCCCCGCGAAATCCACGGCCCGACGCGGTTGGCGATGGCGAGCGGCAGCTTGCTCCAGACTGCGACCTGCAGCCGGTATTTGGGATTCAGCGGATTGGCGTCGCGGATCACCGCACCCTCCGCCACGCGGTCATAATAGGTCAGCGGCTGCGGCTCGAATCCCCAATTCTTCTTGAACGCCGCCGCGCCCGTGCCGACCTTCGACCGGCCGAAATCGAACCGGGTACAACCGCGCTCACGCGCATGGCGCATCAGCTCGAAATACATGCGATCATTGGCGCGCAACCGACGCGCCTCCGCCGTGCCGCCGCCCCAATAGGGAAACACCGTCCGCCGCCAGTATAGACTCAACACAGCGGACACTGCCTTACCCCCACGCCGCACCACCAGCACGTCGGCGGCGCTACCAAATTCCTGCAACACTTCCGTGAACAGCGCACGCGGAAAAACGGGGGTACCCAGATTGCGCACGCTTTCGGCATAGACTGCATAGTGCGCGGCTACATCGACGGGATTGCTGCCGATCGTGACGTCGAGCTCGGTGTCGAGTGCCTTGCGCACCTCGGCGCGCTGCTTGCGCGGGATGGCGAGCAGTTCGGCATCGTCATCCTCGGCGAGCGGGCGGACGAACCCCAGATAGTGGCTGTCGTCGACGGTCCATTCCGGCCCAGGCCGCGGCCCGCCGCGGACCTCGACGCTCGGGCAGCTCAACTGCTGCGCCAACGCCCAGCATTCGCCCGCCAGCGCCTCCGCAACTGCAGGCTTGTCGGCAAGGATACCCCCGCCCACGCCGAATCCCGCCGACGCCAGCACTCGCCCGAACAAGGGTGAATGGAGCTCGGTCAGCGGCATTACCCCGACGATCCCGAACTCGCCGCGCTCGGCAATCAGATAATGGTTGCGCTGCCCGCACCCCTTGGCCACCGCCGCGCTCCATGCGGGCAGGTGAAAGGGCGTCGCATCGGGATGCTCATGGACATAGGCACCGATCCGCGCACGATCGATCGTGTCGCTCAGGTCGGCAACGCGCAGCGTCAGCGGGCGCAGCTGGATCGGCGCGTTCACGCCGCCGCCTCCAGCACCGGCACGCTATCCAGCAATGCCGCCTCCGCCGCCGCCACCCGATCGGTGCGGTCCCAGCGATGCGCCGCGAACAGCGCCTGCAATTTCCCCGCCATCGCCCCCAGCCGGCTGTAGTGCCGCAGCTTCGACTTGAGCGGCGCGTTCTCCACACGCGGCTGGCCCGGATCGACCTCCCAGGGATGGAAGTAGAAGATCGCCGGCTGCCCCTGCGCATTCATCGCGCGGATCGCGCCCTGCACGACGCTGCTGGGCAACAGTCGGAAAAAACCCGCCCCCGGTCGTCACCTCCCGCCCCAAGAACCGCGCGGTGGTCACCGGCAGCTCGACCAGCTCGCTCCCCGCCACCGGACGATATGCCCGGCGCGGCGCATCGGCCCAGCCATAATGGTCATGGCCGATCGGCGCGACGCTCGACGAATAGGCATAGCCTTCCTCTGCCAGCACCTGATGCGCCCAGGGGGTGCGGACATCGATAGAGAAGCTCGGCGCGCGATATCCGCTCACCTTCTGTCCGGTCGCATCCTCCAGCACCGCGCGCGCGCGGTTGATATCGGCGCGAAACTGTTCCGGCCCCATGGTGAAGACGCGTTGATGGTCCCAGCCATGGCTGGCGACCTCATGCCCCGCATCGGCGATCCGCCGCATCAGCGCGGGATAGCGCTCGGCCACCCAGCCGAGCGTAAAGAATGTCGCCTTGACCCCGCCCTCGCCGAACAGCGCCAACACCTTGTCGGTATTCGCCTCGACACGATGCTCCAGCGACGCCCAGTCGTCGCGCGCGATCACCGTCTCGAACGCGCCGACCTGGAACCAGTCCTCGACATCGACCGAAAGGGCGTTGGCGACCATCGTCAGGCAGCGGCTCCCCGCCGCGTCGGTCGAGCATCCTCGACCTCGATGAAATCGACCATCAGCGTCAGCACGCGACGCAGCGCCGCATCCTGTTCCTCAAGCCGTGCCTCGAGCCGCGCGAGCTGCGCCGCCATCTCGGGGTCGACCACAGGAGCTGACGCCGGTGCAGCCGCAGGAGCCGCCGGAGCGGAAACCTCGCGCCGCAACGCCTCCCGCGCGGCCTGTGCGGCTTCGGGCGGTGCCGGAACCGGAGCGGGTGCCGGTGGCGGTGCCGGGCGCGCCGGAGCCGAAGGTGGCAGCGCCCCGGACAGATCGCCCTCCAGATCGGCGATCACCGCCTCGACATCGGCGCCGGTAAAGCTGGTAATTTCCTCGATCGCGCCGAGCAGCAGCACCCGGCCTGCGAGCAGATTGACCTTGCGCGGAATCCCGCCCGACCAGCGATACATCGCCGCGACCGCATCGTTGGTGAAGCGCGGCTTGCCCCGCCACCCGACGCAGGACAGGCGGTGGATCAGATAGGGCTCGAGCTCGTCCGCGCCCATCGGGTCGAGCTGGTGCATCGCGATCACGCGCTGGCGCAGCTGGTCGAGCCGCGGATCCGACAGTCGCCCGCGAAACTCGGGCTGGCCGAGCAGGAAGATCTGCAGCAGCGGATAGCCGCCCGCCTGAAATTGGAGAGCATGCGCAGCTCTTCCAGGCTCTCCAGCGGCAGCGCCTGTGCCTCGTCGACGATCAGCAGCGTCCGCCGCCCCTGCCGCGCCACGGCGTGAAGCTGCTTCTCGATTCCCGCGAGCATCTGCGCCTTGGTCAGGTGGGTCGCATCGATGTTCAGCCCTGCCGCAACCATCTGCAACAGGTCTTCGGCCTCGATCTGGGTCGTGACGATCTTGATGACGTGCAGCCGCTCGGGGTCGATCGTCTCCATCAGGTGACCGACCAACGTCGTCTTGCCTGCACCGGGCGCACCGGTGATGACGATGAATCCTTCGCCCTGGCTCAGGCCATAGCCGAGATAGGCCATCGCCTTTTTATGCGTGACGGTATCGAACCAGAAGGCCGGATCCGGCGTCAGCTGGAACGGCCTCCCGCTCAGTCCATAATGGTCGTCGTACATCATGCCATCCCTGGACCAAAAACCTTCAGAAACCGTAGCGAAGGCCGAGCTGCGCCTGCGCCTGGGTGTTGCTTCCCTCCCCTTCGACTTCGAAGGTGGAGATCCCGAGCGAGGCGACCGCGCTCAGCGGGCCGAAATTATGATAGTAGGAGCCGGCCGCGCCTCCGCCCATCACGCCCGGCGCGCCGGCGATGCCGCTCTTGTAATAGTTGATGAACATGTTGCCGTTGACCCCGGACCTGGCGCTCAACGCGCGTGCGGCGAACAGCTGGGCATAATAGGTGTCGTCGCTGCTGCCGGCCAGCACCGAACTACCCGCAGGGACCAGATAGGTCCGGTTGGCATAGCCCGCGCCGAAGCCCAGCGTCGTGCGACCGGCGTTCATCGCCAGCACGCCCGTCACGCCGCGTGCGCGATAGTTGGCGCTGGCGACCGAGCCGAGCGTGTTGGTCAGGCATCCGCCCGCCGCGGTGCCGCTGTCGCCAAAGATGCAGCCGTCAAACTGGTCGCCGAACGCGTCGGTCGGAATGTTGAAGCTGGTCGGCAGCGCCGCAAGGTCGCTCGCCAGCTGGCGGCCAAAGCTCTGGACCGAATCATACACGCCGACCTGCAACCCGGAGCGCCGCGAAATTTGCCACTGGAGCGATCCGGTATAGCTCATCGAATCGTACCGACGGCCCGCCCGCGCCTCCAGCATCAGCCGGGCGTTGGGCTTGTAGATCACGCCCGCGTCCCAGAAGATCCCTTCGATCTCATAAGCGATGCGCGGCGGCGATGCCGGATCGGTGACGAATCGCCCTGCGCCGTCGCGCACGATCGCGCCGGTCCCGTCGCGCAGCGCGTCCTTCTGGGTGATCTCGATTTTCTCGTAACCGACGCCACCGACGACCGCGAGTCCCCGACCGATCGGCAGCACCGCGTCGGCGCGGCCATATTTGCCGTCGAACTTCTGGTCGAGTTGGCTCATCCCCTCGCGCTGCCACGCGCCGGCAACGCTCAGGCCCACGGGCAGGATCGTCCCCGCCTTCACCCCGGCGCGCACCTGCGCCAGATGGTTGGTGGCGCTGTCGAACACGTCGACCGGCGGCGCGGCGGGATCGATCGACGAGATCGAGGGCGCCTCGACCTTGGTATAGCCGAAACGATAGGCAGCGCTGAGGCTCGCCGGGCCGTTGCCGGTGTGGAACGTCGGCCCCCCATAGACCGAATAGACCTGGGCCGTGTTGCGGACATTGCCCGCCAGATTGGTCGGCGCATCGCCGCGCATGTCGCTGCGCGCGCGCGTCGCCAGCGCACCGCCCTCAACGGTAAAGCCCGGCGCGACCTTCACCGCGGCGCGCGCAAGGCCGCTATGGGTGTCCTGATCCGCAAGATTCTTCTGGTAATCTAAGCGGCGCTCATATTTGTACGAAAGCTGCACCTCGACCCGGCGAGTCTGGATCGACGCATCGACCCCCGCGCCGATGGTGGAATAGGTCAGCACCTCGCCCCCGCCCGACAGGTCAGCGACCAGCACCTGCCCCGCATCGACATAGGGGGTGATCTGCTTGCGCTTGTCCTTCGCCATTGCGGGCGCGGACATCAGGGCGGTGACGGCAATGGCCGCAGCGAACAACCTCATTGGTCGGCTTCCCCGTAATAGGCGCCGTAACTCCCGAAGCGGCGGCCATTGGGCTGGATGGAAACACTGTTGAGCAACAACTGGATATGGTCGCACCCGTCGAGCAGCCCGACCGCGTCGCGCAGCTCGCTCTCGCGCGTGCGGTCGGCGCGGACCACCAGCATCACCTGCCCGACATGGCTGGCGAGCGCGCTGGCCGGCGATGCGGCAAGAATCGGGGGCGAATCGAAGATCACGATCCGGCGCGGATTGGCCGCCGCCAGCCCGTCGAGGATTGCATGCGCCCGCGCACTGGCGAGCAATTCGGTATCGGCGACGCTGCGCGTACCGGCCGGTAGCACCGACAGCTGCGGCACATCGGTGTCGATGATGCAGTCCTCGACGTTCGACACCGCACCTGACAGCGCGTCGAGCAGGCCGGGGCCGTCGGGTGCGCCGAGTCGCTGGAGCACGTCGGGCTTGGCGAAATCCGCATCGACCAGCAGGATTTCGACATCCTTCTCTGCGGCCATCGAAAGCGCCAGGTTGATCGCGCAAAACGTCTTGCCGTCGTTCGGCTTGGCCGAGCAGACCAGGATCATCCGCGACCGGTCGTCGGCACCCTCGCCGCCCGTCGCACGGATCTGGCGCGCGGTGGTCAGCAACTGGCGCTTCGCCAGCCGGAATTCCTCGGCCAGCGCGGTCACCGTCGCACCCGGCACCAGCATCCCGTGGTCGGCCAACTTCCGCCGGTCGATCGCGACGCGACGCCGCGCGCCAGCCTGCTGATCGGGCTGAGCGACGGGTGCCACCGCAGGACGCACCAGCGGCGCACGCGGCGCCTCGACCGCACCGAATACGGGAATGTCGTGGCGCGGCTTCGTCGCGGGCGCATGCACAGGAGCGACCTGCTGCGCCGCCTGGCGCTGGACGTGCGCCTGGTGCGCCGCGGCCCGTTCCACCAGCGATCCGCCAAGGCGTTTTGGGGTCTGGTCGTTCATGGCCTGCCCCTCACGCGCTCATGCCGCGCTGGAGCATTTCAAGCCCCAGCAGCGCTACCCATGCGACGACCAATCCTGCGGACGCCGCTGCAAACATCTGGAATCGCTTCCGGCGCAATGCGGTCTGCGCCCCGGTCACGACTTCGCCGATCGAACCGATCACCGGCATCCCGCTCATCTTCTCGAGCCGCGCGGTGGTCGGGAACGTGCCCGCCAACTGGCTGAGGCCGAACGCGACGGCAACGCCGGCGCCTAGTCCGACGATCAGCACGCCGGTCAGCAACAGCGGCCGGTTGGGCGCGGTCGGCGAACGCGGCGCAGTCGGCGGATCGATCACGTTGAACTTGACCGCATCGGCCTGGCCTGCAGCCTGGCTGCGCAATTTCACCTGCTCGCGATCGGCGAGCAGCTTGTCATAGGCGGCCTTCATCACCTGATAGTTGCGGTCGATCTCGGCCTGTTCTTGCGCTGCGGCGGGGTCGCCAGCGATCTTTTGGTCGATCGCGGCCATGTCCGCCTCGATCTGCGCCTTGCGATTGGTCAGCGCGGCAACCTGCGCCGACTTGTCGGCCTGCATCGCGCGCAGGCTCAGGTAGAGCGGGTTGGCGCTCGCCCCCCGCCGCCGCCCGAATAGACCGGCTCGCGTCGCGCCGCGCTCTGCGCCGCCGACAACTGGCTCTTGAGCGCGATGACGTCGGGGTGATTGTCGGTAAAGCCGCGCGCGCGCGCTTCGGCGAGCTGCCCCTGGATCGCAGACAGCCGCGCCCGCGCCGGCCCGGCCACGGCACCGCCGCCGCCAACGCCCGCGACCGTCGCTGACGTGCCCGCCATCTGACCGTTGACTGCTGCTAGACCGCTCTGCGCCGCCGCCAGTTCCTGATTGACCTGCGCCAGTTGCGCACGCGCCGCCGCCAGCCGCTCGGCAAGCGTGCCGGTCCCGGGCAGCGAGCCAAGATAGCGGGTCTGGAAATCCGCCTTCTTGGCCTCCGCCTCCTGCAATGCCTTCTGACGCTGGGCGAGCTGTTGGTCGAGAAACTGGAGCGACTGGCTCGCCTCGTCGCGGATCGTGCCCAGATTGTCCTCGACAAAGATGTCGATCAGCTTCTGGACGATCGTGCGCGACAACTTGCCGCTGTCCGCCGTCGCGGTGATCTCGAACAGATTATCCTGCTGCGCAGTAATCTTGATCTTCTTCTGCAAACCCGCGACCCGGTCCGCGACATCGCGGTCGGTTGCGACGGTGTTGGCGAGGTCGGTGCCGCGCACGACCTTTTCCAGATTGGTCGCACTCGCCAGCGTGGTGCGGACGCGGTCGATATCCTTCTGCTGTTCCTGCTGGGTTGCGATGCCCTCACCGGGCAGGATCGAACGCAGCTGAACGAAGACGCGCGCGCGGCTCTCATACTGGTTCGGGATCTGCGACACGACGAGCCAGCCCGCCAGGCAGACTGCCCAGGCGACGGCCATGGCAATCCAGCGGCGTTGCCACACGCCGTGAAGTGCCGTCCTGATCTCGTCCCACAATCCCCCACCGGGCGGTCTCCGTCTGGTTAGAACATGCTCTCGGGAATGATGATCACGTCGCCCGGCTCCAGCCGGACATTCGCGCTGGTGTCGCCATTCTTGAGAAGGTCGGACAGGCGCACCTTGTATTCGCGCTGACGCCCGCTTGCCTTGTCGTAACGGACCAGCCGCGCACGATTGCCTGCGGCGAATTCGCTGAGCCCTCCGACCGCGATCATCGCGTCGAGCAGGGTCATGTTGGCGCGGTAGGGCAGCGACGCGGGCTTTTCGGTCGCACCCACGATTCGGATCTGCTGGCTGAACGTGCCCGAGAAACTCTTGACCACGACCGACACGATCGGATCCTTGATATATTCGCCCAGCGCATATTTGAGGTCGTCGGCCAGCATCGCCGGGGTCTTGCCGACCGCCGGCATGTCGCTCACCAGTGGCGTGGTGATGCGGCCATCCGGGCGGACCTGCACCTCAGCCGACAATTCCTGGTTGCGCCACACGAAGATCTGCAGCGTATCGAGCGGGCCAATGACATATTCCTCGCCCGGACCCTCACGGCTGGCGACGAAGGTTGTCGTGGGCAGCTCCGGACGGTTCCCACCGCCCATACAGCCCGAAAGCGCCGCCGCCATCATCAGCGGAAGCGCCACGCTCTTTCCGGAGTTCCCCAAACGCATCACTCTCGAACCTCCTGACGCCCGTGCAGCCCCGGCGTCCCGGGACAACGTGCACGAACAACCGCTTTGCTATGGCGGCGGGAGGTAAAGATATTGTTAGGAACGACGCCGCTGGCGGCGTGGCGTCACCGTCAGGCGACGATTTCCGCCGCCGGGCCGTGCCCCAGGAACCCTGAGGGACTGGCGCTCGCGCCATAGGCCCCGGCCAGGAACAGCGCGACCACATCCCCCACTTGCGCCGGCGGCAGCGCCACCTTGTCCCCAAGTCGATCGAGCGGGGTGCAGAGCGGGCCAACCACCGAAACCGTTTCGGTTGTCTCCGCGCCCATCCGCCCTGCAATCGCAATCGGGTAATTGCGCCGCACTACTGTGCCGAAATTCCCCGACGCCGCGAGCTGGTGATTGAGTCCGCCGTCACAGATCAGGAAAATCTCGTCCCCGCTGACCTTTCGGTCGACTATCCGGGTCAGATACACGCCGCACTCGCCCGCGATCCACCGCCCCAGCTCGATCGCATAGGCTTGATCCGGCTCCAGCACATCCGCCAGCCGTTCGCCGACCAGCGCGATATCGACGGCAGTATCGCCCGAAAAATATGGGATGCCGAACCCGCCGCCGAGATTGACCAACGGTGCTTTCGCTCCCGCCGCCTCCGCCAGTTCCCGCGCCAGCCCCGCCGTCGCCGCCTGCGTCTCGCAGATCGCGTCGCTGTCCAGCGCCTGCGACCCGGCAAAGATATGGAACCCGCGCCAGTCCGCGCCCGCCGCGATCAATCGCTTCACCAGCGTCGGCACGCGGTCTGCGTCGATCCCGAACGGCGACGGTCGCCCGCCCATCTTCATGCCCGAACCCTTGAGCTCGAACGACGGATTGACCCGCACCGCCAGCTTGGGCGTCACACCCAACCGGTCACCTATCGCCAGCGCGCGATCCGCCTCGCCCTCGGACTCAAGGTTCAGCGTCGCCCCAGCAACGATCGCAGCCTCCAGCTCCGCATCGCGCTTGCCCGGTCCGGCGAAGCTGATGTGACTCGCATCCTTGACCGCCAGCGCCTTGGCCAGCTCGCCTCCCGACGCTACATCCAGCCCGCCGACCAGCGGAGAAACTGCTTGCAGAAACGCTGGTAACGGATTGGCCTTGATCGCAAAATGAATTTCGACCGCACCCGGCAACGCCGCCCGCAGCTGCCCGACCCGCTCGCGCACGATTGACGCGTCATAGACGAACAGCGGCGTCCCCGCCTGCGCCACCCAGTCGCCCGCCGACCGCCCAGCGATCCGCAACTCCCCGCTCTGCCCCGCAAAATAGGGCGGGATCGGTCCCATCGGCTTCATGCCAGCATCTCCGCCTTCAACCCGCTCCGGTCGAGCTTCCCATTCGCATTGCGCGGCAGTTCGTCGCGCCACACATAGCGCGTGGGCTGCATGAAGGCGGGCAATTCACGCCGCAACCGCTCGCGCAACGCCGCCTCCGCCGCGTCCGCCTCGCCCCGCGCCACCGCGATCACCACCACCGCCTGCCCCAGCCGCGCGTCAGGAACGCCCAAAGCTACCGCCTCCCGCGCCTCGCCCCCGGCCAGCACCGCCTCTTCGACCTCGGTCGGGCTGATCCGGTTACCCGAGGATTTGATCATCTCGTCATCGCGCCCGACAAAGCGCAGCAGCCCGTCTGCGCCCTCGACCACCGTATCCCCCGAAAAGACCGCCATCCCGCCATAACTGGACCCCGCCGGCGCAGGCTTGAACCGCAACGCAGTCCGCTCCGCATCCTGCCAATAGCCTTGAGCGACCAGCGGTCCGGCATGGACTAGCTCCCCCGCCTCGCCCGGTGCCGCGCGCGTCCCATCGGGGCGCACCACCAGAATCTCCGCGAACGGAATTGCCCGCCCCATCGACTCCGGGTGCGCATCGACCAACGAAGGGTCGAGATAAGTCGACCGAAACGCCTCGGTCAGCCCATACATCGGGAACAGCGCTGCCCCAGGAAACCGCGCCCGCAACCCGCGCACCATGCCAATGGTCAGCGCCCCGCCCGAATTGGTCAGCCGCTTCAGCTTCGCCGCCACCGCCTCCGGCCACTCCGCCTCCAGCAACTGCGTCCACAGCGGCGGCACCCCTGCAATCGTGGTGGCGTCATGCCGGTCCACCGCCTTGATCACGTCGCGCGCGGTCAGATAATCGAGCGGGATCACCCGCCCCCCCGCGGCCCAGGTCGACAGCAGCTGGTTCTGCCCATAATCGAAGCTCAGCGGCAGCACGCCCAGCACGCGATCCTCAGGCGTCACCTTCAGATAATGCGCCACGGTGATCGCACCGAGCCACATGTTCGCATGGCTCAGCATCACCCCCTTGGGCCGCCCCGTCGATCCCGACGTATACAGGATCGCCGCCAAGGCATTCGGATCACGCTTCGAGTAGTCCAGCCCCGCGCCCGCCAGCGGCGCATCGGCGTCGAACACGACGCGGCACCCCTCGGGCACATCGCCGTCCTCCAGCGTCCCCGCCCGCGCGCTTTGCGTCAGCAACAGCCGCGCCCCGCTATCGGCCAGGATATGCGCCACCTGCGCGCGCTTGAGCACCGGATTGACCGGCACATGCACCAGTCCCGCCCGCGCCGCCGCCAGCGGCATCACGCACGCATGGCGCGTCTTGGGCAGCCAGGTCGCGACGCGATCCCCGGCGTTCAGCCCCCGCGCCCGTAACCACAGCGCCAGCGCCGCCACAGCAGCCTCGAGCTCTGCATAGCTCAACGTCCCCGCGCGATCCTCCAGCGCAACCGCGTCGGGAGCACCGCGCGTCGTCAGCGCGTCGATCGGATAGGGCGTCGGGTCCAGTTCAACCATCGCGTCTGCATATCCCGCATCGGTTAACGATACAGTGTCTATTCCCACCCTACTTGGCATAGCGGCGTCCAGCCGGTAACGGGCGCGAAAACAACCGGGGATTTGGGGCCGTGCAGCCTGACGGATATCATGAGGTCGAAGAAGCTGTGCGCGGCGTATTGCGCGACGTGCTGGGCATCGACGCCGCCCGCGCCGCGACCTTTACGGAGGCGACGCCCTTGTTCGGCGCGCTCCCCGAACTCGATTCGATGGCGGTCGCCGGCGTGCTGACCGAGATCGAAGACCGCCTCGGCATCATCATCGACGACGACGAAGTCGATGGCGACATGCTCGAAACCTTCGGCGCGCTGGTCCAGTTCGCCGCGTCCAAGGCGCTGACCTGATCCGCGCGACCAGCTACGATTGGGCCGGGGGCCGCGAAGCGATGCTCCGCTTCGGCCCCGACACCGGCCCGGTCGTCGTCGTCGCGCTCCCCCTGTTCGAAGAAGCCAACCGCACCCGCGCCTTTGCGGTGAGCATCCTGCGCGCGCTGGCGGAGCGCGGCATTGCCGGGGCGCTGCCCGACTTGCCAGGGCAAGGCGAGAGCCTGACGCCAACGCACCAAACCGATCTCGCCAAATTGGGCGCAGGCTTCGCCGCCGCAGTCGCCAGCCTCGCCACGCCCATCTTCACCCTCGCCATCCGCAGCGGCGCCCTGCTCGACGCCGACGCGCAGGTTACCTCCCGCTACCACCTCTCCCCGATGACCGGCGCAGACCTGCGCCGCGAACTCGTCCGCGCCCGCCAGGCCTCGGCCCGCGAATCCGGCGAGAACTTCGACCCGACCAGCCTCGACACCGCAACCGACCCGGTCGAACTCGCGGGCAACCTCATCAATCCCGCGCTGCTCGCCCAGCTCACCAACGCCACGCCGTCACTCGAGCAAACCCGCACGGTCCGCCTCGCCACCGAAGCCAAGCCCGCCGACGCCAAGCTCCCCGGCAGCCCGCTCTGGCGCCGCGCCGAGCCCGATAACGACCCCGCCTTCGCGAAAGCCGTCGCCGACGACATCGCAGAGTGGATCGCCACATGCGTCGCCTGACACACTTCCAATGCGCCGGCGAAACCCTCGCCGCCACGCTCGACGAAGCCGCGGGCACCACCGGCCTGCTGATCGTCTCGGGCGGCAATGAAATCCGCATCGGCGCACATCGCGGCATGGCCGAACTCGGTGCCATCATCGCCGCATCGGGGCATCCGGTATTCCGCTACGACCGTCGCGGGATCGGCGATTCATCCGGCGAAAACAACAGCTTCGAATCCACCGCGCAGGATATTTGTGAAGCCGCCGCCGCCTTCCGACGTGAAGTGCCCCAGCTCACCCGCATCGTCGCCTTCGGCAATTGCGACGCCGCCAGCGCGCTGATCCTCTTCCACGCCGGTGCACCCATCGACGCGCTGATCCTCACCAACCCCTGGACGATCGAACCCGGCGCGGACGGCAACGACCTCCCCCCGCCGCCGCAATCCGATCACGCTATATCGAAAAGCTCAAAAACCCCCGCGAACTGCTTCGCCTGCTCACCGGAGGCGTCAATATCCGTAAACTTTTCAGTGGCTTGGCCAAGGCATCCGCCAAACAGTCTCAGCCGCCGACCAGCCTCCCCGCGCGCCTCGCGGCATCGCTGGCGGTCGCAAAAGCCCCGGTCACGATCCTCCTCGCCGAACGCGACAACACCGCCCTCGCCTTCGCCGATCACTGGAAGAGCGCAGCCTTCACCCCCGCCCGCGCCCGCCACACCCTCACCACCTGCCCCACCGACAGCCACAGCTTCGCGCGACCGCAGGACAAGGCATGGCTGACCGATCAGGTACGCGCCGCACTCCGGCCCGAATAAGTTAGGGTGCCTCTCCCAAGGGTGCTATGCTGCCAGCGGGCAGCTTTTACCCATTCTTCAATTGCCTGGACGTCGCTACCCGGGGATGGATCGCTCACCGCGAACCTCCGGCCTTTTTGGGCCATGCCAATGGATTCCGCGCCGTCACCGTCATCGACCCCCAACAGCCTGGGGATCGCGCTGGTCATCTCGTCCGCCACGCCGCTGCTCTTGCTGGGCAAGGATTTGGTCGTCGAGGCCGCGAGCCGATCCTTCTGCAGCGCCTTCGAACTCGACCCGGCACAGGTCGTGGGCCTGGAATTGTCCGCGCTCGGCCATGGTGAATGGGCCGCGCCACAGCTTCGCTCGCTGCTCTGTGCGACGATGACCGGCAGTGCCGCGATCGACGCCTATGAGATGGATCTGGTCCGCATCGGCCGACCGACCTTATGCCTGATCCTGAACGCACACCTGCTCGAACATGATGGTGCTGACAAACGCCAGATGGCGCTGGCGGTGCTCGATGTCACCGCGATCCGTCAGGCGAAGAAGGCAAAGGCGGATGCCGAGCGCGAAAAGGACATCTTGCTCCGCGAGTTACAGCACCGCGTCGCGAACAGCCTCCAGATCATCGCCAGCGTGCTGATGCAGAGCGCCCGGCGCGTCCAGTCTGACGAGGCGCGGCTGCACCTCCACGACGCCCACCACCGCGTCATGTCGATCGCCACACTCCAGCGCCAGTTGGCGGTGGGCACACCGGGCGACGTCAAGCTGCGATCCTATCTCAACGATCTGTGCGAGAGCATCGGCGCATCGATGATCTTCGACCACAATCTGACGCGAATCGACGTCATCGTCGATGACAGCAGCACCAGCGCCGACATATCGGTCAGCCTCGGCCTGATCGTCACCGAACTGGTCATCAACGCGCTCAAACACGCCTTCCCAGACCGCACCACACCCGGCTGCATCACCGTCGAATATTGGAGTCGCCCGACGGGGTGGAAACTCACCGTGTCCGACGACGGCATCGGCATGCCCACCGGCAGCGAAGCAAAGAAATCGGGCCTTGGCACCGGCATCGTCGACGCGCTGTCAAACCAGCTCGACGCCACCGTCATCGTGACGGACACCGCCCCCGGCACGCGGGTGGCGATCACGCATCTGGGGAAGGTCTAGCCGCGCAGGCTGCCCCAACTCGATCGTCGCCCCGGCCTTGAGCCGGAGCTGGGCTTCCCAGTGAACCGCACGAGACAGCCCGGCCCCAGGTCAGGCCCGGGGCGACGAGGTGAATGGTGGGGCTTTCCTACAACATGTCGAAACGCGCATAGACTGATCGATGCGCCACCGACTCGCCCTAGCCTGCATGGATCGCCGAGGAAGGCGCGCGCTCGCGCGTGACAACCCGCCTATTCTGTCAGCTTCGTCACCCAATGCTGACAGAATCGCCCGCGTTGCCCTGAACTTCGTCAGTTTCCCCGGGTCACGCCGCGACGTGCGCAACCGCCTCGAAGTCCGCCTCGGCCAGAAAGCGCTCAGCATCCAGCGCCGCCATACAACCGGTGCCCGCCGCGGTGATCGCCTGGCGATAGACCTTGTCCATCACGTCGCCGCACGCGAACACGCCGGGCACGCTGGTGCGCGTCGTCCCCGTTTCGACGGTGATATAGCTGTCGGCGTCCAGCTCCAGATGCCCACGGAACAGCTCGGTCGCCGGGTGATGGCCGATCGCGACAAAGCCGCCCTCGACATCTATGCTCGACTCTTCGCCGGTGACGGTGTCGCGCAGCTTCAGCGCCACCAGCCCCTCGGGGTCGCCGCCGCCGACGAACTCCACCACTTCCTTGTTCCACAGTGTCTTGACCTTGGGGTTGGCGAACAACCGCTCCTGCAGGATCTTCTCGGCGCGCAGCGTGTCGCGGCGGTGGATCAGCGTGACGTCATGGCTGTGGTTGGTCAGGTACAGCGCCTCTTCGACCGCAGTATTGCCGCCGCCGATCACCGCGACCTTCTTGCCGCGATAGAAAAATCCGTCGCAGGTCGCACAGGCCGACGCGCCCTTGCCCTTCATCGCCTCTTCGCTGTCGAGGCCCAGCCACTTGGCCTGCGCGCCCGTCGCGATCACCAACGTATCGCCCGAATAGACGGTGCCGCCGTCGCCGATCAGGCGGAACGGACGGCTGGTCAGATCGACCTCGACGATCGTGTCGTACATCATCTGCGCGCCGACATGCTCGGCCTGGGCCTGCATCTCCTGCATCAGCCACGGCCCCTGGATCACCTCGCGAAAGCCGGGATAATTCTCGACATCGGTGGTGGTCATCAGCTGTCCGCCGGGCTGGATGCCCTGCACCACGATCGGCGCAAGGCCGGCGCGCGCGCCATAGATGGCGGCGGACAGGCCGGCGGGGCCGGAACCGAGGATCAGCATGCGGGTCGAGTGGGTGGCGGTCATTCTCAAATCCTGTTGCAGCCCCTGAACGGGGTGGCGGTGCCGCATCTAGGGGGTCGGCACCGCCGATGGCAACATGGGTGGTGTACGCCGCGCCGCCAGCAAAGCGATTCTGTTGTGGACGAAAGCCGGTTGAAGCCGCGCGTCGGGCTGGGCAGACTGGCGGCATGACACTCCGCCGCACCCTGCTCGCCGCAGCCCTGCTGCTCCCGTTCCCCGCACTGGCGCAGACCGCCGCGCCTGCACCGACTCCCACACCGACGCCCGCGCCGAAACCGGCAACGCAGAAAGTGGCGCTGGACACCAGCTTCGGGCGCATCGTGCTGGAACTGGAGACCGAGCGTGCGCCGATCACCGCCCGCAATTTCCTGCGCTATGCCGATCAGAAGCGGCTCGACGGCATCGCCTTTTATCGGACGGTCAAGGTCGCCGACAAATTCGGGTTCATTCAGTTCGGGATCGACAACGATCCCAAGCGCATACTGCCGCCGATCAAGCATGAGCCGACCACGGTGACCGGGGTGAAGCACGTAAATGGCGCGATCAGCACCGCCCGCCTCGCTCCCGGCACCGCGCGGGGCGAGTTCACGATCAGCGTCGGGGATCAGCCCTCGCTCGATGCCGATCCGTCGAAACCCGGCGACAATCTCGGCTATGCCGCGTTCGGCAAGGTGGTCGAGGGGATGGATGTGGTGTGGAAGATTCTCGACGCCCCGACCTCACCCACTGCGGGCGAAGGCGTGATGAAGGGGCAGATGCTCAGCCCCAGGATCAAGATTTTGAAGGTGTCGCGCGTGCCTTAGAACGCGCTGAACAGGATCAGGACGAACAGCCAGAAGAGGAGTGAACCGCACACGACCATCAGGAAGCCCGCGCCGGCGGGCATGGCGTCGTCCACTTGATCGACCCCGATCAGTTCGCGGTCATCCGCGGCGGCGATCTCGCGATAAGAGGGCATGGCAACTCTCCACTGGATGTTGCCACACTGCCTTGTTGGGACCGCAGCGGCCATATCGGGAAAGTGCGATGGGGATTCTACGGGGGTCGGCATTAACCCCGAAGCGCGACCTGGGCCGCGCTTCGGGGTGCCCGATCACTGGGCCGGCTTGACCTCAAGCCCAGTCCACTTGGCCGCAAAGGCCCAGAGGTCGGAGGTTTCCTCGATCACCTTGTCGGTCGGCTTGCCCGAACCGTGGCCGGCGCGGGTCTCGATGCGGACGAGGTGCGGCTTGGGGCCGATATCCGCCGCCTGCAGCGCGGCGGTGTATTTGAAGGTGTGCCCCGGCACCACGCGGTCGTCGGTATCGGCGGTGGTGGCGAGGATCGCGGGATAGGTCTTGCCCGACGCGATGTTGTGATAGGGAGAATAGCTGCGCAGGATCTTCCAGTCGGCTTCCTTCGACGGATAGCCATAGTCGTCGACCCAGTACCGCCCGGCAGTCCAGCGGTCGAAGCGGAGCATGTCCATCACGCCGACCGCCGGCATCGCCGCCGCGAACAGATCCGGGCGCTGATTGACCACCGCGCCGACCAGAAGGCCGCCGTTCGATCCGCCCTGAATTGCAAGGCCGTCCTTCTTGGTGATCCCCTGAGCGATCAGATACTCGCCCGCCGCGATGAAGTCGTCGAACACATTCTGCTTGTTCTTGAGGCGCCCGCCGTCGTGCCACGCCTTACCATATTCGCCGCCGCCACGGATGTTGGCGAGGACGAACACCCCGCCCTGCTCCATCCACGCCAGCCGCGCGGCGCTGAACGCCGGGCCATAACTGATGTTGAACCCGCCATAGGCCCAGAGCAGCGTCGGTGCGGGACCGGTCACGTCCTTGCGCTTGACCACGAACATCGGGACCTTGGTCCCGTCCTTCGAGGTGAAGAAGCGCTGCTCGACGCCATATTTGCTCGGGTCGAACGCGACCTTGGGCTTGGCCCATTCGGTCGCCTTGCCGGTCTTGACGTCGTAGCGATAGACGGTGGTCGGCATGTTGAAGCTGGTGAAGGCGTAGAAGGCTTCGTTCTCGTCCGGATCGCCGGTGAAGCCCGCGACGCTGCCGATGCCGGGCGTCGCGACCTTGCCCAGCAATTTCCCGTCGAGCGAATAGCGGCGCATCTCGTCCTTGGCATCGACCAGATAGCTGACGAACAGCTGGCCGCCGACGATCCCGGCTCCCTCCATCGTCGCCGCATCCTCGGGGATCAGGTCGGTCGCGACCGGATTGGCCGCGGCGACGTCCATCGTCACCACCTTCTTGCGCGACGCGCCCTTGTCGGTGGTCCAGAAGAACTTGCTGCCGATATTGCCGGCGAGGCTCCACTCATTCTCCAGCCCCTTGACGATCGTCCGCGGCCTGGCGGCAGGGTCCTTGAGGTTCAGGATCGTGATCTCGTAGCGGTTGTCGGTCCCCTCGGTCGTGGTGATGACCAGCCAGCCGCCGTCATCGGTAACCTGCGCGAAATGGCCGCGCTTGGGCGTTTCGGGGGTCGCGTAGATCAGCTTGTCGGCGTCCTGCGACGTACCGAGCTTGTGGAAATAGACCGCCTGATTCTCGTTCAGCGCCTGGAAGGTCTCGCCCTCCTTCACCGCCGGGAAGCGCGAATAATAGAAGCCGCTATTGTCCTTTGCCCAGGCAAGGTTGCTGAACTTGATCCACTTGACCTCGTCGTCCAGCGTCTTGCCGGTGGCGACGTCGAGCACCTTGACGGTGCGCCAGTCCGACCCACCGTCCTGAATGCCATAGACCAGCAGCTTGCCATCCTCCGACGGCACCCATTCGGACAGCGCCGTCGCGCCGTCCTTGGCCCAGCCATTGGGGTCGATCAGCACGCGGCCCGGAGCGTCGAGGCTATCGCGGACCCACAGCACCGACTGGTTCTGAAGCCCGCTATTGTGGCTGTAGAAATAGCGATTGCCCTTGCGGGTCGGGACGCCGAAGCGTTCGTAATCGAACAGCTGCTTGATCCGCGCCTTGAACACATCGCGGCCGGGCAAGGTGTCGAGATAGGCGTCGGTCACCTTATTCTGTGCCGCGACCCAATCCGCCACTTCCTTGTCGTTGCGGACGTCGTTTTCGAGCCAGCGATATGGGTCGGCGACCTTCTCCCCGAAGCTCTCGTCGACGACATCGACGCGGCGGGTGTCGGGATAGGCGATCGGGGCGGTCATGGTCGGCGCGGACTCCGGGCTGGCGGCGGCGATGGGGGTAACGAACAACAGCGGCAGGGCGAGAATCGACGCGCGGCGCATTGGTATCTCCTGAAACGGAAGCGCCTTACCCTATTGCTACACCGTGCCGGGTCAAGCGGGCGTTCCGACGATGCTGACATAAAAGAGGGGGTTTTCGACCAACTGCACCGCGACGCGACGGGTTTGCGACCGTGACGCGCCAGACTGACAACGCGGACGCGACACTGGGGCGACAGTCGCGCGACGAAGACGCGACAGTTACGCGACAACCTTACAGAGCGGACCAGGTGGGGAATCGGATCATCGACCAGCGTAGATCAGAAGAAATCCAACATTTGAAGCCCGCGCGTCAGGCAAAGGCGATCAGCGCGCTTTCATAGCTGACCCAGCTCATCACCATCAGCGGGATGGTCGCGAAGGCGATCGCCACCGCGCTGCTTGCTCCATGTCCGCTCGTCCGTTTCATCTGAACCTCCTGCGCCACATTGTTTGCAGGGCGCGTGCCAATCCGGCGATCGGCGGATTTCCGTCGGTTCTGCCGTTAAGCGGTAGATGGGAAGTCGGACGCCACGCCAAAGTTCAGTGATTCTTACGGTGGCGCAACATTAGCTTGGGGCGGCGGAGCATGGCAGGATGGCGGGGATGATCCTATCTGCCCTGATCCTCGCGACGACGCCGCAAGCCGATCCTGCCGCCGATGCCAGCGCGTGTATCCACGCGGTCCCGCCCGCCAGCGGGACGATCGGAACGCTCGAAAATCGCTGCACCGACCGGCTGGTGGTGTTCATGTGCGTGACCGGGCCGCCATCGCGGGAGCGCGCGACCTATTTCGACTGCGCCAAGGGACAGGTCGGCAGCTATGATGTGAAGGCCCTGGGCAGCGCGCCCGCGATCTTTGCCGGGGCGCGGCGGTTGCACATGTTCGCGTGCCGGTTTCCGCAGTTTCTGCCGCGCGATGTGCGGTATTTTCACGGGCGGGGGCTGCGGGGGACGTGTCGGTAGCCCTCGGCAACGTGCAAGAAGAAGAAGAAGAAGAAGACCCTCCCCAACCCCTCCCGCAAGCGGGAGGGGCTAAGAAGAAGGCAGGCGCTAACAAAGAGAAGGGGCGGCCGCACCGTCGTGCGACCGCCCCAGCTCTTGACGAAAAACGCCGATCAGGCGGCGTCTTCGTAATCCTCGTCGGTCATCACCGGACCCGAGTCCTGGCCCTTGGCCGAGACGTCGCGGTCGACGAATTCGATGATCGCCATCGGCGCCGCGTCCGAAGCGCGCGGGCCGGTCTTGATGATGCGGGTGTAGCCGCCGTTGCGGTCGGCGTAGCGCGACGCGAGCACGTCGAACAGCTTCACCAGCTGCGCATCGTCGAGCAGACGGGCATGGGCGAGACGGCGGTTCGAAAGACCACCCTTCTTCGCCAGCGTGACCAGCTTTTCGACGTAGGGACGCAGTTCCTTCGCCTTGGCGACGGTGGTGGTGATCTGCTCGTGCTTGATCAGCGCAGCCGACATGTTGCGGAACAGCGCAAGACGATGAGCCGAGGTACGCTGAAGCTTACGACCGCCGTACTTATGGCGCATGGGTATTTCCTTTCGGTTCGTTCGGGGGCCGTATCAGGTACCCCGGACCCGGTGGGACGGTGAGCCACCAATCAATCCGTCATCCCGGCGAAAGCCGGGATCTCCATGAGGTTGTCCCCTGCCGCACGAGACCCCGGCTTTCGCCGGGGTGACGGCTGGGTGAGGAGCCGAAGCTCCTTACCCCATGATCTCCTGCTCGAGCTTCTTGGCCATCTCTTCGATATTCTCAGGCGGCCAGCCCGGGATTTCCATGCCGAGGCGCAGGCCCATGGACGACAGCACTTCCTTGATTTCGTTCAGCGACTTGCGGCCGAAATTCGGGGTGCGCAGCATCTCGGCTTCGGTCTTCTGGACCAGATCGCCGATATAGATGATGTTGTCGTTCTTGAGGCAGTTGGCCGAACGGACCGACAGCTCGAGCTCGTCCACCTTCTTGAGCAGGTAGCGGTTGATCGTCGCGGTGTCGCTGCCGCTTTCCGACGCAGACGACTGTGCGGCGACGCCGACCGGTGCGCTGCGGGTGATGGCCGAATCGTCGAAGTGGACGAACAGCGCCAGCTGGTCCTGAAGGATGCGCGCGGCATAGGCGAGCGCGTCTTCCGGGGTCACGGTGCCGTCGGTCTCGATCGACAGGCTCAGCTTGTCATAGTCGAGTTCCTGGCCGACGCGGGTGTTCTCGACCTTGTAGCTGACCTGACGGACGGGCGAGTAGAGCGCGTCGACCGGGATCAGACCGATCGGCGCATCCGCCGGGCGGTTGGCACTGGCGGGAACATAGCCCTTACCGGTGTCGGCGATCAGTTCCATGTTCAGCGTCGCGCCGTCGTCGAGATGGCACAGCACCAGTTCGGGGTTCATCACTTCGATGTCGCCCGACACGGCGATGTCGCCAGCCTTGACTTCGGCCGGGCCGGTGGCGCTCAGCTGAAGGCGCTTGGCACCTTCGCCCTGCATGCGCAGCGCGATCTGCTTCACGTTGAGAACGAGATCGGTCACGTCCTCACGCACGCCGGCGAGCGAGCTGAACTCGTGCAGAACATTCTCGATCTTGATCGAGGTCACCGCAGCGCCCTGGAGCGACGAGAGCAGCACGCGGCGCAGCGCGTTGCCGAGCGTCAGGCCGAAGCCGCGCTCCAGCGGTTCGGCGACGAAGGTCGCCTTCCGCTTGCCGTCACCGCCCTTTTTCTCAAGGCCGTTCGGCTTCTTAAGTTCCTGCCAGTTCTTTGCATTGACAGACACAGGCTTCCCCAAGGTTGGGCAGGATGGGGGGTGCATCCTGCCAGTAGAGAGAGCCGCCCCGCCCCGGATCCGGCACCCCGGACCCGCAGGCGAAGCGGAAAGGTAAATCAGACGCGGCGGCGCTTGCTGGGGCGAACGCCGTTATGCGGGATCGAGGTCACGTCGCGGATCGACGTGATCTGGAAACCAACCGACTGAAGGGCGCGAAGGGCGCTCTCGCGGCCCGAACCCGGACCCTTCACCTCGACCTCGAGCGTGCGGACGCCGTGCTCGGCGGCCTTGCGGCCCGCGTCCTCGGCAGCGACCTGCGCGGCGTAAGGCGTCGACTTGCGCGAGCCCTTGAAGCCCATCATGCCGGCCGACGACCAGCTGATCGCGTTGCCCTGGGCGTCCGTGATCGTGATCATGGTGTTGTTGAAGCTGGCGTTCACATGGGCGACGCCGGCGGTGATGTTCTTGCGTTCGCGACGGCGAAGACGCTGCGGTGCTTGTGCCATTATTCAGTAATCCTTCGAAAATCGAAGCAGGCGGGCCGCGGTGAGGCGGCCCAGCGGCTTACTTCTTCTTGCCAGCGATCGGCTTCGCCTTGCCCTTGCGGGTGCGGGCGTTGGTGTGCGTGCGCTGGCCGCGAACCGGCAGCCCCTTGCGATGACGCAGGCCGCGATAGCAGGCAAGGTCCATCAGGCGCTTGATGTTCATCGCGGTTTCGCGACGCAGGTCACCCTCGACCGTGTGGTCGGCGTCGATGGTTTCGCGGATCTGCAGCACTTCCTGATCGGTCAGGTCCTGCACGCGGCGCTCAAGCGTGATGCCGAGCTTTTCGGTGATCTGCTTCGCCTTTGCCGGGCCGATGCCGTGGATATACTGAAGCGCGATCAGAACGCGCTTGTTGGTGGGCAAGTTAACGCCCGCAATACGTGCCATGAAATAGGTTCTCCCAGCTCCACAGGGCGTGCATGGCAGCATGCCCCATCTCGTAGCGTTGACCCGGAACGCAAGCGCGCGACAGACATGCAAGCACGCTGCCGTTCACCGGTGTTTCGGAAGATGCGCGACATATTCACCGCAGCCCGCACTGTCAAGCGCCGGGTCCGGGGAATTTCTGGTTGGAATGGCATACACCAATTTCGCGACCCGGCCAAGCGCGCGCATCCCCCGACCGTCTCATTGTCGGACCGGTCAGTTGCGCTCGGCCGCAGCCTTCAGCCCCGGCATCTGCGCGCCGATCACCTGATCGACCACCTTCGCGAAACTCTCGATCCCATTGGGGTGATAGCCGCCCGCGACATAGGTGACGGTCAGCGCCGTCCCCTGCCCCTCCGCCTTGAGCGCAAAGGTCATCGTCGCGTTGACCGCGCCCGATTGCAACGGGCCGAACGCGCCGGAGAAACGGAACACCTTGCCGCGATCGGCATAGAGGGTGCGGGCATGCTCGACCGCGCCGCCCGGCATCCTTTCGCACCAACAGCCGCCGGGCCGGGGGTCGATCGACAAATTGGCGGCGTCGCCGGTGTAGCTGTGGTCCTTGCTCCACCACAGCGACGGTTTGGCGATCGTGTCCCACACTTTTTCTGGCGGGGCGGCGATGACGAGCTTGTGGGTCGAGACGAAGCCGGCGGGGTCGGTCTTGGTCACCTCTGCCACGGCCGGGGCCGCACCCAGCATCAGCGCTGCCGCAATGATCGGTTTCATGCCACCACTCCTTCATCCGGCCGCCGCAGGAACGGCTGCCGTTTCACATAAGCCAGGCTGCGCCACGCCCATTCGAGCGGGCCGTTGGCGAAGCGCAGCACCCATAGATTGGCGACCACTACGCACAAGGCGATCACCCCGGTCGCGATCCAGAATTGCGTCGCCCAGCCGTACTTGCCCCATAGGCCAAGGCCATAGGGCGCGAACAGGATGTGCAGCCCGATGATCTGTTGCAGGAAGTAGAGCGAAAAGGCCGTGCGTCCGCACGCCTTGAACGGCGACAGGATGCGCTGGCCGATGCCTGTTTTGAACAGCAGGTTGATCAACGCGACATGGCCGATGCTGGTCGCGATCCGGGCGAACTCCGTCGTGATCCAGATCGTCTTGGGATAGGGCGCGAAGCTGCTGATTTCGAGCGCGCCGACATAGCGCGCGGTGAGGCCGAAGCTGTAAGTGAGCGCGAGCAGGACCGCGTAGAAGCGGGTGCTCCGCTGCCCCTGGATCACCCCCCATTTCCACAGCGCGATGCCGATCAGCATCACGCAGAACGCCTCGACCACCATGACGTAGAGCAGCCCCTTGCCGATGAAGAAGCTGGTCCAGCTGTTCCACATATATTGAGCATAGGGCAGCCAGCCGCCCGAATAGGCGGTCCGCTCCTTCTCCAGCTCCTTCTTCGTCTCGGCCGTCGGCTTGAAGCGGTCGAGCTTCTTCTGCCACTCGCCAAGCGCGGCCTTGTGGTCGGCGGACAGCTGCGCACCGGTTGCCTGTTGCGCCTGTGCCGCCTCGACCCGTGCGACCAGCGAGGTGCGCCCGCTATACTCGATTGCGCCCGTCACTGCAGTGAACAGCGCGAACAGGCAGCCGAGCGCGAGCAGCAGCCGGGGGCCGAGCAGGCGGAAGGGGAAGAGGAACAGCGAGGCGAGCGCATAGGTCAGGAGTATGTCCCCCACCCACAGCACGACGAAGATGTTGAGCAGGCCGAACACCAGCAGCCACAGGGTGCGGCGCATGAACAGGTCGGCGACCGCGACCGGTCCGTCCGGGGTCATCGCCTTGGCCGTCAGCACCATGAACCCCGCGCCGAACAACAGTTCGAGCACGCCGCGCTGCGTTCCCTCCAGAAAGGTCTGGAGGCCGATCCAGGTGGTGCGATCGGCGGGGGTCCAGCCAATCGTGCGGAAGTCCCCGAACAGCGCGCTGACCGACGACGCCTGAAAACTGATGTTCATGTAGAAGATCAGCAGGATCGCGAGCCCGCGCAGCACGTCGAGAATCTCGATCCGCGCGCGGCCCGCGACCGGTGCTACCGTTGCATTATCCGACACGACTCGCCCCCGCTCCCCGTCGAGGCGCGAGGGTGATGCGGGGGCGATGGCCGGTCAAATCATTTCGCGGGCGGCGCATCCTTGCCCATGTGGCGGTCGAGGAAGTTGAGGATGGTGGTCCACAGATGCACGCTGATGCCGGGACCGGCGACGCGGTGGGTCTGGCCGGGATAGAGCATCGTTTCGAACGGCACCGCCGCGCCCTGCATCTTCGCCATCATCACCGTCGAATGCTCCAGCACGACATTGTCGTCGGCCATGCCGTGAATCAGCAGCAGGGGATCGGTGATCTTCGTGGCGTCGGCGACGGTGTTGGCCTTGTCATAGGCGGCCTGAACCTGACGCGGATCGCCCATGTAGCGCTCGGTATAATGGGTGTCGTACAGCTCCCATTTGCTGACCGGGGCGCCGGAGATGCCTGCGGCGAAGGTGCCGGGCGCGGCCTGGAGCATCTTGAGCGTCATGTATCCGCCATAGGACCAGCCATAGGTGGCTATGCGGTTGGCATCGACGAAATCGAGGCCCCTGAGATAGGCCGCGCCGGCAAGCTGGTCCTCGACCTCGACCCCGCCCATCGCCTGGAACAGGTGATCCTCGAACGCCTTGCCGCGATTGGCCGCGCCGCGATTGTCGAGGACGAACCAGATATAGCCGCGATCGACGAGATACTGCTGGAGCGCGCCGCCCCAGGCGCGGCTCACCTGTTGCGAATGCGGGCCGCCATAGTGATGGAAGAAGACGGGGTATTTCTTGCCCGGCTCCAGCTTCGGCGTGATCATTTCCCAGTGCAGGACGGTGCCGTCCGCCGCCTTGATCGTGCCGAACTGCTTTTGCTGATGGCTGGCGAGATAGGGGGCGTAGGGGTGATCCCCGGCGACCTTGTTCTCGTTGACCCAGGCGAGGCGCTTGCCCGCAGCGTCGGTCAGCATCACCTGCGCGGGCTGGTCGCTCTTGGAACGGGTGAGGATGATCCGGCTGGCGCTGCCATCGGCGCTGGCACCATGCCACCAGCCGGGTTCGGTGATGCGGGTGACCGTGCCAGGCTTGTTCAGGTTCACCGTGTAAAGGTGGCGTTCGAGCACGCCGTCCTTGTTGCCGGTGAAGGTGATGCGCCCGCTCTTCTCGTCGATCCCGACGATATCGGCGACTTCCCAATCGCCTTTGGTCAGCTGCGTCCACTTGCCTGATTTGAAGCGGTAGAGATGGCCGTGGCCGTCGCGTTCGGACCACCAGATCAGGCTGCCGTCCTTCATCGGGTGATAGGCGTCGGAAAGGTTGACCCAGCTGCGTTCGCCCGACTTCTCGCTGAACAGCACGCGCGACGCGCCGGTGGCGGGATCGACCGCGAGCATGTCGAGCACGGTCTGGGCGCGGTTCTGGCGCTGGACCAGCAACGTCTTGCCATCGGGCGTCCAGTCGACGCGGGCGAGGTAGATGTCGGTTTCGGTGCCGAGATCGACCTTGACCCGGCCGGAGCCGTTAGGGTTCATGACATAGAGGTCGACCAGCACATTCGCGGTGCCCGCCTTGGGGTAGCGCTGGTCGTAGATCTTGGTGCCCTCCGCACCGATCGCGGCGCGGCTGACGATGCCGACCGGGCTTTCGTCGAAGCGCTGGACCGCGATGCGCCTGTCGTCTGGCGACCACCAGTAACCGGTGCGGCGGCCCATTTCCTCCTGCGCGACGAACTCGGCCTCGCCGAAATAGACGGTCCCCTTCCCCTCGGTGGTCGCCTTGGCCTCCTTGCCGGTCGCGAGGTCGAGGACGACGAGGTTCTGGTCGCGGACGAAGCTCGCAAAGCCACCGCGCGGGCTGATCACCGGGTTCAGTTCGCCGCCCTCGGTCGCGGTCAGGCGGCGAACATTGCCGTCGAGCGTGGCGAGATAGAGGTCGCCGTCGAGGGGCACGAGGATCGCCTTGCCATCGGGCGCCCAGTCATAGGCGACGATGCCCTTGCTCCCGCCGATCCGCGCGCGTTCGCGCTGCATCTTTTCGGCTTCGGACAGTTCCGCGCCGGTGCCGAGCTTGAGGCTGTCGACCAGCATCCGCCATTCGCCGGTCGCGGTGTCCATCGCCCACAGGTCGAAGCGCTGATTGTCGTCGGGGCGGTTGCGCAGCACGGTCACCAGCGTGCCGTCGGGCGAGAGGCGCAGCGCGCGCGGCGTCGTACCGGCGAGATCGGGGCTGGCGAAGACCCGTTCGAGCGTCAGGTCGCCGCTCGCCACGTGCTGCGCCTCAACGGGCATAGCCACCCCCGCCGACAACAATGCCATCGCACCCAACGCCGCTTTCCACATCCTGCAACCCGTCCATTGTTTCGATTGTCCGCACGCCTATCGGGCTTCCGTGCGGGCAGGTAAAGTGTCGCGCGCAACCAGTTCGCTCACGCCGACGATGCGGAAGCCGCGTGCCTTGAGCCCGGCCAGCACCAGCGGGAGCGCTTCGCGCTCGACGCTGCGGCTGGCATACATCGGGTGGATCAGGATGATCGACCCCGGCCGCGCCGCCGCGATCACCGCATCGGCATAGGCGCGCGCGCCACCGGGACGCGCGACCGGCTCCTCGAAATCCCACATCGCGATCGTCTTGCCGTCGAGCGCTCCGGCCAGACCGGTGAACTTGACGCCATAGGGCGGGCGGAACAGCTTCGGGCGCGGCGCCCCGGCGGACTCCACCACGCGGTCGGTGCGGGCGATCTCGTCGCGATAGGTGGCGGAAAAAGGCGAGATCATGCGGCGGTGATGCAGGCTGTGGTTGCCGATCTCATGCCCCGCCGCCGCGATCCGCCGCAGCCCCTCGGGATAGGCTTCCGCTTCCGCACCGATGACGAAGAAGGTCGCGCGTGCGCCGTGCGCGGCGAGCACCGGGAGGACCGCATCGAGCCCAGCGCGGGTCGGCCCGTCGTCAAAGCTGAGCGCGACGATCTTGTCCTGCGTGGCGACGCGACAGGTGACCGGTGCGCCGAACGCCCAGCACCGCGCCTGCATCGCCGCCCTGAGCCCCCAGGCGGCGACGAGCAGCAGCGCGACGGTCGCGCCTGCGATGATCAGCCTTCGACGCTTCATTCCACGGCCTCCCCGCTCAGTACATAGCGCGGCCCCGCCCCCTCCGCCCCCCGCCTTGTCGGCGGGGTTGTACAGCCCGCATTTGCGCAGCGACAGGCAGCCGCAGCCGATGCACGTATCGAGCTTGTCGCGCGTCCGTTCGAGCAGCGCGATGCGGCGGTCGATCTCGGCGCGGAAATGACGGCTGATGCGGTTCCAGTCGGCGAGCGTCGGGGTGCGGCCATGCGGAAGGCGGCTGAGTTCCGCGCCGATCTCCTCAATCGTCAGCCCCAGTCTCTGGGCGATCAACGCGAAGGACAGGCGGCGGATGTCGGAGCGGAGGAAGCGGCGCTGATTGCCGCTGGTGCGGATCGGCGCGACCAGCCCCTTTGCCTCATAGAAGCGGATGGCGGAGACACTGAGCCCGGTGCGGGTTGCCAGTTCGCCGATGGTGAGCAGTTCGTTGCCGCGCATTTTCCGTTTGACCTCAACTTAAGTTGAGGTTGTAGCGGGGTCGGGCACTCACGCAAACCGCAAAGGAATCGCGATGCCCACGACCTTTATCGAACACGCCAACCTCACCGTCACCAGCCCGCAGCGCACTGCGAAGCTGATCCAGCATCTGTTCGGCTGGCACATCCGCTGGCAGGGCGCCGCACGCGACGGCGGCACGTCGATCCATGTCGGCGACGACCGCTTCTACCTTGCGCTCTACGCACCGCCGGTCGATGCCGAGCGCCGCTACCCCAAGGGCCAACCGCTCAACCATGTCGGCTTCGTAGTCGACGACCTGGACGCGGTAGAGACCAAGGTCGCCGCCGCCGGACTCAAGCCGTTCGGGCACGACGACTATGATCCGGGGCGGCGCTTCTACTTCCTCGATTTCGACGGAATCGAGTTCGAGATCGTCTCCTATGGCTGACCGATTCTCCCACCCGGAAGGAGGAGGATCGGTTGCCTATGCCGGGCGCTTCAGCGGCCGCGCGCACAGGCTCAGCATGCGGGTGGCGATCTCGCGCTCGCCGACCACCACGTCACCCGCGCCCTTGGCTTCGAGATGCGCGAGTTCCGCATCCGAATGGGCGCGGGCGACGATGGCGATGGTCGGATTGAGGGCGAGCACCGCTTCGACCACGGCGCCCCCCTCGAACCCCTCGGGAATCGCGATCAGCAGCGCGTTCGCGCGATCGACGCCTGCGGCCTTCAGCGCTTCCGGATCGACCGCGTTGCCGCGCACCACGTCCAGTCCAGCCTCCTTCGCCGCATTGGCCATGTCGGCCTGATCCTCGATCAGGATGAACGGGCGCCGCTTCGCCAGCAGGTCGCGCGCGATCAGCTTGCCCACCCGGCCATAGCCGACCAGCACGACATGGTCGGTGCGGTCGCCGGTGTCTGCGGGCGGCTCGATCGGGTCGGTCTTTTCCTGCCGACGCGGCACGAACCAGTTGAAGATGAACGGATTGGCGAGGATCGAGAGCAGCGCCCCGGCCAGGATCAGGTCGCGGCCAGCGGGCGGCAGGATTTCAAGATTGGTGCCGAGACTGGCGAGGATGAACGAGAATTCGCCGATCTGCGCCAGGCTGGCCGCCGCAGTGATCGCGATGCGGTGCGATCGGCCGAGCATACGGACGATGCCATATGCGGCGAGCGACTTGCCGATCACGATGATCAGCACGGTGGCGATCAGCGGCAGCGGCTGCTCGACGATCACCGCCGGGTTGAACAACATGCCGACAGAGACGAAGAACAGCACCGCGAACGCATCGCGCAGCGGCAGCGTCTCTTCGGTCGCCTGTCGGCTGAGCGGAGTTTCGCCCAGGATCATGCCCGCGAAAAAGGCGCCCAGCGCAAACGACACGTCGAACACTACCGCCGCGCCGAACGCGACACCCAGCGCGATCGCCAGCACGGCAAGGCGGAACAGCTCCCGCGACCCGGTATGCACCACCCAGTGCAGCGCCATCGGGATGAGGCGGCGCGCGACGAGCAGCATGACGACGAGGAAGCCGGTCACCTTGAACGAGATCTGCGCGAGCGGGACGAGCACCGAACTCCACGTCATCGGACCGTCGCTCTTCATGATCTCCGCCAGCACAGGGAGCAGGACGAGCGCGAGGACCATCACCAGATCCTCCACGATCAGCCAGCCGACGGCGATCCGCCCGCGTTCGGTGTCGACGATGCCGAACCCCTGAAGCCCGCGCAGCAGCACCACGGTGCTGGCGACGGACAGCGCCAGGCCGAACACGAAACCCGCCAGCGGGTCCCAGCCCAATGCCCAGGCAAGGCCCATCCCCATCAGCACCGCCGAAGCGATCTGCACGATCGCTCCCGGAACCGCGATCTTGCGCACAGCGAGCAAGTCACGCAGCGAGAAGTGCAACCCGACGCCGAACATCAGCAGGATGACGCCGATCTCGGCGAGTTCGGCGGCGAGGTTTCCATCGGCGACGAAGCCGGGCGTAAAAGGCCCGACCATGATCCCGGCGAGCAGATAGCCCGCGATCGGCGAAACCTTCAGCTTGTGGGCGATCGACCCCATGATGAAGGCAATGACGAGGCCCGCGACGATCGTGGCGATGAGGGGGGTGTGGTGCATAGGCTGGCGGTCGTCCCTGTTATTACCCGGACCGCAGCGAGCGGTCCGGGCGGTGCGGCTATCCCTGTGTCCCGCCGATCACCAGGGCGGCGGCGGCGGCACTCGCCGCGACTCCACCCCAGACGACCGGCGCGAACCACCAGGGTGGCCGCTTCTTCTTCTGGTCCATGACAAAACTCCCGATGACGCCGTGGCCGGCGAAAGGGTGGCGTGTCAGACCTGTGGGGGGCCGCGCGGGCTACCGTCGAGGACGGGGTGCGGGTGAAGCGAAAGCGTGGCAAGCACGGTGACGATCGGCGCGCGATCGGTCTTGATCGGCGGGATCGGTGCGGTCGCCAGCGCGGGGGTTGCAAGATCGCTCGCCCCGGCGGCGGGTCCATCGTCGCGGCGCGGCGTCTCCGCCATGATACGCGACGCGGGGCGGATCGGTTTGAGCGCGACCGAGGTCGTCGCGGGGTTGAAGGCCGAGCCGTAAGCAATGGTGCGGGGCAGACCGCTGCTGAGCAGCGAGGAGGCCAGCGCGACGAGCAGCGCGATCCACAGCGCCATGGCCCGAACCGGTCGGGCGTCATGGGAGCCGAGGGGGATCATGCGGGCTGTCACAGCTTCAACTTAGTGTGGCGTGCCGCAGAATCAAACGGGGCGCGGAAGCTTTTGCCTCCGCGCCCCGCGCTTGTTCCTGCCGGAAGCCGATTACTCGGCGGCGGCAACGTCCTTCGACGGACGCGGGTCGCGGCGCTCGGCGATACGCGCCGACTTGCCGGTGCGGCCGCGCAGATAATAGAGCTTCGCACGACGCACCACGCCGCGACGGACGACTTCGATGCTGTCGATATTCGGCGAATAGAGCGGGAAAACGCGCTCGACGCCCTCACCGAACGAAATCTTGCGAACGGTGAAGTTGCTGCCCATGCCCTTGTTGGCGCGGGCGATGCAGACGCCTTCATAGTTCTGAACGCGGGTGCGCTCGCCTTCGACGACCTTCACGCCGACCTTCAGCGTGTCGCCGGGACGGAATTCGGGGATCTTCTTGTCGGCCAGGAACTTCGCGACGTTCTCGGCCTCGATCTGCTGGATGAGGTTCATGCTCATTCGTCCTTCTGTTGCCGCGCGCCAGAGGGAGGATGGACCCGAGCGCCCTCATGGCGCTCCCAAAGATCCGGCCTCCTTAGCCGTGTATCGGTCTCGGCCTGTTGCTTTCGCCAGGCGTTGATCCGCGCATGATCCCCCGATCGCAGCACTTGCGGGATCGTGCGCCCTTCCCATTCGACGGGTCGGGTAAATTGCGGATATTCGAGGAGGCCGCTTTCGAAGCTTTCCTCGACTCCGCTGGAAGGCGCGCCCATTACGCCGGGAAGCAGCCGAATGCAAGCATCGAGAAGGACCAGCGCGCCCATCTCTCCGCCCGACAGCACATAGTCGCCGATCGACACCTGCTCGATCGGGCGCGCGTCGAACAGCCGCTCGTCGAACCCCTCGAACCGTCCGCACAGGATCGACACGCCGGGACCAGCAGCGAGCGCGCGCACGCGGTCCTGCGTCAGCGGCGCGCCGCGCGGGGTCATCGCCAGCATCGGGCGGTCGTAACCGACGCTGTCACATGCTGCGGCGAGGATATCGGGCTTGAGCACCATCCCCGCCCCGCCCCCGGCCGGCGTATCGTCCACCGTGCGGTGCTTGTCGGTCGCGAAGTCGCGGATCTGGACAGTGTCGAGGCTCCACTTCCCCTCGTTCAGCGCGCGTCCGGCGATCGACGCACCGAGCGGGCCGGGAAACATATCCGGGTAAAGCGTTAGGACGGTAGCGGCAAAGGTCATCGCGCCTGTTCGCCGCTTGAACGCCAATTGGCAAGGGAGCGGGCATGGAAGATTGCATCATCGTCGGCGCGGGGCCGGCCGGACTGACGGCCGCGATCTATCTGGCGCGCTATCACCTGTCGATCCGGCTGTTCGATTGCGGGTCGAGCCGCGCAGCGCTGATCCCGCGCACGCACAACCATGCCGGCTACCCCGAGGGGATCGAGGGGGTCGAGCTGTTGCGGGCGATGCTGGCGCAGGCCGAGCGGTTCGGCGCGGTGCGCGAGCCGGCCAAGGTGACGCGGGTCGAGCCCGTCGCGGACGGCTTTGTCGTTCATGCGGGCCAACGGCGGTTCGAGGCGCGGTCGGTGCTGCTGGCGACCGGGGTGGTCAATCACCGGCCAGAGGGGATGGCGGATGCGGTGCATGATCCGGCGCTGGCGCGCGGGCTGCTGCGCTATTGCCCGGTGTGCGACGGTTACGAGGTGACCGACAAGCGCGTGGGCGTGATCGGTACCGGGGACCATGGGATGCGCGAGGCGCTGTTCCTGCGCGGCTTTACCCGCGACGTCACGCTGATCGCGCCGGATGTGGAGCATCGGCTGGACGATCCGTGTGTCGCGGCGCTGGAGGAGGCAGGGATCGGCCGGATCGACGGTCCGTGCGGCGGCTATGCGATCGAGGGTGAGCGGATCGCACTCGATACGGCGGCGGGGCGTATGACGTTCGACAGCATTTACCCTGCGCTGGGATCGCGCATCCGCTCCGACCTTGCCGTCGCGGCGGGCGCGGCAGCGACCGAGGACGGATGCCTCGAGGTGGACGACCACCAGCGCACCAGCATCCCCGGCCTGTTCGCGGCGGGCGATGTGGTGAAGGGGCTGGACCAGATCAGCAACGCGATGGGTCAGGCCGGGGTCGCGTCGACGACGATCCGGAATATGCTGAGTGAACAGCGGGCGATTTGGCGGTAGCGCGCGGCGAAAGCTGACAAAGTTACGGGCAACGCGCGCGATTCTGTCAGCTTTGGGCGGGGTGGCGCGGCGGGACTGAAAGCTGGGAGAAGTGTCCAGATTCGGCATCGGACCGTTTAGATATGCCGGATCGGGACTTGTAGGAAAGCGCTATTGTGGAAACCGACCGAGCCGGTGTTAGGGCGAGAAATGGGTGGGAAGCTGCCATCGCTAATTTGCCAAGCTGGCTTGGGCTTCTGCTACAATCTCTTGCTCAAGGTCCTCGGTATTTGTGTCCGTATACGCTTCCATCCGCCAACGACCGTCAAGGTAATGTTGCCCGACCGGGCTTTCCAAGAAGTCAACGATCTTGACTAACTCGTCCTCTGTAAACTCCCAGTTCACATGGTCCTCGTAGGCCTTTTGATAGGTCGAACGATGCCTTTCATAGGCTTTCTTGAGCGCTGACATTCGGCGCTCAAAGCCACCCAGTAAGTCTTCTGCTGGCAGGGCACCTGCCTTCACGGGCCACATCACTCCGCCCGGTATGGCGTAACGCTCAAGAAAGCTCCCGCTATCGAGTTGGTGTTGGCGACCTATGGCCTTCAGAAACCGCTTGATCAGGGCGAGCTTGGTCGCGCTTGGGGGAGTTTCGATTTGTACGGCAGGAGCCGTTTGCGAAGGAGCCGACTGCCGCCCCGGTTCGTCAGTCGCTGCTATGCTCAATAGGGATGCCAAGCCGAAAAGAAGTGCGCTCATTCCGGGACTGTGGACTGGAACCGGAAACGTCCGCAATGGGGTCGTTAGCCGACAGTCCTCTTGTCGCCGGCACTCAATCCGGTCGCGGCGCGAACCGTAGCGCCTGAATGGTCGGCGGGTTGGTCGGGGCGAGCAGGATCTGGCCGTCGAGTTTGCCCTTGGTGCAGTTCCAGCGGAAGGCGGTGGAGAGGTTTCCGGTCGGGGCCAGCGGTTCGGCGGTGGGGCAGTCGCCGACCACGCCCTTGATCCGCGCGAATTCGGTCCGCCAGTGCGCGGCGTCGCGGTCTAGCAGGAAGTTCATCGCCAGCTTGCCGTCGAGCGGCTTGAGATCGCCCGCCGCATAGGCCGCGCGGGCGGCGTCCTGCATCTGGGCGAGCAATGGATTGAGGGCAGTCGCGCGCGGGCTGGCGGCCCCTGCCCGTGCCAGCGACCATAGCGACTGCCACACGGCCACGGCGGGCGCGGTATAGGTGCGGTTGGTGAAGGCGAAGGCGGCGATGCCGCGCTCAGGCGCCAGCACGACATAACTGCCATAGCCGGGATAGCCGCCGCCATGCTCCAGCGCGACACCGAGATCGCAGTCGCTGGTGATGCGCAGCCCCATGCCGTAGGCGGTGGCGTGGCGGCAGCTGTCGCCCTCGGGAGCGCCGCGACGCGGGCCGACGCGGACGAAGTTGAGGCCCTGCACCATTTCCCGCACCGTCGCGCGCTTGACCGGGCCGGCCTCGGCACCGTCGCGCGGGGGCCAGGCGGCGAGGAGGAAGCCGACCCACTTCGCATAGTCGTTGGCGGTGGTGATCATTCCGCCCATCGCCCCGAACGCACCGTCGCGCATTTCCGGCTCGGCGACCCACTTTTCGTCCTCCCAGCGATAGCCGAGCGCGAACTTGTCGCGCGGTACCTGTGCGATGTCGTAGGTGGTCGCGGTCATGCCGAGCGGCTTGAGGATCGTGCGGCCGATATAGGCCTGATAGGGCTCGCCCGAGGCGTTGGTGATGATGCGGCCGAGCAGCGCATAGCCATAGTTGGAATATTCGTGCGCCATGCCGCCGGTGCGGCTCCACGGCACGCCCTGCGCGATCATCGCGCTGAACTGCGCCTCGCTCAGCACCTGCTGCCGGTCGCCCCAGGGATCGTCGGTGACCATGCCGCCGACATGGGCGAGCAGGTCGCGGATGCGGATGCGCGGGCTGTCGGTCGTGGGGTATTTCCAGCCGCGCATTTCGGGGATGTGCTTTTCGGCGAGGTCGTCGAGGACCAGCCTGCCCTCATCGCGCAATTTCAGGATGGCGAGCGCGGTGAACGCCTTGCTCATCGACGCGATGCGGAAGCGGGTGTCCAGCGTGACCGGCGCGCCGCCGGGAGTCTGGGTGCCGACCATGGAGGAGAGCGCAGGCTTGCCGTCCTTGATGACCATATAGACCATGCCGGGGGTCGGATTCTGGTCGCGATACTTGGCGAAATGGTCACCGATCTCCGTCACCTGAGCGGGCGGGATCTGCCCGGCAGGGGTCTGGGCGAGTGCGGGCAGCGGGGCGAGCGCGAGGGCGGCGGCAAGGCTGAGTTTCATGCGCGCCAAGCAATCAGAGATGCGCGGCAATGGAAAGCCTAATCTGGCGCAAGCCCGGTGCGCAGTGCCAGCGCCCAATCGCCCCGCCCTTCCCGCTCGGCCTTGGCCGCGGCACTTGCGTGATCATAGGCGACCGAGCGGAGGTCAACCGTAGCGCCGCTGACCAGGGCGTAGCGCGCGTGCGGATCGCCGGTTTGCGCGGCATGGGGAAAGGGTAGGTCATCGCGATAGGCCTGGAGCCCCACGCTGCCCGGATTGGCGGCGGTGCGGCCGTCGGCCAGGGTCCGGATACCCGGGAGATGCGAGTGGCCGCACAGCGTGAGCGACGCCGGGTGGTTGCCCAGCCGCTCCGCGATCTCGGCATCGGTGGCAGGACGCAGGCCGGCTGGCTCGACGGTTTCGAGCAGTTGCTCGACATCGCTGCGCGCGGTGCCGTGGACCAGATGAATGCCGTCGATGCTCAGCGTCGCGGGCTGGGCGGCGAGCCACGCCAGTTGCGCATCGTCGAGCGCGGCGCGGGCGAAGCGGTCGGACCCGTTCATCCGCTCTGGCGGATCGGCCAGCAGTTGGCGCTCATGATTGCCCGCGATCGTCGGCCAGTCGAGCCGCATCAGCAGCGCAGCGGTCTCGGCGGGCCAGAGCGGGCCGGACAAGCTGTCGCCGAGATTGACGAAGCGGGTCGCGCCGGCGGCCTGCGCATCGGCGATGACCGCTTCGAGCGCGGGGAGATTGCCATGGATGTCGGACAGGACGGCGATCATGTCGCCGCGCTCACTCCGCCCAGCCGTCGGCGATGGTCAGCGTGGTCGCGTCCCAGGCGGGCACGGCTTGCGCGCGCATCGGGACCATGAAGCGCTTGCCGTCGGGCTTTTCGATTTCGATGAGATCGCCCGCGCCGAAATTCTCGACTGTCGCAACGGTGCCGATCGGTGCGCCGCTCTCGGACACGGCGGACAGCCCGAGCAGGTCGGCGTGGTAATATTCGCCCTCGCCCAGCGGGGGAGTTCGTCGCGCGCGACGGTGAGTTCGGTGCCGCGCAGCGCTTCGGCGGCGTTGCGGTCGGTCACCTCGGCAAAGCGGGCGATCGCGCCGTTATTGCCGGGGCGTACCGATTTGAGCGTCAGCGCGCCGCCATTGAAGCGGCGGTGTACCGACAGGTCTTCGGCAAAGACCTTGAGGCGGACCTCCCCCGTCACGCCGTGCGCGCCGATAATGACGGCGAGCGTGACGGGCAGGTCTCCCCTCCCGCTTGCGGGAGGGGTCGGCGAAGGGCTTGTCTCAGGCGGCATCGCTAGTGGACATGCCCTCCCCTAGCCCCCTCCCGCAAGCGGGAGGGGGACTTGATGGATCAGCCCTCGGCCTTTTCTTCGCCAGCGTCGGCAGCCGGAGCTTCCTCGGCGGGTGCTTCGGCAGCAGCTTCCTCGGCGGCCGGGGCTTCCTCGGCAGCAGCTTCTTCAGCGGCGGGCTCTTCGGCCGGGGCAGCGGCGGCGGCTTCGGCAGCGGCCTTGGCTTCGGCGGCGGCTTCCTCGGCGGCCTTCAGCTTCTCGGCCTTCTCCTCGGCGCGCTCGACGGCCTTTTCGCCCGGCTTGCCCTTGTTCGGGTTGTTCTTCGCGGTGCGCTCCTTGACGCCGGTGACGTCGAGGAAACGGGCGACGCGGTCGGTCGGCTGCGCGCCGACGCTCAGCCAGTGCTTCGCGCGATCGGTGTCGAGCACGATGCGCTTCTCGTCGTCCTTGGCGAGCAGCGGGTTGTAGGTGCCGATCTTCTCGATGAACTTGCCGTCACGCGGGCTGCGCGCATCGGCAACGACGATGCGGTAATAAGGGCGCTTCTTCGAACCGCCACGCGACAGACGCATGCTGAGTGCCATTTTCGTACTTCCTTCTTAAAATTCAAACGGTTGAAACGATTACTTCTTCTTGTTCAAAAACTTCGCGAGCTCGGGCGGGATGTCGCCGCCCCCGCCGGGCAGGCCGGGAAGCCCGCCACCGGGACCGCCGAGCTTGCCCATCATGTCGCCCATCGCCGGGCCGCCCAGCGCGTTGCCGAGGCCGCCCATGCCGCCCTTGCCGAGCATGCCCAGCATCCCCTTGAGGCCGCCCATCTTCTTGAGCCGCTTCATCGCGGTGGACATTTCCTGGTGCATCTTGAGCAGCTTGTTCACGTCCTGAACGGTCGTGCCGCTACCCTTGGCGATGCGGATCTTGCGCTTGGCGTTGATCAGCTCGGGCTTGGCGCGCTCCTTCGGCGTCATCGAGGTGATGATCGCGTCCATGCGCAGCAGGATCTTGTCGCCGCCGGCCTGTTCGACCGCGCCCTGCGCCTTCTTCATGCCCGGGATCATGCCGGCGAGCGCGCCGAGACCGCCCATGCGGCGCATCTGGGCGAGCTGGCCGCGCAGGTCGTTCATGTCGAACTGACCCTTGGCGAGCCGCGCCGCCATCTTCTCGGCGTCTTCCTGCTCGATCGCCTGCGCGGCCTTTTCGACCAGCGAGACGACGTCGCCCATGCCGAGGATGCGGCCCGCGACGCGCGACGGGTGGAACGGCTCGATCGCGTCGAGCTTTTCACCGACGCCCGCGAACTTGATCGGCTTGCCGGTGACCGCGCGCATCGACAGCGCCGCGCCGCCGCGCGCATCGCCGTCCATGCGGGTCAGCACGACACCGGTGAGCGGCACCTGGTCGCTGAAATTCTGCGCGACGTTGACCGCGTCCTGACCGGTCAGCGAGTCGACGACGAGCAGAATTTCCTGAGGCTTCGAGATGTCGGCAACCGCCTTCATCTCGTCCATCAGCTGCTGGTCGACGTGCAGGCGGCCCGCCGTGTCGAGCATCAGCACGTCGAAGCCCTGCAGCTTCGCGGCCTGCATCGCGCGCCGGGCGATGTCGACCGGCTGCTGCCCCGCCACGATCGGCAGGGTCGCGACCTCGATCTGGGTGCCGAGCACCGCAAGCTGTTCCTGCGCGGCCGGGCGATTGACGTCGAGCGACGCCATCATCACCTTCTTGCCCTGCTTTTTCAGCAGCTTGGACAGCTTGGCAGTGGTGGTGGTCTTACCCGAGCCCTGAAGGCCGACCATCATCACCACGGCGGGCGGGGTAACGTCGAGATGGAGTTCAGCGGTGTCCGGGCCGAGCATCGCGACGAGCGCGTCGTTGACGATCTTGACGACCTGCTGCCCCGGGGTGACCGAGCGCAGCACCTGATGGCCGACCGCCTGTTCGGTGACCGACTCGACGAACTGGCGCGCGACGGGCAGCGCGACGTCGGCCTCGAGCAGCGCGATCCGCACTTCGCGCATCGCGGTCCGCACATCCGCTTCGGTCAGCGCGCCACGGCCCTTGAGACGGTCGAATACGCCGCCAAGCCGTTCGCTCAGACTGTCAAACACGCCATTCTCCTCTAGTTCTCAGGTCCGAAACGCATAAAACGCCGGCGGACGAAACCTCGTCAGCCAGCGTTGCCCGGAGGCATATGTCGTCGCGTTCCTGGGAACGGTCGGACGGGCGCTTAGCTGCATTCGCAGATAAGTGCAACTGTCCCGGGTTTCATCCCGGCGTGCCGCGGCTTTAACCCCTTCTACACAGTCCGCATGGGATATTTGCCCCAAGCATTATGGGGAGCCACTCCGGCATGTCGCTGGATCTTGAAGACGATCAGCCTGCGCGCAGCAGCAACGGGTCCGACCTGATCACCGGCGCGATCAGCGTCGCCGCGATCCTGATGTTCGTGGGCACCGGCAGCTCGGTGCTGTCCAAGACGCTGCGCCATTATCTGGAGGGCGCGGCCCCGGCCGATCGCACGCTGGTGATCGCGCTGCTGCTGAACGTCGCATTGATCCTGTTCGGCTGGCGCCGCCATCAGGGGCTTAGCAACGAAGTCCGCATCCGCACCGCGGCGGAGGAGCGGGCGCAGATGCTCGCGAGTCGCGATCCGCTGACGGGATTTCTCAACCGCCGCAGCCTGGCCGAGGAAGGCGCGGCGATGTTCGTGCGGGGCCAGAAGCGCCGCAAGGCGATGGCGATGCTCATCATCGACCTCGACCATTTCAAGACAATCAACGACATGCACGGCCATGCGGTGGGCGATGCACTGCTGCGCGCGGCGGCGGGCGAGATTGCCGGCGCGATGCCGCCGATCGCCCTGACCGCGCGCCTGGGCGGCGACGAATTCGCCTGCGCCTTCCTGTTCGACCCGGCCCAGCCCGACATGATCGAACGGATCGCCGAGAAGCTGCTCGCGCAGATGGCGCAGCCATTCGAGGCGGAGGGGCTGCGGCTCCATGTCAGCTGTTCGGTCGGCATCGCGCGATCGGACTTCGACTGCCAGTCGATCGACGCGCTGATGCGATCGGCGGACATCGCGATGTATGTCGCGAAGAAGTCGGGTCGCAACCGCTATGCCTGGTTCGACCATTCGATGGAGCGCGAGCTTCAGACGCGCAACGAACTGGAAAACGGCCTGCGCACCGCGATTCCGCGCGGTGAGATCGTCCCCTATTTCGAACAGCAGATCGACCTGCAGACCGGCAATCTGATCGGGTTCGAGGTGCTGGCACGCTGGGACCATCCAACGCGCGGCCTGATCAGCCCCGAGCTGTTCATCCCGATCGCCGAGGAAACCGGACTGATCGCAGACATGTCGCTGGCGCTGATGAGCCAGGCGTTCACCGCCGCGCGCGACTGGGACGCCTCGATCACCCTGTCGGTCAACATCTCGCCGGTCCAGCTGCGCGACGCATGGCTGGCGCAGAAGATCATCAAGGTGCTGACCGAGACGCGCTTTCCCGCGAGCCGGCTGGAGATCGAGATCACCGAAAGTTCGTTGTTCGACAATCTCTCGCTCGCCCAATCGATCGTCGGCAGCCTGAAGAATCAGGGCGTGCGGCTGGCGCTCGACGATTTCGGCACCGGCTATTCGTCGCTGGCGCACCTTCGCGCGCTGCCGTTCGACCGGATCAAGATCGACAAGAGCTTTGTCATCTCATTGAACGAGAGCGCGGATTCCGCCGCAATCGTCAACGCGATCGTTTCGCTGGGCGAGAGCCTCAACCTGCCGATCACTGCCGAGGGGGTCGAGGATGAGGCGATTGCCGCGCGGCTCAAGGCGCTGGGCTGTGCCAAGGCGCAGGGCTGGCATTATGGCAAGCCGCTGTCGATCAGCGGCGCCCGCCGTTTGCTCGCCGAGCGCCGGTTGCTGGTCCAGCCACCAGTCGAGCAGACGGTCGAGACCGAACTGCCGGTCGAACGTCCGGGACGGATGGCGGGCTAACCCTACCATCCCGCGTCGGGGCGCTTCAGATATTCGCGTTCCTCCGCCGTCGATTCTGCGCCCGAGCGCGGCGTTGCGCGACGGGTAGCGACCGAACTGTTCGATCACCACCGCATGCTCCATCGCGAAGCGGAGATTCTCGTCGCGCCCCAGCGCGGTGAATTTCTCGAGACTCATCCGCTGCGCCTCGACATTCTCGGCGTGCATCAGCGGCATGTAGAGAAACGCAGCGCGCTCCGGAGGCATGTCGTGATCCCAGCCCTTGCCGATCGCCTCCAGCGTCAGCGCGAGCGCGAGCGGGTCGGCGGCATAGGCCTGCGGACTGCCGCGATGAATATTGCGACTGAACTGATCGAGCAGGATCACCGCCGCGAGCAACGCATCGGGATGGTCGCGCCATCCCGCCGCGCCGCTCGCCAGCACCACGTCATGCGCATGGCCGAACCGCCGTTTGATCTCGGCATCGACCGCATCGTCCTTCGCGAATTGCTGTTCGGGCTTCAGTTCGTCGAACCAATAGTCCAGCACCGCCTTCGCGCATGCATGGACTTCGACCCCGTGCGTCTCTAGATCGCCTGCCATGTCGTCCTCCGTCGCCGCTCCAGAGGTAATCAGCCTCGGCTGTCGGCTCAACCTTGCCGAAAGCGAAACGATCCGCGCGTTGTTGGGGTCCAACGACGTTGTGGTGGTCAACAGCTGTGCGGTGACCAACGAAGCGGTGCGCCAGACGCGACAGGCGATCCGCCGCGCCCGACGCGCGCGCCCCTCTGCGCAACTGGTGGTGACCGGATGCGCGGCGCAGATCGATCCGGCGGCGTTCGGCGCGATGCCGGAGGTAGACCGGGTGATCGGCAATGCCGAAAAGCTGGTCCCGGCATCCTGGGCCAGTGATGACGCGGCACTGGTGCAGGACATTATGGCCGTGCGCCAGACCGCGCCGCACCTTGCGGCGAGCTTTTCCGCGCATGTCCGTGCGTTCGTGGAAGTGCAGAATGGGTGCGACCATCGCTGCACCTTCTGCGCGATTCCCTATGGGCGCGGTAACAGCCGGTCGGTGCCGGCGGGCGCGGTGATCGATCGGGTGCAGGCTTTGGTCGATGCCGGGCATCGCGAGATCGTGCTGACCGGCGTGGATTTGACGAGCTATGGCCCCGATCTGCCGGGTGCGCCGACGCTGGGGCAATTGGTCGAACGGGTGCTGGCACATAGCTCGGTCGAGCGGCTGCGGCTGTCCTCGCTCGACGGAATCGAGATCGATGAGCGGCTGTTCGCGCTATTGACGCAGGAACGTCGGGTGTTGCCGCATGTCCACCTGTCGCTTCAGGCCGGCGACGACATGATCCTCAAGCGGATGAAGCGGCGGCATTCCCGTGCGCAATCGGTGGAGCTGGTCGCGCGGCTCAAGGCGGCGCGGCCGGAGATCGCGATCGGCGCGGACCTGATCGCGGGGTTTCCGACCGAGGATGAAGGCATGGCCGCCAATACGCTGGCGCTGATCGACGATTGCGACATCGTCCACGCGCATATCTTTCCCTATAGCCCGCGCGAGGGCACGCCCGCAGCACGGATGCCGCAGGTCGCGCCGGGCGTTGCCAAGGCGCGCGCGGCGGCACTGCGCGAGCGGGCGGCGATGCGACGGGCGAGCTGGCAGCGCGCGATGGTCGGGACCGTGCAGCGCGTCCTGGTCGAGCGACCGGGCGACCGCGGCCATGCGGAGAATTTCGCGGAAGTCATGCTTCCGCAAAGTGACATTGGATCGGTGCAACAGGTGAAGATCACGAACGTGCAGGACGGCAAATTGATCGGAGCGCGCGCATGAGCGGCCCCAGCTGGCGCGAGCGGTTGCTCGGCGGGTTCAAGAAGACGTCGGACCGGCTGGTCGGCAATCTGGCGGGCCTGGGCACCGGGCGGCTCGACGATGCGACGCTCGACGAGATCGAGGAGGCGCTGATCGCGTCCGACCTGGGTCCGGCGACGGCGGCGCGGATTCGCGACCGGCTGGCCGACGAACAGGTCGAGCGCGGGATGGAGGAGCTGGGCATCCGCCTCGTCGTCGCCGACGAGATCGAGAAGGTGCTGACCAAGGTCGCCAAGCCGCTGATCACCGACAAGGCGCGACCGCAGGTGATGCTGGTGATCGGCGTCAACGGGTCGGGCAAGACCACCACCATCGCCAAGCTGGCCGCCATCCTGAAGGATCAGGGGCTGAAGGTGATGGTCGCGGCGGGCGATACGTTCCGCGCGGCGGCGATCGGCCAGCTGCGCACCTGGGCCGAGCGGATCGGCGTGCCGATCGTCGCAGGGGCCGAGGGCGGCGACGCGGCGGGGCTGGCGCATGAGGCGCTGCGCCGCGCGACCGCCGAGGGGATCGACCTGCTGATCGTCGATACCGCCGGTCGGTTGCAGAACAAGCGCGAGCTGATGGACGAGCTGGCGAAGATCCGCCGCGTGCTTGGCAAGCTCGATCCAGAGGCACCGCACGACGTGTTGCTGGTGCTCGACGCGACCACCGGGCAGAATGCGCTCAACCAGATCGCCGTTTTTCAGGAAGTCGCCGGCGTCACCGGCATGGTGATGACCAAGCTCGACGGCACCGCCCGCGGCGGCGTGCTGGTCGCGGCGGCGGAGAAATACGGCCTGCCGATCCACGCGATCGGTGTCGGCGAGAAGGTCGACGATCTGCGCGGCTTCGATCCGCGTGAAGTGTCGCGGATCATCGCCGGGGTGGAGGCGTTGACCAAGGGGTGAACCTCTCTTCGCCGCTTTTCTTCGACAAGACCGACGCCTTTTGTAGAGTGACCCCATGACCGAATCTGCTCCGACCAAAGCCACCCCCTCCCCCCGGCCTGCGCATGCTGATCGATTTCGGTCCGCTGGCGGTGTTCTTTGCCGTCAACAGCTTCATGGGCGGGCCGCAGCTGACGCGGATGCTCGCGGCGACCGCGGCGTTCATGGTCGCGATCTTCCTCGCCATGGGGCTGTCGCTGTGGAAGACGAAGCACATCTCGCCGATGCTGTGGATCTCCGGCGTGCTGGTGCTGGTATTCGGCGGGCTGACCCTGTGGTTCCACGACGAGACGTTCATCAAGGTCAAGCCGACCTTGGTCTATTCGATGTTTGCGATCGTGCTGAGCTATGGCTTGCTGACCAACAAGCCCTTGCTCCAGATGCTGCTCGAAAGCGCCTATCCGGGGCTGACCGCGCGCGGGTGGCGGCTGCTGACGATCAACTGGGCGGTGTTCTTCGTCGCGATGGCGGTGCTGAACGAGATCGTGTGGCGCACCCAGAGCTGGGATTTCTGGGTCGCGTTCAAGCTGTGGGGCGTGGTGCCGCTCACCCTGTTGTTCGCGATCGGCAATGTGCCGCTGCTGCTCCGCCATGGCCTCAAGACCGACGGCGAGATCGTCGACAAGGCGCTGCCGCCGGAGGGTTGAAACCAAAACGGGCCGGAGTTTCCCCCGGCCCGCTTCTTCCATCGATGATCAGCCCGATCAGCCGGCCTGGTCGGCGCGGCTGACGCCTTCGCCGTCGAGATTGGCAGCGACGAAGTCCCAGTCGATGATCTTGGTGATCGCCTCCAGATAACCCGGGCGCGCGTTGCGATAATCGATGTAATAGGCGTGCTCCCACACGTCGATCGTCAGCAGCGGCTTGTAGTCATAGACCACCGGCGTGTCGGCATCGTGGAGCGAGGTCACCTTGATCTCGTCGCCGTCGAGCACCAGCCAGCCCCAGCCGTTGGAGAAATGCGCGGTGGACTCGGCGATCAGCTGCTTGACCAGCTCTTCCTTCGACCCGAACTTTGCCTCGATCAGCTCGGCGAGCTTGCCGGTCGGCTCCTTGTGCTCCGGCGTCAGGCCGAACCAGTAGAAGCTGTGGTTCCAGATCTGGGCAGCGTTGTTGAACAGGCCCTTGTCGCCGGTTTCCTTGGCGTGGCGGATCACCTCGACCAGCGACTTGCCCTCAAGCCCCTTGTCCGCGACGAAGCCGTTGGTCTTGTCGACATAGGCCTTGTGGTGCTTGCCATAGTGGAAATCGAGCGTCTCGGCCGAGATGGTCGGGGCGAGCGCGTCCTTGGCATAGGGCAGCGTCGGCAGTTCAAAGGCCATGGGGAGTCCCTCCGGTGATGATGTGTTGCTGGCGAAACGCGCGGGCGCGCGTAACGGTCCCGGCCATCTGGGGTGCAAGCCAACGAAACTCAACGCAATTCCGCCAAAAAATCGTTGCGTGTGACAAACGAAAATTGCCGTCCTAAGCTGATGCGAGGAGACGGCGCGGGGGCGTGCCGCCTACAGCAGGGGATGGTGCAATGGACAAGTTTTTCGGCAATCTGAATGCGGTGCTGGCGGTCGGCGTGCTGCTCGCGGTCGGGCTGATGTTCGCGCCCTATTATGCGCCGCCGACCGTGGCGCTGGGGCTGGCGCAATGGGCGCACGTGTTCTTTGGCATCGTGTGGATCGGGCTGCTTTATTATTTCAATTTCGTCCAGATCCCGACCATGCCGACAATCCCGGCCGAGCTGAAGCCGGCGGTGTCGAAGCATATCGCGCCGGCCGCGCTGTTCTATTTCCGCTGGGCGGCGGCGTTCACGGTGCTCACCGGCCTGATCCTCGCGCACCTCTACGGCGCATTGCACGCAGCCTTCACCTTCCAGGAGCCGTTCCGCCTGATCGGCATCGGCATGTATCTGGCGATCATCATGGCGTTCAACGTGTGGTTCATCATCTGGCCGAACCAGCAAAAGGCGCTGGGCATGGTCCCGGCGGACGACGCCACCAAGGCCAAGGCGGCCAAGACCGCGATGATTACGTCGCGGATCAACACGATGCTGTCGCTGCCCATGCTGCTGTGCATGGTCGCGGCGCGCTGATCGCTGCTGAACGCGGGAGGGTTATCCTCCCGCGTTCAGCAGATCATGCCGCTTGAGCGCGTGGCGGAGCTGGTCGTAGCTGAGGCCGAGCGCTTCTGCGGTGGCACGCTGGTTGAAGCGGTTTTCCGACAGCGCGCGGCTCAATAGCTCGCGCTCGAAGCGGTTGACGCGGCTCTTGAAATCACCCGACAGATCGTCGTCGCGGCGAGGCAGCGGGCCCGGCTCTTCGGTCGTCAGCTGCACCGGCGCGGCGTTGCCGGGAATACCGTGCGGCATCGGGCGCGGACGGTGGGGCGAGGCGAAGGGATCGATCTGGATTTCGTCCACCGGCCCGGATCGATCCCAGCGATAGACCGCGCGCTCGACCACGTTGCGCAGTTCCCGGACATTACCGGGCCAGTCGTGATTGGTGAGCCCGTCCAGCGCGGTCGGTCCGAATCCCTCCCAGTCGCGCCCAAGTTCGGCGGCCATGCGTCGTCCGAAAAATTCGGCGAGCACCAGCACGTCGCCCGCACGCGAGCGCAGCGGGGGCAGCGTCACCACCTCAAAGCTGAGCCGGTCGAGCAGATCGGCGCGGAACGTTCCCCGTTCCACCCGGTCGGGCAGATGTTCGTTGGTCGCCGCGACGATGCGCACATCGACACGAATTGGACGCGATGCACCGATCCGGGTGATCTCGCCATATTCCACCGCGCGCAGCAGCCGGTCCTGCGCCGCCATGCTGAGCGTGCCGAGTTCGTCGAGGAACAGCGTACCGCCATCGGCCTCTTCAAACCGCCCCGCACGCCCCTTGGTCGCGCCGGTGAACGATCCGGCCTCATGACCAAACAGCTCCGCCTCGATCAGCGTCTCGGGCAAGGCGGCGCAGTTCATCACCACGAGCGGCTGGTCCCAGCGGGGCGACAGGCGGTGGAGGCGCTCGGCGACCAGTTCCTTGCCGGTCCCGCGCTCGCCGATCACCAGCACCGGACGGTCGAGCGCAGCCGCCCGCGAGGCAAGCTCGAGCGCGTCGAGAAAGGCTCCCGACTGGCCGACGACATGGGTGGTCCGCTCCATGCCGAATTCTTGGGATATTTTCCCAAGTTTTGGCAAGTGGTAAGTTTGCCGATTTGGGCAATTCGTGCGAAAAATGGCGGAAAACCGCCGCAAAATCGAATTGGCACGCCCCCTGCAATGTTGCTGGCATGCCGCGAAGGGCGGCAATCAAACGAAGAAATCGAGGGACGGAAACAATGTACAAGGGCAACAACAGCTTTCGCACGACGCTGGCGGCGCTGGTCTGCACCCTGATCGTGAGCACGACCAGTCTGGCAACCGTGGTCGGCCCGGCCGTCACGGCAACGGACGGCACCACGGTTTCCGCCCGAGCCATCGCGTAAGCGATCCCGCCGGGCGGGTGCCCCCTATCACCCGCCCGGCGGCACGAGTTTCAAGGAGCAAGTTTCAGATGGGCATTTTCTCTCGCACCCGCGACATCATCGCCGCGAACTTCACCGACTTGCTCGACAAGGCGGAAGATCCGGCGAAGATGATCCGCATGATCATCCTCGAAATGGAGGAGACGCTGGTCGAAGTGCGCGCCAGCGCGGCCCGCACGATCGCCGACCAGAAGGAAATGCGCCGCCACATCGCCAAGCTGGAGAATCTCCAGATGAGCTGGACCGAAAAGGCCGAGCTGGCGCTGAGCAAGGACCGCGAGGACCTGGCCAAGGCGGCACTGGTCGAGCGCCAGAAAGCGTATGACATGTGCGACCAGCTGAACGCGGAGATCGCGGTGCTCGACGATGCGCTGCGCGCGTCGGAAGAGGACATCGCCAAGCTTCAGACGAAGCTGCGCGACGCGCGTGCCCGGCAGAATGCGATCATGACCCGTCTGGAAAGCGCCAACAACCGCGTCAAGCTGCGCGAGATGACCCATGGGTCGAAGGTCAGCGATGCATTCAGCCGCTTCGACCTGCTCGAGCGCCGCGTCGACTTTGCCGAGGGCCGCGCCGATGCGCTGAGCCTGGGCGCGCCGAAGAAGACGCTGGAGGAGGAAATCTCCGAGCTTCAGTCGGCCGAGAAGGTCGATGCCGAGCTGGCCGCGCTCAAGGCGCGCCTGAACAAGGGGGAATAAGCCATGGAAGACGTGTTTCTTCCCATCATTATCGTCGGGATGCTGTTCATCGGCATGCCGTGGGTCATCCTCCACTATGTGACCAAGTGGAAGCAGGCCAAGACGCTGACCGGCGAGGATGAAAGCCTGCTCGACGAGCTGCACTACACGGCTCGCCGCCTGGAGGATCGCCTCCACACCATCGAGCGGATCATCGCCGCCGATAATCCCGAGTTCCGCCTGCGCGGCAATGACACGCCGCCAGTCCGCGAACTCCCCGACTTCGAACGCGCACGGAGGAACTGAAATGTCCGCTAGCCGCACTCAGCTGTATCGCGACAAGGTCAACGGAAAATGGCTCGGCGTCTGTGAAGGACTGGGCGACTATACCGGGGTCGACCCGCTGTGGATCCGCCTGGGCTTTCTGGCCCTGCTGGTCGCCACCTTCCCGCTGATGTTCTTCGTCTACATCGGCCTCGCCATGGTCACCTCCCAGAAGCCGGTCGGTCTCTACGAGAACGCCGAGGACGCGAAATTCTGGCAGGGGGTGCGCGCCAATCCGCGCCGCTCGACCCAGGAAGTCCGCTCCAAGCTGCGCGACATCGATCGCCGCATGGCCGACATCGAGACCTTCTACACGAGCCGCAACACGCAGCTCGCCGACGAGATCGAGCGCCTCCGCTAAGCGGGCGCTCAACAGGAGGGAATAGTTATGAGCTGGGGTGGACCGGGTTTCGTCATCGCGATCATCGCGATCTCGACCTTCGGATGGCTCGCTTCGACCTGGATCCGCGCCAAGCACGGATATCCGATCGAGAATGAATGGATGGGCATGACCGACAAGGGCGATGCCGGTGCGACCCGCAAGATCGAGCTGTTGACCAGCGAGAATGAGCGGCTGACCGGCCAGATCAGCCGGCTGGAGGAGCGGATCGCGGTGCTTGAGCGCATCGCCACCGACCCCGCCGAGCGAACCGCCCGCGAAATCGACGGCCTGCGCTGAATAGGACGAGAGACATGGAAAAGATGGAATTTTTCGCCAACCTCGCCCCCGTAATCGCGATCGTCGGTGTGGCAGGCATGATCGGGTGGATGTTCACCACCTGGCTCCGCATCAAGAATGGCTACCCGCTCGACGGGGCCTGGGGCCAGGCGGTCTATCCGCAGAAGAACGAAGAGATGATCGAGCGGATCAAGCTGATCAGCCAGGAAAATGCCCAGCTCCGTGCGGAACTGGGTTCGGTCAAGGACCGGCTGGCCAATGTCGAGCGGATCGTCACCGACAGCAGCCACACGCTGGATCGCGAGATCGAAGCGTTGCGGCTGGGCAAGAATTGAGGGTCAGACGGTGGAAAAAGCGCCTTTCGTAATCGCCTTCTTCTTCATCGTCGTGGGCATCCCGGTGATCCTGGGCGTCGGCAGCGAGATGTTCAAACGCTGGCTGAAGCACAAGGAAAAGATGGCCGAAGTGCTCACCGCCCAGACCGCCGAACGCGCCGCGCAATATGCGGCGCATACCGAGCGGCTGGAGCAGCGGGTGCGGGTGCTGGAACGGATCGTCACCGACAAGGGTGTCGATCTGGCTGACGAGATCGAACGGCTGCGCGACGACCGGCCGGTAAACTGAACGAACGAATTTTGTGAGGGAGTATCTACCATGTTGATCGGATTTTTCGCGGTGCTGGGCGTCATCGGCGCAATCGGCGTCACGATGGCCGAGATGCGCGACCGTCCAATCCGCCGCGCAGAGCGGCTGGCACGCGAAGCGGCGGCCCAACCGGCCGAGTAAGCCCCGACGGGCGCACGAGATCAGACGAACAGGAGGCAGGGTATGGATTGGGCGTTCATGGTGGTGATGATCGTGGCGATCGTGACCGTCGGCAACATCGTCCGCGCCAAGATGGGCATCCAGAAGGATGGCCGCGGCAACGACTATGTCGCCCATGACCCCGCGGCGAGCGCCGAAGCCCGCCGCCTTGAGCAGGAGGTGCGCACGCTGAAGGACCGCATCGCGGTGCTGGAGCGGGTGATCACCGACAATCATTCGAGCGTGAGCCTCGACCGCGAGATCGAGAAGCTGCGCGAAGACCGCAACTGAAGTCCGGCGCGAACCGGAGGAGGATGTGATGACCGACCCCAATTTCTACATGGCCATGGCGCTGGCGACCCTTGCGGGGCTGGGCATGGTGACCGGAGCGGGCCTGGCCGGATGGCGCGGCTGGCTGGCGTTCAAGCGGCAGGAACTGGCGCTGACGCATCAGGTCGACACCGCCCAGGCGGCCCCGACCAACGCCGGTGCCCGCATCGAGATCGCGGACCTCAAGGAACGGATCCGCAAACTCGAAGCGATCGCCGCGGGCGTGGACCTCTAACCCCCCCCGGAGCAGCGGCGGACGGGTTGGGAGGCCCCCGCCACTGCACCACGGGAGCGGCAGCTGCAGACGCCGCTCCCACACCTGCCCGCTCAGTCGATCACGCGGTGACGCTTCAGAAAGGTCACGGCATCGGCGAGCAGGCGATCCTGAAGCACGGGATCGAATTTTCCATGCACCCCGCCGGGCACGATATGCAGCTCGGCCGGCACCTTCGCCCGATCGAGCGCGGCCTTGAGCGCGGTCGATGCGGCGAGTGGGACCACCGGGTCCGCGTCGCCATGGACGATGAATACCGGGGGTCGCCCCGCCCGGACGCGGGCAATCGGCGACATGCGGGCGGCCATCGCGGCGCCCGCCGCCCCCTCTCCGACCCATTTGCCGATCGACGGACTGGACCACGCGCCGAGCGACTCCGGGCGCAGATCGGTCGGGCCGTAGAAATCGATCACCGCCGCAGCGCGCGGCACAGCTCCGCATTCCTTGGGATCGAGACCCTCGCTCGCATCAATATAGGCCCCCATCAGCGCCAGATGCGCGCCCGCCGATGTCCCCATCAGGACGATGCGCTTCGGGTCCAGCCCCTCTAGGGCAGCCCGTTCCGCGATCCAGCCCATGACACACCGGACATCCTCGACCGCTGCCGGCGCCTGTGCCTGACCCGACAGGCGATATTGCATGCTGATTATCGCGAACCCGGCTTCGACGAAGCGACGATGTCCGGTCCAGCCCTTGGGCCGCTCGCCGCGCGCCCATGCGCCGCCATGGATGACGACCAGCACAGGCGCGCGCTTGCCCTTGGCGCTTTGCGGGCGGTGGAGATCGAGATGGAGCGGGCCGGTTGTGGTGGTGCGATAGACGATGTCGCGCTTGCTCTGAACAGCGGGCGCGGCTTCCTGCGCGGAAGCCGGGATCGTCAACACCGCCATCGCCAAACCAAATCCGATCGCTCGCATCTTCAGCCCTCGCTCTGTTCTCGCCAGCCTAGGACAAGCATGGGTGACGCGGAAGCCCGGCCCCGCTAAGGGCGCGGCCATGACCAGCCTGTCCGACCTCACCGACGAGTATGAGTTCCTCGACGCCGACGACCGTTACAGGTTGCTGATCGACCTCGGCAAGGCGCTGGAGCCGATGCCCGATGCGCTCAAGACCGATGCGACCCTGGTGCGCGGATGTTCGGCGGCGGTGTGGGTCTATCCGACCGTGCTCGACGATGGAACGCTGCATTTCCTGGCCGACAGCAACGCCGCGATTACCAAGGGGATCATCGCGCTCGTCCTGCTGACGGTGCAGGACCGCAGCCCGGCGGACATTCTGGCGACGGATATCGAAGGCGCGCTTGCTCCGTTCGATCTGCGCAATCAGCTGAGTTCCAACCGGACGCAGGGCATCCCCAACATGATCGCGCTGATCCGCGCGACGGCAGAACGCTACGCCGCGTGAACCCCGGATCCGGTCGGCTCTATCGCGCGATCTGGCGTTGGCATTTCTATGCCGGATTGTTCGTCGTGCCGTTCATCCTGCTGCTGTCGCTGACCGGCGCGATCTATCTGTTCAAGCCGCAGCTGGATGCGTGGGAGGAGCGCGACTGGCGCAGCCTGCCGGTGGCCGGAGCAGTGACGCCCGATGCGCAGCTGGCGGCGGCACTGACCAAAGTCCCGGAGGCGAGCTTCCACAGCTACCGCCTGCCGGTCTCCCCCGGCGACGCGGCCGTGATCCATGTCGGCCTGCCCGATGGTGCCATGCGCGACATCGCGGTGTCGCCGCAGGGCAAGGTGATCGCGATTGACGATCCCGATACGCGGATCGCCGCGACAGTGTCGCGCATCCACGGATCGCTGCTGCTCGGCCAATGGGGCGGGCTGCTGGTCGAGACTGCCGCGTGCTGGGCGATCCTGCTGATCCTGTCGGGCCTGTATCTGTGGTGGCCGCGCGGGCGTGGGCTGGGCGGCGTGTTGTGGCCGCGACTGGGCGCGCGTGGGCGGGTCGTGTGGCGCGACCTGCATGCGGTGACCGGATTCTGGGTTTCGGGGCTCGCGCTCGTCCTGCTCGTCTCCGGCCTTCCCTGGACCGATGGCTGGGCGACTGCATTCCGCACCGTGCGCGCCGAGCTGGGGCTGGTGCAGGGGCCGCAGCAATGGAAGGGCGGCATCGACCTGCATGCGGAGCATGACCATGAAGCGATGCTGCGCGCTGCCGCCGCCGCGAAGACAGCTCCGGCGGGCATGACGCTGACCCAGATGGTCGCGCGCGCGCAGGCGGAGGGCGTCCCCGCCCCCGCGATCCTCTCCCCGCCCGGTGCCCCCGCGCAGTTCGGCCCGCCCAATGGCAACCTGTGGAAGCTGACCAGCCAGACCCAGAGATCGCCCGATCGCGCGCAGCGTCAGCTACGAACCGATGACCGGCCATGTCGTCGCGCGCAGCGGCTTTGCCGACAAGCATCCGATCGACCGCGCGATCGGATACGGCATCGCCTGGCATGAGGGACAGTTGTTCGGCTGGGTCAACGAGTTGGTCGGGGTGCTGACCGCGTTTGGGCTCATGCTGCTGGCGGTGAGCGGCGCGGTGATGTGGTGGCGGCGACGACCGGGCGGTTCGCTCGGCGCTCCGCCGCGTCCGAGCGATGCAAAGCTGCGGGTGGTGGCGGCGATCACGCTGGTCGCTGCCGCGCTGTTGCCGATGCTCGCGCTGTCGCTGGTGCTGCTGTTCGCGATCGACCGGCTATTCCTGCCGCTGTGGCCGGCGGCGGCACGCTGGCTCGACCGTACCCGCCCGGCCTGAGAGACAGTGGCCGGGCGGGCGGTAGTCCCGCCGATGGTCAAAGAGGGAAATCACACCGGCGGGTGCCGCGCGGGACCGGGTAAGAAAACCCGCGCGACGGGGGGCCGGTCAGGGCAACAGCACCGCGTCGACGACGTGGATCACGCCGTTCTTCTGCCCGACATCAGCAATGGTGATGTTCGACGTGCCACCCTTTGCATCGGTGACGATCCAGCCGTTGCCGCGCTTCGACAGGGTGATCTTGGCGCCCTGAACCGTGGTCAGATCGAGCTTGCCGCCATTCGCCTTGGCCTTGGCCGCGATGTCGGCGGCCATCATCCGACCCGGAACGACGTGATAGGTGAGCACGGCGGTGAGCGTGCCCTTGTTCTCCGGTTTCAACAGCGTGTCGACGGTGCCGGCGGGCAGCTTGGAGAAGGCGGCGTTGGTCGGGGCGAAGACCGTGAATGGCCCGGGCGACTTGAGCGTGTCGACAAGCCCCGCGGCCTTCACCGCGGCGACCAGGGTCGTGTGATCCTTTGAATTGACGGCGTTATCGACGATATCCTTGGTCGGATACATTGCCGCGCCGCCAACCATCTTGGTCTGTCCGGCGAGCGCGACCGAACCGGTGGCCAGCGCGGCACCGGCGAGCGCAAGTGCGAAATGCGGGGTACGAAACTTCATACATCCTCCTGCTTTCGTGGCAGTGCCCGGCTGTTTCGAGGCCGGGTTGCACAGGAGATACGGACGCGGATGCGCGCCGGATGTCAGATGCCGAAAATTTTTCCTGCCGCGACGCGCGGGCCGGTCGGCGCGGGGTGCGGAGCCGTATCGCGCGGCTCCATCGTGATCGCCAGTGTCGCGCCGTCGTGCAGCATCGACCGATGCCCCTCCGCCACGACCAGCTGGGTGTCGCCCGCCGGTTGAATGACGCCGAGCGAGCGCGGAATGCCGTCGGCGGGGATGATCCACAGTTCGGGCACGCGCGCGTCGGGGCCCATGTCCTGCGCGACCAGCCGCAGCTGCGCGGTGGCGGGATCGTAGCGCGCGGCGACCAATGGCCCTTCCCCCTCACCGCGCAACTGCGCGACGATCGCGGGCTGGGTCACGACCTGTTGCGGCGCGGGGGCGATGGGCTCCGACCGTGGGATCGCCAGCAGCACAGCCAGCGCCGCCGCGACCGACCCTGCGGCCGCAGTCCCCCATTGCCAACGGCGCAGCGCGCGGCGCGGGACGAGGTCGGCGACCGACGCGCCGGTGCCGGAATCGATCGACCGCTCGATCCGCGCCCACAGATCCTCAGACGGGATCGCGTCCGGCGCGTCGAGCCCGATCGCGGCGAGCCGAGCACGCCAGTCCTCGACCCCTGCGGCAAAGGCGGGATCGGTCAGCATGCGCCGCTTGGCCGCGACCAGCGCCTCGCCTTCCAGCACGCCGAGCGCGAGTTCGGCGGCGAGCAGCGCGGGATCGTCGGGCATGTCGATCGGGTCAGCCATCGCCGAGACAGCTCCTCAACTGAAGCAGGCCACGGCGGATCCAGGTCTTCATCGTGCCCAGCGGGACGGCGTCGCGCTCTGCCAGCTGCGCATAGGTCAGCCCGCCGAAAAAGGCGGCGCGGATCGCCGAGGCCGTGCGCCCCTCTAGCGCATCGAGGCAGGCGCGCATCCGCAGCTGCTGTTCGGCATCCTCGATCGCGGCATCCGCACCGGGCGTGTCGTCGGCAATCGCCGCCGCCGCTTCGATCGGCGCAGTTGGGGCCGCTGGACGTGCGCGCAGCCGGTCGATCGCACTGTTCCGCGCGATCGCCGCAAGCCAGGTGATCGGGCTGGCGCGTTCAGGGTCGAACCGCCCCGCCCGCTGCCACACCTTCACATAGACTTCCTGCACGACCTCCTCCGCTTCCTCCCGGTTCCCGCAGATACGCAGGCAAATCCCAAAAAGCTTCGCGCACGTAAGGCCATAGACTTCAGACAATGCGGAACGATCCCCCCGCCCCACCGCGATCAACGCCTCCGCCAGCCGCTTGCGCGCTAGGGTGGCGGAGGGTGGAGACGGTGTCACGGAGCGGAACGTAGCGGGCTTGCGGCGACGCGCAAGCGGTTGCGATCAGGCGAGGCCCAATTCAGCGGCGACCGCGTCCAGATCGGCGCCCTGGGGCACGATCAGCCACTCGCGGCTGGCCGCGCCGTTGACCACGGTCACCGCGCCGCGCGGGCAGACGCCCAGGCATTTGACGTCGACGATCCCCGCCGCAGCCTTACGCCCTTTCTTCAAATGGAGATGCTTGCGCAGCGCCTTGCCCAGCGGCTGCTTGCCCTTTGGCCCGAACCCGCCATCGATCCGCTTCGCGCATTTGGCGCACACCAGCACCGCATTCGCCCAGTTGGAACGAACGCGGGTCTTCAATCAGGCCGCCATTGCCGCCGTTCTTCCGCAGCGCGCAGCACTTCATAGGCGGTCTGAATCGCCTGAAAGCGCTTGGCGGCGTCAGCGTCGCCCGGGCGAACATCCGGGTGATTTTCCTTGGCGAGCTTACGCCACGCCCCGCGCACCGCTTCGAACGACGCATCGGGTGCGAGGTCCAACACCTCAAGCGCGCGCATCTCGTCGCGCGATCGGCTGCCGTCGCCCGGCCCGGCCCATGCATTGTGGCGGCTTTCCGAGAAGTCGCCCGCATCGCGCCGCTCCTGCGCCTCGCGCTCTGCCGCTTCCTCCGCAGTCAGCCCCTCGAAGTAATTCCAGTTGCGGTTGTACTCACCGGCGTGAGTCTCGCAGAAATACCAGCGCTCAGGGCTGTTGGGCGACTTGGGCGCAGGGCGATCCCCCGGCAATTCGCAGCCATGCCGGTCGCACAGACGCACCTTTACCGCCTCACGCTCGGCGCCATAGGCTCGCCAGCGGGGGAAGCCCCAGTCCATCGATCGTGAAGAACGCGCCATGTGACGCCAGATAGGGCGCGAATGCGACGAAAGCCACCCCGGCATTTGTTTTCACACGCGCGGGTTGACGCACAGGCTGCCCCCCGATAAACGCCCCGCTTCCGCTCGCACGGCCCCTTCGTCTAGCGGTCAGGACGTCGCCCTCTCACGGCGAAAACACGAGTTCGATTCTCGTAGGGGTCACCAAGCCGGCTTCCCGAGGCGATTACGAGACGGACTGAGCGTCGCAGGGGCGCTCGCCATTTTCTGCCCGATCAAGGGTGATTGCGCGGCCCTTTCCGGCTCCCCCCGGCGGCTAGATTACCCCGGCCTTGAGTTGCTTGACCGCATGATCTGCGGCGCGAGCCGTCAGCGCCATGAAGGTCAATGACGGATTGACGCAGGAGACGGAGGCCATCTGCGCGCCGTCGGTGACGAACAGGTTGGCGGCATCGTGCGCCTGGCTCCATTTGTTGAGCACCGCATGACGCGGGTCATGGCCCATGCGCGCGCCGCCCATTTCGTGAATCGCATCGCCCGGCACATGCTCGCCGCGCCAGCTGTGCACGTTGAGCATACCCGCCGCCTTGAGCATCTTCTCGCCCTCGGTCCGCGCATCGTCCATCATGCGGATCTCATTGTCGCGGAAGCGGACATCGAACCGCATCAGCGGCACGCCGAACCGGTCGACCTTGTCGGCATGCAGGCTGACGCGATTATCCTCATAGGGCAGGCATTCGCCGAACGCGCCCATCGCGAACTTCCACGGGCCATAGTCACGCATGCCCTGCTTCATCGACGCGCCAAAGCCCTTGGGCGGAACTGGCTCGCGCCGCGCGCTTCCCTGATAGCCATAGCCGCGACGGAAGCCGATGCCTTCGTCGCCGCCGACATTGCGGAAGCGCGGGATGTAGACGCCGCCGGGTCGACGACCATATTCGATGAACTCGCTGAAGCCAGGGATATCCCCGCCGACGCCGACGCGGAAGATATGGTCCATGACATAACGGCCGAGCGTGCCGCTGCTGTCGAAATGGCTCTTCCCGCTGCCGGGCGCGCGCGAGTTCATCAGGATCTGGGTCGATGCCATGGCCGAGGCGCAGAGGAACACCATCCGCGCTGGAATGATCTCGACCTTCTTGGTCTTGGCATCGACCACGCGCACGCCGGTCACGCGGCGGTGCGGCGCATCATACTCTAGGCTGGTGACTACCGAATCCGGGCGCAGCGTCAGCCGCCCGGTGGCGCGCGCGGCGGGCAAGGTCACCGCCTGGGTCGAGAAATAGGAGCCGAACGAACAACCGCGCCCGCACTGGTTGCGAAACTGGCATTTGCTGCGCCCCCTGTTCGGGCTTGTCCTCGGTCATGTTGGACAGACGCGACGGGATCAACTTCCGCCCGGGCGAACTCGCTTCGAGCTTTTCCTTCAGCCATTTCTCCGCGACGTTCATCTGCATCGGCGGCTGGAACAGGCTGTCGGGGAGCTGCGGCAGGTTTTCGCGCGATCCCGAGACGCCGACCACCTTTTCGACATAGTCATACCAGGGCGCGATGTCGTCATAGCCGATCGGCCATTCGCCATCGATGCCTTCGCGCTTGTTCGCCTCGAAATCCTCCGGCGACCAGCGAAAACTCCAGCGGCCCCAGATCAGCGACTTGCCGCCGACCGCGCCGGGACGGATCCAGTAGAATTTGTCGCCCTCGCCATAGGCATAGGGGTTGAGCCGGTCGTTATTGTAGAATTTCTGCGATGCGGGAGCGATATAGCCATACTTTGCGATGAAATAATCGCTGTCGATCAACGGTTTGGGCATGATGTCGCGCGCGGGGATTTCGAACGGCGCCTTGCCATCGTAATCGTAATTCTCGCCATGCTCGACCATCACGCCGCGGTCGAGCATGAGGACGCGCAGTCCCTTTTCGGTCAGTTCCTTTGCCGCCCATCCGCCGCTCACTCCTGAGCCGATGACGATCGCGTCGAACTTGTCGGCCATGCCGATCCCCCACTAAATCCGGTTACGCGCCGATCCGGCGCAAATGGTCGAAACTGGCCTTGATGTCGGGCAGATAGGGCGCGGGCGCCTGATCATTCTCGACATAGAGATGTTTGACGCCCGCCTGTTTGTTGAGCGCGAAGATGTCGGCGAAATCGACCACGCCCGCCCCGACGCTGACCATCTTCCCATCGGCCGTGCGATCCTTGACGTGATAGGCGTAGATGCGGCCGGGCAGGCGCTTGATCACCGCCTTGGCGTCCTCGCCAGCAGCGATGGTCCAGAACAGGTCGAGCTCGATCTTGACCAAAGCGGGATCGCCGTCCGCGACCAGCATGTCGAACAGGCTGCGGCCGTCGGGGGCCTTCACGGTGAATTCGAAATCGTGGTTGTGATAGGCGAAGCCAAGCCCCGCCTGTTTGAGCTGCCCCGCCCAGCGGTTGAAATCACCGATTAAGCGCTTGAAGCCCTCTGGGTCGCGCATCGCGGGAGTGAGCCAGGGGGAGCACGATCGTGTCGGCACCCAGCGTCTTCGCCATTCTGACCACGGCACCCAAATCGGCGGCCAACGCCTCATAGCCGACATGGATCGACGGACATTTGAGGCCCAGCCGGTCCATCGCCTTGCGCAGCGCGGCGTGGTCCATCTTGTCATAGCCGCCACCGCCATATTCGACTTCGCGATAGCCGATCGCCGCGACCTTCTCGAGCGTGCCGATCGGGTCGGGGGCGAACAACTCGCGCACGGTATAGAGCTGGAGACCGATCGCGCGCGCCTTCTTCCCGCGCGCCATGAGCGGTGCGGCGGCGAGGGCGCTTGCGAGCGCAGCACCGCCGGCCAGCCATTGGCGTCGGTCGATCATCATGAGGAGAACACCTTCGTGCCGGGGGAATAGGGGTGCGCGCCGTCATAGCGTCCCGGCACGGGCAAATAGTCGCGCTCCTGCGTGATGCCGATTTCGGAGGTGAAATAGCCGGTAATGACGAGCTGTCGGAACTTGGTGAAGAAGCTCAGGCCATCGGGGATCTTGTCCTCCATCGCCAGCGTGATCAGCGCATCCTGCTGCTCGGGCGTCGCCTTGACCGCAGCGATCTGGAAGTCGGCCTGGCTGCGCGCCTCGATCGCGTCGAGCCCGGCGAGGATCGGCTTGCGCTCTTCGGGAACCGCCCAGTCCGCCAGCATCTTTTCGATGAACTCCGGAACCCCTGCGGCAATCGCGCCCGGCGTATCGGTGGTCGGCATGATGCGCTCGCTGAGCGCGGTCATCAGCGCGCGCTGGTCCGCGCTGAACACCGGGGCGCTGGGCGGGCCATCGCTGATCACCGTCATCTGCGCCGATGCCGCGCGGGCGATCGGGGCGAACAGCGCGGTGCCGAACATCGCCGCCATTCCGGCCAGCGCGTCGCGTCGGTCTAATCTCATTTTCCCTCACCCTGATGGTCGTGGCTCGCCGCCGCCTCGGGGAGCGGACGCACCCAGATGTTGCGGAACGACACCGGCGAATTGTGATCCTGAAGCTGAATCGGCGCGGCGTCGCCATGCGCCTGATATTTGGCGACCTGTCGCCACACGGTGGTGCCGCGCCAGGGCTGACGGTTCTGCACCAGCACGCCGTTGAGGAAGGCGGTGATATAGGCGGGGCGCAGCAGCTTGCCGTCGGCGGCAAAGCGCGGGCGCTCGAAGATAATGTCGTAGCTCTGCCATTCGCCGGGCGGGCGCGACGGGTTTACCAGCGGCGGCGTGTTGCCATAGATCGCGCCGACCGTGCCGTCGGCATAGGTCGGGTTGTTGTAGCCGTCGAGGATCTGGATCTCGTAGCGCTGCATGAACCAGATGCCGCTGTTGCCGCGATCCTGCGAGCTTCTCTCCGGCGGATTGGGTGAGCGGAATTCGAGATGGAGCTGGACGTCGCCGAAGCTCGCCTTGCTGATCAGCGCATTCTCGCCCCCGCCGCCTGCGCGCGGGCGCGAGGTGACTGCGCCATCGGCGATCGTCCAGGGTGTATGCTGCGCCTGCCAGGCGTCGAGCGAGGTGCCGTCGAACAGGACGACCGCGTCCGACGGGGCACCGCCGGGCAGTGCGGACGGCGTCACCACGATCGGATGGGGCCTGTCGGCGTCGTGTACCTTCCAGCTGGTCCCTGGGATGGTTGGCGTATCGCGAAAGCCCGGCTTGTCCTGCGCCGGGGCGGAGCCGCTCGCAGCAGCCAGTACCAATGCCGCGATGGACAGACTGAGTTTCACGCCCTTCCCCTTCATGCCGCGTCGATCTCGCGATAGGCGGCGATCAGCCGATCTTCGCCAGCGCGGCCTTCAACCGAATTGCCGTGCTCCATGCCGATGACGCCCGCGAACTTCTTTGCGCGCAGCCAGCGAACGATGTTGCGATAGTTGATTTCGCCGGTGCCCGGCTCCTTGCGGCCAGGATTGTCGCCGAACTGGAGATAGGCGATCTCGCTCCAGCAACTGTCCATGGTGCGGATGAGATGTCCGGCCTGGATCTGCTCATGATAGAGGTCGGCGAGGATCTTCACCGCCGGGCTGTCGACCCCGCGCGCGATGGCATAGCCCTGGGGCACCGTCTGCAGGAACACGCCGGGATGGTCGACGAGGGTATTGAGCGGTTCCATCACCATCACCAACCCGTGCGGGGCGACAATGTCGGCGGCACGGCGCATCGTGTCGATCACCCGGCCCGTCTGGATGTCGATCGGCACGCGGCGGTCGAGAAAGCCTGGGACGACCGTCATCCACTTCGCATTGAGGCGCTTGGCGACGTCGATCGACGCGCGGATATCAGCGAGAAACGCCGTGCGATCGCCATCGTCATTCGCCCCGAGCACCGGTCGCGACTGCGCCCATTTGGGCATCGACGCGACGAACACGCCCATCGTCATGCCGCGCTGGTGCAGCACCCTGGCCATCGCGGTTTGCTCTTCGACGGGGCGAGCGGCGGCCTCGTTATCCTCCCAGGCGGTAAAGCCCTGATCGGCGGCAAAGGCGATCTGCTCCAGCCGACTGCCCCGACTCCTGAAGCTACCCTCATGCGGCGCATAGCCGAGCGAGAAGCGCGGCGCATTCGATTGCGTCGCGGCGTGCGCCATCGCCGCCGCACCCGCCGTGGCGGCACCGGCGGCGAGGACGGAGCGCCGCGTCAACTTCACGCCGCTTCACCCGCTAGCTGTGCGCGCGACTTGCCGCGTTCGCGCAGCCAGATGAAGCCGAACACAACGAGCAGGATCGCGGGTAGGATCGCGAGCTTCTGGAACGACACCGAAGCCGCCGCATCTTCGACCGCCAGCTTGGCTGCACCCGTCAGCGCGGCGAATGCCTCCGGCCCGCCCGCGAACTCGATCTTCGCCTGGTCGAACATCGCGCCCAGCTGCGGCAGCACGAAGAAGCTGGCGAGCGCGCCGGCCGATCCGACCAGCCCCATCGCCCACGCCCCGCCGCGCGGATAGCGTTCCGCGACCGAGGCGAGCATCGTCGGCCACATCACGCATACGCCCAGGCCCCAGACGGTAGAGGCGATGATCGCGGCAACCGGCGACTGCGCCTGCGACAGCATGAACAGCCCGATGCCGGCGAGCAAGCTCGACACCCACAGCAGGCCGGGGTTGGAGATCCTGTTCGCCAGCCGCCCCGCGAAATGGCGGAACACGAACATCAGCGCGTTGACGTACACCAGCAGCAGGATGCCGCGCATGCCGACGCGGTTGGACAGGGCGACGTCGATCCACTGGCCGGGCGCGAGTTCGGACGCGGCGGTCAGGAACATCGCGCCGAACCAGATGAAGAAGCTCGGGCGGCGAAACACCTCGCCGATCATCTGGCCGAAGGTCACGCCGCTTTCGCTGCGCAGCGGCGGCGGGAAATTTGTGGTTGCCGCCATCAGGATCGTCGCGGCCGCCGGAATCATCACCAGCGCCATGATCCCCTGCCAGGACAGGGTAGCCGACAGGAAGAAACCGGCCAGGCCACCGATGATGATGCCGCCGGGGAACCAGGCGTGGAGCACATTGAGCCGGTGGGTCGCGTCATCGGGATAGAGTTGCGTCGTCAGCGGGTTGATCGCCGCCTCTGTCAGTCCCCAGCCGATCCCGCTGAGCAGCATCCCGACCCACACGATCGTGTAGATCGTCATGCCGGTCGCCAGATGGCCCGCGGTGACGATCAGCAGCGGCCCGGCGAAGAAGCACAGCCCGGCAGCGACCAGGCAGCGCTTCATGCCGATCTGGTCGAGAAATGCGCTCGCGACGAACAGGGTGATTGCAAAGCTCAGGAATGCCGCGCCCAGGGCGGCGGCGATCAGCTCACCCGCTTGCAACGGCGCGACCGGATCGATCCACTCCGCCTTGAGCCCGCTGGCGATGGCGCCGCGAATGGCGAGCCCCGCCGCCGCGGTAAAAAGCGCCAATATGCCCAGCCAGAACAGCCGCCCCTTATGATATCTCTCGGCCATCGCTGCATCCCCCCTTTTGTATTTATGCCAGCCCCAGCATCGCCCGGTTGAGCCCCGGATCGCTGCCACCGGCGAAATCGTCGAATGCCTTGTCCGCCTTGCGGATCATGTGCGCGGCGATGAACGGTGCGCCTTCGCGCGCCGTCCTCGGGATGCTTGAGGCAGCTTTCCCGTTCGAGCGCCGCCCAGCAGGCATAGCCACATTGCGTGAGTTCCGAAAAGATTCCGCCGAAATCGACCTGTCCGTCGCCAAGCGACCGACACAACCGGCCTCCGCCATCCAGCGCGCGGCGGAGGGCAAGGTGTCGAACGGCGCAGCATCGCCCATAAACTGTGCGAGGAAAACCGCCGGACCCCTCATGACATCTCCCCCACAGGCACAGCTATTTTGTTTCGGCCTTCAGATAGGCGATCAGCGCGGCCCGACGCGCGGGATCGGCCACCTTCATCACCATCCGCGACCCGGGCACCTTCGTGGTGGGGGCGGCGAGATATTGGTCGAGGGTCTTCGCATCCCAGACAATGCCGGATTGCTTGAGCGCGGGGCTGTAATTAAACCCGGGAGCCGATCCCGCCTTCCGCCCGAACAGCTTGTTGAGATTGGGACCCATCACGCTCTTCCCGCCTGGGGCAAGCGTATGGCAGGCGCGGCACGCGGCAAATGCCTGAGCGCCATCCTGGACTGGACGCGCACGCACGCTCGGAGAACCGGCCGTTAGCGCTACCACGCCACATATTACCGCCACGAGGGGCAGTGCGATGAGAGATTTCACTATCCCCTCCGAGTGTGACAACCAGTCGGCTGACATCGTTGACAGTATCTAAGCGGTTGCCGGTGCCGAGCGCAAGCCTGACGCGCACGGTTCACCGAAATCTATGGGGGAGAAAGCTTTGGGGACCACATTTCCACAGATTTCGCCAATCTGTACCGCAATCTCGCCCGATCGGTACGAGACCAGGCATCGCCACGCCTCCGCGAGACGCGGACGGGCTGCGTACCGTGGTTCGTCGACGCGATGATCGAGAATCATCGCGGTGCGCAGAAATGGACTTCGCTGGAGCCGCTCTGACCCCGGCCCTTGGACAAGTGCATATCGAAGCCCGCTGGCGCGCATCGCTCTCTTGTCTTAGGTCGCCCGCCCAACCATCTGAAACGGAGCCGCGAATGACCCCATCCGCTTTGATCGTCCCAACCTATGGCCAGATGCTGCGCGCACTTTCGGCGTGGCTCGCCAAGGCCGAGGAGCAGGGCTGCGTCACTGAAGCGCTGATGGCGGCACGGCTGGCACCGGACATGTTTCCGCTGGCGACGCAGATCCGCTTTGCCTGTGTCCAGGCACAGGAAGGCGTGTACCGTCTGCGCGGCGAGGCATTTCCCGCGTCGCTCTCCGAACTGCTCGATGAAGGCCGCAACGGGGGCGAACATCCCGGCACCATTGCCGATGCGCGGGCGCGGATTGGTGAGACGCTGGCGCTGCTGGAGCAAGTCGGCAGCGATATGCCCGATATCGACCCCGGCGCCCCCCATCGCCCATGCGCTGCCCCAGGGGATGGTGTTCGACCTGACCGCCGAGCAGTTCGTCCGCGACTGGGCGCTGCCGCAATTCTATTTCCACCTGATGACCGCTTATGCGATCCTGCGCGCGCAGGGAGTAGAGTTGGGCAAGGTCGATTATGTCGCACACATGTTCCGCTTCCTGCGCCCGGAAACGATATAAAGAATTCTTTATATAATGCTTGCGGGCGCCTCGAACCGGTCCTAAAGACCCGCTCGAAGCATGGGGGCGACCCCGCGCTTCATGATCGCGCCGGTGCCCCGCAAGGGGCTTAAACGGGAATGCGGTGCGGGCGGTTTTTCGCCCAATTCCGTGGCTGTCCCTGCAACTGTAAGCGGCGAGCGCGATGCACTGGTTCCCCTTCGAGGGAACAGCCACTGGACAATCGTCCGGGAAGGCCGTGCATCCTGCCCTGACCCGCGAGCCAGGAGACCTGCCGGCGCATGGTCGCTCTTGCCTTGGTCCAGGGAATGGCCACGGCACGGTCCTCCGTCTGAGCGACGAACCTAGCGGCGGGGGCCGCTGCGGTGTCGTGCGTCAGGCGATCATGCGCCCGTTTGATGCATTGACGCCCGTCATCCGCCTGCGGATGGCCAGGCCCCTGCCCTCGTTGCTCGGCGCCGGGGGATGTCCCATGTTGAAGTTGCTGTCCGTTTCCACGCTCGCCATCGCTGCGGCGTCGCCCGCCATTGCGGGCGAAACCGCCGTCGCCGAAGTCTCGAGCGAGACCGTCGTCGTCACTGCCTCGCGCTCCGGCGAGGCCGTTCCCATCGAGCAGATCGGCGGATCGGCCACCGTCATCGACGCGCAAGCGCTGGAACAGCGTCAGACACGCAACCTGTCCGATGTGCTGCGGGACGTACCGGGCGTGGCGGTCAGCCGCCAGATCGGCGGGCTGACGCAGATCCGCATTCGCGGGACCGAGGGCAATCATGTCCTGACCCTGATCGACGGGATCGAGGTATCCGACCCGTTCCAGGGCGAGTTCGACTATAGCGGCGTACTGGCCGACAGCGCCGCGCGGGTCGAGGTGCTGCGCGGTCAGCAATCCTCGCTCTATGGGTCCGACGCGATCGGCGGCGTGATCCATTATCTGACGCTGTCGGGTCGCGAGGCACCGGGGTTCAGCGCGCGGATCGAGGGCGGGTCGTTCGGCACCGTCAGCGCGGCGGCACGCGCCGCGGGTGCTTCGGGCAGTTTCGACTATGCGCTGTCGGCAACGGGCTTCATCACCGACGGCACCCCGACGGCGCGCGCCGGCACCCGCAACATCGGGTCGAAAAGCGCAGCGCTGAGCGGGAAGTTCAACTGGACTCCGTCGGACAGCTTCACGCTGACCGGAGTGCTGCGCTACAGCGTGACCGACGCGGATGCCAACAACAGCGACGGGAACCCCGCCAGCCCGACCTTTGGCTATACGATCGACAGCCCCGGCGTGCATTACCGCAACCGTGGCCTTTACGGTCTGCTCAGCGCACAGTTCAGCGCACTAGACGGGCGCTGGACCACGACGCTCTCCGGCCAGTTCGCAGATACCGAGCGGACGATGTTTCGCGCCAATGACGTCGTCGATTTCGGCAATACCGGCCAGCGCTACAAGGGCTCGCTGGTGTCGAGCCTGCGCTTCGGCAGCGACGCGGTCACCCACCGGCTGACCGGCGCGGTCGATCTGGAGCGTGAGGAGTTCCGCAATACCACTCCCGGCACCGGATCGCCGTGGGATGCCTTCACCGGCAAGCGGACCACCGATAATCTCGGACTGGTCGCGCAATATGAACTGACTGCGGGCGATTTCGCAGCAAGTGGCTCGATCCGTCACGACGACAATAACCGCTTCGACGACGCGACAACCTGGCGTGTACAGGGCAGCTATCGCCTGCCCACCGACACGCGCGTGCGCGTCGCTTATGGCACCGGGGTCAAGAATCCCGGCTATTACGAGCTCTATGGCTTCTCTGACGGTGTCTATATCGGCAACCCGAACCTGAAGCCGGAAAAGTCGGAAGGCTGGGAAGCGGGCATCGAGCAAACGCTCGCGGACGATACGGTGACGTTCGGCGCGACCTATTTCGACTCGACGCTCGAGGACGAGATCTACACCACCTACCCCGCCCCCGACCTTCGTCGCGACGCCAGCCAACCGCACGACCCTGTCCAAGCAGCATGGCGTCGAGCTGTTCCTCAGCGCACGCCCGATCCCGCAGCTGCGGTTCGACGCGAGCTACACGCATCTCAATGCGGAAGAGAGTGGCGTCGAGGAAGTGCGGCGGCCGGGCGACATCGCCAGCTTCAACGCGACCTACACCAGCAGCGACGAGCGGCTTTCGACCACGCTGACGGTACGGCATAACGGGCGGATGACCGATATCGCCTTCACCGACCCCAGCTATACCCCGGTGCGCGTATCGCTGAAGCCGTTCACGCTGGTGAATTTCAACGTCGCGTTCGAGGTGGTAGAGAAGGTCCAGCTGTTCGGGCGGGTCGAGAACCTGTTCGACGTCGATTACGAAGAGGTGTTCAGCTTCGCGACGCCGGGCGTCGGCGCGTTCGCCGGGGTGCGGGTCAAGCTGTGATGCGGCGCGCCGGCATCGCGCTGGCGATCGCGGGGATGACGCTGCCGGTTTCGGCCGGCAGCGCGCCTCCACCCGTGGCCGGTGCGAAGCCCGCACTGCCAATGCGCGTCATGTCGATCAACCAGTGCACCGACCAGCTGGTGCTGATGCTGCTCCCGCCCGAGCGGATCGCGTCGGTCACCTGGCTGTCGCGCGATCCGCTACTGTCGCTGATGTCGGCGCGCGCGCGCGGCATCGCGGTCAATCGCGGCGAGATCGAGGATGTGGTACGGCAACAGCCCGATCTGATTGTCGCCGACAGCTTTGGGTCGGCGGCGACCCGCGCTGCACTGCGCCGCTTCGGCTTTCCGATGATCGAGGTGGCACAACCGCAGAGCCTGGACGAGATCCGCGCCACGGTGCGCGCGCTGGCCGCGCGGCTGGGGACGGTTGCGCGGGGCGAGGCGCTGATCGCGGGCATGGATGCGCGGCTGGCCGAGCTGTCGCGCCGTCCCGCGCTTAACCTGCGCGTCGCGTCGTGGAGCGGCGACGGCCTCTCGCGCGGGGAGGGCGCGCTGTACGACGCGGTGCTCGACGCGGCGGGTGCGCGCAACGCGGCGAAGGAGGGTGTCGCGGGCACCGATGTCGAGGCGTTGCTGGCGCTCAACCCCGATATCCTCGTCGCGCCGGTCGGCGGCGTGGTCGGCCAGAGCCTGCGCGACCGCGTTGCGCGGCATCCGCTGGTCCGCAAGCAATGGGCCGGGCGACAGGTCGGGGTCAGCCCGCGCGCCTATATCTGCGGCACGCCGCTGATCGCCGAGGCGGCGGCGGAGCTGCGCGGTCAGCTTGAAACGGCAAACCGGCAGAGGGCGACCCGATGAGCGGGCGGTTGCTGATCCCTGTTCTGGCGCTGGTGACGCTCGCACTTGGCCTGACCTCGCTCGGCATCGGCACGCTGGGGCTGGATTATGCCGGATGGCTGGGGGGCGAGGCCAGCGGGACCGCGCGGCTGACCGGGGTGGTCATCACCGAAATCCGGCTGCCGCGCATGCTGCTCGGCGTGCTGACCGGGGCGATCCTCGGCCTGTCGGGCGCGGTGTTGCAGGGGTTGCTGCGAAATCCGCTGGCCGAACCGGGGCTGCTCGGCATTTCGGGCGGCGCGTCGCTCGGTGCGGTGATTGCGATCTATTACGGGCTGGCTGCGGTCGCGCCGCTCGCCGCGCCGCTGGCGGGGCTGGCCGGAGCGATGGCGGCGGGGTTTGCGGCGCTGCTGCTCGCGCGTGGCGGCGGAACGCTGGCGCTGATCCTTGCGGGAGCTGCGATTTCCAGCCTTGCCGGTGCGGGGATCAGCCTCGCGCTCAACCTCGCGCCCAATCCCTATGCCGCCTATGAAATCATGACCTGGCTGATGGGTTCGCTCGCCAATCGCGGGTGGGAGGAGATCACGCTCGCCGCGCCGTTGATCCTGCTCGGCGCGGGCGCTCTGCTCGCTACCGCGCGGTCGCTCGACGCGCTCGCGCTGGGCGAGGTGCAGGCGGAGAGCCTGGGCGTCGATGTGCGCCGCACCCGGTTGCTGGCGCTCGCCGGGACCGGGCTTGGCGTCGGCGCAGCGACAGCAGTCGTCGGCACGATCGGGTTCATCGGGCTGGTCGCGCCGCATCTGGTACGCCCGTTCGTCGGGCATCGACCCGGCGCGACACTGGTTCCGGCGGCGCTGGCAGGGGCGGCGTTGCTGACCGCCGCCGATATCGCCACGCGGCTGATCCGGCTCGACAGCCCGATCCATCTGGGCGTGTTCACCGCACTGGTCGGGGCACCCTTCTTCCTGTGGCTGGTGCTGCGCATGCGGAGCCGGACGCCATGACCGCGCTGACCCTTGAGGCGATCACATTGAGGCGCGGCGGGCGGCTGGTGCTCGACAGGATCGAGGCCCGCTTCGCGGCGGGGCGTCTGACCGCCGTGATTGGCCCCAATGGCGCGGGCAAGTCCAGCCTGCTCGAGGTGGCGGCGGGATTGCTCGCGCCCGAAAGCGGCAGTGTTCGGCTGGGCGACACCCCCCTGCCCGCGTTGCGGCGGCAGGATCTGGCGCGACGGCGGGCCTACCTTCCCCAGCGCGTCGGCGTGGATTGGCCGATCAGCGTCGAGCGGGTGGTCGCGCTTGGCCTGCTCCCGCAGTTGCCCGCATTCGGCGGGCTGCCCGTCGCGCTGCTCCCGGCGATCGAGCGTGCGCTGGCCGAATGCGACCTGCTCGCCCTGCGCGACCGACCCGCCACCGACCTGTCGGGCGGCGAGCTGGCCCGCGTGCTGCTCGCCCGCGCGATCGTCGGCGATCCCGAAGTGCTGATCGTCGACGAACCGACCGCCGATCTCGACCCGCGTCACGCGATCGACGCCGCGCGGCGACTGCGCGCGCGGGCCGATGCGGGGCGGACGGTGGTGATGGCGATCCACGATATCGACCTCGCGCTGCGCATCGCCGACGATGTCGTCGCGGTGCGCGACGGGCGCATCCTCGCCGCCGGGCCCGCCGAAGCGGTGATGACCGAGGCGATGCTGGCCGAGCTGTACGATGTCCGCGTGCGGATCGTCCGCGATGCCGATGGCGCGGCGATCCGCTTTCTCGACTAACCCCGCAGCGTCTGGACCAGCACCCACACGCCGATCGCGAGGAACAGCGAAGCCGCGATGATCCGGACGGTGCGCATCGGAACGCGCTTCACCAGTTCGTTGCCGAGATAGACCGCGGGGACGTTCGCCAGCATCATGCCCAGCGTCGTTCCCGCCGTGACCCAGCCGACCTCGGCAAAGCGCGCGCCGAGCGCGACGGTCGCGATCTGGGTCTTGTCGCCCATCTCGACGATGAAGAAGGCGATGGTGGTGGTGAGGAACGCGCCGAAGCGCGCGGGCTTGTCCTCGAGATCGTCGATCTTGTCGGGGACCAGGGTCCACGCCGCCATCGCGATGAAGGACGCGGCGATCAGGTAGCGGAACCATGCCCCCTCCAGCAGCGCCGCGGCCTGTTGCCCCACAAGCGCCGCGAGGAAATGGTTGGCGAGCGTCGCGACGAGGATGCCGGCGACGATCGGCAATGGCCGCTTGAACCGCGTCGCGAGCAAGATCGCGAGCAACTGCGTCTTGTCGCCGATTTCGGCGAGCGCGACCACGGCGGTGGAGGTGAGGAAGGGTTCCACGACAAGTCTCCGGGCCGGGCGGATGCGAATTCCAACGACACCACGCCCCTCCGCCCAGCCCGGACGGAAAGCATGGCGCCATTGGTCTCGCCCGAACGCCGCGTGATGCGGCAGCTCCCTTCGCGCCATGGTCTCTCGACCAAGTATGTTGACGCGGAGGCCCGTCCGAAGACGGCTGGCTACTCCCCAGATGACTGCGGCGGGCCGTAGCGCATGCTGCGCCGCAGCGCAAGTTGCGTCGCCCGGCCGTGTCATGGCATACATACCGCAACCACGAAAACATGGAGAGGATCATGGCCACCGCCACTGCCGACCGCCCCCGCGTCGTTTCCGATGTCGAATGGGAGGCGCGCCAGCAGCTCGCCGCCGCTTATCGCGTGTTCGACATGCTCGGTTGGTCCGAGATGATCTACAACCATATCACGCTGAAGGTGCCGGGCGAGGATCACGCGTTCCTGATCAACCCGTTCGGGCTGCATTTCAGCGAGGTGAAGGCGTCGAACCTGGTCAAGATCGACATCGACGGCAACAAGCTCGACGACAGCCCCTATCCGGTCAATCGCGCGGGGTTCGTCCAGCATGCGGTGTTCCATCGCAACCTGCCCGATGTGCATTGCATCATGCACACCCACACGACGGCGGGGATGGCGGTGAGCAGCCTGGAGGGCGGGTTGCAGCCGATCAATTTCTACGCGTGCAACTTCGCCGGGCAGATCGCCTATCATGATTTCGAGGGCGTGACGGTGCGCGACGAGGAGGGCGAACGGCTGGTCGCCAATCTGGGCGACAAGCGCATGCTGCTGCTGCGCAACCACGGCATCGTCGCTATGGGGCGGACGCTGCCCGAGGCTTTCATCAAGCATTGGTCGCTGCAACGCGCGTGCGAGATCCAGCTGGCAACTTTGTCCATGGGCAAGCCGCTGACCGTGCCGCCGGAGGTGGTCGCGGTGCACCAGCGCGACCTGCATCTGGCGCAGGTTCCGGGCGGGCCGGGCGCGGCGGACTTTGCGGCGATGGTGCGGCTGGTGGATCGGGTGGATACCAGCTGGCGCGAATAGGCGACGTGTGTGAACATTGGCTTTTCCGGTTCGTTTGCACGGATTCATTTTAGCCAAATAGGTTCCTGTGGGAAACATGCAGGGCTGTAACGCGCAGTTTTCTGCGGGTTTTAGGGGAATGTGGGCGTGGCGCGTGCGACGCTTCCGGGGCTTTGCCAGCCGAGGTCGGCGCGGGGCGAGCGGGATCGCGATGAGAACATGTCGCGGGTTAGCGCGCCGTGGGTCTTGCGCGCGGTGTGGCGTTTGCCGGAGGGGAATGTCCCAGAAGGCATGAGCTTTGATCAATCCTCCCCGGAACGGGGAGGTGGCAGCGCGTAGCGCTGACGGAGGGGCCCCGAGGCACCGGATTCCATTGCCTCGGGCCCCCCTCCACCATCCTTCGGATGGTCCCCCTCCCCCGTTCCGGGGAGGATTTTCTAGACCTTCACCACCTTCGCCAGCAGCGCATCGACCTGCACCTGCGCGCCGGGAGTTGCACTCAGCGTCTCTACCACGCCGTCGAACGGGGCGAGCAGCGCCTGTTCCATCTTCATCGCCTCCAGCACCAGCAGCTTCTGGCCCGCAGTGACGGTCTGGCCCTCGGTCACCTCGACCGAGACGATGCGGCCGGGCATCGGGGCGAGGATCGCGCCGTCGCCGGCGGCACCCCCTGCTCCGCCTTCGGTGCGGTCGGCGGTGACGCGGAAGGTTGCGCCTTCGAACACCAGCAGCGCCGCGCCGTCATTGGGGTGGAGGTGGAAGTGCGCGAAGGACTCGCCACCATCGATGTCGAACGCCACCCGCGCCCCGTTGACGCTGACCGCGCGCCGGGTCTCGGCGGTGCGATTGAGGCGGAAGCCCTCCAATCCGCGCGCGATGAGATAGGTGTCGGAGGACGGGTCGCTGTCGAGCCAGGACAGCGCGCGGGTCAGGTCCGCCGCGCCCGGGAGCGGGTCGATCAGCAGCGCTTCGCCGCGCCGTTCGATCAGACCGGTATCGAGCTGTGCCGCACGGAAATCCATGTCGTCGAGGAGGCGGTGGAGGAAGCCGGCATTGGTCCGGACCGGCCACACGGTCAGGTAGTTCAATTCGGTGCGCAGCCGCGCGATCGCATGCTCGCGCGTGTCGTCATGACTGATCAGCTTGGCGATCATCGGGTCGTAGAATGGCGAGATGGTCGATCCCGCCTCCACCCCGGTATCGACGCGCGCGTCGCCGTGGAAATCGAGGACTTCGAGCTTCCCCGTGCTCGGCAGGAACCCCTTGGCCGGGTCCTCGGCATAGAGCCGCGCTTCAATCGCGTGGCCGTTGATCGCGAGTTCCTCCTGCCGCAGCGGGAGCGGCTCTCCGCTCGCGACGCGCAATTGCCACTCGACCAGATCGACCCCGGTGATCGCCTCGGTCACCGGATGTTCGACCTGAAGCCGCGTGTTCATTTCCATGAACCAGATGCGGTCGGCGTGCAGGCCCTGCGACGCGTCGGCGATGAACTCGATCGTGCCGGCGCCGACATAGTTGACCGCGCGGGCGGCCTTTACCGCGGCGTCGCACACGGCGAAGCGGGTGGCGTTGTCCATGCCGGGCGCGGGGGCTTCCTCGATCACTTTCTGGTGGCGGCGCTGCATCGAACAGTCGCGTTCGAACAGGTGGACGATGTTGCCATGGCTGTCGCCGAACACCTGCACCTCGATATGGCGCGGGGCGAGGATGTATTTTTCGATCAGCACCTGGGTGTTGCCGAACGAGGACGCCGCCTCACGCTGGCAACTGGCGAGCGCGTCGGCGAAGTCGGCGGCGGCGTCGACGCGGCGCATCCCCTTGCCCCCCGCCGCCCGCGACCGCCTTGATGAGCACGGGGTAGCCGATGCGGTCGGCTTCGGCTTGCAGGCGATCGGGCGACTGGTCTTCGCCGAGATAGCCCGGCGTGACGGGGACGCGGGCGTCCTGCATCAGCTTCTTGGCCGCGTCCTTGAGGCCCATGGCGCGGATGCTGTCGGGGTTGGGGCCGACCCAGATGAGGCCGGCGGCCTGGACGGCCTCGGCGAACTCCGCATTTTCGGAGAGGAAGCCGTAGCCGGGGTGGATGGCTTCGGCGCCGGTCTGTTTGGCCGCCGCGATGATGCGCTCGCCGATCAGGTAGGAGTCGCGGGCGGGGGACGCGCCGATGTGCACCGCCTCGTCCGCGCTGCGGACGTGGAGCGCGTTGGCGTCGGCGTCGGAATAGACCGCGACGGTGCGGATGCCGAGTTGCCGCGCGGTGCGGATGATGCGGCACGCGATCTCGCCACGGTTGGCGATGAGGAGGGATTGGATCATGGGTGCACCTGCTTCCACACGACATCGTGTGAGGATTTTCGATCTTTGAGGTAGGCGGTCATCACGCGGACGACAGTGTCGACATCGACATTGGGCTCGGCGCGATAGTGCTGCTGGCTCGATCCACGGCGCTCCTCCAACAGATAAGCGCCACCTTCCTTCAAACTCTGCATGTAAATTTCATCGCCGAATGCGACGATCACGAACTGATATTCCGACAGCTCCAGAAGGGCCTCGCGCACGTCATATTGTGAAGGCGAGACGGCTCGATCTTCTCCATCAACGATCAGCGTCGCGCCCGGCATGGGGGTACGATCAAAACTCCGGTCCTCGCGCTCAAGCTCGCTCGCTCGCACTGCCCGCCGGAGCACATGCACCAGCGGATCGGCATCCTTTCGGAAAATATGGTTGAGCCAGCCCAGTCCGTACATCGTCACCAAGGCGACGAGGCTGAGCGCGAACAGCCCCGCCCCGCCGCTTACGGCGAGATCAATGGCACCGATCAGCGTCGCAATCGTGGCCACGCTACCTAAGACGAGAAGCGCCACGATGTTCAAACCGGCGTTTCCGATGATCTCAACGCCAGTGTTGTTGCGCTTGAGAAGCGCAAGGACCGCAGGGGGTGAGCCAAACCAACCACTTTGGGCATAGAGAATTGGCCCAATCGTGAACCCGACCAATGCGTCGGGGTTACGCACGCCTTTCTTCATCGCATTGCGGAGCGCAACGCGCGCCACATCGACCTGAAGCGGCGAACGGATATGCACCCGCTGTCCAAGCGGGAGCCATCCCATCACATCCGAAACACGCCAACGCGTGTCCCCTCCACCATGCTGCGCATGGTCCCCCTCCCTGGTCCGGGGAGGATTTGCGGGGTGCGAGGATGGCACCCGTTCTCGCCGTATTTGGCGGTTAGGAGGGATTGGATCATCCCGGAAAAGCCTTTTGATTTAGCGGCATGTCCAGCAATCGCTGGCCTGCTTCGGTCCAAGTTGCGGAGCGCGCGTGGCCGTCGATCAAGCCGAAGGCGGCCAGGACTTTGAACGCTTCTTCGCCCGCCCCCCATGCACTGATTATCCAGAACGCCTGTGTCGAAGTTCTCGAGATACTGGCCCGCCATCAACGCGAGCGCGAACAACATGTGGCGCTCGCGCTCGGTCAACGTCGAGAGGTCGTCGGTCATCGTCACATCCGGAACACGCCGAAGCGTGTCCCCTCCTCTACCGGCGCATTCAGCGTCGCTGCGAACGCCAGGCCGAGCACGTCGCGGGTCTGCGCAGGGTCGATGATGCCGTCGTCCCACAAGCGCGCCGTCGCGTGCCACGGGTTGCCTTGCGCTTCGTAATCGTCGCGGATCGGTTGCTTGAAAGCTTCGGCCTGTTCGGGCGTCCAGTTGGCGGCGTCGCGGTGGACCGTCGCCAGCACGCTGGCGGCCTGTTCTCCGCCCATCACGCTGATGCGGCTGTTGGGCCAGCTGAACAGGAAGCGGGGGCTGTAGGCTCTCCCGCACATGCCGTAGTTGCCGGCGCCGAAAGACCCGCCGATCAGGACGGTGATCTTGGGCACGCTCGCGGTCGCCACTGCCGTCACCAGCTTGGCGCCGTGCTTGGCGATGCCCTCCGCCTCGTACTTTCCGCCGACCATGAAGCCGCTGATATTCTGGAGGAACAGCAGCGGGATGCGGCGCTGGCAGGCGAGTTCGATGAAGTGCGCGCCCTTGACCGCGCTTTCGCTGAACAGCACGCCGTTATTGGCGAGGATCGCGACCGGGATGCCCCAGATATGCGCAAAGCCGCAGACGAGGGTGGTGCCGTAGAGCGATTTGAACTCGTGAAACTCGCTGCCGTCGACCAGCCGGGCGATGACTTCATGGACGTCATAGGGCGCGCGGACGTCGGTTGGGACGATGCCGTAGAGCTCCTGCGCGTCGAATTTGGGCGGGCGCGGGTCGCGGAGTTCGATGTCGGGTTTGCGGTCGGCCGGGAGGTGGCTGACGATGTCGCGGACGATGGTCAGCGCGTGCTCGTCATTGTCGGCGACATGATCGACCACGCCCGATTTGCGGCCGTGCAGGTCGCCGCCGCCCAGATCCTCGGCGCTGATCTCCTCGCCCGTCGCGGCCTTCACCAGTGGCGGGCCGGCGAGGAAGATCGTGCCCTGTTCGCGCACGATGATGCTCTCGTCCGACATTGCGGGGACATAGGCGCCGCCGGCGGTGCAGCTGCCCATGACGCAGGCGATCTGGGGGATGCCCTTGGCGGACATGTTTGCCTGATTGAAGAAGATGCGGCCGAAATGGTCGCGGTCGGGGAAGACTTCGGCCTGATGCGGCAGGTTCGCGCCGCCGCTGTCGACGAGGTAGATGCAGGGCAGCCGATTGGCCTCCGCAATCTCCTGCGCGCGCAGATGCTTCTTGACCGTCATCGGGTAGTAGGTGCCGCCCTTCACCGTCGCATCGTTGCAGACGATCATGCAGGTGCGACCCGAGACGCGGCCGATGCCGGCGATCATGCCGGCGCCCGGAACCTCGCCCTCATACATGTCGCACGCGGCGAGCTGGCCGATCTCGAGGAAGGGCGCGCCGGGGTCGAGCAGGCGTTCGACGCGGTCGCGGGGAGCAGCTTGCCGCGTGCCGTGTGGCGTTCGCGGGACTTTTCGTTGCCGCCCAGTGCCGCCTGCGCGACATCGGCGCGGAGCTTTTCGGCCAGCGCGCGATTGTGCGCGGCGTTGGTGCGGAAGCCTTCGTCCTCGGGCGAGAGGATCGACTTGAGGACCGGGCCGCTCATCTTGCGCGTGCCCGTCCGGTCGCGCAGAGCGGGGCGAAGGGAGTTTTCATGGCGACTATCCTGCTGCTGATCGCGTCGAATGTGTTCATGACGATCGCCTGGTACTGGCATCTCGGCAAAGGCGGGCTGGAGAAGCCGTTGCTGACCGTGATCCTGATCTCATGGCTGGTCGCCGGGGTCGAATATTGCTTTGCGGTGCCGGCGAACCGGGTCGGTTTCCTGGCCGGATGGACGCCGGGCCAGCTCAAGATCGCGCAGGAGGCGATCGCGCTCACCGTGTTCGGCGTGTTCATGGTCGCGGTGCTGGGCGAGGCGCTGCACTGGCGCCATTTCGCGGCGTTCGCGTGCATCATGGCGGGGGTCGCGTTCCTGTTCGTCGGGAAATAGGTCATCAAACGCCCGTCGGCGGCGTGTAGAACACCCCTGCCCCCGGCCCGAGCGGCAGATCGAGCGCGACCCAGGCGACCACCATCGAAATGCCGAGCGCCATGAAGGTCAGCGCATAGGGCAGCATCAGCGCGAGCAGCGATCCCACCCCGAACGACCCGTCCCAGCGGCGCGCAAAGGCGAGGATCAGCGGAAAATAGCTCATCAACGGGGTCATGATGTTGGTGTAGCTGTCGCCCATGCGATAGGCGGCGGTGGTCATTTCCGGGCTGATGCCGAGCAGCATGAACATCGGGACGACGACCGGCGCGAGCGCGCTCCATTTGGCGCTGGCCGAACCGATGAACAGGTCGAGGAAGGACGAGAGCAGCAGCACGCTGACGAGCAGGATCGGCGCGGGGAGCGCGAAGGTCTGCAGCGCCTCTGCCCCGTTGATCGCGATGATCGGGCCGACATTGGACCAGTTGAACATCGCCACGAAATGCGCGGCGAAGAACACGAAGACGATATAGGGGGCGAGGCTGGCGATGCCTTCGCGCATCATCCGGGTGACGTCGTCGGCGGACTTGATCGATCCGGTGGCGCTGCCGAACGCGATGCCGCAGCTGACGAACATCAGGAAGAAACCGGCGATCAGCGCGCCGTAAAAGGGCTGAAGCTGCGCCGTCCCCTCGGCCTTTTCGTTGATCAGCGGAGTATAGCCCGGGGCGAGCGTGAGCACGAGATAGAGCGCGACGATCGCCAACGCGGCGAGGCCCGCGCGGCGCAGGCCGCGGCGTTCGTCGGCGGTGACTTCGGAGCGTTCGAGTTCGGCCTCGATCTCCGCATCCGCGCCACCGCCCCATTTGCCCAGGCGCGGTTCCACCACCTTGTCGGTGATGAACCACACCGCGGGGGTGAAAACGATGACGATCGACAGGATGAACCACCAGTTGCCGACCGGGTTCATCGTCCAGCCCGGCTCGACGATCCGCGCCGCCTCTTGCGTGAAGCCGAACAGCAGCACGTCGATCTGCCCCGGCGTGATATTGCCGGCATAGCCACCCGACACTGCGCCGAATGCAGCAGCGAGGCCCGCGACGGGGTGGCGCCCGGCGGCGGCGAAGACGATCGCGGCGAGCGGGATGAACACGACATAGGCGGCGTCGGAGGCGTGGTGCGACACCATGCCGATGATCGCCACGATCGGGGTCAGGATCGAACGCGGCGCATTGGCGAGGCTGGCGCGGATCAGGGCGGAGAACATGCCCGACCGCTCCGCCACCGCCGCGCCGAGCATGATGACGAGGATCAGGCCCAATGGCGCGAAGCCGCTCATCGTGCGCGGCATATCGACCAGCAGCCGACCGATATTGGCTTCGGAGAACAGGCTGGTCGCGGTGTAGGTGAGGACGCCGTTTTCCAGCGTCGCGCCGGTCGGCGCTTCCTCACCGGTATAGTTGAGCGATGCCGACCATCCGGCCCAGTCGCCGATCGCGCTGACGAACATCAGCGCGACGATGAGATAGACGAAGATCATCGTCGGTTCGGGCAGCATGTTGCCCGCGCGTTCGACAAAGCCCAGGAAACCGCGCTGGCGGCGGCTTACCTCATCCGTTGGTGCGGCGATTTCAGTCATACGGCTCCCACAAGCTCCCGTCCGATCAGCATGCGGCGAATTTCATTCGTCCCCGCGCCGATGTCCAGCAGCTTGGCGTCGCGCAGGAAGCGCTCGACCGGCCAGTCCTTGGTATAGCCCGCGCCGCCCAGCGCCTGCACCGCCTCGCCCGCGACCTTGAAGGCGTTTTCGGAGGCGAGCAGGATCGCGCCGGCGGCATCGAAGCGTGTGGTCTTGCCCGCGTCGCACGCCCGGGCAACGGCATAGACATAGGCGCGGGCGGAATTGAGCGCGACATACATGTCGGCGACCTTGGCCTGCATCAGCTGGAAGCTGCCGATCGCCTGGCCGAACTGCTTGCGCTCGCGCAGATAGGGCAGCACGACGTCGAGGCATGCCTGCATGATGCCGAGCTGAATGCCCGACAGCACGGTGCGCTCGTAGTCGAGGCCCGACATCAGCACGCCGACGCCGCCGTTGAGCGGGCCCATGACATTCTCTTCCGGCACTTCGCAATCGGTGAAGACGAGTTCGGCGGTGGGCGATCCGCGCATCCCCATCTTGTCGATCTTCTGCCCGATCTCGAAGCCCTTCATCCCCTTTTCGATGATGAAGGTGGTGATGCCGCGCGACCCCTCGCCGGTCTTGGCATAGACGACCAGGACATCGGCATAGGCCGCGTTGGTGATCCAGAATTTGGTGCCGTTGAGGATATAGCGGTCGCCCTTGTGCTCCGCGCGCAGCTTCATGCTGACGACGTCCGAGCCCGCGCCGGCTTCGGACATGGCGAGGCTGCCGACATGTTCGCCGCTGATCAGCTTGGGCAGGTATTTCGCCTTCTGCTCGGCGTTGGCCCAGCGGCCGATCTGGTTGACGCACAGGTTGGAGTGCGCGCCGTAGGACAGGCCGATCGAGGCCGAGGCGCGGCTGACTTCCTCACACGCGATGACATGTTCGAGATAGCCGAGGCCGAGGCCGCCATCCTCCTCCGCGATGGTGATGCCGTGCAGGCCGAGTTCGCCCATGGCGGACCAGAGTTCGTCGCGCGGGAACCAGTCATCGGCGTCGATGCGCGCGGCGAGCGGGGCGATCTGCTCGCGCGCGAACCGCTCGGTGGTCTCGCGGATCATGTCGGCGGTTTCGCCCAGCGCGAAATCCATCTGGGGCAGGCTCATACGCTCTCCTCGGGTCTTTTGCGGCCACTCTAGCCGCTGGGAGGCGTGGTGAGAAATTGAAAGGCGACGGGGAACAGCATAGACGGTGTCTATGATCGAACGCTATTTGCTGCGCTATTTCCTTGCCGTCGTCGATAGCGGCACCTTCACCGCCGCCGCCGCGCAGGCGAATGTCTCGCAGCCGACCCTGTCGGCGGGGATCGCCAAGCTGGAGCGGGAGGCGGGGGCGAAGCTGTTCCGGCGGAGCAGCCAGCGGGTCGAGCTGACCGAGGCGGGCGCGCAGTTCGCGGTGCATGCGCGGCGGATCGAGCGCGAATTCAACCTGGCGCAGGCGGCGATCAGCGGGATCGCGCAGCCCGCGACGCTGCGGCTGGGGGTGCTGACGACGATCGCCAGCGCCGAGGTCGCACGGCTGGTGGCGCGGCTGCGCGCCGAGGCGCCGGGACTGGCGATCGAGCTGGTCGAGGGGAATGCCGGGGCGCTGGCGCAGCATCTGGCGCGCGGGCGGATCGAACTGGCGCTGACCGCTGTGCAGGGCGATGCGGGCAGCGAGGTCGAAGCGCTGCGCAGCGAACCCTATCTGCTCGCACTACCCGTCACCCATGCGCTTGCGGCCGAGACAGCGCTGCCGGGCGAGGCGCTGGCGGGGAGACGATGATCGTGCGGCGCAGTTGCGAGGCGCTGCCGGAGACGAGCCGCTACTTCACCCGGCGCGGCATCCGCCCCAGCTTTGCGCTGCGCACGCCGAACGACGACCGCGCGCTGGCGATGGTCGCGGCGGGGCTGGGCGCGACGGTGGTGCCGGCTTCGCACCGGCATCCGGGAGTGGCCAATCCGGCGCTGATTGGGTTCGACCTGCGGCGGACGCTGGTGCTGGTGCGGGGGGAGGATGCGCGCGAGGGGATGGCGGCGGTTGTGGAGGCGGTGCGGGGGGTGTTTGGGGCGAGTTGTGTTGAGGGCGGGTGATTGCGGGTGTCAGGGCAGGGCGGATGTCGCTTATGGGTGGTTAGCGGCCATTGACCTCACGCTCGTCAGAGATAGCATAGTGAAATGCTGACGAAACGCCTTTTCCGGTTTGGCTATGAAACTCCGGGCCAAGCCGAACGGAACGCGACGCACGGCTGGGACGACGAGGACAGCACCGGGATTTGGATAGCGAGTGTATCCGCCGCAGAGGCGATGCAGTGGGGCCGGACTATCGCAGAGCAGTTCGTGTCGTCATTGTTTGCTCAGAGCGACAACGCGTATTTGTGGACCAGTGACGGCTTTGCCCATTGGATCGAAGATGACCCAGCCGTCTTAGCAAGCGCAGCCGATCTTCCTGTTGTGACAGTCGGCGAGATGCCTGATTTCGCGGCCATGCGAAGCAGTGCCTAACGTCCGCTAAGGGGTCGTGTGCCGACCATCACCTTTTGTGGGTCTCCGGCCCAGTCTGATTCCTCCCCTGCCTCGCAGGGGAGGTGGCGCCGAAGGCGACGGAGGGGCCGCCGTCGTCGGACGGCGGAATTTTGCCGAGCTGTTCTCGGCCGTCTTCGCGGCCGCCCCTCCACCACCCGCTTCGCGGGCGGTCCCCCTCCCTGAGCAAGCTCAGGGGAGGAATGATTTGATTTGGGACTGACAAACCCGGTTCGCGCGTTAAGTGGGGCGGCAGAGGAGACGGTCATGGCGGGACGCACTTTCGACGAGTGGCAGGTGGGCGACCGGATCGTGCATGATCTGCGCCGCACGGTGACCGAGACGGATAATCTGCTGATCTCCACCCTCACCCATAATCCGCAGCCGCTGCATCTCGACGCCGAAGCCGCCGGGGCGAGCGAGTTCGGGCGGATCCTGGTCAATGGCACTTTCACCTTTGCGCTGATGGTCGGGATTTCGGTGGGGGGATACGACGCTGGGCACGCTCGTCGCCAATCTCGGCTATGACGAGGTGCGGATGCCGAGCCCGGTGTTTATCGGCGACACGCTGCGCGCCGAGACCGAGGTGGTGGCGCTGCGCCCGTCCAAGTCGCGGCCGGGTCAGGGGGTCGTCACCTTTCGCCATGTGATGCTCAACCAGCGCGACGAGACGGTGTGCACCTGCCTGCGCAGCGCGTTGTTGCATGCTAAGCCGGTGGCATGACCAAGTTCACCGTCAATAATCAGCCGGTCGCATACAAGCTCGACGCGCGCACGCCCTTGCTATGGGCGCTGCGCGATGCGTCGAACCTGACGGGGACCAAATATGGCTGTGGCACCGGCGATTGCGGGGCGTGCACGGTGGACATCGACGGGGCGGCGGTGCGGTCGTGCCAGGTGACGATCGGCGCGGTCGAGGGGACGTTCGTCACCACGATCGAGGGGCTGGTGGCCGAGGGAAGTCACCCGGTGCAACAGGCACTGCTCGCCGAGAATGTCGTCCAGTGCGGCTATTGCATCCCCGGGATCGTGATGAGCGCGGCGGCGTTGCTCCGCAAGAACCGCAACCCGTCCGACGAGGAGATCATGGGCGCGATCACCAACCTTTGTCGTTGCGGCGTCTATCCCCGGTTGATCGAGGCGATCGGGCGCGCGGCGCGGGTGGCGCGCGGCGAGGAAGAGATTACCATCGATCGCGGCATCCCGGTCGAGACCGGCGAAGAATAGGTCAGCGAAAGCTTTCAATTGGCTGACAGGCCAATTCAGACGCTCGTCAGCCGACTCGACGTAAAAGCGCGTTAGTCTGAACGCCGGCGTGTTGTCGGGGAGCGGAGGAAAGCATGAAGAAGTTTATTCTGGCTGCGCTGATCGGCGCGACCATTTTGACCCCCGCTGCGGCAATCGCACAAGACCGGGGCGGACGCGAGGGACGCGGTGGCGGCCAGGCGCGCGAACAGCGCGGCGAATGGCGGCAGCAGCGCCAGGAGCAGCGCCAGCAGCGTCAGGAGCAGCGCCAGGAGCGCCCGCAGTTCCAGCGTCAGGAGCGTCCGCAATATCAGCCCCAGCAACGTCCGCAGGCCCAGCAGCCGCAGCAGCAGGCCGCCCCTGCCCCGCAGGTTCGTGAACCGCGCCGCGAGTTCCGTCAGGAGCGCCGCGACGACCAGCGCGACTTCCGTCAGGAACGCCGTGAGGATCGCCGCGACTTCCGCCAGGGTCAGGTGAGCCCGCAGCAATACCGTCAGGACCGCCGCGACGACCGGCAGGACTATCGGGGTGACCGGCGTGACGACCGGCGCGACTATCGTCAGGATCAGCGCCGCTATGGCGACTGGCGCGACACGCGGCAGGATCGCCGCAGGTGGGACGATAATCGCAACTGGAACCGCAGCTGGCGGGGCGACCGCCGCTATGACTGGAGCGACTATCGCGCGCGCAACCGGCACGTCTATCGCCTGCCGCGCTATTACGCGCCGCGTGGCTACCATTATGGCTATCGCCGCTTCTCGATCGGCCTGACCATCGGTTCGATGCTTTTCGCGCCGGATTACTGGATCAACGATCCGTTTTACTACCGCCTGCCGCCGGCCTATGGCCCGTATCGCTGGGTGCGCTATTACAATGACGCGCTGCTCGTCGATGTCCGGTCCGGCTATGTCGTCGATGTGATCTACGACATCTTCTGGTAAGCGAGACGCAGGTCACGCAGGGAGGCCCGGCCGGCAACGGTCGGGCCTCTTGCGTTTCGCCACGCTGGCGGCAAATTGCGCGCCATGAGCATCTTTTCGCGTTCCAAGAGTCCCGCCGGATCGATCAGTCGCGCGCGCGCCAGCCAGGCGGTCACCGCGCGGATCGAGGCCAATCCCGGCATGCGCCGCGCCAAGGTCGACGCCGCGCAGATCTATTACCATCCCGGGTTCCTGAGCGACGCCGAGTGCGATGCGCTGATCCGAATGATCGACGCCAATCGCCGTCCTTCGACCTTGCTGTCGCAGTCGGACGACCCCAATTTCCGTACCAGCGAGAGCTGCGACATGGACCGCTGGTCGCCCGACGTCCGGCCGATCGACGAGCGCATGGCGGCTCTGCTGGGCCTTCCGCCCGAAAATGGCGAGACGATGCAGGGCCAGCGCTATGCCCCCGGCCAGCAGTTTCGCGCGCATTATGACTGGTTCAACGAACAGCAGGATTACTGGCCGGCGATGAAGGCGTCGGGCGGCCAGCGGACCTGGACGGCGATGATCTACCTTAACGATGTCGAGGAGGGCGGCGCGACCTGGTTCCCGCAGGCCGGCGTGCGCGTCGCGCCCAAGCGTGGCCTGTTGCTCGCTTGGAACAATATGAAGCCCGACGGATCGCCGAACACTGGCACGCTGCACGAGGGGACGCCGGTGGTGAAGGGCGTCAAATACATCATCACCAAATGGTTTCGCGAGCACGCCTGGATCAACATGCCGATCAAGACATATTGATCGGGTGATCTCCCCTCCCTTTCGGGGAGGGGAACAAAGGTCACAGAATCATGTCGTCGCCGCTGCGCAGCGCCAGCACCCGGCCGATCGTGTCGAACAAGGCGTCCATCGCCACCGGCTTGAACAGCACTTCATCGGCCCCCCGCCGCAAGGCAGCGTTCGCGCAGGTCGACAGCGGTGTCTGCCGTGACCACGATGATGGGCAGTTCGGCCTTGGCATCGCCGCGCGCGCGGATGCGCTCGATCGCCTCGATCCCGTCCATGCCCGGCATGCGCAGGTCGACCAGAATCACGTCGTAATCGCCGGCCTCGATCATGTTGAGACCAGCTTCGGCGTGCTCGGCTTCCGCCATCGTGGCACCGGCGACATTCAGCATGTCGCGCACCACGCGGCGGTTCATCGGATCATCCTCGATGAAAAGAATATTCATCGAGCGACCATCTCGAAAGCGGCGGCTGTCCGGATCGGAGAATTCATAGGCGTGCTATCACCCTAAGCCGCTTCGGATACAAGCGTTGTGCGACCAGATGTCGCACATATTTCACTGCGCGCTGCCGTGAGCGCCGCAACCAGCGCTGGTCCTTTCACCGGCTTAACGACCACGACGCCGACACCGGTGGCGCGAAGCCGTGCTTCCGCTCCTTCGTCCGGCCTGCCCCACAACGCCGCCGTGCGCGTGCCTTCCGGTGCTGCGGCGGCAAGTTCACACAGCTTTTCAATGGGATCGGCGTCGTCGGCGGCGAGCGTCGCCTGGTCCGCAAGGATCAGCGCTGTCCCCGCATCCTTCGCCAACGCGACGGCTTCGTCGATCGACGCGGCGAACTGGACCGCAGCGAAATGGGGGGTGAACAGCGTGCGCAGCATGCCGCGGACAATCGGGTTGCGGTCGAGCACGACGATCGTCTCGCCGTCGCCCGCCGCCTCGACCGCCGAATCCGGTGCCTCCACGGCGCGCAGCGGCAGCTCGACGGTGAAGGTCGATCCTTCTCCCACCCGGCTCGCCACCGACACCGTGCCGTCGAGGGCGTGCACGAGATTGCGGACAATCGCGAGACCCAGTCCGGTGCCGCCGAACTGGCGCGTTGTTCCGGCATCGACCTGCTTGAAGGATTCGAACACTTCGTCGAATTTTTCCGCCGGAATGCCGATCCCGGTGTCGCTGATCGCCAGGCGCAGCCGGTCGCCTACTGCCTCGACCGCGACCGTCAGCACGCCCTTTTCGGTGAACTTGACGGCGTTGGACAGCAGGTTGAACACGATCTGGCGCAGCCGTCCCGGATCGGTTTCGATCCAGCGCGGGGTGCCCTCATGGCTCAGGGTGAAGTCGAGTCCCTTGGCGCGCGCCTGTTCTTCCCACATCCGCGTCACGTCGCGCAGCGTGGTGTGGAGGTCGGTGGCGGCCAGTTCGACAGTCAGATTACCCGTCTCCATCTTGGCGACGTCGAGGATGTCGTCGACCAGCGCGCGCATCGTCATGCCCGCGCCGTGAACGATGTTGATGCGGTCGCGCGTCGCCTCGGGCACGGTCGGATCGCGCAGCATGATCTGGGTCATGCCGAGGATGCCGTTGAGCGGTGTGCGGATCTCGTGGCTGGTGGTCGCGAGGAATTCGGTCTTTGCCTTCAGCGCCTTTTCGAGCGCGACATTGGTGGTGGCAAGCACGGCGTTGGCGTCGCGCACCTGATTGCGGCTGCGGCGGATCGTGTACAGGCCGATGCTGAGCAGGGTTACGATGGCGAACGATGCGCCGCCAAGGCCGATGAACAAGGTGCGCTGGAACTCCGCCTCGCGCCGCAATTCCTCTGCCTTCAGATTGGCGATGCGCAATTCCTGGTTCGCATAGTCGAACCGCGCCGCCATCAGTGCGGTGCTGGCCGAGGTCGCCAGTTGGGTCGCTTCGTTGCCGAGCGCGAGCACCCTTTCGAGATGCGCGAGCGCACTTGCATTCTGCCCCTTCGCCCGAAAGATCGAATAGGCGGTGAAGTGCGCGTCGCGCTGGGCAAATCCGGTATCGCTCAGCGACATGCCGACAAAGCTCTTCGCGATCAGGTCCGCTGCCCGGTCGGGCTTGCCTTGCGCATAGGCCGACTGCGCTGCGATCGACAGGATGTTCGCCTCACCACTGCGCGATGGGTCTTCGCGGACGACACGCATTGCTTCCGCGATTATCGCATCGGCGTCCGCAAATCGGCGTTGATCGAGCAGCGCGCGCGCGACGTTCGCCAATATCTGGGTCAGGCTGGCGGATTTCGCCTCGCGCGCGAGCGCCAGCGCCTTGCGGTACTCGGCCTCGGCCGCGCGCGGCTGTTCGAGTTCGAGCAGGACGTTGCCATGAATGTTGAGCAACGACATCTGGAGCCGCGGATCGCCCGAATAGACGTCGACCGCCTGCTTGAGATATTTGTCGGCGCTCTTGAAATCCTTGGCCTTGGTGTAGAGCATCGCGATCATCTGCAACGCGATCGACTGGCTGCGCTTTTCGCCGACCGTGGCGAAAATCTGATGCGCTTCCTGAAGCGATGCGAGCGCCTCGGCAAAGTGCATATCAGCTTCCTGCACCCCCGCTCGCGCCAGCAACAGGTCTCCGCGCAGTTTCGTCGGCACCTGATCGCGGCTGATCAGCTTGAGCGCCTGGGTGATGCGGGCCGAAGCGTCCGACGCGCGCCGTGTCCGGATCAATGCCTCTGCCTCAAGCCACAATGCGGTAGCCTCGGCCCGCACGCGCGGCTCCGTATCGGGAATTGCCGCCGCGCGTTGCCGCGCCTGTTGCGCAAAACCCAACGCCGCCTGCGGATCGCTGACCATCGCGGTCTTGGCATTGTCAATCAGTGTATCCGCCGCGCGTTGCTGCGCGGCCGCAGGGGCCGCAAACCCCAGTGCAAGCCAGCAGAGAAGGAGGGCGAGACCCCTCCGCATCAACCGCTCTTGCGCCAGAAATTCTCGGTGCGGCCAAAGCTCGGGCGCATTGTCGCGACCGATTTGAAGCCTTCTTCGTCGAGGTAGCGGACAAAGGCATCGAGCGCGATCGGTCGGCTGATCAGATAGCCCTGGACCATGTCGCAGCCCATGACGCTGAGCAGCGCGAGCGCGGCCGGGGTTTCGACGCCCTCAGCCGTGACTTCCATTTCCAGCGCATGCGCGAGGTCAATGGTCGAGCGGACGATCAGCGGATCGCGATTGCTGCTGGTCAGCTGCATCACGAACATCTTGTCGATCTTGAGCTCGGTCGCCGGCAGCTGCTTGAGATAGGCGAGCGAGGACAGCCCCGCGCCATAATCGTCGATCGCGAGCGGGATGCCGATCGCGGCGAAGGTCTGAAGGTGGCGGATCGCACTGTCGGGATCGCGGATCACGGCGGTCTCGGTAATCTCGAAGCCGATCTTCGCGCCGGATTCTGCTGATGATCCGGCACGCCTCGGCAACGAAGCCGTCATCGGCGAGCAGCACGCCCGAAATGTTGATGAACACCGGCATGTCATGGCCATGTGCGGCCATGACCTGCTGGTCGGCGATCACCTGGCGCAGCGTCCAGAGCGTGAGCCCGACGATCTCGCCGCCATCTTCCGCCGCGTTGATGAACTCACCGGGAAGGATCAGGCCGCGTACCGGATGATGCCAGCGGACCAGCGCCTCGGCACCCGTCACCGCTTCGCGACGGACATTCACCTTGGGCTGATATTGCAGGAACAACTGGCCCGCAGCGATCGCGCGGGGCAGTTCGCGCACCAGCGCCGCGCCGTCGAACGCGGCATGGCTTTGCGACAGATCGATCGACACGATGGCCGTATCGGTGCGCGCCTGTTCCAGCGCCGCTTCGGCGCCTTCGGTCAGACGGACTTCATCATCATCGCCAAAGGGCGCGACGGCGATGCCCCAGACCAGCTGGATAAGATGACGTTCGCCATCGAGATCGACCGAACGTGCAAAGCATTGCGCCAGCCGCTCGACGAGCGCGCGGGCGTGCGTCGGGCTTTCCGCTTCAAATCCCAGTTCGATCAGCGATCGGCCGGCGGTGACTCCGCGCACGCCAGGCTCCAGTTCACCCATCCGGTCGGCAAGATCGAGGATCAGCGTGTCCGAACGCGGCCGTCCGAGATGGCGCCGCAGCGACTGAAAATTGGCGACTTCGCACAATGCGAGCACGCGCCAGCGGGTGCAGCCAGGACCACCGGCCCCGCGCGCCGGGGCGATTGCAGTGTCATCGACGAACGGGCCGCCTGCAAGCTCAGCGCCGTCGTTCATGGCGATCCGCCCCGCCCCGAAAGGCGATCCGCGAAGTCCGGCGGGGTCGAAACGGTCAGACATGCCGTCGGGCGTAACACCGAGTGCTGAAGGAACCTTTAAGGACGCCGCGCCCGGCGCCTCTGTGACCTAGGTAGTTTTACAAGGGATCGCTAACAATTGATTCAGTATGAATTTTCAGATAACCATAATGGGGTGCGCATTCGTGTGCACGATGGGAGAAAATAGATGTTTGCACTCTTTTTCCGGGAAACCGGCGGCGACGACATTCGTCCCTGGTAACCCTTTTACGGCCCGGGCCGGCGGCGTGACGGATGGTCCGTCACCCTCGACTTGCCCGGGCTGATCTCCCCTAAGAATCGCCGCCATCCTATTGGGATTGCGGCTTTTATTTTACCTGATCCATTTCGGACACGAAACCTGGCACGCGCGACCGCGCGGCGATGATGTCGATCTCGGATTTGCCACTCCTGACCGTTGACTCGCGCGCGACCGGGCAAGCTCTGCTTCTCCGCCGAATCGCCGCGACTCGTGGTGACTCCACGAGTCGCGCTTTGACGCGCGAGTCGGAACAAGGTAAATGAATCCCTTCGCAAGGGGGTTTTATGGCGGGCGATGTGTGGTTTCTGATCGCGATGACGTTCAGCTTTGCCGCCTATGGCGTCTATCTGCTGGGCCTTCGCCGCGCGACCGTTCGCCCCAACCGCGCATCCTGGCTGATCTGGAGCGCATCCGCCGCTGCCGAGGCCTTGACCTATGCCGCGGTGAACCCCGGATCGCCGCAAGGCTGGGTGTTCATCCTGTCCGCCGTCTGCTGCCTGGTGGTCACCGCATGCCTGTGGCGCGGGTCCAACTGGGCGCCCCCGACCACCATCGAGGCATTCTGCATGGCAGCGTGCCTCACCGCGCTGCTGATCTGGGTCGCGTTCCGCGAAGCCTATTGGGCGCATATGCTGGTGGTCGCCGCCGTGCCGGTCAGCTTCTGGCCGACCTGGGTCAGCGTGTGGAAGGATCGCAGCTCCGAACGCTCGCCCGCATGGGGGCTGTGGACTGTCGGCGACCTCGCTACCCTGCTGGTCGCGGCGCGCGCGGGCGGCTCGGGGCCGGACGAGTTCGCGTACATCTTCGTCGAGCTGGCGTGCCATGCCAGCATCTGGTTCATGATCGGCCTGACCACGATCAACCCGCTGCGCTCGTTCGGCTGGGCGCGCGGCGGCCTTGTGGTGCTCGACCGCTATCGCCATCCGCGCAATCTGTTCGAGGTCGGCGAAAACCATCTGGGCAAGGCGGTCTATGCCACCTGTCGCTTTGCCGAGGGGGCGGAGCTGATGCGGTTTACCGGCCGCCGTTTCCATGTCGACGACATCCCCAGCCTCATGCGCGGCAGCGACGACCGTTTCGTGCAGGTGACGCCCGATCACTATATGGGGCCGTCGGGGCAGCTCGACGATCTGGTCAACCATAGCTGTGACCCCAATGCCGGGCTGCGCTTCACCGATGACGGCGTGATCCTGGTGGCGCTGCGCGATATCGTCGCGGGCGAGGAGATCAGCTGGGACTATTCGACCACGCTGGCGCAATCGAACTGGCACATGATCTGCCAGTGCCGCGCGCCGGGGTGCCGCCGCGTGATCGGCAATTTCGACACGATCGATCCCGACCGGCAGGAATTCTTCCGCGCCCGCAACCTCGTCGCCCCGTATCTGCGGCGGAAGGACGCGGTGACGCCGGTGCGGCGGGCGAGCTGATCCCGATCTTCACGAAGGAGCGACCATGAACGGAACAAGCGGCACCATCCTGAAACTGGCGGCCTCGCTGGCTATCCTGTTGCTGGTCATCGTGGGCGGCGGGCTGGGGTCATGTGCCGCCTATAATTCCGTCCGTGTGTGGAACGCCGAGACGGCAGGCGAAGCCGAGCTGGCGCAGGCGACGCAGAACCGCAAGATCAAGGTGCTCGAAGCCCAAGCCCGGATGGATTCCGCGGCGCTGGAGGCAAATGCCGAGATCGCCCGCGCCAAGGGTCTGGCCGAAGCGAACCGGATCGTCGCCAACAGCCTTGGCGGGCCGGAAGGCTATCTGCGCTACCTCTATATCCAGAATCTGGAACAGTCGAAGGGGCAGATCATCTATGTCCCGACGGAGGGCGGATTGCCGATCCTGGAGGCGGGGCGGTTGCGACCGGCACCGGTGCCGGCAGCGGCGGACTGACTCAGCGCTCGGACGGCGCCGCTGGCAGCGGTTCGCGCAGCGGCTTGCGTGGGCCGTTCAATTCGCGCTCAAGATCCGCAGCGATGGCGCGCGAGTCCGCATCGCGGCGCGCCCTGAGCAGGTCGCGTCGCGCCTCCATCCGCGCCCGGCGCATTGCGGTGGGTAATGCCGCGATGGCGACATATTCGCGGACCGCCTTGAGCCAGCGGGAGTCGGGCAGTGCCGTATCCTCCGCCGTGCGGGCGAAGGGATAAGACATGACGCGATACCCCTCCCCCTCGCGCTTCAGGAACAGCACGACCCATTTTTTGGGGTGAAAGGTGAAGCGGGTGCAGCCACCGGCGTGGGCTTCGGGGTTGGCGCGGACGAGTTCGGCAGGGTCGCCGGGCGTGGCGGGTCGCACCCTCGTGCCCAGCATTCCCGGCGCTCGGGCGGTGATTTGATCGGAATGTTCCTTCGAGCTGGTTGGCCCCTTCAACGTCGTGACTGCCCTGAACCATAGCTCTGGCTCGCCGTCAGCGCTGATCCCCGGCTGCCCGACCTGCGCAACGACAATAGCGTCGGCCTCATCGACCAGTTGCAGCGTTGTCGGGACGCGGTAGCCGGGTGCGACGCTACATGCTCCGGCGACGGGCGCTGAGGCGAGAAGGGCGAGGGCAAGGACGAGGGTGCGCATGGGCCAACTCTGCTCCGGCGCTGCAATTACGGCGAGTGACGAAACCAGTCGGGCAGATTTCAGGCCGCGACGTCGTCCCGCATCAATTCCGAATGCGCCAGCTCCAGCACCGCGCTTGCCCCCTGCCCTTGCCTTCGCTCTCCAGCCTCAGGCTGCCGCCCATCGCGACCATCGAATTGGCGCACCAGTGGAGCCCGAGCCCGCCTGACTTGTGCGGGCGGGTCGAGAAGCCGCGCTGGAACAGCTGCGGAGCGGCGGCGGGGTCGAAGCCTTCGCCATCGTCGGTGATGCGGATTTCCACGCGGTCGTCATGCTCGCGGATCGACACGCCGATGCTGCCCCCTTCCCGCCCGGTCGCGGCGATCGCCTCGGCGGCGTTGGAGAAGAGGTTGCCGATCACCTGGCTGAGCAGCACGCGGTTCGCCAGCACCCAGTGCGGCTTCGACGGGAAGTGGAAGGCGATCGAGCTGGCGCCTGAATAGCGGGCGATCGTGGCATTGCGCGCGACCACATCGGTGACATCGCAGGTGTCGAGCGGCGGGCGTTCATGCGCCTGTTCCTGCTGACGCCCGATGATTTCGAGGACATTGTGCAGCGCGTCGCGACCGATGCCGAGCTGTTCCTTGCGGGTGTCGCGGGCCTGCGCCTCGCTCGCCAGCGCGGCAGCGACGAACGCGACGAGCTTTTGCCGGCGGGCGAGCGGGATCGAGTCGTCGGCGAGTTCGCTCAGCGCACGGTCGAGCAAAGCGCGGTCGGTCGCCGGTGCTTCGCCCAGTCCCTGGCTCAGCACGGTGCTGATCGGATTGAGCGCGTTGCGCACATTGTGCATCACCGCGACCGCGCTTTCCGACTGGCCGAGCTTGAACGACTGCGCCTCGACCTGTTCGCGCAGATCCTTGAGCTGGCTGAGCATCGCATTGAAACTGTCGACCAGGCTGCCGATCTCGTCGCGGCGCGGGGCTTCGGTCAGGGGCACGAGATTCCCCGATCCGCGCACCACCCCCATATGCTGTTCGACCCGGTTCAGCGGGCGCAGCACCAGCCGCCCGATCATCACGCTGAGCACCGCCATCACCAACAGCATCAGCGCGGTAGTACCGACCACGGCGAGCTGGAGCATGTTGCGGCCCAGCGCGGACAGGTCGCGCTGGACGTTGAAGGTAGCGCTTGCGACGCTTTCGCCGCCCTCCCCCCGGAACCGGCACCGCCACCGCGATGTCTCGCTCAGCTGCTTCGATGCGCGGTGCCGCGACGGGCGCGTCGAGCGCGATCCCCGCGCGGAGCTGCAGAAGATTGCCGAGCTGCTGCGAGGTAATCATGCGCGCCATCACGACATGGCCGCGCGGTTCGCCGCTGCCGTCGGTGCGGCGCACCTGCGCCACGCCGATCGCGGCGATACGGTTGCCGAGGCGCGCGTAGAAGCTGGCGCTGTTATCCTTCGCCAGCGCGCGGGCGAAGTCGATGCGGCGGATTTCGGCGAGCAATTGCGCGCGCATCTGCGGCGAATCCTTCGCCGTATCCAGATCGAGCCAGCGCGCGATCACCACTTCGCCGCCGGGGCGAACATAGGCCATGCCGTTGACGCCCAGATTGACCATCGCGGAGGTGGCGAAGCTGTCTTCTTCGAACGCGCGGTTGGGCGCGCCCATATAGTCGTAGCTCTCGTTCCAGTCGCCATAGTCGCGCACCGACGCCTCGACCTTCGAGGCATATTCGGTGAGCGCAGCGCGCGTCCGTTCGACATGGCCGTCGATCGCCTGCGCCTCCAGCTTGTCGAAGCTGGGGGTGATGACGAGGGCGAGCAGCAGGGTGATGCTGGCGGCGCCGAGCAGCGCGACCCCGGTGAGGATCGCGACGAGCTTGGCACCCAGCGAGCGCGGAATACGGGATCGGATGCGGTGGAACATGGTGTGCGGCGCGGTCACCCGTGGGTGCCGGTAGCCGGTGCCGTTGGCGTTTCCTCATCGCCCATGAATCGTTCGTGCGCCGCGCGGATCGCGACATCGGCCTCGAGCGGGCGGGCGAGGAAATAGCCCTGAACATGGCTGCACCCGGCGACGCGCAACGCGGCGAGATGCCCCTCGGTCTCGACGCCCTCCGCCACGACCTCCAGCCCCAGCGCGCGACCGAGATGGATGATCGAGTGGACGATCGCGGCGCTCTCACGCTCGCGGCCCATGCCGTCGATGAAGCTGCGGTCGATCTTCAGGCAATCGAGCGCGAATTTGCGGATATTGTAGAGCGAGGAATAGCCGGTGCCGAAATCGTCGAGCGCGATGCGGAAGCCCATCTGGCGCAGGCGGTACAGCGTCTCCGCGGCGCGCTCGGCATTGTCGAAGATCGCGGTTTCGGTGATCTCGATCTGCACGCGATTGGGTTCGATTCCCGCGCGCTGCACCCGCTCGACGACATGGCCGACGAAATTCTGTCGGCGGAACTGGCGCGGCGAGAAATTGACCGAGACATATTGCCCCGGCCATTTGGCGAGCATCGTCAGCGCTTCGTCCAGCACCCAGTCGCCCAATTCGTGGATCAGGTTCGATTCCTCGGCGATCGGGATGAACATGCCGGGCGAGATCGGACCATATTCGGGGCTGTTCCAGCGCAGCAATGCTTCGAATGCGACAATCTCCAGCCGGTCGCGCGCGACGATCGGCTGATAGACGAGGCGCAGCTCGCCATTGGCGATCGCCTGGCTGAGGCCGCCTTCGATCTGGCGGCGGAAGCGGATCGATCTGTCCATGCTCTCGTCGAACACGCGCACCACGCCGCGGCCGGCTTTCTTCGATTCATTGAGCGACAGGTCGGCGCGGCGCATCACGTCGATCGGGTCGTGCTTCATACCCGGCTCGACGATGACCAGGCCAGCCGAGGCCGATCCCTGCACCGAATGGCCGAACACGGTGAAGGTCTTGGCGCACGCCAGCAGCAGGCGCTCGACCGCCTCGACCGCCTCACCCTCGCCCGCCACCTTCATCAGCACCGCGAATTCGTCGCCGCCCAGCCGTGCGACAAAGCCGCCCGGCGGGACCGCGCCCTCGATCGTCGTGCACACCATGCGGATCAGCTCGTCGCCCGCGAGATGGCCGAACGTGTCGTTGACCAGCTTGAACCGGTCGAGGTCCATCATCGCCATCGCGAAGGTATCAGGACCGCGCACATGATCGGTCAGCGCACGCATGAAGGCCAGCCGGTTGGGCGCGTCGGTCAGGCTGTCGTGATTGGCGAGATGGCTGGCCTTGCTCTCGTTCGCGGCGAGCTCCGCCTTCTGCTCCTCGAGCAGCGCCATCGCGGCGGCGAGCTGCTGATCGACTTCCCAGCGCTTGCCCAATGCGGTCGCGGTCTGGACGACCTCCTCCACCTGGAACGGCTTGGCGATGTAGAAGATCTTGTCGGCGGGACCGGCGGCGCGGCTGATTTCGAGCGGGGAGAAGTCCGAATAGCCGGTGACGATCACGATGTTGATGTCGGGATCGATCGCGCGGATGCGCTTGGCGGTTTCCTTGCCGTCGATGCCGGGTGGCATGCGGATGTCGATGAACGCGACCGGGAAGGGCTCGCCATTCTCCCTGGCGCGCGCGACGGCTTCGACGCCGTCCAACCCCTGCATGCAATGGACCGTCTCGAACGCCGGGCGATCCTGCGCTGGCGCAGCATCAACCTCGTCGTCGCCGAACAGCTCGGCGGCCATCGCGTCGAGCGCCGCGCCCTGTGCCGCGCCTACGCCATTGCCCTTGAAGCACTGACGATAGGATTCATGCATCCCCGCTTCGTCGTCCACGATCAGAATGCGCAAGACCTGTCCCCTCTATTCGCCTTGGTAACCCGCGTAGGCGCACAGAGTTAAGGCGAGGTAAAAGGGTTAACGGCGCGTTCCCGCGCGCCTCCGGGACAGCCCGGAAAAAATGGGGTGCCGCGGACTGGCCGGGCACCCCGTTCGAGGTCAGGAGGGGATTGAATGCGTCTCCGCACACCCGCCTTGTGCATCGGCAACGCACGGCCAACCACGGTCAGACTCTGACGGCGCGTGGAACCGGTTCCAGCGCCTTCCCTGCCCTCCCGGTGGCTGCCAGAACTTTTTCTATACACTCCGCATGAAACCGGTTACAGTTTCCGCGCCAAGAACATAATAGGCGGGCCGCCGAGTCGCCCAGTCAGGGCTCACGGCAGTTCAGGGTAAACGTTGTCAAACCTCCAGGGGGGATGCTGTGAAGTCATCACATTCCGCAACTAACGGATTTATTCGCGGTTCGCGCCTGCGCGCCGCTGCCGCTGCGCTCGCATGGTCCAGCGCCGGTGCGGTACTCGCCATCGGCCTCGCGGTTCCCGCGCAGGCTCAGGTCTCCTCGTCGCTGCGCGGCAAGGTCACGGCCGAGGGCGGTGTCAGCCAGGTCACGATCGTCAATGTCGATACCGGCTTCACCCGCACCGTCACGCCAAGCGCCGACGGCAGCTACCAGTTCGCGTCCCTTCCGCCCGGCGACTACCGGCTTGAGGTGACGACCCCCAGCGGCGTGCGCCGCACCGACGAATTCAATCTTGCGGTCGCGCAGAACGCCGTGTTCGATTTCGACCTGTCGACCCCGCAAGTCGCGACCGCCGATGGCGGCGAAGAGGTCATCATCACCGGTGGCCGCATTCGTTCGATGCAGGGCGGTGAAGTCGGCACGACGATCACGCAGCGCTTGATCGAACAATTGCCGCAGAACAACCGCAACTTCCTTGCTTTTGCGGACCTCGCGCCCGGCGTTCAGTTCATCACCAACGGCAGCGACCAGTCGCGCCTTCAGGGCGGTGCGCAGAATTCCAACACGGTCAACATCTTCATCGATGGCGTCGGCCAGAAGGATTACGTCCTCAAGAACGGCATCACCGGGCAGGATTCGACCCAGGGCAACCCGTTCCCGCAGTCGGCGATCGGCGAATACCGGGTCATCAGCTCGAACTATAAGGCCGAGTTCGACCAGGTCAGCTCGGTCGCGATCACCGCAGTGACCAAGTCGGGCACGAACCAGTTCGAAGGATCGGGCTTCGTCGACTTCACCGACCAGCGCTTCCGTGATGCGCGTCCGATCGAGATCTTCCCCGCCAATGCGGCCGGCAAGGTCCGGACCAAGGATCTGCAGTTCGGCGGCACGCTGGGCGGTCCGATCATCAAGGACACGCTGCACTTCTTCCTCGCCTATGAAGGCAAGCGCCGTACCAATCCGCGCGACGTCAACATTCCCGCGACGCTGAGCACCGCGCTCCCGCTCGTCCCGGCGAACCTGGCTGGGAACTACGGGTCGTACAACGAGACGTTCGACGAGAATTTGTACTTCGGGAAGATCAACTTCACCCCGACCGACAGCGACCTGTTCGAATTCTCGGGCAAGTATCGCGATGAATCGGGCGAGACGTTCAACAGCGGCATCGCCGCCTATGAAACCCGCACGATTGCCCGCGTCGAAGAAATCCGCGCGCTGGGCCGCTGGCAGCACACCGCCGACAGCTGGATCAACGACTTCAAGGTCGCCTATGAAGACGTGAAGTGGAATCCGAGCCCCGCGCAGCAGGCGAACCGCAACGTCTATCGCGTCCGCATCCCGAACCCGGCCAACCCAGCGCAGTTCCTGGACGGCAACATCCTGGAAACGGGTGGCGGCACCAACTTCCAGAACAAGGGCCAGAAGGGTTGGCAGATCTCCAACGACTTCACCTACACCGGACTTGAGGGGCACACCATCAAGGTGGGTGTGAAGACCAAGTGGGTGACGCTCAACTCGCTTCAGCTCAACGGCTTCAACCCCGTATTCCGCTACTTCACGCCACTGGGCGCGACGACGCTGAACACGACCACGCCGTATCAGATGAGCTTCCAGGCGCTGTCGAGTGGTTTCACGACCGCGCAGATGACGTCGGACAATTTCCAGCTGGGCATCTATGCGCAGGACGACTGGGACGTGACCGATCGCCTGACCGTGAACCTTGGCCTGCGCTGGGATTATGAGGAAACGCCAGCGTTCCTCAACTATGTCCATCAGGCGGCACAGGTCGCAGCGGTCAGCCCGGCCAACTATCCGAACCTGGTCGGTGCCAACTACAACATCAACGACTACATCTCGACCGGCAGCGAGCGTAAGGCGTTCACCGGCGCGTTCCAGCCGCGTATCGGGTTCAGCTACAAGATCGACGAAGCGGGCCGATTCACCCTCTTTGGCGGCTTCGGCCGGTCGTATGACCGCACGCAGTTCGACTTCATCCAGCAGGAACTGGCTCAGGGCTCCGCCGCGGGCCGCACGTTCAACTTCATCGTCCCGGGCGATACGGTGAACGTCTGTACGCCGAGCGCAACCTGTATCCCGTACAACCCGGCCTATCAGACCGAAGCGGGGCGCGCGGCGCTGATCGCCGGGCTTCCGGCGGGTGCAGGACGCGAGCTGCGCTTCATCAAGAACGACCTGAAGACGCCTTATTCGGATCAGTACAGCATCGGTCTGCGCGGCAATTTCGGGCTGCTCGAAACTGAAATCGGCTATTCGCATGTCGAAAGCCGCGACGGGTTCGTCTACCTGCTGGGCAACCGCCGTCCGGGCGGCCTGTTCTTCCCGGCGACCGGCGCTCCGGACTCGCCGTTCGGCTTCCCGCCGTCACCGTTCGGGTCGATCATCATCGGGGACAACGGGCTTGAGACCAACGCCGACACCGTGTTCGCGAAGCTGATCAAGCGGTACACCAGGGCCTCGCCGTGGAGCATCGACGCCACCTACACCTACACCAAGGCGACCGAAAACCGGCAGTTCGGCGAGGTGTTCTCGCTCGATTATTCCAGCATCGACGAATATCCCGTCCGTCCGTCGGCGGGCGTGCGCAGCCATCGCTTCGTGATGGCGGGTACCGTGGATGCACCGTTCGGCATCACGTTCGCGACCAAGTTCCAGATCGCCTCGCCGGTCTGGCTCAAGCGCTTCGTGACCACCCCGGGCGTCGGCCAGCCGGGAACCAAGGACATCGTCGCAATCGAAGCAGCGGGCAATGGCGACAAGTGGGGCTTCCGCCAGCTCGACCTGTCGGCAACCAAGGAGTTCAAGCTGGGCTTCATCAACGACAACACTCGCGTCTGGGTGCGCGTCGACATCATCAACGTGATGAACGATCGCAACTATAACGGGTTCAGTGCGGTGACCGGCATGCGCGATCCGAACAACTTCAACATCGATGGCCCGCCGCGTACCATCAAGTTGTCGACCGGGTTCAATTTCTAAGTAACCCCCTCCATGGCGCGCGGACGGATTCCCCCGTCCGCGCGCCTTTTTTGTGTAAGGAGTATCCGCATGGGCTTTCGCCGTTCCGCACTCGGGATCGTCGCGCTGCCGCTGGCCGCCGCCTGTTCGACCACGCCCGCAGCTGTCACCGCGCCCGCCCCTGCCCCCGCGGCAGGTCAGGCCGCGTTCGTCGAGGATCTCTCGCGCCGCACCTTCAACTATTTCTGGGAAACGACGAGCGTCGACACCTGCCTTGCGCCGGACCGCTGGCCGTCCAACCCCTTTTCCAGCATCGCGGCGACGGGCTACGCTCTCACCGCTTACGGCATTGGTGCCGAACGCGGCTATGTGACGCGCGCTCAGGCGGCGGAACGCACGCGCAAGTGCATGGAATTCTACTGGAACGCCCCGCAGGGGCCCGCCGTCAGCGGCATGAGCGGCCACAAGGGCTTCTTCTACCACTTCCTCAACAATGAGGACGGCACGCGGCGCGGCAAGACCGAGCTGTCGACCGTCGACACCACCCTGTTGCTGGGCGGCGTGTTGTTCGCGCAGAGCTATTTCGACCGCGACAATCCGACCGAAGCCGCGATCCGCGATCTCGCCGACAAGATCTACGCCCGGGTCGACTGGACCTTTGTCCAGCGCGAGCGCAGCACCATTCCGTCGGCCAATGGCGGCGGGAAGAAGGCGATTGCGATGGGCTGGTACCCCGAGCGCGGCAATGGCGGCGATTTCGGAACGCATGACTGGGTCGGGTATAATGAGGGGATGCTGGTCTATATCCTCGCGCTCGGTTCGCCGACGCATCCGGTCGGCAAGGATGCGTGGGATGCCGGCTGGGCCAGCAATCTCGAAAAGGATTGGGGCACCTATTACGGCCAGGAGCATCTCGAGTTCGAGCCGCTGTTCGGGCATCAGTACAGTCATGTCTGGGTCGATTTCCGGGGCATCCAGGACGCGTTCATGGCGCGCAAGGGCATCGATTATTTCGAGAATAGCCGCCGTGCGACACTGAGCCACCGCGCCTATGGCATCGACAATCCGAACAAATGGGTCGGCTATTCGGGCGACATCTGGGGCTGGACCGCATCGGACGGCCCGACCGCAGCGGGCAGCGGGCGCAGCGTCAACGGCGTCGCGCGCGAGTTCCAGGGCTATTCCGCGCGCGGGGTCAGCAGCAATCGCGTCGTCGACGACGGCACCATCGTCCCGACCGCGGCGGGCGGATCGATCCCATTTGCCCCCGAAGTCACGATCCCCGCGCTGATGGCGATGCGCGCCAAGTACGGCGACAAGCTTTACCAGCGCTATGGCTTCAAGGACGCCTTCAACCCCAGCTATACCTTTACCGATGTCGGCAGCCGCACCGGCGTGGTCGACGCGAAGGATGGATGGTTCGCCAACGACTATCTGGGCATCGATCAGGGCCCGATCCTGGCGATGCTGGAGAACCACCGCAGCGGGCTGGTGTGGAAGACGATGCGCAAGAACCCGCATATCCGCCGCGGCCTGACGCGGATCGGCTTCAAGGGCGGCTGGCTGGAGAAGCCGGCGGGGAAGTAGGCGCAACTCCCCTCCCTGAAGAGTCGGGGGTGTGTGCGCGCGTCTGCGCGCCGCAAAGACTCAAACCGACGACCGCCCGGCAAGAAAGCGGCCAGCGAGGCATCGAGCCTCGCTGGCCGCTAAACCACCCCTCGCCCCTCCCTTTCAGGGAGGAGAAAGGCTCTACTCCTCGCCCATCCGCAGCGCGGCGATGAAGGCTTCCTGCGGGATGCTGACCGAGCCGTACTCGCGCATCTTCGCCTTGCCCTTTTTCTGCTTGTCCAGCAGCTTGCGCTTGCGGGTGGCGTCGCCGCCATAGCATTTGGCGGTGACGTCCTTGCGCATCGCGCTGATCGTTTCGCGCGCGATCACCTTGCCGCCGATTGCCGCCTGGATCGGGATCTTGAACAGGTGGCGCGGGATCAGTTCCTTGAGCCGCTCGCACATGCCGCGGCCGCGCGCTTCGGCGGTCGAGCGGTGGACGATCATGCTGAGCGCGTCGACCGGCTCCTCGTTGACCAGGATGCCCATCTTGACGAGGTCGCCCTCGCGATAGCCGATCTGCTCGTAATCGAAGCTGGCATAGCCCTTCGACAGCGACTTCAGGCGATCGTAAAAGTCGAACACCACTTCGTTGAGCGGCAGTTCGTAGGTCACCTGCGCGCGCCCGCCGACATAGGTCAGGTTCTTCTGGATGCCGCGGCGGTCCTGACAGAGTTTCAGGATCGATCCGAGATATTCGTCTGGGACATAGATTACCGCCTGAATCCACGGTTCGGCGATGCTCTCAATCTTGTTGGGATCGGGCATGTCGGCGGGGTTGTGCAGCTCGATATGGCCGCCGCCATGGGTCAGTTCGATCTGATACACCACCGACGGCGCGGTGGTGATGAGGTCGAGGTCATATTCGCGCATCAGCCGTTCCTGGATGATCTCCAGGTGCAAGAGGCCGAGGAACCCGCAGCGGAAGCCGAAGCCAAGCGCCGCCGACGTCTCCATTTCGAACGAGAAGCTCGCGTCGTTCAGCCGCAGCTTCGAAATGCTCTCGCGCAATTTCTCGAAGTCGTTGGCGTCGACCGGGAACAGGCCGCAGAACACCACCGACTGGACTTCCTTGAAGCCCGGAAGCGCCTCGGCGGCCGGACGCTTGGCGTCGGTCAGCGTGTCGCCGACGCGCGCCTGCGCCACTTCCTTGATCTGCGCGGTGATGAAGCCGATCTCGCCCGGGCCGAGGTCGGGCAGCTGCTCGATCTTGGGCCGGAACGCGCCGACGCGGTCGACCAGATGGGTCGTCCCGGCGGCCATGAACTTGATCTGCTGGCCCTTCTTGATCGTGCCGTCGATCACGCGGATCAGGATGACGACGCCGAGATACGGGTCGTACCAGCTGTCGACCAGCATCGCCTTGAGCGGCGCATCGGGATCGCCCTTCGGCGCCGGGATGCGTTCGACCACGGCGTTCAATATCTCTTCGATGCCGATGCCCGATTTGGCCGACGCCAGCACCGCCTGCGATGCGTCGATGCCGATCACTTCCTCGATCTCGTGCCGAACCTTTTCGGGCTCCGCGCTGGGCAGGTCGATCTTGTTGATCACCGGCACGATTTCATGGTCGTGCTCGATCGACTGATAGACGTTGGCGAGCGTCTGCGCCTCGACCCCCTGCGCCGCGTCGACGACGAGCAGCGCGCCTTCGCACGCGGCGAGCGAGCGGCTCACCTCATAGGCGAAGTCGACATGCCCCGGCGTGTCCATCAGGTTGAGGACGTAATCCTTGCCATCCGGCCCCTTCCAGTCGAGGCGCACGGTCTGCGCCTTGATGGTGATGCCGCGTTCCTTCTCGATATCCATATTGTCGAGCACCTGCTCGGACATCTCGCGCGCGGTGAGGCCACCGGTGCGCTGGATGAGGCGATCGGCCAAAGTCGACTTGCCATGGTCGATATGCGCGATGATCGAGAAGTTACGGATGCGGGAAATGTCGGTTGCCATGATCCCGCGCGCCTAGCAGCAGCAGCGCCCTTGCGGAAGATGGTCTGTAGGATCACTGTACCGCGATGCGCACCCTGGCCCTCGCCCTTGCCTGCACCCTCGCCGCCCCTGCGCTGGCGAAGGATGTCCCCGTTTACGTGGTCCGCCATTTCGACACGCCCAAGGGCGAGAAGGACCCCGACCTGCTGCCCCAGGGCACCGTGCGGGCAGAGGCGCTGGCACGCTGGTTCCGCGGCAAACGACTCTGCGCGGTGCTGGTGACGCAATATAAGCGCACCCGCCAGACCGCCGCGCCGACCGCCGCCGGGCGCAGCATCGCGATCCAGAGCTATGACGCCGCCGACACGGCCGGCGCGGTCGCGCGGGCCAAATCGTCGGCGTGCCCGGTGCTGATCGTCGGGCACAGCAATACCGTCCCGGACATCGTCGAAAAACTGGGCGGCACCCGCCCTGGCGATCTGGTCCATGAGGATTTCGGCGATGTGTGGACGGTCACGGACGGCAAGACCGCGCACGCGAAGGTCGCGCCCTGACAATCTGCATGGCAATGGAGGACTTCGAACCCGATGCGCGCTAAACTCTCCCCGTTGCTGCTCGCCAGCTTCGCCCTGCTGACCGCCGCCCTCCCCGCCGCCGCGCGCGATGTGCTGCTGGTCGGCAACAAGGGCGAAGATACGCTGGGCATCTATGATCTGGCCGATGGCAAGCCGATCGCGGCGATTCCGACCGGTAACCAGCCGCACGAGATCGTCGTGATGGGCGATGGCAGCCAGGCTGCAGTGGTGTCCTATGGGGGCACCTCGATCGATGTGATCGACCTCGCCGCGCCCGGCAAGATCGCGACGATCGAGCTGTCACCCAACAAACGCCCGCACGGATTGTTGTGGATGCCGAAGAGCGAGCGGCTGATCGCCACAACCGAGGGCAGCGCATCGGTCGCCATCGTCGAGCCCGACGGGACGCTGACCACGATTGCGACCGGGCAGCAGGGATCTCACATGGTCGCACTGCTGGGCGAGGATCGGGCATTCGTCGCCAATATCGGATCGGGCACGGTCAGCGTGCTGGACCTCAAGGCCAACCGCAAACTCGCCGACATCGTCGTCGGCGGCAAGCCGGAGGGCATTGCCGTCGCCGCCGGCAAGGTGTTTGTCGGCGACTTGACCGCGCCGCGCGTCAGCGTATTCGATGCCGCCACCCACCAGAAGCTCGGCGAACTCACCGTTGGAGGCGCAGCAATCCGCGTCATCGCCAGCCCCGATGGCAGGACCGTCGCGACCAGCAATATCAGTACCGGCAGCGTGACGCTGATCGACACGGCCAGCCATGCGGTATCGCGCAGCTTCCCGATCTCGGGCGAAGCGGCCTCGGGTCAGGTCACGCTGATCTGGTCCGCCGACGGCAAACGCCTCTACGCTGCCGAAACCGCCCGCAACCAGGTGGCCGAGATCGACGCCGCGTCGGGCAAGGTGCTGCGCCGGATCGCCGTCGGCAAGAATGGCGACGGCCTGGCGGTTGCCAAGCTGCCCTGATCATCTTTCGCGCCAGCGACAGCATGGCGATCGGGCAAATTGCGTTCCCTTTCGTCGCGCTCGCACCGCTTTTGCCTGTTCATCGTCATAACGCTTGCGGTATGACGTGATGGAGAGGGGCAGCCGCGTCAGTTACTGTCAGTTGCGAAGTTCGGGGTCGGCGAGCACGTCTCATTGCATTTGGGGTAGAATGCCCCTGCTAGGGAGGAATAGTCCATGCGTGTCGTTCGCAATCTGATCGCCGCCACGGCGCTCGCTTCGATGGCTGCGGGGCCCATCGCCGCTTCGGCGCAGACCGCCACCAGCTCGTCCGGCAAGACCTACAAGGACGGAACGACCAAGGGCGCGTCGTCGGGGCGCCGCGCGCAGGAACGCGGCGTGCGCGACATCCCGCGCTGTACCAGGAATCTCGGCACCGTCGCGATCGTCGAACCCGACAACCAATGGTGGCGCGAGCTGAACCTCGGCAGCCCGGAAGCGGTGCTGAAGGTATTCATTCAGCAATCGGGCTGCTTCACCATCGTCAATCGCGGGCGCGCGATGCAGAGCCGCGCGATGGAGCGCGCGCTGCAGGAACAGGGCGAGATGCAGGCGGGACAGAATGTCGGCAAGGGCCAGGTCCGCACCGCCGACTATTTCCTTCAGCCTGACATCGTCTCGTCGAACAGGGATTCGGGCGGCGGCGGCGTCGGCGCGGCGGTGGGCGGACTGCTCGGTCGGCGCGGCGGCATTTTGGGCGGGGTCGGCGCGATCGCGGGCGGCATCAGCGTCAAGAAGAAGGAGGCCAGCGTCACCCTTTCGATGGTCGATGCCCGCACCACCGAGGAAAAGGCGCTGACCGAGGGCTATGCGCGCAAGACCGATGTCGGCTTTGGCGCAGGTGGCGGATCGGGCTGGTGGGGTGGATTCGCCGCAGCGGGCGGTGCCGGCTACCAGAATACCGATATCGGCCAGGTGATCGTACTCGCCTATCTCGATGCCTATACCAAGCTCGTCTATGAACTGGGCGGCCTGCCCGACGATGCAGCGGCAGCGGCCCCGCCCGCTCGGCGCTGATCGCGCGCGCGAAATCGTTGAGATCGGGGGCGGAATCACCCATTCCGCCCCCTTTTCGCGTCCATCGACATCCGAAGGATCACTTAACGCGCAATCAACCACGTCTTTACGCGCTTCGGTATAGACCTGTGGGGCAAAGCGAATCCCCAGGGATGCCGGATAGGCCGGCATAGTTGCTTCGCGGGGGACCATGGGACCTGAAACGGCACGGACAGCAGGATTAGGGGGTGCCTCCGGCACGCTCGTCACGCTCGTCGCCGCTGATGGGAGCGCGGCACATCCATATCTGGCGCGCCTCACCCGCGGCATTATGCCGCTGCGAGACCTGGGCGATCTTGCCCACCAGATTTGTCTGCTCCACGCGCGCCACCCCGACCTGTTCGAACAGGCAGCCGCCCAGTCGCGCCAGCCCGCCAATGCCGAATGGCTGGCGCAGGCGGTATCAGCCTTTGCCGCCGAGCGCGCCTATCTCGTCCGCGTCGTCGCCGCCGCCGGGCCGATGCCCAGCACGCCAGGTCAAGCCGCGTCCGAAGCCGCCGTCACCGCGCAGCGCCACGCGCTCGACATGCTCGCCCAGTCCGACCGCAACGGCTGTGCCGACGGCACGGCGATCGCGCTCGCGCTCGACTGGCCGGCAATCCGCACCGTGCTGGACGTGCTGGCCGAACGGCTGGGGATCGAACCGCCCGAATGCCAGCTGCCCCCGGCGTTCGAGACCGCGACCGTCATCGACGTTCTGGCAGGATCGCTGTCGGTCGAGCGCGCGATGGCGTTCGGCGCGCAACAGATGCTGGCGCAGCATCGCGGGCTGATCGACCTGCTCGAAGCGCGCGCTTCGGCGCGCGGAGCGCACTAACCCGCTTGCGCGCACGCCCCTTCCCCCGCTAGTCCATACCCGATCTTCCAATTTGACCGGGGACCGGAATGCGCTTCGAAGGCACGCAGGATTATGTCGCGACCGACGATCTCAAGGTTGCAGTCAACGCCGCCGTCACGCTGCGCCGTCCGTTGCTGGTCAAGGGCGAGCCGGGTACCGGCAAGACCGTCCTCGCCTATGAGATCGCCAAGGCGGTCGGCGCGCCGCTGATCGAATGGAACGTCAAATCGACGACCAAGGCGCATCAGGGCCTGTATGAATATGACGCGGTCGCACGGTTGCGCGACGGCCAGCTCGGCGATCCGCGCGTCCACGAGATTTCGAATTACATCCGCAAGGGCAAGTTGTGGGATGCCTTCACCTCGCCCCAGCTCCCCGTCCTGCTGATCGACGAGATCGACAAGGCCGACATCGAATTCCCCAACGACCTGCTCCACGAGCTCGATCGCATGGAATTCCATGTCTATGAGACCGGCGAGACCGTCCGCGCCGCCGAGCGCCCGATCGTGGTCATCACGTCGAACAACGAGAAGGAACTGCCCGACGCCTTCCTGCGCCGCTGCTTCTTCCACTACATCAAATTCCCCGATCGCGGCACGATGCAGGCGATCATCGACGTCCATTTCCCCGGCATCCAGAAGATCCTGGTGAGCAAGGCGATGGATATCTTCTACGACATCCGCGAAGTGCCGGGCCTCAAGAAAAAGCCGAGCACCAGCGAACTTCTCGACTGGCTCAAGCTGCTGCTGCACGAGGATATGCCGCTCGACGTCCTGCAGAACCGCGATCCGACCAAGGCGATCCCCCCGCTCCATGGCGCGCTGCTCAAGAATGAGCAGGATGTGATGCTGTTCGAACGGCTCGCCTTCATGGCGCGGCGGCAGCAGGGCAAGTAAACGGGCGCTGCGGCCCTACTCCCCATATCCCGCGACATGTTCGAAGATCAGCGTCAGCGCCGCGCGGTCCGCTTCGTCTATCTCCGGGCGCCAGATTTCGAACAACAGCACCACGCGGGTATCCTGCCCGTCATTCCACGCCTCATGCTCGATCGAATCGTCGAATATCAGCATCTGCCCCTCTTCCCACTGCCGCGTCTCGTTGCCGACGCGGAAGCGGCAGCCCGGGGGGACGATCAGTGGCAAATGACAGATCAGGCGCGTGTTGAGGAAGCCGGTGTGCGCCGGAATGTGCATGCCCGGCTTCAGCATCGAGAACAGCGCCATCGGTGAGCGTTTCGCGATCTCCGGGATCGGAGCCAGTTCCAGCGCGGCCATCGTCGCGGGACAACGATCGGCATGGTCGGCGACGCGCGCGCCCCCCTGCCACAGATAATAGGCGCCCCAGCGCGGATCGCCGACCATCGCGTTGCGCTTGGCCGGGCGGTTGGGGTCCGACTCGACATAGGGCGAAAACGCCCCCTCGTCCGCCAGGATTGCGGTCAGTTCGTCGCGGATCGCATCGGTGCGCGCTTCCATCGCGGGTACCCAGTCGAACGTGGCGCGGTCGTAGAATTGCTTCTGGGGCAAGCCAGGGAAGTAGAAGCTCTGCGGCTGCTGGACATAGATTTGCCGCTTGCCGGTCAGGATCTCCAGCGCCTCTGTCACGCGCGGGCTGCGTTGCGCGTCAGTCAGCCCGGCCTCGTCGAGGCGGCTCCAGATGCTCGCCGCATGCTCCGCCGAAATCGCGTCGAGCGCCGCCTTGGCCCGGTGCAGCATCGCGTTGAGCGCCGGGGAAACCTGCGGCACCTGTGCTGCCGTCTGGATCGCGGTCGCATAGAAGGCCGTCGCCGCCTTGCTGTCGCCGAGCTCGCGGCGGCAATCGGCCTTGAAGATCATCGCACCGACATGGCGCGGGTCGATCGCCAGCACACGATCGACCGCCGGCTCGGCCGACGCCCAGTCGCCGAGCAGGACATGCGCCTGAACCACCAGCAGATGCGGCTCGTCCGCGCGCCCGGACAGCGGGGCCAACGCCGCCAGCGCGCCGCGTCCGTCGCCGCGCCGCAGCGCCTCTGCGGCCTGTTGGTGGAGCGCTGCCGCCTGCTGCGTCGTGATCGTCATCGCGCCACTATAGGCACCGCGCGGTGTGCGGCAATCAGGCGGCGACGCGCACCACGAGCTTGCCGATCGCGCCACGGTCGGCGAGCTTGGCGATCGCCTTGCCGCCATCCTCGAACGCGAACACCTCGCTGACGTGCGGGTTGATCTTGCCTTCCTCCCACAAGCGGAAGAGGTGGTCGACATGCGCGGCGTTGGCCTTGGGATCGCGCGCGGCAAAGGCCCCCCAGAACACGCCGCACACGTCGCAGCTCTTGAGCAGGGTCAGGTTGAGCGCCAGCTTGGGGATGCCGGCGGGGAAACCGACGACGAGGTAGCGCCCTTCCCATGCGATTGAGCGCAGCGCAGGTTCGGCATAGTCGCCGCCGACGGGGTCGTAGATCACGTTCGCGCCGTCGGGGCCGACCGCGGCCTTGAACTGCTCCGCCAGCGCCTTGGACGCATCCTTGTCGAACGGTGCGCGACCATAGATCACGGTTTCGTCCGCGCCCGCCGCCTTGGCGGCCGCCGCCTTTTCCGCGCTCGACACCGCCGCGACGACGCGCGCGCCGAACGCCTTGCCCAGCTCGACCACCGACAGGCCGATCCCGCCCGCCGCGCCGAGCACTAGCAGCGTGTCGCCGGCCTTTAAATGCCCGCGATCGAGCAGCGCGTGGATGCTGGTGCCATAGGTCATCAGCAGCGACGCGCCCTGTTCGAAGCTCTTGCCCTCGGGCAGGCGGTAGAGGCGGCGGCGCTCGACCGCGACCTTTTCCGCCAGGCCGTTCCAGCCGGTCGATCCCAGTACGCGGTCGCCGGGCTTGAGGTCTTCGACCCCCTCGCCCACCGCCTCGACCACGCCCGCAATCTCGCCGCCCGGCGCGAAGGGGCGCGGGGGTTTGAACTGGTACTTGTCCTCGATGATGATGACGTCGGGATAGTTGATCGCGCACGCCTTGACCGCGACCACCACCTCACCGGGCTTGGCCACCGGGTCCGGCAGCTCGCCCATGGTTAGAGTTTCAGGTCCGCCCACTTCCTTCGACAACAAGGCCCGCATCACCGCTCTCCTTACCGATCCACGGTCGCTCTGCGGCGACCATCGATCCGAATTTCGAAATCACGGTATCCTTTGCCAGCGTCAGCCCGACCTCGTCCAGCCCCTGCATCAGGCAATCGCGGCGGAACGGGTCCATCTCGAACGCGAAGCGGTCCTGATAGGGCGTCGTGACGGTCATCGTTTCAAGATCGATGGTGACGGGATCGGTCTTCGCCACCTCGATCAGCCGGTCGATCGCGTCCTGTGGCAGCACCACCGCGACGATACCGTTCTTGAACGCATTGCCGGAGAAGATGTCGGAGTAGCTCGGCGCGATCACCGCGGTGATGCCCATGTCCTTCAATGCCCATGCGGCATGCTCGCGGCTCGACCCACATCCGAAATTGTCGCCCGCGATCAGGATCGGCGACCCGGCATAAGCGGGGTCGTCGAAGATGTTGCCCGGCTGCGCGCGGACGCTCTCGAACGCGCCCTTGCCCAGCCCCTCGCGGCTGATCGTCTTGAGCCAATGCGCGGGGATGATGATGTCGGTGTCGATATTCTTGGCGCCCCAGGGGTAGGCGCGTCCTTCGACCTTGCGGACAGGGTCCATGGTTCAGCTCCAGCTGTCTAGCGGGCGCATGACATCGCGGCCAGCGTCACCACGCCGCCCGGCTGTCCGCCCGCGAAAAATGAAAGGCCTGTCCGGCGCGCTCAGCGCACCGGCGCAGTCACCTGTGCGCTGGCCCGCGCTTCGCCGACGGTGAAGTTGGTGGTCGCATAGACCGCCGCCGCGCCGCTCAAGATCGTGCCTGCGATCAATGCCACCAAAACGCGCTTCACAGGTCATCCCCCGGTTGAGACCCCCATCAGGTCCCGCACGTCCGTCAGTCTGCCAGTCACCGCCGCCGCCGCCGCCATTGCGGGCGAGACGAGGTGGGTACGCGCTCCCGGACCCTGCCGTCCTACGAAATTTCTGTTGGAAGTGGAAGCACATCTCTCGCCCGGCGGCACCTTGTCCGGGTTCATCGCGAGACACATCGAACAGCCCGGTTCACGCCACTCGAAACCGGCGGCGGTGAAGATGCGGTCGAGCCCCTCGGCCTCGGCCTGGCGCTTGACCAGGCCCGAGCCGGGGACGATCAGCGCCTGGCGCACGCCGTCGGCGACCTTGCGTCCGTTCACCACGGCGGCGGCGGCGCGCAGATCCTCGATCCGGCTGTTGGTGCAGCTGCCGATGAAGATATTCTCGACCGCGATATCCTGCATCCGCGTGCCGGGGGTCAGGCCCATATAGTCGAGCGACTTCTGCGCCGCGACGCGTTTCGACGGGTCGGCGAAGCTCTCCGGATCGGGGACGACGCCGGTGATCGGCACGACATCCTCGGGGCTCGTTCCCCAGGTCAGCGAAGGGGCAATATCGCTGCCTTGCAACGTCACCACGCGATCATAGATCGCGCCCGGATCGGTCGGCAGCGACCGCCACCATGCCAAGGCTTTATCCCAATGCTCGCCCTTGGGCGCCATCGGGCGGCCCTTCAGATAGGCATAGGTCGTCTCGTCCGGCGCGATCAGGCCGGAGCGCGCACCGCCCTCGATCGACATGTTGCTGACCGTCAGCCGCCCCTCGATCGACAGGCTGCGGATCACATCGCCGGTATATTCGACGACGTAGCCGGTGCCGCCCGCAGCTCCCGTCTTGCCGATGATCGCCAGAATCACGTCCTTGGCACTGACACCATAGCCGAGCGTGCCATCGACGCGGATTTCCATCGTTTTGGACTGGCTGAGCAGCAGGGTCTGGGTCGCGAGCACATGCTCGACCTCGCTCGTCCCGATGCCGAAGGCGAGCGCGCCCAGCGCGCCATGCGCCGAGGTATGACTGTCGCCGCACACCAGGGTCGTGCCCGGCAGGGTAAAGCCCTGTTCCGGCCCGACGACATGGACGATCCCCTGTTCCGGCGCAGTCGCGCCGAAATAGTCGATGCCGAATTCGGCGACGTTGCGCTCGAGCGCGGCGAGCTGCTGCGCGCTCTCATGGTCGGCGATCGGCAGCCGGTTGCCCGCCGCATCGATCCGCGCGGTGGTGGGGAGGTTATGATCGGGCACGGCGAGCGTCAGGTCGGGACGGCGCACGCGACGGCCATTGGCGCGAAGCCCCTCGAACGCCTGCGGGCTGGTCACCTCATGGACGAGGTGGCGGTCGATATAGATGAGGCAGGTGCCGTCCTCACGCCGTTCGACGACGTGCGCGGCCCAGATCTTCTCGTAAAGCGTAAGCGGTTTGCTGGCCATGATGCCGCCCCCTTACGCCTTTGTTGCGCCGGGGCAAGCGCAGGCGACATTTTCTGAGGCGAAGCGCGGCTTCATGCGCGCTGCCGGGCACTCTCCTGCGGCGACACATAATCAGCGTCATGTGCGAAGGGCAACGGGGCACCAGCGCGCAAGGCGTCGAGTACCTGCGCAAACCCGGTATCGAACGCGAAACCCAGGTCGCGCTGGATGCGTCCGCTGTCATAGACCCGACCGATCTGCTGCGGCAGCGCCCAGCCGCGCGCAGCATAGAGCGCCTCGGCATCAGGAAAGTGACGCGCAATCACGGCGCGGGCATCGTGCTTCAGCGCAGCGGCTTCGTCGCGCGTGAATGGAGTGGGAGAGGAGACGATGTAGGTGCCGAACCCGATTTCGGGTGCTTTGACCAGCGCAGCGACATGCGCGCGCGCCGCATCCTCGACGGTCAGGCGACGGTTGAGCAGCTCATTCGCCTTGAGATTCTCGCCCGGCGGATGCCTGTGCGTATCGTCATCCTCAGGGAAGAAGCGCCCAGTGCGCAGCACGATGCAGTTCAGACGATGCTCGGCATGGAACAGGCGGCACAATTGCTCCGCCGCGAACTTGGTGGCGCCATAGATGTTGCGCGGTTCGATCGGGCCGCTGGCCTCGTCGAGCCACACCGCCGCGTCGCCCGCCTCGTCGCGGATCGACTGGCTGATCATCAGCGATGTGGTCGAGGTGAACACGAACCGGTCATGCCCCGCCGCGACCGCTGCCTCGAGCAGGTTGAGCGTGCCGGTCACATTGACGTCGACGAATGCCCGTTTGGAATAGCGTGCAATGTCGGGCTTGTGCAGCGCGCCGCCATGAATCACCGCTTCGATCCCGCGTTCGGCAAAGACCCGGTCGATCGCGCTCCGGTCGGCGACGCTCGCGATCACATCGGTATCGTCTCCCGGCGCGACGTCGAGGCCGGTGACTTCATGTCCCTCCGCGCGCAACATCGGCGCGAGGAAGCGGCCGAGCCAGCCCGACGAACCGGTGAGCAGGACATTCACTATCGCGTGCTCCCGCGCCACAGCCCCGCGACGGTCAGTCCGCCGAACAGCGCGCCCTCCAGCACGCCGGTCAGCACGCGGCTGCGCAGTCCGAAGCCGCTTTCGCCGAGCAACGCGCCGATCCGGCCTAGGTCGAGCCGTGCTCCGTCCATCGTCTGGGTCAGCACGTCGATGCTGCCCGCGAGCAGCCGTCCGCCGAGCAGCGCGATGACGAGCCCTGCAAGTGCACCGCAACCCGCGCCGGTCAGCCCGGCGAAGCGCGCATCCGATCCGCGACGCCGCGCGGCGATCCAGTAGGCGAGCCCCACCGCGCCGCCCAGCGCCAGCCCCTCGGGCGCGCCCGTAATCCCTGCCGGCGCACGCCCGAGCAGCAGGGCGAATGCGTCGATGCCGAGCAACTTTGCCACCGCCCCGACGACCAGTCCCGCCAGCGCGCCGCCAAGAATCGCCAGCGGGGTCCCGCCACGGTGCACCCCCGCTGCGATGCCAAACGCCACCGCGCCGCCGCCGATCGCGGCGACGGCGATGGTGATGCACGCCAGCACCAGCACGATCGACAGCACGCCGCTCTGCACCGGCACCGCCAGCGTCGCGCCGAGCACGCCATAGGCCAGCCCGCCGATGACACCCGCCGCGACCGCGCCTGCGGTGCCGGTCGCGCCCATGCGCCAGATCAGCGACTGCACGAGCGCCGCGTCGAGCACCGCTGGCGTTGGCGGGAGCGGCGACGGCGCATCTTCCCCCTCGACCGTGCCGACGAAGCGATAGCCGAATTTCGGCACCGTAGCGATGAAGCGCGGATCGCCGGCCTCGTCGCCCAGCGTCCGCCGCAGCGTGCGGATGCACTGGGTCAGCGCCTCGTCGGTCACCGGGATGCCGCGCCACACCGCGTCCATGAACCGGTCCTTCGTAACCAACTGCCCACGCTCGCGCACCAGCAGGATCAGCGCGTCAAGATAGCGCGCATTGAGCGCGACCTCCGCCCCGTCGCGGCGCAGCTGGCGCTCGGCGCTGTCGAGCTCGAAGCCCGCGAAACGATAGATGACGGGGTCCATGTCGATTTCAGCGAAGCCTCAGATCCTGCTCATGCCGCTCACCCCCCGTTTCGGGCGATGGAGTGGCATCAGCAATTCATGGAGACAAGCAAGTGGTTGAACAAGCGAAGAGTGGCGGGATGTGGCGCAACCCGTGGCGGCTGATCGGATGGGGCGGGATCGCCGCGCTGATGCTGACCCCGGCGATCGCGATGCGGTTTACCGATGAGGTCAACTGGACGGTCGGCGACTTTGTCTTCGCGGCGCTGATATTCGGCAGCGTCGGGCTGGCGGTCGAACTGACGGTGCGCGCCAATCCGTCGTCATCCTATCGCGCAGGGGTCGGCATCGCGCTCGCCGCGTCGTTCCTGACGATCTGGATCAACCTGGCGGTCGGGATCGTCGGGAATGAGGACAACCCGGTCAACGCGCTGTTCTTCCTGGTCCCGCTGGTCGCGGTAGCGGGCAGCTTGCTGGGCGGGTTTCGCGCGCGCTTCATGGCGATTGCAGCGGCGCTCGCCGCGGCGGCCCAGCTGGGCGTGATGCTCTATATCTGGCTGACGGGTCAGGGATTTCCGATCGGGGTCACCGTCTTTTTCGGGACACTCTGGCTGGTCTCGGCGGCGCTGTTTCGACAGGCGGCGCGGCGGGGGTAGCCGCATCCCTCCCCTGCCCCGCAGAGGAGATGGCAGCAAGAAGTGCCGACGGAGGGGCGGCCGCACAGCGGGCCGTGGGCAGCTCGGCGAAATTCCGCCCTCTGCGGGGCGGCCCCTCCACCACCACTTTGCGGCGGTCCCCCTCCCCCAGCGAGCTGGGGAAGGAATTGGAGGTTATGCCGCCGCCAATGCGACCTCATAATGCGCCGTCGTCTTCGCCGCGAGGTCGTCCTCGGTCACGCCGGGGGCCAGCTCGATCAGGCGGAACGGCGAGTCATGGTCGGGACGCTGGAACACCGCCAGATCGGTGATGATCATGTCGACGACATTCTTTCCGGTCAGCGGCAGCGTGCATTCGGGGATGAACTTGGGGCTGCCGTCCTTGGCGTTGTGCTCCATCACCACGATGATCTTCTTGACCCCGGCGACCAGGTCCATCGCGCCGCCCATGCCCTTGATCATCTTGCCCGGGATCATCCAGTTGGCGATGTCGCCGGTCTCGCTGATTTCCATCGCACCCAGCACGGTCAGGTCGATATGCCCGCCGCGGATCATCGCGAAGCTCTGCTCCGACCCGAAATAGACGGATTGCGGGAGTTCGCTGATCGTCTGTTTGCCCGCGTTGATCAGGTCGGGGTCTTCCTCGCCTTCATAGGGGAACGGGCCGATGCCGAGCATCCCGTTCTCCGACTGTAACGTCACCTCGACCCCCTCGGGGATGTGGTTCGCGACCAGGGTCGGAATGCCGATGCCCAGATTGACGTAATATCCGTCCTTCAGTTCCTTCGCGGCGCGCGCGGCCATTTCATCGCGGGTCCAGGGCATAATCCTACTCCTTGGGCAATTCGGTTGTCGGGGTCGCGGTGCTGCGCACCGGGTTGGGCAGCAGGAACCATCCTGCGCCCCAAAGGGGGGCGATCATCGTCTCGGTGGCCGCAATCGGGCGTTGCATGGCATCGCGCCGGTCGAACTGGTCGCTGAACTCACTCAAAGAGTCGCCGACGATCGCGATGACGCAATACCGCTTGGCGACGCTGTGCCGTACCTGATCGCCGGTCATCTCCGGTACGCCACCCCGCAGGAACAGCGTCGTTCCCGGAACAACCGGGCCCAGGCCGAGTTGGTCGAGCAAACGGGCTGCGTCCGGCGCACCCGCCTGCTCCCGCGCGCTCATGAAGATCGCCTCCACGCCCTCGCGGCGCGCTGCCTCGATCCCCTCAACCGCGCCGGGAACCGCGACCAGCTGGTCGCTGCCATCTCCCCTCCACCGCCGCCACCGCGCATCGCGATCGCCCCCTTCGTCATTCTCGTCGAGGTCGAAGAGGATGGCGAGCGGCTTTGACCCGCAAGGCTCGTAGCGCGGCGCTTCGAGGTCTGCCCCCGGAACAAGGACCACCGACTTGGGCGTCACGCCGCCGCGCCGGGCCGCGACCTGGCCGTCCACATAGGTCCAAAGCGCCTGATACGCCTGGAGGCTGCGCGCGGCCGTCTCGCCCGATCGAGCGGGACCGGGCCGCGTGGTCGGCGCCGGCAGCCCGCCCGCGACAGGCGGCCCGCCCGGACTCGGCAACGCGGCCGGCAATGGCGTACCCTGCGGAACCGCCTTCGCGCCCTCCAACTCGCGCATGAGGTCGCGCGCCTGCTGGGTCGCCAGCGGCGGCGGCGCTTCGTCGCGCGCGGCTGACGGTGCGGAGACACCCGCCTCACGCTCCTTCTCTAACGCTGCCTCGCGCTTGGCCAGCGCGTTGCCGCCGATCGCCGCTCCGGCTACCACCGGAATCGCCGCCGCGACGCATCCACTGCACAGCAGCCCCGCCGCGCCAAGCGTCAGCAAGGCGCGCAAGCGGCTCACGCCGCGTCGCTGTCCGCGCGCTGGCGGACGGTGCGGAACTCGATCTTCTTGTCGTAGGGCGCGCCGACAATCATCCGCTTCACATAGATGCCGGGCAGGTGGATCTGGTCGGGGTCGAGGCTGCCGACCGGCACCACTTCCTCGACCTCGGCGACGCAGATGTTGGCCGCGGTCGCCATCGGCTGGTTGAAGTTGCGCGCGGTCTTGCGGAAGATCAGGTTGCCCGCCTCGTCCGCCTTCCACCCCTTGATGATCGCCAGGTCGGCGCGGATGCCGCGCTCCAGGATGTATTCCTGCCCGTCGAACACCTTGACCTCCTTGCCCTCGGCCACCTTCGTGCCAACGCCCGTCTTGGTGTAAAAGCCGGGGATGCCGGCCCCGCCCGCGCGGCAGCGCTCGGCCAGCGTGCCCTGGGGACAGAATTCGACTTCCAGCTCGCCGCTCAGATATTGCCGCTCGAACTCCTTGTTCTCGCCGACATAGGACGAGATCATCTTGCGGACCTGACGGCTGCGCAGCAGCTTGCCCAGGCCCTCATTGTCGATCCCTGCATTGTTGCTGGCAATGGTCAGATCGCGGGTTCCGGCGGCCTGGATCGCGTCGATCAGCCGCTCGGGAATGCCGGAAAGGCCGAAGCCACCAGCGCAAATCGTCATGCCGTCGTACAACAGCCCTTCCAGCGCCGCCTCGGCATTCGGGTACAGCTTCTTCATCGCCGCGAGTCTCTCCTAAGCCCAATAGGGGCGCGATAGTCGCGGGCGGTAAGCGTGGTCAAGCGAACCTGAACCGACTTTCAACTTTGTTGCGTGTTAGTGTGTTACATTAGCGCAACACTATCGGAAAATTGTTACCAGTCCGCTCTGTATATCATTGCCGTTCAGATTCGCGCTCCTACATCCGCCGCGCCTGCTCATTCGCAGGCGCAACATAACATAATAAGGGATGTAACATGCGTATCCTCACCATCGCGGCGCTCGCCGCTGCCACCTGTGCGACCCCCGCTTTCGCGCAGGACGCCGACAGCTTCACCGGCCCCAGCATCTCGGTCTTCACCGGCATGGAACAGGTCAACACCGATGGCCCGGACGAAACCGGCATCATCTATGGCGTCACCGCAGGCTATGACGTCGATCTGGGCAAGGCCGTTGTCGGCATCGAGCTGGAAGCAGCCGAGAGCAACACCGATTATTGCGAAACCGCGGTCCTCGTCGCTTCGGACTCGCTGTGCACCAAGGCAAGTCGCGACCTGTATGCGGGCGCGCGCGCGGGCATCAAGGTCGGCGGATCCTCGCTCGCCTATGTGAAGGGTGGCTACACCAACGCGCGCGTTGATGTCGATTATGTCGGCGGTGCCGCTGCTCCGGGTGCCGATTTTTCGGATCACGAGAATCTTGACGGCTTCCGCGTCGGCGCTGGTGCCGAACATCGCCTGGCGTCGGGCGTCACCGTGAAGGTCGAATATCGCTATTCGGACTATGAGCAGGATGTGAGCCGCCATCAGGGCCTGATCGGCGTCGGCTTCCGCTTCTGATCGGCTAGGTCGGGAACAGGGGTCGTGCGACATGCGTTGCACGGCCCCTTTTCATGGCGATGGGCGGACGTTGCAATGCGACGAATTCACGCTGCATTGCGGCAAATGCAGTGCCCGAGCCGTTGAAGCATTAACCAATGGGCGATAAGCTCCGATCGGCTTCCGGGGGCGGGATCAGAATAGCATGCTTGAATTTTCGGTGTTCATCTACGGGCTTTTGTCGGCATTTGTGCTGATTTCCGCGGAGCAGAACCGCCGCGCCGCCCGGCCCAACCCCGCGATGGTCACCGCCGTCGGCTGGGGTCTGTTCTCGATGTCGTCGACGCTTGCAATCTTGTGCGGTGCAGTGGGCATCGCCCTCGCCTTTGGCGTCGCGGTCCCGGGCCTTCCGGCACTTTAAAAAATCGCGGGGCGACCATAGGCCACCCCGCAAGGGGCTTGGGAAGGTTGGAGGGACGTGTCCGTTAGCGGACCGAACCGCGGCGAACCAGATTGACGATCCCGAGCAGCACGACCGCGCCCAGGAACGAGATCAGCAGCGAGGTCGCACTGAACGACCCTTGGGTGATGGTGCCGCCACCGATCATCGGCGCAATCAGCAAGCCCGCGAGCAGCGCGCCCACGATTCCGACCACGATGTTGAGGAAAATGCCCTGCTGGGCATCGGTGCGCATCACGATGCTGGCCAGCCAGCCCAGCACGCCACCGACGATCAGCAATACGATCAGGTTGATCATCTTGTGTCTCCCATATCCGTCTCGGCATTGCCGAGTTAAAGGCACTACGGTTGAAACCGCCGGACGTTCCGCATCGGAACGATTTTGCCGCCGACCGGGAGAGCCATATGCCGATCTATGCCTTTGAAGACGTCGCGCCGCAGATCGACCCGGATGCCTGGGTCGCACCGAGTGCCGATGTGATCGGCGATGCGCGGCTGGCGGCGGAATCAAGCGTGTGGTTCGGTGCGGTGATCCGCGCCGACAACACCCCGATCATTCTCGGCGCGCGCAGCAATGTTCAGGAGGGGGCGATGCTCCACTCCGACCCCGGCGTGCCGCTGACCGTGGGCGAGGATTGCACGATCGGCCATCACGCCATCCTGCACGGCTGCACGATCGGCAACCGTGTGCTGGTCGGCATGGGGGCAATCATCCTAAATCGCGCGGTGATCGGCGACGATTGCCTGATCGGCGCCGGCGCGCTGGTGACCGAGGGCAAGGAATTTCCGCCCGGCAGCCTGATCGTCGGCAGCCCCGCCCGCGCGATCCGAGAGGTGGACGCGACGACGCGCGCGGGATTGCTGTTCTCGGCACAGAATTATGCCGAGCGGCAGGGGCGGTTTCGGGCGGGGCTGCGACAAATCGGCTAGAATCGAATTTCCGGTACGCCCACCCTTGCCGTTTACGTAAAGCATCTGGACACCCCATTCGGTTCGTCTATGAAACGGGTATGGCCCTGCCCGCTCTCTTCGATCGCCTGCGGCTGCCCGTGATCGGGTCGCCGCTGTTCATCGTCTCCGGTCCCGAACTGGTCATTGCCCAGTGCAAGGCCGGCATCGTCGGCTCCTTTCCCGCGCTCAACGCGCGGCCGCAGAGCCAGCTCGACGAGTGGCTTCACCAGATCACCGAGGAACTGGCCGCGTGGAACCGCGACAATCCCGGTCGCCCCGCCGCCCCGTTCGCGGTCAATCAGATCGTCCACCGCTCGAACGACCGGCTCGAGGCCGATCTCGCCACCTGTGGCAAGTGGCAGGTGCCGATCGTCATCACTTCGCTCGGCGCTCAGGAGCAGCTGAATCAGGCGGTGCACAGCTGGGGCGGCATCACGCTGCACGACGTCATCAACGACCGGTTCGCGCACAAGGCGGTGGAAAAGGGCGCGGACGGCCTGATCCTGGTCTGCACCGGCGCGGGCGGCCATGCCGGGCAGCTCAGCCCCTTCGCGTTCGTTCAGGAAACGCGCGCCTGGTTCGACGGCCCGGTCATCCTGTCGGGATCGATCGCCAATGGTGGCGCAATCCTGGCCGCACAGGCGATGGGCGCCGACCTCGCCTATATCGGATCGCCGTTCATCGCGACGGCGGAAGCGAATGCCGAAGCGAGCTACAAGCAGGGCATCGTCGACAGCGGCGCGTCCGATATTGTCTATACCAATCTGTTCACCGGGGTGCACGGCAACTATCTGCGCCGTTCGATCGAGGCGGCGGGGCTCGACCCCGACAATCTGCCCGAAAGCGATCCGAGCAAGATGAATTTCGGATCGGGCGGAAATTCGAAGGCGAAGGCGTGGCGCGACATCTGGGGTTCGGGCCAGGGCATCGGCGCGGTGCACGCGGTGCAGCCGGTGGCGGAGTTCGTCGACCGGCTGGACGCGGAATATCGCGCGGCGCGGGCGCGGATCGCGGCGCTGTCGAACGGCGGGTGGAGCGCCTGACCATTTCGTCACCCCGGGCTTGACCCGGGGTGACGAAAGAATTGGCCCAGCTTAACGTTCAAGCCGCCAGACGGCGTGCTTTTTCCAGCTTTTTTCATCAGCATCTGGCGCTTGAGCCGCGAGAGGTGGTCGAGGAACACGATCCCCTCGAGGTGATCCATCTCATGCTGGATGCAGGTCGCGAGCAGGCCGGTGAACACCTCGTCATGCGCCGCGCCCTGTTCGTCCAGCCACTTGACCCGGCAGGTGGCGGGACGGTCGACATCGGCGAACTGGTCGGGGACCGACAGACACCCCTCGGTATAGGTGTTCATCTCGTCCGCGGGGTCGAGAATTTCGGGGTTGATGAAGACGCGCGGGGCCTTGATCGGCTTGCCTTCTTCGTCTTCCTCCTCCTGCAAGTCCATCACGATCACGCGCTTCGGCACGCCGACCTGAATCGCGGCGAGCCCGATGCCGGGCGCATCGTACATGGTGTCGAACATGTCGGCGATCAACGCGCGCAACTCGTCATCGACCTTCTCGACGGGGGTGGAGACGGTCTTGAGACGCGGATCGGGAACTTCGACGATAGGGAGAATAGCCATCGCGCCAATTTAGGTGTTGGCCCGGGCGGGGTCAATTACGCGCGACCCGCAGATTTCCGATCAGTGTGATCAGGCAACCGGCCGCCGCGCGCGCAGCGCCTGGGCCAGCGTGCCCTCGTCGAGATAATCCAGCTCGCCGCCGACCGGCAGGCCGTGCGCCAGCTGGGTCAGCCGGACCGGATAGCCCTCGAGCCGCTCGGCGATGTAATGCGCGGTCGTCTGCCCCTCCAGCGTGGCGTTCATCGCGAGCACCACCTCGTCCACTCCACCCCCTGCGACGCGGGTGACGAGGCTGTCGATGGCGAGGTCTTCGGGCCGCACCCCGTCGAGCGCCGAGAGCTTGCCGCCCAGCACATGGAATTTGCCGGGAAACAGGCGCGAGCGTTCCAGCGCCCACAGATCCGCCACTTCCTCGACCACGCACAGCTGCCGCGTGTCCCGGCGCGGATCGGCGCAGATCGCGCACGGGTCCGACGTGTCGACATTGCCGCAGATCGAACAGGTCGCGAGCCGTTCGCTCACCGCCTCAAGCGCGCGCAGCAGCGGGTCGAGAGCGGTCTCGCGCTTCTTGAGCAGATGCAGCACCGCCCGCCGCGCCGATCGCGGGCCAAGGCCGGGGAGCCGCGACAGGGCTTGGGTGAGGGTTTCGATCTCGGGCGATGCCATGGGCGGGATGTAGTCGAGACATATCACGAACGCCAGTCACCCTCACCCTTCCGGCGCTTCGTGCCTCCCTCCCTCTCCCATTGGGAGAGGGAGGGAGGGTGAGGGTGACTGGCGCAACCCGCTGCAATGGCGCTACAGGGCCACCCCATGCGGATCATCTTCATGGGCACCCCCGATTTCGCGGTGCCGACCCTCAATGCGCTGGTCGGGGCGGGCCATATTATCGTCGCGGCGTACAGTCAGCCGCTACGCCCCGGCGGGCGGCGCGGCAAGGCGCTGACTCCCTCCCCCGTCCACGCCCGCGCGGAGGAACTGGGGATCGAAGTCCGCACGCCGCTGTCGTTCAAGAAGGACGCGGAGGCCGTCGCCGCCTTCGCCGCGCTGAACGCCGATGTCGCGGTGGTCGCCGCCTATGGACTGATCCTGCCGGTGAGCGTGCTGGAGGCCCCGCGCCTGGGCTGCCTCAACGTCCACGCCTCGCTCCTCCCCGCTGGCGCGGTGCGGCGCCGATTCAGCGGGCGATTCTGGCAGGCGATGCGGAAACCGGCGTCGGGATCATGCAGATGGAGGCCGGGCTCGACACCGGCCCGGTGCGGCTGGAGGGGCGCACGCCGGTTGCGGGCAAGACTGCCGGCGAGCTGACTGCCGAACTGGCGGAGATGGGCGCGCGGCTGATGGTGGAGGTGCTGGCCGATTTTGACGGACATCCGGCGGTGGCTCAGGCCGAGGATGGCGTCACCTACGCCTCTAAGATCGACAAGGCCGAGACGCGGCTGGACTTCGACCAGCCCGCCGACGCGGTGCTGCGGCAGATCCTCGCGTTCAATCCGCCCGGTGCATGGTTCGAGTTTGCCGGCGAGCGCATCCGCGTGCTGGCTGCTACTGTCCGCCACCTCAGCGAAAGCCAGGGTGACGGTATGGTAATGGACGGAGACCTCACCATCGCCTGCGCCAGCGGAGCCATCCGCCCCACCCTCGTCCAGCGCGCCGGGCGCGGCGTGGTCACCACGCGCGAGTTGCTCAACGGCTTCCCGATCCCCCGGAACCCGGCTGTGACCCGCTTTGCGCTGACCATCGAATATGACGGCCGCCCCTTCATGGGCTGGCAGTATCAGGATCACGGCCCCAGCGTTCAGGGCGCGATCGAGGATGCGCTGCACGGCATTACCGGGGAGGACGCGCTGGTCCATGCCGCCGGGCGCACCGATGCCGGGGTCCATGCGCTCGGCATGCGCGCGCATACCGAAATCGAAAAGGACATCGCCCCGTTCCGGCTGATGGAGGCGCTCAATGCGCATCTGCGCGCCGTGCCGGTCGCGATCCTGGCGTGCGAGGTGGTGCCGGACGACTGGCATGCGCGCTTTTCCTGCATCGCGCGCCATTATGTCTATCGCATCGTCACCCGCCGCGCGCCGCTGACCTTCGACAAGGGGCTGAAATGGCGCGTCCCCCACCCGCTCGACGCCGACGCGATGCACGATGCCGCGCAGATCCTGGTGGGGACGCATGATTTCACCACCTTCCGATCGGTCCATTGCCAGTCGGCCAGCCCGCTCAAGTCGCTCGACCGGCTCGACGTGATGCGGACGGGCGAGGAGATCGCGATCCACGCTTCGGCGCGATCCTTCCTGCATCATCAGGTGCGGTCGATGGTCGGGTGCCTGTCGATGGTCGGCCGCGGGCAGTGGAGCGCCGACGACCTGCGCGCCGCGCTGGAGGCAAAGGACCGCGCCCGGCTCGGCCTCAACGCGCCGTCGGACGGGCTGTATTTCGTGAAGGCGGATTATCCTTAGCGGCTGAACCGCGCCGCCAGCTCCGCATGGGTCGACCAGCGGAACTGCCCCACCGGCTGCACCCAGTCGAGCCGATAGCCGCCCTTGACCAGCGCTTCGGCATCGCGCGCGAAGGTCGCGGGATTGCACGAGACATAGGCGATCACCGGTGCCTTGCTCACCGCCAGCTCGACCGCCTGTTCCTTTGCCCCCGCGCGTGGCGGATCGAGGATCACCGCGTCGAACAGGTCGAGTTCCTTCGCGGTCAGCGGGCGGCGGAACAGGTCGCGATGCTCGGCGAAGACCTGGCGCTGCGCCCGCCCGGCGGCGGCCTTCAATGACAGGATCGCGTCGCGCGCGCCCTCGCCCGCATAGACCTTGGCCTTGGGGTCCATCGCGAAGGTGAAAGTGCCGAGGCCCGCAAACAGGTCGGCGATCGACTTCGCTCCACCGACTGCCTCGCGCACCGCGCCGACCAACGCCGACTCGCCCTCGGGCGTCGCCTGGAGGAAGCTGGCGGGCGGGAACGGGACCGCGACCCCGCCGAACGTCACCGTTGCCGGATCGGGTTCCCAGCGCGCCTCCGGCCCCAGCCCGTCATCGACGCTGAGCCGGCCGAGCGCGTGGCGCATCGCGAAACCGGTCACTGCCTCGACCGCCTTCAAACTGTCGGTCACCAGCCCCTCGACCAGGATGTCCGGCCCCTGATCGGTCAGCGCCATATGGACATTGACCCGGCGGCTCGCGGGCAGATGCGACGCGAGCAGCCCGCGCAGCGGCTGGAGCAGCGCGAACAGCCACGGATCGAGAATCTCGCATTGCTGGATGTCGATCAGCCGGTGGCTCGCCTGTTCGGTAAAGCCCAGATGCACCTGCCGCCCGCGCCGTTCGGCGTGGAGCGTCGCGCGCCGCCGGGTGCGCGGCGGCGACAGCAGCGGCGCGCGAATTTCGGCGGTCAGGCCATGCTGTGCCAACGCGCCCGAAATCCGCATGGTCAGGAATTCGGCATAGGCCGCGTCGTCGAGGTGCTGGAGCTGGCACCCGCCACATTCGGGGAAATGACGGCACGGCGGCTCCGCATGGCGTGGCCCGCGCTCGATGCTGCCATCCGTGCGCAGCCGGTCCCCGGGTGCCGCCAGCGCGGCATGGCGGCCGTCCGCTGTCACCCCGTCCCCGCGCGCGGCGACGCGCACGATCATCTCGTCATCATTCATCGCGCACGCTCATAGGCGTGCGGGAGCGCATCCGCCAGTTCGTCGGCGAGGAAACAACGGTCGAGGATGCGCGCTGCCTCGCCATGCAGCCACACGCCCGCACCGACAGCGCCGAACAGGTCCCAGCTACCCTTCGCCAGTTGCGCGGCAATCGCCCCCGCGAGCACATCGCCGGTCCCGGCGACCGACAGCCAAGAGCTGCCGATTGCTGCAACATTGGCACGGCCATCGGGCGCAGCAATGACCGTGTCCGCGCCCTTGAACACGACAACCGCGTTGGCCCGCCGCGCGGCATCCTGCGCGCGGTCGATCTTGCTCCCCGGCCCAGCGCCGAACAGCGCTTCGAACTCACCCGTGTGCGGCGTCAGCACCACCGGCGCAGCGCGATCCCTGAGCGCGGCGAGGTCGAGCAGATGCAGTGCATCGCCATCGATCACCAGAGGTCGATCGCTCGCCAAAGCAGCATCCAGCTTTTCCCGCGCCCGGTCGTCGCGGCCCAGCCCCGGCCCGATCACCACCGCGCCGATGCGTGTGTCGTCGAGTGCCTCCGCGCTCCACCGCTGGCGGACGATGGCGTGCGGCGTGCTGGGAAGTCCCCCGGTCAGCAGCAGCACATAGCCAGCCCCCCGCGCGATACGCCGCGCGCGCCGCCAGCTCCGACGCGCCGTGCATCGGGCCGGAAACCACCGCGACCATCCCGCGGCTGTATTTGTGCGCCTGTGCACCAGGCGCTGCGAGCGCCGGTCGGGCAAGCGTCCGCACCGGTGCCTCGACCACACCCAGCCCGATCTCGACCAGCCGCACCACACCGCTATGCTGCGCCCCCGGATGCAGCATATGCGCGGGTTTGAGCGCTCCCAGCGCCAGCGTCACATCGAAGTTCGGCAGTGCCAGGCCGAAATCGGCGCCATCATCGGTGTCGACTCCGCTCGGCAGATCGACCGCGATCGACAGCCGCGCCTGATCGACCAGTCGCTGCACAAGCTCAGCCAAGGCGGGGTCCAGCCCGCGCGCAAGACCGGTCCCGAACAGCGCATCGACCAGCACGGGCGCAGCCGCCGTGCCCCCCGACAACGATTCGACCGGCCCGCTCCAGGCCGCCCGCGCCCCACCCGCAGCCTCAGTCTTCGGCTCCCCCAGCGCCACCACGCGCACGGCCACGCCCCGCTGCGCCAGCACTCGCGCGGCGACATAGCCATCGCCGCCATTATTGCCCGGCCCGCACAGGATCAGCACCTCGCTGCCCGCCGCCAGTCGGTGGACCCAATCGGCGACCCCCGTCCCCGCGCGCTCCATCAATTCGGTGACGCTCGACCCTTTGGCGATCGCGCATTCCTCCGCCACGCGCATCGCAGCGGCGGTCAGAACCGGCGCCCCTGCGGGCACACTGCCAAACATCAGTCCTCGCCTTGCGGTCTTGGCAGCAACAGCGCGAGCAACAGCATCCGGCATTCGGCATCGATCGTGCCGTCGATCAGTTCGGGCCGAAAGCGCCGCTGGAACGCCACCGTCGCCGCCAGCGGATCGCGCACGTCATAGCCGAAGCGTTCGAGCGCGAGCAGGAAGCCCGCATCGCTCCAGCCGGGGTCCATCAGATTCTTGGTCGGGCGCGGCAGCGCCAGCCGCAGGCGCGCGAGCTTGCCCCAGGGGAACAGCTCACCGGGATCCTGCTTGCGGGTCGGCGCGATGTCGGAATGGCCGACGACATTGCCGCGCGTGATGCCGTACCGATCCTTGATATCGGCGACCAGCCGGATCACCGCTTCGATCTGTTCGTCCGGATAAGGGCGATAGCCATATTCATGGCCGGGATTGACGATCTCGATCCCCACCGAAGCCGAATTCACGTCGGTGACGCCGCGCCAGTGCGAACCGCCGGCATGCCAGGCCCGCTTGTCCTCAGGCACCAGGCGGACGATCTGCCCATCCTCGGCCACCAGATAATGGCTGGAGACGCCAAAGGCCGGATCGCGCAATCGCTCGATCGCCTCCTCGGCGCTGCGCATCCCGGTATAGTGCAGCACGATCATGCTGACCGGCAGGAGCCGGTCGCTGAAATTGGGCGAAGGCGCCTCGATGATATTGAGCTCGGCCCGGTCCTGCATATGCGGAGGGATGCGGCGATGCGCGCCGAAACGCAAGCCGGTTGAGCCCCGGTGTCAGCCGACCCGTGCGGCCAGCGGCATCTCACGCGCAGAATCCGCGCGATACAGTCCGCGAATCAGGCTGCACGGAACGAATGCATCGGTCTGTCCGATCACCGTTTCGCCCGCCCCCAGCAACAGGGCACCGCCGTCGCGGATCGCCCCACGCAGCGTCTGGTAGGCGCGACTGCGCATCGCCGGCGGGAAGTAGAACAGGACGTTGCGGCAGAGCACGAGATCGAACTTGCCCGGAGGTGCGGGGTCTTGCGCCAGATTGTGGCGACGGAAATGGATGCGGCGGGCCAGTTCCGGGCGGACAACCCATTCGCGCCCCTCCTGCTCGAACCAGGTCATCATCCGTCGGATCGGCAACCCGCGCTGGATCTCGAACTGCGAGAAACGCCCGGACCGCGCCCGTTCGACCGTTGCGGCGGACACGTCGGTCGCAACGATCTCGGGGATCGGAAGCCCGCGGGCGACATAGGCCTCCTCGAACAGCATCGCGAGCGAATAGGGCTCCTGCCCGGTTGAACAGCCCGCCGACCAGATGCGCAACCGGCGGCCCGGCTGCTCGGCGACCATCGCAGCGGCAGCCTCGACCATCAGCTCCAGGACGCCGGCATCGCGAAAGAATGAGGTTTCGTTGTTGAGCAGCGCATCGACCACCGCGTCGGCCAGCGGCCCGGTGCGCGAACTGGTCAGCCGACCGATCAACTGGTCGACGCTGTCCAGCCCATGTTCGCGCAGCACGACCTTCAGCGCGGTCTCGATGCGCCAGGCGCGGTTTGCCGCGATCTGCTGGCCAGTGCGCTGTTCCAACAGCGCGCCGATCACGTTGATCGCGCCCGAAGAGGCAAAGGGTTGAGTCGCCGACATCAGCGCGGACGCCGGTGGCTGGCGACGATTCGCCCGATTTCGTCGGGGGCAACACTGCGCTCGCGCTCGCCGCAATCGCACCGGGCATGCCCCACACGACTGAGCTGGCGCGATCCTGCGCCAGCAGCGCTCCCCCCGCATTGATCAGGCCGCGCGCGCCGATGGCACCGTCTCGCCCCATCCCCGACAGCATGACGCCCAGTCCGCGCGGACCATAGACCTCTGCCACCGACTCCAGCATCGGATCGACCGACGGCATGCACCCGCTGACCGAACGCTCGTCGCTCAGGCGGATGCCGACGCCCTCGCTGGTGCGGACGCAGCGGATATGAGCGTGGCCGGGCGCAACGAACATCCGGCCGGGGCGAACGCGCATATGATCCTCGGCGACCTCGCACGGACGCCCGGCGAGTACCGCAAGCTGCGCGGCGAAATAGGTCATGAACGACGCCGGCAAATGCTGGGTCACCAGGATCGGCACCTCGAAGCTCGGCGGGATCGCGCGCAGCATCTGGCTCAGCGCATGGATGCCACCGGTCGATGCGCCGACTGCGACGATGTCGAATTCCTGCGGCACCATCGACTGGGCGACATTCGGAGCCATATGCTCGCCACCGCGATCGGTAAGGCGCGTCAACCGCTCTTCAAGTGTATTCGCGAACTTGCCGGCAAAGCTGCCGACGCCCGGCTTGACCAGCGTGTCGGCGGCACCCAGCGCCAGCGCCTGCACGGCAGCAGCGGCACCGCGTTCGGCGGCGGATGAGACGACCAGCACCTTCGCCCCCTGCCCCGCCACCAACAGGTCGGGCAGGCCGGTCAGGCCGTGTACCCCGGGCATTTCCAGGTCGAGCAGGATGACGTCCGCGCGGCTGGACGCCAGAAAGGCGAGCGCGCCCGCGACATTGCTGACCGACCCGACCACGGCAAAGCCGCGCATCCCCTCGATCATCCGGGCCAGCACCGCACGGGCGACGGCTGAATCATCGACGATCAGGATGCGAACGACATCGTCGCGCGGATCCGGCTGGATGCCGGCCGCCAGGGTGCTGCCAGACATGGAATGGATTACCTCAGGCGACGACGCCGACGATCTGGAGCTTGCTCTCCAGCGTCTCGCGGTCAAACGGCTTCATCACATATTCGTCGGCACCCGCGTCGATCGCGGCGCGGATATAGGCCATGCCGTTCTCGGTCGTGCAGAACACCACCTTCGGCTTCTCGGCGATGCCGCTGTCCTTGAGCGCGCGCAGGAAATCCATTCCGCTCATCACCGGCATGTTCCAGTCGAGCAGAACCACGTCGGGCGATGCCTCCAGGCACGCCTCAAGCGCCTCGCGACCGTCCCCGGCCTCGCGCACTTCGAAGTTCAGCGTCTCGAGGATGTGCCGCGCGACCTTGCGGATCACCTTGGAATCATCGACGACGAGGCAGGTTTTCATACGTGACGCTTCCCGGTTCTGCGGAACTTGTCTCGACTATGGAAGAAATACGTAAGTAGGACGTTAATGCCTGCTCACGTGGTCGGCGCAGTCAGCCCCGGCACCAGTGCCGCCAGGTCGATGGTCAGGATCGGCTCGCCGTCACGCTCGATCAGCCCGCGTCCCGCATGCTGCCACATGCCGGACAGCGGCACGCCGGACGCCAGCGGCTGAAGTTCGAACGGAGCGACATCGTCCAGCGCGTCGACCAGCATCGCATAATGATGGCCGTCCACAGGCGTGATCACCGCGCGACCGACACTCTCGCCCGGCTCCAGGCCCAGCGCGGCGCGGGTGTCGATCACCGTCACCACCCGGCTGCGCAGCGCGGCGAGCCCGCGGACATGGCTGTCGGCGCGCGGCACCGCGACGACATGGCCGATATCGACCACCGATTCGACCTGGTTGGCATCGATCGCCACCGATTGCCCGGCGATATGCGCGATCAGATAGAGTTGCTCGCTCATCGTCCGCCTCCCCGCGCGACATCGGCCAGCGCGCCGAGCAGCGCCTCGCGATCATAGCGATAAATGCTGCCGTCATTCCCGCCGCGCTTGCGGCTGCGCAGCCGCACAACAGGTGCTGCGTCGGCGCGCTCGGGCTCGGCGTCGAGCGTCAGCACGACCTGCGCCGCCTCGCCCGGTTCCAGCGCGGTGACGACGCGATAGCCGGCACTCTCCAGCAGCGGTTGGACAAAGGTACCCAGCCAGCCGGTGTCGCCACCGCCCAGCAGACAGACGGGTGCAGCGGCTTCGTCGGCGTCCTCCTCGCCATGCTCGCCGAACAGCCACATCGGATCGAGCATCTCGACCGGGTCGCCGTCGATCAGCGCCACGCCGGCAATCGGGCCGGGGACGCTGGCGGGTGAAATCTCGGCCGGCATCGCGACGATATCGGCGGGTTCGGCGATGGCGTAGGCGATCTCGGTCGTCCCGTCGCGCAGCCGCAGGATCGATCCGGTACGCTTGGGATCCGCACCCTCGACCGCCGCGACCGGCACGATGCGGTCGTCGATGGTCAGGCGCAGGCGGCCCGCGCTGCGGTGAATCGCCCCCGCCCCGACCTTTTCGATCCGGTCGACGACTTCCAGCGGCACCGCGCGGCGCGCACCGTCAAGGTCGGTGAACACCAAGGCAAGCGCGCCGTCATCGAGCAATTCGGCCTCTTCCTCGATCTCGACCTCGCGCGCGCGCTCGAACTGCAGTCCGGCGTCGCGCGCCAGTCCGGCGCAATCGAGCAGCAGCATCGGACACCCACTGTCGGGCAGTGTCTGCCCGGCATAAATCCCGGTAGCCATGATCGCAGGCGCCGCGGGTTTGATCACCAGTTCCTCATTGTCGAGCACATCGTCGACGCGCAGCGCGTAGCTGCCCTCGCCCATGCTCACCACCGCGACCATCGGATGCGTGCCCGTAGGCACCGGCTGCAGCCCCAACTGGTCGGCGAGCACGATCATCGGCAGCCGACGGTCGCGCAGCGTCACCACCCATGCGCTGCCGATGCGATCGACGCGGATCGCGTCGCTGCGCTCGCTGACGATCTCTTCGATCGCCTGGCGCGGGATCGCAAAGGACTGGCCACCCGCACCGACCACGATGGTGGGGATGATCGACAGGGTCAGCGGGACATGGATCAGGATGCGCAGACCCCGGCCCGGATCGTTGTGCAGTTCGACCCGCCCGCCAATCTGCTCGATCGCGGCGCGGACCACGTCCATGCCGACGCCGCGCCCGGAAATCTCGGTCACTTCGTCCTTGGTCGATAGACCCGGCTCAAAGATCAGCGCCAGCTTGGCGCGTTCGCCCAGCGACCGCAGCTCGCGTTCGTCGCGGCCGTTATCGGCCAGCTTGCGGATCAACCGCTCGACATCGATGCCGCGCCCGTCGTCGGACACTTCGACGACGATCTGGTTGCCCGACTGCCGCGCGGACACGGTCAGCCGTCCATTCTCGCGCTTGCCGGCAGCACGACGCTCGACCGGATGTTCGATGCCATGGTCGATCGAATTGCGGATGATATGGACCAGCGGATCGCGCAGCACCTCGATCATCTCGCGGTCCAGCTCGACTTCGGCGCCCTCGACATGGAGCAGCACCGACTTGCCCAGCCCCGCCGCGGTGTCCCGCACCATCCGGGGCAATGCGGAGAACAGCGCGTCGATCTTCTGCATCCGCGTCCGCGTCACCGTGTCGCGCAGATCGGCGACGGTCGCCGACATCCGCTCCAGCGCCGCCTCGACCTGGGGATCGACCTCGGCACTGCGCAGGCGGCGCGACAGCTCGTTGCGCGCGAGCACCATGTCGGACATGCCGCTCATCATCCGATCGAGCAGATCGACGTTCAGCCGCACGCTGCGGCTCTGCGCGCGCTGTGCCACCGGAGCGCTGGGCTGCGCGACTTCGGCAGTCCCGCCGGCCAGCGCTGCGATCAGCAGATCTTCGCCGGTATCGTCCAGTGCCGCGCCGGCGTCGATCGCCTCGACGATCTCGCCGATCCGGTCGACCACGCCCAGCACTGCATTGACCAATGCCCGGTCAGGAGCGCGTTCGCCCGCGCGGACATCCGCCAGCACGTCTTCAGCCGCATGACTCAGCCGCGCGAGCCGCGGAAGATCCAGGAATCCGCAGCTTCCCTTGACCGTGTGGACGAACCGAAAAATTGCGTCGAGACGTTCGCGGTCGTGCGGCTGTGCCTCCCAGGCGACGATCTCACCTGACAGCGCCTCCAGCGTTTCCCGCGTCTCGGCAATGAATTCTTGTAACAGATCGTCCACGGGCGCCCCCACACGTTCCTGCGGTGATGGCATCGGGACGGTTAACAGGTGGTTAGGATGCACCCCGTGCCACCCCTCAAAAATGCGCAAACGCCACGCCAAGTATAAAACGGAAACGAAACGAAATTTTCGAATCCCGTGCAAAGTTAATGCGTAGAATCCCGGAATATCGACGCACGTTCAATTGCCCTACCCAAAATGCAATCAACAGGTTTCGCGTCCCGCCCGGCCCGGCCTATTGGTTCTTCGGGGGACCGGATGCCAACCAGACTTGACGCAATGCGTCTCAATTGCAGACTCGTCACCCGTGTCGTCGGGGAGGAAGTCTTTGCCGCGACGCTCGACCTTGGGGCCAGGCTGCCTCCCGAGCTGTCCCGGGCACGCATGGTCTGCGTTCCGGTACTGATCTCCGTCACCCGCGACCTGATCGACCGCGAGATGCGCGGTCTGCCGGTGACGCGCGGGCCGTCGATCAACGCGATCGCCAATTCCCTCGACCTCCCGTTCGAAACCGTCCGGCGCAACGTGCAGAAAATGGCCGAACTCGACTGGATGGAGATTGGCGCAAGCGGGGGCGTATCGCTGTCCGTGCCGATGCGCGCCGAACTCGCGATCTGGTGCGTGGAACTGGGCCGCCGCCTGCGCCGCGCCGCCGCGACGATGGAGGCGCTGGGCGCGACCGACCCCGGATCGCTCGGGGCGGGCACCTGCGACAATAGTTGCATCCTCGCCGCGCTCGACCTGTTCCTCATCATGGCCGGGACGTCGAAACATTTCGACCTGCGCTTTGCCGAACTGCTGCTGATCCACTTCGTCTGCACGACCAGCGTGGTTCATCTGAACAGCCGGCCCGAGGGCAGCGCCCCCTTTGCGCGCGCCGACACGATGCCCGCCGATTGCGAACGGGCCTTCATCCCCCCTGCCCGACCTTGCCCGCATGCTCGGCGTGTCGCGCTCTACCGTCTATCGCATCGTCAGCGATACGGCGCATGCAGAGCTGTTCGAGCGGCGCGGCACCGGGGTACGCGGGTCGGACAAGTTCCTGACCAGCCCCGCCTATATCGAGGCACTGGAGCTGGTTGCTGGCCGCACCGCCACGCTCTTTTCCCGCGTTGAGCGGCATCGCTGCGGCCTTGGTTGTACCGCGCTCGACCATGTCCTTGGACGCCCCCGCCCCTGGCGTCAGATTTCGACCCTTTCGGATCGCACCCAAATCGGTTAAAGCCTCGCACCATGAGCAAGCCCGCAATCCTTAACCGAGGCGTCGTCAACCTGACGACCTGACCCGCGGGCAAGCTGTGCCCGCCGGGGCGCAGCTTCATCGGCACCATCGCTCAATTGGTCCCCTGAATCGGCGTCCCTTCCCCTAGAAGGAACCTACCGATGACCCAGTTTTCCGTTCACCAGACGCATCACGCGCCGCTCAAGCTGTGGGACAGCGCCGGTCCGTTCGAGGCCGGCGCGATGCAGCAGCTGCGCAACGTCGCCTCGCTGCCGTTCATCTTCCGCCATGTGGCGGGGATGCCCGATGTCCATTGGGGCATGGGCGCGACGGTCGGTTCGGTGATCGCGACCCAGCGGGCGATCGTGCCCGCTGCGGTGGGCGTGGACATCGGCTGCGGGATGATGGCGGTGCGCACCTCGCTCACCGCCAGCCAGCTGCCCGACAATCTCGCCGCGCTGCGTGCCGAGATCGAGCGGGCCGTGCCCAAGGGGATGGAGTCGAACCAGTCGGCCAACCACGCCAAGGGTGGCTGGGCGAGCACGCCGAACAGCGTTTCGCGCGCCTGGTACGACCGGTTCGAGGACCGCTGGCGCAAGATCGTCGCCAGGCATCCCAAGGTGGACGGCAAGACCAGCGACCAGCTCGCGTCGATGGGCGGGGGGAACCACTTTATCGAGATATGCCTCGATGAAGAGCAACGCGTGTGGGTGATGCTCCACTCGGGATCGCGCGGCACGGGGAACCGGATCGGGACCTACTTCATCAACGCCGCCAAAGAGGCGATCGTGAAGGAGACGCTCGACTTCCATCTCGCCGACAAGGATCTCGCCTTCCTGACCGAGGGGTCGCAGCTGTTCGATGACTATATCGAAGCGATGCACTTCGCGCAGGATTACGCGATGGCCAACCGCGAGCTGATGATGGTCCGGGTGCTGGAGGCGCTGCGCAAGCACGCCCCCGGCTTCAAGACCGACAAGGCCGCGATCAACTGCCACCACAATTACGCGACCCGGGAAGTCCATTTCGGCGAGCAGGTGTGGGTGACCCGCAAGGGCGCGGTGAGCGCGCGCGAGGGCGAGCTGGGGATCATCCCCGGATCGATGGGCACGGGCAGCTTCATCGTCGAGGGGCTGGGCAACGCCGAGTCCTTCTGCTCCTGCTCGCACGGCGCCGGTCGGGTGATGTCGCGCGGACAGGCCAAGAAGCTGATCAGCCTGGAGGACCACAAGGCCGCGATGCAGGGCATCGAGGCGCGGGTGGACGAAGGCGTGCTGGACGAAAGCCCGGCCGCCTACAAGGACATCGGCGCGGTGATGGACGCGCAACAGGATCTGGTGCGCATCCGCCACCGACTGCGGCAGGTGGTGAATGTGAAGGGGTGAGTTTCACCAGCCCTGCCCCTCGCCTTCCTTCTTCTTAGCCCCTCCCGCTTGCGGGAGGGGTTGGGAGGGTCTTCTTCCTGTTCTTCTTTGTCACCCAAAGCCGGAAAGGAAGAAAGAAGACCCTCACCCAACCCTCTCCCGCAAGCGGGAGAGGGCTAGACGGGATGCGCCACCCAATTGTCCGGCCGGAACTGATGGCTTAGATTGGCCTCATGGAAAGCTGGCGATGGGAAAGACTAGAGCGCGCTGTTCTGGCACTTGCGCATCCCGCGCAGGTGCAACTTGCGCTGTTTCCCGATTTCGTATGCAAGGCAGACGAGCTAGCTCTCGACCTCGAAGATGCCTTGTACGGCATTGCCGGGTACGAAGCCGAACTGCCCGCTGAAGGCCGTGTGACACTTCAGGCACTTGGCGATCTTCTTTTGGCGAACAGTGGCGAGAGCAACGCCGACTTCTGGACCGAAGACGCATTAATCGCGCACCCCATTTGGGAGCAAATTCGCGACACCGCAAAAGCGACCGTAGCGGCGTTGGGCTGGGAGTTCCGGCCACCGCCACCGTCGAACGCTGTCTACATTGGTGGGGCCTAGTCAGCGTTTTGCATTGTCCCAAACCTCCCGCACCACCATCACTCCCTCTAACAGCCCCGACCCGACAAACGCCGCCAGCCATGCCTGCACGCGCGGCAGCTCCTGCGCCACGAGCCACACCCGGTCCACCGCGGCGAATTGCCGCACGAACGGGAGGATCGCCGCGTCGGCCAGTCCGAACCGCTCCCCGCCCAGATACGCCCGCTCGACCAGCCGCGCTTCCAGATCCCCTAAAATCGCCAGCCCCGCCGCGCGGTGATCCACGTCATCTGCCGCGAACCGTTCAGGATATTTGTACCGGTCGAGGTGATGCTTGAACGGCCCATCATTCGCCGCGATCAGCTCAACATCATCGCCCGTCAGCCAGTTCTCGGGATCGTTCCGCGCCAGTGCCCAGTGCATGATGTCTAGGCTCTCGTCGATCACGCGGCCGTCGGGCAGCACCAGCACCGGCACCGTCCCCTTGGGCGATGCCGCCAGCATTTCCGCCGGCTTGTCGCGCAAGCGCACCTCGCGATGCTCGACCGCGATCCCGCTCACCGCCAGCGCCAGCCGCGCCCGGATCGCATAGGGGCAGCGGCGGAAGCTGTAGAGGATCGGGTCAGTCAGCGTCACGCTCCGGGAAGACCGCGCCGATATGCGCCTCGCCCCGCCCCTGCGCCAGCAGCGCCTGACGATGCCGCTCGGCATAGCTGGCGCGCTGTTCCGGCGTGCGGGTGCCGACACAGGCCGGGCAGCTTACGCCCTCGACATAGTCCGCGGACGCCCGCGCGTCCGGGCTCACCGGCATGCGGCACGCCCGGCACAGGACATGGTCGCCGAGCTCAAGCCCGTGCTTCACCGCTACCCGTTCGTCGAACACGAAGCACTCGCCGTCCCACAAGCTGGCGTCCTGCGGCACCTGTTCGAGATAGGCGAGGATGCCGCCCTTGAGGTGAAACACCTGCTCGACCCCCTCGCTCAGCGCGAACGCGGTCGATTTCTCGCAGCGGATACCGCCGGTGCAGAACATTGCGATCTTGGGCGTGCGCCCCTCCGCCTCGATCTCCGCGCGCTTGGCGCGGAACCAGTCGGGAAACTCGCTGAAGCTGCGCGTCTGCGGGTCGATCGCCCCGCGAAAGGTGCCGATCGCGACCTCATAATCGTTGCGCGTGTCGATCAGCACCGTGTCGGGATCGGCGATCAGGTCGTTCCACTCGGTCGGCGCGACATAATGGCCGACGCCGGCCAGCGGATCGATGTCCGGCTGCCCCATCGTCACGATCTCGCGCTTCAGCCGCACCTTCATCCGGTGGAACGGCATCACGGCAGCGTGCGAGAATTTGACGTCGATATCCGCGCAACCGGGCAGCGCCCGGATATGCGCCAGCACCGCGTCGATCGCCGCATCGCTGCCCGCGATCGTCCCGTTGATTCCCTCGCGCGCCAGCAGCAACGTGCCCTTCACCCCCTGCGCGACGCACAGCTCCAGCAGCGGACCACGAATGGCCGCCGGATCGTCGAACCGGGTGAATTGATACAGCGCCGCGACGCGGACTTCGCTCATCAGCTGACCTTGAACGCTGCCCCAAACAGCAGCACATCGGCGTCGGGCGGCGATACCTGCAGCTCGCCCCCGCCCTGCGTCACCAGCTGATGCACGAGATACGCCGCCGCCGCGCGCGGGGTCACCGGCGAATCGCCGGTATCGCCACTCAGCGCGCCGCGCAGCTCGCCGTCCAGCACGATGCGCGGCCCCTCGGCCCGCACCACGATCTCGACCATGTCGTCGCGCGCCTCGGCACCGATATCCAACTGCCCGCCGCGCACCAGCGCATCGCCGCCGATCAGCGCGAGATTGAGCAGCACCTTGATTACTTGCTTGGGCAGCACCGGATCCTCGACCATCCAGCCGATCGACACGCGGTGGTTGTCGCCGAACAGCCCGTCGATCGCCGCCTGCGCCTCACGCGTGTCGACGGTGTCGCCGAACCCGCCTGCCGCGCCGAACGCCAGACGGAAGAACTTCAGCTTGTTCGCGCTCGCCTTCGCGCTCTCCGCGAGCAGCTCCAGGCAGCGCGCGCGCATCTCCGGGTCATGCTCGTCCGCCAGCAATTCCAGCCCGTTGTTGAGCGCGCCCACCGGGCTCAGCAGGTCATGGCACAGGCGCGAGCAGAGCAGGCTGGCAAAGTCGGTCGGCGAGATGTTCATGGATGCTCCCATTGCTCCTCGCCCCCTTTGGCGCACCCGCGCCGCCGCTGCAAGCACACCCTCTTCGCAACTGGACCAATCGCGGCTAGCGTCCGCCGCAAACAGACGTGGGAGAGACTGAATGCGGCATATGCTGACAGCGTTGACGGCACTGACCCTTGCGATCCCGGCGGCCCCCGCGCTCGCCCAGACCCGCGCCGCGCCGGCCGATGCGGTCAAGCTCGACACCAAGCGCATCGACGCGATGCTCACGCAGATGGTCGCGGACGGCCGCGCGGTAGGCGGGTCGGTGCTGGTGTGGAAGGACGGGCGCGAGGTGCATTTCGCCACGCGCGGGGTGGCCGACCGGGAGGCGAGCCGCCCGTTCGCGCGCGATACTTTGGTCCAGATCTATTCGATGACCAAGCCGGTCACCGGCGTTGCCCTCATGCAGCTATGGGAACAGGGCAAGTTCCGGCTCGACGATCCGCTCGCCCGCTACCTCCCTGACTTCGCGAACATGCAGGTGCAGGACGGCACCGGCCCCGATGGCAAGCCGCTGTGGCGCGCCGCGAGCCGCCCGATCACGATTCGCGACGTGCTGCGCCATACCGCCGGCTTTGCCTATGGTCCCGGCCCGACCGAGGCGCACAAGGCGTTCGTCGCCGCCGACCCGCTCAATGCACAGAATACGCTGGCCGAATTCGGCCGCCGTCTGGCGAAGGTGCCGCTGCTGTCCGAACCCGGCACCGAATGGCACTACAGCGCCGGGGTCGATGTTCAGGCGCTGCTGGTCGAGCGCCTCAGCGGCATGAAGTTCACCGACTATGTCCAGAAGCATGTCTTCGACCCGCTCAAGATGCGCGAAGCCGCCTGGCACCAGCCGATGGACCGCCTCCCGCGCTTTGCCGCGACCTATATCAAGCAGGGCGGCGGGCTCGTCCGCCAGCCCGACACCCAGATGCGCGAGCGCAACTTCCCCGGTGTCCCGCTGACGATGGGCGGCGCGGGCATCGTCGCCCCGATCGACGATTATATGCGCTTTGCCCGGATGCTGCTGAACGGCGGCGAGCTCGACGGCGCGCGTATCCTGAAGCCCGCGACGATCCGGCTGATGGCGACCGACATGCTCGACCCGGCGATCAAGGAACGCGAATGGCTGATGGGCAAGATCGACGGCGGCTTCGGCGTCAACTTCGCCGTCCGCACCGCCCGCCCCGCCACGCCGGATCGCAACCGCGGCGCGGTCGGCGAATTCTTCTGGGACGGCGCGGCGACGACATTGTTCTGGGTCGATCCCGCCAACAACATGGCGGTGGTGTTCTTCGTCCAGACTTTCCCGTTCGACACGACGCTGCACACCGATATTCGCAAGGCGGTGTACGGCGCGGACTATCTCGGGCCGAAGGGGGATTGAAGACTCACGTGAGTTCAACCCGTTCAAACCGCCCATGCAGCCCACTCGCCCCCCGCGCGCCACGCGGTCAGCGCTTCGCCGGCGACGATCACCCAGATCTTCCCATCCGCCGCCGCCATCGCCGCGTCCGTAGCGGACGGCGTCGCATCGCCCGAGGGGTGCGAATGCCAGTATCCGATCACGCGCTCCCCGCCCGCCCGCTCAGCCTTCAACGCCGCGATCAGCGCCGCCGGGTCGATCTCGAACCGCCGCGCCGGGTCGTCCGCCACATTGGCCGCGACACTCGCCCGCTCGACCCCGTCGGACCCGAACAACAGCCCGCACGCCTCCAGCGGCGCGGCCTCCGCCGCTGCGCGCTGAATTAGTGCAATAACACAGCTTGAAATCCGCAAACCCATGCCCATCTGCGTAGCGCAATGAACCGGGGGGTTTCCACACTCGAAGCGCGGATCGCGGATGCGGCAGATGGCTGGCGGCTCGACCGGGCTTTGGCGGATGCGCTCCCCACGCTTTCGCGTGAGCGGATCAAGGCGCTGATCTCCACCGGCAACGTCACCGGCCCCGACGGCCTGATCCGCGATCCCAAGAAAAAGGCGCCCGGCGGGGCGCTGTTCACGCTCGTCGTCCCCGAACCCGAACCCGCGCATAACGAGGCGCAGGCGATCGACCTCAACGTGGTCTATGAGGACGAACATCTGATCGTGATCGACAAGCAGGCCGGCCTCGTCGTCCACCCGGCGGCGGGCAATTTCGACGGCACGCTCGTCAACGCGCTGCTGCATCACTGCCAGGGCAGTCTGTCGGGGATCGGCGGGGTCGCGCGGCCGGGCATCGTGCATCGGATCGACAAGGACACGTCGGGCCTGATGGTCGCGGCCAAGACCGATCGTGCACATGTCGGCCTCGCCCGCCAGTTCAAGGACCATTCGATCGACCGCCGCTACCAGGCGATCGTCGCGGGCCGACCGAAAGCGTCAGGCGGAACCGTCGACGCGCCGCTTGCGCGTTCGCCGCAAAACCGCAAGAAGATCGCCATCCAGCCGGGCGGCAAGCGCGCGGTCACTCACTGGACGCTGGTGAAGCCGCTGTACGAGGCCGCTCTGGTCGAATGCCGGCTCGAAACCGGCCGAACGCATCAGGTGCGCGTGCACATGGCGTCGATCGGTCATCCGTTGATTGGCGACCCGGTTTATGGTAGAACGAAAAAAGAACACCGGGGGTATTGGAAACCATGGGTTTCCGGCGCCAGGCCTTGCACGCGGCCCGGTTGGGGTTCATCCATCCTATCAATAGCCACGCTTTGGCGTTCGATAGCGAAATGCCTGCGGACATGCAGGAACTGATGGATAACCTTATCGTATAAGTATCTGACCCGTCCGGATGGAGGGTCGACCGGCATCCCTGCCGCTACAGGGGGAAGCCACAAGAAAGGGAGTAAAGTGACCATGGCCAGCGGAAGCAACGTCCCGGCGACGATCCCCGCTCTCGGTGGTGAGGCGAGCCTCAACCGCTACCTCGCGGAGATCAAGAAGTTCCCGATCCTCGCGCCCGAGCAGGAATATATGCTCGCGAAGCGCTTTCAGGAGCATGGCGACCCCGAAGCGGCCGCGCAGCTGGTCACCTCGCATCTGCGCCTCGTGGCGAAGATCGCGATGGGCTATCGCGGCTATGGCCTGCCGGTCAGCGAACTGATTTCCGAAGGCAATATCGGCCTGATGCAGGGCGTGAAGAAGTTCGAGCCCGATCGCGGCTTCCGCCTCGCCACCTATGCGATGTGGTGGATCCGCGCCTCGATCCAGGAATTCATCCTGCGCAGTTGGTCGCTCGTGAAGATGGGCACCACCGCCGCGCAGAAGAAGCTGTTCTTCAACCTGCGCCGGATGAAGGCGAAGCTCGACGCGTTCGAGGACGGCGATCTCAAGCCCGAGCATCTCGCCAAGATCGCGCACGATCTGGGCGTGACCGAGGAAGAGGTCACGTCGATGAACCGCCGCATGGCGATGGGCGGCGACACGTCGCTCAACGTGCCGATGCGCGAGGATGGCGAGAGCCAGTGGCAGGACTGGCTGCAGGACGACAGCGCCCTGCAGGACGAGGTCGTGGCCGAAGCGCAGGAGGCCGATGTCCGCCACTCGATGCTGGTCGAGGCGATGGACGAGCTCAATGAGCGTGAGCAGCACATCCTGACCGAACGCCGCCTGACCGACGATCCCAAGACGCTCGAAGAGCTGAGCCAGGTCTATGGCGTCAGCCGCGAGCGCGTCCGCCAGATCGAGGTGCGCGCGTTCGAAAAGCTGCAAAAGGCGATGATGCGCCTGGCGGGCGACCGCCGCTTGCTTCCCGCGATGTAAGCTCGGGCGGGGGGCGGATGGACGATCGCAACGACGCAACGGGCGCACCGCGCCCGGAACCGCTCGGCGCGCGTCCGCTCCCCGACCTCGATCATCTCGACGGAATCGGCATTCAGCCCGTGAAGCCCGCAAAACCCCGCAAGCCGATCGCCCGCCGCATCATCGGCTGGCTGTTCAAGGGCGCGCTCGCCTTCGTCGTCGCGTCGGTGGCGATGGTCACGCTCTACCGCTTCGTGCCCCCGCCCTTCACCCTGACGATGATGGGCGATGTCTTTTCCGGCCATGGCGTGACCAAGAAATGGGTGCCCCTGTCGCGCATCGACGCCGACATGGCGCGCGCCGCGATCGCGGCGGAGGACAGCAGCTTCTGTACCCATTCCGGTTTCGACTATGATTCGATGGCCGCCGCGATGCTGCGCAATGCCAAGGGCGGGAAAGTGCTGCGCGGCGGATCGACGATCAGCCAGCAGACCGCGAAGAACGTGTTTCTGTGGCAGGGCGGCGGCTATTTCCGCAAGGCGCTGGAGGCGTGGTTCACGGTTCTGATCGAAACGATCTGGGGCAAGCGCCGGATCATGGAAGTCTATCTCAACGTCGCGGAGACCGGGATCGGCACCTATGGCGCCGAGGCCGGCGCGCGGCGCTATTTCAAGAAGGGTGCGGGCAATTTGACCCGCGCCGAAGCCGCACGCATCGCCGCCGTCCTGCCGCTGCCCAAGAAACGCGCGGGTGTCGCGCCAAAGGGCTTCACCCGCCGCTACGGCAATTCGATCACCGCCCGCATCGGCGTTGTCCAGCGCGACGGGCTGGACGCCTGTTTGCGGTAGGGAGAGGGCATGACGGATCGCCGAAGTGGCAAACGTCAGTCCACCGGCACACCCTCCCTACGGACACCCCTACACATCGGGGGCGAACGAGTCTTATTTCTTTTCGGTCGGAACTGCCTTGTCGATCGCGTCGCCGGCCTTTTCCGCCGTGTCGCCGACCGCCTGCGCCGCCTCGGTGATCGCCGCGTCCTTGCGGGTCTCCGAATTGTTGCTGAGGAAGTAGAAGGCACCGACCACGACGATCACCAGCGCGATGATGCCGAGGATCAACCCGCCGCCACCGCCGCGCCGCTCGATCACCGTCGTGCCACCGCCACGCTCGGTCACGCGTTCCGCAGTCACGCCATCGGTGCGCTCGACAATCCGTTCTTCAGCCATGTCTCATCTCCCAAAGGAACATTGGCGGCCCAACGCAGTGGACCAAATCATTGTTCCCGTTGTGAAATGTTCAGGATGTTCAGAACGGCAGCTTGAACCCCGGCGGCAGCGGGATGCCGCTGGAAAGCTTCGACATTTCCGCTGACGCCGCCGCATCCGCCTTGGCTCGCGCATCGTTGAGCGCGGCCGCGACCAGGTCTTCCAGCATCTGCTTTTCCGACGGCGCGAGCAGCGATCTGTCGATATCGACGCCGATGATCCGGCCCTTGGCGCTCGCCTTGACCTTGACCAGTCCGCCGCCCGATGCACCCTCGACCTCGATCCCGTCGAGGTTCGCCTGCGCCTTGGTCAGCTCGTTCTGGACGTTCTGCGCCATCGCCATGATGTCTTCGATACTTTTCACCCAAACCTCCTGTTGTCGCGGGTCCAGCCGATCAGCTCGGCGTCCGGAAATGCTTCGAGCGCGGCGGCGACCACGGGCGATGCCAGCACGGCATCGCGCTCCGCCGCCTCGAGCGCCGCGCGTTCTTCATTCAATGTCGGCTGGCCAGGCGCATCGGTGACGCGCAGCGACCAGCGCTTGCCGAGCACGCGCCGCAACGCGCTCTCGAAATCATGGACGAGATCGGCGGGGAGTCCCTGGCTGCTGACCTCGATCACCGGCTCCTCCAACCGGATCGGGCGGACAAGGTTCCGCACCCGCGCCGCAAGATGCACCTCATGCGCCGCCGCCAGCCGCTCGACCAGCTCGGCCATGGTACGCGGAGCGGGCGCCTCGGCCGGCGCGCTCGGGGTTGCGGCGGGGCCAGGCCCGCCCATCGGCGCACCCTCGGCGATCTTGCGCGCCAGCTCGCCCGGATCGGGCAGGGTCGATGCATGGATCACGCGCAACAGCGCCATTTCGCACGCCTCGATCGGCAGCGCGGCGCGGATCACCTCGTCATGCCCCTTGAGCAGCAGCTGCCACAGCCGGTGCAGCGCCGGAAAGCCGAGCTTCCCCGCCCATTCGGCGAGCGCCGCCCGCTCCTCCGCCGCCTGCCCCGGAATCACGTCATTGCCGAGCTTCGCCAGTGTCACGCGATGCACGGTCTCCAACAGCGATTTCAGCACCGCCTGCGGATCGACGCCCAGATCATATTGTCCGCGCAGCGCCGCCAGCGCGCCCGCCGCGTCGCCCGCGATCACTTGGGTAAACAGCTCGCGGATCGCATTGCGATCCGACAGGCCCAGCATGTCGCGCACCGCATCCGCCGTGACCGCCCCGCCCTCCATGCCGGCATGCGCAATCGCCTGATCCAGGATCGACAGCCCGTCGCGCGCCGACCCTTCCGCCGCGCGCGCGATCATCGCCAGCGCCTCGGGCTCGGCCTGCGCGCCTTCCTTCTCGACCACCTCGCCGAAATGCGCGGCAAGCTTCTCGGCGGGAATCCGCCGCAGGTCGAACCGCTGGCAGCGCGACAGCACCGTCACCGGCACCTTCTGCACCTCGGTCGTCGCGAACAGGAACTTCACATGCCCCGGCGGCTCTTCCAGCGTCTTGAGCAACGCGTTGAACGCGTTCTTCGACAGCATGTGCACTTCGTCGATGATGTAGATCTTGTACCGCGCCGACACCGACGAATAGCGCGATGCGTCGATGATCTCGCGCACATCGTCGACGCCGGTATGGCTGGCGGCGTCCATCTCGATCACGTCGATATGCCGCCCCTCGGCGATGGCGCGGCATGGCTCGCACACCCCGCACGGGTCGATTGTCGGCCCGCCCTGCCCGTCCGGGCCGATGCAGTTCAGCGCCTTGGCGATCAACCGCGCGGTCGACGTCTTGCCCACCCCGCGCACCCCGGTCAGCAGGAATGCATGCGCCAGCCGGTCGCGTTTGATCGCATTCCCCAGCGTCTGCACCATCGCATCCTGGCCGATCAGCTCGGCAAAGGTCTGCGGCCGGTATTTGCGCGCGAGCACGCGATACACGCTGTCCCGCGGCTGGGGCGGTTCGTCGAGGCCAAGAAGTGAATCGGACATTGCGGAAGACCCTAGCGGCTCCGGGCGGTCACGTCATGTGGGGAAGGTGGGAGCCGGGACGACCCGACACGAAAATCGTTACGGCTGCTTCCTTCCGGATCTGACCGGGTTGGCGACGGCATCGTCCGCCCGACTCCCGCGGCGCATATGGGGGAAGCTGACGCGGATTGCAATCTCAGGCGAACAGCGCCCCGATCAACTCCCCGACCTTCGCGTGCGCCGCATTCGCCTTGGCCGAATCCAGCCCGGGCGCATCGAGGTAGCAGGCGATCAGAATCGGCTTGCGCCCCGGCGGGGTCGCGATCGCGATGTCGTTGAAATAACCCTCGCCACTCGTCCCGGTCTTGTCCCCGACCCGCCAGCTCTTGGGCAGCCCGGCGCGCAGCCGGTCCTTGCCGGTCGGCGATGCTTCCATCCAGCCGATCAGCTTCGCGCGCGACGCGGGCGACAGGACATCGCCGAGCAGCAGCCGGTTCATCAGCCACAGCATTGCCTCGGGCGTCGTCGTATCGCGCACCTCGCCATTACGGACATTGTTGAGCGACGGCTCGTCGCGGTCCGACCGGGTGAGCTGATCGCCCGCGTCACGGACGAACTTGGTCAGCCCGCGCGGTCCTGAAATCTGCCCGAACAACAGGTTCGCGGCGCTGTTGTCGCTCATCACCACCGCAGCTTCGCACAGCACCTCGATCGACAGCGCCCCCTTGGCCAGGTTCGCGCGCACCACTGGCGCATAGTCGAGCAGGTCGGCCTCGCCGAAACGGATCTCACGCGACAAGTCGAGTTCGCCGCGATCCACCCGCGCCAGCACCGCAGCAACCAGCGGCACCTTGAAGGTCGAGCACATCGCGAACCGCGCCTCGGCCCCGTCCGAATAGCGTCGCCCGGTACCGCTGTCATAGACAGCCAGCCCCAGCCGCCCGCCGGTCTCGGCACGGATGCGGTCGAACGGCCCGATCTTCTGCGCAAAGGCGGGAGCGGCGGCGAGCGCGGCGGCGCCCGCAATCACGGTACGGCGAGTCGTCATCATCATCGTCCCTGCATATCGCGATGTTCTGAAGGCAGGCTGACTGTAAGCCCGTCCAGCTCGTGGGTCAGCACGATCTGGCACGACAATCGGCTGGTCCGGCTTGCACCCACGGCAAGGTCGAGCATATCCTCCTCCTCCTCGCTCGCGCGCGGCAACCGGACGAAATCCTCCGCCGCGACGATGACGTGACAGGTGGAGCAGGCCATCTGTCCCTCGCACGTCCCCTCCAGCGGCATGCCCCGCGCCTGGCCGATCTCGAGCAGCCGGTCGCCCGCTGCGGCCTCTGCCTCGACCGCCAGATCGCCCTCGGGGGTCAGGAACCGCACCCGGATCATGCCGCGATCCTTTGGGCGCGCGCTGCGGCATCGATGCGCTGGATGGCGTCCAACAATTGCTCCTCACTCGTGTACCGGCCGAACCCAAGCCGGATGCTCGACCGCGCCTCGGCATCGCTCAGGCCCAGCGCCTTCAACACATGGCTCGGCCGTCCCGATCCGCTGGCGCAGGCCGATCCCGCCGAAAACGCGATGTCGCGCAGCTCCGACATCAACCGCGCGACGTCCAGCCCCGGATAGCGCAGGTTGAGATTGCCCGGATAGCGCTCATCCTTCGACCCGTTGAGCGTCCACCCCGCACTGCCCAATGCCTGAAACCCCGCCCGAAACAGCTGCGCGACATGCGCGCGATCCGCGCCGAACCGCTGCTTGGCCAGCGCCGCCGCCGCCCCGAACCCCGCGCAAAGTGCAGGCGACAACGTCCCCGACCGACCGCCCGGCTCCTGCCCGCCGCCATGCAGCAGCGGCTCAATTTCGACGCCGTCGCGCACCCACAAGGCCCCCACGCCCTTCGGCCCGTGGATCTTGTGCGCCGACACCGCGACCAGATCGACGCCATCTGGGATCGCGACCCGCCCGAAGCCCTGCACCGCATCGACCAGCATCAACGCGCCCGCCGCCTTGGCCAGTTCGGCAATCTCCTCGACCGGCTGGATCACCCCGATCTCGTTATTGACCAGCATCGCCGCGACGAGTCCCGTACCCGGCCCGATCGCCGCGCGCGCGGCGTTGAGGTCGATCAGCCCCTCTGGCCCGACCGGCAACACCGTCACCTCGCGCCCGCGCCGCGCCCTCCGCCGCCACCGTGTCGAGCACGGCGGCATGTTCGGTGGCGATCGTCACGATCCCGCCGCTGCTGCCCTTGATCGCCCAGTTCAGCGCCTCGGTCGCGCCACTGGTGAAGCTCACCGTGCCGCCATCCGGCATCAGCCCCGCGACCGCCGCGCGCGCCACCTCGACCGCCGCCTTGGCCTTGCGCCCCGCGGCATGCGCCGAGTGCGGATTGGCGAAATCGTCGCCCAGCCAGGGCAGCATCGCGTCGCGCGCCTCGGGCGCCAGCGGCGTGGTCGCCTGATAATCGAGATAGATCATGCCGCCCGCGCCCGCGCTTCGTCGGCGATGTCGCACCAAGCTGCGGCGAAGGCATCGACCTCCGCCTCGGTCGTGCCGCGCCCGAAACTCACCCGCACCACCTCACGCAGCGCCGGCTCATCCCAGCCCATCGCGCTCATCACATGGCTCGGGCGCAGGCTTCCCGAGGCGCAGGCACTCCCCGCCGACACCGAAATCCCCGCCATGTCGAACCGGATCAGCTGCGCCGCCGACGACACGCCCGGCATGCGATACGCGCCGATCAGCGGGCTGCGCGAATTCGCCGCGCCCACCACCTCGACGCCCGGCAACGCCGCCTCCAGCCGCGCGCGCAGCGTGTAGAGCCGGTCCATCTCCTCCGGCACCTCCACCGCCGCGGCAAAACCCAGCGCTCCGGGCAGATTCTCGGTCCCCGCGCGATAGCCCTTTTCCTGCCCGCCCATCGGCAACAGCTTGGCAAAGTCGCGCACGAACAACGCGCCGATCCCCGGCGGTCCGCCGCGCTTGTGCGCCGAGACCGCGACCAGATCGGCATGGCGCAGCACCGCCGCCGACGCCCGCGCCGGCATCTGCGCCGCATCGACCAACAGGATGCCGCCCGCCGCCTTCACGATCTGCCCGATCGCCTCGATCGGCTGAATCACCCCGGTCTCGCTATTGGTCCGCTGCACGCACAGCAGCACCCCCCGGCCCGATCGCGTCGCGCAGCGCATCGAGGTTCAGCGTCCCGTCGCTCAGGACCGGCAGCACCTTCGCGCCCTCCGAATGGCGCAGCACCGCATCATGCTCGACCGCAGTGATCAACCGCCGCTCCGCCATCGACCGGCGCAGCGCCAGATACAGCGATTCGCTCGCTCCGCTGGTCAGCACCACCTCATGCGCCCAGCCATAGGCCGCCGCGATCCGCGCCCGCGCATCCTCCAGCGCCGCACGCGCCGCGCGCCCTTCGGCATGCGGCGAGGATGGATTGGCCCAGCGACGCATCCCTTCCTCCACCGCGGCAATCGCCTCCGGCAGCATCGGGGTGGTCGCGGCATGGTCGAGATAGATGCGGTCAGTCAGGGGAATCGTTCCAATTGCTTGTCGGGGCGTGCGGACTATATAGCCTGCACCCGTTTCCGCGCTACCGCGCGCCCATCACAGAGCAGGTGCATTTTGCCCGAAGTCATCATCCCCGGTCCCGAAGGCCGCCTCGAAGGGCGTTTCGCCCCCGCCCCCCGCCCCCCGCGCACCGGTCGCGATGATCCTGCATCCGCATCCCAATGCCGGCGGCACGATGAACAACCGCATCGTGCAGGAACTGTACAAGACCTTCCAGCGCCGCGGCTTCGCGACGTTGCGCTTCAACTTCCGCGGCGTCGGCAAGAGCCAGGGCACGTTCGACAACGGCATCGGCGAGCTGAGCGACGCGGCATCGGCGCTCGACTGGGTGCAGAGCTTCCACCCCGAAGCCTCGACCACCTGGATCGCGGGCGTCAGCTTCGGCGCATGGATCGGCATGCAGCTGCTGATGCGCCGCCCCGAAATCCGCGGCTTCATCTCGGTCGCGCCGCCGGCGAACATGTACGACTTCACCTTCCTCGCCCCCTGCCCCAGCTCGGGCATCATCATCCAGGGTGAGGGCGATGAGGTCGTGACGCCGGGCGCGGTGCAGAAGCTGGTCGACAAGCTGCGCACGCAAAAGCACATCACGATCCACCACGACACGATTCCGCACGCCAACCATTTCTTCGAACACGAAATGGACCAGCTGATGCGCAGCGTGGACAATTATCTCGACATGCGCCTCGACCCCAATTCGCCGATCCGGTGACATTCAGATCCTCCCCGGAGCGGGGAGGGGGGACCGCCGCCGAAGGCGGTGGTGGAGGGGGCCCGAGGCAAGCGAATTGCTTCGAGCAGGGCCCCCTCCGTCAGCGCTGCGCGCTGCCACCTCCCCGTTCCGGGGAGGATTTTGGCTATGCTTTCCGCACGCCCCGAAGCATGATCGCGCCATGAAGCAATCCACCGCGATCAAGATCGCCGCCGGCGTCGCCGCTGCCACCATCGGCGGCCTGTTCCTCTACTCCCGCGCGACCCGCCCGCCGGTGATCAACCCCAACGTGCCGCAGCCGGCCAAGCCGGTCGACCTCACCCGCTACGCCGGCATTTGGTACGAACTCGCGCGGCACGAGAATCGCTTCCAGAAGGGCATGGACTCGGTCACCGCCGACTATGCGCTGGAAAGGGACGGCAAGGTCAGCATCGTCAACAGCGGCATCCGCACCGGCGAAGTCGAACGCGACGTCAGCGAAGGGACCGCGATCGTCGCGGACGAGGACACCAACGCCAAGCTCAAGGTCTCGTTCTTCGGCCCGCTCTACACCGGCGACTATTGGGTGCTCGACCATGGCGACGATTACGACTGGTCGATCGTCGGCGAGCCATCGGGCCGCTATCTCTGGCTGCTCGCCCGCGACCCCCGCCCCGACCCCGCTCTGCTCCAGGCGCTGCTGACGCGGGTCGAGGAGCTCGGCTACGATCGCTGGGCGCTGCGCATCACGCAGCACGACTAGGATGGACCGCATCGACGTCACGGTCACCGGCGGATGCCAGTGCGGCGCAATCCGCTACCGCGCCACCGCGATGCTCGACAATTCCCACCTCTGCCATTGCCGCATGTGCCAGAAGGCGACCGGCGGCCTGTTCGCCGCGCTCGTCGCCGCGCCCAACGACGCGCTGAGCTGGACCCGCGGCACCCCGGCGACCTTCCGCAGTTCCGAGCATGTCGATCGCGGCTTCTGCGCCGACTGCGGCACCCCCTTTTCTATCGCGGCGACAGCGGGCGCACCAACCTCACCATCGGCTCGCTCGACGACCCCACCGCCTTCCCGCCGCGCACGCAGATGGGCAGCGAATCGCGCATGCCCTGGTTCGCCGACCTCCCCGCCCTGCACGATGAAGGCGCGACCGAAGCACAGGACCCGGCATGGGCCGCCGCCATCGCGGCGAGCAGCCGTCAGGCCCCCGACGGGGATCAGCCCGCTACAGGTCGCCGCTCTGAAGCGCGATCCGACGGGTCCCGCCCGCCTTTTTGAGCGCAGCCTGAACATCTTCGCGCAGCTTCAGCGCCTCGATCCCCTTGGAATATGCCGTTTCCGGCGTGGGCGTGGGCGAGGGGTCAAAATCGCTGAAGTCGATCAGCGTTTCGATCCGCTGCTCGGGGTTGTCGAGTTCGGCGATCACCGCGCGGGCCGCAGCGTCCATATCGCCGAGACACAGGTACAGGCGGCGCAATGCCTCCGGGGCGTCCTTGCTCTTGGCCTCGATCTCCGCGCGGTCGATGGCGACCGCCGCTGCGTTGCCCAGTCCGACATTGGCGCAGACGCGGACCAGCCGCATCTGCATGGCGCCGAACGGACTGACCGGAAAGTCTGCGCCCTCGGCGGGCAGCGTCTTGAGCGCGTCGGCATGCCGCCCCATCCGCATCTGCACCCCGGCCAGGTTGATGATCTGGCTGACATTGGGACTGCCGTCTTCCTCCACCCGACCGCCCTCGCGATACGCGACGAGCGCGGCGTCGGCTTCGCCCAGCGCAAGATGCGTCCGCCCCCGGGCGTCCCACCACCAGGCCAGCTTATCCTTCGCATCGACATGATCGGCGAGCGCCCGCCCGCCCGACCGCGCCGATTCGAGCATGTCCAGCGCTTCCCGGGGCTTTCCGAGCGCCCGCAGCAGCCGGGCCGCCTGGATATAGGGGCCAAGATGGCGCGGATGACGCCCCATCGCGGTGCGAACATCCGCCAGCTCGCGCTCGACTGCCTTGCGCGGGTCGAATCCCGCCGGCATGAGCGGAGTGAGGCGCGCGTTCATGCTCAGTTCGAGCAGCGTGCGCGCGGTCTCGATCTCGGCAACCAGCGCGGCGGCACCTGCCTCATCGCCGCGCGCGTGCAGGATCTTGATCAGGCTGATGCGAAACCCGTCCTTCGACGCCATCGGCTCATCGGGGGCATAGCCGCTCGCGGTCACCACCTTCAGCAGCCGCTCGCGCTCCCCCTCCTGCTTCGCGTCGCGAAGGAGCGTGTCGAGGCGATACAGCCAGCGGATTTCCACGCCGTTGAGCGCCGCGCCCCGCCCTGCGCTCATCGCCTCGACCGTCGTGACGGCTGCCGCCAGGTCCTTCATCTCCAGATCGAGGGCAAAGCGCAATTGCCACAGATCGTCCGACGCCGCGTCGATCGCGGTCCCCGCGACCGCAAGCGCGCGCGCCTCGACCAGCCGATTTGCCTGCGCTTCGCATAGCACCGCAATCTGATAGACTGCCGCTACGACCTCCCCCGGAAATGCCGCCATCGATCCGGGCTTGAGTTGCGGGCGCAGTGCCTTCAGCGCCGCCGGGCAATCGCCGCGGTCGAACGCTTCCAACCCCTTCGCCAATCGCGCGCGCACCCGGTCATCGTCTGCAGCCATGGCTGGCATGCTTCCCATTGCAATCGCCCCCGCAATCGCGCCAGCCACCCATCGTTTCATGAAATCCCCCTTTGATACCCGGTCAGCCTAGCGCGCAGCCCGCTGAAATCGAAAACAGAATCGCGCGGGAACAGGGTTCAGACCGTCCAGATCAGCACATTCCCGACCAGCACCAGCGCGCACACGATCATCAGCACGCCCTTGGTCCGGTCGCCCTTGCGGATCATCGTCACCCCGCCCCACACCAATATGATCGCGGCGATGGTCAGCAAGGTGAGCGTCATCGACGCGGCGGTAGAGAGTTCGGGTCGCATCGCGCCTTCTTGCACCGCCCATCCGCCCCCCGTCGAGAGACCCCCCGACTATTGCGATTGCCTCGCAATAGATAATCCCCTAACGGCGCTGATAGATAAAGCTTTGGCCGCATTAGCCGACAAAGGGTTGCGCGCCATCGCCCCGCCATCTAGCGGAGCCCGCAAATGTCCGACCGTAACGCCATCCCCCTCGCCCCGTCCGCCGCGCTCACCGTGGAGACCGTTCTCAGTGTGCGCCACTGGAACGAGCATCTGTTCAGCTTCACGATCACGCGCCCGCAAAGCTTCCGCTTCCGCTCGGGCGAGTTCGTGATGCTCGGCCTGCCCGGCGAAGGCCGCCCGCTGCTGCGCGCCTATTCGATCGCCAGCCCCGCCTGGGCCGAGGAGCTCGAATTCCTCTCGATCAAGGTGCCCGATGGCCCGCTGACCTCGAAGCTTCAGCTGATCCAGCCCGGCGACCAGCTGTTCCTCGGCCGCAAGCCGACCGGCACGCTCGTCACCGACGCGCTGCTGCCCGGCAAGCGCCTGTTCTTTCTGTCGACCGGCACAGGCCTCGCCCCGTTCCTCAGCCTCGCGCGCGATCCGGACGTCTATGAGATGTTCGACCAGATCCAGCTGGTCCACTCGGTCCGCCGCGTCAGCGACCTCGCCTTCCGCGAAGAGCTGGAGGGCCTGCTCGCCGGCGACCCGCTGGTTCAGGATCAGGCGCTGGTGCAGTTCAGCTACCTGCCCACCGTCACCCGCGAGCCCTTCCCGACCAATCAGCGCATCGGCACGCTGATCGAGAATGGCGCGCTGTTCACCGGCCCGAACATGGCGGGCGAAAAGCGCCTCGACCCCGAAACCGACCGCATCATGCTGTGCGGCAGCATGGAGATGATCAAGGATCTCTCCGCGATGCTGGACGGAATGGGCTTCGAGGAAGGCTCGAACAGCAAGCCCGGCCATTACGTCATCGAGCGCGCTTTCGTCGGCTAAAGCCCCCCTCCCTGAAAGGGAGGGGAACTGGCTATCGCCCCCATTCCCCGATTGCCCCCGCCACAATGGTAACGCTATCATCCCTCCGAACCAACATTCGGAGAGGACGGCGATGCCCCACACCCCCATCTCACGACGCAGCTTCATCGAAGTCGGCGGGGCCCTCGCCGCCACGCTGACCACCAGCGCCAGCGCCGCAACGCCCCTGCTCCAGTCCCCCGCCGCCCGGCTCAAGGGCCTCCCCCTCCCCCGGGTACCCGCCTCCCCCGCCACCCCGCCGCGCAAGAAACGCGACGACAGTGTCGGCTTCGCGATCATCGGGCTCGGCGGCTATGCGCTTCACCAGATCATGCCGCGCTTCGACCAGGCCGATCGCGCGCACATCGCCGCGCTGGTCTCGGGCAATCCGCAAAAGCTCGCCCAGGTCGGCGACGCATACGGCGTCCCTGTCGACGCCCGTTATTCCTATGAAGACTTCGACAAGATCGCCGCCGACGACCGCATCCACGCGGTGTACATCATCCTCCCCACCGCCTTCCACGCCGACTTCGCGATCCGCGCCTTCGCCGCGCGCAAGCATGTCCTGTGCGAAAAGCCGATGGCGCTCTCCAGCGCGCAATGCGAAGCGATGATCGCCGCCGGCCGCCGCGCGAACCGCAAGCTGATGATCGCCTATCGCTCGCACTTCGAACCCTACAATGTCGAGGCGATGCGCCTGATGCGCGAGAAAGCGGTCGGCGACATCCGCCTGATCCGCAGCGAGCAATCCTATCGCGCCGGCCCCACCACCCCGGCCCAGAACTGGCGGATGAACCGCGCACTGGCCGGCGGCGGCCCGCTCGAGGATTTCGGCATCTACGGCCTGCAATCCGCGCTCTACCTCACCGGCGAAATGCCGGAGAGCATCAGCGCCACCACTTTCCAGCCCAGGGGCGACCCGCGCTTCACCGAAATCTTCGCGCACGTCTCCTCGCAATGGCGCTTCCCCTCGGGCGCCGTCGCCCACCTCGCCACCTCCTACGACAGCGCCGGAGCCAATTTCGCCCATGTCCGCGGCACAAACGGCGCTCTGATCATGGACCCCGCCACCAGCTATGCCGGGCAGAAGATGCGGATCGAAGGCCAGGATGCCCGCGAGCTAACCCCTGGCGACCCCACCACCCAGTTCGCCGGCCAACTCAACCATTTCACCAGCGCCATCCGCGACGGCACCCCGATCCTGACCGGCGGCGAAATGGGCCTGCGCGACGCACGGCTGATGGAGGCGATCTATGCGTCGGCGCGGGATGGGCGGACGGTGAAGCTGTTCCCGGATGGGCGGATGCGGGGGTGAGGCTGTCGCCACGCGACCGAATATGAGTGTATCGAGCGCGGATCAGCGCTTTGGTGCGGCCGGATTAGACAGCTGCCACGCCACCGAAACCTGTCCGGCAAAGATCGGCGCATATTTGCGCAGTTCCGCCTGAGCAGTCGCATCGAACGCGGCGAAGCTGCGCATCCGCTCCATCGCACCGGCTTCGGCCCGGCGATACAGGCTTCGCGCTTCGGCGGGTGACCTTGCGTGCTTGCGCAGCAGCGCCGCCAGCGTCCAGCTTCCCGCGATGCGGTTGGGGTGCGATGGCGGCAGCCCCTCCACGATGGCCCGTGCCTGTCGCATGAGTGCTTCCGCATCAGCGGTGCGGCCCTGCGATTCGAGGTTTCGGGCCAGCGTGACCATCGCGGCGGCGACGAGCGGGTGCGTGGGAGGCAAGGTCTTTTGCCGCACCGCCAGCGCCTTGCGGTGCAAAGGTTCGGATTCTGGTGAAACGCTGCTGCCAGCTCAGATTATCGGCGAGATTTTCGTAGATGATCGAAATTTCCGGGTGATCAGGCCCAAAGGTCCGTTCGGCGATCGCCAGCGCCTTGCGCAGCAGCGGCTCCGCTTCTTCATACCGGTTCATTTCATTCAGGTTCGTCGCGAGATTGGAAAAGGCAAAGGCGATGTCGCGCAAAACAGGCCGGTTTGCGGTCTCGCGCAATGCCAGAACGCGGCGATAGATCGGGTCCGCCTCTTCGCGCCGCCCCTGGCTGGAAAGGATCGAGGCCAACGCCTCATATCCGGCCGCGATTCCTGGATCGCCCGGCTTCATATGCGCCTCGCGCAGCCGCAGCGATGTGCGGATCGCTGCTTCTGCCCCGGCATAATTGCCCTGGGATTGCAGGTTCCAGCCAAGGTTACTGTAATTCTCTGCAATCAGGCGGTGGCCGGGCGGAAGCACCGCTTCCTGGATGGCCAGCGCCTTGCGGATCAATGCTTCGCCTTTATCGACCTGCCCCTGTTGATCGACCGAAAACGCCAGGCTGGTGTAGAGCGTCGATTGCCCCATTTTGTCGGCGTTGGGATCGGCTTCAACCAGCATGACGGCCTTGACCAGAACCTGTTCAGCCTCGGCATAGCGACCGAGTTCGTTGAGGATCAGGCCAAGCACGCGATAGCGGGGAACCAGCCGCGGGTCGCCGAGTGGCACGAGCGCTTCGTAGAGCGCAAGCGCCCGGCGGGCGAACGGTTCGGCTTCATGATCGCGATCCTGTTCGCGAAGCGCGACGGCAAGGTCGGTGAGAACCAGCGCATGGTCAAACTTGCCCGCGTCCGCGCCCTTTTCGAACAGCGCCGCCGCACGGCGCAACGCGGCCTCCGCCTCGGCATATTGCGAAAGAGCGAACAGCGACTGGCCAAGTTGCGCGTTGAGCGTCGCCAGCGATGGATGCTCCGGCGGGCGGGTGGCGATCACAGCGCGCAACAACGGGACGGCTTCGGCATCCTTGTTCCCGGCGATCAGCGCCCGGAGGAAATAGTCGGCCGCGACCCCGCGATCCTTATGGGACACAGGCAAGGTGCGATTGGCGATCTCTACCGCCGCGCGCGCGAATTTCTCGCTACGCTCGATGTCGCCGATGCGCCACGCGATATTCGCACCCCCAAGCATCAGGTCGAGGCAATGATCGTTCGCCGGTCGGTTCGCTACGCACACCGCCGCCGCCTTTTCCAGAATGCCGACTGCGGTAGTCAGGTCCTTGCGCTCATAGGCGGGGAAGAATTCGGGCGGCAGTTCGGCTCGGCCCGGCGTTTGCGGGGGCGCAGTGGCAACAGCGAGGAGTCCGGCCAGCCAGATCATGACAGCGGCTGAATTAGCAGAGACCTCGCCGTTGCGCCTCAGACAAGTTCAGAGCCACTTTGCGGCCAAGTTCCGCCCGCGGCTTTTCCGCGCCAAGCAGCCCCCTTCCAATGTTGGAAATTCCCTGATCTAAACTGATCGGTGAACCCCGACCCGCCTCATTCCCCTCCAAAAAGCCCCGCGCCTGACTCCAGTCGCGCGGGTGTCTCGACACAGTCGCGCACCTGTCGCGTCGCCGTCGCACAGGTGTCGCGTCACAGTCGCGTCGCAGGTGTCAGCCAGTCGCAAACCCGTCCCGACAGCCCGAAACCCCGCATTTTTCGTCAGCTTCGTAGGATGCCGTCAGTCGGCCCCGCTCAGCACCCGGGCATAGGCCGCCGGATCGGCATTGCCGCCGCTCAGCACCACCAGCATGTCGGGGCGCGCCTCGACCTTCCCCGCCAGCAGCGCGGCCAGCGCCACGGACCCGCCCGGTTCGACCACCAGCCTCAGCTTCGCCGCCGCCCAGCGCTGTGCCGCCCGGACTTCGGCCTCGGTCACCGTCACCCCGGTCGCCCCGCGCCGCGACAGCACGTCGAAGGTCAGCGGGGATACGCGCAGCGTCTGGAGCGAATCGCATGCCGTCGGCGGCGGGTTGTCGCCGATCGGCTCTATCCATCCCGCCTCCAGGCTGCGGCACATATCGTCCCAGCCCTCAGGCTCGACCACCGTCACCTGCGCATCGGGCAGCGCCAGCGCGACGCCCGCAGCAAGCCCGCCGCCGCCGCACGGCACCACGACATGCGCCGGATCGGGCAGCTTCATCTCGGCCGCTTGCGTCAGCACCTCGATCCCCAGACTCCCCTGCCCCTCGATCACCCAGGGGTCGTCGAACGGCGGCACCAACGTGGCGCCGCGGGCATGGGCGAGGTGCGCAGCGATCTTGTCGCGATTCTCGGTCATCCGGTCATAGCTGACCACCTCGGCCCCCAGCGCCAGCGTCGCCTCGCGCTTCAGTGCCGGGGCGTCGGCCGGCATCACGATCACCGCCGGGATACCGAGTCGCTTTGCCGCCCATGCGACGCCCTGCGCATGGTTGCCGGAGGAGAAGCCGACCACGCCCTTGGCCCGCGCTTCGGCGTCGAGTGCGGTCAGCCGGTGCCATGCGCCGCGAATCTTGAACGCGCCGATCGGCTGCAAGCTTTCGGCCTTGAACATCACCGGCACGCCGCGAATTTCGCCTACAAACAAGGGGGTTGGCGGCAATATCGCCGCCACCTTTGCCGCCGCGTCCCGCACCCCCGCCCGTGTCGGCTGTCGCAATATCGTCACTTCCCACCCCACATCGCTCGAACCCCTCCATAATCACTTTACAAGGGGGGGTGTCGACCCTAAATGACCCCTCCGCTGCCCCATGGGACTTCCACCGCAAGGCAGTGTTTTTTCGTCTGCCGCAAGGCAATTGGAGGTCCCTTGAGTTGCACAAGCATCATAGCGCGCTGGGGCTAGCGAAAGCCCTTCGTCCCGTCGAGCCGGTAACGCTCGTTCGTCCGCACGCTGCAAAGCGCGCCGCCCGCTTCTTTGTCGAGAAGTTTCCGGGAACGGTGCTCTATGCCGTCAAGGCGAACCCCTCTCCCGAATTGCTCCAGATCCTCTGGGACAGCGGCGTGACGCATTATGACGTCGCGTCGATCGGCGAGGTGCGCATGGCGCGCCGCGCCCTGCCCAAGGCGACCTTGTGCTTCATGCACCCGGTCAAGGCCGAGGAAGCGATCGAGGAAGCCTATTTCGTCCACGGCGTCCGCACCTTCAGCCTCGACACGATGGACGAGCTGGAAAAGATCGTTCGCGCCACCCGTGGTGCGACCGACCTCAACCTGTGCGTCCGCATCCGCGTGTCGTCGGACCATTCGAAGCTGAGCCTCGCGGCGAAGTTCGGTGCCGAGCCGGAGGATGTCGCCGAGTTGCTCGTCGCGACCCGTCAGGCCGCCGACGCGCTGGGCATCTGCTTCCATGTCGGCAGCCAGGCGATGACCCCGGCGGCTTATAGTGAGGCGATGGAGCGCGTCCGCGCGGCGATCGTCGCCTCGTCGGTCACGGTCGACATCGTCGATGTCGGCGGCGGCTTCCCGTCGACCTATCCGGGCATGGAACCGCCCCCGCTCGAAACCTATTTCGGCGTGATCCACAACGCGTTCGAGAATCTGCCGATCTCGTACAGCGCCGAATTGTGGTGCGAGCCGGGCCGGGCGCTGTGCGCGGAGTATAGCAGCCTGATCGTCCGCGTCGAAAAGCGCCGCGGGGACGAGCTGTACATCAACGACGGTGCCTATGGTGCGCTGTTCGACGCGGCGCATGTCGGCTGGCGCTTCCCGGTGCGCGTGTTGCGCGACGATGCCGGCGACGCGGCGGAGATGACCGAATACAGCTTCTACGGCCCGACCTGCGACGATCTCGATCACATGGCCGGCCCGTTCGAGCTGCCGTCGGACATCCAGGCCGGCGATTATATCGAGGTCGGGATGCTCGGCGCCTATGGCTGCGCGATGCGCACCGCGTTCAACGGCTTTGGCGTGGACACCGTCCACACCGTCACCGACGAACCGATGGCGACGCTTTATTCGGGCATCGCGATCGAACGCCCGACCAACGTCGTCAGCCTCGACCAGTTCAAGCGCCGCGCGCGCCGCTGAACGGACAGAAAAAGGGCCGCCGTCCGAATGGATGGCGGCCCATTTTCGTGGGACTACTTCCGGGCCTTTCGTGCCGCGTAGCGCGCATCCCGCGCTGCCTTCATCTCCGCCGCGCTCGGCGGCGTCAGCCGCGCCTCCTTGAGCGCCGCAGCAGCCTCGGCTTCGGCGCGTTCCTCGGCCTTCCGCTCGGCCTCGGCCTGCTTCTTTGCCAGCTTCTCGGCCTTGGCTGCGGCCAGCGCCTCGGCCTTTGCCGCGCGTTCCTCGGCCAGAGCCCTCTCGCGCTCTTCCCTGGCCTTCCGGCGCTCCTCCAGCACGGCCGGATCCGCAGACGGCTTTGCGCGCAACAGTTCCAGCGCCTTCTGCTTCGCCTTGGCGGCGGCGGCAGTGCGATCCTGAAATGACGGTTCCCGATATGAAGGCATGCATTGTTCCAATGAGTTCGGCCAGCGCAGAGCTATCGACCGATGAGCCGCAGTCCACACGGGACCGCGAGAAAAAATAAGGCGGCTCGCCGCGCATGCACCGCCAGGCGATGTGCTTCCGACAATTGAGCGACCCGCAGGCCGGGCTACTGCACTACGCCGTTCAGCTCCGCCCGTCCAGAATCGCCTCGATCGCCTCGGTGACCTCGGCGATGTCGGCCATTCCATCGACTCGCTGGACGAGCCCGCGCGCTTCATAGATCGGCAGGATCGGCGCGGTCTTGGCGCGATATTCGGCCATGCGGGTGCGCACGGTCTGTTCGTTATCGTCGGGGCGACGCTTGAATTCGGTGCCGCTGCACACATCGCAAACGCCGTCGACCTTGGGCTGGTTGTAGCTGTCGTGATAATTGGCACCGCAGCTGCCACAGCTGAAGCGCCCCGTGATCCGCGCGACCAAGGCGTCTTCGTCCACAACCAGTTCGATTACATGATCGAGGCTGCGGCCGCGCTCCGCCAGGAGGGTGTCGAGCGATTCAGCCTGCGCGGCGGTCCGGGGATAACCGTCGAAGATGGCGCCCTTGTCGCCCAGTGCATCCAGGCTCTCACCAATGATCCCGCTGACGATTGCGTCGGAAACGAGCTCGCCCGCCTCCATCACCGCCTTCGCCTGCAGACCCACCGGCGTTCCCGCCTTGACTGCGGCGCGCAGCATGTCGCCGGTCGAGAGCTGGACCATGCCGCGCTCGCTTTCGAGCCGCGACGCTTGGGTCCCCTTGCCCGCGCCCGGAGGCCCCAACAGGATGATATTCAACTGGCTTCCCCTTTTCCGTCGCTGCGCCTTGTCAGCGCAGTCGACCACCCTTCAGCTTCGCCTTCTTGATCAGGTCACCATATTGGTGCGCCAGCAAGTGCGACTGGATCTGCGTGACCGTGTCCATCGTCACGTTGACGACGATGAGCAGGCTGGTCCCGCCGAGATAGAAGGGAATTGCGAGCGCCGACACAAGATATTCCGGCACAAGGCAGATGAAGGTCAGGTACGCCGCACCGATCACGGTGATCCGCGTCAGCACGTAATCGAAATAGGCTTCGGTGTTCTTGCCCGGTCGGATGCCGGGGATGAACCCGCCATGCTTCTTGAGATTCTCGGCCGTCTCCTCGGGGTTGAACACAACCGCCGTGTAGAAGAACGAGAAGAAGATGATGCCCGCGCCGTAGAGCAGCATGTACACGAGCGAACCGTGCTGCAGATACTGGTTGAGCGTGATGATCAGGTCACCGCCCCAGCTCTCGCCCGCCTGCGACTGGCCGGCGAACTGGCTCACCGTCAGCGGCATCAGCAACAGCGAGCTGGCGAAGATCGGCGGGATCACGCCCGCGGTGTTGATCTTGAGCGGCAGGTGGCTGCGCTCGCTCTGCACGCCCCGCTGCGTCTGGCGCTTGGGATACTGGATCAGGATCCGGCGCTGGGCGCGCTCCATAAAGCAGATGAACAGGATCAGGCCCGCAACCGCCGCAAGGATCGCGACCAGCGTCACAGGGTTCATCGACCCCGAACGGCCGCCCTCGAACAGCTGTACCAGCGTGGTCGGCAGGTGCGCGACGATGCCCGCCATGATGATGAGGGAGATGCCGTTGCCGACGCCGCGGCTGGTGATCTGCTCACCCAGCCACATCAGGAACATCGTGCCGCCGATCAGGCTGATGACCGCAGCGATGCGGAACAGCATTCCCGGTTCGACGACCGGTGCCAGCCCCTGGGTGGCGCCAAGCGTCTCAAGGCCAACCGCGATGAAATAGCCCTGGATCGCGGTCAGCGCGACGGTGCCATAGCGGGTGTACTGGTTGAGCTTCTTGCGCCCGCTTTCGCCCTCCTTCTTGATCGAAGCCAGCGTCGGCGACAGCGAGGTCGCAAGCTGCACGACGATCGATGCCGTGATGTAGGGCATCACGCCGAGTGCGATCACCGACATGCGCTCCAGCGCGCCGCCCGAGAAGGTGTTGAAGAAATCGAGCACACCGCCCTGGGTGCGCTCGGCCAGCAGCCCCAGCTGCGTCGGATCGACGCCGGGCAGCGGCACGAAACTGAGCATCCGGAAGATGATCAACGCGCCCAGAGTGAACCACAGGCGCTTCTTGAGTTCGGTGGCCTGTCCGAACTTGGACAGGTTGAGGCCGGATGCCATTGAATCGGCTGCGGATGCCATTGAAATACTATCCCGGAAACCAAAGCGGCGGAGAAGCGTTCGCCGCTCCCCCGCCGCCCATATAGGTTACTGTCGGATCAGGGCAATGCGCTTGGCAACCCCATCCACAGCTAAAGTCAGGCCTTACCGGCCTTCTTGGCGGCGATGACCTTCTGGACCGAGCGATGCTTGGCGGCATGCTTCTCGGCGGCCGGAACGATCGTCGGAATGGTGACGGTGCCACCAGCCTTCTCGACCGCCTCGATCGCGCCCTTCGACGCGCCGGCGACGGTGAAGCTCAGCTTCGCCTTCAGCTCGCCCTTGCCGAGCAGGCGGACGCCGTTCTTGCCGCCACGCGCCAGGCCGACGGCCTTGAGCGCTTCGTGGTCGATTTCGGTCGCGGTCAGCTTGCCGGCGTCGATCAGCTTCTGGATCATGCCCAGATTGACCTCGGCATAGTCCTTGGGATTGGGAACATTGAAGCCGCGCTTCGGAATGCGCATGTGGAGCGGCATCTGACCGCCCTCGAAGCCGTTGATCGCGACGCCCGAGCGCGCCTTGGCGCCCTTCTGGCCGCGGCCTGCGGTCTTGCCCTTGCCCGAACCGATGCCGCGTCCGACGCGCATCCGGCCCTTGCGGGCGCCTTCATTGTCGCTGAGATCGTTGAGATTCATGTCGTGCACTCGCTTTCGCTTTTGTCGCGCTGATGAAATTCCCCGGCGGGCCGGGAAAATCGGAAAGGGGGCCGATAGCCCCCTCCCCTTATATTGTCACCTGGAAAAGATGCCGGGGGTTCAGCCCTCGACGATCTCGACCATGTGGGGCAGCTTGCGGATCATGCCGCGGACCTCGGGAGTGTCCTCCAGTTCGCTGACCCGGTGCATCTTGTTGAGGCCCAGACCGATCAGCGTCGCGCGCTGGTCCTTGGTCCGACGGATCGGCGAACCGATCTGCTTCACCTTGATCTTCGCCATGTCGATTACTCCACGATCGCCGCGGCATCAGCCTCGGCGGTCTGCGAACCGCCACGGCCGAGCAGGTCGGCAATCTTCTTGCCGCGACGCTGGGCCACCGCCTTCGGGGAATACTGGTCGCCCAGTGCCTCGAAAGTCGCGCGGATCATGTTGTAGGGGTTGGAAGTGCCGACCGACTTGGTCACCACGTCCGCAACGCCCAGGCTCTCGAACACGGCGCGCATCGGACCACCGGCGATGATGCCGGTACCTGCAGGCGCCGAGCGGACGGTCACCTGGCCAGCGCCGAAATGGCCCTTGCCGTCATGGTGCAGCGTCCGGCCCTCGCGCAGCGGCACGCGGACCATCTTCTTCTTGGCAGCTGCGGTCGCCTTCGAAATGGCTTCCGGCACTTCGCGTGCCTTGCCATGACCGAAACCGACACGGCCCTTGCCGTCGCCCACGACGACCAACGCCGCAAAGCCGAAGCGCTTGCCGCCCTTCACCGTCTTGCTGACGCGGTTGATGTGGACGAGCTTTTCGATCAGCTCTTCACCGCCATCGTCGGCACCGGGACCACCACGACCGCGATTGTCGCGACCACGATTGCCGTCGCGACCACGGCCGCCACCACCACGATTGTCGCCGCCGCCACGGCCACCACGGCCACGACGGGGAGCATCGGCTGCGCCAGCCTCGGCTGCTACGCCCTCGACGGGCGCCTGATTCTGTTCGTCAGCCATCTTAGAACTCCAATCCGCCTTCACGCGCGGCATCCGCCAGCGCCTTGACGCGCCCGTGGAACAGGAAACCGCCACGGTCGAACACCACCTGCGTCACGCCGGCCTTCTTGGCCGCTTCCGCGATACGGGTGCCGACGGCCTTGGCCGCATCGACGTTGCCGCCATTCTGGCCGCGCACGTCCTTGTCCAGCGTCGAAGCGGCGGCCAGGGTCTTGCCCTGGGCGTCGTCGATCACCTGCACATAGATGTGCTTGCCCGAACGGTGCACCGAGAGCCGCGGACGGCTGCCGGCACGCGCGCGGAGTGCGGTGCGGTTGCGGCGACGCCGCTTCTCGAAGAGAGAGAGACCCTTGCTCATTACTTCTTCTTCCCTTCCTTGCGGAAGATGAACTCGCCCTCGTACTTGATGCCCTTGCCCTTGTAGGGCTCAGGCTTACGCCAGCGACGAATTTCCGCGGCAAACTGGCCGACGGCCTGCTTGTCGTTGCCCGAGATCTCGACGGTCGTCTGGTCGGGGGTCTTCACCTCCACACCTTCCGGCACGTCCAGATCGACATCGTGCGAGTAGCCGAGCTGAAGCTTCAGCTTGCGACCCTGCGCGTTGGCGCGATAGCCGACGCCGGTGATGAGCAGCTTCTTCGAGAAGCCCTCGCTCACGCCGGTCACCAGATTCTGGACCAGCGTACGCTGCATGCCCCAGAACGCCTTGGCGCGCTTGGTGTCGTTCGCAGGCTTCACCGTGATCGTGCCATCGCCCACCTCATACGAGATGTCGTCGGCGGTCGGCATGGTCAGGGTACCCTTGGGGCCCTTGACGCTGATCGTGCCGCCCTCGACGCTGGCGGAAACGCCAGCCGGAACGGTGATCGGCTTTTTACCGGTGCGGCTCATCAGAACACCTCCGCGAGCACTTCGCCGCCGACATTCTGGTCGCGCGCCTCGGCGTCCGACAGAACGCCGCGAGGCGTCGAAACGATGGTGATGCCCAGGCCGTTGCGCACCTTCGGAAGCTCCTTCGAGCCCGAATAGACGCGGCGACCCGGCTTCGAGACGCGCGCGATCGACTTGATCGCGGGCTGGCCCTCGAAATACTTCAGCTCGATGCGGATGCCGGCCGCGGGGCCCATCTGCTCTTCGCTGTAGCCACGGATATACCCCTCGCGCTGAAGAACGTCGAGGACACGCGCACGCAGCTTGCTTGCCGGCGTCAGGACGGAGTCCTTGCGGGCGCGCTGGCCGTTGCGGATGCGGGTGAGCATATCACCCAGAGGATCGGTCAATGCCATCTTCGTGATCCTTACCAGCTCGACTTCGTGACACCCGGGATCAGGCCCTTGTTGGCCAGATCGCGCAGCATGACACGTGCGAGACGGAACTTGCGGTAGTAACCGCGCGGACGACCGGTCAGCTCGCACCGGTTGCGGATGCGGGTCGGGTTCCCGTTGCGGGGAATCTCGGCCATCTTGAGACGCGCGATCAGACGCTCGGTCTCATCGAGCGACTTGTCGTTCGCAATCGCCTTCAGCTTCGCGTAGCGGCCGGCGTACTTCTTCACCAGCTGCTTGCGACGCTCGTTCTTGAGCACGGAACTCAGTTTCGCCATGACTTAAGTTCTCTTTCCCTTACGCTGCCTGCTTCGCTTCGCCGTCCGCCTCGATGGGGAACGGGAAACCGAAGAGACGGAGAAGCTCGCGGGCTTCCTCGTCGGTCTTGGCGGTGGTGGTCACGATCACGTCCATGCCGCGCACCTTGTCGATGCGGTCATAGTTGATCTCGGGGAACACGATCTGTTCCTTGATGCCGCAGGCGTAGTTGCCACGGCCGTCGAACGACTTGTCGTTCAGGCCGCGGAAATCGCGCACGCGCGGCAGCGCGATGGTGATGAAGCGGTCGAGGAACTCGTACATGCGCTCACGACGCAGCGTCACCTTGCAACCGATCGCCATGCCTTCACGCAGCTTGAACTGCGCGATCGACTTCTTGGCCTTGGTCACGACAGGCTTCTGGCCCGCGATCAGCTCCATTTCGGAAGCCGCCTGCTCGACCTTCTTCTTGTCCTGGGTCGCTTCGCCGACGCCCATGTTGAGCACGATCTTCTCGATCTTCGGCACTTCCATCGCATTCTTGTAGCCGAACTTCGCGGTCATCGCCTTGGCGATTTCAGAATCGTACTTCGACTTCATGCGCGGGATATAGGTGTCAGCCATCAGATGACCTCCCCGGTCTTGACCGCAACGCGGACCTTCTTGCCGTCGCGCTCTTCGAAACGGACGCGGGTCGCCTTGCCGTCCTTGGTCACATGCGCGACCTTCGAGACATGCATCGGGGCCTCGGCGCGCTTCAGGCCACCCTGCGGGTCGCCCTGGCTCGGCTTGGTGTGACGCACGGCGATGTTGACGCCCGACACGACGACCTTGTCGGCCTTCGGCATCGACTTGACGACTTCACCGGTCTTGCCCTTGTCCTTGCCGGACAGGACGATGACCTGGTCGCCCTTCTTGATCTTCGCAGCAGCCATCACAGCACCTCGGGGGCGAGCGAAATGATCTTCATGAAGCCCTTCGAGCGGAGCTCGCGGACCACCGGGCCAAAGATACGGGTGCCGATCGGCTCCTCGTTCTTGTTGACCAGGACGGCGGCATTGCCGTCGAAGCGAATGACCGAGCCATCGGCGCGGCGAACGTCCTTGGCGGTGCGGACGATGACGGCACGGTGCACGTCACCCTTCTTCACCTTGCCGCGGGGCTGTGCTTCCTTGATGCTGACGACGATGACGTCGCCGACGCCGGCGAAGCGACGCTTCGACCCGCCCAGCACCTTGATGCACTGCACCCGCTTCGCGCCGCTGTTGTCTGCGACGTCGAGATTGGACTGCATCTGGATCATTGATCCGGTTCCTTCTCTCTTGGCCTACCGGGACACGTCCCGGGGGTTCCAGTTGAACTCTTGAGACCCGAAGGTCTTAAGCGATGTCGGCCCGCTCGGGGGTCGCGTGGGTGTTCACCCGCTCGATCACCTTCCAGGTCTTCAGCTTGCTGATCGGCGCGGTCTCTTCGATCCGCACGGTCTCGCCAGCCTTGTACTCGTTCGCCTCGTCATGGGCGTGATACTTCTTCGAGCGGCGGATGATCTTGCCGTAGAGCGGGTGCTTGACCTTGCGCTCAACGTTCACGACCACCGTCTTGTCGCCCTTGTCGGACACGATCTGCCCGGTCAGCACGCGCTTCGGCATGGTTCCTGTGTCCTCTTACTTCGCAGCCGAGCGCGAACGCTCGTTCTGCAGCGTCTTGATGCGGGCGATGTCCTTGCGGACCTCCTTCACGCGACTCGGCTTCTCGAGCTGGCTGGTCGCCGCCTGGAAGCGCAGGTTGAATGCCTCGCGCTTCAGGTTGCCCAGCTCCTCGCCCAGCTGATCGTCGCTCTTCGCGCGCAGATCGGTTGCCTTGGTCATCTCTTAACCCTCCAGGTGCGACGTGTCGCCGAGGCGGGCCACGACCTTGGTCTTGATCGGCAGCTTCATCGCCGCACGCTCGAACGCTTCCGCCGCGAGCGGGCCGGGAACGCCGTCCAGCTCGAACAGGATGCGACCGGGCGCAACGCGCGCTGCCCAATATTCAGGGGCACCCTTGCCCGAGCCCATGCGGACTTCGGCAGGCTTGCTCGAAACCGGCAGATCCGGGAAGATGCGGATCCACAAACGGCCCTGACGCTTGATGTGACGCGTGATCGCGCGGCGCGCCGCCTCGATCTGGCGTGCGGTGATCCGCTCCGGCTCCAGCGCCTTCAGGCCGTACGACCCGAAGTTCAGCGTCGCGCCGCCCTTGGTCTCACCCTTGATCCGGCCCTTGAAGGCCTTGCGGAACTTGGTGCGCTTCGGTTGCAACATTGTCTCTAACCCTTAGCGACGGTCATCGCGGGCCGGGCGAACGCCCGACGTCTGCGATTCCATGTTCAGGCGATCGGTCGCCATCGGATCATGGCCCAGGATCTCGCCCTTGAAGATCCAGACCTTGACGCCGCACACGCCATAGGCGGTGTGCGCTTCGGCGGTCGCGTGATCGACGTTCGCGCGCAGCGTGTGCAGCGGAACACGGCCTTCGCGATACCATTCCGAACGCGCGATTTCCGCGCCGCCCAGACGACCGCCACAGTTGATCCGGATGCCTTCCGCGCCCAGACGCATCGCCGACTGAACGGCGCGCTTCATGGCGCGGCGGAACGCGATGCGGCGCTCAAGCTGATCGGCAATGCCCTGCGCGACGAGCTTGGCGTCGACTTCGGGCTTGCGGATCTCGACGATGTTCAGCGACACGTCCGAGCTGGTCATCGACGCGAGCTTCTTGCGAAGCTTCTCGATGTCAGTGCCCTTCTTGCCGATGATCACGCCGGGGCGCGCAGCGAAGATGCTGACGCGGCACAGCTTGGCCGGACGCTCGATCACCACCTTGGAGATCGCCGCCTGCGGCAGCGTCTTCATGATGAACTGGCGCATCTTGAGGTCTTCAAGCAGCAGGCGGCCATAATCGGCGCCTTCTGCGAACCAGCGGCTGTCCCAGGTGCGGTTGATCTGCAGACGCAGACCGATCGGGTTGCTCTTGTGACCCATTATGCTTCTTCCTGCACTTCGCGCACCACGATGCGCAGACGGCTGAACGGCTTCAGGATGCGGGTCGACTTGCCGCGACCACGGGTGTGGAACCGCTTCATGGTGATCGACTTGCCGACCGACGCCTCGGCGACGACGAGCGCGTCGACGTCGAGGTTGTGGTTGTTCTCGGCATTGGCGATGGCCGAAGCCAGCACCTTGCGCGCATCAACCGCCATCGCCTTCGTGCTGAAGGAGAGGATGTTGAGGGCGTCACCGGCCTTCTTGCCGCGGATCAGGCCAGCGACCAGGTTCAGCTTCTGCGCCGAACCACGGATCTGCGTGCCAACCGACAGCGCCTCATTGTCGCCGACGCGACGGGGAGCCTTGGGCTTCGACATGTTAGCGCTTACCCTTCTTGTCGGCCGCGTGGCCCGGGAAGAACCGGGTCGGGGCGAACTCGCCGAGCTTCATGCCGACCATGTCCTCGTTCACCGACACTGGCACGAACTTGCGGCCGTTGTAGACGTTGAAGGTCAGGCCGACGAACTGCGGCAGGATGGTCGAACGACGCGACCAGGTCTTGATCGGACCACTGCGGCCCGAATTCTCCTGAGCGACTTCCGCCTTCTTCAGGAGGTGGAGGTCCACGAACGGACCCTTCCATACGGAGCGAGCCATAGGTTAGCCCTTCTTCTTCGCGTGGCGGCTACGGATGATGAACTTGTCCGTTGCCTTGTTGTGACGGGTGCGCGCACCCTTGGTCGGCTTGCCCCACGGGGTGACCGGATGACGGCCGCCCGAGGTCCGGCCTTCACCACCGCCGTGCGGATGGTCGACCGGGTTCTTGGCGACACCGCGGGTCAGCGGGCGGATGCCCTTCCAGCGGTTGCGGCCAGCCTTGGCGAGGTTGGTGTTGCCATTGTCCGGGTTCGACACGGCGCCAACGGTGCCCATGCAGTCCGAGCGGATGTAGCGCTGCTCGCCCGAGTTCAGGCGAACGATCACCATGCCGCGGTCGCGACCGACGACCTGCACATAGGTGCCGGCCGACCGTGCGATCTGACCGCCCTTGCCCGGCTTCATCTCCACATTGTGGACGATGGTGCCGACCGGCATCTGGCCCAGCTCCATGGCGTTGCCCGGCTTCACGTCGGTCTTCTTGCCCGCAATCACCTTGTCGCCAACGCCGAGGCGCTGGGGAGCGATGATGTAGGCCAGACGATCCTTGCCCGCTTCGTCGGCACCATAGTTGATGAGCGCGATGAAGGCGGTGCGGTTGGGATCGTACTCGATCCGCTCCACGACGCCATCGACGTCCCACAGGCGACGCTTGAAGTCGATGATGCGATAGCGCTGCTTGTGGCCCCCCGCGATGCCGCGCGAGGTCACATGACCCTTGTTGTTGCGGCCGCCGGTCTTGCGCTTGCCTTCGGTCAGCGCCTTGACGGGGCCACCCTTGTGCAGACCCGAACGGTCCACCAGGATCAGGCCACGCCGCGCCGGCGAGGTCGGGTTGTAATTCTTGAGCGCCATGGTCAGTTGACCCCCTGCGTCACGTCGATCGAGTCACCATCCTTGAGGGTGACGATCGCCTTCTTGATGTCGCTGCGCGTGTAGGGCTTGCCCTTCCAGCGCTTCGTCTTGCCCTTCTGGACGATGGTGTTCACCGCGGTGACACCGACGCCGAAGATCGCCTCGACCGCCGCCTTGATCTGCGGCTTGGTCGCTTCACCGGCGACCTTGAAGACCACCGCGTTGTGCTCGGAGACCAGGGTCGACTTCTCGGTGATATGCGGCGCGACGATCACGTCATAATGACGGATGTCGATCTGCTCCTGCTTCTTAGCCATTGAAGCGCGCCTCCAGCTTCTCGACGGCAGCGCGGGTCAGGACCAGCGTGTCGTGCTTCAGGATGTCATAGACGTTGGCACCAGCAGCCGGCAGGACGTTGACGTCCGCCAGGTTGCGCGCGGCGAGGAAGCCGTTGCCGGCCTCTGCGTCGATCACCAGCGTCTTCTTGCCGACCTTCAGGCCAGCGAACTGGTCCTTGAGCGCCGAAGTCTTGCTCGCCTCGAACCCGTCGAGAACGATCAGCGAACCCGCCTTGGCATGGCTCGACAGCGCCATCTTCAGACCCAGCGCGCGAACCTTCTTGTTCAGCGAGATGTTGAAGTCACGCAGACGCGCACCGTGAGCCTTACCGCCGCCGATGAAGATCGGAGCAGCGCGATCGCCGTGACGGGCGGTGCCGCCACCCTTCTGGCGACCGAACTTCTTGCCGGTGCGCGACACTTCCGAACGCTCGCGGGTCGGGCGGGCGGTGCCGCGACGATTCCACAGCTGCCAGGTGACGACGCGGTGCAGGATGTCGGCGCGCGGCTCAAGGCCGAACACGTCGTCCTTCAGCTCGATGTCGCCCGACGCCTTGGCGTCGAGGGTTTGAACCTTGACCTTCACGTTCAGCCCTCCTGGCCTTCGGTCGCCTCAGGCGCCTCGACCGTGTCGGCCGGGGTGTCCGCTGCGGCGGTGTCGTTGTTGCTGTTGGCAGCCTGCTTGATGCCGGCCGGGAACGGCGCATCCTTGTGAGCAGGAAGCTTGACGGCGTCCTTGACGAACAGCCAGCCACCCTTCGAGCCAGGGACCGAACCCTTGACGAAGATCAGGCCGCGCTCGACGTCGGTGCCGACGATCTCGAGATTCTGCTGCGTGCGGTTCTTGTCACCCATGTGACCGGCCATCTTCTTGTTCTTGAAGACGCGGCCCGGATCCTGACGGTTACCCGTCGAACCCAGCGCACGGTGGCTGATCGAGACGCCGTGGGTGGCGCGCATGCCGCCGAAGCCCCAGCGCTTCATGCCGCCCGCAAAGCCCTTGCCCTGCGTGCGACCCTGGATGTCGACGAACTGGCCCGCGACATAATGGTCGGCCGAAATCTCGGCGCCCACGTCAAGCAGACCGTCTTCGTCCACGCGGAACTCCGCGAGAATCGCCTTGGGCTCCACTTCGGCCTTGCCGAACTGGCCGCGCTGCGGCTTGGCGACATTCTTCGCCTTGGCGCTGCCAGCGCCAAGCTGGACGGCGGTGTAGCCGTCACGATCTTTTTCGCGAACCGAGACGACCTGCAGCCCTTCGAGGCTCAGGACGGTGACCGGCACGTGGCGGCCATCGTCCTTGAACAGGCGGGTCATCCCCAGCTTCTTCGCGATCACGCCAGTGCGCATGATCAGTTCACTCCATAACAGAGGCACCCCACGGACCATTCCGAAGGGTGCGTGCCTCAGCCCGTAATATGATGCGAGCCCCCGTCCGGGCTGAATTCCCGCCCGAAGGCAGGAAAGACGGGGGACGCAGCCCGGACCGAAGTCCGGCGGTATCCCTATGTCGTTTTTGAGCCTTGGCTCTGGGTTGAATCATCGGATCGGGATCGATCCGGCCAGCCCTGCGCGACTCCAGTGGAATCGCGAATCTCGTTGGGAGAGCGCGGCCTTTAGGCCAGCTTGATCTCCACGTCAACGCCAGCGGCGAGGTCGAGCTTCATCAGCGCGTCAACGGTCTGGGCGGTGGGCTGAACGATGTCGAGCAGGCGCTTGTAGGTGCGCGTCTCGAACTGCTCGCGCGACTTCTTGTCGATGTGCGGACCACGGTTGACCGTGAACTTGTCGATATGGGTCGGGAGCGGGATCGGGCCACGGATCATCGCGCCGGTGCGGCGCGCGGTGTCGGCGATATCGCTTGCGGCCTGATCGAGCACGCGGTGGTCGAACGCCTTCAGGCGGATGCGGATATTGTTGTCCATGTCCCTACCAATGCGAAAGAGCGGGGCGCGTGAAACACGCCTCTTGCTGGTTCATACGCTAAAACGAAGGCGCGCCACTACAGCGGAAGCGGGGGAATGGCAAGGGGGAGCGGGGCGTATTTTTCAACGCCTACCGATTTAAGCCCCTCCCCCCTTCGCGGGAGGGGTTGGGGAGGGTCTTCTTCTTTACTGGCACACACCTGCCTACGACTGCCGCGCCAGCAGCGCCGCACGGGTCATCTCAATCACCCCGTCGAGATTCTGAAGCACCTCGTTGTTCCAAAACCGGATAACCCTAAAACCTTGGCTTTCCAGAAACGTGGTCCGAGCTGCATCAGCGGCGTCATTGTGCTGTGCCCCGTCGATCTCGACGATCAGCGTCATCTCCACGCACGCGAAATCGACGACATAGGGTCCGAGCGAATGCTGGAACCGAAACTTGAAGCCATCCAGTCTCCGATTGCGGACCGCCTGCCAAAAGCAGTTTTCAGCATCCGTCCGCTTCTCACCCAAACTGGCGGCATGGCGACTGATCTGACGGCGGACGGGATACATCGACCCAGAATAGAAGAAAGAAGACCCTCACCCAACCCTCTCCCGCGAAAGCGGGAGAGGGCTAAGAAGAAGCGCACACAAACAAAAAGCCCGGCCTCCCCTGGGGGAAGCCGGGCTCTTCATTCTCAGCCCCGAAGGGCGTCGATTACTTGTCGATCGAAGCGACGACGCCTGCACCGACGGTGCGGCCGCCTTCGCGGATCGTGAAGCGCTGGCCGATGTCCATCGCGATCGGCGCGATCAGCTTCACGCCCAGCGCGACTTCGTCGCCCGGCATGACCATCTCGGTGCCAGCCGGCAGCTCGATGGTGCCGGTGACGTCGGTGGTGCGGAAGTAGAACTGCGGACGATAGTTCGCGAAGAACGGCGTATGACGGCCACCCTCGTCCTTCGACAGGACGTACACCGACGACTGGAAGTCGGTGTGCGGGGTGATCGAACCGGGCTTCGCCAGAACCTGGCCGCGCTCGACTTCGTCACGTGCAACGCCGCGGATCAGCGCGCCGATGTTGTCGCCAGCCTGGCCCTGGTCGAGCAGCTTGCGGAACATTTCGACGCCGGTCACGGTGGTCTTGCGGACGGTCGGCTGGATGCCGACGATCTCGACTTCCTCGCCAACCTTCACAACGCCGGTCTCGACGCGGCCGGTCACCACGGTGCCGCGGCCCGAGATCGAGAACACGTCTTCGATCGGCATCATGAACGGCTTGTCCAGCGGACGCTCCGGCTGCGGGATCGACTCGTCGACAGCGGCCATGAGCGCGAGGATCGCGTCCTTGCCCAGCTTGTCGTCCGAACCCGACAGAGCGGCGGTCGCCGAACCACGGATGATCGGAATATTGTCGCCGTCGAACTCACGACGCGACAGTTCCTCGCGGATTTCCATCTCGACCAGCTCGAGGATTTCCTCGTCGTCGACCAGGTCGACCTTGTTGAGGAAGACGACCATGGTCGGAACGCCGACCTGCTTGGCGAGCAGGATGTGCTCCTTGGTCTGCGGCATCGGGCCGTCGGTGGCCGACACGACCAGGATCGCGCCGTCCATCTGCGCCGCACCGGTGATCATGTTCTTCACATAGTCGGCGTGGCCGGGGCAATCGACGTGCGCATAGTGACGCGAATCGGTCTCATACTCGACGTGCGCGGTCGAGATGGTGATGCCGCGCTCGCGCTCTTCGGGAGCCTTGTCGATGTTGGCGAAGTCGACCGCAGCGTTGCCCGCGACGTTCTCAGCCAGAATCTTCGTGATCGCGGCGGTCAGCGAGGTCTTGCCGTGGTCGACGTGACCGATGGTGCCGATGTTGAGGTGCGGTTTGGTCCGCTCGAACTTTGCCTTCGCCATTGTTTCCTACCTTCTGGTTCAATTTTCCCGGACCGCATGGGACTCGCGAGAACGCGGCCCCATAGCGATCAATTTCAAACTACGCCAGCCTTAGGCCAGCTTTGCCTTAACTTCCTCGGCCACGTTCGGCGGCACTTCGTCGTAGTGCGAGAACTGCATGCTGTACTGCGCGCGTCCCTGCGTGAACGAACGAAGCTGGTTCACGTAACCGAACATGTTGGCCAGCGGGACCATCGCATCGACGGTCTGCGCGTTGCCACGGGTGTCGGTGCCCTGGATCTGGCCACGACGGCTGTTGATGTCGCCGATGACGTCGCCGAGATAATCCTCGGGGGTCACGACCTCAACCTTCATGATCGGCTCAAGCAGCTTGATGCCCGACTTCTGCGCCGCTTCGCGCATGGCTGCGCGGGCGGTGATTTCGAACGCCAGCGCCGACGAGTCGACGTCGTGGTACGCGCCGTCATACAGCAGCACTTCGAAGTCGATGATCGGGAAGCCGACCAGCGAACCCGTCAGCGCGGTCTCGCGGAAGCCCTTTTCGATCGCAGGGATATATTCCTTCGGAATGTTACCGCCCTTGATCTCGTCCTTGAAGACGAAGCCCGAACCGCGCTCACCCGGGGTCAGCTTGACCTTGACGCGACCGAACTGGCCGGTGCCGCCCGACTGCTTCTTGTGGGTGTAGTCGATGTCGACCGGCTTCGCGAGATACTCGCGATACGCCACCTGCGGCGCGCCGACATTCGCCTCGACCTTGAACTCGCGCTTCATGCGGTCGACCAGAATCTCGAGATGGAGCTCGCCCATGCCCTTGATGATAGTCTGGCCCGACTCATGGTCGGTCGAAACGCGGAACGAGGGATCCTCGGCGGCCAGGCGGTTGAGGGCGAGGCCCATCTTCTCCTGGTCGGCCTTGGTCTTCGGCTCCACCGACAGCTCGATCACCGGCTCGGGGAATTCCATCCGCTCGAGGATGATCGGGTTGGCCGCGTCGCACAGCGTGTCGCCGGTCGTGGTTTCCTTCAGGCCCGCGATCGCGACGATGTCGCCCGCACGCGCCTCATCGATGTCCTCACGCGAGTTCGCGTGCATGAGGAGCATACGGCCGATCTTTTCCTTCTTGTCCTTCACCGAGTTCAGGTAGCTGCCCTTGGTCAGCGTACCCGAATAGATGCGGGTGAAGGTCAGCGAGCCGACGAACGGGTCGTTCATGATCTTGAACGCCAGGCCCGAGAACGGCGCCTTGTCGTCCGCCGGACGCGAATCCGGGGTCTCGCCGTCGAGCTTCACGCCCTGAACGTCCGGAATGTCGAGCGGCGACGGCAGGTAGTCGACGACCGCGTCGAGCAAGGGCTGAACGCCCTTGTTCTTGAACGCCGAGCCGCACAGGATCGGAACGAACGCCATTTCCAGCGTACCCTTGCGGATCAGCTTCTTGAGCGTCGCGACGTCGGGCTCATTGCCCTCCAGGTACGCTTCCATGGCGTCGTCGTCCTGCTCGACGGCCATTTCGATCAGGTCGCTGCGATACTTGGCAGCCTTTTCCTTCAGGTCATCGGGGATGTCCTGATATTCGAACTTGGCACCCAGCGACTCTTCGAGCCAGATGATCGCGCGGTTGTTGACCAGGTCGACCAGGCCCTTGAAGCCGCCTTCCATGCCGATCGGCAGATACAGCACGGCCGGACGCGCGCCGAGACGCTCGACGATCGTGTCCACGCAGAAATAGAAGTCTGCACCGGTGCGGTCGAGCTTGTTGACGAAGCACATCCGCGGAACCTTGTACTTGTCCGCCTGACGCCACACGGTTTCCGACTGCGGCTCAACGCCGGCAACGCCGTCGAAGCACGCAACCGCGCCGTCGAGCACGCGCAGCGAACGCTCGACCTCGATGGTGAAGTCGACGTGGCCCGGGGTATCGATGATGTTGATCAGATGCTCGGGGCCGTTGCCGTCCTCGGCCTTCCACTTGCACGTGGTGGCCGCCGACGTGATCGTGATCCCGCGCTCCTGCTCCTGCTCCATCCAGTCCATCGTCGCCGTGCCTTCATGCACTTCGCCGATCTTGTAGGACTTGCCGGTGTAATAAAGGATGCGCTCGGTCGTCGTCGTCTTGCCGGCGTCGATGTGCGCCATGATGCCGATATTGCGATAACGCTCGAGCGGATGGCTGCGGGCCATGATCGGGGTTCCTTAGGAATGTGGGGAGCCGCTTGCGGCGGCTCCCAGGATATAGTGAGTGTTGTTACCAGCGGTAGTGGCTGAACGCGCGGTTCGCTTCCGCCATGCGGTGCGTGTCCTCGCGCTTCTTCACCGCGTTGCCGCGGTTGTTTGAAGCATCCAGCAGTTCGCCCGACAGGCGCGCCGACATGGTGTTCTCGCTGCGGTTGCGGGCCGAGCTGATCAGCCAGCGGATCGCCAGCGCCTGGGCGCGCTCGGGGCGCACTTCGACCGGGACCTGATAGGTCGCACCGCCGACGCGGCGGCTGCGGACCTCGATGCCCGGCTTGATGTTGTTGAGCGCCTCATGAAAGACGCCGATCGGGTCCTTCTTCGCACGCTGTTCGACAACCTGAAGCGCCGAATAGACGATGCCTTCGGCGACGGCCTTCTTGCCGTCCAGCATCACGCTGTTCATGAACTTCGACAGAACCTGATCTCCGTACACGGGATCGGGCAGGATTTCCCGCTTTTCGGGACGACGACGACGAGCCATCTTGAATTCCTTCTAGAACTTCAGCCGGTTCCGGAACCTGTCCGGGGCTTACTAAGGGAGCCTCTGGGGCTTACTTCGGACGCTTCGCGCCGTACTTCGAACGGCTCTGCTTGCGATCCTTGACACCCTGGGTATCGAGAACGCCGCGCAGAACGTGGTAGCGCACACCGGGAAGATCGCGAACGCGACCGCCGCGGATCAGGACCACCGAGTGCTCCTGAAGATTGTGACCTTCGCCCGGAATATACGAAATCACTTCGCGCTGGTTGGTCAGGCGGACCTTCGCAACCTTGCGCAGCGCCGAGTTCGGCTTTTTCGGGGTCGTGGTATAAACGCGGGTACAGACGCCACGCTTTTGCGGGTTCTGTTCCATCGCAGGGACCTTGCTCTTGGCCTTCTGCGGTTCGCGGCCCTTGCGGACCAGCTGGTTAATCGTCGGCATGAAGCCCTTCACCTTCCAATGGTTACTTTGCTGGAGCCGTGTGACCGGAAAATACGAAAGGACCCTGGCGGCCCTTAGCGCGGCCTCCGGGCCCTGGCGTCTCCAACAACGTTCAGCTCAATAAAGCTCGCGGGACGGAATCCCTGCGAGCGCGCGGCCTATATACGCGGACCCCCCGACGGTCAACGGGGTGTTTGGGCGGTCGCGGGAGGGGTTTGCGGTATCCGCCACATATAGACCGTCGATCCCCCCGCCCGTCGTTTCGCCTCCGGCTTCCAGTCGCCCATGTCGAAGGCGTGGCTGACCACTCGCGTGCCGGGCTTAAGCTGCGCGAACAGTTGCGGACGCAGCCGCAGATTGACCTCGGGCAAAAGGTACATGGTGACGACGTCGGCGGAGCTGAGGTCGGTCTTGAACAAATCCGCTGCCTCGAATCGCACCCGGTCGGCGACTCCTGCATCCGCGGCCGCATCTCGCGCCTTGGCGATCAGCACATGATCGAGGTCGACGCCCAGCCCCTTCGCGCCGCGCTCCTTCGCCGCCGCGATCAGGATGCGCCCGTCGCCCGTGCCAAGGTCGATCACCGTATCGCCGGCCTTCACCTCCCCCATCTCAAGCATCAGCGCGACCACATCGCGCCGCGTGGTCTTGTACGGCACGTCGAGCGCCGGGCCGCCAAAGAGAGTTGTCGCCGAACAGCTCACCATCGTCGGCAACATGCAGCGCCCGCCCAGCGCGATCAGCCCAAGCGCCAGCACGGCCAGCAGGAGCGCGGCAATCCGAACGAGCGTGGCGGAGGACGGTGATGGGGGCATTCGCGAACGACTACTGCCGCGACCTCCGCCGCCTGTCCACTCTCGCCGCCATCAGGGGGGATGGCGGAGCTGGCGCGGACTCGGTAACTTCCGCCCCATCCGCTCCCTCAAATTCGATCGCCCAGAAGTCATCCGGTCGGCGCGGCCCACTCGGGTCCGTCCGGTCGACGTCGTCGGTTGCCGACAGCTCCGGAGAGATCGGCCCGGCTCCGCCATCGGTTGCCGGTCGAATGCGCAGGACCGCATGGCTACCAAAAGGGTTCGAATCGCCAGGAAGGCAAAGCGCAGTCTCTCCCGATGGCAGGCCGAGCGGGCATTCCTCGATCTCGATCGCACCGCCGGGGCACCCCTCGACCGGTGTTGCTCCCTCCAGCGGCTCCGGCGGGCACAGCGAAATCGCAGGATCGGCGGCTTCAGCTGCGGTCTGGGAGAGTGGATCGCACAGAATGAACAGGTGCGTATCGGATCGCTCCGGGCGCCCGCGCAAGGTGCAGCGGCGACCGTCCTCGCGGACCATGCTGCCCTCAAGGGCAGCGCCGTCCGCGCTCTCTTTCGGCACACAGAACAGATAGACGTCGATCCCGCTCGCGCGCGCGCCCCCGGGCAAGCCGCTGCCGCATATGCTGAGCGGCTGCTCCGAAATCCCCGGCTGTGTGATGGTCCCCTTGGGCTCGAGCAGGTGCCCCAGCAGAAAGCTGCCCCGCCGCGTCGGCACGCTCGGCGCAGCTGCCGCTTGGTCGGATCTCACCCCGGCAGATGGCGCGGGGGGAATCGAATTCGAGCGGCCAGCTTTCAGTCATGGCGGACGGTCGCGCCGGGGGATCGCGGACAGGTTCGGACACCGGGGCCGGTGGCGAGGGCGCGGAATCATCCTCAACGGTCTTTGGTGCGCTGGTTATCGAAAAGCCTCCTGCACCCTCGCTCAGCACGAGGTCAAATGGGACGGTGTCGACCATCTTTTGCGACGGGCGCGTGACGTGGATGACGATATTCATCGGGCCCTGCGCCAGTTCGGCCGCCGGGATGCGATACTGCATGGCTACACCCCGTGCGCCGGCCTGGGCATTGGAAAAGCCGAGTTGCTGCCACAGTCCGGACGGGGCGGCGTCGGTCGACACGATGCCGGGCAGGCTGAACAACCCACCCTTCGAAAATCCGCCCGACTCGCGTGAGACGAGTTGCCCATCGACATAAGTCGAACGGGTCCAGCTGACCGTCAGCTTCCATTCGCCCCACAATTCGCAAATGTCCGCCCTATGCGGCCCGAACACATCCCCCTCGGGCGTCTCGACCCAGCCGCCCTGGAACGTGCCCTTGTCAGCGGACTTGCCGATATCGGCAAACACCACCACCGTGTCGCCACTGCGCTTCGCACCGACCTTCAACGTCGTGCCAGTGACTGGATCGGTAAAAAGTGTCTTTTCCGAATCCTTGATCTTGCAGTCCGCGACGCGTGGTCCGCCGTCGCCACCGCCACCACCCCCTCCTCCGCCGCCCAACAGGCCGCCAGCCAGACCGCCGAGCGTGCCGAGCAGTTTCTTGGTCGCACGGGCACCCGATCCGACTTTGCCGTTCGAACCGACCATAATCGGCTTGCGCAGGTCGGTCCTGCGCTTCTTGCGCTCGGTGCTCGGCAATGGCGGCTCGGCCTTTGCGTCTTTCTCCATGTCCTTGCGCGGCGAGTCCGGCTGGAGCTGCATCTCCGTCGCGGGAGCGGGTGGATCAACCGGCCCCTCGGCCGGACAGGGGTCGAGCGGGCGATTCAGCGTCGCCGCGCGCTCGGCGCGGATCGCGGCAGCGGCGTCACGCATGGCGTTGACGACAGCCTGATAGTCCCGTGTCTCCTTGGTGACCGCAGCGATATGGTCAATCGGCGCACGCGCCCCGGACATTTCCCCGGACAGCTTGGCCAGCCCCTTCAGATGATTGTTCGCCGCCACCAGCCGCCGGTCGGCTTCGGCGGTCAGCGCATCGAGCTGTTCCAGTCGGGCATTCTTCTGTTCGACGGTGCAGATCGCCCCGGCCGCTGGCGCGGTAACCGGCGCAAGGTCGGGGCGTGGAGGCGGCACGAATCCGGTCTCGGTCGGCGGCACCGGCGGGGGCGGATCGCCGCCGATCCGGGCCTTTTCGGCGTCATCGCTGCAATCGACCGGCTTTTCGCTCTCCAGCCGGGAAATCTGCTCCCGCAACGTCGTCGCATTTCGTTCGAGCCGTTCGATGTGGTCGTCCGCCATTCGACGCGCAAAGAGAATCTTGTCCCGAAGCGGCTGCAGCTCCTTCCCCTGGTCAACGAAGAATCTCAGCGACCGCTGAAGGTCGTTCTTGAAGTTGGTCAGATTCTGGATGTCACGCAGTGCGCGTTCAAGTCGGGCGCGGCGATCGCGCAAGTCGGCGTCGATCTGGGTCTGGCTGCAATAGCGGGTAGACAGCTCCGGAATGGCATCCAGCTGAACCTTGGGCTGCTGCACATCGAGTTGCTTGGAACAGTCGATCACCGGCGCGGATTTGACCCCGTCCAGATGCGCTTCGACCATCTGCGGGTGGACGATCGTCATATCGGGCAGGTCTTCCGCCTCGAATGCAGCGACTTCGCGCACGCGCTGATTGATCGCCTCTGCCTTTGCGCCGCGCTGGCGCTCTGCCGCGATCATCCGGCGCATCGTCACAAAATAGGCCCGTGCCTGGTCGGCATTCAGATTCGCCGCCTTCTCCAGTGCGGCCCCTTCGACGAGCGCACGCGCCCGATGTTCTTCGGTGCAGAAGAAACCAGGGGGGCGCTGGGGGCGTCGGCATCTTCCACGGTCGAACCGGCCAGCCATCGCGCACGGCGAGCAGCTTGGTATCGATCTCTTCCGCAGACACGGCAACCGCACCCACCGGCAAGATCGCCAGCAGCGCCGCGCACGCCATCCCTGCAACGAACCGGAACGAAAACGCGGCCATGCCGCCTCTCCCGATGCACGGCGCGCACTATAGCATGATTGTCTCGCAACCGGAACGATGCTTAACGCGATTTCAATCCGGCATGGGCATGGGTCGATCATGCCGCTCGCTCAGTGCTCTATCCTGCGTGCCTCTGCACCCTGGTTGGTCGCGCTTTTCGCGGCGGCGCTGGCATGGCTATTGTGGCCGTTCTTCACCCCCGACATGACGGCCTATCTCATTCCGTGGCTTGAGACGATCCGCGAACGCGGCGTGACGGAGGCGTTCGAGCGCCCCTTCTCCAACTACATGCCGAGCTATCTCTATCTGCTCGCTCTGGTCAGCCCGCTCACCGCCTGGTTCGACCCGATGAGCGTGATCAAACTCCTCTCGGTCGCCGGAACCATCGCGCTGGCGCTGGCGATGCACCGGCTGCTGGGGGCGCTTGGCGTAGCCCGGCGCGCGCATTGGGCGGCGCTGGTCGTCGCCCTGCCCTCGGTCGCGTTCAACGCGCTGTTGCTGGGCCAGTGCGATGCCATCTACGTCGCGGCCTGCGTGATGGCCGTCGCGATGGCGGTCGAGCGGCGGCATATTGCGATGTTCATATGGTGCGGAGTCGCCGTCGCGTTCAAGGCGCAGGCGATACTGGTCGCCCCCTTCTTCCTCGCCATCGCAATCCAGCGCCGCGTGCCGCTGGTCGAGTGGTTTGCAGCGCCCGCGGCATTGCTGGCGCTGATGGCGCCCGCCCTGCTCGCCGGCTGGCCACCCGCCGACCTTGCGACGGTCTATTTCCGTCAGGCGGGGACATTCGGCAACGACATCGCGCGCAATGCACCCAATATCTGGTCGCTCGCCGGGATGATCGCGCCCGAGTTCGCGCCGCGCCTGTTCGGCCTCGCGCTCGCCTCTGCCTTGGGCGCAGCCGCATGGTTCATCGCCAAGATGCAGATCGTCCGGTTAGACAATGTCGGGCTCGTCGGCATGGCCGCGCTCGCCGCCCTGCTCACCGCAGGGCTGCTTCCGCGGATGCACGAGCGTTACTTCCTGCTCGCCGACATGCTGATCTTCGCCTTCGCCGTCGCCCGGGGCACGCGTCCTGCCTTCGCGCTGGCGGGGCTGGTCCAGATCGGGTCGTTCGCGGCGATCTCCGGCTATCTGGGACTGGGTGCACCGATGGTCGCAATCGGCGCGCTGTGTATGATCGCGGCGACGTGGATCGCTGCCAGACCGCTAGCGGTCCCGAATGCAAACGATAATCCCCCCAACGGGACGAAATCCGCGACCAGCCGTGCTGCGGCCCGGTTTCCGCTATGATATTGAACAGCGACTCAGTTTCCGGGGAAGTGGGGAGTAGCAATGTTCAACAATAATCGTTCGCGTGACGACCGTCCGGCAATGCCGCCCGCGCCGCCTGCGCAGAGCAGCGGTTCGTCGAAGCGCGGCATGTTCTCGGTCATCGGGCCGGATATCGTGATTACCGGCAGCATCAAGGCGAGCAGTGAACTGCATATCGAGGGCCGGGTCGAGGGCGATGTCGATTGCGGCACGCTGGCACAGGGCGCCGAAAGCCAGATCTTCGGCAGCGTCACCGCCGAAACCGCGCGCCTCGCCGGCGCGATCGAGGGCACCGTCCGCGCCAAACTGCTCACCGTCGAGCGCACCGCGCGCATCACCGGTGACGTCGAGTATGAGAATATCACGATCGAAAATGGCGGACATATCGACGGGCGCCTGAAGCATATGAGCGCGATTACCGCCGCCCCGCTGCGCGCCGAACCGGTCCAGCAGGGGCCGGTGGCGGGTCAGCCGGTCACCGTCGCATCGGTGATGGGATCGAACTGAGCTCGAATCTTCCGAAATTGAAAAGGGCGCGTTCCGGTGTGAACGCGCCCTTTTTTCTTGTGCTGCCTCAGTCGGCGACGCGCGCGCCGCCCTTGATGACGTCGGTCACCTTGGTCAGCACCGTCACGTCCTTCAACGGATCGCCCTCGACCGCGATCAGGTCGCCATAGCGGCCCACCTCGATCGCGCCGACATCCTTGGTCCGCCCCAGCGCTTCGGCGGCGTTGACCGTCGCGGCGCGGATCGCCTCGATCGGGGTCATGCCGTATTCGACCATATACTTGAACTGCCCCGCCGCTGTGCCGTGCGGCATCACGCCCGCGTCGCTTCCGAACACCATCTTGACCCCGGCGGCGTGTGCCTTGCGGAAATTGTCACGCTGGATCTGCGCGATCTCGCGGTCCTTGCGCAGGTTATCCTCCAGCACGCCGTTCTTCTTGCCCTCGGCCTGGGTATATTCGGTGTTGTAGATATCCATCGCGAACCAAACCGGCTGCTTGCGCGTGGCGGCGAGCTTGATCCCCTCGTCATCGACCAGGCTGGCGTGTTCGATCGTGTCGATCCCGGCGCGGATCGCGGCCTTGATCCCTGCCGCGCCATGCGCGTGCGCGGCGACCTTCAGCCCCCATTGATGCGCCTCGTCCGCGATGGCGCGCATCTCTTCCTCGGACAGCTGCTGCTGCCCCGGCTCGGTGTTGCGTGAGAAGACGCCGCCGGTCGCGCAGATCTTGATGACCTCCGCGCCATATTTGCGCTGCTCGCGCACGATCCGGCGCAGCTCCTGCGCGCCGTCACCGACCGCGACGCCCTTTTGCTTGAACGAAGGAGGCATGTAAGTGCTGTCGCAATGCCCGCCGGTCGCGCCCAGCGAATGCGCGCCGGGAACGATGCGCGGCCCGGCGATCAATCCTTCCTGGATCGCCTGCTTGTAGCCCACGTCGCTGTAATTGTCCGATCCGACATTGCGGATCGTCGTGAAGCCCGCCTTGAGCATGGCGCGGGCATTCGCCGTCCCCTGGATCGCCCAGAAGCTGTCGGTGAATTGCAGGCCCGTATAGCCGCCATAGAGCGGATTGCTGTCGAGATGGACGTGCATGTCGATCAGCCCGGGCAGCACCGTCTTGCCGCTCAGGTCGATATGCCGGACATCCGCGCCCCAGCGCACTGTGCGCGCGTCGGCAATGCTGGTGATGCGGCCATCGGTGATGAAGATCGCCGGATGCTCGACCACCTTGCCGCTGACCACGTCGATCATCATGTCGGCGGTGACAACGACGGTTTGCGCGGCGGCGGGGGTGGCGGCGGCCAGAGCCAGCGCAAGCCCGATCATGCCCAGTTTCATGCGATACTCCCTTGATCCGTCCGCGACACGCTCGCCGCGAACCGGATCAAGGTCAATCACGTTCGGACAAATCAGATGTGGATCACCCGCCCGTAAGCCGCCAGCACGCTCTCATGCATCGACTCGCTGATCGTCGGATGCGGGAAGACGGTTTCCATCAGCTCCGCCTCGGTCGTCTCCAGCGTCTTGCCGATGGTATAGCCCTGGATCATCTCGGTCACTTCCGCGCCGATCATGTGTGCGCCGAGCAGTTCGCCGGTCTTGGCGTCGAACACCGTCTTCACGAACCCTTCCGGCTCGCCCAGCGCGATCGCCTTGCCGTTGCCGATGAAGGGGAAGTTGCCGACCTTCACCTCGTAACCAGCCTCCTTCGCCTTCGCCTCGGTCAGGCCGACGCTGGCGATCTGCGGGTGGCAATAGGTGCAGCCGGGGATGTTGCGCGGGTCCATCGCGTGCGGATGCTTGCCCGCAATCGCCTCGGCCGCGATCACACCCTCATGGCTCGCCTTGTGCGCCAGCCAGGGCGGCGCGGTGATGTCGCCGATCGCATAGAGGCCGTCGATATTGGTCTTGCAGTCCGGCCCCGTCTTCAGGAAGCCGCGATCGTCGACATCGACGCCCAGTTCCTTGAGGCCGATGTCCGCGGTGTTCGGCACGATGCCGATCGCGACGATAACGTGGCTAAAGTCGCCCACAACCGGCTTGCCATCCTTGCCGGTGATCGTCGCCTTCACGCCCTTCGCATCCGCGCTGATCGAATCGATCCTGGCGCTGGTCATGATCGTCATGCCCTGCTTCTTGAGCGCCTTCTCCAGATGCGCGGAGATGTCCTTGTCCTCGACCGGCACGATGCGGTCGAGCATTTCGACGACGGTCACATCCGAGCCCATGTCGTTGTAAAAGCTCGCAAACTCGATCCCGATCGCGCCCGATCCGATGACCAGCAGCTTGCTCGGCATCTCCTTCGGCGTCATCGCGTGGCGATAGGTCCACACCTTGTTCCCGTCGGCGGGCAGGTTCGGCAGGTCGCGGGCGCGCGCGCCCGTCGCAAGGATGATGTTCTTCGCGGCCAGCTCGGTCACCTTGCCGTCCGCGCCGGTGACCGACAGCTTGCCCTTACCGGTCAGCTTGCCGGTGCCCATGTGCACGGCAATCTTGTTCTTCTTCATCAGATGCGTGACGCCCGCATTCAACTGCTTGGCGACCCCGCGCGAGCGCTTGACCACCGCGTCGAGGTCGGCGCTGATCTTTTCGGCGGTGAGGCCATAATCCTTGGCATGCTGCATGAAGTGGAAGATCTCCGCCGAGCGCAGCAGCGCCTTGGTCGGGATGCACCCCCAGTTGAGGCAGATGCCGCCGAGCAGTTCGCGCTCGACGATCGCGGCCTTGAGACCGAGCTGGCTCGCGCGGATCGCCGCGACATAGCCGCCGGGTCCGGAGCCAAGCACGATCACGTCATAGGATTCAGCCATATTTTTGCCCCTGGGGAAAAAGGGTTGAAAGGAGAAATGGGGTCGCGCGGACTATCCGTCCACCGGTCGCGGCTTGCGGTCCTCGCCGACTGCGACAAAGGTGAAGTTCGCCTGGGTGACCAGCTCGCGCTCCTCGCCATGACGACAGCGGCGCCAGGCCTCGACCTCGATCAGCATCGAACTCCGCCCGATCTTGGCGATCTGGGCATAGACCGACACTTCATCACCGACCGCGACGGGCGCATGAAACTGCATCCCGTCCATCGCGACGGTGACCGCGCGACCCTTGGCGCGGCGCGCCGCGACCAGGCCGGCGGCAAGGTCCATCTGTCCCACCAGCCAGCCGCCGAAAATGTCGCCATAGGCATTGGCGTCGGCGGGCATGGTGCTGACGCGGATCGCGGGTTCGATCGCCGGGGGCTCCCGATCAGGCATCGTCGCCGCCCTCACCGCCCTGCGGGTTGCGCTGCAGCCACATCGCGCGGCGCATCGGCCCGATACCCATCAGGATGATGCACAGGATCGCGATGCCCGTGACCAGCCACACATCGGCCCGAGCGAGCGGATAGGCCCAGCTCGCCAACGCCCCGATCAGCAACGCGACCGCGATCCCTGCGGCGATATGCAATGCTTCGATCAGGACTCGCATGGGTTATCGCGCTTCATTCTGTCCAAGCCACGCGCGATCAGCGCGGTAGCGGCCGGGGCAAGCAAGAGAAAATACCACAGGTCGTGGGCGAGCGATCCGCTCGCGAACACGAGCGAGCCAAGCTCAGCGACGACTAGGCCGCAAATTGTCGCCAGCCCGAACTCTGCGAGGGGTTGCGGCACACGCGCAGAGGCCAGTTGGCCAAACACTCGCACCATGAACACCGGAAGGATGAGGAGGCATGCCAGGAAAGCGGCAACGAGAGCCGTCGATACTACCCAAATCACAAACAGCTCAACCAAGGATCCGCCCAGCAAACCTTCATTGTCAGACATCGAGGCCCATGGCAGCGCCGCCGCGCCAGCCATCACCCCAAACATGCCCGCGCCCCGAAGACTGGACGTAAAGTGTTCGGAGGACCGCATGGCCGCAATCTCAGGCCAGCAGGCCCATGGGCGATCGATCAGCGCCTTGAGGATCTTCATCAGCTCGGCGCCATCGGCCCCGTCCACCGCGCGGTGATCGAAGCTGCCGGTCGCCGACATCACCGTCGCGACGCCCAATGCGTCGTCGACGATATATGGACGCTTCTCGCCCGCGCCGACCGCCAGGATCATCGCCTGGGGCGGGTTGATCACCGCATCGAACTGCTTGATCCCGAACATGCCCATGTTCGAGATGCTGGCGGTACCGCCCTGATATTCGTGCGGCTGGAGCTTGCCCTCCTTCGCGCGGTCGGCCAGCGCCTTCATCTGGGTCGAGATCGACGCGAGGCCGATATTCGCCGCGTCGCGGATGATCGGGGTGATCAGCCCCGTCGGGGTGGACACCGCGACCGAGATGTCGGCGCGGCTGTACTTGACCAGCTTGTCGCCCGCATAGGTCACATTGCACTTGGGCACCTGCGTCAGTGCGACGGCCAGCGCCTTGATCAGCATGTCGTTGACCGACAGCTTCACCCCGCGCCCTTCCAGGCTCTTGTTGAGCTGGCCGCGCAGCTTGAGCAGCGCGTCGAGCTGGATATCGACGGTCAGGTAGATGTGCGGGATCGTCTGCTTCGCCTCGGTCAGGCGGCGCGCGATCGTCTTGCGGATGTTGCTAAGCTTTTCGACCTCGTGCGGGATGCTTTCGTCATACCAGACCGATGCCGGGGCGGTAGCGGGAGCAGCAGCAGCGGCGGGGGCCGCAGCTGCCGGCGCGGCGGCGGGTGCTGCTGCCGGAGCCGCACCGGGCTTCGCGCCCTCGATATCCGCCTTGACGATACGGCCGTTCGGGCCCGAGCCGCTCACGCCCGACAGGTCGACGCCCTTTTCGGCGGCGATCCGGCGCGCCAGCGGGCTCGCCTTGACGCGGTCGCCGCTGTTTGCCGGTGCGGCGGCCGGGGCCGATGCGGGCGCTGCTGCAGGTGTCGGAGCGGCCTCGGCCTTGGGAGCTTCCGCCTTGGGAGCCTCAGCCTTCGGCGCGGACACCGATGACGCATCCTCGCCCTCGCCGGCCAGCACCGCGATGACCGTGCCGACCTTCACCCCGTCGGTGCCCTCGGCCACGACGATCTTGGCGATCACGCCCTCGTCGACCGCCTCGAACTCCATCGTCGCCTTGTCGGTTTCGATCTCGGCCATCAGGTCGCCGGCCTTGACGGTATCGCCTTCCTTGACCAGCCATTTGGCGAGCGTGCCCTCCTCCATCGTCGGAGAAAGCGCGGGCATCTTGATTTCGATCGACATGGGTGGGGAGGATCCTGCCGTGGTGTTATGAACGCGCCCTCCTTGCGCGATGAACGGCGCGGGTCAACCCCGCCCCTTGCGCTCGGGTGCGTGAGGCGTCACCACCTGTCACCAACGGAGGGGGGAACTAGTTTCATGCGTACCTATCTGGTCGTGATCGACGAAAGCCCCGAGGCGCAGATCGCGCTCCGCTTTGCCGCACGCCGCGCGGTCAAGACCGGCGGCGGGGTCGAGATTCTCGCGCTGATTCCCAAGCCCGACTTCGTCCAGTGGGGCGGCGTGATGGCGACGATCGAGGAAGAGGCACGCCAGCGGGCCGAGGCTTTGGTCGCGGGCGCGGCGGGCACGCTGATCCAGGAATCGGGGCTGAAGCCAAGCATCACCGTGGTCGAGGGCGATGGTCCGAAGGTGATCCGCGAGATGATCGAGGCGAATCCGGAGATCGCCGCGCTGGTGCTCGGCGCTGCGGTCGGTGGCAAGCCCGGCCCGATCGTCACGCACTTCACCAGCGGCGACATGGCGGTCCTGCCGGTCCCGCTGATGATCATCCCAGGAAGCCTCGACCGCGAGGCGATCGACCGGCTAAGCTGAGGCCCTATGCGAACCCTTCTTCTCCCTGCGCTGCTGATCGCAGCCCCTGCCGTCGCCCAGCAAAGGCCCGCCGACGCGCCGAGCCCTGAACGGCTCAAGGCCGACGTCGAAAAGCTGGTGAGCTTCGGCACACGCCATACGTTGTCTTCCCCCGACGATCCGGTGCGCGGCATCGGCGCGGCGCGCAAATGGGGGGCGGAGGAACTCGACCGGATCGGCGCGGCGTGCGGCAATTGCATCAAGGTCGCCCGGATCGGCCGCACCTTCACCGGCCCGCGCGCGCCGAACGGGGTGGAGGTGGTCAACGTCCTCGGCTTTCAGGAGGGCGAGGACCCCAAGCGCGTTATCATCGTCCAGGGCCATATCGATTCGCGCGTCAGCGACGTGATGGACTTCACCAGTGATGCGCCGGGTGCGAACGACGACGCGTCCGGCACTGCTCTGGTGATCGAGGCGGCACGCATCCTGTCGAAGCAGAAGCTCAAGGCGACGATCGTCTATGCCCTGCTGTCGGGCGAGGAACAGGGGCTGTGGGGCGGCACCTTGCTCGCCGAAACCGCTAAGGAGCGCGGATGGGAGGTGATCGCGGTCCTCAACAACGACATCGTCGGCAATACCGTCGGCCAGAACGGTGTGCGCGTCGCCGACCGCGTGCGCGTGTTCTCCGAAGGCATCCGCGCATCGGAGGACATTCCCGGCCAGCTCGGCCGGCGCGGCGATGGCGGCGAGGATGACGGCCCCAGCCGCGCGCTCGCCAAGGCGATCGACAAGGTTGCCGACGGGATGCGCGAGAAGGACAAGGACGCGCTCGACGTGTTCGTCGTGCGGCGCCCCGACCGGTTCGGGCGCGGCGGGGATCACGAACCGTTCCTGCGCCTCGGCTATCCCGCCGTCCGCTTTTCGGTCGCGGCGGAGAATTACGACCAGCAGCACCAGACGCTGCGCACCGAAAATGGCCAGGTCTATGGCGACACGGTCGACAAGATGGACTTCCCCTATCTGGCGAAGGTCACCGCGCTCAACGTCGCGACGATCCGCCGCCTCGCCAATGCACCATCGGCTCCGTCCGGCGTAGTCCTCGACGGCGCGGTGAGCGCGGATACCAAGGTGAAGTGGAACGCCGTCCCCGGCGCGCGCAGCTACAAGGTGTATTGGCGGCGCAACGACACCCAGAATTGGGCCGAAGTGCGCGGCGTTGCCGGGCGGACCGAGACGGTGCTGAAGGACGTCGTCGTCGACGACCACTTCATCGGCGTGTCGGCGGTCGCGGCGGATGGCAGCGAGAGCATCGTGACGTTCGGGACGCGGCCGCCGCGGAACTAGGCTTTACCGACAGCAATCCTTGGTCGAACGCCGCACGACCGTCTTGCTCGGATAGCGGCGCACCGTCTTCACCGGCGTGCGATAGGTGCGGACCTCCTCGACCTCCTCGATCACCTCTTCGGTGACGGTGGTGGTCGTGGTCGCGCCCGACTGGATGACGATCGTCGTCACGGTCGGCCCGACCATGTAATAGCCACTGCCATGATAGCCGCGGGCGTAGCCGCCGCCCTGCGCGCCGCACGGGTTGGCGCAGGACGGCGGCGCATACCCCCGGGTATGGGTGTGCGGGGATCGGCCGCCGGACATGACGGTCGTCCTCATAATCTTCATCGTCGTACTCGGGTGCGTCGTAGCGCGCGCCATAACCGCCGCCGCCGCCACCGCCGCCTCCGGCAGCCGCCGCTGCGGCATAGCCGCCGCCCGCAGTCGCCACCGCTGCGCCGCCACCACCGCCGCCATTCCAGTCGATACCGCTGACCGAATCCCACACCCGGCCATTGCCATCGGCGAGCACCGCGTCGTCATAGTAGCGCAGCCAGCCATAGCCATGCGGCGGGCGGCTCAGCCCCCAGCCCGACCAGTCGCTGATCCAGAAACCGCCGCCGATCCAATAGCTTGGCAGCGTCCAGCCGCGCACCGGGCGGCGATAGGCGCTCCACCCACCGGGCGCGCGCGTTCCGGCGTGCCAGCGCCCACCGATCATCGGCCCCCAGCGGCTACCGCTCTGCGTCGCGCGCGGCGGATCGATCCGCGTCGCGGGGACCGAGCGCGCAGGATAACGCACTGGCTCGCGCTCGCGCTGCACCCATTGCCCGTCGCGCCACACGCGCTGCGCATCCGCAGGGGTCGCAACCGCGATGGTGGCGATCGACAGAGTGGCTAAGGTCAGAACACGCATGGGCACTACTCGCTGTTCGGGCGAGACGCGGCCATTCAAGCAGGGTAGAAAGGCCGCGCCTCTTTACAGATTCTTAACAGTGTTTGCGCGGCGTTCCCACCGCGCGTCGTGGTTAAGGAAGTCCCGATCCGGGGCAGGGATTAACCTGCGATCCGGGGACCGAGCAGGGCCATCAACGCCTCGCAACCCGCGGCATCCTCGGCGTCGAACCGACCTGTCACCGGGCTATCGAGGTCGAGCACGCCGATCAGCACGCCATCATGTACGATCGGGATGACCAGCTCGGCATTGCTCGCCGCATCGCACGCGATATGGCCGGGAAAGGCGTGCACGTCCTCGACCAGCTGCGTCTCGCGCGTCGCCGCCGCCGCGCCGCACACGCCTTTGCCGAACGCAATGCGGATGCATGCCGCCTTGCCCTGAAACGGGCCGAGCACCAACTCGCCGCCGACATTGCGATAGAAGCCCGCCCAGTTGAGGTCGGGCAGATATTGAGCGATCAAGGACGCGGCGTTGGCCATATTGGCGATGGCGTCGCTCTCTCCCGCCGTCAGCGCATCGAGCGCGGCATGAAGATCGCGATAGAGTTCGGCCTTGGACCCGGCGGCGATGTCGAAACTGTACATGCGCCGCAGGTGGCGCGCGCCGCGCCACGATGCAAGGGTCTAGGGACAGCGCACCCGCGTCATTCCGTCCGATGTCACGCTGTTGCCGTCTGCCGACAGCATGAAGGTCCGTGTCGCATCCCAGGTCTCGCCCTCGCCGGTATAGCGGGCGCTCACCTTGATCTCGCCGCGCGTGCCGGTGACCCCGGTGACGCTGGCGCTGCTTTCGTAAAAGCGCAATTCGCCGGGGGCGATGGTCAGCCGCGTCACGTCGTTTCCTTTTCCGCAGTCTGACGCCTTTGCGCTCCAGTCGCCCTGAAATGGCGCGGGAATGGTGTCGGTGCCACTGACGGGGACCGGACTCGGCTCGACCGGGTCGGGCAGGCTCAGCGGCTCCGCCTCCTGCATATTGTTCTGAGTGACATCGTCGAGCACCGGCTCCTGCGAGCAGGCGGCGACAAGGGCGAGCGGAAGCATCAGGGTCAGTCGGATCATCGCGCGCCAACGCACGGCACGGCGCGATCGTTGCGCGTCAGGATCAATCGAGCTGAACTCTGCCCCGCCCCGCCTTGATCGCCGACCGCCCCTTCTTCTCGTCCACCCGCCGCGCCTTGGCGGCCTTGCCCGGCTTGGTCTTGATCCGCCGCGCCTGACGCTCATGGGCTTTCTCGATCAGCTCCAGCACGCGCGCACGTGCGTCCTCGCGATTTGCGTCCTGCGTGCGAAACTTGCGCGCAGTGACGACCAGCTCGCCGCCTGACGTCATCTTGCTCCCGGCAAGCTCCTTGAGCTTGGCATAGGCATAGGGTGGCAAGCCCAGCGCGAACACATTGACGCGCAGCTGCACCGCGGTCGACACCTTGTTGACATTCTGCCCGCCCGGCCCCGACGCGGCGAGGAACTTTTCCTCGACGATCGCGGCCTCGGGCAGCTCAATCGGCATCGTCAGTCTGCCCGCCGGCAAAGCCCAGCGCGCGGAACGCATCCGGCGTCGGCGCCTCGGCATGGATGTCGGGCTTGCCCGGACGCGGCACGGTCAGTTGCGCGGCGTGCAGCATCATCTTGCGCCCGTTGGCGACGCCGTAAACCGGGTCGCCGGTGATCGGGAAGCCCAGCCCCTCGGCGGCATGGACGCGGATCTGATGGGTGCGCCCGGTTTCCGGGTAAAAGGCGATGAACGCGCGCCCATCCTTGCTCGCCAGCATCCGCCAGCGGGTCCGCGCCGCCTTGCCGTTTGCGCCGCCGGTCATCCGCCAGCCGCGCTCGGCGCTCGACACCTTGATCAGCGGCAGGTCGATCAGCCCCGACGGCGCGTCGGGGATGCCGTCGATCACCGCGAGGTAGCGCTTGGTCACCTGCCCGGCCTCGAACGCCTGCTGGAACCGGGCATGCGCCTTGGGATTGCGCGCGAGGAGCAAGCAGCCGCTGGTATCGCGATCGAGCCGGTGGACCGGCGTCGGCCAGCGCTGAAACCCGAAGGTCAGGTTGCCGAGATGATTTTCAAGGCTGATCGACCCGTCGCGCGGCGGATCGACTGGAAGCCCGGCGGGCTTGTCGAGGACGATCGCCTCGCCATCGATGAATAGTACGTGATCCTGGATCATACCGCCCCCTTGCGGGAAGTGGCGGCGAACCGCAATGCGGAAGGGTCAGGCGCCCGAGGTGGCGAAGGCCGGCAGCCCCAGCCGGACATCGCGATGCGTCGGCTGCATCGCACCGCCCTCGACCGGGCGCTGCAGCACCAGTCCGGTCTGGCTCAGCATCGTCGCCGACACCTGATAACGCGGGCGATATCCGCCCTGCCCGTCGCTCGCCAGCGCTTCGTCGAACTCGACGCCCTGATGATCGTGGTGCGACCGCCGTACCGTCGCCAGCATCCAGCGCCGATCGCCGAAATCGACGACGAAGCGCGTCCCCACCGGCACCCCCACAATCCCCTGGATCAGCGCCCCGGTGCTCGACAGGTTGCGCAGGATCACCGGGTAATAATGGTCGTCATGCACCGCCCCGATCCGGCGGAAAGTGGCAAGGCGATGCTCGCGCTGCTTGGCCGGGCCGATCGGCTGGATTTCCCATGCGCCACCGATCACGGCGTTGGACACGGTCTGGGCGCAGACGGGCAGGCTGTAGAGATAGCCCTGGATCAGCCCCACGCCCAATGCGCGCATCGTCTCGAGCTGGTCGACCGTCTCGACCCCCTCGGCGGTGGTATCCATGCCCAGCGCGTTGGCGAGCGCGACGATCGCGGTGATGATCGCGCTGTTGCGCGACTTGGGGTCGGATGCGTCGCGGACAAAGCTCTGATCGATCTTTATCTTGTCGAACGGCGCGCTCTTCAGATAGCCGAGCGAGGAATAGCCGGTGCCGAAATCGTCGAGCGCCAGCCGCACGCCGATCTTCTTCAGCGTCTCGAACATCTTGTCGGCCTGCTCGCCGCTGTCGAGGAAGACGCTCTCGGTGATCTCCAGCTCCAACCGGTCGGGACGCAGCCCCGATGCTGCAAGCGCGCTGACCACAATCTGCGGCAGATTGGGGTTGGCAAACTGGATCGGCGAGACATTGACCGCGACCCGCAGGTCGCCGGGCCAGCCCGCCGCATCCATGCACGCCTGACGCAGAGTCCATTCGCCCAGCCGGACGATCAGGTTGGTTTCCTCGGCGATCGGGATGAACAGCGCCGGCGAAATGCGCCCGCGCGTCGGGTGATTCCAGCGCAACAGCGCCTCGAACCCCGCCACCCGGTTGGAATTTGCGGCGACCAAAGGCTGGTAATTGACCTCCAACTGGCCGCGATCGAGCGCGTCGAGCAGGTCCTGCTCGACCGAGCGCCGGTCCTCGGCGGCCTCGGCCATGTCCTGGGTGAAGAAGCGCGCACAACCGCGCCCCGCCCGCTTCGCGGCGTAGAGCGCCAGATCGGCGTTGCGCGCGATTCCCTCGGGCGTTTCGTCACCCTGATCGCACCGCACGATGCCGATCGACGCGCCGATCACGCACCGGCTGTCGCCCAGAAAATAGGGCTTGGACAGCCCTTCGATCATCGACGCCGCCGTCTGTTCGAGCGCCTCGCGCCCCGGACAGGTCGGGAAGACGATCAGGAACTCGTCACCGCCAATCCGCCCGATGCAATCGATATTGGCAATCTCCCGTTTCAGCCGATCTGCGACCTGGATCAGCAACTGGTCGCCCGCCGGATGACCCAGCGTGTCGTTGACCTGCTTGAACCGATCGAGATCGATCAGCAGGACCGAAAAAGGCGTCGCCTCGCGCGCGGTCGCGGCCACCGCAATCGCCTGCTCGACCAATGTCGCCATGCCGCGTCGGTTGCGCAGCCCCGTCACCGTGTCATAGCTGGCGAGCCGCGCGATTTCCCCGCCGACTGCTCGATCGCGGTCACATCAGCGCCTACCCCGCGAAACCCGATGAAGTTGCCCTGTGCGTCGAGCTGCGGGCTGCCCGAAATCGTCCAGATCCGCTCGTCGGGATCGACCGGGCATCGGACATTGACCGCGCGGAACGGCTTGCGCCGCGCGACTGCATAGCCGATCGAGCCGCCGGCATCGGTCGACAGACCCTCGGCACGGAACATGTCGGTCAGGTCGCGACCGACCAGCCCCTCGGCGGGGGTCGTCAGTTCTCCCGCCAGCCACTCGCTGAGATACGCGATGCGACCATCGGCGTCGGTGGACCAGAACCAGTTGGTGCGCAGCGTCTCGACCGACCCCAATATGTCGGGTGCATTGGTCCGGGGCCCGGGCTGAGCAGCATCCACGCGCATCTTGCGCTGTTCGCGAGTCCTGCCCCCCAGCACGTCCGTATTCGGCTCCATCGTCCGGCGCGTTGCGCGCTCGGGACCATGCCTAGTGCTGAAGCCGTTTCGAACTGGTGAATGGCTTACCCAAAGCGGTAAGCGTCCATCGCCAATACGCCATAGGTGTAGCTGTGGTGCAGCCGCTCGGCCTGCGCCCCGCCCGCCCCCATCGCGGTGAACAGGGGGAGGATATGGTCCATCGTCGGATGGTTCTGACGGCCGTGCGGCCCGCGCTCGACCGCGTTGAGCACCGCATCGGTGTCCCCGGCGTCGAACCGGTCCTTCACCCAGTCGGCAAAGTCGGATGTCCATTCGGGGATCGGTGCGTCATGGTTGCGCCCTTCGATGAAAATCGCACGAAGATTATGGGTGAGGCTGCCGGACCCGATGATCAGCACATTGCGTTCGCGCAGCGGCGCGATCGCCTGACCAATGCGGTGGTGCCATTCGGGCGGATGCGCGCTGCTGATCGACAGTTGCACGACTGGGATGTCGGCGTCGGGCCAGGCCAACATCAGCGGCACCCAAGCTCCATGGTCCAGCCCGCGCGCGGGGTCGAGGAACACAGGATGCCCGGCATCGGCAACCATCTGCGCGACCGCTTCGGCCAGCGCCGGATCGCCCTTTGCCGGGTAGCGCAGGTCGAATAATTTCTGCGGAAAGCCGCCGAAATCGTGGATCGTCGGCAGGTCGCCGCCCGACGTCACCACCGCCTCCGCCATATCGTGATGCGCGGAGATCATCAGGATCGCGTCGGGCCGTGCGACCTGCGATGCCAGCCCGGCAAGGAAATCTCGCGCCGGACTGGGTTCGAACATGATCATCGGCGAGCCGTGCGACACGAACAGGGCGGGTTGTACGGCGCGCGTCATGTCAGGCGGCCAGCTTTGCCGCGACTTCGGCGATGCGCTTGCCCTGATAGCGTGCGCCCGCCAGATCGATCTCGCTCGGCATGCGGCTGCCGTCGCCGCCCGCCACGGTGGTCGCGCCATAGGGCGCGCCGCCCAGCACTTCGTCGATCTTCATCTGGTCGGCATGGCCATAATCGAGGCCGACGATGGTCAGGCCGAAGTGCAGCAGATTGGTGATGATGCTGAACAAGGTCGTCTCGTTGCCGCCATGCTGGGTGGCCGAGGAGGTGAAGGCACCGCCCACCTTGCCATGCAGCGCGCCCTGATACCACACGCCGCCGGCGGTGTCCCAGAAGCTCGCCATCTGGCTCGCCATGCGGCCAAAGCGGGTCGGCGACCCGACGATGATCGCGTCATACTCCTTGAGCGCGTCGGGGCCGTCGATCAGTGGATGCGCGCTGTCGGTCTTGAACCCGGCGGCAGCGACCACGGCTTCCGGCGCGGTTTCGGGGACACGGCGGATATCGACGGTCGCGCCGGTCGAACGCGCGCCTTCGGCAACGGCTTCGGCCATTGCCTCGATATGGCCGTAGGACGAGTAATAGAGCACCAGAACCTTGGTCACGGCGTGTCTCCTTGGATAGCGATGAAAAGGGGTGGAGCGGCCCGCCTTGGGAGGGGGAGGTTGCGGACCGCTCCGGGGGTCTGTCTAGTCGGAATCGACCAGGACGATTTCGGCGTCCTCGATCGCGATAATCGTGACGGTTTGCCCACCACTCAGCGCGGCGCCGTCGCGGGCGTTGAACGTCTGCGCGCCTGCCCCGGCCTCCGGGCCGGGGTCGATCTCGATCTTGCCGACCGCCGGGACGAGATAGGCGTGCCGCCCCTCACCCACGATATGCGTCACGCTCTCACCGGCCTTGATCGTCGCACCCAGGACGCGGGCATCGGCGCGGATCGGCAGCGCGTCAGTGTCCTCCGCATAGCCGCTCGCCAGAGTCACGAACTTGCCGGACCGCTCGCCCTTGGGGAACGGCTTCGCGCCCCAGCTCGGCGCACCGCCCGCTTCGCGCGGCATGATCCAGATCTGGAACAGCGTCGTCGTGACCGGCTCCAGATTATATTCCGCGTGACGCACGCCGGTTCCCGCGCTCATCACCTGAACGTCGCCCGCGCCGGTCTTGCCCTGGTTGCCCATCGGATCCTGATGGGTGATCGCGCCGGTGCGGACATAGGTGATGATTTCCATGTCCTTGTGGGGGTGTGGCGGAAAGCCACTATTCGGGCCGATCTCGTCGTCATTCCAGACCCGGATCGCACCCCATCCCATGCGGGCGGGGTCATAGTAATTGGCGAAGCTGAAATGATGCCGCGCGTTGAGCCACCCGTGATCGGCATGGCCCAAACTGTCGAACGAACGCTTCTCGATCATGAGAACCTCCTTGCTTGAGGGCCAAGATAGGCATGACGAGAGAGTCGTAAATGGAAACGTTTGAAACGGATCGTTTTGTATTTTATGCATTCAGTCCCCTGCGAAAGCAGAGGAACAACGCGCACAGGAGTTGCCAATGCGCCTGCCCGATTTCGAAGCCTGGGCGATCTTCGCCTGCGTGGTCGAGCATCGCTCGTTCAGCGGCGCGGCGACCGCGATCGGGGTGAGCAAAGCCACCGTGTCCAAGGCGATTGCCCGGCTGGAGGCGCATCTCGGCACCGCGCTGTTCCACCGCACCTCGCGCCGCCTGACGCTGACCGACAGCGGCACCGCGCTCGCCGAACGCGCCGGACGCATCCTGGCCGAAGCACAAGCGGCGGAGGAGGCCGCGCTCGACGCCGCGCGCGCGCCGTCGGGCATGGTCCGCATCGCAGCGCCGATCACCTTCGGCATCCGCTTCGTCGCCGACGCCATCGCCGACCTGCTGGTCGCACATCCCGGTATCCAGATCGACCTGCGCCTGTCCGACGCGCGGGTCGACATCGTCGCCGACGGATTCGACATCGCGCTACGCATCGCCGACCTGCCCGACAGCTCGCTGCGCGCACGCCGCCTGTCACCGGTCAAGGCACGCGTGGTCGCCGCCCCCCGCCTATCTCGCGCAGCATGGCACGCCGCAGCATCCGGCCGACCTCGCGCATCACGCCTGCTTCCTCTACGCGAACGCGATCGGCGCGTGGCATTTCCGCAAGGCGGATGGCGAGGAAGCGGCGGTACGCCCGACCGGGCCACTGATCACCGACAATGGCGACGCGATGACCCCCGCACTGCTCGCCGGGCTGGGCATCGCTCGGCTGCCCGACTTCATCATCGACCGCGAACTGGCGGACGGGCGGCTGGTCGAGATCCTCGGCGACTGGTCGCCGATGAACATTGCGCTTCATCTGCTCACCCCCGCCCAGTTCCCTGCGCCCGGCGCGGGTCGAGCTGGTGATTGAGTTTCTATCGCAGCGCTTCCGTAACCTCTGCACACGGGTTTGATCGCGCCCCAATGCAAAGGGCCGGCCCGCATCGCTGCGGACCGGCCCCTTGCTTGGGTCAGGTGACGTCAGAGCTTGTAGCGGAAGCCGACGCGGAACTGGCGGCCCAACATGTCCGAATAGGTCGTGTTCGACGCATTGCCCGTTTCCGGCACCAGCAACGGCCAGCGGTTGAACAGGTTCGTGACGTTGAAGAAGAACTCCGCCTCGGAGCTGCCCACCTGGACCTTCTGGGTCAGGTTGAGGTCGGCATAGAACAGGCCCGACACGCGGTTGTTGTTATAGGTAGGGAAATTGGTGGTCGAGAGCGGGCAGCCCGAAGTGCACTCGATGCCGCTCGCGGCGTATCTGCCCGAACTGACCCCACGGCCGGTCAAGGTCGCGGAGAAGGTCGGCGTGGTGTAGGCGACGCTGCCGCGGAAGATCCACGTCGGCGTGCTCGCCTGACCGCCATTCGCGCCCACCGTGTTGACCGGAGCCGATCCGGCGATGCCGGTGACCGCCAGATTTTCGATGTAGCGGGTCGCGATACCGCGCAGGGTGATCGCGCTTTCGCCCATCGGGATGCGATAGGCCGCGTCGAAATCGACGCCACGCACCAGGCGGCGCACATAGTTGAACGGCTGAGTCCGGATCAGCAGATAGGGTGCGGTCGGCGTCGACCGCACCGGATCGGTCGTGATCGCGGCGCAGAAATCCTGATTGCCGTCGGCATAGCAGCGGTTGACGACTTCCTGAGCCGAGATCGAGTCGATCGCGCCTTCCAGGTCGATGCGGAAATAATCGACCGAGAATTTGAAGCCCGGCAGGAAGCGCGGCGACAGCACGCCGCCGATGTTCCACGAATTGGCGACTTCAGGGCGCAGATTGATATTGCCCGTCACCAGTCCCGAATAGCTGTAGCGCTGCGGACCGTTGAGTCCGTCCTGCGTATAGACCGGGTTGGCAACCGAATCGCTGTTCGCGGTACCCGCCTGATAGAGTTCGTTGAGGTTCGGTGCCCGGATGTCGCGCGAACGCGTCACGCGGAACAGAATGTCCTCGATCGGCTGCCAGGTCGCGCCCAGCTTCCACGTCGTGACATAGCCCGAGTTCGAATAGTCGGTGCCGCGCACCGCACCGTTGAACTCAAGCCCGAAGCCCAGCGGCACCACGGTCTCGAGATAGGCTTCCTTCACATTGTAGGCACCGGTGAAGGGCAGATAGTTTCCGACCGACCAGGCGTTGCTGGTGGTGCCCGTCGGGCTGATCACCGGCTGGAACTCGGTCGGCACACTGCCGCGGATCTTCTCTTCGCGATATTCACCACCGAATGCGATGCTGACATCGCCAGCCCAGGTCGCGAACGGGGTGAACGACCAGTTCGTGCCCGCGACAAACTGTTCGAGCGTCTGGTCGCGATAGGGATCGCCGAGCACATAGGCGATCGCCGCAGGGTTCGCGACGCCAATGCCGAGCCGGTTGAGCGGCACGCAGTTGGGATCGTCGTTGGTCGTGCTGGCATCGACGTTGATGAGGCACTGGATCGACCCGACCGCATAGCCGCGCGCGTTGCCAGCGGGCGCGAACGCGGCTGCGGTGGCGGCGGCCATGCGCGCATTGTGCATGATGTTGCGCAGCTGCTCACGCACGTCCGAACGGCCATATTGCGCATAGACGTCCCAGCGCGCGGTCTTGCCGAACGCCTCGAACGTCCCTTCGAACCCGCCGACGAAGCGCATCACCTCACGCTCGTTATTGATCGCGCGGAACGGCAGGTCAGCCGCAGTCGTCGCCAGCGTAAAGCTGTTGACGCCGGTCAGGCGCGCCGTGCCCAGTGTCTGGAGCGCAAATGCGTTACAGGTGATGGGCGTCGGCACCACGGTGCAGCCCGTGGTGTTGTAGGTGATGCCGGTCGCCAGGTTCGGACCCGCGTTGAACAAGACCTTCTGGTGATTGTACGAAGCTTCGAAGAACGCCTCGACATTGTCCGTAACCTCATAGGTCAGTCGACCGAACACGCCCCAGCGATCATCCTCGGGCATCAGGCCGATACGGCGACCAGAATCATTGACCTGCCACGATCCGTTCTGGACGACCGACGGTGCAGAGGCACCGCCAAGCGCCGGGAATTGGAAGGTACCATAGTCAAACACGTTCACAGAACCGCCCTGACCAAAATACAGCCCGCGCAGCGCGGTGCTGGTAATCAGGCCGCCCGGCGTCGAGTTCGACGCACCGACATTGCGCAGCGTAGTGATATAGCGCGGCACGGTCGCATTGGCGCTCCACGCCGGGTTTTCGACCCGCACATAACCGGTGTGGTTCCACTTGCGGTCGATCGGATCGATCTCGAAGATGCCGTCCTGATGCGAAATTTCCGCGTTGAACATGACGTGCCCACGGCCGCCGGCGAATGACGTGCCGCCCGTGACGGTACCCTGATAGTTGAACCCGTCGCCATAGGTGGTGACGCCGGTCTCTCCGCTGATGCGCAGCCCATCAAGCTCCTTGTTGAGCACGAAGTTGACCACGCCGCCGACCGCGTCCGAGCCATAGGCCGCCGACGCGCCGCCGGTTGCGATCTCGACACGATCGACCAGTCCCTGCGGGATGTTGTTGACATCGACCCAGCCGAAGATCGTCGAACCGACCGATCGGCGACCGTTCAACAGGATCAGCGTCCGCCCCTCGCCCAGGTTGCGCAGGTTGAGCGCGTTGATGCCCGCCGAGCCGTTGGACAGGTTGAGACGCGAGTTGGCCGGCTTGGTCGATCCGGCAAGCTGCGGCTGCTGGTTGACGAAGTCGGCGATATTGTTGGTTGGCGACGTATTGTCGATATCTTCGCTGGTCAGCACCGTCAGCGGGGTCGGCGACTGAAATCCGTCGCGAACGATGCGCGATCCGGTGATCGTCACCTCACGCTCGCCAGATTCCTCCCCGGTCGCGGGTGCAGGCGCATCCTGCGCGAACGCCGGAACCGCCAGGCTGCACGCGGTCACGAACAATGCGGTCTTGAACTTCATACCCAACCCCCTTTTGACCCGGCGCGCATTTTTGTGTCGGCTTCGCCAGAAACCGGGAAATTAATCATGCATATTCTATGTGTGCAAATGCAAAATAACGGCGAAGCCTATAACCTGAGTTTATATGATTCGCGTCAAGACTTGACAGGGTTCGCCGCAAGTCCGGCTGGACACTGACGGTTCACCACTCCTGCCCCACCCCCCGCGACTCGTGGATTCAGGCCGGTTAGCCAAAAATTAACCTTTTGCCTTCATTCCAGCTTAGGTTAATGAATCAGTCGCGTTGTTCGTCACAGGGGGCGTCCAACCGGCACAGGGGAAATCAGCCGATGCGCGTGCTGCTGATCGAAGACGAACCGACGACCGCCAAGGCCATCGAGCTGATGCTCGCGACCGAGGGGTTCAACGTCTACACCACCGATCTGGGCGAGGAAGGCCTCGATCTGGGCAAGCTGTATGATTACGATATCATCCTGCTCGACCTGAACCTTCCCGACATGCACGGCTATGACGTGCTGAAGAAGCTGCGCGTTGCGCGGGTTCAGACCCCGGTCCTGATCCTCTCGGGCATCAACGAAATGGACAGCAAGGTCCGCTCGTTCGGCTTCGGCGCCGACGATTACGTGACCAAGCCCTTCCATCGCGAAGAGCTGATCGCCCGCATCCACGCCGTGGTGCGCCGCAGCAAGGGTCACAGCCAGTCGGTCATCCGCACCGGCAAGCTGGCGGTGAACCTGGACGCCAAGACCGTCGAGGTCGATGGTGCCCGCGTCCACCTGACCGGCAAGGAATATGCGATGCTGGAGCTGCTCTCGCTCCGCAAGGGCACGACGCTCACCAAGGAAATGTTCCTCAACCACCTTTATGGCGGGATGGACGAGCCCGAGCTCAAGATCATCGACGTCTTCATCTGCAAGCTGCGCAAGAAGCTCAGCATGGCGTGCGAGGGCGAGAATTACATCGAGACCGTCTGGGGCCGCGGCTATGTGCTGCGCGAGCCCGAGGAAGCGGCCGGCGCGGTCAGCGCGGTCGCCTGACACCAGTTCGTTGCGTGGGGCAAAGGGGGCCGCGCCATCCGGGGGATGGCGCGGCCCTTTTTCTTGTGCGCGCATGATGGCCCGCCCTTCGGCGAACCATCTGATCTGCAAGAAGTAACTGGCGGAGAGGGTGGGATTCGAACCCACGTTACGGTTCCCCGTAAACCGCATTTCGAGTGCGGCGCGATCGACCACTCTGCCACCTCTCCGCGAGGGGTCCGCAGGGCATGTACATGCCGCTCCGTCCGGTCGAGCGCGGGCCTCTAGACCAAGGCTCGCGGGCTTGCAAGCGCCTTGCGCACGCTTCTTGTATGGACCGCAAAGCGCATTAGATTGAACCCATGACTCGCGCCTCCGACCCGCTCGATCTGGCGATTGCCGGTGTCCCCGTCCCTCCGGTCGCGCATGCGCGCTTCAACCTGGGCGATGTGGTGCGACACCGGCTGTTCGATTTTCGCGGGGTGATTTTCGACATCGATCCGGTCTTTGCCAATACCGACGAATGGTATGACGCGATCCCGGAGGATGTGCGCCCGCGCAAGGACCAGCCTTTCTACCACCTGCTCGCCGAGAATGCGGAGTCGAGCTACGTCGCCTATGTCAGCCAGCAGAACCTGGTCGCGGACGACAGCGACGAGCCGGTCGAGCATCCCGCGATCAGCGGGTTGTTCGACGAGTTGAGCGACGGGCGGTATCAGTTGAAGCGCGAGCATCGGCATTAGGTTTGTTTGAGAACACTGGCGCGTTCTGCGGCACCGGCCCGCTCCCCCACCCGGCCGCCCATCGGCAGGATATTCGGGAACGGGTGGCCGGGTGGGGGAGCGGGCCGGTGCCGAAACTATGGGGCGACAGCCCCGCATAACGGTTGACTTCCTAACCCGAATCCCATAACCGCGCCGTTCCTCCCGCCGGGCTTGTCCTGCGCGGGCACATGCTTTGAAATTGAGATGAGGCCCATGTTCGCTATCGTGCGCACGGGCGGCAAGCAGTATCGCGTTGCCGCAGGAGACAAGATCGTCGTCGAGAAGCTCGACGGCGAAGCCGGTTCGACGATCACCCTGGGTGACGTGCTGCTCGCTGGCGAAGGTTCGGATCTGAAGTCGACCGACGGCCTGACCGTTTCGGCCGAGATCGTCGCCCAGCAGAAGGGCGAGAAGATCATCGTCTTCAAGAAGCGCCGTCGGCACAACTATCGCCGCAAGAACGGCCATCGCCAGAACCACACCATCCTGAAGATCACCGCGATCGGTGCGCAGGAGACCAAGAAGAAGGCCGCGAAGGCCAAGGCGACCGAGGGCGATGCCCCGGCGGCCGCGGAAGCGTAAGGAGTAATCCGAAATGGCACATAAGAAGGCAGGCGGCTCTTCGCGCAACGGTCGCGACTCGCAGTCCAAGCGTCTCGGCGTGAAGAAGTTCGGTGGCGAAGTCGCCATTGCGGGCAACATTCTCGTGCGTCAGCGCGGGACCAAATATTATCCGGGCGTCAATGTCGGCATCGGCAAGGACCATACCCTCTTTGCGCTTACCGACGGCCGCGTGCGATTCCACGACGGCAAGCTCGGTCGCAAATTCTGCTCGGTAGAAATGATTGCGGCTGCGGCCGAATAAGCTGGGCAACCATCCGGGTTGCCCGCCAGGGTGACCCGGGTCTCCGCATCAGGAGACCGCAAAAGGGAGACGGGTCACCCCGGTCTCCCTTTTTCTTTGCTCCCTCGAAACCCGATCGTCTTTCCCGCGTCATGCTTGGCGGGAATGGCGGGCAAGAGGAGTAAGCGGACATGTTCGCAAGAACGCAAAGACTGATGCTGCGGCCCGGCTGGATCGAGGATGCGCCCGAACTGGCGCGCGCGATCGGCCATCATGAGGTTGTCCGCAACCTCAGCCGCGCTCCGTGGCCCTATGCGGTGAGCGACGCCGAAGAATTTCTGATGATCGAGCGCAAGGCGAGCGACCTGCCGGTGTTCCTGATCTGCGCGCTGGACGAGGCCACCAGCCGCATCGTCGGTTGCATCGGGCTCGACCGGATGGAGCGCGGCACTGTCGAACTCGGCTATTGGATCGCTCCCGACGCCTGGGGTCGCGGCTATGCGACCGAGGCCGGCCGCGCGGTGATCGACATCGCCCGCACGCTGCGCGTGCCCACGCTCACCGCCAGCCACTTCGCCGACAATCCGGCATCGGGCCGTGTCCTGCGCAAGCTCGGCTTCCGCCCGACGGGGCGCACCATCTCCCGCCACTCGCTCGGTCGCGGCGGTGAGGATGTGACGGTGGAGTTCGAGCAGCGCCTGTCGGACTCAGACTGTACCGATCCCTGCGACCGAATGGCGGCGTGAAGCACTAAAAGCCCCTCCCCTTCAGGAGTGGCGGCTTGGACTGCCCCCGGCAGTCCAAGCCCAGTCCGGAAGACTGGGCGACCCGCCACTGGGTTGGGGTGGGGCCGTCGCGTCTCACCGAGACTACGCACGGACGACGGCCCTTGCCTCACCCACACATCCGCCCGAACGAGGTACAAACGTCCGGCATTGGGTGGTTAGCTGCCATCGACAATGGTAGTCTAAGACAATGCGGATCACATCAGTCTTCCGACCGGTTATTGGACTACTTGCGGCACTCGCTGTGGCGGCTTGTGGCAGTGCGCCGTCGAAGACGACTATGACCGTTGCGGAACTGATACCCCAGATAGATCGACTAAACGGTCAAACGGTCAGCGTTGTTGGCTATCTATCGAGGTGTGAAGTGAACAGTTGCCGTCTATACCGCAACAAGGCGGAGGCCGACGACGTAGACCGCTCCATGGACGCGATGCGAGCGGCGCTGGCGGCCGGGGCTACTGACGTATCAGGTTTCGGGTTTCCGAATTATCCTGCCCTTGGGCTTGGCCAAGGGGCGCGGTTCGCATTCTTCGAGATGCAGGCTACTTTTTACGCAAACAGCTATGTCGTGATTACCGGCAGGGTGACGAACGAATGTCGTGCCGAAGGAAAACCTGTCTGTTTTGATAGGAGTAACGACGTCGAACCCAGCGCCATCCGGGCGGCAATCACCCCCCTTAAGTAGCGTCGTGATCGACCGAATGACCGCAATGGGATCGTAAGCCGCCCAACCCCTCCCCTGAAGGGGAGGGCCTGAGAGCGAACCTTGCCTCAAATGATCGGACGGAGCCAGTTACGCAACACGGCTCCGCCCGAAACCCTGAACCTCAATCGACGGCGGCAGCCTCGCGCCGAACCGGTTTCGGCGCGATTTCCCAGCCCCCGCCGAGCGCCTTGAACAGCGCAACCTGCGCCTCGGCCAATGCCGCATTCGACTGGGCGAGCGCGGCGCGCGCGCCTGCCCGTTCGCGTTCGGCGTCGATCCGCTGGAGCAGGCTGTCGCGCCCCGCCTCGAACCGCAGGATCGCGATCCGCGCGGCGTTGGTCGCCGAGGCATCGGCGCGGCGGAGTGCGACGTTGCGCTCGATCTCGCCCGAATAGCGCGCCAGCGCCTGTTCGACCTCGCGCAATGCGGTCAGCACCGTGCCGTCAAACGCGGCGAGCGAACCCTCCGCCCCCCGCCTCAGCCTGACGCACGCGCGCACGCGCGGCGGTCAGGTTCGGGAAGTTCCAGCTGAGCAGCGGCCCGAGCGAGAAGTTGAACGACGAACTCTTGCCCAGATCCTCGATATTCTGCGCGCCCAGCGACACCGAACCGCCCAGCGTGATCGACGGATAGAGCGCGGCGGTCGCCACCCCCACCCGCGCGGTATCCGCCGCCAGCTGACGCTCGGCCTGACGCACATCGGGGCGGCGGGCGAGCAAGGCCTGGCCGTCACCGACCGGGATCAGCGCCGATACGCCCGGCGGCGTGGCGCAGGCATCGGCCTGCCCGTCCAGCTCCGCCGGCGGCTTGCCGGTCAGCGTCGCCAGCGCATAGAGCGCCGCGCGCCGCTCCGCCTCGAACGCCGGCACCTGTGCGCGGGCATTCTCGGCCAGCACGCGCGCCTGATCCACGTCGCGGATCGTCCCGCGCCCGGCGTCGAACAGCCGCTGGGTCAGGTCGAGCGTGCGAGGTCTGCAGCTGCACCGTCTCGCGCGCCACCGCCGCCTGCGCGGCAAAGCCGCACGCCGCAGCATAGGTCCGCGCCGTCTCCGCCGCGATCGCCACGCGCGCACCGTCGAGCGCCGCCTGCGCCGCATCGACATCCGCCCGCGCCGCCTCGATCGAACGGCTCACCCGGCCGAACAGGTCGATCTCATAGGACGCGTCCAGACCGACCTGGAAGAAGTCGCCCTCGACCCCGTCCACGCCCGGCGGCAACGCGCCCTGGGCACTCTCTGCCCCGGTGCGTGACCGGGTATAGCCCGCACCGACATTGGTCGACGGCAGCCGCTGCCCGCGCGATTCCGACAGGATCGCGCGCGCCCGCTTCAGGTTCGCCGACGCCTGACGGATATCGGTGTTGTAGGTCAGCGCCTCCACCACCAGCCGGTCGAGCACCGGATCCTTGAACAGCCGCCACCATTCGCCCTCGACCGCGCTTGGCGACACCTTGGTCATGCCGGGATCGACAAAGGCCGCCGCCGCCGTGGGTGGCGTTTCGGGCCGCTGATAGGTCGGGCCGACCGCGCAGCCCGCCAGCAACGCCGCGCTCGCGCTTATGATGAAAAGGCGCTTCATGCTGCGGGCTCCGTCACGGGATCATGGGGTTTGGAGCGGAAGCGTGCCGATTGCGCGCTCGCCCAGATGCCGAACTTGCGGCTGATGACGTAAAAGGCCGGGGTGAAGATCAGGCCAAAGATCGTCACGCCGATCATGCCAAAGAACACCGCGACACCCAGCGCCTGGCGCAGCTCCGCCGCCGCCCCGCTCGCGATCACGAGCGGCAGCACGCCGAGGATGAAGGCGATCGAGGTCATCACGATCGGACGCATGCGCTGATGCGCCGCGTGCTTCGCCGCCTCGAACATGTCCATGCCCTGATCCTCGTTCTGACGGGCGAATTCGACGATCAGGATCGCATTCTTCGCCGCCAGGCCGATCAGCACGACCAGCCCGATTTGCGTGAGGATATTATTGTCCATCCCCATCAAATTGACGCCCAGGATCGCGGCGAGCAGACACATCGGCACGATCAGGATCACCGCCAGCGGCAGCACCAGGCTCTCATAGAGCGCGGCGAGCAACAGGAAGACGAAAACCACCGCCAGGCCAAAGGCGATCGTGCCGGTATTGCCGGCGGACTTCTGTTCCAGCGCCAGCTCGGTCCATTCGAAGCTCATCCCCTGTGGCAGGGTCTGCGCCGCAAGTGCCTCCATCGCATCCAGCGTCTGGCCGGTCGAATAGCCGGGCTTGGAATCGCCCTGCAGTTCCGCTGCCGGATAGAGGTTGTGGCGCACCACGCGATACGGGCCGCTGTCGTTGCGCAGCGTCATCACCGAACTCATCGGCACCATCTCGCCCGACGCCGACCGGGTCTTGAGACCCTGAATGTCGGTGGCATCGTCGCGATAGGGTGCATCGGCCTGCGCCGTCACGCGGAAGGTGCGGCCCAGATAGTTGAAATCGTTGACATAGGACGATCCCAGATAGGCCCCCAGCGTCGAGAAGACGTTGGACACCGGCACGCCCATCCGCTCCGCCCGCTCACGATCGACATCTGCGGTCAGCCGCGGCGTGCCGGTGTTGAACAAAGTGAAGGCATTCGTGACGCTTTCCTGCTGGTTCGCGCCCATCATCATGCCGAAGGCGGACTGCGCGAGCGCGTTGTAACCCAGCCCCTCGCGGTCCTGGATCATCATCTTGAACCCGCCGCCGGTGCCGATCCCCGGAACCGGGGGCGGAGCGATGACGAGGATGTCGCCGCCCTTGATCGGGGCCAGCGCGCCATACAGCGCGCCCTGGATTTGATCTGCGGTTGCCTCACGCTCGGCATGGGGGGCCAGGCCGAAGAAAAGCACGCCGGTGTTCGGCGCGGTCGAAAAGCTCGCGCCATCGAGACCGGCAAAGCCGACGACATATTTGACGCCCGGCAGCTTGCGCGCCTCGGTGATCGCCTGCTGCACCACCGCATCGGTGCGCTGGAGCGATGCGCCGGGCGGCAGCATCACCGCGCCGATCAGATAGCCCTGATCCTGCGGCGGAATGAAGCCCGACGGGGTCGAGGTGAAGCGCCAGCCAGCGACGAGGATCAGCGCCATGTAGACGACACCGACGACCATCAGCATCCGCACAAGTCGCGCAGTCAGCTTGCCGTAATTCTCCGACAGCCGGTTGAACCCACGGTTGAACGCCGCCCCTGCCCGCGCGGGATAGCCGCGCCAGCCGGGTGCGGGGATGGTGTCATGCCCCTTGTGCTTCAGCACCAGCGCACAGAGCGCGGGCGACAGCGTCAGCGAGACGAAGGCCGAGATGACCGTCGCCGAGGCGATGGTGATCGCGAACTGCTGGTAGAAAGCGCCGGAGATTCCCGGGATGAACATGGTCGGGATGAACACCCCGGTCAGCACCAGGCTGATCGCGATGATCGCGCCCGACACCTCGTCCATCGTCTTGTGCGCGGCTTCCTTGGGGGACAGCCCCTCCTCTTCCATCAATCGCTCGACATTCTCGACCACCACGATCGCGTCGTCGACGACGATGCCGATCGCGAGGACCAGTCCGAACAGCGACAGCGTGTTGAGCGAATAGCCGAACGCCAGCAGCACCGCGAACGCGCCGACCAGTGAGATCGGGATCGCCACGATCGGGATGATCGCCGCGCGCCAGCTCTGCAGGAACACGATGACGACGAGCACCACGAGCACCAGTGCCTCGATCAGCGTGTGCTCGACCGCGGTGATCGACTCGGCAATATATTCGGTCGGGTTGTAATCGATCGAATAGGTCATCCCCGGGGAAAGTCCTTCGCCAGCGACGCCAGCTCGGCCTTCACCGCATCGGCGGTCGCAAGCGCGTTCGAGCCGGGCAGCTGGAAGATGCCGACGCCGACCGCGCGCTTGTCGTTGAGATAGCCGTTGAAGTTGTAATCCTGTGCGCCAAGCTCGATCCGCGCGACATCGCGCAGATGCGTCAGGCGACCCATCGTGTCGCGCTTGACCACGATCGCGCCGAACTCGTCCGGCGTGGTCAGTCGGCCCTTGGTCTGGACGCCCAGTTCGAACGCCGGGCTGGCGTTGCCATAGGGTGGCGCGCCGACAGTGCCGGCGGCGACCTGGACGTTCTGTCCACGGATCGCATTGACCACCTCGTCCACGGTCATGTCGCGGGCGGCGGCAAGGCCGGGGTCGATCCACACGCGCATGTTGTAGTCGCGCCCGCCAAACGCCTGCGCCTGCCCCACTCCCGGAATACGCGCGATGCGATCCTGGACCTGCAGCGTGACGTAGTTCGAGATATACTGGATATCGAGGCTGTTGTCGGGCGAGGTGAAGAACGCGACCATCAGGAAGTCGGGCGAGCTCTTGTTCACCGTCACGCCGATGCGGCGCACATCCTCGGGCAGGCGCGGCTCGGCGGTCGCGACCTTGTTCTGGACCAGCACCTGCGCCTTATCGACATCCGTGCCCTGCTTGAACGCCACGGTGATCTGGGTCTGGCCGTTTCCGATCGACGACGACGTCATGTAGAGCATGTTATCGACGCCGTTGATCGCCTGTTCGATCGGCGCGGCGACCGTTTCCGCGACGGTTTCGGCGCTCGCCCCCGGATAGGCGGCGGTGACGACCACCGTCGGTGGCGCGATATTGGGATATTGCGCGATCGGGAGCGAGGGATAGGCGATGGCGCCGACGATCACGATCAGGATCGACAGCACCGCCGCAAAGATCGGCCGCTCGATGAAGAAATGCGGGAATTTCATGGCTTGCGCCCCTTACTGGACGGTCGCCTGGCCCGAAGCCGGCGGATCGATGGGGCGCGTCGGCGCAGCTTGTTTGCTCGCGTCGGGGGTGATCTTGCCTACCTTGGGCGTAACCGGAGCACCGGGCTGAAGCCGACCGACGCCGGTCAGGATCACGCGATCCGTGGGCGCAAGCCCGTCGCGCACGATGCGCAGCCCCTCGGCCTTCGCCCCGACCTCGACGACGCGCGGGGTCGCCTTGTTGTCCTTGCTCAGCACATAGACCAGGCGACGGGTCTGATCGGTCACGATCGCCTCGTCCGGGACCAGCATCGCACGATAGCTGCCCGAACCCAGCAGGCGCGCGCGACCGAACATGCCCGGTGTGAGGAAGCCGGTGGGGTTGGGCACCACGGCATGCGCGCGGATCGTCCCCGAATTGGGATCGACCGCATTGTCGAGGAACGCCATGCGGCCGTTCCAGCGGTACTCGTTTTCGTCGGCGAGCTGGATCTGCACCGGGTTGGCGGTGTTGCGCGATGACCCGCGCTCACCGCGCTGATCCTGACGCAGATTCTTGAGGTAGAAGGCCTCGGCGCCCTCAAATTCGAACCAGATCGGGTTGAGCGAGACGACACGGGTCAGCACCGTCTGCCCCTCGGCCACGAAATCGCCGATGCTCACCTTGCGATCCGAAATGCGCCCGCTGAACGGCGCGCGGACGGTGGTGAAGCCCAGATTGAGCATCGCCTGCGACGCCGACGCGCGGCCAGCGGCCAGATCGGCAGCGGCACTGCGCTCCGCCGCAACATTCGCCTCCAGCTCCTCGGCGCTCACCGCCTGCGCCTGTGCGAGCGCGCGGCTGCGCGCCGTGACCTGACGGGCATTGTTGAGCGCGGCCTGGGCGCGGGCGATCTGCGCCTGCGCCTGCATCAGCTGGGCGCGATAGGGGCGCGGGTCGATCGTGAAGAGCGCCTGGCCCTTGCGAACATCCTGACCGTCGCGGAAATGCACTGCGGTGATGACACCGTTGACCCGCGCGCGCAGCTCGACATCCTCGGGTGCCACAAAGCGCCCGGTGTAATCGTCCCAGTCGACCACTTCACGCTGGAGCGGGGTTGCGACCATCACTTCGGGCGGTGGCGGCGCGGCGGGCGGCTGGCCGCCACCACAAGCACTCAAAGCCGCCAGCGCCACAAAGCCTGCCAGGACACGCATAATCGTATTTCCCCTTATTGCGGTGCAGCAATTGGGGGAGGCGGAAAAGCGGTTTCAACCCCGCAACGGATAATTTCTGATATTTTCCGTTCAGTAATTAAATACGCGGCTATGCGGCCACGGTTCCGTTGGGCAGAATCGCGGCCTCATAGTCGCTTTCCACCTTCTGAATCAGCGCGCGATCGTCATGATTCCACGGATGGAAGCCGGGCAGGAAGTAGCTGATCCAGGCCGGGATCATCCGCGTGACGATGCCCGGGGAGACCAGCAGATATTTCGCCACCATCGCCTTGGCGCGCCAGCCGGTGACGCCGTCCTGCGCCATCAGGTCCAGCGTTCCCTCGATCCGGTGCTTCCAGAAGGTCCCGGTGATGAGCAGCATCGTCAGCGATTTGATCTTCCAGCGCTTCCACCGGCTCATGCCCTTGGTCGCGTGGAGATAGGTGTCGTATGCGACACCCTTGTGCTCGATCTCCTCCAGTGCATGCCAGCGCCACAGATCGCCATTCTCCTGATCGGCACCGTCGAGATGCTTCGGGTTCCTGATCAGCTCCGAGGCGAGGATCGCGGTGTAATGCTCCAGCGCCATCGTCGCGGCGAGCTGGACGATCTTGGGCCGCGCCCGCGCGATCTCCAGCACCTGGTCGATCCGCGATTCCAGCCGGCTGATGTCATAACCATGGTCCAGCACGCGCTTGTTGAACGCAACATGCTCACGGCTGTGCACAACTTCCTGCACGGTGAACGCCTTGATCTCACGCGCCAGCTTCTCGTCCACTCCCTCGCGGAACGCCTTCACGCTCTCGATGAAATAGGCTTCGCCCTTCGGAAACGTGACCGACAGCGCGTTGTAAAAGGCGGTCGCGGTGACATCGCCGCCCAGCCACCAGCGGTCCTGCCGCTGCCCGCGCCCGAAACGGCGGTCGCGCGGCGTGATGGTCAGGTCAGCGGGAGTCTTTGCGTTCGACATGGTTTTGCTCCAAGGCATCTGCGATGACAGCTACCTCTTACTTACACAAATGTCAATAACACCGATCCCCGAACGCAAACGCCTCAGCCCTGAGGAATCGCGCGACGCCGCATTGGAGGCCGCACGCGCCCTGTTGATTGAGGCGGGGCCGCAAGCGGTGACGCTCAAGGCCGTTGCCGCGCGCATCGGCCGCACCCATGCCAACCTCCTCCACCATTTCGGGTCGGCGGCGGGGTTGCAGCGCGCGCTCGCCCGCAGCCTCGCCGAGACAGTCTGCACGCGCATCGTCTGCCTGATTCAGGAAGCGCGCGCCGACGGACAGGCACCGACGGAGGACAAGCCCCGGCAGGTCGTCGACCTCGCCTTTGACGCCTTCGACAAATCCGGCGCAGGCGCGCTGGCAAGCTGGATGATCCTTTCGGGGAACGAGGACGCGCTCGACCCGATCCTCGAAGTCATTCACGGTCTTGTCGATCAGATCGCTGCGGTCGAGGGCGAAGACACCGGTACCGCGCTGCGTGAGGACACGCTCGCCCTCGTCCTGATGGCGATGGGCGACGCGCTGCTCGGCGAACAGCTCGCCCGATCGCTCGACCTTCCCCGTGGCGCCGCGCGCGAAATCGCGCTGCGTCAGCTCATCGGCTCCCCCCGCTTTCTCAAGATGTGGGGCCAGGACATCTAGTCATGCATTTTCTCGACCAGGCAAAAATCTACATCAAATCCGGCTGGGGCGGCGGCGGTGCCGTCGGCTTCCGGCGTGAGAAGTATATCGAATATGGCGGTCCCGACGGCGGCGACGGCGGCAAGGGCGGCGACATCATCTTCGAAGCAGTGCCCGGCCTCAACACGCTGATCGACTTCCGCTACACTCAGCATTTCCGCGCCCAGCGCGGCCATGGCGGGTCGGGCAGCAACAAGACCGGCGCGGGTGGCGACGATCTCGTCATCAAGGTACCGATCGGCACGCAAATCCTCGCCGATGACGAGGAGCGCACCCTGCTCGCCGACCTGACCGAGGAAGGGCAGCGCATCGTCTTCCTGAAGGGCGGCGATGGCGGGCGCGGCAACGCCAGCTACAAGACCAGCACCAACCGCACCCCGCGTCAGCACGGCACCGGCTGGCCGGGCGAGGAAATGTTCGTCTGGCTGCGGCTCAAATTGCTCGCCGATGCGGGTCTGGTCGGCCTGCCCAATGCCGGCAAGTCCACCTTCATCAACGCCGTCACCAACGCCCAGGCAAAGGTCGGCGCCTATGCCTTCACCACCACCCGCCCCCAGCTTGGCGTGGTGCGGCACAAGGGCAATGAGTTCGTCATCGCCGACATCCCCGGGCTGATCGAGGGCGCGGCGGAAGGCGCGGGGATCGGCGACCGCTTCCTCGGCCATATCGAACGGTGCAAGGTGCTGCTCCACCTCGTTGACGCCAATGACGAGGACGTCGCCACCAGCTACCGTATCGTCCGCGACGAGCTGGACGCCTACGGCGCGGGGCTGCTCGACAAGAAGATCATCGTCGCGCTGAACAAGATCGACATGCTCGACGACGAGCTGATTGCCGCCCTCTCCGCCGAGCTCGAAGAAGCCAGCGGTGCGGAAGTCATCGCGATCTCCGGCGCGGCGGGCATCGGCGTCGACTGGGCGCTCGACAAGCTGCTTGAGGCGATCGGCCCCGATCACGCGCGGGTCAGCGACGACGATGAGGGCGAGGAAGTGGTGGAGTGGTCGCCGATCTAGGGGCTGGCGCGGGTAACCCAAAATGATAGTTTCGAGGGCATGTTGATCCGCGTCACCTTGCCCGCTTTGCTGTTCGCGTCCCCTGTTCTCGCACAGGAAGAGGCCCCGTCGCGTGAACCGCTGCGCACCCGAATCTATGTCGGGCCGCAAGTGTCGCCCGCGACGCCCGGTGCCAAGGATCTCTCGTTCGGCCCCTTTTTCGACGTTTCGCGCGCGCGCGGCGACGATCCGTTCGATTTCGAGGCACCCGATGAAAGTTTCGGGTTCGTCGTCGCCGACGCGGGCGGAATCGAATTCGGCCCCGCGCTCGGCTTCAAGGGCAAGCGCAAGGCTGCGGACATCGGCGTGCCGCTCCACGAAGTCGGGTTCAGCTTCGAGATCGGCGGCTTCGCGCAGACCTACCCTGCCCCCAACCTGCGCGTCCGTGCCGAGGCGCGCAAGGCGGTGAGCGGCCACGACGGCTTGGTGGGCGAGTTGAGCGCCGACATTATCGCCCGCGATGGCGACAACTGGCTGTTCTCGATCGGTCCGCGCGTGACGCTCGCCGACGCGACCTATCACCGCGCCTGGTATGGGATCACCCCGGCGGACAGCGCAGCCTCCGGTCTGGCGCAGTTCCGCCCCGATGGCGGGGTCGAGGGGCTGGGCATCGCCGCCGGCTATCTGCGCCAGCTCGGCAAGCGGGTCGGGATCAGCGCCTATGCCCGCTACGACCATCTGGTCGGCGACGCGGGTCGCTCCCCTATGTCCGCGCCGCCGGATCGCGCAGCCAGCCCTCGGTCGGGCTGGCGCTCAGCTATACGTTCGGCGGCGAGTAACCACGCCGGGACAGTTACAGTTCAGCAACAACCGGGCATGACGGCGCAACATCGACGGGAGGCGCGGATGTTGAGACTGATCGCATTGCTCGGCGGGGCGGCGTTGCTGACTGCACAGGCCGCCGACGCGCAGCGCCTCCGTGAGCGGATCGCGGAGCGCATGGCCGCGGGCGGTGCCACGGCTCCCGCAACCGGCATGGTCGAGCATGCCTATGGCCGCGACGCCCTGCAAAAGCTCGATTTCTGGGCAGCAAAGGACAGCGCCAGACCCGCGCCGATCGTGATCTTCGTCCATGGCGGCGGGTGGAAGCGCGGCGACAAGCGCAATGCGACCGGCGCGGACAAGGTGACGCACTATCTCGGACAGGGCTATGCCGTCGCCTCGGTCAACTATCGCCTCGTCCCCGCGGCAAAGGTCGAGGATCAGGCCGCCGATGTCGCCGCCGCCTTCGCCTGGCTGCGCACCAACGCCGCGAAACTGGGCATCGACCCGAAGCGCATGGTGCTGATGGGCCACAGCGCCGGCGCGCATCTGGTCGCGTTGGTCGGCACCGACCCGGCCTATGCCCGCGCAGCGGGCTTCGCGCTGTCCGACATCAAGGGCGTGATCCCGCTCGACGGCGCGGCCTATGACGTCGCCGCCCAGATGGCCGATGGCCCGGGAATCATGCAGGACACCTATGCCCAGGCCTTCGGCAGCGATCCCGCGCGGCAAAAATCGCTGTCCCCCACCGCGCACGCCGACGGCCCCAACGCCCCCGCATTCCTGATCCTCCATGTCGATCGCGAAGACGGCAAGCGCCAGTCCGAAGCACTCGGTGCCGCGCTGCGCAAGGCCGGTACCCCGGCCCAGGTCACGCGGATGGCCGGGCGCGGCCTGATCGGCCATATGGAAATCAACCGGAAGCTGGGGCAGGCCGGCTATCCTGCGACGCCGGTGGTCGACGCCTGGCTGAAAACGCGTTTCCAACCCTGACCCTCTCGTCACCCCGGGTTTGACCCGGGGCCCAGCTGCCTTGGCCGGTCGAAGAAGCGGGGTCCCGGATCAAGCCCGGGATAACAAAGAGGCGCAAGGCGTGATTGATTCGGCACAATCGCTTCTGCACTTCCCACATCACCCGCCGCGCCTGTATGCGGCCCTCGATGCATCTCTTTCCGCCCGCCTGCTGCCCGCGTCTCGTCGTCAAGATCGGATCGGCGCTGCTCGTCGATCCCGATGGCGGCGTGCGGCGCGACTGGCTGGCGGGGATCGCTACCGACATCGCCGAACGGGTGCGGGCGGGACAGCAGGTCGCGGTCGTCTCCTCCGGCGCCATCGCGCTCGGTGCGCGCCGCCTCAACCTCCCCAAGGGCGGCCGCGCCAGCCTTGAGGATGCGCAGGCCGCCGCCGCGACCGGCCAGATCGCGCTCAGCCAGGTCTGGGCCGAAATGCTGGCGACAAACGGCCTCACCGCCGCACAGATGCTGGTGACGCTCGACGATCTTGAGGATCGCCGCCGCTACCTCAACGCCGCCGCGACGCTCGGGCGGTTGCTCAGCCTCGGCGTGGTGCCGATCATCAACGAAAATGACAGCGTCGCCACGGCCGAGATCCGCTTCGGCGACAATGACCGGCTGGCAGCGCGTGTCGCGCAGGCGGCGGATGCCAATGGCGTCGTCCTGCTCAGCGACATCGACGGCCTGTACGACCGCAACCCCGCCCTCCCCGGCGCGCAGCATATCGCGCAGGTCACGCAGATCGACGCGCGGATCGAGGGGATGGCCGATCGCGGCTCCGCCTCCGGCATGGGATCGGGCGGGATGGTGTCGAAGATCGAGGCGGCGCGGATCGCCGCCAGCGCCGGGGTCAGCCTCGCCATCGCCAGCGGCCGGATCGACCGCCCGCTGTCCGCCGACGCGCGCCACACCATCTTCCTCCCCGAAAAACGCACCCGCGCCCGGAAAGCCTGGCTGGCGGGTCGCCTCACCGCCAAGGGCAGCATCGCGATCGACGCGGGCGCCGCCGCCGCGCTGGCGGAGGGGCGCAGCCTGCTCGCGATCGGCGTGACCGGCGTGCGCGGCATGTTCTTCCGCGGCGACCTCGTCACGATCGAAGGTCCGAACGGCCCGATCGCGCGCGGCCTCGCCGAATATGATGCGGGCGAAGCGCAGGCGATCCTCGGCACCCGCAGCGAGGATCAGGGCGAGATCCTCGGCTACGCCCCGCGTTCGGCTTTGGTCCACCGCAACCATATGGTGCTGCTGTGACGCTGACCCTCACCCTGCCGGTTCTTCTTCCCCTCCCTTTCAAGGGAGGGGCTAGGGGTGGGTCCAGCGGCGGACGGGGCTCGATGCCCCGGCCGTCGCTTCGCGCCGGGCGAGCCGCTGCGCGTCTCGCACCCACCCCCAACCCAGTGGCGGGTCGCCCAGTCCCCCGGACTGGGCTTGGATTGCCGGGGGCAACCCAACCCGCCACTCTTGAAAGGGAGGGGCTTTAGAGATGGCAGTCCTCGCGCTCACCGGAGCCACCGGTTTCGTCGGCAAGGCCACCGTCGACCACGCCCTCACTCGCGGCCACCGCGTCCGCGCGCTCACCCGCCGCGAGCAACCGGCGCGGGAAGGCGTCACTTGGATCGCGGGCAATCTCGACAGCGAGGATGCGCTCGCCCGGCTCGCCAGCGGCGCGGACGCGGTCGTCCACATCGCCGGGGTGGTCAACGCCCCCAACCCCGCCGGCTTCATCAACGGCAATGTCCACGGCACCGCGCGCATGGCCGCCGCCGCAGCATCCATGGGCGTGCGCCGCTTCGTCCACGTATCCTCGCTCTCCGCACGCGAGCCGCAGCTATCGGAATATGGCCGGTCCAAGGAACGCGCCGAGGAAGAGGTGCGCAAGTCCGGGCTCGACTGGACGATGATCCGCCCGCCCGGCGTATATGGCCCGGGCGACATGGAGATGCGCGACATCTTCCGCATGGCGAAATTCGGGTTCGTCGTGCTGCCCCCGGCGGGCCGCATCTCACTGGTCCATGTCCACGATCTCGCTCGGCTGCTGGTCGCGATGGCGGAAAGCGATACAGGTCGCCACATTTATGAATGCGACGACGGCGTGGACGGAGGCTACACCCATGCCGAGTTCGCCCGGCTGGTCGGCGGCGCGGTCGGCAGCCGCCCGATCCCGATCCACGTCCCGCGCGCATTGCTCCACCTTGTCGGCCATGCCGACCGCTTCCTGCGTGAAGCCAACGCCAAGCTGACCCCCGACCGCGCCGCCTATCTCAGCCACCCCGACTGGACCGCAACCCCGCACCACCGCCCCCGGCGCAGCTATGGGCACCGCAGATAGAGACGCTCGACGGGCTGGTGCAGACCGCCGACTGGTACCGGTCGCAGGGTTTGCTCTAGGCAGTCGGACAGCCTTGAAATGTTGGATTTTCGCTGCTTGGGTCGGCCGATGGTCCCGGCCCTCCCCCTTGCCGCATCGCGTCGCACAGTCGGCCTGATACCGCGCATGACACCCCATCAAAATCGTCAGCTTTCCCTCCAAGGGGTGTCAGGCACCGCCCCGCTCTCCCCCCAATTCCGCCGCAATCGCTTGGCAGTGCCAGCCCACATCATTAAGGACCGCGCATGAGCGACCGTAACGACATCTTCGCAACCGTCTCCGCACAGATCGAACCCTTCAACAAGAAGGGCGTCGAACTGACCGATTCCACCACCTTTGCGGGCGATCTCGAATGGGACAGCCTGACGGTGATGGATTTCGTCGCCGCGATCGAGGACGAGTTCGACATCATCATCACCATGAACATGCAGGCGGAGATCGAAACCGTCGGCCAGCTGGTCGACGCGGTCCAGAAGCTGAAGGGCTGACCCACGTGACCGACGCAATCGCCACCTCCGACGCCCCCGCTCCCATGACGGGTGCCAAGCCCGACCTGATGAGCAAGTTCGACGCCATCATCGCGGAGCGTCAGGCGCTGCTCGATGCCGGCTTCACCGATCCCTATGCGGTGGTGATGGAGCAGGTGAAGTCGCCGACCGAGGCGGTGATCAAGGGCAAGGACACGATCCTGCTCGGCACCTACAACTATATGGGCATGACCTTCGACCCCGACGTGATCGCGGCGGGCAAGGAAGCGCTCGAAAAGTTTGGCAGCGGCACCAATGGCAGCCGCATGCTCAACGGCACCTTCCGCGACCATATGGAGGTCGAACAGGCGCTGCGTGAGTTTTACGGCACGACCGGCGCGATCGTGTTCTCGACCGGGTACATGGCCAATCTCGGCATGATTTCGACGCTGGCGGGCAAGGGCGATTACATCATCCTCGACGCCGACAGCCACGCGTCGATCTATGACGGGTGCAAGCAGGGCGTCGCCGAAATCGTGCGCTTCCGCCACAACAGCGTCGAGGATCTCGACAAGCGACTTGGCCGCCTCCCCGTCGAAGCCGGCAAGCTGGTGGTGCTCGAGGGCGTCTACTCGATGCTCGGCGACATCGCACCGCTCAAGGAAATGGTCGCCGTCGCCAAGAAGCATGGCGCGATGGTCCTGTCCGACGAGGCGCATTCGATGGGCTTTTACGGTCCCAATGGCCGCGGCGTGTACGAAGCGCTGGGGTGCGAGGACGATGTCGACTTCATCGTCGGCACCTTCAGCAAGTCGGTCGGCACCGTCGGCGGCTTCTGTGTGTCGAACCACCCGAAGTTCGAGGCGATTCGCCTCACCTGCCGCCCCTACATCTTCACCGCGTCGCTTCCGCCGAGTGTCGTCGCCACCGCCGCGACCTCGATCCGCAAGCTGATGACCGCGACGAAGAAGCGCGAGCAATTGTGGGACAATGCCCGCACGCTGCACGCGGGGCTCAAGGAAATGGGCTTCAAGCTCGGCACCGAACAGGCCGACAGCGCGATCATCGCGGTGATCCTGACCGATCAGGTGCAGGGCGCGGCGATGTGGCAGACGTTGCTGGAGAACGGGCTGTACGTAAATCTCGCGCGTCCTCCCGCGACGCCGGCCGGCACCTTCCTGCTGCGCTGCTCGCTCTGCGCCGAACATACGCCCGAGCAGATTCACCGCGTGCTGGGCATGTTCAAGGCGGCGGGACAGGCAGTCGGGGTGATCGCCTGAACGCTGGCGCTGGTCACGACCACCGCCTAGACGTGAGACCATGAGCGATAGCCGCATCACCGGGCTTATGCGCCGCCTGACAAGTCTGGACTGGCGCGCGGGCCTCATGATCCTGATCGCGCTGCTCGGCATCGCCGTGCTCGGCCTGCTGGTGGTCAGCCAGCGCAACGCCGACGCCCAGCGCCAGGCGGCGCTCGCGCGACAGTCTGACAGCTATGAGGTAATGGTCCTCGCCCAGGGATTCGCCGCGACCGTGGCACAGGCCGAGGCGACTTTGGGCCGCTATGTCGTGGCAGGCGAGCGCCGGGTTGGGCGCGACTTTGTCGACCAATGGCGCCGCGCCGACGGCCAGCTCGGCCTGCTCGAACGTCGCGTCCGCGGCAATGCCGCACAGACTGCCCGCGCCACGCGGTTGCGCAACGCCTTCACCGCGCGGGGCGCGGAGCTGGCCGAAGTCGCCCAGAACACCAATTTCGGCCGGAACGAAGCGGCCTATGCCTATTTCAACGAAGCGCGGCGCTCGCCCCATCTCGCCGCCCTGTCGCGCGAGACGGGGGCGATCTTCGACGCCGAACGGCTGCTGCTCAGCGCCCGCGCGGAAGAAGCGCGGCTGACCGCTGCGGGCGCGGCGGCGGATACCCGCAACCTCGCGATCTTCGGCGTGCTGCTGACGGTCGGCGCGATCATCCTTGGCTGGCTCAGCGTGCGCGCGATCCGCGACCGCGCCGCCGCCGCCGCCGAGATCGAAGCGCAGCGCGCCCGATCCGAGGAGCTGGAAGCCGCCGTCGCCGCCGCCACCGCCGGGCTTCAGGCCGAAGCGCGCGAACGCGCCGCCGCCGAGGAGAAGCTCCGCCAGGTGCAGAAGATGGAGGCGGTAGGCCAGCTGACCGGCGGAATCGCGCATGATTTCAATAATATGCTCGCGGTCGTGTTGGGCGGGATCGAGCTCGCCAAACGTAACTTGCCCGACGACGCAACCGAAGCGCTGCGTCATATCGAAAACGCCGGAGAAGGTGCCAGCCGCGCTGCCGCCCTGACCCGCCAGTTGCTCGGTTTCGCACGGTCGGAGGCGCTCGCCCCCGAAGCGATCGAGCCGACCGAGTTGATCGAGGGCATGTCGGTGCTGCTCGATCGCACCCTGGGCGACGGCATCACGATCGAGACACGCAGCGCGGGAACGCAGTGGCACGTCTGGGCCGACCGCGTGCAGCTCGAAAATGCGCTGTTGAACCTGGCCGTCAACGCCCGCGACGCAATGGACGGGCGCGGGACGCTGGTGATCGCATCGGGCCATGTCGCGCTCGAGGGCGATGCTGCCGGAGAATGCGCGCCGGGTGACTATGTCAGCATCGCCGTGAGCGACACGGGTACCGGGATGACCAGGGAAGTCATGGACCGCGTGTTTGAACCCTTTTTCACCACCAAACCGGTGGGCAAGGGAACCGGGCTCGGCCTCAGCCAGATTTTCGGTTTCGCGCGCCAGTCGGGCGGGGAAGTGCGGATCGAGTCGGTCGTCGGCGAAGGGACGACGGTGACGATGCTCCTCCCCTGCCACGCCGCAACCCCCAAGGAAAAGGTCGCGCCGGAGCGGATCGGCCCGCGCGCCGGACCGCACCGTGCGCTCGACATTCTGGTGGTCGAGGATGACCCGCGCGTCCTGTCCGCCACGCTCGCCGCACTGGAGGAGCTCGGCCATCGTCCGATTGCCTGCTCCGACCCGCTCACTGCGCCGCAGATCGTCGCCGGACTGCGTTCGCTCGACCTGATCATGTCCGATGTCCTGATGCCCGGACAGACCGGCCCCGAAATGATCGCAGGGCTCCAGCCCCAGCTCGACGGGGTCGGCGTGCTGTTCGTGACCGGCTATGCCGGCGAAGCGGACCAGGATCGTTTCGCCGGGCGACCGGTACTGCGCAAGCCGTTTACGCTGGCCGCGCTCGAACAGGCGCTGGCGGATGCGATAGCCGCGCAGGCACCTGCCGACGCGCCCACAGGCTAGATTTAGCTGCAACCTTCGATATAGCGGGAGTGTTCATGCCGGGCCGGCCGGCAGTCAGTCAGTTTTGAAGGCGCGAACCACACTCGATGACCGCACTCGACCGGTACATGGCGCGCCTGATCGCGGTTCCGCTGATCTCTACGCTGTTGATCTCTGCGATGCTGCTGGTGCTCGACCGGATGCTGCGGCTGTTCGACTTCGTCGCGAGCGAGGGCGGACCGGTCAGTGTGGTGTGGCAGATGCTCGCCAATCTGCTGCCCGAATATCTCGGCCTGGGCATTCCGATCGGGTTGATGCTCGGTATCCTGCTCGCCTTCCGCCGCCTCGCCACCACTTCCGAACTCGACGTGCTGCGCGCTGTCGGCATGAGCTATGGGCGGATGCTGCGCGTCCCCTTCATGTACGCCTTCGCGCTCGCCGCGCTCAATCTCGCGATCGTCGGCTATATCCAGCCCTATGCCCGCTACAATTACGAAGGGCTGCGGTTCGAGTTGCGCACCGGTGCGCTCGGCGCGTCGATCAAGGTCGGCGAGTTCACCAATATGGGCGACCGGATGACGCTGCGGATCGAGGAGAGCCGCAACGAGGGCCGCGACCTGTCGGGCATCTTCGTCAGTGCGCGCGCGCCGGGCGGCGACATCGTCTCCGCGACCGCGGAAAAGGGACAGTTTCTGCGCACCGATGATCCCGATGTCATCATCTTTCGCCTAACCAAGGGCACGCTGGTCCACCAGTCGCCCAAGTTCGACGTTCCGCGCGTTCTCACCTTCGACGCGCACGATTTGCCGATCGATCTGCCGAAATTCGAGCAATTCCGGCAACGCGGCGAGCGTAACCTTGAGTTGACCCTGCCCGAACTCGCCAAGATCGGCGGCGACCGCAGCAAGTCGGAGGAGGAACGCGATACCAGCCGCTCCGCCTTCCACTTCCGCGTGGTTGAGGTCGCGACGATGTTCCTGCTGCCGCTGCTGGCGCTGGCACTTGGCGTGCCGCCCAAGCGATCGACCTCGGCGCTGGGGGGTCTTTCTGTCGATCGTGATGATCGTCACATATCACAAGATCAACGAATATGCGCAGGGAGTGGGCAGTCTCGGACTGGTCGATCCGCTGCTCGCCTTGTGGGGGCCGTTCCTGATCTTCGCGGGCCTGGTGCTGTGGATGTACTACACCATCGCCTATGTGCCGGGCGGACAGCCGATCGGCGCGCTTGAGAAATTCTTCGCCAAGACCTGGAAAGCCGTGGCGAAATACCTGCCCGGGCGCCGCAAGCGGAAGGTGACGGCATGATTCACGCGCTCACCGACTTCTTCCCGTCGAAAACCGTGTCATTCTACATGGCGCGCTCGTTCCTCATCAACACCTTCGCCTTTCTGTTCGGGCTGGTGCTGATCCTGCAAACGCTCGATCTGCTCAGCGAATCCGGCCGCATCCTCGCTTTCCCGGGCAATGGCGATGCCCAGGTCTGGACCTATGTCAGTCTGCGCGCGCCGCAGATCATCGCGACCTTCCTGCCCTTTTCGGTGCTGCTCGGCACCATCGTCACGTTCAGCACGATGAACCAGAATAGCGAGATCATTGCGCTCAAGGCATCGGGCCTGTCGGCGCATCAGGTGCTTGCGCCGCTGATGATCGCCGGGCTGGGCGTCGCGATCATTTCCTTCAGCTTCAACGACCGGGTCGTCGCGCGGGCCAGTTCCACGCTCGCCGCCTGGAAGAAGGTCGAATACGGCCCGCTGCCGATCGACCGGGGCGACCGCTCGAACGTCTGGGTCCGCAACGGCAGTCATTTGATCCACGCCCAACAGATCAAGGGCCGGGGCGACGCAGCGATCCTGGGCGGCGTTACGGTCTATGAGCGCGACGGGGCCGTGCTGAAGTCGCTCGTCCGTGCCAAGGCCGGGCGGCGTGAGGGCAATGGCTGGCGGGTTCAGGGCGCGGAGCGGTTCGATGTGGCGACGGGCAAGCTCACCCCGCTGGGCGATGTGATCGTCGGGCAGGGCGTGCGCCCCGACCAGTTCACCCTCGCCAATGTCGATGCCGAAAGCATGTCGTTCGGTGCGCTGAGCGAGGCGATCGACGACCTCAAGACCGCCGGCCGCCCGACCAAGGCGCTCGAAGGGTCATTGTGGCACAAACTGTCCGGCCCGCTCTCGGCGGTGCTGATGCCGCTGCTCGCCGCCGTGTTCGGCATCGCGCGATCGGGCAAATTGTTCGTCCGCGCGGTGATGGGGATGGGCCTCGGCTTCCTCTACTTCGTCGCCGACAATTTCGCGCTGGCGATGGGCAATCTCGGCGCCTACCCGCCCTTCCTCGCTGCCTGGGCGCCGTTCCTGCTGTTCGCGATGATCGGCGAGGCGGTGCTGCTCAAGAGCGAGGAATAGCCCTCCCAACGTCGCCCCGGGGCTAGACCCGGGGCCGGGCTGCCTTGCGCGCCTGAGGGAAGATGCCCCGGCCCGGGTCAAGCCCGGGCAGACGACGCGATTATTGCGCCCGTACCTTCATCGTGCTCGCCGCGAGCCGCGCCATCAAGCCGCGCAGCGTCGGGTAGTTCGCTTGCCTGTAGGTCGAGTCGGCCCCCAGCGCCTCCGACAGCCGCCGGTGCGCCTCGCCCAGCGAATGATAGGGCAGGCTCGGCAGCAGATGGTGAAGCGCATGGAAGCGCAGCCCAACCGGTGCCCACAGATAGGGCAGGAACCCGCCCGGCACGTTGACGCTGTCGAGATATTGCGCGGTCACCGTCAGCGGCTCGCCTTCATTCTCCCACAGATGCGCGACCAGAGTGCGCACCTGGTTGAGCACCGCGACGCCCGAGATCACCACCATACAGGTGAGGAACGCCTTGAGCGGCAGCACGCCGGTCGAAACCGTGGCGATCAGCGTCACCGCGACCACGCTCGCGCCGATTTCCTGCCAGCGCCACTGGCGGGCGAACTCGCCCTCGGGCGCCTTGCGCTCGAACTTGGGGTTGATCTGGAGGCCCGAATAGCGGCCCACGACAACGCGGCGCAGCTTTGACGACAGCAGCGACAGCGGCCCCAGCACGCCGAAGCGCAGCAGCAGCCCGACCGGCATCAGCGTCGACACCAGCAGGAACACCGGCAGCGTCCACGGCTTCATCAGCGCGAGCGGCAGATATTCGGGGTCCTCCACCGTGCCATAACGGGTGCGCGTGTGGTGGATCGTATGAATGCCCTCATACATGAAGCTCGGCAGCATCATCGGGATGCCGAGCAGCAGGTTCCACCCCACCCGGAAGCCGGGCAGCAACGAGTGCTTAAGGTGCGTGATCTCGTGAATGAACAGGCTGGCGCGATAGAGCGCGAGCACGGCAAGCACGCCGCTTGCCAGCGCCCAGCCGATCGACGGGGCAAGGATCGCGCCCGCCAGCGCGGCATAGCCGACTCCTGCCGAAACGAGGAAATCGCTCCAATAGATGCGCGCGCTCGGCGTCTGCAAATCGCGGGTCAGCTCCGACGCGGCGCGCAGCATCGCCTTGTCGTCGGCCATGCCGGACAAGCGGATCTTCGACGCCGCGACCGGCGCATCGGCAACACGCTCCCGCGCGGCCGCATCAAGGGCGAGACTATTCATAGCGTCCGGCATTGGCATCAGATCGTGGCCATTGCGTGGCATTTCAACACCGCCCCGGTGGGACTCGGTCCCCCAGTTGACTTGGGCGCGACAAGGCGTGACTGAATTGGCGCAAATCAACGAAAGGTGCCATTTCGTGGCCATTGCCCCGCTCGCCATCCGCCCGGTCACCACCAAGGCGGACAAGCGCGACTTCATCGAACTTGCGTACCGCCTCAACCGTGGCGATCCGAACTGGATACCGCCGCTGCGCAGCGAAGTCGCCGCCGCGATCGACCCGAAGAAGAATGGCTGGTTCAGCCATGCCGAGGCACAATTATTCCTGGCCGAACGCGACGGGCGACCCGTTGGGCGGATCGCCGCGCATATCGACCGGCTGGCGCTGGAAATGCCCGTCGAGCAGGGTTTCGGCCCCGGCACCGGCTTTTTCGGCCTGTTCGAGTCGGAGGACGACAATGTCGCGCGCGCGCTGATCAACACCGCGCAGGAGTGGCTGCGCAAGAAAGGCATGACCCGCGTCGTCGGCCCGATCTCGCTGTCGATCTGGGAGGAGCCCGGCCTGTTGATCCAGGGTCATGACCACGCCCCGATGGTGATGATGGGGCACCACAAGCCCGCCTATCGCAACTATATCGAGGATGCGGGCTTCGTACCTGTGAAGCAGCTCAAGACCTATGACCTGAATATCACCGGAGACTTTCCCCCTTTAGTCCAGCGGATCGTTGCGATGGGCGAAAAGAGCGACCGCATCCGCATCCGCACAGTCGACAAATCGCGCTTCGCTGAGGAAGCCGCGCTGATCCTGAGCATTCTCAACGACGCATGGTCGGACAATTGGGGCTTTGTCCCCCTCACCCAGCCGGAAATCGACGATGTCGGAAAAAAGCTGAAGCCGATCGTCTTCGAAAAGCTGATCCGAATTGCCGAGCTGGATGGCGAACCGGTGGCGTTCATGATCACCCTCCCCGACCTCAACGAGGTGCTCGGGCCACTCAACGGCAACCTCTTCCCGTTCGGCTGGGCAAAGCTGCTGTGGTGGCTGCATCGCGGCAAGGCGAGGGGCATGCGCGTCCCGCTGATGGGCGTCCTCAAGAAGCTGCAAGGGATCGCGCATGGCGAGCCAGCTCGCCTTCATGATGATCGAATATATCCGTCGCGACGCGATCGTCGATTTCGGCGCGACCCGAGGGGAGATCGGCTGGGTGCTCGACGATAATCAGGGGATGAATGCCATCGCCGACACGATCGAGAGCAAGGTCAATCGCGTGTACCAAATCTACGCGAAGAATCTGGGCTAAAGCCCCAGGATAGGCGGCCCGCAGCGTTAGGGGCACTGCGGGCCGCACCCTCGCTACCGTCGGGGGGCGAGGGGATCGAATTCGTCTTCGAGGATCCATTCCGCGCGGGTCTTGCACATCTTCTTCTCCAGCCGCGAACCGGCGACCGTGTACTTGACGCAGTAGCGCTTGGTGTCGGCGGCGGCCTCGGTGCCGGAGGGCGATGGCGCTGCTGCGGGGGTGTCCCGTGGCGTTGGCGCGGCGAGCGCAGGTTCGGACAGGCTGGCGGTGACCAGACCCGCAGCGAGGGCGAACATCGTGGTACGCATAACAAATCTCCCTTGAACTTCAGTGAGATATTCGTCTGACGAGACGCTTACTTGCTGGGGGCGAGCGGATCGTAACCTTGGGTGCCGATCCACATTTCGCGCGTCTTGCAGGCCCGGCGCGGCGGGCTGATGCCGGTCATCTGGAAGCGCACGCAATAGCGCGCATCCTCATCAGCGACCGGGGCTGTGGCGGGTGCGGGTGCCGGCGCGTTCGGCGTCGCGGCGGTCGAATTGGGGGTGGCCGATGCGGCCGCGAACAAAGCGGTGGCACTGGCGATCAGGGCGATGGACATGAAATTGCTCCTGGGTACTGTTGGGGCTGCGACCCGGCCTGGGCTCTTGTGTCGCAGCTGTGTTAGTGCATTAGTCATGCCAAACACTGGAGCTAAGCAATATCAGTCACTTAGGTCGTTCCGAATGAAACGAGCAGGAGATTTCTCACCGAAGGGTGGTAAATTGCGCCAACAATGCGCAATCGTTTCAGGCGCGCAACCGTACCCAGGTCGGCGCGTGGTCGCTGGCCTTTTCGCGGCCGCGATACTCCTTGTCGACGCCGGCATCGGCAAAGCGATCGGCGGCAATCGGGCTGAGGAGCAAATGATCGATCCGGAATCCCGCATCGCGCTGCCAAGCGCCTGCCTGATAATCCCAGAAGGTCCACACCCGCCCGGCGGGACAGCGCGTGCGCAGTGCGTCGGTCCATCCCTGCGCCAATAGCGCGCGATAGCCCTGGCGAGATTCCGGCTGCATCAGCGCGTCGTCCGCCATCGCCTTGACCGAATAGACATCATCGTCGTTCGGGATGACATTATAGTCGCCCGCCAGCACCACCGCTCGCTCCTCCGCGAGCAGGTCGCGCGCATGGCCGGACAATCGTTCGATCCAGCGCAGCTTGTAATCGAATTTCGGCCCCGGCACCGGATTACCGTTGGGCAGGTAGATCGACGCGATGATCACGCCGTTCACCTCCGCCTCGATATAGCGGCTATGCTCGTCCTCGGGTTCGCCTGCCAGACCGCGTTTGCGCTCGACCGGATCGATGCCCTTCGCCAGGATCGCGACGCCGTTGAAGCCCTTTTGCCCGTGCCACACTGCGCCATAGCCGGCGGCGCGGATATCCGCCTCCGGAAAGCCCTCATCTGCGGACTTCAACTCCTGAAGGCAGACCACGTCCGGCTGCTGTTCGCCGAGATATTCGATCAGGCGCGGCAGCCGCGCCTTGATCCCGTTCACATTGTAGCTGACGATCTTCACAGCGCGATCAGACGGCGAAGCTGGTGCCGCAGCCGCAACCCGATGCGGCAACTGGATTGGTCACGCGAAATGCCGCACCGCCAAGCGATTCGACGTAATCGACGCTTGCGCCCCGGACCAGGTCCAGACTGATTGAATCAACCAGCAGAGTTACGCCATCGGTCTGCGCGATCGCATCGTCTTCGGCCGGCGCATCGGCGAGCTCGAACTTGTACTGAAACCCCGAACATCCGCCACCCTCGACCGACAAGCGCAGCGTTGCGGGCTTGCCCTGCTTCGCTGCAATCGCCGCGACACGCGCGGCGGCGGCGGGCGTGAGACTGATTTCTTCGGAAAGCGCAGTTGCCATGCAGGGCAGATAGGCGCCCGCGGCGATGGCCGCAACCTAAACGGAAAAGGGCCGCCCGGCTGTGCCGGTGCGGCCCCATCCCTCTCCTGTTATCTCGTGTAGCTCAGTTGCCGCCGACGGCGGTCGCCTGAAGCTTCGCCGCGCGCTGCTCGACCTGCTCGATCACGCTGGCATTCTGCATGAACGGCATCGGGTTGAGCGCCTTGCCATCGACGCGCACTTCGTAATGAAGGTGGCTGCCGGTCGACCGACCGGTCGACCCCATCAGGCCGATCAACTGGCCACGCCGCACGCGGGTGTTCGGCGCGACAAGGATCTTCGACAGATGGCCGTAACGGGTTTCGATGCCCTTGCCGTGATTGACGGTGATCAGATTGCCATAGCCGCCAAAGCGACCGGTGCGGCCGACCACGCCATCCGCCGTGGCATAGATCGGCGTGCCGACCGGGCCGGGAATGTCGATGCCGGCATGCATCGCGGCGGCGCCGTGGAACGGATCTGACCGGACACCGAAGCTACTGGTCAACCGCATGTTCTCAACCGGCTGGAGCGACGGGATCGCGATTACCGACTGTTCGAGCACGTCGAGCTTCTGCCACGTCTGGAAGAGCGAGCGGAACTGCGCATCGGCGCTGGCTTCGCCACCGGCTGCAGCGCCCTCGGGTGCCGCCTCGAACGGGCCCCCCATGCCGCCGCCGACGAAGCGTTCGGGCTGAATGCCCATGCTGCGCAGCTGCTGCTGGGTCAGGTGCAGGCGGATCTGCGCGGTGCGCTGGGCCCTGGCGGCGAGCTGTGCCTGGCGCGCCTCGACCTGGCGGAGCGGAGCGAGCACCTCATTGGCCATGTCGCTGTCCGCGTCGAACGACACATTGGCGATCGGCGCACCGACATCGGCGGGCGAACCCGTGCCGCTCAGCACCCCGGCGATGATTTTCTGGCGCTGCTCGACGCGCGCCGCGTGAACCTTGGCGGCTTCCTTGATCGCCGCGACATCGGCCTCGAGCCGGGTCATTTCGGCGCGCATCTTTTCCATGCGGGCTTCGGGAGTTGCCTGGGTTCCCGCAACACCAGTGGCCATGATCGCGCCGAATGCGGCCTGCGACACGCCATAGGCAGAGAAGGTAACGGTAATCGCGGCGACGCCGGCGAGGATCGCCTGGGTCCGTCCGGCGACGCTGAACCGCTTGAGGTCGCGGCCATCGTGGAAGATGAAATCACGGGTCGTGAAGAGATCGCGGAACCGCGCTACGAAATTCGCGTTGAGTGCAGTGCTGACCATGAGTCCCCGGCAACCACAGACACGCGCCAATAGAGCGGCACACGCCTTCGTTAAACAATCGCGTCTGGAAGCAGCCCCTCCGCATCCGACGGATTGGGTTGAACCCGAAGGCTCACTCCACGGCAAGGCTTTCGTAATAGTCGCGCGTCAAACCGGCTGACTCGCGCGCCGAGTCGTTGAACGGAGGCTTAACCGTTCCCCGGAAGTAACGATCGATCAGCGCCCGCCATTCCCTCCGCGAATCGATTCGTCGATCTGCGCAAAGCGATTCGAACCACCGCGTCCCGGCGGCGACATGGACGATTTCGTCGCGGAAAATCCGGCCCAATACCGCCGCAGTCGGCATGTCTCCGGCGGCCTCGAACCGCTCGATCGTCGCGGGAGTTACATCCAGTCCCCGCGCCTCCAATACCATCGGCACTACCGCGAGACGTGCCGCAGCATCGTCCGCGGTATCGGTCGCCGCCTCCCACAGCCCGGCATGCGCGGGCATCGCGCCATAATGGCTGCCCAGTTGCTTCAGCCGCCGGCTGAGCAACGCGAAGTGCATCGCCTCATCCGCCCCGACCCTCATCCAGTCGTCGGTGAATGCGCGCGGGAACTGCGCGCCAAACCGCCCGACCAGGTCGAAGGCCAGGTCGATCGCGAAGAACTCGATATGCGCCAGCGCATGGATCAACGCGATCCGGCCATGCTCCGACCCCTTGCCGCGCTTTGGCATCCGGTTCGGCGGCAGCAATTCAGGCGTGGCGGGCCGCGCCGGTTCGACCGGCATCGCGACGTCGAAATCGAATGCCAGCCGCCCCAATCGCCAGTCGCGCGCGGCACGCCGGGCGGCAGCCACCTTCGCCATCGGCTCACCGGCCAGCAGGACCGCGCGCGCCGCCTCTGCCACGCTCGCCATTACGCCGCCTTCAGCTCCTTCGCGGCTTCCAGCACCTCGATCACATGGCCCGGCACGCGCACCTTGCGCCACGCGCGAACCAGCGCGCCATCGGCGTCGAACAGGAAGGTCGATCGGTCGATGCCCATATATTTCTTGCCGTACATCGACTTTTCGACCCACGAACCGAACACCTCCAGCGCCTTGCCGTCAGGGTCGGTCGCCAGCGGGATGGTCAGGTCGTATTTGTTGACGAACTTCTGGTGCTTGATCGTGTTGTCGCGCGACACGCCGAGCAGCCGCACGCCCAGCGCATCGAACTGGTTCTTGAACGCGCTGAAATCCTGCGCCTCACGGGTACAGCCCGCCGTGTCGTCCTTGGGGTAGAAATAAAGCACCAGCGGTGCCCCGATCATCCCGTCCAGACGAAATCCATTGCCATCGATGTCGATCAGCTCGACGGGGGGAATCTTGTCGCCTTCCTCGATACGCATCGTCAGCTCCCTTGCGCCCGTGCCACGCCTGCCCAGGCCGTCGCGACCTCCTGCCGGTGCCGGTCGAGCGACGCAACCACCTCGTTCCACTCCGCTGCTCCGACGGCATGCGCTACCATCGCGCGGGTCGCCTCGCCTGGCGGCTGCGCGTCGGGTGCCACCAGCCGCATCGTCACCAGCAGGCGGGTCAGGAAATCATGCGCCGGACCAATCGTCGCCGGGAGCAATCCATCGGCCACCAGCGCATCCACCGCATCGCGCAATCCCGGCGCAAATCCGGTGCGTCGAACCAGCTGGAGCGTGTGAACCGCGAATTCCAGATCGACCAGCCCGCCCGGGAGCAGCTTGGCATCAAGCGGCCCCTTTGGCGGCTTGTGGGCGGCCATGTCGGCGCGCATCTTCGCCGCTTCTGCCGCGATGTCGCGAGCTGGACGATCGCCGTGGAGCACCTGGTCGATGACCTGCACCACCGCCCCGCGCCCCGTCGGAGAGCCAAACACCGCACGGGCGCGCGTGAGGGCCATATGCTCCCAGGTCCATGCCTCCTCGCGCTGGTAGCGGGCGAAGCCTTCGAGCGAGACCACCAGCGGCCCCTGCGCGCCGGACGGCCGCAGCCGCGTATCCACCTCGTACAGCGCCCCGGCGGCGGTCGCGACCGACAGCGCCGCGATCACGCGCTGGGCAAGGCGGTTGTAATAGGTGACTGCACCAAGCGGCTTCTCGCCATCGGATTCGCCTAGGTGATCGCCGGTAAAGACGAAGACGAGGTCGAGGTCGCTGGCATGGGTCAGCGCCCCGCCCCCAAATCTGCCGAGCGCGAGGATCACCAGTTCGCTGCCGGGAACACGGCCGTGGCGAACCGCGAATTCCTCCACCGTTGCCTGCGCCAGCACCGCCAGCGCCGCTTCGGCCACCCGCGCATAGCCTGCGGAGACCTCAAGCGGGTCGCCTGCACCCGCGACGATCTGCGCGCCCAGCGCAAATCTTTTCTCGCCGACAATCTGGCGGACATGGTCGAGTAATCGCTGATAATCGTCCCCGGCCTCGCGCTGTGTCATCGCTTTGGCCAACTCCGCGACCGGTCCGACCGGGGCCAATGCGCTCGCGTCGATCAGTCCGTCGAGCAGATCCACCCGCCGTGCCAGCGCATCGGCCAAGGTCGGCGCATGGCTCAGAATCGTCCCGAGCAGCCGCGCCAGCGTGGGCCGCGCTTCGAGCAAATGGAACAGGTTGAGCGCGGTCGGCAGCCGCGACAGGATCGTATCGAGCCGCGCCAGCGCGGCACCCGGATCGGGCGACTGGCCAATTGCCGCGATCAGCGGGGGCAACGCCGCCTCCATCGCCGCCCGCGCGGGCGGACTGCGCAGCGCGGCATAACGCCCGCTGCGCCACCCCTCGATCAGCCGCGTCGCCCCGGCTGGATCGGCGAACCCCGCCTCGGCCAACCCCGCCTCGCCCACCGCAGCCCCCGTTGCACCGGCCCCGCCATCCTCGCTGTCGAGTGCATCGTAGATTCGCCCGACCGCCTCGACATGCGGACGCAGCAGGTCGAGCAGGTCGCCGCCGTCGTCGAGCCCGTGCAGCCGCGCCACGCCGTCCAGCGCCTCGCCATGCGGCAGACTGTGGGTTTGACGGTCATCGACCATCTGCACGCGATGCTCGATCGTGCGGAACAGGATATACGCCTCCCGCAGCTGCCGCGCCTCTTCGGCATCGATCCGCCCCGCCGCCGCCAGTGCGGCAAGCGCGTCGAGCGTCGCCGGTGCGCGCAAGGCGGGGTCGCGCCCGCCATGGATCAGCTGGTGGATCTGCGCGAAGAACTCCACCTCACGGATGCCGCCGCGCCCGCGCTTCAGGTCGAACCCTGGCCCGAACGCCTGACCCTGCGCATGATGGTCGCGGATGCGGCGCGAGATGCCGCGGATCTCGCGGATCGTCCCGAAGTCCACCGCACGGCGCCACACGAACGGGCGGATCGTGTCGAGGAACCCCTGCCCCAGCGCGCAGTCGCCCGCAGCCGCACGCGAACGGATGAATGCAGCGCGCTCCCAGGGCAGTGCCTGTGACTCGTAATAGCTGATCGCCGCCTCGGCGGGCAGCACGATGGGGGTGACCTCGGGCGATGGCCGCAGCCGCAGGTCGATCCGCAGCACATAGCCATCGGCGTCGCGCGCCTGCAGGATTTCGACCACGCGCCGGCCGATCCGCACCGCCGCCTCCTCGACTGCGTCGCGCTCGCGGTGCGGCAGTGTGGCGGGGTCAAAAATCAGAATGGGGTCGATGTCGGATGAATAATTGAGTTCATGGCTCCCCTGTTTGCCCAGCGCGATGCCGGCCAGCCCGCGCGGCTCGCCCCCGGGCACCCGCTCGACAATCGCTGCCCCGATCGCTGCGTCGAGCGCGTAATCGGCGAAATCGGACAGGTTGCGCGTGATCGAAACGAAGTCGAGTTGTCCCGACATGTCGCCGATCGCCGCCGCCAGCGCCAGCCGCCGCCGTTCGATCCGCAGTCTGCGGGGCAGCGGCATATCGGGATCGTTGACCCGCGCCGAGCCCAGCGGATCGCGGGATGCGACGGCGATATTGGCCATCAGCTCCGCCTCCCGCTCGATCAGATTGGAGAGGAAGGGCGAGTGGCGCGCGGCCCGCGCGATGGCACTGTCGAGCGCGAGATCGGATCCGCTCATCCGTTTTGTTTCGGTTTGCGATCAGACGATTTCTGATCTGTCAAGCAACAAATTTCAAAAAGAAACGTTCTGTACTGCATGGGTTCTCACGCACCTCGATCGCCTGAACGGCGCAGCGATAGCGGCTACTGGGTCGAAGCGCCACGCACGACCGACGCGATCGGCTTCGTGCTGCGCGACGCCTATGTCGGCGACCACGGGCTGCCCGATGAGATGCAGGATTTGTTGAGCCAGCTGTGCGAAATGCGCAGCGAGACCGGCGGACGCGACAGTCACGGGTGATCGAACTGCCGCGAACGTTCGATCAGTCCCGGCTCAGTTCGTCCACTTCATCCATGATCGTGTCCAGAGCGCTGCGCCCGTCGCTGACATGGTCAGCGCGTGAGGGCAGGTCGCCGCCGCTCATCAACGCTTCCAGCGCGACGCGACCGCGCGCCACCCGGCTCTTGATCGTGCCGACCGCGACGCCGCAGATCTCGGCCGCCTCCTCATAGGCAAAACCGCCCGCACCAACCAGAATCAGCGCCTCGCGCTGCGGCTGAGGCAGGTGCAGCAGCGCGCGCTGCATATCGGCCAGTTCGACATGGCGGTCCTGGCTGGCCGGCGCCGCCAGGATGCGATCGGCGACCAGATCGTCCCATTCGCCCTTGAACCGGGCGCGGCGCATCTGGCTGAGATACAGGTTGCGCAGGATGATGAAGGTCCAGGCGCGCATATTGGTCCCGGCCTGAAACCGCTGACGCGCGGCCCACGCCTTCATCAGCGTCTCCTGAACCAGATCGTCGGCAAGGTCGCGGCTGCCCGAAAGCGAACGTCCGAACGCGCGCAAATGCGGGATCACGAGCGCAAGCTGTTTCTTGAACTCCGGATCGGAGAGCGCAACATGCTCCACTTGCGTGTAATCTTCGGTATCGCTCATTGGAGTCCGTTCATCTGGCGCGGCGTTCTACCGCCCGCTGAAGATAGGTGTGCCGGCCGCATCTGCCATCCCGCACGGGTCAGATCAGCAGATACACTGCATAGATCACCACGATCAGCGTCAGTGAGATGGCGAGGATGTAACGGGTCATGTGCGGGGTCGCCCCGGCGCGGACACGATCCGTCTCGTAATGGGGGGGGTCGTTTGGGTCAGCCATGACCCTCTCAACCCCCCAGAACCGTTTTAGGTCCGTAAGAAATGGAACTTTCAGTTCGCGGGCACGGTCGCCTGGTCGAAAAACAGCGCCTGACTGATCGCCGCCTTCACCGTCGAACGCTGGAACGGCTTGGTAATCAGGAAGGTCGGCTCGGGGCGCTCCCCGGTCAGCAAACGCTCAGGGAACGCGGTGATGAAGATCACGGGCACGTTGAACTGTGCGAGGATGTCCTTGACCGCATCGATGCCCGAACTGTCGTCGGCCAGCTGAATGTCGGCAAGGACAAGGCCGGGGCGATCCTCCAGCGCCAGCGCGACCGCCTCGTCGCGGGTAACCGCGACCCCGGTGACGTCATGGCCCTGATCGCGGACGATCGTCTCAAGGTCCATCGCGATCAGCGGCTCATCCTCGATGATCAGCACGCGCGCGCGGGTCTGGCGCTCGATCTCCGACAACGCCTGCGAGACGAGGTCCTCGACCGAATCGGCGGATTCGTCGAGCAGATAGGCAGCGTCCTCGCTGGTGAATCCCTCCATCGCGGTCAGCAGCAGCGCCTGGCGCGAACGCGGCGCGAGCCGGGCGAGCCGGGCGCGGGCAATCGCCTCATTCTCGGTGGGATTGCCGACATCGCCTGGATCGCGATCGGCGTCGGGATGCGTCGAACCCCAGATTGCCTGGAAGGTGCGGTACAGGCCGAGCCGCGGGTCCACGCTGCGCGGAAATTCGTCCGGTGCCGCGACGATCGCTTCAAGCGTCGCGCGGACATAACGGTCGCCCTCGGTCTGGCTGCCGGTGAGCGCGCGGCCATAGCGGCGCAAAAAGGGAAGATGAGGCGCGAGCTGCTGTCCAAGCGACATGGGAACATATTCTCCTTCGGCGATACCGGCTGTTTGGCTGCGGTATCGGTGCATTACAAGTCGGCTGCTGGTCCAAAGGAAGCCCCTCCCCGGATTTCGCATCGCCTGTGGAACAAACGAGCTTGGGATTGGTTTCATCCCCGCTGCACGACCATGACGTCGTTCAGTCCGCGACTTGCAGCCGCGTCAGTTTTTGTGCATCCGCCCACGACCCGGGCAATCAGGGGGACGAGGTGTTTTCGGCCGACGATAAAAGTAAAACACCGCAGCGGACAGGCGGAGACCAGCCGTCGCGCAAGAGCGGCGCGGCGCCTCAGGCTGACCGCAACATTGGCGATGCATTGCGTCGCGTCTATCAGGATGCCGCCAGCGAGGATGTTCCCGACGACCTGCTCGACCTGCTCCGCAAGCTCGATTAATCTTGGGCCCGATGGAGGGGGATGAGCTTACGCGCCGCACCAGCGCCAGCCCCTTGGCGGCGGTTGCGCGGATGCCGACCGGTGCCAAGGTTTTCCTGATTTTAAGCGGTGCGCTGTTGCCGCTCGCGCTGATCGCCTTTCTCGCCTCGCTGCAAACCACCCGCATCGCCGATCAGGAAGTTCGCGCGCGTCTGCGCATCGCGATCGGCGAGTCCGCACGCTCGCTTCGCGGCGAGCTTGCGTGGGAATTGCGCGAAGTGCGCAGCGCGCTCCCGGCAACACCCAGCGAAGCACCCAATTGCGGTCGCCTCGCCGGCCTGTTCGAACCTCTAGCGCCGGAGGGTATTCGTTATGCGGTGCTCGACCCGTCGAAACGACTGATCTGCGGGCAGCCCCTGCCCTCGGTCGCCTCAGCAGGTGGTGCTTCTGACACGGTTCCGATTCGCCTGATCCCCGGCACCGGGGCGCAGATCGAGGTGACGGGCGCTGCGGGTCACGTTGCGCGTGCCTTTTTCCCCACCGATTTCCTCGCAAAGTCTGCCGCACCGACCGGTATGACGGGGGAGTTCGGCATGGAACTGCTCAGCGCGGATCGTTCGCTGGTCCTGCGCGAACTCAATGCCCCCCACCCTGCTCGCGCGGACCGAGACCCAGGTCGTCGATCTGGATATCGAGAATCTGGGATTGCAAATGACGGTCCCCAGCGCGCCGGTCACCTCTTCCGCGATCATCGCCGCACTGTCGCCCTTCCTGATGTGGTTCCTCGCCGCCGCGATCGCCTGGTTCGTGGTCGATCGACTGCTGATCCGCCCGCTGCGGCGGCTGCGCACCACCGTCGGCGCCTATCAACCGGGCGAAGTGATCGACCCCGTAGCGGGCAGCGACATTCCCGCGCAGGAAATCCGCGCGCTGGGCGACACGTTCCGGGAACTGAGTCGCACCGTGCAACTGCACGAGCGCGACCTGGCGGAAGGTCTTTCCCGCCAGACCAAGCTGACTCGCGAGGTGCATCACCGGGTCAAGAACAACCTTCAGGTGATCGCCAGCCTCATCAATTTCCACGCCCGCGTCGCCGCCGAACCGGGCGCGCTGGAGGCATATGCGTCGATCCAGCGCCGGGTCGACGCCCTCGCCGTCGTCCACCGCCACCATTATGCCGGGTTCGAGGATACGCGCGGGATCGAGATCCGGGCCGTAATCGGCGAGCTTGCGTCCAACATCCGCGCCACCGCGCCTCAGGGCAATGCCGTCGGCATCCTGCTCAATATCGAACCGCTGCTTGTGTCACAGGACGCGGCAGTCGCGATCTCGTTCCTGATTACCGAGATCGTCGAGCTGGCGATGCAGGCGTCGCCCGGCCCGCAGATCAACATCTCGACCCAGACCGACCCCGCGACGCCGGAAAGCGCGACGCTGCGCATCAGTTCGGCTGCGCTCGCCGACTCCTCCGAATTCGCTGCACTATACGAGCACCGCTACGGTCGCGTCATCGGCGGGCTGGTGCGGCAGCTCCGCTCACATCTGCATCACGACCCGATGATCGGCGCGTTCGAACTCGCCGTAGCCATCACCGGGCGCACCTGAAAAAATATTCGAAAAATCGTGCAGCGCGCGGAACCCCGGATCGGGTTCGCCGTTTTACACTTCGGATAGTGACCTTTTGCCCCCCGCTCTCGCTATCCACGACACAGGCCCGGAAGCGTCAACCCCTCCCCCCGGTGACGCTTTCGGGCCTTATTCGTCTCGGCGACATCACCCAACCCGTTCGAATCACACGCGGAACGAACCCGCGCGCCGTGCATTAGTCCTGCGCAACAGCGCGATTTGGAGAAGAGTGATGCGCAAGATTTTGACCCTGGCGATGCTCGCGAGCGGCCTCGCCCTGTCGGCATGCAACACGATCGAAGGCGTTGGCCGCGACGTATCCTCCGCAGGCGAAACGGTCGCGAAAACCGCCGACGGCGCCAAATAAGCCGAAGCTTACCCTATCCCTCACCTGCGGCGGCTTCGGCCGCCGCTTCCTTTCACGCCGCCTGCGGGTGAACCAGATCGCCACCAGTGACAGGAAATAGAGCCCGCACAGCGGCCCCGCGAGCAACAATTGTGATCCGATATCCGGCGGAGTCAGCACAGCGGCGATCGCAAAGGCGGCAACAACAGCGTAGCGCCAGGCCGATTTGAGCTGTTCATAGGTGACGATACCCGCCCGCTCGAGCAGCATCAGCAGCACCGGCAGCAGGAACGAGATGCCGAACGCGAAGATGAACTGCATCACGAAGTCGAGATAATTGCCGACGGCTGGCAGCGCTTCCTGCGTCACCCCGCCGCCCAGATCGCCTTCCAGACCGAGCAAGAAGTTGAGCGCCACCGGGATTGCGAAATAATAGGCCAGCGCCGCGCCCGACCCGAACAGCACCGGCGTCGCCAGCAGGAACGGCAGCAGCGCGCGCTTTTCCTTGCGGTACAGCCCCGGCGCGACGAACTGCCACAGCTGGTTTGCGATGATCGGGAAGGACAGCATCAGCGCGCCGAAAAATCCGACCTTGATCTGCACCATGAACGCTTCGAAAATCTGGGTAAAGATCAGCTTGTCCTGTCCCGCCGCCGCCAGCGGATGGACCAGGAAACCGAAGATCGGCTTGGCAAAATAGAAGCACAGGATGAAGGTCGCGACCAACGCCATCACGCAATAGAGCAATCGGCGACGCAGCTCGATCAGATGGTCGAGCAAGGGCGCTTCGGTGTTGGCCAGTTCGTCGCTGTCGCTCACGACTCCGCCTTCTTCTTGCGCGGCGTGCGGGGTTTGCGGGCGGGCGTGGCCACCGGGGCATCAGGGACAGGTTCCACTGGATCCCCCTTGAACTCGGGTGCAGGGGTCAACACCGGCGCAGCGTCGCCCATATCCTCAGCCAATCGGGCCGACTCCGCGCCGGCCTCGTCAGGATTGTGCATCGGCCCGGCGAGCATCTTTTCGGGCGGGTATTCGCGCATGATCCGCGCATTTTCCTCGGCCCATTTCTTTTCCATCTCGGCCAGTTCGGACTCGCGCACCATCGTGTCCAGCCCGCTGCGGAACTGGCTCGCGACGCGGCGCGCCTTGCCGACCCATTGACCGACGAAGCGCATCGCTTTTGGCAAGTCCTTCGGCCCGATCACCAGCAGGGCGACGATGCCCACCACCAGAAATTCGGGTGCGTTGAAATCGAGCATCGATCAGCCGGTCCGCAAGGCCGCGGCACGGGGCCGCGGCGAAAAACTCAGCGCTCTTCCTGCGCAGGGCGCGCGTCGGTCTGCGTCTGGGGCTGCGGGTCGACGACACGCTTCGCCTCGATCTCGGCGGGCTTGGCGGCAGCCTCGTCGTCGTCGGCCATGCCCTTCTTGAACTGCTTGATGCCCTTGGCGACGTCACCCATCATGTTCGAGAAGCGGCTGCCTCCGAACAGAAGGATTACGAGAACACCGACGATCAGCCAGTGCATCAGACTCATGCTACCCATCGGAACTCTCCGTTGATTCCCGGTCTATCTAGTCGTCTTCATCCCGGGTTTCCACCGCTTCCCCTTCGCCGGCCTCCGAATGTGCCGCTTCAAAGGCCAGATCGACCGGATCGAGCAGTCCGGCAGCGCGCAAATCGTCAATTCCGGGAAGGTCGCGGCGGCTCGCCAGCCCGAAATGACTGAGGAACTCGGGAGTCGTCGCATAGGTCAGCGGTCGACCGGGCACCTCGCGGCGTCCAGCCGGACGTATCCAGCCAGCCTCCATCAGCACGTCGAGCGTGCCCTTGCTGATCTGGACGCCGCGGATCGCCTCGATCTCGGCGCGCGTGACTGGTTCGTGATAGGCAATGATCGCCAGTGTCTCGATCCCCGCGCGGGAAAGCTTGCGGCTGTCCTCCCGGTCACGGCGCAGGAAATTGGCCAGGTCCGGCGCGGTCTGAAAATGCCAGCGCCCGCCGCGCTCGACCAGTTCGACCCCGCGCCCGGAATAGGTCTCGGCGAGCGCCGAAAGGGCCGCCGCGATATCCGCCTCCTCACCGACATGGGCGCGCAAATCGGTGAGCGTCAACGGCTGCTCGGACGCGAACAGCACGGCTTCGACCGCGCGCATCGTTTCATCCGGCGGCGTCATGCCTCGATGCCCTTCAGATAGAGTGGCGCGAAGGCCGATTTCTGGCGAATTTCGACCCGTCCCTGCTTGGCCAGTTCCAGCGCCGCGACGAACGAACTGGCGAGTGCCGACTTGCGGTAACTCCCGCTGGCATCCTCGGGTAAAAAGCTCTCGATTGTGCTCCACTCGATGCGCTGCCCGATCAATTCGGACAGGCGATGGATTGCATCCTCCAGCGTCATTACCGGGCGCACCGCCACGATGTGCATCACCGGTCGCGTCCGCGCGCTGATCTGGCCATAAGCGGAAATCAGGTCATAGATTTCGGCCTGCCAGCGCGACTTGCGCACCGTCCGCAGCCCCTCGGGCGCGCCGCGGGTGAACACGTCGCGTCCCATTCGGTCACGCGCCACCAGCCGCGCCCCGGCCTCGCGCATCGCGCTGAGCCGTTCCAGCCGCAATTGCAGCCGCAGCGCCATATCTTCCGGACTCGGTTCGACCTCGGGGTCACGCGGCAGCAGCAATGCCGATTTGAGATAGGCGAGCCACGCCGCCATCACGAGATAATCCGCCGCCAGCTCAAGGCGAAGCTCTCGCGCCTCATTCACATAGGTGAGGTACTGATCGACCAGCTGAAGGATGGACAGCTGGCGCAGATCTACCTTCTGGCTCCGCGCGAGCGCCAGCAACAGGTCGAGCGGCCCTTCCCAGCCGTCGATGTCGATGGTGAGGGGCGCGGGATCGGTCATGCCAGCGCGAGCAACGCCTCCCGCTTGGCAATCAACGCATCGATCTCAGCCGCTTCAGGCCGCACGCTCGCCATCGCCCGCTCCAGCCGCGCCAGCGTCGCTGGCGGCGCGTCGCCCAGTCGTCCGGCAATCTCCTCCATCTCGCCCATCCGCGCCCAGCAATCGAGCGCGACGTCGCACCCCGCCGCGATCGCCTGCGCCGCCTTTTCGCCCGCAGTGCCGCTCAGCGCTTTCATATCGATATCGTCGGTCATCAACAGCCCATCGAACCCGATCCGCCCCCGGATGACCTCGCGGATGACCGTCGGCGAGAGTGTCGCGGGATTGTCCGCGTCCCATGCCTTGAACACGACGTGACAAGTCATGCCCATCGGTGCGGTATTCAGAGTCCGGAACGGTTCGATATCCTTCTCCAGCGCCGTCTCGTCCGCATCGACCACCGGCAGCTCATAATGGCTGTCGACCACCCCGCGGCCATGGCCGGGCATATGCTTGACCACGCCGACGACGCCACCCTTGGCCATCCCGTCGAGCATCGCGCGTCCCAGCGCCGCGACGCGCATCGGATCGCTGCCGAACGTCCGCCCCCCCCACTGCCGGGGTCGTCTCCGGCTGGCGCACGTCCAGCAGCGGCGCGCAGTTCACATTCACCCCGACTTCGGCCAGCATCAGTGCCAGTGCCTGCCCATTCGCCCGCGCCGCCTCGATCGCCGAAGACGGCGCGACCTCGTACAGCGCATCGAACGCCGGGCCGGCGGGAAAGGCGGGCCACTCGGGCGGCTGCATCCGCGCCACGCGCCCGCCCTCCTGGTCAATCAGGATCGGAACATCGTCGCGCCCGGACAGCTCACGCAAACTGTCGGTCAGCGCGCGCATCTGCGCCCGATCGATGCAATTGCGCCCGAACAATATGTAACCGAGCGGGTCTGCATCGCGGAAAAACGCGGCTTCGTCAGGGGTAAGGACAGGGCCGGACAGGCCGAAGATCACGGGCTTCATGGCGCGGTTAGAACAGGGGCGAACAGGATTTTCCAGCCCAATTCCTCCCCTGCCCCGCAGGGGAGGGATTTGGTCACCCCGCCGCCAGGAAACACGCCTCGCCCGCAGCCTTCAGCTTGCCGCACAGTTCGCGCGCCTGCCCGTTGCTGCCCGCATTGACGCGCAGCCGGTAGAAGGTCTTGCCGTTCACATCCGCCCTAGCGATCCCCTTGCCCAGCGGCGCAAGGTAGGAAAACCGCTTCGACAGCCGCGCCCAGGCGACATTGGCCTCCGCCTCGGTCGGGAACGACCCCAACTGGATCGTCGCGCTACCCGCTGACGGCCCGGGTGCCGCCTGGGTCGGCGCGGCGGCCTTGGGCACCGACCCGCTCGGAACCGGTGCCACCACGCGGCTCGCGCCCTTGACCGGCGTCGGGCTCGCCTTTGGCGCCGCCTTGCCGTCGACTGGTGCCTCGGGCATCGCCGAAACATCGACCGATCCGTTGGTGGTCGCGCCCTCGCTGGCCGCGAAGACGGTGTCGCCCTCGCCCTCGACCTTCATCCCGCCCGGCTCGTCGGGCCTGATCTTGTAATCGCCTTCCTGCGCGTTGATCAGCGCGCCGGTGCCCTCACCGGTCACGGTGCGCTGATACCACCACCAGCCAAAGATCGCGGCGGCGATGATCGCCAGCCCGACCAGCACCAGCAGGACGATGCGCAGGAACGACGGTCCCTCGCGATAATCGTCATCGGCCGTCTCCAGCCAGGGGAGACGATCGTCGTTATAGTCCTCACCCGCGTTCATTCAGCTCAGCTCCTGAACCGCCTCGACCCCCATGATATCGAGGCCGTTACGAATAACCTGCCCGATTGCGTCGGCTAGGAAAAGCCGCGCGCGGGTCAGCTCGGGCTGGTCGGTCAACAGGAAGCGCCGCGACGGATCGTCGTTGCCGAGATTCCACAGCGAATGCAGCTCCGCCGCCAAGTCGTAGAGATAGAAGGCGATTCGATGCGGTTCACGCGCCGCCGCAGCGCCCTCCACGACCCGCGGATACTGCGCCGCCAGCTTCACCAGCCCCAGTTCGCGTGTATCAAGCAGGGACAGGTCGGCCGCACCTGATACGTCCAGCCCAGCCTCGACCGCCCGGCGATGCAGCGATGCGACCCGCGCATGGGCATATTGGACATAGAAAACCGGATTGTCCTTCGACGCCTCGACCACCTTGGCGAAGTCGAAATCCATCTGCGCATCGGCCTTGCGGGTCAGCATGGTGAAGCGGACCACGTCCTTGCCCACTTCCTGCACCGTGTCGGCCAAAGTCACGAAATTCCCGGTGCGCTTGCCCATCTTGACCGCTTCACCGTTGCGCATCAGCCGGACCATCTGCACCAGCTTGACGTCGAACCGCGTTTTGCCCTCGGTCAGCGCGGTCACGGCGGCGACGATCCGCTTGACCGTGCCGGCATGGTCCGCGCCCCAGATGTCGATCAGCTGGTCGGCCGACTGCGCCTTCTGGAAGTGATACGCCATGTCCGCGCCGAAATAGGTCCATTGCCCGTTCGACTTCCTGATCGGGCGATCCTGATCGTCACCGAATTGCGTCGAACGGAACAGCGGCAGCTCGACCGGCTCCCAATCGTCGGGCAACTCGCCCTTCGGCGCTTCTAGCACGCCATCATAGATCAGGTCGCGCGCGCGCAGCCATGCCTCGGCCTCTTCGGGCTTCCCCGCCGCCTGCAACTCCGCCTCGGAGGAGAACAGGTCATGATGGATGCCCAGCAGCGCCAGATCGTTGCGGATCATGACGAGCATGTCGGCGACCGCTTCCTTGCGGAACAGCGCCAGCCACGCGCTCTCGTCCTTGCCGACAAACGCATCGCCATGCTCGCGCGCCAGCCGTTCGCCGACGGGCTTCAGATACTCGCCCGGATACAGGCCCTCGGGGATCTCGATCGTCTCGCCCAGCGCCTCGCGATACCGCAGGTGCGCCGAGCGCGCGAGGACATCGACCTGCCCGCCCGCGTCGTTGACATAATACTCACGGATCACCTTGTGCCCGACCGCTTCGAGCAGGCTGGCGAGCGCGTCGCCCACCACCGCGCCACGGCAATGGCCCATGTGCATCGGCCCGGTCGGGTTGGCGGAGACATATTCGACGTTGACGGTCACGCCCACGCCCGACTGCGACCGGCCATAGCTGTCGCCGGCGTCCGTGATCGCCGCCAGCTCGCCGCGCCAGGTCGCGTCGGTCAGGCTCATGTTGATGAAGCCCGGCCCGGCGACCGACACGGTGGACACGTCGTCGAGCTTCTTCAACTCGCCCGCGATCTTCTCCGCCAACGCTCGCGGATTGGTGCCCGCCGGCTTGGCCAGCACCATCGCGGCGTTGGTCGCCAGGTCACCATGCGTCACGTCGCGCGGCGGCTCCACCGTCACCGCGCGTCGCTCCAGCCCCGCCGGCAGATCGCCGGATGCGACCAGGGCATCCAGCGCGGCGTCGAGATGGGCGGCGAAACGGGGATAGAGCGTCATGTGCGGGTCCGATGGTTTCAGGAGGCGGACCCTCTAGCGCAGGTCACGCGGTTCGTCACGCGATGACGCGGCGTCTCCGCGCAGCCAGCAGTCCGTCGGCGGCATAGATCGCCAACCCGGTCCAGATCAGCGCGAAACAGATCAGGTGCGCGGTCGTCACCCGCTCCCCGAAATAGGTGATCGCCAGCACGAACTGCATCGTCGGCGCGAGATATTGCAGCAGCCCCAGCGTAGAATAAGGCAAGCGCCGCGCCGCTCCGGCGAACAGGAGCAATGGCACCGCCGTCACCACGCCCGACAGCACCAGCAACGTCGTCGCCACTGCCTCGTTTCCGAACTCCAACCCACCATGCGTCGACAGCCAGAACAGATAGGCGAGGCCAAACGGCGCGAGGATCGCGGTCTCCAGCGTCAGCCCCTCGAGCGCCTCGACCGGCGCGACCTTCCGCACCAGCCCGTAGAAGCCGAACGAGAAGGCAAGCGTCAGGCTGATCCAGATTCCCTGCCCCGCACCCACCGCCAGCACCGCGACGCCGATCCCGGCGAGCACCACCGCGACGATCTGCGCCCGACCGAGCTTCTCGCGCAACAGCACCACGCCCAGCAGCACATTGATCAACGGGTTGAGGAAATAGCCAAGGCTCCCTTCCAGCACATGCCCGTTCTGCACCGCCCAGATATAGACCAGCCAGTTGACCGAGATCAGCGCGGCGCTGGCCGACAGCAACAGCATCGCGCGCCGGTTGCGCAGCGCCGCGACGATCGCGGGGGTGCGGCCCAGCGCAAGGATCACGATCGCGAGCAGCCCGAGTGACCACAATACGCGGCCCGCGACCACTTCGCCCGCACCAACCCCCTTCAGGAACCAGAAGAAGATCGGCAGCACGCCCCAGATGCCATAGGCTCCCAACCCCTGGATCAACCCGGCGCGGTCGATGCGCTCAGGCGCTGCAGGGGACGGATCGGACCGGGCCATGCGCGCGGAGATGGGGGCGATGCTGCGCTGCGGAAAGAGGCGCGGCGGGAAAGATTTGGTTTAGACCGCGACGCCCTTGCTTCAGTCCTTGCGCATTTCGTCGCGATCGACCTTCAGCCACTTGCCCCAATCGATGCTCACCAGTGCGACCAACAGCCCCAGCATCGCTACCTGCAACGCGATGCCGCCCGGGCTGGTGAGGTGCGCGAACATCGCCTCGCCAAAGTCGGTCTGCCGCACCTTGCGCGCGGTCCAGCCATAAAAGGCATAGGTGAACAGCCGCCCGGTGAAAAAGGCGGCGGTAAAGCCCAGCAGCGGCACCCGCGCCAGCCCGACCGCGATGAACAATTGCGCAGATGGCAGGGGCGAGATCACGAACAGTGCCAGTGCGAGCACAACATTATGCTTGCGCCGCTCGACCGCCGTGCGCGCCGCCGCGATATTGTCCCGCATCCGCTGCGGCAGCCATTTCCCGAAATGCCGCGCCCCGATCGCCAACGTCAGCCGCCCAAGCGCCGCTCCCGCTGCCCCGATCAGCACCAGCGCCCAGAGCGGCTGGTCGCCATTGATCCCGTACAACACGATGATCGACCAGGTCGGCGGCCCGAATGCGGGGAGCAGATTGACCCCGAACGCCAGCAGGAACAGCGAGATATAGCCCATCGCCACCGGGGTGCGGGGAAATCGACCGGCATGCAAGTGCGTTGACTAATGAGATAATGTATCATTAAAGGAGGCATGTCTTCAAAGCCCCCGGCCATTCACGATCCCGGACATTGGGATTCGATTTCCGCCAACTATGCTGCTGAAGCCGACCGGATGACCGGTCGCTATGCGCAAGCGGCATGGGACCTCGCCGCGCTTCCGAGCGGCGCACGCGTGCTCGATGTCGCCACCGGTGCGGGCGCGCTGCTGGTCTCGGCATTGCGCGACGGTGCGGATGCGGTGGGCATCGACTTCTCGCCGGGCATGGTCGAGATTGCCAGCCAGCGCGCCGCCGCGATCGCACCGGGCGAGCGCGCACTGGTGATGGACGGCCAGAATCTCGCCTTCCCCTCCGACAGCTTCGACGCCGCCTTCTCGATCTTCGGCGTGTTCATGTTCCCCGATCCCGTTGCCGGTTTTGCCGAAATGGCGCGCGTGCTGCGCCCGGGCGGCGCGGCGGTCGTCGCAGTATGGGAGAATGCCGGCGGCGCAGGCCCCGCACAGCTTTTTGCCAGGGCTGCGCAGCGGATGTTTCCGGACCAGCCGGTCCCGCTGCCGATGGACCGGCTGTTCAATTCACCCGAATTGCTCGAAGGCGCCTTCATCGAGGCTGGGCTGTCACCGCAGCGCGTCCAGGGCATCGAGTTCGCCTGGCCCGCCCCACCGGTCGACTGGTTCCGCGACAACGCCAAGCTCGCTTATGGCTGGTCGCCGGTGTGGCGGATGCTCAACGAAAATCAGCGCACCGCCTTCGCCGAGGAAGCAGCCAGCCTCGCCGCCGATCTCCCGCCGGAGGGCATCTACTCCACCGCGCTGATCGGCATCGCGCGAAAGCCGGGCTGAGCGGTCAGACCCGCACCAGCCCGTCCATCGCCCGCGCGCTCTTCTGCCCCGGGAACAGCGCCGGCATCGCGCGCGCCGGATCGACGCCGAAATGCGACGCCGCCGCGCTGCCGATCACCGCGTCCAGTCCCATGGTCGGACGCAGATCGCGGCCCTCATACAGCGCCGAGTCGCCCAGCCCCGGCCAGTCGGCGACCACGCGCCCGCCCTGCACCGCACCGCCCAGCAGCCAGGCGACCGACGCGGTGCCGTGGTCGGTCCCCTGCGTTCCGTTGACCTTGACCGTCCGTCCGAACTCGGTCGCCACCAGCACCATCGTCTTGGCCCAGTGCGGCCCGAGGCCCGTCTTGAGCGCGGCGATCATCTGATCCAGCCCGTTCAGCTGCACGCCCAGTCGCCCACGCTGTTGCGCATGCGTGTCCCACCCGCCCGTCTCGATCATCGCGATCCGCGCGCCATTGTCCGCCGCCAGCAGCCGCGCCGCGAGCGCGCCGGTCGCCGCCGCGTTGCGCCCGTTATTGGCCGCCAGATCGCCGGTCAGCGCGCGGGTCGCGGTCGCCTGTTTCCAGATCGCATGCAACTGCGGATCCTCGGCATAGAGCATCGCGACACGATTCAGCAGGTCATCCGACGCATCGGGCAGCACCGACGGCGCATAGGACGCGACCTCTACCCTGCCGCGCAGCGCCACGGGGATCGTCGCGGCGATGGCGATACCTTTGCGCTCGTCGGCGGGCAGCACGCCGAGCAGCCGGTTCATCCACCCGTCCTTGAGCTGATACGCCGCCGCGCCGCCGGTCTCGAGCACGTTCTGCGCATCGAAATGCGACCGGTCGCGATAGGGCGACGCGACCGCATGGACGAACAGCGCCTCCTTCGCGGCGTACATCTCCGCAACGTTTTTCAGGTTCGGGTGCAGCGCGAACATCGCATCCAGCTTTGCCGCATCGGCGAAATCTTGCGCCAACGCCCCGCGCTGCGTGGCAAAGGCCGGGTCGCCGACCGGGGCGAGCGTGCCGAGCCCGTCCGCCGCGCCCCGCTGGATGATGAACACGAACCGGCGGTCGCTCGCCGCCTGTGCGAAGGCAAGGCGTGGCGCGAAGCCGAGCGACAGCGCGCCCGCTGCGCCGGTGAGGACAAGATTGCGGCGGTTGATCATGGCCTTATCTCCGCATGAATTCGGGGGCGACGAGCATCAGCGCGACGCCTTGTGAGGCGCTTTCGGCGCGCGCGATAGCCTGCTGCGTGGTCGCACTCAGCGCGCCGGGGAACAGCGTCGCCATCCGCGCCCGCGCGTCGATCGTGTCGCGCGTCCGCGCCGCCATCCGCTCCGCTGCCTCCACCCGGCGCATCACCGCGTCCGGCCCGGCCCAGCTCGCCGCGATATCGTCGAACCCGGCGGGCGAACCCGGTCGCCATACCGGCTGGCCGAGCTGGTTCATCAGCCCCAGCACCGCCTCGCCCGGGATTTCGCGTGTACCCAGCGCCCGCATCGCGGCGATCGACCATTCCCAGGGCGTGCGGAACTTGACCGGTTGCGCGACCCACGCCTCTGGCGATTCGATCAGCACGCGATAAACGCTTGGCAGATCGCCGCCGGTTTTCAGGAACGCCGTTTCCAGCTTGCCGACCAGCGAAGCCGGCGGCTCGTCCCCCGCAAAATGCCGCGCCAATTTGGCCGCGATATGCTTCGCCGTCGCCGGATGCACCGCCAGATCATCGAGCACCGCCGATGCCTGGCGCTCGCCCTGCTGGTCGTAACGTTTGCCCAATATCGTCCGCGTCCCGGGCTCATGGATGCGCTCGGCGAACACGAAACTGCCCGACTTCCCCTCCAGCCCCGCAAAGCGCGCCGCCGGCCCGCGCGTAATTCCCGCGACGCTCCACCCGGTCATCGCGCGGGCGAACTCGATTACATCGACCTGGCTATAGCCCGTCCGCACGCCCAGCGTGTGCAGCTCCAATATCTCGCGCGCGAGATTTTCGTTGAGGCCCACCCGCTGTGGCCCGCCGCGCCGCGCGGCCAGCTGCCCCGCGATGCTCCCCGGCCCGACCGATTGCGCCTGATCGAGATAGAGCAACATCGCCGGATGCCGCTCGACCGCGTGCAGCATGTCGCGGAACTTGCCCAGCACATGCGGGCGGATCGCGTCGAACTCGAACGCCCCGGCCAGGCCGATCATCGTCACCTTATCCGCCGACACTGCAAAATGGTTCGACCAGAAATGCACCAGCCGCTCTACAAGCGGGGTGTCGCTCGCCACCGCGACCTGAGCCCTCGCCCCCGCGAAAGCGACATAATTCTCTCGGGCCTGTTGTCGGGCAAATTGGCGTGCGCGCTGAACGGCATCGTCGCCGGGAGCGCCTTCCGGCTCGTCGCCTTTGCGCATCTCACGCCGCGCCGCTTGCTGCTGCTCCATGTAATCGGCGAGCTGCGCGGCGACGTGCGCCGTCGCGGGCAGTGCCGCAACCGCGCCGGGCCGCGCATCGTACCGCGCCATCTGGTCGATCAGACCGCGGCGCGGATCGGCGGGTACGGACGCATCCGCCCTCCCGCCTAGTCCGAACCGGTTAAGGGCAATGCTCGTGTCCGACATGGGCAACATCCCGAAAAGCGACCATCGATCGCTACGCCCGCATTGTCGCAAATCTGTGCCAGCCACGCAATTTATCGCACAAGTCGCTCATTTCGTCCCCGATGCGTCCCGCGCAATCGCGCTTGCATCCTTCGCGCTTGGCATTGTTGCGTCGCAGCATATCTTCGGGGGCAAGAACAGAACAATATTGGATGCCGATCTGGCCCTTCTGTGTCTCAAGGGAGAAAGATCGTGATCAAGACCTTCATCAGCGCCGCCGTCCTCCTCAGCCTGCCGGTCGCCGCCTTCGCGGGCGAGCGCACCTTCAAGCGTGACGGCGTCACCTACACCTATACCAGCAAGCGCGACGGCGACGTCACCGTGCTTGAGGGCAAGGCATTCCCCGGCGGATCGAGCTACACGCTGACCGTCCGCGGCAAGCAGGTCACCGGCCGCGTCGGCGGCACCCCGGTGTCGTTCCGCATCGCCAAGCCGCTCGCGCCGACCGTCCAGACCGCGTCGCGCTAAGCCTACTTCGTCACCCCGGCTCGGAGGCCGGGGTGACGATGAATTAGAAGCCCTCGGGCAGTTCGATCGGCCCGACCACCTCGCGGTACCGCGAAATCGCGTACCGATCGGTCATCCCTGCGATGAAATCGGCGATATGCCGGCTCCGCCACGGCTCGCCTTCGGGCAAAGTCGCGCGCCACGCCTCGGGCATCAGCGCCGGGTCCGCCGCATAGGCCGCATACAGCCCCGCGATCACGCCATGCGCCATCTCCGCCGCCGCCAGCTGGTGCGGATGGTGATAGAGGTTGGCGTACAGGAAGCGCTTGAGCGCCCGCTCCTCCTCGCGCATCGCGTCGGAAAAGCCACACAGCGCCCGCCCGGCATCGCGCACATCCTGCGCCGTCCCGACCCGCGCCTCTGCGACCCGCCGCCGCGTCTCGTCGAGCAGGTCATTGACCATCGTCCCGATCTGCGCACGCACAAGCTCGCGCAGCAGCCGCTTCTCCGACGCATCGGGAAAACGCGCGCGCACTGCGTCCCATCCGCGTGCGACCAGCGGCACCGCCAGCAGCTGATCGAGCGTCAGCAGCCCCGCGCGCAACCCGTCGTCGATATCGTGATTGTCATAGGCGATGTCGTCGGCGATCGCCGCAACCTGCGCCTCCAGCGAGCTATGCTGACCCAGTTCCAGCGGAAACGCCGCATCCGCCGCCGCCAGTGCCCAGCCCGGCTCCGCCACCGGCCCGTTGTGTTTGGCCAGCCCCTCCAGCGTCTCCCAGCTCAGGTTCAGCCCGTCCCACCCCGGATAGGGGCAATCGACCACCATCAACGCGCGCAGCGTATTGCCATTATGGTCGAACCCGCCCTGTCCGTTCAGCGCCTCTTCCAGCGCCCGCTCCCCGGCATGGCCGAACGGCGGATGGCCGATATCGTGCGCCAGGCACAGCGCCTCGGTCAGATCCTCGTTCAGCCCCAGCGTCCGCGCCACCGTCCGCCCGATCTGCGCCACCTCCAGGCTGTGCGTCAGCCGCACGCGGAAATGGTCGCCATCCGGGGCCATGAACACCTGAGTCTTGTGGCGCAGGCGGCGAAAGCTGATCGAATGGACGATGCGGTCGCGGTCACGCTGAAACGCATCGCGCGGCCCGCGCGCGGTCCCCTGCCCCTCATCGTGCAGCCGTCCCCGGCTGTGGGCCGGGTCGCTGGCATAGCGGGCGAGGGTCATGCGGCGAACGTCAGGCGAATCGACATGCCGCTCGCATAGATCAATTTACCGGAAGCTTCTCGATCTTCTGACCCGCCTCGCTGGTCCAGGCAAAGGCCTCGACACCCTTTTTGCGGATCGCGTTAACGAAGTCCTGCGCCGCTGCCGGTGTCTTGAACGGCCCTGCCAGCAACCGGTTGGTGAAGCGCAGCGGCGTAGTCCATGCCTGCTTGCCCCGGAATTCAGCAGGCGCATCGGCCACCGCCGCCTTCCACGCCTTTGGGAGCGCCTTGACATCCGCCCCGCCTGCGACCTGCACCCAATGGCGCACAGGCTCGGCCTTGGCGGGATCGACCTTGGGCTTGGGTTTTGCCTTGGGGTCCGTTTTGGCGGTCGCAGGCTTCGCGGCTGGCTTGGCGGGCGGCTTGGCGACCGATTCAGATTTGGGCTGCGCCACTTCCGGGGCAGGTGCGGGTGCTGGCGCGGGGGTCGGCTCGCGACCGGGCAAGGGCGCGACTTCCAGCTCGGACGCAGGAATGACGATCCCGGCCATGATCCGCGCGATCACATTGTCCTCGGCTCCGACACGCGGCGCGGCGGGACGCGAGGCGGGTTCGGATGGAGTCGTCGGGGCGGGTTCGGGCTCAGGCGCAACCTCAGGCGCACGCGCTACTGCAATGGGGGGCGGGGCAGCGGGCTGCGCAGCCGACGCCGTCGCCGCTTCCGCAGCGCGGCGCGCCTCGGCCTCACGCGCGGCGCGTTCCTGCGCGACGCGGGCGTCGGCCTCGCGCTGTGCCTGCGCGGCGCGCTCGGCCTCCGCGAGGCGCGCGGCCTCCGCCTGACGCTGTGCCGCCGCAACGCGCTCCATCTCCAGCCGCTGCTGCTCGGCCAGCCTGGCTGCCTCGGCCTGTCGCCGCGTCTCCGCCTCCTGCGCAGCCCGCGCATCGGCCAGCCGCTTCGCTTCGGCATCTGCCGCTGCCTGCTTCGCCGCAGCCGCTTCTTGTGCCCGCCGCTCGCGAGCGCTCAGCCGCCGCTCGGGCCGTGCAGCCGGAGTCGCTGCAGGTACCGCAGGCGGAGGCGGCGCGGACGCCACACGTTCGGGTGCAATGAATGGCAAGGGCGGTGCATTCGCCGCGTCGGCAACCCGCGACGGGGTCCGCCGCAGCTCGCCGAAATGCACCGCGAACGCCTTGTCCGCCGCAGCCAGCGTCGGCAAGCGGCGGAAGAATGGGGCGAGCGCAGTGCCCACCCCGCCCATCATCGTCGCAGCAATCCTGTCCGCACCCGCTGCATCGCCGTTCATCGCCAGGATGAAGGCGCGCGCGCGCCACGCCGCGCGGTCGCTGCGGCGGAGCAGCGGGTCGAGGATCTTCATCGCCTCATCGGTCCGCCCGCTGATCCCCAGCGAATAGGCGAAGCGGCGCGCGGTCTCGTCATCGCCGTCGCGTGCCATCGCAATCCGATGCTCGCGCTGGGCATGCGCCTGCGCGCCGATCAAGTCATAGGCCAGGCCGCGATCGGAGGCATAGGGCTCCATCGCGACCCCGCCGCGCTCGGCCAGCGCAAACAGCCGCAGCGCCTCGCCGGGCCGCTCGGATCGCACCATCACCATCGCCTGCCCCGCCGCGACGCGCGGATTACCGGGAGCCAGCGCCTGCGCGCGGGCGAAAAAAGCCGGCCGCCGCCGACGGATCATTGAGCCGCGCGCTCAGCTCGCCCGCCGCGAGCAGGGCGGGAATGTTGCGCGGATCGGTGGCAAGGATGCGCATCTGCTCGGCCAGCCGATCGGCATTGGGCGTCGGCGGCGGCACGACTTCCTGCGCGGTCGCGTGTGGCACCGTCACAGGTGCCAGCGCGGCGAGCGCGGCGCTCAGGAGCAGCGGGATTCGGAAAGGTTTGGCTTCGCGTGTCATGCTGGTCCGACCGCCTACACCATCCGGGGCTGAATGCTTGCTGTCGTCATGGGCGGGTGGCGACGGGCCGACGCGCAACCGCGACAGAATGCCGGGGGCTCCGCATGGCGACCATGCGGAGCCCGGCCGGACTACTGGTTGTTCTGACGGTTTAGGAAGCGCGGGATGTCCAGCGGATCCTTGTCGTCATCATCCTTCGAACCGTTGCGCGCCGCGGCCATCCGCTCGAACAGCGTGCCGCCGCCCTTCTTGGGCGCTTCGGCCGGGGCCGGCGCAGGCGCTGCGGCCTCTTCCTCGTCGCCGCCGGTCAGCCAGCGCCGACGGATCGTCGGCTCGCGCGGCGCCGCTTCGACGGGCTCCTCGGGCACCACCGCGTCGGAGTCGAGCACCAGTTCGTCCGATTCCTCCACGGGCAGCGCATCGGGCGCTTCCAGCGTCAGTTCGTCCTCATCCGCTGCGACTGGCGCGGTATCGTCGAATGACACCGGCACAGGCGCTTCGGCAACGGGCTCGGGCTCCGGCTCCGGTGCAGCGGCGACAGGCTCTTCGACAGCGGGGGCGGCCGCGCCCATCGGGCGACGCACCGTGCCGAACGAGAAGCTGCGGCTGGTCTCCGGCGCTGCCGGGGCCGCCGGCTTGGCCGATGCGTCCGCCTCTATGCCGGTGGCGACGACCGACACGCGGATCTTGCCCTCCAGCTCGGGGTTGAACGCCGAACCCCATATGATGTTGGCATTGTCGTCGACCAGCTCGCGGATATGGTTCGCGGCCTCGTCGACCTCGAGCAGGCGCATGTCCTCGCCACCGGTGATCGACACGATCACGCCCTTCGCGCCGTCGAGCGACACGCCGTCGAGCAGCGGGTTGGCAATCGCCTGCTGCGCCGCCTCGATCGCGCGGCTGTCGCCGCTCGCCTCGCCGGTGCCCATCATCGCCTTGCCCATCTCGCTCATCACCGCGCGAACGTCGGCAAAGTCGAGGTTGATCAGGCCCGGCATGACCATCAGGTCGGTGATGCCGCGCACGCCCTGCTGCAGCACCTCGTCCGCCATCTCGAACGCTTCCTTGAACGTCGTGTTGGCATTGGCGACCAGGAACAGGTTCTGGTTTGGAATGACGATCAGCGTATCGACGAACTTCTGCAGTTCCTCGATGCCCGCTTCCGCCGAATTCGCGCGCTTCTTGCCCTCGAACGCGAACGGCTTGGTCACCACGCCGACGGTCAGGATGCCCATGTCGCGCGCAGCCTTGGCGATCACCGGGGCGGCACCGGTGCCGGTGCCGCCGCCCATGCCGGCCGCGATGAAGCACATATGCGCGCCCTTCAGCGCCTCCTGCACATGCTCGATCGTCTCTTCCGCCGCGGCACGACCGATCTCGGGCCGACTGCCCGCGCCCAGGCCCTGGGTGATCTTCGCGCCCAGCTGGATGCGATGCGTCGCGCTCGACTGCTTCAGCGCCTGTGCGTCGGTGTTGGCGACGAGGAACTCGACCCCCTGCACTTCGGCGCGGATCATGTTCGCGATGGCGTTGCCGCCCGCGCCGCCTACGCCGATCACCGTGATGCGCGGCGTCAGCTCATCCAGGTCGGGCGGAAGGAAATCGATGCTCATCTTCTTTGTATCTCCTCAGGTGCGCACCCCAGAAGCGACACCTGTTTGTAACCCTGTTTCTGCACCATGAATGTGGGCCGTTCCAGCGATATCCGCCGCTCGCCCACAGGAAATGTCAATAATTGGCTCGAAACGCTGCCATCATCCGCGACAACATCGCCTTTGGATTGCTCCGCACGACCAATTGGCCGCGCGACGGCTCCAACGTGCGCAGATCCACCGGGTCGGCGGCAGCGAACGACGCCAGCCCTGCCAGCGTCGCAAAGGCCGGCCCGGCATGTGCCTCGGGCAGAGCGGTCAGGCCGCGCGGGCGTCCAACCCGGACCGACCGGCCCAGCGCCTGCTGCGCATAATCGGCCACGCCCTTCAACTCGGCACCGCCGCCGGTCAGCACGATCTGCCGCCCCACCGGTTCCTCGAAATTGAGGCGCACGAGCTCCTTGGTAATCTCGGCCATCAGACGGTCGAGCCGCAGGCGGATCACCGCGATCAGCTGCGCCCGCGTGATGCGCGCGCCCTCGCCCTCTTCCTCAAGGCTGGCGGGTGCGATGTCGATCATGTCGTGATTGTCGCGCGGCGTCATGTTCGCGCTGCCATAGAAGCATTTCATCCGTTCGGCCTGTCCGCGCCGCGTCCCGAACGCGCTGGCGATGTCGTCGGTGATGTCCGCCGATCCCTGCTGGATCGACGACAGGCCGGTCAGCACACCGTCCTTGTAGACCGAGACATTGGTCACCCCCGCACCGATCTCGACCAGCGCCACGCCCAGCTCGCGCTCCTCCTCGGACAGACAGGCAAGTCCCGTCGCGACCGGCGCGGCGATGATCGATCGCACTTCCAGATGCGCCGAGCGGACGCACAGGTCGAGGTTGCGGACAGGTGCCCCCTCGGTCGACACGACATGGATATCGACCCCCAGCCGCTCGGCATGCAGACCGCGCGGCTGCTTGACGCCCGCCAGCCCGTCCAGCGTGTAGCGCGTCGGCTGCGCGTGCAGCACCATCCGCCCGCCCGGGTTGATCGCCTCACGCCCCGCGCGCAGCAGGTCGTCAATGTCCGACTGTTCGACGCGATGCCCGCCCAGATCGACTTCGAGCCGCAGGATGCTGGACTCCAGCCCCCCGGCGGAGAAGCTGACCCAGACATCCTCGATATTGGTGCCGGCGATCCGCTCGGCCTGTTCGACTGCCTCGCGCACCGCGACCTCGGTGGCCGCCATGTCGGCGATATAGCCGCGCTGCACGCCGCGGCTCTCGCGCTGGCCGGTGCCGAGCACGACGAGCTCGCCGCCATCGCCCTTTTGCGCGATCAGCGCGGACACCTTGGACGACCCGATATCGAGTGCGGTAATCAGTCCCTCGGGCGCGGTCTTGGCCATGTCTTATTCCCCCTGCACATTCACACTGGCAGTTTCTGCCGCCGATTCAATCTCTTTGCGGACCACCTGCCCCGGCATCCGCACTACCAGCCGCGTCGGATCGCGCAGGTCGAAGCGGAGGTATCCGCGTCCCAGCAGTCGATCCGCCCCGTCCAGCTCGGCGAACTTGACCAAAGCCTTCGCCGCTTCCTCCTCGCCCTCGGGCAACGCGAGCCGCTCGCCGGTGTTGAACGACAGATCCCAGCGGCGATTGCCAATCCAGGTCGCCGCCTTGACCAGCGGCTTGAGCGCCGGCGCGGCAGCAAGCAGCTTTTGATACGCCGGCTGCTGCGCATAGGCCCCGTCGCCAATGACCAGCGGCAGATCCGGCATCGCGTCTGCCGATACCGGCTCCAGCAATACGCCCTCGGCATCGATCAGCATCAACTGCCCCTGATGCTGCCACACCGCCGCCGCCTTGCGCTCGACGATATCGACCACCAGCGTATCGGGCAGCCGGCGCGACACGCGCGCATCGGCGACCCAGCCGATCGTCATCAGCCGCCCGCGTACCTCGTCCAGATCGACCAGCGGCATCGCGCGGCTCTTCTCGTCCAGCGCGTAATTGTACACCGTCATCTTGTCGGCGCGCTTGATCCCGGTCACCTCGACCTGCTGTACGCGAAACCCCGCCTGTCCCACGCCTTCGGCAAGCGCGGTGCCGACCGCGCCGGGCACGCCGAACAGCGTCGCCACGCCGATCAGCGACGCGACCGCGATGCCGGTGATGCTCCACGCGATGATCCGGTGCAGCGTCGCCTCGCTCACCGGCAGCGCCGCGACCATCCGGTCGAGCAGATGCGGCTGCTTGCGCTTCGCTTGCGCGCGGCGCTTGGGCTTGACCGTGGGGCGCTTGGGCGTCGGCTTGCGGCTCATCCCGCCTCCTCGCGAAGCGCTTCGTCTACGATCGCCTGCACCAGCTGCGGATAGCTCATCCCCATCGCCTTGGCCTGTTCGGGCACCAGGCTCAGCGGGGTCATCCCCGGCTGGGTGTTGACCTCCAGCAGATACAGCCCGCCCAGCCCCTGTTCGTCGTCCCAGCGGAAGTCCGACCGCGACGCGCCCTTGCAGCCGAGCAGGCGATGCGCGTCGAGCGCGATCTGCTTGCACGCCTCGGCAATCTCCTCGGGGATTTCCGCCGGACAGACATGGTCGGTCATCCCGTCGGTGTACTTCGCGTCGAAGTCGTAAAAGCCGCTCTTGGGCTTCAGCTCGGTCACCAGCAAAGCCTTGTCGCCCAGCACCGCCGTGGTCAGCTCGCGCCCACGAATGAACGGCTCGGCGAGTAGTTCGTCAAACTCCTGCCACGGCCCCTTGGCCTCGGCGCTGATCGGGTTGCCGTAATTCCCCTCGGCGGTGACGATCGCCACGCCGACCGACGACCCCCTCATTGACGGGTTTGAGCACATAAGGCCGCGGCATCGGATCGGCTTCATAGAGCGACGCGGTCGACACGATCTGCCCGCCCGGCATCGGAATGCCATGCGGCACCAAAGCCTGCTTGGTCAGCACCTTGTCGATCGCAATCACCGACGTGACCATGCCGGAGTGGGTATAGCGCAGCCCCATCAGGTCGAGCATCCCCTGCACCGTCCCGTCCTCGCCCGGCGTCCCGTGCAGCGCGTTGAACACGACATCGGGCTTCGCTTCGGCGAGCTTGGCAGCAACGTCGCGATCCATATCGATCCGCGTGACGCGATGGCCAAGCGACTCCAGCGCCTCAGCAATCCCCGCACCCGACATCAGCGACACCGGCCGCTCGGCCGACCAGCCGCCCATCAGGACTGCGACGTGGAGGGGGGTAATGGTCACAACGAAACCTTTGATTTGTATAAAGCGGGTTGGTCTGTGCGGACCCAATCGGCGCAACCACCATCCCATGGAAAGCGGTGATGCTCGTCGGGCCACACGATCATCGCAACATGCCTCAGAGCTTGGCCCATCTGAGTCCGATGATACCAGAGCGCCGAGGCGAAATACTCCTCGGTCAGCCAGCTTTCGTGGACCATGCGGACGGTGCAATCATATTCACCGAAGAATTCGGGAATGATCTGCCCCTCTTCCAATTTCATGCCCGCCGCGCACATCTGCAGCAGCGCATTGATCGCCGGTCCGCACGTTTCCTGCGGGAGTCCAAAAAGAATGACTTCCGGGACACCGAGCGTCTTAGTGAAGCCGATCGAATAGGCGAAGGGCGGCTCAGGCACTTCGGCATCGAACACCCAGTTGATGTGACAACCATGGCGATCAACGTTCTCAACAATCTGCTGCTCGAACGCGTTCATGGTCCCGTGAAATTGCGCCTTCATTGGGGCACCCCTCTCCGGGCCGCCACGCCGACACGCTGAATCTCCCACTCAAGGTCAACCCCGCTCGCCGCCTTCACCCGCGCGCGGACGTCATCCCCCAGCCCTTCGATATCCGCGCTGGTCGCATCACCGGTGTTGATCAGGAAATTGGTATGCTTCTCACTCACCTGCGCCCCACCGCGCGTGAGGCCACGACAGCCCGCCGCATCGACCAACCGCCACGCCTTGTCGCCCTCGGGATTCTTGAAGGTCGACCCACCTGTCTTGCTCCGCAGCGGCTGCGACGCCTCACGCGCGGCGGCGATGCGGTCCATCTCGGCCTGGATCGCCGCCGGCTCGCCCGGCTCACCACGAAAGGTCGCGCTCACCACGATCGCCCCCTCGGGCAGTTCGGAGTGACGATAGGTGTAACCCAACGCCGCGACCGGCAGCGTCACTCGCTCGCCCGACCGCAGCACGACTTCGCAATCGACCAGCACGTCCTTGGTCTCGCGCCCGTAAGCGCCGCCATTCATCCGCACGAAGCCGCCGACGGTGCCGGGGATAGACCGCAGAAACTCGACGCCCGCAATCCCCGCATCGCGCGCGGTTGAGGACACCAGAATCCCGCTCGCCCCGCCACCACAGGTCAGCGTCTGACCCTCGGCCTGAACCTTGGCAAACGCCTTGCCCAGCCGCACCACCACGCCCGGCACCCCGCCATCGCGCACGATCAGGTTCGACCCCAGCCCCAGCGCCATCACAGGCACCGCCGGATCGAGATCGCGCAGGAAGTCGCACAAATCCGCGACACCCGCCGGCTCGAACAGCCACTCCGCCGTCCCGCCGCTCTTGAACCAGACCAGAGGGGCCAGCGGCGCTTCGGGGGTCAGCTTCCCCCGCACTTTGGGGAGAAGCGCTGCGCTCACTTCACCCCCCACAGCCCGGCCCATTGCTTCCAGAACTTCATATTCGCCTCGGCCGCCTTCGCCCCGGTCTCCTGCAACGCGGCCACCTTCTTGCCCGCGTCGAGCATCGTCTGCGCCGCGTCCATCTGCGCCTTCTGCGCGCGCAGGATTTCGCGCTGCATATCGGTCGCGAGGGTGAACCAGTCGCTCATGCCGCCACGCTCCGCTTGGCGTCGACCGCTTCGGCGAGGCCCGCGGCCCATTTGGTGATGTCGCCAGCGCCCAGGCACACGATCAGATCGCCCGGCTGCGCGACCTCGGCGATCCGCGCCGCGAGCGCATCGGCATCGGCCACGCTTTCCGCCAGCCGGTGCCCGCGCGCCAGCGTCCGCTCGACCAGCGCCGCGCCGCTCACCCCCTCGACCGGCGCCTCGCCCGCGGCATAGACCGGGGTCACCAGCACCATGTCGGCGTCGTTGAACGCCTGCGCAAAGTCATCCATCAGGTTGCCGAGCCGCGAGTAACGATGCGGCTGCACCACCGCGATCACCCGCCCCTGCGCGCTCTCCCGCGCCGCCGACAGCACCGCGCGGATTTCGACCGGGTGGTGGCCATAATCGTCGATCACGATCGCCGGCAGCTTGCCCTCGAACCCGATCTCGCCGACCTTGGTGAAGCGCCGCTTCACCCCGCCGAACTTGGCAAAGCCGTTCTGGATCGTCGCGTCGTCGATGCCCATTTCCAGCGCCACGCCTATCGCGGCGAGCGCGTTCTGGACGTTGTGGCGGCCCGGCATCGGCAGGTCGATCCCCTCGATCGACCGCGTCGTGCCGTCGCGGCTGCGAATGATCGCCTCGAACTTGTTGCCCCCGGCATGCGGCGTCACATTGACCCCGCGCACATCCGCCGACGCCGCAAAGCCATAGGTCACGATCCGCCGGTCGCGCACACGCGGAATGATCGCCTGCACCTCGGGATGGTCGAGGCACAGCAACGCCGCGCCGTAGAAGGGCACATTCTCGACGAACTCGACATAGGCATCCTTGGCCCGCTCGAAGCTGCCATAGTGGTCGAGATGCTCGGGATCGATATTGGTCACGACCGCGATCGTGCCGTCGAGCCGCAGGAAGCTGCCGTCGCTCTCGTCGGCCTCGACCACCATCCACTCGCTGTCGCCCAGCCGCGCGTTGGAGCCGTACTGGTTGATGATGCCCCCATTGATCACGGTCGGGTCGATCCCGCCCGCATCCAGCAGCGCCGCGATCATGCTCGTCGTCGTCGTCTTGCCATGCGTCCCCGCCACCGCGACGGTGGACTTCAATCGCATCAGCTCGGCCAGCATCTCCGCGCGCCGCACCACCGGGATGCGCGCGGCATAGGCGGCCTGCACTTCCGGATTGTCGCGCTTGATCGCGGTCGAGGTCACCACCACCGCCGCATCGCCCAGATTGTCGGCGCTCTGCCCGATGGTGATCGCAATGCCACGCTTGCGCAGCCCCTCGACGACATAGCCCTCGGCACTGTCGCTGCCCTGCACCTTATAGCCCAGATTGTGCATCACCTCGGCAATGCCCGACATGCCGATCCCGCCGATGCCGACGAAATGGATCGTGCCGATATCCTTGGCGACACCCTTCACGCAAACGCCTCCCCGCCCTGCGCGATCTTCACCGGCTCGGCATGTCCCATTCCTGCCGACGCCCAGTCGGCGTCGATCGATTCCACAAGGTCCGCCAGGTCGCGGACTGCATCGGGGCGACCGACGCTGCGTGCGCACGCCGCGGCGTGCGCCAGCCCCTCGGGGTCCAGCCCCAGTTTCTGGATCTGCTTCGCCAGCTCCTGCGCGGTGAACGCCCGCTGCGGAATTGTCCGCGCGCCACCTGCGGCGCTGATCTCGCGCGCGTTCGCGGTCTGGTGATCGTCGGTCGCGGTCGGCAGCGGCACGAGGATCGCCGGACGCCCCGCTGCGGTCAGCTCCGATATCGTCGACGCCCCCCGCACGCGCGATCACGATATGCGCCCAGGCGAGCCGCTCGGGCAGGTCGGGCAGATAGGTCGCGATCTCTGCCGGAATGCCATGCTCGGCATATTTGCGGCGCACCTCGTCGATATCCTCGACCCGCGCCTGATGCGTCACCTGCATCCGGCGGCGGAAGTGGACCGGCAGCAGCGCAAGGCCGTCGGGCACCACCTGGCTCAGCACCGACGCGCCCTGGCTTCCCCCGGTGACCAGCACGCGGAAAATGCCATCCTCCTCCAGCGGCGGATAGGGCCGCAACCGCAGCTCCAGAACCGTCTCGCGCACCGGATTGCCGGTCAGATGGACCTTTTTGGCATAGGCCGGCTTCAGCCGCGCGACCTCGGCATAGCTGGTGGCGATCGCCCCCACCTTGCCCGCGACCAGCCGATTGACCCGGCCCAGCACGGCATTCTGCTCGTGAATGACGGTCGGCACCTTCATCGCGAACGCCGCCGACAGCGCGGGCATCGACGCATAGCCACCGAACGCGACCACCGCCGCCGGACGGAACTGGCGATACAGCTTGCGCGCCTGCGCCCGGCCCTTCGCCATGGTGCGCAATGCGCGCAACCACCCCAGCGGCCCGCCGGCAAAGCGCGACGCCGGGACGATCTGCGTCTCGATCCCCTCGAACAGGTCCGGGAATCGCACGCCCCGCTCGTCGGAAAGCAGCGCGACCTTGTGACCACGCCGCATCAATTCCGCCGCAAGTGCAGCGGCGGGAACCATATGTCCACCGGTGCCCCCGGCGGCGAGGACGTAATGCCGTCCCGATGTCATTTGCTGTTACCCCGCACCGTGTAGTTTGAGCGCTTGAGATAGGGGTTTCGTCGCGTGAAAGCGAGCAACAGTCCCATCCCGATCGACAGCGCCACCATCGACGATCCGCCATAGGAAATGAAGGGCAAGGTCATTCCCTTGGAGGGCGCAAGGCCGGTGTTCACGGCCATGTTGATCACCGCCTGAATCCCGAATTGGGCCGCGAGCCCGGCGGAGGCGAGCAGGCGGAACCCATCCTCCTCGTCCAGCAGCTTGATCAGCACCCGAACGACGATGGCGAGGTAGATCAGCGCGATGATGATGCACGCGATCAATCCGAACTCCTCGCCCACGACGGAGAAGATGTAATCGGTATGCGCCTCGGGCAGCTTGAATTTGACCGTCCCGCCGCCCGGCCCGGTGCCGGTCGCCCCGCCCCCGGTCAGCACCGCGTGCGCCATGTCGGTCTGGTAATGCTCCGCCGCCGCCTTTTCGGGATCGGGGAACAGGAAGCTGTCGATGCGCGTGCGTGCGGTGTCGTAGAACAGATAGGCCGCGACCACCCCCGCCACGACGCCCCCGCCCAGCACGCCGATCGCGCGGGTCGAAATGCCCGACAGCATCAGCAGAATCACCCACACCGCGCCGAAAATCACCGTCTGGCCGAAATCGGGCTGCTTCATCAGCAACGCCGCGATCACTGCGGTTAGCACCCCCGTCACCGGGATCACCGGCAGGCTCGGGTCTTTGGCGCGCATCGACAACAGCCAGGCAGTGGTGACGATGTAGAGCGGCTTCAGGAATTCCGACGGCTGAAACGAAGCAAAGCCGAACCCGATCCAGCGCCGCGCGCCGTTGATCTCCGAACCGAAAAATGCGGCAATGCCGACCAGCACCACGCATATCGCGGTGCCCAGAATAGCCCCGCGCCGCGCAAATCCGACCGGCAACATCGACACGATCAACAGCACAGGGATCGACAGACAGATCCACACCGTCTGCCGCCAGAAATAGTGCATCGCCGCGAACTGCTTGCTCGCGTCCGAATAGCGCTCCGCCGACGCCGGCGACGCCGCCGCCACCGCGACCAGCCCGATGCCGATCAGCAGGAAGGCGAGCAGCAACAGGATGCGGTCGATTTCCCAGAACCACAGGCCCAGCGGGGTCTTGCTCCCCGGCTCAACTGATCCTCGAACCGTTCGCGCAGCGGCTTGCGCTTGGTCGTCGCGCGGATGACGTCGCTCATGCCAATGCCCTCACCGCGGCGCGGAACTGGTCGCCGCGATCCTCATAGTCGCGAAACTGGTCGAACGACGCACAGGCAGGCGACAGCAACACCACCTCACCCTCCACCGCATTCGCCGCCGCAGCGCGTACCGCCTCCGCCAGCGTGCCCGATCGCTCGACCGGCATGACGTCCTTCAGGATTTGCGCAAACATCTCCGTCGCTTCGCCGATAGCATAGGCGCGGACAATATGGGGGAAACCCGGTCGGCAAGCATCGAGATCGGCGCTCTTGGCCCTGCCGCCCACTATCCAGTGGATGCGCGGATAGGCCGCGAGCGCGGGCGCGGCCGATTCCGCGTTGGTCGCCTTGCTGTCGTTGACGAACAGCACGCCGTTGCGCACCCCCACCCGCTGCATCCGGTGCGGCAGGCCGGTAAAGGTCTCCAGCGCCATATCGATCTGCGCCTGCGCGACGCCCAGCGCCTGGCATACCGCGATCGCGCACAGCGCGTTCTGGGCGTTGTGCGGTCCCTGGAGCGACGGCCAGCGCGACTGATCCATACACACGCCCGGCGCGATCCTGGTCAGGTCCTCGGCCCGGCCCGAGCGCGCGACCTGCTTGGCCACCGCCTGCGACGCCTCATCGCCAATCCCGATGATCGCGGCATGGCCCTTGGACTGCATCTCGAACAACCGCGCCTTCGACGCGGCATAGGCATCGAACCCGTCATAACGATCGAGATGATCCGGCGTGATGTTGAGCAACACCGCCACGTCGCAATCAAGGCTCTGGGTCAGGTCGATCTGATAGCTCGACAGCTCGAGCACATAGACGCCCCCCTCCGGCAACGGCTCCTGCCCGAGAATGGGCAGCCCGATATTCCCGCCCAGCCGCGCCGGAACGCCCGCGCTCTCGATAATATGGTGGATCAGCGCGGTGGTGGTCGACTTGCCATTGGTCCCGGTAATCCCGACCACCTTGTGCGCCGGGAGCTCGCCCCGCGCCTGTGCGAACAGTTCGATATCGCCGATGATCGGAACGCCGGACTCGCGCGCCTTGGCGGCCACGGGATGTCGATTCAACGGCACGCCGGGCGAAACTACGACAGCTTCGAAGCCCTTCAGATCGACAGGGAAACTGACCCAATCCTTCGTCGTGAAACCCGGCTCGGTGCCCAGCTCCTCCCGGTCGACCTTGAGCTGCTCCCAAACGCTCTGTTGCGCAGCTTCATTGTCATCCCAACCGAGTACGCTCGCCCCGCCCGCGACCAGCGCGCGCACGCTCGCCGCCCCCGACCGCGCCAGCCCGAGTACCGCAAAGCGTTTCCCGCGCCAGGCCGCGGAAACGATCACCGCAGCTTCAGCGTCGCCAGCCCCGCGAGCGCCAGCACGAAGGCGATGATCCAGAAACGGATCACGACCGTCGGCTCGCTCCAGCCGAGCTGCTCGAAATGATGGTGGATCGGCGCCATCTTGAACACGCGGCGCCCGGTGCGCTTGTACCAGAAGACCTGGATGATGACGCTCAGCGCCTCGACCACGAACAGCCCGCCGATGATCCCCAGCACCAGCTCGTGATGCGTGGTCACCGCAATCGCGCCCAGCGCACCACCCAGCGCCAGCGACCCAGTGTCACCCATGAACACCGCTGCCGGCGGCGCGTTGAACCACAGGAAGGCAAGCCCCGCCCCGATGATCGCGCCGCAGAAGATGGCAAGGTCGCCGGCCCCCGGCACATGCGGAATGCCCAGATAGGTCGCATAGATCTTGTTGCCGACAAGATATGCGATCAGCAGGAACGCGCTGCTCGCAATGATCACCGGCATCGTCGCCAGCCCGTCCAGCCCATCGGTCAGATTGACGGCATTGCCGAACGCCACGATCGTGAACGCGGCGAATACGATGTAGAAATAGCCCAGATCGACGCTGAACTGGCTGAAGAACGGCACGTACAGCATCGTCCCGTTCTGCAGCGTGATGACCCAGGCCGCGACGCCCGCAATCGCGAATTCGCCCAGCAACCGGACGCGTCCCGACACGCCCGCGGTGCTTGCTTTGCGCACCTTGTCATAGTCGTCGAGGAACCCGATCATCCCGAACCCGAGCGTCACGAAGATGCACGCCCAGATGTACGGATTGCTGAGGTCCATCCACAGGAACAGCGACAGCGTCAGGCTGGTCAGGATCATCAGCCCGCCCATCGTCGGCGTGCCGCGCTTGGCCAGGTGGCTCTGCGGCCCGTCGGCGCGGATCGGCTGTCCCTTGCCCTGACGGACACGCAGCCAACCGATGAAGCGCGGCCCGATGATCAGGCCGATCAGCAGCGCGGTGGCGACCGACGCGCCGGTGCGGAACGACAGGTACCGGAACAGGTTCAGCAGTCCCGGAAAACCCAGCCATTCGGCGATCTCGTACAGCATCGGCCCCCTGCCTAAATCCTTTGGGCCAGCGCCGCGACGACCCGCGACAGCCCGACCCCGTTCGACCCCTTGATGAGCACCGCGTCCCCGGCCCGCAGCATCGCTTCTAGCGACGCGCGCGCGGTGGCGGCGTCGGGCACATGGACCAATTCGACCCGACCCTCAAGCGCCCGTGCGAGCGGCGTCATCCCTTCACCGACAAGAAGCACCGCTTCGACGCCAGCCTCGGTCACCGGCACTGCAAGATCGGCATGGAAATCGTCCGACTGGTCGCCCAGTTCGCGCATCTCGCCCAGCACCGCCACGCGCCGCGCCGCCGGGGTTGCCGCCAGCACCGCCAGCGTCGCGCGCATCGACGCCGGGTTTGCATTGTAGCTCTCGTCGATCACCAGCGCCTCGCCGCCTGCGACCTTGGCCGCGAACCGCGCGCCGCGTCCGGCCAGCCCACCCATCTCGCCCAGCGCAAGGCCCGCCTGCTCCAGGTCGCCACCCGCCGCATCGACCGCCGCCAGCACCGCCATCGCATTGGCGACCCAATGGTCGCCCGGCTGCGACAGGGTAAAGCTCAGCGTTTTCTCAGTCCCGATCTTCGCGGTCACGAAGGTGCCGCCCGGCTGCCCGTGCATCACCTCGACCGCGCGCACGTCCGCGCCATTGCCCAGGCCAAAGGTCACGATCCGCGCGGCATGGCCCGTCGCCGCGGCGATCAGCCGGTCGCGATGCGGGCTGTCGAACGGCACGATCGCCGTCCCGCCCGGCACCAGCCCCTGGAAAATCTCGCCCTTGGCGTCGGCAATCGCTTCTTCGCTGTCGAAGAATTCGGTGTGCGCGGGCGCGATTGTGGTGACGATCGCGATGTGCGGCCGCACCATATGGGTCAGCGCCAGCAGCTCGCCAGCATGGTTCATCCCCATCTCGAACACGCCGAACCGCGTATCGCGCGGCATCCGCGAAAGGCTCAGCGGCACGCCGGTATGGTTGTTGTAGCTCTTGACCGAACGATGCGCCTGCCCCGGATCGGGCCGGTCGAGGCACGCGAACAGAGCCTCCTTGGTCCCGGTCTTGCCGACCGAACCGGTGACGCCGATCACAACGCCAGTCATTCGCTTGCGGCTGGCGCGGGCGAGGTTTTCGAGCGCGACGGTCGTGTCGCCGGTCAGGACATGCGGGTGCGGCGTGTCGTGCGACACGACGGCCCCCCGCCGCCCCGCTGGCGAAGGCCTGCTCCAGAAACTTGTGCCCGTCGGTGGTTTCCCCCGTCAGCGCAAAGAACAGTGCGCCCGGCCCTACCTCCCGGCTGTCGAACGCGACCGCCTCGACCTCGAACTCGGCAGACGCCGCCCCGCCCGTCGCCGCCGCGATCTCGACCGAGGTCCAGAGTGGCGCACTCACGCTGCCGCCTCGCGCGCGACGCTGACATCGTCGAACGGCAGCACCATGTCGCCCACGATCTGGCCCTGTTCATGTCCCTTGCCGGCGATCAGCACGATATCCTCCGGCCCCGCCGCCGCGATCGCAGCCTCGATGGCTGCACGCCGGTCGCCGATCTCGGTCGCCTGCGGACAGCCCTTTCGCACCGCATGCCGGATCGACGCGGCATCCTCGCCGCGCGGGTTGTCGTCGGTGACGATCACCAGATCCGCGCCCGCAGCCGCCGCCTGTCCCATCGGTTCGCGTTTGCCCGGATCGCGGTCGCCGCCTGCGCCGAAGACGAGGATCAATCGTCCCGCCGCATGCGGCTTCAACGCGGAAATCGCCGCTTCGATCGCGTCGGGGGTGTGCGCATAATCGACATAGACCGGAGCCCCGGTCCGGCTGATCGCCGCCCGCTCCAGTCGCCCCCGCACCGGCTGCAACCGCGCCAGGTTCGCAAAGGTCTGCGCCGGATCGCCCCCGGTGGCGATCACCAGCCCCGCCGCAATCAGCGCATTGGCAGCCTGATATCCGCCGATCAGGGGCAGCCCGACGCGATGCTCGACGCCCCCGAACGCGATCACCAGCTTCTGGTCGAGCAACGTCGGCGCCCGCGACACCAGCCGGATCGTGTCGCCATGTTCGCCGACCGTGATGATGCGGTTGCCGCGCATCCGGGCGATGTCGATCACCCGTTCGCTATGCGGATCGTCGGCCCACACGACTGCCGTCCCATTGGGATCGAGCACATCGGCGAACAGCCGCAGCTTGGCGGTAAAATAGTCCGCCATGTCCTTGTGATAGTCGAGGTGATCGCGGCTCAGATTGGTGAACGCCGCCGCGCGCACCGGCAGTCCTTCGGTGCGATATTGCGACAGGCCGTGGCTCGACGCCTCGAACGCCAGATGCGTCACGCCTTCGCGGGCAAGTCCCGCGACATTCGACAGGAAGGTGACGACATCCGGCGTGGTCAATCCGGTCGACACCATCTCCCCCCGCCGTGGTGACCCCCAAAGTCCCGATCGACGCGGCATGATGCCCCGCCATCCGCCACAATTGCCGCACCATCTCGACGGTCGACGTCTTGCCGTTGGTCCCGGTGACGGCGACGGATGTTTCCGGGAACGGGGCGTAAAAGCGCGCCGCGATCCGCGCGAATTCGGTGCGCGGATGGTCGCTCGCGATATGCGCCGCGCCTTCCACCTTCACCTCGGGCCGGGCGACGATGGCGACCGCGCCCCGCGCCACCGCCTCCGCTATGAAATCCTCGCCGTTGAAGCGGGTGCCGCGGAACGCGCCGAACACCGTGCCAGGGGCGATCTTGCGATGGTCGATGGCAAAGCCGGTGACGATGTCCTGCTCGTCGCCGCCGGTCAGGTCTGCGAGCTTCACTCGTCCGCCCCCGCGCCGAGCGCGGCGGGCGCGGTCTTGTTCTTCGCCTCCGCCTTCCACAGCAGCGGGGTGAGATCGGCGACATCGACGTCGCGGCGCTCGTCGGGCACCACGCCCAGCATCGCGCCGGTGCGCATCACGACGCGGTTGACGACGGGGGCCGCAGTCCACCCTGCAGTGGACTGGCCTGCGGACTCGGCATTACCGATCGGCGAATCAAGCATCACCAGCACCACATAGCGCGGTGCGTCCATCGGGAAAGCCGCCGCGAACGTCGAGACGTTCTTGTTGCGCTGATATCCGCCGCGTCCCGGCACTTCGGCGGTGCCGGTCTTGCCCCCGACGCGATAGCCGGGCGCATCCGCCTTGCTGCCCGTGCCATGGGTGACGATCAGCCGCATCAGCTGGCGCATCCGCGCGCTGGTCGCCTCCGAAATCACCCGGCGACCCACCGGTGCCTTGCCCGGCTCGACCTTCTTGAGCGTCGCGGGACGCCATACCCCACCATTCACCATCGCGGCATAGGCGCTGGCCAGATGCAGCGGCGTAACCGCGATGCCATGACCATAGGCAGTGGTCATCACCGTCGTGCGCGCCCAGTATTTCGGCCAGATCGGCCCGGCCACCCCACCCAGCTCGATCGGCGCCTTGGTGTCGAAGCCAAGGCGGCTGAACATCTCTGCCATCCGGTCCTTGCCCAGTTCGTCGGCGATCCGCGCCGTCACGATGTTCGACGAATGGATCAGCGTCTCGGGGATGTTGAGCCAGCGCTTCTGCGCGTGATCGTCGCGGATCCGGAACCCGCCGACCTGCAGCGGTTCGGTGGCATCATAGCGCTTCGACATCGACGGCGCGACGCCGGTCTCGATCGCGAACGCCATCGCCAGCGGCTTGAAGGTCGACCCCAGCTCATAGACACTCTGCGTCACATTGTTCCGGAAATGCTCCGGGTTCGCACCCTTGACGTTGTTCGGGTTGAAGGTGGGAAGCGACGTCATCGCCACCACCTCGCCCGACGCGACATCAAGGATCACCCCAGCCGCGCCCTGCGCCTGGAAACTCGTCATCGCCGCGCCCAGCTCGCTCTCCAGCGCGGCCTGCGCGCGCAGATCGATCGACAGGGCCACCGGTCGCCCGCGTTGCGCCGGATCGGTCAGCTGGCGGTCCAGGATATGCTCCATTCCGCTCACGCCCTTGCCGTCGAAATCGACAAAGCCCAGCGCGTGCGCAGCCAGCGTCGCCTGCGGGTAAAGGCGCTGCGGCTCGCGCGCGAACTCGATCCCCGGCTCACCCAGCGCGTGAACGGCGGCGACCAGCTCCGGCACCGCGCGGCGCTGAAGATAGGTGAATTTCGCGCCGCTGTTGAGCAGCTTGGCATATTCGCCGGCGCTCTTCCCGGGCAGCGTTGCAGCCAGCATCTGCGCCAGCGCCGCCTTGTCGCCGATCACCCGATCCGGGCGCACGCCGATCGACCAGGCGTCGATCGTCCGCGCGAGCGGCGCGCCGTTGCGATCGACCAGGTCGCCGCGCAGCGGCACCAGCATCGCATTGACGCTCGGCGCGCGTTGCGGCTCGGCGAAAACCGCCAGCAGCGCCAGTCGCCCGACGATCACCGCAAACGCCGCGGCGAACAAGAGGGTCAGGATCATCAGCCGCACATGCGCGACCGCAATCGGCGACGCGCCTCTGCCGTCGCGCGTGCGGATCCGCTGTGCAGGGGCGACGAGGACCGTCACCGCAACTTGCGCGCCTCGGCACGGACGCCCTGCATCAGGTCGCCAAAGCTCGAATCCTTGAGCAATTTGCTGTCCAGCGACGCGACCGCCGCATCCTTTGCTACCACCGGGGCCGGGGCGGCTGCACGCTTGGGTTTGGCGACGGCGGCGACTGCGACGGGTGCCGGCGCAGCCCGCTCGGCCACTACCGCCTTGACCGGAGCCACCGCGTCGTTCGCCACCTTCGCACCCGCAACGACTTCGGGCAGACCCTGCGGCACGACCATCGCGGCATAGCGCTCGGCGGTGCCGTCACCTTCCATCGGGCGGAGGCCGGCCAGTTCGGTATCGCTCGCCAGGAACTGGCGGGGGTCGGTGCGGTGTAACGCATCACCTCCCCGTTCCAGCGCTCGAGCTGGGCCAGGTTCGCGCGCGTGTCGAACTCTGTCTCCAGACCGCGGATATCCTTGTGCGCCTTCAGGATCGCGCGCTCGACAGCCTCGACCTTCGACCGTTCGGCCGCGACCTGCGACGACACCAGATAACAGGCCGGTGCCACGACGACACCGGTCAGGAACCATCCGAAGCCGCTCAACGCCTTGATCGCCATAACCGCCTCCTCAACTCCATGCCGGTGCCGCGGTGCGTCGCGCGACGCGCAACGTCGCCGACCGGGCACGCGGGTTCACCGCTATCTCGTCCTCGCCGGCCCGAACCGCCTTTGCGGGCGGTTCGAAACTCGGCGCCTGTTCCGCCGCGACCATCGGGCGATGCCGCGATCCGGTCGGCTCGCTCCCGCTGCGTTCGCGCAGGAATTTCTTGACCATCCGGTCCTCCAGGCTGTGGAATGTCACCACCGCCAGCCGCCCGCCGGGCTTCAATGCCCGTTCGGCCGCAGCCAGCCCTTCCTCAAGCTCGTCGAGCTCGCGGTTGAGGTGAATCCGGATCGCCTGGAAGGTCCGGGTGGCCGGGTCCTTCTTCTCATGCGGACGGTACCCAAGGGCCCGCCGCACCACATTTGCCAGGTCCCCCGTGCGCGTAAGGGGCCGTGCCTTCACAATCGCTTGTGCCACACGTCGGGCCTGCTTTTCTTCCCCGTAATTCCGCAATATCGTGGTTAAATCAGACTCACTGATTTCGTTAACCAATTCGGCCGCGGTCATGCCCGACTGGCTCATCCGCATGTCGAGCGGACCGTCCGATTGAAAGCTGAATCCCCGATCCGCCTGGTCGAGCTGCATCGACGACACGCCGATATCCAGCGTCACGCCATCGACGGGCGACAGCCCGCGCGCGTCCAGCTCGCGGTCCATCGCAGAGAACGGCGACTGGATCAGGATCAGGCGATTTTCGCTCGCGTCCACAAGGGCTTGACCGCCTTCGATCGCGCTTGGGTCGCGGTCGAAGGCGGCCACCTCGGCGCCCCGCTCGAGGAACGCGCGCGTATAGCCGCCGGCGCCGAACGTCCCATCGACGTGGCGCTCGCCGGGCTGGATGGCGAGGGCGTCGAGCACCTCGGCCAGCATCACCGGAATATGTGGACGATCAGGGTTAACGGCGTCGTGGGTCAGGGGCGCGGTCACAGCGTCACCCCCTTTTCTTCCAGACAGTAGCGGCACGCCGCCTTGATCTGTTCGGAGATAGTCGGATGGTCGAGCAGGGTGCGCGGGTTCCACACCTCGATCGTCGCGCCGACCCCCATGAAAAAGGCGTAGCTGCCCTTCGGGATCCCCGCGAGGTGCCCCAGCATCCCCGGCAGCACGAAGCGGCCGGAGGGGTCGAATGCGATATTCTCGCTCGTCCCCACGCCGTCGCGCCAGATATTGGCATCGGCCTGACCGCGATCGCCCGCAAACTCGGTCGCGCGCGCGTCGAGCCGCTCCATCAGCGAGTCGAAATAGGGCTCGTCATAGGCGACCAGGCACTTGTCGGTTTCGGATGTCGACAGGATCGCGACGCGGGCGTCCTTGCTGTCGGTCGGGTGGCCGCTGTTCTTCTCCAGCGTCGCACGCAGCCCGGCGGGGATGGCGACACGACCCTTGTCGTCCACCAGCTGTAAGCCAACCCCTCTGTAGCCGCTGCGTGCCACTCTGCCCCTTGCTCCCCGGGCATGCCTTTTCCGCCTCCGGGTGCACGCCATCGCGCACCCCGGACCCATGATGGCCGACGATAAAGGTTACCCTGTTAGTCACCGGCCTATCGCAAGCGACTTGGGTTTTCAATGCCTGAACTCGGGATTTCGCGGTAATTTGCCCCACTTCGTGCCTCGGCTTACCGTCGTTTTCACTTCATTCGTTAAGTGAGCACCTTATGTTCCGCGCAGTTTTTGGGGGACATCGGGGTGTGCGCCGGGAATCGGGCATGAATGGCGGTCAGTGGCGGCGATTCCCGTCGTTTCCCGCGCGATGGCGGCGAGTCCCGGGCGGCGGGCGCTCATTCGCCCTCGGGGCGCGCGGGGTCGATATCGGGTGCGGGGCTTTCGGCGGTACGCGGAGCAATGCCCAGTTCGGCGATCGGCTCGTCCTTCGGCGCGGTGGCGCTGTTGGTCACCATGCCCTCGGTCATGTTCGCGACCACCTCGGGCTTGGGTGCCCCTTCGGCCAGGACGGGTGCCTCTTCCTTGGCGGAGGAGAAGATCGCGCTCGCCACCCCGATCAGCAGCAGCACGGTGGCGAGGCCGGTCAGTCCGACGCGGACCCGCTGCATGCTCGACTGGGGATCTGAAGGTAATGACTTCATAAGCTGTGGCATAAATGTAACGCCTTCACAGCCTATTGTCGAATGGGATGTGCAGTGGCTCGCGACCCTAGGCCCCGCCCAACCCCTTCTCACGCAGCCATTCCGGGTTGTACAGCGTTGAAAGGTAACGGAATCCCGTATCGCACAGGATCGTCGCGACCCGCGCGCCCGGCCCCAGCTCGCGCCCCAGCCGCACCGCGCCCGCGACGTTGATCCCCGACGACAGCCCGAGGCACAGCCCTTCCTCGGCCAGCAGTCGGCGGACCCACTCCATCCCCTCTTCGTCGGAGATGCGGAACTGCGTGTCGATCGGCGCGCCCTCCAGGTTTGCGGTGATCCGCCCCTGACCGATGCCCTCCGCGACCGACGACCCCTCGGCCTTCAGCTCACCGGTCGCATAATAGCTGTACAGCGCCGCGCCATGCGGGTCGGACAAGGCGATCCGCACCTTCTCGTCCTTTTCCTTGAGGCCCAGCCCGACGCCCGCGATCGTTCCACCGGTCCCCGCCGAGCAGGTAAACCCGTCGATCCGACCCTCCATCTGGGTCCAGATCTCTTCTGCAGTTCCCACGATATGCGCGCGGCGATTGGCGATATTGTCAAACTGGTTCGCCCATATCGCGTTCGGCGTCTCCTCGGCGATGCGGCGCGAGGTGTGCACGAAATGGCCGGGGTTGGAGTAAGGCGCGGCCGGCACCAGTACCAGCTCGGCACCCAGCGCGCGCAGCGTGTCCATCTTCTCGCGGCTCTGCGTCTCGGGCATGACGATGATCGTCTTGTAGCCTTTGGCATTGGCGACCAGCGCCAGCCCGATCCCGGTATTGCCCGCCGTCCCCTCGACAATCGTTCCGCCCGGCGCGATCAGCCCGCGCGCTTCGGCATCCTCGACGATGAACAGCGCCGCGCGATCCTTCACGCTCGCACCGGGATTGGCGAATTCGCACTTCCCGAAAATGTCGCATCCAGCCGCTTCACTCGGCCCCTTGAGCCGGACCAGCGGCGTGTTTCCGATCAGCGCGATCGTATCTTTGGCTACCATAGACCCTCGTTAGCCGCGCCTGCCCGCCCCGGGCAAGCAAGCGAAACTATGCCGCGACGCCGGCCTGCTTCAGATGCGGCCCCAGTCGCCCGGTCAGCCACAGAAAGAACATGCGGTAATCGCTGCCCAGCGACCAGAGCGGGTAGGTAAAGGTCGCCGGCCGGTTCTTCTCCACCCCGAAATGCGCGCCCCACGCAAAGCCGTACCCCGCCAACGGGATCGCCAGCAGCCACCACGCGCTCCACGCCACCCCCGCCGCCAGCGCCACGAAGGTCAGCGCCGTCCCGGCATAATGCAACGCCCGCGTCTGCGGCCTGGCATGCTCGCGCAGATAATAGGGCCAGAAGTCGGCATAGCGGGTAATCGCGCGGGCCATGCGGGAATGCTAGGACGACGGCGTGTCGCAATCAACTCCACCCCGCAAGGCAAGCTTCCCGCCCGTCGCCGACTCCCGCACCCGCGTCCTCATCTGCGGCAGCCTCCCCGGCGACCGCAGCCTTGCCGCCCAGCAATATTACGCCCACCCCCAGAACCAGTTCTGGCGCCTGATCGCCGCCGTCATCGACCGCACAGACCTCCCCGCCCTGTCCTACGAAGCCCGCCTCGCCGCGCTCCGCGACGCGCGCATCGGCTTGTGGGACGCGGTCGCCAGCGCCACCCGCCCGGGCAGCACCGACGCGGCAATCGCCGCGGCAGAGCCCAACGACCTCCCCACCCTCGCCGCCACCCTGCCCGATCTGCGCGCCATCGCCTTCAACGGCACCACCGCCCACCGCCTCGGCCTGCGCGCGCTCGGCACGGCGGCGGGGAAGTGGATGATCCTTGCCCTTCCCTCGTCCAGCCCGCTCCACACGGCCGGCCTGGCGGCGAAGCTGCCGGCATGGCTGGGATTGCGGGAGGTTTTGGGGAGTTGAACGGGCGGGTCTGCTGTGCCCCCTGATCCGGCCACTCGCGGGGTTCGCAATGACTCCCGAAACCTGCCGCGCGGCCTGTGCCGGACCGGCGCTGCGTCTGGCGAGATCAGCTTGCATTCCCTGGTTGCAGCCTGAACGACCGGCAACCCCGCAGAACCTACCCCCTGTCCAACATCGTCAGCAGTCGCCGCGCATCCCAGGCCTCGCGCAGGAGCAGGCCTTCGTCGAGCAGCCGCTGAAAGCCCGGTTCGTCGAGCGGGGCGGCGAAGAGATAGCCCTGGCCGACCGAGCAGCCCAGCGCCAGCATGATCGCACGCTCGGCCTCCGTCTCGATCCCCTCGGCGACGACGCGGATGTCGAGCGCGGCACCGAGCTTGATGATGCCTTCGACGATGACCCGCTTGGCCACGCTGTGCGCGAGGTCGTGCACGAAGCTGCGATCGACCTTGATCTCGCTGAGCGGGAAGCTCTCCAGATAGCGCAGGTTGGAGTAGCCGGTGCCGAAATCGTCGATCGAGATGCCGACTCCCATGTGCCGCAGATCTTCGAACGCGCGGCGGATGTTCGCCGGTTCGGGGATCATCAGATTCTCGGTGAGTTCGAGCGTGAGCCACTCCGCGCGACACCCGGTCGCGTCGAGCACCTGCCGCACCACGGCGACCATGTCGCGCTGCATGAACTCCATCACCGATACGTTGAGCGAGAAGCGGATCGGGGTGTGGCGGCACTGATTGACCTGCACGGCATGGGCGGCGAGCATCTGAAGACCCCAGGCGCCAATGTCGAGGATCGCCCCGGTTTCCTCCGCGATTCCGATGAAGCGGGCCGGCGGCTGCAGTCCGAAGGCGCCGTGGTTCCAGCGCAGCAGCGCCTCGGCCCCGACCAGCTCGCCGGTGGCGAGATCGACCTGGGGCTGGTAGTGAAACAGCAGCTCCTGATTGGCGGCAGCCATGCGCAATTCGCTGGCCAGCCGGATGCGGTTGCGCGCATCGCGCTCGTCCGCATCGACAAAGGCATGGGGCGGGTAGCCGGGGGTGGTCTTTGACCGCTGGAGCGCCGCACCGGCCTGTCGCACGAGCGCGCGCGGCTCCGCGCCGGCCGAGCCCAGCGTATAACCGGCGGCGAACTGGACCGCGAGCGATGCGCCAGGCAGGACGAAGCGCGGCTTGAGCAGTTCGACGATGTCGTCGACCACGCCGGCGGCGCGGCGCGGATCGTCCAGTTCGAACGCGAGCGCGAAACTGTTGCTGCCGATCCGCGCCACGGCCGCCGCCGGGAGCGTCGCCAGCCGCGCGGCGGCCGAGCGAATGAGCGCATCGCCGACGTCGTAGCCGAAGCCGTTATTGACGTCGTGGAACCGGACGATGTCGGTCTTGACCACCAGCACGGCGCCGGTCGCCGACGCGGTCAGCCCGGCGATCCGGTCGAGCAGCCCATAGCGGTCGAACAGGCCGGTGAGGCGGTCGATGCCCGCTTCATGCGTCACGTCGCGGATCAGGCCGACGAAATGGGTGACCTGCCCGCTATCGTCGCGCAGCGGAAGCAGGCGCAGTGCACTGCGGAACATCGTACCGTCGCGGCGGTAGTTGCGGATCGTCACCGCGCACGGACGGCCATCGGCCAGCGCGTCGCGGATTTCGGCGATCTCGGGCTGAAGCCGGTCGCTGCCCTGAAGATAGCGACAATTCTTGCCGATCGCCTCCTCGGCGGAATAGCCGGTGATCGCCGTGAAGGCGGAGTTCACCGCCACGATCGGCTGGCCGCGCATGCGCATGTCGGCGACCATCACGCCGTCCGTGCACTGCGCCACCGCGAGTGCGGCGGCGGACGCCGGGGGTGGCGACACCACCTCCGGCACCGTCACGGGCACCGCTGCGCGCCGGCTGTTCCAGAATTTCATCGCCGCGTTCCCTGCGTTGCGAAGCGCCCGACCCGGTTCAAGACAACAGCATGTCGAGCGGCACGAGCCCGGCCACGAACGCGATCTGCATCGCCTGCGCCAGGGTGCGTACATTGAGCCGGGTCATCATTCCGGCGCGATAGAGTTCGACCGTCCGGGGGCTGAGGCCCAGCGTATGCGCGATCTGCTTGTTGCTGCGACCGGCGGCGAGCCCGGTGAGCACGTCGCGCTGGCGGGGGGCAAGATTTTCGACCCGGGCGCGGCATTGCGCGACGAGCAGCGCATAGGCCGCATTCGCGCTGCGGCCAGCCGATGCGGCTCGCCTCGACGTTTTCGGGGTGGGACGGGTTGCAATTTGCTCGGCGCGTTGAACGTGCATGGCATGACCTCCGGCCCCGAAGTTGCGGCCATGGGGCTGGCGCTTCAACGGCGAGGGGGCGGCGGTTCAGGACATAATGGCGGCGCTTTTGTCGCCTTGCCCTGTGGTCTGGAACCGCAGGCGATATTGGAGCGGCGCGACGCCGATCCGGCGCAGAAAGGCTCGGCGAAGCGTGGTCGTCGATCCGAAGCCCGCGGCGTGGGCGATTGCCTTGATTGGCGCGTCGCTCTCCTCGAGCAACCGCCGCGCGATATCGATCCGGGTGAGTTCGACATAGGCGGCGGCACTCGTTCCGAGCTGTTCGCGACACAGCCGCGACAGATGCCGCGGGCTGGTCCCGGCGACGGTCGCCAGCGCGGCGAGATCCAGCGGCGCGCGGGGGTTTTCGAGAATATGCAATCGCACCTTGTCAAGCGGACGGGTGCCGGCGCTCTGCGCGGTCAGCGCGTCGCTGAATTGCGACTGGCCGCCGGGGCGCTTCAGAAAGACGACCAGTCGGCGTGCTGCATAGAGCGCGAGCGCGCGGCCGTGATCCTCCTCGATTAGCGAGAAGGCCAGGTCGATCGCTGCGGTCACTCCGGCCGAACTGAACACTGGCCCATCGCGGACGAAGATACGGTCGGGTTCGACATGGATATCGGGGTAAGCAAGCGCGAGGTGGTCGGCATATTGCCAGTGCGTGGTGACACGCCGCCCGGACAGCAGGCCCGCATCGGCGAGCAGGAACGCCCCGGTGCAGGTCGAGCCGTAACGCCGTGCCGTGCGCGCCTGCCTGCGCAACCAGTCCGCGACCGCGGCGTTCGGCGCGCGCGGAACCCCAAAGGGACCAATCACGATCAAAGTATCGCTAGGCTCCGTCGCCTGTTCGACCCCTGCATCGGGAAGCACCGTGGAGCCGGACGCGCATTTCAGCGGAGTGCCGTGTTCGGTGACCAGGCGAACAATGTAGGGCGGCCGGGATTGCAGCTTGCAGTTCGCCTCGAACAACGCGTCCTGAACGCCGGCGATCTCCAGCAAATGCGCATTGAGCGGAGCAAATATGGTGACGAGCACGGCTTTTGAAGCCTCCTGAGCGATCGGCGGCGCCGATCGTTCACACTATACGCCCCAAATACCCGCGATCCAACGCAGCGCTGGTGCTGATCGCTCGGAAGGGGAGATGGATGACCAATTGCGGGTCGGTGCAGCTGACAGCCGCCGTCCGGCAACCGGCCGCATTCCCGCTTCGCCCCCCTTTCCTACAATCCCCGATCCGGCATATCTCGTCCGTCCCTTGTCGCACCGCCGGGACGCCCCATGCCGCTCTCCCATCCCCTCGCCCGCAGCCTCGTCGGCACCCCCACGCGCACCTTTCACCCGCGCATGACACATGCCTCTTTTCGTCAGGTTCCCCACCAAACACTGTCAGGCACTGTCCGCCCGCAACCGCGTGACTTCGCCCCCGCGTTCCGCTATTGTTCCGCCATGCCCGACCCGGCGTTCCTCGATCTTCCGCCCCGCCCGCTGCGCTGGCTCTATCTCGATCTCAACAGCTATTTCGCGGCGGTCGAGCAGCAGCTGAACCCCGATCTGCGCGGGAAGCCGATCATCGTCGCCCCGGTCGCCAGCGACACCACCGTCGCCATCGCCGCATCGGTTCAGGCCAAGAAATACGGCATCCGCACCGGCACCCCGGTGTGGGAGGCGAAGCGGCTGTGCCGCGACCTGATCGTCACCCCCGGCCAGCACGAGAAGTACGTCGAGTTTCACGAGGCGATCGTCGCCGAGATCTGGAAGCACATCCCCGTCACCGCCGTCTGCTCGATCGACGAGGTCGCGTGCCGTCTCCTCGACAACGAAAACGACGCCGAAACCGCGATGGCGCTCGCCCGGCGGATCAAGGCGGGGATCAGGGCGAATGTCGGCGAATGCCTGACCAGCTCGGTCGGCATCGCGCCCAACCGGCTGCTCGCCAAGCTCGCCAGCGACATGCAAAAGCCCGACGGCCTGACCGTGCTGACCCAGGACATGCTCCCCCACCGCCTGTTTGACCTCAAGCTGCGCGACATCGCGGGGATCGGCGCGAAGATGGAAAAGCGGCTAGCGCAGCAGGGCATTCTCGACATCGGCCAGCTCTGCGAACGCCGCCCGCGCGACGCCGGGTCGGCGTGGGGCGGGGTCAATGGCGACCGGCTCTGGTATCTCCTCCACGGCTTCGACCTGCCCGAAAAGCCGACCCAGAACCGGACCATCGGTCACAGCCACGTTCTGTCGCCGCGAAAGCGCGGCCTCGAACCCGTCCGCCTCACCGCGCGCCGCCTCGCGCTCAAATCCGCCAGCCGCTTGCGGCGCAAGGAATATGTCAGCCGCCTGCTGGTGCTCCATGCGAAATTCGAAGACGACAAATCCACCTGGCGCACCTCGATCAAACTGCCCGCGACGCAGGACAGCTTCACCGTCCTCGCCGCGCTCGACGCGATCTTCCCCCGGCTGGCCGAGGCGGGGCGCACCCGTCCCGGCGGCTTCGCGATCCGCTTGATCGGTGTGACCCTGGCGGAAATCGCACCACTGGGCGCGGCGCAGGAATCGCTGTTCGGCGCGCTCGACCCCAACGACCCGCTGGCGCGCGAAACCCGGACGCTGTCGCTCAGCAAGGCGATGGACCGAATCAACGAGAAATTCGGGCGGCACGCAGTGTCGGTGGGGCCAATGGACGGCAGCCGCACCGATCGCGTCGGCACCAAGATCGCCTTTGGTCGAATCCCGGATCTGGACGAGTTTCACGAGTGAAATCCGCATGAAACATGATATTGTAACGATGCGACGCAATATGCGTTGGGGCACTGTTATCCGTTATATCTTGACCGCCGATGTTGCGTGCGCAAAGGGATCACTCGCTATGAACATGCGTCTCCTCCCCGCCGCTGCGGTCGCGCTGCTCGCGTTGTCCGCTTGTAATCCCGAACCCGAAGTGATCAGCGAACGTGCGCCCGATCCGATGGAATCGCAGCTCGCCAATGCTGCGCCCGTCGAACTGCCGCCGGCGATCAAGGCGAGCGTGTCGATGCGCTGCCAGCCCGGTAACGCATTGGTCTTCGCCGAGTTCTTCCAGGGCGACAAGCTGGTCCGCCTCCGCACCGAAAAGGGCGGCACGCCGACCGACCTCAAGGCACCCGAAGCCGGCCAGCCCTTCGTCGCCGACGGCGGCTGGAAGCTGACCGGCAGCTCGGCATCGGCCACGGTCGAAATCCCGGGCAAGGGCACGCTCAGCTGCAAGGGCTGATCGCGACATCTCCGAATTCAACGAAAGAGCCGGAGAAATCCGGCTCTTTTTTTGTAGTCGATGTCACACCCGGCGCTGCTGCCTCGTCATGCTCATGCAACCCAACAAGGAGCATGACCATGACCGCCAAACTCGACCCCTTCGCCGCAGCGCCCGCCGTGATGAAACCGTGGTTCGCCGCCTCCACCGCGATCGCCGCCAGCCTCGAGCCCGCACTGATCGAACTGGTCAAGATCCGCGCCTCGCAGATCAACCGCTGCGCCAACTGCCTCAACATGCACACCGCCGAAGCCCGCGCCAAGGGCGAGAGCGAGCAGCGCATCTACCTCCTCTCCGCCTGGCAGGAAGCCCCCTGCTACACTCCGCGCGAGCGCGCCGCGCTGGGCTGGACCGACGCCTTGACGCGCCTGTCCGAAGGCCACACCCATCGCGAAGCCTATGAGGCGCTGTCCGCGGAGTTCAGCGAGGAGGAACAGGTGAAGCTGACGCTGATGATCAACATCATCACCGGCTGGAATCGCCTCGCGGTCGGCTTCGACCTGTGGATCGAACCCGCCGCTGCCAAGGCCGCGGCGTGACGCCGCACGAGCATCAGGGCGCAGCGGAGTCATTCGATCCGCTGCGCCCCAAACTCATCCGCGTCGCCTATCGCATGCTCGGCTCGGTCGCCGATGCCGAGGATGCGGTGCAGGACGCCTTCATCCGCTGGATGGGCACCGACCGCACGGCAGTACGTGAACCCGAGGCGTTTCTGCGCCGCACCGTCACCCGATTGTGCCTCGACCGGCTCAAATCGGCGCGCCACCAGCGCGAAACCTATATCGGCCCCTGGCTGCCCGATCCGGTGGTCGAGGAAGCACCCGACGAGGATGTGACCCTCCCGCTGATGCTCGCGCTCGAACGCCTCTCCCCGCTCGAACGCGCCGCCTTTCTCCTGCACGACGTGTTCGGCGCGTCGTTCGATGAGGTGGCGGGAACGCTCGACCGCGACGCCGCCGCCTGTCGCCAGCTCGCGGGGCGCGCCCGCGACCATGTCCGCGCCGCGCGTCCCCGGTTCAAGGTGGAGCAGCAGCGCGGGCTGGAGATCGCCAACGCCTTCTTCACCGCAAGCCGCACCGGTGACCTCACCGCGCTCGGCGCGATGCTCGCCGACGATGTCAGCATCCATTCCGACGGCGGCGGCAAGCGTGCGGCGGCGATCCGGCTGGTGCAGGGCATCAAACATGTGATGAAGCTGCACAAATCGCTCGCGGTGCTGTTCCGCAAATATGGCTCACAGCTCATTCGCGCTGGCTTCGTCAACGGCCTTCCCGGCTTCATCACGATGGAAGCAGACGGCGAGATCCAGACCACCGCGCTGGAGATCGAGGGCGACCGGATCGTCGCGATCTACATCACCCGCAATCCCGATAAATTGCGTCACCTGCATTGATCGCGCCTGTCGTCATCTTGTTATCTCTGTCGGGAACAAGGAAGATGGCGCGGATTTTGGCGGGAGGAAGCGGGCGTGGCGACCATCGCGGTGTACAGTCTGAAGGGCGGCGTCGGCAAAACATCGCTTGCGGTCAACCTCGCCTGGTGCGCCGCGACCCGCTCGGCACGCCGCACCCTGCTCTGGGACCTCGATCCGCAGGCAGCATCGACCTTCCTGCTCGGTGGCGGGCGCGGCAAGGCGGTCGCGCAGTCGGTGTTCAGCAAGGATGTCGAGCCGGCAAAGCTGATCCACCTGACCGCGATCGACCGCCTCGACCTTCTCGGCGCCGACGCGTCGTTGCGCGGTCTCGACTTGTTGTTCCATGAACTCGACAAGAAGAAGCGGCTGGCGAAATTGCTCGCCCAGCTCGCCGGCGATTACGACCGCGTCATCCTCGACTGCCCGCCCGGCCTGACCGAGACCAGCGAACAGGTGATGCGCGCCGCCGACCTGATCGTCGTGCCGGTCATCCCCTCCCCGCTGTCGGAACGCGCGCTGGAGGAAGTCGAGCGGCATCTGGGCGGAAAGGCAAAAGTGCCGCTGATGCCGGTCCATTCGATGGTCGATCGTCGCCGTAAGCTTCATGCCGAGGCACTGGAGCGCAACATCGACTGGCCGGTCATTCCGATGGCCAGCCTGGTCGAGGCGATGGCGGTACGCCGCGCCCCACTCGGTGCCTTCGCTCCGCGCAGCCCCGGCGCGATTGCCGTCGATACCCTGTGGCAGGCGATCGAAAAGCGCCTCGCCAAGCCGCGCAAGGCCAGCAAGTGACGCGGCCCACCCCCCCGTGCCAGCGACCTCGACCCCGATCTGGTGCTGCGCGCCTATGCGATGGGTGTGTTCCCGATGTCCGAGCATCGCGACGACCCCAGCGTCTTCTGGGTCGAACCGCGCCAGCGCGCGATCCTGCCGCTCGACGGCTTTCACCTCACGCGCTCGCTGCGCAAGACGCTCTCCGCCGACCGCTTCCGCATCACTGCCGACACCGCGTTCGATCAGGTCATCGCGCTCTGCGCCGAGAGCGCACCTGACCGGCCCGATACCTGGATCAACCCCGCGATCGAACGGGTGTTCGTTGCGCTTCACCGCCGCGGCTTTGCGCATTCGGTCGAATGCTGGGACGGCGACCGCCTCGTCGGCGGGCTCTACGGCCTCGCGCTTGGCCGCGCCTTTTTCGGGGGAGAGCATGGTCAGCCGCGCGCGCGATGCGTCGAAGGTCGCGATCGCGGCCCTGGTCGCCCGGCTGCGCGTCGGCGGCTTCACCCTGCTCGACTGCCAGTTCATGACCGACCACCTGGCCTCGCTCGGTGCGGTGGAGATACCGCGCGACCGTTACCTGTCGCTCTTGTCCGATTCGCTGGGCGAAGGTTCGGCCGGGCTGGCTGCGGGCGCAGGTGCGGCCTCCGTCTCCGCCGATTTCGGCGCGCTCGACCGTTTGGGCGCGTCCGCCGATCCGCCACCGACCACCTCGCCCCCGGTATCGGGGAAGGTCATCGCACAGCTCTTGACCCAGACGTCATAGATCGGGTGCTGCACCACGTTGAGCGCGGGTCGCTCCTTGTACAGCCAGCCTGAAAAGGCGCGGGTGAACTTGCCGTCCGTCCCGCGGATATCGACCTGCGCGAACGCCCCGGTCAGCTGGTCGGTCTCCCACGGCGCGGTCTTTTCGCACGCGCGCAGCCGCACGATGACATCGCCCGCGCGCACCGCCTGGCCAGGCTTGATCGTCAGGTCGCGCGCGACGCCGTTGCGCTTGTTGAGCAGCCCCAGCACCGCCACCCGCTCACCCATCGGCGTCACGCCGACGACCGACGCAGTCGGGGCCGCGTCGACCGCGACAACCTCGGCACCAGCCGCCGTAGTCCCGCCCGCCTTCGGCTGAACCTCAACCATGTCCGCCGCGTCGCTCGCATTCTCCGTCGGCTTTCCGCCGCACGCGGCAATCGCGAGCGGGACCAGGAGCAGCGCGACGGTCCGGGTCCGGCCCATCAGGCGCCGGGGTTCCAGGCTTCGTAGTCGCCGGTCGCACCGATCCGCTGGCCGCCCTTCTCCATCGCACCGGGCGGGCGATAGGCGAGCGCGCTGCCGGTCATGTTCGGCACAGCGGGCTGCTCCCACTGGCGCACCGGGGGCAGCGCCCGATCGGGCACATCGTCGATCTGGTGGTGGAGCCAGCTGAACCATTCCGGCGGCACACGGCTCGAATCGTTGGCCCCCTTGTAGATCACCCAGCGGCGCGGGCGGCCATGCATGTCGGCCCCGCCCTGGTAATACAGGTTGCCGAGCGCGTCCTCGCCAACCTGATCCTTGCCGCGCAGCCCGACCCAGGTGCCAAAGGTGGAGCCGTTCCACCAGGTGAAGATGTTCGCGAAGATACCCATGGCCCGCGCTTTACGCGGCACGCGCGGCGGGGGCAACGGGGGATGCGCAGCGCGCGCCTACCACTTCACCTTGTCCCCCGGCGAAATCCCCAGTTCGGCCGCGCGCCCGCCATTGATCTCCAGCACCGCCGCGACCGGCTCGCCCGACCGCACCGGGTCTTCGGAGAAGGGCACGGTATTCTCCGCGATGGTCGCAATCGTGCCGTCGGCGCGGATGAAGATGATATCGAGCGGACTCGGCGTATCCTTCATCCAGAAGCTCGCTTCTCGCGGACCGCCGCCTTCGGGTGGATAGGGCGCGAACAGCATCCCGCCATCGGCAGGAATATTCGTCCGGAACATCAGCCCCTGTTTCTGCTGCTCCGACGTGCGGGCGACATCGACCTTGAAGACATGCTTTGCCTCGCCCGATTCGATCGTGACGATGGCGCGGGCAGCCTCGGCCTGACCGGCCTTTTCACTCTCGCTCGCGGTGCAGGCAGGCAACAACAGCGCCGCGCCCAGCGCGAGCATCAGCGCCCGGTTCAATCCGATTTCAGGCCGGCTCCACAACGACCGCGAGCGGCCCCTTGTCGCCATCGACGATGCGGGCACGAAGCGGCTGATCGGGTTCAACGTCATAAATCTCCGCGCGGCGCAGGGTTTCCATATGAACGAATATATCCGACGATTCGCCGTCGCGCACCAGAAACCCATAGCCTTTGAGACGGTTGAACCATTTCACCGTCACCGGCTCGAACGGGCCAGCCTCCTCGATCAGCTTGATCCGGTCGATCCGGTCGCCCCCGCCGGGGCGCAACCGCACCGGCTCGACCACATCGGTCAGGTCAATCGACAGGATTTCGCGCGCCTGCAGGCCGCGCTCGCGCTGCACCACCAAACATTCGACCCGCGCGCCTTCCGGCAGGCTGCGGCGTCCATGCGGCTGGAGCACGGAAAAATGGATCAGGATGTCGCCTGCCTCGGTGTCGTCCGCGACGATGAAGCCAAAGCCGCGAGTCACGTCGAACCATTTGACGGTGCCCCAATAGCGCGTTTCGTCTGGCTCAGGGACGAGCACGGGCATGGCCGCCGGGACGGCCACCTCCCCTTCAATGCTCGACACACGCTGCGGGTCGGCTCGCATTACAGTATTTCCCCCTGACCGCAGACATTAACACAGCATTTCCGAAAGGCGCGAATCCTTTGTGATTAACGGTCGTGGAGCAGGAAATCCGTGTCGTCCCCCGGCTGCATCCCGGCAATTCGCCAGGCGAGTCCCGGCGCGTGACCCGCACGCACCATCGCCGCGACCTGTTTGGCGATCCGGTCGCGGTCGGCGGGCTCTGCGGCAAAGGGACCGATTCGCTTGCGACGGGCAAAATCGATTGCGCTTTGTCCGGTGCGTGCATCGACCTGTGGCGCGATCGCCTCGGCATCCTCCGCCTGCACCCCGGCATGGCGTAGCGCCTCCCCAACCCGACGCGCGCCCAGCCCCCGACGCGCCATCGCCGCCGCCTTGCTTTCGGCATAGAGCCGGTCGTTCACATAACCGAGCTCGGCAAAGCGTTCGGCGATTTCGGCGGGGTCCGGAGGCGTTCCGTCATAGCCGCGCTCGCGGATTTTTCGGACCAGATACGCGGTCAGCTTGCCGCGAGTCGTTGCGAAGCGCTCGACATAGCGCAGCGCCAGCCGGTCGAGCGATCCGCGGTCCAATGGCGGGATGGGGCGACGTGGAGAACGCATGCGCCTTGTTTGTGCCACACTGCCAACCGAATTTGAACGACAGTGCGTAGCAGAGCCGCCCGCGTTTCTGATGTGGGGCCTATCGTCGATGACGGGCGGGTGGCCTGACACGATCAGGGGGCACGGATTTTAGGATATGGCTTTGGACGTCAAGGATCAGGTCGAAGCGAAAGGCGCCACGATGCAGCCGACCCCGACCGAATGCACGTTACCCCGTCGACTGGCGGAATTCGCCACGCTCGGCGATGCGCTGGACTATGCCGCGCAGGGTAGCCGGGGGCTGAACTTTCACGATGCTCGCGGCACGCTGACCCGCCCCTATCCGTTCCGCGAAATGCGCGACGATGCGCTGGCCCAGGCGCGTCGCCTAATCGCAGCGGGCGTAAAGCCGCAGGACCGCATCGCGCTGATCGCCGAAACCGGCACCGACTTCGCTTCGCTGTTCTTCGGCGTCATCTATGCCGGCGCGTGGCCGGTGCCGCTCCCACTGCCCACCAGCTTCGGCGGCAGCCAGCATTATATCGACCAGCTTTCGGTCCAGCTCGAAAGCTGCGACCCGTCGATGCTGTTCTATCCGGCCGAATTGTCGGCGATGGCCGGCGAAGCCGCGCGCCTCAAGGGCGTCGAGGGCATCGACTGGGAAAGCTTCGCGACCCGCGAAGCCCCCGACGTCGAACTGCCCCAGGCCGACACCAACGACATCGCCTACCTCCAGTACAGCAGCGGCTCGACCCGCTTCCCGCACGGCGTCGCGATCACCCACCACGCGCTGCTCAACAATCTGTCGGCGCACAGCCACGGGATGAAGCTGGAGGACAGCGACCGCTGCGTCTCGTGGCTGCCCTGGTATCACGACATGGGGCTCGTCGGCTGCTTCCTCTCGGTCGTCGCCAATCAGGTGTCGACCGACTACCTCAAGACCGAGGATTTCGCGCGGCGTCCGCTCGCCTGGCTCGACCTGATCACCCGCAATCAGGGCACGACCCTCTCCTACTCGCCGACCTTCGGCTACGACATCTGCGCGCGCCGCATGTCGAGCCAGACCAAGGCGTCGGAACGCTTCGACCTCAGCCGCTGGCGGGTCGCGGGCAATGGCGCCGACATGATCCGTCCCGACGTGATGCAGGCGTTCGTCGATGCCTTTGCCGATGCCGGGTTCAAGGCCAGCGCCTTCCTGCCCAGCTACGGCCTTGCCGAAGCGACGCTCGCCGTGTCGATCATGCCCCCGGGTGAGGGCATCGTGGTCGAACTGGTCGAGGAAACCCAGCTGTCGGGCGGCGTCAACGGCGGCGATCGCCCCCAGCGCTATCGCGCGATCGTCAATTGCGGCAAGGCGGTCAAGGACATGGAGATCGAGATCCGCGAGGAGGACGGCACCCCGCTGCCCGACCGCGCGATCGGCAAGGTCTGGTGCCGCGGCCCCAGCGTCATGGTCGGCTATTTCCGCGACCCCGATTCGACCGCCGCCTGCATGAAGGACGGTTGGCTCGACACCGGCGACATGGGCTATATGTCCGAAGGCTATATCTACATTGTCGGCCGGGCGAAGGACATGATCATCGTCAACGGTCGCAACCACTGGCCGCAGGACATCGAATGGGCGGTGGAACAGCTCCCCGCGTTCAAGCAGGGCGACGTCGCGGCCTTTGCGATCACCACCCCGGGCGGCGAGGAAACCCCCGCCGTGCTCGTCCAGTGCCGCACCAGCGACGACAGCGAGCGCCAGAAGCTGCGCGAGGAAATCCGTGAACGCGTCCGCGCGGTGACCGGCATGAACTGCGTGATCGAACTGATCCCGCCACGCACCCTGCCCCGCACCAGCTCGGGCAAGCTCAGCCGCGCCAAGGCGCGCAACCAGTATCTCAACGGCGAGATCAAGCCCTACAGCATCGCCGCCTGATCCCTTACCCCCTTCCTGCACGGGAGGGGGAAACGGGAGCGCCTCCCCCTAACCCCCTTGAGAGTCACGCCAAACTGGCGGAAATTTTTTCCGCCACCCCCGCGAACTCTAACGGATCGCTAACCTCCACCCCGGTAATCTGCCCGGGTGACGAGCCAGACCACCTCCCAGTTCGCGCGGCCGCGCATCGACATGCGCGCGCTGCTCGGCCTTTATGACCCAGCGGATACCACCGACTGGGGACCGATCCGTGCTGCGCAAATGAATGCGGGCAGCCAGCTCGCGCTGTTCATGCTCGCCGCCAATGTGCTCGGCGCGACGCTGATCGTGCTCAACTTCTCCAGCCTGGTCCCGCTGTGGAAGCTCGCCAGCTGGGGTGCCCTGGTCGCTGCAGTCGGCGTCGCGGTCGCCTTCCGCCGCCTCGCCGTGCGTCACCGCACCGAACGCACCGCCAGCTTGCGCGACGTGCGCGACACGATGCTCGACGGCATCGCACTCGGCGCGGTGTGGTCGATCGCGCCCTTGCTGTTCGGCTCCTTCGCCAATGCCGAGGCCGCGACCGGACTGTGGATCGTCCTGTCGATTCTCATGGTCGCCTCCTCCGTCGCGATGGCCGCATTGCCGCTCGCGACGATCAGCTTCCTCGTCGTGCTCGGCAGCGCCAATGCCACCGCACTTGCCCTGACCCAATCGCCCGCGCTCGGTGCCGCGACCCTGCTCTTCACCCTCCTGCTCGTCATCGCCTGCTATGCCCGCGGCAAGGCGCTGGTCGTCATTCGCGCCAACGAGATCGCGCTCAGCGAACGCGACGAAACAGTGAGCCTGCTGCTGCGCGAGTTCGAGGACAAGAGCGCCGACTGGCTGTGGGAGACCGACGCCCAGCGCCGCGTGTTCCGCGCCAATCCCCGTTTCGCCGTCTCGCTCGGGGTCGATCCCAAGGCGATCAACGGCATGCCCTTCCTTCAGGTGCTCGCCGGCTCGGCCTGGGAAAGCGGCAATTTCTCGCAAGGGCTGCGCGACCTCGCCGAATCGCTCAAGAAGCGCGAGCCGTTCCGCGACATCCTCCTGCCCGTCATCGTCGATGGCGAAGAACGCTGGTGGGAGCTGACCGGCTCGCCCCGCTTCAATGAAGAGGGCGGCTATATCGGCTTTCGCGGGGTCGGCTCCGACGTCACCGAAGCGCGCGAATCGGCGAACAAGATCAGCAAGATGGCGCGCTACGACACGCTCACCGGCCTGCCCAACCGCCTGCTGATCAACGAAGCGCTGGCGACCGCAATGGCCGAGGCGGACAAGTGGAACGCGCGCTGCGCCTTCATGATGATCGACCTCGACCGGTTCAAGGCGGTCAACGACACGCTCGGCCACCCGGTCGGCGACCGGTTGCTGATGCGCGTGTCCGAACGCCTCAAAAAGCTGATGACCCCCAATGAGACGATCGGACGCCTGGGCGGCGACGAGTTCGCCGTGGTGGTGCGCGATGCCAATGACGCGGTTGCAGTCGAGGCGCTGGCCCGGACGATCATCGACGTCCTGTCCGCCCCCTATGACGTCGATCACCACACCCTCTATATCGGTGCCAGCGTCGGCCTCGCGTTCGGACCGCGCGACGGGCGTACTGCGGAAATGCTGATCCGCTCCGCCGACCTCGCCCTGTATCGCTCGAAGGACGCCGGCGGCGGCAATTTCCACTCCTACGAACCCCAGCTCCATGTCGAGGCAGAGGAACGCCGCGTCCTCGAGATCGCGCTGCGCGCCGCGGTTGAGAACGACGAGCTGCACCTCCTCTACCAGCCCGTCGTCCAGGCCGGCACCGGCGCGCTGATGGGATTCGAAGCGCTGCTGCGCTGGACCCACCCCGAACTGGGGCCGATCTCCCCGGTCAAGTTCGTCCCGCTCGCCGAGGATGCGCGCCTGATCGCCCCGATCGGCGAATGGGTGCTGCGCGCGGCCTGCATCGAGGCGGCGAAATGGGACGACCCGATCCGCGTCGCGGTCAATGTCAGCCCCGAACAGCTCCACAACGCCAATTTCGCGCCCTTCGTGGCCAAGGCGCTCAAGGAAAGCGGCCTCCACCCCAGCCGCCTCGAGCTCGAAGTCACCGAAAGCGTGTTCATGCGCGAAGGCACCGCCGCGGTTCAGACACTGGAGGCGATCCTCGACATGGGCGTCCGCCTCAGCCTCGACGATTTCGGCACCGGCTATTCCTCGCTCGGCTACCTCAGCCGTACCCGCTTCAGCTCGATCAAGATCGACCGCAGCTTCGTCCAGGGCGCGTCGAAGGGCCAGAAGGAGGCGATCGCCATCATCCGCGCCGTCGTCGCGCTCGCCCAGAGCCTCGGCATGGCCACCACGGCGGAAGGCGTCGAAACCGAGGACGAGCACCGGCTGATCCAGTCGCTCGGCTGCACCAAGGTCCAGGGCTATTATTTCGGCCGCCCCCTCCCCGTCGCCGAAGCCCGCACCCTCGCCACCCGCGACAGCCAGCACGACGCGGTCCGCGTGGCGTGACCTATCTCCCCTCTCCCCTTCAGGGGAGAGGGTGGCCGAGCAAAGCGAGGCCGGGAGAGGGGCAGTCCGGTAGGCAAATCCCAAACCCCAAGCCCCCTCTCCCCAACCCTCTCCCCGCAAGCGGAGAGAGGGAGCAGCCCCCCAACATACCCCCTTGCAATGTTGGATTTGGTTTCGGAACACTGGCCAGTGACCGGACCCCGCCCCTTCAACCGCCGTCAGGCGCACGAGAACGCCGCATTCCTCGCCGCGCTGCGCCGCACCGGCAATGCGCGCGAGGCAGCGCGCAGCCTCGGCTTCCACCGCTCGACCATGACCAAGCGTCGTGCCCGCGACCCCGCCTTCGCCGCCGAATGGGACGCCGCACTCGTCTTCGCCCATGCGAACCTCAACACAGCCGGGCAGCAACCCGACACCAGCGAACCCCGCGCGGTCCGCACCGCATCAAGCCGCATGCAGCTGCGCGCCCTCCCTGCCCGCGCGCTCGACCGCGCCGCCGAACAGGCGTTCCTCTCCGCGCTCAGCGCCACCGCCAACGTCCGCCTCTCCGCCGCAGCCGCCGGCTTCAGCCACTCCGCCTTCTACGCCCGCCGCCGCCAGAGCCCCGCCTTCGCCCGCGAGATGCAGCTCGCGCTCGAAACCGGCTATGAGCGCGTCGAACTGGCGCTGATGGAGGCCGCCTTGGCATCCAGCTATCGCGACGACGCCTGGCGCCACAATGATCCCCCGGCGATCCCCAGCATGACCGCGGACGAGGCGATGATGCTGCTCCGCCTCCACCACCAGAGCGTCCGCCTCCAGGAAGAACCCCCCGCACCTCAAGCGCCGCCGCGGCGAAAGCAGCGAAGCGCACAGCTACCGCCTGTCCGAAATGTACAAGGCCCGCCTGCAACGCGCCCGCGACGCCTTCGACGTGGCCGAAGCCGAACGCCGCTCCGCAACGGCGGCGACCAGCGAAAGCCCGTTTGAGGAGCCGTTCCCGACGCTACCGGCGCTCGATCAGGTCAAGGGGTGGCGGAAGGGGAAAGGGTGAGCCTCGCTTCGCTCACCCCAATTTCTAAGATCTTTCATACCTTAGCGGCATTTAGTGCGACCCTTGGGGCTACTATGTTGTACCTCCTTGCGATGTTTGAACTAAGCGTCGAAGTCGAGCGTCATATGGCGAGGTGGGGAGGCAGTCATTTATGCCAGCAGCGGGTTTGAACGACTCTTTTTCCGAGGAAGGTCTCTGGTGGCTGGAGGGTGACGACAAGAATCAGGTCCCCGGCACCCTGTCCTTCGATCTTGAGGATGGTCCGGTCCTCAAGTTACTCGGGACGCTCCAAGACTTCGTAACGGCATTCAACGCATCGCTATCCGGCGACAGCGAGAATCTAACGATTCACGGTGTCACAAAGAAGGGGAAGCCCGTTACCCTCCTCCGAGCTTTCAGCACAAATCGGCAGATGAACATGCCGGGCATCGCGAACGAGACATGGAACTCGAACATGCTTCTCGTGGGGTGCCACCTGTCGAAGAGCGACGATGCGATATTTTCAAAATCCTACTTGCGCTTTCAAGAAATCGAGAAATGGTTGGAGCACAATCCATTCACTTTTTCGTTCGAAACGGAGAGCAAAGTTGCGACATTGCGCGCTGAGAAGCCGCGCGAGATCTACTTCGCAACGGTCGATGATTTTGAAATAACCACGGTGGGCAATCTCTACTCGAACAATGATATCGACACTCGATACTCGATTGAAGTCTTGAGCCAGATGGGCATTAGACCAACGGAGGCAAAGTCACTTGACTGGCACCTCAACCGCGCGGTCCGCATTCAAGGTCTCGCATCACTCTGCTCGGGTTACCATCTTCCACTACTCTCCTTGGAGTTGCGGGGTCCCGACGTAGAGGTTGGGATTGGCGAAACGATGACCTGCGAGGTCCATGTCTACGCCCGGATGCAGCACCCGGTCGCAGACAAATGGCGGCGGCACGACAAACCGATTGTCTCGGGGCCCGAACTGTTGAGATTCAATCCTGACGCGGCAGCGGTATGGTTTAGTGAGCACGAGAATCTAGGTTCGGCGCTTGACCTGCTCTTCACGATCAAAGGGCAGCGCCAGATGTATACTAACGTCCGCTTCATTCTTGCGGTTCAGGCGCTTGAGGTCTTTCACCGAAGGACCTCAGCGCAGACCGTCATGGACCAAGCCAACTTCGAGAAAGTTCGGGAAGAGTTGATTGCCGCGATACCAGATTCAGCCACGAAGGAAATGAGAGAAAGACTCATTCAGAGCTACAGATTCACGAACGAGCCGAGTTTGAGCCAGCGCCTTAAATCTATAGCCAGGACGATCAAAGATGAGTTCGGAAAACTTCCTCCCGCGTTAAATAAGAGCTTTATTAAACAGTTAGTCGACACCAGAAACTACTACACCCATTTCTCGCCTGACCTCGAGGAAAAGAAGCTAGACGGATCGGGAATGTATTGGGCAAGCCGCCGCATCATAGTACTGCTGACCGTTCTCTTATTGCGTCGTCTCGGCGTTTCGGCTGACGATATAGGGGGTCTCATCCGGCGGCATCGAGAGTTCGCGCAGCTATGGGAGAGCGAGAATGCTCCTTTTTGATGCCACACGACGTTCGTTTGTGTCTGTTATCTGACGGCCTCCTCAAAACCGACCTTCAGACATTTGCCCCAACAAAAAAGCCGGGGCTCCCACCCCGGCTTTCCCGTAACCCACTAATGGTGCGAAGCCTTACTTCGACCGCTCCACCTGATCGAAGTCCAGCTCGACCGGCGTCGCACGCCCAAAGATCGACACGCTGACCTTGACCTTCGACTTGTCGAAATCCAGTTCCTCGACCACGCCGTTGAAGCTTGCGAACGGGCCGTCCAGCACCTTGACCGAATCGCCGATCTCGTAATCGACCTTGATCTGCTGCTTGGGCGCGGCGGCGGCTTCTTCCTTGGTGTTCAGGATGCGCGCGGCTTCGGCTTCGCTGATCGGCTGGGGCTTGCCCGACGATCCCAGGAATCCGGTCACCTTCGGCGTATTCTTGACCAGGTGATAGACGTCGTCGTTCATGCTCAGCTTGGCGAGGACGTAGCCGGGGAAGAATTTCCGCTCCGACTGCACCTTCTTGCCGCGCCGCACTTCGGTCACCGTCTCGACCGGCACCTCGACCGATTCGACCAGCGCGTCGAGGCCCAGCCGCGTCGCATCGGCCAGGATCTGGTCCCGCACCTTGTTCTCGAAGCCCGAATAGGCGTGAATGATGTACCAGCGCGCCGCCATGGAATATTTCCCGTTATCTGGCCGCTCAGCCTGCAAGGCCGAGGAGGAAGTTCACGATCGCGCCGAACAGACGGTCGACGCCAAAGAAGAAGATGCCGAGCAGCGTCGCCATGATGAACACCATGATCGCGGTCATCATCGTTTCCTTGCGGGTGGGCCAGACGACCTTCTTGGTCTCTGCCTGCACCTGGCGCATGAATTCCAGCGGATTGGTCTTCGCCACGTCTGCCTCACAAATAAAATGCCCGGCTTCGGGACAGGTTTCTCCGCCCGGCTCCTACGGTAAGGAACCCGGCGAACCCCATCACGCTGTCGGATTGGGGACGCTATCTAGCGACTGTGCGACAGGGGGGCAAGGGGCTTGGGCGCAACCGATCAAGGGCGCGGCAACATGCCCGGCGATCGTCGGGCGGGGTGGCCCCAATAGCGGAAGCGGGCGGGAGCCAAAGCTCCGCGCCCGCCCCGGTCATCGACCGTCGCCGCGATGCTCAGGGGCTATCGGGCCGGTCGTCTTCAGCCAGTTCGACAATGCCCCATACCGCCAGCACAGTCCCGATCAGCACCGCGACCAGCCCCGGCCCCTGCAGCCCGGCCAGCGCATTGCCGTCCTCTACTGCGGTGGTCGCACGCGCCTGCGCGATGCCATGCGTGAGGCTCAGCGACTGGGCGGGTGCAGCATGGGCGCTCGCGCTCATCAATGCGACGGCGGTCATCGCGGTGGTCATGAATTTCTTCAGCATGGCATTCTCCATCCGGTTTGGGGACGCCACGCGGATTAGCCGCGACGCATCGCCGCAGTCGTCGGTCGGAACCTGACAGCATGCCTCAACGCAGATCGACGACCTCGACGGGGGCAGCGTCACCCGCGCGCCCTGGTCGTCCCAGTGGCGGTGATTGAACACCGCTCCCTCGCGCCGCACCCGTTCGACCTTGGCCGGGTCGATCTCGCCATACACCCAACCCGGCGCATCGACCGCGCCCTGCGCGACCACGCCGTCTTCGGGAAAGCCCAGATCGGGCGGGCCATAGATCCCCGCCGCGCCATGGCTGGTGCCGAGCGAAGGGGTCCATTCGGCGTCCCCCACCACCGGTGCCTGCACGACATAGCATTGGTTTTCCAGCGCCCGCGCCTGCGCCCCCACCCGCACGCGGTAATAGCCGTGCAGCGTATCGGTCGCCGATGGCGCAAGGATCAGGGTCGCCCCCGCCTCCACCTGCGCGCGGACCAGCAACGGGAATTCGACATCGTAACAGATCGCGATCCCGATCCGCCCGAGATCGGTGTCGAACACATGCAGCGGCGATCCCGCGCCGATGTTCCAGATCTCCCGCTCGAACCGCGTCATCACGATCTTGCGCTGCGTGCCCCTCTTCCCGCTCGGCGCGAACAGCCGGGCATGGTTGCGGAACACGCCATCGCCCTCGCGCACCGGCAGGCTCCCGGCGCAGAGATGGATGCCATGCCGCACCGCCAGCTCGCCATGCAGCGCATCGACCCGCTCGACCAGCGACCCCAGCGCCGCGATCGACCCGTGCAGGTCCTCGACGGTCGTCGCATCGAGCGCGGTCAGTTCCATCCCGGCATATTCGGGGAACACCGCGAGCTTCGCCCCGCCCTCCGCCGCCTCGCCCACCCAGCGCGCGATCTTGGCGGCATAGGCATCCCAGTCGGTCAGTTGCTCGACCGGATAGGCGGCGGTGGCAAGGGTGAAGGCGGTCATAGGGCGCGGCTCCAGAATTGCAGCTGATGGGGCGTTTCGCCCGCATCGCCAATGTCCGCCCAGCGCATCGTGCAGACCAGCCCCGGCACTTCGCGATAGCCGCGCGCGGTCCAGAACGCGGCATGGCTGCGCGCACCTTCGGGCCGCATCGGGTGGTCGTCGGGCCGGATCACCGAACAGAAGGTCGCGTGCGCCGCCCCTGCCCGCCGTGCCCCCGCCTCCCGCTGGTCGAAGAACGCATGCCCGATCCCCCGCCCGCGCCATTGCGGCAACAGCACCGATTCGCCGAAGTAAAAGGTCGTGGGGACATCGAACCCGTGCGCCGCGACCGGCTCCAGCACCGCGGCCCCCTGCGCCGCCAGCGGCGACGCGGTTGCCATGCCGATGATGTCATCGCCATCGAACGCCGCGACTAGCACCGCGTGCGGCGCGGCGGCAAAGGCGGCGAGGTATCCGCTCTCATACCCGGCATCGCCGTCGTAAAGGTAAGGCCACTCGCGAAACACCGCGATCCGCAGCCGCGCGAGATCGGCGATGCGGTCCTGCACCTCGCCGGGGCCGAGCGTTCGGACGGAAACGCTCATCCGCCGACCTGGGCGATCCAGTCGGCCAGGTTGTAGTGGACCGACACGCGGGCAATCCGCCCGTCGCGGACCTCGAAGAACGCCCCCGCCGGGAGCACATAGGTCTGGCCGGTCGCCGGGGGCAGCCCCTCATCGGTCGCCAGATATTCCCCGTGCACGACAAACTCCGCCGCCGCGCGCGCGCCGTCCTGCGACGTCATCACCACGATATCCGTCAGCCGCTCGCGATAGCACCGATCCATATGCTTCAGGAAATCGCGGAACGCCGCCTTCCCGCTCTGCCGCCCGCCCTGGTTGATGTCGTGCGCGACATCCTCGGTCAGGCAAGCGAGCATCGCGTCGTGATCGCCCGCGTTGAACGCGGCGTAATAGGATCTGATCAGGCGGCGGGTTGCGTCGGCATCGTGCATCGCCCGCCTATGCGGTCGTCGTCACGGGAAACACAAACAAAAATGGCGGCCTGAGGCCGCCATTTTCACTGACCGAACGGTCGATTGCCGATTACGGCGAATCGGGCGTGTCGTCGAAGATGTTGATCGCGCCGGTCAGCTCCAGGATGGCGACAACCGCGACGATGCCGCCGAGAAGCACCAGCGGGCTGAGCTGGAACTGCTCGTTCTTCTCACCAGTGGCGGTGGTTGCGCGAGCTGCCTGGGCCTTGCTCAGGCTCAGCGACTGCGCCGAGTTCGCCTGCGCGACGGAAACGGAGCTGGCCAGCATCAGCGCTGCAGCGGCGACCTTCATGAACATCTCGAGCACCTCAAAAATTGAACAAGCGCGCTATTTCAGAACTTTGTGTGCGTTGCAATAGAAAAATCGCTAACGAAACAAATTCAGAGCAATGCCACCACGGCAAAGCCGCCGATCAGCGCGGCGAGCACCAGCCAGCCGATCAGGTTCAGCCGCTCCTCCAGCACCTTCTGCACCGGCTCGCCATATTTCTTGAGCAGGAACGCGACGAGGAAGAAGCGCGCACCGCGGGTGATGGTGCACAGCAGGATGAAGATGCCCAGCGGATAGTGCGACAGGCCGCTCGCGATCGTCACCAGCTTGAACGGAATCGGGGTCAATCCTTTGACCAGGATCAGCGCCGCACCCCATTCGGTGTAATAGTGCGTGAACTCCTCGAACGCGCCCTCGCGGAAGAATTCCAGCACCTGATGCGCGAACCCGGTCAGGAAGTATCCGATCGCATAACCGAACAGCCCGCCCAGCACCGACGCGATCGTACAGATCGTCGCGATGCGATACGCCTTGTCGCGCCGCGCCAGCACCATCGGCACCAGCATCACGTCGGGCGGGATCGGGAAAAAGCTGGATTCGGCAAAGCTGACGGTCGCGAGATAGCGGTCGGCATGGCGATGACCGGCCAGCCTCAGCGTCCAGTCATAGAGCGCGCGGAACATGCGGGGCGAAACCTCTGCAAGGGGTCCGGGCGCGCCCGGAGAAGATGGCAGGGGAGCTCGGATTCGAACCGAGGGCCTTCGGTTTTGGAGACCGACGCTCTAACCAGCTGAGCTACACCCCTGTGCGGTGGTGCGCTTTAGCGACGCTTTGGAAATCACACAAGAGCCGCTTGCGACCAAATGCAGAACGGAACATATATAGAACATACGAATTCCAACATTGCAAGCTATAAAGCCCGCGCTTGCCTTCTCCGCGCTTCCCCGTTAAGGGCGCGCGCTTCCACCGGCTACCGTTGGAATTGCGGGAGCATCGGACCACAAGTCCGGGGCGTCTGGACCGCTAAACTTGAACCGGGCGTGGCCGCAAGCCGCGTCCAGCGACAGAGTGAGACACATGGCAAAGAAGATTACGGGCTATATCAAGCTCCAGGTGCCTGCGGGCTCCGCCAACCCCTCGCCGCCGATCGGTCCGGCGCTGGGTCAGCGCGGCGTGAACATCATGGAGTTCTGCAAGGCGTTCAACGCGGCGACCGGCGAAGTCGAGAAGGGCACCCCCCTTCCCACCGTCATCACCGTCTATGCCGATCGCAGCTTCAGCTTCGAAACGAAGCAGCCGCCGGCCACCTACCTCATCAAGAAGGCCGCGAACCTCAAGTCGGGCTCGAAGGAGCCGGGCAAGATCTCGGCCGGCAAGATCAAGCGCTCGCAGCTCGCCGAAATCGCGACCGCGAAGATGAAGGATCTCAACGCCAACGATCTCGATGCCGCGACGCGCATCATCGAAGGCTCCGCCCGCGCGATGGGCCTCGAAGTGGTGGAGGGCTGAACCCATGGCTAAGCAGACCAAGAAGCAGAAGGCCCTGGCCGGCACCGTCGACCGCGAAAAGCTGTACGGCGTCGATGAAGCCATCGCGCTGGCGCAGAAGAACGCGACCGCAAAGTTCGACGAAACGATCGAAGTCGCGCTGAACCTGGGCGTCGATCCGCGTCACGCCGACCAGATGGTCCGTGGCGTCGTCACCCTGCCCGCCGGCACCGGCAAGACCGTGCGCGTCGGCGTGTTCGCCAAGGGCGCGAAGGCGGACGAAGCCCGTGAAGCGGGTGCGGACGTCGTCGGCGCCGAAGACCTGCTCGAGATCGTTCAGGGCGGCAAGATCGAGTTCGATCGCTGCATCGCGACCCCGGACATGATGGGTCTGGTGGGCCGCCTCGGCAAGGTGCTGGGTCCGAAGGGCCTGATGCCGAACCCGAAGCTCGGCACCGTGACCATGAACGTCGCCGAAGCGGTGAAGGCTGCCAAGGGCGGCCAGGTCGAATATCGCGTCGAAAAGGCCGGCATCATCCATTCGGGCATCGGCAAGGCGTCGTTCTCGGCCGCCGACCTGCGCGCGAACTTCGATGCGCTGGTCGATGCGGTGGTCAAGGCCAAGCCGTCGGGCGCCAAGGGCAAGTATCTGCGCAAGGTCGCGGTCTCGTCCTCGATGGGCCCGGGCGTGAAGGTCGACGTCGCCGAGGTCTCGGCGATCTGATCTTCGCAACCCTGCGAAAATCGAAAAGGGCCGGGGAAACCCGGCCCTTTTTTGTTGCTGACGCGCGCACATCGCCCCCCTCGCCAAGTCCACAAAAATGCGCTAGGGGCCGGTCAAATCCCCGCGACAATCCCGGTTTCGACGCGCTGCCCGCGGGGCGCGCGGCATATTTGTGAGCTTGATGCCTTTTTCGCACCTCCCCACCCGCCTCGCCGAGGCGCTGACCCAGCGCGGCTATACCGCGCTCACCCCGGTCCAGGCCGAAGTGACGCAGGACGACGCGCGCGGCCGCGACCTGCTTGTCTCCGCCCAGACCGGCTCAGGCAAGACCGTCGCCTTCGGTCTCGCCATCGCCGATCAGCTGCTCGACGGCGACACCCTCCCCGCCCCCCGGCCTCCCGCTCGCGCTGGTCATCGCACCGACGCGCGAGCTGGCGCTGCAGGTCGCAAAGGAACTCACCTGGCTCTACGCCGCCGCGGGCGCGCGCATCGCCACCTGTGTCGGCGGCATGGACGCCTCGCGTGAGCGGCGCGCGCTGTCGCACGGTACCCATATCGTCGTGGGCACGCCCGGCCGGCTGCGCGACCACCTGGAGCGTGGCGCGCTCGACCTGTCGGGTATCCGTGCCGTCGTCCTCGACGAAGCCGACGAGATGCTCGACATGGGCTTCCGCGAGGAGCTGGAGGCGCTGCTCGACGCCACGCCGTCTGAGCGCCGCACGTTGCTGTTCTCGGCGACCATGCCCAAGCCGATCGTCGCGCTCGCTCGCCGCTACCAGCGCGACGCGCACCGCGTCTCGACCGTGGGCGAGGATCGCGGCCATGGCGACATCAGCTATCAGGCGATCGCCGTCGCCCCATCCGATATCGAGCACGCCGTCATCAACCTGCTGCGCTTCCACGAGGCGGAAACGGCGATGCTGTTCTGCGCGACGCGCGACAATGTCCGCCACCTCCATGCCGGGCTGACCGAGCGCGGGTTCGCCGCGGTCGCGCTGTCGGGCGAGCATAGCCAGAGCGAACGCAACGCCGCGCTTCAGGCGCTGCGCGACCGCCGCGCGCGCGTCTGCGTCGCCACCGACGTCGCCGCGCGCGGCATCGACCTGCCGACGCTGAGCCTGGTCGTCCATGTCGAGCTGCCGCGCGACGCCGAGACGCTTCAGCACCGCTCGGGCCGCACCGGCCGCGCCGGGAAGAAGGGCACCGCCGTGCTCATCGTCCCCTATCCGCGCCGCCGCCGGGTCGAGATGACGCTGAAGCAGGCCAAGATCAACGCCGAGTGGCTGCCGGTCCCCAGCGTCGAGGACATCAAGGCCCGCGACCGCGACCGCCTGATCGAGAAGATCACCGCCCCGGTCGAGCAAGACGAGGACGATCGCGCACTCGCCGCCGAGCTGATGGAAAAGATGACTGCGGAGGATATCGCTGCCGCTCTGGTCCGTGCGCATCGCGCGTCGATGCCCGCGCCCGAGGAATTGATCGACCGCGGCCCGTCCGATCAGCGCGGCCAGGTCCATCGTCCCGGCTTCGACGATACGGTGTGGTTCCGGATGAATATCGGCCGCCGCCAGAATGCCGATCCGCGCTGGATCCTGCCGCTGATCTGTCGTCGCGGCCATGTCACCAAGAGCGAGATCGGTGCGATCCGCATCGGCGCAGGCGAGACGCGCTTTCAGGTGCCGCGCGCGATTGCCGACCGCTTCATGCGCGAAGTCGCCAAGTCGGCAGGTCCGGACGAGGATGTGCTGATCGAGCAGGCCGACGGTCCGCCGCCGCCCGGAACGCGCGGCGATCATGCGCCCAACGATCATCGTCGCCAGCTCAAGCCGCGCGACCATAGCCGCCCGATGCACCGCGCGCGCCCTGCGGGTCCGGGCGGCGGCCAGCCGCCGCGCGCGCCGAAACCCCATCGCGGCAAGCCGCCGAAACGGTGATTTCCAGCCACGCTCGTCACCCCGGCCTTGTGCCGGGGTCCACTGGGCCGCATGTCCCGGTGCTCGCAGCTCCTGCGCTGCACCCGCCACGAGCGTTGGGCAGCGTTGATGAGTGGACCCCGGCACAAGGCCGGGGGAAGAGCTGTTGGTGGAATATGGACACTTGCGTACCACACCACTCGCGCAAGTGTTGAGAACCAACCGTTCTGAATAGTTGCTCGATTGCGTTCCGCCTGATTCACATGCAAGTTCCCGCCTCGGGGTTTTAGGGGGAAAGCATGGATTTGGCGACTCGTCTTACTGAGCTGGCGGCGAAGACGCAGCAGCATCGGGAAGTCTTACTCACGGAGCAAGCGGCCAAGACCGCTCTCGTCATGCCATTCATCAACCTGCTGGGTTATGACGTATTCAATCCTTCCGAGGTTGTGCCGGAATACGTCGCGGACGTTGGCACCAAAAAGGGTGAGAAGGTCGACTATGCAATTTGCATCGACGGCAAGCTTTCGATCCTGATTGAGTGCAAGCCCTCTACCGGCGACCTGACGATCAACCACGCATCGCAGCTGTTCCGCTATTTTAGCGTAACGGACGCTCGGCTTGCGATCCTAACGAACGGCGTAATCTATAAGTTTTTCTCTGATCTTGATCAGCCGAACAAGATGGATACGCAGCCGTTCTTTACGCTGAGCTTAGACGCGGTGCGTAAGTCTGACGTGCGTATCCTCGAAAGTTTCACCAAAGCCGGTTTCGATATCGACGCTATCGTGCGTGAGGCATCCAATCTGAAACTTGAATCGCTCGTCCGCAAGGAGCTGGAAAGCGAAATGGGTACGGCATCGGAAGAGTTTGCTCGCCTGATCGCGAAGCGCGTTTATTCAGGCCAGATAACATCGCAGGTGAAGGATAACTTCACGCGGCTCATCGCAAATTCTTTCTCGGCGATTGTGCGTGACCATGTGAATGATCGGCTTACCTCCGCGCTGAATGCCTCGGCTGTTCCCGAACATGACGAGGGACCGGGGGCATCCTCGACGGAAGAGGTTATCACCACCGAGGAAGAAATTAGCGGCTTTAGGATCGTACAGGCCATCGCTTCCAAGCTCATCGATCCCAAGCGGGTCGTTATGCGCGATGCGAAATCCTATTGCGCAGTTCTGCTGGACGACAATAATCGTAAGTCGCTGGCTCGACTTCACTTCAATGGCCTCACGACGAAATATGTCGGGACATTCGACGGCCAGACGGAGACGCGAAACCTAATCAGCGACCTGACTGACATTTATAAGCTCGCGCCACAAATCGAAGCGCGCATCAGCGAGCTTGATAGCAAGAAGGGTGATTAAGCCGCATTCCCAGAGCTGAAATCTACGCTTTCAGGCAATTCAGTCCCGCTGCGATGTATCGAAAGGTTCTCAGCCCGTGCATGAAGAAGCACCGCTGGATGACGGCAAATTTGATAACAATGGCGAGCAATCTGCTTCTGCCCGCTCGATACAGAAGCTCTTCGATGACACGCGCAAACGGCTTGTAGAGACGGGTACGCGAAATCGGCTTGTTCACGTCAACCGTGCGAACACGCGCGGCAATGTTGTGAATATCGTCAATGAGCGTTCCGATGATGTGTGGGCGATCCTCTCGTCAGGCAAAGCCATGCGGTTTCGCGCGCTGGGGCATGATACCCGACGCGGTGATGATGCGTCGGATATTGTCTTGGCGAATGAGGATTTCGATGAGGTCGGAACCGACCGCTACACCGACAACCAGCTAGAGACGCGATTAGGGCCGGATGGACTGGCGAAGAAGCTGCTCAAGATCGCGCGTGAAGCGAAAACGGCAGAGGAAGAGCAAGGCGTCAACATTCTGTACCTCGCTCTCGGATTTCTGACTTGGTTCGAGGACACAACCTCAACCGTGGCGCGCGAAGCTCCGCTAATCCTGTTGCCGGTGGAGCTGGTCCGCAACGCCCGAACCTCAACCTATGACATTAGGTTGCGGGATGATGATTTGATCACAAATCTACCACTGCAACAAAGACTGTCTGAGGATTTCGGGATCAGACTTCCCCCGGTTGAAGTCGGAGATAACTGGAAACCCTCCGATTATTACGCGCAGGTCCAAGGTGTAGTTGCCGACCGCGCGCGATGGAAAATCGACAGCGATGCGATGCAGCTGGGATTTTTCTCGTTTTCAAAGCTTCTGATGTATCTCGACCTCGCACTGGATGCGTGGCCTGACAGCGCGTTGGAGGGCCACGCCCTGACACGCGGGCTATTGTACGAAGGGTTCGATTCCGAACAACCGCTGTTTGGACCCGATGACCGCCTCGATGACATTCTGCCACCTGAAAAGATGTTTCATGTTGTCGATGCGGATTCCAGTCAGGCGCGCGTGATCGAAGAAGTGCGCTCTGGTCGGAACTTGGTCGTTCAGGGGCCACCCGGCACCGGCAAGAGTCAGACCATTACCAATATCATCGCGGCCGCTGCGAAAGAGGGCAAAACCGTCTTATTCGTCGCGGAAAAAATGGCTGCGCTTTCGGTAGTGCACGATCGCTTGGTCAAAGTCGGCCTGCGAGACGTTTGCCTCGAACTGCATTCCAAATCGGCGAACAAAAAGGTTGTACTGGCGGAGATCGCAAGGACGCTCGGTGCCGCGCAAGCCATTCCCGCTATGCCGCAAGCGCCTGTTGCGCTGACAGAAACAAGGGATCGCCTAAACCGGATCGCAGACGCGCTGCACACACCGATTGGTGAAACGGGTGAAACGCCATTCTCCGCGCTCGCCCGCCAAGCTCGCTATATCGGCATGGATGCACCAACGCCGATGTTTGAAGCCGATGCGCTGGCAACGATGCCGAAGGCAAAAGAGCGCGAACTTGCCAACGACCTTCTTGAATTTGGTTCTCTGCTTCAATCCTTGGGTAACCTGCGCTCCCATCCTTTTTGGGAGTCGGCGCGCTCGACCTGCAGCCCGTTGAATTAGGGTCGGGACCCATAAACGGGATTCCCTTGGCGGCTGGGATGTGATTCATGCGCTGCGCCAGCAGGAGCGTGGATTTGAGCGAGTTTTGGTTGAGTGAAGCCCAGTTCGAGCGGCTGCGTCCGCTGCTGCCGGACAAGGTGCGCGGTGTGGCGCGGGTCGATGATCGGCGGGTGATCAGCGGCATCATTCATGTGGTGAAGTCGGGCGGGCGCTGGGTCGACGCGCCGGCCTGCTACGGGCCGAGGAAGACGCTCTACAACCGGTTCGTGCGCTGGGCGGCAAAGGGTGTGTGGCAGGAGCTGTTCGTCACGCTCGCGGCAGCAGGCGGGCCGCCCGCCGAGGTCCTGATCGACAGCACGCATATGAAGGCGCACCGCTCCGCGGGCGGTGGAAAAGGGGGCGCTCGTCCAGGCGATCGGGATCAGCCGGGGCGGCCGCAACAGCAAGCTCCACGCGCTCACCGACGGCGAAGGTCGGCCGCTCCGCTTCCTGCTGACCGGTGGCCAGGTCGCCGACTGCCGCGCAGCCGATGTGTTGCTCGATGATCTCGCGCCGCGCACCATCGTGCTCGCGGACAAGGCTTACGACAGCAATGCGATCCGCGACCTGATCGAGCGGCAGGGTGCCGTTCCGAACATCCCCTCCAAGACGAACCGCCGCTGGAAAAGCTGCTTCTCCAAGACGCTCTACAAGGGCCGCAACGCCGTCGAGCGCATGTTCTGCCGCCTCAAGGATTATCGCCGCATCGCCACCCGCTACGACAAGCTCGCCACCAACTTCCTCAGCGCCATCTACCTCGCCGCAGCCGTCACATGGTGGTTATGAGTCCCGACCCTAGCAATTAACAACCGACGAAAGGATAGACTGATGATCGACAAGTATCAGGTGTTCGCTTCCTTCGCCCCCGGCGGGTGCGATGGAGATGGGAGCTGCGGCAACGGCCAAAGTGGTAGCGTAGGCTGCGGCCATTGATCCGCTAGCCTTGTGATTAAAGTCGCGCCGCCAATCTTGGCGGCGCGACTCCTATCTGTACCGATGCACCGGAATAGCTGCGAAGTGCAGCCAGAAATTATGAGCACTCAGGGCGTGGTAGCCCCATGCCTACTCGATGCTTATAGTTCTTCCCCCGGCACAAGGCCGGGGTGACGATGTGTGGACCGCAGCATGACCACCCTCCACATCCTCGTCGATGCAGACGCCTGCCCGGTAAAGGACGAGATCTACAAGGTCGCGTGGCGGCGCGAAGTGCCCGTCACGATCGTCGCCAACAGCTTCATCCGCATCCCCGATCACCCGCTGATCGCGCGCGAGATCGTTTCGGACGGCTTCGACGCTGCGGACGACTGGATCGCCGAGCGTGCCGGGCCGAAAACGGTGGTCATCACCGCCGACATCCTGCTTGCGGACCGCTGCCTCAAGGCCGGGGCAGCGGTGCTCGCGCCCAATGGCAAACCCTTTACCACCAGCTCGATCGGTGCTGCCATCGCCACCCGCGCGATCATGGCCGATCTGCGCGCGGGCGGCGACCAGATCGGCGGCCCCGCTCCCTTCGCCAAGCAGGACCGCTCGCGCTTCCTCTCGGCACTCGACGAGGCTTTGAACCGGCTGGCGCGACTAGGCTGACGCTTACTCAAAATGCAATCGCGGTCGTTACGGCTGCGTGATAGCGATCCCGACTCTGATCTGGAGGCGCGCATGACCGAGACGAGGATCACCCACCCCGACGGAACCGGAATCAACCTGCACAGCTGGCCGCTCGCCGACGCCAAGGCCGTCGTCATCCTCCAGCACGGCTTCAATGCGCATGGCGGGCACATGCAATGGCCGGCGGAACAGCTCAACGCGGCGGGCTATGCCTGTTACGCGGTCGATCTGCGCGGGCGCGGCAAGTCGGACGGCGAACGCTATTTCGTCGAGGATTTCGGCGACTATCTCTCTGACCTGCAACTCGCCCTCGACCGCGCCCGCGCCGACCATCCGGGCCTTCCCATCTTCCTGATGGGCCATAGCGCGGGCGGGGTGATCGCGACCAGCTATGCGCTCAAGCATCAGGCGCAGCTCGCCGGGCTGATCTGCCATAGCTTCGCCTTCCGCGTGCCCGCGCCACGCTTCGCGCTCAACCTGCTGCAATGGATCGGCGGCTTCCTGCCCCGCCTCGGCGTGCTCAAGCTCAAGAACGCCGATTTCTCGCGCGATCCGACGCATGTCGCGATGATGGACGCCGACCCGCTGATCGCCGACGAGACCCAGCCCGCGCGGACGGTGGGCGAGATGTGGAGGGCCGACAAGCGCCTTGAAGTGGCGTTCGGCGCCTTTTCGATGCCGATCCTGATCATTCATGGCACCGAGGATCACGCCACCCTGCCCGCGGGCAGCCAGTTTTTCTTCGACCGCGCCGGATCGGCGGACAAGACGCTCAAACTCTATGACGGTCATTATCACGATCTGCTCGCCGACACCGGCAAGGAAAAGGTGATGGCCGACATCCAGAGTTGGATCGCGGCGCGGCTGCCTGCGCCGAACTGACGGCGGGAAGCGGGTGACATTCACCCGCGCCCGCCCTATCATCGGCGTCACCGGTGACAAGGAAGCAGTTTTCGATGTTTGCACGACCCGGGCCGCGTCTGGTCGCGGCCTCTCTGGCGCTTGCAGCCGCCGCACCCGTGCTGGCGCAGACGGCGGCACCTTCGCCCTCACCGTCGCCCAGCGCGACGCCGACCGGCGCGCCGCTTCAGGTCCAGCCGCTTCCGACTCCCTTGCCCCTGCCGACCGTGACGGCGGATCAGGCGGAGCAACTGCGCCGCCTGATCGTGCAGGGCCGCATCGCGCACGGACTGCGCTATTCGACCCAGGCGGCGGAAATCCTTCCCACCGACGATGTCGGCCTCGTCCGCGCCGCGCTCGATTATGCCCGCGCGATCCATATCGGTCGCCTCGACACCGCCGATTTCCAGGAGGATTGGGCGCTGCGCCCCGCCGCATGGGATCCGCAGCCCGGCTTCACCCGCGCGCTGGCGGAGAACCGCCTGACACAATGGTTCGCCGATCTCGCCCCGCCCTATGAGGGCTATGAGACGCTGCGCGCCGGGCTTGCCCGCTACCGCCTGATCGAATCCGCGGGCGGCTGGAGCGCGATTGCCGCCGGCCCCGACATGAGCGTCGGGGCGACCGGCCCGCGCGTCGCGGCGCTGCGCGCCCGGCTCGCGGTTGAAGATGACGGCGTCGCGCGGCTCGGCGACAGCTTCGACGCCGAACTCAAGGAAGCCGTGGTCCGCGCCCAGCGCCGCTATGGCCTCAATCCCACCGGCACCGTTTCCAGCGGCACGCTGGGCGCGCTCAACGTTCCGGTCGAGGGGCGCATCCGCCAGATCATGGCAAACATGGAACGCTGGCGCTGGATGCCCAAGACGATGCCGACCGACCGGGTTCAGGTGAATATCGCCTCGGCCAGCGTCGCAGTGTTCGAGGGCGACCGCCCGGTAATGTCGATGCGCGGCGTGACGGGCAAGCCGGGCGGCGGCGAGACGCCAATGCTCGTTTCGAACATCCACTCGGTGGTGGTGAACCCGCCCTGGAACGTTCCCGCCGGAATCGCCGCGCGTGAGCTGTTCCCGAAGGGCGAAGCCTATCTGGCGCGCAACGGGTTCAAGATCATCGGCACCGGTGCCAACCGCCGCCTGCAACAGGCTCCCTCGCACTCGGCGCTGGGCAAGTTCAAGTTCGACTTCAACAATCCCTTCGCGGTCTATCTGCACGACACGCCGACCAAGGGCACCTTCTCGCGCTTCGACCGCCTCGCCAGCCATGGCTGCATCCGGCTCGAACGGCCTGCGGAGCTCGCCAATCTGCTGCTGACCGGCGACCCGGTATGGACGCCGGAAAAGATCGCCGAGACCGTCGCCGGGGGCAAGACCACCCGCGTGCCGCTGCAAAAGCAGGTCGCGGTCTATCTGCTCTACTGGACCGCCTATGGCAGCGCGAGCGGGACGATGAACTTCCGCGGCGATCCCTATAACTGGGACAAGACGCTCGCATCGAAGATCGAGGCGCGATCGGCCACCCAGGCCCAGTCGGCGCGCTAAGCAACAAGGGGAGAAAGCCAATGAACCGCCGCACGATCCAACTCGCCACCGCCCTCGCCGCCGCAGCCGCGCTCGCAGCCTGCTCGGGCGCGTCGGAGGAAGCCGCGCCCGCCGAAAATGCCGTCAACGCGATGGAGCTGACCGAAGACCTGCCGGCGGACGAGAATGTCACCGAAACGGCACCGTTGACCACCGACAACGCCACGGCTCCCGCCCCGGTCGCCGAACCGGCGGCCCCCGACGAAGCGCAGATTCAGGACGACGCCGAATCGGTCGGCATGACCGCCCGCGTCCAGCGCGGCGACAGCTCGGGCAACCAGGCCGCCCCGGCGGAGTGACACTGTTAATCCTCCCCCGCCAGGGGGAGGTGGCGCCGAAGGCGACGGAGGGGAGGAAGCACTGCGGCTTGAGCCTTAAGGGCATCGCCGTCCTCCCCCTCCGTCAGCTGCGCTGACACCTCCCCCTTGCGGGGGAGGATTGGACTACCCCACACTTGACTCCTGTCCCCCACCCGCTATGAGCGCGCCTTCGCATCACCGGGCAACCGGTGCGCGTTCCGTCCGAGACAGTGGGTGTGCGGCATTTGGCCGCACTTAATTTCCCGCCAAGACGGGGACAGAGATTTACGCCGGTCGTATCCGCATTGCGGAGCCTCCGGGTCAGCCCGCCGGACCCTTCCGGCCCTGACGATCATGCCCCCCACGGACAATGGGGATCGGGCAGCCGCCCGGTTCCTGGCGTAACCGCTCCGGCCCTGGCCGGGGCATAGTGAGGAGACAGGCATGGATCGTTCTCAGAAGACCCAGGCCGTTGCCGAGCTGAACAGCACCTTCAACGAGGTCGCAGTGGTGGTCGTCACCCGCAACCTCGGGATGACCGTCAAGCAGTCGACGGACCTCCGTAACAAGGCGCGTGAAGCTGGCGCGAGCTACAAGGTCGCAAAGAACCGCCTTGCCAAGATCGCGATCGAAGGCACCGATTACTCGGTGCTCGCGGACCTGCTGACGGGTCCGACGGCGCTTTCCTATTCGACCGATCCGGTCGCCGCCGCCAAGGTGGTGACGGATTTCGCCAAGACGAACGACAAGCTCGAAATCGTCGGCGGCGCAATGGGAAGCATGCTGCTCGACGCGGAAGGCGTGAAGGCACTCGCATCGCTGCCTTCGCTCGACGAACTGCGCGGCAAGATTGTCGGCCTGCTTCAGGCCCCGGCAGCCAAGCTCGCGTCGATCACCCAGGCACCCGCGGCGCAGCTCGCCCGCGTGTTCAATGCCTATGCGGAGAAGGACGCGGCCTGAGCCGACGTCCATTTGCGATTTTTCGAACCAATCTGAATTTTTGAAGGGAATATCAAATGGCTGACCTGAACGCTCTTGTTGACCAGCTGTCGGAACTGACCGTCCTCGAAGCCGCTGAGCTGTCGAAGCTCCTCGAAGAGAAGTGGGGCGTCAGCGCCGCTGCTCCGGTCGCGGTTGCTGCTGCTGGCGGCGCTGCCGGCGGCGCGGCTCCGGCTGCTGAAGAGCAGACCGAGTTCGACGTGATCCTCACCGGCGACGGTGGCAAGAAGATCAACGTCATCAAGGAAGTCCGCGCCATCACCAACCTCGGCCTGACCGAAGCGAAGGCTCTCGTCGAGGGCGCGCCGAAGGCCGTCAAGGAAGGCGTGTCGAAGGACGAAGCCGAGAAGCTCAAGAAGCAGCTCGAAGAAGCCGGCGCGACCGTCGAGATCAAGTAATCTCGCGGCTGCATCAGCAGCTTATGAAGGGGGCGGTCCGGCAACGGGCCGCCCCTTTTCGTTGGGCGGCTGCCTCGTTGAGGCGAGCTGCAAAAATCCTCTCCGGCACGGGGAGGTGGCAGCGCGCAGCGCTGACGGAGGGGGCCCGAGCCGTCGGATTCCCTTGCCTCGGGCCCCCTCCACCAGCTTCGCTGGTCCGCCTCCCCCGTTCGGGGGAGGATTCAGTTACCCCACATCCTTCGGTACATACCGCTTCGCCGCCAACCGCCCGAAGCCATCCGCCGCCCGCTCGACCCAAAGCGGCCCCAGCCTATCGCTGCCCGGCGCGGGCACGGTGCCGACCATGAAGCAATCGCGCAGCGTGCGGATCGAAAGTCCGGCATACCATTTGAGCGCGACTGGCAGGATCGGCACGAACATCGGCTTGCCCTGGACATTGACCACCCGCATCTGGTCGGCCGCCTGGCTGACCTGGCCCTTCAGCATGTGGATGCCACCCGGCGCGATGCTGAACGGTTCCGACCCCGGCGCCATCCGCGCCGCGCCATGGAAGCCCGCAATCTGCGCGTCCTGATCCGGGTTGGCCGAAAATAGCGCGAGCACCGCGCGGACATTGTCGGCGGACTCCGGCCCCCGATTCTGGATGTAGAGCTCGAAATCGATGCTCACCATCCCGTCACGGATTGCCGCGCGCAGCGGGCGGATTTCGGTCACCAGCGGCCCCGGCGGTGGCGGCACCGGCGCGACTGGCGCAGCAGGTGCCGGCCGCGGAGCGGGCGCGGCGGGTTGCGGCGCGGGGCGCGGCGGCGCGGGCGGGCTGGCCACCCCGGCACGCGCCGGCGGTCCCGGTGTCGGCGGCGACGCGACCACCGGAGTTTCGGCCACCTCCACCTCATCCACCGCTTCGCGACGACGACGGCGGCGACCGGCAATCGCAAGCCCGCCAATCAGTCCCACCGCCAACGCGGCTGTCGCAGCGAGAGCGGGCCAGAGCCAGGCATCAAGGGCCTCGACCGTCGCCCCAAGGCCGTCACTCTGCACGGCCGCTGGAGCCTGGGCATCAGGAGATACCGCCGGGCTCGGCCCCGGCTGTGGCGTCGCCACCGCCGTAAAGTCGGACGGCCCGAACCGGGTTGGGCTCGGCTGCGGCGCTGGCTGCCCGGTTGGCTGTACACCTGGCTGCGGCGTCACCACCGGGGTCGGCTGTGCCGTCGTCGCACGCGGCGTGGGCGTCGCGCGCGGCGGGATCGGCACCGGCGTCACCGTCGGCTGCGGCGCGGGAGCCGAAGTCGGCGTCGACGTCGGCGTCGGGGTCGGCGTCGGACGCGGCGTCGGATTGGGGTTGATGTCGAAATCCCCGATCGGCGGCGTAATCACCGTCGGTCGCTGCGCCTCCTGGCCAACAGCGGGGCTCGCAAGCAACAGGATCGTGGTCAGCGCGGTGGTCGCGCGAAGGGTCAACGCAGTCACGCGCCGCGCCTAGCATGGAGAAGGCGGACCCGCGCACCAAAAAATGCGCAGGCCCGCCCGAAAAGCGACCCGCCCCGGCGCAAACCGGGACGGGCATTGTGATAAGGCATCAAAGCTTGGCCGGTACTCCGACCAGTTCGGCCTCGACATCGACGTACATCGACGGATCGTCCTGGATCGCGATCGGCTCCAGATGCGTGCCACCATTGACGCGCCCGATGCGGAACGCTGCAGCGGTGCGCCCCTCGCGCCCGTCGGGCAGGCGGTAGCGGGCATCGGCGACCAGCACCGGGGTAAACCCGTCATCGTCGCCCGCGATCGCATCGACCGCGTCGCGCGGCATCGTCAGCATGGCCTCCAGCGTCGTGCCGTCCCCCGGCGCGATCGTCGCGGCGGGCAGGCTCGAATCCGTGGGCGGATTGCTCAGCATCCGCTCGATTTCGCTCTGCTGTGCGCCGTGCTCGCCCAGCATGAACGCGCCAATCTGCACGTCCTTCGCAGGCGCACCACCCGCATTGGCGACGGTGAGCTCGAACCCCACCGTAGCACCACGCCGGCTCATGCCAGCCCGGATCGGACGCATCGCGAGCTCGAGCTGCGGACGACCGCCCGCCGGCTTTGCACCGCCAAGCACTGCGGCAACATCCGCCGGGTCGGCATCGGACAGCGCCGCATTCTCCAGTGCGGGCTTCGCTTCATCATGCTTGGGCGTAACCGGCTTCGCATCCGGCGCGAGGCGCTCTGCAAGCTCCCGCTCATGACGCGGCGCGATGAACGCTGGCGCAGCAGCGACCGGATTGGCAACCGGACGCTGGATCACCGGATCGGGCATGCGACGTTCGATCACCGGTTCACGGGCCGACTCGACCGGCGCAGCGACCACGACCTCATCCTCGATATAGGGCTCGTCCGAACGACGACGACGCAGCAGCATCGCGGCAGCGATCAGCGCGGCAACACCGCCCAGCGCAGCCAGGATCAGCCACATCGTGCCGCCATCGCCCGGCGCGGCCTCGATCGGTGCGGGCGCGGTTTCGGTCACCGGATCGACGACCGGCGGCGCAGTCTGCGCAACGGGATCCGCCGAGGTAGGCGCGGCAGGCGTGATCTCAGGCGCAGCAACGGGGGCTGGGATCGGAGCCGCAGCGGGGGTCGCACGCTGCGGCGTTTCTACCGCGCGGGTCGGACGAGCCGGAGCTTCGGCGCGTCGCGCAGCGGCACGCTCGCGCGCCTCCTGCTCGGCCTGCTCGGCGACGCCGGGAGCAATCGTTGTGCGCGACTCCCCGCTCGGCGGGGTTTGCGCGACTGGGGTCTGGACCGGAGGTGGAGTGACGGGCTGTGGTGCCGGAGCCGGAGCAGGCTGGGCCGGGGCCAGCACGGTCGGCGGGGTCACCGTCTCCTGCGCCAGGGCGGTTGCGGGGAGAGCGGCGGCGGCGAAAAGCAGCGCCACTGCTCGGCGAAGCGCGGGTCGCGCATGATGTGCTGTGTGGGTCATAACGGGGGTCAACAAGTGGAACCCGCGATTCGTCGCAGCTATGGCTCGAAATTGCGGCGAGTTGTTGGCGCGCGACGTTCAAGTGATGATTCAATCTACCCCCGAAACGAAACGGGGATGACTTTCGCCACCCCCGTTTTTAGTTCCACCTCAAGATGAACAACCGTTCAGGGAACGGTCACCGTCTTGAATTCTACGCCTTTTAGTTCGGGAAGCGCCTGAAGCTGCGGCGTGATGACCTTCAGGTCGCCGACAACCACCAATGTCATCTTGTCGAGCGGCAGCCGCTTCGCCGCCTCGCTGATCTGCGCGTTGGTCACCGCAAGGGTCGCCGGGACATAATTTTCCAGCCAGTCGCGCGGCAGGCCCAGCGAATCGCGCGTCGCCAGCGTGTTGACCAGCGCGCCGGCGGTGGAGTTCTGGATGACGAACAGGCCGGCCATATATTGCCGCATCCCCGCCGCTTCCTCGTCGCCCGGCGGGGTCGCCTGCAGCTCACGTATCTCCTTGAACACCTCGGTCAGCGACGGCCCTGTCGCCGCCGTGGTCACATCGGCGTTGAACGTCCACACCGCATTGGTCGGCAACAGCGCAACGCTCGACCCCGGCGAGTAGGTGTACCCCTTGTTCTCGCGGATATTGCGCGTGATGCGCGAGCTGAACGATCCGCCCAACAGCGCATTCATCACCCGCGTCGGGATATCCCCCCGCGCTCCCCGCCTCGGGAGCCGGAAAGACGAGGTTGATCGTCGATTGCGGTGCGCCCGGACGGTCGAGCAGCAATACTTGCGGCCCGGACTTGGGATTGACCGGGATCAGCGCCCGCTCCGGCCCCGCAGCCCAACCGCCGAACGCCTTCTCGACCGCCGCCTTGACCGTCGCCGCATCGAACCGCCCGGCGATATAGAGGTGCGACCGCTTCGCCCCGAAATTGGCGGCATGCCACGCCTTGAGCTTGCCCGCGTCGTAGGCTCCGAACTGCGCCGGGGTCGGCAGCACCCGGCCATAGGGGTGGTCGGTGCCATAATAGGCGCGCGTCACCGCCGCATTGGCCAGCGTCCCCGGCTGCGTCAGCGCGATGGCGAGGCGGCGGTTCCAGTTCGCCTTGACCCGCGCCAGTTCGCTTTCGGGGAAGCCCGGCCGCTGCGCAACGTCCGCGACCAACCCGATCGCATCCGTGGTGCGGTCGGACAGGACGTTGATCGACACTGCCGAGGTGGTCGTACCCGCATTTACGGCGAGACCGCCGCCCATCTCGGCGGCCTTTTGCGCGATCTGCGCGGCGGTCATCCCCGCCGCGCCCTCGCGCATCATGTCGAGCGTCAGCCCGGCGAGCCAGGTGTCCGGCCCCTCGTTGATCGACCCCGTATAGGTTTGCAGCGACACGACCGCCTTGGGCACCACGCCATAGGGGATCAGCGTCACCTTCATCCCGTTCTCCAGGACATAGGTTTCGCTCGCCGGAACCTTGAACGGCTTGGGCGCCGGGATCGGCGGCGGGGTGGAAGGAAGCTCCTGCGCGGCGACCCCCATCGGCGCGGCGAGAAGGGCGGCAGCCGTCAGGCTTGCGATCATGCGGCGCATCTCACTTGCCTCCTTGCTGAGCGGCGGGCGCGGCAGGCTGGGCCGCACCGGGATCGATGACATAGATCGACCGGTTGGTCGGGCGTAGATATTCCTGCGCGGTCTTCTGGATCAGTTCGGGCGTCACCTTGGCGAACCCGTCCTCCAGCGTATTGACCTTGTTCGGGTCGTTATCGAACAGCGCATAGACGGCGAGCAGGTCGATCAGGCCGATCCGCCCCGTCCCGTCGATCGTCGAATAGAGCGAGGAGCGCATCTTGGTCCGCGCCCGCGCCAGTTCCTCCGGCGTCACCTTCCTGGTGCGCAGATCCTCGATCACCGCGTCGACCGCGGCCTTGATCTCGTCGCGGCTGCGATTGGCGTCATGCGTGAAGTTGAAGCTCCACAGCATCGGCCCCTGATAATTGAACATGTTACCCAGCGGGAAGTTGATCCCCCGCCGACCTCGCCCGCAATTCCGGTCTCGGCGACCAGCTTGCGGTACAGCCGGCTGTCCTGACCCTTCACCAGCATCTGGTCGATCAGGCCCATTGCATACCATTCGGGCGTGCCGCGCGCGGGGACATGATAGCCCGCTGCCCAGCCGGGCTTGGGTGCCAGCTTGTCGGTACGCGCGCGATATTTCTCCGCAGTCTGGCGCGGTTCGCTGATGTCGGGCAGCTTGACCGGCGGCGCCTTGGGCATCCAGCCATAATATTTCTCGACCATCGCCTTGGTCGCGGCATAGTCGATGTCGCCCGCCACCACGAGCACGGCGTTGGACGGCTTGTAGAAGCTGTCGAAGAACTGCTTGGCATCTTCTACCGTCGCCGCCTCGATCTCCTTCAACTCGCCGTAGAAATTGTGGCTGTTATACCAGTTGGTGTTGGCCAGCATCGGCAGGTCGATCCACGGCCAGGTGCTGTACGGCTGGTTGAGGACGTTGACCTTCACCTCGTTGCCGACGACGCCCTGCTGGTTCTTAAGCACCTCGTCGTTGATCACCGGCGCGGACATGCGATCGGCCTCGAGCCAAAGCATCCGCTCCAGAGCGTTCGACGGCACCACCTCGAAATAGTTGGTGAAGTCGTAGCGCGTCGACCCGTTCAGCACGCCGCCGGCATTGCTGATCGTGCTGATATGCACGCCCTTTGGCGCGTTCTTCGATCCCTGGAACAGCAAATGTTCGAACAGATGCGCAAAGCCGGTGCGCTCGCGCGGCTCGATGCGGAACCCGATGCCGTAATAGACACCGACGGTGACCGTCGGGCTCAGCGTATCCTTGGCCAGCACCACGCGCAGCCCATTGGGCAGCGTGAAATACTGCATCTCGACCTTGAGCTTCGCGGGCGCGCTCTGCGCCGCCGCCGGGCTCGCCACCAGCCCCAGCGGCACCGCCGCCCCGGCCAGCGCAAGCGCCGTAACCCATTGTTTCATCGCCATGGAAATCCCCTCTGACTCGTCAGCTGTGTTAGCCTATCAGCACAGCGCGCGAGGGCAAGGGCGTTCGTCGAATATCGCGGCGGGCTAGATCCCGCCCTGCATTACCGCGCGCCCGGCCGCTTCCAGCTGCGCGGTCAGGTCCGCCAGGCACGCCTCGACCAGCGCCGGGTCCGTTGCACGGGCGACGAAATTCGCCCCCACCCGCCCTTCGCGGAAGAACGGATAACTCCCGATCGCGACCCCTGCATGCGCCTTCTCGGTCGCGCGCAGCACGTCTGCGACCTCGCTCTCGGCAACCCAGCAGCCGATCGTGCCACTGACCACCGGCTGCCCGCCCTCCAGCGTGCCCGTCAGCGCATCGAGCATGCCCGCGGTGATGTGCGGCACCCCGGCCATGATGAAGATATTGCCGACCCTTATGCCCGGCGCGCCCGACATGCGGTTGGGAATCAGGTCGCCGCCCTCCGGCACCCGCGCCATCCGCAGCCGCGCCTCGGTCAGCCCGCCGCGCGTCTCGTAATAGCGCTCCAGCGTCGCGCGCGCCTCCGGGTGGATGACCACCGGGACGCCCAAAGCCGCCGCGATCGCATCGACGGTGATGTCGTCATGCGTCGGCCCGATGCCCCCCGGTGGTGAAGCAATAGTCGTATCGCGTGCGGATCGCGTCCACCGCCTCGACGATCCGCTCCTGCACATCGGGTACGACGCGCACTTCGGACAGGCGGATGCCCTGCACATTCAGCCACACCGCGATCTGCGCGACATTCTTGTCCTGGGTGCGACCCGACAGGATCTCGTCCCCGATCACCACAAGTCCCGCCGTCCAGATGCGCTCGCTCATAAACCCGCCATAGCGCGCGCCGATCCCCTCGCAAAGCGGCGACCTTTCGCCTATATGGCGACGATGACCGAGTATGTTGCCGTAACCGCCGACACCAATTTCGCCCGCGACGGGGCGATCAAACTCTATGGCCCCGACGGGTTCACCGGGATGCGCGCCGCGGGCAAACTCGCCGCCGAGATTCTCGACGCGCTCGTGCCGCATGTCGTGCCGGGCGTGACAACCGCGGAACTCGACGATTTCGTCCGTCAGCGCATGCTCGACGGCGGCGCGGTACCCGCGACGCTCGGCTATCGCGGCTACACGCACAGTTGCTGCATCAGCATCAACCATGTTGTCTGCCACGGCATTCCGGGGCCGAAGACGCTCAAGGACGGCGACATCGTCAATATCGACGTGACGCCCCTGCTCGATGGCTGGCACGGCGACACCAGCCGCATGTACCTCGTCGGCGACGTTCCGTTGAAGGCGCGCCGCCTGGTCGACGTCACCTATGAATGCCTGATGATCGGCATCGAGATGGCGAAGCCCGGCAATACGATGGGCGATATCGGCCACGCCATTCAGCGCCATGCCGAAAAGCATCGCTACGGCGTCGTGCGCGATTTCTGCGGCCACGGCCTTGGCCGCGTGTTCCACGACGCGCCCGAAGTCGTCCATGTCGGCCGCCCCGGCACTGGCCCAGAGCTGCGTCCCGGCATGTTTTTCACGATCGAACCGATGATCAACATCGGCCGCCCCGATGTGAAGCTGCTCGACGATGGCTGGACGGCGGTAACCCGCGACCGTTCGCTCTCGGCGCAGTTCGAACATTCGATCGGCATCACCGAGACCGGCTGCGAAATCTTCACGCAATCGCCCACCGGCCGCCACAACCCGCCCTACGCCTGACATGGCGGACGGCAAGTTCGAACGTCACCGCCAGCCCTGGCGGCAGGACGAGATCCAGAAGCTGCACACGCTGGCGAAGAAGGGCATGGCGCTCAAGGCCATCGCCAAGGCGCTGACCCGCAGCGAGGAATCGGTCAAGGACCGCGCCAAGGAAGACGGCCTGTCGATCGCGAAATTGCGTTAGCGCTTCGGCCCAAATCCCCAATCGTCACCCCGGCCTTGTGCCGGGGTCCACTGTGCCGCACATCCGGCGCTTGAGCCTCTCGCTTCGCGCCTGACGCCCGGTGGACCCCGGCACAGGGCCGGGGTGACCAAATTTGGGAAGCGCCGTCCTGAATACCCCCTCCTCCTACGACGCCATCATCCTCGGCGCCGGCGCAGCCGGCCTGATGTGCGCGCTCACCGCAGGCCAGCGCGGCCGCCGCATCCTGCTGATCGACCACGCCGATCAGGTCGGGAAGAAGATCCTGATCTCCGGCGGTGGACGCTGCAATTTCACCAATTTGGGTATAGCCCCCAACCGCTACCTCTCCGCCAACCCGCATTTCGCCAAGTCCGCGCTGCGCCGCTACACCCAGCACGACTTCATCGATCTGGTCGACCGGCACCGCATCGCCTGGCACGAAAAGACATTGGGCCAGCTGTTCTGCGACGGCAGCGCGAAACAGATCGTCGCGATGCTGCTCGACGAATGCGACAAGGGCGGAGTCGAGGTCGCGCTCGGCCACCCGGTCAACGACGTCAGCCACGCCGATGGCAGCTATCGCGTCACCATCGGCGACCGCACCGCCACCGCCCCTGCGCTCGTCATCGCCACCGGCGGCCCGTCGATCCCGAAGATGGGCGCGACCGGCTTCGCCTATGACCTCGCGCGCAAGTTCGGGCTCAAGGTGGTCGAGCCGCGCCCAGCGCTTGTCCCCCTAACGCTCGGCGGCGACGAGGTGCTGTTCCGTGAACTCTCCGGCGTCGCCGCGCCGGTGGCTGCGCGCGCCGGAAAAACCAGTTTCCACGAAGCCGCCCTGTTCACCCATCGCGGCCTGTCCGGCCCGGCGATCCTCCAGATCAGTTCCTATTGGCGCCACGGTCAGCCGGTCGAGATCGACTTCCTCCCTGACCGCGCCCCCGGCTGGCTCACCGACGCCAAGCGCGCCGCCCCGCGCACCACCCTGCGCAAGCTGCTCGGCGACGCCCTGCCCAACCGCCTCGCCGACACGCTCGCCGAGCAACTGGCGCTCGACGGAGAACTCCAGTCCGCCGCCGACAAGCGCCTCGCCGAAGCCGAACGCCGCCTGTCCGCCTGGACCTTCCACCCAAACGGAACCGAGGGCTATGCCAAGGCCGAGGTCACCATCGGCGGGATCAGCACCGCCGACCTCTCCTCGCAAACCATGGAGGCCCGCGCCGTGCCCGGCCTCTACGCGATCGGCGAAGGGGTCGACGTCACCGGTTGGCTCGGCGGCTATAACTTCCAATGGGCATGGTCGAGCGGCTGGGCGGCGGGGCAAGCGATCTGACTGCCCGCCGTTCTGACGCCTTTTCCGACACTTGCCCGATTTCGACCGTTGCCGCTCCCGCCCCCCGCTGCCACAAGGCCCGGCGGGAGGATCGCATGCGTCACACCATCCTGGCCCTCGGCCTGCTGATCGTCACTCCCGCCTTTGCGCAGGACGCGCCGGCCACCCCCCGACCCAGCTCCCTGCGATTCCGCCCGAAGCTCAGGCCCGCGCCGACGCGCTCCTGATCCGCGCTGCCGAACACCTCATCGCCGGCCGCCGCGCCGATGCCGCACCCTTGGTCCGTGAAGCTCTCACCCTCGCCGGCCCCGCCGACGACGTCGCGCAGCTGCAAGGACAGACCCAGTTCGAAATCTATTCCCGCTGGCTCGAAGCCCGCAGCACCGCGATGAAGGCGCGCGACTTCGCAACCTTCGCCCGCTGGACGTGGCTGACCGCCGCCTATCGCATGAAGGGCGCAGCGGAGCGCACGACCGCAACCGGCCCGGTCGAGCTCGACGATATCGACGACCTGTTCTTCATGACCTACGGCCTCGTTCTCGCGGGCGAAGAGCAGCGCGCTACGGCCTTCCTCGCACCCTTCATCGCCGCGCCCGACCCTGCCTTCGAAACCGCCTTCGCCAAGGACATGGCGCAGCGCGCGGTCAGCGTTCAGAGCTGGGGCGGGCAGGACAAACCCCGCGCCGCGCGTCTCGTCGCCTTCGCCATCGCCGCCTTCGACCGCCCGGCCGCCCGCGCGCCCGACGCAGTCCGCGACCTCTACCGCGTTCAGGGCGTCATCCTGCGCACCGCCGGAGACTTTGCCGGTGCCCGCGCCGCCTATGCCAAGGCCCGCAAGCCCGGCACCCCGCCCGACGACGCCGAACTCGCCCTGATGTTCGCGATGGGAGACGTCGATGACGGCATCCGCGCCGTCCAGCAACTGGTCGGCGACAGCCCGGGCAGCGCCCTGTCGCGCTCCGCCGCCGACCGGCTGGTCGAGATCGCCGGCCAGACCGGCAGCGGCAACGCCGCCACCATCGCGATCTATGAGCGCGTCTGGCCGGTCTATCTCCGCCTGCTCAAATTCGACGACCTCAAGCTCCAGAATGCCGGATCGATCCTCGCCAACCTCTATATCGAGACCGGCGACCCCGCCCGCGCCGAACCGATCCTGACCGGCCTGCTCGCCAGCGCGGAAAAGCGCTGGGGACCGGAATCGAATGGCGCGTTGATGTACGTCCTCGAACTCGCCGCCTCGGTCGAGGCGCAGAACCGGCTGGCGGAGGCGGAACTGCTCTACCGCCGCATCTGGGCGCTGTCGCTGCGCTACAATAATTACGAGCCGGATGACTCGCGTGAAGCGTTTGAGGGGATCACCCGCACCCTGCTCGCACGCGGGCTGGTCGCTGACGCGCTCGCCTTCACCGCCGATGGCATCGCCCGCGTCCGCGCGGCGGGGAAGAGATCAATGTGTGGCGGCGCATGTTCTACCTGCTCGCCCGTGCACAGGCGCTGGAGGCATCGGGAGCGCTGGCCGATGCCGAAGCCCATGCGCGCGAGGCGCTCGGCATCGGTGACAGCGACGACAAGATGAACATCGCCGCCGCGTTCGACGACCCCAATGTCTATGCCCGCGCCCGCCTCGCCCATCTGCTCGAACGCCAGGGCCGCGCCGCGCAGGGCGAACCGATCCGCCGCCTGCTGCTCGCGAAGATCGAGGGCAACGACATGATCCCGTGGGAAGGAGAATATCGCACCGAAGCGCTCCGCGCGCTCGCCGCCAATCTGACCATGCAGGGCAAGGAGGAAGGCGCACGCCTGTTCGCCGAACGCATCGCCGCCACCACCCGCATCTACGGCACCGACAGCCCGCAATTGCTCGATGTCGCCGAGCCCTTCGCCCGCGCCCTGCTCCAGTCCGGTCGCCCCGACGCCGCGCTCACCCCCGCCCGCATTGCGCTCGCCGCCCGCACATCAGCCCGCTTCACTGGCGACGCGGCGCGCGCCAACCTCAGCGACCTCGCCCTCGCCCGCAAACGCACCGAAGCGGCACGGCTGATGGTCGAGGCGGCGTGGAAGGCGAGCCGCTAGCTCCGGCTCACTTCACCCCCCGCCACCCAATCGTCGATCTTCTTCTCCAGCACCGGCATCGGCAGCGCGCCGGTGTCCAGCACTGCGGCATGGAACCCGCGCGGGTCGAACTTCGCGCCTAATGCCGCCTTCGCCTTGGCCTTTGCCTTCAGGATCGTGAGCTGGCCGATCTTGTACGACAGTGCCTGTCCCGGCATCGCGATGTACCGCTCGACCTCGGCGATCGCGTCGGTCTGCGACATCGGCGAGTTGGTGACCATATACTCGATCGCCCGGTCGCGGCTCCACCCCTTGGCGTGCAGCCCGCTATCGACCACCAGCCGCATCGCGCGCAGCATCTCGTCGTTGAGGCCGCCCATGCGCTGATACGGCTCCACCGCGACATCCAGTTCGGTGTAGAGCGTCTCGGCATAGAGCGCCCAGCCCTCGACATAGGCCGTATTCCCACCAAAGCGCATGAAGGCGGGAAGCGCGGCATTCTCCTGCGCCAGGCTGATCTGGAAATGATGCCCCGGCGCGCCCTCGTGCAGGTACAGCGTCTCCATCCCCCAGGTGTAGCGCGTCGGCAGGTCATAGGCGTTGAAGTAAAAGATGCCCGGCCGCGACCCGTCGGGCGTGCCCTGCGAATAGCTGCCCGCCGCGTCGGTCTTTTTCGCGATATGCCGGGACCGGGCGGATCTCGAGCGGTGCCTTGGGGAGCAGCGAGAATTGCGTGCCGATCCGCGCATCGACCCGCTTGCCGATCGCCTCATATCCGATGCGCAGCGCGTCGGCGCTCTCGGGCTGGAACCGCTTGTCGGTGCGTAGATGGGTGAAGAACTCCTGCAGCGTGCCGGTGAACCCGACCTTCGCCTTCTGCGCTTCCATCTCGGTCAGGATGCGCTTGACCTCCGACAGCCCCAGATCATGGACGTAATCGGCGGTCAGCGGCAGCGTCGTGTTGCTCTCGATCGCATAGGCATAGAGCGCCGCCCCGCCCGGCAGCGCCGATGTCCCGACGCTCTCACGCGCGGCGGGGAGATACTCATTGGCCAGGAAGTCGCGGATCTTCTTGTGCGCCGGCACGATCACGTCGCGGACCTGTGCGGCATAGGCCGCCTTCAGCCGCACCTGGTCCGCCGCCGAAATCCCCTCGGGGAACTTCTTCACCGGGCCGTAAAAGACCGACTCCTCGACCCCCTGCCCGTTCAGATTGTCGAACTGGCCGATCATGTTGGTGACGACCAGCTTGGGCTGAACGATCCCGCGCTTCATCCCCTCGCGGAACAGGCCGATCACCCGGTCATAGGTCGCCGCATATTGGGCGTTGCGCTTCAGGTTATTCTCGTAATCCGCCAGCGTCTTGAACGGCGCCGCACCCTCGCCCGATGCGAAGCCGGGGTAGAATGCCTGAAAGCCGGTGAAATGGTCGATCGGGAGGTATTTGGACACCGCGACCAGCTCGGGCGCAAAACCCTTGAGCGTACGCGTCTGATCCGCCTCGAACACGTCATAGGCGATTTGGTTGACCTTGGTCAGCTTCGCCCGGTCGATCTTGCGCAGCCCCGCCAGGTCCGCCTCGCTCGCCGCCTTCTCCGCCGCCAGATAGGCGTCGGTATAATAGGTGCCGAGCTGGTCGGCATAGCGCAGGTCGCCGCGGAACAGCGCCATGATCGGGTTGCGCTTGAGCGACGCCTCGTCGCTCGCATGGAACAGCGCCTTGAGCTTCGCGTCCTCGGCCCCCTCGCCCGGCAGCGCGGTGGGCGCGGGCTGCTGCTGCGCGACGGCGGGCAGAGCGGAAGCGCCGGCGAGCAGGGCGGCGAGAACAAGCGGAACAGCGCGCATCGATTATCCTTGGAGACTGGGTGTGATAGGTGGACATTACACCCACCCCGTCCGCGCGCAAGGCTGCACCGCAATCGCGCAAGCCACGCGCGCATCTGCCCAATTGTTAGGCAGTTGTTAACCCGCGACGGCGGTGTTCCGCGCAATTGCGTCGATCCGCAAACTGGCACGCGCCATGCAAAGTCGCGCGACAGGGGCGTTCCGCTTGATCGTGATCCAATCCACCGTCACCTTCGACGGCGGAACCGGGCCGGTCGGGATTCGCTCCGGCGTCACGAAGGGAAGAAACCGTGAAAAAGATCGAAGCCATCATCAAGCCGTTCAAGCTGGATGAGGTGAAGGAGGCGCTTCACGAAGTGGGCGTGTCGGGCATCACCGTGACCGAGGCCAAGGGCTTTGGCCGTCAGAAGGGGCATACCGAGCTGTATCGCGGCGCGGAATATGTCGTCGACTTCCTGCCCAAGGTGAAGCTGGAAGTGGTGGTCGAGGACGCTCTGGCCGAGCGCGTAGTCGAGGCGATCGCCAACGCCGCGCAGACCGGCCGCATCGGCGACGGCAAGATCTTCGTCACCGCAATCGAAACCGCGCTGCGCATCCGCACCGGCGAGCGTGACGAGAATGCGATCTGACACCCCCCTGCAGCGCGCCGAATTGACGCACTGCAAAAATTTCACGAAGCTGCACCGCAGCGCAATATGATTCTCCGCACCCGGTTTCGAACCGAGGCGGACCAGGACAAAACAGAAAGGGCTTGGTTCCAATGGCTAACACCGCCGCCGACATTCTGAAGATGGTCAAGGATCAGGAGATCGAATGGATCGACCTGCGCTTCACCGACCCCAAGGGCAAGTGGCAGCACCTCACCATGGTCGCTTCGGTGATCGGTGAGGACGAGCTGACCGACGGCCTGATGTTCGACGGTTCGTCGATCGAGGGTTGGAAGGCGATCAACGAATCCGACATGATCCTCAAGCCCGATCTCGACGCGGTCTGGACCGATCCGTTCAGCGCCACCCCGATGCTGATCCTGGTGTGCGACATCGTCGAACCCTCGACCGGCGAGCTTTATTCGCGCGACCCGCGCTCGACCGCGAAGCGTTCGGAGGCGTATCTCCAGTCGCTCGGCATCGGCGACACCGTCTATGTCGGCCCGGAAGCCGAATTCTTCATGTTCGACGACGTCCGCTTCGAGAACAGCTACTCGACCAGCTATTACGCGATCGACGATGTCGAGCTGCCCGGCAATTCGGGCAAGGAATATGAGAGCGGCAACCTCGGCCACCGTCCGCGCGCCAAGGGCGGCTATTTCCCCGTCGCGCCGGTCGACAGCGCGGTCGACATCCGTGGCGAGATGGTCTCGACCATGCTCGAAATGGGCCTGCCCTGCGACAAGCATCACCACGAAGTCGCCGCGGCGCAGCACGAGCTGGGCCTGACCTTCGGCACGCTGGTGCAGACCGCCGACCGCATGCAGATCTACAAATATGTCGTGCATCAGGTCGCCCATGCCTATGGCAAGACCGCGACCTTCATGCCCAAGCCGATCAAGGAAGATAACGGCTCGGGCATGCACACCCACATGTCGATCTGGGATAGCGGCAAGCCGCTGTTCGCGGGCAATGGCTATGCCGGCCTCAGCGACATGTGCCTCTACTTCATCGGCGGCGTGATCAAGCACGCGAAGGCGCTCAACGCCTTCACCAACCCGACCACCAACAGCTACAAGCGCCTGGTCCCGGGCTATGAGGCGCCGGTGCTGCTCGCCTATTCGTCGCGCAACCGCTCGGCCTCGTGCCGCATCCCCTATGGCGCAGGCAGCAAGGCGAAGCGCGTCGAGTTCCGCTTCCCCGACGCGCTGGCCAACCCGTATCTCTGCTACGCCGCGCTGCTGATGGCCGGCCTCGACGGCATCCAGAACAAGATCCATCCGGGCGACCCGATGGACAAGAACCTCTACGATCTGCCGCCTGAGGAGCTGAGCCTCGTCCCCACCGTCTGCGGCTCGCTGCGCGAAGCGCTCGACAGCCTCGAGGCGGACATGGACTTCCTGCTCAAGGGTGACGTGTTCACCAAGGACCAGATCGAGGCCTATGTCGAACTCAAGCGCGGCGACGTCGCGCGCTGGGAAATGACTCCGTCGCCGGTCGAGTACGACATGTACTATTCGGCCTGAGACGACCCGTTTCGTCGCCGTCTCGGGGGAGACGGCGCCGGACAGCGAGGACGCCCGGACCTGCGAGGGTCCGGGCGTTTTTCTTGCGCGACACAGCCCCATTCGGTCGCCGTCATGCCATTGTCACGCAACCGAAACTGATTGGTCCCTGAACTAACATCCAGATGACATGAGTCGCCCCTAGCGCCCCCCTCGAACGGGTCGCCGCCACTCCGGCGGGATTCGCATTTCGGGGGACCATCATGACTCTTCGCCGCGCTCGTTTTCTTCAGGGTGCCTGCCTCGCCGCCGCGCTGATCGCGCCTGCTTCTGCCTTCGCAAGCGACGTGACCGGGACCGTGACCGATGCCGGCGGTGGGCGCGCGCTTCAGGGTACGCAGGTCCGCATCATCGAACTGGACCGCGTGACCGAAGCGGCGCGCGACGGCAGCTTCCGCTTCATCGACGTGCCCGCCGGTACCTATACCATCGAGGCGAGCTATATCGGTGCCGACCCTGTCACCGCGCGCATCACCGTCACCGACACTGCGGTCGCGACTGCAGAGCTGCGGATCGGCGGCGAAAACGAAATCCTGATCGTCGGCCAGGCCGCCAGCCTCGCCAGCAGCCTGTCGCGCCAGCGCGCCGCGGACGGTATCCAGAACGTGCTGACCCGCGACGATGTCGGTCAGTTCCCCGACCAGAATGTCGCCGAGGCACTGCGTCGCGTTCCTGGCGTCAATATCCTTGCCGATCAGGGTGAAGGCCGGTTCGTCTCGGTCCGCGGTCTGGACCCCGAACTCAACGCCGCATCGATCAACGGCACCCGCGTACCCGCGCCCGAGAGCGACGTCCGCTCGGTCGCACTCGACGTCGTCGCCGCCGAACTGATCGAATCGATCGAGATCAAGAAGTCGCTGACCCCCGACATGGACGCCGACACGCTCGGTGCGTCGATCGAGATCACCACCGTCAGCGCCTTCGACCGCAAGAAGGACCTGTTCTCGGTCAAGCTGGAGGGCAGCTACAACAACTATGCCGACTCGCTGACGCCCAAGGGCAGCCTCGACTTCTCGACCCGCATCACCGAGAATTTCGGCATCGCGGGCGGCGTCAGCTATTATCGCCGCAAGTTCGAGACCGACAATATCGAGGCAGCGGACTGGAACGAAGATGGCGGCATCTATTATGCCGAAGAGGTCCAGTATCGCGACTATAATGTCGAGCGTGAGCGCATCGGCGGCTCGCTGAGCCTCGACCTGCGCGCGGGCGACAGCACGACCCTTTATGCACGTGGCCTCTACAGCCAGTTCTCCGACCAGGAATATCGCGGCGACGTGATCCTGATCATGGATGAGGCGCCCGCCTCCGGCACCGCCACCTCGGCCTTCTTCACCGACGCCGATGGCCGCATCGAGGTGCGCCGCCGCATGAAGGACCGGTTCGAGGAGCAGCAGATCAAGTCGCTGACGCTCGGCGGCAAGACCGAGACCGGCCCCTGGACCTTCACCTATTCGGGCGCCTATTCGGATGCGAGCGAGGTGGAGAATGGCTCGGTTGACCCGACCCGCTTCCGCGCGCGCTTCGATGGCCACGGCGTCAATGTGAATTTCGACTATGCCGATCCGCGCCGCCCGCTGTTCACCGTTTCGGGTAACACCGCCCGCTTCAGCGATCCGGCGCGCTACACGTTCAACGAGCTGGAGCTGAGCGTCCTCTCCGACTCGCAGGACAGGGAATGGACCGCACGCGCCGACGTATCGCGCGAGTTTGTCGGCGAAGGCGGCACCTTCACCGTGCAGGGGGGCATCAAGTCGCGCTGGCGCGAAAAGTCCTATAATTTCGACGGGCTGGTGTTCGACGGCTATGACGGCACCTACACCCTTGCCAACGTGCTGGGCGATCAGACCTATCGCATCCAGAACATCCTGCCGCTGCCGTCGCAAACCGCACCCACTGCGTTCTTCAACGACAATCGCGCACGGTTCGAGCTCAACGCACTCGATTCGGCGATCAATTCGGCATCGTCCGACTATGCGATCGATGAGGATATCCTGGCCGGCTATCTGCTCGGTCGCTGGGACAACAGCATGTTGCGCGTGATCGGCGGCGTCCGCGTCGAGCGCACCCACAATGACATTCGCGGCTTCCTGGTCGAAAGCGACGGCACCGACGCCACCGTCACGCCCAACCGCTTCACCCGCAGCTACACCGACTGGCTGCCCAGCGTGACGCTGCGCTATGCGCCGACGCGCGACGTCGTGCTGCGCCTTGGCGGCTACAAGGCGCTGGTCCGCCCCAAGCTCTCCAACCTGGCCCCGCGCTTCCTGATCAACGAGGATCTGGAGGCCGAGTTCGGCAATCCCGATCTGCGTCCCTATAGCGCGTGGAACATCGACGCTTCGGCGGAATGGTATTTCGGCAAGAACGCGGCGCTCACCGCCGGTGTGTTCTGGAAGTCGATCGACGATTTCATCGTCACCGTCCGCGATACCGACCCCGGCACCGCCTATGGCGTCGATTACGAGGAAGCGGTGACCTTCCAGAATGGCGAGAGCGCCAAGGTCAAGGGCATCGAGCTATCCTTTGCCCAGCAGTTCGCGTCGCTCCCCGCGCCGTTCGACGGGCTGTTGCTCAACGCCAACTATACCTACACCGACGCGACCGGCACGGTGTTCATCGACGGCAATCCGAACGACCCGCGCATCATCACCCTGCCCTCGGCGTCGAAGCATACGTTCAACGTCGTGCTCGGCTATGAAAAGGGACCGGTCTCGCTGCGTGTGGCGGGCACCTATCGCGACAAATATCTCGACGAGCTGGCCGACACTGCCGAAGAGGATCGCATCGTCGACAACCATTTCCAGCTCGACCTGTCGGCGAAGTATCGCGTGACCAAGGGCGTCCGCCTGTTCGCGGAGTGGATCAACGTCACCGACGCGCCCTATTTCGCCTATCAGAATTTCGGCGGTGCCAAGCGCATCCTGCAATATGAAAAGTATAGCTGGACCGCCAAGTTCGGCGTCAGCGCCAATTTCTGACCGGAGGTAGATGCCGTGATATCGCAGAAGATCCGGGCACTCGCCCTTCCCCTCACGGTCGCGCTGGTCGCGGCCGTGAGCCACGGGGCACTGGCGCAACAGGCAGCGGCCCCGCTGCCCCGGACAACCGGCTTCGCGATCCCGACGACGACGGAGGATGGCGCCCCCATCCCCCGTTCGCCGGGCAAGCCCTATGCGCCGCGCAACCTGGCCGACCGCATCGTCCTGACCCCCGGCGCCGATCCGTCGCGCGAGATGGCGGTCGCCTTCCGCACCGACACCGTGCAGACGACCGCACAGGCGCAGATCGCGGTCTCGGTCGACGGCCCGACGCTTGAGGAAAAGGCCCGGACCGTCAGCGGCATCACCATGCCGATCGACAGCAGCTATGGCCGCGCTTTCTACCACCAGCTCCGCTTCACCGACCTGACGCCCGACACCGTCTATGCCTATCGCGTCAAGGGTGCGGCCGGCTGGAGCGAATGGTATCAGTTCCGCACCGCAGCAGCCGAGGCGAGACCGTTTCGCTTCCTCTATCTCGGCGACGTTCAGAACGGCATCCTCACTTATGCCAGCCGCGTGATCCGCCAGGCGTTCCTCGGCCATGGCGACATCCGCCTGACCGTCCATGCCGGCGATCTGGTCGGCCAGCGCGACGATCTCGACCATGACGATGAATGGGGCGAGTGGAACCAGGCGGGCGGCTATAATTACGCCAGCGTCCCGCAGCTTCCGGCGACGGGCAACCATGAATATGCCGACCTGATCGCGCCCGACGGCACCGAAAGCCGCGTGCTCGGCCCCTATTGGCACGCCCAGTTCGCGCTGCCGAAAAACGGCACCGATCCGGTCGAGGCGACCACCTATTTCGTCGATTATCAGGGCGTGCGCTTCATCGTGCTCGACGGCACGGCGGCGATCGACCTGGGCTCGATGCAGCAGCAGACGGCGTGGCTCGACGCGACGCTCGCATCGAGCAAGGCGAAGTGGAACGTCGTGCTGTTCCACCAGCCGGTCTTCACCTGCGCCCGGCCCAAGGACACCGCCAAGATCAAGGCGGCGTGGAAGCCGGTGTTCGAGGCGCGCAGGGTCGATCTCGTCCTGCAGGGCCACGACCATTGCTACGCCCGCCTGACCAGCGAGGCGGGCCGCGAGGCCAGCGCCAGGGCGCGCGCGGACGGATCGATCCAGGGGCCGGTCTATCTCGTCTCGGTCACCGGATCGAAGATGTACGGCCTCAACACCCGCGCCCGCACCCAGCCCGACCGCACCGCCGAGGCGACCGAACTCTACCAGATCGTCGACGTCGACGGCGGCAATCTCAAATTCCGCACCTTCACCGCGTCGGGCAAGCTCTATGACGGGTTCGATCTGGCCAAGGGCGCCGACGGCCGCAACCGGCTGAGCGAGATCGCCGAGCCGAAGATCGCCGAACGCTTCTGCTCCGGCCCGCGCGATGCAGGCGGCAGCCAGACGATCGGCCCGGACGGCGGGAAGTGCGTCGCCGGGTTCAAGGACTGATCGAAAATACGTTCGTCGCCTGAGCGGACATCAAGTCGGCGTTTGGCGTCGCTTAAATTCTACTGACAGGACATTTCGCGGCGCAATGCGACACCCCAGTTGAGACCGGCGGCGCATTGTGCCGCGACATGTTCGCTTCGTTCAATTTCGCGCTCCAACAGCGATTCGATACCGCACATTCGAAACGGCGAAAACCGCACTGCGCCATTCCCTTTCGCCGCACGTACGTTAGGGTATCGCCATGCTGAAGCTCCTCGCGCCGCTCGCGCTCCTCGCCGCCCTCCCCGCCACCGCGCAGACCCCTGCCGAAAGCAAGATGGCGGCAACGATTACCGCAGAGACCGACCGCCACGTCGCGCTGCTGGAGAAGCTGGTCAACCAGAATAGCGGTTCGCTCAACATCGATGGCGTGACCAAGGTCGGTGCCATGGTCCGCGCCGAGCTGGAGCCGCTGGGCTTTGCCGTCGAGTGGATCGACATGAAGGAAACGGGCCGTGCCGGGCATCTGGTCGCGACCCACACGGGTAGCGGCAAGGGCAAGCGCATCCTGCTGATCGCGCATCTCGACACGGTGTTCGAGCCGGAATCACCCTTCCAGAAATTCGTCCGTGACGGCGACCGCGCCACCGGCCCCGGCATCGGCGACGACAAGGGCGGGATCGTCGTCATCGTCGCCGCGATGCGTGCGATGCAGGCGGCGGGGACGCTCAAGAACGCGGATATCAAGATCGTCCTGACCGGCGACGAGGAGCGCACCGGCGCCCCGCTCGCCGTCGCCCGCCGCGACCTGATCGCCGCAGGAAAATGGGCCGATGTCGCACTGGAATATGAAAATCTCGCGCGCGACGAGGGCAAGGATACCGGCACGATCGCGCGGCGCAGTTCGACCAACTGGACGCTGCGCACCACCGGCAAGACCGGGCACAGCAGCGGCGTGTTCAACGCCACGCTGGGCTATGGTGCGGCCTATGAACTCGCCCGCATCTTGGACGAATTCCGCCGCACCCTTCCAGAGCCGAACCTCACCTTCAACGTCGGCGTAATGGCCGCCGGCACTCCCGCGACCCTTGCCGACAACAATTATCAGGTAAGTGCGGGCGGCAAGACCAACATCGTCGCGGCCGAGGCGGTGGCGCGCGGCGACCTGCGCGCGCTGACCCCGGAGCAGGAGGCAAAGACCCGGGCGGCGATGATCGCGATCACGGCAAAGAATCTGCCCGGCACCACCGCGAAGCTCGATTTCCAGGAGGGCTATCCGCCGATGGCCCCGACCGACGGCAACCGCGCGCTGCTGGCCAAGCTCAACGCGGTGAACCGCGACCTCAAGCTCCCCGAAATGGCCGAGATGGACCCCGCCCGCCGCGGTGCCGCCGACAGCGCCTTCGTTGCCGCCGATGTCGATACGCTGGCGGGTCTCGGCGTCGCCGGCGGCAACGCGCATGCAGAGGGCGAATGGGTCGATCTCACCTCGATCCCGCTCCAGGCATTGCGCAGCGCCGCATTCATCACTCGGCTCAGCCGGGAGAGGCGTCCCTGACCTGCGGCGAGTCGGTTTCAGGTTGCAACCCGTGCCGCCGCTCGCCACATAGCGACCATACCCGATACTCAAATTCCCGGAGGCGAGGATGCGCAGCTATCTCAACCACTATATCGGCGGCCAATGGATCGAAAGCGAAGGCGGAACCCGCCATCAAGTTATTGATCCAGCTATAGAATCTGCCACCACCGAAATCACCCTCGGGTCGCAGGCCGATGTCGACAAGGCGGTCGCCGCAGCCAGGGCCGCGTTCGAGAGTTTCGGACGCACCAGCGTCGAGGAGCGGCTCGCGTTGATCGAGCGGGTGCTGGAGGAGTATAAGAAGCGCACCGAGGACATGGCACTGGCGATCAGCGCCGAGATGGGCGCGCCGCTCAGCCTCGCCAGGACCGCGCAGGTCGGATCGGGCATCGGTCACCTGATGTCCGCCGCGCGCGCGCTCAAGGAATTCCAGTTCGAGGAGCAGGTCGGCAACAGCCTCGTCGTCCACGAGCCGATCGGCGTCGTCGCGATGATCACGCCGTGGAACTGGCCGCTCAACCAGATCGTGTCGAAGGTGGCTCCCGCGCTCGCCGCTGGCTGCACGATGATTTTGAAGCCCAGCGAGGAAGCACCGAGCTGCGCCGCGATCTTTGCCGAGGTGATGGACGCGGCGGGCGTGCCGGCGGGCGTGTTCAACCTCGTCAATGGCGATGGTCCCGGTGTCGGCACCGCGCTGTCGCGGCACAAGGATGTCGACATGGTGAGCTTCACCGGATCGACCCGCGCGGGGATCGCGGTCGCCAAGAACGCTGCTGACACGGTCAAGCGCGTCCATCAGGAACTGGGCGGCAAGTCCCCCTCGCTGATGCTTGAAGGCGCGGATGTCGGCGCCGCGGTCAAGGGGACGCTGTTCAGCGTGCTGATGAACTCGGGCCAGAGCTGCATCGCCCCCCGCGCGCCTGCTCGTCCCCGCCGCGCTGGAGAAGGAAGCCGCCGCCGCCGCGTCGGAGATGATGAAGGCCACCACCTGCGGCAATCCCGCCGAGGAAGGCCGGCATCTCGGCCCGGTGGTCAACAAGGCGCAGTGGGAGAAGATTCAGGGCCTGATTCGCAAGGGAATGGAGGAGGGCGCGACGCTGGAAACCGGAGGTCCCGGCCGACCCGACGGGATCGAGACCGGCTATTTCGTCAAGCCGACCCTGTTTTCCGGCGTCGGCAACGACATGACCATCGCGCGCGAGGAAATCTTCGGCCCGGTCGTCACGATCATCCCCTATGAGACCGAGGAAGACGCCGTTCGCATCGCCAACGACACCGATTATGGCCTGTCGGCGGTGGTGTTCGGCTCCCCCGAAGCGGTCAAGCGCGTCGCGCCACGCCTGCGCGCCGGCATGGTCTATATCAATGGCGGCCAGCCCAACCCCGACCTGCCCTTCGGCGGCTACAAGCAGAGCGGCAATGGCCGCGAGCACGGCAAATACGGCCTGGCGGAATTCATGGAAGTGAAGTCGCTGGTCGGCGCGCTGGGTTAGCGCGCAGACGCAATTCTGGGCTCCTGCGAAAGCAGGAGCCCAAAGCCGCGCGCGGTTCCCTTCGAAACCCTGGGCTCCTGCCTTGGCAGGAGCACAAGGTCCGCCGCCTCAGTCGAACAGCTCTTCCAGAAAGCTCTTCTTGCGCTTGTGCTTGTAATAGCGCGGATCGTGGCCCTGATGGCCATATCCGCCGCCATAGCCCTGCTGCTGCGGATAGCCGCCGCCCTGCTGCGGCCAGGGGCTAGCCTGCGGCGGCTGGGGCGATTGCGGAGCCCGTGGTGCGACCGGAGCCTCCCCCGCGCCGCTGCGCTCGATGATCTTGTCCAGCTCGCCGCGATCCAGCCAGATGCCCCGGCACTGCGGGCAGTAATCGATCTCGATCCCCTGCCGGTCGCTCATATGAAGCCCGGTCTTGCACACGGGGCAAAGCATTCCGGCAACGGCTTCTGGGGTACGCATGATCTCTCCTCTACAGGTTCCGGATCCGAGCTAGGGACGTCGCGCTGTCGCTACAACTAGGCGACCGGCCAAAACCACAGGATCAGCGGCGGCCCCACGATCAGCACGATCAGCGACAGCGGTGCCCCCAGCCGCGCATAGTCGCTGAACCGATACCCGCCCGGCCCCATCACCAGCGTGTTGCACTGGTGCCCGATCGGGGTGAGGAAATCGCACCCCGCCCCCACTGCAGTCGCCATCAGGAATGCCTCCGGTCGCAGCCCCAGGTCGCCCGCGAACGTCGCCGCGATCGGTGCCATCACCAGCACCGTCGCCGCGTTGTTGAGGAACGGCGTCACCGCCATCGCCGCCGCCATGATCAGCGCGACCGCGCCCCCACGGCGGCAAGGTCGCGGCCGTCACCGACAGCCACTGGCCGATCAGCTCGGTCACCCCCGTCGAGCGCAGCGTATCGCTGACCGGGATCAGCGCGCCCAGCATGATCAGGATCGGCCATTCGACATGGTCATAGGCGTCACGCAGCGGCAGCGCGCCGAACAGCACGACCGCCGCAGCCGCCGCGAAAAAGGCGATCGTCACGGGCACCGCCCCGGTCGCCGTCGCCGCCATCGCGACCGCGAGTACCGCGATCGGCAACAGCCCCTTGCGCACGCTTCCCAGCCGCAATTCGCGCTCCGCCAGCGGCAATGCGCCCAGTTCGTTCAGCGTCTGGGGCAGGATGCCGAGCGGCCCCTGCAGCACCACCACGTCGCCCGCGCGGAACACGACATTGGGCATGCGCCGGACGATCCGTTCGCCCTGGCGCGACACCGCGATCAGGTTGATGCCATAGCGCTGGCGCAGCATCAGCGACCCCGCCGTGCCGCCGACCAGCGGTGACCCGGCGGAGACCACCGCCTCGATCACGCCGATCTCCTCGCCTTCCGGGCTTTCGGGCGCCTCGCTCGTGCCGACAAAGTCCAGCTTGTCGCGCGCGATCACCCGCTCCAGGCTGTCGGGGGGTCCGCCCAGGATCAGGATATCGCCCTCGTGCAGCACCGTATCGGCGAGGGGCGTCGCGCGCACGCCATCGCGCAGGAACATGGTGATCGTCACCTCCTGTTCGTGTCGCTCGATAAAGTCAGCGACCCGCTCGCCATTGGGTGCCGATTGTTCGACGATCTTCGCCTCGGTCGCATAGTCATGGATGTCGAGCGCCTCGCCCATTGTCGGTGCGGCGCGCCGGTCGGCGGGCAGCAGACGATAGCCGAAGCGCAGAAAGACGAGCCCGACCAGCGTCAGCCCGATCCCGACGGGTGCATAGTCGAACATGCCGAACGGCTCGCCGGTCATCTCCTCGCGCACCCGGCTGACGATGATGTTGGGCGAAGTGCCGATCAGGGTGATCAGTCCCCCGAGCAGCGAGGCGAAGGCCATCGGCATCAGGAAGACGCTGGGCGAACTGTTCGACTTCTTTGCCATCTGGAATGCGGCGGGCATCATCATCGCCAGCGCGCCGATATTCTTGACCAGGGCCGATCCGAACCCGACGCTGGCAGAAAGCAACAGCAGTTGCGAGCGGACCCGCGTCACCCGCTTCTGCAAGTGCCGCATCAGCCGTTCGACCACGCCCGATCGCTGCACCGCGCCCGACAGCACCAGCGCCGAACCCACGATGATGACGATATCGTCCGAAAAGCCGGAAAAGGCGTCGTCAGGCTTCACAATCCCGGCCGCGACCGCCGCGAGAAGCGCCATCACCGCAACGACGTCGTAGCGGAACCGCCCCCCACAGAAACAGCGCCATCATCCCGATCAGGACGGTGACGGACAGGATCTGCGGCAATGTCATAACGCCCCCATGCCCGCTCAACGCGGCGAGGGCGCGGTGGTTGCCTGATTTAGTGCACAGTGCCCACGGCGCGGTTCACGCTCATCAGGACGATCAGCCGCTCGATCTGGCGCCAGCGACAGAAATTGATGTGGTTGCCCAGGTCGCGGAACTTGTCCGCGCGCGCCGCCGCTTCCAGCCCCGCATCGTCGCCAAATGCGCGGATCAGGTCCGCGGCGTCGAACACATGGGCGCGGTCGGCGAGGTAGGGGATGGGCGACATCGAGAATCCTTGACTAGAGCTCACGCGCACGCACGCATCGCGCGTGCCAGCATTGCCCGATCCGCGCAGCACTGCGGGTCGCGAGGGTGAATCTCCGTCAACCATGCCTCTCCGCCCCGTATCGCCCGTGCCGAACCGGGACGGTGGCGTCCCGTCGCGGGACGTGGCATGGCGCGGGGCATGAGCCGTTCCCCCAAACCCGCCCCCATCGCCGGCGGCGCGCTTCTCGCCCTCTCGCTGGTCGTCGGCACCGTCATCGGCGTTCGGATGAGCCAGCCCTCGATCGGTTTCCTCGCCGGCCTTGGCGTCGGGATCGTGCTGCTGCTGATCGTCGCGCTGATCGACCGGATGCGCGGCAGCCGCTGACACTTGCGGACGTGACCTGCCCGTGCAAGGTAGCCGGAATGCTCGAGATTTTTCTCGCCGCCGTCGCGATTGCCACGCCCACCGATCCGCTGCCGCCAAACGGAAAATGGACGGTCGACTGGGGTGAGACCCACTGCGCCGCGCATCAGAAATATGGGGATCCGGCGAAGCCGACGACCTTTGTCTTCAAGCCCTCGATCGACGGTGGCGTCATTCACATGATGCTATCGCGCAAGGGATCGTATCAGAACGCCGCCCATTTCAACGTGACCGTCGGCGATCTCAAGACGACCGCGCTGACCTTTACGCCCAAGGGGTCTGGTCTAGAAGTCTACTGGATCAACATCGCGCGCGCCGATTTCGACCGTCTCGCCAAGGAGCCTGCGCTTCAGATCGAGGGTCGCAAGCTCGCTCTCGAGCTCTCGACACTTGGCTTTGCGGCGGCGGCGGCGGCGATGGACACGTGCAATCGCGACTTGCGGAGCCACTGGAACGTGGACGAGGCGGGGCAGGCGCGGATCGGCACCAAGGCAGTCGCGCTGTTGACGCCAGACCGCTACGTCACCGCGCGCGACTATCCCCGCCAGGCAAGCATTGAGGGACGCGACGGGTCGACCGCAGTTTCGCTACTGATCGACGAAGCGGGTTCGGTTAAGGACTGTCTCGTCGAGAAAGCGAGCGGCGTGGCGACGCTTGATGCCCAATCCTGTCTCATCATCAAGGCGCGCGCCAAGTTTCGGCCCGCCAGGGATGCCGAGGGCAAGCCGATCCGCAGTCGCATTACCTATCGCTTTAGCTGGAAGTCCCGCTGACCCGTCCTCACACCAGCGCGCGGTGCATCCAAACCACCCGCCCGACCACCTCGATCGCGCGCACGGGTACGATCTCGCGCCCGTAATCGGGGTTGTCGCTGGCCAGTTCGACCTCGCCCCCCATCAGCCTTAGCCGCTTGACCGCCAGCATCCCGTCGCGGCGAAAGACATGGATCGCCGGACGCGGCCCCGGCATGCGGCGTGCGCCGTCGACCAGGATCTCGTCGCCGTCGCACAAGGTCGGCTCCATCGACGCGCCTTCGACACGGACGGTCGAGGCCATGTCCGCGCGCACCCCCAGTCTCCGCAGCAGCGCGGGGTCGAGCAGCAGCGGGCTGATCCGCTCGCTCTCCACCACCCGCCCGCGCCCTGCCGCCGCGCCCGCATCCACCCGCGCCACCGCGACCAGCCCCTCCGCGACCGGCCCCGCCCAGCGCCGCATCGGCGACGCCCAGATAACGTGCGAGCCGCCGCCGGTCTGCCTCCGCCAGCACGCGCGGGCTGCCCCGCGTCACGAACTGCTGAAGATAGGCCGCATTGCGCCCGATCAGCCGCGACAACGCCGCCAGCGACTCCCCCCCGCGCCGCCGCCGCCTGCTCCAACGCGCGCCGCTGATCTCCTGAGTCCATGATCGCATCCATAGCCGCAGGATTTTTCCTAGACAAGTTGGAAATGAGAACATTTAAAGAACATATGAGTCGGGGAGCGGCCCCGCGAGTCGAGGAAAGGCAATGGCGATTTTGGGAAAGATCGAACGGTATCTGCGGCGCTACGACATGCCGCGCACCAAATTCGGGCGGCTGGCGGTCAACGATCCGCGGCTCGTGGACGATCTGCGCAACGGCCGTGACCCAGGTCCGGAACTCTGCGCGTGGATCGAGGCACAACTGGCGCGCAACCCCGCCGGTCCGGGGGCCGCACGATGAGCCGCGGTCCCGATGCAGGCGTGCTGCTCGAACGTGCGCTGCTCCGTCACGCGGCCGACGCGGGGATTGAGCTGTCGATCGTCTCGGCGGGCTGGACCCGCTGGGCAAGCGCAACCTTTGCCGGCGCGCGCCACGACCTGCTCCTCTCCGCTGTCCCCTCCCCGGCTCTCGACGACTGGATCGCGACCCTGCCAGAGGCGGAGTTCACGCTGCGCAGCCACCTGGTCGCGGATCTGACGGTCGAAGCGCGCACGCGCGTTGGCGACCGCGTCGAACTCCGGATCGGCGTGCTGACGGTGGAGGAAAGCTGAGTTACGCCCGCATCGCCATCCGGCGCAGCTCGGACAGCGTGTCCTCCAGCTTCTGCCTGGGGTCCGCAACCGGCTCGGGCGGCGGCGGGGCGAATTTGCCCAGCCCCTTTTCCAGTCGGTCGAGCAGCGCGTGAACGCTCGCATCGGTCTGGGGTGCCGCGATCGGGGGCGCGGGCGAAGGCTCCGGGTCAGGCACTGGAAGCGGCATCGGCGTCGCAGCCGGCCGCACCGGCGGGGTCAGTTCGAACGTCTCGAACCGCTCGCCCTCGTCATAGATCGGCAGGCGCGGCGCGTGGCGGCGGAGCGGGCGCACCGGCGGCGGCGGGGCGATCGGCACGGCGGGAATCGCCGACGGATCGAACGCAGATAGCGGCTGGTTCAGATCGACCGGCAGCTCCTGCACCTCGGGCAGCGGCGCATGGAATGCCCGCCCCTCGGACGGCGCGCCCAGCGCAATCACTGGCTCTTCGGGCAGCGCTTCCTCCTCCAGGTCGAGGATCTCTTCGACGACCGGCTCAGCGACAGGCACGCGGCCATAGACCGGCACCTCCAGATCGCTGGCGCGCAGCGGCACGCGCGGGCGCGCGTCGGGATGCGCGTCGGCGCGGCGCACGGTCGGGCGGCGCTCGCCCTCCGGCCCGTCCGCATCGCGCGAATCGATCCAGGCCATCAGCGCCGACAGCCCCATCCACGCGACCAGCGCGATCAGGCCACCTGCAAACAGGCCGATGCACAGCCGCGCGGTGGTTCCCAGCGGCGGCTCGGCCGCAGGAACGAACGCCGCGATCCCGCTGGAGAGCACCATGTCCTCCAGCAGCGCGCCGGGCAGAATCAGGCTCGCCAACACCGCGCACACGCCCGCACCACCGGCGATCGCGAGCGCCGCATTGGGGGTCAGACGTTGAACGAGGGTGTACGCAACCATTTGGATTCCCGTGATCGGGCGTCGATCAATCTTTGGTAAACAGGTTCGTAGCGTGAAATGTTTGACGACCAGTTACGCTCGGTCTCGACCCAGCGCCGCGCGCGTTCCCGCTGCGCGTCCCAGCCGGATCGATCGGCGAACACCCCTGCCACCGCCGCCGCCAGCGCTGCCGGATCGTCGGGCGGGAACAGCGTCCCCGTATCGCCATGCAGAATCAGCTCGCGATGCCCGCCGACATCCGACGCCGCGACCAGCCGGTGCTGCGCCATCGCCTCGATCGGCTTCAACGGCGTCACCAGATCGGTCAGCCGCATGTGCTTGCGGGGATAAACCAGCAGATCGATCAGCGAATAATAGCGCTCGACCTGTTCATGCGGAACGCGCCCCACGAAATGGATCGCGTGGGCAGCGCTCGACGCCGCCGCCTGAGCGCGCAGCGCCTGCTCCATCGGCCCGCCGCCGACCATCACCAGCCGCGCCCTGGGCCGCTGCGCCAGCAAGGCCGGCATCGCCGCGATCAGATCGTCCAGTCCCTCATAGTCATAGAAGCTTCCGATAAAGCCGATCGTGTCGGCCCCATCCAGCCCCAGCTGCGCCGCCAGCACTTCGTCGCGCGGGGCGGGTTCGCCGAACAGATGCAGGTCCACGCCATTGGGCGACACCATGATCTTGCCCGCGTCGATCCCGCGCGCGATCAGGTCGCGTTTCAGCCCTTCGCAGATCACCGCCACCGCATCCACGCGCCGCGCCGCCCAGGTCTCCAGCCCGCGGATCGCGCGATACTTGGCCGACCCTTCCGTCCCGGTGCCATTGCCGACCGCCGCATCCTCCCAGAAGGCGCGGATTTCGTAGAGCAAAGGCAAGCCATAGCGTTTCGCCGCGCGCATTGCTGCGAGCGGGTCGATCACCGGCGAATGTGCATGCAGGATATCGGGCCGAAACCGCTCGACCACCTCCCCGATCCGCCGCGCAAACGCCGCGATCTCGGCCAGCTCGCCCACGACCGGCGGCAGACGCCGCATCTGCTTCGTGCGGTGAAAATCGATCCCGTCGAGCGTCTCGAATGGCGCATCGCCAGTATGGTATCGCGTCCCGGTCACCCCGGCGACGGTCCAGCCGCGCGCCATCTGCGCCTTCAAGATCGCGCGCGTGCGAAAGGTGTAGCCGCTGTGCAGCGGCAGCGAATGGTCGAGGACGTGCAGGATCCGCATGCCCGCCCCAATGCCACGCGATCACTTAACGGCCCGTCAACCGGATGCGGATATGGCCATTCCACCATGATCGACACGCTGGTTCTCGCGCTGACCCACGGGCTGCTGCTCATCGTCGCCTGGCGTCTGATGAACAGCCCCGCAGTCGATGACGACAGCCTCGATGGCAAGCCCCCGCCGCCCAGGCGCAGCTGGAAACGCCCCGGTGCGTGATCTTGCCTTCATCGCGTTCCTCGGAGCGATCTTCGCGCTCGGCCTGCGCCGGCCGTTCCTGTTCGTGCTCGCCTATGTCTATATCGACATCGTCTCGCCCCAGCGGATGAGCTATTTCCTGCTCAACGCCTTTCCGATTTCGGCAATGGCGGTGGCGTTCGCGGTGCTGTCCTGGGCGGCGATGGACGACAAGCGCGATATGCGCGTCGCGCCGCGCCAGGGGCTGATGCTCGCCTTGCTGGGCTGGTGCTACTACACCACGGTCAACGCCGATTTCCCGATCGACGCGGCGTTCAAATGGGACTGGGTGTGGAAGGCATTGGCCTTCGCGATCTTCTTGCCCCTCACGCTGCGCACGCGATTGCGGATCGAGGCGCTGTTGCTGTTCATGCTCCTGTCGGTCGCGACGATCATCATCGCGGGCGGGGTCAAGACCGCATTGGGCGGCGGCGGCTATGGCCAGCTCAAGCTGATCGTCGACAACAACTCGGGCCTGTTCGAAGGCAGTATCATCTCCGCCGTATCGATTTGCCTGATCCCGCTGATCCTCTGGTTCACCAAATATGGCACGATCTTCCCCCAGACTGGCGGGTGAAAACTTTCGGCTACGCGCTGATCTTCGCCTGCCTGCTGATGCCGATCGGGACCCAGGCGCGCACCGGACTGGTCTGTGCCGGCCTGCTCGCGGTGCTGATGCTGCGCGACGTCAAGCGGCGCATCCTCTACGTCGCCGCCGCCGGCTTCCTCGGCATCGCGGCCATTCCCTTCCTGCCCACCGCCTTCACCGAGCGGATGGGAACGATCCAGACCTATCGGGCCGATGCCTCCGCGTCGACCAGGATCGAGGTTTGGAAATGGACCTGGGACTACGTCAAGACTCACCCGATGGGTGGCGGGTTCGAAGCCTACCGCCAGAATGAGATCAAATACGACAAGGTCTCGATCGTCGGTGACGGCCCCAACCAGACCGTCGTTCGCACGCCCGAAATCGACAAGGCACGCGCCTATCACTCGGCCTTTTTCGAGATGCTCGGCGAACAGGGCTGGCCCGGCTTCATCCTCTGGCTGATGATCCATCTGGGGGGCATTTTGCGCATGGAGGTGCTGCGCCGCCGCTACCGCGATGTCCCCCCGGACAAGGCATGGATCGCCCCGCTCGCCACCGCGCTTCAGCATGGGCACATCATCTATCTGTTCGGGTCGCTGTTCGTCGGCATCGCGCTCAACCCGTTCGTCTACATGCTGGTCGGTGCGCAGATCGGGCTCGACACCTATCTCGCGCGGAAGCGTGCCGAGGAAGGCATCCGCCCGATGGGCAAGCCGCGCGTTTCACCCGCGCCTGCGACGGCATGATCGGTTAGGAAGCGGTCATGGCCAGCCTGTTTCTCGTCCGGAACGACGACCCGCGCTTCGCGCAGACCGCGCTGGCCGAGGCACGGGCAGTCCTTTCGGAACAGGGGTTCCCCGAGCCTTCGGAACTGGGCCTGCCCGGCTGGACGCTGCTCCACGCTGGCCACATCATCGCTGGACCGCCCGCTATCCTCCAGCGCGGAGACGATCTCGTCGCGGTCGCCGGTACCCTGGTCGCCGACGGCAAGATGGGCGACGCAGCCCTCGCCGCCTTGCTCGACATGGACCCGCTCGCGCTCGACTGGGATCGCCTCGGCGGCCAGTTCGTCGCGTTGGTCCGCCGCAATGGCCGCAATTTCCTGTTCGGCGACTATTTCTCCGCCTTCCAGCTGTTCCACGATACCGACGACCGCGTCTTCGCCACCGCCTTCCTCGCCGCCGCCCGCGCCCTCCCGCGCCTCAGCTTCGATGCGCAGGGCGTGTACGAACTCGTCTTCAACGTCATGCCGGTCGGCGACGACACGGTGTTCGAACAGCTCAGGACGCTGTCCCCCAACAGCGTCGTCGAGCTGACCGCGACCGGTACCGTGCGACATTCCGTTGCCAAGCCCCTGCCCGTCGTGCCCAGCAATGATGCGCTGCCCGACCGCATCGCGCGCCACCGCGACCGGCTGCTCGGAATCGTCGGCGCGCATGTCGACGCGCTGGGCGGCAATGTCCGCGCGCCGCTGTCGGGCGGGCTCGACTCGCGCCTCGTCCTCGCCGCGCTGCGCAATCGCGGCTGCGCCCCGCACGTCTATGTCTACGGCGTGCCGGACGATGAGGATGTCGTGATCGCCCGGCAGATCGGCGACACGCTCGGCTTCCCGATCGAATGGCTCGACAAGGAGGACGGTACCGTCCCGCCCGACGCCTTCGCCGATCTGGTCGATCGCAACTACCGCCAATATGACGGGCTCCCGACCTTCGGGAACATCTTCGACAACGGCACCAACGGCACGGCGCAGCTGGCCCGCCACGCCGATGGCGCGCTCGCCGTGTCGGGGGCTGTGGCGAGATCTACCGCAATTTCTTCTACCTCCCCGACCGCCGCTTCACCGCGCACGATATCGCGCAGACCTTCTTCGCGCGCTTCACCTCCGCCGACGCCACCGACCGCTTCGACCCGCGCGGCTTCATCGACGCCATCTCCGGCAAGATCAGCGCATCGCTCGCCCCGCCTGATGCAACCGGCAAGCTCGCACGCAACCGCGTTGAGCAGATCTACCCCCGCATCCGCTGTCGCGCCTTGTTTGGTCGCGAGATCAGCCTTGAGGCGCGGTTCAGCCCCTATCTCATGCCCTTTCTCGACCATCGCGTCGTGGCGGAGGCGATGACGCTCCCGATGCCGCTCAAATATGCCGGGCGGTTCGAGGCTGCGTTGCTCAATGCGATCGACCCGGTCCTCGCCGCCCAGCCCTCCGCTTACGGCCACGACTTTACCGGCCCGCCCAGCCTGGCGCACCGCCGCACCGAATGGCTGACCCGGATCCGCCCGGTCTGGCTCCGCCGCCACAGCTACGCGCTGCGCCGCCGCCTTGGTCCGATGGGCGACGAACATGGCGGCGCGATGAGCGCCGACTATATGCGCCGCGTCATCGACCTCGACTTCCCGGCGATGCGTAGCTTCTTCAACCCCGACGCCATCACCGACAGCGCGGTGTGGCGCCGCGTCGCCAACCTCGAATATCTCGCCGCCCGGCTGGGGTCGCGGGTAGTGGGGTAACCCTCGGCGCTCCTGCGCAGGCAGGAGCACAAAGTCCTCACGCCGGCTGCAACTCCGCCATCAGCGCGTCGTCCTTCGCATTCGCCCGGATCGCCGCATCGCGGCCCTGCACCCGTTCGACGAAGGCGACGAACGCATCGCGTTTCGGGATCGTCCCGAACTGCGTGCCCCAGCTCAGATGCGCCCCGACATACAGGTCCGCCGCAGTGAAGTGATCCGCCGCCAGCCAGCCGTCGCCCGCTGCCGTCACCGCATCCTCCAGCGTGTCGATCGTCCGGTCGAAATTGCCGAAGCCCAGCATCCCCTGCTTCTGCGGATCGGCGTCGGCGCTCCACCCCATCGCCTTGCTCGTCACCGCCTGTTCCAGCGGCCCGGCGGCGAAGAACAGCCAGCGATAATAGGCGCCACGCGCGTCGACCGGCGGGGCGAGCCTGGCCGCCGGAAAGGCATCGGCCAGATAGGCGCAGATCGCCGCGCATTCGGTCACCACCACGCCGTCATGGACGATCGTCGGCACCTTCCCCATCGGGTTGACGGCCAAAAACTCGGCCGTCTTGTTGCGCCAGTCGACCGTCACGATGTCATAGTCGGCGCCGACCTCCTCGAGCGCCCAGCGCGCGATCCGGCCGCGCGACATCGGGTTCGTATAGAGCGTGATCGCCATCGTCGTCCCTCCGAGTCGATTGAGAACAAATTAGGAACTCATTCGACCCGGAGGTCAAGCGCCTTTTGTCGTTGCGGGGCCAGCCCGCTCCCGTTTCAGCAAAGCTGAAGCCCGATCAAAGCGCCTTGAACGTCGCCAGCAACCGGGCCCACGCCTTCTCCGCCTGAACCTGGTCGTAAACCTGACTGTCGGGCGGGCACCAACCGTGCATCGCCGGATAGACCTCGATCTCCGCCTTCAGCCCCGCGTCCGCAAACGCTTTGCGCACCAGTTCCTTCTCGCCCGGATTGCGCTTGTCGTCATTTTCGGCGACCGCGAACAGGAAGCGCGCCTTCATCTTGGGCACCAGCAGATGCGGGCTGTCCGGCCGGTCGCTGCCGATCCCGCCGCCATGGAACGATGCCCCACCGCGCACCCGATGGGGCAGCGCGGCGGCAGTGCGCATGGTGAACGGCCCGCCCATGCAATAGCCGGTGGTCCCCACCCCGCGCTTGACGTTCACTTCCTTCTGCGCGTCGAGCCAGGCGACATAGGCCGTCGCATCGCGCACCACCGCATCGGGGGTCAGCAGCGCGCGCCACGGCCCGATCTTCGCCCGCACCGCCGGGTCGGCATAGCTTTCGCCAGGCTGCAGGAACTGTCCCTTCACCGATCGGTAGAAGGGGTTGACCGTCAGCACCGCAAAGCCCGATTGCGCCAGCCGCTCGCCCATCTGTCGGAACGCGGGGCGCATGCCCATTACATCGGGCCACACCAGCACCGCGGGATGCTTCCCGCTGGTCGGCGCGGCGAAATAGCCATCCGCGGTTCCGTCGGGCGTCGCAAAGGTCACATCGCGGCCCTTCACCTCCTTGGCGTTCGCCGGTGCGGGCAGCAGTGCGGCAAGCCCCGCCGCGCCCGCCATCGCGCCGAACTCGCGGCGGCTGACGCCCTTCATCAGCTTCTCGTTATCGGCGTTGGTCAGATCGTCGCACATCGCATCGCTCTCCAGATTCGCGTCCCCGGCAACGAAGGCTAAACCAGAGTCGGTTTCAGTTACACTGAAACCGCGCGGCTTCGGCCCGCTCCCCCACCCGGCCACCCAACGTCAGTATTTTATGGGTGGCCGGGTGGGGGAGCGGGCCGGTGCCGAACCAGCAAAGCTCAAGCTGAGGCGCGATACCACCACACGCCCTCGCGCACCTCGCGCACCGCTCGCCCTTCGACCTCAAGCCGCCGCAGATGCGCCAGCGTTTCGCCGGTCGCGAGGCCCAGCATGTCGCCGGTAATCGTCCGTCGAAACATCCGCCCGAAACAATCGACCGCACGGCGCGGCTCGACCAGATGCTCGGCCAATATGTCGAGCCGCTTGCGATGCTCGTCACGCAGCGCCGCCAGCCGCGCGTGCAGGCCGGTGAACGGGGCGCCATGCGCGGGCAGAACCAGCAGGTCATCGGCGAGTTCGAGCAGATTCTCGATCGATGCCAACCACTCGCCCAGCGGATCGCCTTCCGGCTCGGTCACGCCGAGCGACACGTTGGAGCTGATCCGCGGCAGCACCTGGTCCCCCGCGATCAGCACGCCATCGGCCTCGTTCCACAGGCACGCATGTTCCGGGCAATGCCCCGACCCGACCACCACCCGCCAGATCCCGCCGCCGATCGCGATCGTCTCGCCATCGACGATCCGGCGATAGCCGAGCGGCATCGGCGCGACCATCCGGCGAAACTGGCCAAATCCCTTGGCACTGGCCGCCGCAATCTGTTCGTCATCCCATCCCGCCGCGCGCCAGAAGGCGATCTGCTCGTCTGGGACCGCATCGCGCACATCGGCGGTCAGCAGCCGCCCCATCAGCCACTCGCCCCGCGTCATCCACAGCGGCGCATCGAACTTGCGCGCCAGCCATCCCGCCAGGCCGATATGGTCGGGATGGAAATGGGTGCAGATCACCCGGCCCGGCGGCCGCTCCGTCAGCGGCTCCGCGTCGAACAGCGCACGCCATGCGTCAACCGAAGGCGGCACATTCAGGCCGGTGTCGACGATCGTCGTCGCATCGCCATCGGCGACCAGCCAGCAATTGATATGGTCGAGCGGCCCGAGCATCGGGATGCGTACCCAGTGGACGCCCGGAGCGACCGCAATCGCCTCGCCCACCGCCGGCGTTCGCTCGCCCAGCGGATAGGTCAGCCCACGATGGCTGGTCGCGACGAAGCTTTCGTCCTGCGTCAGCGAGATGTCAGGGGAAACGGCAGGGTCGGCCATACCCGAAACATTGACGGCGCGGGACCCGCTTGTCGAGTCCACGCGCCGTCACAATACCGTAAAACCGAAAAACCGACCGATCAGCTCTTGAACAGCGTATCCCGGTCCAGCTCGACCCCGGGCGTGGCGTCGCGCGACGCCGCCTCGCGCTCGGCGCGCAGCTGTTCCAGCAACGCCTCGCGATCGCCCTCCAGCCTGGTGTCGACCGGGGCCTCGATCCCCGCCGCCTTCGCCGCCTTGGCCACCGCCGAATCCAGCTCGCGCTGGCTGGTCAGCCCCAGCGTCACCGGATCCTTGGGGGTGATGTTGGAGATGTTCCAATGGGTGCGGTCGCGGATCGCGGCGATCGTCGTGCGCGTGGTGCCGATCAGCTTGCCGATCGCGCCGTCGCTGATTTCCGGATGGTTGCGGATGATCCATGCGATGCCGTCGGGCTTGTCGGCGCGCTTGGACACCGGCGTGTAGCGCGGACCCTTGGTACGGCGAATCTGGTCGGGGCCCTTCATCATCTTCAGACGATAATCGGGGTCTGCCTGACCCTTTTCGATCTCTTCCAGCGCCAGTTCGTGCGCGCGGACGGGATCGCGACCCGTCAGCTTGGTCGTGGCGGTGTCGTCGGCGATCGCCTGCACCTCCAGGATGTGCAGCCCGCAGAACTCGGCAATCTGCTCAAAGCTGAGCGCGGTGTTGTCGACCAGCCAGGAAGCGGTCGCATGCGGCATGAGCGGCTGAGCCACGTCAAAGTCTCCAGAAACAATAAGGGCCGCCCTCCACGGGCGGCCGACTACAGGCTGGATTTAGGCGCATGGGGGCGCTGAGGCAAGCATTTTGGCCCCGGTCGATGCGCGATTGCCCTCCTCCGAAACGGAACCTAGTTTCGCTTCGGGCGTCCTGCCCGGAACGACCCGAAGTTTCAGAGAGGAAATTCCATGAAAAAGGCCCTTCTTCCGCTCGCCGCCGTCGCCGCGCTTGGCCTCGCCGCGTGCAGCGACAAGGCGCAGAACGAGACTGCCGAAGCCGCCGAGGCGATCGGCGCGGACGCCAATGCGACGATGAGCGAAGCCGCCGCCGATGTCGAGGCCGCAACCGACAGTGCGCTGGATACGGCCGAAAACGCCGCCGACCGTGCAGGCGCGGCGATCGGCGAGGGCGCGGACCGGGTCGGCAATGCTGCCGATGCCGCCGAAGACGAACTCGACAAGAACTGAAGACCAGCCGGGGCCGTCGCAATGACGGCCCCGCGCAATTCCGGGGGAATCATGCGCGCCATCGCCCTGCTGCCACTCGCGCTGCTCGCAGCATGCGGCGGCACTGACGACACCACCGGTGTCTCGTCCGACGAAGCGGCCCAGCTCAACGCAGCCGCCGACCTGCTCGACGCAAATGCCGCCGAACCCGCGCCGGAAACGACCCCGCCAACGGGTTGACGGACCTCCGATCCGGTGAAAGCCTCGTGCGCGTAGCGCGTAGCGGAGGCCCGCATGGATCATGTCGCCCAGTATCGGACAAACGGCTATGCCATTGTCCGCGGCGTCTTTTCACCCGATGAGGTGGCACGGATCGGTGCCGCGATCGACGCCGTCCATGCCGAGGGTGTCGCACATGGCCGCAGCTTCCGGCACGGCAACCTGTTCTACAATATCGCACCCGATGCCGACGGCGATCCGCTGGTGCGGATGGTGCAATGGCCGTCCTACCATAATGCGGTGCTCGATTCCGTCCGGCTCGATCCGCGCTGGGTCGCATTGCTCGGGCCGCTGATCGGCGGCGATCTCAAACAGATCATCAACCAGCTTCACTGGAAGGCACCGGGGTCGCGCGGCGACTTCGCCTGGCATCAGGACTCGCGCTTCCGCAAACCTGACGCCGCCTATCGCAACCTCGGCGATTCCTACATCCAGACCGGCCTTGCGATCGATCCGCACACCCGCGACAGCGGCGCAATGCGGATGATTCCGAACAGCCACCGCGCCGGGCCGCTCGATCTCGACACCGATATCGAAGTGCTGGGCAACGAAATGACCGACCATGCGCTGCGCGACGCGGGCATCGATCCCGCCAGCGTCGTCGACCTCGAACTCGCGCCCGGCGACATCGCGATGTGGAGCCCCTATCTGGTCCACGGATCGGGCCGCAACACCGCCGACCACCAGCGTCGCTTCTACATCAACGGCTATGTCCGCGCGGAGGACTGCGATCGCGGCGAATGGGCGTTCCGCGACGGTCGCCCTGTCCCGCTTGGCCCCGAACCCGCTTTGGTCCATTACGAAGCCCTGCACGAAAAGCCCGAACCCCATTATGTCTGACCCTGCCTGATGCGCCTGCGCCAGCTCGAAATCGTCCACGCCGTCTACCAGCACGGCTCGATCAGTGCCGCCGCGCGCGCACTCGGCGTCTCACAGCCTTCGGTGTCAAAGACCCTGCATCATGCCGAGGACAATCTGGGCTTCCGCCTGTTTCAGCTGTCGCGCGGTCGCCTGATCCCCACTGACGAGGCGCATGCGCTGATGCGTGAGGCGGGCGACCTGTTCGATCGGCTCGGCACGCTGCAGATCACTGCGCGCAACCTGTCGCATTCGGGCGGCGGACATATCCGGCTCGGCATCGTCCCCAGTCTCGCGCTCGACATGGTGCCCCAGGCAATGGCGCTGTTCCGGCGCGACTGGCCGCGTGTCACGTTCGAGGTGCACACGCACCACCATGACGATCTGCTGCGCTCGCTGATCGAGCGTGAGCTGGATCTCGCCATCGCCTACACTCCGCCGCCCCATCCCGGCTGGCGCGAGAGGTGATGGCAGAGGGCGAACTGGTGGTGCAGTATCCGGATGGCATGTTCCCCGATCCGGGCGCGCGTTTCCCGCTCGAACAACTCGCCGACCGCGACGTCATCGGCGTCGCCGCCGCCGGCCCGATCGGCGCGGTACTGACCGAAGCGGCGCGCGCGCGCGGCATCACGTTCCGCGAAACCGTGTCGGTCCAGACCTTCTTCATCGCCGCCCGCCTCGCCCAGCTTGAACGCGGGGTCACCGTGATCGACGAATTTACTGCACGAGCCTGGCGCGCGCCGGGCTTCACCTGGCGACCGACCAGCCCGCCGCTGCGGTTCACCATTTCCTGGGTGACGCTGGAGGAGCGCCAGCCGTCGCGCGCCGCCCGCGCTTTCCTGCGCACCTTCGAACAGGTTCTCGAGGATAATCGCGCGAAAGCCATAACCTAAATCTATACCTATCGCAGCGATTGCGCGGTTTTCCGCGGCGGGGCGCACTTTAATGTCGCATCTGGGAACGCGATTGGAATGTCGATCCAATCGTATCCAGGGGGAGATGCACGCTGTTCGACCGCAACACATGGCTGGCGGCATGACCGACCCACGTGAGGTGATCGTGCTGGGCGCGGGGGTGGTCGGCATGGCCACGGCGCTGACGCTTGCCGAACGCGGCCACCGCGTCACGGTGATCGATAGTGCCAAGGGACCGGGCCTCGGCACCTCCTTCGCGAACGGCGCGCAGCTCAGCTATGGCTATACCGATGCGCTCGCGAGCCCCGCCACGCTGGCACAGATACCGCGAGTGCTGCTCGGTCTCGATCGCGCGCTGCGCTTCCATCTGCGGCTCGATCCGGACTTCATCGCGTGGGGCCTTGCCTTCCTGCGCAACGGCACCGCCGCGCGCTTCCGCCGCAACACCCTTGCCGGGCTCGACCTTGCTGCCCGGTCGCGTGCGGCACTGGCGGGGCTTGCCGCGCGCCACCGGCTCGACTTCGGTCACGGCGCGCCGGGCAAGATCCATCTCTACCGCAGCGAAGCGTCCTTCGCGGGGGCGCAGGAAATGGCCGCGTTCAAGGCAGCGCACGGCATCGACCAGACGATCCTGGACCCCGATGCTGCCGTCGCCGCCGAGCCGATGCTCGCGCCGGTGCGCGATTCCATCGTCGGCGCGCTGCTGACCCGTGGCGAGGAGGTCGGCGACCCCCATCGCTTCTGCGTCAGCGCGCATGAAGCGCTTCTGCGCGCGGGCGGCAGCTCGATGATGGGCACTGGCATCGACCGGATCATCGCCAATGGCTCCGGTCCTGCGCTGATCACCAGCGACGGAACCCGCGTCGGTGCCGATCGCATCATCCTCGCCGCGGGTACCGGCTCCGCGCGGCTCGCGCGCCAACTTGGCGTGCGCCTGCCGATTCAGCCGATGAAGGGCTATTCGATCACCCTTGCGCCCGGCCCCGCCGCGCCGAGCATCAGCATCACCGATGTCGCCAACCGCGTGGTCTTCGCCCGTATCGGCAACCGTATGCGGATCGCCGGCCTGGCCGAGCTCGGCGAGCGGGACACGCGGGTCGAACCGGCACGGCTGCGCGTGCTGGTCGACAGCGCCCGCGCGGCCTTGCCTCAGGCGGCGGACTATGAACAAATCGAATCGAGCTGGGCCGGCCTGCGACCGATGACCCCCAATTCGCTTCCGATCACCCGGACCATCGCGCCGGGCGTGATCGCTGCGACAGGGCATGGCGCTCTGGGCTGGACCTACGCCGCAGGCAGCGCGGAGCGCGTCGCGGAGATCATCGAAGAGAGGGGCTGAAGGCGCGTCAGACGCCAGGGCACGAAAGAACAAAACTCAGGGAAGGTGTAATCATGAAAACCAGTATCCGGATCGCAAGTCTGTTGGGGAGCATCTCGCTTCTCGCCTCCGCCACCGCCGCCATGGCGCAGGACGCGCCGCAGACCGCCGCGGATGTGCAGGACGAGGCCGCCGAGGAAGTCGTGGTCATCGGGTCGCAGATCAAGGGCGCCGACGTCGCCGGATCGCTGCCGGTCACCGTGCTGAACGAGGATGACATCGCCGCCACCGCCGCCACCAGCGGCGACGAGCTGTTCCGTTCGATCCCGCAGGCAGGCGACGTCGCCTTCAACGAGAGCCGAGACGCGGGCGGCATCAACGACGCGCGCGGCGACACCGCCTCGATCAACCTGCGCGCGCTCGGCACCGGCAACACGCTGGTGCTGCTCAACGGCCGCCGCATGGTCCTCCACCCCGGCACGCAGAGCGAAAACCTCGTTCCGGTGCAGAGCGTCAACACCAACACCATTCCCGTCCTGGGCGTCCGCCGCGTCGAGGTGCTGCTCGACGGTGCCGCCGCGATCTACGGATCGGATGCGGTCGCAGGCGTCATCAACACCGTGCTCAAGGACAATTTCCGCGGGCTGCGCACCACCGCAGAGATCGGCTTTACCGAGGATTCGGGCCAGGTCGAGGCCGAGTTCGCGTTCGAGGCAGGCCACCGCTTCAACGGCGGCAAGTCGAACATCTCGGTATTCGGATCGTACAACCATCGCGACCCGCTCTATGCGCGCGACCGCCGCAACTCGCGCTCGGCCGACATGCGCCCGCTGGTCGCGGGCACGCCCTTTGCTGGCGATTCCGATTTCGACAACACATCGGTCGACAGCATCTGGGGCGAATTCCAGCGGCTGACCAACAGCTACGTCGCATCGACCACCGCAGCCCAGGTCAATGGCGTGACGCTGACCAGCAGCGGCATTTTCCATATTCAGCCCAACACCAATGAAGGCTGCATCGCCGCGACGCCCTATGCCGGGACGTGCTGGGACAACAGCTCGCTGTCGACCGCCTCGACCGACAACAACCTGAAATATGACGTCAACGATGTCCGCACGCTTCAGGGGCGCAACGACCGCATCAACCTGTTCGGCTTCCTCAATCACGAATTCGACAGCGGGCTCGAATTCTTCGCGGAAGCGGGCTGGTATCGCGCCGATTTCCAGTCGCAGCGCGAACAGGATACCGCGCTCGCCAGCCAGCGGCTGATCATCCCGGCGAACGGCTATTACAACCCGTTCGGCCCGACCGGCAGCGCGTTCCGCATCCCCGGCCTGACCGGCGTCGCCACCACCGGCGTGCCGATCGAGCTGATCGACTATCGCCCGGTCGATGCCGGTCCGCTGGTGGTCAGCGTCCGCAACGACACGACCCGCTTCCTCGCCGGCTTCCGCGGCGAAGTGCTCGGCTTCGACTTCGACAGCGCCGCGCTCTATTCGCGCGCCCGCACCTCCGACAGCATGCGCACCGTCAGCCTGACCAAGTTCCAGGAAGCACTCAGCCGCACTGACGCCAGTGCCTATAATCCGTTCAACGGCGGCGACCCGCTCAACCCGGGCCGCCTGGATTCGTCACCCAATTCACAGGCGGTGATCGACAGCTTCATGGTGAACATCGGTCGCGTCAGCACGACCGAGCTGGCGATGGCGGATTTCAAGATCAGCAAGAACGACCTGTTCACGCTGCCCGGCGGCCGTGTCGGCATGGCGGCGGGTATCGAGTTCCGCCACGAAACCTTCGCCGACGACCGCGACGACCGGCTGGACGGCACGATCGTGTTCACCGCCCTGGACGGCAGCTCGAACGGCAGCGACACGATGGGCGCCAGCCCGACCCCGGACAGCAGCGGATCTCGCGACACCGTGTCGGGCTATCTCGAATTCGCTGTGCCGTTGGTCGCGCCGGACATGAACGTGCCGCTGATCCGCTCGCTCGATCTCCAGCTCGCTGGCCGCGTCGAATCCTATCAGGGGTTCAGCACGGTCGCGAAGCCAAAGGTCGCGGCGTCCTGGTATCCCTTCGCCAATCTCCAGCTGCGCGGCAGCTGGTCGCAGGGCTTCCGCGCGCCGAACCTGCCCCAGCTGTTCGAAAACGGCATCCAGCGGTCGAACACCCGCACCGACTGGGTGAAGTGCGAAGCCGACTTCCGTGCCGGTCGCATCACCAATTTCGACGCCTGCACGCGCAGCCAGGGTGTGGTCAGCAACCGGTCGGGCAGCCAGTCGCTCACGCCGGAGGAATCGGACAACCTCTCGGTCGGTGGCACGTTCCAGCTGAACATGGGCAAGGCGGGTCGCCTCACCTTCACCGCTGACTATTGGGAAATCCGTCAACAGAATGTGATCGGCCTGTTCGGCGACGGCAATGCGCTGATCCTCGACTATCTGCTGCGCCTTCAGGGATCGTCCAACCCCAATGTCCAGCGCGCCGCCCCGACGCCGCAGGAAGTTCTGGACTTTGCCGGCACCGGCATCGCCCCCGTGGGTCGCGTGATCCAGGTCATCGACAATTACACCAACCTCTCGCCGCGCGCGGTGCGGGGCTATGACCTCGGCGTCTATTATCAGGTCAAGGACACCGGCATCGGCGATTTCAGCGTCCGGGTGAACGCTGCGCGCCTGCTCGAATTCTACCAGACGCCCAGCCCGGCAGCCCAGGCACTGATCGACGCACAGGCGGCCGGTACGATCGATGACACCATCGCGATCGCGGGCGCGCAGGATATCGTCGAACAGAATGGCCGCCCGAAATGGCGCGCCTCGGCCAGCGTGACCTGGCGTCACAACGGCTTCGGGCTCGGCTATTATGGCGGCTATGTCGGCGAGGTCACCGACACCTCGGCGTCGCTTCCGGATGGCACCCGCTTCCGCGTCGACGATTACATGACCCACAGCCTCTACGCACAGTATGAGGTCGATGGCGGGCCGATGGACAGCCTGCGCCTGCGCGTCGGCGCACGCAATTTGTTCAACCAGCTCGCCCCGATTGCCGACAATTCCAACGGCTATATGGGCGAACTCTACAGCAACCGCGGCCGCCAGATCTATTTCTCGGTCAGCAAGCGGTTCTGATGCGTCGCGCCGTCCGCGTTCTCGCGGCACCGCTCCTGCTCCTGCCCCTCGGGGCGGGGCAGGACCGGGTTCCCGCCCCCCGCACGATCGACCTCGTCATCATCAATGGCCAGGTCATCGACGGCACCGGCACCCCGGCGCGGGTGGCGGAAGTGGGCGTGGACGGCGACCGCATCCTCTATGTCGGCCAGCGTCCGCGCGGCATCACCGCGCGGCGCACTCTCGATGCGAAGGGCCTCACGGTCGCCCCGGGCTTCATCGACCCGCACACGCATAGCGGCCCCGACGCGACGTCCCCCGACGCGGCGAAGCGCCAGCTCGCCAACCATCTGCTGCAAGGCGTCACCAGTATCGCGATCGGCAATGATGGCGGCGGCGCCAGCGACATCGCCGGCCTGTTCGCGCGCCTCTCCGCCAACCCGACCGGCCCGAACGTCGCCAGCTTCACCGGCTATGGCACGATCCGAATTCAAGTCGTCGGCCACCGCGTCAGCCCGCCGAGCGGCACCGACGGAGGCGAGGCCTATAAGATGGAGCGTCTTGTCGAGCGTGCGATGTGCGATGGCGCACTCGGGCTTTCGGCCGGCCTGTTCTACGCCCCCCAGATGTTCGCGACCGCGAATGAAGTGGCGAACCTCGCCCGCATCGCGGGCAGGTATGACGGCATCTACGAAACCCACCTCCGCGACGAGGGCAGCAACTCGATCGGCCTGTCCGCTGCGATCGACGAAGCGATCCGCATCGCCCGTCTGGGGCATCTCCCGCTCCACATCGCGCATATCAAGGCGCTCGGCGTCGATGCACAGGGCACTGCGCCGCGCATTATCGAACAGATCCGCACCGCCCGCCTGTCCGGCGTGATGATCACCGCCGACCAATATCCGTGGGAAGCCTCCAGCACCTCGCTCGCCGCCGCCCTCGTTCCGCCGGATGCGCAAGAGGGCGGGAGCAAGGCGATGGTGACGCGGCTCCGCGACATCGGCGCGCAGTTGCGGAGCGAAATGACCGAACGCCTGCGCATCCGCGGCGGTGCGAACGCCATCCTCCTCGTCAGCGGCCCGCACAAGGGGCAGCGCCTCGACGCCCTCGCCGCCGCGTGGAAACTCGACCCGCTCGACGCCGCCGCACGCATCCTGATCGCCGATCCCGGCACCAGCATCGCCAGCTTCAACATGGTCCAGTCCGATATCGACGCCTTTGCGCGTCAGAATTGGGTCGTCACCTCCTCCGACGCCACCAACGGCCATCCGCGCCGCATGGGCAGCTTCGCGCGCGGCTGGCGGATGTTCGTGCACGAGAAGCAGCTGATGAGCCCTGAGCGCTTCGTTCAGCGCTCCTCGGCCCAGACTGCCCAAATCCTCGGCCTGCCCGATCGCGGCATCCTCGCGCCGGGCAAGTTCGCCGACATCGCGATCCTGGACCCAAACACCTACGCCGAACGCGCCACATACGACCGGCCCGACGAACCCAGCACCGGCGTCCGCTACGTCCTAGTCAACGGCCGCCTCGCAGTGGACAAGGGCAAGCTCACCGGCACGCTCGCCGGCCGCCCGCTGCCCAAGCCGCGCCAACCCGAATGGAACTGCCCCGCATGACCGAAACCACTGCCCCGGACTCCACCGAGACGCCCGAACGACGCGGCCCGATCAAGCGCGCCTTCGCCTGGTGGTTCAGCGTTGCCTTGTGGAAGCGCATCCTCGCCGCGCTCGTTCTGGGCGCTGCGGCGGGCCTTGTCTGGGGTGAGGGTGCGACGTCGATCGGCTGGATCGGAACGCTGTTTGTCCGCCTGATCCGGATGCTCGTGGTGCCGCTCGTCTTTCTCACCATCGCCTCGGGCGTTGCCGCGCTCGCCGATCCCAAAAGGCTCGGCAGCATCGGCGTCAAGACGCTGGCAATGTATGTCTTCACCACCGCGCTCGCCGTCACCACCGGTCTGATCGTCGCGACGCTGATCGCCCCGGGCCTCGGCGCAAGCTTCGCGGGGGCGGTGCCCAAGGCGATGGGCACGCCGCCCGACACCGCGCAGATGTTCATGGAGATCATCCCCGACAATCCCATCGGCGCGATGGCCGAAGGCAAGACGCTCGCAGTAATCTTCTTCGCGATCCTCGTCGGCGCGGGCGTCATCGCGGCTGGCAAGGGCGCGGAGCCGGTGCGCCAGTTCCTCAGCGCCGGGTCGGAGGTGATGCTCAAGATCGTCGGCTTCGTGATGGAAACCGCCCCGTTCGGCGTCTTCGCGCTGATCGCCGTGGTGATGGGCACCACCGGCCCGTCCAGCTTCCTCGCAGTGCTCAAGCTGGGTCTCTGCGTCGTGATCGGCTCGGCGATCGTCACCCTGCTGATCCACGGGCTGATCGTCGTGCGGCTGATGGCATGGCTCTCGCCACTTCCCTTCTTCCGCGGCATTGCCGATGCGATCATGGTCGGCTTCTCGACCTCGTCCAGCTCTGCCACCCTCCCCGTCGCGATCCGCGTGGCCGAGCGCAACCTCGGCGTCTCGCCCCCGGTCGCCTCGACCGTCCTGCCCTTGGGTGCGACGATCGGCATGGATGGCGCGGCGATGTATGTCGCGATGCTCACCCTCTTCTCGGCGCAGGCATTCGGCGTCGATCTGTCGATGGCCGACTATCTGGTGATCGCCGCCACCACGACCATCGTCGCGATGGGCGTCGCGCCGGTCCCGTCGGGATCGCTGTTCGTCCTCGCCGCAGTGCTGCACGCCATCGGCATCACGCCGGAGCAGACCGCGATCGTCGTTGGCTTCATCCTCCCGTTCGACCGCATTCTCGACATGACCCGCACCGTCCCCAACGTCACGTCGGACCTCGCCATCGCCACCGCCGTCGCGCGCTGGGAGGGAGAGATGGACGTCGCGGTGTACAATTCCGCCGACGATGTTTGAGGCACCAAAATCCTCCCCGGAACGGGGAGGATCTGAAAGGTATCCCATGTTCCTGCGCACCCTTACCCTCGGCCTCTCGGCCTTCGCCCTCGCTCTCCCCACGCCCACGCTGGCGCAAAGCCGCCACCTCCTCGAATATCCCTCGATCCACTCCCCCGTCGTAGGCACGCGCGGAATGGTGGTCAGCCAGAACGAGATGGCGAGCGCGGTCGGGGCTCAGATCATGCGCGACGGCGGCAATGCCATCGACGCTGCGGTCGCGGTCGCCTTCGCCCTCGCCGTCACCCTGCCGCGCGCGGGCAATGTCGGCGGCGATGGCTTCATGACGGTCTATGACGCCAAGGCGAAACAGGTCCGCGTCATCGACTTTCGCGGCATCGCCCCGCGCGCGGCCACCGCGGCAATGTTCGTCGACAACAAGGGCAAGGAACGCGGCGTCGCTTCCTATGGCTATCTCGCCCCTTCGGTGCCCGGAAGCGTCGCGGGGCTGGAGCACGCTCACAAGAAATGGGGCAAGCTCCCCTGGGCCAAGGTCGTCGAACCCGCGCTCCGTCTCGCCCGCGATGGCGTCAAGCTCACCGCCGACGAAGCCTTCGTGTTTGGCTGGGGCCGCGAGCGGCTCGGCAACAGTGTCTCGGGCAAATCGGTCTTCTACAAGCCCGACGGAAGTCTCTACGCCAAGGACGAGGTGCTGAAACAGCCCGACCTCGCCTGGACGCTGGGCGAAATCCAGAAGGGCGGCGCCAAGGCCTTTTACACCGGGGAGATCGCCCGCCGGATCGAAGCGGACATGAAGGCCAATGGCGGCCTCATCACCATGGCCGACCTCGCCGCCTACAAGGCCGTCGAGCGCGACCCGCTGGTCGGCACCTATCGCGGGCACACCGTATATACCCCTCCACCGGCCAGCGCGGGCGGGGCGACATTGCTCAACATGCTCAACATCCTTGAGCATTTCGACATGAAGGCGATGGGTCAGGGCAGTGCCGCCTCGCTCCACATCCTCGCGGAGACGATGAAGCTTGCCTATGCCGACCGCTTCCGCGTGCTCGGCGACCCCGCCTTCGTCACCGCCCCGGTCAAGGGCTTCGTGTCCAAGGCCTATGCCGCCGAACGGGTGAAGCTGATCGCGCCCGACAAGGTGATCCCCGGTGCCGATGCCCCGCATGGCGACCCGCTCAAATATGAAAGCCCCTCGACCACCCATTTCTCGGTCGCGGATGCCGACGGCAACGCCGTATCGGTCACCACCACGCTCGGCTCCGATTTCGGCTCCGGGGTGATGATTGCGAAGACCGGCATCCTGCTCAACAACCAGATGAACAATTTCAGCCATGAACAGGCATGGGAGGCACAGCGCAGCGGCACCCCGCCCCCGCTCAACGCGATGGCCCCCGGCAAGCGGATGCTGTCCACCCAGATGCCGACGATCGTCTTCAAGGGCGACAAGCCCTGGCTCGTCACCGGCACGCCGGGCGGCAGCACGATCCCGACCACGGTGGTTCAGATCATCGTCAACGCGATCGACTATGGCCTCAACGTCGACGAGGCGACCCACCGTCCGCGCATCTATCAGGGAACCACCGCGTCGCTGCGCGTTGAACCCGGGTTCAACCCCGATACGGTTGCGGCGCTCAAGGCAAAGGGGCATCGCATCACTTCCGACGAAACCATGGGCAGCGCCCAGTCGATCATGATTACCGACTCTCTCTTCCTCGGCGGCGCCGATCCCCGCCGTCCCGGTGCCAAGGCAATCGAACCATGAACTCCCTGTTGAAGCCGCTTACCCTCACCCTCGCCGTCGCCGCGCTAGCCGCCTGCGCGCCGCGCGCGGGAACCGATACCAGTGCCACTGCGACCGCCCCCGCCGCGTCTGCGGAGCGTCAGGCCTTCGTCGCCGCCGCCCACCCGCTCGCGGTCGAAGCTGGCCTCAACGTGCTGCGCAAGGGCGGCAGCGCGGTCGACGCCGCGGTGGCGGTCCAGGCGATGCTCAGCCTGGTCGAACCACAGAGCAGCGGCCTTGGCGGCGGTGCGTTCATGGTCCGCTACGACGCCAAGACCAAGGCCGTCACCGTCTATGACGGCCGCGAAACCGCCCCGGCGGGCGCAACCCCCGACATGCTGATGGGCCCGGACGGCAAGCCGCTAGGCTTCCGCACCGCCGTCCTGTCGGGCCGCGCGACCGGCGTCCCCGGCGTCGTCCGCATGATGGCGCTGGCGCAGGAGAGGCACGGCAAGCTCAAATGGCGCGATCTGTTCGCCGATAGCGAGCGCACCGCCGCGAACGGCTTCACCGTCACCGGTCGCCTCGGCCGCTTCATCAACTCGGCCGCGCCTCAGGCCAGCACCCCCGACTCGATCGCCTATTTCCGCAACGCGGATGGGACGAAGACCAAGGCCGGCGACACGCTGCGCAACCCCGCCTATGCCGCCTTCCTCCGCCGTCTCGCTGCCCAAGGCCCGGACGCGATGTACCGCGGCGAGACTGCCCGCCGCATCGTCGCCAGGGTGCGCGAAGGCGACTATGCCGGCAGCATGACCGAGGCGGACCTTGCCGCCTACAAGCCGGTCGTGCGCGAAGGCCTGTGCAACCCCTATCGCACCTATATCCTCTGCGCCCCGCCCCCGCCGTCATCGGGCGTCGGGCTGCTCCAGTTGATGGCGATGATCGAGCGCACCGACATCGGGGCACGCGGTCCCAACGACCCCGTCGCCTGGGTCAAATATGCCGAGGCCAGCCGCGTCATGTACGCCGACCGCGACGCCTATGTCGGCGATGTCGCGACCGTGCCGGTCAAGGGCATGCTCGACCCCGCCTATGTCGCCAGCCGCGCCGCGCTGATCGGCGATCGCGCCGGCCCCGCGCCCCAGCCCGGTACGCCCCCCGGCGCGGTCACCGCGCGGATCGATGCCACCAACGAAGTCGCCGGCACCTCGCACTTCATCGTCATCGACGGCGACGGCAACGCGGTGTCGATGACCACCACGGTCGAGAGCCTGTTCGGCACCGGCCGAATGGTCGATGGCTTCTTCCTCAACAACGAGATGACCGATTTCTCCTTCGTGCCCAGCGGCCCGAATGCGATCGCACCGGGCAAGCGTCCGCGCTCATCGATGGTCCCGACGGTCATCCTCCACCCCGACCGCAGCCTCGCCGGCGCGATCGGCTCGCCCGGCGGCAATGCGATCCTGGGTTACGTGTCCAAGGCTCTGGTGGGCATGATCGACTGGAAGCTCCCCGTCGCCGACGCCATCGCGCTCCCCAACCTCGTCGCGCGCGGCACCAGCTTCAACGGCGAAGCCGACAAGTTCGCCCCCCGCCATGCTCGCCGCAATGGCCGAGCGCGGCGTCACCGTCCGCGCCGGATCGGGCGAGGATTCCGGCCTCCACGGCGTGATGATCCGCGACGGCAAGTTCGACGGCGGTGCCGACCCGCGCCGGGATGGCGTGGCGAAAACCATCACCCTGCCAGCGAGGAAATAGGATGCGCCACCTACTCGCCCCCATCGCCCTGATCATCGCCGCGCCCGTCGCCGCCCAGCAGGTACAGGTCGAGGAGGTCCAGTTCCTCAGCCGCGACGGCAAGACGCAGGTAAAGGGCTATCTGTTCAAACCAACCGACGCCCCCGCCAGGGCACCCGCAGTGGTGATGATGCACGGCCGCGGCGGCGCCTATTCGACCCTCGCCAAGGGCAAGTACGACGCCTCTACCCTCGCCTCGCGGCACAAGGCATGGGGCAAGCTCCTCGCCGAAAATGGTTATGTCGCGCTGATGGTCGATGATTTCGGCGCGGTCGGCCATCCCACCGGTTTCGCCGCCGGGACCTATGCCGATCGCCCGCCCGAGGTGGACGAGGTGAATTTCCGCCCGCTCCACGCCTATGGCGCGCTCCGCTACCTCCAGTCGCGCCCCGATGTCACCGGCAACCGCGTCGCCCTGCTCGGCTGGTCGAACGGCGGCAGTGCCACGCTCGCCGCAATGGCCGACGACAAGCCAGGCGACATGCGCAAGATCGGCTTCGCCGCCGGCGTCGCGCTCTACCCCGGCTGCGGCCTCAAGAAGCGTTTCGACAAGGACGGCTACAAACCCTACCACCCCGTCCGCGTCTTCATGGGCACCGCCGACGAAGAGGTCTCGCCCAAGCTCTGCGAAACCTTCGTCGCGCGCAGCAAGGCCAAGGGCCACGACATCGCGCTCCGCATGTTCGAAGGCGCGACCCACAGCTACGACACCCCCACCAAATCGCGCCAGTCGGTCGCGGCGAACGTGACGGCCAAGGCCGCGACGGAGGCCGATATCCTCGCCTTCCTGGCGGAGCGGCTAAAGAAGTAAAATTCCTCCCCGGAACGGGGAGGGGGACCATGCGCAGCATGGTGGAGGGGGCCCGAGGCAAAGGATCCCGTGCCTCGGGCCCCCTCCGTCAGCGCTACGCGCTGCCACCTCCCCGTGCCGGGGAGGATTTGCGACCAATCACCCCTTGCCCCCCACCCCCCGCCATACGCCAAAGCCCCCAGCAATGACTGCCCGCATCGACATGGGACTCGACAGCGGCGGCAACCCGGTTGCCGTCGATCTGGAGGAGTTGCTCGCCACCCGCCTGCTCGTTCAGGGCAATTCGGGCTCGGGCAAGTCGCACCTTTTGCGCCGCCTGCTTGAGGGCAGCGCGGGTTACGTCCAGCAGGTCGTGGTCGACCCCGAGGGCGATTTCGTCAGCCTGTCCGACGCCTTCGGCCATATCGCGGTCGACGCCGCCGAATATAGCCTCACCGAACTCGCCCGCCTCGCGCTGCGCGTCCGCGAGCACCGCGCCAGCGTCGTCCTCAATCTCGAAGGGCTCGAGATCGACGGCCAGATGCGCGCCGCCGCCGCCTTCCTCTCCGCGCTGTTCGACGCCCCGCGGGAACATTGGTACCCCGTCCTCACCGTGGTCGACGAAGCCCAGCTCTTCGCCCCCGCCGCCGCCGGCGAAGTGACCGAGGAAGCCCGCCGCACTTCGCTCGCCGCGATGACCAACCTCATGTGCCGCGGCCGCAAGCGTGGCCTCGCCGGCGTCATCGCCACCCAGCGCCTCGCCAAGCTCGCCAAGAATGTCGCCGCCGAAGCCTCGAACTTCCTGATGGGCCGCACCTTTCTCGACATCGACATGGCCCGCGCCGCCGACCTGCTCGGCATGGACCGCCGTCAGGCCGACACGATCCGGGACCTTGCGCGCGGCGAGTTCCTCGCGCTCGGCCCGGCGATCACCCGCCGCCCGATCAGCGTCCGCATCGGCGCGGTGCAGACCGGGTCGAAAGCGGTCAGCCCCAAGCTCACCCCGCTGCCCACCGCCCCGACCGGCGAGATGCGCGACATGCTCTTCGCCCCGCCGACTGAGGACGAGCTACCACCCCCGCCGCCCCCCGCCCCGGTGCCGATGGCCGATCTGATGCGCGCCGTCGCCACCCCCGCGCCCGCACCTGTCCCCGACATGCCGGTGCTTGAGGAAGGCGAACAGGAAGAGATCCGCCGCGCGATCCTCGCCGAAATCGGGTCAGAGGACAGCCGCGCCCCGCTCGCCACGATCTTTCAGGACTATGGCGTGCGCTGCAAAATGCGCGGCGTCGATCCGGGCATGGACTTGCCCGCCTTCCGCAGTGCGCTCGCGCTCGCCCGCGCCGGGATCACCGACCGCACCGGCTGGGACGACGCGCTCACCCTCGCCGCGTCGCTGCCAGAAGAGATGCTCGCCCCCTTCCTCGGCATCGCCAAGGCTGCGCGCGCGGGCGAGCCCTGCCCGTCGGACGCGCGCATCGCCGCGCTCTACGGCACCAGCTCGATGGGCCGCGCCAAGCGCATGATGGCGCATATCGAGGAAAAGGGCCTGATCGTCGCGCGCACCGACCTGTCGGGCAAGCGTAGCGTCAGCCTCCCCCATCTCGGCTGGACCACCGCGCCCTCCTGGCCCGACCCGGCCAAGCCCCCGCCCGTCGGCCGTACCGCAGTACGCGCCGCCGAACGCGCGAAACTAATCTAGGGTCGTTTCAGCCAGCGGTTCCGGCGCGCTCAGCCGGCAGCGATCACCCATCCCGCGGCGACCAGTACGCCGCATGCGGCAATCGCTTCGATATAAACCAGAATTCGCGGTTCGCGCTGCGCCGGATCCTCCGGCACTTCGCGGAGCAGATCGGTTGCGGTGGCAATCAACGGTATGCGCATCGTCACTCTCCCCCAAGAGTAGGGACATGCTGCGCCTCTCCACGCGCGATGTCGAGTCACAGATTCGTCACATCGCGCGCAGCATACCCGAAACGGGATTCAAGGTGACACACCCGCCGCCCCGGCGCGCGCGGCGACCAGAAACTCGACATTCCCCTCCGGCCCGGTGATCGGGCTGGTCGTCACCCCCGCGACGCTCCAGCCCAGCTCTTCCAGCCACGCCACAACCTCACCGCACACCCGCTCATGCACCGCGGCATCGCGCACCACGCCGCCCTTGCCGACCTCGCCGCGCCCCGCCTCGAACTGCGGCTTGATCAGCGCGACCACCCACGCCCCTTCGCGCACGAACGCGAACGGCCGCTCCAGCACCTTGGACAGCGAAATGAAGCTCGCATCGCACACCACGATGTCTACGGACTCGGGAATGTGCGCCGCGGTCAGCACCCGCGCGCTGGTCTGCTCATGCACCACCACGCGCTCGTCCTGCCGCAGCTTCCACGCCAGCTGGTTGGTCCCGCTGTCCACCGCATAGACGCGGGTCGCCCCCCGGCTCAGCAGCACATCGGTAAAGCCCCCGGTCGACGACCCCACATCGATCGCCACCATACCCGCAGGGTCGATCCCGAAATGGTCGAGCGCATGCGCCAGCTTGACCCCGCCGCGCGACACCCAGGGATGGTCGCGGCCCTTCACCATCAGCGGCGCATCGGGCGCGATCGGCTGGCCCGGCTTGTCCACGCGCTTGTCGCCGCTGAACACCAGCCCCGCCAGGATCAACGCCTGCGCCCGCGTGCGGCTCTCGGCAAGCCCGCGTTCGACGAGCAGCTGATCGGGTCGTGTCTTGGCCATGCGCCCGTCTAACCGCTCCCCACCCTCTCGTCACCCCGGCCTTGAGCCGGGGCCCAGCTTCTTCTGCCTGCCTGCCGGACGGCGAGGCCCGATGTGCCTCAGCGAAAAACCCCCTTTCCTACAACGAACCATATAGGTTATCGCGAGTCGGCAAAGAGGAACAAATCATGACCATCGACCAACTGATCGACGACGTGATCGCCCGAGAGGGCGGCTATAGCGACCACCCCGCCGACCGTGGCGGCCCGACGCGCTGGGGCGTGACCGAGCGGGTCGCCCGCGCCCACGGCTATTCCGGCGACATGCGCGTCTTTCCCCGCAGCGAAGCCGCCGCCATCTACCGCCGCCTCTACTGGCTGCGTCCGCGCTTCGACCAGGTCGCGCAGCGCGCGCCCGCGCTCGCCGCCGAACTGTTCGACACCGGCGTCAACATGGGCCCGGCGGTCGCCGCGCGCTTCCTGCAACGCGCGCTCAACGGCCTCAACCGCAACGGCCGCGACTATCCCGACATGGGCGTCGACGGCCAGATCGGCCCCATCACCCTCGCCGCCCTCGCCGCGTTTCTCGACACGCGCGGCCCGCCCGGCGAGCGCGTGCTGCTCAAGGCGGTCGAGGCACTGCAGGGCGAACGCTACATCGCGCTCGCCGAAGGCCGCCCCGCCAACGAAGCCTTTCTCTACGGCTGGCTCGCGAACCGCATCGGTTCGTAAGCCCGCAATTTTGTCAGCAGTGTCAGGAGACCCATCATGAGTGTCATTGCCAGCCTGATCGGCCCGATCGCCGGTCTGATCGACAAGATCATCCCCGACCCCAAGGCGCGCGACGCCGCCAAGCTCGAACTTCTCAAGCTGCAAGGCACGCAGGAGATGGAGGCGGTCCGCACCCAGCTCTCGGCAATCGTCGCGGAGGCGCAATCCCCCGACCCCTGGACCAGCCGCGCCCGCCCCAGCTTCCTCTACGTCATGTATGCGCTGCTGCTCTGGGCGATCCCGATGGGCCTGATCGGCGCGGTCCAGCCCGACATGGCCACGGGCATCGCGGCAAGCATGAACGCCTATCTCTCCGGCATCCCGGAATCGCTCTACGCGCTCTTCGGCACCGGCTATCTCGGCTACACCGCCGCGCGCCAATGGGGAAAGATCAAGGGCGTCGAGAAATAAGGGCGCGAAGCTGACAGGATCGCGGCGTTTCCGCGGAACTTCGTCAGTTTCGGGCGGGGGTCTTGGCAAGTCCGAGACCCCTTCCCCATATCCCGGCGCATGAGCGACAAGATACAATGGCACGGCACGACAATCCTTTCCGTGCGCAAGGGCGGCCGCGTGGTCATCGCCGGCGACGGCCAGGTCTCGCAGGGTTCGACCGTGATGAAACCCAATGCCCGCAAGGTCCGCCCGCTGGGTGACGGCAGCGTCATCGCCGGGTTCGCCGGCGCCACCGCCGACGCCTTCACCCTGTTCGAGCGGCTGGAAAGCAAGCTCGAACGCCATCAGGGCCAGCTGCTCCGCGCCGCGGTCGAGCTGGCCAAGGACTGGCGCACCGACAAATATCTCCGCAACCTCGAAGCGATGCTGATCGTCGCGGACAAGGCGACGACGCTGATCGTCACCGGCAACGGCGACGTCCTCGAACCCGAAGCCGGCATCGCCGCGATCGGATCGGGCGGCAATTTCGCCCTCGCCGCCGCCCGCGCGCTCAACGATTACGAGCCGGATGCCGAGACGATGTGCCGCAAGGCAATGGCGATCGCCGCCGAGCTGTGCGTCTATACCAACGACCGCCTCACCATCGGATCGCTCGACGCAGCCGCATGAAATTCCGGATCGATTACAACCCCCGCCTGAACCGCCTTCAGGTCGAAATCCGCGACTTGTGGACGGTCGAGACGGTGCGCGATTTCGCGGCGGCATCGGGTGCCAAGGCACAGGAGGTCCGCGCGATCCGCGACGATTACGACGTGCTGATCGACTCGCGCCACTTCCCGGTTCAGACCAATGAGGTCGCCGACCTCCTGCCCCAGATCGCCGAGGGCGGACTGGCGCTCACCACCGGCCGCGCCGCATCGGTGGTCGGCAGCCACCTCAACAAGATGCAGGCGGAGCGCACCCAGACCCATCCGCGCCTGCGCATCTTCATGACCATGGCGGAAGCCGAAGCATGGCTCGCCGCAGCACCCGACGCCGAACTTCAATCGACCGCATCGAACCAGAGAATTTGATTCAAAAGATGACCGACTCCCTCACCCCCAAAGCCATCGTCGCCGCGCTCGACGCGCACATCATCGGCCAGCGCGACGCCAAGCGCGCGGTCGCCGTCGCGCTGCGCAACCGCTGGCGCCGCCAGCAGCTCAAGGCCGATCTGCGCGACGAAGTGACGCCCAAGAACATCCTGATGATCGGCCCGACCGGCTGCGGCAAGACCGAGATCAGCCGCCGTCTGGCCAAGCTCGCCGACGCCCCGTTCGTGAAGGTCGAAGCGACCAAATTCACCGAAGTCGGCTATGTCGGCCGCGACGTCGAACAGATCGCCCGCGATCTCGTGGAAGAGGCGATCCGCCTCGAACGCGAACGCCGCCGCGCTGCGGTGAAGGACAAGGCCGAAGCCGCGGCGATGACCCGGTTGCTCGACGCGCTCACCGGCAAGGACAGCAGCCAGGCGACCCGCGAAGCCTTCCGTGCGCGCCTCAACGAAGGGCATCTCGACAACACCGAAATCGAGATCGAGGTCGAAGCCTCGGGCGGCATGCCGTTCGACATCCCCGGCGCGGGGCCGCAGATGATCAACCTCGGCGAGATGATGAAGGGCCTGGGCGGCCCCCAGCTCAAGCGCCGCAAGATGAATGTCCACGCCGCCTGGGCCAAGCTGGTCGAGGAGGAAGCCGACAAGCGCCTCGATCAGGACGATGTCGCCCGCGTCGCGCTGGCCGACGCCGAGGCGAACGGCATCGTCTTCCTCGACGAGATCGACAAGATCGCGGTCAGCGACGTGCGCGGCGGCAGCGTCAGCCGCGAGGGCGTCCAGCGCGACCTGCTCCCGCTGATCGAGGGCACCACGGTCGCCACCAAATACGGCCCGATGAAGACCGACCATATCCTGTTCATCGCCAGCGGCGCGTTCCACGTCGCCAAGCCCAGCGACCTGCTCCCCGAACTCCAGGGCCGCCTCCCCATCCGCGTTGAGCTCAAGGGCCTGACCGAGGATGATTTCGTCGCGATCCTCTCGGACACCAAGGCGTCGCTGCCCGAACAGTACCGCGCGCTGATCGGCACCGAGGGGGTCGACGTCCGCTTCACCGACGACGGCATCCGCGCCGTCGCCCGCATCGCCGCCGAGGTGAATGGCGAGATCGAAAATATCGGCGCCCGCCGCCTCCAGACGGTGATGGAAAAGCTGCTCGAGGAAGTCAGCTTCGACGCCGAGGACCGCTCAGGTACAGCCCTCGTCGTCGACGCCGCTTATGTCGACAGCCAGCTGGCGAGCATCGCCCGGAATACGGATTTGAGCCGATACGTCCTCTAACCTCTCGTCACCCCGGGCTTGACCCGGGGCCCAGCTTCTTCTGAAACGGCGGGAGGGCAGCTGGGCCCCGGTCAAGGCCGGGGTGACGAAGAAAAGGACAGCAGGCGATGAAACTCTGGGCCATCGCCGCCGCGCTGCTCGCAGCCCTCCCCGCCGCAGCCCAAAACCGCCCCCCCGTGCCGCGAAGTCGCCGACACCCCCCACATCCAGATCGCCCCAGACGCCGCCCAGCAACTCGCGCAAATCGGCCTCGACCGCACCGCGATCTTCGCCCGGATGCGCGAAACGTCGATCCCCGAGACGATGGGCTGCTGGGCAATGCCCGTCGGCAATTTCGACAGCCAGCTCGTCTCGGTCGGCATGGCCCAGCGCAACTACGGCACCGGCAGCCTCCAGCCCCAGCTGATCGCCTGGCGCGAAAGCTTCCATAGCCGCCGCAAGTTCAAGCGAGCCCTCCGCGACCTCGCCCCGACCTATGGCAAACTGCTCTTCTCGAAGGACTGCCTGAAAGTCCCCGTCCGCGACAAATGCCGCACCGGCATCCTCGCGGCGCATGGCGAGGACGGAAAACTCAACCCCACCGCCCTCGCCGAACTCACCGCGCTGTTCGAACATGACGCGATGCTTCAGGTCCAGACCGACACCTATGTCACCCTCCTCCTCGAAGTCCGCGCCGAACTCTTCCGCCTCTGGCCCACCGGCCCGATCACCCCGCGCAAGGTCAAATGGGCGATCGACACCCGCGTCCAGCAAAAGACCCTGCCCGGCGACGAAGACGTCGCCCGCCTCCGCCGCAAGCTCGGCGACCTCACGCCCGAACAGCGCCCGCAACGGCTCAAGGCGATGCTCGCCTGGTACCAAGGGCTCAGCGAAGCAGTCGATCAGGACGGCGTCAGCCGCGACTATGCCTGGAACGTAGCGCAATGGACCTGCCTGATCGACGCAGGCCGCGTCGACGACGAACAGTACGAACTCCTCCACCTCACCTTCCTGCGCAGCCGCACCGCCACCGGCAATGCCGGCCGCTGGCAGGCCCTGACCTTCTCCCGCCGGGCGAAAATCATTCTTGGCGTAGGTAGCGTCAGCGGGGTCCGGGACGGCGGTTGTCCCGCCGTCCCGTCGCCAACCGGCGGTTAGAAGCGCGCCCGCACCCCTCCAATCACCGTCCGCCCCTCACCCGGGTGAAAGATTGCACTCGCCGCGCTCGCGCTGATCGCCGCCGACTGATCCGACACATAATGCCTGTCGGTCAGGTTCCGCGCATCGACGAACAAAGTCACCCCACCCAGCTCAAACCCGGCGCCGATACCCAGCAACGCATAGCCCGGCACCTTCATCATATTGCGATAGTCCGCCCAGGTCGCGCGCGGTCGCCAGTCGAAATTCGGCTCGACGAACACCCCGCTCCCGCCCTCATACCGCAACGAGGCCCGGTACGAATGCACCGGCGCGATCGGCAGCCGATTGTCGCCATAGACCGCATCCCCATCGAACCGGAAATCCGACCAGCCATAGGTCTGGCGCAGCCGCAACCGCCCCTCCGGCCCATCCAGGATCCACCAGTCGACACTCGCCTCGATCCCCTGATGCACCGTCTCGTCGGCGTTGAAGATCGTCGAAGGAATCGTCGGCGACGTCAGGAAGCTCAGCAACTCCCCCTTCACCCACGCGCGATAGGCGGTGACATCCCACGCCACCGCGCCGCTGCGCCCGCGCGTCCCGATCTCCGCCGTCCACGCCCGCTGCGGATCGAGCGGCACGAACACCGACCCGAGCAGGTTCGTCTGCGCCAGCGCCCCGAAATGCGGCGGCTCGACCGACCGCGTGACATTGGCATAAACCTGCGCATCGCCGGTCTCGAACAACAGCCCGACACGCGGCGCGAGCCATTCATAGTCCTGCTCGGCCACGCGCCCGTTCAGCCGGTTCAGATAATCGCGCCCGGCATGGCCCCAGCTCGCCCCGCCCACCAGCGCCAGTCCCTCGGTCACGAACAGCCGCCCCTCGGCAAACAGGTCGATCGCATTGGCCATCTGCCGCGCATCGCCAATCCGCGCGCCCTGCGCCCCGGCGGCATTGACGAACAGATCCTGCTCCGTCCCGCCCTCGCGATAGAATGCGCCGAAGAACAAATCGGCCTTCATGCCCGCGAGCTCACCCTTCCAGTCGAACCGCCCGAACGCGCCCTGCGTATCGGTGTCCTGCAGGATGAACACGCCGACCGGGTGATACAGGTCGGTCTGCGTCGCATAGACCCCGCCCTCGAACGTCAGGCTGTCGCTCAGTCGCAACCGCGTCTGGAGCGTGCCACGGAACGTCCCCAGATTGCGCCGCTGGTTCTGCGCCACCACCGTCGTCCCCGGCGCACGCGGGTTGGTCAGCGCCTGCCCCAGCGTCACCGTCCCCGGCACGCCCTGATAGATGTCCGCAGCATAGAGGATCGCGCGGACCTCATGATCCTCACCGAACGACCAGCCCAGATTCAGCGTGCCCCGAACCTGATCCTGATAGCCCTGCACGCGATAGCCATCGCTGTGGAAGGCGTTGACCCCGGCATAGAAATCGAACGCGCCCGATGTGCCCGCGACCTGCGCCACCCCGCGCACCGTCTCGTAGCTCCCACCCTCGACCCGCACCAGCACCGGCGACTGCGCGGTCTTGCCATTGGGCGTCACGAAATTGATCGCCCCGCCCAGCTGCGCCCCGCCAAAGCGCAGCGCATTGCCGCCCTTGTAGACTTCGACAAAGCGCGCCCCCAGCGGATCGATCTTCTGGAAATCCGAAAAGCCGTCGGCATCGGCGAACGGCACCCCGTCCTGCGCCAGCATCACGCCGCGCTGGTGGAAACTCTGGTCCAGCCCCCGATCCCCGGATCGACAGCCGCCCCTCCTCGCCATAGCGCTTGGCGGCGAGCACCCCCGGCACGTCGCGCAATATGTCGGGCGTCCCGACCGCGAACCGATCCTCATAGGCTTCGGCGGCGACCACCGACACCGACCCCGGCGTCCGCGCCAGCCGCTCGCGGGCTTCGGCGACGACGGGCGGGTCTTCGGGATTGGCCTTGGCGGTGACGATGATCACCGGCACCTGATCGCTGTCATCGGCAAGGGCCGGAGTCGCAAGGCAGCTGGCCGCAAGCAACGCGGCCGAAAAATGGGTCTTCATAAGATTTGCATTCCTGATCGGCGCACCACCGGCCGTCGCCCGCGTCACCCTCACCCTTCCCACCGCCTTCGGCGGCGGGCCCCTTCCCTCTCCCATTGGGAGAGGGAGGGAGGCGCGAAGCGCCGGAAGGGTGAGGGTGACCGCAAGGCGCGCTGACGCGGTGAGGCGCTAGCTATTCAAAACGGTCGAAAGGATCAGGAAAAAACCGGCGGCCCGCGCATCGGCGGCCACAACTGCCGCGCCCGGGCAACGCGCGGAACCGCAACCCCGGCAAACCCCAGCGCGAGGATGAACGCCAGCGCCCCGGCCAGCAGCACCGGGTCCACCCCCGGCAGCATATCCAGCCCCAGCCCGGCAAATGTACAAGGCTGCCCCGCCACCCGGCTCGCGCCGTCCGGTTTCGTGGGCATCCCCGGCACGTCGATCTCGACTTGCTGCTGGCCCATGCCGGTACATACCATCACGGTGATCGTGCCAGCCTGCTGCACCGGCATATACCCCGCCGGCACGACAAGCTTCATCGCCAGCGCCAGCGCAATCAGCGCCGCCGCCCACCAGCGATGCGAAAGGATCAGCCCCCGGAACACGGCGTGGCGGTTAGCGGCTGGAAACCCGCCTGTCATCGGCTAAAGGGGCGGACAAATTGTCTCAGGGACCGACCATGGTAACGATCAAGACCGACGACCTCATCGACAGCGTCGCCGACGCGCTTCAGTTCATCAGCTACTATCACCCGATGGACTATATCCGCGCGCTGGGCGTGGCGTATGAGGCCGAACAGTCCCCCGCCGCCAAGGACGCGATCGCCCAGATCCTGACCAACAGCCGCATGTGCGCCGAGGGGCATCGCCCGATCTGTCAGGACACCGGCATCGTCAACGTCTTCGTCAAATGGGGCATGAACTGCCAGCTCGACGACACCTCGCGCTCGCTTCAGGACGTGGTCGATGAAGGCGTCCGCCGTGCCTATCTCCACCCCGAAAACAAGCTGCGCGCCTCGGTCCTCGCCGACCCCGCCTTCACCCGCCGCAACACCCGCGACAACACCCCCTGCGTGCTCCATGTCGAGCTGGTCGCGGGTGACAAGGTCCATATCGACGTCGCGGCCAAGGGCGGCGGCAGCGAGAACAAGTCCAAGTTCAAGATGATGAACCCCAGTGACTCGATCGTCGACTGGGTGCTCGAAATGCTGCCCCAGATGGGCGCGGGCTGGTGCCCGCCCGGCATGCTCGGCATCGGCATCGGCGGCACCGCCGAACATTGCGTCCTCCTCGCCAAAAAGGCGCTGATGGAACAGATCGACATGGCCAGCCTCAAGCAGCGCGGGCCCCAGAACGACCTCGAAGCGCTGCGCATCGAGATTTTCGACAAGGTGAACGCACTCGGCATCGGCGCACAGGGGCTGGGCGGCCTCGCCACCATCCTCGACGTCAAGATCATGGACGCGCCCTGCCACGCCGCGGGCAAGCCGGTGGCGATGATCCCCAATTGCGCTGCCACTCGCCACGCGCACTTCACGCTGGACGGCAGCGGACCGGCCTATCTCGAAGCGCCGAAGCTCGACGAATGGCCGAACGTCAACTGGACGCCGGACAAGGCCGCGATCCGCGTCGATCTCGACGCGCTGACGCCCGAGGTCGTGCAAAGCTGGAAGCAGGGCGACCGCCTGCTGCTCAACGGCAAGATGCTCACCGGCCGCGACGCCGCGCACAAGCGGATCGCCGACATGCTCGCTGCGGGACAGGAGCTCCCCGTCGAGTTCAAGGGCCGCGTCATCTATTATGTCGGCCCGGTCGATCCGGTGGGCGAGGAAGTCGTCGGCCCTGCCGGCCCCACCACCGCGACGCGCATGGACAAGTTCACCCGCATGATGCTTGACCAGGGCCTGCTCGCGATGGTCGGCAAGGCCGAACGCGGCCCCGCCGCGACCGACGCGATCCGCGACGCCAAGTCCGCCTATCTCATGGCCGTCGGCGGCGCCGCCTATCTCGTCGCCCGCGCGATCAAGGGCAGCAAGGTCGTCGGCTTCGAGGATCTCGGCATGGAAGCGATCTACGAATTCGAGGTCCAGGACTTCCCCGTCACCGTCGCCGTCGATGCGGAGGGCAACAACGTCCACCAACTCGCGCCTTTGGTATGGAAGGACAAGATCGCGAAGGAAAAGCTGCTGGCCTGACGGTCGCCCCGGCGAGGGCCGGGGCCGCCATGATCTTGGTCTTCAATTACCTCTCCCCTTGATAGGGAGAGGATAGCGAAGCATGGCAGCTTGCTGCCTTAGCGCAGCTTGAGAGGGGTAGAGCGGAGCGACGCTCCGCGCGGCTGCGATGCAGCCGCCCACCCTCTCCCAGCTCCGACTAAGGCCTTGCTGCGCAAGACCAAGTCTGCGCAACCCTCTCCCCTCCTGCGGAGGGGCGAGGGAAGAAGAGCTCGAACGCGATGCCACCCAACCCATGATCACCTCCCCCATCTGGCTCCCCGCCACGCTCCTCGCCGCGATCTTCCAGCCCTGGCGCACCGCGATCCAGCGCCGGGTCAGCAAAGACCTGTCGATCAACGCTGCAGGGCTGGTCCGCTACCTCTACGGCCTACCCTTCGCGCTCGCGATGGCGGCCGCCTATCAGTGGCTCATCGCACCCGCCGCCTTCCCCACGCTCGGCCCGTGGTTCCTCACCTATTGCATCGGCGGCGGGCTCGCGCAGATCGTCGCCACCAACCTCCTCCTGATGGCGTTCGACCAGCGTAATTTCGTGGTCGGCACCGCCTATTCGAAAACCGAAGCCGTGCAGGGCGCATTGCTCTCGATCGTCCTGCTCGGCGAACATCTCGCTCCGCTAAGCTGGCTCGGCATCGCGCTCGGCGTCGCCGGGGTGATGATCCTCTCCGCCGGCGGCAAGCGCATGACGCCCGGCGAACTGCTCCGCGCGCTCGGCCAGCCCGGCGCGCGCTTCGGCATCGCCTCGGGCTTCTTCTTCGCGCTCACCGCCATCGCGATCCGCAGCGCGACGGTCCAGGTCGGCACCCCCGACCCGATCCGCGCCGCGCTGATCGTCCTCGCCACCACCGTCGCGCTTCAAACGCTGATGCAGGGCGCGTTCGTCATCTGGCGGGAACGCGATCAGGTCGGCCCGGTGCTGCGCGGCTGGCGCGTTTCGGGCCAGGTCGGCCTGCTCTCCGCGCTCGGCTCGGCCTGCTGGTTCACCGGCTTCGCCACCGCGCCCGTCGCCTTGGTCCGCGTCGTCGGCCAGATCGAGGTCGCCTTCACTATCGCCTTCGGCCATTTCTATCTCGGCGAGCGCGTGTCGCGCAGCGAGGTTGCCGGGCTGCTGCTGGTCACCGCCGGGGTCGTCGCGGCACTCGCCGGATCGCTGTAACGCCCCGCCGACGCGACCGTCGCTTGAGATCGCATGGTGGCGCGATACACTCGCGCCGAATAGACCGGGGGACCGCATGAAACCGACTCGTATCGCGCTGATCGCCGCCAGCCTCGCCCTGCTCGGTGCGCAGCCGGCACTGGGCCAGCTGTTCGACGGGCTCAAGGGCAAGAAGCTCCGCACCGCGATTACCGCCGCGCAGGCGCATCCGCTGGGCAGCGAGAAGAACCCGATCCGCGCCGATATGCCGCCCGGCGAGCGCGCCTATCTTGCCCGCCTGCGCTGTGCGGACGGCGCTGCGCCCGCATTTCAGAGGCTGGGCAGCGCGGGGATCGGCCCCTATCACAACATCCTCGACCTCTACACGGTCCAGTGCGCAGGTGCGCAGCCGGTGTCGGTCTATATCGACATGTACCACGACCATGTCGAAACCGCGCCGGTCGCAGGCTTCACCATCATCGCGCCCTGATCGCCCGCATGGCCCGGATCGATCTCCTCTCCCCCCATTCGCCGGTCAACGCGGCAAACCGCCTCAAGGCGGCGATGGAGGGGGTGACGCCGGATACCCCCCGCCGTGTGCTCGGCACCGGGACCGATCAGAGCATGACCCTGTGGGTTCACCGTCCAAATTTCCGCAACGACTTCAAGACCATGCTCCGCGCCACGATGGAACCGCATGCCGGCGGCACGCGCATCCGCGGGCGCGTCGGCGCACCGCGGTCGGTGGCGCTGTTCATGCTTCTCTGGTTCGGCTTCGTCGGCGCGTTCCTGCTCTTCGGCCTGACCATGGCCTTCGCGGACGGCATCGGCGAGCGGCTGGTCAGCCTGCCCTTCGTCGCCATCCCCGCGCTGATGCTCGCCATGGGCGCTTTCATGGTCTGGATCGGTCGCCGCCACGGGCTGGAGGATCAGGCCGCGATCCTCGCCTTCCTCCACGCAACCCTCGCGACCCGCAGCTACAGCGCCCGCGATCTCTAGCGATAGACGATCCGCACCTTCCCCGCCGCTTCGACCGCCACCCGCCGCGCCGCATCGACATCCCCCGCCAGCGCCAGCGCCACGCCCATCCGCCGGTACGGCCGCGTCGTCGGCTTCCCGAAGATGCGCACATCCACCTCCCCGCCCGGCGTCGCCAGCGCCTCGGCGAGTCCCGCATAGCCCGGCCCCGCGCTGTCCCGATCCGCCAGGATCACCGCCGACGCCGCCGCCCCGCGCAGCACCACCTCCGGCACCGGCAGCCCCAGCACCGCGCGCGCATGCAGGTCGAACTCGCTCAGATTCTGCGAGATCGACGTCACCATCCCCGTATCATGCGGCCGCGGCGAGAGTTCGGAGAAGATCACCTCCTCCCCCTTCACAAAGAACTCGACCCCGAACAGCCCATAGCCGCCCAGATCGTCGACGATCCTCCGCGCCATATCCTGCGCCGCGGCAATCGCGCCCGCAGTCATCGCCGCCGGCTGCCAGCTTTCCTGATAGTCCCCCCGCTCCTGCCGATGCCCGATCGGCGGACAGAACACGGCGCCCTCGCGCGTCCGCACCGTCAGCAACGTGATCTCGTAATCGAAATCGACGAACTCCTCGACGATCACCCGCCGCCGGTCGCCGCGCATGTTCGCGACCGCATAGTCCCACGCCGCCTCCAGGCCCTCCGCCGCGCGCACCGTCGTCTGCCCCTTGCCCGACGAGGACATGACCGGCTTGATCACGCACGGCAGCCCCGTATGCGCCGCCCCCGCCAGCACCTCCTCCAGGCTCTCGGCATAGCGGTAGCGCGACGTGCGCAGCCCCAGCTCGACCGCCGCCACCTCGCGGATCGCATCGCGGTTCATCGTCATCATCGTCGCGCGCGCCGAGGGCACCACCGTTACCCCCGCCGCCTCGACCTGCGCCAACACCTCGGTGCGGATCGCCTCGATCTCCGGCACCACCAAATCGGGCGCATGCCGGTCGATCGCCGCGCGCAGCGCATCGCCGTCGAGCATCGAAAACACCTCGCACCCGTCCGCCACCTGCATCGCCGGCGCACCCGCATAGGAATCGCACGCAATCACCTGCGCCCCGAGCCTTTTGGCCGAAATGACAAACTCACGCCCCAGCTCGCCCGAGCCCAGCAACAGGATTTTCGCGGTAAAGGTCATGGCATCCACTCGGTAAAACAGCGTCCCCGCCGCCTCGCACATCCCTCAGGGTGCCGTAAATGCCAAACGCCCAATTCAATCCTCCCCCGCCAGGGGGAGGTGGCATGCGAAGCATGACGGAGGGGGAGGAAGCAATGAGCAAGAGGCGCAGGCGCACAGCCGTCCTCCCCCTCCGTCGCCTACGGCGCCACCTCCCCGTGCCGGGGAGGATTGCCCCTCACGGCACCAGCCCCGGCCGCTCCCCCGCCAGCACCGCGCGCTCATATTCCTGCCACGCATCCGCCCGCACCACCGCCTCGCGCCGCCGATGCTGCGCGATCCGGTCCAGCGCCTTCAGCAACGCCGTGTCGGTCTCGTCGCGCGTCGCATATTCCGGCACCGTCCGCGCCTTCGCCGCCACCACCCGCTCCGCCTGCCGCGCCGCCTGTTCGCGGACCAGCAACGTGCGCAGCAGCGTCTCCGAATAGCGCCGCCGAGTCCCCGTCACCTTGCCGCCATGGACGATCGGCTCGTCCCAGCCCTCGACCGCGCGCTCCCACGCCACCTGCTCCAGGCACGGCAGCGCCCGCGCCAGCGCCGCCGCGCACGCCGCCGCAAATTCGGGTGAGCGCGCCTTCAGCCGCGTCACCGCACTGCGCGACAACCCCACCCGTTCCGCAGCTTCGGCAATCCCGCCCGTCTCGGCCAGCGCGCGCAGAAACGCCCGCCGCCGCACGTCCGACCACCCGTCCCAGCGTTCGCGCGGCGCAGTCTCCGCGACCTTGGTCCCGCGCTGCTCGATCCACTGCGCCTGCCACTCAGCCACCATCGCGTCCCAGCGTTCGCGAAACTCCGGCCGCCGCTGCCGCCGCTTATAGGCCGACCCGACACACCGCCCGACCGCATCCGCCGCCGCCCGCACCGTCCCCGTCGCCTTGAGCGCCAGCAGAAACGCCGTCTCGGTATCCTGCGTCCAGCGCATATAAGGTTGCTTGATCATCCCCCCACCCCGTCCGTCACGTTGAGGGGGGAACCAGATATACGCGACGGGGCTTGTAGGAAAGAACATTTTGGGAACATTCATTGCTGTGTGGTGCTTGATGGCGCCTTTAGATACGATAGCGAAATGAGCGACGCATGGCATCTCAACGACTATCAGCGAGCTATTGAGGCGCTAATTGCCGATGCGATGGCAGTTCACGGCGAAGATGTGGTCACTGACGATCTGATTGATGAGGTAATTGACGGCACTTTTCCCAAAATGACCGACACGCTCTATGCTGAGCTTTCACGTCGCTCTTCAGCCATGCTGAGGGAGCATCGGAAGATACGCAAAGGTTTTGTTCGAAGAAATTTCAGGAGATGGCGGGCGGGTTTTGATCTCTTGGAACAATTGATCGTGATAAGTCAAGAAACCGGGCAAGCCATTAATGAGGCGCTGCGCCCGGCAGCGATTGAAGCCAACGACGCGCTATTTGAGGCCGTTATTACGAACCACGCACGGGCCGTTCAAGTTTCCCGAGAAATTATGACACTGATGATTGGCGGTTTTCCAGATGGAGCTCTAGCCAGATGGAGAACTCTTCATGAAATTGGGGTGACTTCAGTTTTCCTCTCTCAACAGGGACCAACCGTCGCCAAGAGGTACATCCTCCATGATCACATTACATCGTACAAGCGCGCACTCAACTACATGGAGCACCATGAGCGCGCGAATCTTGAACCTATTGAAGATGAGGTACTAGTCGAACTGAAACAGGCCAACGATCAGATCATTTCTGAATATGGCCCTGCCATGCGGCACGATTATGGCTGGGCGGCTGAGTGCTTAGGGAAAGAAAAGCCAATTTTTGTCGATCTGGAAATTGCGACGGGGCTGGATCATTGGCGACCTAGGGTCGGGACCCATAAACGGGATTCCCTTGGCGGCTGGGATGTGATTCATGCGCTGCGCCAGCAGGAGCGTGGATTTGAGCGAGTTTTGGTTGAGTGAAGCCCAGTTCGAGCGGCTGCGTCCGCTGCTGCCGGACAAGGTGCGCGGTGTGGCGCGGGTCGATGATCGGCGGGTGATCAGCGGCATCATTCATGTGGTGAAGTCGGGCGGGCGCTGGGTCGACGCGCCGGCCTGCTACGGGCCGAGGAAGACGCTCTACAACCGGTTCGTGCGCTGGGCGGCAAAGGGTGTGTGGCAGGAGCTGTTCGTCACGCTCGCGGCAGCAGGCGGGCCGCCCGCCGAGGTCCTGATCGACAGCACGCATATGAAGGCGCACCGCTCCGCGGGCGGTGGAAAAGGGGGGCGCTCGTCCAGGCGATCGGGATCAGCCGGGGCGGCCGCAACAGCAAGCTCCACGCGCTCACCGACGGCGAAGGTCGGCCGCTCCGCTTCCTGCTGACCGGTGGCCAGGTCGCCGACTGCCGCGCAGCCGATGTGTTGCTCGATGATCTCGCGCCGCGCACCATCGTGCTCGCGGACAAGGCTTACGACAGCAATGCGATCCGCGACCTGATCGAGCGGCAGGGTGCCGTTCCGAACATCCCCTCCAAGACGAACCGCCGCTGGAAAAGCTGCTTCTCCAAGACGCTCTACAAGGGCCGCAACGCCGTCGAGCGCATGTTCTGCCGCCTCAAGGATTATCGCCGCATCGCCACCCGCTACGACAAGCTCGCCACCAACTTCCTCAGCGCCATCTACCTCGCCGCAGCCGTCACATGGTGGTTATGAGTCCCGACCCTAGATACAAATGGTCTGCGATAAACACCCACGGATCATATCGCAGGCCCAACAGCACCCTTGCGACATCGGAAGCAGATCGACCAGTCTTAGCTGTCGGTGAGAGCAATTCGGGAATGACGGATCCAGCTCACATGACCGCAATCTCTCTCAATTTGGCAACTACCCCAGTCATCACGCTGCAACCAAACCTCGATCGGCTGGTAGTGGCACAGATCATGCTACGTCTGTCGGACAGTATAGGTGAAACTTTTCTCCGCTTGGACGGAGAGACATGGGATCGTGAGATGAAGAGGCGACAGCGAACAACATTCTTCACGAGATGGTTTAGATAGTCACTTTCGCTCTGCAACTCCCGATCCCGCGCCCGGCATAGGCGCGATCGACCGCCAGCCGGCCGATCACCGGCACCGTCCCTCCCGCGATCCCTCAGCTTCCCTTATACCCCCCAACAAAATCCCTCCCCCTCCCCACACCCCTCCCCTTCCCCCCACGCCCCCCTCCCTGCTATCGGCCACGCGAATCTTCGCATTCGCACACCGGCGCGCTCGTGCGGCATCTTGCCGCCTCCCCGTGACGCCCGGCGTCAACTGGACAGGGAAAGGGACCCGCACACATGACAGCCATCGGCCAGGACAGCCTCGGAACGCGCGACACGCTCACCGTCGGCGGCAAGAGCTATTCCTATTACAGCTTTGCCAAGGCGGCCGAGAAGCTGGGCGACGTCAGCCGCCTGCCGTTCAGCATGAAGGTGCTGCTGGAAAACATGCTCCGCTTCGAAGACGGCGTGACCGTCAGCACGGAGGATGCCCAGGCAATCGTCGACTGGCAGAACAACCCGCGCGCGCCGGAGCGTGAGATCCAGTATCGCCCCGCGCGCGTGCTGATGCAGGATTTCACCGGCGTTCCCTGCGTCGTCGATCTCGCCGCGATGCGCGACGCGATGAACGCGCTCGGCGCGGACGCGTCGAAGATCAATCCGCAGGTGCCCGTCCACCTCGTCATCGACCACTCGGTCATGGTCGACGAATTCGGCACGCCCCAGGCGTTCGAGGATAACGTCGAGCTGGAATATCAGCGCAACATGGAGCGCTACGACTTCCTGAAATGGGGCAGCAAGAGCCTCGACAACTTCAAGGTCGTCCCCCCGGCACCGGCATCTGCCATCAGGTGAACCTTGAAAATATCGCGCAGGCGGTGTGGTCGTCGACCACCCCCGATGGCGATCTGGTCGCCTATCCCGACACTTGCGTCGGCACCGACAGCCACACCACGATGATCAACGGCCTGGGCGTGCTCGGCTGGGGCGTCGGCGGGATCGAGGCGGAGGCCGCGATGCTCGGCCAGCCGGTGTCGATGCTGATCCCCGAAGTCATCGGCTTCAAGTTCACCGGTGAGCTGGGTGAGGGCATAACCGCGACCGATCTGGTGCTGACCTGCACCCAGATGCTGCGCGCCAAGGGCGTGGTCGGCCGCTTCGTCGAATATTTCGGCCCGGGTCTGGGTTCGCTCAGCCTCGCCGACCGTGCGACGCTCGCCAACATGGCGCCCGAGTACGGCGCGACCTGCGGCTTCTTCGGCATCGACGACAAGACGCTCGATTACATGCGCCTCACCGGCCGCAGCGACGAGAATGTCGCGCTGGTCGAAGCCTATGCCAAGGCACAGGGCTTCTGGATCGACCCGGATCTTGAGCCGGTGTTCACCGACGTGCTCGAACTCGACCTCGGCAGCGTCCAACCCTCGCTCGCCGGCCCCAAGCGCCCGCAGGACAAGGTGCTGCTCGGCTCGGTGGACGACGTGTTCAACAACGATCTGAGCAAGGTCTATAACAAGGACGAGCATTGCCGCGTGCCGGTCGAGGGCAAGGACCACGACATCGGCGACGGCGACGTCGTGATCGCCGCGATCACCAGCTGCACCAACACCTCCAACCCCAGCGTGCTGGTCGCCGCGGGCCTCGTCGCCAAGAAGGCGGTCGAAAAGGGTCTTAAGCCCAAGCCGTGGGTCAAGACCTCGCTCGCCCCGGGGTCGCAGGTCGTGACCGACTATCTGGAGAAGGCGGGGCTTCAGACCTACCTCAATCAGGTCGGCTTCAACCTCGTCGGCTATGGCTGCACCACCTGCATCGGCAATTCGGGCCCGCTGGCCGAGCCGATCAGCGCCGCGATCAACAACAACGACATCGTCGCCGCGTCGGTCCTGTCGGGCAACCGCAACTTCGAAGGCCGCGTGTCGCCCGACGTGCGGGCCAATTTCCTCGCCTCGCCCCCGCTGGTCGTCGCCTATGCGCTCAAGGGAACGGTGATTCAGGACTTCATCGCCACCCCGATCGGCGAAGGCACCGACGGTCCCGTCTATTTGAAAGACATCTGGCCTTCGAACGATGAAGTGCGCGCGGTGATGGATGGCGCACTAACCCGCGACATGTTCGTATCGCGTTATTCGACGGTCTTTACCGGCGACGCCCGCTGGCAGGCGATCGACGTCACTGGCTCTGCCACCTACAGCTGGCGCGCCGGATCGACCTACGTCGCAAATCCCCCGTATTTTGAGGGGCTTACGATGGACCCGAAGCCGGTGACCGACATCATCGAGGCCAAGCCGCTGGCGATTTTCGGCGATTCGATCACCACCGACCACATCTCCCCCGCCGGCTCAATCAAGGCCGACAGCCCGGCCGGAAAATGGCTGCAAGATCATCAGGTTAGCAAGGCCGACTTCAACAGCTACGGCGCCCGCCGCGGCCATCACGAAGTCATGATGCGCGGCACCTTCGCTAATATCCGCATTAAAAATCAGATGCTTGACGGCGTCGAAGGCGGCATGACCCACTATCACGGCGAAGTCATGCCGATCTACGACGCCGCCATGCGCCACAAGGCCGACGGCACCCCCCTCGTCGTCATCGGCGGCAAGGAATATGGCACCGGATCGTCGCGCGACTGGGCGGCGAAGGGCACCAACCTGCTCGGCGTGCGGGCGGTGATCGTCGAGAGCTTCGAGCGCATCCACCGCTCGAACCTGGTCGGCATGGGCGTCCTTCCGCTCCAGTTCGCCGAGGGCGTGACCCGCGAAACGCTGGGCCTGAAGGGCGACGAGACCTTCACCATCACCGGCGTCTCGGGCCTGCGCCCGCGTCAGGAAGTCGAGGTCAAGCTGACCCGCGCCGATGGCAGCACCGAAACGTTCCTGACCCGTTGCCGCATCGATACCGTCAACGAGCTGGAATATTTCCTCAATGGCGGCATCCTCCAGTACGTGCTGCGGAAGCTCGCAGCATGATCGCCCTGGCGCTCCCGCTGCTTGCGGCCGGGCTCCTGCCCGACCGTGAACCGGGAGCGCCATGGGTCAAGTTCCAGGCGGAGGGCCAGGGGCCGGTCTATATCGACCCGACCAGCGTCAAGGATGCGGACGGGGAGAAGACTATCCGCCTGCTCGACACCGCAGAAACCAACGCGACCAGCGACATCTATATCGACCTGTCGGTGTCCTGCACGAAGCGGGAGGCGGTGATGATCCGCCTGACCGACGCAAAGTCCGGAAAAGCCAACGAGATCGCCCCCCGCCGACCGGAAGCCCGCAGATCCCGGCCATCCGACGATGCGCAAGCTGATCGACTTCGTCTGCGACGGAAAGCCGCTGCAATGATCCGCGCCGCCCTGATCATCAGCCTGTTCGCGCTGCCCGCCAGTGCGCAAACGTGGAAGCCGGTCCCGGGTGCCGCCAACGCCTCGCTGTCGATCGACACCGCGGGCATCAAGCGCGAAGGCAAGTGGCGCGTGTTCCGCACCCGCACCACCGCACTGGGCATGGAGGGGACGATCATCGGCACGGTCGCGATGGATTGTGCCGCCGGGATCACCGAACTGCGCGGCCAGCGGCTGCTCGCACGCGGCAAGGTCGTGCGCGAGCGCGTGTTCCCCGTCGCCAAGCGCCCGCGTCAGAAAATTCCCAACCCGGCGAAGGACCCGGCGTTCAGGATGGTGTGCCGGAGCTGACCCTTGCGCTTCTGCGAAAGCAGGAGCCCAGAGCCACAAGCGATAGAGGTTGAAACCCTGGGCTCCTGCCTTCGCAGAAGCACTGGAACGATCACCGTCGCGCAATCACCGCGATCCGCTCGGCCAGGTCATTGTCGCGCACCGTCACCGCATCGCGCGACCAGTTGCCGACGAACGTCGTCGATTCCTTGAACCCCGGCGACAGCCACGCCTTGTTGCCCTCGATCACCAGGCCCGCCGAGCTGTGCTTAACCCCTTCGGGCGCGACAGCGATGATCGTGCCGTAATTGTCCTTGGTCGGCCCCTGTTCGAACGCATTGCCCGCGATCCGGCCCGACGCGCCGTTGGACAGGTCGATCGCATAGTTGGTGTTGCGGCCGAGGCTGTCGTCAAAGCTGGAGTTGAGGATTTCGACGCGCGGCGCGCGGACCTTCACATAATGGCCGCCAGTGCCGCGTTCGAACCGCGACTCCACGACTTTCAGGCTGCCATAAGCGCCGACATAGATGGCGTGCGCGCCATTGCCGGTCGGATCCTTGCCCAGCCCCGCGAAGGTCGATCGCTCGACGGTGATCGACCCACGCGGATCGCTCGCGGTCAGTATCCCGCACTGGCCGTCGATAAACATCGCGTTGGTTACGTGCAGGTTGCCCGTCTCCAGCCGGATGCCCGCGCCGTTGCCGTCCTCGACCAAAGTCCGCATGAACACGATGCCGTCGACCTTGGCGCCCCCGCCCGCGCAAGACCAGCGTCGCCTTGCCCTCACAGATCGCCCGGTCGAACACCGCCTTTCCGGGAACCAGCGAGACATAGGCGATGTCGCCCGCCTCCTGGACCGCACATTCTCCATAACGACCGGGCGCGATCCGGATCGTGCCGCGGCGCTCGCCGATGGCGCTGACCGCTTCCTGCAGGGTGGCGAAGGACTGCCCGGTCTCCTCGACCGTGAAGGGCGTGCCCTGCCCCTGTGGCAGTGCAGGTCCGGTCGTGGTGAGCAGGGCGGCGGCAAGTGCGAACAGGCGCATGGGGATGGGCTCCGGCGGTTTGCCGAAGGATATGCGCGCGGAATGTTAAAAGCCCCTCCCGGGCGCGGGGAGGGGCTTAGCCCTGGTCAGGCGTCCGCTGCTTCCTTGACCAGCGCCGCCTTAATCGCATCGACAAATGCGGGGATGTCATCCGGATTGCGGCTGGTGATCAGGTTGCCGTCGACGACGGCCTCCTCGTCCACCACCGTCGCCCCGGCATTTTCCAGATCGGTGCGCAGGCTGGGCCAGCTCGTTGCGCGCTTGCCATCGACGATATCGGCCTCGATCAATAGCCACGGCGCGTGACAGATCGCGGCGACGGTCTTGCCGTCGTCGAAGAATTCCTGGACCAGATCGACCGTCGTCTCGTCCATTCGCAGCTTGTCGGGATTGCCGACCCCGCCGGGCAGCACCAGCGCGTCATAGTCGGCGCTGTCGACGTCGCTCACCAGCATGTCGGGGGTGATGCTCTGCCCCTTCTCTCCGCCGGTCTCGCCCTGGATCGGATCGGTCTTGAGCGACGCGAGGGTCACCTGCGCCCCCGCATCGATCAGCGCCTGGCGCGGCTTCATCAGCTCGGATTCCTCGAACCCGTCGGTCGCGATCATCAGCACGCGCGCATGGGATAGCTCGGCCATCTTGTGTCTCCAGTTGGTTGGGGTTGCCCACTCAACCGGTCAGCATCAGCGCAGTTCCGGAACGATGCGACGGGACGCGCATTGATCGCGCATGATGAGGGCAAAATGAGCGGCAAGCTGCGTTATTGCGACGACGGAGCGCCCGGCATCACACGCCGCAAGGTGCGCGGCGGCTGGGGCTATTGGGACGCCGCCGGGAGCCGCATCACCGATCGCGACGAGATCGACCGGCTCAACGCGGTTGCCCTGCCCCCGGCCTATACCGACGCCTGGTACTGTCCGCATCCCAACGGTCATCTTCAGGCGACCGGGATCGATGCGCGCGGGCGCAAGCAATATCGCTATCACCCCGATTTCCGCGCGGCGCAGGAGGCTGCGAAGTATGACCGCTGCGCCAGCTTCGGCCATCGCCTTGCGCGACTGCGCGCAACGATCAAGGCTGACCTGCGCACGCGTGCACTGACCCGCGAGCGCGCCGTTGCGGCGGTTGTCCGCCTGCTCGACCTCGGCCATGTCCGCGTCGGGAATGAGGGCTATGCCAAGGCGAACAAGAGCTTCGGCGCCACTACGCTGCGTCGCCGCCATGCAAAGCTGGAGGGGCGCACATTGCGGCTGCAATATCGCGCCAAATCCGGGCGGATCCGCGTGCTTCGGATAACCGACAACAGCCTGATCGGCTTCGTCAAGAAATGCCAGGACCTTCCCGGCCAGCATCTGTTCGGCTGGCTCGACGACGCGGGCGAGGCGCATCCGGTGACGTCCAGCGACGTCAACGCCTATATCCGCGACGCGATGGGCGAGGATTTCACTGCCAAGCATTTCCGCACCTGGGGGGCGAGTGTGATCGCCTATGAGACGCTGGCGACCGCCGAAAGTCACGTCGGGCTCAAGGCGCTGCTGGAGCCGGTGACCGCCGCACTCGGCAATACGCCCAGCATCGCGCGCAAATCCTATGTCCACCCCGATCTGATCGAACTCGCCAAGGATCGCGATGCGCAGACTGCGTTTCGTGAGGGCCTCGCCCTGCCGCGCAGCACGCGCTACCTGTCCCGCGCCGAACGTGGCCTCATCGCGTTTCTCGAACGCGGAGGAATCACGGCAAAGGCTGCCTGAAGGATCTCAATGACTGTTTCCAACACCACCGCCGCTGCCGAGAATGCGGCCACCAACACGGTCGACGCCATGCAGGCGCAGACCCAGGCATTCTTCGTCGATGCCACGGCCTGGCTGCAATCGCACTGGCTCCAGATCCTGATCGCCACCGGCATCGCCATTGGCATCGTGCTGTTGCTCCATGTCCTGCGCCGGTGGGGGATGAAGCTGTGCGAGCGCTCCGAAGGACCGGCGGGTTGGGGCACGATCATCGGCCGTGCGGTGTCGCGCACCGGCAATTTCTTCATCACCATGATCGCCGCCCGGCTCGTCTCCAGCTACGCCGCCCCGCCCGAGATGCTCGGCCAGACCATCGATTTCCTGTTCACCGTTTCGGCGGTGTTTCAGGCCGCCATTTGGGCGCGCGAGATCATCCTCGGCGCGATCGAGAAGAAGACCGAAGCCGAAAATTATCATGGCGAGGCGCTGCTGTCCGCGCTCGGCCTGATCCGCCTGCTTGTCACCGTGGCGCTGTTCGCGATCGCGCTGGTGGTGGTGCTCGACAATCTCGGCGTCAACGTCACTGGTCTCGTCGCGGGTCTCGGCGTCGGCGGCATCGCGATCGGCCTGGCTGCACAGGGCATCTTCGCCGACCTGTTCGCCGCGCTCGCGATCATCTTCGACAAGCCGTTTCGGCGCGGCGACAAGGTCATGTACGATCAGACGGTCGGCGTGGTGGAAGAGATCGGTCTGAAGTCTACCCGCGTGCGTTCGTTCGACGGCGAAGTCCGTGTCATCTCGAACAAGCAGTTGCTCGACAAGGAGATCCAGAACATCTCGAACCGCGATCACGTTCGGGTCAAGCTGTCCATCGGCGTCGCCTATGAAACCCCGCCCGAACAGCTTGAGGCGCTGCCCGACATGCTGACCGGCATCGTCGAAGAAGCTGGCGGCACGATAGCGCGCGCCAGCTTCGAGGGGCTGGGCGCGAGTTCGGTCGATTTCTTCCTGTGGTTCGATATTCCCGGAGACGACTGGCCGACCGCGCACAAAGTGCGCGACAAGGTCATCATCGCCATCCTGCGCCGTTTCGCCGCAGAGGGCATCTCGATCCCCTACCCCACCCAGACGACCTACACCGCCGATCCCAGCGGGAAGCTGATTTTGCCCTATCCCGAGGTGCAGCCCGTGATGCGCGTGGACAAGGGCGCCGGAGAACGCTGATTCGCTCTGACATCCTACATTTTCGAATATAGGGTTTGCAGTCGCGCCCTTAGCTTACCTTACGGCATGGTCGATTTTCGCGATTGCAGTAGGCCACCTCTTGCCGATGGCTGGGGGTTGGCCTAGATGCCCCTGAGCAGGCCATCGCGGGGACCAGAATGTCCGACACCGACACAGTGGAAAGCGTCACGATCCAGCAACTCGCCGCGGGCATGGGCGAGGAACGTGTGTCCGACTGGGTCACGGTATCGCAGGAGATGATCGACAAGTTCGCCGACGCGACCGGCGATCATCAGTTCATCCATGTCGATCCGGCCAAGGCCGCGATGACTCCGTTCGGCGGCACCATCGCGCACGGCTTCCTCACCCTCTCACTGATGCCGTTGCTCAGCCAGAAAACGCCCCAGCCCCGGATCGAGGGGCTGAAAATGGGCGTCAACTATGGCGGCAACAAAGTCCGTTTCCTGACCCCGGTACGCTCTGGCAGCCGCGTGCGCGGGCGTTTCAAGACGCTTGAGCTGGTCGAGAAGCGCCCTGGCCAATGGCAACAAACCGTCGAATTCACCATCGAGATCGAGGGGCAGGACAAGCCCGCCCTGATCGCCGAATGGATCAGCCAGCTTTTTGTATAGACAATAAAATCGAAGGGACCGTCCGCATGCGTTCTGCCGTCATCGTTTCCACCGCCCGTACCCCGATCGGCCGCGCCTATCGCGGCGCGTTCAACGCCCTCCCCTCCCAGACGCTCGCCGCCAGGTCGATCGAGGCCGCGGTCGCCCGCGCCGGGATCGACGGGGCCGAAGTGCAGGACGTGATCCTCGGCGCGGCGCTCCAGCAGGGGCATCAGGCCGGCAACATCGCGCGTCAGGCGCTGCTGCGTGCCGGCCTTCCCACCAGCGTATCGGGCATGTCGGTCGACCGCCAGTGCGCCAGCGGCCTGATGGCGATCGCGACCGCCGCCAAGCAGATCGTGGTCGATAACATGGACATCACCATCGGCGGCGGTGTCGAGAGCATCAGCCTGGTTCAGACGCCGCAGATGCGCGTCGCCCCGGATCCCGAGCTGCTGGCGATGCACAATGACGTGTACATGCCGATGCTGCAGACCGCCGAAGTGGTCGCCGCGCGCTACAACATCGGTCGCGACGCGCAGGACGCCTATGGCTTCCAGTCGCAGCAGCGCACCGCCGCTGCCCAGGCCGCCGGCAAGTTCGACGACGAGATCATCCCCGTCACCGCGACGATGAACATCGTCAACAAGGAAACGAAGGAAGTCACCCAGAAGGAAGTGACGCTGACCAAGGACGAGGGCAACCGCCCCGACACCACGCTGGAGGGGCTTCAGTCGCTCCAGCCGGTCGTCCCCAATGGCACCGTCACCGCGGGCAATGCCTCGCAGCTGTCGGACGGTTCGTCGGCCAGCGTGCTGATGGAGGAAAAGGTCGCCGAGAAGCGCGGCCTCACCCCGCTCGGCCGCTATGTCGGCATGGCGGTCGCGGGCACCAAGCCCGACGAGATGGGCATCGGCCCGGTCTATGCGATCCCGGCGCTGCTCGACCGCTTCAACCTGAAGATGGACGATATCGGCCTGTGGGAGCTGAATGAGGCGTTCGCGGTGCAGGTGCTGTACTGCCGCGACAAGCTCGGCATCCCGGACGAACTGCTCAACGTCAATGGCGGCTCGATCTCGATCGGCCACCCCTATGGCATGACCGGCGCGCGCTGCACCGGCCACGCGCTGATCGAAGGCAAGCGTCGCGGTGCCAAGTACGTCGTCGTGACGATGTGCGTCGGCGGCGGCATGGGCGCAGCGGGGCTGTTCGAGGTTCTTTGAGCCTTACCCGCGCAGAATATTGAAGAGCCGGTGGAGCGATCCACCGGCTTTTCATATTTGGGAGTGCCTCAGCAACCCGCCGCAGCGCCGCGCTTCAACGTGATGTCGCCATATTTCGGTCGGCCAGCCGCCGCGCCCTGTTTCAGCGTGATCGAGTCCATCTTGTGGGCCTTGCCGTCCGCGCGTCCGTCGCCGGTGACGTCACCCACCGCAACTTGCACGCCGCCGCGCGCTTCCTGCGGTTTGGGCGGAGGGCCCTTCGGAATTCGGCGGATGATGTCACGGTCGAGGCCGCCCTGGATCGCCTCGCCATTGCCGCCGCCACCTGCTTTGCGCGGGGTCAGCTTTGCTTGCTTCATCGCACCGCTGCCGGCCCCGGCACCTGCGCCGGCAACGATGTCGATGCAGCGGACGTCGTCCCGCGATTCACCCTTCACCCCGTCGAACTTCAAAAACTGCCCGCCCGCCGCCGGCACCGCGATCGCCATCATCGCGCCCACAATAATCAGTCGCATCGTCCCGTCTCCCGTCGCTGTGTGATTGCCCTGCCCTCGCGCTGCGGCTATGCCGATTGGAGCGTTGCGCTAGACTTGTACTCTAGAGCATTAATCCAGTCTGAACTGTTTCGAGTAGATGCGTATGGCGACCAAGGCAGGTGAAACCCGAACCCGTGTGCTAGAGGCGGCCGCCCGCCTGTTCGCCGAACGCGGGCTGGAGGCGGTGTCGATCCAGGATATCCGCGACGCATCGGGCGTCTCGAACGGCAGCATTTTCCACCATTTCGGCTCGAAGAACGGCGTTGCGCTCCATGTCTATCTCGACGAACGCCGCGCCTATTGGGAGCATGCCATCGCGGCGGTCGAGGCGCATGACGGCGACCCCGTCGACGCGCTGGGTGCGGCGGTCCGCGCCACGCTCGCCTATCAGCAGGAACATCCCGAGCGGCACAATTTCATGATCGAATGCGCCAGTTCGACCTGGACCCGCGCGCATGCCGAGCCGGTTCAGGCGCTCAACGCCGAGTTTACGACGCGCTTCATCGCATGGGGCGCGCCGCACGTGATGGCCGGACGGCTCCGCCCGATCGACCCGCAACTCGTCGCCGCGCTCGTCTTCGGCCCCAGCCAGTGGCTCGCCCGTTCCTGGCTCACGGGCCTGACCCCCGAGCCGCCGACCCATTATGCCGACATGCTGGTCGACCTCGTCACCCGCGCGCTGCGTCCCGACGCTTGACGCCGCCCCGCCGTCGGGCAAAGCCGCGCGCATGGGAATGAGCTTCACGCACCGCATCCGGATCGAGGCGCACGCCGTCTGGCTCGCCGTCCGCGATCCCCGCACGCCCTTGTTCGCGAAGCTGGTCGGGCTGCTCGTCGCCGCCTACGCACTCTCGCCGATTGACTTGATCCCTGACTTCATCCCGGTGTTGGGGCTGGTCGACGACGCGCTGCTGATCCCGGCAGGGGTGTGGCTGTTCGGGAAGCTGGTCCCCGCCGCGCTGCTCGCCGAACATCGCGCGACCGCCGCCGCAGCAGCGGAGCGCCCGGTCAGCAAATGGGGCATCGCCATCGTGATCGCGATCTGGGCGCTGATCGCCTTGGTGGTCTATGAGTTCCTGATGCTCGGCTATGACTGAGCGCTGAAGCTGCGGGCGAACCGTCGCCCCGCTCAGCTATGCTTCGCCATCCATTCTTCCAGCACCGGCGCGATGCGGGTGCGCCACTTGCTGCCGTTGAAGATCCCATAATGGCCGACATCCTCGGCCATGTGGTATTTCTTCATCTTCGCAGGCAGCTTGGTCGCAATGGTCAGCGCCGCCCTGGTCTGGCCCAGCCCTGAAATATCATCCTTCTCACCCTCGATCGCCAGCAGCGCGGTGTCGGTGATCGCGCCCGGATCGACCCGGCGACCGCGATGCATCATCTCGCCCTTGGGCAGCGCGTGCGACTGGAACACCACGTCGATCGTCTGGAGGTAGAATTCCGACGTCATATCGCACACCGCGCGATACTCGTCGTAGAAGCGCATGGTCGAATCGGCGCTCTCGCCATCGCCCTTGACCAGATGCTTGAACATTTCCCAGTGGGAAATCATGTGGTTGCCCAGGTTCATCGTCATGAAGCCGGCGAGCTGAAGGAAGCCCGGATAGACGGTCCGCCCCGCGCCCGGATAGGTGCCGGGGACCGTCGCGATCACATTCTGCTTGAACCAGCTATGCGGCCGCTCGGTCGCCAGCGTGTTGACCGCAGTCGGCGCCTCGCGCGTGTCGATCGGCCCGCCCATCATGGTCAGCGTACGCGGCGTGTTGGGGTGCTTGTCGGCATTCATCAGCGCCACGGCGGCATAGGCCGGGACGGAGGGCTGACACACGGCGAGTACATGCGGGCGCGCATCGCCCTCAGCGCCGATCGTCGCGAGGAATTCGACCAGATAATCGACATAATCATCGAGGTCGAAGCGCCCGTCGCTCAACGGCACCTGTCGCGCGTCGCGCCAGTCGGTGATGTAGACATCGGCAACCGGCAGCATCCGCTGCACCGTGCCGCGCAGCAGCGTCGCGAAATGCCCGCTCATCGGCGCGACGATCAGCAGCATGGGGCCGCCCTCGACGCCCTCGCGCACGAAGCGCTTGAGCTGGCCGAACGGTTTGCGGAGCACGATCTCCTCACGCACCGCGATCTGCTTGCCGTCGATCTCGGTGTAATCCAGCCCGAATTCCGGCTTGCCGCGCGGTGCAGAGGCATGGGCGAACACTTCGAGCGCGGAGGCGAGGATCGGGCCGCCGCCGAAATAGGCAAAGGGATTGGCCGGATTGTTGAGCAGGCCCGCGCTGAAATTCGCCAGCGCGCTCGCGCCGGCCAGCATCGAGCGCTGAAGTTCATAGGCGTTATACAACATCGGCAATCAACATCCCCGCCCCGCACGGGGCAATGACAACGGTCTCATTGGGTTTATAGCGGGCTCATGCTGCAGTGCAAACGCGACGTACCGGATTTTCGATCCGCGAAGCCTGTTTCCTTGTCCTGCGCTTCGGGCTAGGCGGCGGCCATGTCCGAAACGACACCGCCCCCCGCCGCCGCACAGCCGCAGCGCAAGCTGTCCAGCCTGACGATCGTCTGGGGCTATACCCGCCGCTATCCGCTCCAGCTGTCGCTGGCGATCGTCGCGCTCCTCCTCGCCGCAGGCGCGACCCTGTGGATTCCGCGCACCTTCAAGGAGGTGGTGGACAAGGGCTTCGGCCCCGATTCTGACCCCAGCCAGATCGGCGGCTATTTCCAGGGGTTGTTGCTGGTCGTTATCGTCCTCGCCTTCGCCACCGCGATGCGCTTCTACTTCGTGTCCTGGCTGGGCGAACGCACGGTGGCGGACATGCGCGCGGCGGTGCACCGCAATCTGCTGCGCCTGCCCCCCGCGCTGGTTCGAGGAAAACCGCCCGTCGGAAATCGCCAGCCGCCTGACCGCAGACACCGCCGTGGTCGAACAGATCGTCGGCACGACGGTCTCGGTGGCGCTCCGCAACCTGCTGATCGCGATCGGCGGGACGCTGTACCTCTTCGTCCTCGCGCCGAAGATCGCGGCCTATCTGCTGGTCGGTATCCCGGTCATCGTGCTGCCGATCATGTGGCTGGGCGGGCGCGTCCGCCGCTTTTCGCGGACCAGCCAGGACCGCGTCGCCGATATCGGGTCGATCGCCTCGGAAACGCTGGGCGCGATGCGCATAGTCCAGGCGTTCGGGCAGGAGAATCGCGAGAGCGCGCGCTTCCAGGACGCAGTCGATCGCGGCTTTTCGACCGCGCGCAAGCGGTTTGCAACGCGTGCGCTGATGACGGCGCTGGTGATCTTCGCGCTGTTCACCGCGATTACCCTCATCATGTGGGACGCGGTCTATGGCGTGGCGCAGGGCCGCATCTCGGGCGGGTCGATCACCGCCTTCGTCATCACCGCCGGCCTCGTCACCGGTGCGTTCGGTGCGTTGACCGAGGTCTATGGCGACCTGCTCCGCGCATCGGGTGCCGCCGCGCGGCTCGCCGAGCTGCTCGCCGAAGAGCCGGAGATCGCCGCCCCCGCCAACCCGGTCGCGCTCCCCGAACCGGCACAGGGTGCGATTGACTTCGATCATGTCACCTTCCGCTACCCCACCCGCCCCGAGGTTTCGGCGCTGAACGACTTCACTTTGTCGGTCGCTCCCGGTGAGACCGTCGCTGTCGTCGGCCCGTCAGGCGCGGGCAAATCGACGCTCTTCCAGCTCGTCCAGCGCTTCTACGACCCGGAAGCGGGCGAAGTCCGCGTCGATGGCGTGCCGCTGCCAAAGGCCGACCCGGCACAGGTCCGCGCGCGCATGGCGATGGTGCCGCAGGAAACGGTGATCTTCGCCGCCAGCGCTCGCGACAATCTCCGTTATGGCCGCTGGGACGCTACGGAAGAGCAGATCTGGCAGGCCGCCGAGGCCGCGAACGCCGCAGACTTTCTGCGCGAGCTGCCCCAGGGGCTCGACACCTTCCTCGGTGAAGACGGCGCGCGCCTGTCGGGCGGCCAGCGCCAGCGCATCGCCATCGCCCGCGCATTGCTGCGCGACGCGCCCATCCTGCTGCTCGACGAGGCGACCAGCGCGCTCGACGCCGAAAGCGAGCGGCTGGTGCAGGATGCGCTCGAGCATCTGATGCAGGGGCGCACGACGCTCGTCATCGCCCACCGACTCGCCACCGTCCGCGCGGCGCAGCGGATCATCGTGATGGACGAAGGGCGCATCGTCGAGACCGGCACACACGGCGAACTGGTCGCAAAGGGCGGCCTCTATGCCCGCCTTGCCAGCCTTCAGTTCAGCGAAAGCGCCTAATAGCGCGAGAGATACCAGGCAGCGAAGGCAAGCACTGCACCCAGCACGATCGCGACCCGAAGCTTCGGGTTGCGTTCGCGGCTGCGATCCTGCCCGATCCGGTCGAGGTCGAACCAGTAATGCGCCGGGTGCGCCTCGCGGATCACCCCCATGTCGCGCAGACGGTCGAACGCCTGGCGCTCGGCGGGACTCGATGGAGCATATTCGATCGCCGTGCCGGGAGAGATCGCGCGGTGGTCGGCAAAGTGACGCTGGACCCGGAATTGTGACAGGTCGGACGCGCCATTGGCGGAGAGGGAATGGACGTTGAGCATGGCCGTGCCGGATAGTCGGCGTGCACGTCCGCAGTTTCAAGGCCTCTGGTCGCGTCGCCATCGCCTCCGCCAAAGGGCGCCATGCCGTTCCACCTGTTCCGCCCGGTCATCGCCGGTGCCGTCCGCTCGACCGCATCGTCGCGTGCGTCGGCGCAACGATCTGCATCGCGCTGACCGTGTTCGTCTGCGCGGGTCTTGATCTCGACGTGCTGCTCTTGCTCGCCGAGGGCCACGCTCAGGTGCGGCGCGGCAGGAGCGCGGCTTCCCAATAATTTGAAAGCGCGGTACGGTCGCCAAAAGACCGGAGAGGATGATGACCCGCGAGTTCGACCTGATCGTCTATGGCGCCACCGGCTTCACCGGCCGCCTCGTCGCCGAGTATCTGGCACAGCATTACAGCGACGGATCGCTCAACTGGGCGATGGCCGGGCGCTCGCTGACCAAGCTCGAAGCGGTGCGCGACGAGATCGGCGCGCCCGCTGACACGCCCTTGCTCACCGCCAATGCCGACGATCCCGCCGCGCTGCGCGCCCTGACTGCCCGGACCAAGGTCGTGCTGACCACCGTCGGCCCCTATCAGCTTTACGGCAACGACCTCGTCGCCGCCTGCGTCGAGACCGCCACCGGCTATGTCGACCTGTGCGGCGAGCCCAACTGGATGCACGACGTCATCGCTCGCCACCACGATGCGGCGAAGGCAAGCGGCGCGCGGATCGTCCTGTCGTGCGGCTTCGATTCGATCCCCTTCGACCTTGGCGTGTGGACCGTCGAGCAGGCCGCGATCGCCAAATGGGGCCAGCCCGCCCCGCGCGTAAAGGGCCGCGTACGCAAGATGCAGGGCACCTTCTCCGGCGGCACCTTCGCCAGCGGCAAGGCAACCGCCGCGGCGGCGGCAAAGAACCCCGCGATCTTCAAGATCCTGCTCGACCCCTTCGCGCTCACCCCCGGCTTTACCGGGCCGGACCAGCCCAAGGGGGTGATGCCCGAATATGACGACGCGGTCGGCGGCTGGGTCGCGCCGTTCGTGATGGCGGTGATCAACACCAAGAATGTCCACCGCACCAATTTCCTCGCCCACCACCCCTATGGCCGCGACTTCCGCTATGACGAGATGATGGTCGCGCCGGGGCTGGGCGAACTCGGCAAGGCGGCGGCGGAGGCGATCTCGAAGATGAACCCGATGAACGCCGACAAGGGGCCTGCCCCCGGCGAGGGACCGTCGAAGGAAGAGCGCGAGGCCGGCTTCTACGAAATCGACTTCATCGCTGAAATGCCGACCGGCGAGCGCCTGACCTGCACCGTCACCGGCGACCGTGACCCGGGCTATGGATCGACATCGAAGATGATCGCGGAGGCAGCGCTCTGCCTGATCCGCGACGTCGATGGCGACGGCGGCGTCTGGACCCCCGGTGCGCTGATGGCCGAGCCGTTGAAGGCGCGGCTGGAGGCCAATGCGGGGCTGACGTTCAGGGTTCGCTGAGGCTAGCCAATCGCGCCGATCGGGATATCCGTGTAGAAGGCCATCGCGACGATCGCGAGCAGCACGGCCACCACGATCGCCACCGGCACATATTTGCGCCGGTGGTGCAGGATCACCGCATCGAGCACGCGCAGATCGAGCCAATAATAGCCCTGCCCTTCACGGCGGATCACGCGCTGTGCGATCAGCTTGTCGAACACCGGCTTCAACTCGGCGGGCGGCGTGTAAATGATCGTGTCGAGCGGCGTCACCGCATGCTGCGCGCAAAAATGATCGACGATCTTCCGCCGCGCGCGCGCGAATTTGGTGATCGGGACCGATTCAACGACCGCCATCAGCGTTTCCGCCCCTGATGCTTGATGTTCGCAGGCCGCCCACGCCGCTTGAGCGGGCGTGGCGGACCGGACTTGCGGCGCTCGCCGTCAGGACGCGGGCCGGACCCGCTACCCTTGCCGTCGGGTAGCTCGAAGCGCAGCGCCCCCGACACCGGGTTCGCCTCGACCAGCTTCAGCTGCAGCCGCTGGCCCAGCGCGAACTCCGCGCCGGTATCCTCGCCCACCAGTCGTTGCCCCGCCTCGTCATAGCGGAAATATTCGCGCCCCAGATCGCGCGCGGGAACCAGCCCGTCGCCGCCGATCCCATCGACGGTCGCAAAGAACCCAAATGACTGCACCCCGGTGATCCGCGCATCCAGCACCTCGCCGACATGGCTCGCCAGATAGGCGGCAACATAGCGATCGATCGTGTCGCGCTCGGCCTCCATCGCGCGGCGCTCGAGCTTGCTGATCAGCTCGCCGGTCTTCTCCATGTCCTTGTCGGCGGGCAGCTCGCCGCCCGGCCCCAGCTTGAACGCTTCGGTCAGCGCGCGGTGGACGACCAGATCGGCATAGCGCCGGATCGGTGAGGTGAAGTGCGCATAGCTGCCCAGCGCCAGCCCGAAATGCCCGGCATTTTGCGGGCCGTAATAGGCCTGGGTCTGCGTCCGCAGCACTTGGGTCATCACCTCGGCGTGATAATCCGCCTCCTTGGTCCGCGCGATGACATGGTTGAACGTCTTGGGCCGGATCACCTGCCCCAGTGCGAACTCCACATCGAGCGTCTTCAGATACTCCTTGAGCGCGACCAGCTTCTCGCGGCTCGGCGGCTCGTGGATGCGGTACATCACCGGCGCCTTCTTCTTCTCCAGCGCCTTGGCCGCCGCGACATTGGCGGCGATCATGTAATCCTCGATCAGCTTGTGCGCGTCCAGTCGCTCGCGCGGCGCGACCGAGAGGATACGACCCTTTTCGTCGAGCACGATGCGCCGTTCGGGCAGGTCGAGGTCGAGCGGCTCACGCTTCGCCCGCGCCTTGTTGAGCGCGGCCCAGCAGTCCCATAGGGGGCGCAGCGCGGTTTCGGTCAGCGGGTGCTCCTCCGCACCGTCGATCGCCGCCTGCGCATCCTCATACGCGATGTTCGCAGCCAGCTTGACCACCGCGCGGCTGAACCGCCAGTCCTTGATCTCGCCATCGGCCGAAATCCGCATGTGGCACGCCAGCGCCGCGCGCTCGACGCCCTCCTTCAGCGAACACACATCCGCCGACAGCACCTCGGGCAGCATCGGCACGACGCGGTCGGGGAAATAGACGCTGTTCCCCCGCTTGCGTGCCTCGCGGTCGAGCAGCGAGCCGGGGCGGACATAGAAGCTGACATCGGCAATCGCGACGATCGCCTTCCACCCGCCCTTGTTCGCAGGGTCGTCGTCGGGCGTCGCCCACACCGCATCGTCATGGTCGCGCGCATCGGCCGGGTCTATCGCGACGATCGGCAGATGACTCAGATCCTCGCGCCCCTCCCCCAAGGGCTGCTTCGCCACCCGTTCGGCTTCGGCGAGCAATTCCTCCGAGAAGATGTGCGGGATTTCATGCTTGTGGATGGCGATCAGCGAAAAGCTGCGCGGCGCGAAGGGATCGCCGAGAATCTCGCTGACCTTAGCGAACAGGCGCGGCCCCTTGCCCGTAACCTCCGCCATCACCAGGTCACCCGGCTCCGCGCCATTGCGGTCGGAGATGACGGGGCTGGTACGCTCCTTCTTGTCCAAGCCCTGCAGATAGAGCCGGCCGCCCTCTTCATGGACGACACCCAGCACCGCCGCATCGCCCTTGGCGAGCTTCTTCATCGGATGCGCGATCAGGCCCTTCCCGGCCTCCTCGGTCCGCGCGAGGATGCGGTCACCGACGCCCAGCGCGCCACCCGGCCCACGCTTTTCGCGCACGCGCAGCCGCGGCACCGGAATGCCCTCGGCTTCCCAGCGCTCCGGCACCGCCCAGACGGTATCGCCGTCCGCTTCGACGATGCGCAGCACGGCCACCTTGGGCACGCCGCCCATCTTGTGGAAAGCGCGGCCGGGGGCGACGTCGATCAGCCCCTCGTCGCTCATGTCCTTGAGCAGCGCCTTGAGCGCGATTTTCTCCTGCGCCGACAGGCCGAACGCGCGCGCAATCTCGCGCTTGCCTGCGGGCTGGTCCGACGATGTGATGAAATCGATAATCTGTTGCCGTGTCGGCAGGCCCGGAGCGGGCTTGGTCTTTGCTTTGTTCTGATATGCCATTGGCGCCGAATATAGTGCGCGCAGCACCAGCGCGCCAGCGCACAGCCCTGCTAGAAGGGTCGCATCCGCCCGGTGAGACGGAAATCGGCCAGCGCACGATCGAAATATGTTGCAGCGCGCGCATCGCCACCGGCCCCCGCGATCAGCAGCGCACGATACTCGGCGGCAACGGCCAACATGCGCGGATCATCGCGCGACGATTGCCACATCAGCGTGCCGAGCAAGGATCGCAGTTCCGTCTTTGCCGCATCATACCTCGCCGGCCCCTGAGCAACCATCGCGCGCGCCAGTCCGCGCCGTGCCCGCGATTGTACCGCCGTGAGCACCAGAAAAGCGGGCCGCTCCTTCAGGAAGGTGCGAAAGGCCGCTTCGGCAGCCGGCGCATCGCCGCCATCGAGCAGCGCCTCGGCCGCGATGAGCGCGCGCGCGTCCTGCGGGCGCAGCTTCTGCGAAAAATCCCAGGAATGCCGGATGAACCGCAGCAACGACACGCGCGCCACACCAAAGCCCTTCAGATCGTCGCGCTGACTCGATCCCCGTGCCGAACGAAATCTGAACTCGGTGTGCTCGACCATTACCGCCGACGCGAGCGCATGGGCCTCCGCATGGCGCCCAATGGCGCGAAACCGTTCGATCGTGGCAAGGTTGTATCCCGAAAAGGCGGGGATTCTGCCTTGAGCATCGACCGGGCTAATGCCTAGCTGTCTGCTGGCACCGGCCTGCCACAGCGCTGCCGTGCTTTGTTCGGTCGGTCGGCCCCGCACCCGCTCCTCGAACAGCGCTGCTTCCTGGATCGCGTATCGCGAGGTACCCCGGAAATCCGCACTGCGCGTCGGAATCTCGTATGCGCCATCATAGGCAACGCGAATCGCGGCCTCGATCTTGCCCTGCCTCGCGAGGTTTTCGGCCAGTTGCATCCAAAGGCCGAAGCGATTGGCATCGAGGTCCATATCGACCTCTTCTGGCGTGATCGCCGCGATCTGTTTGCGCAAGGCGCTCTCTTCCGCCTTGAGCGCGGCGGCGGTGGGCGGCCTTGTCTGCGCCGCAGAGACCGGGATCGGCGCGAGTAACAGGGCGAGGGCAAGCAGTCGCATCGCAAGAGACTGGCACAGCCCCGCGCGCGGTCAATCGACGAAAGCTGACCTGCCCGCTAACGTTGCGGGATGACCTATGACCTTCTCATCGCCGGTGGCGGCATCAATGGGTGCGCCATTGCGCGTGAGGCAGCGCTGCTGGGGCTGAAGGTGCTGCTGGTCGAGCGCGATAGCCTGGCCGCGCACACCTCCTCGGCGTCGAGCAAGCTGATCCATGGTGGGCTGCGCTACCTCGAAACCTATGAGTTCCGGCTGGTCCGTGAAGCTCTGGTCGAGCGCGAGCGGATGCTCGCCGCCGCGCCGCATCTGATCCGCCCGATGGCGTTCGTCCTGCCGCACGCGCATGCCGTCCGCCCCCGCTGGATGATCCGCGCAGGACTCTGGCTCTACGACCTGCTCGGGCTCGGCTCGTCGCTCCCCCGATCGCGCGTGCTGGGCCGCGACGATCCCCGCCTCGCCCCGCTGGCACCCGACAGCAGCGGATTTCTTTACTGGGACGCACAGGTCGACGATGCCGCGCTGGTCCGCGCCAACGCCGCTGACGCCCTCGCGAACGGCGCGGAGGTCGCAACGGGCGTCGCAGTGACCGGCGCGCAACGGACCGGGATGGGCTGGGACGTCGCTCTCTCCGACGGGCGCACGATCAACGCGCGCGGATTCGTCAACGCCGCGGGGCCGTGGGTGCTGGAACTGCTCAAGACGATCGGCATAGAGACCGCCAGCGACCTGCGGCTGGTCAAGGGCAGCCACATCACCGTGCCCGCTCTTTGGGACGGGGACCACGCCTATATCCTGCAGCAACCCGACCGCCGCGTCGTCTTCGCCGCGCCATGGCAGGGCAAGACGATGATCGGCACGACCGACGTGCCGGTGCAACACCCCGGCGATGCAGGCATCGACGCGGGCGAGATCGCCTATCTCTGCGCCGCAGCGAATCGCTATTTCAGGCGGCAGATCGGACCGGCTGACATCACCGGCAGCTGGTCGGGCATCCGTGCGCTTTACGACGATGGAGCCGGAGAGGCGCGCACCGTGACACGCGACTATCATCTCGAACTCGATTTACGCGGCGCGCCGGTCCTGTCCGTCTTCGGAGGCAAGATCACCACCGCCCGCGCGCTCGCCGAGCACGTAATGGCGAAGCTTGCCCCAGAACTCGGCTACACTGCGCGCCCGGTCACACGCGACCGGAGGCTTCCTCAGCCATAGGCGATCCACCGTCCCATCGTCCCCGCGGCGAGCCACAGCAGGAGCGACACGACCGCCATCAGTCGCGCCGCCGTCGGCACCTCTCCCGACCACCCCGCTACCCGGTCGCCCCAGATGAGCCGGAACGCCACCGCGTTGACCAGTGCCAGAGCGATCAGCACCAGCTTGCGGAAGAAGATGTCGGACGTCGCCAGCGCGCGCCCGTCCGCCGCGAACAGGACGATGCCGCTCGCAGTCATCACCGCCAGCCCGGCGATCGCCACGGGGGTCAGCGCGCGCGACAGCGGCGCGATCGGAAGTGCGCGCCACAGCCCGGCGATGCGCAGATCGACCACGCCGATCCCGCCGACCAGCATGACGAGTCCCAGCAAATGCAGCGTATTGGCAATCGGATAGACCAACGCCGATCCGCGCGCCCAGCCAGCGATTCCCACTGCATCGAGCCACGCGGCGGCGCTCAGCAACAGGCTTTCCAACCGCCTCGCCTCAGCGCAGTTCGACGGTCTTGCTGCCGACCATGACCCGCTCGATCCGCATCTCGGCGGTGCCGTCGCGGCGGGCATAGCCGGTCAGGCGGACGCGCTTGCCCGGCTCGACCTCGGCTTTGCTCAGCCCGCGCGCTTCCATCCGCGATACCGGTGCCAGGATCACGTCCCAGCTCTTGCCCTTCCACTTGATCTTCGCAGTCCCGTGCGGGTTACCCCAATTGAGCTCGGTAAAGCTGGTGGTCAGCGTCAGCGGCTTGGCCTCGTCATAGGACGACCAGCCATGATGCGCGGCCGCCGGCACCGCAACGGCCAGCGCGGCGACGGCGATCAGCGTGAGTGAACGCATGCGAGTTCTCCCGGATCGTGGATGCAATAGCATACGCACGAACCGGGAGAGGGTTCAAATCAATAGGCGCGCGCGACCAGAATCCGCTCGACCGCCGGCTTGCCGGTAAACACGCACGCGCCATCCGCCGGCGCTGCGTCGAGCGGCACGTTGCGGAAGGTGAGCTTGAGCGCCTTGATCCGCTCGACCACCGCGTCGAGCTCCGCCCCCTCGGGCCGCGCCCACTGCACCTCGACCCAGCCGGGATATTTTCCCGACCCTTCGAAATGCGCCTTGAGCGCATCGAAGCTGTCGACCCCGCGCACGATATTGCCGTCCAGCCGTGCGCGCGCATCGGCGTGCAGCCCGGCCTGGATTTCCTCCAGCAGCGCCGCGGCTGAAGCAACGAAGTCGCCCTTCGCCACCACCGCACTGTCGAGCTTGCCGTCCTCGCGGTACAACCGGTCGCGGCGGATCACCGAGACATTGCCGCCCGCCATGTCGCGCCCGCCGACTTCGATCACCACCGGCGCGCCCTTCTTGACCCAGCCCCAGCGCTTGGTCGCGGCCTTGGCGGGACGCGCGTCGCACAGCGCGCGCACCGGCTCGCCCAGCGACGACAGCTTCGCCAGTTCGGCCTGCAACCCCTTGCAGTAATCGAGCAGCGCGGCGTCCTCGTCGGTGTCGCGCAGCATCGGCACGATCACGATCTGCCACGGTGCGACGCGCGGCGGCACGCGCAGGCCGTCATCGTCGCCATGCACCATGATCAGCCCGCCGATCATCCGCGTCGACATGCCCCAGCTGGTCGTCTGCGCCAGCTCCTGCACGCCTTCCGAATTCTGGAACTTGATGTTCTGCGCCGACGAGAAGGTGGTGCCCAGGAAGTGCGACGTGCCCGCCTGAAGCGCCTTGCCGTCCTGCATCATCGCCTCGATGCTGTAGGTCGCGACCGCGCCGGGGAAGCGCTCATTCTCCGGCTTCTCGCCCGCAATCACCGGCATCGCGACGCATTCCTCGGCGAAGCTGCGATAGACCTCCAGCATCTTCATCGTCTCTTCGCGCGCTTCGGCGACCGTGGCGTGCGCGGTATGCCCCTCCTGCCACAGGAACTCGGCGGTGCGCAGGAACATGCGCGTGCGCATCTCCCAACGGACGACATTGGCCCATTGGTTGATGAGGACGGGCAGGTCGCGCCACGACTGGACCCAGCGGCTGAACGCCGCGCCGATCACCGTCTCGCTCGTCGGGCGCACGACCAGCGGCTCCTCCAGCTTCGCATCGGGATCGGGCACCAGCCGCCCGTCCTTCTGGATCAGCCGGTGATGCGTGACGACCGCCATTTCCTTGGCGAACCCGTCGACATGCTCGGCCTCCTTCTCGAAGTAGGACAGCGGGATGAACAGCGGGAAATAGCAATTGTCATGCCCCGTCGCCTTGATGCGATCGTCGAGCAGCCGCTGGATGCGCTCCCAGATGCCATAGCCCCATGGCCGGATGACCATGCACCCACGCACGCCGCTCTCCTCGGCCATATCGGCTTCGGTGATGACGGCCTGATACCAGGCGGCGAAGTCCGCTTCGCGGGTGACGTTGAGTGCGCGTTTGATCATGGAAGCGCGATTAGCGTGCGAATCGGGACCCGTCACGCCCCTTCGCGGGTTGCCCCGCGCGGCCTCGCCCCTAGGCATTCGCGGGTGCAAAGTGATCGCGTACTGACCGGCCTCGGCCTGCGCCTCGTCGCCATCCTCATGCTCTCGACGATGGGCGCGCTGATCAAGCTGGTCGAGATGCGCGGCGCACACCTCGCCGAGATCCTGCTGTTCCGTCAGCTGTTCGCCATTCCCTTCATCCTCGCCTGGATCGCCGCCGGCGCTGGACTCGCCTCCATCCGCACCGAACGCTTCGGGCTGCATCTCAACCGCACCGTGATCGGCCTGACCGGCATGGTGTTCAATTTCGGCGCGGTGCTCCTATTACCGCTGGCCGAGGCGACGACGCTCTCATTCACCGCACCGATCTTTGCGACGATCCTGGGCGCGCTGATTCTGCGGGAACCGACCGGCTGGCGGCGCTGGGGCGCGGTGCTGGCCGGGTTCGTCGGTGTGCTGATCGTGACCCAGCCGGGCGACGGCCACATTCCGCTGACCGGCGCGCTGGTGGGGCTGACCGCCGCCTTCTTCGTCGCGCTGATCGCAATCCAGCTGCGTCACATGGGCAAGACCGAAAGTCCCGCCACCACAGTCTTCTGGTTCTCGACCCTGTCGGTCCCCCCGCTCGCGATTGGCTATGTCTTTTTCGCGCAGATGCACGACTGGCAGACCTTCGCGATGCTGATCGGCATCGGCCTGGTCGGCGGCGCGGGACAGCTCGCGCTCACCGCGGCATTGCGCTTCGCCCCCGTCTCCGCAGTGGTGCCGATGGATTATTCCAGCCTGATCTGGTCGACGCTCTACGGCTATATTCTGTTCAGCGTGCTACCCGGCCTGTGGACCTGGGTCGGTGCGCCGATCATCGTCGCCAGCGGCCTCTACATCGCCTGGCGCGAGCAACGGCTCGGCCTCGCCCGCCGTACCAGTCCAGTCGAAGCGCCAGGCGAAGATGCCGATGCTGATGGGGAGCGTGGCGTAAAGGGTGGGCGCGAGCGGAGCTAGGCTCCGCACCATCGCCAGCGCAGTTGACGCCAGCCCGGTCAGCGCCAGGATCAACCAGATCCAGACCTGCCCGATCGCCTCGCGCCGCTCCTCCAGATCGATGTCCTGCCGCCGCAGCACGTCGCGAAACAGCAGCGCGGTGATCGCCGACATGGCGGTGAACCCCATGCCATAGACGGTGAACAGCCGCCCCAGACTCCCGCGAAACCCGGCAAGATCGCCCGCCAGAAACGCCGCGAACGACACCGACATCGCGCGCAGCGGCACGACATAGATCAGCACGGTGAAGATCAGCAGCAGCGTCAGCAGCAGCGACCGCCCGTCCCCTGCCCCGCGCAGCCGCCGCCACCGCACATGCGACCACCAGAACAGCGCCATGATCGCAAAACCGATGACGAAACTGGGGATCGCCGCGACCGCGCTTTCCAGCGTCCCGCCGTCTGCCGCCGATCCTCCGGCGCCGACCACCATCAGCGTGATCGCGAATGCGAACGCCGCATCGGTGAAATTGTCGATGCGTCCAGTCTCGCGTTCGGTCATCGGCGGTACACCAGCAGGATATTGTTCGCGGGCATCTCGACCAGCCGGTCGAACCGCAACCCGCGCGCCGCCGCCGCCCCGGTCACATCGGCAACGTCACGCAGCCCCCAGCACGGATCGCGTGCCCTGAGCGAGGCATCGAACGCTTCGTTCGACGGCGCAGTCGGCACATCGGCGCGGCGATAGGGTCCATAAAGGATCAACGGCCCGCCCACCGGCAACAACCGCGCCGCGCCGTCGAGCAACCCCAGCGTCGCCGCCCACGGGCTGATATGCACCATGTTGATGCACAGGATCGCATCCGCCGCACCGATTGGCCACTCCGGTGCTGCCGCATCGATCGCCAGCGGCGACGCGACATTGGCCAGCCCCGCGCACCATGAAGCGATCGACGCGCGCCCATCCGGGTCGGGATCGCTCGGCACGAAGCTCAGCGTCGGAAAGCGCCCGGCAAAGAACGCCGCATGCTCCCCGCTCCCGCTCGCCACCTCCAGCACACTGCCCGCGTCCGGCAGCAACTCCGCCAGCTCCGTCGCGATCGCCTCCCGGTTGCGCAGCGTCGCTGGCGCATGCTTGCGCACATCGCCGCGATCCTCGGCCACGATCCACGGCGTCGCATCGCTCATTGCGCGAACAGCTCCAGGAATTTGAGCGCCAGCGGACTCTTCTCCACCTCCGCCACCTGCACGCGGTTGCCCCAGTGTAACCCGTCGGTATTGCCCTGCAGCACCAGCGTCAGCTTCTTCTCCGGCACCTTGAGCAACAGCCCGGCATAGGCTTCGGGCCACCAGCCGCCATGCCACACCAGCCGCTGCCCCCGCCAACGCTGCGTCCACCAGCCATAGGCATAGCTTGCCTCGCGCCCGTCGGGATCGATCGCCGGGGTCCACATCTGGGTCAGCAAGCGGCGCGGCAGGATCCGTTCCTGATCGAGCGCGATCGAGTAAAGCGCCAGGCTGCGCGCGCTCGCGATGATCCCGCTCGATGCATTCATTTCGGGATTGGGCAGCGGCGTCGGTTGCAACCGGTCGGCCTCCACCTCGGGCGCGACGGTGCGGAATGGCGGCGCAAGGTTGACCAGCGCCAGCCCGCCCTCGGGATCACGCCAGCCGGCCGCGATATCCTTCAGCCCCGCCTTGTCGATCACGTACCGCCGCACCCATTGGTCGAACGGCTTGCCCGTCTTCTCCTCGACCCAGTTCGCCAGCCGCCCGAACACGATCGGATTGTACAGGAAATTGGTCCCCGGCTTGCCCAGCACGCGCATCTGCAGCACGTCGCGCAAGGTCAGCGTGGCCGAACAATCGATCTTCGGCGGCGTATATCCATCAGCGAGCGTCTTGCCGCCGCCGAACATGTTTCCGCTCTTCACCAGCCACGCACAGCGGTCCTTCCAGTCCGACAGCGTCGTGAACGGGTCGTCCAGGTCGATCACCCCGTCCGCATCCATCGCGATCAGCGTGGCGGCGGAAAAGGTCTTGGTGATCGACGCGACGAGGTAGCTGGTATCGGCGGTGGTCGGCTCCTCGGCATCGTGGTCCTGCCAGCCGACGCCCTCCGCCGCGATAATCCTGTCGCCCTTCGCGATCGCCCAGGACAGGCTGAGCACATGATGCTCGGCGCGATACGCCTTCACCGCCGCGGTAAATTCGGCGATCTTGGCCGCATCGTCCCGCGGTGCGGGCTGCGCCTGCGCCAGGACGGGCAGGCTCAACGCCGCCAGCGCAAGAAGCACGTTGCGAATCATCGGGTTTCTCCCTCGAAACCCGACGCTAATCCCCTGAGGCTCCGCGTCAAAGCGGAGAGGTCAGCGCGGCGCGCAGGCCGAACGGTCGCCGGCCTTGCACCGCGCGACCTTTGCCTCCCATTCGGCGCGCACCCGGGCAGCCTCCGCCTCGCGCCGCGCCACATCCGCGCGCCACGCCGCCATCCGCGCCTCATGCTCGGCCTTTTGCCGGGCGACATAGAGGTCGTAATCGGCCTTGCGGTCGAGATTGGTCTTGGCGACGCGATCCGCCTCGGCCTGATCGCGCTGCTTCTGCTGGTCGTACATCCGCTGCGCCGCGATCCGGTCGGCGTCGGCTTCCTCGCGCGAGATGCGCGGATCATGGGTTTGTGCGGTGACCGGCGCGGCGATGGCCAGCGCGAGCAGCAGTGCAAAGGATCGCATCGATCGTCTCCCCCAGCGGCACGGGTCGCACCCGCCCCTATTGCACCAAGGCTATCGCGAAACCCCGCCCCGCGAAACTGACGAAATCGGTTCAGCGCCGCTGCGGGGCATAGCGGATGCGCGCCACCCCCTCCGCCTCGACCGGCATGAACAGCCCCTGCCCGGTCGCGCGGATCGTGCCGTTGGTGACGCGGCGGATCTGCGCCGACAGCAGGAAATCGCCCTCGCGCCGCTCAGCCACCGCGCGCCGCGCCGCCGCCAGCACGCGCGCATAATCCTTCGCGAAATCATGGCTCAGCGCGTCGCGGATCGTCGCCAGCACCTGCGCGTCGGCGAACAAAGGCACCAGCAGATTGACCGCACGGCTATCCGTCCCGGTCGCGATGCTGAGGTCGCGGACCTTCACCAGCTGCGACCCCGGGTCGTTGTACGGCGTCCCCCACAACCACACCACGCCATGCGCCGCGCCGAACGGCGTGTTGCGCGCATCCGCCTGCGCCGTCACCCCCACCGCCAGCCGACCGCCATCGGTGGCATAGACCGTCACCTTGCCGAACTTGGCGTCGATCGGCCCGATCCCCTCAAGCTCACGCCCTTGCGCGCCAGCTTGGTCAGCGCGCGCTCGACCACCGGCTCCAGCTGCGCATAATCGGCGAGCACCGGGATGAAGAAGCGCAGCCCCCGGTCGCCGATCCGCCCCGCACCGGCGGGCAGCGCCGTCGCGGCGGGATCGCTCGGCCGGTCGCCGATAAACGTCTCGGTCAGCGCCTCCGCCGCCAGCGTCAGCTCCAGCGTGCGTCCCTGCACGCGATACCCGCCAAAGCCCATCCGCTGCGGCGTGACCCGCATCCACGCCGGCGGCTTGTCGCGGTTGAGCTCGATCGACGTAAAGCCCTGCCGCCACAGCGCGTCCAGTTCGCTGCGCAGGTGCAACCGCGACAGGATGCCGGGCAGCTGCCGCTCCAGCCCCGCGATCACCGGGGCCAGCTTCGCATCGGCCTTGTCGGTAAAGCGGATGCGGCGCCCCAGCACGTCGATCCCGGGCGCCTTGGTCCAGCCATAATCGATCTCGACCCGCGCGGTCGGCGACCAGTCGCGCTTGAGGTCGAGCCGCACCCGCGCGCGCACATCCGCCGCGCCGGTCGCGGTCTCCTGACGGATCACCCCGCCCAGGTCGCGCACCTGCACCGTGGCGCGCACCGGCATGTGCAGCATCAGCGTCTCGCCGCTCCCGCTCAGCCGGATCGGCCCGCGCCGCGCATTGCCGACGATGCGGCACGCAATGTCGGGGGTAACCTTGGTCCGCTGCAGCCCGAACTTGCACCCGACCTTGCGGCACTTGCCATTGACGCATTCGCGCTTGGGCACCGGGCAGATCGTCACCCGCTGGCCGGGAATGCACCTCGCCTCGCGCTGGTCGATCTGCCACAGCGTCGCCGGGACGGCGCGGTTCAGCTCCGCCTCGATCAGGTCGAGGCTGGTGGTCATCGGCACGACGATCGTCGATGCGTGCGACGGCAGCTCGGCTGCAGCGGTCAGCTGCGGCGGCGCGGGGTTGACCATCGGCGCGGTGCGGTCGCCGAGGAACCACCACAATGCCCCGCCCGCAGCGGCCAGCAACAGGACGAGCGCGGCGACCGCCCCTGCCAGCCGCCATCGCCGTCCTGTCGCCATTGTGCCTCGCTATTCGGCCGCCTGTGCAGCCCCCGATACTTGGGCCGGTTCCTTCCATACCAGCACCGGCTTGCGCGCGGCCAGCGTCTCGTCGAGGCGACGGCGCGGCGCGAAGTGCGGCGCGGTCTTGAGCGCTGCGTCGCCCGCCTTGGCGCGCTGTGCGACCGACCGGAACGCACCGATAAACTGGTCCAGCGCCGCCTTGCTCTCGGTCTCGGTCGGCTCGACCAGCATCGCGCCATGCACGACCAGCGGGAAATAGACCGTCATCGGGTGGAAGCCCTCGTCGATCAGTCCCTTGGCGATGTCGAGCGTCGAGAACCCTTCGGCCAGCCCACGGTCGCTGAAGATCGCCTCATGCATGCACGGCCCGCTATTCGCGAAGGGCGCGTCGAGCACGTCCTCCAGACTGCGCAGGACATAGTTGGCGTTGAGGACGCTGTCCTCAGCCACTTGGCGAAGTCCGTCCGCGCCGTGCGACAGGATATAGGTCAGCGCGCGCGTGAACATGCCCATCTGGCCGTGGAACGAGACCATGCGGCCAAAGCTGGAGCCGTGATGCTCACCCGCGGTTTCCTCTTCGACCAGCACGAAGCGGCCATCCTGCTGCTCGACGAACGGCAGCGGTGCGAAGGGCGCCAGCGCTTCCGACAGCACCACCGGCCCCGAACCCGGGCCACCGCCGCCATGCGGGGTGGAAAAGGTCTTGTGCAGGTTGATGTGCATCGCATCGACGCCAAGGTCGCCGGGGCGCACCTTGCCGACGATCGCGTTGAAGTTTGCGCCGTCGCAATAGACGTACCCGCCGGCGGCATGGACCGCGTCGCTGATTGTCTTGAGATCGCGCTCGAACAGGCCGCAGGTATTGGGGTTGGTGATCATCACCCCCGCCACGTCCGGCCCCAGCCGCGCTGTGAGCGCCGCGACATCGACGCGCCCGTCCGGAGTCGCCGGAATATCCTCGACCGTGAAGCCCGCGAACGCCGCCGTCGCCGGGTTGGTGCCGTGCGCGCTTTCGGGGACCAGCACCACGCGGCGATCCTCGCCCCGTGCTTCCAGCGCTGCCTTGATCGCCAGGATGCCGCACAGCTCGCCATGCGCGCCCGCCTTGGGCGACATCGCCACGGCCTTCATCCCGGTCAGCGTGACCAGCCAGTGCGCCAGCTGATCGATAACCTCCAGCGCGCCCTGCACCGTATCGACCGGCTGAAGCGGGTGGATGTCGGCAAAGCCCGGCAGCCGCGCCATCCGCTCGTTGAGGCGCGGATTATGCTTCATCGTGCAACTGCCCAGCGGGAAGAAGCCGAGGTCGATCCCGTAATTCTGGCGCGACAGGCGGGTGTAATGACGCACCGCCTCCGGTTCGCTCAGGCCGGGGAGACCGATATCCTTGTTGCGATTCAAACCGCCAAGGCGATCCTGATAAGCACCGCGTCCTGCTTCAAAATCAAAATCGACACCCGTGGTGCTGAGCGAACCGATCTCGAAGATCAGCGGTTCATCAAGCATCAGGGCGCGGTTGCCGGTAAAGGTGGCGGCCGCCTCGCCCTCGACTGCGTTCATTTCGGGGCGCCAGCCAGACTGGTTGATCGTGCTCATGCCAGCACCTCCTCAAGCGCGGCGGCAAGCGTCTCGACGTCCTCCGCCGTGGTGGTTTCGGTGACCGCGACAACGAGGCCGTTGGCCAGCGCGTCCTCACCCGGATACAGGCGGCCCAGCGAGACGCCGGCAAGGATGCCCTTGTCGGCAAGTTCGCGCACGACCGGGCGGGCTTCCTTGCTCAGCTCCAGCGTGAACTCATTAAAGAATGTCGGCGTCACCAACTCGACCCCCGGCACCTTGGCCAAGCGATCAGCGGCCGTCGTTGCGCCGACATGGTTCACGGTTGCGAGATTGCGCAGCCCTGCCTCGCCCAGCAGAGTCATGTGGATCGACCATGCAAGCGCGCACAACACGGACGAAGTGCAGATGTTCGACGTCGCCTTCTCGCGCCGGATATGCTGCTCGCGGGTCGACAGCGTCAGCACGAAGCCGCGCTTGCCCTCGGCATCCACCGTCTCACCGGTCAGCCGCCCCGGCATCTGGCGGACGTACTTTTCCTTGCAGCCGAACAGGCCGACATAGGGGCCGCCGAACTGCAACCCGACGCCGATCGACTGGCCCTCGCCGACGACGATGTCCGCGCCCATTTCGCCCGGCGACTTGATCGCGCCCAGCGCCACCGGCTCGGTCACCACCGCAACCAGCAGCGCCTTCTTCGCCTGGCACGCCGCGGCAAGGTCGGACAGGTCGGAAATGCGACCGAGAATGTCGGGATATTGCACCACGACGCACGAGGTGTCGTCGTCGATCAGGTCGATCAGCTTCGCCGTATCCGGCTCGGCGGTCAGCTCGGGCGTCGCGGTGACCAGCGTGTCGCCGGTGTACTTGGCCATGGTGTTGGCGACCGAAACATAATGCGGGTGCAGCCCGCCCGACAGGATCGCCTTGGCGCGCTTGGTGATGCGCCGCGCCATGCCGATCGCCTCCCAGCACGCGGTCGATCCGTCATACATCGACGCATTGGCGACATCGGTGCCCAGCAAGCGCGCGACCTGGGTCTGGAACTCGAACATCACCTGCAGCGTGCCCTGCGCGATCTCGGGCTGATAGGGCGTATAGGCGGTCAGGAACTCGCCGCGCTGGATGATGTGATCGACGCTCGCCGGCACATGGTGGCGATACGCCCCGCACCCGATGAAGAAGGGCGCCGCCCCCGCCGACAGGTTCTTGCCCGCCAGCTTCGACATGTGCCGCTCGACCGCCAGCTCGCTGGCATGCATCGGCAGCCCCGCGACCGGCCCGGTCAGCCGCGCGCTTTCGGGGACATCGGCGAACAGATCGTCGATCGTCGCGGCATTGACCGCGGCGAGCATCGCCTGCCGGTCGGACGGGGTAAGGGGAAGGTAGCGCATTCCAGACAGTCTCCCCCTCCCTGCAAGGGAGGGGCCGGGGTGGGTCAGCGGCGGCGGAGGCTCGATGCCTCCGGCGGCGCTTTCGGGATGCGGTGACGGGGCTCGCTGCGCTCGCCACCCACCCCCATCCCCTCCCTTGCAGGGAGGGGAGCTAGAAGATCACAGCTTGCTCACGAACTCCGCATAGGCGCTCTCGTTCATCAACCCATCAAGCTCGCTCGTGTCGCTCAGCGTCATCTTGAAGAACCAGCCATCGCCCTCGGGGTCTTCGTTCACCAGCGCGGGATTGTCCTCCAGCGCCGGGTTCCCCTCGATCACCGTGCCGCTGACCGGCGCATAGACGTCGCTCGCCGCCTTGACGCTTTCGACCACCGCGGCGTCGTCGCCCTTGCTGACGGTCTTGCCCTCTTCGGGCACCTCGACGAACACGATGTCGCCCAGCTGGCTCTGCGCATATTCGGAGATGCCGACGGTCGCGATCTCGCCGTCGAGTTCGATCCACTCATGATCTTCGGTGAAGTAACGGCTCATTTCATGCCTCCCTGACGGACATAGCGGTGGGGGACGAAGGGCATCTGCGCCACTTCGCCATGATGGATCTTGCCGCGCTGGCTCAGCGTCACGCGCGTGCCGATTGCGGCCATCGCGGTCGGCACATAGGCCATCGCGATCGGCTTCTGGACGGTCGGGGCGAAACCGCCGCTGGTGACGCGGCCGACTTCGTTGCCGGCATCGTCCAGCACCAACGCGCCCTCGCGCACCGGCTGGCGCCCCTCGACGATCAGGCCGACGCGGCGCTGGATCGGGCCGTTCTCGCGCTCCATCAGGATGCGCTCGGCACCCGGGAAGTTCGCCTCCTCGCGCCGCCGCTTGCTCGCCACCGCAAAGTTCAGCGCCGCCATGATCGGCGTCGTCTCGGGATCGAGGTCGTGGCCATAGAGCGGCAGGTCGGCCTCGAGCCGCAGCGAATCGCGCGCACCCAGCCCGATCGGCTTCACCTCGGGCTCGCCGCACAGCAGGTCGGCGACCTTCGCGGCATCCTCTGCAGGGATCGAAATCTCGAACCCGTCCTCGCCGGTATAGCCCGAACGGCTGATATAGGCGGGCACTCCCGCAATCTCGAACTTGCCGCCCTTCATGAACACCAGCGCATCGAGCGGATACTCGCCCGTCACATGGCGGTTCAGCGCGTCGAACGCCTTGGGACCCTGCAGCGCCAGCAGCGCATGCTCGTCCATATGGTTGATCTCGATATCGTCGGGCAGATGCTCGCGCAGATGGGCGATGTCGTCCCATTTGCACGCGCCGTTGACGACCATGTAGATGCCACCCGGCCAGCGGCTGAACATCAGGTCATCGAGAATCCCGCCATTCTCGGCCAGCAGCAGCGAATATTTCTGCTGCCCCACCGCGACGCCCGCGACATCGGCGGGGATCAGCTTCTCCAGCTCGGCGTCGAGATTCTCGCCCGACAGGAACAGCTGCCCCATATGCGACACATCGAACAGCCCGGCCGATTCGCGCACCCACAGATGCTCGGCCATGATGCCCTCATACTGGACCGGCATCTCATAGCCCGCGAACGGCACCATCCGCCCGCCGCGCGCACGATGCCACGCATCGAGCGGAAGCAGCATCAGCTCTTCGACGAATTCGGGCTCGCCCGCTACGGTATCAGGGGTATCGGTCACGCGCGTGCTCCAGAATTGACGACGGAATGCCGCACAGCGCGGCCATTCATCCGTCGCCCCCTCTGTCACGGGAACCTGAGAGCTTTGATCCCGGAGCACATCCGGGACTTACCCCTTCGGTGGCTCACCCCTGACGGAGCGAGCGCTTTCCAGAGTGTCGTGGCCCGCGCGGTCCCTGGTGCCTGAGAGATTCCGGGGCGGTTGCTCCTTCGGCGTTCCGGACCCGAAGACCCGAAAACTCTCCCGCGCGCGCCTTCACCGGTTGCCCGATGTCGACGCAGCCGGAATGCTGCGCCGCACCGTTCGAGTCAATCGCGAAGTTGGGGATTCGGTCGGATGCAGATCCGGCACCTGCCTTCAATCCTCCCCCGCCAGGGGGAGGTGGCACGCGCAGCGTGACGGAGGGGAGGAAGGGGTTCGGTCTGAACCGAAAGGACGCAGCCGTCCTCCCCCTCCGTCGCCTTTGGCGACACCTCCCCCTGGCGGGGGAGGATTGGCTTGAATCGCCGAACTAACGCGTCGCGTTATACTTCAGCTGGGCGTCGGTGAGCTGGAACCCCACCAGCGCCTCGAACGTCGCGCGCAGCACCGCCTGCCGCACTTCGGGGCGGGCCAGCGGGTCCATCGCTGCGGTTTCGTCGCCCGCCTTGCGCTTCGCCAGGATCTGGCGGCGGATATCCTCGGGCAAGGTCGCGGCGGCGCGCGACACGTAGGCGTTGGCCGTACCGCTCGTCTGCGCACGCGCCTGCCCCGGCTCGAACCGCAGCGTCACCTGCGCGACCCGCTTCGAAACTACCGAGGTGCCGCCCTGAACCACCGTCACGAAATAGGGGAGCGTCACCTCGCGCGCGCCGTCGGTCGAACGGCGGCTGCCCAGCACCTCGAACGCGATGTCGCTGCGGATCATTTCGCCGCTGTCGTCGCAAGTCGAGGTGACGTTGGTCATCACCGCAGTGACGTCGATTGCCGACGCATCCGTGCTGCCAGCGGGATTGAACAGGGTAACGTCGCCCGTCCCCGCCGGGACGCCGACGCGCGGACAGGCCGAACGGACCGCAGTGATGCCGCCCTCGGCAATGTCTCCCTCACGGGAGCAGGCACCCAGCGCCAACGGGATCGCAGCGGCAAGAGCGAGTTTGCGGAGTTTCAACTGGGGCACCTTTCCCGAACAAGACATGCCTGGCCCCGCCACTACTGGCGGACCCGGCCCGGCGGCGCGCACCATAGGCAGCGCGTCGGCTTCCCGCAACGCCCATCCCGCGCCTTTCACAGCAGCCCGTGATCGCGTAAGGCGAGCGCGATGACCGACACCCAGAAGCCCGTCCTCGAACTCCTCATCGCCGCGCCGCGCGGATTTTGCGCCGGGGTGGACCGCGCGATTCAGATCGTCGAGCGCGCGATCGAACTCCACGGCGCGCCGGTCTATGTCCGGCACGAGATCGTCCACAACAAGTACGTCGTCGATACACTGAAGGCGAAGGGCGCGATCTTCGTCGACGAACTCGATCAGGTCCCCGACGGCGTCCATGTCGTCTTCTCCGCGCACGGCGTCCCCAAATCGGTGCCCGCCGCCGCGCAGGATCGCGGGCTTTCCTATCTCGATGCGACCTGCCCGCTCGTATCCAAGGTGCATCGCCAGGCCGAGCGACTGGTCGCGGCGGGGCGGCAAATCCTGTTCATCGGCCATGCCGGGCATCCCGAGGTGATCGGCACCTTCGGTCAGGTGCCCGAAGGCGCGATGACGCTGATCGAGACCGAAGCGGACGCCGAAGCGGTGGCGCCGACCGATCCCGAAAACCTCGCCTTCCTGACCCAGACCACACTTTCGGTCGACGATACGGCGGCAATCCTGGGCATTCTCCAGCGGCGCTTCCCCAATATCGTCGCGCCCAAGGCAGACGATATTTGCTACGCAACCTCCAACCGGCAGGCGGCGGTGCGCGCGATCGCGAGCTCGTGCGACCTGGTCCTCGTGATCGGCGCGCCCAATTCGTCCAACTCGCTGCGCCTTGCCGAACTGGCCGAGCGTGAGGGCACGACGTCGAAGCTGATCCAGCGCGCCGAGGATCTCGATTTCGACTGGCTCCACGGCGTCGGCACGCTTGGCATCACTGCTGGCGCATCGGCTCCCGAAGTGCTGGTGCGGGAAGTGATCGACCATATCGCCACCCGCTACGACATCACCGAACGCCAGGTCGAAACCGCACAGGAAACGATCACCTTCAAACTGCCCAAGGGGCTCGAGGCGGCGTAGCCAACATTCCTCCCCCAGCTCGCTGGGGGAGGGGACCGCCGCCGAAGGCGGTGGTGGAGGGGCGGCTGCGCAGACAGCCGTAAACAGCTCGGCAAAATCCCGCCCTCTACGAGGGCGGCCCTCCGTCAGCGCTTCGCGCTGCCACCTCCCCACCAATCTGGGGGAGGAATGGCTTGGACCACATTCCAGCGCCAAATCCGCCTTGCCCCGGTTCCGCCCAGCATTTACCCGCGACCCTCGAACACCACATGCATGGGGACCCAGATTGGCAGTCTACACACAGGTCCCGGCCGAATCGCTCGCCGCGTTCCTCGCGCGCTACGATGTCGGCGAACTGGTCTCGGCCAAGGGCATCGCCGAAGGGGTCGAGAACAGCAATTACCTCGTCGACACCACCCGCGGCCGCTTCATCCTGACGCTCTACGAAAAGCGCGTCGATGCGGGCGACCTGCCCTATTTCATGGATCTGCTCGCGCATCTCGATGCCAAGGGGCTGTCGGTCCCGCCCGCGATTCCCGACCGCAACGGCGTGGCGATCCAGACGCTGGAGGGCCGCCCGGCGTGCCTGATCAAATTCCTGTCGGGGGTCTCGCTGTCGCACCCCACCCCGGCTCAGGCCGAGGCGGCGGCGCGGGCGATGGCTGACATGCACGCCGCGGTCGCCGATTTCGGACAGGACCGCCCCAATTCGATGGGCTTCGACAGCTGGCGTCCGCTGTTCGACCGCTGCGGCGACAGCCTCGACGACATCGCCCCGGGACTGCACGCCGAACTCGGTGCCGCGCTCGACAAGGTGCTGGCGGACTGGCCGCGCGACGGCTTCGACCGCTGCGCGATCCATGCCGATCTGTTTCCCGACAATGTGCTGATGCTCGGCGACACCGTCACCGGCCTGATCGACTTCTATTTCGCCAGCACCGACATCCGCATCTACGATCTCGCCGTGATGCACAGCGCATGGAGCTTCGACGCGACCGGCGCGGACTATCACCCATCAATCGGCGACGCGCTGCTGCGCGGCTATGAATCCCGTTTCCCATTGAGCGAAGCCGAACGCGCCGCCTTCCCGCTGCTCGCCAGCGGGGCGTGCATCCGCTTCGCCCTGTCGCGCGCATTCGACTGGATCAACACCCCGGCGGACGCGCTGGTGACGCGCAAGGACCCGCTCGCCTATGTCCGCCGACTCCGCCATTACCAAGCCATGAGCACCCCCGCATGACCGAACTCCCCCTCGTCGAAATCGCCACCGACGGCGCGTGCAAGGGCAATCCCGGGCGCGGCGGCTGGGGCGTGCTGCTCCGCGCGGGGACGGTCGAAAAGGAACTCTCGGGCGGCGAGCCGCACACCACCAACAACCGCATGGAGCTGATGGCGGCGATTCAGGGGCTGAAGGCGCTCAACAAGCCGTGCCGGGTCAAGCTGTCGACCGACAGCCGCTACGTGATGGATGGCCTGACCAAGTGGATCAAGGGCTGGCAGCGCAATGGCTGGCGCACGGCGGACAAGAAGCCGGTCAAGAACAGCGACCTGTGGATCGAACTCCTCGACGCCGCCAAACCGCACCGCATCGAATGGCTATGGGTCAAGGGCCACGCCGGCCACCCCGACAACGAACGCGCCGACCAGCTCGCGAGCGACGCCGCGCTGCGGAGTTAGTACGGGCGGCGGGTTTTGGGTGGTTAGCTGCCGTTCAGCTATCTGAGTGAAAAGCCGCCCACGCCGCCGCTTCCAAGCGGCCGTCACCATTCGCGATAGTGTTGCCGGTCTCGTCGATTAAGACGAAGGTATGCTGATTACCCGCTAATGAAGCGGAGCCATCGAGCGCCAGGAGCAAGGTGTAGAAGGTGTCTGTCAGCGCCGCGTCGATCGCGGCGAACACCTGCTTGCGTTGAGATTGGGTGAGGTTGGCGGCTGCAAGATGAGCTGCGACTGCGCTCCCTCCTGACAGGTCAGCAAAAGATGAAAGCAGCGTGTCGCGTTTCTCTCGGCAAGCTGCTGCGAAGTCCTTAGCATCCATACCAATCGCCCCTTTGCAGCGTAGCTACAGCAAGGGGGCCATGCAGCCAATGTCCGCTTTGGGCAGCATAGCGGCGACGCCGAATGACCGACTTGGGGTCGTTAGCCGTCATTCCGCTTCCACCGTCATCGCGGCCTCGGTTTGAAATTCACTTCACCACCGGCATTGCTCGATCGGCTCGTCCCCACCGTTGCACGCGTTCGACATTTCCCTCCGCAAACGCGACACCCGACCGGTGCTCCATCACACGAAGTTCGTCGACATCGTCGCATTGCATCGTTCGCACCACGCCCGGCACGACTCCTGAAATCGCCCGTCCGACCCATCGCGGCCATCTGCCGCCCACGCGAAAACCCGCGGAAAACAGCCAAAAATTACTACCCGCTTTCCTACAAGAACCTATTTGGTTATAATTATCCGCACGCCACAGCAGACGGAGACCCGGTGAACAAACGCAACACGCCGCGTCCACAACGACAATTCCAGGCTCGGCGGACAGACCGGCGAGCGACGCGGCGTTGCTCGCCCCCCTCAGTTTGCCTCCGCCGCCAGCCGTCTGCGCTCGGTCTGCCGCGCGATATGCGCGAGCGAGAACCAGAAGATCGCGAACAGCACGACGCTGAATCCGCTCGACCAGGCGAGTTTCTCCCAGCTCGGATTTTTGAGGTTGAAATAACCAAGTTGGAAAATATTGAGCGCAACAATCCCGCGCAGCATCCATTCGACGTGCATCTTGTGCAGGATGTAGCTGCCGAACGGCGCCATGAACAACACCACCGGATAGGCGCACAGCCAGGTGCGGATCTGATAATCGGTGATGTCGCCGTCCCAGAAGAAGCGATAGGCGTAGCCAAGGATGCTGATCGCCGCCATCACCATGATGCTCATGTGCGTGGCAACCTTCTCGTCCATGCGGAACCGCGTCACCAGCATCGTGTAGAGCACGATATCGGCCCCGGTCCCGAACAGGCTGGCGCACATGCCGCCCAGGATCAGAACCCCCGCCAGCATCGCATGATCGACCGGCCCCTTTGCGGTCAGAACCGGCAGCGCGCCGCGATGCTTGCTCGACACATAGGCCAGTGCAAAGGTCAGGATCAGGCTGAGAAACAGCGCCTGGATGATGAACACCGGGATCGTCTGCAGCAGCAACATGCCCGCCACGAAGCCGAGAAAACTGACCGGCACGAACCACAATAGCGGTGCATAGGTCGCCAGCTTCCGGCCCTTGCGCGACAGGATCCAGATGCTCGCACTGGTCATCCCGATCGACTGGATCATCAGGCTGAAGTCGCGCGCCATCTCGCGCTTGATGTCGAAAAAGACGCTGAGCACCGGAAACGCCACCGCGCCGCCGCCCTCGGGCGTCAGGCCGGCGACGAACGCCCCCAGCACCATGATCGCCGGATAATGCCAATGGTCGATCAGGAACGGGATCGAGTTGAGCAGGGCGAACAGGATCACCCACAGCAGAATCATGCCGCCATACCAGCCGCGGAAAATCCGGCTTTCGAAGAACATCACCCGCCCCTTGTGCCGCAATCCCCCGATTGCACTCAGCACCGTTCACGCCGTTCTAGCGCACCGCGACGGGCGCGCAACCGCGCCTAACTCTCCGGATCGTACATGAATTCGCGCAACTCCTGCGCACAGCGGCACGCGACGGCGATCCGGCGCGCCCATTGCTCAGCTTCGGCGCGCGTCGGCACTTCGAGAACGGTGAACCCGCCGTCGAGGCGGCTGCCCGGATAGGTCCCGACAACGACTCCGCCGTCGCCCGATACCAGCATCGGCGGAACATCCTCGGCGATGCCGCCGCCGAACACATAGACACCCGCCGCCTTCGCTTCGCGGATCACGGCGCGGGCCGCGTCGCCCACCGCGGGAAGCTCGTCATCGCTGACCTGCATCGCCGCGCTGGGGAAGGAGATCAGATATTTGGTCATGCGGGCACGCGGGCGTTCAGCCCTCTTCGACCGGCGCGCCCGGCCCGTTCTTCTTGATCGAATCGATTGCGTTCTGCGCCGACGCCTTGCTCGAATAGCCCTCGGTCCAGAACATCACTTCGCTGTTGTACTTGAACTTCGCGACATATTCGCCGGCCTTGTTCTGCTCGATCACGAACTTGTGGGCCATGTCATGCTCCTTCGTTGCGATGGTCGAACGATAGCGAAGCCGCGGCGCTCGTCCAGCGATTCACCCGCGAAAACGGCGGATCGAATAGCGTTCGGGGTCGAGATGCGCCGCCATCGGATCGACCGGCATGCCCATCAGCATCGCGGCGGCGATCTTCGACGCGGCGGGCGCGGTCTGGATGCCGAACCCGCCCTGCCCCGCGCACCAGAACAGCCCCGGCACGGCGGGGTCGAAGCCATAGACCGGCCGCCGGTCGGGCGCGAAGGTGCGCAGCCCCGCCCAGCGCCGCTCGACCGCCGTGACCCGCCAGTCGACCGCGCTGTCCAATTTGTCGATCGCGATCGCGACGTCGATCTCCTCGGGCGCCGCATCGCACGGATCCGTCGCGATCTCGTCATGCGGCGACAGCCAGATGCGCCCGCCCGATTCGGGCTTGAAGTAAAACCGCTCATGCGCGTCGCGCACCAGCGGCAACGTCATCGGCGCAGGCGGATCGACGCGCAGCTGCACCATCGTGCGGCGCAGCGGCGCAATGCCGGTCGGCGGCGCACCGGCCATGATCCCCACCGCCTCGGCCCACGCCCCCGCTGCATTGACCAGCACATCGGCGGTGAACACCCCCGCCCGCGTCGTGATCGTCCAATGCCCGTGGCGCGACAGGCCGGTCACTGCGGCATCGCACACCAGTTCCGCCCCCCCGCCCCGCGCGGCGGTAAGATACGCACCGTGCAGCCGCGCGACATCGATGTCGCAACAGCCATCGTCGTACAGCGCGTCGGTCCATTCGGGACGCAGGCCGGGGCAATAGGCCGCCGGATCGACTTCATCGAGCATGACCCCGAGCGCCGCGAACTTCGCGACGAAGCCGTCGATCACTGCGCGGTCATCGCGCTGCGCAATGAACAGTTCACCGCGTGGGGACAGGAAACTCTCCCCGCCCATCTCGGCAGGGGGGTTGTGCAGGAAATCTCCCGACGCGGTCACCAGCGGCTGAATGTCCGGTCCGCCATAGGTTTCGGACCAGAAGGCCGCCGAACGCCCGGTGGCGTGATAGCCCGGCTGGTCCTCGCCCTCCAGGATCAGGACTCGGGCGTGCGGCGCGATCTCCGCCGCCAGACTCGCCCCCGCAATCCCCGCCCCGACAATCGCGACGTCATATTGGCTCATCCGCGCCGCACCCGAGCTTCTAGGAACATGTCGATCTCGCCGATCGCGCGGTTGCGCACCTTGTCTGCCTCTCGCAGGATTTCATGCGCGCTTTCCTTGCCGAACCGGACAATGCGCGCGTCGGGCAGCTTCGCCACCGTCGCCAGCGCCGCTTTTGGATCGACCAGTCCATCATGCTCGGCGATCAGCGCCAGTACCGGCACGTTCATCCGCTTGAGCGCGGGGTTGGCGCGCAGTTCGCGGGTCGATCGAAACGCCTCGATCACCCATTTCCAGCTCGGCGGGCCGGTGACGTTGCCCGGGTTCGCCTGCTGCCACCAGATCTCGTCCTGATAGCGGTCGGTGTCATGCGTCAGCAGCGATTCGCGCGTGGTGGTGGTGTAAGGCCGCTCGTTCGACTTCCACGCCGGCCGCGCGCTGTTGCCCACCCCGCCCAGAAAGCGCGCCAGCCGCTCGCCCAAAGCCGCACCGAACGGCCCCTTCAGCCCCAGCATCGGCGCGATCAGCACCGCCGCATCCGGCCGCGCCGCGCCTTCGACCAGCCCGCGCAGCACCAGATGACCGCCCATCGAATGCCCCATGATCACATGCGGCCCCGGCGTCGCCGCCATCCACTCACGCGCAAAGTCGCGAAAGTCCGCGATATACTGCGCGAAATCCTCGATATGCCCACAATGGGCGGCATCGGTCAGTCGCCCCGATCCGCCCTGCCCGCGCCAGTCGAACGAGGTGATCGTCCAGCCGCGCGCCCGCCAGTGGGCGAAGCTCTCCAGATATTTCTCGAAGATGTCGCCCCGCCCGCCCTGGAACAGGATCGACCCGCGCGGCGTGCCGCTGGCGGGCCAGGCGAAGCAGCGCAGCACCCATCCATCGGGGGCGGTCCAGTTGGTGACGCTGGCACCGGCGGGAATCGCCCGGCGGTCAATCGGGGAAACGGTCATGGGCGCTGGTTACGGTTTGGAAAGCCCTCCCGTCTAGGACTTCGAGTCCGATGGGGGAATTTGCGCCTGTGATTCTGCTGGGCCTGCTGGTCCTGATCCTGGTTTCGGCCGGGATCGAAGATGCGCGAATCCGTGAGATCTCGAACTGGAAGAACGCGGCGATCGCGCTGCTGGCGCTGCCCTGGTGGTTTGCGATGGGCCTGTCCCCCTGGCCCGACATGGCGATCCAGCTGGGCATTGCGGTCGGCGTGTTCGCGCTGTTCGCGGCTGCCTTCCAATTCGGAATGATGGGCGGGGGCGACGTCAAGATGATCGCCGCGCTCGCACTCTGGTTTCCGTTCAATCAGTTGGTCACGCTGCTGATCATCATGTCGCTCGCGGGCGGCGCGATCACGCTGGTGATGCTGGTCGAGAAATGGGTGCGTCGGCGACGCGAGCAACCGGAGGTCCCCTATGGGATCGCGATTGCCATCGCAGCGCTGCTCACCATCCGCGAACCGATTTTTAACCCCTTCTTGTGATGCTTAACGCCGGTGCAACCCGGTCCGACAGAGAAAAGGCCTGAGACGTCATGGATGGACGCAAGATCATTTTGCTGGTGGGAGCACTACTCGTCGCTGCAATCACCGCGTTCATGGCGCGCAGCCTGATGACCGGGTCCTCGGCCCCGGGCGCGGTCGCTGCGCCCGCGCCGGGCCAGCCTGCGCCGGTCGATGCGATCGAAGTTCTGGTCGCGACCAAGGCGCTGCCGATCGGCACTATCCTCGGCCCCGATTCGATCAAGTTCGTCGCCTGGCCCAAGGATCTGGTCGAGGGCGCCTATTTCAAGAAGGAAGACACCGACCTTGCCAAGCTGCAGGGCACCGTCGTCCGCTTCGCGATTCCCGCAGGCCAGCCGCTGACCCAGGGCGCGATCGTCAAGCCGGGCGACCGCGGCTTCCTCGCCGCCGCCCTCTCGCCGGGTATGCGCGCGGTGACCGTCCCGGTGTCGGCGCAGGCCGCCGTCGCGGGCTTCATCTTTCCGGGCGACCGGGTCGACCTCATCCTGACCCAGGCGGTCGCGGGTGGCGGCGACGGCCCGCCACTCAAGGCGTCGGAAACGGTGCTGCGCAATCTGCGCGTGCTCGCCACCGATCAGCGCACCGACAAGCAGCAGGACGAGAATGGCAAGACCGTCGTGGCCACCTATTCGACCGTGACGGTCGAAGCGACGCCGCGCATCGCCGAGAAGATCGCGGTCGCGCAGACGCTCGGCACGCTGTCGCTCTCGCTCCGCTCGATCGCCGACAATGCCAGCGAACTCGAAGAGGCGATCGCTTCCGGTGAGGTGACGATGCCAGAGGGCAACGATCCCAAGGCCGAAAAGGCGATGATCGCACGTGTCGCGGCCCGCCCGAGCGAGGGTGGATCGACCTTCTCGACCGGTGCCGATGTCTCGCGCTTCCAGCGCAGCACGGTGCCCGGCAAGGCACGCGACGAGAGCGCAATGCCCGGCACGGGGGCTGCTCCTGCGGGCGGGAACTATCCCGGCGCGGCAGCCGCCGGCGACGGGCCGGTGGTCAAGGTTTCACGGGGCAACGCGGTTACCGTCGTTCCCGTTGGGGGGAAGAACTGAAATGCGGGTGATGGGTAACAAGCTGGGCGCATCGCTCGCGGCGGTGTCCGTGCTGGCGATGCCGGCGGCGACGCTGCCGGCACCAGTGCTGGCGCAGACCGTCCATGCCGCGCCGCGCGACACGGTCCAGATCGCCACTGGACGTGGCCGATTGATCACGTTGAGCGCGCCGATGTCCGATATCTTCGTCGCCGACAGCAACGTCGCCGACGTCCAGGTCCGCTCGCCGACCCAGCTTTGGGTGTTCGGCAAGAAGGTCGGCGAGACCACGGTCTATGCCACCACCAAGGCGGGCAAGGTCATCTATTCGACCACAGTGCGTGTCGGGAACAACTTCGACAGCGTTCAGGGGATGCTCGACACGGCGATGCCCGACTCGAACATCACCGCGACGACGATGAACGGCTTCGTGCTGCTCACCGGCACGGTCGCTGCGCCGCAGGATGCGGCAGAGGCGGAACGTCTGGCCCAGGCATTTGTCGGCGAAGAGACCAAGATCCTCTCGCGCCTCAAGACCTCGACCCCGCTGCAGGTGAACCTTCAGGTCCGGATCTCGGAGGTCAGCCGCAGCTTTGCCAAGAATATCGGCAGCAATTTCACCACGCTCGACGGGTCGGGCGGGTTCAAGTTCGGCATCGGCAGCGGACGCCAGCCTGCGACCAGCTGGACCACCGACCCCAACCTCCCGCTGGGCGTGGGGGGAACGGTCAGTGGCTACACGATCGACCCGATCACGGGCGCGATCACCCAGCGTCCGGGCACCGCAATCACGCCTGGGCCGGGCCGAACCACGATCGGCGGTCTTGGCCGGTTGTTCGGCCTCGACATTCTCGGCGCGCTCGACCTTGGCGAAACCAATGGCCAGGTCTCGACGCTCGCCAACCCGAACCTGACCGCGCTGTCAGGCGAGACCGGATCGTTCCTCGCCGGTGGCGAGATTCCGATCCCGGTCAGCCAGGGGCTCGGCGCGGTGTCGGTCGAGTATAAGCAATATGGCGTCAGCCTCGCCTACACGCCCACGGTGCTCGCTGACGGCCGCATCTCGCTGCGCGTCCGCCCCGAAGTGTCGCAGCTGTCGGCCGCCGGATCGGTGACGATCGGCGGCGTGCAGATCCCTGCGCTCACCACCCGCCGCGCGGAAACGACGGTCGAGCTGGGGTCGGGCCAGAGCCTGATGATTGCCGGCCTGCTCCAGAATTCGCACGACAATTCGATCGATCAGACCCCGGGCCTCGGCAACGTTCCCGTGCTCGGTGCGCTGTTCCGCTCCAACGGGTTCAAGCGCAACGAGACCGAGTTGGTGATCGTCATCACCCCCTATCTGGTGAAGCCAGTCGACGGGAACCAGATCGCGCTGCCGACCGACGGCTATCGCGCGCCCGACGACGCAGAGCGCGTGCTGCTCGGTCGCCTTGGCGGGTCGGACAAGGGCGGAAAGCGTCCCACGCCGCAGATGGCCCCCCCGGTTGGCGCGGAGCCCTCGCTCGGCGCGGCGAGCCCGGTTCAGCCCGAACCGCAGCCCAAGCGCGAGCCGGTCCAGCCGCTCGCTACACCGGCGGCGCAGGACACCGGCAAGGACAAGCGCAAGCGTGGTGCGGCCCCCGCACCGGGCTTCGGTTTCAATTGATCGCGGCGAGGAACGACCATGTCGAAGCGTAATACGATCCTCTTTCTGAGCGCCGCAGCCGGGCTGTTGTCCGCATGCGGCGTCGGCAGCACCCCGGGTCTCGAATCGGCCAACCAGCCCGTCGTCGCGCGCACCGATTATGTGTTCGATGCGTCCACCGACGGCAGCTATCTGGCATCCGGCGAGCAGGCGCGCGTCGCCGGCTGGCTCGCGTCGCTACGGCTCGGCCATGGCGACCGCGTCTATGTCGACGATCCCGGCAACACCGGCGCAGCGCGTCAGGTGGCGAGCGAAGCGGCGCGCTACGGCGTGCTGCTGTCCGGCCCCGCCCCGGTCACCGCCGGCGTGGTCCAGCCGGGCATGGTCCGCGTGATCGTCAGCCGCATGAAGGCGAGCGTTCCGGGCTGCCCCGACCGGCGCGACACCGGCGACGGCAATTTCGGCGGCAAGACCAGCTCTGGCTATGGCTGCGCGGTCAACGGCAACCTCGCCTCGATGGTCGCGCGTCCGGAGGATCTGGTGCGTGGTGAGCCCGGCTCGCCCACCGCCGATCCGGCGCAGATCAGCAAGTCGATCAAGGCGCTGCGCGAGGCCGCACCGACTGGCACCGGCGGAACCACGGTCAAAGCCGAAGCTACGGGAGGAGGCGACCAGTGAACGCGCCCTTCAACCCCCAGCGCGCTGCCCATCGCGAGCCGTTCGTCGCGTTCGTGTGCGACGAGACGACTGCCGAAACGATCCGCCCGATCGCGATCGAACAGGGCTGGAACCCCGACAAGGTCAACAAGGGCGGGCTGCGCAATGCGGTCCAGACGCTTTCCGTCTCCGCCAGCCCGCACATCCTGTTCGTGGACCTGTCCGAATCGGGCGATCCGCTCAACGACATCAATGCCCTCGCCGAAGTGTGCGAGCCGGGTACTGTCGTGATCGCGTCCGGCCAGGTCAACGACGTCCGCCTGTATCGCGACCTCGTCGCGTCGGGCATTCAGGATTATCTGCTCAAGCCGCTTAATCCCGACGTGATGCGTGAAGCGTTCGTGCATGCCCAGGCGATGCTGAATGCGCCAAAACATGCCGATGTAGCGTCGGACCGCCCGCATTGCGCGGTTGCGGTGATCGGCACGCGCGGCGGGGTCGGGGCTTCGACTCTCGCCACCTCGCTCGCCTGGCTGATGAGCGAGAAAAGCGACCGTTCGACCGCGCTGCTCGATCTCGACGTACATTTCGGCACCGGCGCACTCACGCTGGACCTCGAACCGGGTCGCGGCCTGACCGACGCGATCGAAAATCCAAGCCGTATCGACGGACTGTTCATCGAACGCGCGATGGTCAAGGCGTCGGATAAATTGTCCGTGCTGTCTGCTGAAGCGCCGATCAACTCGCCGGTGATGACCGACGGCGCGGCGTTCTTCCAGTTGCAGGAGGAGATCCGTACCGCGTTCGAGTGCACCGTGGTCGATCTGCCGCGCGCGATGCTGGTCAATTACCCGCACCTCATCTCCGATGTGCAGGTGGCCGTGCTGGTAACCGAGCTGACCCTGGCTGCCGCGCGCGACGCGATCCGCATCATCAGCTGGTTCAAGTCGAACGCGCCGCATACCCAGCTGATCGTCGTGGCGAACCGGGTTCCGACCGGTCAGCTCGAAATCAGCCGCAAGGACTTCGAAGGATCGATCGAGCGCAAGATCGACTATGTGATCCCGCTCGACACCAAGACTGCGGTGCAGGCGGCGAAGCTGGGCAAACCGCTTGCCGAGGCGGGGAAGAACGTCAAGGCACTCGCCCCGCTGGCCGAGATTGCTGCGCGCGTCGTCGCGATCACCGATTCGGGCGAAGAGGTCGTTCGCGACAAGGGCAAGGGTGCAGGGGCCAAGGGCGGCTCGCTGCTCGGCAAACTGACCAGTTCGATGAAGCTCGGCCGCAAGGCAAAGGCATAACCGGTGTCGGCTACGGCCGGCTCCCCGTTTCCGGAGGCGTAACAGGGTGGAATTGCTCCCGATGATGATGCTGGCGGGCGGCACCTTCATGGTGCTCGCGCTGCTCATCCTCGCCTTTGCCGGTCCATCGGCGAAGACCGCGAGCGCGCGCCGCCTCACCAGCGTGCGCGATCGTCACGTCGGCGTCGTCGGCGCGGGCGCGGTCGAGGCGCAGCTACGCCGTATCTCGACCGGGCGCGCGACCAAGATGGACAATGCCGCGGCGCGGTTCCTGCCCAACCCGGCCCAGCTCGGCAAACGCTTGGCAATGACCGGAAAGCCGTGGTCCGTCGGCCAATATGGCATGGCGTCGGTCGGTATCGTCGTGGTGATCGCAGCTGCGCTGATGGTGCAGGGGCTGCCCGCGCTGCTCGCGCTGCTCGTCGGTATCATCGTCGGCGGCGGCCTGCCGCATATGGTTGTCGGGTTCCTGATCAACCGCCGCATCGCGCGCTTCACCGCGAAATTCCCCGACGCGATCGAATTGCTCGTGCGCGGCCTGCGCTCGGGCCTTCCGATCACCGAGACGATGGGTGTCGTCGGTGCGGAGGTCGATGGCCCGGTAGGCGAGGAGTTCCGCTCGATCAGCGACAAGATGAAGATCGGTCGCACCCTCGACCAGGCGCTTCAGGAAACCGCCGACCGACTGGGTACACCCGAATTCCAGTTCTTTTGCATCACGATCGCGATCCAGCGCGAGACCGGCGGCAACCTTGCCGAAACGCTCGCCAACCTCGCCGAGGTGCTGCGGAAGCGCAGCCAGATGAAGCTGAAGATCAAGGCGATGTCGTCGGAATCCAAGGCATCGGCTTATATCATCGGCGCGCTGCCGTTCATCGTCTTCGGCATGATCTGGATGATCAACGACACCTATATGCAGGGGTTCTTCATTGACCAGCGGCTGATCATCGCCGGCGGCGGCGGGATCATCTGGATGGGTATCGGGGCCTTCATCATGGCCAAGATGATCAATTTCGAGATTTGATGAAATGATGACCGCTCCCTCCGGCCCCACCCTGCTCGGCGTCGACGTGATCTATGTCGCCACGGTCCTGGCAGGTGTCGCCGCGTTCAGCGTGCTGCTCGCCATTTACGCCGCCGCGTCGGTGCGCGATCCGATGGCAAAGCGCGTCAAGGCACTCAACGAACGCCGCGAACAGCTCAAGGCCGGCATCACCGCATCGACCAGCAAGCGCCGGGCGAAGCTGGTCCAGAAGAACGCGACCACCGACCGCATCCGCGACTTCCTCTCGTCGCTCAAGGTGCTTCAGGATTCGCAGGTCAAGACCGCGCAGATCAAGCTGATGCAGGCAGGCATCCGGTCCAAGGATTATGCCGTTGCGGTAATCTTCGGTCGGCTGGTGCTTCCGATCGTGATCGGCGGTACGATGGCGTTCCTCGTCTATGGGACCGAAATGTTCGCCGACTGGACGCCGCTCAAGGCTTATGGCCTCGTCGCGGGCAGCGCGATCCTGAGCTACAAGGCACCGGACATCTATCTCAAGAACAAGATCCAGAAGCGGTCGCACGCGATTCGAAAGGGCATTCCTGACGCGCTCGACCTGCTGGTGATCTGTGCCGAAGCGGGACTCACGGTCGATGCGGCCTTTGGTCGCGTCTCCAAGGAATTGGGCAAGGCTTATCCCGAACTGGGCGAGGAATTTTCGCTCACCGCGATCGAGCTGGGTTTCCTCACCGATCGCCGCCAGGCCTTTGAAAATCTGGCCACCCGCATCGATCTCGACTCGGTGCGCGGGGTCGTCACGACGATGATTCAGACCGAGAAATACGGCACCCCGCTCGCTTCCGCGCTGCGCGTGCTGTCTGCCGAATTCCGCAACGAACGCATGATGCGCGCCGAGGAAAAGGCCGCGCGCCTGCCCGCGATCATGACCGTACCGCTGATCCTGTTCATCCTTCCGGTGCTGTTCGTCGTCATCCTCGGTCCGGCGGCCTGCTCGATCAACGACGCGCTGATGAGCGGATAACCTCCCGTGCCACCCGTCGATTCGGCGGGTGGCGCTCGGCTGCCGCTTTGGTTAACCTGTTTCGAACGCGAAATGGGGAGACGCGACCATGTTGTTCACCACGCCCACCGAATGGGCGGCGCTTGGCTTCACGCTTGTTGCCGGCTGGTTCTTTGGTCTGGCCAGCAGCTCGGGCGGCAAGAAATGGAAGCGCCAGCTCGAAGATGCCGAGATCAATTACGCCAGTGCGCGCGACCGCGATGACGCCGAGTTGCGCGCGGCCAAGGATCGCATCCGTGAGCTCGAGCGCGAACTGCGCGATTCGCGCCCCGCGCAGTCGGCTGCACCGGTGGTCGGTGCGGCAGTGGCCGGGGCAGCCGCCGCGACGCTGATCGAGCGCGCGCATGACAAGGCGCAGGACAAGGGCGATGCCGCCCCCGCGCCTGAACCGGCGAACAACTGGATTCCGGAGGGACCGCCCCCGCCCCCATTGCCGATGGGGACATCCGAAGCGCAGCCCGTCGAGTCCACGCCTGCGCCTGCCCCCGTGCAGGAGGAGGTCGCCCCGGCTTCGCCCGTGGCCACCTTTCCAGCGTCAGAGAGCGGAACGTCGGCAGATGCGGGCGGAACGGATCCAGCTGCGCCGGGAGCGACTGATCAAGGCGAGCCAACCGGGAGCGTGAGCAACGAATGGCTGCCCCCGCACGTCCGGGCAGACACCGCGCCGCAACACTGATCGCGCGACGGGGTCAGCTCCCGCCGAGCAGGATAGCCTGATAATGTTCGACCACGTCGGCGAGGGGCCTCCCCTCGCCGTCGAGGACGATCGCGCGATGGCGCACAACAACACCGCCGGGCGATACCCGGCCCGGCCGTACCTGCCATGTCGAATAGGTTTCGCGGCGTGGTGAGAGCGGCAGGATGACTCGGCCAAAAGGCACATCGCTTCCATCGAGAGCGGTGTTCATCTCTGGCGTGAGACGGCTGGCAACATACCAGTTGGTCGCCTTCGACAGGACATGGCTTCCGCACATCAGCCGCACCCGGCGATAGCCCAACATCTCGTCCTTGCCGACCTTGAGCCGCGTCCGCGCGGGCGATGCGCTGGCGACGACGCGCCCGCGCTTCACCTCGGCCCGCACCCGCGGCGGATCGGCAAGACCCAGCGCGGCGCAACGCGCCTCCAGCACGCCGGTCGCGGTGGGCGCGGCGAGCAGATCGGCATTGAGGCGGTCGACTGGCGTCATCTGCGCGGCGGCGACGGCCTCGATCAGAATCGCGGCCAGCGCCATTCCACTCACCGTGCCTGCAACGCCGCCTGAGCCGCCGCGAGCCGCGCGATCGGCACGCGATAGGGCGAGGCGGAGACGTAATCGAGCCCGGTTTCCTCACAGAATGCGATCGACGCCGGGTCGCCGCCATGCTCGCCACAGATGCCGAGCTTGATGTCCGGGCGGGTCGCGCGGCCACGTTCGGCGGCGATGCTGATCAGTTCGCCGACACCCTCGACATCCAGGCTGACGAACGGATCGCGGGCGTAGATACCCTTTTCGACATAGGTCGTCAGGAACCGACCCGCATCGTCGCGGCTGACGCCCAGCGTCGTCTGCGTCAGGTCATTGGTACCGAAGCTGAAGAACGCCCCTGCCTCCGCGATCTCCCCGGCGCGCAATGCGGCGCGGGGCAGCTCGATCATCGTACCCACCAGATACTCGATCGTCCGCCCCTGTTCGGCGAACACCGCCTGCGCGGCGCGATCGACCACCGCCTTCATCAGCTCCAGCTCGCGCTTGGTTCCGACCAGCGGGATCATCACCTCCGGCACCGGCGCCGCGCCGGACTTTTTCCGCGACGGCGCACGCCGCCTCGAAAATCGCGCGCGCCTGCATCTCGTAGATCTCGGGATAGGTCACGCCGAGGCGGCAACCGCGATGGCCGAGCATCGGGTTGAACTCGTGCAGCTCCGCCGCGCGACGACGCAGCGTTTCGACATCGAGTCCAGCCGCCCGCGCCACTTCCTCGAATTCGCTCTCTTCATGCGGAAGGAATTCGTGCAGCGGCGGATCGAGCAGGCGGATCGTGCAGGGCAGCCCCGCCATCACCTCGAATATCTCGATAAAGTCGGCGCGCTGTTCGGGCAGCAGCTTGTCGAGCGCCGCGCGGCGGCCCGCCTCGTCGCTTGCCAGGATCATCTGGCGTACCGCGGTGATCCGCGCCGCGTCGAAGAACATATGCTCCGTCCGGCACAGCCCGATCCCCTCCGCGCCGAACTCGCGCGCGGTGCGGCAGTCGAGCGGGGTTTCGGCGTTGGTGCGGACCTTCAGTCGACGGACCTCGTCGGCCCAGACCATCAGCGTGCCGAAATCGCCGGCCAGCTCGGGCTGGATCGTCGGCACCGCGCCCAGCATCACCTCACCGGTCGATCCGTCGATCGTCAGAACCTCGCCTGCGCGCACCTCGCGCGACCCGATCCGCATGACGCCTTCGGATGCCTTGATCGACAGCGTGCCCGCGCCCGAGACGCAGGGACGGCCCATGCCGCGCGCCACCACCGCCGCATGGCTGGTCATGCCGCCGCGCGCGGTCAGGATGCCCTTGGCGGCGTGCATGCCGTGGATATCCTCCGGGCTGGTTTCGACGCGGACCAGGATCACCGCCTCGCCCGCCGCCGCGCGCTTCTCGGCGGTATCGCTGTCGAACACCGCGATGCCCGACGCCGCCCCGGGCGAGGCGGGCAGCCCCTTGGTCAGCACGTCGCGCGGCGCATTGGGGTCCAGCGTCGGGTGGAGCAGCTGGTCGAGCGCCGCCGGATCGACGCGCAGGATCGCCTCCTCGCGCGTGATCAGCACCTCATTCGCCATGTCGATCGCGATCTTGAGCGCGGCCTTAGCCGTCCGCTTGCCGGACCGCGTCTGAAGCATCCACAGCTTGCCGCGCTCGACCGTGAACTCGATGTCCTGCATGTCGCGATAATGGCGTTCGAGCTGGTCGAACACGCGCGCCAGCTCGGCATAGGCTTCCGGCATCGCCTCTTCCATCGACAGCGGCTTGGCCCCCGCCCGCTCGCGCGCCGCCTTGGTCAGGTACTGTGGCGTGCGGATGCCCGCGACGACATCCTCGCCCTGTGCGTTGATCAGGAACTCGCCATAATAGGCGTTCTCGCCGGTCGCGGGGTCGCGGGTGAAGGCGACGCCGGTGGCCGAGGTGTCGCCCATATTGCCGAACACCATCGCCTGGACATTGACCGCCGTGCCCCAGTCGGCCGGAATGTCGTTGAGGCGGCGATAGACCTTCGCGCGCTCCGACTGCCACGACCCGAACACTGCGCCGATCGCGCCCCACAGCTGATCGTGCACATCCTGCGGGAACGGCTTGCCCCACAGCTCGACCACGATCGCCTTGTATTCCTCGACCAGCTTCTGCCAGTCCGCGGCGGTCATCTCGGTATCGAGGAAATAGCCGCGATCCTCCTTGGCGATCTCCAGCGCTTCCTCGAACCGGCCATGATCGAGTTCGAGCACGACGTCGGAATACATCTGGATGAAGCGGCGATAGCTGTCCCACGCGAACCGCGCGTCGCCCGAGATTTCGGCGAGCCCCGCGACCGTCGCATCATTGAGGCCAAGGTTGAGGACCGTATCCATCATCCCCGGCATCGACGCCCGCGCGCCCGAACGCACCGACACCAGCAACGGATCGGCGGCGTCGCCAAAGCGCTTGCCGGTAATCCCCTCGATATGCGCGATCCCGGTCGACACCTCGGCCTTCAGGCTGTCGGGAAAGGTCTGGCCATTCTCGTAATAGAGCGCGCAGACCGGGGTCGAGATGGTGAAGCCCGGAGGCACCGGAAGGCCGATCGACGCCATCCCATCGAGGTTCGCGCCCTTGCCGCCGAGCAGATTCTTGTCGCCCTGGCCGCCGTCGGAAACATCCCCGCCGAAGCGGTACACATAGCGAGTCATTCAAACCCCTTCCGTGACTTGGCGCGGGGCCTACCGCAGGTGCGAAGAAGGCGAAAGGGCTTGTCCCCCGTTGTCAGGGGGAAGAAATGCTACAGGCGTGTGAAATTTGGGGGTGGCCCAATAAACTGACCTCGTCACCCCGGACTTGTTCCGGGGTCCACCGCGCCCCATGCGCGGACGCCCAAGTGGAGGAGTGGACCCCGGAACAAGTCCGGGGTGACCAGAAATTCCCAGGTTGCCGAGACGCCGCCTACCCCTCGATCTTCCCGAAATCCGCGACGCGGTGAACGGCATCGCGCATGCGGGCGAGCAACGCGAGGCGTGCGGCGCGCTTGTCCTTGTCGGCGTCGTTGACCGTCACATCCTCAAAGAACGCGTCGATCGGCGCGCGCAGCGTCGCGAGCGCGGCCATCGCGCCCTCGAAGTCCTCCGCCTCGACCGCCGCCGCAGCCTTCGGCTCGGCCGCGTCGAGCGCGGAGATCAGGGCCGCCTCGGCGGGTTCGGGCGACGCATTGGCCCCCGCCCCCCTCGGGCACGCCGCCCTCCTTCTTCAGGATATTCGCCGCGCGCTTGTAGCCGGCGAGCAAATTCGCCCCATCCTCGGTCGCCATGAACGCCTGCAGCGCATGGACGCGCGCGAGAAGGCGGACGAGATCATCCTCCCCGCCCAGCGCGAACACCGCGTCGATCAGGTCGTGGCGGACGCCCGCTTCGCGCTGCTGGACCTTGAGGCGGTCGGCGAAGAAGTCACGAGTCTGAGCAGAAAACCCGGTCAGATCGTGACGGGAATAGCGCAGCCACATGGTGGCCAATTGCATGAGATTTGCCAGATCGAAGCGAAGATTGTTCGTGGTCATCAGCGCCAGGACGCCCAGAGCAGCACGACGCAGCGCAAACGGATCCTTCGAACCGGACGGCGGCAAACCAACCGCGAAAAATGCCGAAATCGTATCCAGCTTATCCGCCAGCGACACCGCCACCGTAACCGGCGAGGTCGGCACTTCGTCGCCCTGCCCGACCGGCTTGTAATGGTCGCGGATCGCGGCGGCGACGGCGGGGTCTTCGCCCTGTGCAGCTGCGTAATAGCCGCCCATCAGGCCCTGCAACTCGGGGAATTCGCCGACCATGCCGGTGACGAGGTCCGCCTTGCACAGCCGCGCGGCGCGTTCGGCGAGGTCGGCCAATTCCGTCACCCCAGCGGAAGCTGGGGTCTTTTGCGGCTCTTGCGCGGTGCCATCGCGGGAGACCCCAGCTTTCGCTGGGGTGACGATTTGTTGCTCAACCAACCACCGGGCCAGCTTGGCAACGCGATCGACCTTGTCGGCAACCGTCCCCAGCTTCTCATGAAAAACGATCTTTTCGAGCTTCGGACGCAGGTCATCCAGCCGCGTCTTCAAATCGGTTTCGTAAAAGAACCGCGCATCGCTCAACCGCGCGGCGAGGACCTTCTGGTTGCCCTCGACGATCTTGTCGCCGCCATCCGCCGCGTCGATATTCGCGGTGCAGATGAAGGCGTTGGCGAGCTTGCCCTCGGCATTTGTGCAGACAAAATATTTCTGGTTCACGCGCGCGGTGAGCTGGATCACCTCGGGCGGCACATCCAGAAACGCTTCATCGAAGCGGCCGAGCAGCGGCACCGGCCATTCGGTGAGGCCCGCATTCTCGATCAGCAGCCCTTCGTCCTCGACCAAGGTCAGCCCGGCCTTGTTCGCCGCCAGCTTCGCGCCGACCGCGATGGTCGCGCGGCGCTCATGTTGGTCGACGATGACATGGCATGCGCGCAGCTTTTCGACATAGTCGGCGGCGCTGCCGATGGTGATGACGCCCGGATGGTGGAAACGGTGCCCGACCGTGGCGGCACCCGATTTCACTCCGGCGACCTCACACTCGACGATCTGCTCGCCCAGCAGCGCCACTATGCCCTGCAGCGGGCGGACCCAGCGCAGGCTCTCGGTCGACAGCGAGGCCTCGCCCCAGCGCATCGACTTCGGCCAGGGGAAAGCTCGCACGATCGCCGGGATCGCTTCGGTCAGCACGTCCGCCGTGGCGCGGCCCGGCTTGTCGATCACCGCGAACAAGGTCGCGCGGCCCTTGACGTCGCGAACTTCGCAGCCAGTAAACTCAATCTGAGCCTTCTTTAGAAAGCCGTCGATCGCTGGCTGTGGCGCATCAACCGGAGGCCCCTTTAGTTCCTCACGCAGCGCCTCCGTCTGCTCGGGCAGATCGCGCGCAATCAGTGTGAGGCGGCGCGGGGTGGCATAGGTGACGAGTTCGGCGGCCTTCAGTCCCGCCTTGTCGAGTTCGGCGGTGAACAGGCGCGCAAGATCCTCGCGCGCCTTGTCCTGCATGCGTGCGGGGATTTCTTCGGAGCGGAGTTCGAGGAGGAAGTCGGTCACAGCGACCACTCCGGATATTTCGCGCTCCAGTCGGGGGTCATGTGCGCGATGTACTTCTCACAGCTGCCCTTCGCGAGATCGCGGACGCGGCCGATATAGGCCTGACGCTCGGCGACCGAGATGACGCCGCGCGCCTGGAGCAAGTTGAACAAATGGCTCGCCTCGATCGCCTGTTCATAGGCGGCGATGGGAACGTTGTTGGTCAGGCAATTCTCGCACTCGGCCATCGCCTTGCGGAAGCCCTCGAACAGCGTGTCGGTGTCGGCGACCTCGAAGTTGTACTTCGACATCTGGCGCTCGTTCTCGAGGAACACATCGCCATAGGTCACGCCCGCGTCGTTGAACGCCAGATCGTACACGCTGTCCTTGTTCTGGATATACATTGCGAGGCGTTCGAGACCGTAGGTCAGCTCGCCCGCCACCGGCTTGCAGTCGAACCCGCCCATCTGCTGGAAATAGGTGAACTGCGTCACCTCCATCCCATCGCACCACACTTCCCAGCCTAGGCCCCAGGCGCCGAGCGTCGGCGATTCCCAGTCATCTTCGACGAAGCGGATATCGTGCTTGAGCGGATCGATGCCGATCGCGGTCAGGCTGCCGAGATACAGTTCCTGCAGGTCGGGCGGGCTGGGCTTCAGGATCACCTGATACTGGTAATAGTGCTGCAACCGGTTCGGGTTCTCGCCATAGCGGCCATCGGTCGGGCGGCGGCACGGCTGGACGAACGCGGCGTTCCACGGCTCAGGCCCCAGCGCGCGCAGCGTCGTGGCGGTATGAAACGTCCCCGCGCCCATGCGCATGTCATAGGGTTGCAGGATGAGGCAGCCCCGCTGGCTCCAATAGTCATGGAGCTTGAGGATCATGCCCTGGAAGCTGAGCGGCGTGGTCATGGTGCCGGGCTTTGGCGAAAGGGCGAAGGGCGGTCAACTGCGGTTGACGCGGGGCACAGGGGCGGCTTTGGAGGGGCGATCATGTTGAAGCGTCTGATCGTTCCCCTCGCCGCCCTGCTCCTCTCCAGCTGCTCGCTGTTCGGCGAGGATGCCGACCCAGCCCTGTGGGTGGTCAAGGATGGCGACACCACCATCTATCTGTTCGGCACCGTCCATGTGCTCAAGCCCCGCATGCACTGGTTCGACGAGGGCGTGCGCGAGGCGTTCGATGCGAGCGACGAGGTGGTTCTGGAGATCGCCAGGCCCGATCCGCAGGCGATCGCCGCGCTGACCGCGCAACTCGGCACGCGCGGCGGCCCGCCCTTCGCGCCGGAGGTGGACAAGGCGGCGCGCGATCTTGGCATGCCGGCGGGCGCGATCGACAGGCAGGAGCCGTGGCTGGCGGCGCTGACGCTGGCGCAGCTGGCGGTCAAGAAGGCGGGCTATGACGCCGGCGACGGTGTTGAGGCGACCCTGTCGGAGGCGGCGGAGGATGCGGGGAAGCCGGTCAAGGCGCTCGAATCCGCACGCGGGCAGCTGATGCTGTTCGACGGCCTGTCGGGCGCGGCGCAGAGTGCGATGCTCGAGGAAACGGTCAAGGCGCTGCCCGGGACCAAGGCGCGGCTCGACAAGTTCGTCGCGGCCTGGGCCAAGGGCGATGCCGAAAGCGTCGGCGCTGAGATGAACCGCGGCGCGGTGGCCTCACCCGAAATCGCCGAAGCGGTGATCGCCCGCCGCAACGCCCGCTTCGCCGACTGGATCGCCGCGCGGATGCATCGCCCGGGCACGGTATTCGTTGCGGTCGGCGCGGGACACCTCGCCGGCAAGGGCAGCGTCCAGGCGCTGCTCGGCGAAAAGGGACTGAAGGTCGAGCGGGTGGCTTATTGACCGCAGCTTGCCTTTTGCGCCCTCCCCGCCTATAGGCGCGCGCTTCCGGTCAGGGTCATCCCTGGAGGCCTGGGCGGAATTGGAAACACTTTAGCGCATTGGAACGACATATGAGCGACACGCTTACGCTGTCGGCCGAGACGCGCGACCGGGTTGGCAAGGGAGCCTCCCGGGCGCTGCGTCGTGAAGGCCGCGTCCCCGCCGTGATTTACGGCAACAATCAGGAACCGACGAGCATCCACCTGGATGAGCGCGCGCTGTACAAGGCGTTGCACACCGGCCACTTCATGAACTCGGTCGTGATGATCGAAGGTCTGGGCGGCAAGGCGATCCGTACGCTTCCCAAGGACGTGTCGCTCGACGTGGTGACCGAACGCCCGGTCCATGTCGATTTCCTGCGCATCTCCGAGCACGCCAAGGTTACCGTTGCGGTGCCGGTCGTGTTCACTGACGAAGACGCGTCGCCCGGCATCAAGAAGGGCGCGGTCCTCAACATCGTCCGTCACGAGCTGGAGCTGGTGTGCGACGCGGCCGAGATCCCCAGCGAGATCACCATCTCGCTCAAGGGCCTCGAAGTCGGCGATTCGCTGCACATCTCGGCGGTGACCCTGCCCAAGGGCGTGACCAGCGCGATCACCGACCGCGACTTCACCATCGCCACCATCGCTGCTCCGGCGGCGCTGAAGGCCGAAGAGGCTGAAGCAGCCGAGGCGGCTGAGGCCGAAGCCGAGGCACCTGCCGAAGAGGCTCCTGCCGAGGGTGACGCTGCCGAGGGCGAGGCCAAGGACGGCGAGTAAGCCTTTCGCGGCATCTGCCGATCAATTAGGAGCGCCTCCGCACCCGCGTGCGGGGGCGCTTCTTGCTTGTGGGAACAATTGACCGATGCAGCTCTGGGTTGGCCTGGGCAATCCCGGCCCCGAATATGCGATGAACCGGCACAATGTCGGCTTCATGGCCGCCGATGCCATCGCCGAAGTGCACGGCTTTTCGGCGCCCGCAAGGAAATTCCAGGGCTGGTTTCAGGAAGGGCGGATCGGCGGTGACAAGATCCTGCTGCTCAAGCCAGCCACCTACATGAACGAAAGCGGCCGGGCGATCCGCGCGGCGCTGGACTTCTACAAGCTGGAGCCTGAGGCGGTCACCGTGTTCCACGACGAGCTCGACCTTGCCCCGTTCCAGGTCAAGGTAAAGCGCGGCGGCGGCGCGGCCGGACAGAACGGCATCCGCAGCGCGATCGCGCATATCGGGGCGGATTTCCGCCGCGTACGGATCGGCATCGGCCATCCGGGACACAAGGACCGCGTCACCGGATACGTCCTCGGCAATTACGCCAAGGCGGAGATCGAAGATCTGTCCGACCTGCTTGGCGCGATCGCGGGCGAGGCCGAATGGCTCGCAAAGGGCGACGATGCGCGGTTCATGAACGACATCGCGTTGCGACTGCAGCGACCCTGACCCCGGACACAAAAAAGGCCGGGTCGCCCCGGCCTTTTCCATAGACTTTGCGTAAAGATCAGCTCTTCTTGCCGACCACCACACCGACCGCGCGGGCGTCGCCCGCGGCGACCGCGCCGCTGATCGCGAAGCTGATGCCGATCTCGGCCGCCTGCGGACCATAGGCCAGGCCCTGGAAGGTGCCGCCCACGGTGCTGCCCGGGCCGAAGCTGCCGGTGAACTGGTTGCTGCCGACGGGGATCGCGCCGGTGCCGGTGAAGGTGCCGAGCGCAATATTACCGCCCGTCGTGAGGCGCTCGAGGTTGAGCGTCAGCGTGACCAGCCCCGTCGCATAGTTGATCGACAGCGTCGCCGTGCCGCCCAGCTTGTCGACCGGGCTCGCGCCTGCCGCCGGGGCGATCACCGAACGACCGGCGATCCGGACGGTATAGCTCACCGTCCCGGTGGTCGGCATGTCGGAAACGACCGTCGGATAGCCGAACACGCCATAGGTGATCCGCTTCGCACCCGCCGTGCTGTCGCCGCGCCACCAGCCGGCATAGCTGACCCGGGTCAGCGCCAGCGCGGTATCGGACGTGACCTGCCCCGAAACGGTGTTGTTGAGCAGGTCCAGCTGAGTGAACGCGCCCGCCGTGGTCGGCGCAGTCGTCTCGCGCAGCACATATTCGGTGACCGCCGGCGCTGGCGCCGTGAGGAGGTCGGCGCCGGTGAAGCGCGACTCTTCGGTATTCTCTCGCACGACCAGTTCGGTCGTCGAGGTCGAGGTCAAGGTGCCCTGGAGCGCAAGGCGGACACGATTCGAAAATGCGTCGGTGCCCGCGGCGCCAAGGGTGACCGGTCCAGCCGCCGCGTCGCCGGTATAGCTGGTCGCGGCGCTGACGGTGAAGAATTCAGCGGCATTGGCCGCGGTTATCGGAAGCGTGGAATAGCTGATCGGCGACGGCGTCGGCGTCACGCTGGAGCTGGGCGTCGGGGTTGGGGTCGGCGTCGCGTCGTCGTCGCCGCCGCTGCAGCCGGCTACGACCAGGACAACAGCGGTGCTGGCAATCAGGATGGAACGGCGAATCATACTGCGACTCCTGTAACGTGGCCGTCTGGAAGGCGCGTTGCGCCTGTACCGTGGATGAACGGGCCGCGTTGCCGCGACCACTCGGGTGCTGCGGTAGCGTGGCTAGCCGCGAAACGGAAGAGCGCCGGTGCGGGTTTCGCCGCACCGGCGCGTTCCTGCGTCAGTCGCCCAGCTGCCCGAGCAGGCCGCGCAGCTGCTGAATCTTGCCGAACCGCTCTGCAGGACTGATCTTTGCCATCGTCCCGGTGCCGAATTCAGCGGCACTCTGGATGCAAGTGGTGACCTGAGCATGTGCCTGGGCACGGTCGCTCTTGGTGAAATTGGTGTCGATCTGATCCTTCACTGCCCAGTCGAGATAGGCGTCGAGTCCGGCCTTCGACAATTCCGGCTTGGGCGGATCGGCCGGGATCACCTGATCCCCCAGCTTCTTCTCGATCATGCCGCGATAATAGGCGAGGAACGGCGCGCTCCCCCCCGCGATGTTGCGCGGCACGGGGCTGTCGAGCAGCCGTTGCTGCCACTTCACCGCAGCGTAGCAGCGCACATTGAGTGCCAGCGCATCCTGAAGATCCTGCGCCTTGCGCTTCGCAGCGGCTTTGGCCTTGGCCTCCGCCGCAGCCTTCTCCTGCGCGCCATTATCGCCGCACCCGGCCAGCGCGAACAGCGCCAGCGGCGCGAGGAATGCGAACCTCTTCATGGACTTGACGTCCTCCCCAATCAAATCTTGATCGCGCGACTTTGACGCCCCGTCGCCCGCTGTCAACCAAGCGCAGCTTGCACAGCGATCGAGTCCATGCTGTTCGGGCGGCATGACGATCAAGACGCTGTTCGCCACGCGCTTTTCACAAACGACGCTCGACGACCCGGCATTGCTGGCCGAGCTGGCCGACGCGTGCCGTGACCTTGCAGCGCATGATCGGGCGGGGCAGCGCTGGTCGAAGGACCATGGGTATCGGGGCTACACCAGCTATGCCTCGCTCGACGACCTCCCGGATCGCGATCCGCGCTTCGCCGACCTCGTCCGCCACCTCAACCGCCAGGTCGCGCGCTTCGCCGATGCCTGCGCGCTGGATCTGTCGCGAAAGCTGAAACTCGACAGCCTTTGGGTGAACGTCCTCAAGCCCGGCGGGACCCATTCGGGACATATCCACCCGCACAGCGTGGTTTCGGGGACCATCTATATCGAAGTGCCGCCGGGCGCCGGCGCGCTCAAGCTGGAGGACCCGCGCCTCCCCATGCTGATGGCCGCCCCGTCCCGTCGCCCCGACGCGCCCGAAGATCTACAGACCTTCGTCTATGCGCAGCCTGCGCCGGGCAGCATCTTCCTGTGGGAAAGCTGGCTGCGGCACGAAGTCATGCCGCATGCGGGCAAAGGCGAGCGGATCAGCATCAGCTTCAACTACCGCTGAATTCGGGTCGCGCCGATCGCTCGCGGAACCATTTCGCTCGTGATACGGTTAGACTGCCTGTCCATCTGGAGATTGACCATGCGCAAGGGCCTTTTCGCACTGTTGGCGCTGTCGCTCGCCGTCCCGAGCACCGCCCTCATGTCCACCACTGCATCGGCGCAAAGCTGGCAGGAGCGTGAGCGCGAGCGTGACCGCGAATACAATGAGCGCCGCGACCGGCGCTATGGCGAGCGGCGGGACTATCGCGACCGCGATTATCGCTGGCGCGACAATGACCGCAACTGGGACGCCTCGCGCGCCTATCGTCAGGGCAATTATCGCGAGCGTCGGCTGAGCCGTCAGGACCGCATCTATCGCGGCCGCGACGGGCGCTATTATTGCCGCCGTGGCGACGGCACCACCGGCCTTGTGGTCGGCGCGGCGCTGGGCGGGATCCTCGGCGGCGCGAATCGGCAATGGCGACCTGCTCGGCGTGATCCTTGGCGGTGCCGGCGGCGCCGTGCTGGGCCGTGAGCTGGATCGCGGCAACGTGCGCTGCCGCTGAGTGATCAACCTCCCCCGCCACCGGCGGGGGAGGAATTGCACCCCTAGCCTTTTGCCTGTCTCCGGCGTATCTGCGCGCCTTTCCCGGATCACAGGACCTAGAGACCAATGGGCTTTCGCTGCGGCATTGTCGGCCTGCCGAATGTCGGCAAATCGACGCTTTTCAACGCGCTGACGCAGACTGCGGCGGCACAGGCGGCCAATTATCCCTTCTGCACGATCGAGCCGAATGTCGGCAACGTCGCTGTCCCCGACGACCGGCTTCAGGCGCTGGCGAAGATCGCCGGATCGGCAAAGATCATCGAGACTCAGCTGGGGTTCGTCGACATCGCCGGTCTGGTGCGCGGCGCGAGCAAGGGCGAGGGCCTGGGCAACCAGTTCCTCGGCAACATCCGCGAGGTGGACGCGATCGTCCATGTTCTGCGCTGTTTCGAGAATGACGACATCCAGCATGTCGACAACAAGGTCGATCCGATCGCCGACGCCGAGACGGTCGAGACCGAGCTGATGCTGTCCGACCTCGAAAGCCTCGAAAAGCGCGTGCCGAACCTTCAAAAGAAGGCCGCGCAGGGCGACAAGGAAGCCAAGATTGCCGCAACGGTGCTGGCACAGGCGCTCGACCTGCTGCGCGAAGGGAAACCCGCCCGGCTGGTCGAACCGAATGACGTCGAAGAGGAGCGCGTCCTCAAGCAGGCGCAGCTGATCACCGCCAAGCCGGTCCTCTATGTCTGCAACGTCAACGAGGAACATGCCGCCGACGGCAACGATTATTCGGCGCGCGTGTTCGAAAAGGCCAAGGCCGAGGGCGCGCAGGCCGTCGTCGTCTCCGCCGCGATCGAGGCCGAGATCGCGACGATGCCCGCCGAAGAGCGCGGCGAATTCCTCGCCGAGCTGGGCCTACAGGAAACCGGCCTGACCCGGGTGATCCGCGCCGGCTATTCGCTGCTCCACCTGCTGACCTTCTTCACCGTCGGGCCCAAAGAAGCGCGCGCCTGGACCACCCATGTCGGCGCGAAGGCACCGCAGGCGGCGGGCGAGATCCACACCGATTTCGAACGCGGCTTCATCCGCGCCGAAACGATCGCGTTCGACGATTACGTCAAGTTCAACGGCGAAACCGGCGCACGCGACAACGGCAAGCTGCGCTCGGAAGGCAAGGAATATGTCGTCCAGGACGGCGACGTGATGCTGTTCCGGTTCAACGTCTGACGTTTTCCACTTCCCCTCCCTGACTGGGAGGGGAGCATGGCGTCCTACCCCAGATAGCGCGCCCGGCGCTCCGCGCTGGCCAGCATCACGACCAGCGTGGCAACCACCAGCAGCCCCGCAACGAGCGTCGCGGTGGCGATCGGGGGATACTCGTCGCCGAGCTTTTGGTGGATCGCAAACAGCGCCCAAAGGAACGGCAGCGGATACCAGGGATTGCCGCCGGTCCCGACCAGTGCCGCCGCGACGATTAGCCCGCCGACGGTCAATATCGCCGCCGCAATTAGCGGTGCCGGTCCGGGGAGGACGATGTCGTGGAAGTTCAGCGCGGCGGCGATATTGACTATCGTCGCGGCTGTCAGCCACCCGGCCAGCGCGCTAAGCGGCAGGACGGCGGCCAGCCGCTCTCCGGCGGTAAAGCGCGGCATGCTGGCAAAGATGCGCAGGATCGCCAGCAGATTGACCAGCGTGAACATGATGATCAGCACCGACGGGAAGCCGAGCCCCCACAGCTGCGTATAGGCGACCCACACCGCATTGCCCAGAAACGCGCCCGCCGCGTGCCAACCGATCCGCCGCACCAGATGACTGTCCCGCTGCGCCGGCAACAGCTGCCAGATCGCATAGGCGATCGTGCCGAAATAGAGCGGCGCCCAGATGGCAAAGGCCCATCCGGCGGGCGTGATCAGCGTCTGGGTCTGCCCCGATTGCTCGCCGACCGGCTCGCCGATGCCGATCATCGGCAGCAACGGCGTGGCGATCTGCGCAAAGGCAAGGATCAGCGTGGCGACAGCGCGGGGATTGCTCATGGCGCGACAACCTAAGCGGCCAAAATTGGTTCCGCTAGTGAAACGCCCAGCGGAATGTCTTGGCGATCGCCAGCGTCGATCCCCGCACCAGCGGCAACGTGGCAACCGGACGTTGCAGGCCATGCATCGCACGCGCCCAATCGGGGAGCAGATCGACCGCTGCCGCGAAGATCGCCGCCTGCGCCGGCGCCATCGCCAGGCTGGTGGGCGGGTGGCCGAGCAAAAAATGCGCGACCTCGCGCGTGCGATCGTCGACCACCAGTTGCGACCGCATCGCCGCGATCAGCCCCTCCGCCTCGAACCGGCTGCGAGGTACCGGGTCGGCCCCTAGCGCCTCGGCAATCCGCGCGGTTTCGGTGTAATAGACATCTTCCTCCGCCCGGCTGACCGGCACGCCGTAGCGCTGCCACGCGGCGAGGAAGCTCCACATCTCCGTCACATGCACCCACGCCAACAGTTCGGGATCGTCGGCGCGATACGGCGTGCCGTCGGGCAGTACCCCCGCGACTCGTTCATGCACTTCGCGCACCTTGGCGATCGTCGCCTCGGCGATGCCGCGTTCGGCGTAGGTGGTCTCGGCGATGAACCGCGCGGTGCGGCGCAGCCGGCCGAGCATATCCTTGCGGAACGCGCTATGGTCCCACACCCCCGCCAGCACCGCGGAGATGCAGCATCTGCAGCAGCAGCGACGCGACCCCGCCGACCATCATCGTTGTGACGTCGCCATGCACGCGCCAGGTGACGCTGTCGCGCGGGAACAGCGCGTCATCGCTGCGCACCACGGGCGTCTCGCCCTTGGCCTGATCGTTGAACGTCGCGCGGATCACGCCGATCAGGCGCTTGCGAAGACCGGCAGCGAGGTCGGGGGCGGCATCGGGTGAAGCTAGGTTGTCGCGACCCGCGCGGCAATGCTAGTGCGACGGGATGATCGTGCGACTGCTGATCCTGATTGCACTGGTGCTCGGCACCCTGCCCGCCCCTGCGGCGGCGGCACCGCCGTGCCATGAGGCGGCCGGCACGATGGCGACGCCGATGCCGATGGACCACGACATGCCCGCGCCGGAACGCGATCCCGCCCCCGTTATGGGCAAGCCGCTGTGCGTCGGCTGCATCGCCCCCGCCACGATGAAAACTGCATCGGTAGCCGCGCCGCACGCGCTCGTCGCTGCGCATGCTGCCTCCGCTCCGACCCGCGCAATGGCCGGAGCGCTGCTGACGCCCGAACCACCCCCCTCCGCGCGGCTGATCGGTCGCGGGCACGGACCCGCATCCCCGATCATTCACGGAGTTTGGACAATGAACACACCTACGACGCTCGCCGCGTTGCTCGCGGCGACGGCGCTGCCGGTTGCGGCCGCAGCGCAGACTCATGACCATAGCCAGCACACGATGCCGGCACCCACCCCCACCCCCACCCCCCACTCCCACGCCCGCGCCGGCTCCCGCACACGACCATGGGCAACATGCGCAACCGACACCGACGCACACCCCCGCCCCGGCCAGGACCGACCACCAGCATCACGGCGACCATCAGGCCGCCGACGCCCCGACGCCCAACGCCCAAATCGCGTCCGGCACCGCCCTGCTCCCCGCAGCCGAGGGCGGCCAGCATGGCGGGCTGCACGCCATGGCCGGCGACTGGATGCTGATGGCGCATGGCTATGCCTGGGGCGCGGTTACCAGCCAGGGCGGCCCGCGCGGCGACGACATGGCGTTCGTCCAGACCATGGGCATGGTCACCGCCAGCCGCCCGCTCAGCGACTCCGCACGGATCGAGCTGCGCGGCATGTTCAGCCTCGACCCGCTGATGGGCAAGCGCGGCTATCCAAACCTGTTCGCGGCGGGGGAGACCGCCAATGGCCGCGCTTTGGTCGATCGCCAGCATCCGCACGATCTGTTCATGGAGTTCGCCGCGCGGGTCGAGGTCGATGTCGCCCCCGGCACCACCGCCTTCCTCTATGGCGGCCCGGTTGGCGAGCCCGCGCTTGGCCCGCCCGCCTTCATGCACCGCCGTTCCGCGCGCTATCAGACGATGTCTCCGATCGCGCATCACTGGTTCGATTCGACCCACATCACCTACGGCGTGGTGACCGCCGGCGTGCGCACCCGCGCATTCCAGCTTGAGGCTTCCGCATTCAAGGGCCGCGAGCCGGACGAGGAACGCTGGGGCTTCGATCCCATCAAGCTCGATTCGTGGAGCCTGCGCGCGACCTTCACCCCCAGCCCCAACTGGGCGATGCAAGTCAGCCATGGCCGCCTCGAAAGCCCCGAAGCGCTGCACGGCGGCAATGACGAGGCGCACCACCGCACCACCGCCAGCGTGCATTACGCCCGCGGCGGCCTGTCCGCGACGCTCGCCTGGTCGGCGAAGAACCGAATCCCCGGCGATACGCTCAGCGCCTGGGTGGCGGAGGCGAACTGGGACGTGGACGCGCGCCACAGCCTCTTCGCCCGCGCCGAACTGGTCCGCAACGACGAGCTGTTCCCCGACCACCACCATCCGCTGCACGACCAGCCGTTCCGCGTCGCGCGGTTCGAGGGCGGTTACGCCTACCGAATCCCGCTGGGTGACAAGGTGACACTGGCACTCGGCGGATCGGTCGCGACCTATGCCAAGCCGCAAGCGCTCGACCCCTATTACGGGAAGAGCCCAGTCAGCGGCACCGCGTTCGCCAAGCTGTCGCTCGGCAACTGACTCGCGCGCGTCATCTTGAACCGATAGAGGCCGCCGTCATGCGCTGGTTCCTGCTCATGGCGGCGGTTCTGTTGGTCGTCCACTCCGCGCCTGCCTCCGCCCAGGCCGAAGCGCGCACCCCGGTGACGATCCTGATCGGCATCGACGGGTTCCGCCCCGACTATCTCGATCGCGGGGTCACGCCGGTCCTTTCGAAGCTCGCCAGCGAAGGCGTGCGCGCAACGATGCGTCCGTCCTTCCCGACCAAGACTTTCCCGAATTTCTACACTCTTGTCACCGGCAAGCGCCCCGACCGCCACGGCATCGTCGCCAACCGCTTCGAGGATCCCGCGCGCCCCGGCGAGCGCTTCACCCTCGCATCCGACCAGCCCTATTGGTGGGACCAGGCCGAGCCGCTTTGGACCGCAGCAGAGAGAGCCGGCGTGCAGACCGCCGTCATGTTCTGGCCCGGTTCGGGGGTCGAGATCGGCGGCACGCGCCCGCATGACTGGCAGGCGTTCGGCATGGCAGTGACCGGTCGCCAGCGGGTCGATGCGATCATCGACTGGCTGCGCCGTCCCGCCGCGACCCGACCCCGACTGCTCGGCCTGTATTTCGACACGATCGACACCGCCGGGCATCGCCACGGCCCCGATGCGGCGGAGACGACCGCAGCAGTGGCGGAAATCGACGCGCTGATCGGGCGATTGCTCGGCGAACTCGCCACACTCGGCCAGCCCGCCAATCTCGTCTTCGTCGCCGATCACGGTATGGCGGCGGTGGACGAAAGCCGCCGCATTCAGCTCGACACCGTCGCCGCCGCGACCGATTTCCGGTTGATCGAGGACGGCCCCTATGCCGCAATCGAGCCGCTGCCAGGGCGCGAGGCAGCGCTCGCGACGGCGCTGCTAAAGCCACATCCCAATATGGAGTGCTGGCGGCGCGCCGATATCCCCGCGCGTCTCCATTATGGCCGCAACCCGCGCACGCCGTCCTTCCTGTGCCTCGCCCGGGTCGGCTGGACGATCACCATCCGCCCCGCCGCCGAGCCGCTGCGCCCCGGCGGCGCGCATGGCTATGACCCCGCCGCGCCCGAGATGGCGGCACTCTTCCTCGCGCACGGCCCCGCCTTCGCATGGGGCGTCACCCTGCCCGCATTCGACAACATCCATGTCGCGCCGCTGCTGCGCCTGCTGGCCGGGGTGCCACAGGCGCAGGATGCCGATGGTGACGCGGCGGTGTTCGCCCCGGCGCTGAGACGCTGAACCCTCTTGCCAAAATCCAGTTTCGGATAGAAACTGATCCCATGATCTATTTCGAGGACCTGACGGTCGGGGACAAGGCCAGCTTCGGCTCCTATGCGGTCACACGCGACGAGGTGCTGGACTTCGCGCAGAAATACGACCCCCAGCCATTCCACATCTCCGACGAGGCGGCGGCCAGGACCCATTTCGGGCGGCTCGCAGCGAGCGGCTGGCACACCGCGGCGATGACCATGGCGATGCTGGTGGAGCAGATGAAGGTCCGCCCCACCGCCAGTCTCGGCGCGGCGGGCATCGACGAATTGCGCTGGATCAAGCCGGTCTTCCCCGGCGACACGCTGCGCTGCGAAACCGAATTGCTCGAAAAGCGCGAATCCGAACGACGGCCCGAAATGGGTCGCACCCGCTCGCGCATGCTGGTGTTCAACCAGCATGACGAGCCGGTGCTGAGCTTCATCGCCAACGCGATTGTCGCGCGGAAACCCGCAGTCAATTAGCCCGGACGGCGCCGGTCGCGGCGGTTTTCGCGGCGTAGTTCGCGTCGATCCTGACGATATTCCCGCCGATATTCGCGGCGATCGTCACGCCGCTCCGCCGCGCGCTTCGGGCCGCGTCACCTCGCCCTGACGATAGTCCCGGCGATCCTGCCGCCGATCCTGGCGATAGGCGCGGTCATCGCGGCGGCGGTCCTGCGCAAACTCGCGCCAATTCTGTCGCACCTCGCGGCGGTCGCCACGCCAGTTTTGGCGGCGCTGCTCCCAATAGCGGCGCTGGCTGTCGCTCCAACGAATGGGACGGCGATCGCGATCATAGACATAATATCCGGTGCCCGGATAATAATAGTCGCCATACCAGCCCCAATAGGGATCGCCATAACCACCGGCATAATAGCCGCCACCTCCGCCGCCATAGCCGACGGAAACGCCGCTATAGCCATAGCCGTCGGTGCAGGCGGCAACGCCGAGCGCGGCGGCACCGGCAAGCCCGAGCTTCACGATACGCAAACTGAACATGATGCTTCTCCCGGACACCATGGGGGCGCCCTAATCTATTGAGAACAGGGGAGAAGCGGCAGGGGTTCCATACGGCGCGCTTCTAGATCCTCCCCCGCAAGGGGGAGGTGGCGCCGAAGGCGACGGAGGGGGAGGAACGGGATCGGCCTGAAGGGACAGGACATCGCCGTCCGCCCCCTCCGTCAGCGGCGCTGACACCTCCCCCTGGCGGGGAGGATTACCGGGCGTCAATGCCCGGGAAATTCGGCCAGCGCGGTCACATGCACGCCTTCGGCACGCAGCGCATCCGCACCGCCCAGGTCGGGCAGGTCGATGACGAACGCCGCCTGCGTCACCACTGCGCCCACCTTGCGCAACAGCCGCGCCGCGGCCCGCGCGGTGCCGCCGGTCGCGATCAGATCGTCGATCAGCAACACCCGCGCCCCGGGCGCGACGGCATCGGCATGGATCGCGATGCGGTCGGTGCCATATTCCAGCGCATAGTCCTCAGCGACGGTCGCGCCGGGCAGCTTGCCGTCCTTGCGCACCAGCAATGTCCCCGCCCCCAGCGCCAGCGCGACCGGCGCGGCGAAGATGAAGCCGCGCGCCTCGATCCCCGCGACCAGATCGACCGGCCCGTCCACCGCCTCGACGATCCGCTCGACCGCGCGCGCGAAGCCCGACGGGTCGAGCAGCAGCGTGGTGATGTCGCGGAACATGATCCCCGGCTTGGGAAAATCGGGGATGGTGCGGATCAGCGCGGCGAGATCGTCATTGGTCGGGGTCACGGCATCGCTCCCAAGAAAACGGCCCGGGAATCGCTTCCCGGGCCGCTGGAAAAAGTTCAGGCGAACGTTCAGTCCTTCACGTTCCGCCAGATCTGCTTTTTCGCGCCATAGGCCAGGAAGCAGAAGATCACGAGGAAGATCAGCGTCGCGAGACCGGCGGTCTTGCGCGCTTCCAACTTCGGCTCTGCGGTCCAGGTCAGGAACGCCGCGACGTCCGCCGCATAGTTCTTGGTCGTGGCGGCAGTACCGTCCGAATACGTCACTTGCCCGTCCGCGAGCGGCGGTGCCATTGCGAGGTTGAGCGTGTGGAAATAGGGGTTGTAGTGCAGCCCCTCAGGCGTCTTGGCGTCCGGGAACTTCTTGAGCAGTTCCGCAGGCTGGTCCTGATATCCGGTCAGCAGCGAGTAGAGATAGTTGCTGCCATCCGCGCGCGCCTTGGCCATCAGCGACAGGTCGGGGGGGATCGCGTTGTTGTTCGCGGCCGCTGCGGCGATATCATTGGCATAGGGCGAAGGGAAACGATCGGCAGGAATACCGTCGCGGGTCGCGGGTTCACCCGTGTCCGGGTTGACCGACGGAACCTGGAATCCCTTGGCGATGGTCTTGATCTGGCCCTCGCTATAGCCGAGCGCGGCAAGGTCACGGAACGACACCAGACGCAGCGAGTGACAGGCGGCGCAAACCTCCTTGTACACCTGCAAGCCACGCTGCAGCTGGCGCTGGTCATAGGTGCCGAACATGCCGGTGAAGCTAAAGCCGCCTTCCGGCGCTTCGGCATGCTTGTGGAATTCCTGCTCGACCGTCTTGGGCGTGGTCAGCCCGTTCGAGAAGGTGTCGATGATCCCAAGGAACAGGGCGAAGACGAACCCCAGCCCGACCAAAAATCCGCCGATGCGAACCATTTTCTATGCCCCTCTTATTCGGCAGCTGCGGTCTGGAGCGGCGAGGTGCCACCCTTGCCGGCGAGCACGGCCTCGGTGATCGAGTTCGGCAGCGGGCGCGGACGCTCCATTGCCGAGACGATCGGCAGGATCACCAGGAAATGCAGGAAGTAATAGGCCGTCGCGAACTGACCGATCAGGATCACGCCCGGGGTCGGGGCCGCGCCACCGACATAGCCCAGCACCAGCACGTCCACGAGCAGGATCAGCAGGAACCAGCGATAGGTCGGGCGATAATTCGCCGATCGAACCGGCGACGTGTCGAGCCAGGGCAGGAAGAACAGCAGCAGGATCGAGCCGAACATCGCCAGCACGCCCCACAGCTTCGCCGACATGATGAAGTCGACGGTAAACGACTTCAGGATGGCGTAGAAGGGTAGGAAGTACCATTCGGGCACGATATGCGCCGGGGTCGAGAGCGGGTTGGCCGGGATATAGTTGTCCGGGTGCCCCAGCAGGTTCGGCGCAAAGAAGATCAGCGACGCAAATACCAGCAGCGCCACGCCCACGCCCACACCATCCTTGGCGGTGTAGTATGGGTGGAACGGCACGGTATCCTGCTCGTCCTTCACCTCGACGCCGGTCGGGTTCGACGAACCCGGAATGTGCAGCGCCCAGATGTGGAGGATGACCACGCCGGCGATCACGAACGGCAGCAGATAGTGGAGCGAGAAGAAGCGGTTGAGCGCGGCATTGTCCGGCGCGAAACCGCCGAGCAGCCAGACGCGGATCGGTTCGCCCACCACGGGGATTGCCGAGAAGAAGCCGGTGATCACCTGCGCGCCCCAGAAGCTCATCTGGCCCCAGGGAAGGACATAGCCCATGAACGCGGTCGCCATCATCAGCAGGAAGATGACGACGCCGAGCAGCCACACCATCTCGCGCGGCGCCTTGTACGAACCGTACCACAGGCCGCGGGCGATATGGATGTACACCACCAGCAGGAACATCGACGCGCCATTGGCGTGCGCATAGCGGATGAACCAGCCCGAGTTCACATCGCGCATGATGTGCTCGACACTATCGAACGCGATGCCCGCATTGGCGGCATAGTGCATCGCCAGCACGATGCCAGTGACGATCTGGATCGCCAGGAACATCCCGGCGAGGACGCCGAAATTCCAGAAATAGTTGAGATTGCGCGGGACCGGATAGCCGGCGCCGACGGCGTTATAGACGAAGCGCGGGAGGGGCAGACGATCGTCCACCCACTTCATCACCGGATGCTTCGGCTCATACTGCTTTGCCCAGGGAAAGCTCATTTCAAGGTGCCCCCTCAGCCGACCCGAATTACGGTGTCGGAAATGAATGCATATTCCGGAACGACGAGGTTCGTCGGTGCCGGGCCGGTGCGGATGCGACCGGCGGTGTCATAGGCCGAGCCGTGGCACGGGCAGAAATAGCCGCCATACGGCCCCTTATTCTCACCCTCGCCTGCGCCCAGCGGCACGCAGCCGAGATGGGTGCAGACGCCGAGGGTGACCAGCCAGTTGGCCTTGCCCTCCTTGGTCCGCTCGGCCAGAGTCTGGGGATCGCGCAGGTCGGACAGCGACGTCTTGTTCGCCTCTTCGATCTCGGTCGGCGTCAGGTTGCGCACGAACAACGGCTGCTTGCGAAACGTCGCCTTGACCGACTGGCCCGGCTGGATCGCCGAGATGTCGAGTTCGGTGGTCGACAGCGCCAGCACGTCCGCCGACGGGCTCATCTGGTTGATCAGCGGCAGCGCCACGACGCCCGCGCCGACGCCAGCGAAAGCGACCGCGCCGATCGCGAAATAGTCACGACGGCGGGGATCGGCCGGCGCGTCACCCGCGTCACCCGGAGGTACAGCTTCTTCAAGCGTTGCCATGCATCAGCCCTTGCACTTCAAAATTCCGGCGTTTTCACGCCCCTGTCCCGGACGGCGGAGCGCGCGAACGCCACGCCAGGCCCCCGGATTGCCCCCGGTGGCTGGCGGGCCTGATAGACGGCACGGGGCGACTTTGCCAACCGCCTTTTTGACCGGCGCATTACACCGGTTTGTTTTCGACACCGGCCCGCTCCCCCACCCGGCCGCCCATTTCAGAATATCCAGCCGATGGGTGGCCGGGTGGGGGAGCGTGCCGGTGTCGGACTTCAGCAACTGCGCCTTGTGACGGGCGGGCTCCCTGCACTATCGGGGCATGATGCGCCTCGCCCTGTTCCAGCCCTGTATTGCCGGCAATGTCGGTGCGGTCCTGCGCATCGGCGCGTGTTTCGATACGCAGATCGACCTGGTCGAGCCGATGGGATTCGCGTGGGACGACAAGCGCGTGGCGCGCGCCGGCATGGACTATATCGACCATGTCCGCGTCACTCGGCACCGCGACTGGGATTCGTTTCTCGCGACCGTGACCGGCCGCATCGCACTGTTCACCACCAAGGGCGCGTCGCGCTTTGACGAAGCGCAATTCGCGCCCGACGATATCCTGCTGCTCGGGTCGGAGGATGCAGGGGCGCCCGATCATGTCCATGACCGCGCCGACCTGCGCCTGCGCATCCCGATGAAACCGGCGATGCGCTCCTTGAACCTCTCCGTCTCGGCGGGCATCGCCCTGTCCGAAGCGCTCCGGCAAACCAAAGGCTATCCGCAATGATCGAACTCGACCCCCAGCAACAGCGCGCCCGCGCCTGGTTCGAGGAGCTGCGCGACGCGATCTCCGCCGAGTTCGAATCGATTGAGCGTGAGGCCGGGTCGGACGCGGCCTTCGACTATATCGCCTGGGACCGCGTCGATCCGTCGGGCGAGCCAGGCGGTGGCGGCGTGCGCGGGGTGATGAAGGGCAAGGTGTTCGAAAAGGTCGGCGTCAACGTCTCGACCGTCGGCGGCACGTTCGAGGGCGATTTCGCCAAGTCGATCCACGGCGCGGGCGAGGATCCCCGCTTCTTCGCCACCGGCATCAGCCTCGTCGCGCACATGGCCAACCCGCATGTCCCTGCGGTCCACATGAACACCCGCTTCCTGGTGACGACCAAGCGCTGGTTCGGCGGCGGCGCGGATCTGAACCCGCCGATTCCCTATGATGAAGACACTGTGGACTTCCATGCACGTCTGCAGGCGGCATGTGACACGCACGACACCGCGCATTACCCGCGGTTCAAGGCATGGGCCGACGACTATTTCTACATTCCCCACCGCAATGTCCATCGCGGGGTCGGCGGCATCTTCTACGATCACCTCGACAGTGAGGACAATGCGACATGGGAGGCGAATTTCGCCTTCACCCGGGATGTCGGCCGCGCCTTCCTCGATATCTACCCCGCAATCGTCCGCCGCCGCATGGCCACGCCCTTCACCGATGCCGACAAGGTGCAGCAGCTGGAATGGCGCGGCCGTTATGCCGAGTTCAATCTGGTCTATGACCGGGGAACGTTGTTCGGCCTCAAGACCGGCGGCAATATCGACGCGATCCTGATGAGCCTCCCACCGCTGGCGAAATGGTCTTGAAATGGGCCTGATCCCGGTCAAGCCCGGCGAGGTGGCGACGATCGTCACCAGCCTGGAAATGCGCGAAAAACCGCGCCCCCGCCCCCTGCCCGATTCGCCGCTGCGACTGGTGCGCTGGGAAGCGCCGAGCCCCGACAAATACCGGACATTGTTCGCCCGCGTCGGCTCGCCCTGGTTGTGGTTCTCCCGCCTCGTGATGGACGAAACCCGACTGACCGCGATCATCCACGACCCGCGAATCGAGATTTTCGCAGTGGTCGATCCCCGGGGGATCGAGGTCGGGATGCTCGAACTAGACTATCGCGAGACGGCGACGTGCGAGATGTCGTTCGTCGGCCTTGTCCCCGAGCTGACCGGCGCGGGCCATGGCCGCTGGCTGATGGCGCACGCCCTGATGCGCGCTTGGCAGCCCGATGTAACCCGGGTGTGGGTGCACACCTGCACGCTCGACCATCCCACGGCGCTGGGCTTCTACCGGGCGTCGGGCTTCGTGCCATTCAACCGCGTGATCGAAACTTTCGCCGATCCGCGCGTCACCGGGCATTTGCCGCGGGACGCCGCTCCTCACATCCCGTTGATCGACCCGCCCAGCCGCCGATAGATCGCGATCCGCACCAGGGTAAAGAATACCCAGGTCGCGGTGACTGCCAGCGCCAGCGGCACCAGAATCAGCCCGAGCGCGATTTGCGAACCGCCGATCAACGGTGCCAACGCGCCGAACGCAAGCGCGATCGACAGCACGACCGCGCCGATGAACAGCGCCAGACCAACCGCAAAAAAGCCGATCTTCCAGCCATTTTTCTCGCTCAGTTCAAACCCGCGCGTGATCGCCTTCCACGCGCCGCGCTGTGGCTCGGCAGCATAGGCAACGCCCATCATCCAGGTACGCCCGAAGACATAGATGGCAGGAACGACGAGCAGGTACATGCCGAGCTGAATCAGCGCGTTGACGAGCACCCCGATCAGGAAAAAGGGGACGAGCCGCATCAGGCTGGACGTCAGCAAAGCGCCAATCGTCTCACCCCGGCGCAGATACAGGCTGAGGATCGCCAGACCACCAAACTCGGTCAGCGCCATGATCAGCCCCATCCAGCCGAGATTGGACAGGAAGAATGCGTTGATGACCTCGCGGGTCTGTTCGCGATCGCCACCCTCGGGAAGCTGGATGCCGCTGGTCACGGCGAGAATGAAGAGGCCCAGCATCGGCAGGAACAGGAACATCCCCGCGACCGGCCACATCAGGTCACGGTCGGTACGCCACAGGATCGCGGCGTCGCTCAATGCGCCGCGGAACGAGAATTTCATACTGCGGCGGCCGCCTCTTTGCGGGCGAGCAGCGCGATGTAGAGCTTGGCGAGGAACGCGGTGCCCAGCACGGTGAAGCCGGTCGAAACCGTACCGCCGACAATAGTGGTCAGCACCGAGGCAAGCGACAGCCCATCCTCACCCCGCCCGGCAACAAGATACATGACAGCGCCGAACGCCGTGGTGGCGGCAAGATTGGCGACGATCGAGACGATCGCGTAGAGGATCAGCACGCCGACGACCTTTAGCGCAACGCCGCGCGTGAGGCTCCAGGAGCGGGCAATCGCACCAATCGCCAGCCGGTCACCCACAATCGCGGGGACGACCACAGCGAGCCGCGCGAACACCCAGACGGCGAGGACAATGATCACCAGACCATACAGGCTCGCCCACAGGGTGACGCTTTCGGGAATGGTCGGCATCGTACCGCTATCGATCCCGCTGAGGTCGACACCGGCGACCGCTAGCATCACGCCAAGCGGAATGACCAGCAGCAACCCCGCAACCAGCATGACGATTGCGAGCAGCAATGCGGCGGGAAAGCGACGAGTCGCGACGCGCGTCGCATCGCGACCGAGCGACGGGTCGATCGCCAGCGCAGTCACCGCCAGCTGGCCCCAAAAACTGACTAGGGCGAGCAGAAAAACGCCGAGCCCGAGCCACATCGCTGTCGTCGACGGAGCGGTCGGCTGAAGCGAGGAGAGATTGGCCGAGATGGTGGTCGGAACAAAGATCGCGAGCAATGCGATTGGCAATAGATTGCCCAGATTGTCGCTGAGGAATTCCGCAGTACGATCCCAGACACTACCCATACTGACCATGTGAACAGCCCCCTTTGGGTGATCGTTAGCCGATCCGCGCGCGGCGCGCCACATGCTTGCCCACATGCTTGCGCTGGCGCGTCCGGCATCGCATCTGACGACGATGGAACTGGTCGAAGGCATCGAATGGCGCGTCTCCCAAGGGCACGTCCCCTACCCCGAGGCGCTGGCGGAAATGGAGGCGCGGGTTGCGGCAATCCAGGCAGGTGAGGGTCGCGAGCAGATCTGGCTGCTCGAACATCCGCCCGTCTATACCGCCGGGACCAGCGCCGATCCCGCCGAACTGATCGACCCGCGCTTCCCCGTCTTCGCGACCGGTCGCGGCGGGCGCTACACCTATCACGGCCCTGGGCAGCGGATCGGCTATGCGATGCTCGACCTGTCGCGGCGCAACAGGGATGTCCGCTGCTACGTCCATGCGGTGGAGGGTTGGGTGATCGCGGCGCTGGGAGAACTGGGCATCAACGCATTCCGCGCCGAGGGTCGGATCGGCATCTGGACCCGCGATGGTGGCGAGGAGGCGAAGATCGGCGCGATCGGGGTGCGCGTGCGCCGATGGGTGACAATGCATGGCTTTGCGGTGAACCTGGACCCCGACCTCAATGACTTTGGTGGAATCGTCCCGTGCGGCCTGCCCGAATTTCCCGTAACCAGCGCCGCCCGGCTGGGAAAATCGATCTCGCCTGAAACCTTTGACGCGGCGCTGGCGTTTGCGTTCCCGGCCTTTCTCAACTCCGTGGGCGGGGCATGTGCGCGCGCATCCGACAGCAAGGGTTGAGGGCGTGGCGCTAAGCGTTTAATGTCTATCACGGTGCGGGGTTTAAGCGGTGAACCGCCCCCGCCTTAATCTAGGGAGCCCAATCATATGCGTGCACTACTCACCAAGGCCGTTGCCGGTTCGATGATCGCCAGCGCCGCGCTGCTCGTTTCGGCCTGCGGCGGCACCACTGAGACCACTGCGGACAACACCACGGTCCTGGACGTGAACGCGACCGACCCGGTGCTCGACGGCACCACCACCGACAACATGACCATGGTCGATGGCGCCACCGGCAACGACACCGGCATGGCGGGCGACGCCATGGCGAACGACACCATGGGTAACGGCATGTAATCTGCCGCAAGCGGCACTTACATGACGCGGGGCCGTCCGGGCGACCGGGCGGCCCTGTTCTTTTTCGGTGACGACCGCGTCGTCGCGCGGCGCGTCCCGCATGTCCCACGGCGGGGCGCGGCCCCTTGCGCGACCGCAACGACTCGGCACCAAAAACTGCTTGGGCGCGACGACAAAACTCCGTAACCCAGCGCCAGTCAGGGTTCGAGAGGGTTGGTTGATGTTCGGTTCGCGTATGGTGTTCTCGACAGTCCTGGGCGGGGCGATGCTCGCGGCAACGCCCGCCTCCGCGCAATTCTATTTCAAGGCACCCGAGATAGGCAGCCAGCGCATCACGGGGGACGAACCCGGCATGCTCGCATCGCCGCTGCCCGGAGCGACCCCAGCGGAACTGCGTGCGGCAATGGTATGGAATCTGCGCGCTGCGCTCAACGTCGCGGCGCTGCAGTGTCAGTTTGGCCCGACCTTGCTGACCCTGCCCAACTACAACACGATCCTGCGCGATCATAAGGTTGAGCTGAACAGTTCCTACAGCGTGCTGAGCAAATATTTTTGCGGACCCACAAGACCCCCAAGGCGGGCCAGACCGCGCTCGACCAATATGGCACGCGCGTCTATTCCAGCTATTCGGCGGTGCATGCTCAGCTGACCTTCTGCCAGGCTGCTGACGCGGTCTCGAACGCGGCGGTGTTCACCCCGCGCGGGGGCTTTGGCGAACTGGCGGCGGAACAGTTGCCGGTGATCCGCAATAGCCTGATCCGCTGGGGCGAGCAGCAATTCCCGATGCGGACGCCGCTTCAATCATCCTTTGTCTATCCCGAATTCGCGAATGAGGATTGTTGGGACAAGGGCGGCTATCACCCCGAACAGTGCGCGCCGGGCGCGAAGAAAAGAAAAAGGAAGCGCTAACCCGGAGCCGAATTCAGCTGCGCTGAATCTCGGGACCGGCCCGATCCCGCGACCGTTTCAGCTTAGCTGAAACAAGCTCTACCGCAGACCAAGCGTCTTGTGCGCCTGAAGCGTCAGGCGCCAGCGTGGGCGGGCGAGCGCGAAATCGACCGCCGCCTGGACATTGGCGGCCGCGTCGGCGTCGTCCATCGGCTGGATCAGGAAATGGGTGAAATCCCATCGCTCGATGTCCGCGACATCGGTCCCCGGCTGGGGCCAGACCAGCTTGAGTTCGTCGCCCCGCCGCTGGACCACGTCGCTCCCCGCCTTGGGACTGATGCACACCCAATCGATGCCGGGATTGACGGGCAAGGTCCCGTTGCTCTCGATCGCGATGCGGAAACCGCGCGCGTGCAGCGCATCGACCAGCGCGCTATCGACCTGCAGCATCGGTTCGCCCCCGGTCAGCACGACGAAGCGGCGCTCAGTTCCCTCACCCCAAAACCCGATGACCGCGTCCGCGAGCGCATCGGCATCGGCAAACTTGCCGCCGCCCAGGCCATCGGTACCGACGAACTGCGTGTCACAGAATTTGCAGATCGCGGTCGCCCGGTCCTGCTCCCGTCCCGACCAGAGATTACACCCGGCGAAGCGAACGAACACGGCGCGCGCGCCGGCATTCACGCCCTCCCCTGAAGGGTCAGGAACATCTCCTTGACCGCATAGCTCATTGCAAATGCCTCAGACGGGGACCGCATAGCGGGTTGGGTCGGGGATTCCGGCTTCCTCGAACCCCTTGGAGCGAAGTCGGCAACTGTCGCACTCGCCGCAATGCACGCCGCCCGGCGCAGGGTCGTAGCACGACCAGCTGAGCCCTAGATCGAGGCCAAGCTCGGTCCCCTTGCGCACAATGTCCGCCTTGCTCATCATCGCCAGCGGTGCCCGAATGCGGAACGGATTGCCCTCGACCCCGGCCTTGGTGGCCAGTTCGGCGAGCTTCTCGAACCCCTCGATGAACTCCGGACGGCAATCGGGATAGCCCGAGTAATCGAGCGCGTTGACGCCGATATACAGGTCGCGCGCGCCAATCGCCTCCGCCCACCCAAGGGCGAGGCTGAGGAAGATGGTGTTGCGCGCGGGGACATAGGTCACCGGAATGTCTGTCCCGACGCCGCCTTTGGGGACAGCGATATCGGCGGTCAGCGCCGATCCGCCAAACAACGACAGGTCGAGCGGGAGGACGATGTGCCGCTCGGCACCGACATCGTTGGCGATTCGCCGCGCGGCGGCCAACTCGACCTGATGGCGCTGGTTATAGTCGATCGACAGGGCAAGGATGCGGTGCCCGTCGGCACGCGCGCACGCGGCCGAGACATAGGAATCGAGTCCGCCCGATACGAGCGCGACGGCATAGCTGGATTGGCTCATTCCCGTCTCGCTAGCCCCTTTGCCGCAACGCGGCAAGAAAGGGCGGCACGAGGACTAGCGGCACGCGCCCGTGCGGCGACCTTCATATTCGAAGGAGAAAGGCAGGCCACGGCTGATCCCCTGGCTTTCGATGCGAACCAGCCGCGGCGTTTCCACCACGACGCGGGTCGCGCCATTGCCGACGCCGGGGCAGCTATAGGTAATCCGACCACCGAGCGACCCGTCCTCGACAACGAAGCGCGTGCACGCCGCACCGCGATGTTGCAGTTGGAGCAGAAGTTGAGGATCGGTAATGCAGATCGACCGGGTGGTGCCGTCCGGCGCACGCAACGTCCACTCGCCCCGCTCGATCCCGGCGAGCGCGGTCAGGCCATTATCAGCACGACCGGCAGCGCTGCCTGCGGCAAGGGGGCCAGCAGCGCAGCTGCGATCAACAGGGGGCGAAGCATCAACATTTCATCGCTCCTTTACCACGTTTCACCTGTCTATTCGCTGACGAAATCGGTCAGGCGAAACTGTCGAGCGCGATCGGGAACTTCTTCGCGCAGAATGCGCAATCGACGGTGATGAAGCCATCCTCGGCCATCTCGGCGCGATCCGCTTCGGGGAACTTCGCCAGCACCGATCCGATATAGTCGGGGTCGCAGCGGCATCCGCGGACGAGATCGCCGCCGGTCTGCACACGTACCTCATCCTCGTTGAACAGCCGCCAAAGCAACGTTTCGAGTGGAGTCGCCGCGTCGGCCAGTTCATCGTTGCTGACGGTGCTGCCCAGCGCCTCGACATGTTCCCATTCGGGATGGACGTCGCGCGCATGGAGCCGCTCGCCACCCTCCTCGCCTTCGGGCAAATGCTGGAGGAACAGGCCGCCGCCGATGCAATTGCCCGCAGCGTCGCGGCCAACACCCAGCCGGACCAGGCTCGGGATCTGCTCCGACTGGTCGAAATAATTCTCCGCTGCTTCGGCCAGCGATCCGCCGTCGAGCGGAACGATGCCCTGATAGCGTTCGCCGGTGGTCGCCTGGTCGAAGGTGATTGCCAGATAGCCCTTGTGGAACAGCGCATAGAGCGACGGGCTGGAACCCAGTTCGGCCAGTCGCTCGGCATCGAACTGGGCATAGCCACGCAACTCGCCGCCCTTGTAGTCGCATACCATCAGGCTGACGATCCCGCCCTGCGCCTGCGCCTGCAATGTCAGCTGCCCGCCCGCATCCTTGAGCGTCGAGCCAAGCAATGCGGTCAGCGTCAGCGCCTCCGCCAGCAGCCGCTCGATCGGCGCGGGATAGGCGTGCGCGGCGAGGATCTCGCCCAGCACCGGTCCCAGCCTCGCGATCCGCCCGCGCGCATGGCGCTGGGGAATCGTGAAGTTGAGCGTGCGGTCGAGGTCGGTGGTCATCAATTTTTCCTTCGTCATCCCGCGAAAGCGGGGACCCATCTCGTGTCCGGGTCACGCACGATACAGCTGCTGGACGGGCGGTAAGCGCAGGAGATGGGCCCCCGCACGCGCGGGGGTGACGGCTAATTGGGGAGCGACGCCTTGCGCGTCAACTCACCCGATTTGCCCGAAGCACCAGCGCAGCACTGCCTTTTGCCCATGCAGGCGGTTTTCCGCCTCGGGCCAGATCAGCGATTGCGGGCCGTCGATCACCTCCGGCGTGACCTCCTCGCCGCGATGCGCGGGGAGGCAGTGGAGGAATTTCGCGTCGGGCTTGGCCTTGGCCATCAGCGCCGCATCGACCTGATAGGGGGCGAGCGCGGCGAGCTTTGCCTCGGCATGCAGCTGGCCCATCGAGATCCAGGTGTCGGTGACGATCACGTCCGCGCCCGCCACCGCCTCGGCGGGATCGTTGACGCAGGTCGCACGCCCCTTGCCCAGCGCCATCGCCGCGTCGGGGAGCGAGAAGCTCTGCGGGCAGGCGGCGACCACGTCGAACTGCATCAGCCCCGCCGCCTCGACGATCGAGGCGAGGACATTGTTGCCGTCGCCGAGCCACGCGACCTTGAGGCCGGGCAGCGCCTTGCCGCTCTCCAGGATCGTCTGCAGATCGGCGACGATCTGGCACGGATGGCTATCGTCGGTCAGGCCGTTGATCACCGGGACGGTGGCGTATTCGGCCATTTCGAGCAGCTTGGCGTGATCGTCGGTGCGCACCATGATCGCGTCGCAATAGCCCGACAGGACGCGCGCCGTATCCGCCACGGTCTCGCCGCGCCCGAGCTGGCTGGTCGCTGCGTCCAGCACGATCGCGCTGCCACCGAGCTGACGGATCGCCATCTCGAAGCTCACGCGGGTGCGGGTGGAATTCTTCTCGAACACCATCGCAAGGGTGTGGCCAGCGAGCGGCGCGTCGGCATCAACGCGCCCCTTGGGCCAGCCCGCGCGCGCCGCCTTGCGGTCGATCGCGTCGGCAAGGATCGCGGCGAGGCCGTCAGGGCCAGCGTCGCTCAACGACAGGAAATTGCGATAGGCCATCTATGCCGCCGGCACCGCATAGCTGCGCGCGCCCGCACTCAGCTTTTCGATGCACTCGGCGACATGGCTTTCGTCGATCACCAGCGGCGGCAGCACGCGGAACACATTCTCGCCCGCCGCCACGGTCAACAGCCCGTGATGGTCGCGCAGATGCGCCACGAAGTCGCGGCTGACCGCCGGCTCCTTCATCTTGATGCCCAGCATCAGCCCCTTGCCGCGGATTTCCTCGAACAGATGATCGTGGTTGGGGATTAACTGCTCGAACGCCGCGCGCAGGCGATCCCCCATCGCGGTGACGTGATCGAGGAAGCCGGGCTCCTGCATCACGTCGAGCACCGCCTGCCCCGCCGCCATCGCCAGCGGGTTGCCGCCATAGGTCGATCCGTGCGTGCCCGCGACCATGCCCTTCGCCGCTTCCTCAGTGGCGAGGCAGGCACCGAGCGGGAAGCCGTTCCCGATCCCCTTGGCGACGGTCATGATGTCGGGGGTGATGCCGTAATGCTCGTAGGCCCACATCTTGCCGGTGCGGCCGTAACCGCACTGGATTTCGTCGAGGATCAGCAGCAGGCCGTGTTCGTCGCACGCCTTGCGCAGCCCCTGGATGAATTCGGTCGTGCCGGCGGTCATCCCGCCCTCGCCCTGCACCGTCTCCACGAGGAAACCCGCCGTCTCATCGTCGATCGCGGCAAGCGCGCCGTCGAGATCGTTGAACTTCACATAGTCGAAGCCGGGGAGCAGCGGCTCGAACCCGTCGCGCATCTTTGCCTGATCGGTGGCCGAAATCGCGCCGATCGAACGACCGTGGAAGGCATTCTTGAACGTGATCAGCTTGTGCCGCTGCGGGTTGCCGGTGATGTAATGATAGCGGCGCGCGGTCTTGATCGCGCACTCGATCGCCTCGACGCCGGAGTTGGTGAAGAACACCGTGTCGGCGAAGCTCGCATCGACCAGCCGCTGCGCCAGTGCCTCACCCTGCGGCGAGCCGTAGAGGTTGCTGACGTGCATCAGCGTAGCGACCTGATCCTGCACCGCCTTAGTAAAGGACGGGTGGCCGTGACCCAGCGCGTTGACCGCAATGCCCGCCGCGAAATCGAGATAGCGCTCGCCACGCTCGCCGATGAGGTAGCACCCCTCGCCTCGCACCGGACGCACATCGCACCGTGGGTAAACGGGCATGAGCGGGGTGATCGACACGGGCAGCCTCCTTCCAACAGAAAAGGGCGGCCCATTGCGAACCGCCCGGAGCGAGACCCTAAGATGTCGCTCCAAAGGCGTCAATAATCCGGGGCCGAAACGAATCGACGCTAGGGAAACTGCAAGGGTGGCAAAATCCGCGTAACCGCTTAAGCTGCGCGGGTCGCGGCGGAGTCTGGAGTCCAACCCGACCCGTCAGGTCGCGGCGACCTGTGCCGGGGTGCCAGGTTAGATCTCGGTGCCCGGCGCGGGATTGACGAGACGAAGATGGCCATGCTTGCGTTAAAGGGAGCCGAAATACGCGGTCGCGGGCCGATCACGCTTTCGGTCGCGTTCGCCGCAGCGGCCGCTCTGATGCCACTTGTGGTGCTCTCGGGATGGCAGTTCGACGTCCCGGTTCTGCGCGGGCTGGGGGCGGCGCGCTATCCGATCCTGCCGGGGACGGCGCTGGTTTTCCTGCTGATGTCGATGGCGGCGGTACTGCACGCAATCGGATATCGCTGCGCGTCGCGGCTGATCCTGTTGCTTCCGGCTACCTATCTCGGCATTGTCCTGATCCAGCATCTTACTGACATCGATATCGGAATATCCCGGCTGATCTTCGCCGAGAAGCTCGAACTTGCTCCGCTGCGCGGGCGCCGGATCATCCCGCTCGGCCCGCTGGTGGTACTCGGTTTGTTGGTCACGGCCCTGTTTCTGCTGGGCGCTCGGCGGCGCGAAACGCGCTGGTGGGCGGGTCCGGCAGCGAGCATTGCGCTCGCAGGGATGCTGCTGCTGCTCACCTTCACCCTTGGCGGGCAGGTTTCGGCCAATATCCGCTTCTTTGGCGTGACGATCGCGTCGAGCGCGCCAATCATTCTGTTGTGCGCATCGATTCTGACCGCCGCAGACCTGCCGCGCGACGTCGCTACGTCCCCGGTCTCGCCATGGAATACGCTCCAGCGGATTCAGCCGGTCATCATCGTCGCGGCGGTGCTCCCGGCGCTGATCTTGGTCTGGATCCGTGGCGAGACCACACAGGGACAGGCCGAACTCTATTTTCTGATCGCGATGGCCAACCTCGTCGTGCTCGCAGCGCTACTCGCCTATGTGACCCACCGCGCCAACGTACAGAACCGTATGCTGGCCGGGGGAGAAGCCAAGCTCCACTCGATCCTCGGCACCGCGCCCGATGCGCTGATCGTCACTGGCGATGATCTGGTGATCCGTACCTACAGCGCCTCGACCCCCTGATGTGGCGGTGCGGTGATATGGAACTGACCGGCAAGTCACTCCACAGCCTGTTGGAAGCGCCGATCGACACGTTCGACAGCCTGGTGCGCACCCCGAGTGGCACGCGCGGCGGCGCGATCATTACCACCGGTCAGCGCTGCGACGACACGACCTTCCCCGCTGAGCTGCGGCTTGGCATCGCCGAGCAGGAAGGTGAACGGGTATGCGTCGCATTCGTCCGCGACCTGACCGATCGCATGGCGATGGAGGATCAGCTCAACGGCCTCAATTTCCAGCTGATGCACCTGTCGCGGCAGAACGCGATGGGCGAACTGGCCGGCGACATCGCACATGAAATCAACCAGCCGCTGACCGCCGCGACCAATTATGCCTCAACCGCCGCCTATGTGCTGGACCAGCGCGGCGACGCCGACAAGGCCCGCGACTATCTCAAGGAAATCAGCGCCCAGCTCCTGCGCGCGGGGGGAATTATCAGCCGGCTGCGCGCCTTTCTCGCCAATCGTGAAATCGAGCTGCGCCGCGAGTCGCTGGACGTCGTGGTAAAGGACGCGGTGAATCTGGTACGCATTGGATCGCGGCGGATGCGGGGTCAGGTAAAGGTGGACATCCCGTTCGACACACCCCCAGTCTATGTCGACCGCATCCAGATTCAGCAGGTGATGGTCAATCTGCTCCGCAATTCGTTCGAGGCATGCGAAGAGGCCGGGCGCGAGGCGCGGATTGACATTGTCGCGCGCCGATCGGGCGACCACCTGGTCGAGATCGAAGTATCCGACAATGGTGCCGGTCTGCCCGAGGGATTCGCCGAACGGCTGGGCCAGCGTTTCTCCTCGACCAAGGGCGAAACCGGGCTCGGCATCGGCCTCAACATCTCAAAACGAATCGTCGAGGCGCATGGCGGCACGCTGGTCGCCGAAAGTCTCCAGCCGCATGGTGCCGCCTTCCGCTTCACCGTCCCTGCGCTGGGCGACGCAGCGCAGATGGAAAGCGCCGCCGCTAGCTCTTGATCTTCCAGCCCGAGCGCAACAGCGCATAGCAGGCGAGCGCCAGCGCGACGTCGAGCGCGAGGATTACCGCGCTCCCGACCAGGATTGGCGAATCGGCGACGCCCAGGAACCCGTAACGAAAACCCGAGATGATGTAGAAAAAGGGGTTGGCGTGACTGATCGCCTGAAACAGCGGTGACAGGCGATCGACTGAATAAAAGGTCCCCGACAGCAGGGCGAGCGGCGCGACCACGAAGTTGGTGACCGCAGCGGCATGGTCGAACTTCTCCGCCCAGATCGAGGTGAGCACCCCCCATCAGCGCAAGGAACAAGGAGCCGAGCAGACCGAACCACAGGATCGCCCAAAAATGCACCGGGGTAACGGTGACCCCGGGCCACAGCGCCATCGCCAGCCACACTGCCGCACCGACGCAGAAGGCGCGGGTGACGGCTCCACCGCACAGCGCCGCGAGCAGTTCGCCGGTCGACAGCGGCGGCATCAGATAATCGACGATCGTCCCCTGAATCTTGCCGACCAGCAGCGAAAAGCTGGCGTTGGCGAAGGCGTTCTGGAGCATTCCCATGACGATCAGGCCGGGCGCGAGAAAGTTGGCAAAGGGAACCGCGGTGCCACCGAGCGTCACCGTGCGCCCGCCTCCGCCCAAAGCGACCGTGAAAACCACCAGAAATAACAACGTCGTGACTGCCGGTGCCCATACCGTCTGGAGCTGCACCTTGAAGAAACGGCGCACCTCCTTCACATAGAGGGTCCACAGCCCGCCCCAATTCACGTTACGGATTACCGGAACGCCGGGGCCGGCGATCATGCTTTCGGGCGGCGGGGACTGGTCGGTCATGCAAAGGCCGGTTAATCGCTGACGCCAAACCCGGCAACGGGATTGATTCTTTAGGGACGACAAATGAGCTGGACCGACGAACGGATCGAGACGCTGCGCAAGATGTGGGACAGCGGACTGACCGCGACCCAGATTGCCGAGGAACTCGGCGGAGTGAGCCGCAATGCCGTGATCGGCAAGGCGCATCGCCTGGGCCTCGCCTCGCGCCCGTCGCCGGTGAAGGCGAATGCGACCGAGGCGAAGCCCACACCCGCGTCAGCTGCGCCGCCCGCGCCCAAGCCTGCTCCGGCAGCCCCCCGCGCCACGCGCCGCCGTACCGGCGGCCGCTGCGCCTACACCCGCGCCCGCGCCGGTTGTCGATGATGCGGACGAGGACGAGGACGACACTCCGGCCCCTGCAGCCGTGCGCGAAGGCCCGGTGCTGCGCTCGGTCGGCCCCGGCGGCTTCATCCGCCAGAATCCCGGCGAACAGGCCCCGCCGATCGCCCCGGCCCCGCCGCGCCGCCTGGTTCCGGCCAAGCCGAGCAAGGAGATCGAGGGAAAGACCAGCCTGCTCGATCTCAACGACCGCATCTGTAAATGGCCGCTGGGTCATCCGGGTGAGCCAGATTTCCATTTCTGTGGCGAGAAGGTGAACCCCGGCTTCCCTTATTGCGTCGATCACTGCGGCCACGCCTATCAGGCGCAGCTTCCGCGCCGTGATCGCCGTCCGCCGCCGCCTTTGCCCTATGGCGGCCCACGCGTCCGGTAGACCCAGCGTTTCTGCTAACCGGAACGGGTAGCTTGCGGGCAATCCCGGCCCGGATGGTCAAGACTCACTTAACCATATCGGCAGTAGTACCGGCGCGTGTCCCGCGTCCTTCACCTCCGCCGATCTGCTCCCGTGCTGATACAGGCCGCGCTCATTGCGGCAGGTGCCGCAACGCTCGCTTTCTGGCCACCCCGCGAAGGGCCGATGCTGCTGGTTGCGCTCGACGGGCGTGACGGCGCACGGCTGGTCGGCCCCGCACTGAATGCCGGGGCGACGCTGGCCGGACGCGGCCCGATGGCCAACATGATCCTGGTCAGCGGCACACGCGCGCATCTCGCGCCGCTGCTCGGAACCGGCGTGATCGCCCTTGCCGCCCCGCGCGGCCTGTGCAGCCAGGGAGTTGCCGCATGAAGGACATCACCCTGCTGCGTCTGCGCGGCGCGGCGATCCTGGTCGGGGTCAGCTGGTTCAACACCGTCGCGATCATCCTGCTCAGCCTGATCGCGGGCAGCGACCGGACGCTACCGCTCGCGGTGATTGGCATCCTCGCCAACATCCTGCCCACGCTGATGGTCCGTCAGCGCCGCGTCGATCGTCACGCGCGGTTGATCATCGCCTCGCTCGCCGCAGTCCAGCCCGCGCTCGCCGTCTATGCACTCAGCGGCCATGCCTGGCAGATGGACGGGCACATGTATTTCTTCGTCGCGCTCGCCGCGCTGACGATCCTGTGCGACGCGCGCGCGATCGTCTTCGCCTCGGCGCTGATCGCGGTCCACCACCTTGTCCTGCAATATGCCGCGCCCGCATGGGTGTTCACCGGCGCAGGCGACCTTGGCCGCGTGCTGTTCCACGCGCTGGCGGTGGTGATGCAGGCCGCGGTGCTGATCCATCTGACCCTCACCATCCGCAACCTCTTGTGGCGGCACGGCGAAGCGCGCGAGGCGAGCGACCGCGCCGCCGCGATTGCCGAGCAGCGCCGGATCGAAGCGGAAGGCGCAATGCAGGAAGCCGCCGCCGCTGCACGCCGCGAAAGCATTGAACGCAGCGCCCGCGAATCGCTCGCGCGCGAAGCCGAGGCGCAGCGCCGCGAAGCCGAAGCGGCACGGCGTGAAGACAACCGCCGCCTCGCAGAAGCCTTCCAGCAATCGATGAGCGGCATCGTCGCCACTGTCGGCACTGCGGCGGGCGAACTCGAACAGCTCGCCGGATCGCTCAACGGCGTCGCCCGCCGCGCCAGCCGCGAATCGGGCGAGACCGCTGCTAGCGCCAGCCAGACCTCCGGCGCCGCCGAGACGCTGGCGATTCGCCTCCACGAGCTCTCGACCTCGATCACCGCGATCGCCGCCAGCGCCGACCAGCAGGCGCAGCGCAGCGACGACGCCAGCAGCATTTCGGATGGCGGACGCGGCGCGGTCGTGGCGCTGACTCAGCGGTCGCAGACGATCACCAGCTTTGCCGAATCGATCCACGAGATCGCGACGCGCACCAATTTGCTCGCACTCAACGCCACGATCGAAGCGTCGCGCGCTGGTGAGGCCGGGCGCGGCTTTGCGGTGGTCGCGCACGAGGTGAAGCAACTGGCGAGCGAGGCTGCGCGCGCCACCGGCGAAATTCGCCACCTCGCCGATTCAATGCATGGCGGGGCGGAAGTCGCCCAAGATGCCCTGTCGGAGATCACCGCGATGGTCGGCGACCTCGCCACCGCCGCCGAAGCGATCCGCGCCGCAGTGGATGCGCAGCGAGAGACCGCGTCGGCGATCGACCGCTCGGCGCGTGATACCGCCACCGGTGCGGCCTTCATGGCCGAGCGTGTGCGCGGAGTAGCCGCGATGGCAGGCGAAACGGAACAACTGTCCGACCGCGTCGCAGCTGCTGCGGGTGCCCTGTCCCGCACCGCCAAGGCGCTCGACGAATCGACGCGCGGGTTCCTGACCAAGCTCGACGCGGCCTAAACCCACAAAAAGAAGAAGCCGACGGGTCGCCCCGCCGGCTCCAGACTCCCGCTCGGGAAGTTGTTTAGAAGCGGAATGCCGCCGTCGCGCGCAGCGAATGGAAGTCGAAATCCGAGCTGCGACGGAAATCCGCGCCACCCGCCAGCACGAACGGGTTGGTCGCACCCGCCGTGCCGGTGCCGACCGCGACGCGCGCATTACTATCGTCATAACGGCTGTAGAGATATTCCAGGCCGATCGAGAAATTGCGGCCGATCTTCTGCTCGACACCGCCGCCGGCCTGCCAGCCCCAGGCCATGTCGTCGCCTTCCAGCGTAAAGCTGTTGGCCGTGTTGCTGCTGCTGAAGCTGTTGTCGAGCTTCGCATAGGCGCCGCCACCGGTGGCGTAGAACAGGGTGCTCTCGCCCGCGACCAGGCCGGCGCGCAGGCGCAGCGCCGCGTTCCAGTCGAGTTCGCGAGTCATGGTGTAGAAAGCAGGCGTGGTGCTGTAGGCGCTGACGCTGTCGCGCGCCTGCGTCTTGCCGAACTCGGCCACCGCGCCGATCACGACCTTGCCCATCTGCTTGTCGAAGCCGATGCGGCCATAATATTCGAGATCATCCTTGTCGTTGGTGCAGGCGACATTGGCGCTCGACGTCGCCGCGCCGTTGCAGAAGCCCGGCGAGAAGGCGTTCGCGCCGGTCGAGGTTGCGATCGTGTCGCCGAAGCTGCCGTCGCGGCCCGCATCAAACTCGATCGTCTCACCGACATCATTGTTCTGGACGGTATAGCCGACCGAACCGCCGACGTAGAGGCCGTCAAAGGCGGGCTCGCCGTCCTGGGCCAGAGCCGGGGCAGCAGCGAGGGTCAGGGCGGCCGCTCCGGCCCCCAGCAGGGTACGCATACGCATTTACAGGATACTCCGTTGATAAACTTGCGCGAGGTTAACGAGGCAGGACGCGCTTCTTTCCCGCCCCGTTCCGAATTTCCACATTCATGTTGCCACGCAGCAACACCCGCGCTTGCCCCGACCCGTGCGGCGGACTAGCCAGAACAAATGTCGTCCGATCTTTTCCAGTCCGGTTCCGCTTCCCCCACCAACGCCTATGACGCCAGCTCGATCGAGGTGCTGGAGGGGCTGGAACCCGTGCGTCGTCGCCCCGGCATGTATATCGGCGGCACCGACGAGCGCGCGCTGCACCACCTCGCTGCCGAAATCCTCGACAATGCGATGGACGAGGCGGTCGCGGGCCATGCCAGCCGGATCGAGGTGACATTGGACGTCGGCAACCGGCTGACCATCACCGACAATGGCCGCGGCATTCCGACCGATCCTCACCCGAAGTTCCCCGACAAATCGGCGCTGGAGGTGATCTTCTCGACGCTGCACGCGGGCGGCAAATTCTCGGGCAAGGCCTATGCGACATCGGGCGGTCTGCATGGCGTGGGCAGCAGCGTGGTCAACGCGCTATCGACCGATATGGTCGTGGAGGTGGCGCGCGACCGCCAACTCTATCGTCAGCGCTTCAGCCAGGGGCAGACGCTGGGCCCGATCGAGCTGGTCGGGCCGACGCCCAACCGGCGCGGCACCAGCGTCGCCTTCACGCCCGACACCGAGATTTTCGGTGAGATGCACTTCAAGCCCGCACGGCTCTACAAGCTCGCCCGGTCCAAGGCGTATCTGTTCGCGGGCGTCGAAATCCGCTGGAAATGCGCGCCCGAGCTGATTTCGGATGACACCCCGGCCGAGGCGATGTTCCAGTTCCCCGGCGGGCTTGCCGATCATTTGCGGGAACAGCTCGGCACGCGCGAGGGTGCGACTGCGGAGTTCTTCGCGGGACGGCAGGACTTTCCCGGCGAAGCGCAGGGTAGCGTCGAATGGGCGGTCGCCTGGCCGCTATGGAGCGACGGCAGCTACAGCTGGTATTGCAACACCATCCCGACCCCCGATGGCGGCAGCCACGAACAAGGGCTGCGCCAGGCACTGGTGCGCGGCATCCGCGCGTTCGGCGAGCTGGTCGGCCAGAAGAAGGCCAAAGACATCACCGCCGACGACATCATGGTCGGGTCGGAGCTGATGCTGTCGGTGTTCATTCGCGATCCGCAATTCCAGTCGCAGACCAAGGATCGCCTGACCTCTCCAGAGGCGACCGCATTGGTCGAAAAGGCGGTGCGCGACCATTTCGACCATTTCCTCGCCGACCGGATGGACCGCGGCAAGGCGCTGCTGAACTATGTGCTCGAGCGGATGGACGACCGCCTGCGCCGCAAGCAGGAGCGCGAGGTCAAGCGCAAGACCGCGACCAGCGGCCGCAAGCTGCGCCTCCCCGGCAAGCTCACCGACTGCTCCGCCGACGATCCGGCGGGGACCGAATTGTTCATCGTCGAGGGTGACTCGGCCGGCGGGAGTGCCAAGCAGGCGCGCGACCGCAAGACCCAGGCGATCCTTCCGATCCGCGGCAAAATCCTCAACGTCGCGTCGGCAACCAGCGCAAAGATCGGCGCGAACAGCGAGATCGCCGACCTGATCCTCGCGCTCGGCTGTGGCACGCGCAAGGACTGCCAGCCCGACAATCTGCGCTACGAACGCATCGTCATCATGACCGACGCGGACGTGGACGGCGCACATATCGCGACGTTGTTGATGACCTTCTTCTTCCAGGAGATGCCCGACATCGTCCGGCGTGGACACCTCTACCTCGCCCAGCCGCCGCTCTATCGCATCACCGCCGGGGCCAAGAGCCTCTACGCCCGCGACGACGCGCACCGGGCGGAGATCGAGGCGGGACCGTTCAAGGGCCGCAAGGTCGAGGTGTCGCGCTTCAAGGGCCTTGGCGAGATGAATCCGGGCCAGCTGCGCGAGACTACGATGGATCCAGCCACCCGATCGATGCTGCGCATCACCCTGCCGCAGGAATATGAGGAGCGCGCCGGGGTCAAGGATCTGGTCGACCGGCTGATGGGAACCAACCCGGCGCACCGCTTCGCCTTCATCCAGGAGAACGCCGCGCGGCTGGACGAGGAAGCGATTGACGCCTGACGCAGTGCGTCAGCGCACCCACTCGTCGCGGAGCAGGCCGTAGATGGTCGTGTCGCGCACGCCGATATGGGTTTCCCATTCGGCGCGCAGATAGCCTTCGAGCTTGAAGCCCAGCCGTTCGAGCAGACCGCGTGACGCGGCATTGTCGGGGTCGGTGTCGGCGAACACCTTGCGCTGCCCCTCGGCAAAGATGCGGTCGATCACTGCGCTGACGGCCTCGCGCGCGAAGCCGCCGCCCCAGTGCGTGCGTGCAAAGAGATAGCCGAGTTCGGTGACATTGCCCTGCCGCTTTTCGCCCGCCGCGACCATGCCGATCGCGGTATCGTCGCCGCGCAGCGTGACCGCCCAGGCGCGCCAGTCGGAGGCGTGGCGTTCGAAATCCGCGCGCGTCTCATCGACGCTGCTGTGCGGCGGACCGGACCAGTAGCGCATCAGATCGGGATCGGCGAAGCTGGGGAACAGTGCCTCGGCATCGCGCAAGCGCCGCGGCCGCAGGATCAGGCGCGGGGTTTCCAGAACCACGGGGTCACGCGGTGCGATCACATCGCATCTGCCGATCGCTTCCGCGCCTGCTCGATGGCCTGAACCCGTTCAGGTCGCGCGCAATATCGAACCTCGAATTCGGTCAGCGCAGCGGGCTCGGGCAGGCCATGCTTTGCGGCCTGCTCCTTTTCAAGGCAGCGATAGACGGCATAGTCTTGCGTCATCATATCGATCGGGACGCGTGTCATATCGCGACGCGCAATCGGCCCGACGAGATCGCGCAGATATTTCGCCCAGCCTTCCCGATTTTCAGCAGCATCGTCCGCGCTGCCCCCGGCGTCCGGAGCGATCACGATGGCCGCCCGCAACGCTTCTGCCTCGTCAAAGCGACCAAGCTCTCGCAAAGCGTTCGCCGCGCGGGCCCGCATCGCAATCGATACGAAATCGGCGGCGCTTGCCGCGCGCGCTTTCACCTGATCGGCAAACTCGGCATTGTAGCGATCAGCACGGGCAGCGGCAGCGGACCCGGCGTTCTTTGCCTCCCACGTCGCCGACAGCAACAGCCATTCGGGATTGGCATCACCCAACATCCGCGCCGCGTGAAAGGCGAGATAATAGGGCGTCTCACCCGCTGCGCGCAGCCCGCGATACACTTCACCCTGAACATAGGGCGTCAGCTTCGCGATTTCGGGTCGGGAGAAATCGCGAAACATCACCAGTCCGTTGCCTGGACATTGTGGAGACCGGATTGGAAATTCGCCCGATCCCACGGGCATACCGTCGGGCAAGGCGCCCCAGGTCGAGATGCTGCCCAGTTCCTGAAACTTGAATTTCTGGCCACCCACCGGGCAGGTTTTGCGGACCGTGAAATACGTGCTGGCTACGGCAGGAACCGCGATCATCGCCGCGATTGCAGCGAGCCAAGCCACGATCCGTGTCACGCCTCCCCCAGCGCCTCGACCAGCGACTTGACCTTCTTCTGCCGCCATTGCGGCAGCGGCGCGACCAGCCAGTAGCCGAGCCGCGAGGGGATCGGCTCGCCGACCACCACGACGCGGCCCGCGTCGATGTCGGCGCGCGCGAGCAGTTCCGGCACGGTCGCGCGGCCCAGCCCCTCGGCGGCGGCGTCGAGTGCAAGGCCTGCGTCGCCGACCCGAACGAGCGCCGCGCCATCCTCCGCAACACAACCGGGCCAGCCGATGGGCGTTTCGCCGCGCCCGCCGGGCTTGGCGACGGTGACCATCCCGTCGCTTTCCAGCGCCTCGCCCTCATGCTCGCCCGGCCCTTCCCCCCAGCGGATCGCAAGGTCGAGATTGGCCTCGGTGAAGTCGATCGCCTCGTCCGCCGCGATCAGCACGAAGCGCAGTTCGGGGTCCGCACGCGCGATTTCGGCGAGGCGCGGCATCAGCCATTTTTCGGTCAGGTCGCGCGGCGCGGCGATGGTCAGCGACTTGGACGATTGCCCGGCCTGCATCGCGCGCACCGATTCCTCGAACTGGAGGAACCCGGCGCGCAGCGCGTCGAGCCCGGCATGCGCCTCCGGGGTCAGCTCCAGACCCTTGGTCGTCCGGCGGAACAGCACGACGCCCAGCGTATCCTCGAGCGCGCGGATCTGCTGCCCGACCGCCGCCGGGGTCACCGCCAGCTCGTCCGCCGCGCGGGTGAAGGACAGATGCCGCGCCGCCGCGTCGAGCACGCGCAGGCCGTTGAGGGGGAGGTGGGTGCGCTTCATCTGTTACTCCGCCACCGCCGGCGCGCGCAGCGCGAAGCGGGGGATCGCCACGTCGAATTCATGCCCGTCCGCACCGACCATGACATAGCTACCCTCCATCCACCCGGTCGGCGTGGTCAGCGGGCAGCCCGAGACATAATCGTAACTCGATCCGGGCGCGATCATCGGCTGTTCGCCGACGACGCCCTCGCCCTCGACGATATGCTGGCTGCCGCGCCCGTCGGTGATCGTCCAGCGGCGCGAGAGCAGCTGCACCGCCTGGTGCGACCCGTTTTCGATGCGGATATGATAGGACCAGAACCAGCGGCCACGCCCCGGTTCGGACTGATCGGACAGGTAGCTGACCGACACCAGCACCGTGATGTCGCGGGTCACCGCTTCCTGGCCGAACAGCGCCTTCACAGCCCGACCGATCCCAGCGCCTGATCGAGGTCGGCGATCAGGTCTTCAGGGTCCTCAAGACCCACGTTGAGCCGCAGCATCCCTTCGCGCACGCCCATCAGCAGCCGCTGATCCTCGGCGACGCCGCTGTGCGTGGTGGAGGCGGGATGGGTCATCAGCGAGCGAGAATCGCCGATATTGTTCGAAATGTCGATGAGGCCGAGCGCGTCGAGCAGGCCGTGCGCCTGCGCACGCCCGCCATCGACCTCGAACGAGAAGATCGGTCCTGCCGCCGCCATCTGGCTCATCGCCAGATTATGCTGCGGATGGCTGGGCAGGCCGGGATAATTGACCATCGGCACGCGCCCCTCAAGGAAGCGCGCGACCCTCACCGCATTCTCGCTCTGGCGCTGGATGCGCAGGTCGAGCGTCTCCAGCCCCTTGAGCACCACCCAGGCATTGAACGCACTCAGCGTCGGCCCGGTATTGCGGTGGAACGGCAGCAGCGTGTTGGTGATGAAGTCCTCGCTCCCGCAGATCGCGCCAGCAAGGACGCGGCCCTGCCCGTCCATCATCTTGGTCGCGCTATAGGCGACCACGTCCGCGCCGAACTCCATCGGACGTTGCAGCGCGGGGGTGGCAAAGGCGTTGTCGACCACGGTGACGATGCCGCGTTCGCGCGCGATGTCGCACACCGCCTTGAGATCGACGATATCCATCGTCGGATTGGCCGGGGTCTCGAAGAAGAACACCTTGGTATTCGGGCGGATCGCATCGACGAACTGCTGCGGGTCGCGCGCATCTACGACGGTCGTCTCGATCCCGAAGCGCGGCATCAGCGTGTCGGTGAGCCAGCGGCACGATCCGAACGCGGCGCGCCCGCCGACGAGATGGTCGCCCGCCGACAGCTGGCACAACAAGGCTGCGGTCATCGCCGCCATGCCGGACGCGGTCGCGCGGCATGCTTCGGCCCCTTCGAGCAAGGCGATGCGCTGTTCGAGCATCTCGACAGTCGGGTTCTGAAGCCGCGAATAGGTCATGCCCTGTTGATCGCCGGCAAAGCGTGCTGCCGCGTCCCCCGCGCAGTCATAGGCATAGCCAGAGGTCAGAAAGAGCGCCTCGCTCGTCTCCCCCCATTCGCTGCGCGCGGTCCCCCCGCGCACCGCGAGCGTGGCGGGCTTCCAGTGGCGGGTGATCTCGCGGTCTTGTCCGGTGCGACGCTTCATGTTGCCCCTCTAGAAGCGGAAGCCGCGCGGGCGCAAGCGCGACGGATGACGCGGGCGCGAAGCTCAGCTATCGACTTGGGCGATGCTCGACCGTCTCGAACAGCGCCCCGTCCTGCTCGGCCTGCTTATCGCGGCCATTGCGCAGTCCCTGTTCACCATCGGCGTCGAGCGCCCGAGCATCCTGCTGTTCGACGAGGTACACTATGTGCCCGCTGCGCGGATCCTGCTCGACTTCTCGCACATCACCAATCCCGAGCATCCGATGCTGGGCAAGTCGCTGATCGCGCTGGGCATTCATCTGATCGGCGACAATGCGCTGGGATGGCGGCTGTTCTCGACGCTGTTTGGCAGCGCGACGATCGCCGGCGTCTATGCCTTCACGCTGCTGCTCACCCGCGCGACCCGCCCGGCTCTGTTCGCCGCGATCTTCGCGATGCTCGGGCAGATGGTGTTCGTGCAGGCGCGGATCGGCATGCTCGACATCTTCATGGGCGGGTTTCTGGTCTGGGCCGGGGTCGCCTTCCTCGCCGCGATGCACGCCGAGTCGCGGCGGGCTTGGGGCTATTGGGTCGCCTCCGCACTGCTGTTCGGTGCAGCGGTGGGCGTCAAATGGGCGGCGATCCCCTATGTCGCACTGACGGGAGTCGCCTTCCTGTGGCTGCGCTATCGCGACCCGAAGCGCTTCGGCGGGATGCACTGGCTGCCCGCGCTGGCGGTCATGGGGATCGTCAGCATCGCGACCTATTTCGCGACCTTCGCCCCCCGCTTTTTTCTACCGCACCGACCCGATGACGCTGGCCCGGCTGATCCCGTTCCAGTTCGAGATGCTGGCGCTCCAGACGCAGGTGCTGGCCGCGCACAACTATCAGTCGAGCTGGTGGAGCTGGCCGCTGATGCTGCGCCCGATCTGGTATTTCTATGAGCCCGATCAGGGGGCGATGCGCGGCGTGCTGCTGATCGGCAACCCCGTCATCATGTGGACCGGGCTGGTCGCGGTCGCGGCATGCTGGTGGGCGGGTGTGAAGCAAAGGGCAGTCGTGCCGCTCGCCGCCGCGATCCTCTGGACCTTCTCGCTCGGCATCTGGGCGATCATCCCCAAGTCGCTGGGCTTTTTCTATTATTACTATCTGCCCAGCATCATCCTGTGCGTGGTACTGGCTGTCGCCCTCAACCATTGGCGCGACGTGCTGAAGCAGCGCGACGAATGGCTGCTGGTACCTGCCGTCGGGATGTTCGCCTATTTCTACCCGATCATCGCGGCGCAGGACCTGACGAGCACGCGCGCCTTCACCCGCTGGATGTGGCTGCCGGGCTGGGCTTAATACCGCCCCCCACACGAAGCGCGACGACAGCGCGAAATTCCATACCGCCGCGACCGCGATCCCTGCCAGCGCGGACGGAGCCCATTGCGCCTGCTGGACATCGTGCAGGAACGCCGCGACGCCAACGTTCGCCACCGCGCCGACCGAGCAGACGATGCAAAAGCCGACCCAGCCGTCGACCAGCTGCCTGAACCCCTTTAGCCGCGCGTCGCGATAGGTGAGCGCGTTGTTGAGGAAGAAGTTGAAGGTCATCGCGATCAGCGTCGCGACGATCGTTCCGGTGAGGAAGCTGGTGCCGAACAGGCGGAAGAACAGCCAGAGCGCTGCGAAATGCACACCTGCCCCGATCGCACCGATTGCAGAAAACATGACGAAGCGCACCGGCACCAATCGCCCGAACATGCGGTCATAGAGCGCGATCAGGAATTCCATCGCGACGACATGATCGAGCTTGCTCTCACCGGTCTGGCGCGTGCGGAAGACATAGGGAAGCTCGACGAACTTGAGCGCGCGCGGGCTGGCGGTCAGGATGTCGAGCAGGATCTTGAACCCGATCGCGGACAAATGCGGGATGATCGCGCGCACCACCTCGCTGCGAACCATGAAGAAGCCGCTCATCGGGTCGCTGAGATCGGCCTTCAGCACCTTGCGCGAGATGCGGGTCGCGAGCTCGGACTTGGCCACGCGGTCGCGGTCCCATTCGCCGGTCCCGCCACCCTCGACGAAGCGCGATCCGATCGCGACGTCGACGCTGTCGTCGGCACGCAGCGCATCGAGCATCTTCGGCAACAGCGTCTCGTCATGCTGCATATCGCCGTCGATCACCGCGACGAACGGCGCGGCGGTGGCGCACATCCCCTCGATCGTCGCGGAGGACAGCCCGCGCCGCCCGATCCGCTGCACCACCCGCACGCGCGGGTCGCTGCGCCCGATCGCGCGCGCCGCGTCGGCGGTGCCGTCGGGGCTGTTGTCGTCGACGAAGATCACCTCCCAGCGCCGCCCCGCCAGCGCCTTGTGGAGCGCGGCCACCATCAGCGGGACGTTGCGCGACTCATTGAAGGTCGGGACGACGACCGCCAGTTCGAGTTCGCCCGCGGTCACCCCAGCGCCTTCACCACTGCATCGCCCATCTGTGCCGTCGACAGCGCTCCGCCCAGGTCGGGCGTGCGTGCGCCACTGGTCAGCGCCGCAGTCACCGCCGCCTCGATCCGGTCCGCCGCCTCCGCAAGCCCAAGCGAATAGCGCAGCAGCATCGCCGCCGACAGGATCGTCGCGCACGGATTGGCCTTGCCCTGCCCGGCGATGTCGGGTGCGGAGCCGTGGATCGGCTCGTACAACCCCCTGCCGCTGCCATCGAGCGAGGCAGAGGGCAGCATCCCGATCGACCCGGCGCACATGCTCGCCTGATCCGACAGGATGTCGCCAAAGAGGTTTCCGGTGACGATCACGTCGAACTGGCCGGGGTTGCGCACCAGCTGCATCGCGGCGTTATCGACATACATGTGGCTGAGTTCGATGTCGGGATAGTCGGCCGCGACCTCAATCACCACATCGCGCCACAGCTGCGAGGTTTCGAGGACGTTTGCCTTGTCGACCGAGCACAGCTTGCCGCGACGCGCGCGCGCGGTCTCAAACCCTACCTTTGCGATCCGGGCGACCTCGTCCTCGTTATACGACATGACGTCATAGCCCTCGCGGCGGCCTGACGCGGTAGTGCGCATCCCCTTTTCGCCGAAATAGACGTCGCCATTGAGCTCGCGCACGATCACCATGTCGATCGCGCCCGCGACTTCCGGCCGCAGCGCAGAGGCGTCCTCAAGTCCGGGGAACAGCGTCGCGGGGCGTAGATTGGCGAACAGGCCAAGTTCCTTACGCAGCCCCAGGATCGCCTGTTCGGGGCGCAGATGCCGCTCCAGCGCGTCGCAACGCGGATCACCGACTGCGCCGAACAGAATCGCATCTGCGCGCTTTGCAAGGTCGAGCGTCGCAGGCGGCAGCGGATGGCCATCGCTGAAATAGGCCGCACCGCCGACCGGGGTTTCCTCGAAGCTCAGGCCAAGGTCGAGCACATCCAGCACGCGCCGCGCCTGTGCGGTCACTTCGGGGCCGATCCCGTCACCGGGAAGGATTGCGATCAACGGCATGGCTACTCCACCTGCTCAGGGTGTTGGCCCCTTGCCGTGCTGCGCCGCATCACGCAACCGCCCTGTTAATCCGGTCGACCAGCCGCTCGCGTGCCGCCAGCACCTCCGCCGCCTTGCCGTGGAGCAGGTCGCGTTCGAGGAAATGGCCGGTGAGGCGGAGGCCGTCCAGGATGTCGTCCCACTCCGCTGCGCCGCCCTCGCGGAGGAATGGCGGTAGGCGGAACAGCCTTGCCTCATAGCCCACCGCTGCGGCGGTGCTGACCGCCATGCCGCTTTTGGGGCTGACGAACGCCAGATCCTCGGTCCCGCCGGTGGCGACGCACTGGTCGAGGTCGAGGCCGAAGCCGAGCAGGGCCAGCAGCAACAATTCGTAGCGGACCATCGCCACCGCCCAGCCCCGCGCCGCCGGGGCGGCTTCGATGGCGTCGAGCAGACCGCCAAGTGCCGCATGGATCGGCGGATAGGTCTGGCCCTCGGGCAAGGCCGCGGCGGTCAGCGCGGTGGCCCAATCGATCGCCGCGGCGGGGAGCGGCTCGCGGAACAGCGGGGCGCGGCTGTGCGTCAGTTCCGCCACCAGGGCCGGCAGTTGATCCTCGGTCCTGGCCCGCCAATCCCCGAGGATGTCGTTGCCGGGCTGAAGCACCGGGCGGTGTTGCCGCGACCGACCGCCGCGGACATAGCCCGCCAACAACCCCGCTTCCGCCGTCAGCGCCCGGACGATCGCGCCGCTCTCGCCATGGGGGCGGATCGCGACGATGATGGCGGGGGCACGCAGATGCATGCCCTGCCCTTATCCCCGCCGCAGCTTCTTTGACAGCTTCTCCAGTCCGACCGCCTCGACCAGTGCCTTCCCGCCGGCCACCGTCCGGTTGAACCCGCCCAGCGCCGCCGTCGTCACGCGGTTCGTCAAACTTGGGCGCAGGAGCAACAAGTCCACACAGGGGACACCGCCGGTGGCGTATTGGCGTTTGTGTTGGCCATCTCCCTCCGTAAAGTCGAATCTGGCGAATTTTTGTTCCTCAAAGAGGTCGCGGAACGCTTCTACTTGCAACACCGCGCCGGGGGACAAGTCGTTGAACGCCGGATCGTGCCCGACATATTCATAGACCAGAGTCTCGCCATGCGCGGGGCAATAGAGATAGGCGGCGGGCTCGCCCTCAATGAACAACAGCCAGGCGCGGACATCGTCCGCCGCCGCCGCGCTCAGCATCCCCCGGATGAACTCCGGATTGGCGGGCAACCCCTCCCCCATCAGCTTTTCCTGATAGGTGCGCAGCGCGATGCGGCGGGCCAGATCGTGAAACGTCTCCAGCTCCGTCGGCGTGCGATAGCTGCGGATGTCGAGATCGCCGCCGGAAACCTGTGCGATCTTTTTCGCCTTGCGCCGCACGCCCTGTCGCGCATTGCTCGACAGGCCGCCCATATAGGCGTCGAACCCGCCGGTCAGGTCGGCATAGTATCGCGTATATTTCTGGCGGACGAAGCCGATCATCCGGCCCGAGGCATAGACCATCGCCTCCAGCCGATCCTCGGGCAGCGAGGTCACGACATAGCCATGCGCGTCGCGCGGCAAGGGCGGAAGCACGGGCAAGCGGCCCTCGCGTGCCTCGTCGAGGCTGAGCGGCACGCGGACCATGTCGCGCTGCACCGCCATCAACGTCCGCGCCCCGATGCGGAAGTTGAGCGGGGTGGGACGCGCGGTCGCGGTCATGCGGCGCGTTCCGACACGAGGTTGGACCAGAGCTGCTGCGCCTGACGCATCCGGGTGCGGATCAGGCTGGGGCCGAGCGGGGCGTCGTCCTGATCGAGCGGGAGATGGGTGAGGTCGGCAAAATGCACCGTCTCCATGCCGCCGCGCCGCTCCGCGAGCATCGCACACAGCGCGTCGAAGCGGGCGACATGCACCGCATTGGGGCGGGTGCCGGACCGGTTGGCAAGCTCGAACCCGTGGCTGACGATGGTCACCGCCGCATGCCCCGCCGCCACCGCATGGTCGAGCGCATCGCGCATCTCGGCGGTCGACAGCGCGCAGATCTGGAAATGCCGGAGATGGCCGCGCACATCCTCGATCAAGGTCACCGGCACTTCGATCACGCCGCGATGCTCGACCGGGGCAATCTGACGCGGCGCGAGGCCGATCGCGCTGGGCCAGGGATGTTCGGAGCCGTTATGGCTGCTGTCGTAACGGATGCCGAGTTCAGCAAGGGCGGCGAGCGTGTCGTCGCTGGCGCTGTAGCTGCCCGATCGGAAGGCAATCGGGCGCGGTGCCCCAGCGGCGACGAGCAGGTCGGACGCGGCGCGGATCAGCTCCCGCTGCTCGGTCAGATTATAGTCGATCAGTTCGAACGACGCGGCGGCACTGCGATCCTCGTCGCACGCAGCGGCCCAATTGGGATGGAGGTGCAGCTGAACCTCCTGCCCCGCGTCAAGAATCGCCTCGACCACGCGGCGGATCGGATCGAGGCCATGCGCCACTGCGGGCATCGGATCGACGAAGAAGGTGGCTTTGAGGCCATGCTCCGCAAAGCGGCGCAGCTGATAGCCAATGCCGACCCCGGCCGGCTCCAGCGACCGCTCCGCAATCTCCGCCAGCGACAGCCCGGCGGCATGGTGCCGCCACATCAGCTCGGTATCGACCGTCAGGAAAACGCGCGTGGGCATGGCCGGTGTCTAGCGGACGGGGGTGAAGAAATCGCAAAATGTGGGCGGGGTTGGTGAACGACCGCGTTCACCATGCTGACAATTCTGACAAGATGTCCGTATGTGAGGGGCGCCGCCGGACACTTCCGCGTGATGCGGGCGTGCGGGGGTGGCAGGGTGCTGGGCATGGCGGGAGTGTAGTGGCTGTGGGGCTTGTAGGACAGCCCCTGGAGGTGACGCTGCGTTCGGACCCGTGCTTCTGCAATGCGGTGAAGCGGTCAGTTAGTGCCAAGCAGCTCAATTGCCCTCGGCGTCTACCATGAATACCACCGGTTTCCCCCGCGTGGTCGGTTCCCATCCCGCCGACAGCGCGGCGCGGACGCACCGCGAAATCGTGGCGTCGTCGAGCTGGAGGCGACCGGGCGGCAACCCCTTCATCAGCCGCTTGGGCGGGGGAAATTCCACCAGCGCCTCGCGCCTGGCATCACGCTGTTGCAGGGAGATCGTCATGCCTCTCCAACCCTCGTCATCGGACAGATGCGGTTCGCGCTGAAGGTGCCAATCGTAGAGAATACCGTCGACCTGGACGGCACCGCCTTTGCTTTGAGACTTTGACATATCCGCGCCTCTAGCATGACCGATCTTGCAAGGCCTAGCTGAACGTCTAGGCAAGGTTTGCCAGTGGCACGCAAGACCGACGATGCAGTTCGACGCGCACATCCATCGTGTCGGGATCGGCTTCCCCGGTCAGTAGTGCGTAAACAGGGCAAAGCGGCAGGGTTTTGGATTTTCAATGAATTATCGCCATTCCTTCCACGCCGGCAACAGCGCCGATGTGGTGAAGCACAGCCTGCTGATCGCCCTTGTCCGGGCATTGCAGCAAAAACCGGGCGCGTTGACCCTGATCGACACCCATGCCGGCTGCGGGCTCTACGACCTGGGCGGCGAGCAGGCGCAGCGCACCGGCGAGGCTGCACAGGGGGTTTTTCGCGTCTTTGCCGATGCGAACCCTTTGCTGGACGATTATCGCGCTGCCGTGCGGGCGGTGAATGTCGGCGCGGAGCCGCGCCTTTATCCCGGATCGCCACAGGTCCTGGCGCAGCTGCTGCGCCCGCAGGACGCGCTGATCCTCAACGAAAAGCATCCCGAGGATGCGTACGCCCTGCGCGGCGCGATGCGCGGTACGCCCGCCGCCGTGCACGAACGCGATGCCTATGAGCTGTGGCTGGCGATGCTGCCGACCCGCACGGCGCGCGGCGTGGTGGTAGTCGATCCGCCGTACGAGCAGACCGACGAGCGCGCCCGGATCACCGCCACCCTCGCTGCCGCGCACCGCAAATGGGCGCATGGCGTGACGGTGATCTGGTATCCGCTGAAGGACCGCGCGACGCATCAGCAGTGGAAGAACAAGCTGCGCAACCTGAACATCCCGAAATTCCTGGTCGTCGAGCATTGGCTGTACGATGCCGACCAGCCCAGCATCTACAACGGCGCGGGCCTGTTCATCGTCAATCCGCCCTATGCCTTTACGCAGGAACTGCCGCCGCTGCTGGAGGCGCTCCGTGCCACGCTCGCACCGGCGGGGCATCGGGGCATGATCACTGCGAACTGGTTGGACAATTGAAGATGCGCCCGGTCCCGGCCCTGCGTCACGCCGCGTCACCGCGCATGATAGAAATCATAGACTTGCTGCGCCACCGCCGCGCTCACCCCGGGCGCTTTCTGTAGATCCTCCAGGCTCGCGCCGCGCACCGCCTTGGCCGTGCCGAAATGCATCAGCAGCGCCTTCTTGCGCGCGGGGCCGATGCCGGGGACTTCGTCGAGCGGGCTGGCACCGATGGCCTTGGCACGCTTTGCCCGGTGCGCGCCGATGGCGAAGCGGTGGACTTCGTCGCGGAGTTTCTGAATGTGGAACAAGGCCGGCGCGTTGGTCGGGAGCATGCGTTCGCTGCCGTCCATCAGGTGGAAGACTTCGCGGCCTTCGCGGCCGTGGTGCGGGCCTTTGGCGACGCCGACCATGCAGACGTCCTCGATCCCCAGTTCCTCGAGCACGGCGCGGGCGGCGCTGAGCTGGCCCTTGCCGCCGTCGATCAGGACGAGGTCGGGCCACACGCCCTTGTCGCGGTCGGGGTCTTCCTCCTGCGCGCGGGCGAAGCGGCGGGTGAAGACTTCGCGCATCATCGCGAAATCGTCGTCGGTGGCGGCGCTCTTGATGTTGAACTTGCGATACTGGCCGGTGCGGAATCCCTCTGGCCCAGCGACGATCATCGCGCCGACGGCGTGGGCGCCCTGAATATGGCTGTTGTCATAGACTTCGATGCGGTCGGGCGGTTCGGGCAGGCCGAACAGGTCGGCGATATCGCGCAGGATCTTTGCCTGAGTGGTCGATTCGGCCATGCGGCGGTCGAGCGCCTCGATCGCGTTGCGCTTGGCCTGATCGAGCAGGCGGCGGCGGGTGCCGCGCTGCGGCATGCCGATCGCGACCTTGCGCCCGGCGCGTTCGGCGAGGGCTTCGGAGAGGAGCTTCAGGTCGTCGAGATTGCGGTCGACGAAGATGGTGCGCGGCGGGGGCACTTCCTCATAGAATTGCATGAGGAATTGGGTGAACACCTCATCCTCCGGCACATCGGCGGTGTGCGCGGGGAAGAAGGCGCGGTGGCCCCAATTCTGGCCGCCACGGATGAAGAAGGCCTGGATGCCGATCTGGCCCTGTTTGGCGGCCATGGCGAAGATGTCTGCGTCGCCGATCCCCTCCGCATTGATCGCCTGGCTGCCCTGGATGAAGGTGAGCGCCTTCAACCGGTCGCGCAGGATCGCGGCGAGCTCGAAGTCGAGATTTTCGGCGGCGGCCTGCATCTGCTCGCCGAGCTTGGCCTGAACCTTGGTCGACTTGCCCATCAGGAAGTCGCGGGAGTCGGCAACCAGCTCGGCATAGCCCGCCTTGTCGATGCGATCGACGCAGGGGGCCGAGCAGCGGCGGATCTGGTAGAGCAGGCACGGGCGGTCGCGGGTGTTGAAGAAGCTGTCGGTGCAGCTGCGCAGCAGGAAGAGTTTCTGGAGCGCGTTCAATGTCTTGCGCACCTGCCCCGCGCCGGCGAACGGGCCGAAATAGTCGCCCTTCGCCCGGCGCGCGCCGCGATGGAGCTGGACGCGGGGGAAGTCATGGTCGCCGCGCAGGAGGATGTAGGGGAACGACTTATCGTCGCGCAACAGGACGTTGTAGGGCGGGCGGAAGCGCTTGATCAGCTGCGCTTCGAGGAGGAGCGCCTCGGCCTCGTTATTGGTCGTCACCACGGTCATCGACCGCGTCTGGGCGATCATGCGGCGCAGCCGATTGAGAGCTTCGCGGGCTGGGTGTAGTTGGCGACGCGGTTCTTGAGCGCGCGGGCCTTGCCGACATAGAGCACGTCGCCGCGCGCATCCTGCATGCGATAGACGCCGGGGCGGGCGGGGAGTGTTTTCAGGACATTGCGGATGGCCGCGACCCCGGCGTCGAGATCGGGGGTTTCCGACCCGCGCACGGCATAGGTGGCGGAGTCTTCGTTGAAGCGGTTGGGGGAATTGGGGTCGGACATCGAACGCCCGATCTAGGCATTGCGCGGGGGGCTAGGCCAGAGCACAATCCTTGTGTATTGCATCAGCAACACACATGGGAGGAACGATGCGAAAGATGCTAGCGGCGCTCGCGGGATTTGCGCTCGTCGTTGGGAGCGCGCAGGGGCAGGCGCGCGCGTGGGACCCCGCGCCTTGGCTCGCCGATGTCGCGCAGATGCGTGCGGCGTTCGAGACCAAATATGCGAACCGTGAATGGCTGGAGCAGGAGCGCGGCGTTGCCATCGCCCGCACGTTCGACCAGCTGGCGGCGCAGCTCCGGACCGCCGGAAGCGATGCGGAGGCGCGGGCGATTCTCGACCGCGCCATCCGGGGCATCGGCGATGGCCATGTCGCGCTGCGCTGGCCCCGCCCGCAGTCCGCTACTCCCGTTATGCCCGCCACGGCCCCGGCGCCGACCAGCGTGGCGTCGCTCTGCCAGTCGATCGGCTATGACGCGCGCAAGGGGCGGCCCGGTATCGCGTCTGCACTCCTCGGCTACCGCGCGCTGGTCGATAAGGGGGCGCTCGATGCGGGCGTCGTGGCGACGGCGGGTGAGACGGTGGGCGTGCTGCGCATCCCCGTATTCGATCCGCACGCCTTTCCTCAGCTATGCGCCGACGCCGTCGCCGCGCTGCAACTGCCGATCGACAAGCCGTGCGATGATAGCTGCAAGAATGCGGTGATCACCCACGCCTATGCTGCGCTCACCCGCGACATGGCGACGCGATTGGGCCAGCTACAGGCTGTGGGAGCGACGTCTTTGCTGGTCGACCTGACCGGGAATGGCGGGGGCAGCGAATGGGCGGAGGCCGCCGCGCGCATGGTCACGGCGAAGCGGCTTACTTCGGCCCCGGTCGGGTTCGTGCGCGGTCCGCACTGGGCAGGGACCTGGGGGAGGCTGGCCGAGCTGCTGCACGGCTGGGCCAGGACCGCCCCCGAAGCGGAGCGGGCGAAGCTGCGCGCGCTGGCGGAGAAGGCGGATGCGGCGCGCGTGGCGGCGGAGACGCCCTGCGCTCCCGACACCGGCTGCCAATGGCTGGGTCGCGCTGGCTATGCGACCGGGCTGGTCGGCAGCGCGGAACCCGGCGAATGGCTGGGCAGCGAATGGGGCGCATGGGTGTTCAGCGCGGGCCAGCATGCCTATCAGGAGGGCGCGTGGCGCGGCCCGGTGATGGTGCTCGTCGATCAGGAGACCTGGTCCGCCGCCGAACAATTCACCGCGCTGTTACAGGACGCGCGCGTCGCGACGATCGTCGGTGCGCGGACCGGCGGCGCGGGATGCGGCTATACCTGGGGCGGCACGCCGACGACGCTCAATCACAGCGGCGCGACCTTGCTGCTGCCCGATTGCGCACGGTTCCGCGCCGATGGCAGCAATGAGGTGGCGGGCATCGTTCCTGACGTGACGATCGGTTGGCGCGCGACCGACAGCGTGGCATTTCGGTCCCGCCTGCTCAATGCCGCACTGCCCGCCGCCGTGGCGCGCGCGCAAGCGCTGCATGGCGACCGCTGAGCGAGGGAATTGCACGGGGCGGCCCATCTGTTAGCGTGTCCGCCATCTGATTTCGGGGGATCCTTCATGCGCCTGCTCACCGCCCTGCTCGCAACTTCGCTGCTCGCCACGCCATCACTGGCCGAGCCCGATTTCGCCCCGGCGGTGGAGGCGGATTATGCGGCGCATCTCGAAGCCTTGTTCATCGATTTCCACAAGAATCCCGAGCTGTCGTACAAGGAGACGCGCACCGCCGCGATCATGGCGAAGGAGCTGCGCGCGGTCGGTGGAATCGAGGTGACCGAGGGGGTCGGCGGGACCGGCGTCGTGGGCGTGATGAAGAACGGCACCGGTCCGACGATCCTGGTGCGCGCCGACATGGACGGGCTACCGCTCAAGGAGGATAGCGGGCTCGCCTATGCCTCGACGGTGACGCAGGAGGATATCGACGGCGTGGTGAAGCCGGTGATGCATGCGTGCGGGCATGACGTGCACATCACCTCGCTGATCGGCACCGCGCGGCAGCTGGCCAAGCTCAAGAGCCGGTGGAAGGGCACCGTCGTGTTCGTCATACAGCCCGCCGAGGAGCGGATCGGCGGCGCGCGCAAGATGATGGAGGACGGGCTCTACACCCGTTTCCCCAAGCCCGATTATGCGGTGGCGTTCCACGTCACCTCGGGCTTTCCGACCGGCAAGATCGGGCTGGAGCCGGGGATCAGCTCGTCATCGTCGGACAGCGTCGACATCACCATCCACGGCATCGGCACGCATGGTGCCGCGCCGCATATGGGGAAGGACCCGATCGTGATGGGGTCGCAGATCGTCATGGCGCTGCAGACGCTGGTGAGCCGCGAGATCGCGCCATTGAAGCCCGGCGTGGTCACCGTCGGATCGTTCCATTCGGGATTCAAGCACAACATCATCAGCGACAAGGCGGAGCTTCAACTGACCGTGCGGTCGGATGACGAAGACACGCGCAAGAAGCTGCTCGACGGCATCAAGCGCATCGCCGCCAATGTCGGGCGGATGAACGGTCTGCCCGAGGACAAATTGCCGGTGGTGCGCGTCGGGTTCGAATCGACCCCGGTGACGCTCAACGATCCGGCGCTGACGACGCGGGTGCGCGGCGCGTTCACCAAGGCGTTCGGCAAGGACATCCTGCGCACCGAACCGCGCGAGAGCATGGGCGCGGAGGATTTCGCGTACTTCATCGAGCAGAAACTGGGCGTGCCGGGGGCCTATTTCGTGGTCGGCGGGACACCGCAGGCCGAGCTGGACGCGGCCAAGCGCGGCGAGAAGACGCTGCCCGCGCACCATTCGCCCTTCTTCAAGGTCGAGGCGAAGCCGGCGGTGACGCTGGGGACGACCGCGATGACCGTGGCGGTGCTGGATTTGTTGGGGAAGTGAGGCATTACCCGTCACCCCGGGCTTGACCCGGGGCCCAGCTTCTTCGACCGGCAAAGGCAGCGGGGCCCCGGGTCAAGCCCGGGGTGACGACAGGCACAGAAAAAGGGCGCCGGTCTTTCGACCGACGCCCTTTTTCTTCACCCGGAACCCGCCGCTCAGTTGAGCCGCGAGAGACCCGCGATCGTCTGGTCGACCAGTGCCTTGTCGGCGCTCGCATCGTGCTTCTGCGCGATGATCGCACCGGCCGCCTTGGTCGCGGCCTCGGCGGCCGTGGCGCGCACCTGGTCGAGCGCGAGGCGCTCGGCCGCGGCGATCTTGTCCTCGGCCATCTTGGTGCGGCGACGGATCAGGTCCTCGGCATCGGACTTGGCCTTGACCAGCAGCGCCTGTGCCTCCTCATCGGCATGGGCGACCATGGCGGCGGCCTCCTGCTCGACATTGGTGAGCTTGCGCGCATATTCGTCGCGCAGCGCTTCGGCCTCGGCGCGGAGCTGGTTCGCTTCGTCAAGCCGGGTGCGGATCGCCGCAATCTGCTTGTCGAGCATGCCGCCGATCGCCGACGGCACCTTCTTCCACACCACGATCAGCAGCAGGCCCAGCATGGCGAGGCCGACCCACATGGTCGCGTCGATGCCGAACACCGCCGGCGCCGCGTGATGGACCTCAGCCGGAGCCGCGGTTCCCGTGGTCACTGTTGCTTCCTCAGCCATTGAGCGCCGCCTTCACTGCCTGTCCGGCCTCCGCAGCCGTGACGCTGACGCCCGAGATGCGGGCGACGATGTCGCGCGCAGCGTCGGTCGCGACCGCTTCGATCTCACCGGCTGCGGCGGCGCTGGCCTCCGCGATCCGGGTTTCGGCCGCGGTGACGCGACCTTCGATCTCGGCATTGGCCGATGCGAGCGCGGCGTCGGTCTGCGCCTGCCCCTCGGCACGCGCCTCGGCCAGGCGCTTGCGCGCCGCATCACGCGCCGCATTTTCCTGCGCACGCCACGTCTCTTCGGCCTGGTCCGCCGCCGTGCGCGCCGCTTCCGCAGCCGCAAGGTCGTCGGCCACCGACTTGTCGCGCGCATCCATCGTGCCGGAGACCTTGGGCAAAATGCCCAGGCCGACGATCACGAAGGTGAGCCCGAAGGTCAGCAGCAGCCAGAAGATCTGCGACGCATAGGTCGCTGCGACTTGTTCGATCTGGGGCATTGGTCCGTCCTCTGGTCCGTCGTCAAATCCGCCCCGCGTGGATCACGCAGGGCGGCAGAGACATCAGGCGACGAAGATCAGCAGCACCGCCACGACGAACGCGAGCAGGCCGAGAAGCTCGGCAGCCGCGAAGCCGATGAACATGTTGCCCTGCTGGCTGGCAGCCGCGCCCGGATTGCGCAGCGCGCCCTGAAGGAACGCCGCGAACACGTTGCCCACGCCCATCGCCGCGAGGCCCGCACCGATCGCCGCGAGACCGGCGCCGAGCAGCTTGAATGCATCTGCTTCCATTGAAATCACTCCTTAGAAAAATCAGTCGTTGGTTGGAAAAAACTCAGTGATGATCGTGCAGGTGCACCGCGTCGTTGATGTACAGCGACGTGAGCAGCGCGAACACATAGGCTTGGACGCCCGCGACCAGAATCTCGAGCGCCGACACGCCGAGCATCAGCGCGAAGCTGGGGATGCCCACCAGCGCGCCCCAGCCCAGGCCGGCATTGGTCGAATTGATGATGAAGCCCGCCAGCACCTTGAGCAGGATGTGGCCCGCGGTCATCGCGACGAAGAGTCGCAGCGCCAGGCTGAACGGGCGGACCATGAACGAGACGAACTCGATCGGCGCCACGAGGAACAGCACGGGCAGCGGCGTGCCCTTTGGCACGAACAGCGAGAAGAAACGGAAGCCATGCTTGCCCAGCCCGACGATCAGCACGATCGAGAAGCTGAGGATCGCGAGCACGCCGGTGACGGTGAAGTGGCTGGTCGCGGTGAACGGATGCACGCCGGGAATCGCGCCGAACGGCAGCAGGCCGATCACGTTGGCGAACAGGATGAACATGAACAGCGAGAAGACATAGGGCAGGAACTTGCGCCCCTCATGCCCGATATTCGCCTTGAGCAGATTGTCGATGAAGCCGGTAAAGCCCTCGACCGCCATCTGCCAGCGGCCCGGCACGACGTCGCGCTTCATGCCGCCCAGCATGAACACCCACAGCGCGACGGTCGCGAGGACCATCCATAGCGCGCTGTTGGTGAAGGCGATCGTCTGATTGCCCACGGTGAACATGTCGGCAATCGACGTCACCTCGAACTGGTGCATCGGATCGATCTTGCCTGCTTCTTCAGCCACGCCCGTTTCCCATGTAACGCAAGCGCCCGAAAGTCACTTCGAGCGCTGGTTCGAAATCCTGATGATGTTCCTGAACGCGCTGACGATGCCGAGGGCAAGCAGCGTGAGCAGGAGCCATGGCGAGGTTCCCAGGAACCGATCGAGTACCCACCCGATCAGCGCCCCCCGACCATTCCTCCGATCAGCTCGGCGAGGACGCGGTTGCCGAGGCGATAGTTACGATCGCCATCCTGCTGCCCCTCGCCCCGCCGATCCGCCTCTTCGGATTTGGCCCGCGCCAGCCGCTCGTTGAGCGAAGTGATGCGGGAATCCTCCTTGAGGGGGTCCAGTCCGGGCTCGTTCTCGGTCATTTCGCTTCCTCCGCCAGTCATATTCCAGGGCGAAACGCATGGGCCGAGCGGCGAGCCCGCCAAGGCACGCGCGCTTTAGAAAGGGGGGTCGCCGAGTCAACCGCGGTGCAACATTGTTGCAACCGACAGATCAATCCGTCCCTGCCAGGGGGAGGGTTTTTGCGCCCCTTTCCCGCCCCCGCCTCTGCCGCTAGGCTCCCTTTATGGGGGACGGCGGCAGCGAGGCGATTACCGACGGGACCGGGCATCGCGCGCGGCTGCGGTCGCGGTTGCTGGCGGATCATGAAGCGCTGCTCGACCATGAACTGATCGAGTATCTGCTCGCTCTGGCGATTCCCCGGCGCGATACCAAGCCGCTGGCCAAGGCGCTGCTCCATCAGTTCGGCGGCATCGCCGGACTGTTGACCGCCGACGCGGAAGCGATCGCGCGGGTGCCGGGGATGGGCGAGACCTCGGTCGCGGCGCTCAAGATCGCGCATGCGGCAGCGTTGCGGCTCCTAAAGGGGAGAGGTCGCGGCGCGGCCGATCTTGTCCAACTGGCAGGCGCTGCTGGATTATCTCCGCGCCGACATGGCGCATCATGCGATCGAGCGCGTGCGGGTACTGCATCTGAACAGCCGCAACATGCTGATCCGCGACGAATTGATGCAGGAAGGGTCGGTGGACGAGGCCCCGGTCTATGTCCGCGAAGTAATCCGCCGTGCGATCGATCTGGGATCGACCGCGATCATCCTGGTCCACAACCATCCCAGTGGCGACCCGAGCCCGAGCCGGGCGGATATCGAACTGACGCGCAATATTGTGGAGGCGGGGAAGCGGCTGGGCATTGCGGTGCATGACCATATCGTCATCGGCACCGCCGGGCATGTCAGCCTGCGCGCGCAGGGGCTGATGTAGCGCTCGGCGCTGTCCGGCGACCTGATCTCCTGCGAGATCAGGGGTCCAGAGTTGCACCAGACATCCGCCTTGGCTCCGGGCTCCTGCCTGCGCAGGAGCCCGGATAAACGGCCGCCGGAGCGAACTCCGGCGGCCGGTGGACGGGCGCGATGCGGTACGCCCCTCCGAGGAGACACGGTTACGACGCCGCAGCAGGGGCAAGGAAGGCCTTCAGTTCGTCCTTGCTCACGCCGCCCGACTTGTCGGCATCCGCCGAGGCAAGCGCCTTGCCGAGCCATTCCTTGTCAGCCGCCGATTCGCCGGTGAACGCAGGCTCGGTCGCCGAACGCAGCGCAACCATCCAGGCACCGAATTCCTCCTGCTTCAGGCTGCCATCGGCATCCTTGTCATAGGTCGGGAAGCCCTGATCGACGATCTGCGCAATCTGCTCCGCATTGGCGGGCTGCTGCGCAGGCTGCTGAGCGGGCTGAGTCGCCTGTGCCTGCTCTGCGGCCTGAGGCTCCGGAGTCGGCGTGGGCGACGGAGTCGGCGTGGGAGTCGGCTCAGGCGTCGGCGTCGCTTCCGGAACCGGCTCAGCGTCGGGCTGTGGCGCGGGTGCCGGAACCTCTTGCGGAACAGGCTCGGTCGTCTCGCCCGGGGCCGGCTGTTCCTGAGTCGGCGGAGTCTGCGGGTCGGGCATGTCCTGGGCAAGTGCCGGGGCCGAGATCGCAACCGCACTGGCCAAAAGGATAGATTTCAACATGTCATTCTCCAGTCATCAGAAATGTTAATTCCGAAAACGCCGAACATTTAGTTCCAGCGAGTGTGACAAGAGAACGAGTTGCATATTTGTCACGTTCCACAATATTATTTCAATCAGCGCAACTCGCCTCCGTAACGCATCTGTTCGACCAAATTCTGTGCGAACGATGCGACGAGCCGATTGGAACACTTCAGTGTGGCCGGGTTTGCCGCGCCGCCGGGGCTTTGCTAGGGGCCGCCGCGTCCCACGAAAGGCTCTGACATGGTCCCCCGCTATTCCCGCCCCGCCATGACCACGATCTGGTCGCCCGAAACCCGCTTCGGCATCTGGTTCGAGATCGAGGCGCACGCGACCGAGAAGCTGGGCGAGCTGGGCGTGGTGCCCGAATCGGCGGCGAAGGCGCTGTGGGACTGGTGGGCGACCAACCCGACCATCGACGTCGCCGCGATCGACGCGATCGAGGCGGTGACCAAGCATGACGTGATCGCGTTCCTGACCTGGGTCGCGGAGAATGTCGGCGACGAAGCGCGCTTCATGCATCAGGGGATGACGTCGAGCGACGTGCTCGACACCTGCCTTGCGGTGCAGCTGACGCGCGCGGCGGATATCCTGCTCGACGATCTCGACCAGCTGCTCGCGGTACTCAAGCGCCGTGCATATGAGCACAAGCTGACCCCGACCATCGGGCGCAGCCATGGCATTCATGCGGAACCGGTGACGTTCGGCCTCAAGCTTGCCGAAGCCTATGCCGAGTTCAAGCGGTGCAAGACCCGCCTGATCGCGGCCCGCGCGGACATTGCGACCTGCGCGATTTCGGGCGCGGTCGGCACCTTCGCCAATATCGACCCGCGCGTGGAGCAGCATGTCGCCGACAAGCTGGGCCTCGCGGTCGAGCCGGTGTCGACGCAGGTGATCCCGCGCGATCGGCATGCGATGTTCTTCGCGACGCTGGGCGTCATTGCCAGTTCGATCGAGCGGCTCGCGGTCGAGGTGCGCCATCTGCAGCGCACCGAGGTGCTGGAAGCGGAGGAGTATTTCTCGCCCGGGCAGAAGGGTTCGTCGGCGATGCCGCACAAGCGCAACCCGGTGCTGACCGAAAACCTCACCGGCCTCGCCCGCATGGTCCGCAGCGCGGTGATCCCGGCGATGGAGAATGTCGCGCTGTGGCATGAGCGCGACATCAGTCACTCGTCGGTCGAGCGCTATATCGGCCCGGACGCGACGATCACGCTCGACTTCGCGCTCGCCCGGCTGACCGGGGTGATCGACAAGCTGCTGGTCTATCCGGCGCGGATGCAGAAGAATCTGGATCGCATGGGCGGGCTGGTCCACTCGCAGCGCGTGCTGCTGGCGCTGACCCAGGCCGGGGTGAGCCGCGAGGACAGCTATCGGCTGGTCCAGCGCAACGCGATGCAGGTGTGGGAGAGCGACGGGGAACTGTCGCTGCTCGAACTGCTCAAGGCCGATCCCGAGGTCACCGCCGCGCTGTCGCCGCAGCAGATCGAGGAGAAGTTCGACCTCGACTATCATTTCAAGGCGGTAGATACCATTTTCGCACGGGTATTCGCGGATTGACGACATGCCTCCGGGTGTGTCAGTCGAGTGACACACCAAGGAGGCGTGACGATGGCCAAGGCGAAGGACGGGGCGAAGGCGAAGAAGAGCAAGACGGCCAAGGCATCGAAGGCCGCCAAGGCACCCAAGCTGCCCAAGACGGTCGCCGGGATCGAATTGCCCAAGGAATTGCGCGAACAGGGTGCCAAGCTGCTCGAGCTGACCAAGCACCCGTTGGTCGCCGATATCGTTGCCGCAGGACTGGTCGCGCTGGCGGGCAATGTCCGCAAGAAGGCGGCGGACGCGCAATCCGCCCCTGCCCCCACTCCCGCCGCGAGCGACGCGCCCAAGCCGTCGGGTATGGACGACTTTGCAAGGAACGCCTCGTCGCTCGCCACGCTGATTGCGGCGCGCGCGGCGGAGAAGATCACGGCGCGGCTGGCTGGCGAGAAGCCGCCCGAGGCTCCGAAGGCACCAGAGGCCCCCGCGGCACCCGCTGCTGAAGCTCCGCCCGCGCCGCCGAAGAACCCCGCAGCGCCGAAAAAGCCTGCACTCAAAGCAACTGCCGCGAAGAAGCCGGCCGCGGCGAAACCTGCTGCTGCGAAACCTGCTGCTGCGAAGCCTGCCGCAACGAAGAAGCCCGCCGCCAAGCCCGCTGCAAAGGCTCCCGCCAAGCCGCGCGCGCCCCGCGCCGCCAAGCCCAAGACTCCACCCGCCTGAGCCCGTGGGCGCGGTCGAGATCATCGGGCTGGCCGCTTCGGTCAGCCTGCTCGCGGGCTGGCGGCTTTATCTGTGCGTGTTCGCGGTCGGCCTGGCGATGCAGACCGGCTGGGTCGAGCTGCCGCATCAGCTGAAGGCCCTCGACGTGCTGGCGAACCCGTGGGTGATCGGCATTGCCGGGATCGGCGCGGTCGCGGAGTTCTTTGCCGACAAGGTGATGTGGATCGATTCGGTGTGGGACAGCATCCACACCGCGATCCGACCGATTGGCGGCGCATTGCTCGCGCTCGCCATCGTCGATCCGGGCGATCCGGCGTGGCAGGTCGCTGCGCTGCTGCTCGGCGGTGGGGGCGCGCTGCTGACGCATGGCGCCAAGGCAGGCGCGCGGGCGGCGGTGAATGTCAGTCCGGAGCCGGTGAGCAATGTCGTGGTGTCGACGGGCGAGGATATCCTGACCGGCGGGCTGCTGTTTCTGGCGCTGGCGAACCCGGTGGCGGCGGTGGTGATTGCGGTTCTGGTGCTGGCGGCGACGGTAGCGGCGCTGGTGGTGTTGCGTCGGGTGTTGCGGCGGTTGCTTAGTCGCAAATCCTCCCCGGGACGGGGAGGTGGCAGCGCGTAGCGCTGACGGAGGGGGGCGAGGCACCGGACCCCTAGCCTCGGGCCCCCTCCACCACCCGCTGCGCGGGCGGTCCCCCTCCCCGTTCCGGGGAGGATTTTTAAGCGAATACCTCGGCCAGAAACCCCATCATCGCAGCCCAACTGCGGCGGTCGGCATTCGCGTCGTAGCCGAAGCCGGGGCGAGTTGAGCCTTTCTGGCTCACGTCGGTGAAGCCGTGTCCTGCCCCGCCATAGCCGTGGAGCTGCCAGTCCGCCCCCGCAGTGCTCAGCTCGGCGGCGAGGGCGGTGACCGCGTCGGGCGGGGCGAGCGGGTCGTCCCAGCCGTGGCAGACCAGCAGCTTCGCCGCGATCGGGGTCGGATAGGCATAGCCCGGCGGGTCGAAGATGCCGTGGAATGCAACCACGCCGCGCACCGCGCCACCCGCGCGGGCGAGGTCGATGACCGACTTGCCGCCGAAGCAATAGCCGATGGCGGCGGTCCGCCCGGCATCGACCTGTGGCAGCGCCTGGAGCGCGGCGAGGCTGGCAAACAGGCGGTCGCGCAGCAGCGGGCGGTCCGCGTTGAGCGCATTCATATACATTGCGGGGTCGGGTGATTCGCGCGTGGTGCGCTTGCCCTGTCCGTAGAGATCGGCGACGAAGCCGACATAGCCCAGCGCCGCGATCCGCTCAGCGGTGACGCGGTCCTGTTCCTTTTCGCCCAGCACATTGGGGACGATCAGCACGCCGGGGCGCGGCGCGGTCCAGTCGCTGTCGACCACCGCGACCCCCGCGAACGGGCCGCCGGGGCCGTCATAGACGATGGTCTGTCTTTCAATTGCCATGGCCATCCTCCGTTGCCCTGTCGGCCCACTTCGCTAAGGACGCGGGCAAAGTCCTGCAAGGAGTAGCCCATGCCCACGCTCGTCCTGATCCGCCACGGCCAGTCGTCCTGGAATCTGGAAAACCGCTTCACCGGATGGTGGGACGTCGACCTGACCGAACAGGGCGTTAAGGAAGCGTGGGCCGCGGGCGAGCTGATGCGCGAGAAGGGTCTCGACTTCGACATGACCTATACCAGCTTTCAGAGCCGGGCGATCAAGACGCTCAATCTGGCGCTGGAGGCGATGGGTCGGCTGTGGCTGCCGACCGAGAAGAGCTGGAAGCTGAACGAGCGGCATTATGGCGGGCTGACCGGGCTCGACAAGGCGGAGACCGCAGCCAAGCATGGCGACGATCAGGTCAAGATCTGGCGCCGCAGCTTCGACATCCCGCCCCCGCTGCCCGAGGAAGGGTCGCCTTGGGACCTGGCCAAGGACGCGCGCTACAAGGGCATTCCGATCCCGCAGACCGAAAGCCTGAAGGACACGATCGCGCGCGTGCTGCCCTATTGGGAAGAGCGGATCGCCCCGGACCTGCGCGCGGGCAAGCGCGTGTTGATCGCCGCGCACGGCAATTCGCTGCGCGCGCTGGTCAAGCATCTGTCGGGGATTTCGGACGCAGATATCGCATCGCTGGAAATCCCGACCGGGCAGCCGATCGTGTACGAGCTGGCGGACGATCTGACCGCGATGGATCGCTATTATCTGAGCGAACGGTAAGGTCTGCGCTCCTGCGGAGGCAGGAGCCCAGAGCCACGGGCGACTCGCTCAAATGCCCTGTGCTCCTGCCTTCGCAGGAGCACAGGAACCTAGCTCAGCGTGTGCGCCAGGCTGACTTCGGCGTTCATCAGCTTCGACACGGGGCAGTTCTTCTTCGCCTCATCGGCCAGCTGCGCGAACTGGTCGGGGTCGATGCCCGGCACGCTGGCTTCGAGCGTCAGGTCGGAGCGGGTGATGGCGAAACCGCCATCCTTCTGCTCCAGCTTCACTGCGGCTTTGGTTTCCAGCGTCCCCTCGCTGAAGCCCGCGCGCGAGAGCAAAGCTCAGTGCCATGGTGAAGCAACCGGCATGGGCGGCGGCGATCAGCTCCTCGGGGTTGGTCCCCGGCTCCTCTTCGAACCGCGTATTGAAGCCATAGAACTGGTCGGTCAGCACCCCTGACTGGGTGGTGATCGCGCCCTTTCCTTCCTTGCCGAAGCCGGAATAGCGGGCGGTGGCGGTGCGCGTGGTCATCGGCATGTCTCCTGCGGTGGATCGGGATCGGGATATGGGATGTCCCGACGCGGGTGTGAACCGCCTGTGCAACGATATCGTGACGCCCACGTTCCCGCATTCTTCCCACCGGGCGACCTGCGATGTAGAGAAGCCGCCAACGCAATGACCAACCCTACAATCTTCTCCCGGCCTTTTTTCGAACAGAAGACCCGCGCCTTCTGGATGCTCCAGGGTGCGGGCTGGGGCGGCTATCTGTTGCTGCGTGCCGTGTCCAACTTCTCGAACCGCACCTTCAGCTTCGAGGATCTGATCCGCGTCACGATCGGATCGATCGTCGGGTACTGCCTGACGCTGCTGCTTTCGGCACTCTTCGGCTATTTCCGTACCCTGCCACGGATCACGGGCATCCTGGCGTCGATCGCGACGCTCGCCGCAGCGACGCTCATTTATGCGGTGCTGAACGCTTTCACCGTCTCGGTGATGCGCGGCGATCCGGGGATCGAATTGCCGCTGATTCTGGGCAGCCTGTTCCTCAACTTTACCGTGCTGGCGGGGTGGTCGGCGTTGTATTTCGGGATCAACTTCTACCTGATCGTCGAGGATCAGGGCGACCGGATGCAGATGCTGGAGAGTCAGGCCAGTTCGGCGCAGCTGGCGATGCTGCGCTATCAGCTCAACCCGCATTTCCTGTTCAACACGCTCAACTCGATCTCGACCCTGGTGCTGCTCAAGCAGACCGATCGGGCGAATGCGATGCTCGCCCGCCTGGCCAATTTCCTGCGCTACACGCTCGCCAACGAACCGACCGCGCATGTCACGCTGGCGCAGGAGGTGGAGACGCTGAAACTCTATCTCGAGATCGAGAAGATGCGGTTCGACGCGCGGTTGAAGCCCGAGTTCGACATCGACCCGCGCACCGCCAAGGCACGACTGCCCTCGCTGTTGCTGCAACCGCTGGTCGAGAACGCGATCAAATATGCCGTCACGCCGCAGGAAGAAGGGGCCGAAATCCGCGTCGCCGCTCGACTGAACGGCGAACGGGTGCAGATCACCGTATCCGACACCGGGCCGGGATTGATCGAGGGCAAGAACCGGCCAAGCCTTTCAACCGGGGTTGGGCTCACCAATATCCGTGAACGACTGGTGCAGGCATTCGGCGCAGAGCATCGCTTTTCGACGCATTCGGACCCCGGAGGCGGTTTCCGCGTTGAGATCGAGATTCCGTTCCAGTTTGAGGAGCAAGCCAAGGAGGCAGCCTGATCGGAACCGGACCGTAACTATTGATTTCGAAGGATAAAAGGCAGGGGATTGTGGGACGCCGGACCGGGGGCATCGGAACGGCGTCAATGAGAGTAGAGAGAGATATGACGATCCGCACCATCCTGGTCGATGACGAACCTCTGGCCATTCAGGGCCTCGAACTGCGCCTTGCCGCGCATGAGGATGTCGAGATCATCGACAAATGCCAGAACGGCCGCGAAGCGATTCGCTCGATCAAGACGCACAAGCCCGATCTGGTCTTCCTGGATATCCAGATGCCCGGATTCGACGGGTTTTCGGTGGTTCAGGGGCTGATGGAGGTCGAGCCGCCGCTGTTCGTCTTCGTCACCGCCTTTTCGGACCATGCGATCCGCGCGTTCGAGGCGAATGCGATGGACTATCTGATGAAGCCGGTCGACGAAGGCCGCCTGGCCGACACGCTGGAGCGGGTGCGCCAGCGCCTGACCGAAAAGCGCGGCGTGGAGGAGGTCGAGAAGCTCAAGGAAGTGCTCGCCGAGGTCGCGCCGGAAGCCGCCGAGGAACTTGCCGCCAGCGACGGCGACGTGTCGTCGAGCCGCTACGAAAAGCTCATCAACATCAAGGATCGCGGCCAGATCTTCCGCGTCGATGTCGACACGATCGAGGTGGTCGAGGCCGCCGGCGATTACATGTGCATCAAGACCGCGGACAACACGCTCGTCCTGCGCGAGACGATGAAGGACCTGGAAAAGCGGCTCGACCCGCGCCGGTTCCAGCGCGTCCACCGCTCGACCATCGTCAACCTCGATCAGGTCAAGCAGGTCAAGCCGCACACCAACGGCGAATGCTTCCTGGTGCTCGATTCCGGGTCGCAGGTGAAGGTGAGCCGCAGCTATCGCGACGTGGTCGCGCGGTTCGTCCACTGACGCACTGATCGCAAGAATCGGGATTGTTCCTCTTTCGTTCCGACCCTATCAGGGCCGGAACGAAGGAGGATGTCCATGAGCCGATTCGCTGAATTCGCCGCGCTGCACGTGCCGGGCACGCCGCTGGTGCTGGTCAATGTGTGGGATGCCGGGTCGGCCAGGGCGGTCGCGGCGGCGGGGGCGACGGCGATTGCGACCGGGAGCGCGTCGGTCGCTGCGGCGAACGGCTTTTCGGATGCGGAGGCGCTGCCGCTCGACCTGGCGCTGGCCAATGCGCGGCGGATCGTGGGAGCGGTCGACCTGCCGGTATCGATCGATTTCGAAGGCGGATATGCGGTCGATCCCGACGCAGTGGCGTCGAACGTCGCGCTGCTCGCCGCAACGGGCGCAGTCGGCTGCAATTTCGAGGATCAGGTGATCGGCGGGTCGGGGATGCACGCGCCCGAGGTCCAGGCGGCACGCATTGCGGCGATCCGCGCGGCGGTCGGGCCGGAGTTTTTCATCAACGCGCGCACCGACATCTTCCTGCAGGCGGCGGCAGGCACGCATGACGCGGCGAAGGTCGATGCGGCGATCGCCCGCGCCCATGCCTATGCGGCGGCGGGGGCGAGCGGGTTCTTCGTGCCGGGGCTGGCCGATCTCGACCTGTTGGCGCGCGTCTGCCGCGAATCGCCGCTGCCAGTGAACTTCATGACATTTCCGGGAGCGCCGGATGCGGCGGCGGTGGCCGCGGCGGGCGTCGCGCGGATCAGTCATGGGCCGTTCCCGTTCCGCGCGGCGATGCGCGCGGTGGAGGAGGCGGCGCGGGGGTTGCTGGGATAGCCCTTAAAGCCCCCTCCCCTTCAGGGGAGGGGTTGGGGGTGGGGCCTATCCTCTTGGCGCGTCGGTCTCGGTGAGACTTAAACGCCCCACCCCAACCCCTCCCCTGAAGGGGAGGGGCTTATGCAGGTCAGGCTTCGGCTTCGCCCTCACCCGGTGCCGGGCTCTCGAACCACGCCTCGACCGGGCCGGACAGCTTGATGGTCAGCGGGTTGCCCTTGCGGTCCATGGTCTTGCCGACCTGCACGCGGATCCAGTTTTCCGAGATGCAATATTCCTCGACATCGCGGCGTTCATTGCCCTTGAAGCGGATGCCGATGCCGCGCTGAAGCGTGGCCTGATCGAAATAGGGGCTCTTCGGGTTGACCGAGAGCCGGTCGGGAGGAGTGTCGCTCATGGCGCGCCCTCTAACCAAAAGCGGCGCGGGAATAAACCCGCGCCGCCCGTTGTTCTCGATAGTCCGCGCTTAGCGGCAGTAGCGCACCTTCACCCGGCGACCGAGATACGGGTCATAGACCCGGCGCACCGAACAACCGCGCCAGCCGCGGCGCTCATAGTCGCGATAGTAATAGCTCTCACGCGGGTAGTAACCGCGCTGACGGTAATAGCCGTCATAGCGATCATAGCGGCGATCATAATAGCGGTCGCGGCTGGAACCCGCGATGGCCGCACCGATCACGACGCCAGCGATGCCGGCAACAACGGCTGCGCCGGTGTTGTCACGGTCGCGGTGACGATAGCGCTGGGCTTCTGCCGGCGCCGCCACGGTGAGGGCGGTGGCGCCGAGCGTCAGGCCGAGCACTGCCTTGGTCAGGGTGTTCTTCATGACTGTCCTCCTCGTGCATTCTGCACTTGATTGACGCCAAAACGCATGAGCGGGCGCCATGGATGCACAATGCGCCCGCCCGCCTGAACTACTGCGGAATTGGATGTTCACTTGCGGTTTAGATGAGGGAGGGCGATGGGAGCCGCAAAAGGAGATAGCGTGATGGCCCTGTGGCTGATGAAATCCGAACCCGATGTGTTCAGCTGGGACGATCTGGTGCGCGATGGCAGCACCGAATGGGACGGCGTGCGCAACCACACCGCCGCAGGCAATCTGCGCGCGATGAAGCTGGGCGACCGGGCCTTTTTCTATCACAGCAATATCGGGCTGGAGATCGTGGGGGTCATGGAGGTGAGCCGCGAGGCCAAGCCCGATGGCGAGGGCAAGCATTGGGTGTCGGTCCAGATGAAGCCGGTCGAGCCGTTGCCGCAGCCGGTAACGCTCAAGCAGGTCAAGGCCGAGCCCCGCCTGGCCGGGATGGAGCTGGTCAAATATTCGCGGCTGTCGGTCGGCAAGGTCAGCCCCGAGGAATGGGATGTGGTGCTGGAGATGGCGAAGCGGTGACGCGGCAAGAGCGGAACCCCTCCCCCGCCCCTCCGTTGATCGCGGGTGCGGCGCATCTGGACAGTGACAGTTGAACTTCGATTCCCCCCGCCGCTATGGGCAAACGGGTGAGCGTAGTTGACCTTCCCCCGGCATCGGGCCGTTTCGACGGGATCGAGCATCTGTTTCCGGTACGTGTCTATTTTGAGGACACCGACCTGTCGGGAGTAGTGTATCACGCGAATTACCTGCGGTTCATGGAGCGCGCGCGATCCGATATGCTCCGCTGTGCCGGGATCGATCAGCGGGCGGCGCATGAGGCGGGCGAAGGCGTCTATGTCGTGCGTAATATCGCCATCCGCTATGTCGCGCCGGCGCGGCTCGACGATGCGCTGGTGGTCGTCAGCCGGGTGATGCGCGTGCGGGCGGCAGCGGTGGATATTCAGCAACGAGTCATGCGGCACGGGGAATTGCTGACCCAGGCGGATGTGGAAGCGGCGTTCGTGACCCCGACGGGGCGCGCGCGGCGGCAACCGCCAGAGTGGGTCGAAGCGTTCGTGCCGCTTGTTTGGAAGGGAAACTGAGCGTCACATGGATTGGTTCGTAAACCTCAACGCCGACGCGATGTCGCCGCTCGGCCTCTTTTACCAGGCCGATTGGGTGGTGAAGGGCGTGATGATCGGCCTTCTCCTCGCCAGCATCTGGACCTGGGGCATCATTTTTTCGCTGCGCGGACGAATCGCGCGAGCGCGCAAGTCCGCCGACCGCTTCGAGGGCGATTACCGCAAGAGCGACGATATCGACGCCTTTTACAAACTGCATGGTGACGAGGACCATCCCTCGGCGCGCGTGTTTGCCGCAGGGGTGACCGAATGGCGCCGTTCGACCGGCGGGCGCGCGCTCGACAAGGACGGCACGCGCGAGCGGCTGGCGACGACGATGGGCGCAGCGGTCGCGCTGGAGATCGACAAGCTGTCCGACCGGCTCAACATTCTCGCTACCGTGGGATCGGTTGCGCCGTTCGTCGGCCTGTTCGGCACCGTCTGGGGCATCATGCGCAGCTTCACCGCAATCGCGACCGAGCAGAACACCTCGCTCGCGGTCGTCGCGCCTGGTATTGCCGAGGCGCTGTTTGCGACCGCGATCGGCCTGTTCGCGGCGATCCCCGCAGTGATCGCCTATAATCGCTTCGGCCACGGCATCGACCGGGTCGAGGCGCGGTTGAATCGCTTCGCCGACGGATTCCACGCAACGCTCAGCCGCCAGCTCGACAGTGCGCCTGCGGGCGGCAAGCCGGTGCTCTGATGGGTGCCAACCTCCCCTCCTCCCGCGGCAAGGGGCGGCGCGCGCCGATGGCGGACATTAACGTCACGCCGCTGGTCGACGTGATGCTGGTGCTGCTGATCATCTTCATGGTCACCGCGCCGCTGCTGACCGCGGGGGTGCAGGTGAATTTGCCGGAAAGCCGCGCCAAACCGCTCGACCAGGATCAGAAGCCGGTCCAGATTTCGATCGACGAGCGCGGCGCGATCTTCCTCGACAATAGCGAGGTGGCGGAGGACCAACTGCCGAACCTGCTGTCCGAGATCGCCAGCGCGCGCGCCGAGGACACGCCCCAGGTGTTCCTGCGCGCCGACACCCGCCTCGATTACGGCAAGGTCATGCGCGTCATGGGCGAACTCAACCGCGCGGGGCTGAACAAGGTGTCGCTCGTCACCACGGGTGAGGGCAAGGACTGATGGCAGTAGCTATCGACCGGAGGGAAGGCGCAGCGATCGGGGTGGCCGTGATCGGCCATGTCGCGCTGTTCGGCCTGCTCTCGGTCGGTTTCCTCGCCACGCCCAATCCGCTGAAGCTCGAATCGACCCCGATCGAGGTCTCGCTGACCGACGAGGCGGGGCTGGTCAGCGAAGCGCCAGTGATCGAGAAGGAAGCCCCCGCCGAGCGGCTGGCCGAAGTCCCCGGCCCGCCCGAGCTCGACTCGCCCCCGCCGGTGCCGGTGACGCAGCCCGAACCGGTGACGAAGCCCGACCCGACCCCGCCCAAGGCCGCGCCCGCCCCCGCGCCCAGGCCCCAGCCCAAGGCGGAGGCGAAAAAGTCGAACCCCGCCCCCGGCGAAGGCGCTGCCCAAGACCGAACGAAGTGCGGTGAAGCCGACCGGTCGCCTGACCGGCATCACCGACGGACTGACCGACCAGCAAAGCAAGGGCAAGGCGACCACACCCCAGGCCGCGCAGATGGGGCCCGAGGTCCGCTCCTCGATCTTCGGGCTGATCCGTCGGCAGGTGAAGCCGCACTGGCGCGCGCCGACCGGTGCCGACGTCAACCTGCTCGCGACGATTGTCGAGGTGCGGTTGAACCGCGACGGATCGCTCGCCGGGCCGCCGCGTGTCGTCGAACAGACCGGCAAGACCGCCAGCAACCGGCCCCAGCAGGAGTTGCACGAGGAGCGCGCGCTCGCCGCGATCCGGCTCGCCGCGCCCTTTGAAGGGTTGCCCGAGGAATATTATGACGGATGGAAAGCCTTCCGACTGTCCTTCGACAGGAGACTGTAGATGAAGTTGCGCACCTCTCTCGCCGCAAGCGCGGCGCTCGCCTTGGCTGTGCCTGCGCTTGCACAGGAACAGCCCGCGCCCGCACCGCCCACCGGTGAGAGCCAGGAACTGCCGACGATCGACGTCACCGACGAGAGCGCGCAGGATTTGACGATCATCGTCCCGCCAATGCCGACGCAGCAGGTCGTCAACACGCCGGCGGGCAGCACCGATGCGCTCGGCCGCCAGATCGCGCAGATCGTCACCGACAATCTGCGCAATACGGGGCTGTTCAAGCCGCTTGGCCCCACCGGCGTCCGCGCGGTGCCGGTGAGCGAGGTGAGCGCGCCCGATTTCGGATACTGGCGCGGCGCGACAGCGCAGGCACTGGTTCAGGGCTTTGTGCGCGCCAATGGCGACGGCAATCTGACCGTTGGCTGTTATCTCTATGACGTGGCGCTCGGCACCGAACTGGCGCGGGAGGGGTTTATCGTGCGCCCGGCGGACTGGCGTCGCGCGGCGCATAAATGTTCGGACACGATCTACACCCGCCTGACCGGCGAGGGGCCGTATTTCGACAGCCGGGTGATCTACGTGTCCGAAACCGGGCCGAAGAACCGTCGCATCAAGCGGCTGGCGATCATGGATCAGGACGGCGCGAACCACCGTTTCCTGACCAATGGCCAGTCGATCGTGCTGACCCCGCGCTTCTCGCCCGACGAGCGGCGCATCGCCTATATGAGCTACCAGAACGACAAGCCGTCGCTCTATGTCTATGATCTGGCCAATGGCACGCAGCGGTTGCTGGTGACCAATGTCAGCCTGGCCTTCGCGCCGCGCTTCTCGCCCGACGGGCGCTGGATCCTGTTCACCATGTCGGTCGCGGGCAATGCCGATATCTATCGGATCGCGGCGAGTGGCGGGACCCCGCAGCGGCTGACCACCGCGCCGGGCATCGACACCGGCGGCAGCTACTCGCCCGATGGGTCCAAGATCGTGTTCGAGAGCGACCGTTCGGGTAGCCAGCAGCTGTATGTGATGAACGCCGACGGATCGAACCAGCAGCGGATCAGCTTTGGTGGCGGGCGCTATGCCACGCCGGCGTGGAGCCCGCGCGGCGACCTGATCGCGTTCACCCGCATCGGCGGCGGATTCCGCATCGGGGTAATGAGCCCGTCGGGCGGCGGCGAGAAGCTGCTCACCGATGCCTGGGGCGACGAGGGGCCGAGCTGGTCGCCCAATGGCCGCGTGCTGCTGTTCTCGCGCGGGGCGCAGGGGCCGTCGGGCAAGTCCGACATCTGGTCGGTGGACCTGACCGGCAGCACGTCGCGCCGGATTCCGACCCAATTGGACGGTTCAGATCCCGCATGGGGACCGCTACGCCCATGATGCGGGGTTGACGCGGAGGGGAACACACCCGCACCCTGCCCGTTACGCAGGGGTATCGATATTCGAAACAGCCAAGGGAGAATAGACCAATGGCCAAGTTCAAGACCGCCCTGATCATCGCAACCATGGCCGTCGCGGTCGCCGGCTGCCAGAAGAAGCGCCCCGAAACGCTGCCCCCGGCCCCGGCGGTGAAGTCGATTCAGGCTCGACCGGCGGCGGTGGCAGCGGCGGCTATGCCCAACCCGGCACGGCGGAACATTTCCGGCAGAACGTGGTCAGCGACACGATCAATTTCGGTTTCGATCAGTACGACATCGACGCGCGCGCACGGCAGATCCTGGACAGCCAGGCGCAGTGGCTGACGCAGTATCCGAACACGCGGATCACGCTGGAGGGCCATGCCGACGAGCGCGGCACGCGCGAATACAACCTCGCGCTCGGCGACCGCCGCGCCAATGCTGCGAAGAACTATCTCGCCGCGCGCGGCGTCTCACCCGCGCGGATCACGACGATCAGCTATGGCAAGGAACGCCCGATCGCGCTGGGTTCGGACGAAGCCAGCTGGGCGCAGAACCGCCGTGCGGTGACGATCGTCATCAACTGATCGGCCGTCCCGACCGGAACGAGGGGGCGCGACTGCGGTCGCGCCCCTTTTGTTTGTGCGGGCAATTCCGACGATCCTCCCTATATCTGACCGCAGCATGACCCCCGCTCTGCCCTCCAGCCCCGTCACGGCCCGAGCCTCGCGTCGCTTGTGGCTTTGGCTTGCCGGGCTGTTGCTGGCGATCAACGCCGCCGCCGCGCTGCCCGGGGCACCGCGTATCGACCCCGCCGAGCTGCGCTCTGCCGCACTCAGCGCGCCGACGCCGGCCCATGCCCAGTTCCGCGACCCTGCCGCCGCGATCGAGGCGGCGGCACAGCGCGCGCTAAAGGGGCCAGATCACCGCGATGGGGATCCGCCGATCCCCGCGCAGTCCGCCGCGCGTACCCCGCTTCATGCGGCACCCTCTGTCCGGTTCGCCCCAGCGACGCCGGAAATAGCGCCCTTCGCCCGCCGGGGACGCCCCTATCAAGCACGCGCGCCGCCTTACTCAGCCTGAACCCCGACATCTGACGTATCACATGACCGCCCCCAGCGGCGGTCGGCGCGCGCCTGTGCGCGTGCGCCGCAACGGGAATTTCAGCATGAACGACACCAACGACACCCGCCTGCGCGATCGCATGGCGGTGCTTCTCGGCCGCTACCCCACACTCGACCCCGTCGAGCGCGACGAGTTGATCACTTTCATCAAGTCCGGCCCAGCGGTCGATCGCGGGATGCTCAAGGGCGACCCCGCCACCGCCGCCGCGATCCGCCGGGTCGAGGCGGATCACCCCGAGCATTTCCGGCTGGGCATCGGTCGACAGCTGGTGGTGGCCGCAGCGATTGCGCTGCCCTTCCTGGTGATCTGCTGGCTGGCCTGGGAGGTCGGTGCGCGGTGACCCCTTGCCCCCCGCCGCCCCGCGCGGCGGGGGGCGTCCGATTCCGCTTGCCAACCCCAAGATTCGATATAAATATGATATCATATTTTACAGGGAGGCAAATATGTCGGACTTCGATCTGCGCGCGCTTCGCTCCAGTGCGGAGCGGCCCGCCAGCACCGCCAGCGGCTATGTCATGCTGCTCGTCGCGTTGCTGTCGCTCATCGCCATTATCGCGTCGGCACCGCAGATCGGTGAGGTGCAATGGGCACCCTTCATCACGGTCGCGGGCGCGCTGATCCTCACCTTCGTGTCGTGCGGCTTCTACTTGCTTCAGCCCAATCAGGCGGCAGCGATCCTGTTGTTCGGCGACTATCAGGGCACCGACCGCACCACCGGGCTGCGCTGGGCATGGCCGTGGCTGAGCAAGAAGAAAATCTCGGTCCGCATCCACAACATCACCTCGGAGCGGCTGAAGGTGAACGACCTGCGCGGCAATCCGATCGAGATCGCGTCGAACGTGGTGTGGCGCGTCGCCGACACAGCGCAGGCGCTGTTCGACGTCGATGACTATCGGGAGTTCGTCCATATCCAGATCGAGAGTGCCGTCCGCGCGATCGGCTCGCGCTACCCCTATGACGATTTCACCCATGAGGAGGTGACGCTGCGCGGCAATGCCGAGCATGTCAGCGAGGAACTGCGCGTCGAGCTGCAGGAGCGTGTGCTGGCTGCGGGCGTGCACATCGACGAATGCCGCCTGACCCACCTCGCTTATGCGCAGGAGATCGCCCAGGCGATGCTGCGCCGGCAACAGGCCGAGGCGGTGGTCGCGGCGCGCAAGACACTGGTCGAGGGCGCGGTCGGCATGGTCGAGATGGCGCTGGAGCAGCTCAGCGACAAGAATGTCGTCGAGTTGGACGACGAGCGCCGCGCGGCGATGGTGTCCAACCTGATGGTCGTGCTCTGCTCCGAACGCGACACTCAGCCGGTGGTGAACGCCGGGTCGCTGTACCAGTAAGCGGATCGGGCCGATGGCCGACGCCCCATCCAAGAAAGCGTTCCCGCTCCGCCTCGATCCCGCGCTCTACGCCGCGATCGAGCGGAGCGCGGCAACCGACCTGCGCAGCGTCAACGCGCAAGTCGAATGCCTGCTGCGCGAGGCGCTGGGCCGGCGCGGCGTGAAACTGGCCGACCCGGTGCGTGCCAAGCGCGGAAGGCCACCGAAACAAGGAGACGAATGATGCTGATCGTGATGTTCGCCCGCCGCTCGCACCTGATCTGGCTGTTCGCCGCATCGCTGCTGATGCTCGTCATCGGCATCGCCGCGCTCTAACGAGGAAGTTCGCCAATGCGTTCGAATAGCTGCCCCAAATGTCAGGGTTCGATGGCCGAAGGCTATGTGCCGCATGAGCGCAGCAGCCTGCCGGGACTCGGCCGCTGGTACCGCGGCGCGCCAGTGGCGGGCTGGTTCGGGTTGAAGCTGCCCAAAACCTACGTCGATATCGCCACCTGGCGCTGCCAGCGCTGCGGCTTTCTGGAGCAGTACGCGAAGGGGTGAACTGCCCAATCCTCCCCCGCCAGGGGAGGATTATTCTTTACCGCTTTGCCTCCATCGGCGGCGGCGGGCCGAACGCCTCGTCAAGCAACCGGGCAAGGCGCAGGCCGCCGCGCTTGATCTGCGCCTGCATCATCGGGACCAGCTTTTCGATATCCGCATCGTCGAGCTTGCCGCGCGCGGGCAGGTCAGCGCGGCAGGGATCGCCGTCAAAGGCCGCCTCATAGGCCATGTGCGATGCCTGCCAATTTTCGCGGCTCCAGTCCTCGACGGTCCCGGCGCTTTCCTTCGCGCGCTCCTCGTCCGAATAGACCTGCACCACCGGCGGCGGCGTGGTGATCGCGCGCTCGGCGAGCCAGCCGTCCATGATGCTGTGCAGATTGAGTCGCTCGGGGGCGTAGATGCCGTAATCGGTGCGCGCGCGGTTGCCGCCCAGATCGCCCTTGTCGCCCGCGTGCAGCGGCTGGTGCAGGTCCCCGACAAAGTGCGTCAGGAAAGCGAGCGCCATCACCTTCTCGCGGACCGGCACGTCCTTGTCCTGCAACAGCTTCACGCCGCGCTCGATCTGCGCCGACACGCAGTTGCCGTCGGGGCAATTGCCCTTGAGCGTGAACGGCTTGCAGATGTTCACATTCTGATAGTGCCAGTTGTAGGCATAGCTGAACCGCACCCCGAGCGGCTTGATGCAATCGGCCCACACGCTCGCCTGCTCCAGCGTCCTTGCGGGGCAGGTCGGCGTTTCGAGCAGCCCCTGCTGGCGCAGCAACCGGTCGATCGCGGCGCGCGTCTGGGGCTTCACATTCTTGTAGGCAATCGTCGCGATCGTCTCGTGCCCGAACTCCCAATAGGCGAGCGCAGGGGTGGCGGAAAGGCTGGCGGCGAACGCGAACAGCGCGAGGATGCGGCGAATCATGCGACGGGCCTTACTGTTCGTCGCCGTAGATCGCGACGGTCTTCTTGCCCCCCGCCGACACCTTGCCGCGATACATGCCGGGCGTGTTGAAGCTCCAGGCCATTTCGCCGCTCGGCCCGGTGACGATGACCCCGCCGGTGCCGCCCAGACCCTTGGTATCGGCCATCACCGCATCGGCGGCGACCTTCAGGCTTTCGCCCTTGAAGCGGACGCGCGCGCAGATTTCATGCGCGACGCCCTCACGGATGAAGAACTCCCCCGCCCCGGTCGCCGAAACGGCACAGGCGCGGTTGTCGGCATAGGTGCCAGCCCCGATCAGCGGCGAATCGCCGACCCGGCCCCAGCGCTTGCCGGTGACACCGCCGGTCGAGGTCGCGGCAGCGACATCCCCGTTCGAATCCATCGCGACTGCGCCGACCGTGCCGTATTTCATGTCGACATCGAACCAGCTGGTCTTGCGCGCCTTCATCGTTTCGAGCTGCTGTCGGCGCTCGTCGGTCGCGAACCATTCGGGGCCGACCTGCTCCAGCCCCTTCTCGGCGCTGAACACGTCCGCACCCTTGCCGGCGAGCATGACGTGCGGGCTGTCTTCCATCACCCTGCGTGCCAGGCTGATCGGGTTCTTGGTGCGCGTGACGCCCGCTACCGCGCCCGCCTTGCGCGTCGCGCCCTCCATGATCGCGGCGTCGAGCTCGTTGGTGCCTTCATAGGTGAACACCGCGCCGCGCCCGGCGTTGAAGTGGGGATCGTCCTCCAGCACCTTCACCGCAGCCTCGACCGCATCGAGTGCCGTCCCGCCCGCAGCGAGCACCTTCGCCCCCGCTTCCAGCGCCGCATCCAGCCCCGTGCGTGCCGCCGCCTCACGCTCCGGCGTCATCCGCTCGCGCTCCAGCACGCCTGCCCCACCATGAATGACGAGCGTCCATTGGGGCTTGGTCTGGGCGTGTGCTGCGGCGGACATCATCAGGGCTCCGATCAGAAGGGCTAGGCGGTTCATGCGGCCTCCGGGCTGGCGGGACGGGTCGGTTCCGGCCGGTCCCGCCGGGCATAGCGCAGCCCGATCAGCGGCCTCAACCAGGGAAGTTCGCGCCCATAGCGGTAGAAGATCCAGCAGCCGAGCGCGGTCACCGGCACCAGCACCACGAACTCGACTGCGGCGGGCAGCGCCAGTTTGAGCAGCCAGTACATCGCCACGATGATCACCGTCTGGTGGATCAGGTAGAAGGGGAACACCGCTTCGGTCAGCATCGGCCGCCAGCGATGGTCGCGGTTGAGATACACCTCGGCAATGCCGATCAGCGCCGCGATCATCATCCACGCCTGGATATAGCGCGCCGCGAGCATGATCCGGCCCGGAAGCCAGGGGATTCGTGCGGGATAGGCGATGTCGATCGCCGCAGTGACGGCGTAACCGGCCAGCCCAATCGCCAGCGCCGGCTTCCACAGCCGCGCAATCCAGCGCATCACCGGCTCCGATCCGGCGAGCGCAAAGCCGAACAGAAAGGCGGGGAAATAGGCAAGGTGCGCGACGCCGTCGTTGATCACGTCATGACTGTCGCTCCAGCGCTGGAACACCACCACCTGAGTCATCAGCAGGTAAGCTGCGGGTAGCCACAAGACCCGCGTGCCCGCGAACAGCTTGTCGAACATCGTCTGCGCCGCCGCGCCGCCGGGCAGGCTGGCGACCAGCACCAGTCCCAGCGTGTAGAGATAGAGATAGCCGACGAACCAGAGATGGTTCCAGGTCGGCAGAATGATCGGCCCGAAATCGCCGAAATACCAGTAATGCCGGGTCCAGAAGGTCCAGAAGTCGTAGGGATAGGGCCACTGGGTGCGCAGCTCGACCCAGCTCTGCGGCGGCACGATCACCGCGACGCCGAACAGCAATGGCACCACCAGCCGCCAGCTGCGATTGGCGACGAACTGGCCCGGCCCGCGCGACTTGAGCCACAAGGCGCGGCTGGCATAGCCGGAAACGACGAACAACAGGGTAAGCCGCCAGGGGTTGGTGAACAGCATCGGCACCGTGACCCATGCAGCCGGGTCTGCGGTCTTCACATGGAACCCCCAGGGCACGAAGACCATGCCGATATGATAGAGGATCAGCAGGCCGAACGCCCCGATCCGCAACCAGTCCATGCCATAATGCCGTTCCACCCGCGCGCCATAGCGAGGGTGCAAGCGCTTGTCAGGCGGCTTGCGTCGAAATCTGCACGGGGGCTTCGTGCTGGCGCGGACCAAGGCCGATGAACGGTCGCAGCCAGCCGATCTCACGCCCCACCAGATATGTCAGCGTACAGGCCAGCGCGGTCCCACCGAGCAGGACCAGGAACTGCACTCCGGCCGACAGGCGCATTGGCAGCGTGTGCCACGCGATCAGCACGATCGCCGGCTGGTGAACGAGGTAGAAGGGGAATACCGCCTCCGCCGCCGTCCTGCGCCAGCGATGATCGCAATTCCAGAATCGGTCGGCGACCTGAATCAGAAATATCGTCATTGCCCAGCCCATCGCCACCTGTGCCGCGCGCGCCACCGCCATCACCCAGTGCGGCGGGACCGCGTTGCCCGGATAGCTGGTCTCGACCAGCACCACCGCCACACCGCTGATCGCGGCCAGCGCCAGCGCGCCGCGCCACACCCGGCGCAACACCGGCCACAGCATCGGCGATCCCGCAAGTACAAAGCCGAACAGGAAGATCGGGAAGTAATTCGCATGCCCGGCCCAGTCGCGCAGCAACCCCTGTTCGTCCGCGACGACGAACTGGAGTGCGAGTCGCGCCAGCACGAGCAGCGCCGCCGGCACCCAGACCAGCCGCCAGCCCTGCGCCATCCACGGCACGACATGGTCGGCCAGCAGGTCGTAGCCGCGCTGTCCGCGCCACAGGATCAGGGCGAGGACCAGCGTGTATGCCCAGAGATAGACGACGAACCACAGATGCTCCCAGCTCGGGAAGCTGCGCCCCCAATAGTCGCCGATGCGCCAATAGTCGCTGGTCCAGAAGCGCAGATAGCCGTGCGGATAGCCCGCCTCGACCACCCGCACCCACATCTCGACCGGGATCAACACCGCCATTCCGAACAGGAGCGGGATCAGCAGCCGCAAATTGCGCGCGCGCACGAACCCGCCCGGATCGCGCGATTTGGCGAACAGGTGCCAGGACGCGAACCCCGACACCGCGAACAACAGGGGCAGCCGCCACGGCGTCAGCAACGCCATCGGCGCGATCAGCGCTGGAAACTTGTAGTCGGTATGGATCACCCAGGGCCAGGGCGAGAAGACCATCGCGATATGATAGACGATCAGGAGCGCGAACGCGGCGATGCGCAGCCAGTCCAACCCGTAGTGCCGCCCGGTGCGCTCAAGGGACTCGTTCGCTTCGTTCACCCGCTGCGCTATAGGCGTGCGGGCCTCACCAATTGGTTAGCGGGAGCGTAAATGCGGCGAAGACTCACCTTGTTGCGGACCATTCCGATGGCCTGTGCGCTTGCCTCCGGTCCTGCTGCGGCGCAGCAGGCCGTGTTGCACCAGAATCAACCGCCCCCGGCCCGTTTCGACCCGGCCGCCGCCCCGCCCGCGCCGGATTATGCCGGACCGACCCATTGGGCCTCGCTCCCGTCGATCCGCGACGATGGGGACACGACGCCTCAAGGCGTGCCCGAGCCACCCCAGCTGCGCGCGCCTGCCGATGTCTTCTTCATCCACGCCGCCGTGCCGCTGCGTCGCCCCGTCTGGAACGCCGACACCAATGACGTCTGGTTCAACGGCGATGTCGGCCAAACGACGATCCGAAATCAGGCGAGCGCGTTCAACGGTTGCTGCGCGATCTATGCCCCGCGCTATCGCCAGGCGAACCCGGACGGGGAGTCCGGCGCGGCGCTGGCGATCGCCTATTCGGACGTGGCACGCGCTTTTGTAGAGTTTCGTCGCCGGGTCGGCGACCGCCCGTTCATCCTCGCCGGGCATGGACAGGGATCGCAGCTTGGGCAGATGCTGATCGAGCGCGCGATCGACGGCCAGCCGGTCGCGGCGCGGATGGTGGCCGCCTATCTGCCCGGCCATGCAATCCAGTTGGACTGGTTCAAGGCGCGACAGTCGGTTCGCGCGTGCACCGCAGCGACGGATACCGGATGCATCGCCAGCTGGTCGATCTGGCTTGAGGGGAGAAAGGTGCCGCGCACGCGCGCGGCGATAGCGTGCATCAATCCGATCAACTGGTCGACCGACATGCCGTCAGTCTATCGCCAGCATCGCGGCGCGTGGTTCCGCGATGGGCTCGAACGACCGGAGCCGCTGCGCGGCCCCGACACATGGCTGATCGATGCGACCTGCGGCGCGGACGGACGGCTTGTCATCGCGACCCCGGGCAGCCCCTACACGCGGTTCATGCGTCCCGACGGCAGCTACCACGCGCTCGATTACCAGTTGGTCTGGATGGACGTCCGCCACAATGCGGTTCAGCGCGTCGCCGCCTTTCTCGGCGCAGGGCGATAGGCTATAGGCGCGGCAAAGACCGAAGGAACCCCAATGTCCGTGCGTCCATGGCGCGATATCGTGCGCCGTCAAAGCCGTCAGATCATGGTCGGCAACGTCCCCGTCGGCGGCGATGCCCCCGTTACCGTCCAGACGATGACCAACACACCGACGTCGGACCCGGTCGCGACGATCGACCAGATCCGACGCTGCGAGGATGCCGGCGCGGACATCATCCGCGTGTCCTGCCCCCGATGTCGAAAGCACCGCCGCGCTCAGGCAGATTGTCCGCGCCGCGCGCGTGCCGATCGTCGCCGACATCCATTTCCACTACAAGCGCGCGCTCGAAGCCGCTGATGCCGGTGCCGCCTGCCTGCGCATCAACCCGGGCAACATCGGGTCGGCTGAGCGGGTGAACGAAGTCGTCAACGCCGCCAAGGCCAATGGCTGTGCGATCCGCATCGGCGTCAATGCCGGGTCGCTCGAAAAGGACCTGCTCGAAAAGTACGGCGAGCCGTGTCCCGAGGCTTTGGTCGAAAGCGCGCTCGACCATATCAAGCTGCTCCAGGACCGCGATTTTCACGAGTTCAAGGTCGCGGTGAAGGCGAGCGACCTGTTCCTCGCCGCCGCCGCGTACCAGCAGCTCGCCGAAGCGGTCGACTGCCCGCTGCATCTGGGCATCACCGAGGCGGGCGGGTTCGTCGGGGGCACGGTCAAGAGCGCGATCGGGATGGGATCTTTGCTATGGTACGGCATCGGCGACACGATCCGCGTATCACTGTCCGCCGAGCCCGAGGAGGAAGTCCGTGTGGGCTTCGAGATCCTGAAGGCGCTCGGCATCCGCAATCGCGGCGTCCGCGTCGTCAGCTGCCCCAGCTGCGCGCGCCAGGGCTTCGACGTGATCCGCACCGTCCAGGCGCTGGAGGAACGCCTCCAGCACATCCGCACCCCGCTGTCGCTCAGCGTGCTTGGCTGTGTCGTCAACGGCCCCGGCGAAGCGCGCGAGACCGATATCAGCCTGACCGGCGGCGGCAACGGCAAGCATATGGTCTATCTGTCCGGCGTCACCGACCACACGGTGGAAGACGCCGACATGCTGGAGCATATCGTAAAGCTGGTCGAGGCCAAGGCGGCGGAGATCGAGGCGGCGAACGAGGCCGCAGCGGTGGCGGCGGCGTGAAGCCTGCTCGCGTCAAGCTCGCCCATTAGCGAAGCGCGGTGCGGTCGCGCCGGACGGGTCCCGACTAGCGCAACTCCGCAACCCATGCCGCGAACGCCGCCATCGCCGGCGTCTCGCGTTTCGACTGGAGCCGGGTGAGCCAGTAGCGGCCCAGCGATATCTGTGTCGCAAAGGGCTGGACCAGCCGCTCCGCCGCAAGGTCGGCGGCGAACATCGCGGGCGGGGCGAGCGCGACGCCATGCCCCGCCAGCGCTGCCGCAACCATCACCGCCGAACTGTCGAACACCGCCCCCCCAGCCGCGGGCACGCCATCCCCGCCGCATCGAACCAGCGCGGCCATTCGTCGGCGCGGTAGGAGCGCAACAGCACCTCACGTACAAGATCGCCCGGCACCGCCAGCCGCGCGGCGATCAGGGGTGTGCAGAGCGGCGACAGCGGCGCGTCGATCAGCGGCACGGCATGTGTCCCGTGCCACGCGCCGTCGCCGAAGCGGATCGCGCAATCCAGCCCCTCCCCTGACAGGTCGACGCGGTTGTTGTTGCCCATCAGCCGCAGTTCGATCTCCGGATGCGTCCGGTCGAAATCATCGAGGCGCGGCAACAGCCAGCCACTGAGAAAGGTGCCCACGACGCCGACCGTCAGCACTTCGCGCATCCGCCCGCCCGCATAACGATCGAGCGTCGCGCCGATCCGGTCGAATGCCTCGCCCACGACCGGCACGAGCGCCAACCCCTCATCGGTGAGCGCGAGCCCGCGCGGCAACCGGCGGAACAGGCTGACTCCCAAGCCGCCGTTCGAGCGCCGCGACCTGATGACTCACCGCGCCCTGGCTGACGCAGAGTTCGACCGCCGCGCGGGTGAAGCTCAGATGCCGCGCGGCGGCCTCGAACGCACGCAGGGCATTGAGCGGGAGCTGGGGGCGGTCCATCCCGATCGCATGAGCTTAATTCATGGCAAAGTCTAGAAACGATGCTTTGTGTCGATCGCACCATGCTGACACCGTCAAGCGACCGTAGATCGCAGAGGAAAGTCGATGAGGAAAATTGCGTTCATACCGATCGCCGTTGCAACGCTCTCTGGCGCCGCCCCGGCCGCGCAGACCGACGCGGGAGACCCGATGCTGCGACCGATCGCGCCCGACTATGCACAACGCTGGATCGAACCGCACATCGCACCGCAGCGGCTGCATGGGCGCAGCTATTATGTCGGGTTCCGCGGGCTCGCCGTGGTGCTGGTCGATACCGGTGCCGGGTTGCTGCTGTTCGACGGCGGCGTCCCGCAATCGGTGCGCACGCTTCAGGCGAACATCCGGTCGCTCGGCTTCGACCCCAAGCGAATCCGCTACATCTTCAGCACCGAGCCGCATTGGGACCATGCCGGCGGCATCGCGGCACTAGCGCGCGACAGCCGGGCGATGGTCATCGCCGGCACGGCGGCCGCGCCGGCATTGCGCGCGGGGCAGGTCGGCTCCGACGATCCGCAGGCGGACATTCACGCGCCGTTTCCGCCAGTTGCCCGCGTGCGCGGGGTCGGCGATGGCGCGACGATCCGCCTCGGCTCCGTCACCGTCACCGCGCACGCGACCGCCGGGCATACGACAGGCAGCAGCAGCTGGTCCTGGCGCTCGTGCGAAGGCAAAAGCTGCGTCAACATCGTGTTCGCTGCCAGCATCAATCCGGTCAGCGACGACGATTACCGTTTCGCCGATCATCCGGAGCGGGTCACCATGCTGCGCCGGGGTGCCGCCAGGCTGGCCGCGCTCCGCTGTGACATCGCGATCCCGACGCATCCCGACACCAATGCCACGCTGGAGCACCTCGCCATGCTGACGCGGCGGCGTGTGCCCAACCCGCTGATCGAGCCAGGCGCGTGCCGCACGCTCGCCGCGACCTATGGCAAACGGCTCGACGCGCGGCTCGCGAAGGAGAAGGCGACGTCGCGATAGGTTGACCGCGCGGCGCGCGCCCGCCAATCGCCCCCCATGCGCCCCGCCTCCCCCTCATCGCCTTTGCCGTCGCCTCGCTCGGCATCGCGATTTTCTCGTCGATGGATGCCGTGATGAAGGGGCTGGTGCTGGCGCTCGGCGCGTACAATGCGCTGACCTGGCGGACGATGGCGGGGATCGTCGCGAGCGGAGTGCCCTATGCGCTGTCGCGACCCAAGCGGCCGAGTCGGGAGGCGATGCGGTTGCACCTGGTCCGCGCCGCCGTGTCCGCCGTGATGGCCTTTCTGTTCTTCTGGGGCCTCGGCCGAGTGCCGATGGCGCAGGCGATCGCGCTGTCGTTCATCGCGCCGATCATCGCGCTGTTCCTTGCCGCATGGCTGCTCAGGGAGCGGATTACGCGCGTCACGATCATCGCCACCGCGCTGGCCTTTGCCGGCGTCCTCCTCATCCTGTGGGGACAGGCGCAGGCTGAGCTGGGGCATGATGCGTTCCTTGGCGCCATCGCGATCCTCGTTTCGGCGGTCTGCTATGCCTGGAACATCATCCTGATGCGGCAACAGTCGCTGGTCGCGGGGCCGATGGAGGTGTCCTTCTACCAGTCGCTGTTCATCTCGCTCGCCTTCCTGCTCGCCGCGCCGTGGCTGCTCGAACTACCCGCGATCGATCATGTCCCCGCGCTCGCGCTTGCCGCGATCCTCGCCACCGCGTCGTTGTTCCTGCTCAGCTGGGCCTATGCCCGCGCCGAGGCCAATTATCTTGCGCCGACCGAATATACCGGCTTTCTGTGGGCGACCTTGTGGGGATGGGTCGTGTTCGGCGAGAGCGTTTCCTTCTTCACCGTGGCCGGCGCTGCGTTGATCGTCGGCGGCTGCATCATCGCGGCGCGGCGGCGCGACCATGCCCCGGTCGCCGATACGGAGGCACAGATTTGATCACGATTCGTCAGGCGGAGGTGCAGGATTTCGCCCTGGTCGCGGGGTTCATCCGCAAGCTCGCGGAGTATGAGAAGCTGGCGCACGAGGTCCGCTTCGACGACGCGACGCTGCGCCGCCACCTGTTCGGCCTTCGCCCGGCTGCGGAGGTGCTGATCGGCGAAGTGGATGGCACGCCAGCGGGGTTTGCGCTGTTCTTTCAGACCTTCTCGACCTTCGAGGGGAAGCCGGGCATCTGGCTGGAGGATCTGTTCGTCGAGCCGCATGCGCGCGGCGTGGGCCTCGGTCGGGCATTGCTGTCGCGCCTTGCCGCCCTGGTCATCGAGCGCGGCGGCGCGCGGCTGGAGTGGAACGTCCTCGACTGGAACGAGCTGGGCAAGGGCTTCTACCGGACCATCGGCGCGGCGCATGTCGATGGCTGGGAACGCTGGCGGATGCAGGACGATGCGCTGGAGGCGCTGGCCAGTGGCGTTTGACGCGGGGTTGGTCGATTGGGCGAAGGAGGCGCTGGAGCCGCTCGGCACCATCACGCACCGCCCGATGATGGGCGCGGCGACGCTCTATTGCGACGGTCTGGTGTTCGCGGTGGTCGACGAGGAAGCGATCTACTTCAAGAACGACAAGGTCAGCGCGCCCGTCTGGGACGAAGCAGGCTGCCCGCCCTTCACCTTCACCGGCAAGGACGGCGAGACGATGTCGATGAACTACCGCCGCGCGCCGGACGATGTCTATGACGACGCCGATTCGATGCAGCGCTGGGCGGAGCTGGCACTGGAGGCCAGCCGCCGCGCTCCGGTGAAGAAGAAGCGCGGCTGACGCGCGTCACGCGCTCGCCAATGCGCCCTGCATCTGCGCGATGTCGCGGCGTGGCGGAGCCCCGAACAGGCGGCGATATTCGCGGCTGAACTGCGACGGGCTGTCATAGCCGACCGCAAAGCCTGCGCTGCCCGCGCTCGCCCCCTCCGCCAGCATCAGCCGCCGCGCTTCCTGCAGTCGCAGCTGTTTCTGATATTCGATCGGCGTCATCCGGGTCATCGCCTTGAAATGCGCGTGCAGCGAGGATCTGCTCATCCCGGCCGCATCGGCGATGTCGCGGATGCGCAGTTGCTTGTCATAGCCGCTGCGGATCGTCTGGATCGCGCGGCTGACCTGCCGCAAATGGCTGTCCCCCGCCGCGATATGGCGCAGCATCGGCCCGTGCGGGCCGGCGAGAAGGCGATAGAGGATCTCTCGTTCGATTAGCGGAGCGAGCATCGCGATATCGCCGGGCGTGTCGAGCAGCGCGACCAGTCGGCACGCCGCATCGACCAGCCCCGGATCGCTGGGATAAACCGCGAGCGCAGGAAGCCCCGCCGGTGCGCCCGGCCCGCCCTGTGCCACCACCAGATCGGCGAGCGCCGGCATGTCGAGGTCAATCTTGCAGCAAAGATAGGGCTGGTCCGGGCTGGCCTGAAGCACATGGCCGACCAGCGGCAGGTCGACCGACACCACCAGATAATGCGCAGCGTCATAGACGACGCTGTGCTCGCCCAGCGACACGCGCTTGGAACCTTGGGCGATCAGGCAAAGAGATGCCTCATAGACTGCCGGCACCGGCTGGGTCGGCTCATGCCCGCGGATCAGCGCCAGTCGCGGCACGCGCGACGCGAACATACCGGGTTCCGGCGTATGGCGAGCGATGACCGATGCGAGTTGCGCGATACGTTCCATATCCGCCTTGTCGCGCGCACGATGCGGGATCGCAAGTCGCGCGCGATTGATTTGGAGAATCGTGCAATTTCTGCGGGCAATCACTCTACCGCCTTCGGCGGCTCCGGGGCCATTTCACCGCCATCAACTCCAGCGGAAAGGAACCGACCCATGACCACGCCCATCGACAAGACCATCCTCGTCACCGGCGCATCGAGCGGCATCGGTGAGGCGACCGTCCGTGAACTCGCCGCCGCGGGTGCCCGCCTGTTCATCGGTGCGCGTCGCACCGACCGCCTTGCCGCGCTGGCCGACGAACTGGGCGCGAATGTCGCCTGGCAGCAGCTCGACGTTGCCGATGACGACAGCTTCGAGGCGTTCGTCGCGGCGGCGGAAGCGCGCTTCAGTCGCGTCGACGTGCTGGTCAACAATGCCGGCGTGATGCCCCTCTCCCGCCTCGATGCGCTCAAGCGCGACGAGTGGAAGCGGATGATCGACGTCAATGTCCATGGCGTGCTCAACGGCATTGCGGCGGTGCTCCCGCGCTTCACGGCGCAGGGCAGCGGCCATGTCGTCAACGTCGCCTCGGTCGCCGCGCACATGGTCGCTCCGACCGCAGCGGTCTATTGCGGCACCAAATATGCCGTCTGGGCGATCACCGAAGGGCTGCGGATGGAGCATGACGATATCCGCGCCACGATCATCTCCCCCGGCGTGGTCGCGACCGAACTGGGCGACGACATCACGGTGCCGGAGATCGCCGAGGGCCTGAAGCAGTGGCGGCAGAAGTCGCTGACCCCCGACGCCATCGCCCGCGCGATTGCCTATGCCATTGCCCAGCCCGGCGGGGTCGATGTCAGCGAGATCATCGTCCGCCCGGCAGGCGGCGCGTTCTGAACGAACAAGGGCCCGGATGCAGGTGCATCCGGGGCCTTGCAAATTGCTCAGCGTAAAGCGGGTCAGGCGGTCGCGGCAGCCTTGGCCTGCTTGGCAGCTTCGATCGCCTCGACGACGATGCGCTTGGCTTCCTCGGCATCGCCCCACTGGCCGATCCGGACCCACTTTTCGGACTCCAGGTCCTTATAGTGTTTGAAGAAATGCTCGATCTGCTGGAGCACGATCGAGGGCAGGTCCTGCCGCTCGCCCACGTCCGAATAATAAGGGAAGGTGGTGTCGACCGGCACGCACACCAGCTTTTCGTCGCCGCCGGCTTCGTCTTCCAGCTTCAGCACGCCGATCGGTCGCGCGCGTACGACGCAGCCCGGGATGAAGGGCGAGCGCGAAATCACCAGCGCGTCGAGCGGATCGCCATCGGGCGACAGCGTGTGCGGCACGAAGCCGTAATTCGCCGGATAGCGCATCGGCGTGTGCAGGATGCGGTCGACGAACAGCGCGCCCGATTCCTTGTCGAACTCATACTTCACCGGCTCGCCGCCGGTCGGCACTTCGATGATGACGTTCAGGCTGTGCGGCGGATTGTCGCCGACAGGGATCATGTCGATACGCATTGGTCTTCCTTATATCTGGTTCGGCCGATGCCTTGCCCGCCTCAGCGGGCCTGCAACAACCTATCCAGGCCACCCTCTCCGGTGCCGATTTTTTCGAGGCGCGGATAGCGCAGGCCGCCGGTATAGTCGATGGTCGTTTCGCGATAGCGCGTGCCGCTTTTCACCAGCAGCCTGATCGGTGCCTTGCTCGCCTTCGCCTCGGTGATCGCAGCCTTGAGCCGGTCGTCGCTATATTCGCGCCCGGCGACCGCGACGATGGTATCACCCAGGTCGAGTCCCGCGTTGAACGCAGGTGAATCCCAGGTGACGCTCGACACCGCCCCGCCCTTTCCGACCGCCAGCCCCAGCGAATAGCTGAAGTCCGCGCGGCTCGCGCGCTTCTCGGCATGTTTGAACGCGGCGGTCGGCTCATCGGTATAGATCAGGCGATAGCCATTTTCCGTAAACCCGGCGAGCGGCGCCTTGGGCGCGACATCGTATACGCGGGTCTTGAGGAATGTCGCCCAGTCGTAGGGCTGAATGCCGTTGAGCGTCGCCGCGACCTCGGCCAGGTCATAGGTCAGCACGCCCCAGTCACCGTCGCGCATCCCGAAAAGGCGCGCGCGAAATCGTCCATCGACTTCTTGCCGCCGGACAGTTCGCGCAGCTTGGCGTCGGCTTCGAGCCACACCAGCATGCCTTCATTGTAATAGTCCTCCGACCGCTGCCAGCTCACCCAACCCTTGGGGCGGCGCGCAGAGATGATCGGATCGTTGGTGGTATCGACCAGCGCACGCCACTGCCGCGCCGGGCGGTTGTCGAGGCTCGCGGCAATGCTGGCGAGCATGTCGAGCGTATCCTGTTTCGACACGATCCCCGAGCGCGCCTGCAGCACATAGCCCCAGAATTGCGTCTGCCCTTCATAGACCCACAGCAGCGAATCGCGCATCGGCGTGCGGAAATCGGGCGTCCAGCTGTCGTTGCCGCGGCGGAACTTGCCGTTCCAGCTGTGCACGAATTCGTGGGGCAACAGGTTGCGCGATCCTGGGCCTTCGCTCCACTTGGTGAAATAGCCCGGACCGACGCCGTTCTCGGAACTGCGGTGATGTTCGAGGCCGATGCCGCCCATTTCCTCACTGATCGCGAGCAGGAATTCGTAGCGGTCGTAATGCTGCGACCCGAACAGCTTGATCGACTGTTCGACCAGCTTCTTGTGCGCCTCGATCTGCTCGGGCTTTGCGTCAAGCTCGCCTGGCTCGTCGGCGAAGACATTGAGGTCGACGCGCTCGGACAGCTTGAACTCGCGATAGTGGCGCCCGGCGAACACCGGCGAGTCGATCAGCGTCTCGTAATCGGTGGTCTCATAGACATAGGCGTCGCCCTGCTTCTTCGCGGGCAGGCCAGACACGGCGGTCCAGCCCTTGGGATAAGTCACGGTCGCAGCCACCGGGATGCGCCGGGTGAAGTAACCGGCGGGATAGAGGCTGACCTGCTCGAACTGCAGGTTGAGCATATTGGGCGCGATCGACACGCGCCCCTGATCGCGGTCGGTGGCACCGAGAAACTGGAACTCGATGTCGAGCTGTTTGGCGCCGACCGGCACCTCGACATGGAACGCCCAGACATCTACCGTGTCGCGGCTCCACGCAACCGGCTTGCCATTGGCGCTGATCTTGAGGCCCGCCAGCTTCTCGATCTCGCCGCGTGCGGCATGCTTGCCCGGCAGCCAGGCGGGCATCATCAGCACCATCGGCCCCGCATCCGCAACGGGGATCACCTGCTTCACGCGATAGATTGCCTGCTGGATGTCGGTCGCATCGACCTTGACCATCATCGTGCCGGGATAGGCGGTGTCGCGCGCGGCGGGGATTCGGTTGTCGAACGGCAGTGGCTGGGGCGTGCTGTTCTGGGCGGTGGCAGCAGAGGTGGCGAGCAACAGGGCGGTGAGCGCAACGGCGCGACGCATGCAGGAACCTTTCGGGAGAGGCGGGAGATGTTGTTACCGTAGCCACGCCCGGGACGCGCGTAAATCCTCCCCGGCACGGGGAAGTGGCAGCGCGTAGCGCTGACGGAGGGGGCCCGAGGCAAAGGAGTCGGTTGCCTCGGGCCCCCTCCACCATGCTGCGCATGGTCCCCCTCCCCGTTCCGGGGAGGATTTGTGCTTCACGGCTTGCTTACCATTTTCGCGCTAGACGATACGCCATGTATCACGACCCCGCCCTTGCCCGCAGCGTGAAGGCCGATCCGCGGCCCAAATCCGCCGTCAGCACCGGATGCGGCCTGGCCGGACTGGTCGGCATGGCGATCTGGCTGACCGTCGCGCGGACCTATGGCCTCGACGGGCCGTTCGCGGCGCTGGTGAACCTGGCCGCGGGCGGCATCCCGATGGTGTTGTGGGCGGTGTTCGTCGACAAGGTGCATCGCAATCCGACGACCGGGGTCAAGTGGAGCGATCCGCGCCCGCTCAAGGAAACGCTCGACATTTCGATCACCAAGCTCGCCGGCCTGTGGCTGACCTGGGGAGCGATCGCGGGCATCTATGCCGTGTGCCGCTTCTACTGGGAGGGCAATTTCGCCTTTGCCATGTGGTGTTTCCAGATGGCCGCACCCGCGCTGTTCGTGCTGTCGATCCCCTATGTGCTGTGGATCGACCGCCACCTCGAAAAGCCCAAGGACGGCGCCTTCATGCTCGGCGCATGGCTGATCGGGTCGAAAGAGCCAGTGGACGAGGCCGCGATCCACAATCACCTGCGCAGCTGGGCGGTGAAGGCGTTCTTCCTCGCCTTCATGCTCGCCATCGTGCCGCCGGGGTTCGGTGCATTCGTGCGAGCGGATGCGAGCGGCATCCTGACCAACCCGATCGCGCTCGCCAACTGGCTGATCACCGGCATGTTCATGCTCGACGTGGCGTTCGCGACGGTCGGCTACATTCTCACCTTCCGCCCGCTCGACAGCCATATCCGCACCGCCAACCCGTACGCGGGCGCGTGGGCGGTGGCGCTGATCTGCTACCCGCCATTCATCCTGATGGGCAATGGCGGCCCGCTCGACTATCACCCCGGCACGTCGGACTGGACGCACTGGCTGGCCGGGCATGATGTGCTGCTGTGGATCGTCGGCGCGGTGCTGGTGGCGCTGACCGGGATCTATGCCTGGGCGACGATGGCGTTCGGCTTCCGCTTCTCCAACCTCACCCATCGCGGCATCATCACCCACGGCCCCTATGCGTGGACGCGGCACCCGGCCTATCTGTCGAAGAACCTGTTCTGGTGGATCGCGACCTGCCCGCTGCTCGTCACCACCGGCAGCCTCGCCGACGCGGCGCGCGCGACCCTGCTGCTCGGGCTGGTCAGCCTGATCTATTATGTCCGCGCCAAGACCGAGGAGAAGCATCTCGGCGAAGACCCCGAATACCGGGCGTATAGCGAGTGGATGGAGCGTAATGCACCGATCCCGCGGTTGTTTGCGTGGGGGATGGGGAAGACTGGGAAGAGTGAGGCGGGGGCGTAGGTTCTGAGGTTGGATGCGGCCGCATTTGCGGAGTGTTTGTCCGACTGTGGGTGGGAACCGGCCATTAGGTCGAGGTCAATCTAGCGCTTCCACATCTTGCCCAATCTCTTGCCACCCGTCTGCGGCGATATTCAGCCCGCATGCAGCCTGAATAATATCTGTGGCGTTAGCCATTGCCTCGATGGCGGGTGGAAACGCGGATTGAGGCAACTTCGCGCCAATGCCGGTGAAGTCGTGCGAGATGCGGGTCATCTGCCCCAGCGAACCAACGTGTAGTTTGGCCCACCCTGTTCCGTCATCCGACTTGAAGTAGGCGAACTGTGCGACAGAGGTTCCCTTCGGGAAGATGCCTCCGTCGCTAACATAATCCCATCGTTCGATTTTGCCGAAAGCCTAACGAAGAGCTCGATCAACGCATGCTATGTCTACTGGCGAAGGAACATCTCGACCTGACCTGATACCGCGCTCCGGTTCGCATCCAGCCAGCAGCGGCAGTGGCAGGCAGAGGAGCATGTATCGCAGGCATCGCATTGCGCCATCATAAGGCCAATTCCGGAATGTCCGCTATGGGGTCGTTTCTCGACAGACGGCTTTTGCAAGTTCGTAGCTTAAAACAAGCTCGTCACCCCGGCCTTGTGCCGGGGTCCACTCATGCTCCAGCGCGTCGCTTGAGCCGCTTGCCTCGCGCCTGCCTCCCGGTGGCCCCCGGAACAAGTCCGGGGTGACGGTTGGTCTGCGGGGCGACCGACGGGCGATCAATCCTCCCCCGCAAGGGGGAGGTGGTGCCGAAGGCGACGGAGGGGGAGGAAGCACAACATTTGCGAGTGCGCCGCCGTCCTCCCCCCTCCGTCAGCTGCGCTGACACCTCCCCCTGGCGGGGGAAGATTTATAACTACCCCATCCACTCCACCCACGCACCATGGGCATGCGCCGCCGCCAGCAGTTGCGGCTCCCCGCTTCCCGGCCACATCCGCACCGTCAGTTCGTGGCGGAAGGTCTGTCGGTTCGCCTCGACCGCGATCCATGCCAGCGGGCGCTCGGGCGTTGCCGTCGCCCCCGCAGCCTCCATCGCCTCCGTGATCGCCGCCTGCCCCTCGGCCGCAAGATATTGCCACACGATCGAATGCATCAGCACGCGAGTCGTCCCCGCCGCCTGTGGCCGGGCGAGCGCCTCGACGACAAACGCCGCCGCGTCGGCCTCCACCAGATCGGGCGAGCGCCGGGCCGCTTCCGCCGCCGCGATCTCCAGCCGCTCTGCCCGCACGCGATGCTCCGGCCAGGCATAGGCGCGCAGGCGGAGCAGTGCCTCGGGATCGGTCAGGTCGATCGGCGCGACGTCGCAGCCGCGCAGCGATACGATCTCGACCGCACCCGCAGGCGGCGGCGGGCCGCGCCACTCAGGCGCGATCCGCATCGCCGCATCTTCCGGCCCCACCCCGACCCCGCCCAGATCGTAGCGATAGCGGTCCATCATCAGGTTGATCCCGGCGCTCGACCCGATCTCGATACACTCGAACCGCCCCGGCAGCCCCTGCGCCGCCAGCCACAGCATCGCGGCGGCATAGTTGCTCGACCGCGCCGCCTCATTGGTCTGCGGCGGGCCGTCGAGCCAAGGAAGCAAAGCCGCGTCATGCGCGTCGATCGCTGCGTTGATAAGCTGCCCCGCATCGACCGCCTCCCCCGCATAGAGCGGCCCAAGCGACGGCGCGGCACCGGTCAGATACAGCGCATGCAACCCGCCCGCCGCACGCAGCGGCAGCGCGTCGGCCATCGGCTTGCCCGGCCAGTCGCGCAGCTTTGCGCGGAACGCCCCCGGCCCGGCCATCCCGTCGAGGATCGCCTGCACCACGCTGGCGGTCAGCGCCGCATCGTTGGCGCGGCAATAGTCGACCTGATTGGCGAACGCGGTCCGCACATCCTCCAGCGCCATCCAGTCGGTCATGCCCTGCCCTTTCCGCCGATAAAGCTGCGCTCTTGTTGCGCCGCAACGCCCCCCCAAGTAAAGGCGCGCAACCCATGACCGACAGCCCGCCCGATCCGATCATCCTGGCCGTGCCCAAGGGACGCATCCTCGAGGAAGCGTTGCCCCTGCTCGCGCGTGCCGGAATCGTGCCGGAACCGGCCTTTTCGGATGAGGGCAGCCGCGCGCTGCGCTTCAAGACCAACCGCCCCGACATCGACCTGATCCGGGTGCGCGCGTTCGATGTCGCGACCTTCGTCGCGCATGGCGCGGCGCAGCTGGGCATCGTCGGATCGGACGTGCTCGCGGAGTTCGCCTATTCGGAGCTTTACGCGCCGGTCGATCTCGGCATCGGCCATTGCCGCCTGTCGGTCGCCGAACCCTCCGCGCTCGCCGCGACCGACGATCCGCGCGGGTGGAGCCATGTCCGCGTCGCGACCAAATATCCGCACCTCACCCGTCGCCATTTCGAGGCGCGCGGCGTGCAGGCCGAGTGCATCAAGCTGAATGGCGCGATGGAGCTGGCCCCGCTGCTCGACCTGGCCCCGCGCATCGTCGATCTGGTTTCGTCGGGTCGCACGCTCAAGGAAAACGGGCTGGTCGAGGTCGAGACGATCATGGAGGTGTCGAGCCGCCTGATCGCCAACCGCGCCGCGTTCAAGACGCGCGCCGAAGTCGTGCCACTGGTCGACGCTTTCCGCCGGGCGGTCGCGGCATGATCCGCCTGTCCACCTCCGAACCCGGCTTCGCCCAGGCGTTTCGCGAGCTGGTCGATGCGCGGCGCGAGGCCGACGCCGATGTCGCGCGCGATGTGCGCACCATCGTCGCATCCGTCCGCGACGAGGGCGACGCCGCGCTGCACGCATTTACCCGCAAGTTCGACAAGCACGACCTTAACGAAACCGGCTGGCGGATCGAGAAGAGCGACTGCGCCGTGGCGTTCGATGCGCTTGCGCCCGACCTGCGCAACGCACTGCAACTCGCTGCATCACGCATTACCGCGTACCATGCGTTGCAGAAGCCCAGCGACAGCGACACGACCGACACCGCCGGCATCCGCACCGGCGCGCGCTGGAGTGCCGTCGAAGCAGCCGGTGTCTATGTCCCCGGCGGCCGCGCGGCCTATCCCAGCTCGGTGCTGATGAACGCGATCCCCGCCAAGGTCGCGGGCGTCGATCGCGTCGTGATGGTCACCCCGACCCCGGATGGCGAGATCAACCCGCTCGTCCTCGCCGCCGCGCATATCGCCGGGGTGGATGAAATCTGGCGCGTGGGCGGAGCGCAGGCGATCGCCGCGCTCGCCTATGGCACCGGGCGGATCGCTGCCGTCGATGTCATCACCGGCCCCGGCAATGCCTGGGTCGCGGAGGCCAAGCGCCAGCTGTACGGCGTGGTCGGCATCGACATGGTCGCGGGGCCGAGCGAGATCGTCGTCGTCGCCGATGGCAAGAACGACCCCGAATGGATCGCCGCCGATCTGCTCAGCCAGTCCGAACATGACCCGACCAGCCAGTCGATCCTGATCACCGACGACGCGGTGCTGGCGGGCAAGGTGGCCGAAGCGGTCGATCGCCAGATCGGCGAGCTGTCGACGCGCAACGTCGCGCGGCAGAGCTGGGACGCCAACGGCGCGATCATCCTGACCGCGAACCTCGACGAGGCGATCCCGCTGGTCAACAAGCTCGCGCCCGAGCATCTGGAACTGGCGGTGGACGATCCCGATGCGCTGTTCGCGCGCGTGCGCCATGCCGGATCGGTGTTCCTCGGCCGGATGACGCCCGAAGCGATCGGCGATTATGTCGCTGGCCCCAACCACGTCCTGCCCACCGGCCGCCGCGCACGCTTTGCCAGCGGCCTGTCGGTGCTCGATTTCATGAAGCGCACCAGCTTCCTCGCACTCGATGCACAGGGGCTGGCGGCGATCGGCCCCGCCGCAGTGGCGCTGGCGGAGGCCGAAGGGCTTCCGGCGCATGCCAAGTCGGTGGCGCTGCGGCTCGGACATCCGCGATGAATGCGGTGAGATGGACGCTGGATGACGCTGAAGAGTTAGCCGAGCTCTATCCTGACACCTTCCATATCGCGCCAAAGGAAACACGCGTCCGACTGGAGCCGGGCGAATACGCCAAAGCGATCTTTAGGTTTCCCAGCGCTGAAATCGAAGGTGGGGAGGCGGTCGAACGAATGTGGCTAATCATCCATTCGAACGATCGCGGCAAGTATCGCGGCCGTTTGGCGAATACCCCTGCGAGTAGACCCGACGATGCCCGGCTAGATCATGGAGCGTGGATCGACTTTGAAGCACGGCACATCATAAATTGGGAATACGCCAGCGAAGATAGCAAGGCGGCCATCGCCGACCCCAACTCGGATTTCTGGACCGACGTTTAATGCTTGCTCCGAAAAAAAGCTCGTAGCGCGTCGCCGCCCCGAATTGTTAAAGAGATAGATATGCCTAGCCCAACCGCAAAGACCCGATCCAAGGCCCGCGCCGCCGCGCGCCTCGCCGCCGTGCAGGCGCTGTATCAGCAGGAGATGGAGAAGACCCCCCCTGCCCCAGCTGCTCACCGAGTTTCACCAGCACCGGCTGGGCGCGACAATCGAGGATGAGGAATATATCGACGCCGATCCGATGTTCTTCGACGATATCGTCAAGGGCGTCGATGCGCGCCGCGACGAGATCGACGCGCTGATCGCGTCGAAGCTGACGGCGGACTGGAGCTTCGACCGGATCGACCGCCCGATGCGCCAGATCCTGCGCGCGGGCACCTATGAGCTGCTGGCGCGCAAGGACGTGCCGACCGGGGCCGCGATCAGCGAGTATCTCGACGTCACCGACGCCTTTTACGATCGGCGCGAGAAGGGCTTCGTCAACGGGCTGCTCGACGCGATTGCGAAGGTGGTGCGGGCGTAACCCACGCCCGTCACCCCCGCGAAAGCGGGGGCCCATCCCCCTGCGCCCTCCAAATCCACACCGGTGCGGTTTGCCGCGCGTTCGGGAGATGGGCCCCCGCTTTCGCGGGGGTGACGATCCAGCGTTACTCCGCCCCCACATCCTTGACCCGTCCGAGCGCGGGCGGGGTCACCACCTGCCCCCGCGCGAACCACGCCTCCAGCGCGTCGAGGTCGAGCACGCCGCCCGCGACGATCCGCCCGACCCTCAACGTCGTGAAGCTGTCGCCGCCGCCGGCCAGAAACCCGTTCATCGCCACGCGATAGCTGCCCGCCGGATCGAGCGGCTTGCCATCGACCAGCGGCGCAATGATCCGCTGCCCCTCCGGCTTCGACCGGTCATAGCTATAGGTCAGGCCCGACGGGAACAGCAGCTTCGGCCCGTCCGCGTTGGTGAATTGCTGTTCGAGCACCGCCAGCAGCTGCGCGCCCGTGTACTCGCGCACCTGAAGGTTATTGCCGAAAGGCTGGGTCGTATAGAGGTCGCCAAACGTCACCGTCCCGTCCGCAGCCGGGGTGATCGACGCACGCACGCCGCCGGGGTTCATCAGCGCGATCTGTGCTCCATCCTTCTTCGTCGCCGCCAGTTGCGCATCGGCGATCAGCAGGCCCAGCGGCGATTCGACGGTCTCGCTATCCTCGTCGCGCAGGATCGGTGCCGACGCCTTGCCCACCGGGCGGCGGGCGAGCGGCGCGGCGGCGGCGGCATAGCGTGCGACATGCGCGGCGACTTCCGGATCGGCGGGATAGACCGGGAAGTACATATTGCTCTTCACCGGCCCGCCCGCGCTGACATTGCCGCTGCCCTGAACGATCCGCTGGCTCGCCGAGCGTTCAGACACCTTCTTCGTCGCGAGGTCGAAGGTCAGGTCGATCGCGGTCAGCATTACCCCGTTATTTCCCGCGCTGGTCAGCAGTACCGGCTTGGCCGGGTTGGTGACCGAGTAATCACAGATATAGGCGCGGTGAGTATGGCCGGAGACGATCACGTCCACCCCGGGATCGAGCCGGTCCATGATGTCGAGGATCGGTCCCGACAGCCCTTCGCATTTCTCCGGCTGATCCGACCGCGCGGGATAGCCGCCCTCATGCACCAGGATGACGATCGCGTCGGCACCCTGCGCCTTCAGTTGCGGGATCAGCTTGTTCGCGGTCTCTGCCTCGTCGGCGAAACTGTATCCTACGATGCCCGCCGGATCGACATAGGTGCCGGTCATCCGCGTGGTCATGCCGATAAAGCCGATCGTGACCTTGCGCCGGCCCTTGCCGAAGCTTTTTAGGCCCGTCGCGGGCATCAGGCTCTTGCCCGATGCGTCGAGCGTGTTGCCCGCCAGATAGGTGTAGGACGCGCCCTTGAACGGCTCGAGCTGGCACGGCTGGGCGACGGCGTTCTTTTCGCACCCGCCGCGCTGAAGGCGCAGCAACTCCTTCGTCCCGCGATCGAATTCGTGATTGCCCGCGGCGTTATACTCAAGGCCAGCCATGCTCAGCGCCTTGACCGTCGGTTCGTCGAGGAACAGCGAGGAGACGAGCGGGCTGGCGCTGGTCAGATCACCCGCCGCGACGACGACATTGTTGGGGTTGCCCGCCTTGAGCGCCTTCACCGCCGAGGCGAAATAGGCCGCGCCACCGGCGGGCACCTTGACCGTCTTGCCGTCGGCCGCCTGCAAGTCGATCGGCCGCGCCGGGGTTTCGAGCGCACCGTGAAAGTCGTTGAAGGCGATGATCCGCACCGTCATGGGCGCGGCGGGCGTGGCGGCACGCTGCGACGCGCAGCCGCTGAGCGCGAGGCCCGCGAGCAATCCAACGATCAGGCGCATATGCAGTCTCCGGCGAGTCGGTCTCGCCGGTCAGGTAACAGCCTGCGGGTCAGCCGTCACCGACGCGTTCGATGTCCGCGCCGACGCCCTGCAGCTTTTCCTCCAGCCGCTCATACCCTCGGTCGAGGTGATAGATGCGGCTGACCTGGGTCTCGCCCTCGGCAACCAGGCCGGCGAGGATCAGGCTCATCGATGCGCGCAGATCGGTCGCCATCACCGGCGCGCCGACCATGCGATCGACGCCATGGACCACCGCCGTGCGCCCGCGCACGTCGATATTCGCGCCCATCCGGGTCAGTTCGGGCACGTGCATGTAGCGGTTTTCGAAGATCGTCTCGGTCAGCACGCTCGCGCCATCGGCCTTGCACAGCATCGCCATGAACTGTGCCTGCATGTCGGTGGCAAAGCCCGGATAGGGTGCGGTCGACAGCGTGATGGGCCTCAACGGACCATCGGCGGCGACGCGGATGCCGTTGGGCTTCTCCTCGACCGTCACGCCTGCCTCGACCAGCGCGTCCAGCGTCGCGCGCATATCGTCGGCCTTCGCGCCCTCGAGTACGACGTCGCCGCCAGTGATCGCGGCGGCGCACGCATAGCTGCCCGCCTCGATCCGGTCGGGCATCACGCTGTATGTCGCGCCGTGCAGCCGGTCGCGGCCCTCGATCGTCAGCGTCTCGCTGCCGATGCCGTGGATCGACGCGCCCATCGCGACCAGCAGGTTGCACAGGTCGACGATCTCGGGCTCGCGCGCCGCATTTTCGAGCACCGTGGTGCCGCGCGCGGTTGCCGCCGCCATCAGCGCATTCTCGGTCGCGCCGACCGACACCACCGGGAAGCGGTAGCGCCCGCCAGCCAGACGCCCGCCGGGAGCGGTCGCCTTGACATAGCCCGCCGCCAGCTCGATCTCCGCGCCCATCGCTTCCAGCGCCTTCAGATGCAGGTCGATCGGACGGTTGCCGATCGCGCAGCCGCCGGGCAGCGAAACCGTCGCCTCGCCCTCACGCCCCAGCAACGGGCCGAGCACCAGGATCGACGCGCGCATCTTGCGCACGATGTCATACGGCGCGACACTCGACGTCAGGCGGGATGCGCGGACGGTGAGCACGCGGCCGAAATCATTGGGACGCGTCCCCTCGATCGCGGTCGAGGCGCCCAGCTCGTTGAGCAGATGCCCGAAGCTGTCGGCGTCGGCGAGACGCGGCAGATTGCGCAGCGTCAGCGGCTCGTCGGTTAACAGCGCGCACGGCATGAGCGTCAACGCGGCGTTCTTCGCACCGGATATAGCGATGTTACCGGATAGGCGGTTTCCGCCGCGGATGAGAATACGGTCCATTGACGGGCTTCTATCGACTCGAAATCCGCGCGCAAGTGCGGCCAACCGTTACGCGGCTTGATCGACTTTAATGCGCTGATTTTGCAGCAATGCTTTGCAGGGGGAAGTTGGGGGAAGGGACAGAGTGTCAGGGAGTTGTTTCGCGGAAATTCTCGGCGAGCTGGTTACGCTCGTGCCGGGAGAGAGGGCTGCGCTGGAGCGGCTGGAGGAACGACAGCGCCATATCCGGCGCGGCGCGATCCTGTTGCGTGAGAATGAGCCGGCGGGCGAGTTATTCGTCCTGCGCAAGGGACTGGTGATGAGCTATGTCCTGCTCGACGATGGCAGCCGCCAGATTCTGCGCTTTCACTTCCCAGGCGACATGCTGGGCGTATCCAGCCTGGTCTATCGCGAATCGCCCGAGACATTGTGCGCGCTTTCGGACTGTGTCGTCTGCCCGTTCGACCGGCAGGCGTTCAGCGCGCTGAGCGTTGCCCACCCTCGCCTGTCATCGCTGATCCTCGTCCTTTGCCAGATCGAGCGGGTGGCACTGACCGACCGGCTTGCCGCACTCGGCCGGACCTCGGCCAAGGCGCGGGTTGCGGCGTTGCTGCTGGAGATGCGCAACCGGCTGCGCGGCACCGACAAGACGATCGACAAGGCGTTTAACCTCGGCCTGACCCAGGAAGAGATCGGCGACGCGACCGGCCTGACGTCGGTCCATGTCAACCGCATGCTGCGCCAGCTGGAGGAAGAGGGGATGATCGGTCGCAGATCGGGCCGCGTCACCTTGCTCGACGAGGCGGCGATGGGACGTGCGGCGAATTATGTGAACCGGTACGAAGGGCTGGACCTGAGCTGGTTGCCGGAGGCGCGCTGAGCCGGTCGCCTGTCCGCAACCGCAATGCTATAGGTGCGGGATGAGCGACCCCGCCATCCTCAATTGGCGCCGTCTTGGCCCGACGCTGACCTGCTCGGGCCAGCCATCCGAAGCGCAGCTAGCCGAGATCGCCGCGCTCGGCGTGACCGATGTGATCAATCTCGGCCCGCACGAACATGTCCAGGCACTGCCCGACGAAGCGGCCAGCGTCACAGCCTTGGGCATGCGCTATACCTATATTCCGGTCGATTTCTCAGCCCCGACCGAATCGGATTATGCCGCCTTCGCCGCCGCCATGGCCGAGGCGGACGGGCGGGCGGTCCATGTCCACTGCATCGTCAATGCGCGCGTTTCGGCATTCTTCTATCGCTACCGCCGCGATGCGATTGGCGAGGAGGCCGCACGCGCCGAACTGAATTCAGTTTGGGAACCCGCGGGCGTCTGGGCGACCTTCATCGGCGACACGCCCGTCGAAGGCACCGACCATCGTTATCGCGGGCGGGATTACTGAGCCAATCGGTCGCCCCGGGCTTGACCCGCGGTCCAGCTTCTTCGACCAGGCAAGATAGCGGGGCCCCGGGTCGAGCCCGGGGTGACGCTACATCTAGCTATCGGCGGCTCACGCCTTTTCGAGTGTGCACTGAAGCGGATGCTGGTTCTGCCGGGCGAAGTCGATCACCTGGGCCACCTTGGTCTCCGCGACTTCATAGCTGAACACGCCGCACACCCCGACGCCGCGCTGATGGACCTGAAGCATCACCCGCGTTGCCTCTTCCATATCCAGCTTGAAGAAGCGCTGGAGCACCAGCACGACGAATTCCATCGGCGTGTAATCGTCGTTGAGCATCAGCACCCGATAGGGCGTCGGCTTCTTGGTCTTCGCGCGGGTGCGGGTCGCGACGCCGGTATTGGTCCCGTCCTCGTCATCGCGGTCGGGATCGTCGGCCATCGCGATCGGGGCCATCGGGGTCGTGAGATGCGGTGCTGACATGAGCCCGGAAAAATATGGCAGGCCCGGGTGGAGGGCAAGGGGCGGATCGTGCGAAATCGCGGGTGCAGGACAAGAAAAAGGGCGATCGCTCCCGCGACCGCCCCAATTTCGTCCAATCAGGACCGATGGCCGGTTCAGGCCGCAGTCTTGATCTTCTCCATCGCGACCGCGACGCGGTTCGAGACGGGCTGCGCGGCGTCGCCGGCGAGCTTGATGAACGCTTCGGTGTTCTTCGAGGTCTCGGCGACCATCGAGTCGAACGCGCTGCGGACATAGTCGCTCTGCAGCTTGAAGAAGTCGGCGGGCGACTTGACTGCCGACATGCTCTTCAGGGTGGCGGTCGCGTTCTCGAACGACTTGCGGCTGTATTCCGCAGCGTCCTGGCCCAGCGTCTCGAGGCCCTTGGCGGTGATCTTGCCGCTCTCGACGAGCGCTTCGACATTGCCCTTGGCCAGTTCGGTCATTTCACCGACCAGCTTGGTGTTCTTTTCGACCTGCGCCTTCGCCTTGTCGTTCAGCTCGGCGAACATCGCCTGGGTCTTTTCAATGGCTTCCATGGTATAAATTCCCTTGCTTGCGGTGTCCGCCGTCTGCGGGGCGGTGTCTTCGATAATCTCGGTTACAGGTGCGGCGACCGCTTCGACGGTTTCCGCGACAGTTTCGATGACCGGCTCGACGGTCTCGGCGACAACCTCGACCACCGGTTCGACAATCGGCTCGGCCGCGACGACGGGCTCTGCCGCTTCGACGGCTTCGACCACCGGTTCGACCGGCGCGGCGACGGCTTCGACCGGCGCGGCGACGGCTTCGACCGGCGCGGCGACGGCTTCGACCACAGGCTCCGGCTTCGGCTCGATGGCCAGAGCTGCAACCTTGGGCGCGACCTTCGCGACTGGCGACTTGGCTACCGGCTTCTTCGCCCCGGTACGCGGACCCTTGCTGGCCATATCGACGTCCTCGCTGCGACTATTGCATTGCAGCATATACGCCGATGTAAACCGTGTTTCAAGAGGTTTATTGTGCAGTGCACAAAAAATTCAGCGGGTTCGGACGTAACGTCCCGGAGCCGCCCCGAGTTCCTCATTTACGCTAGGGATTCTGGCTTTCTTTGCGGGAACGCGCGCTGCATCCAGCGCTTCGATCCACTTGATCCAGTCCGGCCACCAGCTCCCCTTGGTCTCGACCGCACCTGCAACAAATTCGTCAATATTGGTCGCGCCCGCCTCGTTGATCCAGTATTGATATTTGCCCGACGAGGGCGGGTTGACCACGCCTGCAATATGCCCCGATCCGGCCAGCACGAAGCGAATCGGCCCCGCGAGATGGCCGGTGAGCTTCCACACGCTGCGCGGCGGCGCGATATGATCCTCGCGCCCCGCCTGGACATAGGCCGGGGTCTTGACGCAGGTGAGGTCGATCGGCGTCCCCCCGATCGCCAGCGCACCCGGCTGGACCAGCAGATTGTCGCGATACAGGTCGCACAGATAGCTGGCATGCCACTTCGCCGGCAGGTTGGTGACGTCGGAATTCCAGTGGAGCAGGTCGAACGGGGTATAATCCTCGCCCAGCAGGTAATTGCTGGTGACGTAATTCCAGATCAGGTCGCGCCCGCGCAGCAGGTTGAAGGTCGCGGCCATGTACCGTCCGTCGAGAAATCCATCGCTGGTCAACGACTGGATCAGCGCGAGCTGCTCGTCATCGACGAATACGTTGAGGTCGCCCGCCTCGCTGAAATCGACCTGAGCGGTGAAGAAGGTCGCGCTCTTGACCTTCGCCGCCTCACCCCGCGCGGCGAGCACCGCCAGCGTCGCGGCGAGCGTCGTCCCCGCGACGCAATAGCCGATCGTGTGGACGCTCTCGACGCCGAGCAATTCCCGAATCGTGTCGATCGCGTCGATCTGACCGCGCTCGACATAGTCGTCCCACACGACATCGGCCATGCTCGCATCGGCCGATTTCCACGACACGACGAACACCGTCAGCCCCTGCTCCACCGCCCAGCGGATGAAGCTCTTTTCCGGCGTCAGGTCGAGGATGTAGAAGCGGTTGATCCACGGCGGGAAGATCACCAGCGGGGTTTCGAACACCGTGTCGGTGGTCGGCGAATACTGAATCAGCTCATAGAGCGGCGTGCGCTTGACCACCCGGCCCGGCGTGGTCGCGATATTCTCCCCCCACCGCGAACGCGCCCTCGACCGTCTGGGTCATCTGGCCCTTGCCAAGGTCGTTGAGCATGTGCGCCAGACCCTTGAGCAGATTCTCGCCCTTGGTCTCGATCGTCCGTTCGACCACCAGCGGGTTGGTCGCCGGAAAGTTGCTCGGGCTCATCGCGTCGATGAAGCCCTGCGTCGCGAAGCGCAACTGCTCCTTCTGCTTCGGGGTAAGCCCCTCGATCTGGTCGACCCCCTTGAGCAGATGTCCCGACAAGGTGAGGTAGCTTTGGCGGATGAAGTCGAACACCGGCTGCTCGCGCCATTGCGGCGCCTTGAAGCGCTTGTCACGTGCCTGTTCTGGCGTTTCCTCGAACTTCTGCGCCTTGGCGGGATCGAGGAAGCGCTGCCACAAATTCATCGTGTCGGCCCAGAATTCGGCCCCCGCACGCATCGCGGCAGCTGGGTCGAGCGGGGGGCACCGTCGGCATGGCGGGCATCTGGGGCATCGCCGACATCTGCCCGGCGAGGTCCAGCCCCTGCTCCATCATCATCTGCTGCGCGCGGCCAAACACCCAGGTCCAGTGCTGCAGATCTTCAAGGCCCGGCTGAGCCGGGGCATCGGATTCCGGCGGTGGCACTCCCGCCGCCTTGGGCTTGGCCGCGCGCTTCGCCTTGGGTTTTGCTGTGGTGGTCGGCTCAGGCTTCGTCTTTGCGGTCGCCGTCTTTTTCTTTGCCGTCGCCACGCGCCTCTCCTCTGGCTTGCCGCCCCGCCCCCTGTATAACGAGCCCAAGCGCAATGCGCGACCACGAGGAGCCGAAAGCCAGCAGTATGTCCGAAGAATTCTACCGCATGAAGCGACTGCCCCCCTATGTCATCGCCGAAGTCAATGCGATGCGGGCAGCGGCGCGCGCGGCGGGAGAGGACATTATCGACCTGGGCATGGGCAATCCCGACCTGCCCCCGCCCGATCATGTCATCGAAAAACTGATCGAGGTTGCGCGCAAGCCCGACGCGCATGGCTATTCGCAGTCGAAGGGGATCCCCGGCCTGCGCCGTGCCCAGGCCAATTATTATGGCCGCCGCTTCGGCGTCGATATCGATCCCGATAGCGAGGTCGTGGTGACGATGGGGTCGAAGGAGGGGCTGGCCAGCCTCGCCACCGCGATCACCGCGCCGGGCGACGTCGTGCTCGCGCCCAACCCGAGCTACCCGATCCACACCTTCGGCTTCATCCTGGCCGGGGCGACGATCCGCGCGGTGCCGACGACCCCGGACGAGGCCTATTTCGACAGCCTCGAGCGCGCGATCGCCTTCACTGTCCCCCGCCCGAGCATATTGGTCGTCAACTATCCGTCGAACCCGACCGCCGAGACCGTCGACCTTGCGTTCTACGAGCGCCTGGTCGCTTGGGCGAAGGACAACAAGGTCTGGATCCTGTCCGACCTCGCCTATTCGGAACTGTATTTCGACGGCAAGCCCACCGTGTCGATCCTGCAGGTGCCGGGCGCAAAGGATGTCGCGATCGAGTTCACCTCGCTCAGCAAGACCTATTCGATGGCCGGGTGGCGCATGGGGTTCGCGGTCGGCAACAAGCAGCTGATCGCCGCGATGACGCGGGTGAAGTCGTACCTCGATTACGGCGCCTTCACCCCGATTCAGGCCGCCGCCTGTGCTGCGCTCAACGGCCCGCAGGACATCGTCGAGAAGAACCGGCAGCTCTACCACAAACGCCGCGACGTGCTGGTCGAGAGCTTCGGCCGCGCCGGCTGGGACATCCCGCCCCCCACCTGCATCGATGTTCGCCTGGGCTCCGCTCCCGCCCGCGCTGGCGCATCTCGGCAGCCTCGAATTCTCCAAGCAGCTGCTGACACACGCCAAGGTCGCGGTCGCGCCCGGCGTCGGTTACGGCGAGAATGGCGAGGGGTTCGTCCGCATCGCGATGGTGGAGAATGAGCAACGGTTGCGTCAGGCCGCACGCAACGTGAAGCGCTATCTTCAGTCGATGGGCGTGAACACCGGCGCAAAATCGGCGTGATCGCGCCGTCGAGAGAGGGCTTTGCCTTCTGCCACCGGCTGCGCGTGCGTTACGCGGAGATCGATGGGCAGAAGGTGGTCTTCAACTCCCGCTATCTCGAATATGCCGATGTGGCGCTCAGCGAATATTGGCGTTGGCTGGCCCTGGCCGACCTGCCCGAATGGCTCGCGATGGAATTCCACGTCGCCCGCGCGACCGTCGATTACCGGGCCCCGCTCCGCTATGATGACGAGTTCGATGCCTATGCCCGAACCGACCGGATCGGGACGTCGAGCGTGACCAGCCGCGTCGAGCTGGTCCATGCCCAGACCGGCGTGCTGCACACGGTGATTGAGCTGGTTCACGTCAACGTCGATCTCGACGCGGGGCGCTCAACTCCGGTACCGCCCGCCATCCGCGCGCGAATGCTGCCAAGCGATTGAAGCGGTTGTGATACGCGGTTCGGATGGGGGTACGCGAAACGTGGTGTTAACCGGCACTGACTAGCGTCGGTGGATGCATCGCGGCAGCCTGTTTCGAACTGACTTGTTGGTGGTCGCCGCGATTGCGTTCACCTATTTTCTGTGCGCAGCGGGGGCGATTGCATTCACCCGGCTGAGCGGCAATGTGGCGCTACTGTGGATCGCGAATGGCGTGCTGGTCGCGGCCCTGCTGACCCGCCCCGCAACCGAACGCCCGCTGCACATTGCGAGCTGCTTTGGCGCATCGGTCGCCGCGACGCTGGCGGTCTCGCCCTACGCCCCCTCGCGCCGGTGTTTGGCGTTGCCAATATCGCCGAAGCGCTGATCGCCTGGGGGTTGCTCGCCCGCTTCGGCGCGGACGCGCGCGTGTTCCTGTCGCTGCGCGCGCTGGCCGGGTTTGTCGCTGCGGCAGGGTGGTCGCGCCGCTGGCTACGGGGGTCATTTCCGCCGCGACGCTGGCGCTCTATCAAGGAGCAAACCCCTGGGCGGTCTGGATGAGCTGGGGTATTGGCCATGGCCTGGGCGCGCTGATCGCCACCCCGATCGCACTACTTGCATTGGCGGGCAACACCTATCGAGAGCAAGCCGCGAGCCGCGCTACGGTGACACGTTTCGTCGTGATCGCGACGCTGATGGTCGGTGTGACCACACTCTGCTTCGCCCAGACCCGATTGCCGCTGCTGTTCGTACCGATCCTTCCGCTGATTGCGGCGACGATGGCTTTTCGCGTCGCCGGCGCGACTCTCGGCGTCTTCCTGATCGCGGTGATCGGTGCGGGCTTCACCGTCGCGGGCATGGGTCCGATCGAGCTGATCGACGGGAGCCATGCGTTCAAGCTGCTATTCTTCCAATTCTATCTGGCCGTGCTGTTCCTGATCGCGGTCCCGTTCGCGACGATGATCGCGCAAAACCAGCGACTCGCCGTCGCCGTCGCGGCGAGCGAGGCGCGTTATCGGCTGATTTCGGATCATGTCTCGGACGTGGTGATGACATTGGACCCTTACGGCGTCGTCCAGTTCGCCTCGCCCTCGATGCGCGACGTGACCGGCCATCCGCCCGACTCGATTATCGGCAAGAGCCCGGTCGAGCTGGTGCACGAGGTCGATCGCGCGCGCGTGCGCGACGCCTATCGCCGGGTGATCGCCGAACCGGATCGCGTCCACCGTTTCGAATTTCGCGGCCAGATCGCGACGGGCGGTGTGCGCTGGTTCGAGACGACAGCGCGCGCCGTGCGAAACCAGCAGGATGCGGTGCTGAGCGTCGTCACCGTGATCCGCGAGGTCAGCCAGCGCAAGGCGCGCGAGGCCGATCTGGTGCGGCAGGCCAACACCGATCCGATGACCGGCGTGCTCAATCGTCGTGCCTTCCAGGACCGCATCGACCAGTATCGCATGGACACCCCGGACCGGCCCGGCACGCTCGCCCTGTTCGACCTCGATCATTTCAAGCAGGTCAATGACGGCCATGGCCATGATGCCGGTGACGCGGCATTGCTGCACTTCGCGGATGTGTTGCGCGCCAATCTGCGGGTCGAGGATGTGATCGGGCGACTGGGCGGCGAGGAATTCGCGGTGCTGTTTCCGGGCCTGTCGACCGCCGCCGCGCTGGCAGCGTGCGAGCGGGTGCGGAACTCGCTTCAGGACGCTCGTATCCATGCCGGCGGCGCGACGTTCACCATCACCGTCAGTGTCGGCATCGCGCCGATCGGCCCCGACCTGTCGTCCGACGAAGTGTTCCGCATTGCCGACGTCGCACTCTACCGTGCCAAATCGCGCGGCCGCAACCGCAGCGAACTCGCCGCCGCGTGACTATTCAGCGGCTTCGACTGCGCCTTCCCCGACAACATCTTCAGGCAGCGACCAGATCAGGTCGTGCTTGCCCAGCACGCGCCCATCATGGCTCATCACCTGAACTGGCGCGATGCGGCGATGGTCGCGCGCGTCGACCAGCACCGGCGTCGCGGGCATTCCTGTCTCCCAGCGCTCACCCCATTGCCGCAGCGCAACCATGGTCGGGAGCAGCGCAAACCCCTTTTCGGTCAGTCGGTATTCGACCTTGCGACGATCGTCGTCACAGGTCTGTCGCGCGAGGATGCCATGATCGACCGACCGCGCGAGGCGGTTGGCGAGAATGTTGCGGGCGATGCCTAGCTCCGACTGGAACTCCTCGAAGTGATACAGGCCGTTGAACGACGCGCGCAGGATCAGGAACGACCAGCGCTCTCCCATCGCCTCCAGCGCGGCCGGAAGGCTGCAGTTGTTGGCGAGCTGTCGAAGCGGCTCTCGCAGTCCATTGTGGCCCATAACCGCTGAATCTACCTCATTTTGACGGCCACACAACGCGATTAGTTCCTTGCGGTGCAGCAACAGTTTCTAGTTGCAACTGAAAACCTATCGGAGTAAGTAGTGATTCGCAACCTTTGTTGCAGTGCACCCCAGGGAGAGTATCATGATCCGCCTTGCCCCGATCGCCGCTGCCGCGCTCTGCCTCGTCAGCGCCGCGACCCCCGCTTTTGCCCAGTCCGGCCACTACACTGCCACCCCGGTCCAAGCGCCGAAGAAGGCCAGCTTCATCACCCAGACCACTGTCTGGAAGTGCAAGGACGGCATCTGCGCCGCGCCGAAGTCGACGATGAGCGAGAAGGTGATGTGCGAGCGCGTCGTGCAGCGCGTCGGCGCGCTGTCCAGCTTCTCAGTCGGCGGCACCGCATTCGACGCCGAGGCGCTTGCGGCGTGCAACGCCCGCGCGAAGTAATCGCGCCACACCCGTCACCTTGACGCAACACTGAACGGGCATCGGCCAGCGCCGGTGCCCGTTCCGCGTGAATCCTGTTGCAAAGCAGCACCACCCGCCCCCATCTTCGACCGGTGCTGCGTCAATATGAACTAGTCGACCGGGTCCTGTCCTACGACCCTGAAGCCGATGAGGCGCTGCTCAACCGCGCCTATGTGTTTTCGATGCACGCGCATGGCAGCCAGAAGCGCGCCAGCGGCGACCCCTATTTCAGCCACCCGATCGAGGTGGCCGGCATTCTGACTGACCTGCATCTCGACGACGAGACGATCGCGACGGCGATCCTGCACGACACGATCGAGGATACCGTCGCCACCCCCGAAGAGATTCTGGCGAAGTTCGGCCCCAGCGTCGCGCGGCTGGTCGACGGCGTCACCAAACTGTCCAAGATCGAGGCGCAGACCGAAAGCGAGCGCGCCGCGGAGAACCTCCGCAAATTCCTGCTCGCCATGTCGGACGACATCCGCGTGCTGCTGGTCAAGCTCGCCGACCGGCTGCACAATATGCGCACGCTGCACCATATCGCGAAGCCCGAGAAGCGGCGACGGATCGCGCGCGAGACGATGGACATCTATGCCCCGCTCGCCGAGCGGATCGGCATGTACGAATTCATGAAGGAGATGCAGACGCTCGCCTTCCAGCAGCTCGAGCCCGAAGCCTATGAGTCGATCACCAGGCGGCTAGAAGCGCTGACCGTCGAAGGCGAGGACCGCATCGCCAAGATCGGCTCGGGTCTCAAATTGCTGCTCTCGCGCGGCGGAGTCGAGGCGGAGATTTCGGGGCGCGAGAAGCACCCCTATTCGATCTGGAAGAAGATGTCGGAGCGGCACGTCAGCTTCGAGCAGCTGTCCGACATCATGGCGTTCCGCGTGATCGTCGACAGCGAAGAGGAATGCTATCGCGCGCTCGGCATCATCCATCGCCGCTGGCCGATGGTGCCGGGGCGGTTCAAGGATTATATCTCGACGCCCAAGCGCAACGGCTATCGCTCGCTGCACACCAGCATCATCCATGCCGGCGACACCCGCGTCGAAATCCAGATCCGCACCCGCGAAATGCACAGCCAGGCCGAACATGGCCTCGCCGCGCACTGGTCGTACAAGCAGAATGCGGTGCGCCCCGACACGCAGGTCAGCTGGATCCGCGATCTGGTCGATATCCTCGAACAGGCCGAAAGCCCCGAGGAGCTGCTCGAACATACCAAGATGGCGATGTATCAGGATCGCATCTTCGCCTTCACGCCCAAGGGTGAGCTGATCCAGTTGCCCAAGGGCGCGACGCCGATCGACTTTGCCTATGCGGTGCATACCGATCTGGGCGACCAGGCGGTGGGCGCGAAGGTCAATGGCCGCGTCGTCCCGCTGCGCACCGAGATCGCGCAGGGCGATCAGGTGGCGATCCTGCGCTCAAAGGCGCAGCGGCCGCAGGACAATTGGCTCAACTTCGCGATCACCGGCAAGGCGCGCGCCGCGATCCGCCGCCATCTGCGCCACAAGGAGCGCGACGAGACCATCGCGCTCGGCCGCAAGCTCTATGACGAGATTGTCGGCCGACTGCCGGTGCCGATCGGCGAGGAAGCGCTTGGCGCGGCGCTGACCCGGCTCAAGCTGGAGGATGCCGACGCACTGATGGAGGCGATCGCGCGCCAGAAAGTCACCGATGCGCAGGTGATGGAAGCGTTGATGCCTGGATCGACCGCCGACGAAGCGCTGCTCCAGCCGGTGCAGCGCATGCCGATCTCGATCAAGGGGCTGACCCCGGGCGTCGCCTTCACGCTTGCCGCGTGCTGCCACCCCGTCCCCGGCGACCGCATCGTCGGCGTGCGCCACCCCGACGCCCCGATCGAAATTCACCAGATCAGTTGCTCCCGGCTCGACGCCGTCGAGGATCAGGACTGGGTCGATATCGGCTGGGGCGACAAGGCGGAGGGGGGGCACTGCGCGCATCGCGGTGACGCTGAAAAACGAACCCGGCGCGCTCGGCGCGGTCGCGACTCTGCTCGGCCAGCACAAGGCGAACATCCTCAACATCCGCTTCGACACGCGCGACACGACCTTCCACACCAACTTGATCGACGTCGAGGTGCGCGACGCCGCGCATCTGATGAAACTGATCGCGGCACTCCGCGCGGCGGACGCGGTGAGTTCGGCGGAGCGGGTTTAGGGCGCAAGGCAGGCTTACACAGTCGTTTGTGCTGAGCTTGTCGAAGCACCGCTGCCGCGCTCACGGAGGGCAGCCCCCTGCCCTTCGACAAGCTCAGGGCAAACGGCAGTAGAGCGATCCAAATTGGACGCGCGACGCTCTACCCAATCTCGCCGTTCCTCAACCACCAAAACGCCCGCCGCAGGGGCTGAAGTCCGGGGCAGGCAGGAACCGGCACGGTTGCGCGGGCCGGAGGGTCACGTCAGTTCGCAGCGCGGGTGGCCTGATCCATTAGCGCCTTGGCCGTCTTGATCGCATCAGCTTCAGCAAGCTTGCCCGACCGGACGTCGCCAGCGATTTCCAGCAGGCGGCTGGCGATCACGGTGCCGGACTCGGCCGCTTCGGTGATGCGGATGCCGTTCTTGACGGCAGCGATGCGGTCCCATTCGGCGCGCACTGCGGCCCAATAGCCCTTGGTCGCCGCCCAATACTCGTCCGCCGCCTTGACGCTGTAGCCGTCGAACCTGGTGTAGGTGTTCAGCACATATTCCTGCACCACCGGCTGAAGCTTGCCGTCGAACTGGCCCATCTTGGTGTTGTCCTGCCAATGGACCCAGCCGCCGGGGAAGTTCTGGTGGCGGTTGATGCCGAGATAGCGGTCATAGACCGGCCCGCGCACCGCATCGCGGCGGGCGAGCGGACGCCAGATCCAGTTGGAGCGCCAGCGCCGGACCCCGCCCTCGGTCGTCCACTGGCCCCAGCCGCCATAGCGCGGGCTGTCATCGACCTGATACACGGTCTGCGACCAGCGGCCGGCGCGCATGCGTTCGGGCACTTCTTCCCAGGTCCAGCTGTCGGGGCCGGAATAGACCAGCACCTTTTCCGGCTCATATTCCCAGTCCTGTCGCCAATGCTTGATGACGTGGTCCTTGCCCTCATGGGTCACGACCAGCAGGTGCTGAAGGCGGATGATGCGGCCGGTATCCTCGATCACGCGGACCGATTCATGCCCGCCCGAAATCTTCGCCTCGATCGGCGCATAGCCCCCACGCCACGGCGTCGATTCGCGCATGTCGAACTTGACCTTGTAGTTACCAGCCATCGCCAGAATGTCGCGGCGGTCGGCCTCGAAACTCGCCTTCTCTTCCTCGGGCGTGCGCACCCGCACGGGGCCGTCGGCCAGCGCCGGGGCGGCGGTTGCGGTCAGCAGCGCGGCGGCGATGCTCAATCGAATCCAGTGTTTCACCTTACCCTCCGTTGATGTCGGTATTCAGAAGCGGAAGCTGACCGACACGCTGCCGTTGCGGCCCGGCTGGGTGTAGGCGTCCTTGATAGTTGAAGTCGGCGACAGGCCGCGCACATCGCTCCACCAGGCATAGGTTTCGTCGGTCAGGTTGAAGACGCCGCCGCGCAGCGTGATGCTGTCAGTGACCTTGACGAATGCGGTGAGGTCGAGCGTGGTGAAGGCGGGCGGGGTGTAGCCGCCGCCGGCGCGGTCGGTTTCCTTCTTCGCGCTGTGCGTGGCGATGAGTTGCCCGCCGAACCGCCCGCCCGGATCGCGCCAGCCCGCGCCGATCACGACCTTGAACGGATCGACCGTCAGCAGGGGCGAGCGGGTGCCGCTCGGCGCAATCTCGTCACCCGTGGCGTAGGCGATCGAGAGGCGGCCGGTGAAGCCGGTGTCGCTCCACGCCTCGAACTTGGCCTCGATCCCTTCGACCTCGGCCTTGTCGATGTTGATGAACTTGTAGATCGCCGGATCGGTCGGGGTGAAGCTGCCGCCGACCACCTCCTGCGAGATGAAGTCGTCATAATCGGCGTGGAAGGCGGTGACGTCGAGCCGGACATTGTCGCTGAGGAAGCGCACGCCTGCTTCGAAACTGGCGCTGGTTTCGGGGCGCAGATCGGGGTTGGGCGCGGCGATATAGCCAAAGCCGAGATTGCCGAAGAAGGCGTTGACCTGGCTCGGTTCGGGCGCCTTGAACCCCTGCGCATAGTTGGCGAACAGGCGAACGCGCTCGCCCAGCTTCGCGACCACGCCGATCTTGGGCGACACACGCGACCCGCTCTGCGCGACCGGAGTGATGCCCGGGAAGGTCTGGCTCGTATCGGGGGACAGGTCGAAATGGTCGAAGCGCAGCGCCGGGTGCAGCGTCACAGGACCAAGCGCCACTTCACCCGCCGCGAACAAGCCGATCAGCGTATAGTCGGTATCGGGGAAGGCGCGGGTCGGGAAGGTTTCGCCCGCCGGCGGGACGGTCCCGTCGCGCAGTCCCTGCTGCTCGGTCCGGCTGACGTCGCCACCCAGGATGATCCGCAGCGGCGCCTCCGCCGTCCCGAAGTTCAGCCGCGCTTCGCCCGCTGCGCCGTAGACGCGGTTGGCGAAGATGTTGAGGCGCGTGCGATCGACCGCCGGGTTGCGATCCTCGGACGTGAACTGGCTGTCCTCCGAATCCTGAAGATAGACGGCGAGCCGCGCCGCCTCGATCGTGCCGTCGCCCTGCCAGCTCCAGTCGAGTCCTGCGCGCCAGCGATGGCCGGTGTCGGTCGCGTCGAGGTTGAGCACGCTCGCGCTGTGGCCGGTCAGCACATCGGTGTAGAGGTGCGTGTCGAGATACTCGCCGGTCAGACGGATGCGGTGCCCGCCGCTCTCCCAGACCAGCCGCCCGAGCGCGGCGTTCGACCGTCCATCCTGCGGGTTGGGCTGGGTCCGCGCCGCGCCGGTGCCACCGACGGTCCCCCGATTCTCATATTCATGGAAGTCGCGGCGCGTATAGGCCGCCATTACCGACCAGTCGCCCGAGCGCCCGGCGAGGATCGCGGTCTCGCTGAACTCGTTGTCCGCGGAGGAATAGGCCGCACGCACGAGGCCACCGACATTCTGCCCCGTGCGCAACAGATCCTCGGGATCGCTGGTGATGAAGCTGACCGCGCCCGCCAGTCCGTCGCTGCCGTAAAGCGCCGACGCCGAGCCGCGCAGAATCTCGACCGACTTGATCAGGCCGAGGTCGACATAGTCGCCGCGCCCCACGCCCTGCGCGCCGAACGTGAACCCGTCGGGGACGCGCACGCCATCGACCTGGATCAACACGCGGTTGCCGCCGAGGCCGCGGATCGTGAACCCCTCATTGCCCGCGCGCCCCGTGGTGCCCAGCGCCGCGCCGAAGCGGGTCGGCTGGCGCGCGACGCTCACCCCCGGCTCGAACCGCACCAGTTCCTTGATGTCGGTGACGAGTTCATCGGCGATCTGCGCTTCGTCGATCACGCTGACGGTCGCGGGCGCATCCTGCGTCGCAATCGGCGTGCGGGTCGCGGTGATGGTGACGACGTCCTTGGGGTCGGCATCCGCGTCGTTTGCCCGCGCGGGCAAAGCGAGCAGCGCGGCGAGCGCGACTCCCGAGACAAGAACGATACGCTGCGACTTCATACCAAACCCCTTCAACTTGCGAATGCGAGTGATTCTCATTTGCGGTTCGAGTAGGCGGCGTCGTTTCGGGTGTCAACCACGTCGGCATAAATCGCGCATGACGAAGGCCGCGCGCCGCGTTAGAAGCCGTCGCATGCAACGTCCCAAGCTCTCGGTCGTCGTGCCGTGCTACAATGAAGAAGGCTGTCTCGAGCTACTCCACGGTCGCGTTTCCGCAGCGGCGCGCGCCGCGGTTGGCGACGATTATGAAATCGTGCTGGTCAATGACGGGTCGCGCGATGGCAGCTGGGCGGTAATGCAGCGACTGGCAGCCGCCGACCCGCATCTGGTCGCGGTCAATCTGTCGCGCAACCACGGGCATCAGCTTGCGCTCACCGCCGGGCTCGACCTGTGCGCGGGCGAGGAGATTCTCGTGATCGACGCCGATCTTCAGGACCCGCCCGAGCTGCTGTCCGACATGCGCGCGACCATGCGCGAACAGGGCGCGGACGTGGTCTATGCGGTGCGCCGCAAGCGCGATGGCGAGACGTTTTTCAAGAAAGCGACCGCCGCGCTCTTCTACCGCATGCTCGACCGGATCACCGACACGCCGATCCCGCTCGACACCGGCGATTTCCGCCTGATGACCCGCCGTGCGCTCGACGCCTTTCTGTCACTGCCCGAACAGGCGCGCTTCATTCGCGGCATGGTCGCCTGGGTCGGGTTCCGCCAGGTACCGTTCGTCTATGACCGGCATGAGCGCCACGCCGGCGAGACTAAATATCCGCTGGCCAAGATGGTCCGCTTCGCGCTCGATGCGGTGACCGGCTTCTCGACCGCGCCGCTCCGCTTCGCCAGCCATGTCGGTCTCGCACTCACCGGCCTGTCGGCGCTGCTGTTCCTTTACATCGTCGTCGGGTGGCTGTTCGGCAACGCGGTGCAGGGTTGGACCTCGACGATGCTGGTGGTGGTGTTCCTCGGCGCGGTGCAGATGTTCGTGCTTGGCATGATCGGTGAGTATCTCGGCCGCCTCTATGTCGAATCGAAGCGGCGTCCGCTCTACCTCGTCGCCGATGTGGCGGGGCCGGTGAAGGGTCACGCCTCACTCGGCTACCGCTTCCAGGATTCGGGGAGGTCACCGTCGCGCCGTTCGCGCCCCCGCGCGCCGACACCGACGAACCCGCACCCGCCCCCACCAAGACGCCCAAGCGCAAGCCTGAACCGCCGACGCTGCTGTGAAGCACGCCTTTGCCCTTGCCGCGCTCGCGCTCGCCGCGCCGGTTCTCGCACAGGACGCGCCGTCGTTGCGCGACCGGGTCGAAGCGGAGTTCGCCAAGGCCCCGACCGGCGCGCGCTTCGGGCTGGTCGTCGGCGATGGCGCGGGGCGTGAGATCGTGTCGATCCGCCCGGACGAGCGCTTCATCCCCGCGTCCAACACCAAGATCGTGACCACGGCCGCAGCATGGTGGACAATGCCTGACGCGATCACCGCGCCCGACACCAGCGGCGGCGCGGCGGTGCGGGTCGAGGGCAAGGACGTGATCCTGACCGGGCGCGGCGACGCCCGCCTGTCGAGCGCGGCGGATTGCGTCACCAACTGCCTCGGCCAGCTCGCCAACGCCATCGCAGCAGGTATCCGCCGGGTCCGCAACATCACCGGCGACGCGACCCTGTTCCCCGACGAACGCTGGAGCTCGGGGATGAGCTGGAACAACATCCCGTCGCGCTACGGCACCGCCAATTCCGCGCTCACCCTCGACGATAACGAGCTGGCCGCGACCGTCACCCCGGGCAAGCCGGGCGAGGCACCGAAGGTCGAGCATCTCGGCTATGTAAAGATCGACAATCGCGTCGTGACTGTCGCGGGCGGCAAGACCGATATCGATTTCGACCGCCTCCCCTTTGACCGAACGATCCGCTTCACCGGCACCATCGCCGCCGACGCGACGCCCCAGACGATCCGCTTCGGCATCGACGACCCGGCGCATTATGCAGCATGGCGGCTCGCCGCGATGCTGCGCGAGCGCGGGGTGAAGGTGAGCGGCACGATCACCTCGCGCTATCGCACGCTCGATCCCGCTACCGACGATCCGGCGAAGCGCGCCGCCCCGCCCCCGCGCCCACCCGCTCCGGTGTGGCTCGCCGCACTGACCCCGCCTCCGCTGGCGGAGGATGTGCACACGATCAACAAGGTCAGCCAAAACCTGCACACCGAATTGCTGCTGCGCCGCACCGGGCTGGTCGAGGGGACCGGATCGGTCGCCGACGGGCAGAAGCGGGTTGCCGCATTGTTCGCCGCCGCCGGGGTGCCGCGCACCGCGTTCGATTTCTCCGACGGATCGGGCATGTCGACCTATAACCGCATCGCGCCGCGCGGCATGGTCACCCTGCTCGACTGGATCGCGCGCCAGCCCTGGGGCGCGGCGTGGCGTGAGACGCTGCCGGTCGGCGGGGTCGATGGTACCCTGTCGCGCCGGTTCAAGGGCACCGCGCTGGAAGGCCGCATCTTCGCCAAGACCGGGACGATCAACGCGACCAACGCGCTCGCCGGCTATATGATTGGCAAGAGTGGAAAATTGCTCACCTTCGCCGCCTATGCCAATGATGTGCCGGGGGATGCGTCGGGAACGCCGATGATCGACGCGGCATTGGTGGCGGTCGCCGAAGCGAACTGACGCCGCCCCCGATGAGGGGGAGAAGGCCATGCTGCTCGCCGCGATGATGCTGGTCCAGGACGCCCCCCGCGCTCGAAGCGGCGGGGCGCTACGCCGACGCCGAGCGCGCGCGCCGGACGCACTATGAACAGGTCCAGCGGCGCGGCTCCGCTACTGTCGCGGCGGCAGATGCTGCGGAGAAGCTCGCCGACAATCTGGCGATGCAGTTGCGCCTCAACGACGCCGAACCGCTCTATCGTCGCGCGTTCGAGATCCGGCTGGCCAAGCTTGGCGAGAAGCATGGCGACACCGCGCGCAGCCTGCGCCAGCTCGCCGCGCTGGCGATGGCGCGCGGCGCGCTGAACGAGGCGGGGGCGCTGGCGCGGCGCTCGCTCGACATTCAGCGCGCCGTGTCGCCGGGAGCGATGGAGCTGGCTTGGGCGCTCAACGCCATGGCCGAGGTGCTGGCAGCGCAGGGCAAGGCATTCGACGCCGAACCGTTGTTTGCAGAAGCGGTGACGATTGCTCGCCAGATCGGCGACCCCGACCTCGCCATTCTTCTCAACAATCGCGGCAATAATTTCTACCGCATGGCGACCGCAACGGTGATCCCGCCAATGTTCCGGCGGCGCGCGGGGGCCACCCGTTCGGTGGTCGCACCCACCGACATGGAGGATAGCGGCGGCCTCGATCCGCTGCGCAAACGCGCCTTCCTCACGCAGGGTCGCGATCTGTTGAACGAGGCGATGCGGATGTTCACCGCCGCATCGGGCGCGGATCATCCGGACGTCGCCAACCTGCTCAACGGCCTCGCCGCCAATTACCGCGCCGCCGGGATGACCGCGGAGGCGGAGGATCGCTACCGGCAGGCGTTGAGTATCAAGGCGCGCTTCCTGCCCCCCGACAATCGCGACCGCATTATCGGCGAGTGGAGCCTGGGCGACCTGCTCGCCACCCGCCCCGGACTGGAAGCCGAAGCCCGCAGCCGGTTGCGCGCGGCAATGGCCGGGGCGATGGAGTCACAGGCCCGTTTCCGCACCTTCGACGCGGCGGCGAGCAACGAGTTGCGCAGCTACGCGCCCGTGTTCGCGACCAGTATCCGCGTCGCGTGGCGGCTATCGCTTACTTCGGCTGTGCCAGCACGATGATCGAAAGGCCGGGCGGCATCGGCACGCGGCCGAGCAGATGGCGCTCTAGCCCGAAGATCTTTTCGAACGCCCAGTTGAGCGGCCCCGGCGGTGGCGAATCGTCGCTGTCGTCCTTGCCGGTCAGCTTGCCCGCCAGTCGCGCGGCGACTGCAGCGGGGAACAGCAGCGAGTTGAACCAGCGCAGCTTGCGCCACTTCAGCCCCGCCTTTTCCAGCGCGGCGGTCAGTGTCGCCTTGGAATAGCGGCGCTTATGGTGGTTCACCACGTCATGCGCGCTCCACATCCATTGATGCGCCGGCACGGTGATCAGGATCGTCCCGCCGGGCTTCAGCCGCTTGGCCATGCCGGCAAGCGCGGCGACATCGTCCTCGACATGCTCGACCACGTCGAGCACCGCGATCAGGTCATATTGACCCTCGGCCACACCGCTCAACTCGGGCAGTGGCGCGCTGCCGACTTCCTTGCCCAGTCGTGCGCTGGCGACGCTGCGCGCGGCGGCGTCGATTTCGATCGCGTCGACCTGCCCGAACGCGCCGAGCATGGGGAGGTTGTGCCCGGTGCCGCAGCCGATCTCGAGAATTCGCGCGTCCTTGGGCGGCTTTACATAGCGCGCGATATAATCGGCGAGGATGTCGCGGCGCGCCACATACCACCAATGGGTGGAATCATGCTCGGCCATGCGGTCGTAAACGATGCGGTCCATGTTAGGGTCTGAACTCACTTAAAACGAGGTCGAGACGGAGCCGAATTTGGCGCCAGGCGAGGGGAGAGGAGGGAGCGATGGGATTACATCGTGACCGACGATCGACGACGCATGGCGCCAAATTCGGCCCGCCCTGCGCGGTCGCCCGTGGAAGGCCGCCGAGCAGCGTCGCTTGCTTGCGCGTAGCGCTGCTACGCGTCTGCGCTGCGCTCCTTGTCGGCGGCCTTCCACGGGCGATCTCGATCCTCGTTTCAAGTGAGTTCAGACCCTCTACCCAAACACCCATTGGCGGTTGAGTGCAAATGTCGCGACGGGGGTTACGGTCACGATCGGGATCAGCGGCACCCATTCGGGATAGTGCATCAGGTCGGCGAGCACCCAGGTGAACAGCGCGTTGAGCAACAGCCCAAAGCCCTGGACGATCAGGAATTTGAAGTGCTGGCGCCCGCTATTGTCGCGGCTGCCATGCCCCTTGAAGCTCCAGAAGCTATGCAGGAAAAAGCCGCAGGTGACCGCGACCGCAAAGGCGAATGGCACCGCCGCAACGGCGAGGTTCGGGAACACCCACCACACCAGCGGCAGATAGACGGCCGAATAGATCACGGTGGAGATGCCCCCCGCGATGCCGAAACGGATCAGCTGGCCGAGCATCCCGCTCCGCCGCAAATCGTCCAGTCGATGAATGAGTGAAGCCACGCCCGCCTTGCCCTGAACTCGCGCGCCGCCCTAATGCTCGCGCTGCAGAAGGGGAAGCAGTTTTGAGTTCGACACGATTCGCGGGGTTCGACCTCGAACACGAGTTGACCGCGCGATGGGTGCGCTGGGCCCTGCTGGCCTGGGCCGTCATCGCGGGCTGGTATCTGTGGCAGCGCTGGGGGCTGATCAACGCGCTCACGCTGAGCGATACCGACGACAATATGCGGCTGATGCAGGTACGCGGCCTGCTCGCCGGGCAGGACTGGTATGACCTGCGGCAATATCGCCTCAGCCCGCCGAACGGTCTGGACATCCACTGGTCGCGCCTCGTCGACCTGCCGATCGCGGGGCTGATCCTGCTGTTCCAGCCGTTTACCGGCACGGCGATGGCCGAACGGCTGGCGGCGGGGATCGCGCCGCTGTTTCCACTCGCCGTGACGATGCTGGCGATGGGCGCTGCCGTCCGCCGGCTGATCGCGCCCGCCGCATGGACGCTGGCGATCATCATCCTGATGGGCTGCACCGCGACGATGGCGCAGTTCGTGCCGCTGCGCATCGACCATCATGGCTGGCAGCTCGCCTTTCTCGCACTCGCCGTGATGGGCATTGCCGACCCGCAGCGCACGCGCGGCGGCCTCACCGTCGGTTTGGCGAGCGCGGGCTCGCTGACGATCGGGCTGGAACTGCTGCCGTTCTGCGCGATGGCCGGAGCGATCGTCGCGCTGCGCTGGGTGTGGGACCGCGACGAAATGCCGCGGATGCGCGCTTATGGCCTCAGCCTCGCGGGCGGGAGCAGCGCGGGCTTCGTGCTGTTTGCGTCCAATGCCAATTACGCGATGCGCTGCGATGCGCTGACCCCAGTGTGGCTGTCGGTGATGGTCGCGGCGGGGGCGCTGTTGTTCCTCCTGAGCCTCGCCAATCCCGCCAATCGACTTCTCCGGCTGGGCCTTGCCGTGATCGCAGGCAGCATCGTCGCGGGCGGGTTCGCAGGGTTGTTCCCGAATTGCCTCCAGCGCCCGGAAGGCGTGTCGGACGAGCTGGCCGAAACCTGGCTCAACAATGTCCGAGAGGCCCGGCCGATCTACAAGCACAGCTTCGGCATGGCGTTTCCGATGGCGGTGCTGCCGGTGATCGGCATCATCGGCGCGGGGTTCGCCGCATGGCGTGCGAAGACCGCCGACCAGTTGGTCGCCTGGGTCGCGATCGGCCTGTTCACCGCCTTCGCCGGAGCGATGCTGTTGTGGCAGGTGCGCGCGGGACCGGCGGCACAGCTGCTCGCGGTGCCGGGCGCGGTGTGGCTCGCCTGGACGGTCATGCCGTGGTTTCTGGGGCATAAGTGGATGGCCGTGCGCGTGCTGGGATCGGTCGCCGCCTTCCTCATGGTATCCGGCCTTTTCGCCGGGTTCGTGGTCAAGTATCTCCCGGTCAACGGCCCGCCGAGCAAGGTCCGTGTCGCGGTAAGCAAGGCGAACAGCCGCTGCATGAGCGCCGCCGCGATGCGGACCCTCGACCGCGCTTTGCCCCCCCTCGACCCTGTTCACCCATGTCGACCTTGGCCCGCGCCTGATCGTGATGACGCGGCACAAGGGCATCGCCGGCCCCTATCACCGCAACGAGCGCGCGATCCTCGACGTCCACCACGCCTTCAAGGGCGCACCGCAGGCGTTTCGCGGCATCGCGCGGCGTTATGACGCGCAATATCTGCTGGTCTGCCCCAATATGGCCGAGACGACGATGTACCGCGCACGGGCGAAGGATGGGTTCTACGGTCAGTTGGCCAAGGGCAACGTCCCCGACTGGCTGGAGCCGATGCCGCTGCCCAAAGGCGCCCCCCTACCGGCTGTGGCGCATCCGGTACGACCGCTGAGGCTCGCGCCCTAAACCCCGAAGCTCCGCTTCACTCCGTCGATCACGAACTGGATCGCCAGCGCCGCGAGCAGCACGCCGAGCAACCTGGTAATGACCGATTCGATCTTTGCTCCGAGCACCCGCATCAGCGGTCCTGCGGCCAGCAGTGCGAACAGGGTGAGCGCGAGCACCAGCAACAGTGCGCCGAACACTGCTGCAGTCTCGCCCGGCCCTTCCGCCCGTGAGACCAGCAGCATGATCGTCGCGATCGACCCCGGTCCCGCGATCATCGGCATCGCCATCGGGAACACCGATACATCCTCGACCTCCGGCGTCTGCATCACCTTTTCCGCGCGATCCTCGCGGCGCTCCTGGCGCTTCTCGAACACCATCTCGAGCGCGATGATGAACAGCATGATCCCGCCCGCGATGCGGAACGCGCTGAGGCTGATGCCGAGCGTCCGGAGCAGAGCTTCGCCGACTAGCGCAAACACCAGCAGGATCGCGGTGGCGATCATCACCGCGCGCACCGCCATCGCGCGCTGCTGGGTCGGGCGCGCGCCCTTGGTCAGCCCGGCATAGATCGGTGCGCAGCCGGGCGGGTCGATCACCACGAACAGCATTGCAAAGGCGGACAGGAACAGCTCGATCATTGCACTTGCCTCTCTGCCAGTTTGCGTTCCCAGGCGAGCGCATCGCGGACGATGCGGTCGAGATCGTCATATTGCGGCCGCCACGGCAGCGCCGCCAGGATCGCGCGATTGTCCGACACCAGCTCGTCCGGGTCACCCGCGCGGCGGCCCTCCATTCGGCGCTCGATCGTCACATTGGTCACGCGATCGACCGCGTCGAGCACTTCGAGCACCGAATAGCCACGCCCATAACCGGCGTTCAGTGTATGGCTGCTCCCCGGATCGGCGATCAGCAGGTCGAGCGCATGGACATGGGCGGCGGCAAGGTCGCTGACATGAATATAGTCGCGCACCCCGGTGCCGTCGGGTGTCGCGAAATCGGTGCCGAATACCGAAACCCCGTCGCGCTTGCCCGTCGCCGCCTCGACTGCGACCTTGATCAGGTGAGTGGCGCCCGCCGTGCTCTGTCCGCTGCGCCCTTCGGGATCAGCGCCCGCCACGTTGAAATAGCGCAGCGCGCAATAGTTGATCGGGTGCGCGGCGGCGACGTCCTTCAGCATGATCTCGGTCATCAGCTTGGACATGCCATAGGGGTTGATCGGCTGTTTCGGCGCCTCCTCGCGTACCGGCACGACCTCCGGGATTCCATAGGTTGCGGCGGTGGAGGAGAAGATGAAATGCTTCACCCCTTCCGCCACTGCGCTCTCGATCAGGCTGCGGCTGGCGGCGGTGTTGTTGCGGTAATATTTGAGCGGATCGCTGACCGATTCCGGCACCACCACCGACCCGGCGAAGTGCATGATCGCGGTCACCTGATGCTCTCGGATCGCGGCGCGGACCTTGTCCTCATCGGCGATATTGGCGACGATCAACGCTGCACGCGGATCGACCGCCCAGTCGAAACCCGTGACCAGATTGTCCAAAACGACGACGCGCCACCCCGCATCGAGCAGCGCGAGCACCGCATGGCTGCCGATATAGCCCGCCCCGCCCGTCACCATCACCGTGCCGTCGCGCATCTTCGTCTCACCCCTAGTTGCGCGTTGCGCTCAATCCTATCTTGGGCCTCGTAGCAAGGAGTTGAAGCGAATGACTACCGAAACCGCAATCCTCGCGGGTGGCTGCTTCTGGTGCGTGGAGGCCGTGTTCAAGGACCTGATCGGCGTCGAGTCGGTCGAAAGCGGCTATATCGGTGGCCATGTCGACAACCCGACCTACAAGGCGGTGTGCGGCGGCGATACCGGCCATGCCGAGGCGCTGAAGGTGACGTTTGATCCCGAACAGATCCGCTATGACGATCTGCTCGACATCTTCTTCGCGACGCATGATCCGACGACGCTCAACCGTCAGGGCGGCGATGTCGGCACGCAATATCGCTCGGCGATCTTCCCCCAGTCGCCCGAACAGGAAGCGGCGGCGCGCGCAGGGATCGAACGCAATGCCAGCGAATGGCCCGCGCCGATCGTCACGACGATCGAACATGCCGACACCTGGTGGCCGGCCGAGGATTATCACCAGAATTACTGGGAAGGCGAAGGCCAGCGGAACCCCTATTGCCTGGGCGTGATCCCGCCCAAGCTCAACAAGCTGCGCAAGAGCTTTGCCGAGCGGTTGAAGGCGAAAGAGGGGGCGTAGCGCTTGCCGTCACCCCGGTGACGCGACAATCAACGCACCGCAGCCCGCTGCAGCCGGTCGTTGATCGCCAGCCCAATCCCGCCGTCAGGCACCGGCGCGACGGCAATTCCCGCGCGATCCGATGCATCGGCGCGGTGCAGTGCGTCGAACAGCCGGGCCGCCGCCTCGACGACATCGCCACTGGCCGACAGCGTATCGTCTCCAGCCACGTCGCTGAACCCGATCAACCACTCGCCGGCGCGCGCCTCGGTCGCGTTCAACCGCAGCGGCTTGCGCGGGGCGTAGTGGCTGGCGAGCTGGCCGGGCGCCTCGACCTTGTCCCCCGCCACACCCAGCCAGCGCCCGATCTCGCGCTCGATATCCGCCGCCGAAATCGGGCCCGGCCGCAACAGGCGCGGCTGCGCGCCGAGCGCGACGATGGTCGATTCGATCCCGCCGCTGGTCGCGCCATCGTCGATCACCAGCGGGATGCGATCCGCCAGCGACGCGGCTACGTGGCTCGCGCGGGTCGGGCTGATCGATCCGCTGGCATTGGCGGACGGCGCGGCGAGCGGCTTTCCGGTAGCCGCCAACAATGCCTGCATCGCGCGATGCTGCGGCACGCGGATCGCCACGGTCGACAGCCCGGCGGTGACCAGCCCGGCGATCGGCGCGTCGGGGCGCAGCGGCAGCACCAGCGTCAACGGACCGGGCCAAAAGGCATCGGCGAGCGCGCGCGCGTCGCGGTCGAACATCGCGATCGCTTCGGCCGCGCGGCGATCGGCGACATGGACGATCAGCGGGTTGAAGCTGGGACGCCCCTTGGCCGCATAGATGCCCGCCACCGCCTCTGCATTGGTCGCGTCGGCGGCCAGCCCGTACACCGTCTCGGTCGGAGTCGCGACGCATCCACCCGCGGCGATGATGGCAGCGGCCTGCGCGATGGCAGCCTCGCCGTACGGTAAAATCTGCATATTTGGCGCGGTCATTTCCGGTGGCTATAGCGCGGGCAAAAGCGCTGCAAGAGAGAGGACGAAATGAGCTTCACCCCCGCCATCGCCGAACAGCGGTTCGTGCTGGAGCATGTCGCGCAGATCGCCGAACTCGGCGTCGATGCCGATATCCTCGATGCAGTGCTGGAAGGGGCCGGTGCGCTCGCCGCCGGGGAATGGGCACCGCTCGACCGCACCGGCGACACGGTCGGCGCGAAATGGACGCCAGAGGGCGTGCGCATGCCCGACGGGTTCGCAGCGGCGTACAAGGCCTATGTCGATGGTGGCTGGGGGACGATCGGCACGCCGGAGGCGTTCGGCGGACAGGGGCTACCGATCTCGCTCGCGACCGCTGTGATGGAGACGATCGGCAGCGCCAATTTCGCGCTGACGCTCTGCCCGATGCTCACCGTCGGGGCGATCGAATCGCTGATCCACCACGGCACGCCGGAGCAGCAGGCGGCGTATCTGCCCAAGCTGTCGACCGGCGAATGGACCGGCACGATGAACCTGACCGAGCCGCAGGCGGGCAGCGACGTCGGCGCGCTCCGCACCACCGCGACACCGCGCGCCGATGGCAAATGGTCGATCAAGGGGACCAAGATCTTCATCACCTTTGGCGACCATGACATGGCGGACAATATCATCCACCTCGTCCTCGCCCGCACCCCCGATGCACCCGCCGGGACCAAGGGGATTTCGCTGTTCCTCGTCCCCAAGTTCCGCCTCGACGCCGATGGCAATCCGGGTGCGGCCAATGACGTGCGCGTGGTGTCGATCGAGCACAAGATCGGCATTCACGCCTCCCCCACCTGCGTGCTCAGCTTTGGCGACAATGACGATTGCATCGGCGAGCTCATCGGTCCCGAAATGGGCGGCATGCGTGCGATGTTCACGATGATGAACAATGCCCGGCTCAATGTCGGGCTTCAGGGGGTCGAGGTCGCCGAGCGCGCGACTCAGCGCGCGGTCGCCTATGCGCGTGAGCGGGTGCAGGGCAGTCGCAACGGCAAGCCCGCGACGATCGTCGAATTCCCCGACGTCCGCCGCATGCTGATGCGGATGAAGGCGCAGACGATGGCGGCGCGCGCATTGGTTTATCTCGCCTTTGGCCAGCTCGACCGTGCCAATGCCGGCGATGCGGAGGCGAAGACATTGGTCGAACTGCTCACCCCGCTCGCCAAGGCGCATGGCACCGATATCGGCAATGAGGTCGCCAGCATCGGCGTCCAGATTCATGGCGGCATGGGCTATATCGAGGAGACCGGCGCGGCCCAGCATTTCCGCGATGCGCGGATCACCCCGATCTATGAAGGCACTAACGGCATCCAGGCCGCCGATCTGGTCGGGCGCAAGCTGAGCATGGATGGCGGTGCGACGTTGCTGGCGCTGACCGCGCGGATGAAAGGCGAGGCGCAGGACGCGGGACTGATCGCGCTGATCGATGCGTGCGAAGAGGTCGCACGGCACATGCTGGCGAGCGAGATGGACGACCGGCTGGCGGGCTCCGCGCCGTTCCTCACGATGCTGTCGGTCGCGGTATGTGGCTGGCTGATGGAGGCACAGGGCCGGATCGCGGCGGAGGCGCAGGGCGACCCGGCGTTCCTGGCGATGAAGGGCGCAGCGGCGCGCTTCTATGTCGCGCAGGTGGTGCCAGAGGCGATGGGGCTCAAGGCGGCGGCAACGGCGAGCGCGGAGGCGTTGTACGCCGTGGATGCGGAAACGTTCGCGGCCTGATCGTCACCCCAGCGAAAGCTGGGGTCTACTGCAACGCGCCTAGCTCTAAAGGCACGAGACCCCAGCTTTCGCTGGGGTGACGGCTGGTTCAGGCGATCTCACGATCCAGCAATTCGTGCGCGCTGAGCCCCAGCAGCGCGATATGCTCGCGCACCTTGGGCCAGTATCCGGTCAGGAAGCGCTCGCGCTCCGCCAGCTTCAGCCGTTCGACCGCTCCGGCCAGCACGAACATGCCGACGCCGCGACGAACCTCGACATAGCCGTCGTCCTGGAAGCTCTGATAGGCCTTGGCCACCGTCAGCGGGTTGGCGCCATGTTCGGCGGCGAGCGCGCGCACCGATGGCAACTGGTCCCCCGCCCGGTATTCGCCACGCAGGATCGCGGTCGCGATGCTGGCGCGCAGCTTCAGATAAACCGGGCTGTCTTCATGCTCGAGTGCTGTCATGCTGCCTTAATACAGCACGGGGGATTAAAGTTCCACCCCCAATGCGGTTTCTACTGAAACCGTCTGACGCTCAAGCTACCCAGTCCGACACGATCGCATCCAGATCTGGGCGCGGACGTTCTTCCAATGGCTTGGCGGGGGTCCCGATGAAGACAAAGCCCGCAATCCGCTCCGGCGTGGTGCCGAACAGGTCGCGCACCGTGTCACTGAACGCCGCCCATCCGGTCAACCAGCTTGCCGCGAATCCCATCGCATGCGCGGCGTGCAACAGGTTCATCGTTGCCGCGCCTGCGGAGAGCTCCTGTTCCCACAGCGGAATGTGGCTGCCGACCTTCGGCGCGTGCAGCACCACCACCAGCGTCGGCGCCTGGCGCGCGAACTGCTCCATCGCTTCGATCTCCAGCCGTGCGGCGGTGGGTCGCTCGGCGCGATAGGCATCGACCAAAGCCGTCGCGAAGGCATCGCGCGCCTCACCCGGCACCACCACGAAGCGCCACGGGGCGAGCTTGCCGTGATCGGGCGTCCGCACGGCGATCTCGATGATGTCGCGCAGCTGTGCCGCGTCGGGGCCGGGAGCGATCAGGTCGCGCGCCTTGCCCGAGCGGCGGGTGCGCAGCAGCGAAAGCGGGGTGGTGGTGTCGTTGAAAGTCATCCGCGCCCGTTAGCGCGCCGATCCGCCGCCGCAAAGGGCCATTGCGAACGAGTCGCAATGGGCCAAGCCGAACCGGTCACGGTTTCCACTGTAACAATCATGCTTCACATGCGGGTTTTCGCCGCTAGTCTCCCCGCCATCCGGCCCCAGGGGCCAAGAAATGTCAGGGAGTTTCGTGCCGATGGCGCACACACCAGCAGCCGCACCGGGCGGCGAGCGAACCTTTTTGGGCCACCCGCTCGGCCTCTTCATCCTCTTCTTCGCCGAAATGTGGGAGCGATTCTCCTACTACGGCATGCGCGCGCTGTTGATGTTCTACCTGACCAAGCACTGGCTCTTTTCCGACCAGTCTTCGAGCGTTATCTACGGCGCCTACACCGCGCTGGTGTACATCACCCCGGTGCTGGGCGGCTATCTGGCCGACAAATATCTGGGGCAGCGCAAGGCGGTACTGTACGGTGCAGTGCTGCTGACCTTTGGCCACTTCCTGATGGGGTTCGAGGGTACTGGCGGTCAGGATCCCAGCGCCCTCAACGTCTTCTGGCTCGCGCTCGCCTTCATCATTGTCGGCTCGGGCTTCCTGAAGGCCAATATCTCGGTGATCGTCGGCCAACTCTATCCGCGAACGGACGTGCGGCGTGATGGCGCGTACACGATCTTCTATATGGGGATTAACCTCGGCGCGGCGCTTGGTTCGCTGCTCTGCGGCTATCTCGGCGAAACCTATGGCTGGAGCTACGGCTTCGGCGCGGCCGGTGTCGGCATGCTGCTGGGTCTGATCGTCTTCGTGCTCGGCAAGCCGTTGCTCATGGGCAAGGGCGAAGCCCCCGACGCCGCAAAACTTGCCAAGCCGGTCCTTGGCATCAAGCTCGAATGGCTGCTGTATGTGGTCGGTCTAGTCGCCGTGGTGGTGTGCTGGTGGCTGGTGCAGAATCAGGCGGTCGTGGGCACCCTGCTGGGCATCGGCGGCACAATCCTGATCTTTATGTCCTGGGCGTCGCGACCTTCGTCTTCGTCCACGGCTCCTATGCCGCAGCTCCCAAGCTGCCCCTCGGACTGTTCGCACTCGGCGGCGCGCTCGCGATCGCTGCATTCCTCGCCATGTTCATCGGAGCAATGACGGACAGCGCCGCGCAAAATCTGGCGCTCGGCGGCTTCGGATTGTCCCTGCTCGTCGTCATCTGGCAATCCATTGGGCGCTCCAATCACGATCGCGACCGCATTTTCGCGGCGATGTTCCTGATCGTCGGATCGATCCTGTTCTGGGCGTTGTTCGAACAGGCGGGTTCGTCCCTCAACTTGCTCACCGATCGGCATGTCGATCGCACGATCTTTGGGTGGGAAGCCAAGGCGTCGATGTTCCAGTCGCTCAACGCGATCTACATCGTGCTGCTGGCACCGCTGTTTGCCTGGCTTTGGACCACGCTGGGTCGCAAGGGCATCGAGCCGTCCACCCCGGCCAAATTCGGTCTGGCAGTCGTACAACTTGGTATCGGCTTTCTCGTGTTGGTCGCGGGCGGCGCGGGAGCGGGCGATGGCGTGATGATCCCGCTCGTGTTCATCTTCCTGATCTACCTGCTCCACACCACTGGCGAGCTTTGTCTGTCACCGGTGGGCCTGAGCGCCATGAACCGACTGGCACCGGCCCATATGGCATCGCTCATCATGGGCACCTGGTTCTTCGCGTCAGCCACCGGGAATTTCGTCGCCGGACTGATCGCCGCAGCGACGGGTTCGGAAAGTGCAAGCGGTGAGGCGGCAAATGTTCAGACGGTGCTGGATGTGTACAGCACGATCGGCTGGGTCGCGATCGGCGTCGGCGTAGCGATCTTGGTCGTATCGCCACTGATCAAGAAGCTGATGCACCTCGACACGCTGCGCGACGACGGCGAGCTCGCCGGGACTGCCCAGCTGGCCGAGCCGCAAGCACCGGGCGTGCATCTCGAAGACGAGAAGCGCTGATCGACTGACACCGGGAGAGGGAAAATGGAAACTTTGATCGCGGCATGTGCGGCGTTTCTGGGAACCCATTTTCTCCTCTCCCATCCCTTGCGAAAGCCGCTGGTCGACGCTGTCGGCGAGCGGATTTTTCTTGGGCTCTATTCCCTCGTCGCATTCGCCACGTTGGGCTGGATGGTCCACGCCTATGGCCGCATTCCAGACGAAGCGCCGCTCTGGGCGGTCGGCGATGCACTGTGGGCTGCCGCCAGCGCGATCATGCTGCTCGCATCGGTGCTGTTGGTCGGGTCGCTGATCGGCAACCCGGCGCTGCCCGACCCGACCGGAAGGCCCAAGGCCGTGCCGCGCCCGCGCGGGGTGTTCGCGATCACCCGTCACCCGATGATGTGGAGCTTCGCCCTGTGGGCGCTGGTGCATATCCTGGTCTTTCCGCAGCCGGCGCAGATTGTGCTGGCAACGAGCATCGGCCTGCTTGCCCTGGTCGGCGCAAAGTTTCAGGACGACAAGAAGCGCAAACTCCAGCCCGATTTCTGGCCGCGCTGGCAGGGCGTGACCAGCTATTGGCCGTTCGTCGCCATCGCGCAGGGTCGCGCACAGGGTGCCGCTGCGTGGCCAGGGAGGATTGCGGTCGTCGGCGGAACGATCCTGTGGCTCGCGGCGAGTTGGGCGCACCTTCCGCTGGCGCAAATGCCCGCCGGCATCTGGCGCTGGATCAATGGCTGACGCGGTAAATCCCCCGCGCAACTAATTCGTTTCGCGCGTGTTCCAACGCGGATGCTTACAATTTGCGACACTCTTTTGGTGGACGTTCCCGCAGGTGACAGCCATTTTCGCGAGATGATGGTTCGCCCGTTTCTGATCCTCGGCATCGCCGCGCTTCCCCTTGGCGGGGTGTGCCGCCGGACCCGATTACCGTCCGAGCAGCGCCGCGCAACTCGGGGTTCCGCCCACCTTCTCGGTCGCGGCGGACCAGCAGGCGCAGGCCGATCTGCAACGCTGGTGGACCGCGTTCAAAGATCCGATGCTGACCGGACTGGTCGAACAGGCGGCAACGCAGAATCTTGACGTGGCGCAGTCCGTCACTCGCCTCCGTCAGGCGCGCGAGGCGCTGGTCCAGTCGCGCGCGACGCTTCTCCCGTCGGTCAGCGCCGGCGGCGGCGCGTCGCGCAGCGAGCCGATCCGCGGCACCAGCACCCAGGTGACCCTGCCCGACGGCACCGTCACCACCGTGTCGCAGGGCGGCAGCACCAGCTTCTCGCTCGGCGCGGACGTGAATTATCAGGTCGATCTGTTCGGCGGCGTGCGGCGCGGGGTCGAGGCAAGCCGCGCGCAATTGGAGGCATCCGGCTACAGCTACGCCGCCACGCTCGTGTCGATTCAGGGCGAGATCGCGCGCAACTACATTCTTGCCCGCGCCGCGCAGGCGCAACTCGCCAATGCGCGCGAGAGCCTGTCCATTCAGGACGACAATCTGGAGATTGCGGGCTTTCGCGTGCAGGCGGGTCTCGTCTCCTCGCTCGATCAGGAACAGGCGCGCGCCAGCCGGGCGCAGACCGCCGCGTCCGTGCCGTCAATCGAAGCAAGCTACAACAGCGCCGTCTCCCGCCTCGGCGTGCTGACCGGTCAGGCTCCAGGGGCGCTCAAGGCGCAGATGGAGGCGGTGCGCCCGATCCCCCAGGGACCCGAACGGATCGCGGTGGGCATTCCCGCGGACACGCTGCGCCAGCGGCCCGATGTGCGGCTGGCCGAACGCAACCTTGCCGCCGCCGTCGCGCAGATCGGCGTGACGGAGGCGCAACTCTTCCCCCAGTTGTCGCTTGGCGGCAGCATCGATGCGGGCGCGGGCAGCATCGGCAGCCTGTTCGACGTCATCACCGGGCGGGTCTTCGCCAATATCGCCCAGACCATCTTCGACGCCGGGCGCAACCGCGCGCAGGTGCGCTCGGCGCAGGCGGCGGCGGATGGTGCCTTCTACGCCTATAAACAGACCGTGCTGGTCGGCATCGAAGAGGTCGAGAACGCCGCCGTCGCGCTGCAGACCGCGCAGGCACGCGAGCGCGAGTTCACCATCGCGCTCGACGCCGCCACCAACAGCGCGATCCTGTCGCGCAGCTCGTACCGTGCGGGCCTTGCCGATTTCCTGACGCTCAGCCAGGCCGAGGCGTCGCTGATCTCCGCGCGCAATGGCCTCAATCAGGCCCGCTCGGACAAGGCGAATGCGCTGATCCAGCTCTATCTCGCGCTGGGCGGCGGCTGGGACGCCTCGGTCGCGCCGACCCCGGACACCGTCCCCGCCCCGCCCCCGCAATCATCACCGGAAGCAATTGATGGCCGACGCAACTGCGAACCCCAAGATCGACGAGTTTCTCGGCGGGAAGACGACCCCGGCGTGGCAGCGCCATGCCAAATGGATCACGCTGGCGCTGGTCGTCGTCGCGGTGCTGTTCGGCGCGTGGAAGATGTTCGGCGGGACCGAGGAAGCGGGCTATGCCACGCGCGCGGTCGAGAAGGGGTCGCTGACCGTCACCGTCTCCGCGACGGGCAAGCTCGCGCCGACCAATCAGGTTCAGGTCGGTTCCGAGCTGTCAGGTCTGGTCAACCGCGTGCTGGTGGACGTCAACGACCGGGTGACGGCCGGCCAGCCACTGGCGCTGATCGACCCCGAGCGGCTCGACGACTCGATCACCCAGGCACGCGCATCGGTCGCCGCCGCCCAGGCGACGGTCGCACAGAATCAGGCGACGCTGACGGAGGCACGGAGCCAGCTTGCCCGGTTCGAGGAAGTGAGCCGCCTGTCGGGCGGGCGCGTCCCGGCCAAGACCGAGCTCGACAATGCCCGCGCCGCACTTGCCCGCGCGGTCGCGACGGTGCGCGCCAGCCAGGCGCAGGTCACCTCGCAACAGGCGGCGCTGCGATCGGCGGTGACCCAGCGGAACAAGGCGATCATCCGCTCCCCCGTCAACGGCGTGGTGCTGGCGCGTCAGGTCGAGCCGGGCCAGACGGTCGCAGCGTCGTTCAACACGCCGACCCTGTTCGTCATCGCCGAAGACCTTAGCGCAATGGAGCTGGAGGTCGCGATTGACGAGGCCGATGTCGGCCAGGTCAAACAGGGGCAAAAGGCAAGCTTCACGGTCGATGCCTTCCCCGGCGAGACATTCCCCGCGGTGATCCAGCGCGTCGATGTCGGATCGAACCTGTCGGCACAGACCACCACCAGCACCACCAGTACGACCGCACAGGTCGTGTCCTATGCCGCGATCCTGTCGGTCGCCAATCCGGAGCAAAAGTTGCGCCCCGGCATGACCGCGACGGCAGAGATTGTGACGCTGCAGAAGGACAATCTGTTGCTGGTCCCGAACGCAGCGCTGCGCTTTACCCCCAGCACCGGGGGAGAGCAGGCGTCGAGTGGCGGTGGGATGGCCGGTGCACTGGTTCCGCGCCGCGGTCGTCGCGGTCAGCAGGACAATGAAAAGAGCGCGACGATCACGCGCGGTGCCAAGCAGACTGTCTATGTGAAGGGCGAAGATGGTCAACCGCGCGCGATCGAGGTGACCACGGGCGACACCAACGGTCAGGTGACCGAAATCCTATCGGGCGACCTGAAGCCGGGCATGGAGGTCATCACCGGCCAATTTGCCGGCGACCAGTCCAAGGGCGGCCAGTCGAAGCGCGGCGGAGGTCAGCGCCGCTCCGGCGGCGGCGGCGCGGGAGGCGGCACGGGTGGCTGACCCGATCATCCGCCTGCGCGGCGTCACCAAGACCTATGGCGAGGGGCCGACCGCATTCCAGGCGCTGAAAGGCGTCGACCTCGACATCGAACAGGGCGACTTCGTCGCGGTGATGGGGCCGTCCGGATCGGGCAAGTCGACGACGATGAATATCCTTGGCTGCCTCGACGTGCCGACGCGCGGCGAGTTTCTGTTCAAGAATGTCCATGTCGAAACGCTCGACCGCGACCAGCGCGCCCTACTGCGCCGCCGCTATCTCGGCTTCGTGTTCCAGGGGTTCAACCTGCTCAGCCGCACCAGCGCGCTCGAAAACGTCGAACTGCCCCTGCTCTATCGCGGCGAGGACAAGAAGACGCGGCACATGCTGGGCATGGCCGCGCTGGAGAAGGTGGGGCTGGACCCGTGGTGGGACCATACACCCGCTGAACTGTCGGGCGGCCAGCAACAGCGCGTGGCGATAGCCCGCGCGATCGTGACCAGCCCCGACGTGCTGCTCGCCGATGAACCGACCGGCAATCTCGATTCCGAACGCTCGGTGGAAATCATGCAGCTGCTGACCAGCCTCAACAAGGACAGCGGGATCACGGTGCTGATGGTCACCCACGAGCCCGACATGGCGGCGTTCGCCCGCACCATCGTGCATTTCAAGGACGGGCTGGTCGAGCGGATCGATACCGGCGCCCGGGCGGGGGTCAGCGCCTGATGCTCGGCACCATCTTCACCCTCGCGATCCGCTCGATCCTGCGCCACAAGCTGCGCTCGTTTTTGACCACGCTCGGCATCATCATCGGTGTTGCTGCCGTTGTGGCAATGGTCACGCTCGGCAACGCCACCACGGCGGCCGTGCAGCAACAGATCGCCAGCCTCGGCACCAACATCCTCCAGGTCCGCCCCGGCCAGGGCTTTGGTCGTGGCGGCGGCGGGCCGCGTCCGCCCGATTTCGAACAGCAGGATGTCGAGGCGATCGGCGAACAGATTGCCGGCGTCACTGCGGTGGCTCCGCAAGCGCAGGCAAGCGGCACGGCGATCTATAACGGTGCCAACTGGTCCACCACGATCAACGGCACGACCAACGACTATTTCCGCGTCCAGCCCTGGCCGCTGACCGGGGGGCGGACCTTCTCCCCAGCCGAAGAAGCGGCGGGCAAGGCAGTGTGCATCATCGGCAACACCGTCCGCCAGAACCTGTTCCGCGGCGGCAATGCGGTGGGTCAACGGCTACGGATCAACGATGTCTCCTGCGACGTGATCGGCACGCTGTCGACGCGCGGCCAGGCCGGGTTCGGCGGCGATCAGGACGACATCGTCATCATGCCGATCAAGACGGTGCAGCGCCGCTTTTCGGGCAATCGCGACATCCGCCTGATGCTGGTCGGCGTGGACAGCGCCTATGACACTGCTGCGGTACAGGCTTCGCTGAGCGACCTGCTGCGCGAGCGGCGCGGGATCGAGGCTGGCGAGCAGGACAATTTCAACATCTTCGACACCGCCCAGATCAGCGCGACGTTGACGGGCACCACCCAGCTGCTGACCAGCATCGTCGCGACGGTGGCCGCGATCAGCCTGATCGTCGGGGGCATCGGCATCATGAACATCATGCTGGTCAGCGTGACCGAACGGACGCGCGAAATCGGCATCCGGCTGGCGATCGGCGCGGTGGCGCGGGAGGTGCTGATGCAGTTCCTGGTCGAGGCGATCGTGCTGTCGATGCTGGGCGGGGTGATCGGCTTGCTGGTGGCGCAGGTGGCGGTCGCGATCCTCACCCCGGTGATGCAGGTGCCGTGGACATTCGACCTGCAGATCAACATCATCGCCTTTGCCATCGCGGCGGGGATCGGGGTGGTCTTCGGCTATTTCCCGGCTCGCCGCGCGGCGAGCCTGAACCCGATCGACGCGCTGCGGCACGAGTAAAACTCAGCTGAACTGTAGCAGGATCAGACCGAAGGCCAACACAAGGGCCGCAACGATGCGGCGCGCGCCAAATCCTTCGCCGAGCATCCACGCGCCCATCAGCGCCGCCCAAACCACCGCAGTCTCGCGCAGCGCCGACACTTTCGCCACCTCCATCAGCGAGAAGGCGTAGAGCGCCGAGCCGAACGAGATGCTCGACAGCGCCCCCCGCCGCCACGCCGTGTTTCCAGGTCGCCTTTACCGCCTGCCCCAGCTCGCGGCGGCGCAGCAGCAATGCGGTGGTGGTGATGCACACGCAGTCGAGCATGAACAGCCAGACGATATAGGTGAACGGGCTGGGCGCGACGCGCACCCCGCGCGCGTCCGCCATATTGTAAAGCGCGACGCCGATTGCGGTGGCAAAGGCCCAGCCCAGCGCGACCTTGTCCGGATGCGCGGCGAGCGAAATTCCGCGCGCGGGCAGCGCGAAGGCGATCACCGCCCCCGTCGCCAGCACCAGCCCGACCCAGCCGATCAGCGGCAGATGTTCGCGCAGCACCAGCATCGCAAATCCCGCAGTCAGCAGCGGCGCTGCCCCCCGCATGATCGGAAAGACGAGGCTGAGATCACCGCGCTCCATCGCGCGCACCAGGCACAACTGATAGGCAAAATGCGCCGGCACCGCCCAGGCGAGCGCGGTCCAGGTCGCGGCATCGGGCAACGGCACGATCAGCGCGAACGGCGCGATCACAATCGCCGCGCTCGACGACAGTACCGCGCGGCCGACCAGGATGTCCTCCCCGCGCTTCACCGCCATATTGGCAAGCGCAAGGGTGAAGGCCGAGAGCAGCCCGAGCGCAATGGCCAGCGACTGGTCAGCCATGCGCCAGCTTTGCCAGATCCTCCGGCGTGTCGATGTCGATCAATTCGGCGGGCGGGACCACGATATGACGCCCGCGCCGCACCAGATCGCGCGCGCCCATGTCCCCCTGTGCCGCCAGCAACGTGGCGAAATGCGCTCGCCCGAACAGCACCGGCGGGCGCGGGACCACGCCGTCACTCGATGCGACGATCGCCGCATCGCCATCGGCATCGTCGAGCAGGCGATAGATCTGCGTCGCGGTGACACGCGGCATATCGGCGAGCGCGATCAGGATCGCATCGGGGTCGAATTGCGCTGCCGCCTCGACACCCAGCCGCAGCGAGCGGCCCAGCCCGGCGGCGGGGTCGTCATTGGTGACGATGGTATAGCCGCAGTTGGCCAGATCGAGCGCGGTGTCCGCGACCACTCCGATCCGGGAGCAGAACGGCACGGCCTCCAGCGCGACCACGACATGCAGCCCCAGCGGTCGTCCGAGATAGGGAATGGTCAGCTTGTCCGCGTCGCCGAACCTGCGCGAGCGCCCGGCAGCGAGCAGGACCAGAGCGGTGCGCTCAGCGCGGATCATGCAGCGCCCTCACCATGCCCGCCGCGATCGACAGCGCGATCTCCGCCGGGCCGATCGCGCCGATATCGATGCCCGCCGGCCCCTCGACCCGGTCGATCTGCTCGGGCGTCAGGCCGGCAGCCGCCAGCCGCTCACGCCGCGCCGCATGGCTCAGTCGCGATCCCAGTGCCGCGACATAACCCGCGCCGTCCTTGAGCGCGGCGATCAGCGCGGGGTCGTCGATCTTGGGATCATGGCTCAGCGTCACCACCGCCGTCGCGCCATCGGGGCACAGCGCCTCCACCGCTTCGTCGGGCCAGCGATCGTCGAGCGTCACGTCGGGAAAGCGCTCCGGCGTCAGGAACCGCCCGCGCGGGTCGATCACGACGGTCGAAATGCCGAGTTCGCGAGCGAGCCCCGCGAGCACCTGCGCGATCTGCACCGCACCCACGATCAGCAAGCGGCGCGGCGGTTCGTAGCGGTTGATGAAGGCGTTGGGCTGCGGGTCGATGCTGCTGCGCCCGGTCGCCAGATCGGTGAAAACCTCCAGCCCCCGCCCCTCCGCCCGCGCATCGGCAATCGCATCGAACAACGTCGGGTCGAAGCCGTCTGCCGTCACCGGCTGCACCATCACCTCGATCTCGCCGCCGCACGGCAGGCCGACCTCCCATGCCGCGGCATCGGCGACGCCATAACGGCGCAGCGCGAACGGCGCGCCCGCGATCACCTCCGCCGCCAGCGCCATGATGTCCGCCTCGACGCACCCGCCCGACACCGACCCTTCGAAGCGGCCATCTTCATGGACCAGTAGGTGGCTCCCGCGCGGGCGCGGCGCGGAGCCCCAGGTCGACACCACCGTCGCCAGCGCCATCCGCGCCCCGGCCCATCCGCGCGCTGCGGCGATCACGCTGTCGTTATCGGCCATGGTGCCTCGCTACTGTCATCCGAATCACCTAGCCGGTTGAGATGCTTGGAGGAGATAGGGCCATGTCGAAGATGTTGCGAGCGGCGCTGGCGCTGGCCATGATCGCGACGCCCGCCGCCGCGAAGGAACCCGTCATCTCGTCCAATCCCATCATCATCGCGCATCGCGGCGCTAGCGGGGAGCGGCCCGAACATACGCTCGCGGCCTATCAACTCGCGATCGAACAGGGCGCGGACTTTATCGAGCCCGATCTGGTAGTGACCAAGGACGGCCAGCTCGTCGCGCGGCACGAGAATGACATCAGCGGCACCACCGATGTGTCGAGCCGCAAGGAGTTCGCCGACCGTAAGGCGACCAAGGTCATCGACGGCGTCAGCCATACCGGCTGGTTCACTGAGGATTTCACCCTCGCCGAATTGAAGACGCTACGCGCCAAGGAGCGACTGCCTCTGCTGCGCCGGGGCAATACGAAGTTCGACGGGCAGTATGAGGTGCCGACATTGCGCGAGATCATCGCGCTGGCGAAGGCGGCGACCGCGAAGACGGGCCGCATGATCGGCATCTACCCCGAAACCAAGCATCCCAGCTATTTCGCCAGCATCGGCCTGGCCATGGAGGCGCTGCTGGTCGCCGAACTCAAGGCGGCGGGCTGGGACCGCGCCGATGCGCCGGTGTTCATCCAGTCGTTCGAGGTCAATAATCTGAAGGCGCTGAGGCAGCTGACCAAGGTGCCGCTGATCCAGCTGATGGCGGCGGACGGCGGCCCGGCGGACAAGGCGCAGCCAAGCTACAAGGCGATGGCGACGCCGGAGGGGCTGAAGGCCATCGCCGCCTATGCCGCCGGCATCGGCCCGCAAAAGGACATGGTGTTGGCGGGCGACGGCACGGTCTCCCCCTGGTCGCGGATGCCCATGCCGCAGGGCTCAAGGTCCATCCCTGGACCTTCCGCGCGGAGAATTTCTTTCTCCCCTCCGGACTGCGGAAAGGGATCAACCCGGCGGGACATGGGCGACTGGCCGAAGAAATTACGCGATTTCTCGATGCCGGCGTGGATGGTTTATTCACCGATTACCCTTATCTCGCGGTTGAGGCACGCGACCGGCACTCCCGCCGCTCGGCCGACTGAGGGACCGCGCGATGCGCAAGAGCTTGATTGTTGCTGTTGCGGTTCTGCCGCTGCTGTCGGGCGGCTGCGTCGCCAAGACCGCGTTCGACATTGTCACCATGCCGGTCAAGGCGGTCGGCCAGGCCGCCGACTGGGCGACTACAAGCCAGGACGAGGCCGACCGCAATTACGGCCGCAAGATGCGCGAGAAAGAGGCCAAGGAAGGTCGCGAGCGCAAGAAGCAGGACGAAAAGTGCCGCAAGGACCCCGACGACTGCGATTGATTTGAGTCCCCTCGGTGCTCCTGCAAAGACAGAAGCCCAGAGTGGCGAGGCTAATCGCGCGTTGCTCTGGGCTCCTGCCTTCGCAGGAGCACAGAGGCGCTTAGCTCTGTGGCGATCCACGTCCCAAAGTCTGCGCGATCGCGCGAAGCACCTGCGGCTTCATCTGAACCCAGAGATGGCTCGAATCGACCTCGATCGAGCGGGCCGTTTCGCAGTCGGGCTCGTGACAGACCGCGCCGTTGACCAGCCCGTCGCTCGCGCTCCAGATCGCGGTCGCCGGAACCGGCAGCGGCGACGACGCCTCCTCAAGCATCGCGCGCACCGCCGGATCGTCGGCGCGCTGGCCGCTGACCAGCTCGAACACCCGCCACACATTGGTCGCGGTGGGTAGTCCGGCAAAGGGCGAGCTGACGGTGATCACCTCCCGCACCAGCTCCGGGCTGCGATGCGCCGCGATCCGCGCCATGATCCCGCCGAGCGAGACGCCGACCAACGTCACCTTTTCCCCGGTCTCGTCGCGAACCTGCGCGATCCGCTCGATCAGCCGCTCGCCCTCTGCCCCGATCGCGCGCGCGCCGAAATTGCGGCCCAGCGCCCAAGGGTAAGCGCGATAGCCGAGCGCATCGAGATAGCGGCGCATCACGATGTTGCTCATGTCGCTGTTGACCAGGCCAGGCAATGTCAGCACCGGACGCCCGTCGCCGCGCGGCTCGGCCAGCAACTCCTTCCACGCGAAGGGCAGCGACCCCAGCGACAGCGCCGCGCGCGGCCATTCGGCGAGCAGCGCGGATGCGGGCGGGGCCTTGGCTTCGACGTTCACGGGCATCGCATCACTCCTCGCGGACACAATCTCCGGCAAACCCCTCGGTTCCGCGCCGCGCGCACTCATGCTATGCTGTCGGCATGATCAGTGAAACCCATGTTTTGGAGCGTCCCCCCGAAGGCGCCGGTACCGACTGGACCATCCCCCAGAATTGGGAGGCATTCACCCGCGAAGAACACGCGGTGTGGGACACGCTGTACGAACGCCAGATCAAGCTGCTGCCCGGTCGTGCGTCAAAGGCGTATCTCCGCGGGCTCGACCTGCTCAAGCTGTCCGAGAGCGGCATTCCGAATTTCGAGGAGCTGTCCGAACGGCTGATGAAGGCGACGGGGTGGCAGGTGGTGGCTGTCCCCGGCCTCGTCCCCGACGACGTGTTCTTCGACCATATGGCCAACCGCCGCTTTGTCGCGGGCAATTTCATCCGCCGCGCCGATCAGCTCGACTATCTGCAGGAACCCGACGTCTTCCACGACGTGTTCGGCCATGTCCCGCTGCTCGCCGACCCGGTGTTCGCCGATTACATGGAAGCCTATGGCCGCGGCGGGCAGCGCGCGTTGCAGCATGGCGCGCTCAAGCAGCTATCGCGGCTCTATTGGTACACGGTCGAGTTCGGGCTGATTCAGGAGGATGACGATCTGCGCATCTATGGCGCGGGGATCGTCTCGAGCTATGGCGAAAGCCGCTTCGCGCTCGACAGCGACAGCCCGAACCGGATCGGCTTCGACCTCAAGCGGGTGATGCGGACCGAGTACCGCATCGACGATTTCCAGCAGAACTACTTCGTCATCCCCAGCTTCGACGAGCTGCTGCGCGTCACGATCGAAACCGATTTCGCGCCGCTTTACGACGAGATTCTGGCTCAGCCGGACATCGCGATTGCGGCGATCGAGCCGGGCGACCGGGTGATCACGCTGGGGACGCAGGACTATGCGCGGAGTCGGGACGCGGCCTGATCTGCCACCTCCGACGTCATCCCCGCGAAAGCGGGGACCCATCTCCCGGACGTGCCGCGCGCCGAACCGGTTAGTAAGTGGAAAGCATAGGAGATGGGTCCCCGCTTTCGCGGGGATGACGGTAACTGGCGGATCCCTCACCAGCTCCCGAACCCCGGAGCCAGCCCCTGCCCGTCCGGGCCGGGCCGCGTGGTGCGTTCCCAGCCATAGCGCGTCCGCTTGCGCAGGCGCAGCGTCGGCCAGTCGCCCATCGGGGTCTTGCCGGCAAGGCGCAGACCGTGGCGGCGATAGGCGTTCGCGACCCGCTCGGCCTGCGTCTCCAGCAATCCGGCGAGGATCAGCGTCCCGCCCTCGGCCAGCACCGCGCTGATGCTCGGCGCGAGTTCGATCAGCGGGCCGGCGAGGACATTGGCGATGACGAGGTCATAGGGCGCGCGGCCGATCAGCAGCGGATGTTCCAGCCCCGCCGCGGCGGCGAGCGCGAGTTGCCCCTGCATCACGCCAAGCCGCACGCCGTTGATCGCGGCATTCTCCGCCGTCACATCGACCGCCACGGGATCGATGTCCGATGCCGTCGCATAAGCGCGCGGCCACAAATGCATCGCGGCAAAGGCGAGCAGGCCGGTGCCGGTGCCGATATCGACGAGGTTGTGGACCCGCTCCCCCCGCGCGCGCATCGCATCGAGCGTGCGCAGGCATCCGGCGGTGGTTTCGTGCGTGCCGGTGCCGAAGGCGCGGCTCGCCTCGATCTGGAAGGTCTTTGCGTCGACCGGCACCGTCCCGCGATTTGTAGAGGTATGGACATAGAAGCGCCCGGCATGAACCGGCGCGATCCCCTGCTGGCTGAGCGTCACCCAATCCTCATCGGGAATTTGCTCGACGACCTCCTTCGCCTTCTTCGCGCTGGGGACGAGCGTGCGGACGGCGGCGATCTCCGACTTGCCCGGCCTGGCCTCGAAATAGGCTTCGAGCTGCCAGGCGAACGGGTCGTCGGGGATCGTCTCGCTGGTCAGCAGCACCGGTGCGGGGTCGATGCCGGTCAGTTCAGCGCCCTCGAAGTCGATCGCTTCGGCTTCGTCGCGGGTACAGGGCAGGGTCAGTTTCCACGAACTCATCGAACGTAGCTCGCCCCGTTCACGTCGAGCACCGCGCCGGTCATCGACGCGGGGGCCTCCAGCGCGCAGAAGCGCGCCATCGTCGCAACCTCATCGGGCATCGCGACGCGGCCCAAGGGGATGTCGGCGAGCAATTTGTCGCCGCCGCGGCTGGCCAGATAGTCGTCGGCCATGCCGGTCATGGTGAAGCCGGGGCAGATCGCGAAGGCGAGAATATTCTCGCGCGCATAGCCGCGCGCGATGCTCTTGGTCATGCCGACCATCCCCGCCTTGGACGCGGCATAATGCCAGTGTGCCGGGCTATCGCCGCGATAGGCGGCGCGGCTCGCGATGTTGACCAGACGGCCGCCCTCGCCCCGCTGCTGCCAATGCTTCACCGCAAAGCGGCTGAGCTGCGCCGACGCGGTCAGGTTGACCTGCATCGTCCGCTCCCACGCGGCGAGCCATGCATCGTCGTCGAGGTCGATCGGTGCCGCCTCGAAGATCCCGGCATTGTTGATCAGCACGTCGATCCGCCCGTCGAGCTGGTCGAGCGCCGTCCGCCACAGCGCAGCGGGCGCGTCCGAATCGGTGAAGTCGGCGGGAATGCCGCTCGCGGTTCCCTGCCCCACCGCGCGGACGTCGCGACCGTCGAAGCTGGAAAGGATCGCGGCGCCTATGCCGCGGCTGGCGCCGGTCACGAGGATATGGGTCGTCATGGCGGACGGGTTAGTCGGAACATCCCGCATGTCAAATCTCCCTCCCGCTTGCGGGAGGGGAGCTTACGCCGCCACGCTTGCCGAAAAATCCGTCGCCGCGTCGCTGAGCTGGCCGAGCCGCGCGTCGATCTCGCCGAATGCGTGTTCGAGCGAGTCGATCTCGCCCGCCACGGCATGGCTGTCCTCACGGATCGCGCCTATCGTGTCGGACATCGAATCGGCGGCGAGCGCAGTCTCGTCGACTGCCGCAGTAATCGCGGTGACGGTCTGCGCCTGCATCGCCATCGCCTCGCGGATGCGCTCGGCGCTCGACTGAACCTCGCTCACCGTGGCGCGGATCGTGGTGCTGGTGGCCACGGTCTGATCGGTCGCCGCCTGGATCGCGGCGATCTTGGCGGCGATATCGTCGGTCGCGCGCGCGGTCTGATTGGCGAGGCTCTTCACCTCCTGCGCGACCACGGCAAAGCCGCGCCCGGCATCACCTGCGCGCGCCGCCTCGATCGTGGCGTTGAGCGCAAGCAAATTGGTCTGCCCGGCAATGTCGCGAATCAGGCCCAGGATTGATTCGATCGACTGGGCATGGCCGGCCAGCGTCGCACTCATCAGCACCGCCTCGCTCGCATGGACACTGGCGCGCTGCGCGACATCGCCCGCAACCTCGACCTCGGCGCGGGCATCCTCGATCGCACGAATAAGGCCGGCGGCGGTGGTCGCCGCCTCCCGCATCGCCAACGCGGATTGCTCGGCGGCGGCGGCGACCTCGTTGGTCTTGCCCTGCATGCCCCGCGCCGCATTGGCCGCGCCGCGCGCCTGATCGCGCACCCGCGCACCCAGAGAGCTCGCGACATCGATCGTGCCGGCGATGTCGGCGCGGAAGCGGTCGGACTGGCCCTTGCGCTCGCGCCGGGCGAGTTCCGCATCGCGCACGCCAAGCTGCGAGGCCATGAAATCCGCCTCCAGCATCGACATGCGTGTCGCAACATCGCTCAGCTTGCGGAAGGTCGCGATATCGTCGGGCAGCCGGTCACCGAGCACCTCAAAGGTACGGGCATGGGCAAAGGCAAAGCCGGATAGCAGCGCGCGCAGCGGAATCCGCGCGCGATGCGTGTCGTCGGCATGTTTCGCCGCCATCTCGACCCATTCGCTGTCGAACGGGCGCGAATATTTGACGCGGGTGTAGCGCGTGCTGAGGACGATCTGCTCCTCCAGCCGGTTGCCCACGAACAGGCTGCGGACATGCTCGGTGCCGGGCAGGGTCAGATAATGATCCCAGAATGCCCGTGCGATCGTCTCGAAATCGTCGGCGATCAGTTCGGCGATCTGGGCGCAGCCCTCGCTGATCGCGCCGTCCCAGTCATAGTCGCGGATTCGCTCGGCAATGGGGCGGTCATCGCCGCTCCACTGCCCGAGCTCCTTGGCTCCGGCCATTGATCCCCTCCATCATGCAGCGACTTTTGCGATGAATTCGCCCGCGCTGTTCTTGAGTGTGCCGAGTTCACCGTCGAGCACGGCAAAGCCCTGGCCGACGCGCTCGATATCGCTCGCGACGCTTTCGGTATCTTCACGGATCGCGCCGATCGTAGCGGACATCGAATCCGCCGCGAGCGCGGTCTCGTCGACCGCTGCCGTGATCGCGGTCACGGTCTGCGCCTGGACCTCCATCGCGCCGCGAATGCGGTCGGCGCTGGCCTGAACTTCCTGGACGGTGTTGCGGATCGAGGCGTTGGTCTCGACCGTGCTGCGCGTTGCCGACTGGATTGCAGCGATCTTGCCCGCGATATCGTCGGTCGCGCGCGCCGTCTGGTTGGCGAGGCTCTTCACTTCCTGCGCCACCACTGCGAAGCCGCGGCCTGCGTCCCCGGCACGGGCAGCCTCGATCGTCGCGTTGAGCGCGAGAAGGTTGGTCTGCCCGGCAATGTCGCGGATCAGACCCAGAATCGATTCGATCGACTTGGCGTGATCCGACAGCATTTCGCTCATCGCCACGGCCTCGCCCGCCTGTGCCGACGCGCGGGTGGCGATATCGGCCGCAACCTCGACCTCGGTTCGCGCATCCTCGATCGCGCGAATCAGTCCTGCAGCGGTATGCGCTGCCTCGCGCATCGCCAGCGCGGACTGCTCGGCCGCTGCGGCGACCTCGCTCGCCTTGCCCAGCATGCCACGCGCCGCCGCCGAGGTATGGCTGGCCTGGGCGCGGAGCGATTCGCCCTCGCTCGACGCGCGCTCGACCGTGTTGCCGATCGAATCGCGGAACTGCCCCGCCAGCCGGTCGCGCGCCACGGTAGCGCTGTGTTCGCGATAGAGGTTGTAGATTTCGACGGTGATGTCGCTTTCCAGCGCCGACAATCGCATCAGCGTGTCGATGAGCGTCGGCAGCCGCGCATCGCCCGGCTCGACCCGGCGGACCAGGACTTCGAGCGCGGCGCGGTCGCTGGCGTTGATCATCGACAGCAGAGCCATCGGCTCGACATCGGCACCATAGGCGGCGGCGACCGAACGCTCGATCGATTCGACCCAGGCGCGCCCGCGCGTGTCGAGGAAGCGGTTGCGCAGGAACACGACGCCGACATCGATCATCTTTTTCGTATCGTCGGGCGCCCAGTCGCGCTCGTCGGCGAAACAACGCAGCCATTGCTGCCAATATGCCTCCGAAACCGCGCGAATTTCGGGTTCGAGCAGGTCCCAGACGTCGCGGCTCAGGCGATCCAGCGACCCGTCAAAGTCGAAGATCCGCAGCCGCGCGGCAATGTCGATCCGCGCGCTCATCGCGCCGGTTGCCGGCATGTCCTTGTTCGCTCGCGCTCGAGTCACGGAATCGGTCCCCCATTGTCCCGGACGCACCTCACGCCGGGCCTTACTCACAACGCTAAAAGGGAATTGGTTAAGGGCGAGTTAGGGACGACCATGTCGCTGTATCTTGCATCGGCGGCAACGCGGGCTAATGGAGACCGCAAATCATAGGGGATATGCCTTGGCCAAGGCCCGCAACGTCAACCGCCCGCTCTCGCCGCATCTCCAGGTCTGGAAATGGGGTCCGCACATGCTGGTTTCGATCCTGCACCGCGTCACGGGCAGCGGGATGGCCACCGTCGGCGTCGGCGTCTTCCTGTGGTGGCTGTGCGCACTGGCATCAGGGCCGGAGGGTTATGCCAAGTTCCTCGACTGCCTGACGAGCGACACCGGCGCACCCAACTGGCTCGGCTACCTGCTTGGCGTCGGCCTGACGCTCAGCTTCTTCCAGCACGCGATGACCGGCATCCGCCACTTCTTCCTCGATGCGGGCGCGGGCTATGAGCTGAAGACCAACAAGAATTTTGCGGTCCTCACGATGGTCGTGTCGGTCGCGCTGACCGCCGCGCTGTGGGGCTGGATCGTGCGGGGCGAGTTGACCAAGGCACCCAAGGCCGAAACCCCGATCGCGGTGGAGAAGAAGTAATGGGCAACGGAACCACCATCGGCCGCGTGCGCGGTCTCGGCTCGGCGCATGAGGGCACGCATCACTGGTGGCATCAGCGGATGTCGGCGGGATCGAACCTATTCCTGATGACCTGGCTGATCGTCAGCCTGATCCGCCTGCCCGACCTGGGTTACGAGACTGTCCAGGCATGGCTGTCCGCGCCGATCGCCGCCGTGCCGATGATCCTGCTGGTGATCAGCGTCTTCTATCATTTCCGCCTGGGGCTTCAGGTAGTGATCGAGGATTATCAGCATGACGAGACGCGCATCGTGCTGCTGACGCTGCTCAATTATTTCACCATCGCCGCCGGAACGTTCGCGATCTTCTCGATCCTCAAGATCGCCTTCACCACCGTTGCCACCGGAGCGCCCGCATAATGACCGCCGCCTACAAGATCATCGACCACAGCTATGACGCCGTCGTCGTCGGCGCGGGCGGTTCGGGCCTGCGCGCGACCATGGGCTGCGCCGAGGCGGGGCTGAAGACCGCGTGCATCACCAAGGTGTTTCCGACCCGGTCGCACACCGTGGCGGCACAGGGCGGCATCGCCGCCTCGCTCGGCAACAATTCGCCCGACCACTGGACCTGGCACATGTTCGACACCGTCAAGGGGTCCGACTGGCTCGGCGACCAGGATGCCATCGAATATATGGTGCGCGAAGCACCGGCGGCGGTGATTGAGCTGGAACATGCCGGCGTACCGTTCAGCCGCAACGACAATGGCACCATCTACCAGCGCCCGTTCGGCGGCCATATGCAGAATATGGGCGAAGGCCCGCCGGTGCAGCGCACCTGCGCGGCGGCCGACCGCACCGGCCATGCGATGCTGCACGCGCTGTACCAGCAGTCGCTGAAGTACGACGCGGACTTCTTCATCGAATATTTCGCGCTCGACCTGATCATGGAAAACGGCGCGTGTCGTGGCGTCATCGCGATGTGCATGGAGGATGGCAGCATTCACCGCTTCCGTTCGCATGCCGTGGTCCTCGCGACCGGCGGCGGCGGGCGCGTGTATCAGTCGGCGACGTCGGCTCATACCTGCACCGGCGACGGCAACGGCATGGCGCTGCGCGCGGGCATCGCGCTGCAGGACATGGAGTTCGTCCAGTTCCACCCGACCGGCATCTATGGCGCGGGCGTGCTGATCACCGAAGGCGCGCGCGGCGAAGGCGGCTACCTGACCAACTCGGAAGGCGAGCGCTTCATGGAGCGCTACGCCCCCTCGGCCAAGGATCTCGCCAGCCGCGACGTCGTCGCGCGTTCGATGGCGATGGAGATCCGCGAGGGACGCGGCGTCGGCAAGGACAGCGACCATATCTTCCTGCACCTCGATCATATCGATCCCAAGGTGCTGGCCGAGCGGCTGCCCGGGATCACCGAGACGGGCAAGATTTTCGCGGGCGTCGACCTGACCCGCAAGCCGCTGCCGGTGGTGCCGACGGTCCATTACAATATGGGCGGCGTGCCGACCAACTATCATGGCGAAGTGGTGCAGCTGCGCGACGGCAACCCCGATGCGGTCGTCCCCGGCCTGTTCGCGGTGGGCGAAGCGGCGTGCGTGTCGGTGCATGGCGCCAACCGCCTCGGCTCGAACAGCCTGATCGACCTTGTCGTGTTCGGCCGCGCAACCGGCCTGCGGCTCAAGGAGCTGCTCAAGCCCAACGCACCGCACCAGCCGCTGCCCAAGGGGTCGGAAGAGCTGTCGCTCACCCGCCTCGACCATTTCCGCAACGCCAAGGGCGGTTCGCCCACCGCGCAGATCCGTCAGGACATGCAAAAGACGATGCAGCGCCACTGCGCCGTGTTCCGCGACACCGCGCTGCTGGCCGAGGGCGTCACGCACATGGACGCGGTGTACAAGCGGATGGAGGACGTCGCCGTCACCGACCGCTCGCTGATCTGGAACACCGACCTCATTGAGACGCTGGAGCTCGACAACCTCATCAGCCAGGCCGTCGTGACGATCCGCAGCGCCGACAATCGCAAGGAATCGCGCGGCGCCCACATGCACGAGGACTTCCCCGAGCGCGACGACGCGACCTGGATGAAGCACACGGTGGCATCGTTCGAAGGCTGGGGCGGCAAGGGCGGCGCTGTCGCGATCGATTACCGCCCGGTCCACGAATACACGCTCACCGACGAGATCGAGTATATCAAGCCGAAGAAGCGGGTGTATTGAGGCTGGAAGCGCGCTAACAATTTCCCATGCGCGCTTTGCTGACCGGCTCTTGTTGGATCACTGCTATCGCGGCAATCGTCGCGCCAGCGGCGATCGTCTGGCCGCGACCAGCCTGCGCCGATAGCTGGGCTCTTCCGACTACCGCCACCTATGTTTCCCCGGGTGGTTGTCGTCGCCTCACCGTTACGCCTCGCGCGCTTGACAGCCAGCTGTCCTATTTCACGGATGCGATCCGATAGAAGCGTAAGCCCGGGCAAACCGCCGGCGGCCAAGATGAACCACGCGCGATCCTTGAGCAGCGCTCGACCTCTGGCGGATGGGAGCGTGTCTGGGAGACGGTGCTGGTCAACGACGTCGCACCCGCCAGCGCAATCGTCAGCGATCTGGGGGACTATGTCGCGACCTTTGACAACTGGCACTCGGGTGGATGGGGTAAGAGCGCCGTTGTCATTTATGATCGGGACGGAAAGCTCGTCCGCGCGATGGCGCTTACCGACTTTCTTCCCGAAGACTGGTTCCTGACACTTCCGCGATCGGTTAGCTCCATTTGGTGGGGCGGCACGCATCGCTTTGAAAATGGTCAGCTAGTCTTGCAGATCGCGTATCCCGGCGGCTCGGACGACGACGAGAAATATACGGAAATCGCCATCGACCCCGCGACAGGGACAGCAATTCCGCGCGAGACAACCGCTTGGCGCCAAGCGCTCGCGATTGCCAAGCGAGAGGCAATTCCGGTGCGCGCAGCGCAGGCCGCACATATCGAAATGCTGCGCTCTCCGCTCGTTGCGCCGGATGGAGTCAGGGACAAGCGTACCCTGCACTGGTACTTGACCGAAGCGTTTCAGCGCCTCGATCCCGAGTGGAAGACAGCGTATCCCGACACACAGGTCCTCGATCGGCCCGAGAGCGAGGAGTATGCTCAATCTCGCAAATGGCTAGGTGGAGCTCTGTCAAGAGAGCCGCTCGGCGATGTACTCGGCATCGCATCCTACGACACCGCCAATCTCGCGAGCGTACTTGTCCTGGAGGCGACGCAAGCAAAGGTCGGCCCGCTCAGGGGTGTTCGAGTTTATGCAACCATCGGCAACGCAGACCAGGCGCGCGTTGCGGCTGCAATCGCACGACTGGGCGCCATCTTCGTGCAGCTCGATCCCGGCACTCCCATCCCGCAGCGCCCCGAAAGAATGCCAAAACCGGATGGGTCGTTGCCCGATACAATGGAATAGGTGACCGCGCCGCCGCCAGCTGGTGCTTGACCTGATCGTTATCGCCAATCACCTTCCCCCAAGGGGGTGATTTGATGCGTTCGATCCTGCCGTTTGCCTTCGCGCTGCTCGCGCTTCCCGCCGCTTCCGCGCAGCAGCAGCCCTATTCCCCGCCCAAGCACACCGCCCCCCGCCGCCGGGCGTCGCGCGCTCGACGCCGGAGGAGGTGGTGCAGCAGGCCGATGGCGGTCTCCAGATCGAACGCGACCGGACCGCAACCCATGCGCTTGCCGAACATCGCCGCCTGACCCGTGCACTCGCCACGCTGCTGCCCCACCGCAAGGGAGTGGTCGATGCCTATGTCCTGTCGGTCGGCCTCGACAGCGACCCCGTGTTCGGGCGCGAGGCGCGTGAGGCGGGCAAGGTGCTCAGCCGCCGCTATGACGCGCTCGGGCGCACGATCATCCTTGGCGGCAGCGACGGCAAGGCCCCCTCCCCGCTCCCGATGGGATCGCCCGCCAATATCGAGGCGGCGCTCGCGCGCATCGCCGAGCTGATGGACGAGAAGGAGGATGTGCTGGTCCTCTACACCACCAGTCACGGCGCACCGTTCGGGGTGGTGTATAATGACGGCAATGAAGGGTTCGGCGCGATCTCGCCCCGCCGCCTCGCCGCCCTGCTCCGCGCGCACGGCATCGAGCGGCGGTTGCTGATCGTCAGCGCCTGTTATTCGGGCGTATTCGTCCCCGTCCTGTCCGGCCCGCAAAGCGCGGTCGTCAGCGCCGCCGCGTCGGACCGCTCGTCCTTTGGCTGTGCGGCGGAGAATGACTGGACCTTTTTCGGCGATGCGCTGGTCAACCGCGCGCTGCGCAAGCCCCAGCCGCTCGGCAGCGCGGTGACCGAGGCGTTCGCCCAGATCGCGGGGTGGGAAACGCGCGGCCGCCTCAAGCCATCGCTGCCCCAGCAGAGCTTTGGGGTCGAGGTGCAGAAATGGCTCGCCCCGCTCGAAGCGCGCATGCCCAAGGTCGCGACCGCGCCGGTCGGCAAGCCGTCGGTCGACAGCCTCGGCGCGCCCTGACGGAACCTCCCACCGCGCCGCCGGTTACGCGCGGCATGACCCACGCCACCAACTACCCGCTGCTCGCCGCGCCGCATGTCCATCTGTCTGGCCCGGTCGACCAGCTGATGTACCAGAGCTTCCGCGACCAGCTCGCCGCCGCGCCGACCGAAGGAACGCTCGTCGTCGCGATCTCCACCCTCGGCGGCGACCCGGAGGTCGCGCGGCTGATGGGCGACGAGGTGAGGCTGATCCGCGATTATGAAGGACGCGAGACGCTGTTCCTGGGCAAGGTCGCGGTCTATTCGGCCGGAGCGACCTTCATGGCGGCATTCCCGACCGACAAGCGATTCTGACCTGCGGCACGCGGATCATGGTGCATGAACGCATCCTCACCGCCGACATGCATCTGTCCGGCCCGCTCAAATCGCTCACCGCGACACTCAAGGCCAAGCTGCACGAGATCGAACATTCGATCCGGATCGAGGAGGAGGGGTTTCGTGACCTGATCGCCGGATCGAAGATCGCGTTCGAGGAGGTCTGCCGCCGCGCACCGGAAAACTGGTATATCGAGGCCGAGGAAGCGCGCGAGCTGGGCCTTGTCCTCGACGTGATCTGACGCGCTCAGAAATTCCTCACCGCCCGCTCATGCCGCCGGAGTGGATCGGCGCTACCCAAAGCGCTCACCAACCGGAGATCACCATGGATCTGCATGCGCCCGACCGTTCGCCCGGAATGAAACTGCTGCTCTCGCTGCTCGTCGCGGCAGTGCTGACCATCCCGCTCTTCACCGTCTATCTCCTCGTCTATGACCGCCAGAGCCAGTCGGAGACGGCGCGAAGCAGCATCGCCGAGGGATGGGGCGGGCCGCAGACGCTGGCCGGTCCGCTGATCGCCATCCCCTATCAAGAAGAGGTGACGCAGACCGTGCAGGAAGGCGGAAAGCCGGTGACGCGCACGTCCGTCCAGCGCCGCGAACTCTTCCTCGCCCCGACGACGCTCGATCTCGACACAAAGGTGAAGCCCGAGCGGCGCGCGCGTTCAATCTATGAGGCGGTGGTCTACGACGCCGATATCAGCGGCGCCGCGACCTTCCGCCTGCCCGCCGACACCGCCCGGATCGTCGATGTCGCCACGCTCGAATTCGACAAGGCCGAACTGCGCTTCGGGGTCGCAGACCCGCGCGGGCTGAAACCCGCCAACCGCATCACGATCGACGAAGCCCCCCGTTGCCGCCCAGCCCGGCAACGGCCCTGCCGCGACCGGTGGATCGGGATTCTTCGCCAGCTTCGACGCCGCAATGTTGCGCGATGGGGTGGTGACCGCACGTTTTGCGTTTGCGCTGCGCGGCCATTCGGTGATCGCGCTCGCGCCGCGCGCCGGTGCGACCCGCTGGACCGTCACCTCGCCCTGGCAGCATCCCAGCTTCACCGGCGGCTTCCTGCCCGAAAGCCGCGGAGTGACCGCCGACGGCTTTTCCGCGACGTACAAGATTTCGAACCTCGCGCTCGGGGTAACGCTGGTCAGCACCGCCGATTCCGCGGTCGAGCTGCGCGCGCCGGAGGTGCAGACGACCTCCGCCTATGCGCGCGGCAGCAACGTCCCCACCGCCGAGGCACAGGTCGGCCTGATCCAGCCGGTCGACCTCTATTCGCAGGTCAACCGCAGCGTGAAGTACGGCTTCCTGTTCATCGGCTTCACCTTCATGGCATTCCTGCTGTTCGATGTGGTTGCGGGCGTGCGGGTGTCGGCGGTCGAATATCTGCTGGTCGGCGCGGGGCTGGTGCTGTTCTTCGTCCTGCTGCTCGCCTTTGCCGAAGTCATCGGCTTCACCCCCGCCTATCTGGTCGCGGGCGCGGGGATCATCGCGCTGCTCACTGCCTATAGCGCTGCTGTACTCGGCAGCCGTCGCAGGGCCGGGTTCATCGCCGGGCTGCTCATCGCGCTCTACGGCGTGCTATACATCCTGCTCAGCCTGGAGGCCTATTCGCTGCTGATCGGATCGCTGCTGCTCTTCGCGGCGCTGGCGGCGGTGATGTACCTGACCCGCAACCTCGACTGGGGCGGGCGCTCGGCTCCCCTGACCGAAGCGTAGGTCGTCGGGAGAGGGGCGGGTTCGCAAGCCCCCTCTCCACCGCCCTGCACACCCCCGGTGCGCCCGACAACGAACCGCCCATGCGACTTTTCCACCGCTTGTGTTTGCAGCCGGGGCGGCGGTTATGTATCTGACCGGCAAAAGCTGACGGGGCGACGCCCCCATAGATACCGTACGGGGTTCAGAATGGCCGATTTCGTCCTTCCTAAGAACAGCAAGATCACGAAGGGCAGGGCGCATCCGGCGCCGCAGGGCGCGGGTCGGCCCCGGACCTTCACCATCTATCGTTACGACCCGGATTCGGGCCAGAACCCGCGCTACGACAAATTCACCATCGACCTCGACGATTGCGGGCCGATGGTTCTGGACGCGCTGATCAAGATCAAGTCGGAGATCGACCCGTCGCTCACCTTCCGCCGCTCGTGCCGCGAGGGCATTTGCGGGTCGTGCTCGATGAACATGGACGGCAAGAACGGCCTCGCCTGCACCACCGCGATCGAGGATATCAAGGGCGATATCAAGATCACCCCGCTGCCCGCGATGGACGTGATCAAGGACCTCGTCCCCGATTTCACGCACTTCTACGCGCAGTACGCGTCGATCAAGCCGTGGCTTGAGACGGTGACCCCGCCGCCCTCGGGCAAGGAGCGACTGCAGTCGCCCGAGGACCGGGCCAAGCTCGACGGCCTCTATGAGTGCATCCTGTGCGCCTGCTGCTCGACCAGCTGCCCGAGCTATTGGTGGAACAGCGACCGCTTCCTGGGTCCGGCGATCCTGCTCCAGGCATATCGCTGGCTCGCCGACAGCCGCGACGAGGCGACCGGCGAGCGGCTCGACGAGCTGGAGGATCCGTTCCGCCTGTATCGCTGCCACACGATCATGAACTGCGCGAATGTCTGCCCCAAGGGCCTCAGCCCCGCCAAGGCGATCGCGGAGATCAAGAAGATGGAAGCCGAGCGGATCGTTTGATCGCGCGCGCCGTCCTTGCACTGGTCCTGCTCGCGGCCCCCGCCGCCGCGCAGGATCGCGAGGTCGCCCCCGGCATCCGGCTGATCGAAGGCAGCTTCGAACCCGGCCGCCAGCCCGATGGCAATTCGGTGCTGATCGAGGGTCCCGACGGCCTGCTGCTGATCGACACCGGCCGCCACGCAGCGCATCTGGCAAAGGTCGAGGCGGCGATCGCGGCCCGGGGCAAGCCGCTCCGTCGCATCGTCAACACCCATTGGCACCTCGATCACGTCAGCGGCAATCTTGCGCTCAAGGCGAAGCATCCTGACGTCCGCGTATCGGCCAGCAATGCGATCGACGGCGCGCTCGACGGCTTCCTCAAACGCAGCGCCGAGGGTGCCCGCGCCGCGCTCGACGCGGGCAAGATCCCCGAACCGATGGCGAGCGACGTGCGCGGCGACCTCGCCACCTTTGCGCGGGGTAAGGAGCTACGCCCCGATGACGTGATCCGCCGAACGACCGCGGACAAAAGCACCGGACGTCGCATCGACATCCACCTCGCCCGCCACGCCGCGACCGAAGGTGACGTCTGGCTCTACGATCCGCAGAGCCGCGTGCTGATCGCGGGCGATCTGGTGACCGATCCCGCGCCGTTCCTCGATACCGCCTGCCCCGATGGCTGGCGCAAGGCGCTCGACGCGCTCGCCGCAACGCCCTTCGTCACGCTGATCCCCGGCCATGGCGCACCGATGGATCGCGCAGCGTTTTTGGCGTGGAAGACGAGTTTCGATGCCTTTGTCGACTGCGCACGCGGGACGCAGAAGGTGACCTATTGCGCCGCTGGCTGGTACGACCGCGCAACGTCGCACAGCACATTCGCGACCGAGAAGGTGCGCATCCTCGGCATGGCCGATTATTACGCCAACCGCATCCGCAGCGGCGACCTGGACAAGAACTGCCCCGCATGAATCCCGAGCCGCATTTCACCTACACCGACGACCCGGACCATCCAGGCTGGAAGCGCTGGGAGCTGCGCGACCCGTCCCGCTTCAACGCCTTTCTCGGCCCGATCCTGACCCGGATCGTGGACGGCAAGGCGCTGGTGCGGATGGTGCCGGGGCGTGAACACTCCAACCTGCGCGATTCGACCCATGGCGGGGCGCTGCTCGGCTTCATGGACGTCGCGCTGTTCGCCGCCGCGCGCAGCTTCGGTTTGCTCAGCGCGGGCGGCGCAGTGACGCTCGATCTCTCGGCCCAGTTCATCGGCACCAGCCGCATCGGCGAGCCGATCGTCGCCGAGGTCGAACTGCTGCGTGAAACCGGGCGGATGCTGTTCATGCGCGGGCTGGTGCGACAGGAGGAGAGTGTTCTCGCCAGCTTTTCCGGCACCGTGCGCAAATCATCTCCAGCCCCATGACCGGCGTCCTCGAACGCTATCAGGCGCTGGTCGCCGCGGGCGAACTGCGCGCCGACCCCGATCAGGCCGCTGCCGCGCGCCGTCTTGCCCATCTCGCGCACGAACTCGAACAGGGACCGCGCAAGGGCAGCGTGCTGTGGCGACTCGCCCGGCGCGCGCCGGAGGCGCCGCGCGGCGTGTACATGTGGGGCGGTGTCGGGCGCGGCAAGTCGATGCTGATGGACCTGCTGTTCGGCTGCGTGAAGATCGAGCGCAAGCGCCGCGTCCATTTCCACGAGTTCATGATCGAGGTCCACGCGCGGATCGCCGAGGAGCGCAAGAAGGAAGCCGGCGACCCGATTCCGCCGGTAGCCAAGGCGCTGGCCGAGAACCTCCGCCTGCTCGCGTTCGACGAGATGGTGATCAACAACACCGCCGACGCGATGATCCTCTCGCGCCTGTTCACCGCGATGATGGCCGAGGGGCTGTGCGTGGTCGCGACGTCGAACCGCCCGCCCGACGATCTCTACAAGGACGGGCTGCAGCGCGACAGCTTCCTGCCCTTCATCGCGCTGCTCAAGGACAAGCTCGACGTCCTGCCATTGAACGGCCCGACCGATTATCGCCGCGATCGGCTGGGGATGATGGACATGTGGCTGACCCCCAACAGCCCGGCCAACACCGCGACACTCTCTGCTGCCTTCTTCCGCCTGACCGATTTCTCGGTCGAGGACCGCGCGCATGTGCCGAGCGAAGACCTGTCGGTACAGGGCCGCACGCTGCACGTCCCCAAGGCGCTGAAGGGCGTCGCGGTCTTCTCGTTCAAGCGATTGTGCGGGGAAGCGCGCGGCGCGTCCGACTATCTCGCCATCGCGCGACGCTATCACACCGTCATCATCGTCGGCATCCCGCGCCTCGGCCCGGAAAACCGCAACGAGGCGGCGCGCTTCGTCACGCTGATCGACGCGCTGTACGAGCATAAGGTCAAGCTGCTGGCGATGGCCGACGCCGCCCCGATCGATCTTTATGCGGAGGGCGACGGCAAGTTTGAGTTCGAACGCACCGTGTCGCGGCTGATGGAAATGCAGTCGGAAGAGTATCTGGCGCAGGGGCATGGCACGGCGGCCTGATCACCCCGCCACCGCCCCCGCCAGCTCCGCGCCGCGCCCGGTCAACCCATAGAGCGCCACCGGGGGAAACCGATCCTCCAGTCGCCGCGCGACCAGATCCTGTCCGATCATCGCCTGCAACGTCAGCGACAGCGCGCGCGCCGTGACCGGCGCGAGCCGCGACTGGAGCGCGTTGAAGCGGGTCCAGTCCGCCCCCAGCCCATCCGCCACCGGCAACGTCCAGCGCGACAGATCGGGCGCCTCCAGTCCCAGCCGCACGCGCACGTCCTCGATCCGCTCGCACGCCGCGCCGATCGCGCGCCCGGCTTCGGTCAGCACATATTCGGGGCGCAGCGGGTGGCCATGGCCGGGATTGGGCATCACCCAGCCCTGTTCGCGCAGGTAAGCCAACGTCCGCGTCAGGCTGTTGCGCGACATCGAAAAGCGCCGCTCGATCACCGCAAAGCGCGACCCCTGTTCGCGGCTGAGCAGCGCCAGCACGGGAATCGTCCACCGCCCCGCCGCCAGCCGCTGCAATACCGCACTTGTCAGAACCGGATCATCCACGCGCTTGACCAAATCGCAATCTGCTATACAAATGGAACCATAGAGTCGGGAGGACGATATGGCAAGCGAAGCTACCCTTGAGGCAACTCACGCGACGATCCCCTATGACGGCGGCCTGACCTGCGCGCTCAGCGTCACCAGCCTCGACCGCGCGATTCCCTGGTACGAAAGCGTGCTGGGACTGAAACTGCTCTACCGGATGGACGAGATCGCGTGGTGCGAGCTCGAAACGGGGGTCGCGCGGGTCAATCTAGGCCTGTCGCAGGTCGAGAGCGCGGGCGGCCCCGGTGGTGCGACGCTGACCTTCGGCGTCACCGATCTCGACGCGGCCAAGGCGGCGCTCGATGCGGCGGGCGTGCGACAGGATGGCCCGATCAACGAAATCCCCGGCATGGTCCGCCTGCTCACTTTCTACGACCCCGACGGCAATGCGCTGATGTTCTATCAGGATGCGTCGGGCGCAAGCTGACCCGCAACATTTCCAACATACTCGAAATAATACTTGCGCGGCGGCTAACGATTCGATATTTCCACGATTATGGAAATGAAAGACGACACCGCCGCCGTCGCAGCCCTTTCGGCACTGGCACAGGAGCATCGCCTCGCGCTGTTCCGCCTGCTGGTTCAGGCCGGGCCTGACGGGCTTCCCGCCGGAACCATCGCCGAAAAGCTCGGCGTCCCCGCCTCGTCGCTGTCCTTCCATCTCGGCCATCTCAACCGCGCCGGGCTGGTCAGCCAGACGCGGCAGGGGCGGTCGCTGATCTATGCCGCCGACTATGCCGCGATGAACGGCCTGCTCGGCTATCTCATGGAAAATTGCTGCGGCGGCGCGGGATGCGCGGCCCCCGCCGAACAGCCCGAAAGGAAATCCGCATGAAGCGCATGCATGTGCATGTCGGCGTGACCGACCTCGATCGTTCGATCGCCTTCTACTCCACCCTGTTCGGGGTGCAGCCCAGCGTCACCAAGCCCGACTATGCCAAGTGGATGCTGGAAGATCCGCGTGTCAATTTCGCGATCTCGGCGGGCAATCACGCCGCGACGGGGATCGAACATCTCGGCATTCAGGTCGAGGATGGCGACGAGCTGGTCGAAGTCTATGGCCGCCTGCGCGCCGCCGACCGCCCGGTGCTGGAGGAGGGCGCAACCACCTGCTGCTATGCCAAGTCCGAAAAGAGCTGGATCGCCGATCCCGATGGCGTCGTGTGGGAAGCGTTCCTGACCGAAGGGGAGGCGACCGTCTATGGCGACTCCCCCGCTTTGTCCGCGCTGTCGGACAATGCGCGGCCCGACGCCTGCTGCGCGCCGCAGCTCGCGCCACCCGCGTCTGCCCCCAAGTCCGCCTGCTGCTGAGGGTCGGGGAATGTCAGAGCCGGTCGATATCGTCATCTATCACAACCCCGATTGCGGCACGTCGCGCAACGCACTGGCGATGATCCGCAATGCGGGAATCGAGCCGCATGTGGTGGAGTATCTCAAGACCCCGCCCAGCCGCGCACTGCTGGTCGAACTGCTCGCCCGCGCGGGCGCGACCCCGCGCGACTGGCTGCGCGAGAAGGGCACGCCCTATGCGCAGCTCGGCCTCGACGATCCGACTCTCTCCGACGACGCACTGCTCGACGCGATTATGGCGCATCCGCTGCTGATCAACCGGCCCATCGTCGTCTCCCCGCTCGGCGTCGCACTATGCCGCCCGTCTGAAGCGGTACTCGACCTGCTGCCCGCCGCCCAGCGCGGCGCCTTCGCCAAGGAAGATGGCGAGCGCGTCGTCGACGCCGCCGGCAACCGACTTTCCTGACAGGACCACCATGACCGACACCTCCTCCCCGCTCGGCCTGTTCGAGCGCTGGCTCTCGCTCTGGGTCGCGCTGGCGATCCTTGCCGGACTCGCGCTTGGCCTGATCGCGCCGGGCGTCACCACCGCGCTCGCGGGGCTGGAAATTGCCTCGGTCAACCTCGTCGTCGCGGTGCTGGTTTGGGCGATGATCTATCCGATGATGGTCGGGGTCGATTTCGCCAGCATCCGCGATGTCGGGCGCAAGCCCAAGGGGCTGGTGATCACCCTGGTCGTCAACTGGCTGATCAAGCCCTTCACCATGGCCGCGCTCGCGATCCTGTTCTTCGACTGGATTTATGCAGACCTGATCCCGCGCGACCTGGGCCAGCAATATATTGCTGGCCTGATCCTGCTCGGCGCCGCTCCCTGTACCGCAATGGTGTTCGTCTGGGCCCAGATGACCAGGGGCGATCCCGCCTACACGCTGGTGCAGGTGTCGGTGAACGACCTCGTCATGATTATCGCCTTCGCCCCGATCGTCGCCTTGCTGCTCGGCGTCACCGACATCGTCGTGCCGTGGGAGACGTTGCTGCTCTCGGTCGCGCTCTATGTCGTGATCCCGCTGGTGGCCGGTGCCGTCACGCGCAACCGGGTGGTCGCCGCGCATGGCGGAGACGTAACAGCGGTCGACGCCTTCACCGCCCGGCTCAAGCCCTGGTCGATCATCGGCCTGCTCGCCACCGTCGTGCTGCTGTTCGCATTTCAGGCGGAAACGATCGTCGCCAACCCGCTGCTGATCGCGCTGATCGCGGTGCCTATCCTGATCCAGTCCTATGCGATCTTCGCCATCGCCTATGCCGCGGCCAAGGCGTGGAAAGTCCCGCACAATATCGCCGCGCCATGCGCGCTGATCGGCACGTCGAACTTCTTCGAGCTTGCGGTGGCGGTCGCGATCGGCCTGTTCGGCCTGTCGAGCGGCGCGGCGCTCGCCACCGTGGTCGGCGTGCTGGTCGAGGTGCCGGTGATGCTCAGCCTCGTCGCCTTCGCCAACCGCACGCGGGGCAGTTTTCCGGCGGCGTGACCGGCTAGTCCAGGTTCGGCCGCAACCAGCGTTCCGCCTGCTCGACACTGACCCCGCGCCGCCCGGCATATTCCTCCAGCTGGTCGCGCCCCACCCGCGCGACGCCGAAATATTCCGACTGCGGGTGCCCGAAGTAAAATCCGCTGACCGCCGCGGTCGGCAGCATCGCAAAACTCTCGGTCAGCGTGATTCCGGTCTTCTTGTGCGCACCCAGCATCTCGAACAGGATCGGCTTCAGGCTGTGCTCGGGGCAGGCCGGATAGCCGGGTGCCGGGCGGATGCCGCGATACTGCTCCTTGATCAGCGCCTCGTTGGTCAGCTGCTCGCCCTCGGCATAGCCCCACAGAGCCGTGCGCACGAAATGGTGCAGCCGCTCGGCGAACGCCTCGGCAAGGCGATCGGCCAGCGCCTTCAACAGGATGTCGCTGTAATCGTCGATCGCCGCCTTGAACCGCGCCAGATGCGGCTCGATCCCGTGGATCGACACCGCGAACCCGCCGATCCAGTCGCCCTGCCGGTCGATGAAGTCGGCGAGGCACATATTGGCGCGGCCTTCGCGCTTCTGGATCTGCTGGCGCAGCATCGGGAGGGTGACATGCTTCTCGTCCTCGACATGGACGATGATGTCGTCGCCCTGACGGCGGCACGGCCACAGCCCGGCAACGCCACGTGCGGTCAGCCAGCGTTCCTCGATGATCCGGTCGAGCATCCTCTGCGCATCGGCAAACAGGCTGGTCGCGCTCTCGCCGACCACCTTGTCCTCCAGGATCGCCGGATAATTGCCCGCCAACTCCCATGCACGGAAGAACGGCGTCCAGTCGATATACTGGCGCAGATCCTTCAGGTCCCAATCGGGAAATGTGTGGACGCCCGGCATGCGCGGCTTGCCGGGCTTGAGGCTCATATCGGCGTCGAACGCGTTGGCACGCGCGGTTTCCAGCGGCACCAGATCGCTCTGGCCCTTGTTGGCGCGGGCAATGCGCACCGCCTCATACTCGTCGGCGACCTTGGCGACATAATCGTCGCGGATCGTGTCGCTGACCAAAGTCGTCGCAACACCGACCGCGCGGCTCGCGTCGAGCACATGCACCACCGGCCCGTCATAGGCCGGCGCGATCTTGAGCGCAGTATGCACCTTCGACGTGGTCGCGCCGCCGATCAGCAACGGCATGGTCATGCCGGAGCGCTTCATCTCCTCGGCCACCGTCACCATCTCGTCGAGCGAGGGGGTGATAAGGCCCGACAGGCCGATCATGTCGGCGTCATTCTCGTTTGCCGCCTGCAGGATCGTCGACCACGGGACCATCACGCCCAGATCGACCACCTCGAACCCGTTGCACTGCAGGACGACGCCGACGATGTTCTTGCCGATGTCATGCACGTCGCCCTTGACGGTCGCCATGATGACCTTGCCCTTGCCCTTCGCCCCCGGCTCCTTCGACGCCTCGATATAGGGGAGCAGGTGCGCGACCGCCTTCTTCATCACGCGCGCCCTTTTCACCACCTGCGGCAGGAACATCTTGCCCGACCCGAACAGGTCGCCGACGACGTTCATCCCGTCCATCAGCGGGCCTTCGATCACCTCGATCGGCTTGGCGGCCTTCTGGCGGCACTCCTCGGTATCCTCGACGACATATTGGTCGATGCCCTTGACCAGCGCATGCTCCAGCCGCTTTTCGACCGCCCAGCCGCGCCACTCCGCCGCTTGCTTCTCCGCCACCGCATCGGTGCCGCGAAACTTCTCGGCGAGCGCGACCAGCCGGTCACCCGCCTCGGGATCGCGGTTGAGGATCACATCCTCGCATGCGGTGCGCAGTTCCGGCTCGATCTGGTCGTAAATGTCGAGCTGACCGGCATTGACGATCGCCATGTCGAGGCCCGCAGGGATCGCATAGTAGAGGAACACGCTGTGCATCGCGCGGCGCACCGGCTCGTTGCCGCGAAAGCTGAACGACAGGTTGGAGAGGCCGCCCGAGAAATGGACATGCGGGCAGCGCGCCTTGATCTCCTTCACCGCCTCGATGAAGTCGACGCCGTAATTGTTATGCTCCTCGATCCCGTCGCGACCGCGAACACATTGGCGTCGAAGATGATGTCCTCGGGCGGGAAGCCGATGCCCATCAGCTCCTTGTACGCCCGCTCGCAAATCTCGACCTTGCGTGCCTGGGTATCGGCCTGTCCGACCTCGTCGAACGCCATGACGACGACCGCCGCGCCATAGTTCATGCATTTGCGGGCGTGTTCCAGGAATTGCGGCACGCCTTCCTTCATGCTGATCGAATTGACGATCGGCTTGCCCGAAACGCACTTCAGCCCCGCCTCGATCACGTCCCATTTGGAGCTGTCGATCATCACCGGCACGCGCGCAATGTCCGGCTCGGCCGCGATCAGCTTGAGGAAGGTCGTCATCGCCTCATGCGCGTCGAGCAGGCCTTCGTCCATGTTGACGTCGATCACCTGCGCGCCATTCTCGACCTGCTGCCGCGCGACCTCGACCGCGGCGGTATAGTTGCCGGCCATGATCAGCTTCTTGAACTTGGCAGAGCCCGTGACGTTGGTGCGCTCGCCGATATTGACGAAGGCGGTGGAGGTGGGGGTCGTCGAGGTCATGTCACTTTCCAAATCCTCCCCGGAACGGGGGAGGGGGACCATGCGAAGCATGGTGGAGGGGGCCCTCCGCTAATCTTTCCGCTGGTGGAGGGCCCCCTCCACCACGCCGCTTCGCGTCGCGGTCCCCCTCCCCGTTCCGGGGAGGATTTGGTCACGCCGCCATCACGAACGGCTCCAGCCCCGCAAGCTGCGTCCGCACCGGCGGCGTCGGAATCGCGCGCGGCGGCAGGTCCTTCACCGCATCGGCAATCGCCTTGATATGCTCCGGGGTCGATCCGCAGCAGCCGCCCAGGATGTTGACCTGCCCCTGATCGGCCCATTCCTTGACCAGCCCGGCGGTCGTCTGCGGTGCCTCGTCATAGGCGCCCAGTTCGTTGGGCAGACCCGCATTGGGATAGACCATGATCAGCGTGTCGCAGAGCTTGGAGAGCGTCGCGACATGCGGGCGCAGCTGCTCCGCCCCGAACGAGCAGTTGAGCCCGATCGTCACCGGCTTGGCGTGGCGGATCGCCGCCCAGAACGCCTCGACCGTATGGCCCGACAGATTGCGGCCCGACAGGTCGGTCAGCGTCATCGACATCATGATCGGCAGGTCGCGGCCCAGCGCCTCGCCCGCCTCGATCGCCGCCATCACGCCGGCCTTGGCGTTCAGCGTATCGAACACCGTCTCGATCAGGATGAAGTCCACCCCACCTTCGACCAGCGCATCGATCTGCTCGCGATACACGTCCTTGAGCGTATCGAAATCGATCTCGCGATAGCCCGGATCATTGACGTCGGGCGACAGCGACAGCGTCTTGTTGGTCGGCCCGAGCGCGCCGGCGACGAAGCGCGGACGTCCATCCTTCGCCTCGAACTCGTCGGCGATCTGACGCGCCATCTTCGCGCTTTCGACGTTGATCTCCCGCACCAGATGCTCGGCGCCATAATCGGCCTGGCTGATGCGGTTGGCGGAGAAGGTGTTGGTCTCGGCAATATCGGCCCCCGCCTCGAAATAGGCGCGGTGGATCGACGCGGGCACCTCGGGCTTGGTCAGCGCGAGGATGTCGTTGTTACCCTTTTGGTCATGGCTGAGGCCGAGGTTTCCGGCATAGGCCGCCTCGTCCAGCTTCCAGTTCTGGATCTCGGTCCCGAATGCCCCATCGGTGATCAGGATCCGCTTGGCGGCTTCGGCCAGCAGTTTTTCGCGTGGTGTCATGTCTTTTCTCTCTCCCCTCCCGCTTGCGGGAGGGGCTGGGGAAGGGCCTGTTCAATCACGGGAAGGCCCGGCCTCCGACAGGCCCTCCCTAACCCCCTCCCGCAAGCGGGAGGGGAACTTTACGCTGCCACGCTCGCCGCCGCGCCGCGCGGGCGCACGCCCAGCAAATGGCAGATCGCGTAGCTCAGCTCGGCGCGGTTGAGCGTGTAGAAGTGGAACTGCCGCACGCCGCCCGCATAGAGGTTGCGGCACAATTCCGCCGCCAGCGTCGCGGCGACCAGCTGGCGCGCGGCGGGGCGGTCGTCCAGCCCGTCGAACAGCCGTGCCATCCATGCCGGCACGTCGGTGCCGCACATCGCCGACATCTTCTGGACCGCAGCAAAGCTCATCACCGGCATGATCCCCGGGACGATCTCGGCATTGATCCCCGCCGCTGCCGCCGCGTCGCGAAAGCGCAGGAAGGTATCCGCCTCAAAGAAGAATTGCGTGATCGCGCGGTTCGCGCCCGCATCGATCTTGCGCTTCAGATTATCCAGGTCGTGCGCCGCATCGGGCGAATCCGGATGGCATTCGGGATAGGCCGCGACCGAAATCTCGAACGGGTGCAGCTTGCGCAGCCCCGCGACCAGATCGGCGGCATTCTCATAGCCGCCGGGATGGGTCGCGTACTTCTCACCCGCGCGCGGCGGATCGCCACGCAGCGCGACGATATGGCGCACGCCCGCCGCCCAATATTCATTGGCGACCGCGTCGATCTCGTCCTTGGTCGCCTCGACACAGGTGAGGTGTGCGGCTGCAGGAATCGGGGTCTCGCGCGCGATGCGCGCGACGGTGTTGTGAGTCCGCTCGCGCGTCGTCCCGCCCGCGCCATAGGTCACCGACACGAAGCGCGGGTCGAGCGGGGCCAGCGTCTCGACCGACTCCCACAGGGTCTTTTCCATCGCCTCGGTCTTGGGCGGGAAGAATTCGAAGCTGACCTCGATATCCCCGGCCACATCCGCAAACAGCGGCGGCGCTGACGGGTCGCGTTCGATACTCATGCTGCCTTCACCTCATTCACTGGCAGTTGTTCCCCCGGCTGTCCGGCCTTGCGGCCCAGCCATAATTTCACGGTCAGCGCGCCGCCCTCCAGCGTCTGGGTCTGGATCGGCGCGAGCCCCGCCTTGGCGAACCAGCCGAGCATCTGCTCGTCCGAAAAGCCGAGGCGCACATGCCCCCTCGCGGCTGCGCAATTCCTCGCGGTCGTGCGGCGCGAAATCGACGATCAGCAGGCGACCGCCCGCGCTGAGCACCCGCGCCGCCTCGCCAATCGCTGCGCCCGGCTGCTGCGCGAAGTGAAGCACATGGTGCAGGATCGCCGCATCGGCCTCGCCATCGCTCATCGGCAGCGCATAGAGGTCCGCCTGACGCAGCTCGGCATTGGCGATGCCCTGTTCCGACAGCTTCGCGCGCGCAAGCCGCAGCATTTCCGACGACCGGTCGATGCCCAGCGCGCGTTCGGCGCGCGGCGCGAACAATTCCAGCATCCGCCCGGTGCCGGTTCCGATGTCGATCAGCTTGGCGATCGGCTGGCCATCCAGCGCGGTCGCCATCGCCGCCTCGACCTGTTCCTCGGCGACATGAAGCGAGCGGATCGCATCCCACTCCCGGGCGTTCGCCTCGAACCACTCCGCCGCCGCTGCCGCGCGATCGGCGCGCACCGCGGCCAGCCGCGCGCTGTCCGCGATCGCCCAGTGATCTTCACCTTCGTTGCGCCACGCATCGAGTGCAGCGAGGATCGGTCCGGTACGCTTCGCCTCGCCCAGCGCGACGAACACCCAACTGCCTTCCTTGCGCCGCTCGGCGAGGCCAGCATCGCACAGGATCTTCACATGTCGGCTTACCCGCGGCTGGCTCTGCCCCAGCACCTGCGCCAGTTCGCCGACGCTCAGCTCCATCAACCGCAGCAGCGCAAGGATGCGCAACCGCGTCGAATCCGCGAGCGCGCGGAAGGATTCGAGTGCCGTGTTCATGGGCATAGAGATATAAAGATATCTTTATATGCGGTCAATGCGGCTGTGGGTTTTGAGTCCCGCAGCGTATCTTTAGCCCCTCCCGCTTGCGGGAGGGGTTAGAAGAAAAATGTCTTCAAGCCGCGCGCGCTTCCTCGATGATCGGCACCAAAGCGCCCAAAAACTGCGCCGCGCTTGCCTCCCAGGTGAAGCTGCGGCCATAGGCAGCGCACGCATCGCGATCGCGGGTCAGCGCTTCGCCGATCGCCACATCCAGATCATCCGCCATCGCCCCCGTCTCCGGCGTCAGGATATCCACCGGTCCGGTCACCGGATAGCCCGCCACCGGCGTCCCGCACGCCAGCGCCTCGATCATCACCAGTCCGAACGTGTCGGTCTTGCTCGGGAACACGAACACATCCGCCGCGCGATAGGCCTGCGCCAGTTCCTCGCCGAACATCGGGCCAAGGAATTTCGCATCGGGATATTTCGCCGCCAGCGCCGCGCGCGCCGGGCCATCGCCGACCACCACCTTGGTCCCCGGATGGCCTGAGGCGAGAAACGCCTCCAGATTCTTCTCGACGGCGACCCGTCCGACATAAAGCTGCACAGGCCCCGGCAGGTCCGCCATCGCCGGGTGCTTCGTCACCCCCGGGTGGAAATTGGCAAGGTCGACGCCCCGCCCCCAGTGCCGAATTTGAGTCAGGCCATGGTCGACCAGCGCTTGCCGGATCGACGCAGTCGATGCGAGAATCGACTGGGCGGGCGCATGGAACCAGCGGATATAGCGCCACACCCACTCCGCCGGCACGCCCGATCGCGCCTCGACATAGTCGGGGAATTGCGTGTGATAGGCGGTGGTGAACGGGAAATCATGCCGCAGGCACCAGCGGCGCGCGGCGACACACACCGGCCCCTCTGTCGCCAGATGCACCGCATGTGGCGAAAATTCGTCGAGCAGGTCGCCGATCGTCCGGCTGCGCACCATCGCCAACCGGATTTCGGGATAGGTCGGGCACGGCACCGAGTAGAAGAGGTCGGGGGAAATCACCCGCACCTGATGTCCCTGCGCCTCCAGCACCCGCTTCACCGACTGCAGCGTCCGGACGACACCGTTCACCTGTGGCTCCCAGGCGTCGGTCACGATCGCGATCCGCATTTCCTCGTCGCTCAAGCCGCTGCGCGCTCCTCGACCCTCTCCGAGCCGAGGTCACGCGCTGCGATCTCGTCGGCCCAATGGAGAATTTCCATCCGGCCATCGTAATGTTCGACCAGAGCGGTGCAACCCTCCACCCAATCGCCGTCATTATAATATTCGATGCCGTCAATCGTCCGCATCTCGGCCGTGTGGATATGCCCAGCAATCACGCCATCGACACCGCGCGCGGCGGCTTCCTTGGCGACGATCTCCTCGAAGCCGCAGATGAACTCGACCGCGTTCTTCACCTTCTGCTTGGCGTGCTTGCTCAGCGACCAATAGGGCAGGCCGCGCCAGCGCCGGTATTTGTTGCACCAGCGGTTGAGCGCCATCACCGCCGTATAGGCGGCGTCGCCGACATGCGCGAGCCAGCGGTGGCTCAGCGTGATTGCGTCGAACTCGTCGCCATGCAGCACCAGCAGTCGGCGACCATCGGCGGTCTGGTGGATCGCCTGGCGCTTGATCTCGACGCCGCCAAAGCTCAGCCCACTGAACTGGCGGAAAATCTCGTCATGGTTGCCGGGGATGTAGATCACCCGGGCGCCGCGCTTGGCGCGCTTCAGGATGCGCCACACGATGTCGTTATGCGCCGCGGGCCAGTAAAATTTCTTCTTCAGCTGCCACCCGTCGATGATGTCGCCGACCAGGTAGATGGTGTCGCTGTCGACATGATCCAGAAAGTCGATCAGCATCTCGGCGTTGCAGCCGCGCGGTGCCGAGATGGATGTCGCTGATCCAGATCGTCCGATAGCTGCGGCGCTCGGTGACGGTCTTTTCCGGAATCACCGGATCGGTACCGGTAAAGTCGGCGAAGTCCGCGACATGCGTATCGAACGGAAGTCGTGTGATCGTGGCCATGTGCGCGCCCCGTGCAATGCCCTTGCCCGGCCCGCCTATGGCGATGGAATGTTACAGCTCGAATCGTGTGTGCGTCACCGATCTGTCATGCGGTGATCGGGATATACCCCTTCAACCCTTCGACCCGCGCGATCCACGCACGCACCGCAGGGAACGGCTCCAGGACGAACCCGCCCTCCTCGGCGACATGCGTATATGCATAGAGGCAGATATCGGCGACGCTCGGTGCATCGCCCACGAACCACGCGCGTGACGCCAGATGCTCGTCCATCAGCTTGAGCGCGGCGACGCCCGCCGCACGCTTGCCCGGCAACAGCGCGCGCTGAAGGTCGTCGAGATCCCTTCCCCGACCCAGCCCATCCAGAACCGCACCGTCGCGATGTTCGGCTCGTGATTATACTGTTCCCAGAACATCCAGCGCAGCATGTCCGCGCGATCGAACGGGTCGCTCGGCACCAGCGCTGTCCCGTCGGCAAGGTAGAAGGTCGCGGCATTGCTCTCGGGCAGGAACCGCTCGCCCAGCTGCAGCACGGGGATGCCCATTGGCGTTGACGTTGGCGAGGAACGCCGGCGTCCGCGTCTCCCCCGCAATGATGTCATAGCTGCGCCGCTCGATCGCGGTGCCGGTCAGCGCGGCGGCCAGGCGGATCTTGTAGCAATTCCCCGACGGGGCATATTCATGCAGGATCGGCGTCATCGTCCGTTCCCCCCGATTTCGTTCCCTCGCCCAGCGCGACATTCCCCGCCGCCGCCGCACCCTTGACCAGCCCGTCGAGCGAGCCGCCATCAAAGCCCAGCTCCTTCATCAGCCCGTCGAGCATCGGTGCCTGCGCACGATAGCGCAGCGCCGCGGCGACCGCCGAATCGGCAAGGTTCCCGTCCCCGCCGCCGCTCGCCGCGCCCGCACCGCCAGTACCGCCCGACGTGAGCCCGTCGACCTGGACGATCTTGATGCTGTCGATCGCTTCCATCGGCTTGGCCGCCTCGCGGATCACCTCGGGCAGCACCTTGAGCAGCGCTAGCTTGGTCTGGAGCGAGATCTGGTCGGACGACAACAGGTTCGCAGCCTCGTTGATCGCACGCTGGCCCGCCGCCTCGACCTCGAACCGCACCCGGTCCGCCTCGGCGCGCAGCTTCGCCGCTTCGGCCTCACCCTCCGCAACCAGCCGCGCCGCCTCGGCGCGGTCCGCCGCCGCCTGCTTCTCCGCCTCCGCCTCGACCTTGACGCCGATCGCCGCACGCTCCGCCTCACGCGCCGCGTCGATCAGTTCGATCCGCTTGGTACGCTCGGCGATCTCGGCCTCGCGCGCGGTCGCGACCTGTTCCTCGGCGACCACTGCCGCCGCGCGCGCCTTGTCGGCCTCGGCTCGCGACTGGCTTTCCTCGCGGCTCTTGTTCTGCACCGCGATCTGCTGTTCCTGCCGCGCCAGTTCCAGCGCCTGGGTCTGGGCGATCTGCGCTTCCTTGACCGCGCGGTCGGCCTCGATCTGCGAGCTGTCGATCTGCTTCTTCGCCTCGATCCGCGCCTGATCCGCCTCGCGGGTGCGCAGCGCCTGCTCCTGCGCCACTTCGGACGCCTGCGCCGCGCGCTTCAGTTCGATCTCGCGCTCCTGCTCCAGCCGCGCGAATTCGGTGTCGCGCCCGATCAGGAAGGACTGGCGCTCGGCCTCGAGGTTTTTGGTCTCGATCTGGACGCGGGTATCCTGCTCGATGTCGTTGCGCGCCTTTTTGCGCAGCTCGATCTGCTCGGTCAGCTTGGTCAGACCCTCGGCGTCGAACGCATTGTTGGCGTTGAAATGCTCGATGCTGGTCTGGTCGAGCCCGGTCAGCGAGACCGATTCCAGCTCGAGCCCGTTCATCGCCAGATCGGCGGACGAGACCTGCTGCACCTTCTGGACGAATTCGGCGCGCTGCTCGTGCAGCTGGTTCATCGTCATCCCCGCCGCGACCGAGCGCAACGCATCGACGAACTTGCCCTCGACCAGCTCTTTCAGCGCGTCGGGGTTCATCGTCCGCATGCCCAGCGTCTGCGCCGCAGTGGCGATCGACTGGCTGTCGGGCTTCACGCGAACATAGAATTCCGCCTTCACGTCGATCCGCAGCCGGTCGAGCGTGATCAGCGCATCGGCATTCTTGCGCTCGACCGCGAGCCGCACGGTGTTCATGTTGACCGGCATCGTCTCATGGAACACCGGCAGCACCAGCGCGCCGCCGTTGATCACCACCTTCTCGCCGCCAAAGCCGGTACGGACGAAGCCGATCTCCTTCGACGCGCGCTTGTACAGCCGCGCGATCACCAACCCGATGATCAACAGCGTCAGCAGCCCGCCGCCCGCATAGATCAGATAGGGGAGGATCGACCCGCCCGCCGTGGCTACTTCCTGCATGCACTAAACCCCCAGTCTCGGCAGATGATGATCGCCATATGCGATCGCACGAAAGACATCGCCCTCGCGCCGCACCAGCAGCACGCGCTCGCCTTCTTCGAAAACCTGTCCCGCATTGTCGGGCTCGACCATCAGGTAGTGCGCCTGGCCGTGCCAGTCCTCGACCCGCGCGCGCGCCGGCGATCCGGTGGTGGCGCGCCCTGTCAGAATCTGCGCCTGGCTCCCGACCAGATCGTCCACATCGATCGCAGTCGTATGGTCCTGCGGCAGGATCGGCCCGAGCAGCCGCGCCGACAGCCCGGTCATGGGCAGCGCCAGCACCACGGCACCCGGCACCGCGATCCAGCCGGGCAGGAGGACGCCGAACAGGTCGCGCGCCAGTTGCTGCCCGATCAGCCCGATCAGTCCGAAACTCGCCAGCAGCAACACGATGACGACCAGCAACGGCACCCGCCCGAACCCCAGCCAGTCGAGCCAGTCGGGCGCGTCGATATCGGCGTCTCCGGCCAGCCCCAACGCCTGCACGAACCCGAGCAGCAGCATCAGGACGAGCGCCGAAACGAAGACGATATTCTCCGGCGCTGACAGAAAGGCGAACACGTCGAAACCCCCGATCCGTTCGCCAGTCTAGGGGGTTGGTAACAGCCCCGCCACCATTTCCGGCTGCGCTCAGACGGTCAGCACGATCTTCCCGATATGCGCCCCGTTCTCCATCCGCCGATGCGCCTCGGCGGCTTCGGCGAGCGGGTAGGTGCGGTCGATCACCGGCCTCAGCCGCCCCTCGGCAACGAACGGCCACACCGCGCGCGACAGTTCGTCGGCAACCAGCGTCTTGAACGCGGTATCGCGCGCACGCAGCGTCGATCCGGTCAGCGTCAGGCGGCGGCGCATGATCTCGAACACCGGCACGGTGGCCATCGCGCCGCCCTGCACCGCGATCGATACATGGCGCCCGTCATCGGCCATGCACTTCATGTTGCGCGCGACATAGTCGCCGCCGACCATGTCGAGCACGACATTGACCCCGCGCCCCTCGGTCAGATCCTTGACCTGCGCCACGAAATCCTCGGTCTTGTAGTTGATCGCATGATCCGCGCCGTGGGCCAGGCAAGCCGCGACCTTGTCGTCACTGCCCGCAGTCACGATAACCCTGACCCCGAACAGATTGCACAGCGAAATCGCCATCGTGCCGATCCCGCTGGTGCCGCCATGGACCAGCACCGTATCACCCTCGCTCGCGTAGCCGCGTTCGAACAGATTGGTCCACACGGTGAACAGGGTTTCGGGAATCGCCGCCGCCTCGACCATCGAAAGCCCCTCCGGCACCGACAGGCACTGGCCGAGCGGCGCGACGGCATATTCGGCGTATCCGCCCCCGGCGATCAGCGCGCACATCGGCTGGCCGATCATCTCGACCGGCAGGTCCGCGCCCACCGCGACCACCTCGCCCGCGACCTCCAGCCCGGGAATGCTGGTGACGCCCGGCGGCGGCGGATAGGCGCCCTGCCGCTGGATCACGTCCGGCCGGTTGACCCCGGCGGCGGCGACGCGGATCAGCACCTCGTCGGCGCGCGGTACCGGCACGGGGCGTTCAACCGGCACCAGCACCTCCGGCCCGCCAGGCGCAGCAGGATCGATCGCGATCATCCGGTCGGGCAGGCTGGTCATGCATATCCCCCTAGAACTACGCCTGAATCGGGGCCGCGCCCCGTGACGTCAAGGCCGCAGTTGCGCTTTGTGCATTAGCGGGACCGGCCCCTCCCCCCACCCGGCCACGCAACTTTAATAGCCTGCGTGGAGGAGTGGGCCGGTGCCGCTTGACATCAACAGACTCGCGTCCGACCTTGCCCTGCATGGACTCGGACGATCTTCCCCGCCGCAAGGACGATCCCGCCGCCCAGCTCGCGCGCCAGGACCTCGATCCGTTTTCGGTGACTGAGCTGGAGGAGCGCATCGCGCTGCTCGAAGCCGAAATCGCGCGATGCCGTAATATTATTCAACGCGCCGTTAACCATCGTGCAAGCGCGGATGCCTTATTCAAACGATGAGTGGAGCACCAAACCCCGGGCGTCACGCTATAAGACTCTTGGGGGCTGGTGCGGCGCTTGATGCACGGTGCGAGGCTCCCGACATAGGGACCGCACGGGCCGCGTATCCCTCCTTCGGCCCGACTGGAGTGACCTGAATGCCTAGTTTCGCTTCCGCCCTCGAATCGACCCTTCACCGCGCGCTCGAAGCCGCCAGCTCGCGTCGCCACGAATATGCGACGCTGGAGCATCTGCTGCTGGCACTGGTGGATGATGAACATGCGTCCAAGGTGATGGGCGCGTGCGGTGTCGATCTGGGCGAGCTCAAGACCACCGTGGCCCATTATCTCGATACCGAGCTTCAGGCGCTGCGCGTCGACCAGACCACCGACCCCTCGCCGACCAGCGGTTTCCAGCGCGTCGTCCAGCGCGCGATCCTGCACGTCCAGTCGTCCGGCCGCGACGAGGTGACCGGCGCGAACGTGCTCGTCGCGTTGTTCAGCGAGCGTGAGAGCTACGCCGTCTATTTTCTGCAGCAGCAGGATATGAGCCGCCTCGATGCGGTCAGCTACATCAGCCACGGCGTCGGCAAGGGATCGACCCCGGTCGAATCCGCCCCTCCCAAGGGCGCGGAAGAGGACAAGAGCCAGAAGAGCGACGGCAAGAAGGGCGAGAGCGCGCTCAAGCAGTTCACCGTCAACCTCAATGAAAAGGCCATGACCGGCAAGATCGATCCCCTGATCGGCCGCGGTCCGGAGGTCGACCGCACCGTCCAGATCCTGTGCCGCCGCAGCAAGAACAACCCGCTCTATGTCGGTGATCCCGGCGTCGGCAAAACCGCGATCGCAGAGGGCCTGGCGCGCAAGATCATTGAGGGCGACGTGCCCGACGTGCTCAAGGAAGCCGTGATCTACTCGCTCGACATGGGCGCGCTGCTGGCCGGCACCCGCTATCGCGGCGATTTCGAAGAGCGGCTGAAGCAGGTCGTCAACGAGCTCGAAAAAGCTCCCCATGCGGTGCTGTTCATCGATGAAATCCACACCGTGATCGGCGCGGGCGCCACCAGCGGCGGCGCGATGGACGCGTCGAACCTGCTCAAGCCGGCCTTGTCGGGCGGCACGATCCGCTGCATCGGGTCGACCACCTACAAGGAATTCCGCAATCACTTCGAAAAGGACCGTGCGCTGCTGCGCCGGTTCCAGAAGATCGACGTCAACGAACCGACGATCGAGGATACGATCAAGATCCTCGCCGGCCTTCGCTCGGCGTTCGAGGAGCATCACTCGGTCAAATACACCCCCGACGCGATCAAGTCGGCGGTCGAGCTGTCGAGCCGCTACATCAACGACCGCAAGCTGCCCGACAAGGCGATCGACGTGATCGACGAGGTCGGCGCGATGCAGATGCTGGTGCCGCCGTCCAAGCGCAAGAAGACGATCACCCCCAAGGAGATCGAACAGGTCATCGCGACCATGGCGCGCATCCCGGCAAAGACCGTGTCGAGCGACGACACCAAGGTGCTGGCGAACATCGAAACCGACCTCAAGCGCGTCGTGTTCGGGCAGGACAAGGCGATCGAAGTGCTGTCGTCGGCGATCAAGCTCAGCCGCGCCGGCCTGCGCGATCCCGAAAAGCCGATCGGCAACTATCTGTTCAGCGGTCCGACCGGCGTCGGCAAGACCGAGGTGACCAAGCAGCTCGCTGAACTGCTCGGCATCCCGCTGCAGCGCTTCGACATGTCCGAATATATGGAGCGCCACAGCGTCAGCCGCCTGATCGGCGCGCCTCCGGGCTATGTCGGTTACGATCAGGGCGGCCTGCTGACCGATGCGATCGACCAGAACCCGCATTGCGTGCTGCTGCTCGACGAGGTGGAGAAGGCGCATCCTGACCTGTTCAACATCCTGTTGCAGGTGATGGATAATGGCCGCCTGACCGACCACCACGGCAAGACGGTCGATTTCCGCAACGTCATCCTGATCATGACGACCAATGCCGGCGCGTCCGACATGGCGCGGGAGTCGATCGGGTTCGGTGAAATCAGCCGCGACGACGTGCAGGAAGACGCGGTGAAGAAGCTCTTCACCCCCGAATTCCGCAACCGTCTCGATGCGATCGTGCCGTTCGACTATCTCCCGACCAAGGTGGTCGAGCGCGTGGTGGAAAAGTTCATCCTCCAGCTCGAACTCCAGCTCGCCGACCGCAACGTCCATATCAGCCTGGACGATGAGGCAAAGGCGTGGCTCACCGAGCGCGGCTACGACAAGCTCTACGGCGCTCGTCCGATGGGTCGGCTGATCCAGGAAAAGATCAAGCAGCCGCTGGCCGAGGAACTGCTGTTCGGCAAGCTCGTCCATGGCGGCGAGGTCGAGGTGAAGCTGAAGGACGGCGCGCTGACCTTCGCCATCACCCCGGCAGCGCCAAAGGGGTCGAAGAAGGGCGGCGGCAAGAAGGCCGCTCCGGCCAAGGCGAAGTAACCCGCGTCACACGCGAACAACGAAGCCGCCCCGGTGAAAACCGGGGCGGCTTTCGTTTGGGAAGGAATGACGCGAGGGTCTTCTTCTTGTCCTTCTCGCTCCCCCAATCGTCAGTTCGGGCGGCTTTCCCAACCGACAAACCCAAGCTTGATACGGTTGCGCTGCGCCCAGCCGACCAAGCAGCTAATCCGAGCATCTGTAAGGTTGTCAGCATCGGGGTGCTTGCGACCGATAGCGAACGAGCCATCAGCGCCAACCTCCCAAACGATCTCATCGGGATTAATGTCGCAAGCCATCATAGCCTGGCGTGCATCGTCCTCGGTTGTGCGCCTGCGCGGCAGGAGCATCGAAAGGATGAAGGGCAGCTTCATTGGGGTGAGATGCCCTGCCTGCGGTACGTCCGCAACGGAGTCGCGACCCGATGGTCAGCCCAGCACCCCCTCAGTGCCGCACCACAATCACCGTCACCCCCGCCGGCGGCGGCGGCGCGTACCAGCTCGCCGGTCGCGAACAGCGGTCCCGGCACGCCCGCAACTGCGCCGCGCGTTCCTCGGCCAGTCGCCGCCACGCCCGCGCCTTGCGGATCATCCGGTCGACCTGCCATTCGGTGCTTTCCCATGCCCCGTCGCGGCACCGCCGGTCGCTCCCGCAAATACGTCTGACCGCATGGTCGATCCGCGCGGCGAGAATATCGATCCCCGCATCGGTCGACAGGTCCAGCCCCGCCGCCGGAACCGCGATCCGCTGCGTCTCGTACCGGTCGCCCGCACGTGCCGGGGCGGTCAGGATCATCGCTGCCGCCAGTGCGGCCATCAGGTGCATCGGTGTCATCACACGCCTCACTGTCCGCTATCCTAGCGCAACCTGCGCCCGCCGTTAACCAGCACGACGCACCCTCCGTCCCGGCATCGGACAGGCATCGCATGGACTTGCGGTGCGCAAACGACGCCGTGCCGGGCGATTCAAGCGGTTGATGTTAACCACTTCTTCGCCTTCCGCGGCCTAATCCGGGATCATGACACGGGGGATCGCAACGCTGATCGCACTGGCAGTCGCGTTCGCCGCGATCTTCGCCTCCCCTGCGGATGCCCGCCCACCGGGCTGGAGCGCGGGGACGACCGGTCGCCCTCTCGCCACCTGCATCCGCCGCGCCGCGCCCGGCGACGATTTCCGCACCATCGCCCGCGACCTTGCCGGGTTCGACTGCGTCACGCCGCAGAAGCAACTGGGCAGCGGCGACTATTGGGTCATCTCCGAACACGTCGGCGAACGCTCGCGCTCGCGCCGTCCGCTCAACGTGCGGATGCTCAGCCTGTGGCAGGGCCAGACCACGCTGCACATTCTCTACAAGGACGGTCGCGTCGAAACCGCGTCGGATGACCCGGTCGGCCTCACCAAACGCATTCAGCTCGGCGCGATCGTCGAATACCCCATCCCCGCCTGCGCGCGCCCGTCGACCGGCTGTTGTGGAAGGTGGAGGGTGCGAGCAACATGAACGGCGTGGTGCGCAATGTCCGCATTGCGACCCAGGCCGAAAGCAGCCGCGCGAACCTGTTCATGGCCGCGCTCTATGCCGCGTTCGGCGGACTGTGCATCGCGCTGCTGACCTATAATCTCGCTTTGTGGGCGACGCTGCGCTACCGGTTCCAGCTCGCCTATGCGGTGATGGTCGCGACGCTGATGGGCTATGCCTTCACCTCGTCGGGCGCGCTCGCCTGGCTGATGCCGGACATTGCCAACACGACGCGACTGCGGATCAACTATCTGCTGCTCACGCTCGCGGCGACGTCCTTGCTGTGGTTCGCGCGCACCTTTTTCGAGGAGCATGTCTTCGGCCCGCGGCTGCGCATGTTCATGCGGATCAGCATGGCCGCACTGCTGGCGGTGGGCATCGGCTTCGCGATCTTCGCGCCGCTCGCGCCGACGCTGCTCAGCACCATCTACAATTGGGTGTTCGCCGCGATGATCCTCCCGATCCTCGCGGTCGTGGCGTCCGCCTGGCGCAACCGTTCCAACTTCCTGTGGCTGTTCGGCATCGCGTGGGCGGCACCGATCGTCGCGGGGTGCCTGCGCGTCCTCAATAGCCTTGGCGTGGTACCGTGGAGCTTCTGGCTCGACAATTCGACGCTGGTTTCGATGGCGGCGGAAGCGTTGCTGTCGTCGATCGCCATCGCCTATCGCATCCGCCTGCTCAGCCGCGAGCGTGACGCGGCGGTAGCGGCGGAGACGGTCGCACGCCGCCTTGCCGATCTCGATCCGCTCACCGGACTGCTCAACCGTCGTTCGTTCCTGAGCCATGCCATCGGGCGCAAGGGGCCACAGACGTTGCTGATCCTCGACCTCGACCGGTTCAAGCAGGTCAACGACACGATCGGCCATGACGGCGGCGACGAAGTGCTGCGCGTGGTCGCCCGTACCTTGCGCGCGCTCGCGCCCGAGGACGGACTGACCGCACGGATCGGGGGCGAGGAATTCGCGCTGTTGTGCGACGCCGTCCACCCGGTGGAGGCGGAGACTATGCTTGCCCGGCTGCGCGCGACGCGGATGCCCTTTGACCTGCGCGTCACCGCCAGCATCGGCACCGCCCAGGGTCCGATCGCCGACGAAAGGCAGTGGAAGTCGCTCTATCGCGCCGCCGACCGTGCGCTGTTCGACGCCAAGGCCGCCGGTCGCGACCGCGTCAAGACCGCGCCGATCGCGGCCTGACCTCGCCGAATTCAGCTTTCGTTCAGCGTCTGCTTCTCCTAATGCGCGCCCATCGGGAGGGCATGATGGACCAGTTGAACAAGCGCAGACTAGCAATTGTCGCCGGTGCCGCCGCCCTGCTCGTCACCACTGCGGCGGTGCGCCCCAGCGCCGAGTTCGAGATCCTGACGCACGAGATCACCGACAAGACGCCGCGCAAGTTCCAGGCTGCCGTCGATACCGGCGTGCTTGCCGTCTCGGTTCTCTACACCTGGACCGAACGCGCCGTCCTGCGCTGACTTGCCTTCCGCCGGGCTTTGCTTACACTCGTGTAAATGAGCGATCCCGAGCACGCCTGGCGCACTAACTACCGTCATCCCGGTCCGTGGGACCAGCCGATGCCGCCGCTCTCGATGGTCGATGCGTTCGAGGAATCGGCGCGGCGCAAGGGCAATGCGCCGCTGCTCGACTTTCTCGGTCGTCACTACAGCTTTGCCGAAACGCTCGACGGCGCCAACCGCGTCGCTTGCGGCCTCAAGGCGCTGGGCTATGGCCCGGGCGACCGCATCGGCCTGTTCCTGCCCAACGTGCCCCATTACGTCGCGGCCTATTACGGCATCCTCAAGCTCGGCGCGACGGTGGTCAATTTCTCGCCGCTCTACAGCGTCGATGAACTGGCTGCGCAGGTCGCCGACAGCGGCACCCGCCTGCTGTTTACGCTCAGCGCCACCGCCCTGCTCCCGACCGCGCTCAAGGTGCTCGACAAGAGCGGCCTCGAACGCCTCGTCGTCGGTTCGGTCGCGGGCGCGCTCCCCGCAACCAAGTCGATCCTCTACCGCCTGTTCAAGGGCAAGGAGGTCGCGGCCAAGCCCAACGACCCGCGCATCACCGCCTTTTCGCAACTGATCGCCAATGACGGCGCGTGCGTCGCGGCACCGATCGATCCGCAAACCCATCTCGCGCTGATCCAGTACACCGGCGGCACCACCGGCGTGCCCAAGGGCGCGATGCTGACCCATCAGAACCTGTCCGCCAATGCCCGTCAGGTCGCCCGGCTCGACCCCGATCTCGGCACCAGCCATGACAAGGTGCTCGGCGTCCTCCCCTTCTTCCACGTCTTCGCCAACACCTGCGTCCTCAACCGCACCGTGCTGACCGGCGGCGAGATCGTGATGCTCCCCCGCTTCGACGCGGCCCAGGCACTCGCCGCGATCAACCGAACCAAGCCGACCGCGCTCCCCGGCGTGCCGACGATGTTCCAGGCGCTGATCGACCACCCGCATTCCAAATCGACCGACTGGTCGAGCCTGCTCTACTGCATCTCCGGCGGCGCCCCCTGCCCGCCGAGCTCAAGAAACGGTTCGAGGCCGAAACCGGCGCCACGCTGATCGAGGGCTATGGCCTGTCCGAAAGCTCGGGCGTCGTCTCCGCCAACCCCTATCGCGGCGAAGGCAAGTCCGGCACCATCGGCCAGCCGATCGTCGCCACCCGCGTGCGTCTGGTGGACAAGGAAGACCCCTCACGTGACGCGCCTCCGGGTGAACCGGGCGAGATCGTCCTCGCCGGCCCCCAGATCATGGCCGGATATTGGGACCGCCCGGAGACCGACGACACCACCTTCTGCCACGACGCCGCCGGCACGCGCTGGCTGCGCACCGGCGATGTCGGCCAGATCGACGAGGACGGCTTCATCCGCATCGTCGACCGGCTCAAGGACATGATCTCGGTCGGCGGGTTTAAGGTCTTCCCGAAACATGTCGAGGAAGTCCTCTACCGCCACCCCGCGATCAAGGAGGCGCTGGTCGTCGGCATGCCCGACCCCCGCATGGGCGAAGTCCCCCGCGCCTATGTCGCGCTGAACGAGGATGCCGACCCGGTAACCGGCGAGGCGTTGCGTGCATGGCTCAACCCCCAGGTCGGCAAGCACGAGCGCGTGGATGCGGTGGTGGTGCGCGAGAAGCTGCCCAAGACGATGATCGGGAAGTTGAGCCGCAAGGATCTGCTGCTGGAGATTGCAGCGGAGGCGGCGGCTTCTTAGGCTCTCCCCCTTCTTCTTAAGCCCCTCCCGCCTTCGCGGGAGGGGTTGGGGAGGGTCTTCTTCTTGAGTAGGTCAATGAGCTGCTAACTAAGCTTCCGTGAGCGACCTTTGTTCGTCCACGTCGCCGATTAGGCAGAGGAGTGCGGCCTGCGCACGCTTGGCAGCCTCGACCACTTCAGCCCAAGCGGGGTCTGCCAGAATAGCGTCATGGTCATAATCGTTAGTCGGACTGTGATAGGCGTCGACGATCTGGTGGAACTCAGCCACTGCCGCAGCCTCCATAAGGCTGATCAGATTCTCTTTGACGGCCCAGTCGTAGCCCCTGTCTGACAAACAGAGGTTGTCAAAATAGCAGCACATATACTCGACGAATGAATAATGCGGGTTAGTGTTCGTTCGGTCGAGCCACCGTCGGTGCTGCGCCTCGCCGTCAGCAAATTCTTGGATGCTGCCGAGCCATTGCATCCGCCAGTTTCTGCGCGGTTCTCGGTTGTCGTTCATGCGGCCCTGATAGCATGAACCATGCAGATGTCCTGAGCGCTCTTCTTAGCCCCTCCCCTTCAGGGGAGGGGCTAAGAAGCCCGCATCTCAGCCTTCAAATTCATAAACTCATGCAGCCCCCACGGCCCCAGCTCGCGGCCATGGCCGGACAGCTTGACCCCGCCGAACGGCGCACCCGGCACCGACGCCAGCATCTGGTTCACCGCGGTCATTCCCGCCGCGATATCGCGCACCAGCCGCGCCTGCTCGTCGGCATCGTTGCTCCACACGCTCGACCCCAGCCCATAGGGCACATCGTTCGCCAGCCGGATCGCGTCGTCCAGCGACTCCGCGCGGAACAACATCGCGACCGGCCCGAAAATCTCCTCCTTCGCAAACTCCGCCTCCTGATCGACCTCGGTCAGCACGCCCGCCCGCATCCACGCGCCGTCCCGCTCGATCTTCTCGCCGCCATGCCGCACCGCGCCCGCCGCGACCGCCCGCTCCAGCTGCTCCAGCACCGTGTCGCGCTGCTCCACGCTCGACAGCGGCCCCATCTCGACCCCGTCCTCCATCGGATCGCCGATCTTCACCGCATCCATCGCCGCGACGAACTTCTCGGCGAACGCATCATAAACGTCAGCATGCACGATCATCCGCTTGGCACAGATACAGCTTTGCCCGGCATTCTGGATCCGCGCCTTCACCGCGGTCTTCACCGCCGCGTCCAGATCAGCCGAGGGCATGACGACGAACGGGTCCGACCCGCCCAGCTCCAGCACCACCTTCTTGAGCGCGCGCCCGGCGGCTTCGGCGACCTTGGCCCCCGCCCCCTCGCTCCCGGTCAGCGTCACCGCGACCACGCGCTTGTCGGCGATGATCCGCGACACCTTGTCCGACTTCACGGCCAAATTCTGGAACAGCCCGTCCGGCGCGCCAGCCGCCTGGACCATCTGCTGGATCAGCGCCGCGCACCCCTGGGTCAGCGACGCATGCTTCAACAACCCGACATTCCCCGCCAGGATCGTCGGCGCCAGCCAGCGCACCACCTGCCAGTATGGAAAATTCCACGGCATGATCGCGAGGATCGGCCCGAGCGGCAGCCAGTGCGTCACCGCCCGCCCGGTCGGCAGTGCGACTTCCTCGCCCTTCAGAAAATCCGCCCCATGCTCGGCATAGTAGCGGAACCCCGCGACGCACTTTTCCACCTCGGCAACCGCCGACGCCAGCGTTTTGCCCATCTCCCGCGTCGCGGTTTCGGCGAGATGGTCCTTCCCCGCCTCGAACCGGTCCGCAATCGCACTCAGCAATGCGGTCCGCTGCTCCACCGGACTCACCCGCCACGACGCAAACGCCGCATCCGCCCGCACCAGCGCCGCCTCGACGCCATCGCCGTCCAGTTCTTCGAAGCTCTCGCCCTTCTCGCCCGTCGCCGGATTGATGCTGGTAAACATGCGCGCTCCTCGAGATCATTAATCCTCCCCCGCCAGGGGGAGGTGGCGCCGAAGGCGACGGAGGGGGAGGATGGCAATGTCCCCAACCTCATGCCGCTCCGCTTCCTCCCCTCCGTCACGCTACGCGTGCCACCTCCCCCCTTGCGGGGGAGGATCAGGAGGCTCGACCCATTCTACAGTCGCAACGCCAATCGCGGGAGGTTGAATTGGTTCCGCCGCCATCGCATAGCGTCAGCATGACCGACCAGCCCGACATCGCCGCCCTGTCCTTCGAGGACGCCCTTCGCGAGCTCGAGCGGATCGTCGGCCAGCTCGAAACCGGCGACGTGCCGCTCGATCAGGCGATCACCCTGTACGAACGCGGCGACGCGCTGCGCCGCCAGTGTCAGGCCCGGCTCGACGCGGCCCAGGCGCGGATCGAACAGGTGCGGGCCGACGCCAACGGCAACGTCACCGGCACCACCCCGTTCGCGGCGGGTTGAGCGCGATGGTGGCGGACGCCAGCCAGACCCTCGACGCAGCACTGCGTGACGTCGCGGCAGAGATCGACCGTCAGTTCGACCATCTCCTCGCCGTTCCCGCCGACCCGCGCGCCAAGCTCTATGAAGCGATGCGCCACGCCGCGATCGGCGGCGGCAAGCGGCTGCGACCGCTGCTCACCTTCGCGACGGCGCAGCTGTTCGCGGTCGACCGCCGCTGTACCGCGCGCGTTGCCACCGCGATCGAGGCGATCCATGTCTATTCGCTGATCCATGACGATCTGCCCGCGATGGACGATGACGATCTGCGCCGCGGCAAGCCGACGGTGCATCGTGCGTTTGATGAGGCGACCGCGATCCTCGCCGGCGATTGCCTCCACGCACTCGCGTTCGAAATCCTCGCCGATCCCGCCACCCATCCCGATCCGTTCGTCCGCGCCGAGCTGATCGCCGATCTGGCGCAGGCGTCCGGCCCATCGGGCATGGCGGGCGGACAGATGATGGATCTGGTCGCCGAAACCACCAGCTTCGACCTCGCCACCGTCACCCGCTGCCAGGCGCTCAAGACCGGCGCGCTGATCGCCTGTTCGGTCGAGGCGGGGGCGATCCTCGGTCGCTTGCCACCCGAAGGCCGCACCGGCCTGCGCGGCTATGCCCGCGACATCGGCCTCGCCTTCCAGATCGCCGACGACATCCTCGACGTCGAGGGCGATCAGGACGCGGTCGGCAAGCAGCTGCGCAAGGACGAAGCGGCGGGCAAGGAAACCTTCCTCTCGCTGCTCGGCATCGACCGCGCCCGCGAACAGGCGCGCATGCTGGTCGACCAGGCGATCGAACACCTCCACAGCTACGGCCCCGAAGCCGACCTCCTCCGCGCCATCGCCCGTTTCGTGCTCGAGCGGGATCGGTGAGTAACTCCCTAACCGTCACCCCAGCGAAAGCTGGGGTCTTCCGCCACAAGCGCCGCGCCTGCGGCACAAGATGCCAGCTTTCGCTGGCATGACGAGGTAGCGTTATGACCACCCGCACCGGCGTCTATCCCGGCACCTTCGATCCGATCACGCTCGGCCATATGGACATCATCCGGCGCGGCGCGAAGCTGGTCGACCGGCTCGTCATCGGCGTCACCACCAACCCGTCGAAAAACCCGATGTTCACGGTCGAGGAGCGGATGGAAATGGTCCGGCGCGAGGTCGCGGATCTCGACGGCGAAATCCATGTGGTCAGCTTCGATTCGCTGCTGATGGACTTTGCCGAGCGTGAGGGCGCGAGCATGATCGTGCGCGGCCTGCGCGCCGTCGCCGATTTCGAGTACGAATATCAGATGGCGGGCATGAACCAGCAGCTCAACGCGGGGATCGAAACCGTCTTCCTGATGGCCGATGTCTCGCTCCAGCCGATCGCGTCGCGGCTGGTCAAGGAAATCGCCCTGTTCGGTGGCGAGATCCGCAAGTTCGTGCCGCCGACGGTTCGCGACGAAGTGGTCGCGCGCGTCGAGAGGATCGGCCGCAAGGGCAGCTGACACTTCTAAATCCTCCCCCGCCAGGGGGAGGTGGCGCCGAAGGCGACGGAGGGGAGGACGGCTGCGTCCTCTCGACCGTTATGCATCCACCCTCTCCGTCACGCTTCGCCCCAGCGCCGAGGGGAGGATCAGGACGACCCGCAAAAACCGCTTTCCTACAAACCCCCAACCGGCATAGCCTCGAATCACGATGGTCGGACGCCGGGCATCCATGGGCCAAAGCTGACAGAATGAAGCGCGTTTCGCGTAACTTTGTCAGCTTTCGGGGCGGTTCAATCCTTGGCGGCGGGGTGCACCGCATTCACTTTGCCGCAAGCGGCGATTTGCTCTAAGCCGCTCCAGTTTTCTGAAATCCGGTGGGGATATCGATGCGTCTTGTTGCCTTGTGTGTTGCCCTGCTTGGCTCGCTGTTCGCGATGCCAGCTACCGCCCAGCATGTCCCGCCCCCGCCCGGCCGTGCTGTCCCACCCGCCACGACCGACAAGGAGAATCTGTGGATTCTCGACCTGTCGACCGGTGGCCGCGTCACCATCTGGCTGCGTCCCGATGTCGCGCCCAAGGCGGTCGAGCGGATCAAGGAGCTGACCCGCCGCAAATTCTATGACGGCCTGATCTTCCACCGCGTGATCGACGGCTTCATGGCGCAGGGCGGCGATCCCAAGGGCGACGGCACCGGCGGCAGCGACCTGCCCGACCTGCCCAAGGAGTTCAACTACCTCCCCCATGTGCGCGGCGCGGTCGCCGCGGCGCGCGCGGAGGATGAGAATAGCGCGAACAGCCAGTTCTTCATCATGCTGGTCCCGCGCCTTCAGCTCGACCAGAAATACACCGTGTTCGGTCGCGTGCTCGACGGCATGCAGTGGGTCGACGCGATCCCGCGCGGCGAGCCGCCGGCGAACCCCGCCCGCGTCGTCCGCGCCTACATCGCCGCCGACAATCCCCCGCCCTTCACCCCCGCTGCCCCTGCCCCGGTCGAGGCCCCGGCGGCACTCCCCGCAGGTCCGGGCCAGTGATGTCCATTCCTCCCCGGCGACGGGGAGGAATTCAGTATCGCGATGAACGTCGACCTGTTCGATTTCGACCTGCCCGCCGAACGGATCGCACTCCGTCCGGCGAGCCCCCGCGATTCGGCGCAACTGCTGCTGCTCGACGGAGATCGCACCGAAGACCGGGTCGTCACCGACCTCCCCGACCTGCTCCGCGCCGGCGACATGCTGGTGTTCAACGACACCCGCGTCATCCCCGCCCAGCTCGAAGGGACGCGGGGCGCGGCGAAAATCGGCGCGACGCTGCACAAGCGCGAAGGGCCGCGCCACTGGATCGCGTTCATCCGCAATGCCAAGCGCCTGAAGGTCGGCGACAGCATCGACTTCGGCAACGCCGTCACCGCGACCGCCGAAGCGCGGCACGACGATGGCAGCTTCACCCTGTTCTTCCCCGGGAACGAGCCGGTCGAGCTGCTGCTGGAGCGCGCCGGTCGCATGCCGCTCCCGCCCTATATTGCCGCGAAGCGCCCGACCGACGCCCGCGACGCCGACGATTACCAGACGATGTTCGCCAGTGAACCCGGCGCCGTCGCCGCACCGACCGCGGCGCTGCACTTCACGCCTGGCCTGATGGCCGCACTCGACACCGCCGGGATCGGCCATACCACGCTGACCCTCCATGTCGGCGCGGGGACCTTCCTGCCGGTCAAGACCGACGACACCGCCGACCACAGGATGCACGCCGAATGGGGCCGCATCGACGCCGCCACGGCCGACCGGCTCAACGCCGTCCGCGCCGCTGGCGGCCGGGTGATCGCCGTCGGCACCACCAGCCTGCGCCTGATCGAAAGCGCGACCGACGACAGCGGCACCATTCGCCCGTTCGAAGACGACACCGCGATCTTCATCACCCCGGGCTACCGCTTCCGGGGCATCGACGGCCTTGTCACCAATTTCCACCTGCCGCGATCGACCCTGTTCATGCTGGTATCGGCACTGATGGGGCTGGACCGGATGCAGGCCGCCTATGCGCATGCCATTGCATCAGGCTATCGTTTCTACAGCTATGGCGACGCCAGCCTGTTGTTGCCGGAGGACCGCGCATGATCCCTGCCCTCGCCCTGATCCTCGCCGCGACCCAGACGACGCCCGCCGCACCACCGCCCCAGCCGGGAATGGCGACGCCGATCCCGCTGATGATCGCCGAGCCGGTCGCGATGGCCATCGCCGCGTTCGACGCCGACCAGGACGGCATCGTCACCCGCGCGGAGTTCGACACCGGGGTGCGCCGTAGCTTCGAGCTCAGCGCCAAGGACCAGCCCGCACTCGGCTATATCGCCTTTGGCGACTGGTCGGAGCGGTGGCTGGGCAATCGCAACGCCCTGCCCAGCCCGTTCGAAGTCGATGCCGATGGCGACAACCGCATCACCCTGACCGAGCTCCAGACGCGGTTCGATCTTTTCTTCACCCGCTTCGATGCCGACAAGGACGGGTCGCTGCGCCGCAGCGAATTGCTCACGGTGCGCGCCCTGCCCCAGCCGGGCCAGCGCCCTGCCGAGCAGCCCAATCGCCGGCAGCGCAATCGCTGAACTGATGTCCTAGCATCTCCTGCCGCACTGCGGCTAAGGTCAGCGCGATGCACGGCTCTCACCATCACCACGGCCCCGCCGGGCATAATCATTCAGGCCACGGCCATAGCCACGCGCCGAAGGACTTCGGTCGCGCCTTCGCGATCGGCACCGTTCTCAATCTCGGCTTCGTGCTGGTCGAGGGGCTGGCGGGGATCGCGACCGGATCGATGGCGCTGCTCGCCGATGCCGGGCACAATCTGTCCGACGTCGTTGGGCTGCTGATCGCCTGGGGTGGAGCATCGCTCGCCAAGCGCCCCGCGTCGCGCCGCTTCACTTATGGGTTGAGCAGTTCGACCATTCTCGGCGCGCTCGCCAATGCGGTGTTGCTGCTGTTCGCGGTCGGCGCGATTGCGCTGGAGGCGGTGCGGCGCTTCGGCGATCCTTCGCCCGTGCCAGGCGCGACGGTGATGATCGTCGCCGGGATCGGCATCGTCATCAATACCGCGACCGCCCTGCTGTTCATGCGCGGCAGCAAGGACGACCTCAACATCCGCGGTGCCTATCTCCACATGGCCGCCGATGCCGCAGTCTCCGCCGCCGTGGTGGTCGGCGGCGCGTTGATCCTGTTCACCGGCGCGAACTGGATCGACCCCGCGCTCAGCCTGCTGATCGTCGTCGTAATCCTGTGGAGCACTTGGGGGTTGCTGCGCGATTCGGTGGTGATGGCGCTGCACGCCGTCCCCCCGGGGATCGACGCCGAAAAGGTCGAGGAAAGTCTCGCCACACTGCCCGGCGTGGCGCGGGTCCACGATCTTCATATCTGGCCGATGAGCACGACCCAGGTGGCTCTGACCGCGCATCTCCAGATGCCCGGCGGCCATCCAGGCGACGCGTTTCTCCACGATGCCCAGCACCGACTGGCGCATGATTTCGGAATCAACCACGCGACGCTCCAGATCGAGATCGGCGATGGCGACCCGTGCCGCCTACATGGCGGCCACGGAGCCGGGCATGGCTGACCCGGCACAGCCGCTGCGGCTGGTCATCTTCGACTTCGACGGCACGCTGTCCGACAGCGGCGGCTGGTTCCTGTCGATCATCGACCATCTGTCGGATCGCTACAATTTCCGGCGCGTGCACCCCGACGAGATCGAGCCGCTGCGCAAGATGACGTCGCGCGACGTCATCAGCCATCTGCGCATTCCGCGCTGGAAACTGCCCTTCATCTCGCGCTACGTCCGCAAGCTGTTCGGGCGCAACACCGACAAGGTACATCTGTTCGCCGGCGTGACCGAGATGCTCGTCGCGATCGAGGCGATGGGCATCCCCCTCGCGCTCGTCACCTCCAACAGCGAGGCGAATGCCCGCGCCGTCCTCGGCCCCGAAAACGCGGCGCGATTCAGCTGGTGGGCGTGCGGCGCGTCGCTGTTCGGCAAGGCGCCCAAGTTCCGCAAGATTCTGCGCCAGAGCGGCGTTCCTGCGGCGCAGATCATGTCGCTCGGCGACGAAACGCGCGACATCGACGCGGCGCGAGAGGTCGGCATCCGCGCCGCCGCTGTGCTGTGGGGTTATGCCGAGCCCGAGGCGTTCGCCCACCTCAACCCCGACCTCGCCTTCGCGACGCCGGGCGATGTCGTGACCTATGTCGCTGCCTCAGCCGAGATGGACCGCCAGCCATAGGGTCGGGGCGTCGGGATCTGTCCGCGTCACCCAGTGCCGCGCGCCGCCCGGGATGAAGACATGATCGCCGGGTGCCAGCGCCACCTCGGTTTGTCCCTCGATCCGCAAGCCCGCAGCGCCGCGAAGCACCACCACCCATTCGTCGGCATCCTGCACGAACGGCGCGTCGGGCGGCGTCGCCTGCCCATGCGACACGATTCGCTCGATCCGCACCTCACCGCGCTCCAGCAGCGGGGTGAACACCTCCCCCGCCCGCGCGTCGGGCAACGGCGCGAACAGGTTTCCGCCGTGATCAGCCATTGCCATTCACCCCTCGACATCGCATCGGACAGTCATGTCCCGTTTCACCTTCACCATCCACGCCACCGACGGCAAGGCGCGTACCGGCACGATCGCGATGCAGCGCGGCGAAATCCGCACCCCCGCCTTCATGCCGGTCGGCACCGCCGCCACAGTCAAGGCGATGAAGCCCCAGGATGTGCGCGCGTCCGGCGCGGATATCATCCTAGGCAATACCTATCACCTCATGCTGCGTCCCACTGCCGAGCGGGTCGACCGCCTCGGCGGGCTGCACAAATTCATGGGCTGGGATCGCCCGATCCTGACCGACAGCGGCGGCTATCAGGTGATGAGCCTGTCCGACCTCACCAAGCGCAGCGAAGAGGGGATCGTCTTCAAGTCGCACCTCGACGGCACGCGCCACATGCTCAGCCCCGAACGCTCGATCGAGATCCAGCGGCTGCTCGGGTCGAACATCGTGATGGCATTCGACGAACTGGTCCCGACCACCTCGACGCGTGAGGTTCAGGCGGCGGCAATGGAACGCTCGATGCGCTGGGCAAAGCGCTCGCGCGACGCGTTCGACGCGGGCGGCGACCATGCCGCAAACAACGCGATTTTCGGCATCCAGCAGGGTGCACTCGATGAAGGGATGCGCAAGGCCAGCGCCGACGCGCTGCTCGACATCGGCTTCGATGGCTATGCGGTCGGCGGCCTCGCGGTGGGTGAGGGGCAGGAGGCGATGTTCGGCTGCCTCGACTATGCCCCCGGCCAGCTCGACGCGACCAAGCCACGCTATCTGATGGGCGTCGGCAAGCCGGACGACATTGTCGGCGCGGTCGAGCGCGGGATCGACATGTTCGATTGCGTTCTCCCCACCCGCTCGGGCCGCACCGGCCAGGCATTCACCGCAAACGGTCCGATCAACATTCGCAACGCCAAATTCGCCGAAGATCAGGGGCCGGTCGACCCGCACTGCGCCTGCCCGGTCTGCGCGACCTGGAGCCGCGCCTATCTCCACCACCTCGTCCGCGCGGGGGAGATATTGGGGGCGATGCTGATGACCGAGCACAACCTCCATTTCTATCAGTCGCTGATGGCCGATCTGCGCGCCGCGATCGCCAAGGGGCGACTCACCGCCTTCGCCAATGCGTTTCGCGCGCAATATTATGGCAGGCGCGACTGATTGCACCCGCCCCGTCCCTGTCCTACTCCTGTGACACAGAGGAGTATCCAGTGACCGACAAGACCGACGCCGCTGAAGAGATTGCAAACGAAATCACCGCCGCCGCACGTCAGGCGCGCGAGATCGCCGAGCGGGCGGAAGGCACGCCCAAGCCCGGCGATGCGAAGAAATGGCCGCTGGCGCAGATCGGCATCGGCATCGGTTCCGCCGCACTCGCCGCCGCCGTGATTTACGCCGCGCGCAGCCGCAAGAAAGACTGACCCTCCCTCCCGACCGGAGACCGACAAGATGCGCCTGACCCGCACCGCGCTGTACCTGAGCGCCGCCCTGCTCCCCTTCGCCGCACAGGCCCAGCAGGCCGCACCCGCCGCACAGCAGCAGCAACAGCAGATCGCCGTCGCCCCGCTCGACTTCACCGAACGGACGCTGCCCAACGGCCTCAAAGTCTATGCGATCCGCGATACCAGCACCGCCAACGTGTCGGTGCAGGTCTGGTACGATGTCGGCAGCAAGGACGATCCCGCGGGCAAGTCGGGCTTCGCGCACATGTTCGAGCACCTCATGTTCAAGGGTACCAGAAACCTAGTCGACGAACAGATGGACCGGCTGACCGAGGATGTCGGCGGCTATAACAACGCATCGACCGCGTCGGACTACACCAATTATTTCGAGGTCGTCCCTGCCAACCATCTCGAGCGGCTGCTGTTTGCCGAGGCCGACCGGATGGCCACGTTGGTCGTTGACGAGAAGGTCTTCGCCTCCGAACGCGATGTCGTGAAGGAAGAGCTGCGCAGCCGCGTGCTGGCCCAGCCCTATGGCAAGCTGTTCTACGTCTATTTCCCCAACATCTCCTACACCGTGCACCCCTATGCCCGTCCCGGCATCGGCAGCATCGAGGATCTGGACGCGGCGAATATCGACGATATTCGCGCCTTTCACGCTACCTATTACCGGCCTGACAATGCCGTGCTGGTCGTCGCCGGCAATTTCGACCCCGCCCAGCTGGCCAAATGGGTAGACAAATATTTCGCGCCGATCGCGAAGCCCGATCGCCCGATCCCGCGCGTGACCGTCGCCGAACCGCCGCGCACCACGGCGGTGCGCAAGACGGTTTATGAGCCCAACACTCCGCTGCCTGCGGTGCTGCTCAGCTATCAGCTGCCGCCGGACAACGATCCCGATCTGCCCGCGCTGACCGTGCTCGACGGGATATTGTCCGGGGGCGAGAATTCGCGGCTCTATCGCAACCTCGTCTATCGCGATCAGCTGGTGGCGCAGGCCGACACCTTCCTCGATTCGCGCCAGTCGACCGGCGCCTATGCGATGTACGCGATCCTGGCCGGCGGGAAGTCGGCCGAGGATGGCGAACAGGCGATGCGGCGCGAGATCGCCGAACTGCGCGACACGCCGGTCAGCGCCGCCGAACTTGCCGAGGCGAAGAACGAGATCCTGACCAGCGCGCTCAAGAGCCGCGAGACGGCGGAGGGCAAGGCGTCGACCCTCGCCGCGTCGATCATCATCGACCGCGACCCGCGCCACAGCGACCGCCAGCTCGCCGACATCGCCAAGGTGACCGCCGCCGACGTCCAGCGCGTCGCGCGCAAGTATCTGGGCGACAATCAGTCCGCGGCGCTCATCTATCTCCCCGACGCCATGGCGCAGGGAGCCAAGGGCGACACGGTTGCAGTCGCTGACACGGTGAAGGTCGCACCCCTGGTCGCGCCAAAGGACATTGTCATCCACACTGCGGCGAGCGAGGCGGAACGGGTTGCTGTCCCCGCCCCCGGCGCGCCCGTCGCCCCCACCATCCCCAACGCGGTCGAAACGAAACTCGCCAACGGGATGCGCGTGATCGTGGTCGAAAAGCGCGACCTGCCGATCGTCACTGCGACTGTCGTTTCCCCGGCGGGCGGCGCCAAGGATCCTGCGGGCAAGGCAGGTACGGCCGCGCTGGCAGCATCGCTGCTGACCAAGGGAACAGCAACGCGCTCAGCCGAACAGATTGCACAGCAGATCAGATCGCTCGGCGGATCGATCAGCGCCGGGGCCGACTGGGATGCCGCCTTTGCGACCGTAACGGTCAAGGCCGATCAGGTCGAACCCGCGCTCACCGTGCTCGCCGATGTCGCGCGCAACCCTGCCTTCGCGCAGGATGAGATCGACCGCGCGCGCAAGCAGACAGTCGACGGCGTCACCGTCCAGCTAGAGAATCCCGCCGCACTGTCGGGCATCGTCGCCAGCCGCGCTGTGTTCGGCGACCGCGCCTATGGCAACATGCTGTCGGGCAGCCCGACCTCGCTGCCGCGGATCACGCGACAGGATGTCGTGTCCGCCTATGGCAATTCCTGGCGTCCGAACCATTCGGCGCTGGTCATCGTCGGCGACATTGGCAGCAAGGATGCAACCACGCTCGCGCAGAAACTGTTCGGCGACTGGCAACGCGGCGCACTGACAATTCAGGCAAGCGCGGCCCAGCCAGCGCTTGCCCCGCGCGTGATTGTCGTCGACCTGCCCGAAGCTGGTCAGGCCGGCGTGGTTATCGCGCGTGCCGGCATCGCGCGCAGCGACCGCGACTTCTACGCGGCACAGGTCGCCAACGCCACACTCGGCGTCGGCTTCACCTCGCGCCTCAATCGTGAAATCCGCATCAAGCGCGGTCTGGCCTATGGCGCGGGCAGCAGCGTAGACGCACGCCGCGCGCCGGGCATCGTCACCGCCTCGACCCAGACCAAGAACCCGTCGGCCCCCGAAGTGGTCAAGCTGATCGCCGAGGAAATGACCAGGCTGGGCGCGGCCCCGGTCCCCCGCCGCCGAGCTCGAATCGCGCAAGGCGGTGCTGGTCGGCAGCTTCGGCCGCCGGATCGAACGCACCGACGGCATCGCCGGCGCGCTCGCCGACTATGTCGCCGACGGCGTCCCCCTCGACACGCTGCAAAAGTATATCCCGTCGATCCAGGGCGTCGATCCGGCAGCGGTGCAGGCAGCGGCCAAGAAGGTGCTCGACCCGAGCAACGCCAGCATCGTCGTGGTCGGCGACGCAAACGCGTTCGTGGACGAGCTGCGCAAGAGCTACCCGCATCTGGAGGTGATCCCGGCCAGCGCGCTCAACCTCGACAGCGCGACGTTGAAGTAGCGATTGGCGGGGCGCTGGCTACCACATGGTTTCGGGTGCCCCATCAAATGCTCAGATTTGTCTCATGACCTTACCGACCGCCTAGCCCACCTCCGCCGATGGACACGCTGAGGGGAAGGCAATGACGGGTGAAGGCGTCGGACAGGCGAAGCGCTGGCTGAAGTGGTATAGCTTGCTCGCGGCGGTCCCTTTCGGCTTCGGCCTCCTGCGCGCTTGGCTGGAATTTTATCTCATCCTGCCGATACTGGTTGGCTTGGCCGGCCTCTATCTGGCAGCGATCGCAGTTACCGTCCGATGGTCCATCGCCGCATGGCATGCGAAGCCGCTGGGTGTGACCCTGACACGGCGACTCGCGACGATACTGATACCGCCTTCGCTGCTTCTGACGGCGATTTGCCTCTTTCCTCCGTTGGGACAGGCTGGCGGCCGGATCGGCCTCATCGCACAGATCACGATGTACGGTCAGCGGTTCGAGGAGATTATTGCAAAGGAAGGGGCCACCCCAACCGCCGATGGTCGGGGCGAATTTCGCGGAGTGTCCTATTGGATCGACCCCGGACCACCGGTCCGGGTGGCCTTCTTTCCAGAGGGGTTTCTCGATAATTGGTCGGCGCTGATCTACGACCCTACCGGCGAGATGATGCAGGCTGATGGCTTTGATCCGGTCACGGGCAAATTCCGTGCAGCTGATCGCGTGACCAAGCTGTTCGGCGGAGACTTGCTTTGGTGTCGCCCGATTTGGGGAGACTATTACGAATGCGGCTTCACCTGACCCGACACTCGAATCCCTAATATTAGCTTAACTATCAATCGTTTCACCCCGGGACGCGTCCAAAACGGCAGCAGAAATTAAACCTTCGTAGCTCTATATGGCAGGCTCGGGATTCTCTCCCGGCGGGACGAATATGCTGCGGCGGATGACACGGATACAGCTGAGGGGCCTTGCGGCGGCGCTGATCGCGTCGCTGATCGGAGCCGGCTTTTCCGCACATGCCGGGCTGACTGCGCTGCACGCGTCGGAGCAGGGCGCGCAGCGCGCCGGGCCGGAGCCGACCGGATACGAGGCGGACGATCATTTCCCCGGCGCCGCCTTCTACCAGCTGGCCGATGACGACGCGATCGGTGCCCCCACCCAGGGCGCAACCGGCACGGTCGAGCTGCCCGACACGCCGGTGCCCGAAGGCGCGGCGGTCGATCCGACCATCCGCCCCGCCCCGCCGTTCGAGCTGCGCGGATCGGCGCAGGACAAGGCGCGCGCGCTGCAATGCCTGACCACCGCAATCTATTACGAGGCCGCGACCGAACCCGATGACGGCCAGCGCGCGGTGGCGCAGGTGATCCTCAACCGCGCCCGCCACCCGACCTTCCCCGGCACGATCTGCGGCGTCGTCTTTCAGGGCTCGGAAAAGCCGGGATGCCAGTTCAGCTTCGCCTGTGACGGCTCGATGGCGCGCAAGCCGTCGCGTGCCCATTGGGACCGCGCCGCACGGGTTGCATCGGCGGCACTGGCGGGCGGGGTGTTCGCGCCGGTCGGCATGGCGACCCATTATCATACCCACGCCGTCACCCCCAGCTGGAACAAGAGCTTGGTGATGACCGGCGTGTTCGGCGCGCATTTCTTCCATCGCTGGAAGGGCTATTGGGGCACCGGCGCGGCGTTCACCCGGAGCTATCGCGGCGGTGAGCCCATGCCTGGACCGAAGATGCAGGTCGCGGCGATGTCCGCTACTCCGACGGCCAAGCCCAGCCCGGTCGCAACTCCGGTCGCGACCGTCGGCGCGGTGCAGCGGCCCGGCAACCCTTTGCTCCGCCCCACGCCCGCCGTGCCGATGCCGAAGATCGAACGCCCTGCCCCGCGTCGCGACGAGGCCGAAAGCGGCGACCCGCTGCCCCGCTATGCCGAGCCTGCCGACTCGCAGGTGCTCGATCGATGGAAGGACAGCGGCAAGCCGATCCGCTAAACCAAAACGGCCCCCGCACCGGGGTGCGGAGGCCGTCATTGCCAGCAGGTAACGTCGGCGCTTAGCGGCGGTTTTGCCAGTCGCGACGTTCCCACCGGATCTTGCGCGCCAGCACGTCGAAGCGCCGGTCGAGGTCGGCCCGCTCGGCCACCGTCAGGCCCGGACGGCTCTGGCGATACCGTGCCTCAAGGGCGACGATGCCCCGGAACTCGGCGCGCAGGCGCATGGCCTCGGCACGGGTGAGCTGGCCGTTGCGCACGCCCTGGTCGATCCGGCGATCGAGGATCGCCTGGCGCTGGTTGATGTTCCACCAGTTGCCAGCACCCTGGTCATCGTGTCGCTCAGCGCGAATCTTGCGCGACAGTGCGTCGAAGCGGCGGTCGAGATCGGCGCGTTCGGCCATCGTCAGGCCTGGAGCCGAGCGGCGATAGCGAATCTCGAGATCGGCAATGCCGCGGAACTCGGCGCGCAGACGAGCCGCCTCGCCACGGGTCAGCTGGCCGTTGCGAACGCCCTGATCGATCCGGCGATCGAGCTGCGCCTGACGCTGGTTGATATTCTGCCACCCGGCCTGCGCAGTAGCGGCGGGAACGGTGGCGGCGGCGATGCCAAGACCGGCAACGATCAGTGCAATCTTCTTCATCGACTTTCTCCTCTTCAAATTCGTCGCCGCATCGGCGGCTGTCCCCTTTATGGTGAACAGGTGTCTCAGCGATTTGGCGGGAATGTCGTTATTGTGTCGCGGCGTGTCGCACCTGCGACAGGTCCGTTCATAATCGTTAACGGGTGAAGTGTTCTATCTTGCCAAAACACCTTCAAGGAGTCATCTTGACGTCATGCTGAACCTTCTTTCCCTCGTCACCGGTGCCGTCGCGCTCCTCATCGCGCTGATCGGCATCCTGCCCATCCCGCTGCTGCCGCTGGTCAACTGGATCGCTTTTCCGATCGCGGTTGTCGGGCTGGTATTTGGTCTGCTGTCGAGCGGCACCGCAGGCCGGAACCTCAACATCGTGGTGCTGGTGATCAGCGGGCTGCGCCTGTTCCTGACCGGCGGCCTCATCTGAATCGACGGAAACGCCCCGGCTGTGAGAGCCGGGGCGTTCCATCATCGGCGTTAGCGGCAGCGCACATTGCCGCGGTCGATCGACGCGCCTAGCGCCGCGCCGCCAGCCGCACCGAGTAGCGTGCCCAGCACGGTCGACCGCCCGTTGGACAGCGCGTTGCCAAGGAAGCCACCGGCGATCCCACCGACGATCAGGCCGGTCGTACCGTCGCTACGGCGGCAATAATAACGCCCGTCGCGCCCGCGATAGATGCGGTCTTGTCGGCTCAGGCGACGCTCCTGATAATAGCGACCGTCCCGATAATAGTCGTCGGCATAATACGCCCGCTGGCCGCGCGCCGGGCGGTTCCAGTCATAGTTGCGATATTGGCGCCAGTCGCGGCGGTCGGCACGGAGGTCCTGACGCGCGTCGCGCAACTCGCGCTGATATTCGCGCTGCGCAGCACGGCGCTCGGCGGGCGTGTCGGCGCGACGCATGTCACGGCGATAGTCGCGCTGCGCGTCGCGAACCTCTTCGCGATATTCGCGGTTGGCTTCACGCGGTGTCTGCTGGGCGAACGCGGGGACCGGCGCGAGTACGACCGATGCCATCATCGCGGCGATAAGGGGGGGTACGCATGGAAACTCTCCTGCATCTTGGAATGCCGCATAAACGGCCCGATGCATCGGGAGGTTGCGTGAACGACAAACTACCCTGCGTTCATGTCCCGGCCAGCTTCAGATGCGGGTATCGCCGGGATAGGCGAAGAGCAGGTCGGCATCGGGCGACGCGGTCACGACCACGCTACCGGAGATGCTCAGGCAATCGCCCGCCTGCCATGCAAGACCGTCCGCAGCGCCCCTGCCCTGCACGGGGATCAGCCAGCCGACCGCGTCATGCGGCAGTCGAATCATGCGATCCCCGCCGATCCAGCGCTCCAGCACGAATTTGGGCCCCTCGACCAGGATCGTCCGGCCATGCTCGACCACGCCCGGCCCGGTGTGCGGAACCCATGGCTCCAGCACCGCAACGTCGACCCCGTCCTCCAGATGCAGTTCGCGCGGGCGGCCATAGTCATAGAGGCGATATGTTGTATCGCTGTTCTGCTGCACCTCGATCAGCGTGATTCCCGCGCCAATCGCATGGACCGTCCCGGCGGCTGCATAGATGAAGTCCCCGGCACGCACCGGTTTCCAGTCGAGCAGGTCGACGATCGACCCGTCCCGCGCCGCCGACCGCAACGTATCCGCATCCACGCGCGCGCGCGGCCCGATCGCGATCGTCGATTCGGGCTCGGCATCGAGGATCAGCCAGCATTCGTCCTTGCCGCGCGGCAATCCCCGCGCTTGCGCCGCCGCGTCGTCGGGATGGACCTGCACCGACAGCTTCTCGCTGGTGAACAGATATTTGATCAGCAAATCGGGCGTGGCATCGCCCGGTTCCTGGAACCAGATTTCACCGACGGGCTCGCCATCCGGCGCGGGGTCGTCAAAGCCGGGCCAGAGGCGATGCCGCCCCCAGGGCTTTTCGACACGGTGCATGGCCAGCAATTGGACGGGCATCGGTCCTCCGTTGATGCGCGATAGGGTCTTGCATCAACGCCCGGATTCTGCGCGTCGATCCGCTTCACCGCAAGCACCCCCAAAAAACATTTCGCGAGGCCGCAAGGCTCGGCTAAGAACCGGCGCGATGCGTATGCTTTCCACCCGCTCGCTGGCACTTGCCGCAGTCGCCTTGGCCCTTCCCCTCGCTGGCTGCGCCAGCGGTGCCGGCAAGCGTGCCGACCTCCCATATGTCGCGCGCGACGTGGGCACGCTGTACACCACGGCAAAGGACCGGCTCGATCGCGGCCAGTACAAGCTCGCCGCCGCGCTGTTCGACGAGGTGGAGCGCCAGCACCCCTATTCGGTCTGGGCGCGCCGCGCCCAGCTGATGGGTGCCTTCGCTTATTATCTCGACAAGAACTACACCCAGTCGATCCAGTCGGCGCAGCGCTTCCTCGCGGTCCATCCCGGCAACCGCGACGCGCCCTATGCCTATTATCTGATCGCACTCAGCTATTATGAGCAGGTCAGCGACGTGACCCGCGACCAGAAGATCACCCAGCAGGCGCTCGACGCGCTGGGTGAGCTCAACCGCCGCTATCCCAATACCCGCTACGCCGCCGACGCGCGCCTCAAGATCGACCTTGTCCGCGACCATCTCGCGGGCAAGGAGATGGAAGTCGGGCGCTATTATCAGACAAAAGGGCAATGGCTCGCATCTGTCATCCGCTTTCGCACGGTGATCGACCAGTATCAGACCACGACCCACACCCCCGAAGCGCTGATGCGCCTGACCGAGAGCTATCTGGCACTCGGCGTGAAGGACGAGGCGAAGAAAGCCGCAGCCGTTCTGGGTGCCAACTATCCGGGTACCGAATGGTATGAGCGCGCTTATGAGCTGGTGCAGAAGCATGGCGAGCCGGTCCCGGTTCCCGCGCTGGTGACGCCTGCGGCGCCCCCGGCGCGCGACGAAACGCCAACGCCGAAGCCCGCGACTGACGAGACCAACTGAAAGCCGAAGCGCCCCTGATGAAACGCCCCTCCCAAGGCGGAACAAAAAGGGGTAATGCAGGCGCATGTTGACCGCGCTTTCAATTCGCGATGTGGTGCTGATCGAGGCGCTCGACCTGGATTTCGGTGCCGGCCTTGGCGTGCTCACTGGCGAAACCGGCGCCGGCAAGTCGATCCTGCTCGATTCGCTCGGCCTCGCTTTAGGCGCGCGCGCCGATAGCGGGCTGGTGCGGCAGGGGGCGGCGCAGGCGGTGGTCACCGCCAGCTTCGAACCCGCCGACCCCGCGCCGATCGCCGCACTGCTCGGCGAAAGCGGGCTCGACCATGACCCGTCCGAACCGCTGACGATCCGCCGGCTGGTCAAGGCGGACGGCGGCAGCCGCGCCTATGTCAACGACCAGCCCGCCTCCGCCGGATTGCTGCGCGACCTTGGCGCGTTGCTTGTCGAGATTCACGGCCAGCATGATGATCGCGGTCTGCTCAACCCGCGCGGCCACCGCGCGCTGCTCGACATCTTCGGGCGAGCCGATACGGCTGCCGTCGCGGCAGCACATCGCGCGCTGCGCGATGCCGAGGACGCGCTCGCCGCCGCGCATGCTGAACAGGAAAACGCTGCGCGCGACCGCGAATGGCTCGAACACGCGGTCGCCGAACTGACCAAGCTGGACCCCGAACCGGGCGAAGAAGCCGTGCTCGCCGAACGCCGTGCGACGATGCAGCGCGGCGAAAAGATCGCGGGCGAGCTTCAGGCCATCGCCGACCTGATCGACGGATCCGACGGCGCGCTCACCCGGCTGCGTCAGGCGGCACGCATCCTCGAGCGCATCGCCGAGGATCACCCCGCGCTCACCGAAGCGCTCGCCGCGCTCGACCGAGCATTGAACGAGGGGAGCGCGACGCAGGACGGGATCGACACCGCCGCCGAAGCGCTCGCCTTCGACCCGGCCGCGCTGGAAGCCGACGAGGCGCGGCTGTTCGAACTGCGCGGCCTCGCCCGCAAGCACCGGGTCCAGCCCGACGACCTCGCCGACCTCACCCGGACGCTGGCCGAACGGCTCGAGCGGATCGAGGGCGGCGAAGGGCTGATCGCCCGCCTCACCGCCGATCTCGCGACGGCAGAAACAGCCTATGTCGCGGAGGCCGAGGCGCTCTCGGCGACCCGCACCGCTGCTGCCGCGCGGCTCGACGCGGCGGTCGCTGCGGAACTGGGCCCGCTCAAGCTCGACGCCGCCCGTTTCCGCACCACCGTCGAGCCGTTGCCCCGCGACCAATGGTCCGCCGCCGGCCGGGACCGGGTGGAGTTCGAGGTGTCGACCAACCCCGGCGCGCCCTTCGCGCCGCTGATCAAGATCGCGTCGGGCGGCGAGCTGTCGCGCTTCATCCTCGCGCTCAAGGTCGCGCTGGCGGAGGAAGGCGGCGCACGCACGCTGATCTTCGACGAAATCGACCGCGGCGTCGGCGGTGCGGTGGCGAGCGCGATCGGCGAACGGCTGGCGCGGCTCTCGGCCGGTGCACAATTGCTGGTCGTCACCCACAGCCCGCAGGTCGCGGCGCGCGGCGCGGCGCACCTGCTGATCGCGAAAAGCCATGACGGCACCGTCACCCGCACCGGCGTGCGGCAGCTCAGCGAGGACGAACGGCGGGAGGAGATTGCGCGGATGCTGTCGGGGGCGCAGGTTACGGACGAGGCAAGGGCGCAGGCCGGAAGGCTGCTGGAGGCGGCCTAATTGCCCCGGTTCGCGATCAGGTCGATCTCGGTCCCGCCATCGCCGCGCGCCGACAGGAATACGACATAGGCCGAATCGTCCCGCGCCCGGGTGCCGCCCAGCACATGCTGGCCGTCCTTCAACTGATGCTCGGCCGAATAGCCACCGCGGACGGCGCGGGTATAGTACCAGTCGATCATCGTCTGGAGCGGCTGGGGGGTCGAGAAACTGACGACGCGCAGGCCGCACTGACCGCCTTCTGCCCCGGCCGCTTCGGTTACGCGGGCCTGGGGGTGGAGCGGCATGTCGGCGGGGAGGCGGGCGGCCCAGCCGGCGGAGTAGCTCAGTTTCGCCGCGCAGTCGGCGGTGCGGCGGTCCTTTTGCCCGGCGGCGAGACCGGCGAGGGTCACCGACTTGTCCTGGGCGTCGCAGGCATCGCACTTGCCCTCGACAGGGGCCGGGGCCTTGAGCAGCTCGCCCTCGGCCGGCATCGCGGCTTTGGCTGCGGCGACGGTGTCCGACGGGATCGGCGCCGAATAGGGCTGGCCCGGCGGGCGGATCGCGTCCTTGTTCGATTGCTGGGCGAGCTGCGGATCGACCATGATCTGGTCCTGTAGCGCGCCCATCAGCGCCGGATCGGTCGAATTGCCGCCGATCGAATCGTCCAGCGCATCGACATTGCCCGCCTCTCCGCCACCACAGGCGGCGAGCGCCAATGGCAGCAACAGGGTGGCAATCGCGTTCGCCCGACGGCTCATCATCACGCTCCGCATCCCCGCAAAAAAGCTGCGGGATTTGGGCCAAGGTGATGACAGGCCAGGGTTAAGGAAGCGTTTGCCGGTTCCTCACCCCGCCTTCTTCACCCGCGCCTTCTCCGCCGCGATGAACGCGTCGATCTGGGCGTCGAGAACGTCGAGCGGGACGGCGCCCTGTTCGAGCACCGCATCGTGGAAGCGCTTCAGGTCGAACTCGACCCCCAGCGCCTTTTCCGCCCGGGCGCGCAGCTCGCGGATCTTGATCTCGCCCAGCTTGTAGCCCAGCGCCTGCCCCGGCCAGCTGATATAGCGGTTCACCTCGGCATCGATATTCGCCGCCGACAGCGCGGTGTTGTCGAGCATGAACTGGACCGCCTGTTCCTTGGTCCAGCCCTTGGCATGGATGCCGGTGTCGACGACCAGACGGCAGGCGCGCCACATCTCGTAGGACAGCCGCCCCATTTCCTTTTCGGGGGTGTCGTAAATGCCCATCTCGATCCCGATCCGCTCGGAATAGAGCCCCCACCCCTCGGTAAAGGCGGTGAAATTGGCGAGGTAGCGGCGGAATTTCGACGTCTCCAACTCCTGCTGCAGCGCGATCTGGTGGTGGTGCCCCGGCACCGCCTCATGCGCGGTCAGCGCGGGCAGCTCGTAGAGCGGGCGCTGGTCGAGCTTCGAGGTATTGACATAGTAATGGCCGGCCAGCCCCAGCTCAGGATTGCCCGGGCCGTAATAGGCGGTGGTCGTCCCCTCCGCCGTCTCCGCCGGGATGCGCTTGAGGCCATAGGGCAGGCGCGCCATGCGGTTGAAAAAGCCCGGCATCTTCCCGTCAATCTCCTTGGAATGGACGGCAGCGGCGGCCATCAGCTCCTCGGGCGTCTTGGCGTAATATTTGGGGTTGGTGCGCAGCTCCTGGACAAACGCCTCGCGCGTCGCGAAGCCCGCCTTCTTGGCCACTTCGACCATTTCGGCGCGGATGCGCGCGACCTCGTCCAGGCCGATCTTGTGGATCTGTTCGGCGCTAAAGTCGGTCGTGGTCAGCTGACGGATGCGGAAGGCATAGTAACGTGCGCCGTCGGGCTGCGTCGACACGCCGACCGCCCTGGCGCATTTGGGCTCGTAACTGGTGCGATAGAACGCCGCCGCCTTGGCATAGGCCGGGTTGATCACTTCGGTGACGGTCTTCCTCGCCCGAGCCTGCAGCGCGGCCCATTCGGCGTCGGTCGCATCGACCGGCTTCTTGCGATTGAACGGCGCATAGAAACGCGATTTGGTCGGGTCCTGCTGGATCACGCCGGTGATCGTCTGTTCGAACCCGACCAGGCTGACGCACGGCTGGACATAGCCGCCCTTCACCGCCTTTGCAGTGATCGCGATCAGCGTGTCGTTGGTCTTGGGAAACTGATCGAGCCGGTCGAGATAATGGCCATAGTCGGCCTTGCGCCGAAAGGCGGTCCGCTCCCCCTGTCCCGCCGCGCCCTGCCAGGGGTTGGAGTAGCTGGTGAACAGGATCGTCCGCTGGCCGAAGCTGTTCGCTTCGATGCTCTCCGACAGCAAGCGGCGCAGGATCGCCTTGTCGGTGCGCTGGATCGGAGTGAGGCCGGCATCGGGGATGGCGTCGAGGCGCTTGAGGAACACCGCTTCCGCCGCAGCGCGACGGTCTTCGGCGGCGAGGCTGACATCGCCGACCGCGATCGGATCGATGTCGACACCGACCGAGCGGGCAAAGCCGGGATTCTCCCTGAGCACCCAGTCGAAATGTTCGGCGAGCAGGGCGCGGAAGTCATCCTGCGGTCCCGCGATCGCCGGCGCGGCAACCAGCGCGGCGGCGAAGGCAGCCCCGGCGAACAGGCCGCGGACAGCGAACCTTACATTTTTGGCCCCGTGTACGGGGACGTGCGCGGAGCGGCGAGCGCATGCGTGAACCGGAGGGAAAATAGCCATTTCAGGAGGCAAGCAGAGGAAATCCAACATTGCAAGCGATGCGTGCCGCACCCGGAATCACGTCCTGCAAATAAGTTTGTATTATAAACTTGTTTTCGTGTATCCAATGCGCGAGTTTGATTCTCCGAGGAGGCTTGCGATGGATGATTCCGGTACCCCGCCCGTCCGGCTGCACGCGCTGGATGCCGTGCGCGGCGGCGCGCTTTTGCTGGGGGTGGCGTTTCATGCGAGCCTCAGCTTCCTGCCCGGCCAACAATTCTGGGTGGTGCGCGACGCGGCGGACCCGCTGATCGGCAATTTCGCCATCGTGGCGCACCTGTTCCGGATGACCTTGTTCTTCGTCATCGCAGGCTTTTTCGGGCGGATGCTGCTTGAACGGCGCGGCACGGGCGGGTTCATCGGTGACCGCGCCAAGCGGATCGTTGCACCGCTCTTCGCCTTCTGGCCGATCTTGCTGGCAGCGATCATCGCGACGTTCGTGTGGGGTGCAGCGGTGATGAACGGCGGCACGCTGCCGACCGATCAGCCGCCGCCCCCGCCGGTGACCGCTGCGACCTTTCCGCTGACCCATTTGTGGTTTCTCTATCTGCTGATCTGGCTCTACCTCGCCGCTCTGGCGCTGCGCGGCATCGCGCAGATGATCGACCGGCAAGGGCGGATCGCGGCGCGGATTGCCGATCCGCTGCTGGCGGGTGCGATCCGCTATGGCGCAGCGTCGGTGCTGCTTGCAGTGCCGGGCTTTCTGGTGCTGGCGGGGCACCCCGGCTGGGCGCCGGTGATGGGCATTCCGACCCCCGATCTCGGCCTGATCCCCAATGCCGGCGCGCGCGCCGCCTATGCCACCGCCTTCTTCACCGGATGGATGCTGCAGCGTCAGCCCGTCCTGCTCGACAGCATCGCCGCCCGCTGGCCGCTGCACATGATCGGTGCGGTAGTGATCACGGGCGGACTGCTGATCCAGATTTCCGGGGCCACCTTCTTCGCCCCTGCCAGCCGCCCAGCGCTCGCCGCCGCCTATATGATCGCCTCCTGGTGCTGGACGCTTGGCCTGCTCGGCGCGGCGCTGCGCTTCCTCGACGCGGAGCGGCCCTGGGTCCGCTATGTCGCCGACTCCTCCTACTGGATCTATCTGGTCCATCTGCCTGTGGTCGCGGCATTGCAGGTGCTGGTCTATCCGGTCGCCGCTCCGGCACTGGTCAAGTTCGCCATGGTGATCGCGGGCGCTTCCCTTATCCTGTTCGCCAGCTATCACATTCTGGTGCGGCGCAGCTTTCTGGGTCGCTGGCTCAACGGTCGCGCCTATCCCCGCGCCGCCCGGTCCCAATCGATGGAGGTGCAGACCGCATGACCGATCCGTCCCAGAGCATGCGCGACGACCTCGCCTTTGTCCGCGCGCTGGTGAGCGAGGGCGGCAAGGTGCAGAGCTCTGCCGGAGAGGCGCTGCTCGCCGGGGGCCTGTGCTATGGCCTGCAATGCATCGCGCAATGGGCGCTGATGATCAGCGCTTGGCCCGCGCCTGCCATCGTCCACCTGACCGCCGGGTTCCTGCCATCACTGATTTTCATCGCGCTGATCGTGTGGATCGTGCGGCGCAACGGATCGATCGCACCGCAGGGCATGGCGATGCGTGCGCTCAATGCGGGGTTCGGCAGCACTGGCCTCGCGACGCTGACCACTGCGGCGATCTTCGGCTATCTCGCCTGGCACCGTCAGGACATGGGGGTATGGCTGTTCCATCCGCTGATGGTCGCGGTGCTGCAAGGCGCGGCGTGGTACATCGCCTTTGCGATCCGTCGCCGCACCTGGCTGGCGCTGATTTCGGCGGGATGGTTCATCACCGCCTTTCTCGGCGCGCTGGCGCTGGAGCGGATCGACCTGTTCCTGCCGCTGATCGGCGTGGCGTTACTGCTGCTGATGGCGCTGCCGGGCTGGATCCTGATGCGCAGCGCGGCCAGTAGCTGACCGCGATGAAGGATTTCGACATCGGGCAGATCGACGACGTGATCCACGGCCGCATGCGGCTGGGGATCATGGCCTATCTGGCCGATGCCGAGGTCGCGGATTTCAACGAACTGAAGACACTGCTTCAGGCGACGCAGGGCAATCTTTCCGTGCATCTGCGCAAGCTGGAGGAGGCGGGCTATATCGCGATCGACAAGAGTTTTTCGGGGCGCAAGCCGCTGACCCGTGCGCGCATGACGCCGGCCGGGCGCAAGGCGTTCGCGGCGTATCTTGAAGCATTGGTCAAGCTGATCGCATAAGGAACGGCATTGCGGCCAGCGAGTTGCAGTCGCAATCGCGCCCGTGCCCTGCGGAGACCTGACCAGATGCCGGCCAAGTGACGACCGCCTCATCTCCCCGCCGCACGCTGCGCGCCGTCGATGTATTCGCGCTGACCGTGGGAATCGTCATCGGTGCCGGTATCTTCCGCACGCCGGCATTGGTCGCGGGGGTTGCGGGCGACGCGACCACGATGATCCTGGCCTGGATCGCGGGAGGGCTGCTCTCCATTGTCGGCGCGCTCTGCTATGCCGAGATGGCGGCGGCATGGCCGCATATGGGCGGCGATTATCATTTCATCGGGCGCGCGTTCGGGCAGCGGATTGCCTTTCTCTACGCCTGGGCGCGGCTGGCGGTGATCCAAACCGGGTCGCTGGCGCTGCTGTCGTTCATCGTCGGTGATTATTTGCAGATATTGCTGCCGCTCGGCGCATTCGGCCCGGCGATTTGGGCAGGCATTGCGGTCATCGCGGTGAGCGCGATCAACTGGCTGGGGGTGCGCTGGGGAACGCAGGCGCAGCGCTGGCTGACGCTGGCCGAGGTGGTCGGGCTGGTCGCGATAATCATCGCGGGCTTCTCGCTCGCGCCGCCCGACGCAGTTCCGGCAGCACCGGGCGGCGGCGCGCTGGGCCTGGTGATGGTGTTCGTGCTGCTGTCTTATGGCGGATGGAGCGAGGCGGTTTATGTCTCGGCCGAGATGAAGGACCCGCCGAAGCGGATCGCGGCTATCCTGTGCGCGGCGCTGGCTTTGGTCACCGCGCTCTATGTGCTGGTCAATCTGGCCTTGCTCAACGGGCTAGGAATGGCGGGCATGGCCGGGAACGACGCGGTCGCGGCGGAGGTGATGCGCCGCGCATTCGGCCCCGCTGGCGCGGCGGCGATCAGCGCGGCGGTGGCGGTGGCGGCGCTGACCAGTGCCAATGCGACCGCAATCACCGGTGGGCGCACCGCGTGCGCGCTCGGGCGCCGTATCGCGCCACTGGGGTGGCTGGGACAATGGGATGCGCGCCGCGACACACCGGGCAACGCGCTGGTAGCACAGGGGGCGGTGGCGCTGTTGCTGGTCGCGTTGGGCGGATTTGCGCGCGACGGGTTTCGGGTCGCGGTCGAATATACTGCGCCGGTGTTCTGGCTATTCCTGCTGCTCGCCGGATTGTCGCTGTTCGTGCTGCGCCGGACCGAGCCCGATACGCCCCGTCCGTTCCGGGTACCGCTCTATCCCGTTCTGCCCGGGATCTTCTGCGCGACCACCGCGTATCTGCTATGGTCGAGCCTCGCCTATACCGGGTGGGGCGCACTTGCCGGCGTCGCCGTGCTGGTTGTCGGCGCGTTGTTGCTGTTGGTCTTCACCCCCGAAGCGGAGATTGAGCCATGAAGCTGTTGATCCTCGCCGCCGCCAGTCTGGTCGCCGGAAGTGCGATTGCGCCGCCTGCGACGCCGCCGTCCGTCGCCGCGAGCCAGACCCCCGACGTGATCTATGTCCCCACCCCGCCTGCAGTGGTCGAGGCAATGCTGGACATGGTCGATTTGCGCGACGGTGACATACTCTATGATCTCGGCTCGGGCGACGGGCGCATCCCGATCGCTGCGGCGAAGCGCAAGCAGGTGCGTGCCGTCGGAATCGACATCGACCCGCAGCGGATTACTGAGGCGAACGCCAATGCCAAGGCTGCGGGCGTCACTGGCGAGGTGACGTTCAAACAGGCCGACCTGTTCACCAGCGACTTCAGCGACGCGACCGTCGTGACACTGTACCTGCTCGACACGCTGAACGAGAAGCTCCGTCCGAAGCTGCTCGCAGAGCTGAAGCCGGGGACGCGGATCGTCAGCCACGCCTTTCGCATGGGCGATTGGGAGCCGGAGAAGGAAGCCGAGGTCGACGGCCGGACGATCTATTACTGGACGGTGCCGCCGCGCGGATAGCGCGGGAATCGACCCCGCGCGGTTTCCGCGCTAGGGCGGCGCGATGCATCATCTGTTTCTTGTCATGCTGGGCGGCGCAGTCGGCGCTGGCGCACGGCATCTGGTCGGGCGCGCGGCGCTTGGCATTTGGGGGCCGGGGTTCCCGGTCGGTACGCTGGCGGTCAATGTCGTCGGCGGGTTCGCGATGGGGCTGCTCGCCGCGTGGCTCGCGTCGCGGGCGAGCGGGGGTGAGGCGTTGCGCTACCTGCTCGGCGTCGGGGTGCTCGGCGGTTTCACGACCTTTTCCGCCTTTTCGCTCGAGACCGCGTCGATGCTCCAGCGCGGCGAGTTTGCGACCGCATTGTTCTACATTCTCGCCTCGGTCGTGCTGTCGATCGGCGCGTTGTTCGCGGGGCTGCAGGTCAGCCGGATGGTGGCGGCATGAGCGCCGAGGGGAATGTCCGCCAGTTCACCGTCGCGCTTGACGATGACGGCATCCGGCTGGATCGCTGGTTCAAGCGGCATCTGCCCGACACCAGCTTCAACATCGTGTCGCGCTGGGCGCGGACGGGGCAGCTGCGCGTCGATGGCGCGCGCGCGACTCCCGGCGATCGCGTCCAGGCGGGACAGGTGATCCGTGTGCCCCCGGCCGACGCAGCGCAAGCGGCAGCGGTGGCGGCCAAGCCCAAAAAGGCGCGTCCCCAACTGTCGCCCGAGCAGATGGAGTTCGCCGAGTCGATGGTGATCCATCGCGATGCGCAGGCGATGGTGATCAACAAGCCGCCCGGCCTCGCGACGCAGGGGGGACCAAGACGCACGATCATGTCGATCAATTGCTCGACGCGCTGTATTTCGACCTCGATACGCGGCCCAAGCTGGTGCACCGGCTCGACAAGGATACGTCGGGTGCGCTGGTGCTGGCGCGGACGGCGCGCGCGGCGGCCTATTTCTCGAAGAGCTTCTCCGGGCGGACGGCGCGCAAGACCTATTGGGCGGTCGTCGTCGGCGTGCCGAGCATCGAGGACGGGTTCATCGAACTCCCGATCGGCAAGCAGCCCGGGACCGGTGGCGAAAAGATGCAGGTGGACGAAAAGGAAGGCCAGCCCGCGCGGACCCGCTATCGCGTGATCGACCGTGCGGGGAACCGCGCCGCCTGGGTCGAGCTGCAGCCGCATACCGGGCGCACCCACCAGCTGCGCGTGCACATGGCGGCGATCGGCCACCCGATTGTCGGCGACGGCAAATATGGCATGGCCGAGGCGTTCCTGTCGGGCAGCATTTCGCGGAAAATGCACCTCCATTCGCGGCGCATCCGCATCGACCATCCCGATGGCGGCAAGCTGGATGTGACGGCCGACCTGCCGACGCATTTCGCGGAGACACTCGTCCAGCTCGGCTTCAACCTCGAGGATGGCGACAATCTGCCGCCCGACGAAAAGGCACCGCCGACCAAGGAGCAGGAAAAAGCCTGGGCCAAGGCGCATGCCAAGACGGTGCGAAAAGAGCGTCGTGGTGAGCGGCAGGGACGCCGCGAGACGACGGTGAAAAAGGCCAAGCCGGGCAAGAAGGACGACAAGAAGGCGGCCAAGAAGCCCGCGCGGAAGCCGACGAAGAAACCATGATCCGGCTCGCCGTGTTCGACTGCGACGGCACTCTGGTCGATTCGCAGGCCAATATCTGCCGCGCGATGGAGGCGTGCTTCGTCGCGCACCGGCTCGATCCGCCGACGCGCGAAGATATCCGGCGGATCGTTGGCCTCAGCCTCGTCCCGGCGATCGCGCAGCTGTTGCCCGATGGCGACGGGGCGCTGCACGTCGCGATGGCGGAAGCGTACAAGCGCGCCTTCCATGCGATGCGGATCGACGCGGCACTCGACCCGGAACCACTGTTCGATGGCGTCGCCGAAGCAATCGAGGCGCTGAGCGATGCCGGATGGCTGCTGGGCGTGGCGACCGGCAAGTCGGATCGCGGGCTGGCGCTGATCCTGGAACATCATGGACTGGGCGACCGCTTCGTCACGCTGCAGACCGCCGACCGGCATCCGTCCAAGCCACATCCGGCGATGCTGCACGCCGCGATTGCCGAGGCGGGCGGCGACCCGCTGCGCACCGCGATGATCGGCGACACCAGCTATGACATCGCGATGGCGGTCAATGCGGGGACGCACGCGGTCGGGGTTGCGTGGGGCTATCACGAGGCGCATGAATTGCACGCCGCCGGGGCGCATCACGTGACGACGCACGCGCGCGAACTGCCGGCGCTGCTGGAGGCATTATGACCGAGGATCCTGCGCGCGGGCGCTATTTCGCGATGGTATTCGCGCAGATGATCGCGGTCGCCGGCGCGGTGTTCGGGCTGGTCATCATGGGCAAGGCCGACGCGATGTGGCTGCGCATCCTGGGCGCGGCGATCCTGATCTCCGGCCTGTATTGCATCGCCGTGGTGCCGCGCGCGCTCGCCCGACGCTGGCGCACCCCGCCGACGGAATAGGATCATGCGACGGTTCTGGAAGGACGTCGCGCTGGTCGCGGCGCAGGGCGGGCATGACGTCCATCTCGACGGCAAGCCGGTGCGCACGCCGGGCCGCGCACCGCTGACGCTGCCGACCCCCGCGCTGGCCGAGGCGGTGGCGGAGGAGTGGCGCGGGGTTGGCGAGACGATCGATCCGCGCGCAATGCCGCTGACCGGTCTGTCCAATGCCGCGATCGACCGGATCGCGCCCGACCCGGCGGCCTTCGCTGCTGGCCTTGCCAAATATGGCGAGAGCGACCTGCTCTGCTACCGCGCCGAGCATCCCCTGGAGCTGCAACTTCGGCAGGCGGCGAGCTGGGACCCGCTGCTCGACTGGGCGCGGCTGCGCCATGGCGCGGTGCTGATCCCGACCACGGGGATCGTCCATGTCGCGCAGCCCGCCGAGGCGGTGGCGGCGCTGGGCGCGGCGGTGGCGGCGCGGTCGGCGTTCGAGCTGGCGGGGCTGTCTCCGGTGGTGACGATCACCGGGTCGCTGGTCGCGGCGCTGGCGCTGATCGAGCGCGCTGCGGATGCCGAGGATATCTGGTCCGCCGCCAATCTCGACGAGGATTGGCAGGTCGAGCATTGGGGCGAGGACGAGCTGGCCCGCAAGGCGCGCGATGCGCGACGGGCGGAATATGCGGCTGCGGTGCGGTTTCTGGGGTTGGTTTAGCGTGGGCGCTCGGCGCTGCGGGCCGATCTACCCCTCTCCCAACCTCCGCTAGGCAGCAAGCTGCCAAGCTGCGGTAACCCTCTCCCCTATCAAGGGGAGAGGGCAAGAAGGCTAAGCCCGCACGAAAAACGTCTTGAGCCATGCCGATCCGGCGCGGGCGGCTTCGCGCCAGTCTTCGGGCTCGGGCGCATCGGCGTGAGCGCGGGGGTCGAGCAGCTTGACCTTGCCCTGTTTGAACGCGGCGGTGCGCGAGGTTGCCAGCGTCAGATTATGTTCGATCGCGGTCGCGGCGAGCAGACCGTCATGCAGGTCGGCATAGGGCAGCTGCCCGCGCCGCTGCGCGACCGCCGCGTCGATCGGAAGGGTCCGCCCGGCAAAGGCGGGGAGCAGCTGCCCGTCGATCCAGCCGCGCCATGCCGCGCCAAGATCGCGACCCGCACGGGCGGCATCGGACGCGGCACGCTCCAGATCGACCAGGCTGGCGGCGGAGAGGAACATGCGCTGGTGCGGGACGCCATGCGCCCAGGCGACCAGCGCCGGATCGCCATGCGTGCCGCGTGCGTCGCGCAGGGCGACGACAATTTCGGTGTCGAGCAGGAACATCAGCCTAACGCCCTCCCCGCCGATCCCAGCGATCGGGCGTCGGCCCGGCGTCGAAAACCGCCCCCTCCGGGGCCGCGAGCAGGTCGACGATCGACTGATGCTCGCCGCTCAACTGGCGATAGGCGTCGATGCTGAGCAGGACGTGGGTCGGACGCCCGCGATCGGTGACGAACACCGGAGCGTCGCGCGCGAATCGCTTCGCCCTGCTGACGTCCTGATTGAATTCGCGGCTCGTCACTACCCGCATAATCGCCCCATTTTTCGCACCTACATACCTATTATGGTAGCGATACCATGTAGGCATGTACCTATCTTGTAGCACCACTGCAACAGCTTGGGCAATCCACCAAGAAATCGACAGCGAACATGCTGCCAACGTTGTCGCGCGCGCTTGCACCCGGCGGCATTTCCGGTTCCCCTGCCTCCAATCGCCGACCGCAACACCGGATCGGGCAATGGGGGGGAGAGGCCATTTGTTTCAGGATTTGATCGACGACAGCCTGCGTGCGCTGGGCGACATCATGGGGGCGCATGGCCCGGCGGTGAACGCCGCGGCGAGCTTTACCCCGACCGACTACAGCATCCATTTCTTCCTGCAGCTCGCGATCATCATTCTTGCCGCGCGCGTGGTCGGCTGGCTGGGGCAGAAGTTCCTGGGCCAGCCGCAGGTGGTGGGCGAAATGATCGCGGGCGTGGTGCTCGGCCCGTCGCTGTTCGGGCTGTTCTTCCCGGAAATGCAGGCTGCGATCTTCCCCAAGGAGACCAAGAACGTCCTGTATGTCGGCGCGCAGTTCGGCGTCGGCCTGTACATGTTCCTAGTCGGCTGCACGCTGCACCTCGACCATTTCAAGACCAAGGCGAAGAGCGCGGTCACCGTATCGGTGGCGGGCATCGCCACGCCGTTCGCCTTTGCCGTGCTGATCACGCCGTTGCTGCTGACCGTCCCCGGGCTGTTCGCCGAGGGGATCAGTCAGTGGAACGCGACATTGTTCATGGGCGCGTGCATCGCGCTGACCGCATTCCCGATGCTGGCGCGGATAATCAACGAGCGCGGGCTGGCCAAGACCTCACTCGGCACGCTGTCGCTGACCGCTGGCGCGTTCGACGATGCGGTGTCGTGGTGCGTGCTGGCGATCGTGCTGGCGACGTTCGGCGGCGGGCCGGGCATTGCGGTCGTCGCGATCGTCGGCGGCGTCGCCTATGCGGCGTTCATGATCGTCTTCGGCAAGCGCCTGCTCGCGCCGCTGGGCCGCGCGGTCGAGGCGCGGGGCGAGATGAGCAACACCGTTCTGGCGATCACGCTGATCCTGTTCTGCGCATCGGCATTCCTGATGGACGCGATCGGCATCCATGCCGTGTTCGGCGGTTTCCTGCTCGGCGCGTTCATGCCCCGCGGGCTGTTCGTCGCGGAACTCAAGCGCAAGGTCGAGCCGCTGGCGGTGGTGATGCTGCTGCCGATGTTCTTCACCTATTCGGGCCTCAATACCCGGATGGACATGGTCAACAGCCTGCCCTTGTTCGCCATTGCGCTCGGCATCCTGGCCGTGTCGATCCTGGCCAAGTTCGGCGCGTGTTGGGCCGCCGCACGGCTGTCGGGCGAGGACAATCGCACCGCATTGGGCATCGGCGCGCTGATGAACTCGCGTGGCCTCATGGAGCTGATCATCATCAATATCGGCCTGCAGAAGGGCGTGATCGGGCCGACGCTGTTTTCGATGATGGTGCTGATGGCGATCGTCACGACGATGATGGCCGGGCCGCTGTTCGAACTGGTCTATGGCAAAAAGGCTCGCGAGAGCGGCGAGCTGGATGCGATCAGCGGCGAGGATGGCGCAGCGCCGACCCAGCCGATCGCAGCGCGCCTCGCCTGAGATGCCCCCCCGGCCCCGTCGCCTGACTCCGGTCAGGCGGCGGTTGCGGGGGCGATGGCGTTGATGCGTTCGATCAGCGCGCGGTGCGAGGGCAGGTCGGCGCTGGCGCGCTCGCCAAAGCCGCGGATGCGCGCCGAGAGCCGCTCAGCCTCACGCAGCGCCGCGCGGTCTGGGGAGACGCCGGTCAGGTCGGTGCGGAACTCCATCCCGTAGAGGATGTACTGATAGTTGAAGAAGGCGAAGCTTTCGACATCGAGGGTGAAGTCGTAGCGGCTGGGCGGGCGGTAGCGCCACTGGTCGAGCAGGTCGCGCAGCCGGTCCGGGATGCTCGCCGCGTCGCCATTGTCGCGCCAGAAGGGTTCGTCACGGCGGCTGAGGCAGTAATGCAGCTTCAGGAAATTGACGATATTGGCGTAGCGCGCGGCCATCAGTTCGTTGAAGCGCCGCGCGGGGGCGTCGATCGGGCCGGTGTGGGGAAACAGCTCGGCGATCATCGCCACCGCCGCCTCGATCATCACCACCCCTGTCGCCTCGAGCGGTTCGAGAAATCCGGCCGCCAGCCCGACCGCGACGGTGTTGCCGACCCATTGCCGTTCGCGATACCCCGCCTCGAATTCGATGTGGCGCACGGACAGGTCGCCGTCGCCGACGCCGAGATAGCCGCGCAGGATCGCCTCGGCGCGGTCGTCATCCATGTGCGCGCTCGAATAGACGCAGCCGACTCCATGGGCATGGGCAAGACCGATGTCCCAGATCCAGCCGCCCTCATGCGCCGCCGCGATGGTGGTGCTGGCGAGCGGGGCGTCGGGGCGGGCATAGGGCCGCTTGCAGGCCAGCGCGCGGTCGGTGAACAGCTGGTCGCGGACCGAGCGCAGCGGAGATCCGAGCGCCTCGCCGATCAGTTCGGCGCGAAAGCCGCTGCAATCGACATAGAGATCGGCGGTCAGTGTGCCGTGTTCGGCGGTATCGACCCGCGCGATATGCCCCTGGTCGTCCAGCGGCGCGGCGGTGAGCGTTCCCTGAAGATGCCGCACGCCCAGCGCCCGGGCGCGGTCGGCGAGGACGCCGGCGAAGCTCGCCGCATCGAAATGATAGGCATAGTTGAGCGGCCCGGCATAATCGCCCTCGTCGGGGCGCTTGGGCGCGCGGTTCGCCTCCGCCACCCGGTTCTGGATTGTCACCGCCTGTGCGAACGGGGCGCGGGTCGCCGGGTCCTGCAGCAGCCACCAGCCGACCAGATCGGCGTCATCGGCGTGGAACGGCGCTTCGAACGGGTGGAGGAAGGAGCGCCGCTCGCCCGGGCGCGGGGTTTCGACCCAGTCGTCGAAGCGGATGCCCTGTTTGAACGTCGCCCCGGTGGCGCGGATGAAATCGCCCTCGTCGATGCCGAGATAGCGCAACGTGTTGCGGATGGTGGGAAACGTCCCCTCGCCCACGCCGATAATCCCGATATCGGGGGATCTGAGCAGGGTGATGCGCGGGCCTCCGCTCGCCTCGCTCCCCAGCGCGCGCGCCAGATAGGCGGCGGTCAGCCAACCGGCCGTGCCGCCGCCCAGGATCAGGATCGATCGCGCCATATCCGAACCATAGCCCGCGCCCAGACGAGTGTCACCCGGCAGCAGGGGCGACGGAGGGGCGCGGCAAGGCCCAGGCGATCACCGCCCCTGCGGCGAGCCATCCCGCGATTTCGCTGATCCACAGATAGATGAAATAGCCCCAGGGCGCGTGGTTGAAGATCGGCTGCCCCAACTGGCTGTAGGTAGTGAAGGCGAGTGCGAACAGGCCGACCGCGGTCACCCGTCCGGTGAAGCTCATGCCGATGGTCAGCCGGGCAAGCGCGAAGGCGAGCAGCAGCGCACAGACGATGCCGAGCACCAGTCCGCCGATCAGCGCCGCGGTATCGGGCAGCGCGAAGCCGTTGGTGTTGAACAGCACCAGCGCGGTCGGCCCCTCGCCATAGGCTTGCGTACCGAGCGGGGTACCGGGCCAGGGGATCGGATAGGCACCGGTACCGTTGGGGCCGAGATGCTGGGCGAGCGCGGCCTGCACCGCGACGCTCGCCGAATCGCCGGCATTGCTGGTCGCCAGCATCGACAGCGGGGTGCCCCAGAAGATGAATCCGACGATCCACATCGCAAACCCGCCCAGCAGGCCGCCCAGCAACACTCTCGGCATTTCGGCTCTCCCCATGTTTCGCCCAGCCTAACGCATGGGAACGCGGGAAGAAGCAGAAAATCAGCGGGTGGCGAGACCCATCTCGATCGCCTCCTCGGCGCGCTCGCGGATGAAGCCGATCAGGCCGGGTTTGCGCGAGCGCTTTTCGCGCTCGGCCTTCAGGATCGTGTGGACCTTTTCGAAGCACGCATCGAGATCGTCGTTGACCACGACATAGTCGTAGCCGTCCCAGTGGGAGAGCTCGCGCTCGGCGCGCTTCATACGATACTGGATCACATCCTCGCTGTCGGTCGCGCGGGTGCGGAGGCGCTTTTCGAGTTCGGTCAGCGAGGGCGGGACGATGAAGATGCGGACGACGTCGCCGCCTTCTAGCTGGAACAGCTGCTGGGCGCCCTGCCAGTCGACGTCGAACAGCACGTCCTGTCCGGCGGCGAGCATGCGCTTCACCGGTTCGCGCGGCGTGCCGTAGCGATAGTTGAAGACATGCGCCCATTCGAGGAATTCGTGCCGCGCGGCGCGGGCCTTGAATTCGTCGGTGCTGAGGAAATGATATTCGCGCCCGTCTTCCTCGCCCTCGCGCATCGGGCGGGTGGTCGCGGAGACCGAGACGCCCATGCCGGGTTCGCGTTCGAGCAGCTTGCGCGCGATCGTCGACTTGCCCGCGCCCGAAGGGGAGGACAGGACAAAGAGAACGCCCCTGCGGTCGAACTCAAATTTGGATTCGCGATGCGCCATGCGCGCCATTGGCGCGGAGGGAGCGCTCTCGTCAAGCGTGGGACGGGGTTAATAGCGCCGCTTGCGCCCGGTCAGCAGCGACCAGAGCAGGATCAGGCCGCCAATCACCCAGCCGAACGGCCCCATACGGGTGAGCGCGCGCTGGCCCATCGCGCCGATGATCGCGCCCTTCATCCCGCCACGTCCGTCGCGGCGGTCGATCGCGCGACCGAGCAACATGGCGAAGATGGTGCGGATCATGCCGCGCGTGCCTGCCAGCGCCTGCGCAGGTACCGAGCACCCAGCGCCGCAGCGCCGAGCACGACAGCGGCGGGGACCACCGTCTTGCCGACGCGCCAGGCGGCAACACCCGCGAGCGTGCCGAGGGCCCCGCCCTCGCCATCACTCTCATCGATGCGCTTGCCGATATAGCCCGCGACCAGATCGCCGATCATGCGCCGAACTCCTTGTTACCCGTGGCAAGGTCGAACACCTCGCCGATGCCGCGCAGGCCGGTCCATGCCGCCGCGCCGCCAAATGCGACCGCGATTCCGCCGAGCGCGGCGCCGATGATCGATGCGTCCATTAACCAAAAACTCCGCTGGGGGAGGAAAAGCACGAAGCGCGATCCGGTTCCGATCAGACCATCGATTCGGGACGAACCAGCCGGTCGAAGGTGTCGGCGTCGATCAGCCCGAGCGCGAGCCCCGCCTCCCGCAGCGTCGTCCCCTGTTCGTGCGCGGTCTTCGCGATCTTCGCCGCATTGTCATAGCCGATCTCGGGCGCGAGCGCGGTGACGAGCATCAGCGAACGCTCCACCAGTTCGGCGATGCGGCCTTCGTTGGCGACCAGCCCCTCGACGCAGCGTTCGGCGAAGCTTTCCATTCCGACACTGAGCAAATGGATCGAGCGCAGCACCGCCGCGCCGATCAGCGGCTTGAACACGTTGAGTTCGAGATGGCCCTGCATGCCCCCGACGGTCACCGCCATGTGGTTGCCGATCACCTGCCCCGCGACCATCGTCAGCATCTCGCACTGCGTCGGGTTGACCTTGCCCGGCATGATCGAGCTGCCCGGCTCGTTGGCGGGAAGCTCGAGTTCGCCAAGGCCGGAGCGCGGGCCGGAGCCGAGCAGGCGGATGTCGTTGGCGATCTTGGTCAGCGAGACGGCCAGCGTGTTCAGAGAGCCGGATACTTCCACGAGTGTATCGTTCGATGCCAGCGCCTCGAACTTGTTCGGAGCCGTATCGAATTGCCAATCCAGAAGCGCCGAAATCTCTGTCGCAAAATCCTCGCCGAAGCTGGGCGGAGCATTGAGACCCGTGCCAACTGCGGTCCCACCCTGCGCCAAGCGGGACAGCCGTGGATAGACCGAATGAATTCGTTGAAGATTGTCGCGCAACTGCTGACAGTATCCAGAAAACTCTTGGCCCAGCGTTAGCGGGGTAGCATCTTGAAGATGCGTCCGGCCGATCTTCACGATGTTGATCCATTCATCCGCAGCCGCGTTCAGCGCGCCGTAAAGCTTATCGGACGACCAACACATTCGCCGCAACGCGAGCAATGTCGCGACATGCAGCGCGGTCGGAAAACTGTCGTTGGACGACTGGCTCATATTGACGTGGTCGTTGGGATGCACCGGCGACTTGCCGCCGCGCGCGCCGGTCAGAAGTTCGTTGGCGCGGCCCGCAATCACCTCATTGACGTTCATGTTGGTCTGGGTGCCGCTGCCGGTCTGCCAGATGACGAGCGGGAACTGGTCGTCATGCTGCCCCGCCGCGACCTCCGCCGCTGCCGCCTCGATCGCGTCGGCCAGCGTCGCGTCGAGGCCGTGGTTGCGGTTCACGCGCGCCGCCGCCTGCTTCACCAGCGCGAGCGCGTGGATGATCCCGATCGGCATCCGTTCGGTCGGGCCGAAGGGGAAATTCTCGATGCTCCGCTGAGTCTGCGCGCCCCAATAGGCAGTGGCGGGCACCTCGATCGCGCCGATCGAGTCGGTTTCGGTGCGCGTGGCGGTCATCGGCATCTCCTGCATCGGGTGGAGCGGAGATGGCGGTGCGGCGCGCGTGCGACAAGCCATGGGCGAGGTTGATTTCGTAACGGAAACGCAACTAGGTTGCACAATCTCTCGCACCGGAGCCGCCATGCCGCAGCCGATCACCGCCGACGACTGCGCCGCGATGCACGACCAGTTCCGCGATGCGCGACTGATCGTCGCCAACGAGTTTCGCGGGCTCGACACGCATGACCAGTACTACAACGCCTTTGCCCGCCTGCTGAAGCGCGATCCGCTGGAGCGGGTGGCGATGCTGGGCACCGACCAGCGCGACCAGTTCGTGCCGGTGTTGCGCCGGCTGATCGCCGAGGGCGGGGACGCGCCGCGCCGCATCCTGGATGTCGGATGCGGCGATGGGCAGACCTTTGCGCTGATCGCCGACACGGTACCCGAAGGGTCGACCATTGATCTGGTCGATCCGAACGCGGATTATGTCCGCGCCTATGCCGATCGCGTCGCGGCGATGCCGAACATCACGCTGGGCGCGGCGCATGCCCTGCCCTTCGTGCCCGACAGTGACGACAGCTTCTACAACCCGGCGCTGGATCGCGGCTACGACCTGATCCTCGCGATTCATGCCCTCTATTTCTTCGCCGATCTCGACGCCTGCCTTGCAGATCTCGGGGCGCGGCTAGCGCCCGGCGGCACCGCGATCATCGTGTTCGCAGACGAGTCGGTGTCCTATACCGGCCTTGGCTATCGCGCGTTCCTGCGCAGCCGGGGCGAGGATGCGCTGGCGCAGGCCCATGCGGATTTGTGTCAGCAGCGGCTGACCCTGCTGCGCGGATCGGCGGGCGCGCCACCGGCGGTGGCCGCACGGTGGCAGGGCGATGTCCGAGTGCATCCGCAACCGACCCGGCTCTATGGCCACAGCCTGTCGGACCTGATCGCACTCGGCAATATCGCCGGGCTGAGTCTGTTCGAGACCATAAGCAAGTTCGAGGTGATCGCCGACCAGCTCGAATATGCGCCGATGGACGCGGATTTGCGGATCGAGACCGATGCAGGGCCGCGTCAGGGGATGCTGAGCGTCACCCAGCCGCAGATTGTGTGCGCGGTGACGAAACCATTCTGAGCCGGATTACTTCTTCCGCTTGAAGTCCACCGCAACGACGTTCGACCCGTCCTCGACCGGGGTCGCGACGGGGGGTTCGTCATTTTCGGCCTCGTCATGCGGCTCGGGACCGTCGGGGTCCTCGGCGGCCTGGAAGCGCAGCTCGAAATTGACCGCAGGGTCGTGGAATCCGGTGATCGCGGCGAACGGGATCGTCAGGATCGACGGGATCTGATTGAAGCTGAGGCCGACCGAGAAGCGGTTGTCGTCGACCTTCAGGTCCCAGAAACGATGCTGAAGGACGATCGTCATTTCGTCCGGGAAGCGTTCGATCAGCCGGTCGGGAATGTCCACGCCGGGCGCGCGCGTCTTGAACGTGATGTAGAAATGATGCGCGCCGGGCAACGCGCCGGTCGCAGCGACCTGATCCAGCACCCGGCCGACGACCGCGCGCAGGGCCTCCTGCACGATCTCGTCATAGGGAATCAAACTGTCAGGTACATTGCCGGTCATATGCCCTGACCTAGCGCCGCCAGCGGGGTGGTCAAGATTTGTTGCGGGGCGGCCCAAGCGTTGCGATCATTGCACCGGCCCGCACAGCCGCTATTGAGCCTGCCCATGCGCACCGCGACGATCAGCCGAAAGACGAGCGAAACATCGGTCGACGTGACCGTGAACCTCGATGGCACCGGCAGCTACACGATCTCCACCGGGATCGGCTTTTTCGACCATATGCTGGAGCAGCTGTCGCGCCATTCGCTGATCGACCTTGACGTGAAAACCGTCGGCGACCTGCATATCGACCAGCATCACACGGTCGAGGACACGGGCCTTGCGATCGGCGAGGCGGTGGCGAAGGCGCTGGGCGACAAGCGCGGCATCCGTCGTTACGCCGATGCGCTGAGCCCGATGGACGAGACGCTGACCCGCGTCGCGCTCGACATTTCGGGGCGGCCATTCCTCGTGTGGAAGACCGAGTTCAGCCAGAAACGGCTGGGCGAGATGGACACCGAGATGTTCGAACACTGGTTCCACAGCTTCGCCCAGACCGCCGGGCTGACGCTGCATGTCGAGACGCTGTACGGCAGCAACAATCACCATATTGCCGAGGCCGCGTTCAAGGGCCTGGCCCGCGCGCTGCGCGAGGCGATCGAGATCGATCCGCGCAAGGCGGATGCGATTCCCTCCACCAAGGGGACGTTGTGATGGCGCGGCTGGACGCGGCACCGGTCTGCGTGATCCTGCTGGAGTATCTGGCGGATGAAGCGGCGGTGGACGCGCAGCTGGCACCGCATGTCGAATGGCTGACCCGGGGGTTCGACGCCGGGCTGCTCCTGCTCGCCGGGCGTCAGGTGCCTCGCACCGGCGGGGTCATCCTGTGCCGCGGGCATCGCGCCGAAGTCGAAGCGCTGGCCGCGACCGACCCGTTCGTCACCTCCGGCGTGGCCAGCGCCACGGTGATCGAAATGGCCGCGAGCTTCGCTGCCGACGAGTGGGCACCGCTGCTGGCATGAGCATCGCGCTGATCGATTACGGCGCGGGCAACCTCCATTCGGTCCATAATGCGCTGAAGGCGGCGGGCGCGAGCGGCATCGCGGTGACCGCCGATCCCGATGTCGTGGCGCGGGCCGATCGCATCGTCCTGCCCGGCGTCGGCGCATTCGGCGCGTGCGCGGCGGGGCTGCGCGCGATTCCCGGGATGGTGGACGCGATGGAGCGCCGCGTGCTCGAACAGGGCGCGCCGTTTCTGGGCGTGTGCGTGGGGATGCAGCTGCTCGCGACGCGCGGCGAAGAACATGGCAGCCATGACGGACTCGGTTGGATGGACGGGGTGGTGCGTGAACTGCCCGCGACGCAGGTGCATGTGCCGCATATGGGGTGGAACGACGTCACCCCGCTATCGCCCCATCCGCTGATCGAGCCGGGCGAGGCCTATTTCCTGCACAGCTTCGCCTATTCGGGTAGCGGCGTGCTGGCGATCACCGAGCATGGCGGGCCGGTCACCGCGGCGATCGGGTGCGACAATATCCTGGGGGTGCAGTTCCACCCCGAAAAGAGCCAGCGCTACGGGCTGGCGTTGCTCGAACGTTTTTTGAGGTGGACTCCGTGATCGTTTTTCCCGCCATCGACCTCAAGGCCGGACAGGTCGTCCGCCTCGCCGAGGGGGATATGACCCGCGCCACCGTCTATGGCGACGATCCCGCCGCACAGGCCGCGTTGTTCGCGCAGGCGGGGGCCGAGTGGCTGCATGTCGTCGATCTCGACGGCGCGTTTGCGGGCGAATCGATCAATGGCGTCGCGGTCGCGGCGATCGTCGATCGCTTTTCGGGCAAGGTCCAGCTGGGCGGCGGCATCCGCAACCGTGCATTGGTCGAGCGCTGGATCGAGATGGGGGTGACCCGCGTGGTGATCGGCACTGCGGCGCTGGAAGACCCCGATTTCGTGCGCGAGAGCGCGGCGGCCTATCCGGGCCGGGTGGTGGTGGCGGTCGATGCACGCGACGGCTTTGTCGCGACCAAGGGCTGGGCGGATGTTTCGACCGTATCGGTCGCCGAGCTGGGGCATCGCTTCGAGGATGCCGGGGTCGCGGCGTTGCTGTTCACCGATGTCGGGCGCGATGGGCTGCTCAAGGGCTGCAATGTCGAGGCGACCGTGGCGCTCGCGGCGGAGGTTTCGATTCCCGTGATCGCCAGCGGCGGCGTGGCCGGGATCGAGGATATCCATGCCCTTGCCGGGCAGCGGGGAATCGAGGGCGTGATTACCGGTCGCGCGCTGTATGACGGGCGGCTCGACCTGGCCGAGGCGATCAGGGCCGCCGCATGACCGTCCGCGCGCGCGTCATTCCCTGTCTCGACGTCGCCGGGGGGCGGGTCGTCAAGGGGGTGAACTTCGTCGATCTGGTCGATGCCGGCGATCCGGTCGAGCAGGCGCGCGCCTATGACGCCGCCGGGGCGGACGAGCTCTGCTTCCTCGACATCACCGCCAGCCATGAGGCGCGCGGCACGATCCTGGATGTCGTGCGCCGCACCGCCGAAGTGTGCTTCATGCCGCTGACCGTGGGCGGCGGGGTGCGCAGCGTGGAGGATGCGCGTGCGCTGCTGCTGGCAGGCGCGGACAAGGTCGCGGTCAACAGCGCGGCGGTCGCGCGACCCGAGCTGGTCGCCGACATCGCCGAAAAGATGGGCAGCCAGTGCGTCGTCGCCTCGGTGGATGCGCGGCAGGTGGAGCCGGGTCGCTGGGAGGTGTTCACCCATGGCGGGCGCAAACCGACCGGGATCGACGCGGTGGAGCATGCGCTCAACCTTGCCCGGCTCGGCGCGGGCGAGTTGCTCGTGACCTCGATGGACCGCGACGGCACGCGCGACGGCTATGACCTTCCGCTGATCCGCACCATCGCCGATCGGGTGCGCGTGCCGGTGGTGGCATCGGGCGGGGTCGGCGGGCTTGCCGATCTGGTTGACGGCATCGTCGAGGGGCACGCCAGCGCCGTGCTGGCCGCATCGATCTTCCACTTTGGCCAGGCGAGCATTGCCGATGCGCATGCCGCGCTGGCGGGCGCGGGCATCCCGGTGCGGGCGCATTAACGCTTCGCACAGCGATGCGCGCTAGGCTCTCCTGATGCGCACGCTCGCGATCCTGCTGCTGACCACCGCCCCTGCCCTTGCCGCGCATAGCGGCGAGATCAGCCGCCGGACGATGCCCGAATTGTCGGATCTGGCGCTCGCCGCGATGGCCGCGGGCGGGCTGTGGCTGGCGCAGCGCGCGATGCGGCGCCGAGCGCGGGCGCGGCGTGAGGGCGGTTCGCAGGATTGACACCGGCGCGCGGCTGACCGACTGCGCAGCCATGGCCGACGATATCCTCTCCACGCTCGAAGCCGTGATCCGCGCCCGCCGCACGGGCGATCCAGCATCCTCCTATGTCGCCAAGCTGACCGCCAAGGGCCGCGCCAAGATCGCGCAAAAGCTGGGCGAGGAAGCGGTCGAGGCCGCGATCGCCGCCGTGCAGGACGACCGCGAGGGGCTGACCGGTGAGGCGGCGGACCTGATCTTCCACCTCCTCGTCCTGCTCGCCGACATGGACCTCAGCCTCGACGACGTCCGCGCCGAACTGGCGCGGCGCGAGGGGGTGTCGGGGATCGAGGAAAAGGCGAGCCGCAAGGAGAGTTGAGATGCCCGTCGACGCAACCCGGCCCTATGACGACCAGAATATCTTTGCAAAGATCCTGCGCGGGGAAATTCCCGCGAAGCGCATCTATGAGGACGAGTTCGCCCTCGCCTTTCCCGACATCGCGCCGGTCGCGCCGACGCACATATTGGTGATCCCCAAGGGCGCCTATGTCAGTTGGGACGACTTTACCGCACAGGCCAGCGATACGGAGATTGCGGGATTTGTCCGCGCGGTTGGCAAAGTGGCGCGCGACGCCGGGCTGGTCGCGCCGGGATATCGGCTGCTCGCCAATACCGGGGCGGATCCGCACCAGACAATCGGGCATTTGCACGTTCATCTCTTTGCCGGGCGCAAGCTTGGCCCGATGCTGGTCGACCCCGGCACGGTGGACGCGATGATCGCGCGCGGCGACGCGATCGGGTGATTCGCCCATTGGCCCCGCGACGAACCGCGCGATTGGGGGATTGCGCGCCAGTGATTTGCGTTTAGGCTCCCGCGCCATTGGTATCAGCGGTGACCGGACAAACCGGCACCGCCAAGGGGGAAACCTTCACATGACATTCGGGCGCGTTAAGCCACTCGGCGCGATCCTGGCGACGGCGGAGAAGAAATCGCTCCATCGCTCGCTGGGCTGGTTCCAGCTCACCCTGTTCGGCATCGGTTGCGTGATCGGGACGGGCATCTTCGTCCTCACCGCTGCGGGCGCGCAAAAGGCCGGTCCCGGCCTGATGCTCGCTTTTGCGATCGCGGGGCTGATCTGCATCGTCGCGGCACTCTGCTATGCCGAAATCGCGGCGATGATCCCGGTCGCGGGGTCCGCCTATACCTATACCTATGCGACGATGGGCGAGGTGCTCGCCTGGACCGTCGGCTGGGCACTGGTCCTGGAATATGCGGTGGCGGCAAGCGCCGTGTCGGTCGGGTGGTCCGGCTATTTCACAGGAACGATATTGAACGAGTTCCTGGGGATACAGCTTCCGGCCTTCCTCGCCGGCGCGCCGCTGGCGCTGGGCGGCGTCGAGGGCGGGTTCATCAACCTGCCCGCCGTCGTGATCGCGCTGCTCGTCACCTGGCTGCTGATGATCGGCACCACCGAGAGCGCGCGCGTCAACGCGATCCTGGTGGCGATCAAGGTAACCGCACTGACCGCATTCATCGTCCTGACCCTGCCCAGCGAGTATTTCTCGATGGACAAGTTCAACCCGTTCCTGCCCGCCGGCGTGTTCGGCGGCTTTGGATCGGGCCTGGGCGCGGTCGGTGCCGCAGCGACGATCTTCTTCGCCTATGTCGGGTTCGACGCGGTCTCCACCGCCGCTGAAGAAACCAAGAACCCGCAGCGCAACGTGCCGATTGGCCTGATCGGATCGCTGTTGTTCTGTACCGTCTTCTACATCCTCGTCGCCGCAGGCGCGGTCGGCACCGTCGGCGGTCAGCCGATCATGGGTCCGAACGGCGTCCCCTTCCCCGCCGGGTCGGAAGAACTGGCGCGCCAGTGCGCCACCTATGCCGCCGACGCGCTGCCGCTGGTCTGCTCGAACGAGGCGCTGGCACATGTTCTCCGCCAGATCGGCTGGTCGGGCGTGGGCAACATGCTGGGCATTGCCGCCTTCGTCGCGCTGCCGTCGGTCATCCTGATCCTGCTGTTCGGCCAGACCCGCGTGGCATTCGTGATGAGCCGCGACGGCCTGCTCCCCGAGATCGTGGAGCAAGGTGCACCCGAAGTGGAAGACCCCGCACGTCATCACCGCCATCACCGGCGGCGCGGTTGCAGTCGCTGCGGCGTTCCTGCCGGTCGGCAAGCTCGCTGACATCGCCAATGCCGGTACGCTCTATGCGTTCATGATGGTCGCGATCGCAGTGATGATCCTGCGCAAGACCGCGCCGAACACGCCGCGCAAGTTCAGGACCCCGATGCTGTGGCTGATCGGTCCGGCGACGATCGCCGGGACGGTGTTCCTGTTCCTCAACCTGCCGCTCGAGGCGATGCTGGTGCTGCCGATCTGGGCCGTCATCGGTCTGGTGTTCTACTTCCTCTACAGCCGCAGCCGCAGCCACCTGGGCAAGGGCATCGTGGAGAGCCACGAGGTCGAGGCGGTCACGGAAATCGAACCGCACACCCCCGGCACCCACTAAGCGCCGGACGGTTCGCCAACATCGAAAGGGGAGGCCACGGCCTCCCCTTTTTCATGCGCCCCGCAATAGCGTAACGGCTTCACCCACCGCGCCTCGCGCGAAGCCGAGCATCAGCCCCCCATAGGCGGCCACTCCAACGGCGATCAACACGACCAGTGCGGCAGGGGCCGGCATGGGCGGAAGCAAGGCCGCGACCCCGGCCACGCACAGTCCCATCGCGATCGCCGCCACCAACGCGGGCATCACCGCCGCCACGACCTGATCCGTCCCGACACCGATCGCGGGGGCGGAGTGCCAGACAGTAACTGCCAGCAATACAGCCATCCCGGCGACCCACGCCCAAGCCAGACCGATCGCGCCCATGCCGATCCCGATCGCGAAGGCGAACGGCAGGATGAGCCCGCCCGCCACCGATATCTGCACCGCGATCCCCGGAAAGCCACGCGCATTGGTGGCTGGCGCAAACAGGATCTGCAGGGTCAGCATCGGCATGGCGAGCGCCAGCACCGGCACCAGCGCGGCAACATCGATCCATTTCGGCCCCAGCATTGTCTCGACCAGCGGCCCGGCGGTCGCCGCCATCCCGGCATAGGCGGGCAGCGCGACGAGCATCACAAGCCGCACCGCGCGCAGAAACGCAGCTCCGGCCGCCCCTTCGCCGGCCTGGAGGCGCGAATAGGCCGCGAACGCCACCTCGTTGAGCGGTGGCACGAACTTGGTCGCGACCAGCTGGGTCAGGAACAGAGCGGTGGAATAGACGCCGAGCATGTGCGGGTCGAGCCAGCGACCGCCGATGAAGATGTCCGACTGGCTCTGCAGAAACCAGAAGAACTGCACCACCGTCATTGCGCCGCCGTACCGAAGCAGGGGCCCCGCTCCGCGCAGGTCGAAGCTGGGCAGCAGCCACGCCCGCGCCGCGATCGTCATCCCGATCGCCTCGACATAAAAGAGCGCCAGGGGGCCGCCACAAGGGTCCATATCCCCCAGCCGGACAAGGCGCAGGCCAGCGCCGTGCCCGCCCCGGCGAGCGAGGCGAGGACGCGCACCTGTGCCTGCCGCCGGAAATCCATCGCGCGGCTGAGTATCGCATAGGGCAGCGCCAGGAACGGCGTCGCCAGGTACAGAAGCGACTGGACACGCAGCAAATCGATGACCTGCGGCTGGCCATAAAAGTTCGCCACCAGCGGTGCCGCCAGGAACTGAACCAGCGCAAGACCGCCATTGAGCAGGACGAGTATGCCGAGCGCCTGACGCAGGTCGCGCCGCGTCACCTGTTCCTGGCGGATGAGCGCATTGGCGATGCCGTAGCCGTTCATCAGGTTGAGCAGCACCAGCACCGTCTGCGTCAGTGCGAACAGTCCGTAATCGCTGGGGTCGAGCAGACGAATGACCAAAAAGGTCGTGCCCCATGCGACGAGTTGCGCGGCCAGCTGGCTGCCCGATCGCCATGCCACGGCGGCGCGCACCTGCTGCGCCAGCGTCTTTCCGTCAGCGGTCGCTGCCGTGCTCATTCGGCGAAGGTCAGCGCCGCCGCCGCCAATGCACCCATCGCCAGCCACGCTTCGAGCCGACTCCGGTCCCCGCGCTCGCGCCCGGCATCGCGTACCTTCGACGCGGCGAGATAGGCGTCGCGGGCGATCTGAGATTCATTGCCCCAGCGCAGTCGCAGCAGCGATGCGGCGGATCGGCTGCGCACGATCAGAAGGTCCAGTATCTCCGGGCCGATCTCGGCGCCCATCTCCCGCTTGTATCCCGAATCGCCTGCGCCCAGGTCGATCGTCGTGACACCGGCGGCCCGCGCCTGATCGATTTGATAAGCGGTGACGATCTTCCCGGGCCGAAACGCCGCGAACCGTTCGTCATAGCTGCTGGCGATACCATATTGGACGGTGTCGCATTGCAGGTCGAACGAGAACGCCACCGGTGCTCCGCCCACCCGCAGGATCGTCGCAGACAGCGCATGCGCCAGGACCGGATCGTTGACCGCGGCCAGCCAGCCCGCCCGCTTTTCGTCGGAAATGAATTTGGCCCCCGTGTGGTCGGTGGCCCGGCCGACCCAACTCGCGGCCTCGATCGCGGCCAGTTCCTCCAGCACCGTCGCGGACCAGTCCGCACCGGTCACATGCTGGACGCAAATCTCCCCCCTGCTGTGCCAGCTGACGCTCGTAATTCGTCAGGCGCCGTCGGGTCGAGCGGCGCGGCCAGCCGTCCGGATTCGCGTTGTCGAACAGGAACGCACGCCCCAGTTCGCGAGTCAGCACCGTCCACCCCGCCATCGCCGCAGTGCGCTTGATCCGCACCGTCACGGGATCGCGGGCATAGACCGGACCGACCCGCCATGCCGGGCCGAGCGCGTTGATGGCAATGGGATCGGCGAAGATCGCCGCCAGTTCGGCGTCGCTGGCGTCCGGGTCCAGGGAAATCGACCGGAACGGCCAATAGCTGCCTGGAACGCTGCGCGCGCCGATCAACGTCGGGCCGACGGGCGTCGTCGGGATTGCGGCGATGACGGTACCGTCGTCGCGGCTTGCGACGAGCGTCGTCGTGCCACCCTGCGTCGCCGCACGATACCAGGCGGCACGCAGGAAGCGATGCGTCGGGTCGGCGCGATCGGCGACCGCGTCGATCATCCCGGGCACGCCGTCATAGGCAGCGACGCGAACGCCGGATCCCAAGCGCGCGGGCGTGTCTGCTCTGCGCGGCTGTTGCATGGTCCTCCCTCCCGCTTTGGAAGAGAAGTACCGACAATTAGCTGACAGAAGGTAAGCGACCCCGCCTCGATCGGGATCAGCCGAGTTTCGCGGCCACCTCGCGCAAATTCGCCTCCGGCCGTGCGCCGTAGTGCGAGATGATCTCGGCCGCGCACGCCGCGCCGAGCTTGAGCGACTTGTCGACGTCCCAGCCCTGTGCCTGGCCGTGGAGGAAGCCCGCAGCGAACAGGTCGCCCGCGCCGGTTGTGTCGACGACGCGCTCGATCGGCTCGGCGGCGACCGCGACGCGTGCACCGTTCTGCACCGCAATCGCGCCCTTCTCGCTGCGCGTGACGACGAGGGTCGGGACCTGCGCCGCGACCTTGTCCACCGCCGCGTCGAAGTCCTCGAGCTGCGCCAGCGCGAGCAGCTCATTCTCGTTGGCGAACAGAATATCGACGAGGCCTTCCGCGATCAGCGCGCGGAAATCGTCGCCGTGGCGGCTGATGCAGAACACGTCGGACAGAGTGAAGGCGACCTTGCGGCCCGCGCCACGCGCAATGTCGATCGCGGCGCGCATCGCCTGACGCGGTTCTTCCGGATCCCACAGATAGCCCTCGAGATACAGGATCGCGCCGCCCGCGATCAGGTCGCGGTCGAGCGCGGCCTCGGGCAGGAACTGCGACGCGCCGAGGAAGGTGTTCATCGTGCGCTGGCCGTCCGGCGTCACGAAGATCAGGCAGCGCGCGGTGGTCGGCTGGCCCGCGCGGACGGCGGTGTCGAACGCGACGCCGGCGGCGCGCAGATCGTGGCCGAACACCTGGCCGAGCTGGTCGTCGGCGACCTGGCCGATGAACGCGGTGCGGCTGCCGAGCGCGGCCATGCCGGCGACGGTGTTCGCCGCCGAACCGCCCGAAACCTCGCGCCCCGGGCCCATCTTGGCATAGAGCGCGTCGGCCTCTTCGGGCGAGAACATCAGCTGCATCGAGCCCTTGGCGACGCCGATCTCCTCAATGAAGGCGTCTTCGGCCTGGGCCAGAATGTCGACAATGGCGTTGCCGATCGCGACGACGTCGTGGGTGGGTGCGGTCACTTCTGTCTCCGGGAAATAGATGGTGCGCGCCTATAGTGCAGCGCGGGGCGGCGCAACTGCGTTGACTTGGCGGACATGCCCCCGCATCGATGTCCAATATGGTCCAGGCGCTGCTTCTTTCGATCGGCCAGCTGTTCGACAAGCGCATCGTCGCGGTGTTCGCCAAGTCGATGCTGGTGACGCTGGCGATCTTTGCCGCGCTGGGCGCGGGGTTGTGGTTCGGGACAGAACAGCTCGTCGCGCGCTATTTCGCGGCCAGCCAGAGCATGGCGAGTCTGGCCGCGGCGACCGCGATCCTGATCGCGCTGCTCGGCGCATGGCTGTTGTTCCGCATCGTCGCCATCGCGGTGATCGGGGTGTTCGCGGACGAAGTGGTTCATGCGGTCGAGGCGAAGCACTATCCCGCACGCTTCGCGGGCGCACGCAATCTGAGCTTCGCGCGGTCGGCGGCGATGGGCCTTCAATCGGCGGGGCGTGCATTGCTGGTCAATCTCCTGCTGTCGCCGCTCTATCTGCTGTTGCTGGTCACCGGGGTCGGCACGGCGATCGCCTTTTTCCTGGTCAACAGCTGGCTGCTCGGTCGCGATCTGGGCGATATGGTTGCGGTGCGGCATATGCCGGCGGGCGAGGTCCAGCGCTGGCGCGGCACCACCCGGCTGGCACGGTTCGCGACCGGCGCGGCGGGGACCGGACTGTTCTTCATCCCGTTCGCCAACCTCATTGCGCCGATCGTCGGTGCGGCGATGGCGACCCATATGTTCCACCGGAGAAAACCCAAGTGAGAGCTATTGCGGCAGGTGCCGCCCTTGTCCTGTTGTCCGCATGTGGCGGGGGCGGCGCAGTGCCGCCGCCCAGCCGCGCCGCGCCGGTGCCGGTGCCCCAGCCGGGGATGGCCGCGCTGACGACCGTGATGGGCGTGAGCGCCAACGCCCTGATGGCCCAGTTCGGCCGCCCGATCCTCGACGTGACCGAGGGCAGCGCACGCAAGTTGCAGTTCGGTGGGCCGATCTGCGTGCTCGACGCGTATCTGTATCCACCCAAGTCGGGGCGCGGCGAGGCGGTCGTGACCTTTGCCGAGACGCGCCAGCGCGACGGTGCGCCGATCGACCAGGCGAGCTGTGCGGCGGCGATCCGGGCGGCACGGACGGGGCGGTAGGGTCCATTGGGCCCCTCCCCTGAAGGGGAGGGCTTTAGAGAAGCCGCGCCCTTGCCCACTCCGCAGCGTCGCGAACCCCTTCGTCGGGATCGTCCAGCAGCGATTCGACCGCGCCGAGCAACCCCGCGTCGCCGCTATTCCCCGCCGCGATCAGGCAGTTGCGGACCATGCGGTCGCGGCCAATGCGCTTGATCGGGGAGCCGGAGAAGATCTCACGAAACCCGGCGTCGTCGAGCGCGAGCAGGTCGGCGAGTTCGGGGGCGGTGAGTTCGGCGCGGGGGGCGAAGGCGATGTTGCGCGCGGCGGCCTGCGCGAACTTGTTCCACGGGCAGACCGCGAGGCAATCGTCGCAGCCATAGATGCGGTTGCCGATGCCTTCGCGGAACTCCTCCGGGATCGGCCCCTTATGCTCGATCGTCAGGTACGAGATGCAGCGCCGCGCATCGAGCGTGTAGGGCGCGGGAAAGGCGTCGGTCGGGCAGGCGCGCTGGCACGCGTCGCACGATCCGCAGCGGTCGCGGCCCGGATTGTCGGGCGCCAGATCGAGCGTTGTGTAGATCGCGCCGAGAAACAGCCAGCTGCCATGACTGCGGCTGACCAGATTGGTGTGCTTGCCCTGCCAGCCAAGGCCAGCGGCTTCGGCGAGCGGCTTTTCCATCACCGGGGCGGTGTCGACGAACACCTTGAGATCGCAGCCAGCCTCCTGCGCCAGCCAGCGGCCGAGTGCCTTCAGCGCCTTCTTCACCACGTCATGATAATCCGCGCCCTGCGCATAGACCGAGATGCGACCGCGATCCCCCTGCCCTTCCAGCGCGAGTGGGTCGAGTGCGGGGGCGTAGCTCATGCCGAGCGCGATCACGCTGCGCACCGCGGGCCACAGACCGGCGGGGCTTTCGCGGTGATGCGCGCGCTCCTCCATCCAGATCATGTCGCCATGACGGCCCTGTTCGAGCCATTCGCGCAAGCGCTGCCCCGCCAGCGGCGCAGCGTCCGCCGACGCAAAGCCACAGGCGGCGAAACCGAGTTCAGCGGCCTTTTCGCGGATTAGGGATTCGAGTGCCTTGCGCTCATGCATCACCCCCGCTACCACGGTAAGCCAAGCGAGGGGATTCCAGTTGCATCACGAATTGGCGGTTACCGCCCATGGCCTCGTCAAACGCTTCGGCGACCGCCGCGTCGTCGATGGCGTCGATATCGCCGTGCCCAAGGGCATGATCTATGGCGTGCTCGGGCCCAATGGCGCGGGCAAGACAACGACGCTGCGGATGCTGCTGGGCATCATCGAGCCCGATGACGGGGAGCGCACGATGCTGGGCAGCGAGCGCCCGCGCGAGATGAGCGACCGGGTCGGCTATCTGCCCGAGGAGCGCGGCCTCTATCCCAGCATGAAGGCGACGCATGCGATTGCCTTCATGGGGGCGCTGCGCGGGCTGGACTGGAAGACCGGGCGCAAGCGCGCGGTGGAGCTGATGGAGGCGGCGGGGCTGGGCCATGCCACCGACCAGAAGATCCGCAAATTGTCCAAGGGCATGGCGCAGCTGGTCCAGCTGCTGGGATCGGTGGTGCACCAGCCCGATTTGCTGGTGCTGGACGAACCCTTTTCGGGCCTCGATCCCGTCAATCAGGAGCGGCTGGAGAAATTGATCCTGGCCGAGCGCGATCGCGGCGCGACGATCCTGTTTTCGACGCACGTCATGGCGCATGCCGAGCGGCTGTGCGACCGGCTGACGATCATCGCCGGCGGCAAGGTGCGGTTCGAGGGCAGCATGGCCGACGCGCGCGGCACGATGCCGCACAAGGCGCATTATGTGCCGCATCACAATGACGCTGGCATCGCCGCTTTGCTCCCCGCCGATGCGGTGGAGGATGGCGACGGCGGCTGGCGCTTCACCATGCCGGACGAGGGGATCGAGGCGTTGCTGGTCAAGCTGATCGACGCGGGATACGGGATTTCGGGCCTGTCGATCGAGCGCCCGAGCCTGCACGACGTGTTCGTGCGGATCGTCGGCGCCAAGGCGCTTGAGGAGGCGGCAGCGGCATGAACGGATTTCCCCGACTGGTGCGCCAGACGATGACCATCGCCCGCCGCGATTTCGTGGCGACCGTGTTCACCCCGACTTTCCTCCTCTTCCTGCTCGCGCCGCTGATGATGCTGGCGTTCGGCACGGTCGGTGGGCTGGGGGCGGCGACGATGGCGAAGAGCGGCGATTCGCAGTCGCGCATCGTAATGATCGCAAGCGGCGATCAGGCGCGTACGGCAATCGCGATCGACAAACAGATGCGCCGCCTGTTCCGCGCGAGCGAGCAGCCCGCCAAGTTGATCGTCGAAGCCCCCAGCGCCAATCCGCGCGCGCAGGCGCAGGCGATGTTCGACCGCAAAGGCGTCGATACCTATGCCGTGCTGTATGGCCCGCTGGAGCGACCGCAGATCCTGCACGTCCAGAACGGTCCGCGTTCGGCGGAGTATCTCGCGGAGCTGGCGACCCAGATGCTGCGCGCGCAACGCGCCGGCACTGACGCGCCGCTGAGCGAGGCGACCAAGACCGTTGTTTCACGCACCACTACATCGGCCAGCGGTCAGGGTCAGGCGGCGTTCTTCACGGTGTTCGCGCTCTTCATCGTCTCGCTGATGCTCGCCGGACAGGTCGTCGGCACGATGGCGGAGGAACGGTCGAACAAGGTGATCGAGATCCTCGCCGCCGCGGTGCCGCTGGAAAGCGTGTTTTTCGGCAAGCTGCTCGGCATGTTCGGGGTGGCGATCCTGTTCCTGCTGTTTTGGGGAACAGTGGTGGTGAATGTCGGCCAGTTCCTGCCGGGAAGGCTGGCTGTTGCGTTTTCCGATGTCGGCCCTGCAGTCGGGACCACGGCCTATGTGCTGCTGTTTCTCTCCTATTTCGTGATGGCGTACATGCTGCTGGGCGCGGTGTTCCTGGGCCTCGGCGCACAGGCGGCGACGCAGCGCGAGTTGCAGATGATGTCGCTGCCGATCACCATCTTTCAGGTCGCGATGTTCGGCTTTGCTTCGGCGGCGGCGGCGAGCCCCAATAGCTGGGTGGCGACCGCGGCAGAGCTGTTCCCGTTCAGCTCGCCCTTTGCGATGGCGGCGCGCGCGGCCAATTCGCCCGAGCTGTGGCGGCATTTCGCGGCGCTGGCGTGGCAGGCATTGTGGGTGGTGATTACCGTGACGATCGCCGCGCGACTGTTCCGGCGCGGAGTGCTGCAGTCGGGTAGCCCGAAGCTGCGGCGGAAGAAGGCGGTGGTAGCTGCCTGACCTCAAGGCGGTCGCCCTCACCCTTCCCACTCGCTACGCTCGCGGGCCCCTTCCCTCTCCCATTGGGAGAGGGAGGGAGGCGCGAAGCGCCGGAAAGGTGAGGGTCACTGATTGTCGCGCAACCCCACTATTGACATTCCTGTAAGTTAATTCACTCTCCCGGAAAGACAGAATCCGGGAGAGTATCGTCATGGCCACCCTTGCGCCCGAAACCGCGTCGTCGGTCGATCCGCTCGACGTTACCCGGCCCGAGCTGTACCGCGACGATATCTGGCACGAACCCTTTGCCAGGCTCCGGGCGGAAGCGCCGGTGTACAAATGCGAGAACAGCGCGTTCGGCCCCTATTGGTCGATCTCGACTTACAAGCCGATCGTCGAGGTCGAATCGCTGCCCGACCTTTATTCCAGCCAGGCGGGCGGGATCACCGTCGCCGATTTGATGCCCGAAGACATCAAGATGCCGATGTTCATCGCGATGGACCGGCCCAAGCATACCGGCCAGCGGCGCACCGTTGCCCCCGCCTTTACGCCCAGCGAGATGGTGCGGATGACCGGCGACATTCGCCAGCGCACAGCCGAGATTCTCGACGGGCTGCCGGTCGGCGAGACGTTCGACTGGGTCGACCGTGTGTCGATCGAGCTGACCACACAGATGCTGGCGCTGCTGTTCGACTTTCCGTGGGAGGAGCGGCGCAAGCTGACCTATTGGTCCGACTGGGCCGGGGATATCGAGATCGCCAAGGACCCGGTGCGCAAGGAGGAGCGCCGCCAGATCCTGTTCCAGTGCGCGGCGGAGTTCGGTGCGCTGTGGAATTCCAAGGTGGGCAAGGAGCCGACCCCGGACCTCATCTCGATGATGATCCATTCGGACGCGATGGCGGAGATGGACCAGATGGAGTTCCTGGGGAACCTCATCTTGTTGATCGTCGGCGGCAATGACACGACGCGCAATTCGATGAGCGCCTATGCCTGGGCGCTGGAGCAGTTTCCGGACGAGCGCGCCAAGCTGGAGGCCGATCCGTCGCTGATCGCCAATGCCACGCAGGAGATCATCCGCTGGCAGACCCCGCTCGCGCATATGCGCCGCACCGCGACGGCGGATACCGAGCTGATGGGGCAACAGATCCGCGAGGGCGACAAGCTGGTGCTGTGGTATCTGTCGGCCAACCGCGACGAGAGCGTGTTCGAGCGGCCCAACGACATCATCGTCGACCGCGCCAATGCCCGCCGCCACCTGGCGTTCGGGCACGGCATCCACCGCTGTGTCGGCGCGCGGCTGGCCGAATTGCAGATCGGCGTGCTGATGGAGGAAATGGCCAAGCGCCGGCTGCGCCCGAACGTGGTCGCGGAGCCCGAGCGGGTGTCGGCGTGCTTCGTCCATGGCTATAAGGCGATGCCGGTGGAGTTGAGCCGCTACTAAAATCCCTACCCAATTTACGACGAACCGTGGCCGCGGCACTTGTCGCTGCGGGAACCATACCCAGATTGCACAGATGCGTTTCGGTCGCCGCCATCTGCTTGGCGCCGCTGCAGGCGGCGGGCTTGCGGTCGTCCTTGGATGTCGTTCCGAGGAGGGCGAGGCTGCCGACAAGGGATTTGCCTTCAGCCTGACCGATGCCGAGTGGCGCAAGCGGCTGACCCCCGCGCAATATCGCATCCTGCGGCAGGAGGGGACCGAACGCCCCGGATCGAGCCCGCTCAACAGGGAAAAGCGCGCGGGCATCTATGCCTGTGCCGGGTGCGGGCTGCCGCTCTATGCGTCGCGGACGAAGTTCGAGAGTGGGACCGGGTGGCCGAGTTTCTGGGCACCGCTCGACAATGCGGTTCGGACGAAGCGCGATCTGTCGCTCGGCATGGTGCGGACCGAGGTGATCTGTCGCCGGTGCGGCGGGCATCTGGGCCATGTGTTCGACGACGGGCCGCGCCCGACCGGCAAACGGCATTGCATCAACGGGCTGGCGCTGAAATTCAGGCCGGCGTGACGCTTACTTCTGGAGCGAGGTTTCGATCCCGAACTGCGACAGGTCGATCTGCGCGATCGTGACGTTGCCGAAGGGCGTCGCGTCCTTGCGCGGCGCACCGTCGGCATAGATGAAGCCGTTGACCGGATAGGTCGAGGTGCCGAGCCCGTTGTTCGAGGCGAACCACACCTTGACGCGGCTCCAGTCACCGGCTTCCGACACGTCGATCGCGATGACGTTCTTCTCGACCCCGCCGCGGCGTGACCAGTTGGCGTGGGTGAGCAGCACTTCGCGGTCGCTCAGCACCTTCGACACCATCGCGACATGGCCCAGGCGCATGCGCTGGGTCGGCGCGAAGGACATGACCGCACCCTCGACCGGGGTTTCGCCACGGGCATAGCGGCCCTCCGCCTGCGCCCACCAGGTATGGGCGTTGCCATAGATTTCGATGCCGGAGATCGCGCGAGCATAGGGGGCGCACTGCCAGAACTGGGCCTGGGCGGGCGTGGCGATGGTCGCCAGGCAAAGCACGGCCAGCAGCGCGAAACGCGCTTTCAGCGTCTGAAACATGTCGGAAACCCCCTTTCCCCGATCTCTTAGGATGGGGATTGGCAGGCCGGTCGCGGGCTGACCACCCCCTCCCCGCGATATCCGATGAATCGTTTCGTCGGGGCGACGACCTGCGGAACGCGGCTTTTGCAGCGCAACATCGGCCTAAGGGTGAATACTAGGGGTGGCGGATTCAGTCGACCGGGCGACCAACGGCACCCTGTGCGACCTATGGTGAACATACCGGTCATCCACAACAGGATCGGTCGCGATGTTACGGGCCCGCAGCGTTTTGTTGCGCAAAAGCCGCACGCCGCGAACGATCCACAAGTGGCTGACTCGGTTCGCCGCAGCCATGTTGCGTTGCAATGTATGCTGTGATCACATGCTTAACGCGGGACGACGCAACATTATCGCGTCGTTAACCATGCGGGGAGCATGATCGCGAGTGGGCAATAGAGTGGGGTTGGGAGTGTAGGAGATGAGTGCACGGAGCAAGCCGGCCGAAGGGGCGATGACCCTGGCCGAGATGAAGGAATTTGCGGGGTTCGCCGCAGCGACGCAGCGCTATATCCGCCGCGCGCTCGACATCGGCCTCGACCGCAACGACGCACTGGAGCGCTGGTCGCGCGACGTGGTCGAAGCGGCCAGCATCCGTGCCCAGGCGCATATCTATGACCGGCTTCCCGAAATCCGCGCGCTCGTTCCGGACGATAGCGGGCTCGACGCGATGGAGCCGTTTCTCGCCCCGCTGATCACCGTTTCTGCCTTTGACCTGTCACAGGGTCGGCTGACCAGCTTCTCGGCCTATCGCTTCCTGTATGAGCGGCTGGTCGGGGCCGAGGTTCGCCCGTGGCTCCCCGCCGCCTTCTGCTCGGCTGCGGCGCTGCCGCACCTGCACCCGGACCTGCGCCGCAAGCTGCTCCAGTCGATCAGCGAAGCCGCCGCGACCGCGTCGGGCTGGTCGAACCGCCAGCCGGCTTTCTACCCGCAATGGGTGGAGAAGGTCGAGGCAGGGGCGCTGCCGAATTGAGATATCAAGCGGGCTTGCCTAGCGGCAGGCCCGCCACCCCATCGCGCCGCGTTCGGCCTGGTCGAAGTGGAAATGGTCGCGGTGCGCTTCGTTGTAGTCCGGTGACAGCACCGTCGCGAACAGGTCGCAGCCGCCGTCGCGCACCGCGCGCAGGAATTGCGCCTTTTCCCCCTCCCCCGCCCAGTCGCCGATCAGCGTGATGCGCGTGCCGTCCGCCAGGCGGAAGGCCGCGATATCGACGGCGTCGGCGGTGGCGTGCTCGCTCCAGCTTGCGCCCTCGCGGTTGTACATGCGGCGGCAGTTGTAGCTGCCGAAATGCTCGATCTCCGCGACGCGCTGGCCGAAGATGCGCTGGGCGGCGGGTTGGACCACTTCCCATTCCCATACCGCTAGCCCCGCCGCGACCGGGCAGGACACGCCCAGATCGGAGGGCGCGAAGCCGATCCGCCGCGCGCCGCCCTTGGTGAAGCGGACAGCATCGGTATAGCCGCACCCCTCCCCCTCGTCGCGCGCGGGCAAGGCGGTGTAGCGAATGCCGGCTTTGTCGAGCGCGGCGCGGCAGGCGGGGAAATCGTCGGTCAGCCCGGTGATCTTGCGCCCGGTGAACAGGCCAACCGGCTGGGACAGGTCGAGCTTGGTCCAGGGCAGATCCTGGGGCCGGTTGCGCAGCATCGCATAGACCAGCAGCGCCAGCGTCAGCAGCAATGCGGCGATGACGATCGCGCCGATCGTGGTGCGCAGCGCCTTCATGCCCGCAGCGCGGCGCCCAGCGCTTGCGCGATGACCGGGTAGCCCAGTCCTTCGGGAATGCAGAGATGGTCCACGCCGTCGCGCGCCTCGATCCAGGGGGTGATGGTTTCGATTGGGTGCGCCCGCGCGTCGGCGACCGCATCGTCGAAACTGTTGAACAGCGCCAGCCGCTCAAGGTTGCGGCGCGTCGGAAAGATCATGCGCACCTTGCCCGCATCGGCAGCGGCGAGCGTGTCGCGCGCGCTCGACCAGAAGAGCTGGCTGTTCTCGTTGCCGTCCACCGCCGGATCGGGCGCGCCATCGGGCCAGCGGGCGAGGTAGAAGCGCGTGTCGAAGATGCGGTGCGCGACGCCCTGATGCGGCAGCCAGCGGGCGAAGGGAACGAGCGCGGCGGGGTCGAACTTGGCTCCCGCGATCACCTCCGCGAACGGAATGCCGTCATAGAGCGCACGCCGCGCGGCCGGCAGGTCGGGCAGGTCGACGCCGATCGCCACCCCCCGCCTCCTCGATGGTTTCGCGCACCGCCGCCACCCGCGCGGCGAGGTCGTCGGGGTCGTCGGGGAGCGTCGCGGCAAAGGCATGGTCGCCCGCATCCACCCGCCCGCCGGGAAACACCACCGCCCCACCGGCGAACCGCATCGCCGCCGAGCGTTCGAGCATCAGCAGCTCGGGCGGGCCGTCGCCGCGCTCGCGGAAGACGACGAGGGTCGCGGCGGGGATGGGGGTGAGGTCTTCGGGCATTGGGGACGGGTGTATGGGGAGTGGGGCGGATGGGCAATGTGTGGTGGGCGTGCAGGACGAATGGTCGGTAACGACCCCATTGCGCGCATTCGTTGCATCCGGCAACGTCAACAGGTGAGCGAAATCAACCCAGACCAGAGTTTTGACAAAACGCTAGAACGTGTCCTTGACCCTGAGGGTGTTTATTGGATTTATGGCACCGGCGATGATGAGTGGGATCCGAGTGCCGATCATCTGGTCCAACTTCGCATCGACGTTCCACCTAGCCATGTCGATGTGGCGGTCATGCAAATGGAAGCGGACGGCTGGAACTTGAATGACAGCCCCGACACGCCTGACGATCCACAGCAGCGCCTATTCTTCAGAAGGCGCCAAAATCTACTGCCTGAATCGAAAACGAGGATGCTGACGACCGCACTGAAAGTCGTCTACCCGATCGAAGGCGCGCGACTGTGGACATGGATCACCGTTGACGACAAGAACGACGGTTAGTTTCCGCACGCCCTGACGCACTCTAAACTCTTGGGGTTGCTGTCAGCATCTCTTACGAAATTGCAGGGGCAACGCCAGCCATTCGCCTACCGCCCGATAGCCGTGAGCCCCCCACTAAAACAACACCGCCTGCTCCCCGCCCACTCGCTCCCTCGGCGCCGTCCGAAACGCCGCCGCATGATCCACCAGCGGAATGTCCGGCCGGCGCCCGCGGAACAGCTCCTCGACCGTCAAAATCTGCATCCGCGCATAACTGCGCCCGGTCGCCTCGCTATGGAACCGCCCCACCGCCGCCGCCTCGCGCAGCATCGGGGCGGACGGAGACGAGCGGGTGAGGACCACGCCGATCGGGGCACGTTCGCGCTCCATTGCCGAGTGGAGGTCGCGGACCACGCCGACGCCGACGCGCTCGCCGCCCTTGACCGAGACCAGAGCGCGCGCGGTCTGGCGGCGTTCGGGGCGGAAGTAGATGATGCCGTCGATCCCGCCGTCCGCGCCCTTACGCCGTCCGCCGAACGGCACCGCGTCGATCATCGACACTGCCCACCATTGGAACTGGTACGGGTCGCGCCGGGCGAGATCGGCGGCGGCGGCGCAGTCGCGCGGTGTTCCCTCGACCCGCAATGCCACGCCGGGGAAGGCGGCGCGCATCCGCTTTTCAATGAGGCCGATGGCGAGGTGGGTCACGTCGATTCCCGCCCAGCGCCGCCCGAGCTTTTCCGCGGCATGCACCGCGGTGCCGCAGCCGCAAAACGGGTCGAGCACCAGATCGCCGGGGTCGGACGATGCGGCGATGATCCGCTCCAGCAGCGCGATCGGCTTTTGCGTGGGATAACCCAGCCGCTCCTGCGCCTGTGAGTTGAGCGCGGGGATATCGGTCCACAGCGCCTGCACCGGCGATCCGCGCGCTTCGTCGAGATAGCGTTTGAGCCGGATGCCGCCGGTGCGGGTGAAGTGCAGCCGCCCCTCCCGGTCCAGCCGCTCCATCGTCTCGACCGGCATGCGCCAATAGGAGGTCACGCCCTTGTACGCATAGCTGTACCCGCCGCCCGACAGCCCCTTTGCGGTCAGATTGTCGTCCATCCACAGCCGCCCGTCGGGGTCGCGGTTGCGGAAGCGCGCGGCATAGTCGGCGTCATAGGGGGTGAAGAGCGGGTTCCAGCGCGGCCTTGCCCCCTTCGCATAGAACAGGATCGTGTCGGTATTGCGCCCGTAGCGCCCGCCATCGCTGTGCGCGGCGGTGCGTTTCCACGTGATCTCGTTGCGGAAGCGCTCGGCGCCGAACACAGCGTCGAGCAGCAATTTGAGGTAGTGGCTCGCGGTCGGGTCGCAGTGGAGATAGAGGCTGCCCTCTGCCTTGAGCACGCGGTGCAGTTCGATCAGGCGGATCGCCATCATCGCGAGATAGGCCATCATGTCGTTGGTGCCGAGCGCGCTGCGGAACGCGGCGAGCAGGTCGAAGGCGCGCGCGTGGCCGCTCTGCATCACCTGATCGAAGGCATCCTCCGCCGCGTCGTTCCAGTGCCACCTATCCTCGAACGCCCGAACCTGTGCGTCGGCGTCGCTGCCGGTCGGTGAGCGGAACAGGATATTGTAGTTGGCGTTCGAGTTGAACGGCGGGTCGAGATAGACCAGATCGACGCACCCGTCCGGGAAATGCGCCCGCATCACATCGAGATTGTCCCCGTAGAACAGGGAGTTGGCAACGCCCATCGAAGCCCCCGCCGCGCCGCGCGGTCGGCCGACGTTAGCGAATGCTGGCTGCGTCGGGACGCTGATCCGATCCGTTGTGGATCGATCTCAGCCCGAACGGCTAGGGTCGCGGCGGTGCGGTGGACTCGCGCACGGCAAGCCCCGGCGTGACCACCACCGGTGCGCCCGGTGTCTCGCGACCCGCGCGCGCGCCGATGATCAGCTCTACAGCGCGCGCGGTGACCGCCGCGATCGGCTGTTCGACCGCAGTCATCGCAGGGTGCGAAAAGCGCACCACCGGCGTGTCGTCGAAGCTGATGATCGACAGGTCGCCCGGCACCGACAGGCCGCGTGCGCGCGCCACCTCCAGCGTCGCCAGCGCCATCTGGTCGTTGCTGGCGATGATCGCGGTCGCGCCGGCGTCGATCAGCTCGGGCGCGCAGATGCGGCCGGATTCGATGCTGAAATCTCCCTGCGCCAGCAGCCCGTCGGTCGACAGTCCCGCCTCCGCCATCGCGCCGCGCCAGCCATCGACGCGCCACCCGCTCAGCTCATATTCGAGCGAGCCGGCGATGAAGCCGATCCGCTGATGGCCCAGTTCGACCAAGTGCTGCGTCGCCATTGCCGCCGCGATGTCGTCGCCCATCGTCAGCCGGAACCCCGGCCCTTCGGTCAGCGACCCGATCCGCGCCAGATCGATCCCCGCCGCGTCGAGCAGCGCGATGATCTCAGGGTTCGCCGAGTGCGGCGGGGTGAGCAGCACGCCATCGGGCTGAAGCGCGGCGATCGCGGCGGACAGCTCGCGCTCGATATGGTCGCTATGCGTGTCGACCAGCTCGACGATCAGGCGATAACCATGTTCGGCACAGGTCAGCATGCCGCCGAGCAGCATCTGGTCGACCCAGTCGGTGCCCTCGCGCGCGCGCCACCCGGCGATGGTGCGTTCGCGGTCGTTGAGCGCCATGATGAGGTAGGAGCGCGACCCGCTCATCCGCTGCGCCGCGATCGACGGGACATAGCCGAGCCGCGCGATCGATTCCTGCACGCGCTCCATCATCTCGGGGCGGACGTTCGGTTCCTTGTTGATGACGCGGCTCACCGTCTGCAGCGACACCCCGGCGTCCGCTGCGACATGCTTGATCGTGACCGCTTGCTTGCGACGCGCCATGTGCGGGTCAGGCCGCCGCAGGTTCGGCCGCGCCGCAATAGCGGGCGACATAATCGGCATGGGCGGGAAGCCCGTCAACGGTGCGGCGGACATCCTCGCGGATGCGCGCGAGCGTACGGTCGAGTTCGTCGTCGGTCATCTTGCCCGCGATCGGGTGCCATGCCTTGGGCGCGATGCCCTGCCCCATCATCACCTGGACCCAGCTGTTCTCGGCGAACAACTCGTCATTGCGGCGGAAGACGCGGCCGGTTTCGCGGAACAGCTCGATCTTCTGGGTCAGGCTGTCGGGCACTTCCATCGACGCGCAATGCCGCCAGAAGGCGGAATCGCGGCGGTCGGTTGCCTTGTAGTGAAGGATCAGGAAATCGCGGATCTGCTCCATGTCCTGGAATTGCTGGTCGTTGAATTCGGCGATGTCGCGTTCGCTGACCCGGCCCTGCGCCGGCATCATCCGGATCAGGCGCAGCACGGCGCGCTGGATCAGGTGGATCGAGGTGGATTCGAGCGGCTCCATGAACCCGCTGGCAAGGCCGATGGCGACGCAGTTGCGGTGCCATTGCTTGCGCCGCGCGCCGGTGACGAAGCGCAGCTTGTTGGGCGGGGTCAGCGGCTCGCCCTCGAGATTGTCGAGCAGCCGTTCGAGCGCTGCGTCATGGTCGAGATACCGGCTGCAATAGACGATGCCGTTGCCGGTGCGGTGCTGCAACGGGATGCGCCATTGCCAGCCGGCATCATGCGCCATCGCGCGCGTATAGGGGACCGGCGGGCGGACATTGGGGGTCTGCAACGCGATGGCACTGTCGCAGGGCAGCCAGTGGGTCCAGTCGTCGTAACCGGCGTGCAACGCCCCCTCGAGCAGCAGCGCGCGAAAGCCGGTGCAGTCGAGGAACAGGTCGCCCGCGACGCGGGTGCCATTGTCGAGCGTCAGCGCGGCGATGTCGCCGCTCTCGCCGTCCAGCTCGACGCGTGCGATCTTGCCCTCGATCCTTGTGACGCCGTCGCCCTCGGCCATCTGGCGCAGGAAGCGGGCGTAGAGACCGGAATCGAGCTGATAGGCATAGTTGACGCGGTCATCGGGCAGCTGAGCGAACTTGCTCTCCATCGCGGCGACCAGTTCGAGGCAATAATCGTCGTAACTGTGAGTGTGGCCCTTGCTGCGCGCCTCCAGCCAGAAATGCTGGAAGCCCGCCGACCAGTGATCCTTCCCGGTGAAGCCGAAGCTGTGGAAATAGCGGTGGCCCGGCTCCTTCCAGTTGTCGAACAATATGCCGAGCTTGAACGTCGCCTGGGTGGCGCGCATGAACTCCGCCTCGTTGATGCCGAGCAGGCGGTTGTAGGTGACCAGCGGCGGGATCGTGGATTCGCCCACCCCGATCGTGCCGATCGCGTCGGACTCCACCAGCGTCACGCTGACGGTGCGCCCCATCGTCCGCGCAATCGCGGCGGCGGCCATCCAGCCCGCGGTGCCGCCCCCCGGCGACGACGATCTTCTGCATCGAGTCTTCCTTCACCGGCCGAGCTGCCGCAGCAAATAGGATCGGATGCGCGACGCCGCCTCGGGCGTCATCGGGTCGAGGATGCCGCGCCCGCCCTCCGGGATATGCGCGGTGACGCTGGCGTCGGCGTCGAACACATAATGGTCGAACAGCTCGCGCCAATGCGCCTTCTGCTCCGGCGGCAGGTCGCGCACCGACAGCATCGCGTGGTTGAGCGCGTCCTGCGGCTGGCCGAGCCAGATCGGCGCCTCACGCCACCAGTAATTGAGCAGGATATTGAACGGCTCCAGCCCCTCGACATGGTGGTACCACATCGACGGGATGTGCAGCGCGTCTCCCGGCTCCAGCTCGACCACCTGCGCGTGCGCCAGCGCCTCGCGGAACCTGGGATGGGCGGCGAAGTCGGGATGATGGAAATCGACCATGCTAACCGCGCGGCCGGCGGGGGTGTTGTCGACCGGGCCGAGATAGAGGTTGCGGAACTGATCGGGCGGGAACAGCGTGAACCGGCGACGACCCGCCGCGACACAAGCGAGGTTGGCGGGGAAGTCGTTGTGCGCCGCGATCCGCGTGCGCGTGCCGATCCAGATGCTGGCGAGGCAGTTGCGGTCGCCCAGATCGACGTGATTGGCCTCGTGCAGACCCTGAAAGAAGTCGTGCACATCGATCGAGGCGAGGTAGATCGGGGGAGCGTCGACGCTTCCCTCGGTCGCGTCGATTTGGGCGAAAATCTCGGGGAGCTTGGCGCGGAGCGTGCGGAAGTTCATTGCCATTGCCGCATCGTAGAACAAGCGCCCGTCATCCCCCGGTGCGCCAACCGCGACGGTGAACTGCGCGTCGCGGCGGTGGCGCAGCAGATAGTCGCGCGCGGTGCGGCCCGACTCCAGCCCCGCCCGGACCAGCGGCCACTCCTTCACCAGCCCGCGTACCACGAACGGCGCGGTTGCCACGCGCAGCTGCGCATCGAGCGCGGCGCTGTCCGCGACCCGCACTTCCGGCACCTGCGCGAGGCCCGTGAGGATCCCGGGATCAGCCTCAGCCATCCGCATTCCGTCGGTTCTTGCGCGCGATCAGCGCGGTGAAATTGCCGATCGACGCGACCGCCATGAACAGCGGCATCAGATGCCCGTCGCGATGCAGGTCGCCCAGCGCGTCGCCGTCGAGCGCGCGCAGCCGGTCCTCATTCACCGCATGGAAGCCGACCAGGCTGTTGGTCGATCCGTCGTCAAGCGTGATCTCCAGCGTCAGCGGTTCGAGCAGATCGTGGCGTCGCAGCGCGGCGAAGAAGTCCGCCGATCCCTGCCACCCCGCATCGAGCGCGCCGAGCTGTTCGGCGATGGTTTCCAGATAAGGGGTCGGGCGACCGGTGTCGTCGAATACGCGCACGCCCTCGTCGCCCGCGATGCGCGGGCTGGCGAGATCGACATGGACCTGTTTCGGCCCGTCGCCCGATGCCGGCCCGCCGATCAGGAACGGCTGGATGTCGATCGTCAGCGGAACATAGTCCGCGTCCCAATGGCCATCGTTGAGGAACAGGTTCTCGCCATCCTGAAACCCGAACATCGCCAGCGCCATGAAGGCGTCGCGCTCGACATCGCGGCGGAACAGGATCGGGTAATGTGCCTGTACCCGGCGGAACTCGTCGGGGGTGGTGATGCAGGACATCACCGCATCGCCATAGGCGGCGTCACGCTCGCGCCGGATGCGCAGGTCGCGATGGTCTTCGGGGGTCAGGACGGCGTGGTCGGTCATGGTATCTCCAGCGCCATGCGTGGCGCGGCGGCGCGCAGCGCGTCAAGATAGGCGCGGTTGGTGGGAAGGCTGGCGGCAAGCGCGCGGCCGCGCTGAGCCGCCTGCGCCATGCCGCGCGCGACGCCGACGATATCGGTCGCGATGGCTGATGGCGGCGGCGCGGGGAAGCCCATGCCATAAAGGACGAACTGGTGGCTGGCGGCGGGGAAGATTTCGTCGACCATCGGAAAATCCGCGATCGACGGCGGCTGGTGCCGCCACAGCTCCAGCAACTCCTTCAGCCGGTCGGGGATCGATGCCGGGTCGCAATGCGCGCGCCAATAGGGATCGGTGCGCGCGCTCGGGACATAATGGAGCTTGAGGAATTCGACGATCCGGTCCCAGCGATAGCGGAACAGGCTGTTGAACCGGCGCGCATGGATGTCCATCGCACCGCGCGTCGCGGGAAATCCGTCGAGCAGCGCGTCCAGCGAGAGTTCGATCAGCACGATTGCCGATGCCTCGAGCGGTTCGAGGAAGCCCGCCGACAGACCGACCGCGACGCAGTTGCGCTCCCAGAAGCGTTCACGATGCCCCGACCGGAAGCTGAGCTTGCGTGCGCCCAGTTCCGCCGGGTCGCGCCCGAGATAGCCGGCCAGCGTCGCGGCGGCCGCATCGTCGTCCATATAGGCCGAGGCATAGACGCACCCGACCCCGCGCCGCGTCGGCAGGCCGATGTCCCAGATCCATCCTGCGGCGTGCGCGGTGGCGTCGGTCTGTGACGCGATCGGGCTGGCGGGATCGACGGGCAGCTGCACCGCGAGCGCACGGTCGTTGAACAGCACGTCGCTGCGGTCGATGAACGGCACGCCGAAATGCCCGCCGATCAGCATCGCGGCATGGCCGGTGCAGTCGATAAACAGGTCGCCGGAGATCGGATCACCATCGCGGATGCGAACGGCGGCGATATGCCCGTCCTCCCGCGTCTCGACGCCGGTGACATGCCCGCGCACATGCCGCACGCCGAGCCGATCGACGCCGTGGCGCGCGAGCAGCGCGGCGAGCTTGGCGGCGTCGAGATGATAGGCATAGTTGAGCGCGCCGCCATAGCCGGGCATCGAACGCTGGCGCGGCGCGAGGTGCAGATCGCATACCCCCGGCTGGGGCGAGACTGTAGCGGCAAAGGGCTGGTTGCCCGCCGCCTCTCGCCATCCGGCGATCAGCGCGCGGGCATCGCCGTCCACGGGCGGGCTGAACGGGTGATAATAGGCATCGCCTGGCGCGCCATTGGCCCAGCCGATGAAGCGCGACCCCTGTTTGAACGATGCGTCGCAGGCGGTGAGGAACTCCGCTTCGTCGATGCCGATCCGCTGCAGCGTTCGCCGCATCGTCGGCCAGGTCCCCTCGCCCACTCCGATGGTCGCAATGTCCGGGGATCTGATCAACGTCACCGACAGCGGCCGTTCGGCATTCCGGTCGGCCTGCGCGGCGATCAGGCACGCGGCCAGCCATCCGGCGGTTCCACCGCCGACAATGACCACGTTCTGCACGCCCTGATCCACCTGCATCATCCGATTTGCCGCGCCCCCGCGCAGCTTGGCCCCCCGGCTAAAAAAGGCCACCCTCCGAAGAGGGTGGCCGGGGGGAGAGGTCCGTCAGAAGCTGAACCGCACGCCCGCCGCGTAGCGGGCAAAGCCCGGCGAGGCGAAGAACACGTTGCGGTCCGAACGGCGATGCCCACGCCGGCTCTCGCCGGTCAAGTTGATGACCTCGCCAAAGACCGTCAGGCCCTTGGTGACTTCATAGCTCGCGCTGGCATCGATCTGGCCGTAATCCTGGACATAGAACGGGTTGGCCCCGGTTCCGGCGAGGAATTTCTGGCGCCAGTTGTACGCGACGCGCGCCTGCAACCCGCCCTTGTCATAGAACAGTACCGCGTTGGCACTGTCGCTGAGACCGGGGAGTGCGAACTGGGTCACGGTCGACGGCTGGGTTGCGTCGAACGTCGCATCGCCGCGGACGATCGTATAGTTCAGGATCGCGCCGAAGCCGGTGTCCCAGAAGCTGTGCTGAATGGCGAATTCGAAGCCATAGAGCGTTGCCGTCTGGTCGCTGTTGACCGGCGTGTTGACCTGGAAGTTCAGCAGCGGATCTTCGGGCAGTGCATAGATCTGACCGATCGGGCAACCGCTGGGGTCGGTTCCGGTAACCTGAACCGAGCCGGGATAATTGTTGAAGATATAGCCGCGGATGCCACAGGTCGTGGCTTCCGCGCCGGCGGCCACAGCCGCATTGTAGCGCGGTCCGTTTGCCACGGTGCGCAGTCCGAATGCACCCTCCGTCACGCGATCCTGCGAGATGAAGTTCGCGACATCCTTGTGGAAGAAGCCAGCCGAAATATAGCTGTTGCGACCGTAATACCACTCGGCCGACAGGTCGATATTCTTCGACTTGTAGGGGAGCAGACCCGGGTTGCCGCGGCTGCCGGTACCAAAGGCGATGCGGAACTGCGCGTCGAGCGTCAGGCCACCCTGCAAGCTGCCATAATCGGCGCGCGTGATGGTGTGGCTGTACGACGCACGCAGCTTGATGTCGTCGGTCGGCGAGATGTCGAAATCGACCGAGGGCAGCCAATTTTCATACGACCCCTTGAACCTCGAGAAGTCCGAGTCACCCGAATAGATGATGTAAAATTCGTTCGCCGCGTTCCACGACGTTCCGGTCGGGACCGGCACCAGCGCGGACGAATTGATGTCGGTATGCTCGTAGCGCAGTCCGGCGACGACGTGCGCGTCGTTGCCGAATGCACCGAACTTGCCCCTGAACTGGAAATAGGGCGAGACGGTCTTTTCCGTGATCCGCCGGTCGACCGTATAGTCGGCAAGGCAGGTGCCCGCCGCCGCCTTGCCGATCTGCGGATTGCGACAGGTGCCGTACAGACCGTCGATCAGCCCCACCATCCGCTCGAAATCGAACGTGTACAGGCTCGGGATGATGTTGGCCGCGCCATCCATTCCGGCGAACTTGTCCGGAAGCGAAACCAGGCTGAAGATGTCGTCGGGAATGTCCGATGCCGGGCCGGCACCGCTCCATGTCTCGTTCTGGATAAAGCCATAGGCAGACCGGACCTTGTTCTCGGTATAGGCCATGCCGAAATCGATGCCGTCCAGGAAACCGCCATCATGGTCGTAGCTGCCGCGCAGCTGCACCTGGTTGATCTCGTCCCGGAAATAGGCGTTGCGGAAGGCGTTGCCGCCCGGCGTGATCAGCGCGGGATTGAGCGCGTTGATCCCGGGATGCATGGTGTAGGAGATCACGGGCAGCGCGGTGTCGAAGTTGATCGTCTGCGACGCGACGCCGAACACTGCGTTTCCGACCGACACGCTCGAACCATATTTGTTGGTGGGTTTCGATTCCGCGGTCGAATGATGCGCGTCGAGCACGACGGTGACCCCGCCGGGCGCTTCCCAGGTCAGATTGCCGCCGAGCGAGTGGTTCTCGCTCTGGTTGGCGACCAGCGAACCGCTGTACGACAGGTCCTTGCGCTCCAGTGCGCCGAACGCTTCGGAATAGAAGATCGGGCCGGCGATCGGGCCGTCGGTCCAGTTACTCGACACGTTGTTGAAATTGAACCAGATGCCGACGCTGTTGTTGCGAACTTCAACCTTGTTGCGCGAATAGGTGTAGTCGAACGTCGCGGTCAGCGATTCTGGTCGGGCGGAATTGCAGGACAGCCTGGCCGTTGATCCGCTCGCGGTCGATGTCGTTGAGGTTGTACGAGCCGTTCTGCGGCACCTCATATACGTCGTTGCCGCTCGGGCGGTTCTGCTGCTGCGCGTTGTTGGGCAGCGAACCCCAGTTATTCTCGGTACCGAGATAGCCGTCGCGCCAGTCGGTGTTGTAGCTGTTGTTGCTCGCCTTGCGCCGCTGGTACGATCCGGCCAGCAGGATGCCGACCTTGTCATCCATGAAGGTCGTGCTGAAGATACCCGATACTTCGGGAGTGATCTCGTCGCCCTGGTTGTATGACGTGTCGAGCACGCCCTTCACCGCGATGCTGCCGCGCAGGCCGGGGTTGTCGAGCGGACGCGGCGTCTTGATATTGATCGACGAGCCGATACCGCCGGATGCGATCGAGGCACGTCCGGTCTTGTACACTTCGACCCCGGCGATCCCCTCAGCCGCGAGGTTGGCGAAATCGAACGAACGCGACGAAGGCGGGCTCGCGCCATCGCCCAGCGTCGAGGTCGGCATCTGGCGACCGTTCAGCGTGACGAGGTTGAATTCGGGACCAAAGCCGCGGACGGTGACGGTCGATCCTTCGCCGTTCGACCGGTCGATCGAAACGCCGGTGATGCGCTGAAGCGATTCGGCAAGGTTCGTGTCGGGGAACTTGCCGATATCCTCGGCCGAGATCGCATCGACAACGCCCTGGGCATCGCGCTTGATATTCATCGACGTTTCAAGGCTCGCCCGAATACCGGTGATGACGACTTCCTCGCCCTCATCGGTCGGCGCCGCAGCGTCCGAATCCTGTGCAAATGCCGGCGCAGTCGCGATTGCCAGCGTCGAAACGCCGATCACCAATCGCGAAAGTGCGCGTGCCTTCAGGTCACGCATTTCCCATCCTCCCCGTTACGGCGCGCCATTCGCGCTCGTGTTGAGAACGTTCACTTGAACCCGTTGTACAACGTTGTCAAGCGGCTGTGCGCAGGGTGCCAAAAAGCCTAACCCGCGCATTTCCGCTATTGTGAACGTTCTCAATCTATGCTGTCTGGGCGAAGAATGGCGTCGGCGGGGAATCCGCACGGCATGCGTATCTGGAGGGGAATTTCGATGTCGAGGATGATTGCCGCACTCTTGTCTGCGGCCGCCGCCGGCGCACTCGCCACCAGTGCCGGAGTCGCGCAGCAGGCTCCCAAAGCTGCGGCCAAGTCGACCGTCACCGCCAAACAGGCGCGCGCCCGCGCCGACGCGATCGTCGCAAAGCTCACGCTCGACGAGAAGATCATGCTCGTCCACGGACTGTTCCCGCCGATGGCCAACGGCAAGACGCAGAACGAACTGATCCCCTCCGCCGGCCATATCGACGGCGTACCGCGCGTCGGCATTCCGATCGTGCGCGAAAGCGATGCCTCGCTTGGCGTCGCGAATCAGGTCGAACAGCGCAAGGGCGATGTCGCTACCGCCCTGCCCTCCAGCCTCGCCACCGCCGCGACCTTCGACCCCGAGATCGCGCGCGCAGGCGGCGCGATGATCGGTGCCGAAGCGCGCGCCAAGCGTTTCAACGTCCTGCTCGCAGGCGGCGTCAACCTGACCCGTGACCCGTGGGGCGGGCGCAATTTCGAATATCTGGGCGAAGACCCCCTGCTCGCGGGCGAGCTGGCCGGCGCGCATATTGCGGGGGTCCAGTCGAACCGCATCGTCTCCACGATCAAGCATTTCGCGCTCAACGCGCAGGAAACCGGACGCATGGTCCTCGACGCGCAGATCGACGAGGCGGCGCTGCGCGAGAGCGACCTGCTCGCCTTTCAGATCGCGATCGAGAAGGGCAAGCCCGGATCGGTGATGGCCGCGTACAACAAGGTCAACGGCCATTGGGCGTCGGAAAACGACTTCCTGCTCAACAAGGTACTGAAGCGCGACTGGGCCTATCCCGGCTGGGTGATGAGCGACTGGGGCGGGGTCCACACCACGGTCAAGGCCGCGATGGCAGGCCTCGACCAGCAATCGGGTCAGGAACTGGACAAGGCGATGTTTTTCGACGCGCCACTCAAGGCCGCGGTCGAGAAGGGCGAGGTGCCGATGGCGCGGCTCAACGACATGGTCGCCCGCTATCTGACCGGCCTGATCCTCACCGGCGCATTCGACACGCCGATGCCCGCCGCCGCCCAGCCGATCGATTACGCCGCCAATGCCGATGTCGCGCAGCGCGCTGCGGAGGCCGGCATCGTGCTGCTCAAGAATGACGGCGGCATCCTGCCGCTGGCCGCGAGCGCGAAGAAGATCCTGATTATCGGCGGCGGCGCCGATGTCGGCGTGCTGTCGGGCGGCGGCTCCAGCCAGGTGCGCTCGGTCGGCGGTGCGCCGATCGAGATTCCGCTGGCCTATGGCGGCTCCGCCTCCTTCGCGCGGATTACCTGGCATGCCTCATCCCCGCTCGCCGCGCTGCGCAAGGCAGCGCCGGGAGCAACGGTCGACTTCACCGACGGCCGCAACATGAACACGACGCTGGACGCTGCCGCCAAGGCCGACATCGTCATCGTGTTCGCAACGCAATGGACGACCGAGGCGGACGATGTTCCCAACCTGCGCCTGCCCGACCATCAGGACGCGTTGATCGCGAACGTCGCAAAGGCCCAGCCGAAGACGGTCGTCGTCCTCACCACCGGCGGCCCGGTGACGATGCCGTGGCTGTCATCGGTCCCGGCTGTGGTTCAGGCCTGGTATCCCGGCCAGCGCGGCGGCGAGGCGATCGCCAATATCCTGACCGGCAAGGTCAATCCGTCGGGCCGCCTGCCGATCACCTTCCCCGCGCGCGAGGCACAGGCACCGCGCCCCACGCCGGTCGGCCTCGACCTGCTCACGGGACTCGAGCGCGATGCGGCGTCCAACCCCGCTGCGGGCGGCGATTTCAGCCTCCAGACCTTCCCCGTCAAATATCCGGAGGGCAGCGACGTCGGCTACCGCTGGTACGAGAAGCAGGGGAACAAGCCGCTCTTCGCCTTCGGCCACGGCCTCAGCTACACCCAGTTCGCCTATGCCCAGCCGCAGGTGACGGGAGGCAAAAAGTTGACCGTCAGCTTCACCGTCACCAATAGCGGCCAGCGCGCCGGGGCGGATGTGCCGCAACTCTATGTGACCCGCGATGGATCGGGCAAGCCGATGCGCCTCGCCGCATTCCAGCGGGTGACGCTCGACCCCGGCGAATCGCGGCGCGTGACGCTGACCGCCGAACCGCGCATCCTTGCCGATTACGACGCCGCCCTGCCCGGCTGGCGGATCGCGGGGGGCAGCTATCGCGTCGCCATCGCCCGCGATGCGACCGACCGGTCGATGACGCTCACCACGACGCTCGACGCGGCGACGATGAAGCCCTAGCCATCGGATAAGCGCCGCGCATCCACGCGGCCGAACGGGCGGAGAGGGTGACGACCGACAACGGTTCAGGCGGCGCGAGGCGGCGCGGGACGGGATTCATCCTGCTGGTCGCGCTCGCCAATGCGGGGGGCGTGATCGCGTTCCTGCCGCTGCTCAGCTTGTTGCTGCCGGTCAAGATCGCGGAGATCGCGGGCGAGGCGCGGATCGGTCTGTTCACCGCCACGGTGATTGCCGGCGCCATCGCAGCCAGCCTGTCGAACATTGCATTTGGCTGGGCCAGCGATCGCGCGCTCGCCCGGGGCGGCACGCGGCGATCCTGGGTCGTACTGGGCCTCGCCCTGCTCGGGCTATCGTTCGCGGCGGTGGCGCTGGCGCAGACTCCCACCGCGATCATCCTCGCGATCATCCTGTTTCAGGTCGCCGTCAATGCACTGCTGTCCCCCATGTTCGCGATCATGGCCGACGAAGTGCCCGGGGCCCAGATGGGCCTAGCCGGCGGACTGATCGCGCTCGGCTCCCCACTCGCCTCCGCGGTCGGCGCGCTGATGATCGGCCTCAACCTTGCCGGAGCAGGCGCGCAGCTCGGCTTCGTGTTCGGCGCCGTTCTCATCTGCGTGGTGCCACTGCTGCGGACCCCCTCGCGGCTCGCGGTCCCGGACAGCGCCAGCGCCCCGCCCCGCCTGCTCGGGCGCGATCTCGCCATTGCCTGGACCTCGCGGCTGCTCGTTCAGGTCGCGGGGAACGTCCTGTCGCTCTATCTGGTCTATTATTTCGTCAGCATCGACCCCGATCTGTCCGCCGCCAAGCAGGTCGGTCCGATCGGGCAATTGATGACGATCGCCTACCTGCTTCCGCTACCCGTAGCGGTACTGCTTGGCCGCTGGTCCGACCGGATCGGGCGGCGCAAGCCGTTCCTGCTGGCCGCCGCCGCAGTCGCCGCCGCCGGGCTACTCGGCCTCGCCGTCGCGCGTGACTGGGGAGTCGCAGCCTCCGCCTTCGCGCTATATGCGATGGGGTCGTCGGTGTTCCTGTCGATCCATTCCGGCTTTGCGATGCAGTTGCTGCCCAGCCCCGACCATCGCGGGCGCGACCTCGGCCTCATCAACCTCACCAACACGCTGCCCGCGCTGATCGGCCCGGCGCTGGCCTGGGCGCTGTCCACCCCGCGCGATTTCGGGCCTGTGATGCTGCTGCTCGCGGCGCTGACCCTGCTCGGCGGCGGGCTGGTCCTGGCCATTCGCCAGCAACGCTGAGCGGCGTCGCCGAAAAAAATCGAGACGGGGTGCTGATTTGCCGGGCAAGCCGGTTGACAGCCCCCGGACGCCCCCGTAGAGGCGCTCGCCTACCCCGTGCCCAGATGGCGGAATTGGTAGACGCACCAGCTTCAGGTGCTGGCGATCGCAAGGTCGTGGAGGTTCGAGTCCTCTTCTGGGCACCAGAGGCCTTTCCGGCGACGTCCGGGAAGGTCCAGTAAGCAGCTGGTTTTACAGCATATTTTCAGTGAAAATCGCCGAATGGAATCCGGGCTCATCCACCCGAATCCATCGGCAGCACCATCAAAATGATGGTGTTTTTGATGGTGCCGGCGAGCCCTTTGGAGCTAGCACCATCATGGCACTGAATCACATCCAGATCACCAACGCCAAGCCCAGGGACAAAGCCTACAAGGTAGCCGACTCCGAGGGGCTTTACCTTCTCGTACAGCCGAACGGCGCGAAGCTCTGGCGTATGAATTACCGTCACCTTGGTCGGCAGAAGACACTGTATTTCGGGGCCTGGCCCGAGGTGGGAATCGCAGCGGCACGCCAGCGACGGACCGAAGCGAAAGAGCAGATCGCCGCCGGACTCGATCCGTGCGCAGAGAAGAGACTCTCTCGAATCGCGGAGAAGATCGCATCCGACAATACGTTCAAGACGGTTGCCGAGGAGTGGCTCGACAAGATTGAACGGGAGGGTCGGGCGCATGTCACGCTGGAGAAGATTCTGCTGGCTATTGGGCATGGCCTATCCCACGATCGGCAACCTGCCGATCTCAAAGGTCACTGCGCAGGACGTGCTTTCCGTGTTGCGCAAGGTGGAGGCAACTGGGCGCTACGAGAGCGCCCGCCGGATGCGCAGCGTACTAAGCCGCGTCCTTCGCTATGGCATCGCAACCGCCCGAGCAGACCGCGACGTAGCGGCCGACCTTCGCGGTGCCCTCATCACACCCAAGGTCACGCACCTTGCAGCCATCACGACGCCGAAGGAAGCTGGTGCGCTGATGCGCGCGATCGAAGGCTACACTGGCCACGAGATTACTGCGGTCGCACTTCAGCTATCGCCGTACTTGTTTGTCCGGCCAGGAGAGTTGCGCAAGGCCGAATGGGCCGAAATTGAAGCGCAGAATGCAATCTGGTCGATCCCGGCGGAGAAAATGAAAATGCGCCGCCCGCATCGGGTGTCGCTGTCCCGACAGGTCATGGCGCATCTCGATCACCTTCATACGCTCACCGGACATGGGAAATACCTGTTTCCATCCTTCAGGTCGGCGGACAAGCCGATGTCGGAGAACACGATCAACGCAGCGCTTCGCCGGCTTGGCTACAGTCAGCAGGAGATGACCGCGCATGGCTTTCGCGCCATGGCAGCAACGCTGCTCAACGAGATGGGCATCTGGAACCCCGATGCGATTGAAAAGCAGCTCGCTCACCTCGACGGCAGCGCGGTGCGCCGCGCTTACACGCGGGGAGAATATTGGGACGAGCGAGTCCGAATGATGCAGCACTGGTCGGACCATCTTGACCAGCTGCGTGACGGCGCAGCAATTTTTCGTCCGATCTTCGGGAGCGGAGGCGGTCGACGATAGGGTTAGCCGCCGACCAGCTCCTTGAGGCTGCGATATGGTATGAGTGTCGACCGACCGACCTTGACCGTCTCAAGATCGCCAGACTGGATAAGTTCATAAAGTCGAGAGCGGCTGATCCCCGTGATCTGGACCGCTGTCGCGATGCGCACGGACAATGGCTCGATCGCGACACCGCCATGCTCATGGTTCCGCGTCGGCAGGGAGGGTGAAGTCATGATTTCGCCTTCCCGCGGCTGAAACCGCGATCGCTCTCAAGAAAGGAGCGAAGCATATAGGGGATCAGGTCAGTCACCTGCTCCGACTGACCATAGGCATCCCGATAGGCTTCCGCGTAGTCCGCCAGCAACTGGTTCAGGTCCGGCGTGATGGTGATGGTGAGCTTGATCGGCGTGCGATCAGGCAGCTTGGTCAGCTTAATGGTTGGCATCGTTGTCTCCTAGCCGCGCCAGGGCGCGAGAATCAGGTCGCGATGGACGACCAGCCGAACAGGGGCGCCGGGCCGGATCGTGATGGTCGGCTGAACTTGCAGGTTGCGCGACGTGATCTGGTCTCCAGCGCGGGAGACATTCTGCTGGGTCGATTCCCGAATTGCTTGAACGAGATCGCTTTCACCGGAGAAGGAGAGGTTGGCACCGACGCCCAACAGCGTTGAAATCGCGACGCCCTTGAGCAGCGTCCAGGTGTGGAAGTCGACCTTGTCGGCGAGTCCCGCATAGCCCGACGGGTCGGTCGCGGGGACGTTATCTAGCCGGATCGAACTGCCGTCGGGCAATATGATCCGCTGCCACACGATCAGCGCGCGCTTCTGCCCATACGCTACGACGCTGTCATAGCTGCCGATCAGCCGAGCGCCCTGCGGAATGAGCAGGATGGAGCCGGTTGCGCTGTCATAGACCCGTTCGGTGACCTGGGCGGTGACGAGGCCGGGGAGATCTGACCTAAGACCGGTGATCAGACCTGCGGCGATCACGCTGCCGGCTGAAAGCATATTTGGTGATGCAGGTGGGGTCAGCCGATCACCGTTGACGTCGCCGCCGGAATCGCGCTTGGCCACAAAATCGGCCTTGCGCTGCTGGGCGTTGGGATCGCGGTCCGGGTTGACTGCAGGCCGCGGCGCATCGGCGCTTGCCACCGGTGCCAGAGGCAATGCTGCCTGAGCCTCAGCGGTCGGGATTGGACGACTGCCCGACTGAACGAGCAACCCGGATTCTCGCGCAGCTCTCAATTCAGCAGCGCGCCGCTCACGTTCGGTTGCTGCCGCCTGATCGGCCCGGGCTGCCTCTCCTTCCACCGGCTCGGTTCCCATTGCGCGCTGATGATCGAGAATGGGTCGGCCGAGATCACCAGGCAACGGCGGTCCGAGCTTGGGTACGTCGCCATAGCCGCCCGGAAGTGCGCTGAGCGCGTCGGTAGGGGGCTTCGCAATGATTGTCCGATCGTCAGCCTGGCCTACGAGCTGCAGATTGGATGGCCTGAGCGCAACCCAGGCGGTTGCGACAAGGCTGACGGAGCCGAGCGCCGCGATCGCCACGATGGCACCGCGCTTGAAACGGATCGCCCGCGCCGGCTGGGCGCGAAGTGCCAGTGTTTCCGGATCAGCCTTGCCGGGCGCTGCTTGGACATCAGTCGCCGGCCGATCATTCCCGTCGGTCATGATCCCCTCCGTGTCTTAGCGCCAGCCGCCAGCCGGCTGATGCGGACGACCTGCTGATTCTTCGTGCCGAGACGAAGCTCCGCAGCATCGAAGATCCGATCGACCACGTAGAAACGGCCCTTCACCCGATAGTTGACCAGCTGGGCCTCGCCCTTTGCGTCCACCAGAAAGATCGGGGGAGCCACCCCGACAGCGAGCGACGCAGGAAACTCGATGAACGTCTGCCTGCCATCGTCGAACGCGCGTAGCGGCCGCCAGGAAGGACGATCGCCCGATACGACATAGTTGAAATGAAGAGTTTCCACCTCGATGCCGGCGGCCACCGGGGCCATTGCCTCGGCGGCCGTGGCCGCGCGTTTGAGGGCGATCAGCGCATCCTGCGGATAGGTCCATGAGAGCGCAGCCATCGCCGTCTTCCCGACGCTGGTGAGCGCAATATGATAGCTGCGGCGGTCAGTGGTGATCACAAGGTTGGTCGACAACCCAGCACTGAACGGTTTGACCAACACATGCGTACGCTTCGCGGTGCCCGATCCGCTGGTCGTATCGCCGATAACCCAGCGAGCCGTGTCGCCGCTGGCTACCGCCACGAGCGTTTCCCCTGGCTGGAGCGCAATGTCGGTAACCCGCCCGGGTGCGGTCATCACGCGATAGATTGCCCCTTCCGTAAAGGGATAAACCTGAACGGCATGCAGGAAACCATTTGCAGCGGGTTCGATGGTTGCAAGGCGGTTGGCGGATGCGACCGTCCGTTGCGTCGGGCTGCTTTGAGATGGTGAAGCCCCGGCCGCATGCGCTGCTGGCGGAAGGGCAAGCACCAGCAGGGATGGCACTGCAAGGTAGCGGATCATGGCTGTGTCTCCGGATTGGGGGTCGGTTGTGCGGCAAGGTTCGGATCGAGCGGCGAGCCCAGCGGCAGGTTGTCTGAGGACGGAGGCGGCGGCGTGCGCGCCGGGGCGGTGACCGTTGCCGGCTCGATCTCGCGGCTCCAGTCGATCGCATCGACGTAGATGCCGAGCGGATTCTTGCGAATCGTGTCCGCCGATACGGGCGGCTTCGTCACGATCGTCAAAATCCCCGTCCAGGTCGATGATCCCCCCCGCACTCCCGCGCTCGTAGGGCGTTTCGGTCCATTTCACCTGAAACGATCGCTCCGAGGCGCGGACGACGCTGGTCACCTGCACCGCCACGGTTCGCTCGCCGATCCGGGCGAACGGGTCCGCAGCCCTTGCATAGTCGTCGAGGGATCGGGCGCCGCGCTCGGTCACGAAGGCGTAGGCTGATAGCCAGTCGCGGCGCATCAGCACCGGGTCGAGCGAAACAGCGCGAACATTTTCGATGAACTTCGCCAGATGCCAGGCGATCTGTGGGTCTGTGGGCTTGTATCCAGCCTCGGCCTCGGTGACCGCCCGTGCCTCGCCAAGACGATCGACCTCGACCACATAGGGCGTGACCCTGCTCTGGAGTGACTGCCAGATGAGTGCGGCAGACATGGCGCAGGTGAGCGTCAACGTTCCGAACGCCATTAGCCGCCAGTTTCGGGCCTGAACCCGGGCCGAGCCGATCCGCTCGTCCCACAGCTGACTGGCACGTTGGTAGGGCGTTTCGGGCTGGGGTGTCCGTCCGTAGCGCTGGACGGCGCGCTTGAAGATCATCAGTCGTCCCTTTCCTTGATGTCGGGGTGAGCGGAGGCACCGCCACGATCGCCCTGTTGAATCGAGTGCAGTGCGATCTGACGGTGATGACGAGCGTTTTGCTGCGCGCGCATCGATTGAGCCCATTCGGGCGCTCCTTCGCCGACAGTCGTTGAGGAGGCAGGCTCACCTGCGCCGGACCGATTGAGCGCGTTCCAGGCAGCCGTGCGGCCGCTCGATGCGGCTTCGCCAAGCCCGAGCGCGCTCGACGCGCGATCGCGGGCGGCGTTACCTGCGGCGCGGGCGACGCCGCCAAGGCCGGCAGCCATGGTCGGCGACGGGGCGGTGTCCTTGCCGAGCGTGTAAGCGGTCGATGCAGCCGATCCCATTGATGTCCCGGCGCGGACCGCGCTGAGCGCACCGCCCCCCGATCGCGCTGGCCGCGCCCATCGTCGCACCGCCGGCAAGCATGGTGACGCCCGCCGCGCCGGCGGCCGTACCGAGCGCAGCGCCTGCACCCAGCTGCGGCGCGCCCGCTACCAAACCGGAGGCGATGCCGGGACCGAAGATACCGAGGCCGAACAGCGAAAGCGCGCCGAGCGCGAGGCTCATCGCGGCACCGAGATCGGGCTCTTGTCCCTGCATCGAGGTGGTAAACTCGGCGAAAAAGTTCGAACCGATGCCGACGATGACCGCGAGCACCATCACCTTGATGCCCGAGCTGACCACATTGCCAAGCACGCGCTCGGCGAGGAAGCTGGTGCGGTTCCACAGCGCGAACGGCACGAGGATGAAGCCGGCGAGGCTCGTCAGCTTGAACTCAATGATGGTCACGAACATCTGCACGGCGAGGATGAAGAAGGCGAGGATGACGATCGCCCAGGCAAACAGCAGGACCATGATCGTCAGGAAGTTCTCGAAGAAGCTGACAAAGCCCATCATGCTCGAGGCCTGCTCGAGCAGCGGCCAGGCGGCGCTGAAGCCGGTTGATGCGACTTGTCCGGGGCGAAGCAGGTCGTCGGCCGACAGCGTGCCGCCGCCAGCCGTCAGTCCGGCCTGGGCGAACGATTTGAAGATGATGTCAGCAAGCGTCGAGAAGCTGTTCAGGATGAACGCGAACGCACCAATGTAGAGGATTTTCTTGAGGAACCGGCCAAGGACGTTGTCGTCGCCACCCATTGCCCAGAACAGGCCAGCGAGCGTGATGTCGATCCCTATCAGCGTCGCGGTGAGAAATCCGACGTCATTGCCGAGCAGCCCGAATCCGCTGTCGATGTAGCGGATGAAGGCCTGCATGAAGCGGTCGATGACATTGAGATCTTGCACGGTTCGGCAGCTTTCGACTTGAGTAAAGGTGTCGCGGAGCCCGCCACCCGGGGGGCAAGGCAAACGGACTCCGCGACGAGGCGGCGCGATCGGGGAGCTGGACTGCGCCGCCTCAGCTCGTCACCGCGCCTATTCGCGCGTGTAGGCTTGGCCGGTGCCCAGAAATTTCCGGGTGCGTTCCCGCCCTTCTGCCTCGGCCTGTGCACGACGCGCGGCTTCGGTTGCTTCGGCGCGGTATTGCGCCGCCATCATCTTCTGGATCTGGAACTGCTGCTTGGCGGTGAGTGCCAGTAGCTGGTTCGTGGCTTGTTGGGCTTGCAAGCCGCCCTCAGCGCCCTGGCTCTTCGCAACGATCTCGCTCAGCGTCCCGGCATCAGCCTGCACGTTGGTGACGATCTGGGATTGCACGCCCATCGCCTGCCGGAAGCCCGACATTGCGGCATCGAGCCGCGCTTTGGCGGCGACCACCTGTTTGTTGGTGGTCAGTGCCTGATTGAAGTCCTTGGGAAACAACTGGCTGAACTGCTGGTCCAGGCCATCGACCCTGAAATCGATCCCTTGCGCCTGCCCCATCAACCGGTCGATCGCAGCCAAGTTCTGGTTGAGCTGCTGGAGTTGCGGAAAGTCGATCCGGCTGAGGTTCTTCGCCTGATTGATTAGCATCGTCGCTTCGTTCTGGAGCGACTGGATCTGATTGTTGATCTGGGTGAGCGTGCGCGCCGCAGTGAGCAGGTTCTGGCTGTAGTTGGTCGGGTCGAATACGCTGATTTGCGCGCGTGCCGGGGTGCTCGCACTGGCGAGCCCCATAGCCAGCGAACCGGCGGTTCCGATGCTGAGCGCGGACGCGATCAGGACTTTGCGGGTGACAATACGCATTACACTTCTCCTTCTTCGGTGGGCGCGAAATTCGGGAAATCGGCGAGGAGGTCGGCGGCCCAGTCGAGACCAGCTTGCTCAAGGAAGCGGGCCGCGAAATTCTCGGGGCCATGCTCCGCCAGCAGCGCGTCGATGCGCGCCTGGGTTGCCGGATCGGACGCACCGCACAGCGCGAGCGCGATTGGCCCGAGGCCGAGCTCGAACAGCCGATTGCCGCGCGCCGATTGAAGGTAATATTGCCGCTTCGGCGTTGCGCGGCTTACCAGCTCGATTTGCCGGTCATTGAGTCCGAAACGCTCATAGGCGGCCCGCGATTGCGGCTCGATCGCGCGGTCGTTGGGCAGCAAAATGCGCTGCGGGCAGCTCTCTATGATCGCCGGCGCGATGCTGCTGTCGGCGATATCGGCGAGGCTCTGCGTTGCGAACAGCACCGCGACATTCTTCTTGCGCAGGGTCTTCAGCCATTCGCGAATGCGCGCGGCAAAGATTGGATGATCGAGAAAAATCCAGGCCTCGTCGAGAACGAGTAGCGTTGGCCGACCGTCGAAGCGCTCTTCGAGGCGGTGGAAGAGATAGGTCAGAACCGGGGCGACCACCCCGGCCTGTCCCATCAGCGCCTCGGTTTCGAAGCACTGGATGTCCGCGAAGGCGAGATGCTGTTCAGCCGCGTCCAGGAGACGCCCATAGGGGCCGTCGAGCGTATAGGCGGTCAGCGCGATGCGTAACGCATTGGACTGGAGTAGCATGGCCAGTCCGGTCAGCGTCCGCTCCTGAGGTGGTGCCGATGCGAGGCTGCAAAGTGCGGACCACACAGCGTCCTTGACCTCGGGGGTGACGATGACCTTTTCGTGGGCCAGCAGCGCCGCGATCCATTCTGCCGCCCAGCTCCGTTCGCTGGGATCATCAACGCGGCGAAGCGGCTGGAACGCCAAAGTGTCGCCGCTATCCGCGCCGAGACCCAACGCATGATGCGCGCCGCCCATCGCCAGCACCGCCGCGCGTGCCGAATAGCCCTTGTCGAAGATATAGAGTTGCGAGCCGGCATAGCGCCGGAACTGCAATGCGATCAGGGCCAGCAGCACCGACTTGCCAGCACCGGTGGGACCGACGACGAGCATGTGCCCGACATCGCCGATATGGGTCGACAAGCGAAAAGGGGTTGATCCACTGGTCTGCGCATAGAGCAGTGGCGGGCCGTCGAGATGGCGGTTGCCAGCAGGTCCTGCCCACACCGACGACAGTGGCATGAGATGGGCGAGATTGAGGGTATGGATCAGCGGCTGGCGCACGTTCGCGTAAGCCTGACCGGGCAGCGACGACAGCCACGCTTCGACCGCGTTGATGCCTTCGCGCAAGCATGTGAAGCCGAGGCCGTTGACGATCCGCTCGACCGCGCGAACCTTGTCCTCTGCGCGAGCGCGATCGGAGTCCGACACCGTGATCGTCGTAGTCAGATACCCAAAGGCAACGTGATCGCCGCCGAGCGTCTGGAGCGCAAGGTCGGCATCGACCACCTTGTTATCAGCGTCGCTGTCGAGAAGCTGGGCTGGCTGGTTGTACATCACCTCGCGCAGCAGCGCGGCGATCGACTTGCGCTTGTTGAACCATTGCCGCCGGATCTTCGTCAGCGCCTTGGTCGCATCGGTCTTGTCGAGGGCAATGAAGCGCGTGACCCAGCGGTATCCGAAATCCTGATGGTTGAGCGCATCGAGAATGCCGGGTCGACTGAGGTTCGGAAAACCGGGGATGGTGAGGGTGCGCAGATGCAGATCGCCGAGCCTGGGCTCAAGCCCGCCGGTCAGCGGTGTGTCAGCGAGCAGCGCATCGAGATAGATCGGCGTTTCCGGCACGACGACGGGGTGACGACGGCTGGAAACGGTGCCGTGGAGATACGTCAGCGTCTCCCCGTCGTTTAATGGGCGCACCTCCGGCATGAAGCTGGACAGAAGGTCGAGCACGCGATCGCTTTCGGCGATGAAGCCGGAGAGGCTGGCGTGCCAGTCGCGCCCTTTGGCGTCGTCGGGTCGCTCGACGAGTGTCCGTCCTGCCGCATCGCTACTGTCGGCATCCGGCAGCCAGACCAGCGTGCCGTGAAAGCGGCTCTCGAAATGCTGGCCTTGGGCCTCGAAACTGGCACGCCGCTCCTGATCGATCAGCCACGACGCAGGATCGGGAAAGACATTTTCAGGATAGCCCAGTGCTTCGCGCCGTTCGGCCTCGAAGAATAGCGCCCAACCCGACCCATGCCGCTTGAGGACGTTGTTGGCGCGCGCGCAGGCGGAGACGAGCTCCGCCTCGGTCGCGCTTTCGAGGTCGGGACCGCGAAACGCGAAACTGCGCTGGAAGCTGCCATCCTTGTTGAGGACGATTCCGGGTGCGACCAGCGCCGCCCAGGGCAGATGATCGGCGAGCCGGTCGGCACGGCTGCGATACTCGGCGAGGTTCAGCACGCCAGATATCCCTTCTGACGCAGGTGGCGGAGCAAAACGGCTGCGAAATCAGGATCGCGGCGCGCGGCGAAAACCGCGATGCTGTGTCCGACTGCCCATAGCGCGATCCCGACCAGCCATTGCTGGAGGCCTAGCCCGATGGCCGCTGCGACCGTACCGTTGACGATGGCGATTCCGCGCGGCGCGCCGCCAAGCAGGATTGCTTGCCCGAGGCTCGCGTGGATCGGCGCCTCGAAGCCCGCAACATGACCGGTGTCCACGGGGCTCATGCGACGAGCGCCCCGCCGCCAAAGCTGAAGAAGGACAGAAAGAAGGACGAAGCGGCGAACGCGATCGAAAGGCCGAACACGATCTGGATCAGCCGGCGAAAGCCGCCCGAGGACTCGCCGAAGGCGAGCGTCAGGCCGGTGGTGATGATGATGATCACCGCGACGATCTTGGCGACCGGTCCCTGGACAGACTCGAGAACCTGTTGGAGCGGCTGCTCCCAAGGCATGCCGGACCCGCCGGCCTGTGCTGCGCTCGCCAAGGTGAACGAAAGGCCGAGCGCCAGGCCGGTCAGGAAAAAGCGCTCGCGGTTGGGGATATGAAGCATACGCATGTCAGTCTCCTTGAAGGTCAGGGGTCAGGACGGGTGTGAGATCGACGACGGCGTAATCGCCCTGGGGGTCGAGCCCTGCGACGCGCGCGATCGTTTCGATGCGCCGCGCGGTGCCGCGTCCGGCAATGAAGACGATCATGTCGATCGCGTCGGCGACGAGGCGGCGCGGGACGGTGACGACAGCTTCCTGAATGAGCTGTTCGATCCGGTAGAGCGCGGATGCGGCGCTGTTGGCGTGGACGGTCGCGATCCCGCCGGGGTGACCGGTGTTCCAAGCCTTGAGCATGTCCAGCGCTTCGGACCCACGTACCTCGCCGACGATGATGCGGTCAGGTCGAAGGCGCAGCGTCGAGCGCACGAGATCGCCCATAGTCACGGTGCCAGCCCGGGTTCTGAGCGCGACCGTGTCCCGCGCGGGCGATTGCAGCTCGCGGGTGTCCTCAATCAGGATCACCCGTTCGTCCAAATGCGCCATCTCGGCGAGCAGCGCGTTGGCGAGCGTGGTCTTGCCCGAACTGGTTCCACCGGCGACGAGGATGTTGCGGCGATCGACGACGGAAAGCGACAAGAGGCGCGCGGCCTCCGCCGACATGATGCCGTCGGTCACATAGTCCATCAGCGTGTAGATGCGGGCCGCAGGTTTCCGGATCGAAAAGCAGGGGGCAGTCGAAACTGGCGGCAGAATTCCTTCGAACCGCTCCCCGGCCCCGGAGCCAAGCGGCGGCAGCTCAGCCGACACGATGGGCCTCTCGCCATGGACTTCGGACCGGACATGCGATGCCACCAGCCGGATGATCCGCTCGACCTGGGCGGGATCGAGCTTCACGCCGGTATCGACGCGGCCTTCGCCCAGAATGTCGATGCCCAGCGCACCGTCGGGATTGACCATGATCTCGATGACGCGCGGGTCGGCGAGCGCGGCGGCAATCGCCGATCCCATTGCGGTGCGCAGCATCGCGCGGCGGCGTTCTGCGGAGACGCTTTCAGGCTGGGCGGACATCACGATGATGCTCCGTCGGATCCGGCAGGCACGAGCGTGCGGGTGCCGCCCGCAATCTGGCGGCCAACCTGTGAGACGAACGCATCGAAGCGGTCGCGGCCGGTGGCGCGGGCCGCGGCGTCGGCTTCAGGCAAAGGTGCCGTCACCATCAACTGGTAGCGGACGAACAGCGACAGGCTTTCCAGCAGCACGTCGATGTCGCGCCGCGCGCCGGCCAGTTCGCGCGACAGCCGGTCGAGGCGAACCTTGAGGAGGTCATCGACCTCCTTGGTCCCCCGGCGCGCGAGCCAGTCCTTCAGTGCATCGTTGACGAGATGGCTCTTGTTGCCGCGCGGTCCGGCGGCGAGCACTTCCAGCGCGTCGCTGAGTTCGCGGTCGATATAAAGGTTCTGACGGATCTTCATCGCAGCCTCAGAAATCCGGTATGAGGTCGCGCTTCGCGCCCTCGTTGATCGCATGGCTCCGGACGACGGCGTTCTGCCCTTGCGCCTGGTCCATGGCGCGCTTGTCGGCGGCGACATCGTCGTCGTCGGGCACGATCTGGGGATCGCGTGTTTCGGCGGCGTCGGTTGCCTTAGAGACCTGTTCGGGAAGGCCGGGATGACGCTGCTGCTGCATGCCGCTTTCGTCCTCGCCGCCCGCAGCATCCTCTGCCTGGTGCAGCCGGGCATCGATGCCGCGCACCTGATCGGACCAGTCATTGCCGCGCGGCTTAGGGCGATCGGAATATTCACCCGATGCCAGCACCGGCGCGGGTGTCACGCGCGCGACAAAGTTGCGGTCGCGGAAGTAGCGCAGTTTACGCGCCCGGATCGGCGCGAGCCCGGACACGAGCACGAGTTCCTCGTCGGGCGATAGCTGCATGACCTCGCCGGGGGTCAGCAGCTGCCGGGCGGTTTCCTGGCGGCTGACCATGACGTGCGCGAGCCACGGCGCGAGGCGATGGCCTGCATAGTTGCGCATGGCGCGCTGCTCGGTCGCGGTGCCGAGCGCGTCGGAAATGCGTTTGGCGGTGCGTTCGTCGTTAGTCGCGAATGCAACCCGGACATGGCAATTGTCGAGGATGGCGTTGTGATCGCCATATGCCTTCTCGATCTGGTTGAGGCTCTGCGCGATCAGGAAAGCGCGAATGCCATAGCCGGCCATGAATGCGAGACTGGTCTCGAAGAAATCGAGACGGCCCAATGCCGGGAACTCGTCGAGCATCATCAGGAGCTGGTGCCGACGCGCGGATGTGCCGGGCTGGTCGAGCCGCTCGGTGAGCCGACGGCCGATCTGGTTGAGCACAAGACGGATCAGCGGCTTGGTGCGGCTGATGTCCGACGGCGGAATGACGAGATAGAGCGACAAGGGGCGTTCGGCCTCGATTAGGTCGGCGATCCGCCAGTCGCAGCGGGACGTGACCTCCGCGACGGTCGGATCACGATAAAGGCCAAGGAAGGACATGGCGGTCGAGAGCACGCCAGAACGCTCGTTCTCGCTTTTGTTGAGCAGTTCGCGTGCGGCGGACGCAATTACAGGATGGACCCTGGGGCTTTGATCGTCGCCAAGATGATTGGTGGTCATCATCCGACGCAGCGTGGCCACGAAGCTGCGCTGCGGGTCGGACAGGAAGGTCGCGACACGCGCGAGCGTCTTCTCCTGCTCGGCATAGAGGATATGGAGGATCGCACCGACCAGCAGCGAATGGCTCGTCTTTTTCCCAATGGTTGCGGCGTTCCAGCGCACCCTCGGGATCAACCAGGATATCTGCGATGTTCTGGACGTCGCGCACTTCGTCGATACCGCGCCGAACTTCGAGCAGCGGATTGTAATGCGCCGACGCGACATCGGTGGGGTTGAACAGCAGGCAGTGCGAGAAGCGTGCGCGCCAGCCAGCGGTCAGCGTCCAATTCTCACCCTTGATGTCGTGGACGACGGTCGAACCGGTCCAGGACAGCAAGGTGGGGACGACGAGGCCAACACCCTTACCCGATCGCGTGGGCGCAAACGCCATGATATGCTCCGGGCCGTCATGGCGCAGATAGCGGCCACCGAGCGTGCCGAGCATGACTCCCGCGTCGCAATGCAGCCCAGCGCGTTCGATCTCGCGGCGGCTGGCCCAGCGCGCCGAGCCATAGGTGGTGACATTGCTCGATTGGCGCGCGCGCCATATCGATCCAAAATCGCCGCCGCGCAGCCGATAAAGCCGCTGGTGCCGGCAAGCATGCCCGCCTTGTCGAAGACGATCGGGGCATAGGCATCATAATGATACCACCAGCCGAATAACGCCCAGGGACGGTAAATTGGCACGGACCCGAGTTGGAACCACGGCCGCCCCAGTTCGGACTGATAAGCGAGCATCGCCGCCGCCCACTGCGTCGCGGCCCACACGCCCGCGATGACGATCGCGAAGACGACAAGGATCTGGCCGATGAGCAATTTGGTCGGTGTCACGTCGAGGCTCCCGCCCGCCGGACAGGATCGGCTCGGGCGGATTCAGACTCGGTCACGGACGCCCAAAACGGAACGGAGCTGATGGGCGCAGATGGGCTTGTCTTGGTGCGTTTCGGTCAGATGCCGGAGCCGGAAGCTATCCGGCAGCTATCGCTCGGCAGTTAGAGACCGGCGTCTATCCGGAGCGTTTCGATACGTTCGCGCGAGACCATTTCGACGATATCGCGAAGGGTGCGGACCGATTGGGACAAGACATTGAGGTCGTCATTGGTGATCTCGAAGCTCGCCGAGTAGCGAGCCTCGACATAGGCGCGCTTGAGCAATTCGAAGCGCCGGCGGTCAATCCGGGTGGCGCGCGGCCATGCGTCGATCAGCCGTGTCTCGCTGTCCTCGGCCAGCGACCGCAGGAATTTGATGTTGTGCGAGCGGGGGAAGTACAGGGGTTCGGACAAGCAGGAAGCAGATATAGGCGCGCTCCGTCGCCTGATGCAGCGAGAACACGGCCTCCTTGCGCCATCCGAGATCGTCAGCGCCCTTAAGCGCCTGCTCGTGTGCCGTCGTCAACGCTCTATCTGTGCTGGGCAGCCATTCGGAAAGGTACTTGCTCGCCATCTCATACGCATCAGCCATCGTTAGCGGTTGCGGTGTGGCAAACGCACTGCCAGGCCGTTCGTATAGGACGATGCCGTCGCGGACGATATCGACCCAAAAATACTCGCCCCGGCTCAGCGCTTGGTTCACCTCATCCAGCGTGTGGACGATGATGTTCACTGGCCGGGCGATTTCGGCGTCGCGCAGTATCTTATCCTCGGCGACATACCAGTAGTCGGCAATGTCAGTGAGATCAGGATGACTGACGATGATCAGCAGGTCATAGTCGGACTGGTAGCCATTCTGGGGTTCATCGACCCAATCCTCTCGGGCATAACTGCCGAACAACACGACCTTGAGGATGCTCCCGTTTCTCTTCCAGGGCTGAGTTGCGCGCGCCGTCGCTTGGGCGAACTCGCCCATCAGCAATTGCTTCACTCGGTCCAGCTCGCCTTGCTGGACCAAGGGCAGATGATCCACGCCGTGCCTCACGGTCACGATTCTCGCGGCGAACCGCCTTGGCAGCAACATAATTCGTCCATTGCCTCTTCCAAAGCCCAACGGCTTACGGAGCGGGCCGATCGGAGCATGGAGGAAAGCCACGAGTTATGCACATTTGCCTTTGCACTTCCGCCAATTCGCGCTGCAACTAGCTTGCCGGGAACACAGAGAGAACATGGTTGACGGCGCCTAGCGCACCAATTACATGGGGCTGGCCCCACCTCAGGCCGTTGTGAGCCCCATGCATTATACGATTGGCCAATTGCGTGACACCGTCGGCCTCTCGCTAGAAACCTATCGGCACTGGAAACGCGCGTTGCCGTCCTATGCTGGGCGCACTGGACGAGCGCCATGCTTCACAATTGGTGATCTGGTCGCGGCGAGCATCATCCGGCGACTGACCGAAACGGCTGGCATTCGAGTAAGCGCGCTGAAGGATATTGTCCCGGACATCATCACTATCTGCGATGCGTCCCCTTGGAGCGTCATGGAAGGCGGTGTCTTCGCAATCGACCTGCTGCAACGCAAATGCCGCATTGTCCGGGATCCATCGCCGTGGAAAGCTGGCGAGCTGACGATCTTCTGTCCGCTCGATCCGCTGCTCGCGGAGCTGCGTGGTGCCCTGCTTCGCGAGCAGGGCGAGAGCGATCAAAGTCAATTGATGTTCCCGCCACTTGTACTGACGCGCGCTGCAGCCACCGGATGAGCGACCCGATGACCCTCGCGCTTAGCCCGGAATGGAAGGAGCGGCTTGGCCTCGCCAACCGGCAGGCGCCGGAACTCTACGACGTGTCAGCGTCTGTTGTTGATGCGCCGCACGCCTCGGCGATCCGGGTGGCGCTGGATGACCTTCAGGTGTCGGCGGTGTTTTGCGTCCAGACGGTGCCAACGATCGCTATTCTGGTCACCGACAATTACGACCGCAAGGCGATCGTCGATCTCCATGGTGCATTGTGGAACCAAGGGCTGATCAGTCTGCTCCTAGTCATCAGTGGTGAGGTCATGCGGGCGTTCTCGCTCGCCCGAACGCCGCTGAAAGATGCCGACGAGGCGTTCGAGAATCGTTGCTTGGTCGACACGTTGACGCTGACGGCCGATGCCCTGCGGTTTCGAAATATTGTCGATGGCGCCGAATCGGGTCGGTTGTGGTCCGAGCACGCGGAATACTTCAAGCCGAAGGAACGCATCGACCAGGTTCTGCTCGACAATCTCAAGGTCTCGCACACGCTGCTTCGCAAGGAGGGTCTCGATCCCGACCCCGCTCAGGCGCTTCTGATCCAGGCGATGTTCATCGCTTATCTCGAAGACCGCGACATCATTTCGACCGAATATTTCCGCACGGTATCCTCAGGAGCCGCGAATAGCTTCCTTGAAATGCTAGGACAGCGGGACGTGTCGCTTCTTCAGGCTCTGTTCGCGACGCTCAAGGCCGACTTCAACGGCGATATTTTTGTCGCGCCCTGCTCGTTCGAGCCGCAGGTACAAGCGCCGGAGATCAGGGGCAGCCATCTTGATATCCTCGCCTCGTTCCGCCTGGGTCGCGAAGAGATGGCGCACGGGCAGCATAGGTTCTGGGGCTATGATTTCCGATACATCCCCGTCGAACTCGTCAGTGCGGTTTATGATCGCTTTCTAGGGGAAAAAGAAGCGGAGCGTCGGGCGACCGGCGCCTTTTATACCCCCCATGTTCCTGGCCGATACCGTCGTATCGCAGGTCTGGGACATGCTAAGCCCAGCAGTGCGCGACAAAGGCCGCTTTCTCGATCCGGCATGCGGGTCGGGTGTTTTTCTGGTCCGGTCCTTCCAGCGGCTGTGCGAACACTGGCGAAGCCGTTCGAACGATGGCGAGATCGCCTGGGACCAGCTCCTCGGGATACTGCGCCGTGTCCATGGCTGGGATATCAATGGCAGCGCGGTGCGCGTGGCGGTGTTCTCTCTCTACGTCGCATTGCTCGAGGAAGTATCGCCCCGCGACATCCGACGGCTGATCAGCCGAGGGAAGGTCTTGCCGGAGCTGTGGGGCCACAGCCTCATCTGTCGGGACTTTTTCGCGGTGCCCGAAGCCGAGGAGGGCTTCGATCTCATCATCGGCAATCCGCCTTGGACGAGCCGGCGAGGACCCGACCGGTCGTCGGTTCGGTGGAGTAAGGCGGCAGCGCTCCCGATGCCCGGCAAGGAGGACGCCTGGGCCTTCACCTGGAAGGCCGGTCGGCATCTCGCCGCAGGCGGCGTCGTCGCTTTTCTTCTTCCGTCGATGGGCTTCCTGCATAACCATTCGGCAAAGACGGTGGCCGCGCGAAACCAATTTATGCGCGCGTGCCGCATCCGGCGGATCATCAACTTCGCCGACCTGCGCTTCCAGCTCTTCGAACATGCCCATCGTCCCGCAGCACTTGTCATTTATGGTGCCGGCTCAGTGGACCATTTTCCCTACACGTTTGATTATTGGGCGCCGAAAGCCGATCTGAACCTGCGGATCAAACGGGTGATCACGCTCAGCAGCGCCGACAAGATGGCGATGTCCGTGGAGGCCGTTCTAGATAACCCGTTAGCATTCAAGCAACGCCTCTGGATGCGGGAACCGGACGCCAAACTGTTCGGCTATCTCGCCCGGCTGTCAAAAATCGGCGACCTTGTCGCTGACTTTGGGTCGTTCAGCCGGCGGCGGCAGGACCCGACTGGGCACTGGGTCATTGGGCAAGGCTACCAGCCATTCACGACCGATGACGATGAAGATGATGAAACTGCGGGCTACGCCGGCGCCGAGGAGGACGAAACGGGGAGCAAACCGGTCAAGCCTCAGGTTAGCCAGTATGTCGGCACATACCCCGACCTCCCGATCGGTGCTTTTCGCAGACTGGCACAAGCCGATGATGGCCTGCACCCTGCTATCAGCAACCTTGTGCGCAGAAGGGGTTTCGAGCCGGGCTTTGCTGGGGTTCGCATCCTTGTCCCGCGCGGGGTCGAAACCTCCCAAACCAGGTTGCGCGCCGCCTATTGTCAAAGTCCGTTGACGTTCCAAGACATTCTGCAGGCGATCATCGTTCCGTCCGGCGAGGAGCGGCGGGCAAAATTGCTCACGGCTATCCTGAACAGCCGACTTTCCGTCTGGTACGCATTCCATGGCACGGCATCGTTCGGATCGGACCGGCCGGAAGTGAAGCAGGCCGAACTGCGACGCCTGCCCTTCCCGCAACTCGCGGAGCTGCCGGATCCCGATCGAGCGGCCCGCGCCTCGGACGCGCTGGTCGCGGTGATCGACGCGGCGATGGATGCCTCGCGCCAACCTTTCACGCTCGGTGGCGGAGACGATGCGTATCTCGGCGCGATCGACCGCTTAACATATGATTATTTCTGCCTTTCGGACGACGAGATCGTTCTGATCGACGATGCGGTCGAAACAATCATTCCCGCGATCCAGCCGCACGAAGGTGCAAGTCCGGGTCTTTGGAAGCCGCCGCTCGAAGATCAGCGGCGGGCATATGCCGAAACCTTGGCCGAGAGTCTGCGGGGATGGCTCCTTGATGGCGGATCGGTAGGCACGAAGTTGGTCGCCAGGAGCGTCGATCTCGCAATATTGCGGATCACGCTCGAGCATGAGAGCAGCTATTCCGAGGATGACAGCGCTTCTCTGAACGATGTGCTGGATTATCTGTCGGAGCACATCAATCAGCCGCTGGACGGTAATTTCCAGTTGATCCCCGATCTCCGGGTCTTCGTCGGCGACAGTCTCTATCTGATCAAGCCGATGCAAATGCGGTTCTGGCTTCGGGCTGCCGCACTTGCCGACGCGGATTCGATCGCGATGGATCTTCAGGACGCGATCACCATCCAAAGACGGACTGCCGGCGCCTGATGCTGCTGGGCGACACTGAGAAATGGGCAGCGCGTTTTGCCTCGCTCGATGATCGCATTCTCGACCGTATTGCGGCGGTATGGCCCACGCTCCTCGATCTTCTGCCCGGACAACCCGACGAAGACACGATCACAATCAATCTCGTCTCTTTGCTGGGCAAGGATCCTGTGGTTCGTCGGCTTTGTCACTGGATAGAATTTCAGTTCGAACCGACCGGCACCCATCCAACAGGCGCCCAATACAGCAAAGGTCAGATCGACCTCGCTGTCATTCTCGACTGGGATCGCACGCGCTACCTCGCCTACGAATGCAAACGCCTAAATGTGATCTACAGCGGTGGCAGACAATCACTGGCCGGCCCTTACGTCACCGACGGAATGATGCGCTTCATCACCGAGCAATATGCCGAAGGGTTGGAGGTCGGTTGCATGCTCGGTTATGTGTTGGACGGCGATCTCGGTTTCTCAATGGAGCGATTGGCAAATGCGATCGCGTCTCACGCTGCGCTAAATATTCTAGGTGGTCCGGTTCCTATGGTCCCGGTGCATCGAATCAACCGGTTCAGTACGACCCATAGCCGCGCCGGAACGAAGAACATCGAAGTGCGTCACGCTTTGCTTTCGCACGCGCTTGATCCTTTTGGTTGATCGTACATACGCGCCAGCACGGCTGCCCGACTGGTTTGAAAACTGGCACCGCGGATTCTCGTCAGGTACCTGCGAGAACTCCAAGAGCTCACCGAGCTTGACACAACCACGCCGATGTCGAGTTTTGCTGATCGCTGCATAAGTTCGGCTCAATCGCCATCAAGTGCGTAGCCAAGAAATTCGTCGTGCTCCCGACGCTCGACATCCCAGCGTTTAGCGCCATCCGGGCGCTGGCGACAGTGACACGTGGTTAGCCAAAGCCTTTGTTTAGCGCGGGAAATCCCGACAAAATAGGCAGCGCGCTCCGCCGATGATTCACCCCAGAAAGTCTCTTTCTCGACCCCGAGAATGACGACTGTATCAAACTCCAGACCCTTACTCTTATGCACCGACATGATGCGAACCGCGCTGTCGCCAGAGAAGGACGCCAAGGCCGTCGCCGGCTCCGCGTCGCCTTGCAGCAACAGATGCGCGCGTTCGAGTGCCTGTTCTATAAGTTGGTCGAGGCGGCCACCATGCGCGTAGTCAGGCGAAAGCGCGATGAGATTGTCGCGCCCGACTACGCCTACCAGCGCCGTGGCAACGGCTTGCAGGTCGTTGATATGGCCTAGATTGATCTCACCCGACGCGATCTGCCGCCTAGTTTCTGTAACGAAGCGATCCCAGCGTGAGCGCAGTTGATATTCGCGCTCCTCGTCATAGCCATGGTTGAACACCACGATATCCAGTAATCGGCGATAGGCGGCGGGCTGCCGCGAACCGCTGGCGACTAGGAGAAAGTCGATGAGCAGGCAGGCGACCGGCTCCGACGCCAGATCCTGTTCCTTGTCTTCCTCACGAAACGGGATTTCGGCGGCCTCGAATGCGACCGTAAGGCGCTGGCAATAGAGGTTCTGCTGCTTGCTGACGAGAATCGCGATTTCAGAGGGTCGGACGCCATTGTCGATCAGGTCGCGGATTTGCCCCGTCAGGCTGGCAGCTTCTTCGCCATCATCGTCGAAACGAAGAACAGCGATCTCGCCCTCTTCGCCGAGGATATCCGCATCGTCGAGCGCGGCGGGCGGATCCATCACTTTGACCATCGCATTCTGCATGCGGCGTAGCCGCGGTGCGGATCGGAAATTCTGGTAGAGGTTGCGCGGTAGCGCATCGAACTCATCGGCAAAGGTCTGGAAGATACCCTCAAGCGCGCCGGCCCAGCCCATGATGCTTTGCTTGGTATCGCCCACCGCTGTCAGAATCGCCGAGGTGCCCCCGAAGCAAGCGAGAATCAGGCGATATTGCTCGGCCGTGCAGTCTTGAAATTCATCGAGAAAGATATGGGTGTAGGTCTGACGCACTGCGTTGCGTGCAATGAGGCTGGCTTCGATGATCGTATGGGCGAGCGGCACCATGTCGGCGAAGGTGATGGACTGGCGCTGCACCCGACGTGTACCGATCGAATAGTCCGGGCCCAGGGCATCCCGTCCGGTGAGCACGGGGCGAAAGCGATCGATGATCCGCTTCGCAAATGCATGAAAGGTGTGGCTGTCGAAGCGCGCCGCCAGTTCGGGTCCACAGCGTTTGCGGACGCGCGCCTTTAAGTTCTGGCTGGCATCGGTCTTGAAGGAGATGGCGAGGATCCGCCGCGGATAGCGGCAAGTGCCGGTCCGAAGCAGGAAGTCCGCACGTTGCGCGAGCATTTCGGTCTTGCCGGCACCCGGACCTGCGGTCAGCGCCAGATTGCGTGCGATCTCCGTAGCGGCAGCCATCGCATTCGGCTCGAGCGTCAAGCCGTCGGCAGGAGACCATCGCTCGGCCGAGATCATTCTGGCAGGCCTTCCAGTGCGGTTTCAACATAGTCGATCAGCGCTGTCATAACTGCTGGCATGTCGGCCGCTAGTTCCGCATCATCGAGCGCCGCCATCGCCCGGATGTGCCAAGCCGGCTTGCTGCCGATCTTGAACCTGCGGTGATAGGCATCGAACAGCTCCAGCTGCTCGTCGGAGTACTGGCCATCAACTGTGTCGTGCTTCTTGCCAAGAACCGCCTTGAGCGTGCTTTCGTCCGGTTCCTCGCGCTCGTCGTCGTCAATCTTGTACACTTCCCCAAACGCTTCGATCATCATGAAGTCGAGATCAAGCGGAGAAGAGAAGAAGATTCCCCGATCTGCGAAATACTCGATCCAGTCATCGTCATCGTCCAGCAATCCCAGATCGCTGTCCCAGGCCGGAATGCCCGCGATATCGTCGTCGTCGATGCCGGCGTTTTCGATATCGCCGTATTTGAGGCGTTGCTTCGCGGCATATTTGATCCGGCCCCAGCCCCCTTGATAGCGAGCAAGGTCAAGGTCGAGCAGTGTCGCGTGCGGAATGCCGAGCGCGTGCAGCAACCGCCAGAAATGATTGACGTGCCGACCGCCCAAGGGAACGATCGAAATCGACGCGTCATCGGTAAGAATCCCGCGCGCGCCGAGCAGCCGCGGCAGAACGACCTCCTCGCTGTCGCCTTCACCCAGGATCACGAACCGCGAGAAATACAGCTCCGGAAAGGCTTGTACGCCTTCGCGCACATATTTGGCGGCGTCCGCATTTTGAGGAAGCACGACACGCGTAACGACCGTGCGGCGGTTGCCGTCGAGCCGCAGATAACGAATGGTCTCGGGCGCAACCCGCCGCAGAAGCGACGGCGCGTGCGTTGCCACGAGCGCTTGGGTATTCTGACCTTTGGCGAATTCGGAAACGGCACGCACGATGCGTCCCAGATAATGTGGCGACAGGCTGTTCTCCGGCTCTTCGACCGCAATCAGAGTGAAGATTGCGGGCCGCAGCTTATCGATATCGAACGCGCACAGCTCGCCTGCTAGCACCTTGTCGCTGATCTCGCGCATGGCGAGTACCAGCGAGATGTAGAGCAGCGACTGCTGACCGTCGCTCAACCGCGAAAAATCAACGAGAGGTTCACCGTGTCCGGGCGTGAACGTCAGGCTCAAATGGCGAAGCAGCGTATCGATCTCGCTCTGCTCGAAGGAAACCCCGGGGTCGGCGAAGAACTGGCCCTTGTGCAGTTGGCTCCAGATCGTGGTCAGGGATTCGCCAATGCTTTCGATGGCGGCGTTGCCCGTCAGCGCTGCGGTGATCTGCGCGGTGAGATCGCCGATTGCCGCACGTTCACCGCTCCAGTCCGCCGCCCGCAATGCCCGGCCCAACAGCGCATTGGACGAGTAGGAGATATGATCGGAAGGATCGCGCCGAGCGGGCAGATAGTGCACCTGAATGGCATTGCGATCTTGCTTGGATGCGCGGCTTTCCTCGGTCGGCACCCCTGCATCGTCGGTTTTGGTCACATAGGTGAAGGTTTCCTCAATATCGCCATCCTGATCGAGCGTCGCAGCCAGACGGAAACGGACGCGCACAGCCTCATCATCGTCCACCATCAGCATGTGCGCGAAATTGCCCGGCACGGCGGGCATGGCGCCTTCGTCGTCCAGTTCGAGTTCGGGAAAGTCGAAATCGGCTTCGATCCAGAGCCTGCGCTCTTCCGGCGCGGCATCGGGTGCTTCATCGGTTGCAATGTGAAAATCCGAATGCCTGATCTTGCGCAGCGCAGGATCGAGACTGAACATTCTTGCCAGCGCCTGCAGGATCGCAGTTTTGCCGGTGCCGTTAGGTCCGAGGATGAACGTGGTGTCGTCCAACCCGATCTCAGTAGCGACATTTCCAAAGCACCTGAAGTTACAGATGCGCAAATGCGCGAGCTTCATCGGTCCATCCCCCGGAGGTTAGCAGTCTTAGGGTCGGGACTCATAACCACCATGTGACGGCTGCGGCGAGGTAGATGGCGCTGAGGAAGTTGGTGGCGAGCTTGTCGTAGCGGGTGGCGATGCGGCGATAATCCTTGAGGCGGCAGAACATGCGCTCGACGGCGTTGCGGCCCTTGTAGAGCGTCTTGGAGAAGCAGCTTTTCCAGCGGCGGTTCGTCTTGGAGGGGATGTTCGGAACGGCACCCTGCCGCTCGATCAGGTCGCGGATCGCATTGCTGTCGTAAGCCTTGTCCGCGAGCACGATGGTGCGCGGCGCGAGATCATCGAGCAACACATCGGCTGCGCGGCAGTCGGCGACCTGGCCACCGGTCAGCAGGAAGCGGAGCGGCCGACCTTCGCCGTCGGTGAGCGCGTGGAGCTTGCTGTTGCGGCCGCCCCGGCTGATCCCGATCGCCTGGACGAGCGCCCCCCTTTTCCACCGCCCGCGGAGCGGTGCGCCTTCATATGCGTGCTGTCGATCAGGACCTCGGCGGGCGGCCCGCCTGCTGCCGCGAGCGTGACGAACAGCTCCTGCCACACACCCTTTGCCGCCCAGCGCACGAACCGGTTGTAGAGCGTCTTCCTCGGCCCGTAGCAGGCCGGCGCGTCGACCCAGCGCCCGCCCGACTTCACCACATGAATGATGCCGCTGATCACCCGCCGATCATCGACCCGCGCCACACCGCGCACCTTGTCCGGCAGCAGCGGACGAAGCCGCTCGAACTGGGCTTCACTCAACCAAAACTCGCTCAAATCCACGCTCCTGCTGGCGCAGCGCATGAATCACATCCCAGCCGCCAAGGGAATCCCGTTTATGGGTCCCGACCCTAGCACTGACTCATACTGCGCTGTGCGATCAATTATTTACGGCAATAACCTTGCGCGGACGTTCTGGGAACGGTCGCTTTTCGGAGTCAGCTTCTACAAGCTAACGCCCAGGGTCGGGTATCTCCGCGAGCGCTTGGAGCGACCGAATCGGTCGTTTGCCACTTCGCTCAACGAGACGCCAAGTCAGCGTGGCGCCAAAGACTCAATGATCCGGCATGTTGAGACCGTCTCCTGGCTGCATTGATCGAGCATCTCTTGCAGTTCGCGGCGGAGCGCCCGCAAATCGGTGATCTTGCGGTCGATTTCGGACACGTGCTGACGAGCCACGGTATCGACTGCACTGCAAGACTGGTCCCGATCATCTGACAAGGCGAGCAAACCGCGTATCTGATCGAGCGTAAAGCCAAGGTCGCGGGCGCGGCGCACGAAGGACAGACGGGCCAGTTGGGTTTGATTGTAGGCGCGATAATTCGCTGCAGTCCGAGCGGGCGCGGGAAGCAAACCGATCTTCTCGTAAAAGCGGATCGTTTCGATCTTGGTGCTGGTCGCTCGTGCGAGCTCGCCGATTTTCATGCCCATTGACCCTCGAGTTACTACAGGGTCCATATAGCCTGTCACATCGAGTCGTGCGAGGTGGCAATGGCCTGCAATAGCTGTGCTTCGGACAAGTCCGACGCGAACAATGACCCCAAATGGCGCCGCGCTCTGTGGATCGCGCTGGTGGTCAACGCGACGATGTTCGTGGCCGAGATGATCGCCGGTGTCTCGGGCGGATCGAAAGCGCTTCAGGCCGATGCGCTCGATTTCCTGGGCGACGCGGCCAACTATGCGATCAGCCTCGGCGTTGCCGGTATGGCGCTCGGCTGGCGTGCGCGTGCCGCCCTGTTCAAGGGTGTGACGCTCCTTCTGCTTGGTACCTATGTGCTCGGCGCGACATTGTGGGCTGTGTGGGACGGACAGACGCCGGAGGCCGAAGTGATGGGTGTTGTTGGCGTCGTGGCGCTGATCGCCAATGCCGGCGTTGCGTTGCTGCTCTACCGCTACCGCGCGGGCGACGCGAACATGCGGTCCGTGTGGATCTGCTCGCGCAACGATGCGATCGGCAACGTCGCCGTGGTCATGGCTGCTGTCGGGGTGTTCGGCACCGGGACGGCCTGGCCTGATCTGATCGTGGCGGCGATCATGGCCGGCCTAGGGATCACCGGCGGTGTTCAGATTATCCGTCAGGCTAAGCGTGAGATTTCCGCGTCCGGGCAGCAGGGCATCTTCCGTCTGCAAGTCAAATGAAAGATGAAGATGAAATACATCGGGCGTCTATACGGAATGAGTTCAGACCTTTGGCCAGGATATTTATGGTCTCAAGCGTTAACTCGAAATGCCGACAGTTCGATTCACTTTCGTCGGCGATATGATACGCTATATCAACTTCGTTGGCGCGCACTTTGCAGATGACAACCCGGCCACGAAAGGATAACGCGGCATCGCGATGATCCGTCTGTTCACCTTGATGCTTTGTGCGTTTGCGCTGCTGTCGATCGGCACTGCGCCGGTCGCGCATGCCGTGGAGCGGTCGATCTGCGTCGAGATGGCTCCCTCGCTGCCGGGCGTGGATGTGGATCACGCCGATCAGAACGCGCCGGAGACCGGCAAGAGCGACCAGAACATCGCGCATCAGCACGGCGGCTGCCACGGCCACCATTTCGCGTCGCTTGACGATGCCGCCGTGACAGCGACGCTAACCTCACATGAGAATATTCGTGATCGCGGCCCGGCGAGTGTGCTGGTCGCGGCCGCGCCCGACGCCGCGTTGAGACCTCCGCAAGCCTGACGCCCCTCCGCCGCGGGCCGATGCCCGGCGGCTGTTTGTGGCTGTCAGGAGTGTTCCATCATGAAGTCCATCTACGCGGCGCTTCTCGCCGCGGCGTCGTGCGCAGGGATTGCGCAGGCGCAAAGTTCGACATCGTCCGCGCCGGTCTCAGCTGGCGAGACGCTAACGCTTGACGAAGCGTTGGCTCAGGCGGGCGCGATCGCGCCGGCCAACGAAGTGGCGGCGCTCGGCATCGAAGCCGCCGAAGCGGGTCGTGTAGTCGCTGCGTTGCGACCGAACCCGACGCTCAGCGCCGATGTCGAGAATGTAATCGGCACCGGCCCGTACAAGGGCATCAACGAAGCCGAGACAACGATTGCGTTCGCGCTTCCGCTTGAACTCGGCGGTAAACGCCCAGCACGCATCGCAGTAGCCGACGCGCAGACGGCGCGCGCCAAGATCGACGCAGTGATCACGCGAGCCGACCTCAGGCTACAAGTCACACAAGCGTATATCGAGGCGGTCGCCGCTGAACGAAGGCTGACGATCGCGCAGGACCAGCTTGGGGTCACGCGCGAAAATTTGCGTATCGCGCGCGACCGGGTCGAAGCCGGGGCGAACTCACCCATCGATCAGCAGCGCGCTGCCCTGCTGGCGGCAAACGCGGAAGCAGAGCTGGAGCGTGCACAGCGCAGCGTCGAGGCGAACCGATTAGCGCTCGCCCAGTTCGTCGGCGCCAGCCGGCCCGGTGCCCTGGACCAGCCGTGGTTCGATCGTATCGACAACGTTCGGGCGGGTCCTGCGACACCGGCGAATGCGGATGGTACGTTGGCGCTCGCAGCCGCAGGTGCCGACGTCGCCACCGCCGATGCACAACTTCGCCTCGCGCGCAGTCAGCGCATTCCCGACCTGACGGTAAGCGCGGGTACGCGCCGTCTTCAGGCCAGCGGCGACATGGCGATGGTCTTGGGCGTCTCGGTGCCGCTGCCGGTGTTCAACAACGGCCGGGCTGCCGTGGGTCAGGCTACGGCGCTGCGCAACCAGAGTGACGCCAAGCGGCGAGTGGCCCGCTTCGAGGCTGAACGTGCGATCACCGCGGCGCGCGCCGACCGCGATCGGGCGGCGGCAAGCGTGCGGGCGTCTGGACCGGCACTCGGTGCCGCACAGGAAGCCGCCCGCATCGCACGCATTGGCTATGGCGAGGGCAAGTTCGACCAGCTGGTCTTGCTAGAAGCCGAACAGGCACTGCTCGATGCCCGCACCGCCGCGGTCGATGCGCGCGCACAATATCATGATGCCGAGGCGCGTCTCGCCCGGCTGACAACACCGGCTCTCACGCCGGTGCAAACGGGGAATTGACGATGAAGAAGCTCGTAAGCGGGGCTGCGGCACCGCTCGTCCTGGCGATGCTGCTGGCAGGTTGCTCAGGTAACGAAGATGCCGCCAACAACAGCGCGGCCGTGGGAGCCGGTGCAGAGGCTAAGGATGATCATGGCGACAATGAAGCCGCCCACGGAGAAGGCGAAGGCGAAGAAGGCGTCATCACGCTGACCGCGCAACAGATTAAGGCTGCGGGCATCGAGGTTGTCCGGGTCTTGTCCTCCGGCGGCGGCGCGCTGACGCTCCCCGCGACGATCGAGGGCGATCCGCAGGGGACACAAGTGGTCTCCGCAGCGATCGGCGGTCGCGTCGTCGCACTCAACCGCAATCTGGGCGACGCCGTCGCGCGCGGCCAGGTGGTCGCCGTGATCGAAAGCCGTGAAGCCGCGTCGCTCAGGGCCGAGGTCGAAGCGGCGCGAGCACGTTCGGCGCTCGCCCAATCCAACCTGCGGCGCGAAGACCGGCTGTTCAAGCTTCGTGTCTCGCCCGAACGCGATCTCATCGCAGCTCGCACCGCGGCGACTGAGGCCAGTATCGCACTACGCCTTGCCCAACAGCAGGTCTCTGCGGCTGGCGTCGGCGGTGGCCCACTCAACCGCATCGGTGTCGTCGCGCCGCTTGGCGGGCGCATCACCGCACGACCGGTTGTGCTCGGCCAGACCGTTGCGGCAGATGCCGAGCTGTTTCGCGTCTCCAATCTGTCGCTCGTCGCAGTAACGATTTCGCTTTCACCGGCCGATGCCGCGCGCGTGCGGGTTGGCACGCCGGTCGAGGTCAGCGCGGGTGGCCGCCGCTCGGCTGCAGTGCTCAGCTTCGTCTCGCCAGTGCTCGACGAAACGACGCGCCTGGTCGCCGCCATCGCGCTGATCGACAATCGTGCCGGCCAGTGGCGTGTCGGCGAACCGGTGTCCGCCATATTGAATTTGCCGGGCGAAGGGGGCGGCGCGGTCAGCGTGCCGACTGCCGCAGTCCAGACGGTCGAAAACCGCAACACCGTGTTCGTCCGCACCGCTACCGGATTTCGCGCGCAGGCGGTCACGCTGGGCGCTCGCGGCGCCGGCACGGTCACAGTCACGTCCGGCCTCACCGGCCGCGAGGAAGTCGCCGGTAATGGCAGCTTCACGCTCAAGGCAGAGCTCGCCAAGGGCGAAGCCGAGCACGGAGGGCATTGATCCGTGATCGAACGCATTGTCAATTTCGCGGTCGAGCGGCGCTGGTTCGTGCTGCTCTTGACCCTCATCGCCGCGGTTATCGGCGCGGTCTCCTTGTCGAGGCTGCCGATCGATGCCGTTCCCGACATCACCAACAACCAGGTGCAGATTAACGTCCGCGCCTCGGCGCTTTCGCCCGAACTGGTCGAGAAGCAAGTCGCATTCCCGATCGAGACCGCGCTCGCGGGCATTCCCGGTCTAGAATACACCCGATCGCTAAGCCGCAACGGCTTTGCGCAGGTGACTGCGGTGTTCACCGACGCCACTGATATCTATTTCGCGCGCCAGCAAGTTGCTGAACGGCTGCGCTCCGCCGAGGAAAACCTGCCGGAGGGCGTCGCACCGGAAATGGGGCCGATCGCGACCGGCCTTGGCGAAGTCTATATGTGGACCGTCCACATGGCTCATCGGCCCGAGGACAAGCACAAGGCCGGCGAGCCGGGCATCCAGCCGGACGGCAGCTACATCACGCCGGAAGGTGACCGGCTGGTCAGCGACGCTGACAAGGCGACCTATCTGCGCACTGCGCAGGACTGGATCGTCGCGCCGTTGCTCAAGTCGGTCCCCGGCCTGGCGGGCGTGGACTCGATCGGCGGCTATGTGAAGCAGTATCAGGTCGTGCCGGACGTACAGCGGCTGACCGCGCTCAAACTCAGCCTTAGCGACCTTGCCGAAGCGCTTGAGGCGAACAACAGCGCGGTCGGCGCAGGTGTCGTCGATCGCAACGGTGAAGGTCTCGCGGTTCGTTCCGACGCGCGCATCGCCAATGCCGACCAGCTTGCCCGCACCGTGATCGCGACGCGCGAAGGCGTGCCGATCCTGCTCAATCAGGTCGCGACGGTAAAGCTCGGTCAGGCAACGCGGATGGGATCGGCGTCCGAAAACGGTCGGGAAGTCGTCGTCGGCACAGCCGTCATGCGCATCGGCGAGAACAGCCGCAATGTCGCCTCGGCGGTCGCCGACCGGCTCGACGAGGTCAACGCTTCGCTGCCGACCGATATCATCATCCAGCCGGTGCTCGACCGCACGGGGCTGGTCAATTCGACGATCAAGACCGTCGCCAAGAATCTGTCGGAAGGCGCACTGCTCGTCGTGGTCGTGCTGTTTCTGCTGCTCGGCAATTTCCGGGCCGCGCTCATCGCGGCGCTGGTCATACCGATCACCATGTTGATGACCAGCTTTGGCATGCTGCGCGGCGGTGTATCGGCAAATTTGATGAGTCTCGGCGCACTCGACTTTGGCCTGATCGTCGATGGTGCCGTCATCATCGTCGAGAATGCGCTGCGACGGATCGCCGAACGCCAGCATCACCTTGGCCGCACCCTCGACAAGGGCGAACGACTGCACGCGGTGGCGAGCGCCACGCGCGAAATGATCCGCCCCTCGGTCTATGGCCAGGCGATCATCATCCTCGTCTATGTTCCGCTGCTCACGCTCACCGGGGTCGAGGGCAAGACGTTCACGCCGATGGCGCTGACCGTAATCCTGGCGCTGGCCTGCGCGTTCATCCTCTCGCTTACCTTCGTGCCAGCGATGCTGGCGATCTGGCTGTCAAAGCCGGTCGAGGAGAAGGAGGGCCGGATCATGACCTGGCTCAAACGGCGCTACGAGCCGGGCCTTGGCAAGGCAATGAAACGGCCACGCACGACGATTGCCGCCGCCGTCGGTGCTTTCGTGCTGGCGATCGGTGCGTTCATGACGCTGGGCCAGGAGTTTCTGCCGCAGCTGGACGAAGGGGATGCGACCGCGCAGATGCTCCGCGTGCCGGGCACGTCGGTCGAGCAGAGCCAGACGATGCAGTTCCGCGTTGAAAAGGCCATCTCGGCGATTCCCGAGGTCAAGTTCGTCTTTTCCAAGACAGGCACCGCCGAACTCGCGTCGGATCCGATGCCGCCGAACATCTCCGACACCTTCATCATCATGAAGGACCGCAACGAGTGGGCCGATCCGAAGCTGCCAAAGGCGGAACTGGTTGCGAAGATCGAGAAGGCACTGGAAAGCCTCCCGGGCAACGCATTCGAGATCAGCCAGCCGATCCAGATGCGCTTCAACGAGTTGATCGCGGGCGTGCGCGGCGACATCGCGGTCAAGGTGTTCGGCGACGACACCGACACGATGAACGCAACGGCCAACCAGATCGCGGGCATTTTGCGTAATGTTGAGGGCGCGACCGATGTGCGGGTCGAACAGACCGAAGGTCTGCCCATGCTCGACGTCCGGCCCAACCGCGATGCGATGGCGCGGCTGGGGATCACTGCGCAGGTCATGCAGGACACGCTTGCCGCCGCGATCGGCGGGCGCGACGCCGGGATGATCTTCGAGGGCGATCGGCGTTTCGCGGTGACGATCCGGCTGACCGACGCCGCGCGCGCCGATCTACAGACGCTGGGGCAGGTTCCCGTGCCCACGCCGGATGGCGCATTCGTCCCGCTCGAAAGCATCGCCGACATCGCGGTGACGGCCGGTCCCAATCAGATCAGCCGCGAAAATGGCAAGCGCCGTGTCGTCGTTCAGGCCAATGTCCGGGGCCGCGATGTCGCGGGCGTGGTCGAAGACGCCCGCGTGGCGATGGCCCGGGAGGTACGTCTGCCGGCCGGCGAGTATCTCGAATGGGGTGGCCAATTCGAGAATCTGCAATCGGCCAGCCAGCGGCTGATGCTGGTCGTGCCGGCCTGCTTCGCGCTGATCATCCTGCTGCTCTACGGGGCATTGGGCAGCGTGCGCGACGCAGCGATCGTCTTCACCGGCGTGCCGCTCGCGCTGGTCGGCGGGGTGCTCGCGCTGTTCCTGCGCGGGATGCCATTCTCGATCTCGGCAGCGGTCGGGTTCATCGCCTTGTCCGGCATCGCGGTGCTCAACGGCCTTGTCATGGTCAACTCGATTCAGGATCTGATGGCGCGCGGCGTCGCGAGGGCAGATGCGGCCTGGCAGGGCGCGCTCGCCCGGCTGCGGCCGGTGGTGATGACCGCACTGGTGGCCTCGCTCGGCTTCGTGCCGATGGCGATCGCGACCGGGTCGGGTGCCGAAGTGCAGAAGCCGCTCGCGACAGTCGTCATCGGCGGCCTGATCTCGGCGACGCTTCTGACCCTGTTCGTCCTGCCCACGCTCTACGCCCGTTACGGCCGGCGTGAGACCGACGTGGCCGAGGTCGAACGGGATGACGTCCGTCCAACGGAGGCCATCGCATGACCGATCAAGCCCCACCCGAGCCAAATGGCCGGCACGATCATGCGCACGGTAGGATTTTTGGCGCAAATACCGAACTGATCTGCGCGCTGCTGTGCGGCGCGCTGCTCGCGATCGGCTTTGCGCTCGAGAAGCTGACCAATCCGCCCGGCTGGATACCGCTAGCCTGCTACGTCGCCGCGTATCTGTTCGGTGGCTTCTTCACGTTGCGCGAAGCGATCGACAACCTGCGGCACAAGCGGTTCGAGATCGACACGCTGATGCTGGTCGCCGCAGTGGGTGCGGCGGCGCTTGGCGCGTGGGCCGAAGGCGCGCTGCTGCTGTTCCTGTTCAGCCTTGGGCATTCGCTCGAAAACTACGCCATGGGGCGCGCCAAACGGGCGATCGAGGCGTTGGCTGAGTTGGCGCCGCAGACAGCTTTGGTGCGCCGTGATGGCGAGCTGGTCGAGTTGCCGGTCGAGCAACTCGTGGTTGGCGACACGGTGGTTGTCAAACCCGACGAGCGGCTGCCAGCGGATGGTTTCATCGTCAAAGGGACGACCAGCATCGATCAGGCGCCGGTGACGGGTGAGAGCATGCCGGTCGACAAGCGGCCGGTGCCCGACGAAGCCGCGGCGCGCACCAGACCGGACACGATCGAAGCGCCCTATCGAGTGTTCGCCGGCACGATCAACGGCAGCGGTCTGATCGAGGTCGAGGTCACGCGCAAGTCGAGTGAGACGACGCTGGCGCGCGTCGTCGAACTGGTCAGCGAGGCCGAAACGCGCCAGTCGCCGACGCAGCGTTTCACCGATCGGTTCGAGCGCGTGTTCGTGCCGTCGGTGCTACTTCTCACGGTCGTGCTGCTGTTCGCCTGGGTCGTGATCGACGAGCCGTTCCGCGACAGCTTCTATCGCGCAATGGCAGTGCTGGTGGCGGCAAGCCCCTGCGCGCTGGCAATCGCCACGCCAAGCGCGGTGCTATCCGGTGTCGCTCGCGCTGCCCGAGGCGGCGTGCTGGTAAAGGGCGGTGGTCCGCTCGAGGATCTGGGATCGCTCAAGGCCATCGCCTTTGACAAGACCGGCACGCTGACCGAGGGGCGTCCGCGGATCACCGACATCATCCCGGCGGACGGTGTGGATGAGCGCGATCTGCTCGCGGTCGCGGTGGCGGTCGAGCGGCTCAGCGACCATCCGCTCGCGCGTGCGATCGCCAAGGACGGCGAGAAACGGCTCGGCGAGATCAAGCTTCCCGCCGCGACCGATCTCGCCAGCCTGACCGGACGCGGGATCACCGCGAAGATCGATGGCGAGCCGGTGCTGATCGGTAAGGCGGAGATGTTCGGCGCTGACGGCATTGCGCCGCTTTCGGATGCCATGCGCGATGCCATCGCCCGGCTGCGAGACGGCGGGCGAACGACGATGGTAGTGCGTCGCGGCGAACGCGATCTCGGCGCCATCGGGCTGATGGACACGCCGCGCGCGGCTGCGAAAGACACGATCGCGCGTCTTCATGCGCTCGGCATCACGCGGATGATCATGATCTCGGGCGACAACCAGAAGGTTGCCGAGGCAATTGCGCGCGACGTCGGCCTCGACGAGGCATGGGGCGATTTGCTGCCCGAAGACAAGGTCGAGGCGATCCGCAAGCTGCGTGGCGAAGCGAAGGTCGCGATGGTGGGCGATGGCGTAAACGACGCGCCGGCGATGGCCAATGCGACGGTCGGCATCGCGATGGGCGCCGCCGGTTCGGACGTGGCGCTGGAAACCGCCGATGTCGCGCTGATGGCGGATGACCTCGCCCATCTGCCCTTCGCGGTTGGTCTAAGCCGCAAAACGCGCGGCATCATCCGGCAGAATTTGGTGGTCAGCCTCGGCATCGTCGGGTTTCTCGTGCCCGCTACGATCCTGGGCCTGGGCATCGGACCGGCGGTGATGATCCACGAGGGATCGACACTGCTGGTCGTATTCAATGCCCTTCGTCTGTTGGCGTATCGCCAATGAGCAGCGATCCGACCGACACCTCCGCGCGCCGCAAGCCGCGCCCATGGACCGAGGCCGACGATGCCGCGCTAATACAGATGATCGAGGCGCGACACCCTCCGGGCGAGATCGCACGAAGGTTACACCGGACGGTTGATGCCATCCGCGGACGGGCGGCGCAGCTACGCCTTGTACTGCCCTCCCCGCTGCGCCCTTGGCGAATGGGCGTCCGCCGCAACAATAATCAGGAGAAGTAGGATGGGTGGTGGTCCGCGACCGCTTCTGTCGCTTGCAGCGCTGGCGATCTCAATTGTGCTTTCAGGGTGCGCCACCTTGCAGCCGATCCCGTTGCAGCCTTTGGCGGTCAACATGCCCGGCGACCCGATTAGGATTTACTGGCTACATGCCTATCAGGTCGGAAGCGGCATAAGGGTGGTCGGCACCGTTCGACCGAGCCGCGGAGTGTACAGGGCTGGCCGTGGCCATATCGACGTAACTGCCATGTTTTCCGATCGGCGCGACCCGCAGACGATTGCAACCCGGCCTGGACCATCTTCGCGCCGAGGCCGGGGTAGTCGATCATTCAGTGCCTACATGGCCGAGACCCACTATCAAGATGTGGAACGGATTTCGGTTAGATATCATGAGGACTGGCCGCACGTTCCGGACCGACCGTCGCGCTGACCGAAGGAGTGCTTTCGGAGGTCGCCGCAAGCTGTTTGAGCTACGACAAGGCGAGCGCGTTGCCGAATGTCTGTTTGGGTCGCCCTATCGGCCTGTTTCTCAAGGGCGGACGTCACCATGATCGCCGGGTACGGTTGATTTTGACCGACTGCGGTCGGTTGCAGACTTCGTCCGTCGAACTCGACGGTCACAAGAGCAGCCAGGTCATGAAATCCCCGGCCCACTTCGACTGCGCCCGATGGACCAGCTGATGCCGTCGCCGCGTATCAACCCTGAAACCGATTTGCCGACCTGCCGCTCCAGCACCGGGCGCCACGGCACCAACGTAAAATCCCGCGACCGTTCGATGAGCGCGAAGCGCCCGCTGACAAGGTCGACTGGGCGGCGATAACGGCCCTCGACACGGTCGCCTTCGGCAGCTTCGCGGAACGGCACCTTGAGTTCGTCGGAGAGCTGGCCCGCGATCCGCAGCAACTCGCGCCGCTGAAGCGTCGCAACGATGGTCCTCGGGAACGGCGTATCGCCGCCCGTTTCCTCCGCAAAACCCTGCGCAACCAGCCACTGCCGACGCCGCGTCTGAGCCTCGCGTACCTCACGTCCGAACCCGGCATCTCGAACCGCCTCGGGCGCTGCCGAGATCAGCTCGCGATCGATCCAGGTCGCGGCCTCGGCATCGACCAGCCGGTCAAGCGGCTGCGCCGACAGCAAGGTGATCGCGACCGGACGGTCCCGTAGCCTCGCCGTTTCATGGGCCGCGACACGCGCCAGATGGTCCGGCGCGATGATCCAGCGGCCCGACGGTTCGCGCTCGACGATGCCCGACGTCCGTCGCATCGCCTCCAGACGCCGGACATGGGTTTCGGCAAAGGCCTGGGTCGCGGCCGGATCGTAGCGAAGATGGGCATCCACATCATAGCGTCCGCCATTCGCTGCGGCGACCGCAGCGACGGTCCGGTCCACCTCGCGGACGATCGGGCTAACCGGATCGACCCGCACGATCGCACCGCACGGCAAGCTGGCATCGGTTTCTGTACCACTATCGACGAAGCTCAGGGCGGGCTTGCCGATCGCTACATAGTGGCTGCGCCCATCGACCCCATCGACGATCAGATAATGGCGATCGGCATGTTCGTCGGCGAGTCCGCGTGCCAGCACGCGGCCGACCAGCGGGCGGGCACCGGACGCGGCGGGATCGTAGATCGCCTGATCTGCCGACGCCCGCACGGTTGCGGCACGGGAAAAGTCGCGCTGCATCGTGCGGATGATGTCGCCGCGCTCACCCAACGCCCACAGCGTATCGGCAAGGTCGTGCACAAGCCGGAAGCGTCCCGCGCCGAGCGGCTCGGCCAGGCCCAGGCGCGACAGTTTTGCAAGTCGGGCGGCGCGCAGCGTCTGGTCGGCGGCATCGCGACCGTTGGTCGCTACTATCCGCGCGGCGTCCATCCCCTTGAGCAAGGCCCGGTCGATCGAGGTCAGGCGCTCCTGCTCGACTTCTACGCGCAGCGTCTGCGCGATTTCGCGGTAGGTGCGCGGGCCAAGGTCGAGGTCGACCAGCTCGGCGGCACGCTCGCGGATGCCGGTCGTCATGTAGTCGCGGGCGATGACGAGGTCGGCACCACGATCGTCCTTCCCACGCACGACGATATGGGTGTGCGGGTGACCGGTGTTGAAATGGTCCACCGCGACCCAGTCGAGCTTCGTTCCAAGATCCTCTTCCATGCGCGCCATCAGCCGCCGGGTGAGCGGTTTCAGATCGTCATATTGATCGCCGTCCTCAGGTGAGACGATGAAGCGGAACTGGTGGCGATCGCTAGCCCCCCGTCCGCCGAACGCCTTGCCGTCGACAGCGCCGGCATCGCGCCCGTAAAGCGCGCCCCGTTCGCCCTCGCGCGTTGTGCCGTCGCGCTGGAGGTAACGCAGATGCGCGGCAGCGGTCGATGCGCCCTTGCCGGCGAGCTTGACGATGCTTGCCTTGACGATCACCCGGCGGCCGTTCGCGGCGGCATGATTGCCGCGGCTGGCGAGCAGGCGTCCGACACCCGCACCGCGTCCGATCCGGACGCCTGAGAACGCCCCACGCGCGAGACCGGAAGCCACCGCGCCGCCGCGCGCAAGGTTGGCGGCGGCAAGGACGCGGCCGAGATAGCGTCGGGCGCGTTTGGCACCCTGCTGACGCTGGCGCCCGAGGCGCGGTTCAAAGCTGTCGTCGTCGGCCATTGTGATGATTCCAAGGGGTGCGGAGCGGCAAGCATGACCCCGTGCGGTTCCCCCTGAAAACCGGTGCCGCCGAATGTGGCGCAATACCGCCATGTCCGGGCCGAACGGCACTGGTGCCGAGAGGGCAGTGCCGGTGGCGGCTCCAAAAAACGCTGTGCAGACAAAGGCTTATGGAACACCAGTGCCATAGCTTTATCTTGCCTTACGCCACCCTCCCATCGGAACCGCTCCTGTCGCCAATTTCCGCTGACCTGCTGCCTGCCCATCTGGCCTGAGCCGAGGCAAAAAGAGCCGGGACACGATGCCTGTCGGCACTGTGTCCCGGCGTTTCCGATGCTGCGATCAATGCGTCGCTGCGAACGCTTCGCGTGCCTGGCGTTCGCTCCTGAAATCGCGGCGACCCATCAATCCTTGCGCGCTCCCATCGCCATCGACGATGCTCACCGCGACGAACCAGCGGCCATCCAACCGTCCCGTGATCGCCACCCGATCGAGCTCGAAATTCTCGTCGTCGATGTTCTCATACGCACCGAGCCACCGCTCCGACATGCGCGCATCCCACAGGAAATCGCTCTCCTCAGCCTCTAGAAACCGTGTCGCAAGCGCCTCGCCTGCGCCCCGCCCAAACTCGATTTCGAGCCCTGCCACCAGCGTCGCCACTACGCGGTCCGACGCCGCACCAATCGGTTGAAACATGGTCATGATCGCCTCCTTCGCTTGAAGTCCCCATCATCGAGGACAGACATCCGAAGACGGGTGGCGAGGCGGCTGTCAGGGCCGCTGGAGGCGAAGCCGGAAGCGCCGCGCAGCGGCGGCGGAGGAACCGATTTTGTTGCGCTGAAAACAAACAACGCGGCTGCGCAGCAGCCTCTGGTTCGCGGCAAAATTGGAGGGGCCGCCGGCCTTGCACAGCCGCTTCGCCGCCCGTCATGCTGGGCCTTGCCGAGACGAGCCCTCCAACATCCAAGGTCGCGCGATGCCCTTACAGTCGGCACCCTTCGACGCAGCAACACATGCAGACTCAACGGGGTGCGCGGATCGCAAACAGCGTATCTGGCGGCGCGTCCGGCGTGCGCGATCGCGATGGATCAGCCGACTGATTGCTGGGCCGAAGCACGACAAACAAGGTCGATGGCGGCTGCGGCGCGGGCGATGGGGATGGCACCAAAGGCCCGCCCGACACCTGTTTAAGATAGGCGCGCGTCTCGGTCGGCAGCGCACGGCCCGTGGCGAGATGGACGGCGTAGCGACCGGGACCGGCGTTATAGGCACCGAACAACCCGGGATAGCCGAACCGGTCATACATCGCGCGCAGATAAGCCGTCCCTGCGAGAATATTGTCGCGTGGATCATGGGGATCGCGCCCCAGGCCGTGCGCGGCTCGCATCGCCAGCCATGTCCTCGGCATCAACTGCATGAGCCCCATCGCGCCAGCGTGGGAGGTGATCGGTCGCCCGCCAAGCATGGTCCGGCCCCCGCTTTCGGCGCGCATCACCCGCTCGATCCAGGCGACCGGCACACCGAACCGGGCGGACGCCTCGGCGATCTCGGCGTGCCAGCGGGATACCGGATCGGTCCCCGACGGATTTGCGGCGGCGGCGGGGGGCGCGGCGAGCAACGCAAGGCCGAGCGCGAACGTCCTCAGCGCAGCCACAACGGGGTCGCCTTGCCAATGACATCCTGCGTCAGCGTCGGTCCGAAATAGCGCCCGTCGAACGAGTCCGGGGTCTCGGTCAGGAGCAGGAAGTGCGTGCCAGGTCCAAGCCGGATGCACCCCCGCCACGCAGGTAGCTGACGGCCCGCTGCATCGGCGGCACGGCGCTGCGCAACCGGCCTGCCATTCACCGTCACGACGCTATCCACCGCGCAGATTGTGTCTCCGGCAATGCCGGAAACGCGCTTCACCAGTGGTACATTGCTCGGCAGATAGTGGCGGCGCGCTGCGAGTTGCCGTGCTTGGATTGGCGGCCAGGCAATCGCCATGTCGCCGCGTTCGAGCGATGCACCGGGCGACACGGCATAGAGGCCGATAGGTGCGCTCGCGCTCGCGTTCCACACCAGCCGGGGCAGCGGCGGGACGGCGATCGTGACGCCGAGGCAGGCGATACCGATACCGAGCAGCGCCGCGTGCCGCCCAAGCCGCAGGCGGCGCGCGCGGATGCGCTGACGTTCCGCGCGGCGGACCTCAAGCCAGGCGAGAAGCGGGAGCGGGCGGTCGCGATCCGGCGCTCAACCACGGTCGCCCCCGCGCGCGCGGGCTGCCGACCAGGTCTCGATATCGTCGATGTGATAGCGCCAGGTTCGGCCATGCAGGCGGCATTTCGGCCCTTTGCCGGTCTGGCGCAGGCGCTTGAGCGTCGAGTATGCGAGGCCGAGATGAAAAGCCGCCTGCTTGGCGGTGAGGAAGGGACAGGTTTCGCGCGCGGCCTGCGCCCGTTCGGCGGTATCCATGATGAAGCTCCATCTGCGCCCACGCACCCGGCGTCGGCTGATGAGCGCGGATTGGATCGATCCGGTCGTCTTCGGCAGGGTCGCAAATCGACCTCTGCGATTCCGACCCCCAAATTGGCACCGGCGTTTAGAGCCGGTGGCGATGCCCCGCGTCCTTTCGGGACGCGGGGCGGTTCGCTCAGTCGGCGGGATTCCAGATGATTGCGAAAGCGTCATCGTCGTCCTGGCCGGCGGCGCGGCCGAGATTGGCGTAGAGCCGGCGCGGACCGAATTCGGGGGCGGCGAGCGACAGCGACACATAGTCCTTGCCGCTCATCTCGCCGCGCCGGACCCACCCGGCCCCGACCTCGACGCCGGCTGCCGACACCCGGTAGTCGGGCTGGGTGTCGCCGGACTTGCGGGTGTTGGGAATGATCTCGATATCGGTGCGGATCGAGAGCGTCTTGAGCTGGCCCTTGAAGCCGTTTCCGTCGCGGGTGACATAACCGATGGCTGGCATTGCTCGTCTCCTTAGAAAGTCGCCCCGAACCGTTTCCGGGCGATGGGCGGACCGAAGGGACGGTCAAAGCAGGTCCGCGAACCGGCAGGCCGGAGCGAAGCGGAGGACCGGAGCCGAAGGCTTATTTGAAGCGCAGCGAGCGCGAGGAGCCCGCAAGCTCGGGGCCCCCACGCGGCGTGCCGCGTGGGGTGGGCGCGGGCGGGGAAATAAGCCGCACGGCGATGGTTTCGCGGGACTGCGGCCGTACCAGGTCATGCGCCCGAGGAGCCGAAAACGGTGCGGGAGATGGCGGTGGCGACGACGATAATGCCGCCGGTTCACCTACGCGATGGATCAGTCGAGGACAGCGCGGACGTACCGCCGCATCACCGGATCGACCGTCCGGGGCACGCACGGCGAGGCTGCCGGCATTGCCGTCGGCGTGGCCGATGTCGACAGGCCGGGGCTTCGTGTGCGGCGTCAAAGGCGATAAAGGCCAGCACCATGTCGATGATCGTCCTCCGCCCTCTGGCCGCCTGCGCGGCGTTGTTGCTGATCGCCGCCGCGCCGCCTGATCAGGGGCGTGTCGGCCTTGTGATCGACGGCGATACCTTCCGGCTGGAGAACGGCGAACGCATCCGCATTGCCGGAATCGACGCCCCGGAGACGCAAGCGGGACAGGCCAGATGTAGAGCGGAGATCGTACTTGGCCGGGCCGCGACCGCGCGTGTCCGAACGCTGCTCGATGGCCGGACTGTCACCGTCATGCGGGGCGGGCGCAGCTACAACCGCACGGTCGCCCAAGTGACGCTGGCCGGTCGCGATGTCGGGTCCGAACTGGTGGCGAGCGGCATCGCACGCTGGTGGCCGCGCTGGCAGCGGATGCCCGACTGGTGCGCGCGCGCGCGGCGATGAAAACAAGGAACCAGCCGCGCCCCGGCCCGCGCCAGCAGGCCGGGGCGCGGCCGATATTCACGGCATCAGCCGCAACGGCGGCACGGCGAAATCGCCCGCCGCGAAGTGGTCGAGGATCGCTGCGTAGCTGCCGAGCCGTTCGACGGTGCAGCGACCGATCAGGAGATAGTCGTCCTCGTCGGCGGCATAGCATTGCACCTCGCCCGTGCCGGTGAACACGGCGCGCTCGGCACCCCATTGGCCGCAATAGCCGCCCGACCAACGCGCGAAGGGCAGGCCATGTTCGACGCACCAGCTTTCGAGGCGCTCGAACCGGCCCCAGGGCACTTCATGCGCCATGAGTTCAAGGGACATGCCCTCGCGGAACATCGTGGGGGCGAAGGGTTCGCCGTCCCATTCGGTGGACAGTTCCTGCTCCCGAATGAGCGCGAGAAAATCGGGCAACAAGGATCGCGGCAAGGTGCCGCCGATGGTGATGCTCGCGGATACACGGTCGGCCATGATGATCTCCTTTGCCGCGCGCCCGCGCCCGAGCAACGGGTGAACAGCGCCCCGCGCTGTTCAGGTCATACCGGGGGTATGACCGACCCGATTGCTGGCGCGGGCGCGCGGCCGAATTTTTTCAGAAATGGAAGGATGCGGGCGGCGGGTTTGCCGCCGCCCGCGAGCAATCATGCGGCGAGGCGGTCGGCCTCGTCGTCGGAGTCCGGCACGGCCATCACCGCGCCCGGTGCGCCCGGATCAGGCTCCTCGTCGCCCGGGCGGGGCCGCTCGACCGCGCGGGCGGCTTGCGCCTTGGCATGGGCCGCGACCGTGCCGACGCCGCCGCGCGCCGTATAGGCGGTGGGCGGGAACGCCATCCAGCGCGGCACCCAGTTTTCGCGCCGGTCGCGCCCATTGGTGCCGTCAAGATGGTCGCGCACAATCCGTTTCAGGGTCCTGGTCTTCTCCTGCCGGTTGGCGCTGGCGACGGTTTCGCCCGCCACCTCGGCGACGATCCGGGTGAGCACTTCCCGGTCGCGAACAACCGCGAAAAAGGCATCGTCGGGCTGCCAATAGCGGGCCATATCGACGCCGATCTCGATGCCCACCGCCTCGACAGCGGCGCTGCCCGCAGCCAGCGTTTCGCCGATGACGATGGCGAGCACCTCCATGACGACCGCATCGGGAAGGTCGAGCAGCCGGTGGAAGATGCCGACGACGCCATAGTCGTCGCCGTCCGCTTCGATGCTGCCCCCGGTCACGGTCGGTTCCTCGGGCGAGAAACCGAGAACCGCCAGTACTGCGCGGCGGCGTTCGTCGAAATCCGCCTCGGCCTTGCTGTTGTCGAGGCTGTCGCGCACCTCGTCGTTGCGGGTGGACTGCGGCTCGACCTTCACCGTCCAAAGGTGAGAGCCGCCGATGGCATGGGCGACCATCAAGCGCAGCGCGATTGCCGGTTGGCCGGTCAACGCAGCGCGGACGGCGGCGTGACGATGCAGGTCGATATAGGTCTGCATCGTCGATGTGACCTCGGGCCGCGCCGGTTTCTGACCGGTCCCGTTCTGCGATCCCTCGGCCTTGGCGATGCGGCGGGCTTCCTTGCCGGAGACATAGCCTTCGTGGACGATCACTTCGCCACTCGCGCGCACGTCGAAATAGACGCGCCCGCCCTTGCGCTTGCCCGCCTTCTCATATTCCCATGTCGAGAAATGATCGGACGGCGGGACGATGATCGCGTCGGCCCAGCCCGCCTCGATATAGGCGGCGCGGCGTGCCTCGATTGCGGCATTCTGCGCAGTCCAGAAAGCTTCCGGATCGGCGGCATAACGGTCCTCGCCGAACAGGTCGGCGATCGTTGCAAGGCCGCTCGCCTCGATGTCGAACAGCGCATGTTTGACCGGGATCGACTGCCCGCCGAACAGCCAAGCCTTTAACTGGTGGCCGGTCGGCAGATAGGCATTCTCATCGTCGGCAAGCGCCAGCCATGATTTTTGCTGGCTCTTGGACGCCATCGTCAGGTGGCGCACGGTCCCCGCGTCGATCCGTTGTTTGCGATAGAGATCGCGGATCGCCGGGAGCAGGTTGCCGAGCGCCAGCACGCGCTTGACGGTGAGGTCGGGCAATCCGAAGGTTGCGGCGATGTCCTCGACCGTGCGGCCCTCGCGGACGAGGCGGGTGAAATTCTCCCACTGCGTCACCTCATCGGGGTCGAGCCGCGCCATATTCTCGATCATCGACGCCTCGATGGCGGCGGCATCGTCGCCCTCGTCGAGGATCGCACAGGGAAGCAATGCCGCATCGGGATCGGCGTCGCCTGTCGCGCGCCGTTCCTCGGCGACGATCTTGGCGGCATGGAAGCGGCGGCTACCGGCGACGATTTCAAAGCCATCGGGCGCGCAGTTCGGGCGGACGATGACCGGCTGGATGACGCCACGGCTGCGCACGGTCGGCAAGATATCGGACACGTCCGGGGCCTTTTTGCCGTAGCGCATATTGGCCTTGCTCACGACCAGCTTGTCGAGCGGGATAAAATCGAGTTTCATTGTCGTCACTCCTTGTGAGTGCCGGTCCGTCGCTCTTTCCGGGGTTGGCGGATCGGCTTGCAAAGCGGCGTTACGCGCCGCGCGTCATCCACCTCTCCCGTGTTCGGGGTCGGTCGGAAGCTCGGGGACCGGCGCGGACTCGATGCGCCAGATGATGGATTGGGCTTGGCTGATCGAACCGGCTCGGCGCGCAACGTCGGCCCACACCGACAGGCTGACGGTGGTCGAAAAGTCGATATCGCGCTCGATGCCGAGGCCGAAGGGCAAACCAATGCCCGCCAGTTCGGACAGGCTGAAATGCCCGAGTTCGGGACAGCCGAACCCAAGGTCGGCCAGTCCGAACAGCGTGTCGCCATCGTCGTAAAGTTCGGTTGCCAGCCATGTCGCCGCACCGAGCGGATTGAAGAATTTGACGACCGGCGCGGGATCATGATCGCACGCGGCGGAGCGTTCGGCGTTCACGCGCAGCGTGGCGCGAAGTTCGGGGGTGAGCAGGATCATCCCTCCGCCCCCTGTCCCGCGACGCTTCGCGCCGCCGGAGCCTTGCGAGGCTTCGCCCCCTCCTCCGCCATTCCAACGATGCTGCGCATCGCCGGAACCTTGGGCCTCGTCGCCCTCCGTTCGCCAGAGTCATCATGGGAAGTGTCGCCTTGGACAGCCTCGGCCTGGGCGGCGGCGTGCCGTGCCAGCAGCCAGTCGGCAGCCTTGCTTGCGGCGCTGGCGGCGCGGAAGATCGCGCGGTTATCCTCGCGCAGCACCTCAAGCCACGATGCCAGATAGTCGGCGTGGCGGACGGTCGGCACGATGCCGAGCGCCGCGCAGAGGAAAGCCGAACCCATTTCCGCGACATATCCTGACAGTCCAGCCCAAAATGGCGGTTGGAAGGTGAAAACCATCGGTTGCCTCCAGCACTGCCCAAAAGCCCCATGGCCTCCCCCGAGGCGGGGGTGGGCGGCGAGAGCGACCGGAGAGGCCTGCTGAAGCGGCGGGCTGCACCCGCAGGGGCGAAATGAAATGGAGCAGCCCGGCGAAGCCGAGGCTTGCAGCGCGCCGCGGCGGGCCTAGCAGGGAGCGCCGACCACTCCCGCATCGAGGGAGAGGCCAAAAATCGGAGCCGCCGCGCAAGCGGCGTCCGCTTAATGGCGGGCGACAGCCCGCATCGACATGCATCGCGAAGCGGCCGATCGCGCGAGGGATCGGCCGCCATGGCAGTGGCGCTCGTGCGTTAAGTCAGCATGTAGCCGACGTCGGAGGCGCCGGTCGGATAGGCGAACATGGTGGAGCGAAGATCGGCCGCGGTGAGGCCGTGGCGGATTGCCAGACCGAAAACGTTGATTACCTCGTCGGCGTTCGGCCCCACGAGATGCGCGCCGAGGATGAGGTCCGTGTCCTCGTCGATCAGCAGCTTATGGCCGTAGACCGGCTCGGCGAGGCGGCGGGCGGTGAACCAGTCTGGCGTCGAGGCTGCGTTGACCCGGAGCGCGACGCCGCCGCGGCGCGCCGCCTCCTCTGACAGTCCGACGGCGGCGATCGGCGGCAGAGTGAAGGCCACGCTCGGCACGCCGCGATAGTCCGGCTGGTGCGTCGGGCCATCCAGGAGGTTGGCGGCAACTACCTTGGCATCGTGGCTGGACACCGGCGTCAGCCGCGGCCCGACTCCGGCAGCGTCGCCGGCGGCATAGACCCGCGGGTTGGAAATGCTCCGCAGATGCGCGTCGAGCTGCAGGCGCCCGTCCTGCACGGCCACCTCGCCGGCGGACAGGTCGAGCGCCTTGAGGTCAGGACCGCGCCCGGCGGCATGAACGACGAGATCGGCGGCGACGCTGAGATCAGGCTCGCCCTGGCGCTCGGCGTGGACCAGCAGACCGCTCCCGCTGCGCTCGACCCGGGTAACGGTGGCACCGGTCTCGACGCGGATGCCGAGCGCCTCGAACCGGGGCGTCAGCCAGCCCACCAGGTCGGGATCGAAGTGCGGCAGGAGCCGCTCGGCCCGCTGTAGGATGGTGACCTCTGCGCCCGCTCGGGCCGCCAGATGCGAGAACTCCGCAGCGACATAGCCGCCGCCGATCAGCACGATCCGGCGCGGCAGGGCCTGAAGCTCCAGGAACGCATCGCTTGTGCTCACCAGATCTTCGCCCGGAATGCCGAGCGGGACTGGACGCGCGCCGCTGGCGATCAGGATATGGCGGGCCCGCAATGTCCGGCCTTCCACCACGATCGTGTCTGGGCCGGCAAAGCGAGCAACACCGTGTAATGCGTCGACACCGAGCTCGGCGTAGCGGTGCGCCTGCTTGGCGGGGATCGGATCGGTGAAGGTCCGCTTGAACGCCATCAGGTCGGGCCAGTCGATCGCCAGCGTGCCGTCGACGCCATGTCTGGCCATGCGCCTTGCCGCGTCGATCGCTTCCTCGCCGCTGACCAGCATCCTCTTGGGATCGCAGCCACGCAGCGCACAGGTGCCGCCGAACGGACGGTGATCGATGACGGCGACGGACCATCCAGCGGCACGGACCCGGCCGACCGCGACCTGCGCTGCCGTGCCACTGCCGATGACGATCAGGTCGTAGGAAGCCATGGTCGCATCTCCATCCGCATCGGCGCAAAAATCGCGCGCCCAACCTCGAGCGCTTCGGCCAGGCACAGACGAATGCCGTCATCGGCTCCGACCGGACCGCTCGCGCACCAGGCCGCCAGATGATCGTCATCGCAGAAGAAGGCCTGCAAGGTGCAGAGCGACGATGCCGCGCAGCCACTGGCATAGCGACGGCCGGACCAGACGACGATCGCGCCCGGCTCAACCTCTTCCAGCTCGCGGCCGCGGCTGGGGGTATGGATGGCGAGCGTGCGCCGGCACTGGCGGCAGGCCGAGCGGATCATGCAGTCCCGCTCCAGCATGGCGCCGATCCCCAACGCGTCGATGGCGCACATGGCGCTCATGGTCACTCCGCTGACTTCGACTTGATGTTCGCTGGGGCCGTCGGTGAACGGATAGGCGCCGGTCACCCGGCCCGCGCCGTCGAGGACCACGAGATCGCGCCCGGCGAGCCGCTGCAGGGCCGAGCCGACCTCGCCGGAGGGGAGTCCCGATGCGGCGGCGATCTGTGCCGGCACCGGCGAGCGACCATCGGCAGCATAGGCTTGAAGCACGGCGCGCCGGACCCGCTCCTCGACGCCGTCCATCCCGCGCCACTTCGAACCGATGAACGCCGCGAACAGTGCCGTCAGGGCTGCGCGGGCGCTGGGTGTTGTGACTGCGCTCCAGTCCGGGACAACGGCACCGCCGGGAAATGTAACCGTCGATCCAAAGGCGGCTTCAGCGGATGATACGCGCGCCATCGCCCGCCCTCCTCAGCCGCAGCACGCCTTGCCGCCGCTCTCCTGGATCGGCGGACAGGGCACGTCGCCGTAGGAGCAATAGACGCAGCAATCGCCCGGCTTGGGCTTGAGGACCGCGCCGCAACCCCGGCAGTCGTAGAAATACTGGCAGGCATTGGTCGGCATGGTCTCCGTCGCCCGATGACCGCAGTGGGGACAGGTCAGCGTCGAGCGCAGCTCGGGGGTGGCATCAGACATAGCGATAGCCTGCCCAGAGCAGGGCCGCACCGAACAGCAATCCGATGAGCGTGAGAACACGCATCCAGCGCGGCGTGCATATGCCGCCCGGCCCACAGCGCGCCGCCGTAACTTGCTGGCGCAACAGCAGCGCCGCGCCGGCAAGCAGGCACAATGCGCCAATGAGGAGAAGCGGCGTGCGATACGGCGCGGCGACAATGGCCACGCCGCCGAGCCAAGCTGCGCCGATCCCGGCGGATGCGAAGAGGATCGGCAGCGCACAGCAGGCGGCGACGCCGAACGCCGCAGCGATCCCCGCCAGCGTGAGCGTGGCGGTGCCGATCCCCTTAGGCGGGCTTGGCGTCTGGGTCACGGGCGACTCCTTGTGGCGGGCATTGAGCTGTCCTAACATCTGTAGCGACTACAGACTCAAGAGGTATTTTGGGGATGGCCGCAACGGGCGCGATCCAGATCGGCGAACTCTCACGCCGCACCGGATGCAACATCGAGACGATCCGCTATTACGAGCGGATCGGGCTGCTGCCCGCTCCGCCGCGGCGGGGCCGCTACCGCAGCTATGGCCGGGAGGACGTGGCTCGCCTGGGCTTCGTGCGCCGCGCGAGGGAGCTGGGCTTTACCCTGGACGAGGTACGCGCCTTGCTCGGACTCGCGGTTGGCGGTCAGGCCTCCTGCGCCGAGGTGCGCGAGCTCGCGGCGTCGCACCTGGCGGACGTACGCGCGCGGATCGCGGACCTCAAGCGGATGGAACGGGTTCTGGCCGACTCGGTGCGCGCCTGCGATGCCGGTCGGGATCCGGGCTGTCCGCTGCTCGACACACTTGGCGCCGAAGTGCGGGTCGCGTGAGCATTACGGCTGTCGGGCGTGCATCCAGTCGGCTGCCGCCTGCGCCTTGCTCGCCGCGGTGAAGATCGCCCGAGGCTCGTCCTTGAGCAGTTGCAGCCAGGAGGCGATGTAGGCCGCATGATCGGGTCGCGGTTCGTGCGCGATCCCGAGATCGGCAAGCAGGAACGATGCGGTCAGCTCGGCGGTTGCTTCCTCCATCGCGAGCGCGTGCCTGGTCCACTTGGCGCTGAAATCCCGGTCGAGCCGATGGACTGCGCCACTGGCATGAGCCGCTTCGTGAATGTGGGTGGCATAGAAGCCGTGGGCGTCGTGGAAGGCGCTGAAATCCGGCAAGTGGATGCGGTCTTCGGCGATGTGATAATAGGCACTGGCCGAGCCGTAGACGGTATCGATGCCGAGCGCGGCGATGAAGGCTTCGGCGGCGGCGAGGCGTTCGCTCTCGGGCAGGACCGGCCCCGGTTCGGGCGCATAGCCATCGACCTGATCGGCGTTGAACAGGCTGAATGCCTTGGCGAAAAGCCGTCGGTGGTCGTCATCGTCGCCGGCGTCATCGCCCTTCGCGCGAAACTCCTTCCAGAGGACGCCGAGGCTGGCGTGCTCGCCCTTGCGGACCTGCGCGCCGAGCGCCTGCCACTGGCGATAGGTGCCCCAGACCCCGCTCGCATAGCCGCTGCCATAGGCGGCCGCCCAGAGCGAGACCGTATTTATGCCGCGATAGGGCTTGCCGCTGGCGACGTTGGTCGGGCGGGTGACGTCGGCGCCAGAATGATGCCACGGCATGCGCCAGGTGCCGGTGCCGGCTTCGATCGCGGCGACGATCGCGTCGGTGACGCGCGCATAGACGTCTGAGCGTGGTGAGGCTGACATGATCTGTTCTCCGTTCTCGCGCCGGGGACCATCCCCGGCGGCGGAGGCCCGTTCGCGCCGGGCACAGGGGGCTCGCGCACCCGTCAGGGCCGCAGCGAAGCGGAGGACGGCGAAGCCGTTGCGCGGGTGCGCCGACCGGCGCAGGACTCCGCCAACAGCCGGGGTGGTCTACGGCGCGGGAGGGTCGATCCCGGCAATCACCGCGGTCAGGCGGTCAAGCTCGCCCTCAAGCGCGCGGCGCTGGAGATCGGACATGCGCCGTTCGCGTAAATGCGCCCTGGCATCATCGGCCGCGCGCTCCCACGCCGGCCTGTGGCGGGCGGTGATACAGGCGTTGGGGCAGCGGGTCGGCTCGCACAGAGCGGTGAGCGGCTGCCTGGGATCGGGGGTCGTCACGCGCTTGAGGCAGAGCGCGGTCGCGGGATCGAAGAAGCAATCCGCGAGCAGACCGACGTGGAAGGTGCGCGCGACGCTGGCGAGCATGACGCGCAGGCGGGCCCGATCGGCGATCATGGCGGGCAGTGGCCCGAGCTTAACGGCGGCATCGTCGAGGGTCCGCGCGATGCGTGGTCCCGCCGGTCCGCCGAGTGATGCGCCGCCCTGCCGCCGGTCGAAATAGTCCAGCAGATCGTCAATCTGACCGAGCCGGCGCTGCGCCTCGACCTCTGCGCGAAACCCCGATCCACTGGTCCCGGCATAGCCCTCGAAAGCGGCGACCGAGGCATGCTTGTACTGGATCATGCCGGTGATGGTGCCGAACGGACGGTTGGCGATGTGCCACGCGATGGTGCGCCGGAACTGCCGCGTCGTGATGCGCCACGGCTTGCCATCGGGGCCGGGTGGGATGACCGGCGCATCGGGGCTGCCGAAGACGGTGTTGAGGTGGTCGCGGAAGGCGTTGAGCTGGCGGACCACCTCGCTCGACAGATGCGTCTTGGTGACAGCGCGGGGACGAAGCACCGGCCAGAGCGTGTCGCTTCCAGTCTTCCGTGCCGCGTGTTCCGACAGCCGTTCGAGCACCGTGATCGCCTCGGCCACCGGTTCGATCGTCACCCAGCTCGCCGACTCACCGGCGCTCGATCGGCGCTTGTAGAGGGTCGATCGGACGCGTTGCCGCTCGATCAGGCCGTCTTCGCTGCGCGCGATCGAGAGGCAGCCGCGCCGCATCGCCTGGACCTCGCAGTCGCGCATGCCGGTCAGATAGGCGCATACGATATAGGCGGCGGCCTGCAGCATCCGCTCCTCGATCGCTAGGGTCTTCACGTCGAAGCGGGCACGCCATGGCCGACCGCTCTCGGGAGCGATCGAGATCGGCGTGTCCATGCCGCCGACCTCGGTACCAAGCGATGCAACCGCTTCGCGAATGACATCCGGTGCGCCGGTAGTGAGCATGAGATGCATGGCCGGCTCGGCGACGGCATCGATGCCGGCATGCAAATGGAGGAGATGGGCGTTGATCGGCGGGGTTGCATCCCCGGTGAGGGGATCGATGCGCGTGGCGCCGTTGTGTGCCGTCGTCCAGATGGGCACGCCGCGTCCTTGCCGGGCTCGGCGCGCGAGATAGCGCTCGAGGCGCGCGCGCTGCCGCAGGCGGCGCTCTGCATCAGGCAGTCCGCGTTCGGCGGCGAGCAGCCGAGCGCGGACTGCCTCGAGCCGATCGAGCGCGACCCGAGCCGCCAGAATATCGGTCGCGAAGGTCGTGACATAGCGCAGCGACCAGGCGAGCAGCGGCGTGACAATCTCCTCCGGCATGCGTGGGGTGCGGTTCTCGCGCACATGCCGATATCCGGCGACGCGCGCAGCCGCTTGCCCGGCCCACGGCTCGAACCCGAGACCGCCTCCAGGCAGGTGATCCCGGAGATGGTAGAGATCGGTGACCACCTGCAAGAGCTGGCCGACGATGACGGGGCGCCGCGCTGAATCATCCCGCAGGTGGCGCGCATAAGCGTCGATCAGCGCCTGATCGATGCGGCCCAGGTCGAGCCGCCCAAGCCGCTCGCGCGCGAAGGCGAAGAACCGGCGAGCCCGGTTGAATGCCTGTCGGATGCTGGCGGGCGGCAGCTTCGGGTGGTAGCCGGGAAGACCGACGTTGAGGCGGGCGTAGAGATAGGCGCGCATTGCCGCCTGCACATCGGCATGTTCGAGCACGTCGAAATGCACGGTGACGTGGCAGCGCCGAGCGTTCTCGCGGAAGACGGCGGGACCGAGATCCCAGGTCGGGTCGCCGACGTGCGACAGCTCCTCGCGGGCATGGCCCGCCTTGAGCGGCGCGCTCGCCAGCACAGGGCGATCGTCGAACGCGGGCACGAGGGCATGGACGGGCGTGGTCATGCGCGTGCCTCCGGCGGCAGATAGAGCCGTTCGCTCCCCATCTGCCGGCGCGCTTCGGCGATAACGGCATCGGAGAAGACCGGCAGGACCTGGACCGTGATCCGGGTGTGGACGCGGCCGAACTTGGCGGCCCAGTCGCTCGCCGGCAGGCTGCATCGCTGCTCTTCGACGAACGCGAGAAAGGCGAGGATCGCGGGGAGCTTGCGCGCGGTGATGACGGCGTTGGGACAATCGAGGCAGCCCCAGAAGGGCTGCGCGCAGGGCGAACCGGGCTCGGCGAAAGGACTGCTATGGAAGCCCGCGCAGGCGGCGAGCCAGACATCCTGTTCGCCGTCGAGCACCGGACCCACCGTATCAGCCGACATCAGCGACGCGACCTGTTCGGGCGCTTCGCGCAGCGCCTGCTCGGCGGTGGGTGGAAGCACGGTCGGCATCGCCGCAGCGACCGCTGCGCGGAAGGCATCGGCGACGGCCGCCTCGTGCAACGGCCGGAGCGACGGCAGATCGGCATAGTGGCGCGCCGCGACCTCGCGGGTGTGACCGACCGCGAAGCGGGCCATATGCCCCTCGGTCTTGGTGTACCATAGCGCCTTGTGGGTCTTGCGCAGCCGGGAAAGCAGCAGATGGAGCGGCTTCCCATCATCGCCGGCGATACCATGGCGACGAGCCCAGGCGGCGAGTTGGAACTTGGGATCGACGATGCCGGCGCGAAGGCCGCCAACGTTGTGATAGAGCCAGAGGCAATCGTCGGTCAGATGCTCGCGTGCGACGGCGGTGACGTCGATCAGGCGACGCATGAGGCCGCCGGGTGTGCCGCTACCACCATCGCGGACCCGCATGCTCTTGTGCTCGGCACCGCGGGCGCGGCGCTTCAGATAGCGTAGCTCCACCGTGCCGGCATGCGGGTTGGTGAGACAATCCACGGTCAGCGTCTTCAGGCACTCCGGCTCGAGGCCGGTATCGAGCGTGAGCAGCACGAGCAGCGCCGGCAGATCGCGCGCGAGCAGATGATGGCGGCCATGCAGGTCGTCGATGAGCGTGCTGATCGGCAATCCGCGCCGCATGCGCATGAAATAGAGGCGCTTCAGCGCGGGCTGGTCTGCGACGATAAAGCCCTGCCGCGCGATGATCGCTTCGACATCGGCGCGCGCCCTGGCGACGACAGGGTCGCCCTCATCAGTGCGGTCGTCGGCGCCGAGGCGGCGAAGCATCGCTTCGATATCGGCCCTCGCGGCGTCGCGCAGCGCGCGGGCGACGAAGGGGCTATAGGCATCGCGCGGGGTCGAGCGGCCCGCCGAAGTGGCCAGCGTGTAGCGCAGCCGCTCATGCAGGTCGGGCGCGATCCGATCGGGCCGGTCTGCCTCGATCGCGCGCAGCGTGTTGATGACCTTGCCGACCGTTATGTGCCGGTGGATCGCGCCCATCCCACGCCGTTCGAGCGCGGACGCAAAGCCATCGATATGGACTGCGCGCAGGTCGTTGACGCCGGTCACCTCCGGCGCATCATCGCCAAGCCAGGCGAAGAAGTGGCGATAGACCTGAACATACTGCTTGATGACGCTGGCCGCACCGATGGGGCCGCCGAGCGCCGCCGATCGACGCAGCGCACCGGCGAAAGCGATGGCGAGTGGGCGAGGATCGAGCCCGGTCATATCGACTAGGACCGTTCCGCCATGCCGCGCCTCGATGGTGAACTTGAGGCCGAGCACAGGATCGGGCTGCGATCGCTCCGGCGTGATCGGCGCAAAGGCGACAGGCCGGCCCTTGCGGGGACGCCCGCTCATACGCCTTGCGGCCCCGGCAGTAACGCCAGCAGCCCCTCGACGGCCGCGTCCACCGTATCGGCGCGGGTCGCGATATGGTCGAGGTAGATATAGGTGGTGGTGAGGCTGGCGTGGCCAAGCAGGCGTTGCACCTGTTGCAGCGGGTCGCCCAGGATCAGCCGATAGCTCTCCACCGGCCCCACCGGCAATGCCGCTTCGCGCAGCCGCTGCTGGATCAGCAAGGCGAGCATATGGACTGCGAAGGCGTGGCGAAGCTGGTGCGGGCTGATCGACAGCGGGAAGCCGTTCTGTGCGCACCGCTTGCAGGCGCGGGTGAAGATCACCTCCCACGAGTTGGGGCGGACAGGCTGGCCGACCTCGGTCAGCCATAGCGCCGCCGGCTCGCGGGGCGTTCCATCCTCGTCGCACAGGATCAGGCGGCATCGTTCCTCCGGGGTGCAGATATCGCGCATGCGGTCGAGACCGGCGCGGGTGACAGGGATCGGTCGGTCGAAGCTGGCCGCACCGTCGCGCGCGGCGAACTTGGCCACGCCCGCGGCGCGCCTCGACCGCGACATAGGCGGCGATCTGACGAAGCAGCCGGCGTGGGACCAGAACGCTGCGTCCGCGGTCGCCCTTGGTGAGCGGCGGCGGAAGGGGCAACCAAAGTTGTTGGACGGCACCGTCCTCGCGGTCGATCGCCGCGAGCTCGGCAGTGAGCAGGCCCGACGCCTCTTCGAGGCGCAGGCCGGTGGTGACGAGAAGATCGGCGAATAGCGCGTTGCGCAGCCCGTTGCGATCGCGAGCGCCGGGGCGCTCCGTGCCGTCAGGGGTGAGCCCGCGCAGGCCGAGCTCGCGGAAAATGCGGTAATCGTCCATCGTGACGAACCGGACGTCCGACCGCCTGGCGACGCGCTCATAGGCGTCGTTGCGCGCCGCGATCATGCCGCGACGGCCACCCTGCGCCGGTCGCCAAACGGCGCGGCGGCTGAACGGCGCGTCGGCGATCAGCCCTTGCTGCTCGCCCCAGCGGTAGAGGCGATCGAGGCTGGCGACGGCCCGGTTCCAGCTTGCCGCCGTGATCGGGTGATCGGCCTCGTCGCGGCGTCGCTCACGATGATAGGCGCCGACATCGTCGCGGGTCGCAGCCCACACGGTCTTGCCGCAGGCATCGAGAAAGCGAAGCCAGACCGCGACATCATAGGCGTAGGCGCGAAGCGAGTGCCGCGAACGGACCCCCGACAGCGGCAGGTCGAGAAAGAAGCGATCCAGATCGGGATGATAGAGCGCATCGCCACGCAGGATCAGCGGCACATGCGCATCGAGGCCCCTGGCCTCGCGCCGCTCGCAAACAGCAATGATCGACACCGGCGCGAAACCCTCCCCCGGACCCCCCACCCGGAAACTGACCTCGCACCGTTGCGCCCTATGGCCCGGCAGCTATCAGGCTGGCCTCCGCCAGCTCTTGGGTCAGCGCTACGGCCAGCCTGATAACTGCCTACCGTGGGCGTCCATCGCCGACCTTACTGCAATGTTGCGGACGGCGCAGACTGTCCAGATAAGGCGACCAGTTCCTCGCGGGCATAATCCTTCGACCCGAAGCCGGTAGTCAGGTTGCGCGCGAGCCGCGACGGATGGCCGGTGGCATGGGTCAGCTCGTGCAGACAGGTCCGGTAATAATTGATCTGCTCGAAAAAGGCCGGTTGCGGCGGCACCTGCACATAATCCTGCGCCGGGACGTAAAAGGCGCGATTGCCACCGACGCGGAAGTCGATGCCGCTCGCCGCGATGACCTGCTCGGCAACCGGCACGATCTGGCGTTCGGGCAAGGGGGCCGGTTCCGGGTCGAGGCCGGGGCGCAGCGCTTCGCACTGGGCGACGTTGAACACAGTGAAGCGTTTGAGGAAGGGAATGGCCTTGGCGTCGCCGCCAGTTTCGACGGCGCGCGCCTTTTCGGCCTCGGGGATAAAGCGGTCTGCATAGACGACCGTGGTGCCGCGCTCGCCCTTGCGCACGCAGCCGCCCGCCTCAAGCGCCTGTTTGAACGTGAGCCAGCCCTGCGAAGGATAGCCATGTTCGATCACCGCGCCCCACAGGATCAGCACATTGACGCCAGAGTAACGCCGGGCCGTAAGCGCGTTGCGCGGGAGACCGGGGCTGGCCGCGCTGCCGTTGCCATCGGGACGTCCGGGGGCACCGGCTGTCGCCCAAGGCTGAACCCATGGGAAGCGACCTGCCTCAAGCTCGGCGATGATCCGGGCGGTGACCTCGTCATAGAGGTTGACGCGGGTCGTTTCGGAGTCAGTTCCGGGCTTGGCCGGGGTTGCTCTTCCGGCGCGGGACGCGGTGGGTTTCCGGCCCGCGCCGCGCGCGCGATGGCAAGTTGAAGCACGCATCGTTCACCTCCTGCACCGCCCCAAAACCACCAGGGCCTCCCCGGAAGCGGGGGTGGGCGGCAAGATGCGAACCGGAGAGGCCCGCTTGAGCGGCTCCGGCACCCGAAGGGCCGCAACGTAGGTGAAGGAGCCGGGCGCAGCCCGGCTTGCCGGGGACGCGAGCGGGCCTAGCAGGGAGCGCCGCCCACTCCCGCGCCACCGGGAGAGGCCACCAACAGCGCCGCCGCGCGAGCGGCGACCGCAGCCGTTTCCGGCGGCAGAGCCGCCGCCAACGAAGGGATGGCCCCCGGCCGGTGCGGGCGAACGCGCGGTGCAGGGTCGGGCTTTGCAAGGCAAGGCGGCACCTGTCGCCGGCGTTGCAAAACCGGGCGCACCGCCCGCCCGAGAGGTCGGAGTGCCTGCGGGGCCACCATCAGGCGCCGCACCCTGCGAGGCTGCTGTGCGGCCCACAAAGCGGGACTTTGTGGGATCACCCGCGCCGCAGTCCGGCAGTGTGCGTCCTCAGCCCCGCTCCGTCAGGGTCAGCATCGCTGACCCGCGCCAGCCGATCGTCACCGTCAGGCCGAGACCCGGCCACGGGGCTCGGCGGCGCGAAGCCCGGCTTCGAGCCGTAGAGCGCGGTCGCGCCGCTTCACCGGCGTGAGGCGCCATCGCTTCGCACACCCGATCGGGTCCAGGGATGAGGCGCACCGCGTCCATCCGACCCAAGGGTGGGCTAGGGTTTGCGCCGCATCAATTGACGATATCCGCCGCGCGCCATTGCACCAGCCTCGCGTACCAGCCGCCGGACCCGCGAGCGCAGCGAATCGGATACGTCATTCCAGTCGCGCGCCACCCGCTCGCTGCCGAACAGGATCGAACCGATCTCGCGCTGGCTCGCACCTTGGCCGATTGCATCATGGACACGCAACATATCGACGCCCCGATCGATCCGGACATCGCTGGGAAAGAGCGAGCGGGCGAAGCGGCGATGGCGACACAGATCGAGCAATCGGCTGAGCGGCAGCAAGCGGGCCTCCGCTGAGACAAGCCCACGCAACCTGTAATGCAACAGGACCGCTTCCTGGCCCGCCAGACGGCCCTCCTCGACATCGAGCCGAATATGATGCCAGCCATCGGATAGCACGACATGCTCGCGCCCGGCCGCGTCGGTCGCAATGGCGAGCCAGGGCGCGATCCGGTCGATGCGGAGACTGTCCGGATCGGACGGGTCCGCCGACTCGGCGGTAACGGCAATTGCCCCGGGATCGAAATCGGCATGCCAGATGATCCGCGCCTCCGGGGCCTGGAGGTCGGGATGCTCGGCGAAAGTGCAGCCCCCAGGGCATGGCGTCGCCGGTGCCGCGGGTTGCCGTGCTGGCCCGCGCATACCAGCTGATATAGCCGGGATCGCGGCGCAGCCATTCCCACATCAGCCCCGCGCGATCGATGCTACGCAATCGATCATAGCTCGATCCGTTGCGCCAGTCGGTAGAAGCGTTCTCCCTAGCGTAACCGCTCACCAGTTTGATCCCGGGGGCAGCCTTACACTGCGGGACGAAACCTCCACAATGGACTGGAAGCTCAATCCTTTACGGTGCGCATACCCTGTTCCCGAGGCGCTGGCGCTTTGACGGACAAACCCACTGTGATATTGCACTTTTATTGCTAGATTCGCCGTGCGCTGGTTTGAGATCCCACCGTTCGGCCCGTACCCGCGTGAAAGGACGATCGCCGGGATTGCGGTGGCTTGAGACGCCGCCCGCGATTGCGTTGATGCCCGATGCACCTGCACGCAATGGCAGTGCGGTTCATGCACGTCGTCGAAGATGTCGCAAGTGCCGACGACCTCGCGGCGGCGATGGCAGCGATCACCGACGAGCTCGGCTTCCAGTACTTCGCATTGACGCACCATGTCGACATCGTCGCGGCAAGCAGCAGCGCGATCCGGCTGCACAACTATCCGGCACAATGGGCCGACTATTATGACGGCAACGCGCTTGGCGTCACCGACCCGGTCCATAGGGCAAGCCATGTGACAAGCATGGGATTTTGCTGGTCGCGCATGCCCGATATGATCCCACTCACAGCGTGTGACCGCAAGGTGCTGGCGCTTGGTCGCGATCAGGGAATCGGCGACGGTTTCACAATACCGGCGCATGTCCCAGGCGAAGCGCGCGGCTCCTGTTCGTTCGCCAGCGAAGCGGGCCGGCCGGTGCCCGAGACGATATTGCCGGTGGCGCAACTCGCGGGCAATTTCGCCTTCGAGGCCGCGCGACGCTTGTGGAGCATCCGCGGTCACATGCCGGTCGCACAGCAACGGCCGCTGACCGATCGTCAGCGCGATTGTGTGCTTTGGGTTGCCCATGGCAAGGGCGACTGGGAGATCGCCATAATCCTCGGCATCAGCGAAGAGACGGTTGCGCGCCATATCAAGGACGCCTGCGAGCGTTACGGGGTAAGCAAGCGGACATTGCTGGTGATCCGGGCGCTGTTCGACGGAACGCTGACCTTCACCGACCTATTCCGCCACTGATATACCCCTTTTCCGGGATAGCGGCGCAGCCTGCTCCTCGCCGACCCTTGCCCGATCACTCGGTCAGGGAGCCACCGACATGCTGCAAGTCCTCCAGTCCACCGGTAGCCCGGCATCCGACGCCGCGCTCCGCGCAATGTTCGCCGCGCGCAAATCCGTCTTCGTCGATCTGCTCAAATGGGACGTGCCCGTGCTCGACGATGCCTATGAGATCGACCAATTCGACAATATCCATGCCACCTACCTTGTCCTCACCGAAGCGGACGGCACCCATCTCGGATCGGCCCGCCTGCTGCCGACATGCCGCCCACATATTCTCGACAGCCTCTATGCCGAGTTGTGCGAAGCGGTCCCGCCCAAGGGACCGGGCACCTTCGAGATTACGCGCTTCTGCCTCGATCGGCGGCTGAACGCAGCCCAGCGGCGCATCGTGCGCGATACGTTGGTAACGGGACTGGTCGAGCATGCGCTCGCAACCGGCATTACCACCTACACCGCACTGGCCGAAATCGGCTGGTTCCAGCAAATCCTGGCGTTCGGCTGGCGCTGCATGCCGCTCGGTCTACCACGGATCGTCGGCGGCACGTTGCTTGCAGCGCTCCGCATCGACATCACGCCCGAAACGCCAGAATTGCTTGCCGCGGCAGGCATCGCGGCAAAGCCGATGCCGTTCGACGGCCGTCGCGTCGCAGCCTGATAGGGGAGCATTTCGATGACGGATATGTTCGACCTCGCCGGCGAGATTGCGCGACGCACCGCCGAACTTTCTGCCCGGGGCTATTGTCACATTCCTGACGCGTTGCCGCCCGCGGCGGTCGGTGCTCTCGACAATGATCTCGCGGCGCATTTCGCCCGGACGCCATTTGGTCAGGGCGGATTCTACGGCACGACGACCAAGCGATTCGGTCGACTTCTCGTCCGCTCGCCAAAGGCTGCGGCGCTGGTCCAGCACCCCCTGATCCTCGGCATCGTCGAGGCGGTCTTGTCGCCGTGGTGCGACCGGATCCAGCTTAACACCACCCAGGCGATCGCGGTGCATCCGGGCGCGCCGGCGCAGTTGCCGCACCGGGATCAGGACATGTGGCGTGGACCGACCGGCGAGATCGAATATCTCGTCAATGTGATGTGGCCGCTGACGTCCTTTACGCGAGAAAATGGTGCCACGCTGGTCTGGCCGTGCAGCCACGGGCCGCAGGCGCTCAACCCGGAACCCGTCGAGACGCCAGTGGCGGCCGAAATGGAGCCTGGCGGCGCGCTGATCTTTCTCGGGTCGGCGCTGCACGGGGCGGGTGCCAACACCAGCATGGGCGTTCGGCGCGGTCTGGTCATCGGCTATTCGCTCGGGTGGCTCAAACCTTACGAAAATCAGTGGCTCGCTTATCCACCAGAGGTGGCGCGGCATTTTCCGTCGGAGCTGGCCGCGCTCGTCGGTTACCGTCAGCACCGCCCCAATCTCGGCAATTATGAGGGCCAGTGTCCTTCCGTCCTGCTCGGCGAAGACAGCGACCGTCCGTTGGGTGCAATCGATGCGCTGCGCCCCGATCAACAAGCGATGATCGACGCCTATCTCCAAGATCAGCGAGCTGCGCCGTGAATTCGGGCGCGACCGCGGAACGGGTTCATGAGGCGTTGAAGGCCCGCATCATGGGCCGCGAATTCCGGCCAGGCGACCGGCTCGACCCGGCGATCCTGGCGGTTCCGCTGGCATCGAGCGTGACGCCGGTCCGCGACGCCCTCCACCTGCTCACCGGCGAGGACCTGGTCGAGACGCGCACCGGCGACGGATTCCATGTGCCGGCGCTCGACGAGCCGGCGTTGAAAGACTTGTACGACTGGTCCGCCGAACTCGTCGCGCTCGCCATTCACGCCTGGCCGCGCCCACACGCTGCAATCGTCTTTCACCCGCGTGCGCAGGACGGGCACCCGATCGCCGAGCGCGTCGCGGAGGCGTTCCTCGGAATTGCCCGGCGCTCGCCGAATGGCGAGCACGCGCGTGCAGTCGATCGTCTCAACGCAAGGCTCCATGCCGTCCGCACGGTTGAAGCCCACGTGCTCGATAATGTGGATGCGGAACTGGCTGCCGTGACGGCAGCAGCAGAGGCCGGGGAGCGCAACCTGCTCCGCCGTCTCAACACGGCTTACCACCGTCGGCGGCGTCGCGCGGCGGCGGCCATTGTCCGCGCCGTGTACCGGGCCGACTAACGGTCACGATTTCGCTGATCGCTAAACAATCTCGATATAGAATCCGTATAAAGTTCGGATAGCCGGGCGCGCTTCATACACTCCCTGGGCTGCAACTCGCAGCCTGAGAGAAGGAGTGTATCATGGAACGCGAAGACGAAGTCATCGACCTGGGTACCGCGAGCGCCGAGACCAAGGGCCCCGGCGGCCCGGTCGACGATCTGGCGCTCGGAATCTTCCAGACCGGTCTTTCCGACGACTGAAGCGACGGCGCGCAGCCTTGGCTGCGCGCCGTTTCGCTATTCGCGAAAATGACAGGCTATGCTCTGCGCAAGGGACTGACATTCTGCCGTGTCGACGGCCGCTTCGTGTTCCTCGACTTGCCCCGCGATCGATATTTCTGCCTGAGTCCGGCCGCGGACCAGGCATTTCTCGATGTGACCGCCGGAGGTTCGCCCGTGTGGGTCGCGGCGGCGCTGCGAGATGGCCTGCTCCGCGAGGCTGCCGACGACACGCGCCCGGTTGCGTGTGTCCCGCCGGCCCCGCCGCGCGGGTCGCTGCACGAGAGCAACCAGATCGTCAGCCGGACGAGCGTGCTCGGGGCACTCACCCGCCGCGCGGCAAGTCGGGTCTGGCTTCGCGCACGCCCGCTCAAGGCGGTGCTGGATCGGGTGCAGGAGCGAAAATCGTCGAGAGCGGGCGTGGAATTGTCTGTGGCTCAGATCTCGCGGCTCGCTGCGGCCTATCGTCGCGCCGGAATGCTCGTATCCGCGCATGACCAATGCCTCGCGACCTCGCTCGCGGTCGCCTGGCAGCTCGCCAGCCTCGGGGCAACGCCCGACCTCATCCTGGGCGTGAAGCTGCATCCTTTCCAGGCGCATTGCTGGGTGCAGTTGGGCGATGTGGTCGTGAACGACCAGCTCGATGCTGTGCGCTTGTTCACCCCCATCCTGGTCGTGTGATGGCGGGGCAATATCTCGCCGTCCTCGGTGCCGACTCGCCCGATGGAGCCGTCGCGGCAAACCGTGTTCGCGCGCTCTGCAACCGTCGCGCCGACCTCGGCATTGTCGTCGATCAGCCCGACTTGCTGCTGATCGCGACGAACGATCTGCCGACGCTCCCGGTCGGACGCGACGAGGGGGCGGTTCTCGGTCAGCTTTACTCAAGAAGCACCGGCGCGCGGGTGAAAAGTCTCGATGGCGGCTGGAAGCACGCGATCCCCGTGTCGAATGGCAGCACACTGACCCAAGAGTTCTGGGGAAGCTACGTCGCATTCGTGCGCGGCGCCCGCGCGCGGCAATGGTCGGTGGTGCGCGCGCCGTTCGGTGCGTTGTCTTGTCTGATGACGCGCCTCGGCGCCGCCCTACTGGTCGCCTCCGACTTGGGGTTGCTCGCGGAGGCAGGCTGGACGCCGCAAGGCGTGGCCTGGGATCAGGTCGCGTCGCATCTCGCCATGCGCGACCTGCGCCGCGCTGCGACCTGCCTCATCGGGGTGGAGGAATTACTGGGCGGCGATCGCATGACCCTGGCAGATGGCAAGATCGCGCTCGACCGAATCTGGACGCCCTGGAAGCAGGCCGAGCGCTGCGGATCGGTGGCCAGTCGCGCCCTCGCCGTGGAGGCCGTCCAACAGGCTGTTCTGAATGCCGTCCGCTCGACCGTTTCGCGCGCTACACATCCGCTGCTCCTGCTGTCCGGCGGACTCGATTCGTCGATCGTTGCGGCCTCGCTCTCGGCGCTCGAGCGTCCGTTCAGCTGTCTGAACCTGGCAAGCGCGGGTGCGATCGGCGACGAGCGCGACTATGCGAGGCTCGTCGCCGACGCGCTGGGCGTGGAGCTCCTCGTGGCGCAGTGGGACGTGCGCGACGTCGATGTCACACGCTCGGCTGCCGCAGACATGCCCAATCCGTCTGCGCGCAGTTTCATGCAAGCGTCCGATCATTTGACGAGTGCCGCCGCTGCCCGAGCGGGTGCCGACCTGATCATCGACGGCGGCGGCGGCGACAATGTCTTTGCGCACTGCAATCGGTCGCACCCGTTGCCGACGCGATGCTGCACGGCGAGCCCTTCCGCAGGACGCTGGCTGTGGCGGGCACGATGGCAGGGCTGGCGCAGACAAGCGTGTCCAACGTGCTACTGCGCGCTGTCCGTCGTGCCTATTTCCGCTCGGCGGCCTATCGCTGGTCGCCGGAATTGCGCTTTCTGAGCCGGGCAGCGCAATTCGGCGCGAGCGTGGCGGCCGCGCACCCCTGGCTCGAGCCCCCGCGCGGCAGCACGCCCGGCACGGCGGCGCATATTGCGATGGTCGTTGCGGCGCAAAGCTGGGCGGAGGTGGGTGAACCCCGGGCGCTGGCCAGCGCTTCCCCGCTCGTTGCCCAGCCGGTGGTCGAGGTTTGCCTTCGCGTGCCCAGTTGGTGGTGGTTCGCCGAAGGCAGGAATCGCGCCGTCGCTCGCGAGGCATTCGAAGGGATGCTGCCCAACGAAACGCTCAGGCGGTCGTCAAAGGGATCGCCCGACAGCTTCGTCGCCGAACTGTTCGAACTGAACCGGCCTATGCTTCGCGCGATGCTGCTGGACGGCAGGCTGCGCGCGGAAGGCATTCTCGATGCACAGGCCGTCGAGCAGGTGCTGGCCGATCCGCGCCCGGCTGTCGGTGCGGATTATCGCCGCATCATGCGACTGGCCGATGTCGAGGCCTGGGCGGCGAACTGGACAGCATCTATTGCTTGATGCGCGCCCGATCGCGGCGATCGCGCATTGCCTGCCAGCGTGCGAATTCTTCGCGCTTTTCTGGGTCGGGGTCGATGCGCCCGGCGAGCCAGAAGCCGAACCAGTCGAGGTTGCGCGCGTAGATGGCCAGACGATGCGCGGGCTGCCATTTGATATGATGCTCGCCCGGAAAGACGTACATGTCGACCGGCTTGCCATGCTCGCGCAGCGCGGTGAACGCCTCCAAGCTCGTCAGATATTCATCGTCCGCCAGTTGCATGAGCAAAGGCGTGTCGATCGCCGCCGCATTCTGGGCGATCGAGGCCGGTGCCCAGAAGGATCGATCCGATGCCGTAGCCGGCGGGTAGCCGAGCGCGCGCATGCGATCGGCATAGGCGGGACCGACGACCGTCATCACGGTCCAGGGTTCGATGCAGCATGAGCTCATCGCCGCCGCCGCAAACCGGTCGGTGTTGATGAGCGCGAACGCCACCGTGCTCGCGCCGTCGCTAAGACCGGTGATGCCGATCCGCGCGGGATCGGCGATCCCCAGATCGATCACCCGCTGCACGCCCTTCGTGACGGCCGACAACAGGCTGCGGCGCTCGCTCCAGCCGCGGGCGTTGGCAGCGTTGAGATCCTCATAGGTCTTGAGGGCCGGATTGGCTGCCGCGAAGAAGGGAGGGCGCTCGATGCTGAGCACGGCAAAGCCGCGCGCGGCAAAGGCATGGATCGGATATTCGTCGCCAGTCGCGCCGCGCAGGAACCCGTTGCTGAAATATTGCGTCACGATCAGCGGGAGGCGCGTGCCCGGACGGTAGCCGGGGGAAGCACGAGGTCGCCGCGCGCTTCGAGGCCAAGGTCATTCTTCCAGAACAGTCGGACCACGCGGCCAAGGCGAAGTCGCGAGAATTCCGGGTTCGGATCGTAAAGGAGGCGCGATTGCCCGGTGCGGGGGTCGAGGATGACGAGGCGCCGGGGCACCGTCGCTGCCTCGCGTGTGCAGACCAGTTGTGCGGCGAAGAGCAAGCAGCCGTCGAGGATATCCGTCGTGGCGAAAACGCGCTTTGGCGGTCCGGCACCCGGCGTCCAGCGATAAAGCGCCATCTCGCCGCGTGCCCAGCCTTCGCGCTGAAGGAACAACAGCGGCCCGCCGCCTGGAAGCCACCACATCCCGACGATCTTGCCCAAACACGCACTCGGCGGGCAGGTGACGGTCGCACCGGAGGCGGCGGTTGCCCGCAGGACGAGCGGCCCGAGCGGCGAGGACGATTGCCGTTCGGTCCAGGCGCGCCGCCCGTCCGGTGCGTCCGCCCGCGGATCGGGCGGGACGCCCGGCACACCCTCGGCACTGATGCGCTCCCGCTCGCTCGCGCTGGCCGGGGACAGTTCGCGATCCGCCAACCCGATCTTGAAATACTCAAGCGGCGTCGATGCGCTGGGCTGCGGGCCGTTTCCCATGCTCGGTACGAAACGTTCGTCGTAATGGAAGCCGCGACGCGCTTCGCGATCCGCCGCCGAACGCTCGGCAAGCGTTCCGGGGCGGCTTGCGAAGACCAGCCCAGTGCCATCTGAAAGCCAGGCGAACCGCTCGACATCGACCGCCGAGCGGGTGAGCGGACGGCCCGGTCCGCCCGCCAAAGCCACAAGCCAAAGCTGCGTCGTTCCTCGATCTCGCCGCAGATAGGCGATCCAGCGGCCATCGGGCGACCATAAAGGCGTTACGACCTGTGGGAAGCCGGTCCGGGCGAAGAGACCGCGATAGACGCCAACGGACAGGATCGGGTCCCCGCCTTCATCGAGGAGCCTCGGCGCTGCGGCGGGCTTGATGTCGATCACCGCGAGGCCGCGACAGTAGCGGTTGGTGTCAAGGTCCGCCCGGCTGATGACAAAAGCGGCGCGTGTTCCATCGGGCGAGAGACCAAGTGGGCTTGGCCATCCGAGGATCGATCCGTCCGGCAGTCCGATGTCGCGCAGTCGCACGAGATCCTCGGGTGCGACAAGCCGCTGCGGCTGATCGACAGCTTGCTGGCGCGGCAACAGGTCGCATCGCGCCTCGGCTATCAACGGCAGCAGGAGCGCAGCGGCAGTGGTCAGCACACGTCGCCGATGTCCGGGTACGGCCACTACCATTTCTTCGACAGCCCGACGGCGATGAAGCGTCCGACCGGCGAATAGTTGGTCGAGTCGTAGGGCGTATCGTAATAAACCGACGTCGCGATCGTCGTCGGCGTCTCGTCGAAGATGTTCTGGACGGACAGCGACAATTCGATCCCGGCCAGCGGTCCCGCAGCGTTGGCGAACCGGTACCGCCCCGAGATGTCGACAGTGGTCATTCCGCCGATACGGACTGCGGTCGCCGGGCGCGTGTCGCGGACCTCGCCGATATGGCTGACCGTCGCCGCAATGCCCAGCGGTCCGTTATCCCAGCGGATCATTCCGCGCGCGCGCCATTGCGGCGGATTGAACAGCCTGCCGGCCAGTGGTTGAACCGGCTGGGCGGGCGCGAGCTGTTGCTCGCTGTCGAGATAACTCGCGTTGAGGCTCATCTCGATGGAGCCGCGCGCAACCGCCATCCGATAACGTAGCAGCGCATCGACACCGTGGATCGACTGTCGCCCCGCATTGATGTTCGCGCTGTCGATGATCGCGACGACCCGCGCCGGATCATAGGTTGAGCCCGTGGCGTTGATGAACTGGTCCGCACCGGCGATGAGCGCAGCCTGCTGGCCCGGCGTCGGGTTGAGGGTGATCTGGTCGCGATAAATCGGGTTGGACAATGCCTGCGAGAGCAGCAGGATCGGATTGACGATGCGATCCACATAGCGCGTCGAGAAATAGCTCAGCTCAAGCGTCGCGCCCGCAAGCGAAGGCGGATGGAGTGCGATCGTCGCTGACCAGCTCCTCGCCTTCTCTGGCTTGAGCGCCGGATTGCCCCCCGCCCGTAACAGCGCGGATGAACCGGACGGATAGCCAACGCCGCCGAAACTCGTGACCGGATAGAGCAGTGCCTGCCCGACCTGATATTGCTGGATGAAGCTGGGTGCGCGGAACGACCGGCCCCAGGTCGCCTTCAGATCGAGGCTGTCCGATGGCGAATAGACGATCCCCAATTTTGGGGTGACGACGTCGGCTACGCCACGATAGCGCTCATAGCGGATCGCACCGCTCAGGTTGAGGTGCCGGATCAGCGGAATCTGCTGATCGGGCGAAATGACTGGCAAGCTCAATTCGCCATAGGCGTAGAAGATGTCCTGCGAGGCATCGATGTTCTGGATCGCGCCCGCGCCGCGAAACAGCGCGAAATCGTTGAACCGCACACCCGCCCCCAGCGCGAGTTTTGCCGGCCCGCCCGGAAGCGCGATCAGGGGTCCGTCGGCGGAGAGTTCGCCGGTGGTCGAGCGATTGTCGTAGCGTCCCCCAGCGGTGCTGGCGAAGGCATTGTTGACGAAGGTGTCTCCCCGAAAGGCCGTGCTGCTTTCACCAAAGCTGCCGGTGAGATTCACCCGCCACAGGTCCAGTGACCAGCGCAGGCTGGCGGCCAGCGCGTGGGATTCGGCCTCGAAGCTTTGCGTCGTTCGGCTGACTGCAAGGTCGCCCGCAAAATTGAGCGGATATGTCGTCGCACTGGTGCGGTGATTATAGAGCGCGTCGGCCTCGATCGAGAGGGCGTCCGTCAGTCGTTGATGACCGCTGGCGGTAACGGCATGGCGCGTGCTCGCGGGGAGCAGCGTGATGCCGGGACGCGAGGCGGCATAATCGCGGTCGGCCGCGCTGATCGCGGTGTTGTCGGCATATTCATAGGTGATGAAGGCGCTGCCGCTGTCCCAGCGACCGCCCGCGATCGCGCCATATTGCTGCTGGAAATTGCCGCCCTCGGTCGAGCCGCCGATGCGCGCGCGTGTCTCGATCCCGTCGAAATCGCGCTTGAGGACGACGTTGACCACCCCGCCAACGGCGTCAGAGCCATAGAGCGCCGAAGCGCCGTCGGCGACGATTTCGATGCGGTCGACCGCCGCCAGGGGAATCGCCGAGACATCGACGCCTTGCCGCGCCGAATCATAAGGGAGGCGGCGGCCGTTAAGGATCGTCAGCGTTGCGTCGCTGCCAAGTCCGCGCAGGTTGAACGACGATCCCCCGCCGACATTTCCGCCGGTGCTGGAAGGGACATTGAAGCCCACGCCCGGATTCTGCCCGCCGCCATAACTTTGCGGCACGCTGCGTGCGACCTCGCCAAGGTCCGACTGGCCGGCATCGCGTATTGCTTGCTGGTCCAGCCGGACGACCGGAGACGCCACCGGCGCTCCGCGAATACGGCTGCCGGTCACAACGACCTCAGACTCGCCTGCCTGTTGCGCAGTCTCCCGCGAAGCGGAATCCCGCTCGATGATCAGACCCGTAGCGATGACGCGATAGCGCAGACCCGAGCCGGCAAGCAGGGCATTCAGCGCCTCTTCGGCGGTGTGATCCCCGTCCAGGGCAGGCGCGTCCTTGCCGTTGACCAGGATGGAAGGCGCGATGATGCTACGGCCGGATGCAATGGCGACTGCGCGTAGCGATTCAGCCAGTGATTGTGCCGGAAGACGGTAGGTCTGTCGCCCGGAGGCTTGCGCCGATGCCGGGGCCGAACCCAGGATCAAGGCGGCTGTGCATGTCGAAATCGAAGTCGCGAACGCCGCGTTGCGCAATATTGTCATCGTCAAGTGCCCCTGCGCGACGCCGACGTGGCATCGCTTGGGGGCTTCGACACCAGGGGCGTCGCCTACCCTGGGAATTTTTTTCGGCTATCGACGCCGAGACAGGATGAGGGTGCCGCGATCGGCGAGCGCGACGTCAAGATTGAAGGTTGCCGCCAGCATTTGGGCAAGCTCACGGGGCTTTGTTGCGGCGAAGGTGCCGGTGAACCGCAACGCGCCCAACTTGGGGTCCGCCAGCCGGATCTGTTGGTCATTGTAGCGGTTCGTGGCTGCCACCACCTGCGCGAGCGGTGCGTCCTCGAAGGACAGCATGCCCGAGGTCCACCGCATGTCCGACTCCCGAAGCGGCACCGGCGATCCAGCCGGGGTTTGCGGCTCGAGTGCAAGCTGCTGGCCAGGACGCAGCAATCGGCCCTTGCCGACCGTTTCGCCTGTCCAAGTCACGGCTGTGCGGACCTCGACCGATCCGCGCAGGAGCGACACGGTCATCCGCCGTGCCTGCTGTTCGACATCGAACAAGGTTCCGTGCGCAATGATTAAGCCGCCATCCGACTGGACAACGAACGGCCGCGCCGTGTCATGCGCCACGTCGAAACGAGCACGCCCCGACGAAGCAACAATCTTCGTTCGCCATCCGTATAGGCCACCAGGAGCAGGCTGTCGGTGTCGAGCGTCACGCGCGAGCCATCGGAAAGCGTGGTGGTGCGGATCTCACCGAGCCGGCTGGCGATCTCGGTCGGCTCGACTGCCCTCGACCAAGGCCCATCGAGCCGCGACATGCCGATGCCTGCAAAGATGACAAGGAGGACAGCCGCCGCCGCTGCGAAGGCCAATGTCGGGCGGCGCCGATCCACAGCCCGGGCAGTTTGGCGCCGCGCCGGTTCAGCGGCAGGCGTCTGCGCCGCCAGGGCCATGTTCTCCCAGTTTGCGAGAACCTCGTCATAGATGTCGGCATGTCGCGGATCGGCGGCGTACCAGGCCTCGAAATCCTCATGATGGTCCGCGCTGTCAGGCGCGCGCAGACGCGCCAGCCAGGTGACAGCGGTCGCCCGGATGGTATCGTCCGGGCTGGGTGCCTCCCCGGCCTCGGATGTCAACGCGACCTCAGCACGTGGTCGAGACGCGCGATTGCCTTCGTCATGTGCCATTCGACGCCTTTTACGCTCAATCCCATCCGCTTGGCGATATCGCTATAGCTGACGCCATCGACGCGGTGGGCCAGGAATATCTCGCGGGTCTTCGGATTAAGCCGCATCAGGGCGCCTTGGAGCCGGTTGAGTAGATCACGCGCCTCCAGCGCCGCGATCATGTCTGGCCCGGCGAGCGATTCCTCATCCGCAGGGACGTGCTGGGCGAGCGATCGCTGCAAGGCGGTCCTCGCGCGACTGCGAAGCAGGTTCGTCGCGATACGGTTGAGATAGGCTTCGGGTTGCTCGATCGTCCGGTCCTTCGTCGCCGACGCATCGACGAGCCGGGCGAAGCTCTCCTGCACCAGATCTCCCACATCCTGCCGATCCGTCCGGCGCGCGAAGTAGCGATGCAGCCGCGGCGCCTGAGTCTGGTACAAGTCGTTCAGCGCCAGGACCGATCCGGCCGCGACCCGATTATCGGGCGGCAATGGATCGCCCTCGGCCAGGCGAGGCGAGGTCAATGCGTTCAAAACATCGGGGATCAGGCGCATCGCGATACCCGATCCCGAGGGTATGGCGGACCACTCGCCCGAAAAAATCTGATCAGTCCAATATCCATCGCCGACTCGCCCGTTTCGAGGCGACGCCGGCGGAAGCCGGGTGTTGAGAAGCACGCTTGAGTCGTGCGCCGACGCCTTTGGCCGCAAGCGGCTTGGACATGCGCGTCGGCCACCCGGCCGCGTCGATGGCGGGTCATTCTTCCCAAGCGAGGTTCTCAAGCCTCGGCGCCGCCCTCGCGGCACCCGAGCAGACTAACAGCCTGACTCGAAGAAGCAACTCCGGCAGGGTCGGTTGAATGCGCGCCAAATGCCCGCCTTGGTAGATCTTATCACCTTTGCTTGGATGGCTTGGGTTGCTGCTCGCGAACCCGCGAACCACATTCGAAGACTCCGTCGAGATTTTTGGCACTAGTCGCCGATTGCCCCGCTTCGCCCAGGATGCTACGGGCCGGTATATGGGGCGCATCCTGTCAGCCTTGCTCATTCTCGTCCTGGCGCTTTCGCACGGGCCGATGGGCGCGGCCGTGCCTCATCTTGACGGTTCGACGCATGAGCATGTTCGTGCGGTCGATGCCGACCACCACGATCATCACAATGACGATCCTGCGGCCGTTGACGCGCAATCTGCTCAGACTGATGCAGCCCCCGACCGGTCGAACGATCTGGACAAGGCAACGCAGGGATCGGGCTATCATACTCACGTCGCCGCTGATGGTGTCCCGGGCAGCTCAATAAGCCTGCTTGCGAGCGCCAGCGACAAAGTCCGGCGGCAGCCCCTCGATGACGCCCGTCTGCGCTCGACAACGCTGGAACCACTCCCCGAACCACCGTCAGCCTGACCCTAGCCGTCCCGCGGCCTGCGTTCGCGCGCGCCGCTGACCGATAGGATCAGGAGATTTCAGATGCATTCCCCGTTCAGGGCCGCGCTTGTCGTGGCTGTCTGTCTGCCATCGGCAGCGCTGGCTCAGGCACAGCCGCTGACGCTCGACGACGCAATCCGGCGCACGCTTGCCGCCGCACCGCAAACCGCCTCCACCGCCGCCCGGATCGAGGCGCAGACCGCCGCGCGCACCGCCGCCGGACTGGGTCCGCAACCGACGATCGAAGTCACGACTGAAAACTTCGGCATTCCGAGCGGCGACCTCTATGATCAGTTTCAGGTCACTGCCACCTACAGCCAGCGCATCGAACGCGGCGGCAAGCGCGAAGCGCGCGTTGCCGTCGTCGATCGCGATATGGACGTGACGCGCGCTGAGGCGATCGTCGTTCGGCTAGACGTCATTGCACAGGTCCAGCGTCTTTATGTCGAGGTACAGGCGACCGAGGCGCAGATCGGTATCGCCAGGCAGCGGCTGACGATGGCCCGGATGGTCGAGGCCGAAGTGAAGCGCCGCGTCGCTTCAGCCAAAGACCCGCTGTTCGCCGGAATGCGCGCGACCACCAGTGTGTCCGAAGCCAGCGTCGATGTGGAACTTGCGATTCACGCCCGCGACGCCGCGCTGAAGCGACTGGCGGCAATGTGGGGCGGTGCATCGGCTGGTCTATCGGTCCCGACCAGCGACTTTCTGTCGTTCAAGCACGAGCCCGTCGGCGCGGCGGGGGCAGCCCCGGCGGACCTTGCCGTTTTTGTGGCGCGCGGCGCGCGTGCTGATGCAGCGATCAACCTTCAGGTCGCGAATGCCAAGCGCGATCCCACAATCTCTGCGGGACCGCGCTTCATTGGCACCGGTGATGTCGCACTGGTCGCTGGCGTCTCATTGCCGCTGGGAGGACGTCGCATATCAGACGCACGATTAGCCGAAGCCCAGGCCGACCGACGGCGGGTCGAGGCCGATCTGGCGGTTGAGCGCTTCACCCGCGAACGGACGATCGCGCTGGCCGTCGAGAAGGTCGAGGAAACCGCGCATGAGGCGGAGGCGATCCGCGATCAGGTCATTCCGAACGCCGACCTCACTCTGATGGAGGTCCGCGTCGGCTATAATCGCGGATTCTTCAGCTATGTCGATGTGTCGGCGGCGCAAACGACGCTCGCCAATGCCCGCGCCCGGATGGTCGATGCCGTGCGCCGTCACCATGAGGCCAGGGTCGAACTCGACCGACTGACCGGCCGCTTCACCGAACTCGCCAAGGGGGATTTCTGATGGCCCGCATCCACGCCGCGCTCGCCGCAGCGCTTATCCTGCCGTTGCCGCTGATCGCGTGTGGCGGCGAATCTGCAACCGAGAACACGGCGTCCGAAGCGGAGGGCGCACCCGCCGCCGATTATGAACGCGGGCCGCATAATGGCCGCATGCTGCGCGACGGGAATTTCGCGGTCGAGATGACGATTTTCGAGGATGGCGTGCCGCCCGAATTTCGCATCTATGCCTATCGCGACGACAAGCCGGTCGCACCGGGCGAAGTACAGCTATCGGTCGCGCTGGGAAGGCTGGACGGCGAGGTCAACCGCTTCGCCTTCAAACCGGAGGCGGATTATCTGCGCGGTGATGGCCGGGTGGTCGAGCCGCACAGCTTCGACGTGACTGTCGTCGCGCGCGAAGGCGGGCGCACCCACCGGTGGAAATATGATTCGTTCGAAGGCCGCGTGTCGATGCCCGCCGCCGCCGCCCGTGCGGCGGGCCTTGCATTTGAAAATGCCGGACCCGCAGAGATTGGCGAGGCGCTCGAATTGATCGGACGGGTCGAGCTCGACCCTTCGGCCACGGCGGAGGTTGGAGCCAAATTCCCTGGCCGCGTCGTCTCGGCATCGTTGAACGTGGGCGATCGCGTGCGGCGCGGGCAAGTGCTGGCGCGGGTCGAGAGCAATGAAAGCATGCAGATCTATTCGGTGACCGCGCCGATCAGCGGCGTCATCACCGAACGGCGCACCAACCCCGGCGATGTCGCGGGAAGCGATCCGATCTATGTGATCGCCGACCCATCCCGGACGACCGCCGCCTTCCCGGTGTTTCCGCGCGACATGGAGCGGGTCCGCGCTGGCGCGCCCGTTCAACTCAGCCTGCTTGAGGGCAATCGCACGATCGGCTCGACCATCCGCGATTTTCGCCCGGTGGCCGATCCCATGACGGGTGCGCTCGTTGCCCGCGCGCCGCTCGCCAACCGGGACGGGTTCTGGCGACCGGGAATGAGCGTCAAGGGCGTGCTGACCGTCGACCAGCGTCAGGTGCCGCTGGCGGTCAAGACCGAGGGGTTGCAGGCATTCCGCGATTTCACCGTCGTGTTCGCCAAAGTCGGTGACACCTATGAGGTGCGGATGCTGGAATTGGGGACGCGCGGCCCGGTGTGGACCGAGGTCAAGTCCGGCATCAAGCCCGGCCAGAGCTACGTCACCAAGGGCAGCTACGTCATCAAGGCGGATATCGAAAAATCCGGCGCCAGCCACGATCACTGAGGAACACGGCCATGCTTGAACGCATCATAAGGCTGTCGATCCGACAGCGCTGGGCCGTTCTGATCGCAGCGTTGCTGCTAATCGGTATCGGCATCTACTCGTTTGGACGGCTCAAGATCGACGCCGTTCCCGACATTACCAACGTCCAGGTGCAGGTGAACACGCCCGCACCGGGATTTTCGCCGATGGAAGCGGAACAGCGCATCACCTATCCGGTGGAAACGGCGCTGGCCGGCCTGCCCGATCTGGAGTTCACCCGATCGGTTTCGCGCGCGGGCCTCAGCCAGGTGACGGTCGTCTTCAAGGACGGCACCGACATCTATTTCGCGCGGCAGCTGGTCAATGAACGGCTGCAAGGCGCACGCGAGGCGCTGCCGCCGACCGTCGAACCGGCAATGGGTCCGATCGCGACGGGTCTGGGCGAAATCTTCATGTACACGCTGGAGGCAAAGCCAGGCGCGGTGAAGCCGGACGGTTCGCGCTATACGGCGCAGGATTTGCGTACGCTGCACGACTGGGTCGTGCGACCGCAATTGCGCAACGTGCCGGGCGTGACCGAGGTCAACTCGATCGGCGGCTATCGCAAGCAGTTCGTGATCGCTCCGATTCCAGCGCGACTGTCGGCCTATGGGCTGAGCGTCACCGAACTGACCGAGGCGCTGGAGAAGAACAACGCCAATGTCGGCGCGGGCTATCTCGAACGATCCGGCGCACAATATGTCATCCGCGTGCCGGGGCAGGCGACCGATCGAGCCGACCTGTCCGGGGTCATCGTGGCGTCGCGCAATGGTACGCCGGTGCGGGTCGCCGACGTCGCGGATGTCTCGATCGGATCGGAAATCCGGCAGGGCGCGGCGACCAAGGACGGGCGCGAAGTGGTGCTCGGCACTATCTTCATGCTGGTCGGCGAGAATGCGCGCGAGGTCAGCGTCTCGGTCGCGGAGCGGCTGGAAACGGTCAACAAATCGCTTCCCGCCGGGGTCGTCGCGGTCACCATGTATGACCGCTCAAAGCTGGTTGAAGCGACGATCGGCACGGTCGAAAAGAATCTGGCCGAAGGCGCGCTGCTCGTCATCGTCGTGCTGTTCCTGCTGCTCGGCAATATTCGCGCCGCGCTGATTACGGCGGCGGTGATCCCGATCACCTTCATGATGACGATCACCGGCATGGTCGCGGGGGACATTTCGGGCAATCTGATGAGCCTGGGCGCGCTTGACTTCGGCCTCATCGTCGATGGTGCCGTCATCATCGTCGAGAACTGCTTGCGCCGGTTCGGCGAGGCACAGCATCGGCTTGGACGGCTGCTGACCAGGGAAGAGCGGTTCGACATCGCGGCATCGGCTTCCTCCGAAGTGGTGCGGCCCAGCCTGTTCGGCATCGCGATCATCACGATCGTGTATCTGCCGATCTTCGCGCTGACCGGGGTGGAGGGGAAGACGTTCCACCCGATGGCGATCACGGTGGTGCTGGCGCTGACGGCGGCGGCGATCCTGTCGCTCACCTTCGTGCCCGCAGCCGTGGCAACTTTCGTGAGCGGCAAGGTCAGCGAAAAGGAGAGCGCAGCGATCCGGGCGGCCAAACGCTGGTATGCGCCCTTGATCGACTGGGCGCTGAAGGCGCGCATCGCTGTGCTGGTAGGCGCGGTCGCGCTGGTTGCCCTGAGCGGCGTCGCGGCGACACGGCTGGGATCCGAGTTCATCCCCAATCTGGACGAAGGCGATATCGCACTGCACGCGCTACGCATCCCGGGCACCAGCCTCAGCCAGGCTGTGCAGATGCAATCTGCACTGGAGAACAGGATCAAGCGCTTCCCGGAAGTGCAGGACGTGTTTGCTAAGATCGGCACCGCCGATGTCGCGACCGATCCGGTGCCACCTTCGGTCGCCGACACATTCATCATCATGAAGCCCCGCGACCAATGGCCCGATCCACGCAAGACGAAGGCGCAACTGGTCGATGAAATGAACGCGGGCATTCAACGCGACGTGCCGGGTTCGCGCTATGAGTTCATCCAGCCGATCCAGATGCGGTTCAACGAATTGATTGCGGGCGTGCGGTCGGACGTGGCGATCAAGATCGTCGGCGACGATCTCGACGAACTGGCCGCAGCGGCGGAGCGGGTCGTGGGCATCGTCACAGCGATTGACGGCGCACAAGATGTTCAGGCCGAGCAGGTCACCGGCCTGCCGTTTCTGGAGATCATTCCCGATCGCCAGCGGTTGAGCCAGCTGGGACTCAACATCGCCGATGTCCAGTCGGTCGTGTCCGCCGCCACCGCAGGCACCGAGGCGGGGCAAATCTTCGAGGGCGACCGGCGCTTCGACATCGTCGTTCGCTTGCCCGAGGCGATGCGGCAGGATCGCTCCATCATCGACCGGCTGCCGATCCCGCTGCCGGGCGGCGGCGAAGGGCTGCGCGACAGCGTGCCGCTATCCGAAGTGGCGACGATCCGCGAGACAACGGGTCCAAACCAGATCAGTCGCGAGGATGGCAAGCGGCGTGCGGTGGTCACCGTCAACGTGCGCGGTCGCGACCTCGGCTCGTTCATTGCCGAGGTCCAGGAAAAGGTCGCAGCCCAGGCCGAACTGCCGGAAGGCTATTGGGTCGATTATGGTGGCACATTCGAGCAGCTTCAATCCGCGTCGGCACGGCTCCAGATCGTCGTACCGCTGACGTTGCTGCTGATCCTCGGCCTGCTGTTCCTGCTGTTCGGCTCGCTCAAGGATGCGGGCATCGTGTTCTCCGGCGTGCCGCTGGCGCTGACCGGAGGCGTGCTCGCGTTGTTGTTGCGGGATATCCCGTTTTCGATCTCGGCGGGCGTGGGCTTCATCGCGCTGTCCGGCGTCGCGGTGCTCAATGGCGTGGTGATGCTGAGTTTCATCCGCCAACTTCGCGAGGAAGGAATGGGCCTCGACGACGCGATCCGCGAAGGGGCGCTGACCCGCCTGCGACCGGTGTTGATGACGGCGCTGGTCGCGTCGCTCGGCTTTGTCCCGATGGCACTCAATGTCGGGATCGGCTCGGAAGTGCAGCGCCCGTTGGCAACAGTGGTTATCGGCGGGATCATCTCGTCGACGCTGCTGACGCTGGTCGTCCTGCCCGCGCTCTATCGCCTCGTACATCGTCGCCGGGCGGACGACGAAAATCCTGAAGCATCACCACACACCCAGCGCCTCGCGAAAGGATGACGATGATGAAGTCTGCAACCCGGCGACGGGTCTTTGGCGCGGCATTTGCCGTGCTCCTCTTGTCCGGCTGCACGAGTTTGGAGCCATTGCCGCTGCGACCCATCGCGATGACGGCCCCCGACGACCCCATCTCGATATTCTGGCTGCATGCCTATCAAGCGGGGGATGGCGTGCGCGTCGTTGGCAATATCCGACCGCGCAACGGCGTGTATCGAACGGGGCGGGGCCATCTGGACGTGACCGCGACCCTCGCCAATGTCAGCGATACGCGAACGATTGGCACCCGGCCCGGCCCGCTTCCCAGACGAGGGAAGGGCACGCGATCGTTCAGCGTCTTCTTCAACAAGCTGGATCGCCGGGACATCGTGCAACTTGCGGTGGAATATCATGAGGGCGCGCTGCACGCAGCCGTCGTGAAAGGATGATGATGCCTGCGAACACAATCCAGCGATGGATGTCTGATAAACGAACCGCGCTCCTGTTGCTGAGCGCCCTGCTGGTCCTGCTGCTCGCCGCCGTCGATGCGTTCGCGCATGGCGTCGAGGAAGGCGACAAGGGCTATATTCAGGAAAGCAGCGGGGTGCTGTTCATGCCTTTCCTGTATCTGGGGGCCAAGCATATGGTCACCGGATACGACCATCTGCTGTTCCTGTTCGGGGTCATCTTCTTCCTGTATCGGATGAAGGACATCGGCATCTACGTCACGCTGTTCGCGGTCGGCCATTCCACCACGATGCTGTTCGGCGTGCTGACCGGGATCAGCGCCAACGCCTATCTCATCGACGCGATCATTGGTCTGTCCGTCGTCTACAAGGCGCTCGATAATATGGGGGCGTTCCGGCGATGGTTCGGCGTTCAGCCAAATACCAAAGCGGCAACTCTGATCTTCGGCTTCTTCCATGGCTTTGGACTGGCGACCAAAATCCTTGAGTTCGAGATGTCGCCGAACGGCCTGCTGCCCAATCTGATTGCGTTCAACATCGGTGTCGAAATCGGCCAGTTGCTCGCGCTCGGCGCGATCCTGATCGCGATGGGTTTCTGGCGTCGCACCCGCAGCTTCCAGCGCCATGCTTATGTCGCCAACGTAATCCTGATGACCGCTGGCTTCGTGCTGGTGGGCTACCAACTGACCGGCCTCGTCGCCGCCTGACCGGAGAAATCCCATGTATAATTCCCAGATGCCAAACGCCGACGAACTGCCCACGTCGCGTCAGCTCGTTCGCTCGACCGCGATTGCGGCGGGGGTTGCGGGCGCGTTGCTCGTGACTATCGTGCTGCCATCCGAATATGCCATCGATCCCACGGGCATCGGGCGGGTGCTCGGCCTGACCGAAATGGGCGAGATCAAACAGCAGCTCGCGGCGGAAGCTGCCGAGGAAGAAGCGCAGGCGGCGGCACCGACTCCGTCGGCAATGCCGGTGGCGACGTCACCAGCGGCAAAGGCCGATGCGACAAAGGCGGCAGCCGCGCGCACCGACGAAATGAAGCTGACGCTTGCACCCGGCGAAGCGGCTGAGATCAAGGTCACTGCGGACGCCGGGGCCGCTATCGCATTCGACTGGTCGGTGACGGGCGGACACGTCAACTATGACACGCATGGCGACAAGATCGGCGCGCCTCGCGGCTTCTACCACGGTTATGGCAAAGGCAAGGAGTCGACCGGCGAGCGCGGCACGCTGGTTGCTGCATTCGACGGGGGACATGGCTGGTTCTGGCGGAACCGCTCAGGCGCGCCGGTGACGGTCACGCTGAAGACCAGCGGGAATTACGCTGCGATCAAACGGGTGGTTTGACGCGAGCGTCTCTGACGTGTGAAGCGGACGACAATGGGGACATGAAATGCTCGCCGTTCTAAGCAATACCACCTACCGCAACCTGTTCCTGGCGCAGGTCATCGCGCTGGTCGGCACGGGTCTGACGACCGTCGCGCTGGGCCTGCTCGCCTATGAGATCGCCGGTAGCAACGGCGGAGCGGTGCTGGGCACGGCGATGGCAATCAAGATGATCGCCTATATCGGCGTCGCGCCTGTCGTTGGTGCCTATGCCGCCCGTCTGCCACGCCGCGCGTTCTTGATCGCGATGGATGTCATTCGCATCGGCGTCGCGCTGGTTCTGCCATTCGTGGACCAGGTTTGGCAGGTCTATGTGCTGATCTTCATCCTGCAATCGGCCTCCGCCGGGTTCACGCCGACGTTTCAGGCGACTATTCCCGACATATTGCCGGACGAGAAGGATTATACCCGGGCGTTGTCGCTCTCGCGGCTGGCCTATGACATGGAGAGCCTGACCAGCCCGATCCTGGCGGCGGCGCTGCTCACGGTCTTCAACTTCCACTGGTTGTTCGCCGGGACGGCGGTCGGCTTTGCGGCATCGGCATTGCTGGTGCTGGCGACCGCGCTGCCCGCGTCATCGGCGAAGCAGCGACAAGGCGGCATCTGGACCAACACGACCCTCGGCACCCGCATCTATCTCGCGACACCGCGGTTGCGCGGCTTGCTCGCCGTGACCCTTGCCGCCGCCGCCGCCAGCGCCATGGTGATCGTCAACACGCCGGTTCTGATCCGCGCCGGGCTGGGCCTCGGGCAGAGCGAGGTAGCGATGACCCTGGCCGCATTCGGCGGCGGATCGATGATCGCCGCATTGCTGTTGCCCAGACTGCTCGATCGGGTTGCGGATCGCACGGTGATGCTGGCTTCCGCCGCAGCGATGACCCTATTGCTCGGCGCGCTGGCGCTGGGATGGCAGCTGCACGGGCGATCAGGCTTCTGGTATGCGCTGCTGGGCGGGTGGCTGCTGCTCGGTATGGTCTATGCCGCCAGCATCACACCCGGCGGACGGCTGTTACGGCGTTCAGCGGGTTCCGATGATCGCACAGCATTGTTCGCGGCACAGTTCGCGCTCAGCCATATCTGCTGGTTGATCGCCTACCCGCTCGCCGGACAAATCGGCGCGCTCGCAGGATTTGGCACGGCATTCATGGCGACCGCGATTCTGGCCGCGATCGGAACCATCATTGCATTCCTCATCTGGCCATCCCGCGATCCGGAAGTGGTCGAGCATCGTCATGACGACCTGCCGCCCGGTCACCCGCATCTGATCGAGGCACATCCAGATGGACGGGCTGGGCACGCCTTTCAGATCGACGATCTCCACCGTCACTGGCCGCGCCGAGGAAAGAAGGGATTGTGACTTATCAAAGATCGGCGTGATCTGCTCATATCGCTGGCAGGCGCACCGCTTCGGGGGTAATGGAAAACAATGGACACGGGCCGCGTGAACCGCCGATCGATCGCCAGCATGATGGGCCTGCTTGTGCTGGCATGTCTGCTCGTCCTCAAGTCGCCGCCCGTCTGTGAAATCGTTGCATCGCAGCACGTGACGGACATGGCTGCCTGCCCGGAAATGCCGCGCAAGCCGCCCGTGCAAAAATCGGTTTCACTTTCGTGCGCGGTACCCTGTTTGCTGGCGAATACCGCGCCCATCGCTCCGCTGGCGACCAGGCTGGCGCAACGCACCGTTTACGATCCGTCGAGCGCCGGGACGCTCCGCAGCGTCAACGAAGGCCCCGCACCGCCCCCGCCGCGCATCCGTGATCGACCTGCACTTTACAAGATCTGATCAAATCACGGAGATTAGTAATGAAGACGCTCAAACTGTTCGGTGCCACCTTGGCGCTCCTCGCCTCACCTGTGGCCCATGCCGCCGAGGGCATGGATTGCTGCAAGGAGATGAAGAGCTGTTGCTGCAAGAAAGAAGGCGACAAGCCGGGCTGCTGCGACGACATGAAAAAGGACAAGCCCCACCCACAGGGCCAGTGACGAACGGGAGGGAGGCGTCCGCGTCTCCCTCCTTTTTTGACGATTTTACTCCAAGCTAACCAGGGGGCGTGACTGGAAAAGCGCCAGGAAATTGCTGATCTCAAACAATGTAGTCTTGAGGACGGGCAAGCCAGTGCTGGAATACAGAAACGCTCAGCTCGACGAGCGGCAAAAGAAAGTTACACGGCCAAAGCCTGCGGAGCTACAGCTGCCATGACGCTAAGGACGTGGGCTCGGAGCCTCAAGCGTGACGTGGTGGCGCTCTGGCTCGCCGCACGCGATCCCCGCGTCCCTTGGTACGCTAAGGCACTTGCGGGCGCTGTCGCAGCGTACGCACTAAGTCCTATTGATCTCGTTCCAGACTTCATTCCGATCCTCGGCTATCTGGACGACTTGCTTATCGTTCCGGCGGGGATTTGGCTTGTGGTCAGATTGGTTCCAGCACCACTGATGGCGGAGTTTCGCGAGGAAGCAAATCGCCGTGCCGAGAAGCCTACCAGCTACGCCGCAGCCGCCGCTATCGCCTTGATCTGGATAGCCGCCGTGGCGGGGTTAATCTGGCTGTGTTGGCAGTGGATCTGATTATCCCGTTTAATGACGGGCGAAGACTTTCTGCCCGTCTGATCCAAAGGCGATGACGCTATAGCGCTGCGCTTGCACTCCCGGTACTTCCATGCCGGGCGAGCCGATCGGCATTCCGGCCACCGCGAGGCCCTTCACACCCTTCGGTCGCGTCGCGAGCGCGCGCTTCACATCAGCGATGGGGACATGCCCCTCGAACGCCATGCCGTCGATGATCGCGGTATGGCAGGACGACAACGCCGCAGGCACGCCAGCCTTTTGTGCGAAGGCAGCGCGCTGCGGATTATCGATCATCCGCACTGGTCGCTTGATTTCGCGTTGCGCGATCGCCGCCCATTTTGTGCAACAACCGCAACCCGGATCACGATGCACCACGACGTCGGCGGCAAACGCCGAAGTGGCCACCAACAGCAGAACCGTCGTGGACAATGGCTTCAAAATCATCGTCGTTGTTTCCTAACCTTCCAACATGGTTTTCATCTGCGCGATCTCCTCGCGCTGTGATTTGATGATCTGTCGGCACAATGATACCAGTTCGGGATCGCTGAGCGATGCCTGTTCGCACATCAGGATCGCGCCTGAATGGTGCGGAATCATGGAGCGGAGAAATGCGGTGTCGTCGATCGTAGTTTGAGTTCGGATCAATGCGAAGCTGCCGAAGAACGCGACGGCTGATCCGGCAAGCAGCAACACATTGAGGCGCTTGGACGGAAACATGTCTCGCATCGCCACGATCATCAGCACAACCATCGGTGCGACCATCATCAGCGTCATGTAGAGCATGTTGAGGTTGTTGTAGAAGCTCGACAGCTGGTCGATCATCACGAACATCACCAGATACATGATGACCCCGCTGATCGCGGTCTGCAGTGCAAGGCTGCGATAGGAAGTCATTGCATTCTCCTTTGCCGTTTTCGACAGTCTCCGACGCTTAGAACCAGGCCCTGATCCCGACGACGAAGGTGGTTGCAGAAGGGTCTTCACCGTCAGCGCGAGCGAAGCGCGCGGTGCGACCGAATTTCGATGAATGCGAGATGCCGATATAGGGCGCGAACTCGCGCACGATCTCATAGCGCAGACGAAGATCGAACTCGGCGTCGGAGAGTCCCGCGCCGATTCCGCTCTCGATCACATCCTGCGCCGCCAGATTGAACTCGATGCGCGGTTGCAGGATCAGCCGCTGGGTAATGCGCTGATCGTAGCTGGCGGCGAGGCGTCCCAGCACATCGCCCTTGGTCGATATGAACGCATGAGCCTCGACTTCAAACCAATAGGGGGCAAGCCCCTCGATGCCGAACGCGGCATAACTACGCGCCTTGGGCTCGAAATCGTGACGGACGCCGGCCTGCAGGTTGAAATATGGGCCGATGGCGCGGCTGTAGAGCGCCTGCACCTCGGCGCTTTCGACCGCCTCGCCGAAACTGCCTTCGCCTTCGCTCTTGACGACCAGCCGGTCGATGTCGCCGCCGAACCAGCCTTCGCCTTCCCAGCGATAGCCCTCGCGCCCCTTGCGGATTTGCAGCTCGGCGATGTCCAGCATGACCTGGCTAAAGGTGCCGCCGCCATGCTCGCTGCGCAGCGCTTTGCGCGCGCCGGTCATCGCCTCGCGACCCCAGACACGGTCGGCATAGTTCGGCTCGGGCGCGGCGGGTGCCGGAGCGTTTCCGGCGGGGAGCGCGGTCCCGCCGCTGCCGGTGCTCGGTGCATCGGCGGCCATGTCAGGTATTGCCGAGCTATCGCCATCGGCTTTCTCGGGCGTAGCGGGGGCTGCACCCGCGGGTGTGCAATGCCCCATTGCCGCATGTTCAGGTGGGCAGGCCGGATCGATGGCCGGTGCCGCCTGCGCCGGTTTGGTGGGTGTCGCCTTCGCCGCCGGTTTCGGCGCCGGACGCGGCTTCGCTACCGGCTGTGGCTTGGGCGCGGTTTTCGCCGGCATTTTCATGCCGGGCATTTTCGAGTGATCCATCGTCTGCGCGGCGACGGGGGCGGCCAGTGCGATGGCGGCGGTGGCGAGGAGCAGCATCTTCATGCGCCCTCTCCCCCGCGCGGGCGGACAGTGACGACCTGCATCATCCCGGCATGCATGTGATAGAGCATGTGGCAGTGGAACGCCCAGTCGCCGACCGCGTCGGTGGTGACGTCGAAGGTCACCGTGCCGCCCGGCTGCACCTGCACCGTATGCTTGCGCGGCGCATATTCGCCATGTCCCGTCACCAGCTCGAAGAAATGGCCGTGGAGATGGATCGGATGGCCCATCATCGTGTCGTTGACGAGCGTCACGCGCACCCGCTCGTCCTGCAGGAACGGGATCGGATCCTTGACCTCGTTCAGCTTCTCGCCGTCGAACGCCCACATATAGCGTTCCATATTGCCGGTGAGGTGGATGCGCATCGCCCGGTCGGGTGCTCGCACATCGGGGTTGCGATCGACTGCGATCAAATCACGATAGACCAGCACCTTGTGCCCGACATCCGCCAGCCCCTGTCCGGGCTCGCCGGTGCGGTCCATCGGCATCGGTGAGATCGTCTGGACCGTCGGCGTCTTCTTTACGCCAGGCGCGACGGCGAAATCGCGCATCGAATGGTCCATACCGGCCATGCCGCCACCAGCTTCTGCCGCACCGCCCGCTGCGGGCGTGCAATGGCCCATCGCGGCATGTTCGGGCGGACAATCGTCTGCACCCGGCGTCGCGGCCGCGCCCGCCATCGCACCGTGATCCATGCCGCCCATGCCCATATCCTTCATGGTGGCGATCGGCCGTTTGCGTAAAGGCGGCACCTCCGCCGCCATTCCCGCGCGCGGGGCGAGTGTGGCGCGTGCCATGCCCGAGCGATCGACGCTTTCGCCAACCAGCGTATAGGCGCGGTCGTCGGACGGCTCGACGATGACATCATAGGTTTCCGCGACGGCGATCTGGAACTCGTCCACCTGCACCGGGCGCACATTCAACCCGTCGGCCTGGACGATCGTCAGCTTCAACCCCGGAATGCGGACGTTGAAGGTGGTCATCGCCGAGGCGTTGACGACGCGCAGCCGCACCCGCTCGCCGGGCATGAACAAGGCGGTCCAGTTGTCGCGGGGGCCATGACCGTTGACGAGATAGCTATAGGTCGAACCGGTCACGTCGGACACGTCGGTCGGGTCCATCCGCATCTTGCCCCAATCGAGGCGATCCTTCGCCGGCTGGCCCTCGCCGCGCAGATGATCGGCCAGCGTCTGCTTCTGATAGTTGAAATAGCCGCCCTGCTGTTTGAGCTTCTTGAAGATGATGTGCGGGTGCATCTCGCTATGGTCGGACAGCACGACGACATGCTCGCGGTCGGAAGCTATCGGGTCCGTGCCTGCCGGATCGATCACGATCGGGCCGTAATGGCCAAGCTGCTCCTGCAATCCCGAATGGCTGTGATACCAATAGGTGCCGGCCTGCTTGACCGGAAACTCGTACATGAAGGTCGAGCGCGGCTTGATGCCCGGAAAGCTGACGCCCGGTACGCCGTCCATATGAAACGGCAGGATCAGACCGTGCCAGTGGATCGAGCTGTCCTCGTCAAGCGCATTCTCGACGTGCAGCCGGACGTTCTGCCCCTCGCGCAGCCGGATCAGCGGACCCGGGATGGTCCCGTTGATGCCAATCGCGTGGCTTTCGCGCCCGTCGATCGTCATCATCTGGTGCGCGATGCGTAGGCGGATATCCTCGCCGGATACGCTCGGCAGCGCCTGCACGATGCCGGCCGACACCGGTTGCGCCCACGCCGGAAACCACGGGGCGAGGGCAAGCGAGCCACCGCCAAGTGTGGCTCCGCGCAGCAGATTACGACGGCTTAGCAACAGCGACATGTGATGTAAGGCTCCGATGACGTTACCCGCTTTACGCAGAAGATCGGTTTGACCCTCATCCCGATCGGCAAAAGACTGCACGGATCAACCCGTGTATCAAATCCGGGCAGGCCGTCCGTTGGAGAAGAACGCGCGGACCCTGGCCGTGTGCCGTTCGGTGTACCGCGCGAACAGCGCCGACAGCAAGATCGCTACCACAAGCACCACGACGACAAGCATGACGCTCGCTCCGGTCGCGGGCAAACGCTTGTCGTCGAGCAACAACGCAGCGGCAAAGGCGATGACCGGGAAATGCAGGATATAGAGCGAGAAGCTCGCCTGCGCGCCATAGCCGGCGAACGGCCTCAGCCAGCGCGGCGCGCGCAATTCGACGCGCAGCAACGCGTAGAGAAGCACTGCGAACGTAAACGCCAGCGGCAGCTCGACATCACCTAACCCGAAGAGTCGCGAATAGATCAGGGTTCCGAGGAACGGGACACTTGCAACGATCAGCCACAGGCGGCGTAATGGCTGCAAGCTCTGACCCCCGGAACGGCGGGTCACCCAGAACAATGCCGCCCCGCAAAGCCAGCAGGCAAAGCCAACCAGCATATTCGGCACGATCCAGGCAAGGAGCAGGGTGGCGAGCAGCGGCGACGGGCGTCGACTGCGCCAGCTGACCCACAGTGCCGGAAACCAGATATAGAACCAGAATTCATACGCCAGGCTCCACAACGGACCGTTGGTGCCGAACGGAGCCACGGCAATACTCTGGAGAAACAGGATGTTGCCGAGCAGCGTCTGCCATCCCAGCCGCTCCGCGAGGTTGTTGTTCAGCACATAAGTGTCGGTCGCGCCGGTGTGGGTCGAGGATTCAAGGCCGTAGAGACCAATTGCGTCTAGGATGCCCCCGATCGCAAGCGCGGGGAGCAAGACGACCAGCAACCGCGCCAGCCGGTCGATCATATAGCCTGTCCAGACCCAACCTGCCGTCATTCGCCGGTCGACGCTCTTTGCGATCCAGTAACCGCTGAGGACGAAGAACAGGATAACGCTGGCATGGGCGAAACCGGCCAGAAAATAGCCTGCCGACGCTATCGTCGAAGCCTGTCCCGGATAGTCGGCAATGAGCAAATACCAAGCGTGGGCGAACGCCACTGTCACCGCCAGTACGCACCGGAGGGCGTCCATGACGATGAAAGCCCCGCTTGCCCGCGTCTCTACACCGCAGTCGCGCGCCTGCGGATCGCCGCCCCCGTCTGTTTGGTCCACCGCCCCCATGCGGATAATACGACGCCCGGGCGCGCATCCCTTGCGCCATCTACAAGATTTCTACGGCGACGCTCTATGACAGCGACGCAGTCAGCCGCTGACGTGCGCGATACAGGCGCGTCTCGACCGCCTTTTCGCTGATCCCAAGCGTCTCGGCGGTCTCAGCCTGGCTCAGCCCCTCGATCGTGCGGAGCACCAGCGTCTCGCGCAGATTGCCCGGCAGTTCGGCGATGGCGGCCGTGACATGCCGCAATTCCTGGCGATCGGCGGTCGCGGTTTCGATCGACGGCGTCGCGTCGGCGGTGTCGGCGGCATGATCGATCGGCAACACGACCGCGATCAGGCGGCGTATCGCCCGGCGGCGGCGCCAGTCGCGGGCCTTGTTGATCGCGATGCGCGAAAGCCAGGGGCGCATCGACCGCGCCATGTCGTAGCGCCGCAGCGCGCGATGCGCGGCGACGAAAGCTTCCTGCACGATGTCGAGCGCTTCGTCGTCGTCACCGACGATACGCGCGACGAGCCGGTGCAGTGGATCCTTATGGCGGCGCACGATTTCGGCGAACGCCAGCTGACTTCCACCAAGGCACAGGGCGACCAGTTCGCCGTCCGTGCGGTCGGCAAGTGCGTCGGTCACCGTGCGTCTTCGGTCAGTGCCTTGGTCACTGCGGCGTCAAACTTCGCCGCCTGATCGGGTTTGAGCAGCGCCCGCATCGCGAAGATATGCGCCAGCGTTTCCTTCTGAAGCTCCCCCATCGTGCGGTGCGAAGCATCGACCGCGGCGGCGACGCGCGGGCCGTTGCCGTGCTCGGCGGCGATCGCTTCGGCAAGCCGGGCGTTCTCGGCCTTCATTTCCAGTTCGAGCGCGCGACGGCGCACGGCAAACGCTTCCTCAAGTACATGCAGCTGCCGTTCCTGAGCCGGGTCCAGACTCAATTGGTCGTGAAGAACCGCATGGAGCTCAGCCCCGGGCTGTGCCGCCGGTTCGACAAGATATCGTCCGGCGACCACCCCGAGCAATGCGGCGAGGAAAACCAGTATCACGATGATCCCGGTGCGCCGTGTGTTCATCGGGTCGCGCCCAGCAGTGTCGATGGGGCGAGCGGGCTGGACGCGCCCAAAGGCGACAGCACCGGCGCGGCCTGCGCATCGGTCGATGGAACGACATTGCTGAAAACGCCGAGCGCCAGTGCCAGGCCCATCGCCCCCAACGTGGTGCCGGCACCAAAGCCCGCAACCGGCTGTTGCGCGATCGCATTCAGGACTCGGTCTTCCAGACCCGCCAGTCCCCGATGCGGCGTTCCTGTCGCCAGCCGCTGAAGGGCATCGTCGATATTGGTTTGCATGACTGCCTCGTAATCCGCTGCTTCCCATACGTATGAGAATGCACGATCCCTCAACTACGCCGGTTTGAGGGGTAAAAACCGGTACTGCGTATTGGGGGCATATCATAGGAGTTCGAGATGAAGTTCAATCCATTCGCCGCCGTCATCGCCGCCCTCGCCATGGTGCTGATCCCGGCAACCGCGTTCGCACATCCCAAGCTGGTCGCGGCGACGCCCGCCGCGAACGCAACGGTCGCGCGCACGACGACGATCACGCTGACCTTCAGCGAGCGCCTGACGCCCAAGCTTTCCACTGCCACGCTGATCATGACCGGGATGCCGGGAATGGCGAACCACCCCGAAATGAAGATGGCGGGCGTCACCAGCGCCGTTTCCGCCGATGGCAAGTCGATCATCCTCACCTCGGCCAAGCCGTTGCCCGCTGGCAGCTACCGCGCTGACTGGGTCGTGATTGGCGCGGACACGCATCGCATCACCGGCCAGCACAGCTTCAGCGTCCGCTGATCATGAGCGACTGGGTGGCGGTCGGCCTGCGCTTCGCCGCCTATGCCGATCTCATGCTGTTGGCGGGCCTCGCCATGGGTGGCGGTCTCGGTCGACATGCGCCGGCGATTGGCGGACGTGTAATAGGCTGGCTGGCCATACTAGGCGTAGTCATCACAATCGCCCAGCTTGCTGCGACGTCCTTGGCCATGACTGGCTACGACCTGGCCATACTGGATCGGGAAATGCTCACGTTCATGGCGTTTGAAACGCCGATGGGCATCTCCCATATCGTGCGCGCCGCAGCGCTCGGATTGCTAGCGGCGTTCCAGCTCGCCGGGCGGGCGAGCAGGCCGGTTGCGGCCGCGCTGGCGCTCGTTGCGCTGGGTTCGCTAGCCTGGACCGGTCATGCCGGCGCATCCGAAGCGGCGCTGGGCTGGGCGCACCGCAGCAGCGATATTGTTCATCTGGTTGCGGGCGCGCTGTGGATTGCAGCGCTGGCGATGTTCGTGCGGCTCCTGCTGTTAGACTTTGCGACGCCGGGCGCGGCGACAACGGCGCTCGCCGCACTGGCACGCTTCTCCGGCATCGGTGGGATCATCGTCGCGGCGATCGTCGTCAGCGGAGCGATCAACCTTGTCGCAATCGTCGGGGTCGACGGTCTCTCCACGACATTTGGAACACCATACGGACAGCTACTTGTGCTGAAGCTCACCCTGTTTGGCGTCATGCTTGCTCTGGCCGGATTCAACCGCTGGCGGCTCGTGCCGACCCTGGAGATGGCATTGGGCGGCGATAGGCAGGCCATCGCGCAGCACCGATTGCGGCTGGCGATCCTGGTCGAGACGGTGGCGGCGGTGCTCATCCTCGCTATTGTGGCGATCCTTGGAACTTTGTCACCGGTCGACTGACTGGCACGGATCGTCCGTCCGGGCGTTGTGGTGGATCTTAGGAGAAAGCCATGAAGAATCTTGCAATCCCGCTATTGCTCGCCGGGTCGCTGACGGTGGCAGGTTGTTCTGACAATGCGCAGCAGAATAGCGCGCACGATATGGCCGCCACGTCGGCCGCCAACGGAACGATGCCGATGGACATGTCAGCCGCCAGCCCCGGCGACCCGCCGGCGACCCAGGGGTACAAGAAGTCGATGAACGACATGATCGCCAACATGCCAAAGTACACTGGCGAGGCCGACACGGATTTCATGCGGCAGATGAAGGGGCATCATCAGGCGGCGATCGCCATGGCCGAAACCGAACTGCGTCACGGTGACGATCCAGAGGCGCGGGCGTTGGCGGAGAAGATCATCAGAGACCAGCGCGCGGAGATCGCCGAAATCGACACTTGGCTGGCGGCCCAGAAATAAGCAGCTTGACCCTGACATGATGTCAGACATTATTGCCGGGTCATGGAGGACGACTCGATGACCCATGCCGACCATAACGCTCATAACAAACACAGCTGTTGCGCGACCCAGCCCTCAACGTCGGCAGTCAGAGATCCCGTATGTGGCATGACCGTCGACCCCGCGACAACGGCGCATCATGCCGCGCACGACGGCGAAGATTACCACTTTTGCAGCGCTGGCTGTCGGACCAAATTTGTCGCCGACCCTGACAAATATCTGAGCAATGCCCCGCGTCCGGAACCCAAGGCAATGCCGGGCGCGATCTGGACCTGTCCGATGCATCCTGAAGTCCGTCAGGAGGGTCCGGGCACCTGCCCGATTTGCGGCATGGCGCTCGAACCGGAGGAGCCTTCACTCGACGATGCGCCCAATCCGGAGCTGGTCGATTTCACCCGCCGCTTCTGGGTATCCGCCGCGCTCGCAGTACCACTGCTAATCGTGTCGATGGTCGCCGAGATGCTGGGCATCGAGATCGTCAGCCCCGCCGCGTCGCCCTGGGTTCAACTCGCGCTTTCTGCGCCGATCGTGTTGTGGGCGGGCAAGCCTTTCTTCGAGCGTGGCTGGATATCGATCCGGACGCGGCGCCTCAACATGTTCACGCTGATCGCGATCGGCGTCGGTGCCGCTTTCCTCTACAGTCTGGTCGCGACTTTCGCGCCTGGCCTGTTCCCGCCCACGTTCCGCATGCACGGCGGCATGGTGCCAGTCTACTACGAGGCAGCGGGCGTCGTGGTGACGCTGGTGTTGCTCGGGCAAGTGCTGGAACTGCGCGCCCGCGCGGCGACGGGACGCGCGATCCGCGCGCTGATGGATCTTGCGCCCAAGACCGCGCGCCGCATCCGCGGTGACGGCTCGGAGGAAGAAGTGTCACTCGGTGACGTGGCGGCGGGCGACAAGCTGCGCATCCGGCCGGGCGATGCGGTTCCGGTTGACGGCATAGTTATCGAAGGGCGTTCGTCGGTCGATGAATCGATGCTCACCGGTGAGTCGTTAGCAGTCGGGAAGTCGGCAGGCGATGCGCTGACCGGCGGAACCGTTAACGGTACTGGCAGCCTCGTCATGGAAGCCCGTGCGGTGGGCGCGGACACGATGCTTGCACGGATCGTGCGGATGGTTGCCGAGGCACAGCGCAGCCGCGCCCCGATCCAGGCGGTTGCCGACCGCATTTCGGGCTGGTTCGTGCCGCTGGTGGTCGCAATCGCGATCGCGGCGTTCATCGTATGGAATTTCGTTGGACCGGAGCCGCGCTTCGGCCACGCACTGCTCAATGCCATCGCGGTCCTGATCATCGCCTGTCCGTGTGCGCTTGGCCTCGCCACCCCAATGTCGATCATGGTCGGCACGGGTCGCGGCGCACATGCTGGCGTCCTCGTCAAGAATGCTGAAGCGCTACAGGCACTGGAAAAGGTCGATACGCTCGTGATCGACAAGACCGGCACGATCACCGAAGGCAAGCCGAGGCTCGTTGCCACCCAAGCCCTGCCGGGATTCGACCAAGACGATTTGCTTGGCCTAGCCGCTGCGGTCGAGGCACAATCCGAGCATCCGCTCGCACACGCCATCGTGACGGCCGCGACGGAACGCGGTGCCATCGTTGGAAAGGTGGAGAACTTCGAATCCCAGACCGGTCTGGGTGTCAGCGGAGTGATCGATGGCCGCATCGTCGCGATCGGCAACGCTGCGCAGATGACCCGCGTCGGCGCCGATCCGTCCGCGCTGGAGGCTGCTGCCGACCCGCACCGGAAGACTGGAGCCGGGGTCATGTTCATCGCTATCGACGGGTCGCCGGCAGGACTGCTCGCGGTCGCCGATCCGGTCCGCGCCAATGCCCGCGAGGCGATCGCCGCGCTGCGCGCCGAGGGTCTGAAAGTCATCATGCTTACGGGCGACAACCAGGCCACTGCCGACGCGGTCGCGCACGCGGTAGGCGGCCTTGACGATGTTCGTGCCGATCTCAGGCCAGAGGACAAGGCGCGTATCGTTGACGAACTGAAGGCGGCTGGGGCGAAGGTCGCAATGGCCGGCGACGGCATCAACGACGCGCCCGCACTGGCGGCGGCGGACGTGGGGCTGGCGATGGGAACGGGTACCGATGTGGCGATCGAGAGTGCGGGGATGACGCTGACCCGTGGAGATTTGACCGCGATCGTCCGAGCACGCAGACTGGCCGATGCGACGATGCGCAACATCCGCCAGAATCTATTCTTCTCGTTCCTCTTCAACGGGCTCGGCGTACCGATTGCGGCGGGCGTGCTCTATCCCCCGTTCGGCATCCTGATGTCGCCGATGTTCGCGGGCGCGGCGATGGCGCTGTCTTCCTTCACCGTCGTCCTCAATGCCCTGCGCTTAAACCAGGTGAAACTATGAAAATCGGACCCGCGTCGGAGGCGAGCGGTGTCTCGCAGCGGATGATCCGGCACTACGAGAAGATCGGCCTCGTCCCGGCACCGCCGCGCCGGGACAGCGGCTACCGCGATTATTCCGACGCCGACATGCATCGGTTGCGCTTCATCGCCAACGCCCGCGACCTTGGCTTCCCTATCGAAGAGATCAGAACGCTGCTTGATTTGTGGGACGACGGCGCACGGTCGTCGGCCGACGTTAAGTCGCTGGCGACCGCGCGCGCCGAGGAACTACACCGCAAGGCAGAGGCGCTCGAAAAAATGCGGCGAGCGCTGCTTGATCTGGCGGCACGCTGCTGCGGTGACGACCGCCCCGACTGCCCGATCATAGACTCGCTTGAACGACCGGCCTGATGTTCTTCTTTGGTCGCATTGCGTTCGTGAACGATCAGGGCGCATGATCAACTACGCGCGATTTGCTCTAGGCGACAGTCTCGTGTTGCTCGGTGGGGTGTGCTGGGGCCTGGGCAGGCCTTTCTTGATGATCAAGGGCCGCATCAACCGGCACGCCTTCGTTCCGGCGGAAAACATGCTTGGTCCGTGGAAATCCAGCCTTTTCCAGAAGATATGATGGTGCTATTGATGGTGTTGGTGATTTCCCACTGCCAATTCGCGTAGGAAATCAGCTACTTGGGTGCCGATGGGAGTGTTCTTCTGGCACCAGCCACCCATTCGCAGCACCTCGCGCGAATGAGCTAAAGCCCCGGAAAACCTAGATTTTTTCCCGATCAGGGTCCCGGCACGTCCGCAATCATTCACGTCTAATCCGGGGCTGTGACGGGGGCTGTTTCGCGGACTGCGAAATCGCGTCCTTTGCGACGGTTCAACATCGAAGACCCGCGCCGCGAGCGCGGTCATATGCGCAGCAACCGTTCGACCAGTTCGCCCAGATTGGCGCCGTCGGGGGAGCCAGTAGTTCGTCTCCGAATTGATGATTTGCGTGCAACTGGACGGCGAACAGCCCTTGGACGGCGTCCCGACGATCGGCGCAAATTGCCACCGGGCGATCGCGACGCGCCAGCGGAACTCAGCCGGCCAGCGGCGTCGCATCCCAATCGCGGGCGGCGACAGCGCATACCGCCCGTTCCAGCGCGCGCATCAGCGCCGCGTCCACGAGCAGTGCGCGGGTGAGGCCGATATCCCGCTCTGCCAGTGCCCGCGCGAAGCCCGCCGCGTCTGTGCCCCCGGCAAGCTCAGCCATCGCCGCCGCATGCGGATCGGCGATCGGCGTGCCAGAGCGCGCGCGTTCGTGCAGGAACACGATCCACCCCGCCAACGCCGTGACGATATGTCCAGGCAACACGCCAGCAGCGCGGTTCGCCGCCAGCGAGTCCCCTAGCCGATAGGGAATCTTCTGCGACCCATCGATCGCGATCTGCTCCAGCCGATGGACGATCGCCGGATTGCGGAAGCGCTGCATCACGTCGGCGCGATACTGATCCAGGTCGAGCCCCGGCACGGTACCGACAAAGGGCTGAATTTCGTCGCGCACCATATCGTCGGCGAAGCGTGCCAGCGCGACGTCGCACATGGCTTCCGCCACCGACCCCGCCCCGCGCAGCAGGCCAAGATAGGCGATGCTCGAGTGCGCGCCGTTGAGGATGCGGAGCTTGGCCCGTTCCCATGCCGCCACGTCGCTGGTCAGGATGACGCCCACAGCCTCGAGGTCGGGGCCGAAGTCGATGCCGCGATCCTCGACCACCCATTGTGCGAAGGATTCGCGCTGGACCGCCGCCGCATCCTCGACACCGAGTTGCGCGGCCAGGTCCGACAGGAAGCAGGCATCGCTCGCCGGCGTGATCGAATCGACCATCGTGCACGGCACCGCGACCTCCGTCGCGATCCATGCCGCCAGTTCGGCATCGATCTGCCCCGCATAGGCGACCAACGCCGCGTGCAGCTTGCGCCCATTGTCCGCCAGATTGTCGCACGGCATGACCGTGAACGGCGCGACTCTCGCTGATCGTCGCGCGGCAAGCCCCTGGACGATCCAGCCCACAACCGAGCGCGGCATCGCTGCCCCTGCCAGATCGTGGACGATGTCGGGGTGGGCCAAATCAAGCGTCCCGTCGGGCGCAAGGCAATAGCCCTTTTCGGTGACGGTCGAAGTGACCAGCCGCACGCCCGGATCGGCCAGCAAGGCGCTGGTATGCGCCGCATCCTCTGGGCCAAGGAACGCGCTGTGTGCGCCGATCACCCGCAGCGACGGCGCCGCGTCGCGGATTGCCAGCGTGTACAGCCCATCCTGCGCCGCCAGCGCATCGACTGTGCCGCGCGTCCGCATCGACACCGCCGCAATCCCCCAGCGCGGGTCATCGGCCAGCAGGCGATCGATATAGGCCGCCTGATGCGCGCGGTGAAACGCGCCGGGACCGAAATGGACGATGCCGGTGGACAGCGCAGGCCGCCCTGCTGGCGTCTCCACGCTCGCGGGCAGGCTGGACAAGGTGGCGCGGCAAAGAACGGTCACAGCGTTACTCCACGTTTCCAGATAGCAATCTCGCGCTCGCCGTTGCGTTCTGCGGCGGTTTCCTGACCGGAAGCAATCGCGACGATCGCCTGAAGCAATGCAGAGTCGGCCGCGTCCATCCCCGCGTCGAGCACCATTCCTGCATCGAAGTCGATCCAGCCAGACTTGCGCGCGGCAAGGTCGTGATTGGACGCAATCTTGATCGTCGGCACCGGAAAGCCGAGTGGCGTCCCGCGCCCGGTGGTGAACAGGATCGCCGTCGCCCCGGCAGCCGCCAGCGCCGTCGACGACACCGCGTCGTTGCCGGGTGCCTCCAGCAGGGTCAGCCCCCGCGCCGTGATCCGCGCGCCATAGTTGATCACATCGGCGACCGGGCTCGTGCCGCCCTTTTGCACCGCGCCGAGCGATTTCTCCTCGAGCGTGGTGATCCCGCCCGCGACATTTCCGGGCGAGGGGTTTTCCGACACGGGTTCGCCATGGTCGATGAAATGCTGCTTGAAGCCGTTTACCAGTTCCACGATCGCATCAAAGACGTCGCTTGACGCTGCGCGATCCATCAGCAGATGTTCGGCCCCGAAAATCTCGGGAATCTCGGTCAGGATCGCACTACCGCCCGCCGCGGTCACATGATCGGCCATCCGCCCCACCAGCGGGTTCGCGGTCAGGCCCGACAGTCCGTCGGAGCCTCCGCACTTGACCCCCAGAACAAGCGCTTGGAGTCCGACCGGGCTACGCTCTGCGGTCGCCGCCTGTGCGAGTTCCTCGACCAGCGCGACCCCCTCGGCCACCTCGTCCATGCTCATCTGGGCAACGAGGAACCGCACCGATCCGCGCCGCGCTTCGGGGATTTCGTCGAGCAGCGCCGCGACCTGATTTTCCTCGCACCCCAGCCCGATGATCACCGCGCCGCCAGCATTGGGATGGCATGCGAGGCTCGCCAGGATCGCGCGCGTGCCGTCAAGGTCATGGCCAAGCTGCGAACAGCCATGCGGATGCGCAAAGGCATGCACACCATCGACCAGATGCGCGACCCGCTCCCCCGCCTGTCGCGCGATGCGTTCCGCCGTCCGCGCGACGCAGCCAACCGTCGGCAGAATCCAGATTTCGTTGCGTGTCCCGACCCGGCCGTCGGCGCGGCGATAGCCCATGAACGTCGCAGCCCCTGCCGCATGTTCCGGCGTCGTCGCGTTTCCGGGCGCATAGGCATAGCTGCCCTGCCCGCCCAGCGCAGTCGCCAGATTATGCGAATGAACATGCGCTCCCGGAGCAATCGACTGGCTCGCCCGCCCGATCGGAAATCCAAACTTGCGCACCGGCGCGCCGCGCTCGATCGGGCGCAACGCCACCTTGTGCCCGCGCTCCACGACATCCACCAGCCTCAGGCTGCCGCCGTCATACTCGACAAGGTCGCCCGCCGCGCCGGACTCCAGCATCGTCAGCACATCGTCATGCGGGACGACCTTCAGCGCCTTGGGCATTCTAGAAACTCCGGGAGTCCGCAACACATGCCTTAGGCGAAACATCGTTCATCATACAATATACCCAGGTCGCCCATCTACAGACCGTTGCGCGGCACGATGTTGCGCGACGGTCTGACGGCGCGTTCCTTGCCCGTCTGGTTGCGGAACGTCACGTACCGGACTGGGAAGCGGCGATACTCGTCTATGAACTGACCAACGGGCCGGTGCGCAAGGCGCATAAGGTCGCTAGCCCGGCTGCCCGGGCATAACCCGACCGAAGGACGCGCGCGCGCAGCGCGAGCGCATAGTCGTGAGGGAGGGCGCAGCGTCGCGCTGCGCCCTCCTTCCGTCAGAAGTCGGCGGTCACCGACAGTTTGAAGGTGCGCGGCAAGCCTTGCAGCAGCGACGCATCGAAGGTCGGGAAGCTGGTGAACGAAGCCGCCCAATAGCGATCGTTGAGCACATTATCGACATTGGCGCGGAAGGTGACCGGGCTGCCGCCCATCACCGTCACGAACCGCGCGCCGAGGTCGAAGCGGGTCCATGCGCCCAGTTCCAGCGTGTTGCGCATCGTCACCATCTGCGGCCCGGTGTGCATCACCCGCCCGGTGACGGTAAGGCCGCCCACCACGTCCCATTCGACATTCGCGTTGGCGGTATAGTCGGGCACGCCGACCGCCTTCATGCCGTTCAGCGTCGCATCCGCGTTCCGGGTCAGCTTTGCGTCGTTGATCGCGGCACCGGCGATGAGGCGCAGCCCCGTGGTCAGTTCGCCGTCGAGCGCGAGTTCGACGCCCCGATTGCGCTGCTCGCCCTCGACGACGAAGATGCGGGTCGGCCCCGTCGCGGGCAGCGGCGAAATGTCGCGCGTGAATGCATTCGGGCGCTTGAGCTGGTAGAATGCGAGCGATGCGTTGAAATCGCCGATCGCCGCCTTGCCGCCAAACTCATATTGCGTGGTCTTGAACGGCGCGAACACTTCGCCCGAGTTGATCAGCGCGGCATCGACCGGCGCGACGCTGCCGGCGACCAGCCCTTCGATCCGGTTGGCATAGAGCGAGATGCTTTCGCTCGGCTTGATGACCAGGCCGACGACAGGCGTGGTGGTGCCCTTCTTGTACCGGCTGGTCTGGCCGCCCGGCGGGATCGCGCCGGTCTGGTTATAGGCGTAGCGGCGATCCTCGATGATCTGGTGGCGCAGACCGACGGTCAGGAACACCATATCGTCGGCAAAGCCCAGCGTGTCGGACACGTAGAAGCTGTGATAGCGGGTCCGCGCGACCGGGAAGGGATTGGTCAGATTGCCGCCCCGCACCGTCGTTTCGGCAGGGCGCGCGACCTGGACCGGGTTGTATATGTTGGTCGTGTAGGTGCCATAGCGCTGATAGGCGTTGCGGTTGACCTGCCAGCTGAGCGATCCGCCCAGATTGAGCTGGTGCGAAATGCCGAACGTGTTGCCCTTCACGCGGAAGCCGGCCTGCGCGGCTTCGTTATTGTCGGTGCGGGGCGTGAATTGTGCGTTGCCGCTGACCGCGGCGCCCGTCGTCAGGTTGGTGAGGGTGACCGCATTGAGCGAAACGCCCTCTTCCATTCCGTCGCGCGCGCCGAACGAGGCGTAGAACATCGCGTTTTCGGCAAAGTCATATTCCAGGCCGACGATGCCGAACACGTCGCGCTGCTCATAGGTCTGCCATTGCTGCGAATAATTGACGTCGCCGCGCGGCACGACCGGGATCACGGTGGTTGTGGTCGGGATCGCGACCTTGTGGCGCAAACCGCGCACGAACAGCCGCTGATAGGCGAAGTCGGCGGTCAGGCGCAGGTCGCCCGAGTTCCAGTCGAAACTCGCACCCAACACGGTGGCTCGGCGGAACTCGTCGTCCACCGCCGTGTCGCCCGCACGGAACGCGCCGTTGAGGCGGACACCGAATTCGCCATTGCCGAAGCGCCGTCCGAAATCGAATGCACCACCGAAATGCGCCGTGCCCGAATAGTTGAGCGTCGCGCGGTTCAGATCCTTCGCAGCTGCGCGCTTCGAGATGAGGTTGATGCCGCCGCCCAGGCCCGAGCCGCCCGGCGCCGCACCGTTGAGGAAGGCACTGGCACCGTTGAGCACCTGGACCTGATCGTACAGCTCCGGTGCGACCAGCTGGCGCGGCGTCAGGCCATACATGCCATTGAACGCGATATCGTCCGAGGCGAGGTTGAACCCGCGCACCACGAACAGCTCGGCGGGCGTGCCGAACGCGGTGCTGACGCGGATCGCAGGATCGTTCTCGAGTACCTGTCCGAGCGTCTGGGGCTGCTGGTTGAGGATCAGCGCGGAATTGTAGCTCTTGACCGAGAAGGGCGTGTCCATCGCGTCCTGATCGCCCAGCGCGCCGAGCTTGCCGCTGCGGCTGACCTGGCTCTGGTTGTCGCGCTGGGCGGTGATGAGCACTTCGTCATCGCTCTGCGTATCCTGCGCGAGGGCCGGCACGCTGGCCAGCATGGCCGCAGCCATCGCCGCAAGGCCGGTTCCGCGCAGTGCATTCTTCCTGGAAACCATGATACTTCCCCGAACTGGTTGTGTGTTCCCTCCCGACACGGCTGGATCTGGGTCCAAGCCTGTTATCGCAGGATCAACATGTCCGCCGGAACTGGCCCTTGAAACATCCAGTTCCCACACATGCGGGGGTCCAATCGGCAAGATTGCGATGCCCCCCGGTAAAGCATTCAGCCGAAACGCTGAACGCCGCCGACAATGGTCCGTAGCACTGTCGTTCGCTTAAGCAAATGCGAATCAATCGCGAATAGATCCTGATCCATGACCGCGAAGTCGGCGAGATAGCCGGGCGCGATCAGCCCCATTTTCATGTCGTTGAACCCGGCATAGGCACCCTCACTGGTGTAGCAGCGCAGTGCCTGGGCCAGCGTCACCCGCTGCGCGGGATGCCAGCCATCGGGATGCTTGCCGTCCAGCGTTTCGCGGTTGACCGCGGCGTCGAGGCCGGTGAACGGGTCCATCGGCGCGACCGGCCAGTCCGACCCCATGCAGACATGCGCGCCGGACCGGACCAGCGATCCAAAGGCAAAGCTCGTCTCCAGCCGTTCTTCGCCGATCCGGCGCACCGCCCAGCGGCCATCGTCGATCGCATGATAGGGCTGAACCGACGCCACGATATCCTGCGCCTTGAAGCGCGGGATGGCGTGCGGCTTCATGTGCTGGACATGCTCGACCCGAAAGCGGCGGTCGCGCGGCCCATTGGCCCTGGCAACGGCGGCGAGCGTGTCGAGGACGATGTCGTTTGCCTCGTCCCCGATCGCATGGGCGGTGACCTGAAGTCCGGCCTTGTCCGCGCCCTCGGTCCAGCGGCGCAGGTCGGCGGGATCGGTGACGATAATCCCGCGCGTGGTCGGATCATCGAGATAGGGTTCGTAGAACTTCGCGGTGCGCGAGCCCAGCGATCCGTCGAACGCGACCTTGCACCCGCCCCATTGCACCCAGTCGTCGCCGCGCCCTTCGCGTGCAATCAGCGCAGCCTGCGCCTCCCAGTCCTGAAGCGGCAGATAATGACGGAAGCGGATGCCCGCTTCGCCCCGCGCATGCAGGCGGCGGGTGCAATCGAAGCTGACCGATTCCTTCTCGGTCGGATGGACCTGTGTCACCCCCTTGCTGAGCGCGAGCGCAATGCCGCTGCGCGCGGCGGCATCGATCTGCGCATCGCTCTTTTGCCCGATTGCGCGCAGCACCATGTCCTTTGAGGCGTCCTTGACGATGCCAGTCGGCTCGCCGTCGGGATCGCGTTCGATCACGCCCCCAGGCGGGGCGACCGAATTGCGGTCGATCCCCACCAGCTTGAGCGCCAGCGAGTTCAGCAACAGCATGTGCAGATCATAGCGGATCACCGCGACCGGCGTGTCGGGAGTGACCGCGTCGATCCATTTGCGGTGCGGCATTTCGCCGCCCCAGCGGTCCTGATCCCAATTGCCGCCCTCCAGCCATTGCCCCTTGGGCAGTGCCTTTGCGGCAGCGGCGACGCGCTCGACGAATTCCTTCGGATTGGCGGCGTCGCGCAACGACGCCTGCGACAGCATGATCGACGCCTTCACGAAATGAACATGCGGGTCGATGAAGCCAGGGGTCACGAACGCCCCTTGCAGGTCGACGACACGGGTGCGCTTGCCGGTCCGCGCGCGCACCGCATCGGCCCCGATCGCCGCAATGCGGTCGCCCTTCACGCCGATCGCGTCGGTGCGGACATCCGGCCCCGCCCCTGTCCAGACCTTTGCATTGATATAGGCGGTGTCGAGCAGATCATCGCTGCCGGCCAATGCGCGATGGCTGATGGCGGCGACGGCACTGCCGACACCAAGGGCGACGACGCTACGGCGACCGATCATCACTTGCCTCCCTTGACGCGCGGTGGGTTCTCGGCGCGCCATTTGTCGAGCTTGGCCAGCCAAGTTGCAGCGGACAGCGGGCCATAGGTCTTTGAATCGGTATGTTCGGCGATCAGCTCGCGGATGCCGACAAAATAGGCCGGGCCGCTCTCCATTCCCAGCTCCTTGCGCTTCTTCGCCATCGCCGCCTGTTGCTCGGCGGTCGGTTTGCGCCCCGTCACCGGCTTGAAGATGATGACGTCGAAATCCGCGCCATTTTCATGAAAGAACAGCTGGATCGGCGGCTGCCCACCCGCCGCCGCGACCTCGTCCACCTGCGCGATGCGGCGGATGAAATCCTCCTGCTTGCCCGGGGCGAGCTTGAAGATCTCGAACCACGCTTCGGGCCATTGTTCGGACTCGGCTGCCGGTGGCGGGGCGTCCTGGGCGAGCACCGGCGGGGCGGCGAGCAGGGCGAGGGCGAGCATCGGATAGTTCATCTGGTTTCCTCCCGTTTCCGTACAAGCTCTGCCCAAGCAGTGGATCGGAAAACATCCAAGTTGAGGGAGTTCGCGGGACCAGTGCGGTTCATCCCGCTGCCTCACGCAGCGCGGCGATGGCGGTGCGCGCCTCATGCTCATTCAGGCTGGCAAAGCCGATGCGCAGGCCACGCGGCGCATCGTCGCGGGTCATGAACGATCGCGACGCGGCAAAGCGCAGCCCCATCGCGGCGGCGCGCGCCTCCATCGTATCGAGATCGGTGTTCGGAAAGCGCAGCCAGAAGGCGAGCCCGCCATCGGGCATCCTGTATTCCACCAGGTCGCCCAGGCCGCGGTCGATTTCCCGCGCGAAATTCTCCCGCCGTTTCGCATAGACCTGTCGCACCTTGCGCGCATGGCGGCGCAACTCGCCATTCTCGATCAGTTCGGCGGCGGCATTTTCGGTGAGCGTGTTACCCATGCCGTCGGTCAGCGACACCATGTGCGCGATCGCGTCGATCACCGGCGGCGGCGCAGCGACATAGCCGATGCGCAATGCCGGCAGCAGCAGCTTGGACATCGACCCGACATAGATGACATGGCCGGGGCCATAGCCGGCCATCGGCAGCAGCGGTTGCGATTCGAAATGGAACTCATGGTCGTAATCATCCTCGATGATCGCGAAACCGAACTGGTGGGCGAGTTCCAGCAGCCGCAGCCGCCGCTCGGGGCGCAGCGACACGGTCGTAGGGAACTGGTGATGCGGGGTCAGGAATACCGCACGCACCGCGTTGCGGCGACAGGCACGCTCGACCGCCTCGACGTCGATCCCGTCTTCGTCCAGCCCGACCGACACGATGTTCGCGCCCAATGATCGGCAGGCGGCAACCGCCGGTTCATAGGTCAGCGCCTCGACGATCACCGAATCGCCGGGGCGAACCAGCACATGGGCGGCGAGGAAGATGCCGTTCTGGCTGCCTCGGGTGATGCAGATGTTTTCTGCGGTGACGGGAAGGCCGCGCTGGCTCTTCAGCATCGTCGCGATGCTTTCCCGCAGCGGCAAGGATCCGCGTGGGTTGCCGTACTGGAACAGGTTTTCGCGCGATGCGCGCTGGGCGGCGGCGCGATAGGCGCGGGCGAGCAGGTCGGCGGGGAACAGGCGGCCGTCGGGTGCGCCTTCGTCCAGCTTGAGGCCGGGGCCGGACGGCAGCGCCAGGGGGCGTTCGGGCGGCGGCGCGTAGCGATAGTCGATAGGCGCGTCGCTCATCGTCGCCTCGACCCCGGCGCGCTGGCGGTTGACCGGTTCGGGCAGCGAGGCGGAGACCATCGTCCCGCGCGTTCCCGCCGAATCGAGCCAGCCCTGCGCGATCAGATCCTCATAGGCCAGCACCACTGTCTTGCGGTTGACCCGCAATATGGTCGCCAGTTCGCGGCTGCTGGGAAGATAGGTGCCCGACGTCAGCCGTCCGCGCTCGATGTCGCGGATCAACGCCTGAATGATCTGCATATAGATGGGAACGTCGCGGGACGGATCGATGCGATCCCCCAGGCTGACTTGCCACGGTCGCAGCATTGGACCATCTCCATTGCAATAAATTGGCCTATGTCGGGTCCAATGCTAACCGCAATAAAACGGTCACGCAACCGGGCGGTGGACCATCGACCTTTTATGAATTGGTGCTTGTCCCTACCCCAGTCATCGGAAACAAGGGGGGCCATTCGATACGGGTAACGGGGCAGATGAGTGAAGCGGACGGCATGACGGGGGCAGGGGTTCCGCTGTTCGAACGGTTCGGCGATGCCGATGTTCGCGCGCTGGTCGAGGCGCATCCGCTCGCCTGGGTCTGCGGCGGTCCGGCCGCAGCCATGGAAGCGAGCCTGCTGCCGCTGATCGGCGTGTTCGACGATGCCGGGCGGCTGGTCGAGCTGATCGGACATCTGATGCGCTCCAACCCGCTCCATGCCGCGCTGGTCGTTGATCCGCAGGCGACGATGCTGTTCACCGGCCCGCACGCCTATGTCAGTCCCGAACATGCGGGACGGCGCGACTGGGCACCGACCTGGAACTATGCGCAGCTGACGATCGGTGCGGAGGTCGAATTCGACAGCGCCTTGACCGAAATGTCTCTCAAGGTTTTGGTCGATGCGATGGAGGCGGGGAGACCTGCGGCCTGGGGCGTGGAGGAGCTGGGGCCGCGCTATCATGCGATGCTCGACCGGATCATCGGGTTTCGCGCACGGGTGACCCGTGTCTCGGGCAAGTTCAAGCTGGGGCAGGACGAGGATTCGGCGACGCTGGACGCGATTCTCGATGCGCTGCCTGATGGCGACATTGCGGCGTGGATGCGCCGGTTCAACCGGGGGCGGTGAGCGATGCGGCGGGGGAACAGGATCGGGTGCGGCGTTGCGGCCATGGCGCTGCTTGCTGCGCCCATTGCGGGGGCGCAATCGGTGGCACCCTGGACGCTCGACCCGTTCCCCAGCCGGTATCAGACCCCGGCGCCCGACGACATGCTGCTGCGCGGCGCGACCATACTCGACGGCGCGGGCGGGCGGATCGACGGCGGCGACGTGCTGGTGCGCGGCGGCAGGATCGTCGCTGTGGGCAAGGGAATCGCCAATCCCGGCGTGCGTGAAGTCGATGCCAACGGCCGTTGGGTCACGCCCGGCGTGATCGACGTCCACAGCCATGGCGGCACCTGGGTACTCCCGCTTACCGCGATCGACCGCGAAGCGAGCGACGTGTCGGAGGTGGCGACGCCCGACAGCGCCGACACCTGGATCGAGACGGCGGTGAACCCGCAGGACATGGCGTTCGACCGCGCACTGGCGGCGGGGGTGACGACGATCCAGATCCTTCCCGGATCGACCCCGATCTTTGCCGGGCGATCGGTGGTGGTGAAGCCGGTGCGTGCGCCGACCGTGTGGGGCATGAAGGCCGTGGGCAGTGTCCAGGGATTCAAGATGGCGTGCGGCGAGAACCCCAAGAGCTGGGGTGCCGACGACAAGAATGATGGCCCGACCAGCCGCCAGGGCGTAGTCGCATTCATGCGCCAGTCCTTCCTCGACGCGCAGGCGTACAAGCGCGCGGTGGAGCGCGGCGCGGCGGTCGAGCGCGACCTCAAGCTCGAGACGCTGGCCGGGATTTTGGCGGGTGATATCCGGGTCAATTTCCATTGCTATCGCGCCAACGACATCGCGTCGGTGATGGCGGTGGCGAAGGAGTTCGGCTTCACCATCGGCGCGATCCATCACGCGACCGAAGCGTACAAGATCCCCGGCCTGTTGCGTGAGGCGGGAACCTGCGCTGCGGTCTGGGCCGATTGGTGGGGCTTCAAGATGGAGGCCCAGGACGCAGTGCGCGCCGAAGCCCCGCTGCTGGAGCGCGCCGGGGTGTGCGTGATGATGCATTCGGACTCGCCCGCCGATGGCCAGCGGCTCAACATCGCCGCGGCAAAGGCGGCGGCGGCGGGGCGACGCATCGGGATCGAAACCCCGCCTGAAGTGATGATCAAATGGACGACCAGCAATCCGGCAAAGCTGCTCGGGCTCGACAAAAGCGTCGGTACGCTCGCGCCGGGCTATCGGGCAGATGTGGTGTTGTGGTCGGGCAATCCGTTCAGCATCTACAGCAAGGCCGATCTGGTGCTGATCGACGGCGCGGTCGCCTATGATCGCAACCGCCCGCCGACGGGGCCGGTCTCCGACTTCGAGGCGGGGCGCGGGGGTGTGAAGCCATGAGAATTGCCGCATCGCTGATCGCGCTGGCAATCGCCGCGCCGGTTTCGGCCCAGACGATCGCCGTGACCCATGCCGAGGCGTGGACGCTGGAGGGCGATGCCCCGGTCCGCGACGCGACAATCGTGATTGCGGGTGGCAAGATCGTCTCGGTCACGCCGGGTGGCGCGGTGCCCGAAGGCGCGAGCGTCATCGACGCGCGCGGCAGGCCGGTGACGCCCGGTTTCGTCAACGCCGCGACCCAGATCGGGCTGGTCGAAGTGTCCGGATCGGGCGACACCCGCGACATGGCGTCGGCGGACGAGCGCAATGCCGGGTTCGACATGAGCAGCGCGCTCAACGGAAATTCGACGCTGGTCAGCCTCGCGCGGGCCGACGGCATCACCCGCGCGCTGGTTTACCCGTCGCCCTCGCGCTTCGCCCCGTTCAGCGGCGAGGCGAGCATGGTCCGGCTGCGCGACGGGGTCGATATCCGCGACGCCGCCGATGTCGGCGTCTATGCAGTGATCGGCGGCGGCGCGTGGGACAGGCTGGGATCTCGCGCAGTGCAATGGACCGCGCTGCGCAAGGCGCTGCTCGACGCGCGCCCGGAGCCAACCCCGCAAAAGGGCAAGGGCAGGAAGGGCAAAGGGGGCGGCCCGCCGCCGGGCAAGCGCGCCGGCGAGCAGCTGATCCGCGCGGTGCTGCGCGGCGATGTCCCGCTCGCGATCCAGACGCATCGCGAGAGCGACATCCGTCAGGCGGCGGCGCTGGCGCGGGAGTTCGGCATCCGGGTGGTGATCGTGGGCGGAACCGAAGCATGGCGCGCAGCGGACGAACTCGCGGCAGCGAAGGTCGCGGTAGTGCTCGACCCGCAGGTCAATCTGCCTGGCAGCTTCGACCAGCTCGGCGCGCGTCAGGACAATGCGATCCTGCTCCGCCGTGCGGGCGTGGCGATCGCGATCGGTCAGGCGGGCGGCGCGATCCACAGCAACTATAATGCGGGCATGGCACTGCGCGAGGGCGCGGGACTTGCGGTCTCAAACGGCCTGAGCTGGATCGAGGGGCTGCGCGCAGTCACCACTGCGCCGCTGGCGATCTGGGGACGGGGCGGCGGCACGCTCATCCCCGGTGCCGACGCCGATCTGGTGGTGTGGGACGGCGACCCGCTCGAGCCGTCGAGCATCGCGGTGCGGGTGATTATCGAGGGGCGCGAGGTATCGAACCGGTCGCGCCAGGACGTCCTCGCCGAACGCTACAGGGATGCGCGCTGATGGATGTGCTGCTGGTCGGGTGCGGACGGATGGGCGGCGCGATGGCGCGCGGCTGGGCGGGCGCGCATCGCGTCCTGGTGTTCGATCCGCTGGCTGCTGATCTGCCCGAGGGCGCGGAGCGGGTCGATGCGTTGGCCGATGTCGAAGCCAGTAGCGATCTTGCCGTGGTGCTGGCGGTCAAGCCGCAGGTCTTTCCCGCGATCGGGGGAGCGCTGCATTCGCTGGCGGCGCGCGATGCGTTGTTCGTGTCGATCATGGCCGGGATCACGTTGCAGGGGCTCGGCGACGCACTGAACAGCGGGCGGCTGGTGCGGACCATGCCGAACACCCCCGCCGCGATCGGGCAGGGGATTACGGCGGCGGTCGTGGGGCGCGATGTGCGGATGAGCGATTTTGCCACCGTCAACGCACTGCTCGCGCCGACCGGCCCGGTGGTGTGGCTCGACGACGAGCGTCAGATCGACGCGGTGACCGCGGTATCGGGGAGCGGTCCGGCCTATTTCTTCCGCTTCACAGAAGCGCTGGCGAAGGCGGGGGCGCAGGCGGGGCTTCCTGCCGATCTGGCGATGCAGCTCGCGCGTGCGACCTTTACCGGCGCGGCGGCGCTGGCAGGCGCGGACCCGGCCGAGCTGGCCGAGTTGCGGCGGCAGGTGACCAGTCCCGGCGGCACCACCGCTGCAGGCCTTGTGCAGATGGATCAGGACGATGCGATCGACCGGCTCGTCCAGTCGGTCGTCGATGCGGCAGCGGCGCGCTCGCGCGAACTCGCCGGATAACAGCCACGGGCAGGCCGGTGTTCGCCGCGCGCCCGTTCAGGAGAGGAAAGATGGCCGGAATTCCCGGAATGATCGGCGTGCCCGCTGACGGGGACGCCCCGCTCGACACGCGCCCCGCGCACCCGCTGCCGCTCGACCGCAGGACGCGCGCGCGCGCCGCTGTCGCGGGATCGGTCGGCAATCTGATCGAATGGTATGACTTTTACGCGTACGCCTATACCGCGCTCTACTTCGCCTCGGCCTTTTTTCCCGAGGGAGACAGAACGGCGCAACTCATCAACGTCGCCGCAATCTATGCTGCCGGATTCCTGATCCGGCCTTTGGGGGGCTGGTTCTTCGGTCGTTATGCCGACCGGCGCGGACGGCGCGCGGCGATGATCGCGTCGGTGGTCCTGATGGGCGCTGGATCGCTGCTCGTCGGCATCCTGCCCACCTATGCGACGATCGGCGCCGCGGCACCCGCCCTGCTTCTGGTCGCGCGGCTGATGCAGGGATTTTCTACCGGCGGCCAATATGGCGCGGCGGCGACCTATCTGTCGGAGATCGCGGAACCCGGGAAGCGCGGCTTCTATGCCTCGTTCCAGTTCGTCACGCTGATCGGCGGGCAGCTCTTCGCATTGCTGGTCATCTTCGGGCTTCAGGCGGCGATGAGCGAGGAGGCGATCCGCGAATGGGGCTGGCGGTTGCCCTTCCTGCTCGGCGCGGTGCTCGCGGGCGGCTTCCTGCTGTTGCGCAACCTGATGCATGAGACCGCCGAGCCGGCGGGCAAAGGCGAGGATGCCGGATCGCTCAGAGCGCTGCTCAGGCACCCGCGCGCGATGCTGGTGGTGATGGCGCTGAGCGCTGCGGGAGCGGTCAGCCTCTACACCTTCACCACCTATATGCAGAAATATCTGGTCAATACCGCGGGGATGAGCGTGACCGACGCCAGCCGAACGATGCTGGTCGTTACCTTCGTCTTCCTGCTGCTCCAGCCGATCCTCGGCACCCTGTCGGACCGCATCGGGCGGCGGACCAACCTGCTGATCTTTACAGGGGGCATGACGCTGTTCGCGGTGCCCCTGCTCGGCGGGATCGCGACCGCGCAGTCGATGTGGAGCGCGGGGCTGCTGGTGTTCGCCGCGCTGTTCATCATGTCGTTCTACACCTCGGTCTCCGGGCTGTTCAAAGCCGAACTGTTCCCCGCCAGCGTCCGCGCATTGGGGGTCGGGCTTGGCCATGCCATCGCCTCGGCGATCTTCGGCGGGACTGCCGAATGGGCGGCGCTGCTGCTGAAGCAACAGGGGCATGAACAGGCATTTGCCTGGTATGTCTCCGCCATCTGCGCGGTCGCCTTCATCGTCGCGCTGCGGATGCGTGAGCCGCGCGCGCATGGGCATTTGACGTGATTGGCGCGCACGAAAATCCGGACTTGGCCCGTTTCGGCCCGACGATGGGCGGGTTAGGATCGGCAGGTCGGTTGCGGGGGAAGCTCATGGTTCGGGGTGCGTTGGCTGTGGTCTCGCTGCTCGCGCTGGCAGTGCCGGCGCTGGCGAAGGACGATCTGCCGATGAAGGAACGCCGGACCCTCAGCTATGAGGTGTCGAGCGGCACCTTCATGTCGCTGGCGGTGTCGCCCGACGGCAAGACGATCCTGTTCGACATGCTGGGCGAACTCTACGCCATGCCCATCACTGGCGGCCGCGCGACCCCGATCGCACAGGGGATCGCGTTCGAGGTTCAGCCGAGCTTCTCCCCAGACGGCCAATGGATCGCCTATGTCAGCGACCGGTCGGGCGGCGACAATGTCTGGATTTCTCGCACCGATGGCAGCGACGCGCGGCGGATCACGTCCGAGGACGAGGGCGCGGTGCGCACCTCGCCCGAATGGAGCGCGGATGGCAAGTCGGTCTATGTCAGCCGCAACCGCATCCGCCTGGGCCATTACGAGCTGTGGCGGCACCCTGTCGATGGCGGGCCGGGCGAGCTGGTCGCGCCGATCAAGACCGCGCGCGGCGAACAGAGCACGCTCGGCGTATCGCCGTCGCGCGACGGGAAATATCTCTACTACGCGCGCACCGTCGCCGATATGTCGTTCGATCAGCCGGTCGCGTGGACGATCGTGCGACGCGATATCGCAACCGGCGCGGAACAGCCGGTCATCACCAGTTCGGGCGCGCGCGAGGCGGCGAAGGAAACCTTCTTCCGCCCTGCAATCTCCCCCGACGGAAGGCTGCTCGCCTATGCGACGCGGCGGATGGCGGAGACGCGGTTGCGGGTGCGCGACCTGACCACCGGGCTCGACCGCGATCTCGGCCCGGCACCGCTCGACCTGATGAACGGCGCGGCGTGGATGGACCTGATCCCGCGCTACACCTTTACGCCCGATGGCAAAGCGATCCTGATCGCGGTCGATGGCCGGATCGAGCGCCGTCCGGTCGATGGTTCGACGGCATCGCGCATCCCGTTCACCGCTAAGCTGGACCTTGAGGTCGGAATGCCGACCCGCATCGCGGTGCGCGAGCCGACCGGGCCGGTGCGCGCCAGGCTGCCGATGGGGACGAGCCCGTCGCCGGACGGAAAGCGTGTCGCCTTCGCCGCGCTCGGCAGCATCTATGTTCAGCCGGTTACGGGCGGGTCGTCGCTACGCCTGCCGATCACCGGCGACCCTGCGTCCCAGCCCGGCTGGAGCCCCGATGGCAAGCGCATCGCCTATGTCACCTGGAGCGAACGTGACGGCGGGGCGATATGGACCGTCGCGGCGGACGGCAGGAGCGCGCCGGTGAAGCTGAGTACGCTGTCCGCTTTCTACACCTGGCCCGCCTTCACCCCCGACGGGCGGAGCGTGGTGGCGGTACGCTCGGCGGCGGCGGCGCGACAGCTGAGCGGCTATATCGTGTCGCCGATCCGGCCCGGCGAGCTGGTCGCGATCCCCGCGAGCGGCGGCGCGGCGCGGGTCGTCGCGCGCGGCAATCTCGGCCAGCGCCCGCACTTCACCCGCGCTGCGCCGGGTGTCGTGCATCTGATCAGCGACGACGGGCTCGTCGCCATCGACCTCACCACCGGTACGAAGCGCGACGTGGCCAGGCTGCTGACCCAGAACTATTATTTCACCGAAGCGCCAGCGAAGATGGACGATATCCGGATCAGCCCGGACGGCAAATGGCTGGCGGCGCAGGCGCGCGAGCAGTTGTATCTGCTGCCCGTCCCCGCCGATCCGGAGAAGCCGGTCGATCTCGCTGCAGTGGACAGCCCCGCGCGACAGGTCACCGATATCGGGGCCAATTATTATGACTGGCGCGGCGATGGCGCGCTGGTCTGGTCGGTGGGCAATTTCCTGCAGACGCTGCCCGGTGCGACCGCGGCGGTGCCAACGACCCATATCGAACTGATCGCCGAACTGCCGCGCGCCCAACCGCAGGGCAGCATCCTGCTGCGCGGTGCGCGCGCACTGACGATGGCTGGGGGCGACCGCATCATCGAGGATGCCGACATCCTGATCACCGGTGACCGGATCGCGGCGATCGGTCCGCGCAACAGCTTCGCCGTGACCGCCGGAACGCCGGAGCGTGAGCTGGGCGGCAAGACGGTCGCGCCGGGACTGATCGACGATCACGACCATATCGGCTCGATCCGCCGCTATGCGATTGCCTATGAAGATACGTCGATGCGCGCGCGGCTCGCCTTTGGCGTAACCACTGCGTTCGACCCTTCGACGCTGAGCATCGACCAGATTGCGTATCAGGATCTGATCGACGCCGGGCTGATGGTCGCGCCACGACTGCGTTCGACCGGCCCCGGTATCTTCGCACGCGAACGGTTCACGTCGCAGGAACAGGTCCGCGCGGTATTGCGCCGCTATAGCGAAGCCTGGGGTCTGACCAACATCAAGCAATATCGCGGCGAGAGCCGGACGGTGCGCCAGTGGATTGCGATGGAGGCGCGTGCGCAGGGGCTGATCCCGACCACCGAGGGGAGCCACAATCCCAAGCTGATCCTGACGCAATTGCTCGACGGCTATGCGGGCAGCGAGCATGCGCTTCCTGTCGCGCCACTGCAGGAGGATGTCATCAAGCTGTTCGCGCTGACCCGCACCAGCTATGTCGCGACCCTGCTCGTCAACACCAGCGGCCCGGCGGCTCGACATCATTTCGTCGCGAAATACGACCCCGCGCTCGATCCCAAAGTCCGCCGTTTCTGGCCCCCCGCGACGATCGCGTCGAAGCTGGCGCAACGCGACTGGTCTTCGCTCGCCGCCAGCCGCGCGCCGGCGCTGGCGCGGGATACGGCGCGCCTGGCCGAAGCGGGGGCGCCGGTCGGGATGGGGGCACATGGCGACGATCCGGGCATTGGCTATCATTACGAAATGGAGGCCCATGTGCTCGGCGGGATGACGCCGATGGCGGTGCTCCATGCGGCGACTGCGGGCGCGGCCGAGGTCATCGGGCGGCTCAACGACATGGGCACGCTGGAGGTCGGCAAATATGCCGATCTGGTGGTGTTCGACCGCGACCCGCTGGCCGATATCCGCAACACGCGCTCGGTCAGCCTTGTGATGCGCGGCGGGCAGTTGTTCGACGCCGACACGCTCGACGAACTCTGGCCGCAGCGGCGGAAACTGCCCGCGCCCTGGTTTGCGGGCGAAGAGAAGGAAACCCAGTGGCTGCCCAACCCGTGACGATCGACCCCGAGATCCGCGCTTTCCTCGACGAAATGTCTGCGCGCTGGGCAGCGCACCCGCCCCTCGCATCGCTCGACTATCCCGGCCAGCGCGCGGTCTGCGAAGCGGTGCGGTCGCGCTGGGCCGAGGGTGGGCCGGCGATGGCGCGGACGGTGGAGCGGGTATTCGATCCGGGTGCCGGGTCGCTCCATATCCGGGTCTATCTGCCGGAAGGCGCGTCGGCCCCCCGCGCCCGCCCTGGTCTATCTGCATGGCGGCGGGTTCACGCTGTTCAGCATCGACACCCACGACCGACTGATGCGCGAATATGCTGCGGCGGGCGGGTTCGCGGTAGTTGGCGTCGACTACCCGCTGTCGCCCGAGCACAAATATCCCGTCGCGCTCGACCGGATCGAAGCGCTGATGCTGTGGCTGCGCGATCATGGCGACGAACTGGGCATCGACGGCAGCCGCCTGGCGATGGGTGGGGATTCGGCGGGCGCAAATCTGAGCTTCGCCACTGCGCTGCGCCTGCGCGACCGGGGCGCGGACGGGCTGGTCGGGGCGATCCTGTCCAATTACGGCTATTTCTCGAACTTGATTTCCGACGATGCAGAGCGCGATTTTGGCGGCCCGGCCTCCAACCTCGATCGCGACGAGGCCATCGCCTACTATGCCAACTACCTGACCGACATGGCGCGTGAGTGCGCCAATCCGCTGGTCTGCCCGCTGCTTGCGGACATGGCCGGGATGCCGCCGGTGTTCCTCGTCATCCCGCAATGCGACTTGCTGACCGAACAATCGGTGGCGATGGCCGCCCTGCTGCGCGCGGCGGGGGTGGAGACTGCGGACAAGCTCTATCCGGGTGCGACGCACAGTTTTCTGGAGGCGATGTCGGTGGCGGCGGTGGCGCGGGAGGCGATCGCCGACGGGGCGAGGTTCGTGGCGGAGAAGCTGGGCTGATGCTCACCCCCCCCTCCCTCGCGCCTTCCAATCGGAGAGGGAGGGAGGCGCGATGTCCCGGAGGGGTGGGAGTGACAGGCTAGGAACGGCATCCCACCACCCCTGCCGCGATCAGCTTGTCGATCTGCTCCTCCTCCAGCCCACAATCACGCAGTAGTTGACGACTGTCGGCCCCCAGCGGGCGGGGCGGCATGTCGGGTTGGATTGCCACCCCCTCGAACAACACTGGCTGCGGCAGGGCCCGTGCAACCCCCTCGGGATACCCCGCCGGCACATCGAAAAAACCAATCTCTTCGAGATGCGGATCGGTCAGCAGATCGCCCAGCCTGGCGACGCGCGAACAGGGCACGTCGCGCTCCCCAAGCGCCGCAATCCACGCGTCGGTCGTGCGCGCGGGCAGCGTTTCGGCGACCAGCGCGTAGAGTTGGTCGATATGCGCGGGGCGCTGCCGCGGATCAGCGAACCAATCCTGCGCGATCACGTCTTCACGCCCCACCTCTCCCAGGAATGCGCGCCATTGCCGGTCAGTATAGGGGAGCACCGCGATCCACCCGTCGGCCGTGCGGAACGGGCGACGGTTGGGGGACAGGATGCGCGGGTAGCCGACCGCGCCACCGGCATCGAAGGTCGCCGCCGCAAGATGCTCGTTGAGGAGGAATGCGGCCAATGCCTCGAACATCGGCACTTCGACCTTGAACGGCCCAGCGCGCCCATTCGCCCGCGCCACGAGCGCGGCGAGGATGCCATATACCGCGTGCAGCGCCGCCACCTTGTCCGCCAATATCGTCGGCACGAAGCGCGGATCGCCACCGGTCGCGGTACCAAGGCCCGCTATGCCGCTCGCCGCCTGGATGACGTCGTCGAAGGCGGGCCGGTCGCGATAGCGCCCGCGCTGGCCGAAGCCGATCGCTGCGCAATGGACGATGCGCGGGTTGATCGCGGCAACCGTCTCGAAGCCAAGCCCCAGTCGCTCCGCCGCATCCACGCGCATATTGTGGAACAGCACATCCGCGCGTTCGAGCAGCTTGGCCAGCGCCGCGCGTCCGTCCGGTGATTTAAGGTCGAGCGCGAGCATCTTCTTGTTACGGTTGTTGTTGACGAACAGCGCCCCGCCGCCCGCACCCGCGGGATGCGCGTGCCGAGCAATGTCGCCTTCCAGCGGCTCGACCTTGATCACCTCTGCGCCCAGATCCGCGAGGATCTGACCCGCATAGGGGCCAAGCACGACCGCGCCGACCTCGACGACCCTGATCCTCTCCAGCAACGGCAGCATCTGCCTTCCTCCAGTGTTTGATCGGCAATTAGCCGCTTCTTCACGATGCCGCAGGGGCCAAGACCCGACAGGCTGCGGGACCGTTGGAGGTCGCGTATTGGTCCCCGACACTTCCAGAAAGTGGAGGTTTGGCGGTCCACCTCCTTCGGCCAGACAGGGTCGCATGACCGTTTCGACTCCTGCGCCGCCGCACCGTCGGCCGATCCTCACGCTGCACCGCTGGCTCAGCCTGGGTGCGGCGGTGTTCTGGCTGCTGCAGGCGCTGACCGGCGTGCTGATCGTCTTTCACTGGGAGATCACCGACGCGGGCATATCGTCCATCCACCGCCCGACCGACCTTGCCGCGATCGAGCGGCGGATCGACGCGCTGGTGCCGGAGGGGGGCAAGGCTGCGTCGATCTGGACCGCTGCGGGGGCACCGGATCGGTACAATGTCTATGTCGTGGATGCTGAGGGGACCAGCGCCTCGACGCGCATCGCCGGCGACGGCACCGTCCTGCATGCGCCAAAGCCCGATGAGGAGAGCCTGATGGGCTTTCTGGTCGGATTTCACCACGACCTGTTGGGCGAATGGGGCGGCTGGCTGGTGTCGATCAGCGGCGTGCTGCTGTGTACCAACCTGATCCTTGGAATCGCCGCCGCCTGGCCGAAGCGTGGAACGTGGGGGCGCGCATTGCGACCCGCGACGCGCGGACCGGCAGCCGCGCGGCTGTATAGCTGGCACCGTGCGCTGGGGCTGTGGGTCGGCATCCCGGCGCTCGTCATCGCCGCGACCGGAACGATGCTCAAGTTCGAGGACGGCGTCGGCGATCTGGTCGGTGCAAAGCCCGTCGCGATGCCCACAGTCACGCCGACAGGTGCACCGATCGGCTTTGCCGCCGCGGCGCGCGCGGGTCTTGCCGCGCTGCCGGGCAGCACGCTGACACAGGTCGTCTGGCCGAAGCCCGACGATGCCACATACCGCGTGCGGTTGCGTGCTCCGGGCGAACTCCGCCGGGCGTATGGAGGGAGCTACGTGCTCGTCGATGCGAACAACGGGCAGGTGCGCGGCATCTTCCCGATCGGCGAGGCGAGCGCGGCGAACCAGTTCATGAGCGCGCTGTTCGCGATCCACACCGGCGAAGCCGGCGGGACGGTGGGACGCATCCTGTCGATCGCGATCGGCCTGTGGCTGATCACGATGATCGTCGCGGGCGTGCTGCTCTGGCTCAAGCGCCGCAAGCCGCGCCGCGCGACCTGAACCCCCGATCTTGTACCAAGGCGATGTCCATGCTGCTTCCCCTCCTTGCCCTGACTGCGCTCGACGCCCCGCGTGACGAAAGCGAGGGGCAGACGCACACCCATCGCGAACTCCCCGCGAAGGAAGGCGACAACAAGCCGTGGAATTTTGAGCTGGTCTATACCGCCGAACTGATGGGCAATGTCGCAGGCGGGGTCGAGCGGGGCGCGCGCTACCTCGACAATCTCGACATCGTGTTCGACGCCGATCTCGAGCGGATGGTCGGCTGGACTGGCGCGCAAATGTGGCTCTACGGCCTCTACAATAACGGCAATTCGATCAGCGATCTGGTCGGCGACGCGCAGGCGGTGAGCAACATCGAAACCGGCACGCGCGCGATCCGGCTGTACGAAGCGTGGATCGACCAGAAATTCGGCGACAGCGTTTCGCTCCGTGTCGGCCTGTACGACCTCAATTCGGAATTCGATGCGCTCGATGCATCGGGGCTGTTCGTGAGCAGCCCGCACGGCATCGGCACCGATTTCGCCCAGAGCGGACAGAATGGGCCGTCGATCTTCCCATCGACCTCGCTCGCCGCGCGCGTCGTCTTTGCGCCGGCGGAGGGGTGGACTGTCCGCGCGGCGATACTCGACGGCGTTCCCGGCGATCCCGCGCGGCCCCGACGGACCGCAGTGAAGCTGGGTCGTGGCGATGGTGCGCTGCTGGTCGGCGAGGTCGAGGCACCGCTCGCCGGGGGCAAGCTGCTGCTCGGCCATTGGCGTTATACGGCTGCGTTCGAACGTAGCGACGGGACCGGGGCGGAGACCGGAAATTCGGGAAGCTATATCCGCGCACAGCTGCCGCTTGCGCGGCGCGACGACGGGACGCTGGACGGCTTCATCCGTGCCGGTGTCGCAAGCAGTCGCTTCAACATGTTCGACCGTTTCCTGAGCGGCGGGCTCAGCTTTGCCGGCTGGGTCAAGGGCCGCGAGGCGGACTCGTTCGGCATCGCCATCGCCGCCGCCTTCACCGCCGATTCCCATCGCGCAACGAACGGGACTGCGGCATCGGAAGTGGCGCTTGAACTGACCTATCGCGCAGAGGTCACGCCCTGGCTCGCGATCCAGCCAAGCGCCCATTATGTCCGTCGTCCCTCTGCCGATCCCGGCGTGGCCGACGCGCTGGTGCTGGGCGTGCGAACCGAGTGGAGCCTACACACGCTGCTCGATTAGGTGCGCTCAGCTGGCCGCCTCCTGTCGGGGCTGAATCGCTTGTCATCACTTGCATGTTCGTTACGGTGCCGAAGGGGGCGTCCGATGACGACACTGGTTTGCGACGATCATCCGCTGGTGCGCTCGGCGTTGGCAATGACGCTAGCCGAGCTTGTTGACGCACCGGTGCTGACCGCGGCCAATTTCGCCGATGCCTGGGTACTCGCGGAGTCGTGTCGCGACTTGTCGCTGTGCGTCGTCGACCTGCACATGCCCGGCACCGGCGCGAGCGAGGGTTTGCGCGGGCTGAAGATGCGGGCACCGGCAGCGCGGATCGTGGTGATTACCGGCTCCCAATCCGACGAGGATCTGTTGACGGCGCTGTCGATCGGGGTCGACGGCTTCGTCCCCAAGACGGTGGAGCCCGGCGTGGTGGAAGCGGCACTGCGGCTGGTATTGGCCGGCGGGCGGTATTTGCCCGATCGGGTGGCCGCGCTGGCGACGGGCGACGCGCCGCCGGCATGCGAGGCCGATATGCCGCCTCCCGCCACCAACATGCCGAGCTTCGAGCGACTCAGTCAGCGGCACGTTGACGTGCTGGATCAACTGGCACGGGGTCGCTCGAACAAGGAAATTGCCCGTCTCCTCGGCCTGTCGCCGGCCACGATCAAGTCGCATCTGGCGCATATCTTTGCGGTACTGGGCGCGGCCAACCGCACCGAGGCGGTGGCACGCGCCCGGGATCGCGGGCTGGTGTGACCTAGGGTCTGAAGTCGACCCAGTTCTAGTCGAGTTCAGATCCCAATCTGCCCCGGCTTGGGCACATCCAAGCCGGGGCAAGAGGGGCTTAGTTCGGTGCCCGCACGATAAGGGTCAGCGGATTACCACCGCTGGTCAGCGGGCTGATGGTGTAACTCCGCTCCCCGCGAAAGCTGTCGACCATCGCCGGCAACAGCGTCAGACGGAAGAAATCACGGTCGATGGGAAGAACGGTCGGTCCTCCCAACAATGCATAAGTTCCATATGTGGGCGGGACATAACTCGCAGCGCGCTTGCGGTCGCGCTCGCCGATGCTGCCGTCATGGTCGATATGCAGTGCCGCCGATGTCACATCGGCCTCGATATAGAGTGGCCGCAGCAGGCACTCCCGCACACCGGCACCGCTTCGGTTGCGCGGCAGCGTCACGGTCATGGAGCGGCTCGCAAAATTGATGTCGCCGCCGATCTGACGGATGCAACTACCCATTGCGTCGGGCAGGTTCACGCCGCCGCCCGGCGTTATAGCGGTGCTGCCGCTCGGCCCGGTCACAATGACGCCGCTCCCGGTGCCGCTGCCGCACCCCGAGCCCGGCGGGCAATTGCCACTGACGATGGTCACCGGATTGCGACCGGGCAGCGGCGTCGGTGTCGGGCCAGATGTCGGCGCGGGTGCCGGCGTGCTGACCGTGGGTCGCCCCGTATTGGTGCGGCTGGACCAGTTGAGCGCGCTCAACGTCGGGCGGACGATATCCACTGTGATCCGCTCGCTGCCGACGACAAAGGTACGGCGACCGGTGGCGTCACGCGGGAGATTGACCGTCAGGATGACGGACCCGATCGCACCGCAGCCACGCCCGTTATTCGCAAAACCGCTATATTTGTGGTACAGCTGCACGCTGCCCGACCCGCCCTCGATCCCGGCCGACGGACTCATGTCGATCAGGTGGCCAAACACCTCGATCCGGTCCTGAAAGCCGGCGGGCAATCGCAGCACGGTTCCCTGGCTGCGGCGCAGGGCGGCTTCGCGGTCGTGCGTTTGTCGGCAGCGATCCGGATTCTGGAACTGGCTGCCGAGATGCTCGTAACGCTTGATCGATTCCCACTCGGCTTTGGCCGGCGCGGAGCTCAATGTCGCAATGCCGGCGGCACCCAGGCACAGTGCAAGTTTGATCGGGGTCATGGCGTTTCTCCTGAATGTCTTGGGGGCTTCAGAACATCGGCGATGCGGTGATGCGGCGCAGCACCTTCAGTGATTGCGGGACCATCTGGCTCGGCGGGTGCTGAGCCTGGATCCCGCAGCGATCGATCTTCCCTTCGGCGTCGATCAACAGTGTCTTTCCGCTCGGGCAAGGCGAGGTAGTTTCGCCGAACATGATCGTATTGCTGACGCCATCGGTGGTCCGGCGGACCGAACCGTCGGTCATGACGACAGTAGTACCGCCGCTACCGCTTGCGGCAACGCAGCGGTCGCGCCCGGCGTGCGCCAGCACGCCCTGGCCCGGGGGCATTGGATGGGACCGTCGATCCGTCGGCGCACGCAGCGCACGACATAGCGTGGCTCGCTCGCGACGACATTGCCGGGGATTGTCGTGCGCGGCCGGGGGTCGAGCGCCAGTTGCAGCTCGGCATCGGTTGCGCAGCCGTGAAAGCCGCTCCCCACTTCCGGGTCGCCGCTCTGCGCGGCCATGGCGATGGCAAGGATCAGGCTCAGCATCGTTCAGTCTCCCTCTCGAAATCGGTCAAGGCACCAGCAAGTTGCCAAGCATCTCGGCGCTAACCCGGCCTGGATTGGGCCAGGACAGGGGGGAATCGCCCGGTGCCATCCGGGTGAACATGCGCATTGATTTCAGTCGTCCGGCGGCATCGACGCCGTTGGAGGACGGATCGACGATCTGCGTCCACAGTTCGGCCAGCCGTTCCACCGCCTCCGCCCGCGCCCAGGCGCGACCGGGCAGCGCCGCCGGGCGCGATGGCGTCACGAGGATCAGGACGGCGTCGCGCCGCGATTGTCTGGCACGCTCATTGAACAGCGACCCGATGAGCGGCACCTCGCCCAGCACCGGCGTCTTGGAGAATGTGGCGTCGTCGACGCTTTCCGACAGCCCCGACAGGACCAGCGTTTCCCCAAAGCGCAGTTCGGCTGTCGCGGCGACCCGCTGGCGAAAGGTGGTCAGCGCTTCATTGAAATTGCCGGCCGGATCGGCGGTCAGGAACGAGCGCCCCGTTTCGATCTTCACCCGTGTGCCGTCGGGGGTGATCGCGACCGGCGTCACCTTTAGCTCGATACCGATGTCGATGGTTTCGAGCTGGCCCGCGTTGATGCCGCTGACTGCGACCTTGAGCGTGCGGCCGACGAAGAATTCGCTGGTCTCCCCCGAATAGGCGGTCAGCGTCGGACGCGCGACGACCTGGTAATTCTGCCCGCCCCGATTGAACAGGTTGAGGTTGTAGGTCAGCTGCGGAATGCCGATCGCCTCGGTGATGACGCGATCGAGCGTGTTGGTGCTGCCAGCATCGCTGCGGGCGATCCGTCGGCTATCGGCGCGATTATACCCATATTGGAGGCTGAGGCCGTCCAGCAGGTTGATGCCGATGCGCTCGCGCGACGTGTTCTGCGCCAGGACGATGGCGACATCGACCGAAATCTGGCTGGGCGCGACGGGCGCGGTGGTGGCTCCGGCACCCGCGCCGACACCGTCCACCGGAGCGGTCTGCGCCAGCTGTGCGACGCGCGGCGCGAGAGCGCGGGCACCTGCGGGATCGAGGATGGCGACGGCATCGACCAGCGCATTGCCGCGCACGGCATTGCCCGACCCGGCTTCCGCCATCGCCGCAAGCTTCAGCGCCTCGGCACGTTCCGGCGCAGTGGCAAAGCGCTCGGCCGCGCGACTCGCCGCAACGGCGGCCAGCACGGCGTCACCGTTCATGTACGCCGCCTGCGCCAGCGCCATCAATCCGCGGGGATCGTCGGGCTGGGCGAGTACCGCCTGGCCAAAGCGGCGGGTTGCCTCGTCAAAGCGCCCCCGGTCATAGGCTGCGCGGCCAGCCAGCGCGGCGGCCCAGAAGTTGCCGGGCTGCGCCTTCAGCGCAAGGTCATAGCCTGCCAGCGCCAGTTCGATCGCCTCGGGGTCGCTGGCACCGGCCTTGTGGTAGGCGAGGCCAAGCAGCGTCTGGAGTTCCGAATCGCGCGGGGATCGCGCGGTGGCTTCGGACAAGACCGCGATGGCAGCGCGGTGATCGCCGACGTTGAGCGCCGCCAGCCCCTGCGCCTTCAGCGCCGCACTGTCCGCCGGCAAGGCGGGCGCTGCCTGACTCGACGCGCTCTCGACGCCACCCGGAAGCCCGCCGCACGCGCACAGCAGCATCGCTGACGCGACCCCAGTCATCAGCTTGGCAAATCGGCGCATCATCTTCCCCCAGGCAAAGATCGTTTCGGCCCCGCGCATCGATCCGATAGGTCGCTTCGGCGCGGGCGCACTGCGTCGGCAGAAAGCCCATGGCGCGTGGGCGGCCCTGTGCGTTTCTCGGCGCAGCACAAACATCGCGCCCCGTCCGCACCATCAGCACATCGTGGCTGGCCACGGTGCAAACCGGGAGGACGATGGCGGGCTGAGCCGCAGTGCGGATCATCATCAGCAGCATGAGCATCAGCATCCGGGCTCTCCTGCGCGCACTAGGTGCAGATGCGGGGTGCCGGCAGCGCCCCGATATTGCCGCCCGCGGTCAGGGTGAACCGGGCGATGTCGCCTGCATTGGGCGCACGGGTGGCGCGCGAGCAGCAGAAGCGTTCCTCACCGACTGGCACAAAGGCATCGCGTGGCGCGCAATAATCGCCATGTACGACGCGCCCGGTGTTGTTGCGCGCGGCGAAATCGACTCGGCGTTTCCAGGTGTAGGGGCCATTCAATCGGGCGAAGGCGAGGTTGAATTCCGCCGTGCAGATCTGCGGTCGTCCAGCGATGCCCTGGGCGGTGATGACCTCCCATGGTTTGTCGTCGCAAACCCCGCCCTCGGGATTGGCGAAGCAGCATTCGTCATGCTCCCAGCTGCCCCGGTTGATCTTGCAGCTGCCGTCGTCACAGGTGCCCAGTTCCGTCCCCTCGTCACTGCAATTGGCTCCGGCGGCACCGAAGCAGCGCTTGCCGAGGTTGAGGACGATGGGCGCTGGCGGGACGGGTCGAACCGGCACAGCCCCCGGCGCGATTGGCGGGATGATCTGGCCCGGCGTCGCCACGACATGGCTGGTCTGCGGGCAGCGCGGACCACCCGTGGCCAGCCGCAGCGTCACCGTCAGGGTCGGCGTCACAACCGAAGCGCCACTGGTCGCGTTGTGGCTGGTATAGGAAATGGGCGGCGTCGCCGGGCTGCCCTGGCCAATACGTGGCGGCGGCGCGGCCGCGACCGCAAATGTCGCCCGCCCATTCGCGTCGGTCCGCCCGCTGCCCAGGTCGCCCCGTGCTGTGGCGCTGGATCCGGCGCAGACCACTGCATTCGGAACCGGTCGTCCGGCGCTGTCGAGCACGCTTACGGTCACCGTGCGGCTGGCCTGCGCCAGCCCCGCGCCATGCGGAAGGAGCAGCATGGCGCCGGTTCCTGCCAAAGCTACAATCGCGATCGTTCGCAGCATCGCCCGTCTCCCCGCAGCGCCCTTCGGCCCCGTGGTGAAACACTGTCCCATCGCCCGGCACCGCGCATCGCCCGGATGGGCTAGCCAGATGGCTAGCCCTCTTGCACAGGCGGGCGATTGGGCGTTCAACCGGGAAATGCAGCCCGGTGCCGTCTCTGACCGCGTCACGATCCGCGCGACTGAATCGCGGATCGAGTTTTTTCTGGCCGGTGCCTTCTCGCTGCTGGTCGGCGGCACGCTGGCCTATGTCCACCTGCTGTTTGCGCCGATTGCGCCTCCGGGTCCGCTTTGGGGGTGGACGATCTTTACCGCATTGGTGGTCGCATCGATGATCGGCCTGCCGCTGTCGGTCTATCTGCTGAAGCCCGATGACGCGACGGTGGTGCGAGTGTTTGCGCCACTTGGCAAAGTGGTTGCCGTGCTGTTCGACTTGGCGGTCGCTTCCAGCGTCTGGGCGTTGCTGCCCTATGCCTCGGAAGCGCTGCAATTGCTGATGGTCGTGTTCTACGCCGCGACGATTTCAGGGCAGGTGATTTCCACGGCCGAAGCGATCGAAAATATCGTCTTCGGCGTCGTGTCGATCTTCGGCTCGGCGGCGGTCTTCTTCCTGATCAATCCCGGCCCCTATTCCGTGCCGCTCGCCTTGTTTCTGGTCGCGTTCGGGGCGCTGATGATCGGCGTGGCGGTGGTGCTGAAGGTCGCGATCCGGTCGACCATCGAGGCGCGGCTGCGGGCGGAGCGGGTGTCGGACGAGCTCGCCGCCGCGCTGACCGAGGTGACCGAGGCGCGCACCAGCAAGACCCGCTTCATCGCAGCTGCGACCCACGATCTGCGCCAGCCGCTTCAGGCGGCTGCCCTGTTCTTCAACCGCGTCGCCGTCGGCAAGGGCCGCGATCGGCAGGATGCAGTGGCCAAGGCGCGGCTGGCGTTCGACGAGGCAGCGCATTTGCTTGACCGACTGCTCGATCATTTGCGGCTCGACAGCGGTATCATCCAGCCGACGATCGAGCGGCTGGACCTGGCTGAGCTCCTGAAGCGCATCTGCACCGAAACCGCACCGGTCTGCGGGGCAAGCGACTTTGACCTGCGCTGCATTCCTGGCCGACGCCATGCGACGGGTGATCCTCATCTGGTGCTGCGCGCGCTTCGCAACCTCATCCACAACGCGGTGCGGCATTCGCGAGGCACGCGGGTGCTGATCGGTACACGGCGGGTGGGAAAATTTGTGCGAGTCTATGTCCTCGATAACGGGCGGGGGATATCCAGCGATCAGGCGGGGCGGATGTTCATCGAATTTGCCGGCTACGGCGACGGGCCAGCAACTGGTAGAGGCGTTGGCCTTGGCCTCCCGTCTTCCCGCCGGATGGCGCAATTGATCGGCGGAACGGTCGCACATGATCCACGCTGGCGGCGCGGTGCGGCGCTGTATCTGGAATTGCCCGGCCCGGGCTGATCTTGAGACCAGCATTCAGGTCACGCCATGCGCAGGCGGGACTGGACGCCCAGTGTCGAGGAGACATCACGACGGGCTCGTCGCCACGACGCCAGGAGCGGCGTTTGCGGGTAGCCCACACGGGGCCAGTGCCTGTGGCAACACAGTGAGCGACTGTGCTGGAAACGCTCACGCGGATGGAGGGCCCGAAGCAATGGAACAGGGCGTGCGCCATGGCCGTCTTCTCCTGAGCCTTCATCTGCTGCCTGGGCTGAGCAAGGGACCGCGCGGATGCCGGTGGGCCATCGCGCATCGATTCCGTATGACAACCAAATTCGGAATCCACAGCAATCTTCAGGGTTGAACTAGCGTGACGGCGCTGCTAATCGTTTCTTCTGACGGAAAGCAATTCCGTTCATTGGAATAACGACATGAGTTTCAGCCAACATCCCCCTGGTGAGACCGTACCCATCGAGGGATATCCGGTTTCGGATTTGGATGTTACCGCCCTGCCCGCCTTTGTCGTGCTCAATGGTGCGACATTTTGCGCTGCTCCCTGACAGCTGAAGGTCAGCGCAGTTTCCCCCACAGGCCGGGCGAAAAGTGCATCGAAGTCGGGCCGGAAGGCGTGCTTTACAGCTTCTCGACGGTACACGTGTCTTCGTCGCAGCCCGCACCTTACACGATCGGCTATGTAGATTTTCCCGGAGATGTCCGCGTACTGGCCAAGATCCGAGGCCCCGATCACGCATTGCGCTGTGACGGTGTCGTTCGCCTCGCCAGTGAAAACTCCGAATGGTTTGTTGAGCCTGTCGCGGGACAAAGCGAGTGAGCCGCGCCTTCATTGTGAGCGGTGCGATGATCCCGATGGGGAAGCATCGCGATTCAAGCTACAGCGGATTGGCGGTCCCGCCGGTCCGCAAGGCAATTCGCGACGCCGGGCTTGAGCCGAGCGAAATCGAAGCCGTGTATTGCGGTCATGCCTTTGGCGGAATGCTGACCGGCCAACGTATTGTCAAAGAGGTAGGGATCGGAGGCGTTCCGGTCATCAACGTCGACAACGCATGCTCGGGCGGGGCCAGCGCGCTGCACCTCGCCTGGAAGAGCGTGTGCAGCGGGGAACATGTCGCGGCACTGGTCATCGGAGTCGACAAGCTGACCCAGTTCGGTGGCGGCACTTTGCCGCTCGTCGCGGAAGATATCGAGGTACGCAACGGCATGGTGATGCCTGCCCTATATGCGATGCGGGCGCGGCGATACTTGCACGAGCGAGGCGAGCCGGTCGAATTGCTGGCCCAGGTCAGCGTAAAGGCCCGGCGGCATGGCGCGATGAATCCGTTCGCACAGTTGCAAAAGCTGACCAGTGTCGAAGAGGTCCTCGCTTCCCGGATGATTTCCGACCCACTGACGCTGCTGCAATGCTGTCCGACCGGCGACGGCGCGGCTGCCGTCATCGTGGTGAACGACAAGCTCCGCAAGCGACTGGCCCTGCCGACGGTGGAGATTTGCGGGTCGGTGCTGCACTCCGGGACGCCCACATCCGGCTTTCGCAACATGCTGCGGCCCGAGATTACCCGGCACTCCGCGCGGGAAGCATTCGAGCAAGCGGGAATTGGGCCGCAGGATGTGGATGTCGTCGAACTTCACGACGCATTCTCCATCGCGGAACTTGTCTACTACGAGGCATTGGGGCTGTGCGAAGATGGGGAATCCGCATCCTTTCTTGCCTCGGGCCACAGTACGTTCGGCGGGAGCGTCGTCGTCAATCCGAGCGGCGGCCTGCTGTCCAAGGGACATCCGGTTGGCTGCAGCGGTGTCGCACAGATTGTCGAACTATATTGGCAGCTGACGGGCCAGGCGGGCAGACGCCAGGTACCCGATGCACGCATCGGCATGACGCACGTCACCGGCGGAGGCATAGCTCAACTGGATCATGGCGCATGCGCCATCCACATCTTGAAGGTGCTGGACGAAATATGACGGACGGGAATGACGAAGGGCCGGGCACAAGCATCATCAGCCGCGCGCTCTACCTGTTGGCACATCTGGCTGACGCGCCGGGACCGGTGACGGTCAAGCAGGTCAGCGCCGATCTCAAGGTGCCTCCGTCTACCGCGCACCGGCTGCTCAATGCGCTGGTCGCGGAAGGGTTCGTCGTCGCGTCGGGCAGCGGCATCTATCGCATCGGGCCGCGCTTCTACCGGATCTCGGCACGGGTGATCCAGGGCATGTCCCAGGTGACAATCGCGCAGCCCATCGTCGACGCATTGGCAGCCAAGTACAATGAGACCGTTCTTCTCGGGCGGCATGTCGCCGCTGACCGGACGATGCACTTCGTGTACCGTGCCGACGGCAGCCAAATGCTGACCTACCAGATCAATCTTCACCGGCCGCTGTCTTTGTACTGGGGTGCGTCGGGCAAGGCGATCCTCGCGTTCCTGCCAGACAATGAAATCGAACAAACCCTGCTTCGCGAAGCAACCGCGTCAGCGTCGGGAGAAAAGCCCCCGTCTATGCGTGCGAGAATGGCAGAACTGCGCGAAGTGCGCGAGCGGGGATATGCGATCAGCGAAGGGCAAAAACTCCCGGGCGCGCGAGGCGTCGCCGCTCCGATCTTCGACTCAAAGGGCGTTTTCGGCTGCCTTTGCATGACCTCCCCGCAGGAGCGGATGCCCAGCGCCAGTATCGATGCAATTGTGAAGGATATCGTGGAAAGGAGCGACGAGATTTCGCGGTTCCTCGGGGCAGCCAGATGAGCTCGCCTGGCCAGCCGCTGCACGGTGTACGTGTACTGGACCTCACCACATTTCTGTCCGGACCCTTTTGTACGCAAATTCTTGCGGACCTGGGTGCCGAGGTGATCAAGGTCGAGCCGCCTGGCGGCGATTCGAGCCGGCACATTCCCCCGCATTTCCTGGACGGGCAGAGTCTGTATTTCCTCGGCATCAACCGTAACAAGCGCAGCGTCTCGATTGACCTGAAGACTGATCGCGGACGGGAGCTGCTGCTGGAACTGATCGCCAAGGCAGATGTTGTCGTGGAGAATTTCCGGCCCGGCGTCGCGCGCAAGATCGGGCTGGACATTGAGCAGATCGCTGCCAGCCATCCGCGGCTGATCTGGGCGTCGATCAGCGGTTTCGGGCAGACCGGACCGGACAGCACAAAGCCCGCCTATGACATGATCGTGCAGGCGCTGTCGGGCGTGATGAGCATAACCGGGGAGGTTGACCGGCCAGCCGTCCGGCTCGGCATCCCGGCGGGGGACACGGTTGCGGGCCTCTATGCCTGCATCGCCATTTGCGCGGCGCTGCATCGTCGCAATTCAACCGACCGTGCCGACATCATCGACGTCGCGATGCTCGATTGCCAGCTCGCGATGCTTTCCTACCAGGGTACCTATTCGCTCGTCGCGGGGACCGAACCGGGGCCTCAGGGCGCGCGGCACGATTCGATCCCCACCTATCGGTCGTTCAAGGCGCGGGATGGCCGTGAACTGGTCGTGACGGCGAATACTGAAAAGATGTGGCGGGGGCTGTGCAATTCCCTCGGCCTGGCGGAGCTGGCGAACGATGCGCGCTTTGCGACCGCATCCGACCGGCTGACCAATCGCGTGCAACTGTGGCGGTTGCTGGAGGGCGCCTTTCTTGAGAAAGACGCGGCCGAACATGTCGAGAGCCTGCAGGCCAACGACGTCCCTGCCGCACTGATCAAGCGCGTCCCGGAGGCGCTGGACGACGCGCGCGTCGCGGGTCGCGACATGATCGTCGGGATGCAGGCCCCCGGGGGCAGACGCATCGAGGTGGTGGGCAATCCCATCAAATTCGCCGGTGGCCCGGACCCGGACCCGACCTATCCGCCTGCCCTTGGTCAGGACAATGCCTCTGTCCTGTCGGCATGGCTGGGCATGCCCCGGTCAGCCGCAGACGAATTGCTAGCCGATGGCGTGCTGGGGAAGGGCTCGGCATGAGCGGAGGAGCGCAACCAAAGATCCCGGTGGTTGCGTTCCACGCATTGGGTATCGACCGCCATTCGTTCGAGCCACTTAGGGGGAGCCTGACGGACGACCGGCAACTGGTTGCGGTCGATCTTCTCGGCCATGGAAGCATGCGCGACCATGCTAGCGATCGCCTGGAGGATCATGTCACCCACGCAGCCGCGCATATCCGGCAGGTGGCGGACGGCCCGGTACATGTGTTGGGACACTCGTTCGGCGGCGTGGTCGCGGCGCTGGCGTGTCAGCGGGTTCGCAGGGATGGCCATGGTATCGCGTCGCTGGCACTTCTTGCGACGCCATCGGCGGGTGGAAAGCTCTACGCCGATCGCGCCGATGCGACGCGCCTCAACGGTATCGAAAAGTTCAGGGAAACGACCCTCGCGCGCTGGTTCGGCGTTGCGCCACCGCCGCAATGGCGGACGCATATCGACTATGCATCGCGCGCGCTGACGTCCCTGTCCGCGGACGCCATCGCATCGACCTGGCGGGCGCTCGCTGCATTCGGCGACTTCTCCGGCGGAGATTTTCCGCTGGCAACATTGTGCATCGCCGCTGCTGACGACCTGTCGACACCGCCCTCGGCGATGTCGGCGATCGTCGCTGCGATCAGTGGCCGCGCGACCGGGCCGGGCGTCATGCTCGAGACGCTGCCAGCGGGTGGGCACCTCTTCCCCCTGACAATGGCACCCGGCACCGCCCGCCTGCTCGAGGCGCATTGGGTCGCCGTTGAAGGTGCAAACCTCCTACGGGCCAGGGGCGTATATGAGCGGCGTTGAGGACCGCACGGTTCGTATCGGCGGGCGAAGCCTGGTGGTTCGCAGATCCGGCCTGCCCGAGGGACCGGCCGTGTTGCTCCTCCACGCTTTGGGGCTGGACCGGCGTGCGTTCGACCCGCTTCGCCATGTGCTTGGCGGGTCGCTGGACGTGATTTCCTATGACCATCGCGGCCATGGCAGCCGCGCAAGCGACGCAGGATTCACCCTCCAGACGCTGATCGATGATGCGCTCGACATGATCCGCTGGATCGACCGTCCGGTTCACCTGCTGGGCCATGCTCTTGGCGGGGTCGTCGCGACGCTTGCAGCGAAGTCCCTTCGCAGTGAAGTGCGAAGCCTCACCCTCGTCACGACCCCGCTCGAATCCATGCCGAGCTTTGCCGATCGGGCGCGACAGATCGAAGCGGGCGGTATGGCGGACACCGTCGAGCAATCGCTGAAACGGTGGTTCAGTGGCCTCCAGGACCTGCCTGACTACCGCAGCGCATTGGCCTATGGGCGAGAAGCGATCTCGGCGATTTCCGCCAATGGATATGCCGATGGCTGGCGATCGCTGGCGGGGTTCGGCCGCCTCCCGCTGGATTCCGCCGAACTGCCGCCAACGCTCTGCGTCGCTGCGGCCGACGATGTCTCGGTCCCGGCTTCGTCCTTCGATGGCCTGCTCCCCGGCGGCGCGACGGCGCGCAAGGACCTGAAACTCGAAGTGCTGCCGCGTGGCGGGCACATGTTGCCGTTGACCGGGCCGGAGCCGCTGGCGCGGCATCTCAAACAACATTGGAAGGTGCGCGAAGCATGAACGCCTCAGCCACAGCGCCGACCGGATCACTGCCTCGCGGCCTGCGCGTCGCAGTTACGGGCGGCAGCGCCGGGATCGGGCAGGCGATCTGCAATCTGCTGAATGCTCAGGGCGCGACGGTCTTCAATCTGGACCTGAAACAGGGATCAGCAGACGGTGCCGAAACCTATATCCAGACCGATCTGCGCTCGTCCGACAGCGTTCGGCAGGCGTTTGAGACGATCGGGCAAGCTGCGGCGGGACTCGATGCGTTGGTGAACAACGCCGGCATCGCGTTCGTCGGCGGTGTCGAGGACGGCAGCGACGAAGAATGGCTCGAGCTGCTCAACGTGAACCTCATGGGCTACCGGCGGGCCACGGTCTGCGCGTTACCGTTGCTGCGAACTTCGCCCTCCCCCGCAATCGTCAACATCTCTTCATGCTCGGCGACCTCCGGCATCACGGAACGGGCTGCCTATTCGGCATCCAAAGGTGCGATCCACAGCATGACGCTCAGCATCGCAGCCGACCTGGTGCACGAAGGCATCCGCGTGAACGGCGTCGTCCCCGGCACGGTCGAAACGCCCTTCATGCATGCGCTGATCGAGCGGGCGAGCGACCCGGCCGCGCAGCGTCGTGCGTATGAGCGGCGGCAACCCACTGCAAAGATGGTCGATCCGGTCGAGGTCGCTCACGCCGTTTCGTTCCTGATCAACCCTGCATGTGGCTCCGTCACCGGATCATTCGTCGTGGTGGATGGCGGGCTCGCCTCACTACGCACGTTGCGGAGTTAACCGACGAATTCAAAACGACAAAAAACGAGAGGACCAAGATGACAACCCAGCATCCGTTCACCCTGAACCGCACCGGTTCCCGACGCCACCGGATCGCCCTGATCGACGGGCCGAACATGTCCAGCCTGGGTGCCCGCAGCAAGCAGGTTTACGGGACGATACGGTCGCTGGACGACCTCAAGGCATTTGTGACCTCGGCGGGCGCGGACATCGGTGTGGAGGTCGAGACATTCTCCTCCAACCACATGGGCGAGATTCTTGAGTTTATCCACGGGTCGGCCAGTCGGGTCGATGGCTATATCATCAACCCGGCGGGCCTGACGACGATGGGCGAGGCAGTCCGGCACGCGCTCGAGGATACGACCAAGCCGGCCATTGAGGTGCATTTCGCAAACATCTCCGGCGCGCCGGGAACGCCGCGCGGTCTGGCCAGCGGCAAACTGATTTCGACCTTCACCCACACGGCGACCGGCCTGTGCATGGGGCTGCGCCAGTACAGCTACATCGCCGCGCTGGTGGGCCTGGTGATGGCGCTTGACGACAAGGGCTTTCTCGGGGGCGAACTCGCGGACGCAGAAACGGCCTGAGTCCTGCGCATGAGCAGTCCAATGCCGGCCCATAGCTCCGATCGAGGGCTTCGACCGGAACAGCCACAACGCGCGAACGGTAGGGGTATCTGAACTATGGGACGGCGACATTTCCTGTTGGTGGGGACGTTTCTCCTCACTATGCTTCTGTACGTGGACCGCGTCGTGATCTCAGCGGCGAAGGAGCAGATCACCGGTGAGCTTGTGCTTAGCGACACGCAGTTCGGCTGGGTGATCTCCGCGTTCGCGCTCGGCTACGCGCTGTTTCAGGTGCCGTCCGGCCAGCTTGCCGATCGCATCGGGCCGCGCAAGACGCTCGCCGCAATCGTCATCATCTGGTCCGGCTTCACCGCTCTGACCGGGGCAGCCTGGGGCTTTCTCTCGCTGCTGCTGTTCCGCTTCCTGTTCGGCGCGGCGGAGGCCGGCGCGATGCCAGCTTGTGCCAAGGCGGTGTACAGCTGGCTTCCCACCGCCGAACGCGGCATCGCCAACGGCATCAACCTGTCCGGAACCCGGGTCGGTGCCGCGCTGGCGCTTCCCGGCCTCGCCTGGATGCTCTCGACCTTCGGATGGCGGCAGACCTTTGTGATCATGGGCGCGGTCGGCTTGCTATGGGTCATTGCCTGGTACGCGCTGTTCCGGGATCGGCCTGAAGACCATTGGGGGATGCCCGAGGCGGAAGTTCAGCAGATCATCGCCGGGCGAACACTTTCCACTCCGAAGGCCGATACGTCGAAGCAGGGCGCGTCGCGTCAGGGGGCCTGTGGCTCGTCGTGACGCAGTATTTCGCGTCGTGTTTCACCTTTTTCTTCGCCCTGTCCTGGCTCTTCCCCTACCTCCAAAAAACCTATGGCCTAACCACCGTCGAAACCGGATTCATGACCGCCATTCCCTTGGCGGCGGGTGCAGCGGGCAACTGGCTGGGCGGAGTGGGTTCGGATTTCGCGGTACGCAGGACAGGGAGCATCGCATCGCTGCGCTATGTGGCGATGCTTGGCTTCGCCTTGGCGGCGATCGGGCTTGTCGGAAGCCTCAATGCGGATACCGCAATCGTCGCAGTGCTGTTCCTCAGCCTCACGGTGTTCGGTGCCGACATGACCCTTCCGCCATCCTGGGCATTCTGCATCGACGTGGGCGGCGAGCGGGCAGGGACTGTGACCGGTCAGATGAACATGGTCGGCGCTTTCGGCGCATTTGCGACCGGTCTTGCCTTTCCATATCTGTACAGCGCCTTCAATTCGGTGACCCCGTTCTTCCTCACCGCCGTTGCGCTGAACCTCGGCGCAGCGACGCTTTGGGCGTTCGTGCCGCGCGCCAAGCGGGCCGAACCCACAGATTCCACCAGCCCAGCGTAGAGCAGGGTATTCCCGACTCGGGCTCTCAGTGCCGCAGGGATGATTGAACATGGGCGACGACAGGAAGCTGGAAGTTTCGCGGCGGGGGCTACTAGTCGGCGGTGCCGCGGCGGCAGCAGCCACGGGCCTGCCAAGTGCCGATGCCCAAGCGACGCGGACGAACCCCGTCACAATGCCGGTGTCGTTCGAGGTCAATGGGGCGCATCACGAACTGGATCTCGATACACGCACGACGCTCCTCGATGCGCTGTGCGAGCACCTGAAGCTTACCGGCACCAAGAAGGGCTGCGACCATGGCCAGTGCGGAGCCTGCACCGTCCTGGTGAACGGCGACCGGATCAACGCCTGCCTCAGTCTGGCGATTCAGCATATCGGCGACAAGGTCACCACGATCGAGGGTCTCGGCACGATCGAAAATCTGCATCCGATGCAGGCCGCCTTCATCAAGCACGATGCCTACCAGTGCGGTTACTGCACCCCTGGGCAGATCTGCTCGGCAATAGCAGTGCTCGACGAGATCAAACGCGGCATCCCGAGCCAAGCGCAGGTCGATATCTCGGCGCAGCTCGGCCCCAGCAATGCTGAGTTACGCGAACGCATGAGCGGCAATATCTGTCGCTGCGGTGCCTATTCCAACATCGCCGAGGCAATGACGGAAGTCGCGGGAGCACGCTCATGAAGGCATTTACATACGAGCGTGCCAAGTCGCCGTCGGAAGCTGCTGCCGCGGTCTCCGGCACGCCGGGTGCCAAATTCCTCGCGGGCGGCACCAACCTTCTTGACCTTATGAAGCTCCAGATCGAGACCCCGACGCATCTGGTCGACCTGCAGGATCTTGGGCTAGACCGGATCGAGAAGACGCCGACGGGAGGGTTGCGGGTCGGTGCGCTCGTGACGAACACCGCGCTCGCATCTGATCCCCGCATCCGCGGCGACTACGCCGTGCTCGCGCGCGCAATCGTTGCTGGCGCATCGGGTCAGCTCCGGAACAAGGCGACGACAGCTGGGAACCTGCTCCAGCGGACCCGCTGTCCATATTTTTATGATCCCAACCAGCCGTGCAACAAGCGGCGGCCCGGTTCCGGGTGCGCGGCGATTGGCGGCTTCTCGCGCCAGCTCGGCGTGATCGGCACCTCCAATGCGTGCATCGCGACATATCCGGGCGACATGGCCGTAGCTCTGCGCGTACTCGATGCTACCATCGAGACGGTCGATCCACAGGGCAGCACCCGAGCCATACCGATTGCCGATTTTCACCGTCTATGGGGCGACACCCCTCACATCGAGACCGAGCTGAAGTCCGGCGAACTGGTCACTGCGGTCACCCTCCCGCCTCCGCTGGGCGGGCGGCACATCTACCAGAAGGTACGCGACCGCGCGTCTTACGCCTTCGCGCTCATATCCGTCGCCGCAGTCATCCAGCGCGATGGGAACGGGCGTGTTGCGGTCGGCGGAGTCGCCCCAAAACCCTGGCGGGTTCCTGCAGCCGATGCCGCCATACCGGATGGCGCCGGCGCAGTTGCCGCCAGGCTGATGGCCGACGCGCGACCCACCGAGCACAACGCATTCAAGGTGCCACTGGTCGAACGCACGCTCGCCGCGGTCATGGCCGAAGCGAGAGCCGCATGAAGTTCGACACGCCAGCTGGTCCCAACCCGATAGACCGCATGAAAGTGGTTGGCCGTGCCGCTCGCAGGATCGACGGCCCCCTGAAAATCACGGGCGCTGCGCCATACGCTTACGAGCGCCACGACGTGGTGGCGAATCAGGCATATGGCTACATGCTTGGATCTGCGATCGCGAAAGGGCGGATCAAGCGCATCGATACCGTCGATGCCGAGCGGGCACCGGGCGTGATCAAGGTGGTGACCGCCGCCAACGCAGGACCATTCGCGACCTCGCGGAGCAATACTGCAAGGTTGCTGGCCGGTCCCGAGATACAGCATTACCATCAGGCAATCGCGCTGGTCGTCGCCGAAACCTTTGAACAGGCGCGGGCTGCGGCTGCGCTGATCCGCGTTGACTACGCCCGCGCGGAAGGGCGCTATGACCTTGCGGCGCAAGAGGATAGCGCGCCGCTGGTCGGCGGGAGCAACGGCGAGGAACGCGACTCCGGCGAATTGCGCACCGGCGACTTCGAAGGAGCGTTCGCCGCTGCGCCGGTCAGACTGGACGCAACCTACACGACACCGGACCAGAGCCACCAGATGATGGAGCCGCACGCTTCCATCGCGGCATGGTCGGGCGATGAACTCACCCTCTGGACCTCTACCCAGATGGTTGCCTGGGCGGTTCGTGATCTCTCACAGACCTTCCTGATCCCGCAGTCGAACATCCAGGTGCTGTCGCCCTATGTCGGCGGCGGGTTTGGTGCAAAGCTGCGCATCCGCGCCGACGCCGTGCTCGCGGCGTTGGGCGCACGTGCGGTCGGACGCCCGGTAAAGCTGGCGATCACTCGTCCGCAGACGATGAACAACTCGGTACATCGTCCGGCGACCATTCAGCGCATCCGGATCGGCTGCGATCGGGATGGGCGGATCACGGCGATCGCCCATGAAAGCGTCGGGGGCGATCTGGAGGGCGGACGGCCGGCGACCGTGACGGCCCAGACGCGCCTCCTCTATGCCGGTGCCAATCGGCTCACATCGATGCGGCAGGCGGTGCTCGATCTGCCTGAGGGCAATTCGATGCGCGCGCCTGGCGCGGCGGGTGGCATGATGGCGCTCGAGATCGCCATGGACGAGATGGCAGAGAAGCTACGGCTCGATCCGGTCGAGTTCCGTATCCGCAACGACACCCAGGTGGACCCTGAGAAGCCGGAGAAACGCTTCTCCGAGCGCCAGCTCGTGCGGTGTCTCCGCGAGGGCGCGAAGACGTTCGGGTGGAGCCGACGCGCAGTGCGACCTGCCCAGCGGCGCGATGGCAATTGGTGGGTCGGCCTGGGTGTATCCTCGGCCTTCCACAACAGCCCGGCGATGAAGTCGGCGGCACGGGTGCGGCTGGAGCCGTCGGGCCGCATCCTGGTCGAGACCGATATGACCGACATCGGCACAGGCAGCTACACGATCATTGCACAGACCGCTGCGGAGATGTTGGGCCTACCGCTCGACATGATCGACGTGCGGCTCGGCGACTCACGCTTCCCGGTCGCCGCCGGTTCCGGCGGGCAATTCGGAGCGGCGAACGCGACCTCTGGCGTGTACGCAGCATGCGTGAAGCTGCGTGAAGCGGTAGCTCGGCAGCTGGGCATGTCGGTTGACGGAGCCAGGTTCGAGAGCGGGTACGTCGTTGCTGACGGTCGCAGGGTCAGGCTCGCAGACGTTTCCCGGGCTGGCGCACTTTCCGGCGAGGACGCCATCGAGTACGGCGACATGAGCAGAAGTGTCCATCTCGCCACGTTCGGGGCGCACTTCGTGGAGGCTGCGGTCCACGCCTACACGGGCGAGATCCGGGTGCGCCGAATGCTCGCGGTCTGCGCGGCGGGGCGGATCATCAACCCAGTATCGGCGCGCAGCCAGGTGATCGGGGCGATGACGATGGGCGTTGGCGCGGCGCTGATGGAAGAGATGGCGGTGGACAAGCGGTTTGGATTCTTCGTGAACCACGACCTCGCCGGTTACGAGGTGCCGGTACACGCTGACATCCCGCATCAGGAGGTCGTGTTCCTCGACGAGGCGGACGAGATGGCCAATCCGATGAAGGCGAAAGGTGTGGGCGAGCTCGGCATCACTGGTGTTGGTGCTGCCGTTGCCAATGCGGTTTACAATGCGTGCGGGGTGCGGGTACGCGATTACCCGATCACGCTCGACAAATATTTGGATCGGCTGCCGCCGCTCGCGTGACCAGAGTTGTTTTCAGCTTCGCTGATTTAACACCGGCCGCCCCCCTTCCCGCTCCATCAACCGGGGCAACTGTGAAGGCGAGCACGCTGACTCGCCTTCCCGGAGATCCTAGTCGGCAATCCTGCGAACCAGCGCGACCCAATCGTCCGAACCGCCGGACGGCGGCGTCCCGAGCGAGGCGAAGCGCGAGTTGCGAATGGCGCGGTCGGCGCCCTCTTCCAGCGGGGCTGGACCGCCCGCGATCTCGACCACACTTCCCTTGCGCAACGGACCGCCAGCAACGGCGTCGTACCAGTCGACGCTGTAGCGTCCGCTCTCGCCGAGTAGCGATAGCGCGGCAGGCGTCCCGGCGCGGGTATAGACGATATAGGTCTTGCCGTGATCGGCGAACACATATTCGGTCCTGGTCAGTGTCAGGTCGTCATCAGCCACCATCCCAAAGGCGCGCTCCCCGACATGTTCGTTAAAGAATGCGATGGCGTTCCTGCCGTCGCTGAACTTCAGCGCGCGCGTGCGGTCGTTCTCGCACCCCAGATCGTGGCACTTGTTGGTCCAACCATAGTACATTTCCATCCCCGCTGCCCCCGCGAGCAGCGCATTCCAGATCGAGTGCCGACGGTACGTTTCCCGGGTAGGGGCAATCTCGGGCTGAATCTTGGGAGGCGTTCCCGCCAGCGCATCTTTGGACAGCATCGGCTCCGCGCCGGGCTGGCCGGGCGCGATATCGCCCGGGCTGAACGACAGGACGCCCTTGGTGGGCAGGGTGTCCAGGTCGAACCCCGCGTCGATCGGCGCACCGGGACCCGCCGTGCCCGACTCGTCATAGCCGATCACGACACGGCGCCCTGCCTTGATGGCGGCGTTGGTCCATTTGACGATATCGGGGCGCATGTCGGAGAAATCGATCGTGTTCCCCTGCATCGCCAGGCCGTTCATGGAGGATCCGCTCGCCAGATGGGGCCGGAAGCGCTCCTTCTGGCGCGGATAGGTCGCCATCACGAGCGGATGATCATAGGGATCAAGGGAGTCGATATATTTCGCTTGCTCACGGACAACATCCGGCTCCTGCGTGTTCTCCTCCCCCATGTTCCAGGACACGGCGAGGAAGTGGTTGAAGCGCGCAACCATCTCCCTGATGTAAATCTTCCGCTGGCGGCCCAGCTTGCCGCCGTCCATGAACAGGTTGTTCTCGACCTCCTGCATCTTGAAATGCACCTGGAGACCAAGCTCGTCAGCGTAGGATAGCGCACGCTGCCACTGGGCCAGCTTCACGACGTCGTAGCGGTCGTGTTCCACGCCCTTTGCCCACTGGTCGGCGGGCGAGAGTTTTGCATAGCTGTCCGCAGACACGCGCATGACCTGGGGAATGACGTTCTGATCGTCGCCGCCCACGTTGAACAAGAGCATGCTGACGCTGTTCGCGCCGGCCCCTTGCAGATAAGCGAAGCGGCCCAGCAATCCCTTGCCGCGTCCGCCGCCCCAGGTAAACGACTGCGCCGACGCGGCATAGTCCCTGACATGCGGCTGCCAATCGTGCCGCATCCCTCTGGCATTCGGCGTGCGGTCAAAATCGATATAGGCCAGCATGTTCTCCGGTGAATCCACACCAAACTTGAAGAACGGTTTGCCGGTGCCGGACCAGCGATAATATTGCGCATTCCGATACTGCAACAGCCCGCGCGCGCGGACATCGTTTCTGGGTGTCGCGGACACTTTGAATCTGCCGGTCGCTCCGTCGATCCCGGCCACAGCTTCGCCGGCACCGTCGCTCGCCACGATATCCTTGCCGGTGCGGAAGCTGACGCGATAGGTCCACTCACCGGCTTCCATGGGCACGAAATGCGCGCGCCACAGCTTCCCGCTCGTGCATCCGCGATCCGCTGCGTCTGCGCACGCGGTGAAATAGCCCGGCACCGTATAGTCGCGACCCGATCGGCTGAACGTAACGTCGATCCGGTAATCGGCGAACGGGTTCGGACCCGACGCCTGATCGAGCGCCGGTCCCTCCATGTCGAGCGTCACGGGATCGTAAATCCCCCCCCGCATGCCGTGCGGTGACATTGGCATGTGCCGTCAGCGTTGTGCCAAAGGCCAGGGCGACCAGCGTCAGGCCCCCGAGCGTGCGACCCGACAACAAGTATCCGAGATAATTCATGCCATATCCTCTCGCGCTGTACGATGCGACCTCCCCTCCGGGGAGCGTTACTGTTCCTTCAATCGCGCTGCCAGAAACGCCAGCACATCGGCCTCTGTCGCCGCCTTGGCGGCGGCATTGGCCGCGACCGACTGGCGGGATTCCGCAGGGGTGTCGTAGCTGTGGGTGGCACCTTCGAACATGCGGATCGCGATGTCGTTGCCGGCGGCCTTGCTGCGATCGACCAAGGTCTGGCACAGCTTGGGCGAGACCTTCTCGTCCGCCGTTCCCATGAAGACGCGGATGGGGTTATAGGGTTTGTAGCCGTCCTTCTCGAACCGCTTCTTAAAGGCGCAGCCGGGGTAGATTGCGACGCCCGCCGTGAAGCCGGTCTTGCGCATGTCGCCGGGCTTGTCGTCGGCCATCGCGGCGAGTGTGGCGATCGCGCCGTGGGACCAGCCGAACAGCGCGACGCGGGTTGCGGTGACGTCGGCCCGCGACTGCAAGAATTGGAGCGCGCCATAGGCGTGCTGGGGGCGGAAATCGATCGGGTCGATGGCTGCGGGGCGCTCGATATGGGTGCCGGCAAACCCGGCAGGGAATCCGATCGCGCCGAAATCATCGACCATGAGGGCGGCATAACCGTTGCGTGCCAGCAGCTCGCCCCACGCCCTGTGGCGGCTGGACAGGGTGGAGGCGTCATATTTGCCCTTCGCCATAGACGAGTAAGCGCCCGCACCACCATGCATCATCACCACCGCAGGGAGTTTGGCACGGGCTTTGGCTGGCTTGAACAGATAGCCTTTCACCTGCGTCTTTCCGTCGCGGCTGAGGAAGGTGACGTCCTCAACCTTCACTTGCTGTGCGACGGCGGGGGCCGCGATTGTGACGAGGGCTGTAGCGATCAGGTGGCGCATCGAGTTTCCATTCGTTGCCGTATCCACGCCGCGCCACGCCGATTGCTCAAGATCCGGCGTGCGGGGCAACCTGCCGCCGACACGATGTCCAGCAATGTGTCGGCGGCATGCCTACCTCGCGGACTCAGTATTCCACGCTGAAGCCCAGCGAGACCGTCCGACCATATGGGTTCGAAACATAGCGGTTGATGCCGTGGGTTCGGCCCATTGTGCCGCTGAAGAACGGGGGCGCACTGTCGAACACGTTGTTGACGTTCAGGAAAAGCCTGGCGTCAGCCTTGGCGATTTTCATGCGGTATGCGACGTTCAGATCCAGCCTGGTATCCGCCTCGACCACGTCGCCCCCGCCGATCGGCCGGTTGTTCGAATCAAGGATCAGCGGCGTTACAGCGGCGTTACCCCAGTTCAAATACGAGCCGGTATGAGTGACGAACCCGTCGACCGAGAGACCGCCCAGATCCCAGCCAAGCTGGAACCGCAACCGCGTCTGAATCGAGGGGAAGCCGGAATTGAAGCCAGAAGTGTTGAGTATGTCGAACGCCTCGCCGCCGGTATTCTGGTCAAAGCGGGTATAGTATGTTCCCGTCGCGCCGAACGTGAATTTGCCGATATCCTTGGTTCTGAGCTGATAGTTGAAGCTCGCGTCGATCCCCTGGACGTCCAAGTTGAGCACATTGGCAAAATCGTTGTTATTCATGAAGTAGGTTATGGCCGGCGGCGTCACGTCGATTGAGCCGCCGTTGGCGACATTGCCGAACTCGTTGATCTGGGCCGTCGTGCAACCTGTCGGGCAGATCGTCAGTCGGTCCCGCATCGTGACGGAATAAAGCTGTTGCGTGACTTCAAGTCGATTTACGCCGTCGCGGAACTTGTTGCTCCAGAACGTCACCGATGTCCGAAGGCCGGGGATCTGCGGCGGTGCGAAGTCGACGCCGATCGACCAGCTGTTGCCCGTCTGCGGCTTGGCGCCAGGCCCGATGCCATAGTCGCGGGTCAGGCCCGGATTGACCGAAGTGCCGATCTGGCACACGGTAACCGCAGTCGCACAACCGGGCAGCAGCCTGGCATCCGGATAAATATCAAGCGGAACGAAGAAGGCGCCGGAGTTCAGCACCCCAGCTGCTCTCCGCCGATAGCCGAGCTCCGGAATCCCGATCACAGCCAAAGGCGGCGCGACAAACGCGGTTGCAAAGTTGCCGCGCAGCCTCAGGCCTTCAATCACCTCCCAAGTAGCTGCGATCTTGGGATTGGTGGTGCCGCCGACATCGCTGAATTCGTCATGTCGACCCGAAAGGCTCAGGTCGAGCCGCCGGACGAGCGGTATACCCATGTCTTCAGAGACGAGCGGAACCGCAACTTCGACATAGCCCGACAGGGCATTCCGGTCGAGGTTGAAGCCAACTTCTCCCGACGCATCGACATCCAGGACTAGGGTCGGGACCCATAAACGGGATTCCCTTGGCGGCTGGGATGTGATTCATGCGCTGCGCCAGCAGGAGCGTGGATTTGAGCGAGTTTTGGTTGAGTGAAGCCCAGTTCGAGCGGCTGCGTCCGCTGCTGCCGGACAAGGTGCGCGGTGTGGCGCGGGTCGATGATCGGCGGGTGATCAGCGGCATCATTCATGTGGTGAAGTCGGGCGGGCGCTGGGTCGACGCGCCGGCCTGCTACGGGCCGAGGAAGACGCTCTACAACCGGTTCGTGCGCTGGGCGGCAAAGGGTGTGTGGCAGGAGCTGTTCGTCACGCTCGCGGCAGCAGGCGGGCCGCCCGCCGAGGTCCTGATCGACAGCACGCATATGAAGGCGCACCGCTCCGCGGGCGGTGGAAAAGGGGGGCGCTCGTCCAGGCGATCGGGATCAGCCGGGGCGGCCGCAACAGCAAGCTCCACGCGCTCACCGACGGCGAAGGTCGGCCGCTCCGCTTCCTGCTGACCGGTGGCCAGGTCGCCGACTGCCGCGCAGCCGATGTGTTGCTCGATGATCTCGCGCCGCGCACCATCGTGCTCGCGGACAAGGCTTACGACAGCAATGCGATCCGCGACCTGATCGAGCGGCAGGGTGCCGTTCCGAACATCCCCTCCAAGACGAACCGCCGCTGGAAAAGCTGCTTCTCCAAGACGCTCTACAAGGGCCGCAACGCCGTCGAGCGCATGTTCTGCCGCCTCAAGGATTATCGCCGCATCGCCACCCGCTACGACAAGCTCGCCACCAACTTCCTCAGCGCCATCTACCTCGCCGCAGCCGTCACATGGTGGTTATGAGTCCCGACCCTAGCTGTTCGGCCCAATAATATTCGCCGCCGAAAGCCAGACGCACGTCGCCGGCCGGCAATGCGAACAATTTTCCCTGCGCCTCCAGCTTTGTCTGGCTGAATCTGTTGATGTGCCTGGTGAAGCCCTGGTTGACGTAAAGGCTGTCCAGAACCGCAGCCGAGGTTCTGCCGGCATTGGGCTGCCAGACGTCCAGCGCGTTCGCCGTCGTCAGCGGAATGGCTGGATTAGCGGCATTAACACTTCCGTTTGCGTTCACCGAGCCGTTCAGCGCTCGCCGAACGCAGATGGTGCAGATCGTATCCCTGTCGCGCGAGAAGCCGGTGCTGTCCCCATACGCATTGCTGAGGGTTACGGTCCAGCTATCGGACAATTTGTATTCGGCGTTGCCGTAGAGATACAGCGTTTCGCTCTCCTGGTCCTGCGTTCCATAGTAATTGTCAGGTTTGATCAAGGCAAAGGATACGATTTGTTGTGTCACCGTGGGTTCTCCCGCCGGTGCCATATAGAATGGATTGATCTGGTTGGCGCGAGCGAAGCCGGGTCCAAAGACGGTCACGTTGTTGACCAGCGCGGGACCAAAGTCGTAGATGCTCTCCAACACATTGTAATTCACGGTGGCCGTCATCGACAATCGGTCACCGAACGACTGGTGTAGGCGTATCAGCCCGTTGGTGCGCTCACTGCTGTTAAGCGCACCCGCATAGATCGAATTATTGCAGGGCGCATTGTCCGTAATGAGGTCTGTGGGTGTCGTCGCCGAAGGCGACAGATATGCCCGCGTCGTCCCGGTCGCCGTCGTGCGGATCGTGGCTGGCATACAGTTGAACGTGTTGGTGTTACGGCCGCCGACCGAACGGAAATCGCCCCGGCTCAGGAATTCCCGGTCCTTCGCCGCCAGTGGACTGGCATATACATGTTGAACCGCGACATAGATGCCGCCGGTAGTCCATTTCGTTCCCACGATGCCATTGACGTCGATGCTGTGCCAACTGTCCGCGAGTCTGGCTCTGGCGGATATTTTCGCTCCGCTGTACGTTGGCCGGGTGATGTAGTTCACCACACCAGCGACGGCATCAGAACCATAGATTGACGACGCACCGTCCGCGAGTACCTCGACCCGCTGGATCGCGCTGATGGGGAGAATGTTTGGATCCGATTGGCCATATCGGATGCCGGAACCGGCGACGCGCATACCGTCAATCACAACCAGCGTCGTGTTGCTCGCGCTCCCCGCCAGCTGGTGGATTTGCGGCGAGTAATAGGAAAATACGTTCTCGCCGAGCCCTTCCGAGCCCGCCGTGGTCATTGCCGGCACGGTGTTGATCAGTTCGCTCAGGTTGGTAGCGCCCGCTTTTGCAGCAGTTTCCTGATCGACCGTGACGAGGTTCGATCCAATTGGAGCGACGCCGCGAAGAGCCGAACCAGTGACAACAATTTCCTCTGCAGGCGTCTCGCCCTGCCCGGCTTTCTGTTCAGGCTCGGCGGCTTTCTGTTGAGGCACCGGATTCCCGGGAGCTTCCTGTTCGACCGCGAACGCGGGTGCGATTCCGAGAGACGACGCCGCCAATACAATCGCGATCGTCGGTACCGATCCGTCCAGCCGAATAGCCATGATCCTCTCCTCCCAAATGTCAGTCTTTTCTCTTTCCAGTTCGAACGCACGTGCCGAGCCACACACCCTGACGGTAGGCCCAAAGGAGCTAGCTGTGTCGCGTCACCAACTGGCGTCAGTTAATTCCGATGAGCGGAACAGCATTCTATCTAAGGAAATGCTGTAGCAAACGCATTCCGGCTTTTCAACCCTTCGCTGGCCATTGTCCCGTCGTGCGCCGCATCGTCATCCTCAGAAGCGCTCAACACCGTCCCCGAGTTGTCCTTCCGAAAACGGTCGAACTGATGGGCGGGAAACGATGCCTGATTCAGTTGAGCAACGGCGAGGAGCGCCCAACGGAATGACGAGCTGATCCGCAGAGAACGGATCGCACGAGCAGATTATCGAGACCGGGTGGGGAGGAACGGGTGGAAGCACTATGGCGACGCTGCTGTCGACACCGCCGGCAATAGACGTCTCGCCATAACTTCCGGTTCTAGGCCGGGAAATGAAAGTCGGCTGGCCCCGGCCCAGCCATTCGAGCATGAACCGATCGGCCGATACGGTTCAAAGCTGAAGGGGGCGGGATGAGAAGGTGGAGCATATCGGCCACGCGCGTGCTGCCGTTGCAATTATTGCTGAAGCATTCCGCGATCCTGGCGCTGGCTTTTCTCGCTTCGAGTCCCGTTACCGCGAGCGCGCAAGGAGTCGTTTCTGCCGCCGATCCGCGCGCCGCCGAAGCGGGGGTGGAGATACTGCGTGCGGGAGGCAGCGCTACCGACGCCGCGCTCGCGATGATGCTGGCGCTTACCGTGGTCGAACCGCAATCCAGCGGCATCGGCGGCGGCGGGTTCTTCGTTCACCATGATGCACGCCACGGCCTGATCGATACGATCGACGGGCGCGAGCGCGCGCCATCCGCGGCACGACCGGATCGCTTCTTGAGCACCGACGGCACGCCGCGTCCCTATGACGATGTCTATCCCGGCGGACTGTCGGTCGGCATTCCCGGCAACATCAGGTTGATGGAGGAAGCGCATCGCCGCTGGGGCAAGCTCCCCTGGGCGCGTCTCTTCGAACCGGCGATCCGCCATGCCGAACAGGGTTTCGCGGTGTCCCCGATGATGGCGCGTTTCATCGCGCGCTCGGCACCGCGCTGGAAGGATTTTCCCGAAACCCAGGCGCTTTACGCGCCAAACGGGCACCCGCTCACCGAAGGCGCGACGGTACGCAACCCTGCGCTGGCCGGACTGCTCACCCGGATCGCGCGCGAGGGAGCCGACGCATTCTATCGCGGTCAGAATGCCGACGCGATCATCGCCGCCACCGCCGGGGCAAGGCGCAACCCTGCCCAGATCATCGCTGCCGATATGGCGGGCTACACCGCTACGTCGCGCAATGCGGTATGCATCCGCTATCGGATCTACAAGGTCTGCGGAATGGGCCCGCCCTCGTCCGGGGCGACCACCGTGTTCGGCATATTGGGGATGATCGAACGCTTCGACATCGCGCGTCTCGGCCCGCGCTCACCCGACGCATGGCATGTGATCGCCGAAGCGATGCGCCTGTCCTATGCCGATCGAGGCCGGTATATCGGCGACCCCGATTTCGTGTCGGTCCCGCTGGTCGGCTTGATCGACCCCGACTATCTGGCACGCCGGTCGCGCCTGATCCGCATGGACCGGGCCTTGCCGTCGGTGCGTCATGGAAATCCGCCGGGCGCGGCTCCGAGGGGGGCACCAACACGATCGACCGAAGCCGGGACCACGCATTTCTCGGCTGTGGATGCCCAGGGCAATGTCGTTGCGATGACCTCGACGATCGAGGATATCTGGGGCAGCCAGCTCATGGCGAACGGGATGATGCTCAACAACGAGCTGACCGATTTCAGCTTCGTGCCCGCGCGCGACGGTCTTCCGGTGGCCAACCGGGTCGAGGCGGGCAAGCGCCCATTGTCCTCGATGTCGCCGACCATCGTATATGATGCCAACGATCGTCCGATCCTTGCGCTGGGATCGGCGGGCGGGCCGCGCATCATCATGCATGTGACAAAGACGCTGATCGGCGTGCTCGATTTCGGATTGCCGGTGAGCGAGGCGATTGCACTTCCAAATCTGTTCTTTGATGAGAATACGCTGCTGATGGAACCCTCGGCGGACACCGGCCGCGTGCTCGACGCCCTGCGTGCCAAGGGCCATTCGGCGCGGGAGGCACCGCTCGGGTCCAAGGTCAACGCCGTCGAGCACGCCGGCGGCGCGTGGCGAGGTGCCGCCGATCCGCGCAGCGAGGGTGTCGCATTGGCGCAGTAGGCGCACCGGGTATCAACGGCAGCCTCGCGCCCCAGACACTAGGATGGCGGCACCGTGACGGTCCGGCTGCTCCGCTCGCCGTCGGCAGAGCGGCTACGGAGGTCGACGGGCCCGCTCACCGCCACCGGCCCCTGATAGCGCACCCACCGACCTCCACGCTCGCGATACTCGATGGTCACGCCCGGGAAATCGGCGTTCGCCTCCAGTTTCCCGGCCACGATACGCGCGCCTGGCGGAGCGACGCGATACGCGATACCCATGTCCCCGAGGCGGCCGAATTGTGCCGACACCCGCCCGGCGAAGTCGCGCCAGTCGGCGGCCAGCGCCGCGCGATCCACGCGCGGGTCGTGCCATGCATAGGATTGGCCGGGCCGATAGTGGGGCGTCCAGCGCGCCGGTGCCCAGCCCCGCTCGGCCAGCGCGAGCAGGCGCGGGAACAGCATGTAGTCGACCTGCGCGTCACTGCGCACGGTTTCGCTCCACAGCTGAGCCTGAATACCTGCGATACGGCGTCCCGCTTCGCGCACCGGCTGGTCGTCGATCCGCTGGGGCTGTGCGCTGATATTGGGGATCAGCGCGGCGTTGGCGGGAAGGTTGTCAGGCATGAAGCCGAACACCTGATGACTGTCCACCCCGCGCGACGCCCAGTAATAGCCGCCTTCCTCCGGGTCCGGGGCATAGGGCATGTCGAAATAGCCGAGGTCCGGGATCGATAGCACGACGTCCCAGCCGCGGTTGAGCTGGTCATGCGCCTCACGGATCGCGCCGGTGTGGAGCACGCCCCAGATGTTGGTCAGCACATTGGCAGGCATGCGCGCCGGATCGGTATGACCCATCCCGTCGCTCCACCCGCCGACGCGGATGCCCTTCGCCGCAAGCCCGGTGGCGACCCGCTCGATGAAGCGCGGGGTCAGGTTGCGCGCGTCGCCGCCATTATCCGCGATCATCGCCTTGCACGCGGGCGAGTTGACCCAGGCACCGGCGGTCTCGTCCGCGCCGAGGTGAAAGGTCTTGAGCGGGGCGCCCGCGTCGCCGTGCATCGCCGCCAGCGCATCGACTACCGTATCCACGAAGCGATAGGTCGACGGAATGCACACGTTGAGTGTGTTGTCGGTGTAATGCTGGATGCTGCGATATTTGGTGGTGTCGGCGGGGTCGATCAGCCGATAGGCGTCGGCCTCGGCGCGCTTCCCCTCGGCGATCAGCCGGTCGTGGCGGCGTTCCATCGCGACGATCGCCGCGCGCGAATGGCCCGGCATGTCGATCGATGGGATCACCTCGATCCCCCGCGCCGCCGCTGCCCGGACGATGGCGACATAGTCGGCTGTAGTCAGGTATCCATTGACCCCCGGCTGGCCGTACGGTCCCGCGCCAAGCTGGGGAAGCAGACATCGTTTCTCCTCCAGGTCGTGGCAGCGCACCGACCCGATCTGCGCCAGCTCGGGCAGCGCCGGGATTTCGATCCGCCAGCCTTCGTCCTCGGCAAGGTGCAGATGCAGCTTGTTGAGCTTGTACGCTGCCATCGCCTCGACCAGCTTCAATATCTGGTCGCGTCCATGGAAGTTGCGGCCAAGGTCGAGGTGCAGCCCGCGATGCGGATAGAGCGGTGCGTCCTCGACGGTAAGCGGGCGCATCTTTCGGTGCTCAAATGCCGCCTGCTGGGCAAGCGAGCGCAGGCCGTGGCTGGCCCCTGCCGCATCGGCGGCGGTGATCGCGATGCCGTCAGCGCGGGCGTCGAGCCGATAGGATTCGGGAGCGAGTCCCGCGGTCGGATCGACGCGGACGCGCAGCGGTAACTTCCCGCTCTCGTCGGTGCCGAGCGCGACCAGTGCGGGTGCGATTGCCGCGCGATCGACGCCGGTCAGCGTCACGCGGATGCCCTTGGTCAGATCGACCAGCTCGCCATCATGCTGCGCAGCATGGCTCGGGCGCGGAAGGATCACGATGCCCTTTGCGGAGGGCGCGGCACGCTCCGCGTTTTGCACGAATGCACGCTCCGGAGTCAGCCAGACCGTCTTGTCGCTATCGCTTTTGGTCGTGAGCCGCGCGGCATCGGTCATCGACGCGACGAAACGCAGCGCGGGCAGACCGGTATCGGGGTCGATCGCATCGCGCGTCGCCGCGATCACCCGCGCCTCCCGCGCCTTCGCTACCAGATAGGCATTGGGCATCACCACCGCGCGCGAGAAATGCGACCCGACGCCCCATAGCTTGACGACATGCCGCGCGCCCGGACGCAGCACCGCGCCGGGCTTGAGCGTCAGTTGCTGCACATCGCCATTGATGTTGCGATAGTCGAACAGGTCGCTTTCGATCCGGTCGAGCGGATTGACGAAGCTGAAAAAGAGCGAGAGGTCCAGCCCCGTCCGCAACGATGCAGGCAATTTGTCGGGCAGCGTCAGCGTGATCGTCGCCAGGAAGCAATTGGTCATGCCTTCCGGGCAGGTCGGGCGATTGTCGACCACTTCGAAGCGATAGTCGATTTCAGCGGCGAGGTGATCGAGAGCCTTCTGCGGCGGGGCGACGCCCTGCGCCATGGCCGGCGTCACCGCAATCAGCGCCATCGCCCCCATCCAGCTCAATCCGCGCATCCGCATTGCTCCCTCTCGACGATTTGTATTCAAGTTGTCATATCGTTCGACACAGGTCAATCAGGTCGATTCGGACGGAGAACCGCGATATGTCGTATATGTCGAAGCTGTACGCTGCGCTGCGCAGCCTGATTGGTTTTGCATTAGTCCTATCGGCCTCAACCGCGCATGCCGCACCGAGCAAGCCGGTGATGGTCGGCTATGTCGCGGCGTTCAAGGGCATCGACCTCACCATCGCAAGGACCCGGCTGGAGGATTACACGCATTTCAACCTCGCCTTCGCCAACCCCGACGCCAGCGGCGCGTTCGTCAATGACGGGCAACTGACCTGCATGCCCGCCCCCTTCGGCGCAGCTACCGGCGTCGCCGAGCTGCGGGCCAGGGTGGAACAGCTGCGGAGCAAGGGCGCAAAGGTTCTGGTGTCGATCGGCGGCGGCGTGATCCCGTCCTGTTCGGGCGACTGGAATGCGCTGCTCGCCTCCGACAAGCGCGATGCAACGGTCGCTTCGCTGGTCGCGCTGTCCGACACGCTGGGCCTCGACGGGGTTGATGTCGATCTGGAGGGCGAATTGCTCACCGCGATCGACCGGGCGGGGAACTATACCCCGTTCATCGCCGCGCTGTCGCGGGCGATGCAGGCGCGTGGCAAGCTGCTGACCTGTGCCACCGCATCCTATGAAGGGGGCATGATCCCGATCGACTCGATCCGCTATTTCGATCTGGTCAACGTCATGTCCTATGACGCGATCGGGCCAAGCTGGGGACCTGCGGGCGCCGAACATGCGACGCTGGCAATGGCGGAACGCGACCTCAAGCTGTGGCGCGAGCGAGGCGTCGCGCGCGATCGACTGGTGCTGGGCGTGCCGTTCTACGGCTATGGCTTCAACGGTCACGCGGCCAATTGGTCCTATCGCGACCTCGTGTCTGCCTTCCCCCAAGCCGCCACCGGCGACACGGTAGGCAAGGCGTGCGCCGGCTGCCGCTACATCACCCATAATAGCCCGGCGACGATCGAGGCGAAGGCGCGGCTCGCCCAGCGCATCGCCGCCGGGGTGATGGTGTGGGAACTGTCGCAGGACAGCCCAGACCATGCGCTGACCCGTGCGGCGCTTCGGGGCCTTTCCGCAGCGGAAACGCGCGCCAGCAATTGACGCGAGCATACCAATGCAACACATGTGGGTGCGGCGCGGATGCGCCCGACCGCAGGTGGAGCAACGTCCTTGTCGCTGATCGAAATTGTGGGGCCGCTCCACAAGGAAGACCCCACCCCCCTCTACCTCCAGCTGCAAAAAGTCCTGCGCGACGCGATCGACGGGCATGTGGTCAAGGCGGATGAGGCGATCCCGACCGAACGCGACCTGGCCGAGGAATTCGACGTGTCGCGCATCACGGTGCGCAAGGCGATCGACGGACTGGTCAGCGACGGGCTGGTCGCGCGGCGGCGCGGCGCGGGCACCTTTGTCACGCGGCCGCGCGTCGAGAAAAAGCTTCTCCAAGCTCACCTCCTTCTCGCAGGACATGATCTCACGCGGGCGTCGTCCGTACAGCGAGTGGGTGAGCAAGACAGCCGGCACGGTGACGCCTGAAGAAGCGCTGTCGCTCGGCCTGTCGCCGGGTTCGCTGGTCTATCGTTTCCACCGCATCCGCTATGCCGACGACACGTCGATGGCGCTCGAATATGCGACGATCCCCGCCTATTGTCTGCCCTCGGTCGAGGTGGTCGGGGATTCGCTCTACGCCGCGCTGGAGGCGCACGATCATCTGCCCGTGCGCGCCTTGCAGCGGTTGCGCGCGATCGCGTTCACGCCCGAGCAGGCCGAGGTGCTGGGAATCGAACCGGGCGCGCCGGGGCTGTTCATCGAGCGCCGCGGCTTTCCTGTCGGACGGGCGGACGGCTGAATATACGCAGAGCTATTATCGCGGCGACGCCTATGACGTGGTCGCTGAACTCAACAGCAATTAGAGGCTGGCGAGAAAGGCGGTGTGCGGGGGCAGCTCGGCAAGCTGCTCGGCGACCCGCCCGCGTAACGTCGCGAGCCGCCGGGCCAGCTCGTCGGCGGGCAAGCCATCGGCGATCGGGTGCCAGCTTGTCGGCCGCACCCCCTGCCCGGTCAGCACGCAATACCAGTTGGTCGGGCCGAATAGGTCGCCGGGTTCGAACAAAATGTTGCCGGTCGCACGGAATACGTCGATCCGCTCGGCAAGGCTGTCCGGGATCGGCGCAGCCGCGACATCGCGCCAGAAGTCCGTGTCGCCGCGCCCCGCCAGCGCATAATGCGCGATCACGAAGTCGCGGATCCGCTCGACCTCGTTGATCGTCTCGCGGTTGAAGCGCGCGGCGATGCCGGGGTCGAACCCATCGCGCGGCAGCAGCGCCAGCAGCCGGATGATCGCGGTCTGGATCAGATGGATCGAGGTCGATTCGAGCGGTTCGAGAAACCCGCCCGCCAGCCCGATCGCGACGCAGTTGCGGTTCCAGATCACCCGCCGATGCCCCGCAGCAAAACGCAGCCGGTTGGGCTCGGCCAGCGCCGCGCCGGGCAGCCGTTCGGTCAGCTTCGCGACCGCGTCTTCATGCCCCAGATGCGCGCTCGAATAGACATAGCCATTGCCGTCGCGGTGCTGGAGCGGGATGCGCCATTGCCACCCCGCCTCACGAGCGGTCGAGCGGGTGAACGGGGGCGGATCGCCCTGTCGCTGCGACGGCATCGCCACCGCACTGTCGCAGGGCAGCCAGTGGCGCCAGTCGACATAGCCGCTGTGCAGCGCTCCCTCGATCAGCACCCCGCGAAAGCCCGAGCAATCGACGAACAGATCGCCCTCGACCGTGCGCCCATCGTCGAGTTGCAGCGAGTCGATGAACCCATCCTCCGGATCGAGCTGCACCTCGGCCACCTTGCCCTCGACCCGCACCACCCCGGCCGTCTCGGCATGGGTGCGCAGGAAGCGGGCATAGCCGGCGGCGTCGAAATGCACCGCGTGATGCACCGGGCCGTGCCGCGCCCCGGGCGCGAACCGCCCGGCGCGCGCGGCGAGCGTCTCGAGACTATAGGGCGCGTGATCGGGGTCCCCGCCCGCCGCCAGATGCCGCAGCCAATAATGGTGGAAATGGATCCCGCCCATTTCGACGCCGAGATAGCCGAACGGGTGGAAATAGCGCGCGTCGGTCCCGCCCCAGCCGTCGAACTGGATGCCCAGCTTGATCGTGCCATTGGTGGCGCGGAGAAACTCCGCCGGATCGATCCGCAGATAGCGATTGAACTCGTGGATCGGCGGCACGGTCGCCTCGCCGACGCCGACCGTCCCGATCGCCTCGGATTCGATCAGCGTGATCGCATGATGCTGTCCCGCCAACGCGCGGGCGAGCGCGGCGGCGGTCATCCAGCCGGCGCTGCCCCCGCCCAGAATGACGATGCGGCGTACCGGTCGGGTCCGCGCGCTCATGCTGCACCACTCCTGAGTTGGGCCAGCGCCTGCGCATGTGTCGGCATTGCGCGCACCTCGTTGGCGATGGCGCGCAACTGGCGCTGGAATTCGGCCATCAACTGCTGCTCGTCGACGGTCAGTGCCTGCGGGTCCGGGCTGCGCGGGACGATGCCGTGCCCCGCCATGCACAAGGCCCAGCCATCCTCGACATGCGCCTCATGGTCGCCATGCGCGAACATGCCGCGCGCGGCGAACAGGTCGCGCTTTGCCTTCAGCGCCGCGGAAATCGGGGCCGCGCGGGCGGCGTCCCAATAAGGTCCGGCGCGGTGGGCGAGGTGGAAATGCTGCGCAGCAAAATCGTCGATCCGCGCGCGCGTCCCCACCAGCTCGGTCGTATAGAGCGCAGCCTCGGGCATCGCGTCGCGGTCGACCGGCCACAGCAGGATCAGCTGTGCGATGGCGAGCTGGAGTTCGAGCAGGCCGGATGCGGCAAAGGTCGCGGATTCGCCATCGGGCTCGGCGATCGTCACGACCTTGCCGGTCCAGCCGGGTACACGCCGAGCCGCAACAGGAATCGGCGCACCGACATCGACAACGCCCCCCGCTGCCTCCGCGATCACCATCCGCGCGTTGGTTTCGGCCATGTTTGCGCTGTCATAGTGGCAAGCCACCGCCACCCGGTCGCCGAGCGGGGTCAGCATCGTCCACCCCGCCGCATGCGCGACAGCGCGGGTGTGGAGCGGGACGGGATCGGACTTGGCTGCCGAACCGAGGATCATTCGGTCGCAGCGCGCCGGACTCGCCGCCGCTTCGGACCAGCTACCATCGGCATCCACCAGAAGGTCGGCATCGGGCGGCGACTCCTGCGCCGGTGCGACCCGCACTCCGGCGGCGAGGCAGGCGTCGCGAAGCAGCGCGGCATAGCCGGCGGCGTCGAGGTGCCAGCCATGCTTGACCGCCTGTCGCGTCGCCGGGTCGCGCGGCTGGCCGATCCGGCCATGCTTCGCGGCGACGGCGGCGAGGCAGAATTCCTCCAGCGGCACCGCCAGTCCGGCATGGCGCGCGCGGGTCCAGTGCTGAACGAATGGCCGCCCGGCAAAGGGCGTGCCCGCATCGCCCCATGCGTGGAGGAAGTCCGCGCCCTCGTTCCACCCGGCATAGAGCTGGCCGAGGCTGAGCGTACCGGCGGCGCGGTCGATCAGCGCGGCGTCACCCAGGCCCAGCAATCGGTGAAAGGTGACGAGGTCCGGCGGCGCGGCGAGCGCGGCGTGCGGCGGTGGAAGCGCGCCGGTGTCCTGCCAGGTCACCTCGACACCAAGCCGCCCGAAGGCGCGCGCAATCGCCAGCGCCGCCATAGGCGCTGCAACCCCGCCGCCGCGCACCGCCACGGTCTGCACTGGATTCATAACGGCGCCGCCGGACAATAGCGCGCGACGAAATCGGCGTGCGACGGCGCGTCGGCGATCCCCTGTGCCACCGATGCGGCAAAACCGTCGAGCCGTTGCTTGAGGACCTCCGCAGGCATCGCATCGGCGAGCCGGTCGCCCGATCGCGGCACGATCCCCTGCCCCACGAACACCGCCTGCCAGCTGGTCGGGCCGAACAAGCCGTCGCGATAGGCAGGGACATGAGCGCGATGGCGGAATGCCTCGATCCGGCCGTTCAATGAATCCGGCAGCTCCATCGTCGTAACCGCCTGCCACAGCGGCGCATCGGCCTCGTTCGCGGCATAGTGGAGGATCAGGAAATCGCGGATGCGGTCATATTCGACATCCATCACGCGGTTGAACTCGGCGGGCAGCGCCGGGTCGATTTCGGGGCTGTCAGGCAGCAAGGTCAGCAGGTGCATGATCGCCATTTGGACCAGATAGATGCTGGTCGATTCGAGCGGCTCGAGGAACCCGCCCGCCAGACCCATGGCGATGCAATTATGATCCCATGCCCGCTTTCGCTTGCCCGCCTTGAACCGCAGCACGCGCGGATCGGCGAGCGCTGCGCCGTCGAGATTGGCGAGCAATGTCGCCGCCGCCTCGTCGTCCGAGATATGCGAACTGGCATAGACATAGCCATTGCCGGTCCGGTGCTGGAGGGGATGCGCCATTGCCAGCCCGCCGGGCGGCGGGTCGAGCGGGTGTAGGGGGTGAAGTCGTCCGACCGCGCCGACGGCACCGCCACCGCGCTGTCGCACGGCAGCCAGTGCGACCAGTCCTCCAGATCGACGCCGAGCGTCTGGCCGAGCAACAGCGAGCGGAAGCCCGAGCAATCGACGAAAAGGTCGCCGGTGACCTGCGCTTCCGACGCGAGCGTCACGCCAGAGATGCGTCCGTCTTCGCCGTCGCGCTCGACCGTGACGATCCGCCCCTCGACCCGCTCGATCCCGCGTTCCTCGGCCCAGCGGCGCAGGAAGCGGGCGTAGAGAAAGGCGTCGAGATGATAGGCGTAGGAATATGCGTTGCGGACATCGCCCGGTTTGCCGTCGGGCAGCGCGAAGCGGTTGGCCCAGGCCAGCGCGATGGCAATGCAATAATCGGGCAGCGGCGCGGCTTGCCCCGCCGCGTTCGCGCGCGCCCAATAGCTGAAGAAATCCGCCTCCCCGATCGGCCGGCCGAAGGTCCCGAACGGGTGGATATAGCGGTCGCCCTTGCGTCCCCAGTCGACGAACTCGATGCCCAGCTTGAAGCTCGCCTGGGTCGCGGCCATGAACGCCACTTCATCCAGCCCGAGATAGTCGTTGAAATCCTTCATCTGCGGCAGCGTGGCTTCGCCGACGCCGACGGTGCCGATCTCTTCGGATTCGATCAGGCGGACGCGCACGCGCACCGGATCGAGCTTGGCCGCACAGGCCGCCGCGCACATCCAGCCGGCGGTCCCGCCGCCGACAATCACCAGGTCGAACCGTTCACCCATCACTGAAGCTTAGCGCTGCGCGACTGCGGCACCAGTCCCGTTGGAGACCGGTGCCGCGCGCCGCATCAGAAGGTCAGCCGCAGGCCGACCTGGAAGCGCCGGTCGTTCTTGAACCAGGATGCCGCCTTGAGCAGCCCGGTCGAGTCGACCTGTTGGTAGAGCACCGTGTCTGTCCCGAGCAGGTTCGACCCTTCGATCACGAACTCCATCTCCTTGGTCGCCCGCACGCGGAGCGACGCATCGAGATAACCGGTCGGACCCTGCCAGATCGGCAATCCGACGCAGCAGTCGATCGCAGTGACGAGATATTTGGAGCGCCAGTTATACGCGACGCGCGCCGACACCTTCCCCTTTTCGTACATGCCGACCAGGTTGAAGCTGTGCTCCGACACGCCTTCGAGCGCGTTGGCCTTCACCGTCGAGCTCTCGTAGGAGATGCCGCCGCCGGCGGTGCCGGCACCGGTCTCGTTGGTCAGATTGACCGTCTCGATCCCGTCATTCTTGACATAGGTGTAGTTGGCCTGGACCCCCAACCCGTCGAACGGCCCCGGAAGGAAGTCGAAGAAGGTCTGGAACGACGCTTCGGCTCCGTAAATGCTGGCACCCTCACCATTGACAGGACGGTTCAGCCGAACCTGTTCGGTAACTCCGTTATTGGCGATGGTCAGGTTGAACTGGCCGGCCTGGATATAGTCGTAGAATTGCTTGTAGAAGCCGGTGAACGTCAGCGATCCGGCGCGTGCGAAATAATATTCGAGCGTCAGGTCGACCTGGTCCGCAGTAATCGGCTTCAGCCCGGGATTGCCCGAGGTGCCGGTATATTGCCAATCATAGGCGATCGGATTGCCAGCCGCGTCGCGCGTGACATTGGGGTCGGTCCGATCCGACAGGTTGGGCGACAGGCGGTTGACGTTCAGGAAGTTGCGCAACAGGCCGATATCGGGTCGCGACATCGCGCGCGAATAGGCAAAGCGCGACACCAGCTTGTCGGTCAGGTCGAACTTGATGTTGAAGCTGGGCAGCGCGTGGAAATGATTGACCCGCGTCGTGTCGGCAACCGTAGCGCCATTGTTGAACGCGATTTCGGCCGGCGTAATGACGCAACCAGCGGTAGCGGTCGGATTGCCCGCACCATCGACGCCGCGCACGCAAGTGAGGTCCGTCGCGTTGAACGGATTCGCGAAGGTGGTCGCGCCGACCGTCGCGTCTTCCGTCCACACCAGCCGGACGCCGATATTGCCCGAAATCTTGACACTGCCGATCGCCAGACCATCGCCGCCGAACTTGGCCATCGCATAGGCAGCAGCGGTGCGCTCACTCACACGATGGATTTCGCTCGGCAGATAGCAGCCATAGTCGCCGGTGACCGTCTCACCCGCGCGATAGCCTGCACCCGAGCAGACCGGATAATATTCGCCGACGCCCAGCGCCGGGCGACCCAGCGTGCTGGCCAGCGTCTCGCGATCGACCAGCCGGTCCATGTTGTAGAACACGAACGAATGCTGGTTGGTCTGATTGCCGGCGAAGAAATCCTGCCCGAAGGTGTGGATCGCATTGCTGCCACCTGGATAGACCGGTCGGTTGATGTTGAAATAGGGGGCCTGGCTATAGGTCCAGGTATTCGCGATATTGGCCCAGTTGTACGCGCCCCAGCGCACCGTCTGATCGCGGTCGGCATAGCGCGCGCCGACCTTGATCGCGTCGAGCCAGCTCGAGTCCACCGCATATTCGGCGTCCAGCCGCAATGCGATCTCCTCGCCCTCGCTGTCCTCGGTGTGATCGGTGATCGCGTAATAGTGATAGTTGCTGGCGTTGGTGAACCCACCGGGCGACAGGTTGATGTTGTCGGCGGTTCCCGACGAGAATTGCAGCCGCGGATAGTCGCCACTCAGGTCAACAAAGGTGTTGGCATAGGTGCGCGCGAGCACCGATGCGTTATAGTTGCTGACGCTGGCGTCGACATATTGCCCGTCCAGAGTCACGCGCAGCCGGTCGGTCACGTCCCAGCGGAAGTTGAGGCCGAAATCCTGCGTAATCTGCTTGTTGCTCAGCGCGTTGGCGGCGGTATCCACCTGCGGCGCGCGGCGCGCATTGGTGCAGCCTTCCCAAGCGTAGCAGCGATTGTAGAATGCCTGCCCGGCTTCGTTCACGCCCAGGCCCAGATTGTCGTTGCCTTCGCCGACATAGGGACGCGGCGCGGACCACCAGCCCGACAGGAAGTCGCCATCTGAATCGAAGGCAAAGGGCGCGGTACCCTGCAAGGGCGCAACCTGGCTGTTGTCCGTGTACCTGTAGTCGCTCGGGCGACCGTAGAGGTCCGGGTTGAAGGCGCTGGAGAAGATCGAATGTTCGCGCCAGCTATTGTCGTACTGGGACCGGTTGTACTGGCCGGTGACCTGCATCGTCTCGTCGAGCGACTTCCACTGAAAGGCCGCTGCAACGCCGTATCGCTTGCGGTCATATTCGTTGTCGCGGAGGAAGATTCCGCTCGGGATATATTGCAGGCCCGGGCCGAAGACATTGTCGAAAATGCCGATACGCTCGAACTGGATGCCCTGGCTGCCGGTGATCGCGTGCGAATAGGCGCCGTTGACCATCAGGCCGACCTCGCCGATGCCGGTCATCCAGCGGTTCGAATAGATGCCCGAAATATCCGCCGTCGGCTCCTCGGCGATGTCGCCATAGCTGCCCTTGACCGACAGCGAGATAAGCTGCCCCGGACTGTCGAACGGTACACGGGTGCGCAGATTTACGGTGCCGGCGATGCCGCCCTCGATCAGGTCGGCGGTCTGGTTCTTGTAGGTGTCGATCCCGCCGAGCAGTTCGGGCGAAATGTCCTGCCAGCTGAGTCCGCGCGAGCTGTTCGCGCTGAACACGTCGCGGCCGTTGAATTCGGAGCGGACCTGGCTGAGGCCGCGGACGATGACGCCCGACGGCTCGGCCGAGAAGTGCGAGGTATCGTCGGTACCGGCAAAGCGGATGACGGTGATGCCCGGCACGCGCTGCAGTGCCTCGGCAACCGATTTGTCGGGGAAGGAACCGATATCTTCGGCGGTGATCAAATCGATCACCGTGTCGGCGTACCGCTTCCGGTTCTGCGCCGATTCCATGTTGTCGCGAATACCGGTGATGACGACCGTCTCGGCATCATCCGGTTCGGCAGCATCCTGCGCCAGCGCCGGCGCACTTATGGCGCTGGCCATTGCGGCGATGCAAACCCCCTGCAGCAAGCGACGCCCTCGCGCAGCCGCGACTGTCCGTTCGATCATGTCCCCGTCTCCCCATTTTCCCGGCCTCCGCTCGCTCCCTACGAACTTTAATGAGACCAATTACGCCATTGGGCTATTACCAATAGACTACAAATCCAAGATGCTGTCTATTGCAAATTTGCGACGACGCAGGAATTGTTCGTGCGGGGGGCAGGTCTTGAGACAGGGAGGGGACGCGATGCGCCTGATTTCACTGGATGTGTTGCGCGGGCTGACCGTCGCAGGGATGATCCTGGTCAATTCGGCCGCAGCGATGAAATGGGGCGCGGACGCCAATGTCGCGGAAATCCTGCTGCACAAGAGTTGGGATGGCCTGACCCTCGCCGACCTCGTCTTTCCCGGATTCCTGACGATGGTGGGGATCGCCATCCCCTTTTCGTTGCGCGATTCCGCGGAGGGGCAACAGGGCAAGGCGCTGGCACGCGCGGGGCGGCTGATCCTGCTCGGGTTGATCCTGTCCAACCTCTATTGGGCGGCCGACTTCGCCGCGCGCGAGTTTCGCGTGCTCGGCGTGCTCCAGCGGATCGGGCTGGTCTATGGTGCCTGCGCGTTGCTCTATCTCGCGTGCGGACCGCGCGTGCGAATGGCACTGATCGCGGTCATCCTGATCGGATACTGGCCGCTCACCCTGCTTCCGGCACTCGACGGATTGCCCAACGATCTTTGGGCGCGCGGCCATAATTTCGTCGCCTCGCTCGACCGCGTCGTGCTCGGTACCCACCTCTATGTCCAGGGCCCGGAAGGCTATGATCCCGAAGGAATTCTGGGAACGCTTCCGGCCATCGCACAGGGCCTGATCGGGGTCGCACTGGGCGAGATGCTGCGCGATCGCAGCAGTGGGCGCACCAGTGCGCTCGCCATTACGGGCGGCGCGATGGTCGCGGCTGGAGCGGCGTGGAGCCTTGCCTTTCCGATCGTCAAGGACATTTGGTCGAGCAGCTTCGTGCTGGTCACCGCCGGCATCACCACGCTGGCGCTCGCTGCGCTCCACCCACTGCTCGATCGCGAGGGGCGCGCGCCCGGATTTGCCGCCACCGCAATGATCGCATTCGGCACCAACGCGATCGCCGCCTATACGCTACACCAACTGACCGCGAGCGTGGTGACTTGGGATCTGCTGCTCATCCCGTTCCACGCGAGCCGCGCAACGCTGGGCGATCCGGTCGCATCGCTGATTCCGGTGGCAATCTACATGGTCCTGATCTGGGCTGCGATGGAGTGGCTGCGGCGCAAGAACTGGATCGTCAAGATTTGAACGAGGAATACCTCTTGATGAGACCAATATAACAACTATAGTACCAGACGTCGGCGCGACATGGTTCGGCGCGTGGTAGGGAAGGGCAGGCAATGGCGGGGGCAGCGGCAATGGCCGATCGCACCACCCTGATGGAGAGCGAGGCGGGCGAAGCTGCAGACGCGGTCGCGCGCATGCTCGACGCCAATCGCGCCACCTTTGCCCGGATCGCCGCGCGGCTGGTCGCGCATCCGCCCGAGACGGTCATCACCTGCGCGCGCGGATCGTCGGACCATGCTGCGACCTATGCCAAATATCTGATCGAGACGCGCACCGGCGTGCCGGTCGTGTCAGCGGCCTTGTCGGTCGCGACCCTGTTCGATGCACCGGTCGTGCCGGGCAACCGGCTGGTGATCGCCATCTCGCAATCGGGGCGCAGCCCGGACCTGCTCGCCACGGTCGCGCTGCACCGCCGCGCGGGTGCCTTTGTCGTCGCCTTGGTCAATGCCGAGGATGCGCCGCTGCGCGACCTTGCCGATGAAGTGATCGCGCTGTCCGCCGGGCCGGAGCGGTCCGTGGCGGCGACCAAATCCTATATCGCCTCGCTCGCGGCGGTTGCCGCGCTGACCGGCGCATGGGCAAAGGACGCGACGATTGCGAACGGCGTGGCGCAGCTGCCCGACCTGCTCCGCGCTGCCTGGGCGCTCGACTGGTCGGCGGGCGTTTCGGCGCTGGCGGGCGCGGACAATCTGTTCGTGCTCGGCCGCGGCCACGGCTATGGTATCGCGCAGGAAGCCGCGCTCAAGTTCAAGGAGACCTGTGCCCTGCATGCCGAGAGTTTCAGCGCGGCGGAGGTGCGGCACGGGCCGATGGCGATCGTCGGGCGCGATTTCCATGTCCTGGCGTTCGGCGGCAGCGACCGCGCCGGGGCAAGTGTGCGGGAGACTGCCACCGAGTTTCGCGCGCGCGGCGCAAAGCTGCTGCTCGCCGATCCGGTCGCGGCCGACGCGGAGCTGCCCGCGCTGGCGGCGCATCCGGCGATCGAGCCAATCCTGATGGTGCAGAGCTTCTATGCTCTCGCCAACGCCGTCGCGCTGGCGCGTGGGCTGAACCCCGATGCGCCGCCGCACCTGCGCAAGGTCACCGAAACCCTATGATTGTCCGCATCCAGAACGGGAGCGTCGCGACTCCGGGGCAAGTCCTCGAATCCGCCGATATCGCGGTTGCGGGCGAGCGCATCGCGGCGATTGGGCCAGTCGGCAGCAGCCGCGCCGATGCGACCATCGATCTCAACGGCGGCTGGCTGCTGCCCGGCTTCATCGACTGTCAGGTCAATGGCGGCGGCGGGGTGCTCTTCAACGACCATGCCGATCCTCAGGCAATTGCCGCGATCGGCGCGGCGCATGCCGGGTTCGGCACCACCGGCTTCCTCCCCACGCTGATCAGCGACACCGCAGCACAGATCGCCGCCGCGCTCGACGCAGTCGATGCAGCGATCGTACAGGGGGTGCCGGGCGTCGTCGGCATCCATATCGAGGGGCCGTTCATCAACGAGGCGAAGCGCGGCATCCATGAGGCGCACCGCATCCGCCGGCTCGACCGCGATACGCTTGCGCTGCTCACCGCGCCGCGCCGTGGGCGAGTAATGCTGACGCTGGCACCCGAGCAATGCGCGCCGGAGGATATCGCCACGCTCACTCGCCACGGGGTGATCGTCAGCGCCGGGCATAGCGACGCAACCTATGACGAGGCGACGCGCGCGATCGGCGCGGGGCTGTCGGGTGTCACGCATCTGTTCAACGCGATGTCGCCGCTGCACCACCGCGCGCCGGGGCTGGTCGGCGCGGCGCTCGATTCGGACATCTGGTGCGGGCTGATCGTCGACGACGCGCATCTCCACCCGGCAGCGGTGCGGATTGCGGTCAAGGCCAAGGGCGTCGATCGGCTGATGCTGGTCACGGATGCGATGCCGACCGTCGGCACCGCCGCGACCGAATTCGTGCTGCAAGGCAAGCGCATCACCGTGCGCGACGGCGTGTGCGTGTTCAGCGACGGCACGCTGGCGGGCACCCATCTCGACATGGCGTCGGCGCTGCGCAACACGGTGGAGGTGACCGGTCTGTCCGTCCCCGATGCCGCGAAGATGGCGAGCACGACTGCTGCCCGATTCCTGTCGATCGCCGGGGATCGGGGCGCGCTCGCCGCCGGGCTGCGTGCCGACTGGGTTTGCCTCGACCGCGACCTCCGGCCGACCGGCACCTGGATCGGCGGCGTTCCGGTTGGCGCTGATACTCCTGCGCGCCAGCGCATTTCCCAATAGCGAAAGGACCAGCGGCACGATGGCGCTGATCATCACCTCGCCGCTCCGGGGTTGGGCCGCCCCGCTCGATTCGGTTCCCGATCCCGTATTCGCGGAACGGATGATGGGCGACGGGGTCGCGATCCACCCGCTCGACGACATTGTCTGCGCGCCCTGCGACGGCGAGATCGTGACGCTGCACAGAATCCGCGCACGCCGTGTCGCTGCGCAGCGACGAGGGCGTCGAACTGCTGATCCATATCGGGCTGGAGACCGTCGCGCTGAAGGGGCGCGGCTTCACCCCGCTGGTGACTCCCGGCACGCGCGTGCTGCGCGGCGATCCGCTGATCCGGTTCGACCTCGACGCCGTCGCGCTCGCCGCCGCGAGCCTGATCACCCCGATCGTAGTCACCAATTCCGATGGGTTCACGATCACCCGCCGCATCGTCGATCGCGCGGTCGGTGCGTGCGAGGAACTCATGGCGCTCGTGCCGGTCGCACCGGTGCAGCGCCGCTGGTCGGACGACGGGACGGTAGTCGCGCAAACGGTGACATTGCGCCTGCCCCACGGCATCCACGCCCGTCCCGCTGCCCGGCTCGCCGAGTGCGCGCGCGCCTTCGAGGGAGACGTCCACCTGGTGCTCGGCGACAAGCGCGGCAACGCGCGCAGCCCGGTAGCGTTGCTCGCGCTTGGCACAAGGCTGGGTGACAACGTGACGATCGAGGCACGCGGCAACGACGCGGAGCGCGCACTCGCGGCGACGGTCGCGCTCCTCGAAACCGATATGGGAGAGGGCGCTTCCGGCGCTGCGCCCGCCCCGATGGCCGCGACACTGCTTGAGCCCGGGCAGATTGGCGGGGTGATTGCGTCGCCTGGCCTTGCGATGGGGCCGGTCGTGCGGATCGACCGTGCCGCCATCGCCGTCCAACGCGAGGGTAAGGGGGTCGAGGTCGAGCGCGAAGCGCTTGGCAAGGCACGGGCGAGCGTTGCCGGGCACATCGCAGCGCGCGCCGCGTCGGGTAGCACACAGGTGGCGGCGGTGATGACCGCGCATCTCGCCCTGCTCGACGACCCTGGCCTCGCCTCCGCAGCTGATGCGCGGATCGCCGAGGGCGCCAGCGCGGGCTTCGCCTGGCGTGGCGCGGTGCACGACCAGATCGACGCATTGCGCGCGACCGGGAACGCCCATCTGGCCGAGCGGATCGACGACCTGATCGATATCGAGCGGCAGGTGCTCGGTGTACTGACCGGGGCGCGGGCCGATGCGGAGGATGCGCCGCCCGGGGCGATCCTGGTCGCGGACGATCTGCTCCCTTCCCAACTGGTGACGCTTGCCGAATCCCGCCCCGCGGGCCTGTGCCTCGCGCGCGGCGGGCCGACCTCACATGTCGCGATCCTGTGCGCCGGCATGGGGCTTCCCGCGCTGGTCGCGATGGGCGACGCGCTGGATGCGGCGACGCCCGGCGTGACACTGCTGCTCGATGCCGAGACCGGCTGCGCGACGGTTGCGCCATGCGACACAGAGAGCGTCGCCTTTGCCGCACGGATCGCGACGCGCAACGCCCGACGCGACGCCGCGCGCGCGTCTGCCACCGATCGTTGCCACACCGCCGATGGCATGCGGATCGAGCTGTTCGCCAATCTCGGCAGCGTCGAGGACGCACGCGCCGCAGCCGCGCAGGGGGCCGAGGGTTCAGGGCTGGTGCGCAGCGAATTCCTGTTCCTCGGTCGCGATTCCGCGCCGTCGGAGGATGAGCAGCACGCCGCGTATCAGGGGATTGCCGACGCACTGCCCGGTCTGCCGGTGATCGTCCGCCTGCTCGATATCGGCGGCGACAAGCCCGCCGCCTACCTCCCCTTCGCAGTGGAGGAAAATCCGGCTCTGGGCCAGCGCGGGATCCGGGTCGGCCTCGCGCATCCCGATCTGCTCGACACCCAGTTGCGCGCGATCCTGCGCGTCCAGCCGGTCGGCCAGTGCCGCATCATGCTGCCGATGGTGGCGAGCGTTGGCGAGATCGTCGCGGTGCGCACGATCGTCGACCGGCTGCGCGGCGAACTGGGCATCGCAGAACGCGTCGAGATCGGGGTAATGGTCGAAACCCCGGCGGCGGCGATCACTGCCGACCTGCTCGCGGTACAAGCGGATTTCCTGTCGATCGGGACCAACGACCTCAGCCAATATGTGCTGGCGATGGATCGCGGCAATCCGGCGGTGGCGGCGCAGGTCGATCCGCTGCACCCCGCCGTGCTGCGCATGATCGCCGAGACCTGTCGTCGCGGCAACGGTGCCGGACGCTGGGTCGGGGTGTGCGGAGGCCTTGCCTCCGATCCGCTCGCGGTGCCGATCCTGATCGGGCTGGGCGCGACCGAATTGTCGGTGGTGCCCGGCTTCGTCGCCGAGGCCAAGGCGATCGTCCGCGCACTTACGCTGAAGCAGGCGCAGGCGCATGCCCACGCCGCGCTCGACTGCAGCTCGGCCGGAGAAGTCCGCGCGCTCGTCCGCGCCTTTGCGGAGACCATTCGATGAAGAAAATCCTCGAAGCGCTCCAGCCGCTCGGCCGCGCGCTGATGCTGCCGATTGCGGTGCTGCCGATCGCGGGCCTGTTGCTGCGCATCGGCCAGCCCGATCTGCTCGACATCGCCTTCATCTCGGCGGCGGGTGCCGCAATCTTCGAAAATCTCGGCATCCTGTTCGCGATCGGCGTGGCGACGGGCTTCGCGCGCGACGGCAATGGCGCGGCGGCGCTGGCGGGGATCACCTGCTACCTCACCACGATGACCGGCGCGCAGACCTTCCTTGTCGCGCCGGCGGACGTTGGCGCGGGCCTGCCCGAAGCCGCAGCGGCGCTGGCGAACAAGACCTGGGTGACGGGCCAGATCGACCGGCTGGAGGTGCCGATCGGCATCCTGTCGGGCCTGATTGGCGGCAAATTCTACAACCGGTTCGCGACCATCGCATTGCCCGAATATCTCGCCTTTTTCGGCGGCCGCCGTTTCGTCCCGATCGCGGCGGGCATTGCCGGTCTCGGCCTCGCCGCGTTGGTCGGCGGGCTGCATCCGCAGATCAGCAGCGGGATGGACGGGGTCAGCCGCGGCGTGGTGGGGTCGGGCGAATTCGGGCTGTTCGCCTATGGCGTGCTCAACCGGCTGCTGATCGTCACGGGGCTGCATCACATCATCAACAATATCGCCTGGTTCGTGATCGGCGATTTCGGCAGCGTCACCGGCGATCTGCGCCGCTTCTTCGCCGGGGACGACAGCGCGGGCGCGTTCATGTCCGGCTTCTTCCCGGTGATGATGTTCGGCCTGCCCGCCGCCTGCCTCGCTATGTACCACGAAGCACGGCCCGAGCGTCGCAAGGCGGTCGGTGGCATGTTGTTCAGCCTCGCCTTCACCAGCTTCCTGACCGGCGTGACCGAGCCGATCGAGTTCAGCTTCATGTTCCTCGCGCCGTTGCTCTACGCGATCCATGCCGTGCTCACCGGCCTGTCGATGGCGCTGATGCACATGCTCGGCGTCAAGCTGGGGTTCGGCTTCTCCGCCGGGCTGTTCGACTATGTGCTGAACTTCAAGCTGTCGACCCAGCCGTGGCTGCTGCTGCCGGTCGGGGCCGTCTATGCATTGCTCTATTACGGTCTGTTCCGCTTCTTCATCCGCAAGCTCGACCTGGCGACCCCGGGGCGCGAGCGCGAAACAGCCTCGGCCGCGAGCGCAGCGGTCGAAGGCGAACGCGGCGCGCAGTTTGTCGCGGCGCTGGGTGGCGCGGACAATCTCACCAGCATCGATGCCTGTACCACGCGGCTGCGGCTGATCGTCGCCGACCAGAATGCGATCGACGATGCCGCGCTGACCGCTCTGGGCGCACGCGGGATCATCCGCCCCTCGGCCAATGCCACGCAGGTCGTGCTCGGGCCGCTTGCCGACCTGATCGCGGAGGAAATTCGTGGGGCGTTGGGCACGCGGCATCTCGCCTCGCCAGATGGACAAAGCCCGGCACAACCCGCGACGCCGAAATCAGCGCTCAGCGCGGCGCTGGTGGAAGCGCTGGGGGGTGCGTCGAACATCATCGGCTGTCAGTCACTGCAAGATCGACTGCGGATTGAGGTCGCGGCGTCGGAATGCGTCGACACCTCCGCCCTGGCCAGCGCGACTCGCGGCGCGATCCAGCCCGAAGCGAGGGTTTTTCACCTACTGCTCAAGTGAGTGGTGGAGGGTTCGATCCAGGGGTCCTGACATTCCGAGCCAATAGTGGGCCACCTTTGCTGGACGAAAGACCGCTTCTTCCATGCTGCGGCCACCCAAAAGTGGACAAGTGTCGGCCCAAGTGCTGCCGGGCTGATTCTGCCACTAGCTGCGGGGCGACATCGCGAGATTCGGAATATGGTCGGCTTCGCCCCCCGCAATCAATCGGGCAGGGCGTATGCGATCATGGCGTCGCCGATGGGCGTCTCCATGAAGTGATGCCCCCCAGCCATGATGACCAGATACTGCTTGCCGTTGACCTCATAGACTGATGGCGTCGCCTGCCCTCCAGCAGGAAGTGTATCCTGCCACAGCGTCTCGCCGGTCCGGATATCGATCGCGCGGACCAGATTGTCGGTCGCGGCGGCGATGAAGATGAGCCCGCCCGCAGTGACGACGGCACCGCCATTGTTCGGGGTGCCGATATTGACCGGCAGCATCGAGGGGATGCCCCAGGGGCCGTTGCGCCGCGCTGTCCCGAATGGGCGGTCCCAGATCGTCCTGCCGGTGCGCATGTCGATCGCGCGGATGCCGCCATAGGGCGGTCGCTTGCAGAGCAGACCGGTGAGGGGCAGGCGCCAGCCGGGATTGACCGCGATGGCATAAGGGGTCCCGGCCTGAGGGTCTTGCGACCCGTGTCCGCTGTCGCCCATGTCGCCGCCGCGCGCCGTCTCTTCGCCGCGCGGCGCGGGGAAGCCTTGCCGTTCAGCCTCAGCCCGTGGGACCAGCCGGTTATAGTTGGGCATGTCGTTATAGTTGGCGACGATCACGCCCCGGACGGGATCGACTGCAATACCGCCCCAGTCGGTGCCACCATTATAGCCCGGATATTGAACGAAACGCCGGTCAGCCGTGGGCGGGGTATAGGGGCCATCATAGGCCGCTCGCTTGAACTGAATACGACAGACCATCTGGTCGATCGGCGACATACCCCACATGTCGCGTTCCTCGAGCGCGGGGAAGGCGAGCGTGTGATAGCTCGAAAAGGGTTGGGTCGGACTGCGAAGCTGCGGCTCTACCCCGGTCCGGGGCACCGCGCGCTCCTGTACCGGAAACAGTGGGCGACCTGTCCGCCGGTCGAGAACGTACATGTCTCCCTGCTTGCTCGGCAGGATCAGTGCCGGGACGACGCCGCTGGCACTTGGAAAATCGACGAGCGTTGCCTGCGCGCCGAGATCATAGTCCCACACATCGCGGCGCACCGTCTGAAACCGCCAGCGCGGCTTGCCGGTCGTGACATCGAGCGCGACGAGCGAAGTCGAGAATGCATTTTCCTGCGGGCTGCGGCTACCCGACCAGTAATCGACCGCGCTGTTGCCCATCGGCAGATAGCCGAGGCCCAGCGCCTCATCGCCGCTCGCAATCGTCCACATGTTCGGAGTGCCGCGCGCATATTCCTGACCATCGGGCGGCAGGCCGGTCCGGTCGGGATGCACCATGTCCCATGCCCAGCGCAATTCGCCGGTGATCGCGTCAAAGCCCTGGATCACGCCCGAAGGCGCGCTGCGCTTCTGACCGTCGAGCACCTGATGCCCCGTCACGATCACACCGCGTACGATGGTCGGCGGCGAGGTGATCGAAACCATGCCCGGCTCGACCGCGCCCATGCCGCGCTTGATATCGACCGCGCCATTGGTGCCGAAGCCGGAGCAGGGCTTTCCGGTACGCGCATCGACCGCGATCAGGCGACCGTCGAGCGTGCCCTCGATCACCCGCGCGGCGCATTCAGCGTCAGCGGAAGCGTTGGGCGCGGCATAGTAAGCAACGCCACGACAGGCTGCTGTGTAAGGGATCCAGTCGTCCGAAACCTGCGGATCATAGCGCCAGCGCTGCTTGCCCGTGGCGGGGTCGAGAGCGATCAGGATGTTGGTGGCCGAGCAGAGATAGAGCGTGTCGCCGACCTTGAGTGGCGTGGTCTCCGCGCCATATTTGCTGTCCTTCGGATCGCCCTCCGGCATGTCACCGGTGTGGTAAACCCAGGCACGTGCGAGCTTGCCGACATTCTCCGGCGTGATTTGTCCCAGCGGGGAGTAGCGTTGCGCAGCATAGGTGCCGCCATAGGCGGGCCAGTCGGTGCCGACGCGCATCGGCGATGGGTCGGCGACGCTCGAGGCGATGACGCCGGGAAAGCTGCCCGGATCGCTGCGATTGACGCGGGAGATCGCGAGGCCAGCAATTACAAGGCTGAGCAGTGCGAGGCCGGACGCGCCGATCGAGATGCGCCATCGATAGCCACCCAGCACGGGCAAGGTCAGCAGGACGGGTACGAGCAGGATCGTTGGACCGACCGCGAAGGGGATGAGACCCCAGCCATCCAGACCGGCCTCGAACAAGCCCCACAGGATCGACAGCGCCCATGTCGCGACGTAGGTCCAGACGCCCAGGACATGTCCGCGGACCAGCAATATCCCCGATGCGAGGAGCCCGATGCCCGCAATCAGATAATAGGGTGAACCGCCGAGGAGGGCGAGCCAGGCACCCCCGATCGCGAGCACGGAACCGACGATGGCTAGGATGGCACCCACGACAGCCGCATAGAGCGAACGGACGCGGGGACGGGCGGCGGCGTGATCCAGCATGCTGTCCCTCCTGTTGCAAAGGGAACAGACCCCGCTGCGATCAGTTCCGGATGGGTCCGGCGAATTCAACGGGGGCAATTGTCGAGCAGCATGAACCCACCAGCCACCTGGATACCCTATTGCGGGATCGCGCCCGCCCCGATCGAGCTGGCGGGGCGGTGGAATTTCGATCCGCTGCTGATCCTATGCCTTGCCGGTCTGTCGCTGCTGTGGTGGCGCTGGGGAAGCGCGAACCCATCCCAACGCCGCGTGCTGCTTGCTGCGACGGCCGTGCTCTTCGTCCTGTTCGTGTCGCCTTTCTGCGCGCTGACCTCCGCGCTGTTCTCCGCCCGCGCGGTGCATCATATCGCTCTGACGGCCCTCGCCGCGCCGCTGCTGACCTTGGCTTTGCCCCTCCGGCGCGTTCCCGGTGGCTGGGGGGCGTGGACGGGCGTCCATGCTGCCACTTTCTGGCTCTGGCATGTGCCCGCTGCCTATGAGGCCGCGCTGTCCAATCATGCCATCTACTGGGCGATGCAGTTCAGCCTGTTGCTGACCGCGCTCGCGCTGTGGCGCGCGGCGCGCGCGGCCCCGGTGACCGGCGGGATCGCGGCACTGCTTGCGACCATGGTGCAGATGGGGCTGCTCGGCGCGCTCCTGACTTTCTCCACGGCCCCCTTTTACGCGCCGCATTATCTCGCCCCGTTCGAGTGGGGGCTGACCCCGCTCGAAGATCAGCAACTTGCCGGTCTCATCATGTGGGCACCGGGTGCCGGCCTGTACCTCGCCGCTGCGCTCGCCTTGCTCGGGCGCTGGTTCGCGCGGGAACAGGCCGCTGCATGAGCGTTGCATCGGCCCTGCGCAGATGGGCGCGCGGGCATACCGAGCGCAGTCGCTACTCGCCCGTCGGGATCGCCTTTCACTGGGTGATGGCGTTCCTCGTCCTCTTCCAGCTCGGCTGGGGCTATTATTGCAGCTGGCTGCCTGCGGGCGGAGACAAGCTCCTCGCCTATCAGGTGCATAGCGCTGCGGGGTTGCCCGTACTTCTGCTTGCACTGGCGCGGTTCGGTTGGCGCCTGATGATCCCGGGGCCGATCAACGATGCCGACAGGCAGGGCTGGCAGACGCAGGTCGCCTATGCGATCCATTATGTCTTCTACATCGCCTTTTTCGGACTGCCGCTCAGCGGCTGGGTGATGTGGTCGTCGATCGCCGAACCCGGTCCGCTCTATTTGGCGGGCGTGATCCCCTGGCCGCAATTGCCGTTCGATCAGCTACCGCTCACCACCCGCTGGCGGATCATGGATCTGGCGGAGGACGTGCATCTGGTGCTCGTCGTCACCTTGCTGGTGGTCATTCCGCTGCATGTCGGGGCAGCGCTGAAGCACCACTTCTGGGATCGGCACGATGTGCTGCGCGGGATGTTGCCGGAGATCCCCGATGCGCAGGATCCCCGGGAAGAGACGAAGCATAAGCCGCAACGGCCGCGGATTCCTCCGGAGACAGCGCCCGGCTGATCCGCTGCATCGCGCCCTCAGGATCGTTGCGGCGCGCGCTTTGCCGCCATTGTTCGAGTTGATGGCTCAGATAGGCAGAAGGCTGTCCGCCAAGCGGCGGATTGGCCGCACCCACGCCTTCGCCCCGCGTGCCATGACAGGATGCGCACGCGGCAAGCCGCGCGCCGGATCGCCGCGATGATAGAGGGTTTTTGCCGCCGCAGTGCCGCGTGCCGCTCGGGGCGCCGCGTCGTACGCCATCTCGGCATAATATGCGGAAACCGCATCCTGCTGGGCCGGAGTGAGCTTGCGCGCGATCCACTCCATCTCGGGATGACGCCGCCGACCGCTCGAATAGGCTTCGAGCTGCGCCACCATATAGCCGCGATCCAATCCTGCGAGCCTTGGCGTGCCAGCGCCGTTGCCCCGCCCGTCCACGCCGTGACAGGTAAGGCAGGCATTGGGTGCGCCCGCATCGCCACCGCTTACCGCCAGCAATTCGCCGCTGGTGGTGAACCGGTCCGCCGACCCGCGCTCGATGCCGCCGCATCCCGCAAGGGCGGCTCCCGCCAACAGGTAAAGCATGCGCAATTCCATCGCCTCACGGAACCGACAGGGTGTGGCGACGGTTCCGGAGGTGAAACGCCCGTCGCAAGCGTATCGCAAAGGGGGATCATTGCCGGACGCCCAAATCCTGCTGCCCGTGATGCTTCCAATGCTGGTTCTGGTCGCCTGCAAGCCGCCTCCCGACGCAGAGCAGCATATGCCGCAGGCCGATCCCACCCGGGGCCTCGTGACGATCCAGCGTGCAGGGTGCGGCGCCTGCCACACTGTTCCCGGCCTTGCTTGGCCCAGGGGTCGAACCGGGCCCTCGCTTGAAGGATTTGCGGGTCAGGGACTGATCGCCGGTCGGCTTCCCAATCGCCCCGACACGCTTGCCGCCTATGTCCGCGATGCACCTGCAACGCTCCCCGGCACAACCATGCCCGCCATGCCGCTGACGCGCGACGAAGCACGCGACGTCGCGGCCTATCTCTACGCCACCGGGGATCGGTGAAATGAATTTCGCCTCAATCATCCCCGTGTTCGACCCCGCCGGCCCCTATGCCGGTTCGATTGCGACTTTGAGCTGGGTTCTGATCGCAATGGCCGTCGCTGTCCTCGGTGTGGTCCTCGCCGCTTTGTGGATCGCGCTGTTCGGCGGGGCATCGCTCAAGGCGCGGCTCGGCGGTCAGACGATGGTCTGGGCGGGCGGCATCGTTTTTCCGGTGGTGGTGCTGTCGGCGCTGCTGATCTACGGCCTGTCCCTGACCCGAAATCTGACCGCGCCGCTCCCGGCGGATGCGATGCGCGTGCGGATCACGGGCGAGATGTGGTGGTGGCGCGTCGCCTATCTCGACGCGAAGGGACAGCCCTTCATGCTCGACGCCAATGAGTTGCACATTCCCGCCGGCCGTCCCGTGCTGGTCGAGCTTGAATCCAACGACGTTATTCACAGTTTCTGGGTACCGCGCCTCTCGGGCAAGCTCGACATGGTTCCGGGACGCCGAAACACATTGCCGATCCAGGCGGACAAGCCGGGCGTTTATGCCGGGCAATGCGCCGAATATTGCGGTGGTCCCCACGCGCTGATGGGGTTTGTGGTCGTTGCACACGCGCCGGCGGAGTTCGACGCATGGCTGGCTTCGCGCCGAACACCGCGCTCCGCAATCGCGATGGAGGGCGAAGCGCTGTTCCGCTCGACCGGCTGTGCAGCCTGCCACCGTATTGCGGGGACCGATGCCAACGGAACCGCAGGGCCGGACCTGACGCATGTTGGATCGCGCCGCTCGCTCGGTGCCGGCATCCTGCCGAATAATCGCGGGACGATGATGGGATGGATCGGCGACAGCCAGGCGATCAAGCCGGGCAACCGCATGCCGCCCTACAAGATGCTGTCGGCGCAGGAACTTGAGACGCTTGCCGTCTATCTTGAGGCGCAGAAATGAGGTCGGAGACCGGGTTCGACCCGGCACTGCTCGACCGTTTCCCGACCAGCGAGCCGCGTCCCGAGGGCGAGGTCGAGGAGCTCAAGCGGATCTGGGCCGCGCCCAGGGGCTGGGGTCTGCTGACCGCCGTCAACAACAACTATGTCGGCTTCTTCTACGTCGCGACGGCATTCCTGTTCTTCCTGCTCGCCGGTATCCTTGCTCTGGTGATGCGCGTGCAGCTTGCGCTGCCGCTGCAGGGCATCCTGCCGCAGGAAACCTACAACCAGTTCTTCACCATGCACGGCACGGTGATGATGTTCCTGTTCGCCGTGCCGATGGTCGAGGCGATCGGCGTGATGCTGCTGCCCCAGATGCTGGCGGCGCGGGACCTGCCGTTTCCGCGCTTGTCGGCCTATGCTTTCTGGGCCTATTTCGTCGGGGGGCTGTGCTTCTTCGCCTCGCTGTTCGTGGGCCTTGCTCCGGACGGCGGCTGGTTCATGTATCCGCCCTATACGAGCCTTACCTACTCGCCCGGCATCAACGCCGACTTCTGGCTGCTGGGCATCGGCTTCATCGAGATCAGCGCGATTGCGGGCGCGATCGAGATCATCGTCGGCGTGCTGCGGACCCGCGCGCCGGGTATGAGCCTCGCCAAGATGCCGGTCTATGCCTGGGCGATGCTGGTGATGGCGGTGATGATCATCATCGCCTTTCCTGCCGTCATCCTCGGCACGCTGCTGCTCGAGATCGAGCGCGCGTTCAACTGGCCCTTCTTCGATCCGACGCGCGGGGGCGACGCGCTGCTCTGGCAGCACCTCTTCTGGTTCTTTGGCCATCCCGAGGTGTACATCATCTTCCTGCCCGCCTCGGGCCTGGTTTCGATGATGGTGGTGGCGCTGGCGCGCACGCGGCTGGTCGGCCATTCGCTGATCGTCCTCGCCTTTCTAGCCACCGGCTTCATCAGCTTCGGGGTGTGGGCACACCACATGTTCACCACCGGCATGCCCAACATCTCGGTCGGCTATTTCTCGGCGGCGAGCATGGCGGTGAGCGTACCCGCCGGCATCCAGATTTTCTCCTGGATCGCGACCTTTGCGGTCGGCAAGCCGCGTTACAACGTGCCGACCCTGTTCGTGATCGGGGGCCTCGTCACCTTCGTGATCGGCGGGCTGACCGGCGTGATGGTCGCGATGGTCCCGTTCGACTGGCAGGCGCATGACAGCTACTTCATCGTCGCGCACCTCCACTATGTACTGATCGGCGGCATGGTGTTTCCGCTGTTCGCCGCCTTCTACTACTGGACGCCAATGACCAGTAGCCGGGCATTGAGCGAGCGGCTGGGCCGATGGGCCTTCTGGCTGATGTTCATCGGCATGCAGGTGACCTTTCTGCCGATGCATCTGACTGGCCTGATGGGCATGCCGCGCCGGGTCTATACCTATCTTCCCGGGCGCGAGTGGGAGGTCACCAACATGATCTCGACACTCGGGGCATTTGTGCTTGCGGCCGGCGTGCTGGTCTTCCTGGTCGATCTCGCGCGGAACTTCCGTTTCACCGTCGATGATGACGCGGGAAATGTCTATGGTGGGGGCACGCTCGAATGGCTGCCGACCGGCCTCTATTCGGCGCGCAGCATTCCCGTGGTGCGCAGTCGCGAGCCGCTGTGGGACGATCCGAAGATCTGTGAGGATGTCGAGCAGGGACGCTACCTGCTCCCAAATGCGCCGACGGGCCTGCGCGAGACGATCATTACCAGCCCGCTGCGCGCCGAGCCTGAATATCTCCAGATCATGCCAGGCCCTTCGCCCTGGCCATTGCTCGCCGCGATCTTCACCGCCGGCTTCTTCCTGCTGCTGACGGTTCAGGCCTATACGCCCGGCTTCGTATCGGGCGTTCTCGCGGTGCTCTGCACGCTGCGCTGGCTCTGGGACACCGACCGGGTCGTCAAGGAAGCGGAGGTCGATGTCGGCGCGGGCATCATGCTGCCCACCTATGTCACCGGACCGCGCACCCATGGCTGGTGGGCGATGGTCATCCTGCTGATCGTCATCGGCATGATCTTCGCAATGGCGGTGTTCAGCTTCCTCTATCTCTATGGCGTCCAGCCCGCTTTCTGGGTCGCTCCCGCCGGATGGAGCGGTGCGGCGGTCGCGCTGCCGCTCTATGCGCTGGCAGCCGGGCTGGTGCTCTGGTCGCGGGTGATGTTGGCGCGGGAGCGGACACAGCTCTGGACGCCGGGGGTGCTGTTCCTGTGCGGGTCGATCGCGCTGTCCGCGGCGGTGGGCGCGGATATCGCTTTCTGGAAAGCCTCGGGCCTGCGCCCGGATGCAAGCGGGCAGGGCGCGATCGTATACATGCTGCTGACGCTCACCGCCTTGCTCGCGTTCATCGGATTGCTGATGGCCGGCTATATCTCCGCGCGGAACAGCCGGGGCATGATCGTTCGACCGCGCAATAACAGCCTCGATCTGTGCGTCCTGTTCGTCACCTATGCCGCGGGCCAGGGCGCGCTGACCACGATCCTCACCCGCGCGTTCGGAGGTTAGGCGTGCGAAGCTGGCTCCTGCTGCTCGGCGGACTGCTGGTCTGGGCGGTCCATTTCTTCGCTTTGTATGCGGTGGGGAGCATCTTTCTCACCACCGATCTCGCGCGCGGGCTGACGATCGCGCTGACGCTTGTTTGCTTGCTTGTGCTTTCCTTGATCGGTCGACGTGCATGGCTGAACCGCGCCCCGGATGCGGAAAGCGACTGGATACGGGTCGTTGCGCTGTGGGGCATCGCCGTCGGCGGAATAGCGATCCTGTGGCAGGGGGCTTGTCGCGCTGCTGATCTGAAACAGCTCGCGCCGCGCCGCGTTCACCTTTGGACCGGACGGCATGAGGGAGAAAACGATGCTTTTCGACAGCTTCACCGGACTGGCCCGGGTCATACTGCTCGGCGCGTCCGCCTATCTCGCGCTGATCACCATTCTTCGGATGAGCGGCAAACGCACGCTCGCCAAGATGAATGCGTTCGATCTGGTGGTCACCATTGCGCTGGGTTCGACCCTCGCGACCATCCTGCTCACCAAGGATGTCGCGCTGGCGGAAGGCGTGCTCGCATTCGCAGTTCTCATCCTGCTTCAGTTTGTCATCGCGTTTCTGGCCATCCGTTATCGGTGGGTCGAACGGCTTGTGAAATCTCAGGCGCGGATTTTGCTCACGGATGGCGTAATCGACCAGCGAGCGCTTCGCGTGGAACGCGTGACTGAGTCTGAAATCCATTCTGCGATACGCGGCGCGGGCTTCGGCGACCTGAGCAAGGTCGCAGCAGTCGTGCTCGAGACCGATGGCAGCTTCAGTGTGGTCGCTGCGGCCGACGCCGGTGATCGATCCGCTCTCCACTCGATCAGAGGGACTAGTGCATGAGCGCGCAGGAACGCAGCGACCTGGCCGAAGACCGGACCGATCTTGCCGAGGATCGGACCGTCCTCGCGCATGAACGCAGCTTTGCCGGCTGGGTGCGCACGGGCATGGGCGCGGTCGCTCTCGGCCTTGGGTTCAACGCGCTCTTTCGAACGCTCGAACCACTCTGGATCGCCTAGGCGATCGCAACAGCGTTCCTGCTGATTGCGATCTTCGTGTTTCTGTCTGCCGAACGACGAGCATGCCGGATCATCAGTCAGCTGGAGGCACACAAGGTCTCGAGCCTGTCACCCATACGCATTCGGATGCTGGCGTGGATGCTCTCGGTCGCTACTGCGGCGCTCGCCGCAGCGATATGGCTTCTGGTCTAAGCGATTTATCCGTTGCCCCGCTTGCGGCGCGTCTCCCAGCCTTTCCTGGCCGCCGCCGAGCGCTTGGCCGAACTCTGACTTGATCCACTCCTGTGACCGCCCTTGCGCGCGCTTTCGTGGCTGTCCTTCTTCCCGCGCCCGGAGCCGGACTTGTTGCCTCCGCCCGACTCCTTGTTCACCGTGGCCCAGGCGCGGCGTTCGGCCTCCCTTGTGACTGACGCCGCGATCCTCATAGCCTTCCTCGATGTGCTCGGCTTTGCGCTTCTGCTTGTCGGTATATTTATCCTTGTCGCCCTGCGGCATCACACGTCTCCCGTCGATCATCGATGCCGTTGAAAGCGCTTCTTCCACAGGCTTGGTTCCGGACCGCCGCGGACCCATAACATATGTTAGAATAAGCATTTTCCATGCGTCCTGGGGAACACTCCAGTCGCCTGCCTCGTTGACGCAGCACCCTTTCAGCAAGGATCAGCCATGGCAGATACGATCGATCCCGCGCGCGCGGACGACGCTCCGCTCGCGTCCTCGAAACACCCCACCGCAGCAGTAGATGCCGCGACCGACACTCTCATTGATGCGCCCGGCAACGGGGCAGACACTCTGATCGCCCGCACTGTCACCATCAGGCGTCCGCGTGCCGAACTTTACGCCTATTGGCGCGACCTAACCAAGCTTTCGAGGTTCATGGAGAATGTCGAGAAAGTCGAAATGCTCGATGACAAGCGTTCGCGCTGGGTGGTCAAGGCTCCCGGCGGCAAGACCGTCGAGTGGACGTCGATGATCACCCAGGAAGTCGACGGCGAGGTGATCGCATGGGCGTCCGAAGACGGCGCAGACGTGCCCAATAGCGGCCGTATCGACTTTCGCGACGCGCAGGGCGACCGCGGCACCATCGTGACCGCGACCATCCTTTATGACCCGCCTGCGGGCATCATCGGCAAGGTGATCGCGAAGATGTTCCAGCGCGAACCGGCGATCCAGGCACGCCGCGACCTGCGCCGCTTCAAGCAACTGATGGAGACGGGGGAGATTGCCACCGGCGCCCGCAGTCGTGCCCAGATGGAAGAAGGAAAAAACTGATGCGCGCACTGGCATGGCACGGCAAGCATGACGTCCGCGTCGATACCGTCGACGACCCCGAAATCCTCAACCCGCGCGATGCGATCATCAAGGTGACCGCGACCGCGATCTGCGGCTCCGACCTGCATCTCTACGACGGATACATCCCGACAATGATGAAGGGCGACATCCTGGGCCATGAGTTCATGGGCGAGGTGGTCGAGGTCGGCCCGAAATCGACGCTTCAGAAAGGCCAGCGCGTGGTGGTGCCGTTCACCATCTCGTGCGGCGCCTGCTATCATTGTTCCAAGCATCAATATTCGGCGTGCGACAACGGCCTGCCCGCCGACAACCAGGATATTGCGCAGGAACTGTACGGCCAACCGATGGCCGGCCTGTTCGGCTATAGCCACATGACCGGCGGCTATTCGGGTGGACAGGCGGAATATGTCCGTATCCCGTTCAGCGACGTCGGCCCGATCGTGATTCCCGAGGGGGTCGAGGACGAGAAGGTCCTGTTCCTCTCGGACATCCTCCCAACCGGCTGGATGGCGGCGGAAAATGCGCAGATCGAGCCCGGCGATACTGTCGCGGTCTGGGGCTGCGGCCCGGTCGGACTGTTCGCGGTCCAGTCGGCGTTCCTGATGGGAGCGGAGCGGGTCATTGCAATCGACCATTTCCCGCGCCGTCTCGAGCTCGCCAAGCGCTTCGGCGCCGAGACGATCAACTTCGAGGACAGCAAGACCTATGAAGCGCTGATGGAAATGACCGGCGGCATCGGGCCGGACGCGTGCATCGACGCGGTCGGTCTCGAGGCGCACGGCTTCTTCGTCGACAATGTGATCGACCAGATCAAGGTGTCGACCTTCCTCGGGACCGACCGCGCGCATGCGATCCGCCAGGCGATACTCGCGTGTCGCAAGGGCGGGCGTGTCTCCATGCCGGCGGTCTATGGCGGCTTTGTCGACAAGTTCCCGCTCGGCGCGCTGATGGAAAAGGGGCTGACGCTCAAGACGGGCCAGACCCATGTCCAGCACTATATGCCCGGCCTGCTGCAGGCGATCCTCGAAGGGAAGATCGATACGACCTTCCTGATCAGCCACACCCTCCCGCTCGAACAGGCACCGGAGGGGTACAAGATGTTCCACGACAATCAGAACGAGGTGACCAAGGTTGTGCTGAAGCCCGGCATGGAAGCCCAGATGGCAGCGGAGTAAGAGCCATGTCCAATCGACTTGCACTCGTCACCGGCGCTTCGACCGGGATCGGCCTCGAACTCGCGCGGCTCGCCGCGCAAGCGGGATATGACCTGATCGTCGTCGCCGACGAGCCCCAGATCCGGGGGGTCGCGGAGGAATTCGGCAAATACGACGTCAAGGTCGAGTCCGTAGAGACCGATCTTTCGGGCATCGAAGGTGTCGATCGATTGCTCGCTGCGGCAGCCGGCCGACGGATCGATATCCTGATCGCCAATGCGGGTGTGGGAACGGGCGGCGCGTTCCTTGAACAGGATGTCGCGAAATGGCGTCATTCGATCGATACGAATGTCACCGGCACGGTCTACCTGCTTCAGAAAGTACTTCGGGACATGGTCGCGCGCGGTGAGGGACGGGTTCTGGTGACCGGCTCGATTGCGGGCTACATCCCCGGTGCATTCAACGCGATCTACAACGCGACCAAATCGTTCATCAACTATTTCACCGAGGCGCTGAGGAACGAGCTCAAGGATGTCGATGGGGTTACGCTCACCACCCTGATGCCCGGAGCGACCGATACCGCCTTCTTCGCCCGCGCCGGCATGCTCGACACCGAAGTCGGTCAGGATGACGACAAGGCAGACCCGGCCAAAGTCGCGCAAGACGGATGGTCGGCGATGCTGGCGGGCACGGGCCATTTCGTATCGGGGGTCAGCAACAAGTTGCGGGTCGCTGCCTCCGGGGTCGTGCCCCAGTCGGTTCTGGCAGAAATGCATCGCGGAATGGCCGAGCCGGGCTCGGTCAAGGATTGAGGAAAGATATGATGGCCGACGAACATACCCAAACCCAACCCCGCCCCAACCTCTCGACCGAGCCGGGAGAGAAGGGCATCGCCCCGAATAGCCACACCGAAACGCAGCCGCGGCCCAACCTCTCGACCGAGCATCAGCGCGAGGGCGATGCGCGCAGTCCGAGCGATACGCTCGATCGTGGGCAGGATACGCCCGGCGGCCAGCGCCCCGAGGCGGTCGAGGACCGGCCGGTCGTCGGAACAGTGAAGCCCGAGGATTATCCGAAGGATCGTGCGGACGGTTGAGGCATGATCTGTTGGCTGGACTTCTGAACCATGACTCAGACATCCACCACTGCGGAACTGTTCGTCGTGGCGATCCAGGATCTGCTGGACGCGAAGCGGGGGTGGATCGAACGATCGGACGCATTGAGCGAGCATGCAGGCGAAGGGATAGCGACGTTTCTCGCTGGCGAGTATGCGCGGGCAGAAACTCATGCGCAGCGCCTCACGGAGGTGTTGCGCGAGCGCGGCGCAGCGCTGAAAGGATCGCCCAATATCTGGCTGCGCGCCATTCTGGACGACGCCGCCCGCGATGCGACGACGATCAGGGCTGGCGGGCTGCGCGATATCGCCCTGTGCGGTGCATTTCGAAAGGGCAAGCAAAGCGAGCGTGTCAGCTACGAAACCGCAATCCACCTGGCGCGGCGCCTTGGCGCCGCTCAGGCTCGCGCTACCCTGAACGCCTGCCGAGACGACGAGATCGAGGCCGATGCGCGGCTCGAGCAATTGCTCGTAGCGCTGACCGGGGAGATGTGAGGCGGATGTTCCTCAGCTTTCCTGGTCTGGCTCGAACCCGCGCGAAACATCCTGATCGGTGGAAGGCGCGACCTGTGCGCCCATAGAGTGCCGCATGATCTCGAGCGCGGCACGACCGTGCGGAGGAGATACTGAGACCACCGTGTCCCTTGGCTCCCGGACCCGATAGTCCGCATATGGGCATCGGCAGCCGTAACGAGTACGCACATTTCCGCTGCGACAGGATCAGCCGATCAATCCCAACTTCGGCAGAAGCACGAGGAGATTGGTCGCATGAAGACGGCATCACACTTCGCCAATCCACCCTGTTCTTTGCAGACCCATCTGCCGCAATCTTCCGTGCGACCTCGCTTGGGCGTAGCGTGTTCCCGGTTCACGTTCGGCAAGCAGGGTCAGGACGGCATTGGCGATGTCGATCGTCGCTTTCATTTCCGGCCTGACGTCTGATCGCGCCGGGGCTTCAACCGCGATGGCCAGACCCCATATTCGAGGGCGATGATGAAGCAATCCGCCGCCCTGCCCGCCACCGCCCCCGAAGCGATGCGCCATATTCCGGGCGGCACCTTCACCATGGGCTCTGAGCAGTTTTACGAGGAAGAGCGGCCGTTGAAGCGGGTCAAGGTCGATCCGTTCTGGATCGACGAGACGCCGGTGACCAACGCGCAATTCGCCGCCTTCGTCGCGGCGACGGGCTATCGCACCTTCGCCGAACTGCCGCCCGACCCCAAGCTCTACCCCGGCCTTGATCCCGCATTTGCGGTGCCGGGTTCGCTCGTATTCATCAAGCCCCCCGCCCCCGTCCCGCTCGACGATCACGGCAATTGGTGGGACTTCGTCCCCGGCGCCGACTGGCGGCATCCGACTGGGCCGGGCAGCTCGATCGCCGGCATGGAAGACCACCCGGTCGTGCATATCGCGTTCGAGGACGCCGAAACCTATGCCAAATGGGCCGGCAAGGCGCTGCCGACCGAAGCGGAGTGGGAGTTCGCCGCGCGCGGCGGGCATGAAGGCCGGGAATTTTCCTGGGGCGACGAACTTGCGCCGGACGGTGCGGTACTCGCCAACTACTGGCAGGGGCTGTTCCCCTTCGCCTCCACAAAAAGCGACGGCAGTTTCCGCACGACTCCGGTCGGCAGCTTCCCAGCAAATGACTATGGCCTGTCGGACATGATCGGCAACGTGTGGGAATGGACGCGCGACTGGTATGGCACAGGCGCACCGGCCAAGGCCAAGGGAAGCTGTTGCGTCGCCGCCAACCCGCGCGGCGCCAGACTACGCGACAGCCTCGATCCCGCGACGCCGCAGGTGAAGATCGGACGCAAGGTGCTGAAAGGCGGATCGCATCTTTGCGCACCGAACTATTGCCAGCGCTACCGCCCCGCCGCCCGCCACCCACAGGGGATCGACAGCGCGACCAGCCATATCGGCTTCCGCTGTGTCGTCCGCGGCCATTGAGGCCGCAATCGAATGAGAAGTCTGTCCCTTTAGCGGAGGAATGGCTGCTGAGCAGCAGCGGCAGACTTCGCAGCTGAATCGCGTATGAGAGATTGCCGCGATCGGGTAACTTTTTGGGGTCCGATACGTTGCGCTGGGGCATCGGTACGGGACGCGGGGGCATCGGCGCGGGACAAAGGGTAGCCAGCTATGGATCATCGGGACTTGTTGAACCTTTCCCGGCGTGGTGTTCTAGCCGCCGGAGCCGCTGGAGTGGCCGCCAGCCAGGTCCGCGCATCTGCGGCGTCCCGCATACCGGCGGCGGAGAGCACCATGCCTGTTACCCTAACCGTAAATGGCAAGCTGCGCGAACTCGACCTAGATGTCCGCACTACCTTGCTCGACGCATTGCGCGAGCATCTCAAGCTGACCGGCACCAAGAAGGGATGCGACCACGGTCAGTGCGGCGCCTGCACGGTCATCGTCAATGGCGAGCGGATCAACAGTTGCCTGACGCTCGCGGTGATGCACGATGGCGACAAGGTCACGACGATCGAGGGGCTTGGCACCCCCGACAAGCTCCACCCGATGCAGGCGGCGTTCGTCAAACATGACGGCTATCAGTGCGGCTATTGCACGCCGGGCCAGATTTGTTCAGCAGTGGCGGTGCTCGACGAGATCAAGCGCGGCATTCCAAGCCATGCCCAGACGGACGTCGCCGCCAGGCCGCGCGCCACGAATATCGAGATGCGCGAGCGGATGAGCGGCAATCTGTGCCGCTGCGGCGCGTATTCGAATATCGTCGATGCGATGGCCGATGTCGCGGGAGCCAAGGCATGAAGGCCTTCACCTATTCGCGCGCAAGCTCGCCGGCCGAGGCGGCCGCGATGGCGGCGCGGGTGCAGGGCGCACGGTTCATCGCCGGTGGCACCAATCTGCTCGACCTGATGAAGCTGGAGATCGAGGCACCGACGCATCTGATCGACATCAACCGGCTGGGCCTCGACACGATCGAGCAGACCGGGGAGGGCGGACTTCGGATCGGCGCGATGGTGCGCAACACCGCGCTGGCAGCAGACCGACGGGTGCGCCGCGACTATGCGGTGCTGACCCGCGCGATCGTTGCGGGAGCGTCGGGCCAGTTGCGGAACAAGGCGACAACCGGCGGCAATTTGCTCCAGCGCACGCGCTGTCCCTATTTCTATGACCCCAACTTGCCTTGCAACAAGCGAAAGCCGGGCAGCGGCTGTGGCGCCATCGGCGGGTTTTCGCGCCAGCTCGGCGTGATCGGCACGTCCGACGCGTGCATCGCAACCTATCCCGGCGACATGGCCGTCGCGCTGCGGTTGCTTGACGCAATGGTCGAGACGGTGAACCCCGATGGGGCGACGCGCACCATTCCGATCGCCGAGTTCCACCGGCTCTGGGGCGACACACCCCATATCGAAACGGCGCTGGAGCCGGGCGAGCTGATCACCGCGGTGACCCTGCCCGAGCCGATTGGCGGCAGGCATGTCTATCACAAGGTGCGCGACCGCAGCTCCTATGCGTTCGCACTCGTGTCGGTCGCGGCGGTGCTGCAAAAGGACGGGACCGGTCGCGTCGCGTTCGGCGGCGTCGCGCCCAAGCCGTGGCGGGTCGAAGCGGCCGAGGCACTGTTGCCCCAGGGCGCCGGGGCAGTCGTCGCGCGTGCCTTTGCCGGGGCGCGCCCGACCGAAGAGAACAAATTCAAGATCACGCTTGCCGAGCGGGCGCTCGCGGGCGTGATCGCCGACGCGAGGAGCTGACCGATGGAGTTCAACGCCCCCGCCGGGACCAATCTATTCGACAAGGCCAGGATCGTCGGCAAGGCGACGCCGCGCATCGACGGTCCGCTCAAGACCACCGGCACCGCGCGCTATGCCGCCGAGCGGCACGACGTGGTCGCGAACCAGGCTTATGGCTTCATCGTCGGATCGGCCATCGCCAAGGGGCGGATCGTGGCAATGGACACCGCCGCGGCGAAATCGGCTCCGGGTGTGTTGGCCGTGGTCGCCGCGCCCGAAACCAAGCCGGTCGGCAAGCCGCAATTCAACAACGCGCCCCTGTTCGGCGGCAGCGAGATTTCTCACTATCATCAGGCGATCGCTTGCGTGGTGGCCGAAACGTTCGAACAGGCCCGCGCTGCGGCGGCACTGATCCAGACCCGCTATGACCGGGCCGAAGGGGCGTTCGACCTTGAGAAGGCGGCACCCGACGCGCCCCTCGCCAAGGGCAGCGGAGACAGGCCGGACCGCAGGACACTGGGCGATTTCGACGCAGCGTTCGCCGCCGCGCCGGTCAAGATCGACGCACGCTATCACACCGCCGACGAAAGCCATGCGATGATGGAGCCGTTCGCGACCATCGCGGCATGGGAGGGCGACCGGCTGACGATCTGGACCTCGAACCAGATGATCGCTTGGGCCAAACGGTCAATGAGCCAGATCTTGGGCATCCCCGCAGAGAACATCCGGGTCGATTCGCCCTATATCGGCGGCGGCTTCGGCGGAAAGCTGTTCGTCCGTGCCGACGCCGTGCTCGCCGCACTCGGCGCAAAGGCGGCCGGCAGACCGGTCAAGATCGCGATGCAGCGCCCCCTGATGGCCAACAATGCGACCCACCGTCACGCGACGATCCAGCGGCTGCGGATCGGCGCCGAAAAGGATGGGCGGATCACCGCGATCTCGCACGAAAACTGGTCGGGCAATCTGAATGGCGAGGATGGCGAGAACGGCACGCTGCAGACGCCGAAGCTCTACGCCGGCGAGAACCGCATCACGGCGAACTATATCGCGACGCTCGACCTGCCCGAGGGCAATGCGATGCGCGCGCCCGGCGAAGCACCCGGGCACATGGCACTGGAAGTTGCGATGGACGAGCTGGCCGAACAGCTGGGTATGGATCCGGTCGAACTTCGTATCCGCAATGAGCCCAAGTCGGTCCCGGGCAACCCGCAACGCGCCTTTTCCGATCGCCATCTTACCCGATGCCTGCGCGAAGGGGCGGAGCGCTTCGGCTGGAGCAAGCGCAATGCGAAGCCGGGTGCGGTGCGCGAAGGGCGGTGGCTGATCGGCATGGGCGTCGCCGCCGGGTATCGCGGCGCTCCGACGATGAAGTCTGCGGCGCGGATCAAACTGGCCGCAGACGGACGCATCACCGTCCAGACCGACATGACCGATATCGGCACCGGCAGCTACACGATCATCGCCCAGACTGCAGCGGAGACAATGGGCGTGCCACTGGACCGCGTCTCCGTGGACCTGGGCGATTCCGATTTTCCGGTCGCTGCCGGATCGGGTGGGCAATGGGGCGCGGCAAGTTCGACGGCGGGCGTCTATGCCGCCTGCCTCGCGCTGCGCCGTGCGATCGGTGAGAAGCTCGGCTTCGACGGTGACGCGGCGCAGTTCGAGGATGGCCGGATCAGGCTGGGCAACCGCACTCTCGCGCTGACCGATGCAGGCGCGATGTCCGCCGAAGGAGAGATGAGCTACGGTGCCTTCAAGCGCGAGTATGACATCGGGACCTATGCCGCGCATTTCGCGGAGGTCGCTGTCGATGCCTATACCGGTGAGACGCGCATTCGTCGGATGCTGGCAGTGTGCGATGCAGGTCGCATCCTCAACCCGCTCTCGGCGCGCAGCCAGGTGATCGGCGCGATGGTGATGTCGGCGGGCGCCGCGCTGATGGAGGAGCTGGCGGTGGACAAGCGTTTCGGCCTGTTCGTGAACCACGACCTGGCGGGATATGAAGTCCCGGTCCACGCCGATATTCCGCATCAGGATTGCGTGTTTCTCGACACGCTCGATCCGGTGATCTCGCCCCTGAAAGCGAAGGGCGTCGGCGAACTCGGGATTTGCGGCCCAGGCGCGGCGGTCGCCAACGCTGTCTACAACGCAACCGGCATCCGTGTCCGCCACTATCCGCTGACGCTGGACAAGTATCTCGACAGGCTTCCCGCTATCGCGTGACTGGCACGCCTCAGACGAATGAGGGCCACGCCTCCTGTCATTTCTCGTGGCCCACCGATTCGTGGCCCCTTTTGGGCGGCCCCGATGGAACATAGTGAGACCTTAGCGGACCGACAGTGGTCATTTTACCGCAGATTTCTGCGGTTTTCTACAATGTTCTCAATATGTGCTGGTGCCGCTTACAGGACTCGAACCTGTGACCCCCGCATTACGAATGCGATGCTCTACCAACTGAGCTAAAGCGGCTCGCCCCGCGCGTGTTCGGCGGGGAAGGTGGGGGCGCTTACCAGCCTTGATTGTAGCTGACAAGCGGGGCCGGGCGGGTTTTGCCGATTGGCGGCCTTTACGCAGTATTTACCACAAGCAGCGCAGAGTCGCTCTGGATTGAGGGCCGTTGCCCTTTGTGGAGCATGCGCATGGACACCGCCCGCGGACTCGATGACCGTCCCGACACCGATCACGACGACACCGGCGTGACCGATTCGGCGCATGACGCGCATCGCCTGTCGATCGGATCGGACGAGCGGCGCATGCATGTACGCGCCTATAATCATTGGGTTTCGCTACTTCAGGGACGCGCCTATCCGTCGATCGAGGATCTCGATCCGGGCAATATCGCCGATTTCGGTCCGCACAGCGTGCTGCTCGACTTCAGTCAGGGCGTCGAGAACCCTGCGATTCGCTATCTTGGCCGTTCGCTGCGGGAGGAATGCGGGGTCACCGCCGACATTACTCATGTCGGCGAGGTGCCCAGCCGGTCGCTGCTGTCGCGGCTGACCGACCATTATCTCCAGATCATCGCCAACCGCGCGCCGATCGGCTTCGAGGCCGAGTTTGTCGGCCAGCGCGGTCACAACACGCTGTACCGCGGCATCCTGATGCCGTTCTCGTCCGATGGCGACGCGATCGATTTCATCTATGGCGTGATCAACTGGAAGGAACTGGTCGACGCCGAGACCCAGGCGCGGCTGGAGCGCGAGGTCGAGGAAGCACGCCGCACCGCTCCGACCCCGCTGGTCGCCGCGCCGGTCTGGGCTGACGGGCCGAGCGCCGGGTTCGACGATGATGTGATCGTCGAGGATGCCGAGGCTCCGGTCGCGGCCCCCGCCCCCGATTCGCTCGCCGACCGGCTGCTGATCGCACGCGAGACCGCCGCCGCCGCGCGCGCCGCCGACACGCGCAGCCGCTCGTCGCTCTACCGCGCTCTCTCGCGCGCCTATGATTTCGCGCGCGCGTCGGAGACGTATGCCGAGGACTATGCGGAACTGCTCGCCGATGCCGGCATCACGGTCCAGGCGCGCGCGCCAATGACCGCTGCTGCCAAGCTCGTCTTCGGCACCGATTACGACAAGACCCGCCTGACCGAATTCGCCGCGGTGATGAGCCATGCGCGCCGCCACGACGTGGCGGAGGGCGGACTCGACGCCTTCATCGGCGCGGCCGAGGGTGGCATCAAGGGGATCGTCAAGGCCGAGCGCGCGCTGCGCAAGCCCGCGCCGCAGCCCGATCTGTTCGATCAGGTCCGCGCCGAACTGCGCGCGCGTCCGGCAATCGCGCATGTTCAGATGGCGGCAGGCACGGAGGAATTCGTCCTGCTGCTCGCGCGCGCGGGTGCCGATGGCGAACTCGATATCGTTGCGCGGATCGACGACGATGCCGCGCTGTCCAACCGTGCGCTGCGCAAGGCTGCCGCATGAACACCTGACCCTCCCCGAAGTCTTCTCCCAAGCTGCGCGCGAACTGGTCCGAAAACCCGGTTCGCGCGCATTTTTTTGTCCCGCGTTACCGCTATCCGGGCAATTTAGTCTCAAATGTTACGGTGCGGTGCAGCAAGCCTTGAGCCGCAGCCTTTGCGGGCGCATAGCGCGGCTCCATGAGCAAGACGCCGATCAAGTCGCTCGCCGAGGCGCTGCATGCGCGCCTCACCGATGGGGCCCTGCCGGGGGAGCTGGAGGGGTTCGACGAAACCGCCCGCGCCGCGGCCGCAAGGTTCGTGGCGGAGGCCGCGGCGACGCGCGCGCCGGGCACGCCCGGGGTGGCGCTCGAAACCGGGCTTGGCGACGATAGCCGCGCCATGCGGTTGGCGGTCGTCAATGACGACATGCCCTTCCTGGTCGATTCGATCGCCGCGACGATCGCCGCACATGACATCGCGATCCGCCGGATCATTCACCCGGTCGTCGCGGTCGAGCGCGCGGGCGACGGCACGCTGGTCGGGATCGGCGCCAGTCGCGACGGGGTCGGATCGCGCGAATCGATGGTCTATCTCGAACTCGAACGCGCCGACGCGCGCGATCGCTCGGGGCTGGTCCGCGATCTCGAGCGCAATCTGCGCCATGTCCGCGCCGCAGTCACCGACTGGAGCGAGCTGCGCCGTGCGATGAGCGATGACGCCAACCGCATCGCTGATGCCGAAGGGGCCGCGCTGCTGCGGTGGTTCCAGGGCGGCAGCATGACCTTGGTCGGACATGAAAACTGGCACCGCGATGGCAGCGTCACCGATGCGGCGGGCATTTGCCGCATGGACCTCGACACGCCGTTGCTCGCCGAGGCGTCGCGCAAGCTGGCGGTCGAATGGTTCGAACAGGGCGGACAGCCGCCGCTGCTGCTCAAGTCCAACTTCATCTCGACCGTGCATCGACGCGCGCCGCTCGATCTGGTGCTGGTGCCGCTGCGCGCGAAGGGGGAAGACGGGGCCTCGGAAGTAACCGGGCTGTCGATTCATGCCGGCCTGTGGACCAGCGCGGCGCTGCATTCGACCCCGGATGAGGTGCCGATGCTGCGGGCGCGCATTGCAAGCCTGGAGAGCAAGTTCGGGTTCGACCCGCGCGGCCATACCGGCAAGGCACTGGCGCATGCACTGAGCGGGCTGCCGCACGATCTGACCACCGCCTTCCACGGCGCTGCACTGGAGGAAATCGCGCTCACCGCCATGTCGGTGACCGATCGCCCGCGCCCCAAGCTGGTGCTGATCCGCAGCCAGCTCGGACGCCACCTGTTCGCCTTTGTCTGGCTGCCGCGCGACGATGTCTCGACCGGACGTCGCGTCGCGATTGGCGAGATGCTGGAACAGCGCGCCAATGCCTCGTTGCTCAGCTGGTCGATCGCGCTGGAGGACGGGCCGGTGGCGCTGCTGCGCTACACGCTCGACCTGCGTGGCGAGGGGCGGATGCCCGACGCCGCCGCGCTCGATGTCGAACTGGAGCGGATGGTGCGCGGCTGGCTGCCCGCAGTCGAGCATGCGCTGCGGGAGGATGGCGCAACGCCGTCTCGCGCGGCGCGGCTGGCGCTGCGCTACGCCCCCTGCTTCCCGTTCGGCTACCGCAACGGCAATATACCCGAAGAGGCTGCGCGCGATATCGTCCGGATCGCCGGGTTGAGCGACGTCCACGCCCGGTCGGTGCGCATCTACGACCATGACGGCAAGTTGCGGATCAAGCTTTATCGCCTGGGCGGGCCGCTTCCGCTCTCCGACGCGGTGCCGGTATTCGAGAATTTCGGATTCCGCGTGATCGAGGAAGTGCCGACCGCGCTGGCGGGCGATGCCGACGCCTATATCCATGATTTCGAGGTCGAGCTGCCCGGCGGCGGCCTCAAGGGTGAGACCGCGACGGTCGAGGGCGCGATTGCCGCCGTGCTGGAGGCGCGCGCGGAGAATGATGCGTTCAACCGGCTGATCGTCGAGGGCGGCCTGGCCCCGGCATCGGTCGTGCTGCTGCGCGCCTGGTTCCGTTATCTGCGCCAGACCGGCCTCAGCTACGGCCTGGTCACGGTGGTCGAGGCGCTGCGCCGCGCCCCGGCCGTCGCAACTGCCCTGGTCGACCGCTTTGCCGCCGCGCATGATCCGGCGCGCGCCAAGGACAGCGCCGCCGCCATCGCCGCCGCCGACGCCGCCATCGCCGCAGGCCTCGACGCGGTCAGCGCGATCGACGACGACCGTATCCTGCGCGCGATTTCCGGTGTCATCCGCGCGACGTTGCGCACCAACGCCTATGCTCCCGCCGCCGCCGAAGCGCTGGCGTTCAAGCTGGACAGCAGCCGTGTGCCGAATCTGCCCGCGCCGCTGCCGTGGCGGGAGATCTGGGTCTATTCGCCCCGCGTCGAGGGCATCCATCTGCGCGCCGGTCCGGTCGCGCGCGGCGGCCTTCGCTGGTCCGACCGGCGCGACGATTTCCGCACCGAGATCCTCGGCCTGATGAAGGCGCAGCGCGTCAAGAACGCCGTCATCGTGCCGACCGGCGCGAAGGGCGGCTTCTATCCCAAGCAGCTCCCCAGCCCCAGCATCGACCGCGATGCGTGGTTCGAGGAGGGCAAGGAAAGCTACCGCATCTTCATCCGATCGCTGCTGTCGATCACCGACAATATCGTCAGCGGCGCGGTGGTGCACCCCGACAGCGTCGTGATCCATGACGGCGAAGACCCCTATTTCGTGGTCGCCGCCGACAAGGGCACCGCGACGTTCAGCGACGTCGCCAATGCCATCGCGATCGAACGCGGTTTCTGGCTGGGCGACGCCTTTGCGTCCGGTGGCTCGGTCGGATACGACCACAAGGCGATGGGCATCACCGCCAAGGGTGCGTGGGTCAGCGTCCAGCGCCACTTCCTGGAAATGGGCACCGACGTCCAGACGCAGAGCATCCGCGTCGCGGGCTGCGGCGACATGTCGGGCGACGTGTTCGGCAACGGCATGCTCTTGTCCAAGGCGATCAAGCTGGTCGCGGCGTTCGATCATCGCCACATCTTCCTCGACCCCGATCCCGATCCGGCGGCGAGTTGGGCCGAGCGTGAGCGGATGTTCGCACTGCCGCGATCGAGCTGGGCGGATTATGATCCATCGCTGATCTCGGCGGGCGGCGGCGTGTTCGCGCGGTCTGAAAAAGGTGATCAAGCTGACGCCGGAAGTCCGCGCGGCGCTGGGCATCGAGGCCGAGGAGATGGAGCCGAATGCGCTCATCTCCGCGATCCTCAAGGCGCCGGTCGATCTGATCTGGTTCGGCGGCATCGGCACCTATGTGAAGGCCGCCGCAGAGGCGCATATCGAGGTCGGCGATCCCGCCAATGATCGCCTGCGCGTCAATGCCGAGGACCTGCGCGCGCGCGCGATCGGCGAGGGCGCCAATCTGGGCGTGACGCAGGCGGCGCGCATCGCCTTTTCGATGCGCGGCGGGCGGATCAACACCGATTTCATCGACAATTCGGCGGGCGTCGATTGTTCGGACAATGAGGTCAACATCAAGATCGCACTCAACCGCGAGGTGATCGAGGGTCGCCTGGAGATGGGCGACCGCAACACCCTGCTCGCGTCGATGACCGACGATGTCGCGCATCTGGTGCTGGAGGATAATCGCCTGCAGACGCTGGCGCTGTCGTTCCTCGAGAATGATGGCCCGGTCGCGGTGCCGAGCTTCGTGCGGCTGACCGAGATTCTCGAGGGTGCGGGTCGGCTCGACCGCGCGGTCGAGGGGCTGGCGACCAATGAGGAATATCTGCGCCGGGCGCAGGACGGCGCGGGACTGACCCGGCCGGAGCTTGCCGTGCTGCTCGCGACGTCGAAGCTGGCGTTGCAGGACGCGATCGAAAGCGGCGGGCTGGGCCTCGACCCGGCGCTGGAGAGCGACCTGATCGCCGCCTTCCCGCCCGCAATGCGCGAAACCTTCCGCAAGGCGATCGGCGAGCATCGCCTGCGCGGCGAGATCGTCGCGACCAAGCTGGCCAACCGCATCGTCAACCGGCTGGGCGTGCTGCACCCGTTCGAGCTGGCCGAAGAGGAAGGCGCATCGCTGCGCGACATCGCAATGATGTTCGTGGTGACCGAGCGGCTGTTTGGCCTCCAGCCATTGTGGGAAGAGATCGAGACTGCGGCGATGAGCGAGGGCGCGCGCCTTGCGGTGCTCGACGAGATCGCGGTCGCGACCCGATCGCAGATCGCCGATCTGCTGCGCGTGTGCCGCCCGGGCGAAGACATCAGCGCGATGCTCAACCGCCTGAAGCCCGGCATCGACAGCCTCGATCGCCAGGCCAAGACGCTGCTCAAGGAAGAGGCGCTGGCGCAGTCGGGTCGCATCGCCGCGCAGCTGGAGGCGGCGGGCGCACCGGCGGCCTTGGTCGCAAAGATCGTCCGTATCTTTGAGCTGGACGGCGCGGTGGGTCTTGCCGATCTGGGCCAGCGGCGCGGCATCGGCGAGACCGAGCTGACCCATGCCTTCACGCATCTGGGACAGGCGCTGGGGCTCGACTGGGCACAGGCCAATGCCGCGCGCATCGTCGCGGGCGATCCGTGGGAGCGGTTGCTGATCGCGGGCCTGGCGCGCGATTTCCAGCAATTGCGGCTGGAGTTCCTCGCGCGCGGCACCGGCAAGGATCCCAAGGCCGAGGTCGATGCCTGGCTGGCGGAACATGCCGCGCGGGTCGGCCAGTTCGTGACGCTGGTCGAGCGGGCGAAGAAGGCCCCTGCGCCCAACGCCGCGATGCTGGCGCAGATTGCCGGGCAGGCACGGGTGCTGCTGGGGCGGTGAAAACGGAGGCGGGCGAGATCATGCGAAATGTGTGAACTTGCCTCCTCCCTTCTGATATCCGGTCCTGCCATTGCAACCAAATAGGTTATTGTAGGAAAGCCCACCCCCGGAGAGGCGTGGGTTTCCGAGGGTTTTGGGCTGCGGAAGACCCGCTGGCCGCGCCGAAACCGGTCGTCATCGGGCCGATGAAGCGCGGTAGCCGAACCACGTCATGCGAACATGTCGCGTGAAAGCGCGCCATGGGGCTACGCACGCATGCGACGAATCCCCTCGGGAATGTCGCAAAGCTGTTCGGTCATGAGAACGCAGCGGCCTCGGCCGTCGTGCTTCCTCCCCTCCATCACGCTGCGCGTGCCACCTCCCCTGGCGGGGGAGGGTTAGATTAGTCCGACGCACGCGCCAGATTGTAATTGCGAATCACTCGCGCTAGTGCTGCGAACGAATCGCAATTAGGCTGTCCCCACCCCGATGCACGGAACCACCACGACCGCGCGTGCCAAGCGCAGCCGCAAGGCTTTCTGGCTGAAGCAGCTGCACACCTGGCACTGGATCAGTTCGGCGATCAGCCTGGTCGGGTTGCTGCTGTTCGCGGTGACCGGGTTCACGCTCAACCACGCCGCCGAGATCGAGGGATCGCCGCAGACGATTGAGCGCAAGGGCCAGTTGCCCGCGCAGCTGCTGCCCGCGATCAGGCCCGACGACGCGCCCGATGCGAAGAAGCCGCTGCCCGCCCCGGTCGCCGAGTGGGTCGAGGGCAATCTGGACATCCGCCACGCGCGCGGCGAGGCCGAATGGTCGGCGGACGAGATCTACCTCGCGCTTCCCCGCCCCGGCGGCGATGGCTGGGTCGCGATCGACCGGGCGAGCGGCGCGGTGACCACCGAAGCCACCAATCGCGGCTGGATCGCGTGGCTCAACGACCTGCACAAGGGCCGCAACAGCGGCACGGTGTGGAAGTGGTTCATCGACATCTTCGTGCTCGCCTGCATCGTGTTTTCGCTCACCGGCCTGGTGCTGTTGCAGATGCATTCGAAGAACCGCCCGAGCACCTGGCCGTTGGTCGGCGCGGGCCTCGTCATCCCCGCGTTCCTCGCGATCTTCTTCATCCATATCTAAAGGGAGCCGCCCGAAATGCAGTTTCGCGTAACCGGATTGACCGCCACCGCGCTGGGCGCTGGCCTGTTCGCGCCGGGGATGGCCGCCGCGCAGACGCTCGATGTCTCGGTCACGATTCCAAGGCTGACGGTCGCCGAATATCACCGGCCCTATGTCGCCATGTGGATCGAGAAGGAGGGCGGCCCGGCCCAGACGCTGTCGGTGTGGTACGATGTCGACCTGAAGAACAATGAGGGCACCAAGTGGCTGCGTGACGTGCGCCAATGGTGGCGCGCGTCGGGCCGCACGATGCGCTTCCCCGCCGCCGGCGTGACCGGCGCGACCAAGGCACCCGGGACGCACAAGGTGAGCTTCAAACCCAAGCTGACGCCGGGCAACTACACGCTGGTGGTCGAGGCCGCGCGCGAAGTGGGCGGGCGCGAACTGGTCCGCATCCCCTTCTCGCTGCCCAAGGGCGGCACCGCCCGCGCCGCCGGCACATCCGAACTCGGAGCGGTCACGCTCACCGTCAAGCGCTGAACCAAGGGGATCATCACATGAAGTTGCGCACTATCCTGATCGCCACCGCAGTCGCTGCGGTCGCACTTCCCGCCAGCGTCCAGGCGCACCGCCAGTGGATGATGCCGTCGATGACCGTCGTGTCGGGCGAAGGCGCGGACGTGTGGGTCACGGTCGATGCCGCCGTGTCGAACGACCTCTTCTATTTCGAGCATCAGCCGCTGCGCGCCGACATTGCGGTGATGTTGCCCGACGGCACGGCGGGTGAGGTCAAGAACAAGGCGACCGGCCGGTACCGCACCACGCTCGACGTCCAGATCCAGCAGCGCGGCACCTACAAGATCTTCTACGCCAGCGAGGGCGTGATGGGATCTTACAAGCTGAACGGGGAAGAGGTTCGCCTCCCGCGCGGCACCACCGCCGACAAGCTGGCGAGCGTGATCCCGGCGGGCGCGACCGATGTGCGCACCAGCATCAACAGCAACCGCAACGAGATTTTCGTGACCGCAGGCGAGCCGACCACCACCGTGTTCAAGCCGACCGGCAAGGGCATCGAGCTGGTACCGGTGACGCACCCCAACGACCTGGTGATGGGTGAGGACGCGACCTTCCAGTTCCTGCTCGACGGCAAGCCGACCGCAGGGTTGGCGGTCACGGTGATCCCCGGCGGCATCCGCTATCGCGACCAGCTGCATCAGCAGGATCTGACGACCGGCGCGGATGGCAAGGTCACGATCAAGTGGAGCGATCCGGGCATGACCTGGATCAACGTCACCACCCCGCGCGCGGGCGGCGAAGAGGGCGGCGCGCCCGCGCCGGGTGGCCGCCGGGCGAGCTATGTGACGACGGTCGAGGTGATGGCGCCCTGACGCCCGAACCGCGTATCGCCATTCCCCCGACGCTGTCGCCCGCCGCCTTTCACCGGCGGCGGGCCGACGCCGCTGTCGCGCGCTTTGGCGGGGAGACGATGGGGACGCGCTGGTCGGCAACGATCGTCGCGCCGCCACCGGGGGTGCAGACCGCGATCCAGGGCGTGCTCACCCATATCCTCGCGCAGATGAGCCATTGGGAGCGCTGCTCGCAGCTCAGCCAGATCAACGCCGCTGCGCCGGGCGGGTGGCACGGCATCGCGCCGGAATTCATTCACGTCATGGGTGTTGCGCTTGATATCGCGGCGCGGTCGGATGGGGCGTTCGATCCGGCAATCGGAGCGCTGGTCGACCTGTGGGGCTTTGGTCCGCCGGGACCGCGCGAGGATGCCCCGAGCGATGCCGCGATCGATGCCGCCCGCAGCGCGGCCGGGCCGGGCGCGATCGAGCTCGACGCCCCCCCTGCTCCGCCTGCGCCGCGTCCGCCCCGCGCGGCTCGACCTGTCGGGGATCGCCAAGGGCCATGCCGTCGACGCGGTCGCGACGCGGTTGCGCGCCCTTGGCTGCGCTGATTTCCTCGTCGAGATCGGCGGCGAGCTGGTCGGTGTCGGCATTCAGCCGGATGGCCAGCCCTGGTGGGTGGATGTCGAGCCGCCGCCGGGCATGGCGCTCGCCCCGCTGAGGATCGCTCTGCACGGCATCGCGGTCGCCACCTCGGGCGACTATCGCCGCGCCTCGGCACAGGGCAGCCACAGCATCGACCCGCGCACCGGCCGCCCGATCGCGCACGGTACCGCGAGCGTCACGGTGATCCACGCCGATTGCTGTCACGCCGACGCTTGGGCGAGCGCGCTGACCGTGCTGGAGCCGGAAGCGGCGAAGGCGCTGGCCGAGCGCGAGGGGCTGGCGGCGCAGCTGGTGGTACGCGGTAACGGGGAGTGGTTGTCGAGCGGGCTGCGGGCGATGTTGGACTAGCGCTCCTGCGGAGGCAGGAGCGCATGCAACATTACGCGTCCGCCCGCCGCCGATGAAGAATACTTGCTGGCTTTTCGCGCCTAATTGGCCGGCTTGCTTCGGACTCGTTCCGCAATCTCGGCCACGAGGAAAACAGGAACCAATAACCAGAGCCAGTTTGGCACATGCCACCCTTGGGCGAGTCGAAACATCGCGACTGCAAAGCCCAGCCAGAATGCAACCGAGCACATGCGGAATAGAAGTCGGAGTCGATCCTGCATCACGAACGATTGATACCGATCGAGGCCCACCTGTAAATAGTCGCTCGTCAGGCGTCCGCCCAGCGCCTCAGCAGGTTGTGGTAGACGCCAGTCAGTTCGATGACGCTGCGGTCCGTGCCGCCCACTTGCCCGGTCAGGCGCTGGACGCTCTGGTCGAGGTCGAACAGGATGCGACGCGCGCCATCGTCGCGGACCATCGACTGGAGCCAGAAGAAGGATGCGACCCGCGTCCCGCGCGTCACCGGCTCGACCTTGTGCAGGCTGGACGAGGGGTAGAGGATCGCGTGGCCGGCGGGGAGCTTGACCCGCTGGACGCCATACTGGTCCTCGATCACCAGTTCGCCGCCGTCATAGGCTGCGGAGTCTTCGAGGAAGACGGTCATCGACAGGTCGCTGCGGATGCGGAAATCGGTGCCGCGCTGGATTCTGGATCGCGCTGTCGACATGCACGCCAAAGGTCTGGCCGACGCCGTAGCGGTTGAACAAGGGCGGGAACACCTTGAGCGGGAGTGCCGCCGCGAAGAACAAGGGCGAGCGCCCCAGCGCGTCGAGCACCAGCTTCCCCGCTGCCTTCGCTGCCGCGCTGTCCTCGGGCAGCTGCTCATTCTGCTTGGCGAGCGCCGACTGATGGCCGGAGGTCGCGTTGCCGTCGATCCACTCCGCCGCGTCGATCGTCGCGCGCAGCTCGGCGAGCGTGGCGGGATCGAGCAGGTCTGGAATCGCGATCAGCATGATGTGCCTTCTAAAGGGGGGGTCGGAGCGGATGAAAGCAGGGGGACAGGGATTGCCGTCACCCGCTCCTCCCCCTTTAGCCTTTAGAAGCGGTAGCCCACGGTCAGCACCGCCGAGCGCGCGTCACCCGGCGTGGCCCAGCCATTGTTGCGGATGCGGGTGTAATAGAGCTCGTTGGTGATGTTCTTGACGTTCACCAGCACGCTCAGATCCTTGGTGATGTCGTAGGAGATCGACGCATTGTGGACGAGATAATCGTCCGAGCGATAGACGACCGCCGATGTCGCCGTCGGCAGGTTCAGCGCAAAGCTGCCCTGATAGGTGACGCCATAGCCCAGCTTTAGCCCGAACGGGAACGTGTAGGTGGTGTAGAGGCTGCCCGAATGGTTGGGGACATTCTGCAGCTCCGCGCCCGCTGCGGGGTCCGGGCTGCCCACCGCGACCGACCGGATCAGCTTCGGCTCGAGATAGGTGTAGTTGGCTGTGATCGACCATGCCGGGGTGATGTTGCCGGTTGCGCTGACCGCGATGCCATCGACGCGCGAATGGCCGTCGAGCACCTGATCGGGCAGCGTCGGATCGTTCGACGGCACCTTGTACTTGTCGCGCTCGTTGCGGAACGCGGCCATGCTGAACAGCGCGCGGCCGATCTCGGCCTTTGCGCCGATCTCGTAGTTCTTGGCGCTTTCCGGATCGACGTTGCAGGTCAGCGCGGTGCAGCCGCCATTGACCGCGCTTTGCGACGGGGTCCGCGCGTTGCCATATGCAGCGTAGAGCGTCACCGCTTCGACCGGCTTGTAGACCAGACCGATGCGATAGCTGAACAGATCGGCGGTGTTGCGGAAGCGCGGGCCGGTGACGATCGCGCCCTGCGGCGTGGTGACCGTCGCAGCGGTGCCGGTGTCGGTCTGGTAATTGCCCTGGTTGCGCTCGTAGCGGATGCCGCCGTTCAGCTCGAACTTGCCGAGCTTCATCGTGTCGAACAGGTAGACGGCATAGTTGGTCACCTCGCCGCGCTGGCGACCGCTCTCGAAGAAGTTGACCGGACCGGTATAGACGTTGCTCCCGTAGTTGAAGCCGGCCGGACCGGGGACCACCTCATTGGGGTTCGCCCAGTTGATCAACGGATAGGTCGCGTTGGCGACGGTGCCGTTGGCGTTGCGATAGACGTTGCCGGTCGAGAGGAAGAACTTCTCCCACCCCGCCGACGCGCCGACGACCAGGCTGTGCTCGATCGCACCGGTCGCGAACTGCGCCGACAGATCGACCTGATTGTACATCAGCTCGCTGGTCGTATCGCGCAGGTTCCCGCGCGGACCGCCGATCAGATAATAGCCGACCGGGACGGTCGCGGGACAGGCGGTGCCGTTGCCCTGCACATTGCCGGGCAGGCAGAAGCTGCCCTGCGGCGGACCAACGATGGTCAGCTGCTGCACCTTCTGCCACCGCGTCAGGTTGCGGATCGACAATTTGTCGCTGAATTCATGGGCGAAGGTCGCCGTCGCCTGATCGACGGTGATCTCCTGCGTGTCGATGTTGCGATAGCCGAAATAGTCGCTGCGATCGATGCCGGGCAGTGCGCCGTTGAACACGGCATTCTTGTAATAGGGCACGCCGTACTGCGGGATGTTGGTCTCTTCCTGATGCAGGTACTGCAGCGTCAGGCTGGTTGGGCCGTCGATCCCGATCGTCACCGCCGGGGCGACGCCCCAGCGTTCGTAATTTTCAACGTCGCGGCCGGGCACGTCGTTCTGGTGCACCATCGCGTTGAGGCGCACGGCGATCAGTTCGCTCACGCGGACATTGGCGTCGATCGTGCCGCGATAATAGTCGTCGGTGCCGATCCCGCCCTGCACCGCGATCGCCGTTTCCGCCTGCGGGCGCTTGGTCACGATGTTGATCGACCCGCCGACCGAACCCGACCCGTTATAGACCGAGTTGGCGCCGTTGGTGACCTCGACCTGTTCCAGGTTGAACGGGTCGCTGCGCGAATAGGGCGCGCTGTCGCGCACGCCGTCGGTGGTGATGTCGGACGATGCGGAATAGCCGCGCAGGGTGATCTGGTCGCTCGGCGCGATGCCGCCCTCAGCCGCGCCGAAGGTGATGCCCGGCACGGTCGACAGCACGTCGCGCAGGGTGAGCAGATTCTGCTCCTCGATCACCTTGTTGGTCAGGATGGTGACGGTCTGCGGCGTGTCGCGGACGGGGCGCGTGACCTTGGGGCTGGCCTGTTCCGAGCGCACCTTCTCGCCGGTGACGACGACGTCAGCGCGATCCTGCTCCTCCGCCGGATCGGCGGGATCGCCGGCATAGGCTGCAGGTGCCGATGCGACGAAGCCGATGGCGGCCAGCGCGAGGAAAGCGGGCGCGGCGCGGTGCGCGTCGGACGAGCTGCGAGACATGGAAACCCCTTCTGATTGTCGTTGGGGTCCCGCTATTGCGAGTCGTTCGCACTGTCAACACTAATGCGAATCGTTTTCATTATTGTCGCAAATTTGTCGCGTCGGCCAGAAGCCAGCTGCGTAACGCACTGGCAAGATTGGGCGGATCGTCGGCCTGGATGCGCAGATAATCGACCTGCGCGACCAGTGCGCTGAGCGGCAGATCGCGCGCCTGCGCCGCAGCCTCCAGTGCGTCCCAGAATATCGGTTCAAGGCTGATCGAGGTCGGATGCGCGGCAATCGTCATCGACCGCTTGACCGGGGGTGGAACCCGCCCGGCGGCGGCACGATGCCGCCCGGGCCGTCAGGCATCGATGTCGAACAGGGCGGCAAGCTGCTCGATCATCGTGCCGGCCAATTGGTCGACATCCATGATCGTCACGGCGCGCCCATAATAGCGGGTCACGTCATGGCCGATACCGATCGCGACCAGCCCGACCGGCGAGCGGCTTTCGATCCACCCGATCACCTGGCGCAGATGGCGTTCGAGATACGAACCGCTGTTCACGCTCAGCGTCGAATCGTCGACCGGTGCGCCGTCGCTGATCACCATCAGGATCTTGCGATCCTCGGGCCGCGCGATCAGGCGGCTGTGCGCCCAGAGCAGCGCCTCGCCGTCGATATTCTCCTTGAGCAGCCCTTCGCGCATCATCAGGCCGAGCGATTTCTTCGCGCGCCGCCACGGCTCGTCGGCCTGTTTGTAGACGATGTGGCGCACGTCGTTGAGGCGGCCCGGTTGCGCCGGACGCCCTTCGGCCAGCCATTTCTCGCGCGACTGGCCGCCCTTCCATGCGCGGGTCGTGAAGCCGAGAATCTCGGTCTTGACCCCGACCCGCTCCAGCGTGCGCGCGAGGATATCGGCGCTGATCGCGGCGATGCTGATCGGGCGGCCGCGCATCGACCCCGAATTGTCGATCAGCAGGGTGACGACCGTGTCCTTGAACTCGGTATCCTTCTCGACCTTGTAGGACAAAGACTGCATCGGGTTGACGATCACCCGTGCGAGGCGCGCGGCGTCGAGCAGCCCTTCGTCCTGATCGAAGTCCCAGCTGCGGTTCTGTTGCGCCATCAACCGCCGCTGGAGCCGGTTGGCAAGCTTGGTCACCACGCCCTGAAGGTTCGACAATTGATTGTCGAGATAGGCGCGCAGCCGGTCGAGCTCCTCATCGTCACACAGGTCGGTGGCGGCGATCACCTCGTCATATTGCGTGGTGTACGCGCCATAGTCGAACTGCATCGGCATGTCGGACCAGGGGCGATTGGGGCGGACGGGCATCATCCCCTCGTCCCCGGCATCGCCGGGATCGCCCTCGCCGTCCTCGAACTCGCCCTGCTCCTGCTCGCTCTCCTCGCCCTCGTCGGTCTCGCCCTCGCGCTGCTCACCGCGCGCGTCGATCTCGCCCTCGCCGGTCTCTCCCTGTTCGTCGCCGGCGTCGGCCTCACTCTCGTCGACGTCGTCGGTGCCCTCGTCCTCGCCGCCGCCCTCGTCGGACTCGTCGGGGATGAGGTCGCCCTCGGTCAGCTCCAGATCGGCAAGCAGATTGCCGACCAGTTTCGCGAAGGTCGCCTGATCGTCGATCGCCAGCGCCAGCGCGTCGAGATCCGCGCCACCCTTGTCCTCGATCCAGTCGCGCACCAGCGCCAGGCCGAGCGCGGCGGCGGCAGGAGACTCCCGCCCGGTCAGGCGTTCGCGCACAAGCAGCTGAACTGCGGTCGACAGCGGCACCTCGTCCCGCGTCCGCGCGCGGCTGATCGGGTCCGAGCGCATCTTCATCTCGAGCGCATGGTCGAGATTGTCGGCGATCCCGGCATAGCCACGCGATCCCAGCGCCTCGACCCGCGCGGTCTCGACCGCATCGAACACGGCGCGCGCCACTGGCTCCTTCGGGGCTGCCTTCAAATGGGTCGCGGCGTCGTGCAGGCGCAGCCGCAACGCAAAGCCGTCGGCAAAACCGCGCGCCTCCGCCACCTGTTCGGGCGGCAGGGTGCGACCGGGCATCGGCACCTTGAGATGCCGCCCCGATTGCGCGGGCGCGTCGGCGGTAAAGGCAAGCTCAAGCTCGGCCTCGTGGCTCAACGCTCGCGCGGTCCCGGCAAGGACGGACTTGAACTGATCGAGGGGAGTGTCGCTGGCCATGCGATTTCCATGCGCGGAGCGGCCGCGCGACACAAGCGGGGAGCGCGTCCCGTCAAAGCCGAAGTCCGGGAAGTGGGTAATTTTACGGACCACGCGACCCGCGGTGCCGTCCCCCACCTATAGATTGAGCCATCAACCGGGTCAGTTCGCGACAGCAACGATCGCCCCGCAAAGCGCCTGCAAGGAGGACCGACTTGTCCAACGCCAACGCCACGCTGCACGCCCAGACCCAGAAGCTGCGCGGCCGCTTCGACCGTCTTCCCGTTGCCGGAAAGCTGGTGACGCTCTGTGCCGCCGCGATCGGCGTGCTGCTGACGATCGGCTTCACCATCGTCACGCTTCAGGCCTCGTCGGTGGTCGGGCGCGGGTCGAGCGAGACGGCGCAGGCGACGGCGGAGCGCTATGCCAGCGGCATCGCGACCGATGTGAACGGCATTGTCGGTGCCTCGCACGCAATGGCGCGGTCGATCTCGACCGACCTGACCGCGACCGGCTTTGCGGCCGAGCGGACGATCCCGCAGCTGCGCGGCTTCCTTGCCGCCGCGCCGACCGTACTGGGCGCCTGGTCGATCCTCGAGCCGGAATATCACCGGCCCGATCTGGCGGGACAGCCCGGCTGGAACGTTGCGGGGGGCTTTGCGCCCTATGTGACCCGCGACAAGGCGGGCAAGATCGCGATGCAGCCCGCGAGCCCGCCCGAGGATTGGCAGAAGGACTATTACGCCGAGGGCCTCAAGCGCGCCGCCGGCCGCCTCAGCATCCCCTATGTCTATCCGGTCGACGGCAAGGATGTGACGATGTTCAGCATCACCTTCCCGCTGCGCCGCGGAGATCAGGTGGTCGGCGTGTCCGGCTTTGACATCAGCCTAGACGACCTGTCCGCCGGACTGATGAAGGAAAAGCCGCTGGGATCGGGCCGGGTGCGCCTGATCGCGCAGGACGGCAAGTGGATCGCGCATGAAAATGCGCAGCTGCGCATGAAGTCCTATGACGAGGCCGAAAAGGATCTGATCGACGCGGTCGTCAAGTCGGGCAAGGCGCAGAGCTTCGACCATGTCGACGCCGATGGCAGCCACTGGGCCCGCTTCGCGGTGCCGGTGGCGATCGACGGGATCGACGATCGCTGGGCGGTCGTGGTCGATATCCCGGCGGCGGCGATCACCGCCCCGGCCAATGCGCTGACCTGGATGCTGGTGGTGATCGCGATCGTGCTGATCGCCGGTGCCGCTGCGGCACTGTGGGTCGCATCGAAGCGCGTCGTCGGGCTGCCGCTCGGCCGGCTCAGCGACACGGTCGACCGCCTCGCCAAGGGTGAGGACGTTCCGGTCGGCGAGACCGAGCGCAACGACGAGGTCGGCACGCTCGCCCGCGCCGCCGATGTCTTCCGCCTCGCCGCCGCCGAGCGCGAGCGCGAACAGGCGCGCAATGCCGAGGAGCAGCGGATCGTCACCGCCGCCATCGGCACCGGCCTCTCGGCACTGCGCGAAGGCAAGCTCACGGCGCGGATCGACGCCGATTTCCCGCCGGCCTATGCCCAGCTCAAGACCGATTTCAACGCCACCGCGACCACGTTGCGCGACCTGATCGCCGCCGTGGTCGAGCGTTCGGAGAGCATCCAGACCGGATCGACCGAGATCGCCCGCGCCGCGCAGGACCTGGCGAGCCGCAGCGAAAGCAGTGCGGCCAGCCTGGAGGAAACCTCCGCCGCGCTGTCGCAGATCGATCAGCGGCTGCGCGCCAGCGCCGCCTCCGCCGACGAAACGCTGAATTGCGCCAAGCGCGCCAATGTCAGCGTCGCCGGTGGCCGCGATGTCGCATCGGGCGCAGTCGCCGCGATGCACCGCGTGTCCGAATGCGCCAAGGGCATCGACGATGTGATCGAAGGGCTCGACAAGATTGCCTTCCAGACTCGCGTCCTTGCGATGAACGCGGCGGTCGAGGCGGGTCGTGCCGGAGAAGCAGGCCGTGGTTTCGCGGTGGTCGCCGACCTCGTCTCCGCGCTCGCGATGCGCGCCGAGGAAGAGGCCAAGCGCGCCCGCGACCAGCTGACCGTCACCCAGGAAGAGGTCGGCAATGCGGTCGGCGCAGTCGGCAATGTCGACGGGGCGCTGGTCCAGATCGCCGACATCTTCACCCAGGTGGATACGCTGGTCGGGTCGCTGGTCGACAATAACCGCGTTCAGGCGATGTCGATTTCGGAGATCGTGATTGCGGTCAGCGGGATGGACAGCACCACGCAGCAGAATGCCGCAATGGTCGAGGAAACCTCGGCGGCGGCGCAACAGCTGCGCACCGAAGCCACCGATCTCGCCGGCCGCGCTGCGCAGTTCGAGATCGACGGAACGCCGCAAAGCCGGAGCTACGCGGCGGCGGCGTGAAGTGAAACCGCGCACTCCGTTATCCCGGCGGGCGGCGGAGCGTTCGGGGTGCTACCAAAGCGTCTCGCAACCCAATGCGGCGATCTGTGGATCACGGGTTACCACGATTAGCCGTTCGGCGAGCGCCTGCGCCACGATCATGCGGTCGAACGGATCGCGATGCGTCAATGGCAACAACCCCGCGCCGCGCGCATGGTCATAGCGCAGATCGAGATGGATCAGGCCATCCTGACTGCACGCCTCTGCAAATTGCGACAGTGGTTCGACCATCGCGGGAAGTCTGCCACTGCCGACCTTGAGTGCGATCTCGTAGCAGGACACGGCGGAGACATATCGCTCGATATCCGGGTCGGAAATCGCAACGCGCGCGCGATCCGAGAGGCGAGGATCTCCCATCCACCACCAGACCAATGCGTGCGTATCGAGCAGCAGGCGCAACGCTCAGAGCTCCTTGCTCTCAAATGCGTCCAGCTCTTCCTCGGTAAACGTCGGTTCGAACCAGATGTCGCTCGGCACATCCTTCAACAGATGCTTAAAGCGGCCGGGCTGGCGGCGCGGCAAAGGCGTGGGCTCATATGCAATCAGTTTCGCATAGGGCTTTCCCGCCTTGGACAGGATGATCTCCTCGCCCGCATGCGCGCGGTCGATCAGCTTGGACAGCTGGGTCTTGGCATCATGAACGTTGAACGTCTTTTGCGGATCAGCCTCGGCCATCGCGCAGCTCCTTGAGTGGACTAAGCCAAGTTAGCTAAGTCCACTCAGATCTTCAAGCCTTGCTGACCACGCTCTCGGGCAGGTCCTTGCCGAACACGCGCTGATAATATTCCGCGACCAGCGCCCGCTCCGCCTCGTCGCACTTGTTGAGAAAGCTCAGGCGGAAGGCGAAGCCGACATCCTTGAAGATCTCGGTATTCTGCGCCCAGGTGATGACGGTGCGGGGCGACATCACGGTGGAGATGTCGCCGTTGATGAACCCGCGCCGGGTCAGTTCGGCGACGCGGACCATGTTCTCGACCATCTCCTTGCCGCCCGGCTTGTCATATTCGCCGCTCTTGGCGAGCACGATCTGCGCCTCGGTCGCGGCGGGGAGGTAGTTCAACGTGACGACGATGTTCCAGCGGTCCATCTGGCCCTGGTTGATCTGCTGTGTCCCATGATACAGCCCGCTGGTGTCGCCCAGACCCACCGTGTTGGCGGTGGCGAACAGACGGAACCAGGGGTTCGGACGGATCACGCGATTCTGGTCGAGCAGGGTCAGCTTGCCCTCGGTCTCCAGCACGCGCTGGATCACGAACATGACGTCGGGGCGCCCGGCGTCATATTCGTCGAAAACGAGCGCGGTCGGGGTCTGCAGCGCCCAGGGGAGCAGCCCTTCGCGGAACTCGGTGATCTGCTGCCCATCCTTGAGCACGATCGCGTCGCGCCCGATCAGGTCGATACGACTGATATGCGCGTCGAGATTGATGCGGATGCACGGCCAGTTGAGGCGGGCGGCGACCTGTTCGATGTGCGACGACTTGCCGGTGCCGTGATAGCCCTGGATCATCACGCGGCGGTTGTGCGCGAAGCCGGCGAGGATCGCGAGCGTGGTGTCGCCGTCGAAGACATAAGCCGGGTCGAGATCGGGGACGCGCTCGTCCGCCTCGCTGAACGCCGGCACTTCCATGTCGATGTCGATGCCGAACAGGTCGCGCACGCTGACGCTCTTGTCAGGCGCAGCGAGGATCGTCGTCTCGCGGCTGTCGGGCTGGGTGTTGGGGATGCTGCTCATCGGGCTTCCGGACTCGGGGACTGTTCTTTTGCGGTGCGGTATCGGCTAGCGCCCCGCTCCGCAAGCGCGGGCGACGGATCGGTTCGCTTCAATCCTCCCCCGCCAGGGGGAGGTGGCGCCGAAGGCGACGGAGGGGGAGGACGGCTGTGTCCTCTCGATCGTCGTGCTTCCTCCCCCTCCGTCAGCTACGCTGACACCTCCCCCTCGCGGGGGAGGATTATTGGCTATCCTGGTCCTCGCTCCACTTTTTCGGCAGCGGGAAGCGCGTCACGAACGCCTCGGCGAGCGCGTGGTCGCCCTCTATGCGCAGTATCCCCGCTGCCTCCAGCTCGGCCAGCGCGCCGCCATAGACCGCGCCCGCGATTGCGGTCGGCGGGCCGTTGAAGATCACGTCGGCACCGGCCGGATCGCCGCGCTTCAGCTCGATCCCGTCGCGATTGTAGCGCCCGACGAACAGGTCGTCGCCCATCCGGAACCCCACGACGAAATCGAGGTCGCCGGTGAGCGCCGGATTGTGCATGGTGCGCAGCGACATCATGGCGGAGGCTGCGGACAGATGCAGCGTCGGATCATGTTCGGGCGACCGCACCGCCCATGCGCCGAGCAGCTGGATCGGCTTTTCGGCCTCATGACCCCAGGGGGTCAGCGCATAGACCTGTGCGTTGGCCGGCGGGGGCAGTTTGTGCCGCGTCAGGATGCCCGATTCCTCGAGCCCCTCGAGCCGCTGGGTGAGCACATTCGCCGAAAGTCCGGGCAGTGCGCCCTTGATCTCGCTGAACCGGCGCGGGCCGAACATCAGTTCGCGCACGATCATCAACGACCAGCGCTCACCCACCAGTTCCAGCGCCATCGCCGTGCCGCAGGCGTCGTCATACCAGCGCCGCCGCTCCTTTTTCATAGCGATTTCCGCGACTTAAAAATATGAGTCATTTTTTCTAACTTCATAGTTGCTTTTAATAACTCAAAGGCGCATCAACATCAAGCAAGCGATTCGGAACCGGTGAGTTTCCCGGACGCGTCCAAGGAGAAGCGCGATGGCCAAGATGATTTTCGTGAACCTGCCGGTGAGGGACGTGGCGGCATCGACCGCCTTCTACGAAGCGATCGGCTTCACCAGGGACCCACGCTTCAGCAACGAGATGGCGAGCGCGATGCAGTGGTCGGACGAGATCACGCTGATGATCCTCGGCCATGATTTCTATTCGACCTTCATCCCGCACAAGACGATCGCCGATTCCTCGAAAGTGAACGAGGTTCTGCTGTGCCTGTCGTTCGACAGCCGCGAAGCTGTCGATGCGATCACGGAGAAGGCCGGCGCATCGGGCGGCAAGGCCGATGTCCGCGAACCGCAGGATATGGGCTTCATGTATGGCCGCAGCTTCGAGGACCCTGACGGCCACATCTTCGAGCCGATGTTCATGGACATGGAGGCCGCAATGGCCGCCTTCCCCGACGGACCGGCGCACGAACCGGCCTGAACCGAGATACCAAGGAGAGATGCCGTGACCAAAATCACCACCTGCATCTGGAGCAACTACACCGCAGAGGATCAGGCGGCGTTCTATACGTCGCTGATCCCCGACGCCCGTATCGTCCGCACCGAGCGCACCCCGATCGACACGCCCAGCCAGAAGGCGGGCGACGTCATCCTGTGCGAGATCGAACTGGCCGGGCACAGCTACCTGCTGCTCAACGGCGGCCCGATGTTCCAGCATAGCGAGGCGATGAGCTTCATCCTCCACACGCCGGATCAGGCCGAGACCGACCGGCTGTGGAACGCGATCACCGCCGATGGCGGGGCGGAGAGCATGTGCGGCTGGTGCAAGGACAAATGGGGGGTCAGCTGGCAGGTCACGCCGGACCGGCTGATGCAGCTGGTGTGGGACAATCCCGACAAGGCGGCAGCCCAGCGCGCGATGCAGGCGATGATGACGATGCAGAAGATCGACATCGCCACGGTCGAGGCTGCCGCTGCGGGGGAAACCCAACCCGCCTGACCTTACCTCCCGCAAGGAGACTGATCATGACCGTCGAGATTACCGGGTTCGACTGGGTGCCCGATTTCGCCAAGGGGTTCGTCCGCGACCTGCGTCCGCGCTGGGCGTGCGAGGAGATCGGCCTGCGCTACGACATGCGGCTGATGGACCCGCGTAACCGGCCCGCCGCCTATTTCGCGGAGCAGCCCTGGGGGCAGGTCCCCGCCCTCGTCGATGGCGGCGTGCATCTGTTCGAAAGCGGCGCGATCCTGCTGCACCTTGGCGAACGCGACGAACGGCTGTTGCCGCGCGACCCACAAGCGCGCGCCGATGCGCAAAGCTGGCTGTTCGCCGCCTATAACAGCGTCGAGCCGATGCTGTTCGAACTCGGCAATGTCGAGATCTTCTCGGCCGGCGAGCAATGGGCGGAGCTGCGTCGCCCCTCGCTGATCGCGGATATCGAACAAAGGCTCGACCGGCTTGCCGTCGCGATGGGCGACCGTGAGTGGCTCGCGGGGCAGTTCAGCATCGCCGACATCGCGATGGCGACGGTGCTGCGTCAGACGGAAGGCAGCGGGCTGCTCGCCGACCGGCCCGTGCTGCTCGCCTATTTGGAGCGCGCCATTGCTCGTCCCGCCTTCAAGGCCGCGCTCGCCGCGCAACTTGCCGATTTCAAACCCGAACACGCCCTCGCGTGAAGCGATCCCAGGGAGAGACCCAATGACCTATGTCGAAGGATTCCTGACCCCCGTCCCCACCGCCAACAAGGCGGTATATACCAAGCACGCACACAGCGCGATCGAGCTGTTCAAGGGGGCTCGGCGCCACCCGCTTCGTCGAAGCCTGGGGCGATGATGTGCCCGATGGGAAGATCAACGACCTCAAGCAATCGGTCGCCCTCAAGGAGGACGAGACCGTGCTGTTCAGCTGGCTCGAATATCCCGACAAGGCGACGCGCGACGCCGCCAACGAAAAGATGATGAGCGACCCCAACGCGCTTGAAGGCATGAAGGACATGCCGTTCGACGGGAGCCGCATGATCTTTGCCGGGTTCGACGCGCTGGTCGAGGCAGGCGATGCGGGTCAGACCGGCTATATCGACGGATATGTCCTGCCCGTCCCCGCCGCGAACAAGGAGGCGTATCGCGAGCTCGCCGCGTCGATGGTGCCGCTGTTCCAGGAATTCGGCGCGCTGCGCGTGGTCGAGGCGTGGGGCGAGGATACGCCCGACGGCAAGGTCACCGACTACAACCGCGCGACCCATAAGAAGGACGACGAGGCGGTCGTCTATTCGTGGATCGAATGGCCCGACAAGGCGACGCGCGACGCCGGCTGGGCGAAGATCATGGAGGACGAGCGGATGAAGCCGCCGGCCGAGCCGCCGTTCGACGGCAAGCGGATGATGTGGGGCGGCTTCGCGCCGATCCTGGATACGGCGAAGGGGTGATCCTCGCCACGTCACCGTCACCCCGGCGAAAGCCGGGGTCTCGGGAGGCATGTGCACATCACATGAGACCCCGGCTTTCGCCGGGGTGACGACAATCCGAGAGGGAGGATTCCCATGACCAATCCCCACGGCAGATGGATCTGGTACGAACTGATGACCCCCGACGCGGCGGCGTCGCGGTCCTTTTACGAAGCCGTCGTCGGCTGGACCATCGACGCCGAATCGATGGCGCCCGGCGGTGCCGAATATCGCATCCTCCACGCGGGCGATGGCGATATCGGCGGCATGCTGACGCTCGACGCCGCGATGCTGGCGGGCGGCGCGAAGCCGGCCTGGCTGGGCTATGTCGGGGTCGACGATGTCGATGCGACGGTCGAACAGCTCAAGGCAGCGGGCGGGTCGGTGCATGTCCCGCCGACCGACATTCCGGGCGTCGGCCGCTTTGCGATGGTCGCCGATCCGCAAGGCATCCCCTTCTATGTGATGCGCGGATCCAGCCCCGAAACCAGCACCGCCTATGCGCGGATGGGCGAAGGCCATGTCAGCTGGAACGAACTCCAGACCAGCGACGATGCCGCCGGCTTCGCCTTCTATGCGGCCCTGTTCGGCTGGGAAAAGGCGGGCGGCATGCCGATGCCATGGGGCGAGTACAGCTTCCTGCGCGGGAAGGATGCGGGCGAGGAAATGGACAGCGTGTGGGGCGCGATGATGCCGCGCGAATGCGAGGACAAGCCGGTCGGCTGGACCTTTTACTTCCGCGTGCCGGATATCGAGGCGGCGCACGCCAAGGTGACGAAACTGGGCGGCACGCCGCTGAGCGATCCGATGGAGGTGCCCGGCGGCGAGCGGGTGTTCCACGCGACCGACCCGCACGGCGCGGTGTTCGGACTGGTCGCGCCCAAATGAGCGGCCCCGACCTCTACGCCCACCCCTTCTCCTCCTATTGCTGGAAGGCGCTGATCGCATTCTACGAACACGATCTGCCGTTCACGCTGAAGATCGTCGCGCCCGAGGAACCGGCGAACAGCGCGCGCTGGGCCGAACTCTGGCCGTTCAAGCGCTTCCCGCTGCTCGTCGATGGCGATCTGGTGCTGGGGGAATCAAGCATCATCGCCGAGCATGTCGATCGGCTGTCGGGCGCGCCGCTCCTGATCCCCGCCGATCCGGACGCGGCGCTGCAGGTGCGGATGCTCGACCGACTGTTCGACCAGCAGATCATGGACCCCGCCACCCGGCTGGTGTTCAACGCGATCCGGCCGGCAGACAAGCTCGATCCGCTGGCGGACGAGCAGGTCGCGGCGCAGCTCGCTACCAGCTACGCCTGGTTCGACGCGCATCTCGCCGGGCGCGAGTGGGTCGCGACCGACAGCTTCACGCTCGCCGATCTCTCCGCCGCGCCCGCCCTGTTCTACGCCGACTGGATCATCCCGATCCCGGAGGAACATGCGAACCTGCGCGCCTATCGCGCCCGGTTGCTCGCCTACCCCTCGGTCGCCCGCGCAGTGGATGGCGCGCGGCCCTATCGCCACTTCTTCCCGCTCGGCGCGCCCGACCGCGACTAATCAGGAGCACATCATGCCACGACGCATTATCGGCGCCGCGTTCCTCAGCCTCGACGGGGTGATGCAGGCCCCCCGGCGGACCGGAGGAGGACTGGACCGGCGGGTTCGAACAGGGCGGCTGGCTCGCCGCGCTGTTCGACGAAGGGATCGGCAATCAGGTCGACAGCGTGTTCAAGCCGCCGTTCGACCTGCTGCTCGGCCGCCGGACCTACGAGATTTTCGCGGCGCACTGGCCGTTCGCGCCGGAGGGCGACGAGATCGGCGACCTGTTCCGCACGATCCGCAAATATGTGCTGACGACCAGCGACGCGCCGTTGGAATGGGAGGGCAGCGAACGCCTCGCCGACATCGACGCACTTACCAAGCTCAAGGACAGCGATGGCCCGAACCTGGTCATTCAGGGCAGCTCGACGCTCTACCCGCAATTGCTCGAACGCGGCTTGCTCGACCGGATCGTGACGATGACCGCGCCGGTGGTGCTGGGCCGGGGCAAGCGGATGTTCGGCGACGGCACCCCGCCCCGGTCGCTCGAACTGGTCGAGCATCGCGTGACCCGCAACGGCACCGCGATGGCGACCTATGACGTGAAGGGCGAGGTCGAACAGGCGGACTTCCAGTTCCCCGAGCCCACCGCCGAGGAACTGGCCCGCCGCGCGCGGATCGACGCGGGCGAGGGCTGGTGAATCACGCGAAGGCTGGCGACGACTTCAGCTGCTGATAGGCCTCGATCACCTTTTGCAGCGCACCTTCATGACTGCGGTCACCGCCATTGCGGTCGGGATGATATTGGCGGACCAGCTCCGAATAGCGGCGACGCAGCGCCATGCGGTCGGCATCGAGGTCGAGCGCCAGCACCTTCATCGCCTCGCGATCCTTTCCCGACAGCGGCTTGCCGTCCTTGCGCTCGGCGGGGCGGGCAGCGCGGAAGCGCGCACCGATCGCGTCGAGCGGATCGGCAAAGTCGGCCCAGCGCGGCGGGCGGTCGGCGCCCCCGGTCGCTGTGAAGGCGCGCGATTCGCTCTCCCACCCGGCATAGGGCCGCTGTGCCGCGTGGATCTCGTCCGGAGTCATGCCGGAGAAGAAATTATAGCCCGAATTGAATGCGCGGACATGGTCGAGGCACAGCCAGCGATACGCCCCCGGTCCGTCGGCGCTGCGCTGCGCCGGGCCTGCTGGCGCGCGAAACTCGCCCGGTTCGGCGCAGCCCGGCTCCGCGCACAGCCGCCCCGGCGCCTCGACACGGCCGTGGAAGCGGGCCTTGGGGCGGTCTTTGGGGGCTTCGCGCGACACTCTGACTCCGGGAAAAAACGCCCTATATAGGCGCGATGATCGACACTTCTACCGGCCCCGTCGCCGCCGAAATCACCGCCCGCCTCACCACCCAGCTCGCCCCGTCGCAGCTCGACGTGATCAACGACAGCGCCAAGCATCGCGGCCATATGGGCGACGACGGCAGCGGCGAATCGCACTTCACCGTGGTGATCGAAAGCGACGCCTTTGCCGGCAAGTCGCGGCTCGACCGCCAGCGCCTCGTCAACCGCGCGCTCGGCGACCTGATGATCGAGCGGGTCCACGCCATGGCGATCAAGGCGACCGCGCCGGGCGAGTAAAGCCACCCGTTCGGGTGGATGGCACATTCCCGCCCGCGCCCCTATCTGTGTTCCGACCCAATTCGGAGACGCGGCGTGACCGACGACCTGTTCATCCATACCATCCACCCCACCACCCATGATCTGGGCGGGTTCAAGGTGCACCGCACGCTGCCGTCGCGCCCGCGCACGATGGTGGGCCCCTTCATCTTCTTCGACCAGATGGGGCCGGCGCACCTCGAGGTCGGCACGGGCATCGACGTGCGCCCGCATCCGCATATCAACCTCGCCACCGTCACCTATCTGTTCGCCGGGGCAATCGACCATCGCGACAGCCTGGGCACCTACGCGACGATCGAGCCCGGGGCGGTCAATCTGATGACCGCGGGCAACGGCATCGTCCATTCGGAGCGCTCCCCCGCCAGTGAGCGCGCCGCGGGCCCCGAACTGTCGGGCATCCAGACCTGGCTCGCCCTGCCCGAGCGGCTCGAGGAGATGGACCCGGCGTTCGAGCATGTCGCCAAGGCGGATCTGCCGGTGCTCGACGACGGCGGGGTAAAGGCGCGGATCATCATGGGCTCGCTCTGGGGCCAGACCGCGCCGACCACGACCTATGCCGGGACCATCTATGCCGACATCGTGCTCGACCAAGGGGCATGCATCCCGGTCTATGCCGAGGCCGAGGAGCGCGCCGTCTATCTGGCGATGGGGCAGGCGCGACTGGATGGCGTCGAACTGGAGCCGCAGACTCTGTACGTGCTGCGCCCGGGGATCTCGGCACGGCTGAGTTCGGTCGAGGGCGGGCGGGTGATGCTGTGTGGTGGCGACGCGTTCAGCACACCGCGCCATGTCTGGTGGAACTTCGTCTCGTCCGACCGCGACCGGATCAACCAGGCCAAGGAAGACTGGAAAGCCGGGCTGTTCCCCAAGGTGCCGGGCGACGACAAGGAATTCATCCCGATCCCCGAAGTGCCCAAGACGGTCAGCTATCCCTGAAGGCTTGCCAGCCCGGCCACGCACCCATACCCTGATTTCGAAAAAAATCGAGGGAGAGGGTCATGGCCGGGTTTGAGCTTCAGCACATCGCATTGCCCACCGGGGTCGAACTCGACGTCGCCACCGCCGGCGACCCCGCGGCGCCCGCGATCATCCTGCTCCACGGCTTTCCCGAATCGCACCGCACCTGGCGGCACGTAATCCCCGAACTGGCGAAGACCCATTTCGTCATCGCCCCCGACCAGCGCGGCTTTGCGCGCTCGTCTCGGCCCGAGGGGGTCGAGAATTACACGCCGGACAAGCCGGTTGCCGACCTGCTCGCGCTCGCCACCCATTTCGGCAAGGACCAGTTCGTGCTGGTCGGCCATGACTGGGGCGGGGCGATTGCGTGGATGGCCGCGCTCCAGCATCCCGGCCGGGTCGAGCGGCTGGTGATCATCAACGCCCCCCATCCCTTTGTCTTTCAGAAGTCGCTCTACGATGACATGGGCCAGCGCGCGGCGAGCCAGTATATCCGTGCCTTCCGCGATCCGGCGCTGGAGGCCGCGATCGAAACCAAGGGTGTCGCCTGGTTCTTCGACACGACCTTCGCCAAGCATGGCGATCCCGCCTTGCTTGCCGAAGAGCGCGACACCTATCTCGACCAATGGGGCCAGCCGGGCGCGATCGGGTCGATGTTCAACTGGTACCGCGCCAGCGCGGTGGTCGTCCCGGCGATGGACGAGACCCCCGAGCGCCCCGCCTTCCTCGACGGGCCGTTTCCGCCGCTGCGGATGCCGGTGCTGGTGATCTGGGGCATGCGCGACACCGCGTTGCTCCCGGTGCAGCTCGAGGGGCTCGACGCGCTGATCCCCGACCTGACGCTGGTCGAAGTCGATGCCGGGCATTTCGTGCCCTGGGAAAAGCCGCAGCCGGTGACCGATGCGATTCGGAAGTGGCTGGAGGACTAATCCGCCGGGACCAGAGGTCGCCAGTCACCGGTAAGCGGCGCCTCCCGCTCTGCAACGAAAGGTGCGCCCGGCCCGCTGGTCGCGATTCGCGCCCGTTCCGCCTTCGCGATGCGCAGCCGGTCCTTCCAATGGGGGTGTGACCGCGCCTGGAACGCGCCCGACATGGCTTTCGCCGTGCGATGCATGCGGAACCGGACCGCCAGATCCGCCGGATACCCCGCGCGCGCCAGCAGATGAACGGCAAGGATGTCCGCCTGTAATTCGGTCTGGCGAAACAGGTTGGCGTTGCGACCGAACCCCGACAGCAACCCGAATTCGGCCCCCGCCGCCTTGAGCCGATCGCGATGGCGAAGGACGTTGTGCGCCAGTTCGTGCGCGATCACGACCGGCACAAGGTCGGCATCGAACCTGTCATAATAGCCCGAACTGATCCGCACCATCTCGCCATTGGCGCTTGCCTCGAGCGCAGGCGTGATCGCCAGCTCATACCGCGTCCGGCACGCGGGGACTGGCGTGAGGGTCAGCGCCAGATGCGATCCTGCGCGAAGAAGCTCCACGTGCATCGGCGCGGCAGCCGGGAGCCGTGCGATCTGCGTCCACAGATTGACCAGCCGATCGGTCGATGCGGGACCATCGCCCTGCGGCTCGACCGCGATACCGCCGATCGACAGGATCGTGTCATCGGCGCGCACCCCGGCGCGGTCGGCCGGGCTGCCAGGAACGACGCCCTCCACCGCGACCGGACCCGCGAACCTGAAATGCGCGCGCACCGCCGCACGTTGCGGCCGCGCATATTGATCCAGCGTATGGATCTGGATGCCGTGACCCGGCTCCAGTCGATCGCATAGCGCCGCATTCGCCGTGCTGAGCCGGAAGCCGTCGATCGCCAACCGCAGGTCTGCCGCGCGAATCGCCTCCAGCGTCTGTGGGTCGAGCGACTGGGCGCTGGCCGGACCCGCCAGCAGCGCGCCCAGCCACATCGCAATCGTCAGGACAGTGAAACGCATCCGGTCGAACATCGTGCGCGGTCTATGCCGCGTTGGCGTTGCGCCGGGAAGCCAGTCTGGCCTAAGGGGCGGCAGACAGGTATATTTTAATGCTGCGGCGGCTTCTTTCTTCTTTCATGCCCCAACGGGCGCAGGTTGCGCCGGATGGGTCGATCCCTCCGGGGCAGCGCGTCTATGCGATCGGCGATATTCACGGGCGGCTCGACCTGCTCGATGACCTGCTCGCGCGAATCGAGCAGGACCGGCTTGCGCGCGGCCCGGCAGAGACGACGATCATTTTTCTGGGCGATCTGGTCGACCGCGGTCCCGATTCTGCACAGGTGGTGGAACGACTCAGGCAATTTCGTCCCGGCGACGCGACCGTCCGCTTCCTGCTCGGTAATCACGAGGAGGTGTTCCTGAAGGCGCTGGCGGGCGAAAAGAATGCGCTGCCCTTCTTCATCCGAATCGGAGGCAAATCCACCGTCCTGAGCTACGACATTACCGAAGCCGAATATCTCGAAGCGGATTACGTGGCATTGCAGGAGCTGCTCCAGGCGCGCGTCCCACGCGAGCATGTCGATTTTCTGTCCAGTTTCGAAGATCTTATCGTGATCGGGGACTATGCGTTCGCCCATGCTGGCGTCGATCCGACCAGCCCGTTTGCCGACCAGAAGTCCGCCACGCTCCGGTGGATTCGCGACGAGTTTATCAATCATCGCGGGTCGCTTGAAAAGATCGTCGTGCATGGACACACTATCAGCGATTCCGTCGAGGAACGATCGCATCGGATCGGCATCGACACAGGGGCCTATGCCTCGGGTCGCCTTACCGCGCTGGGACTTGAGGGTTCGACCCGCTGGTATCTTGAGACCAGTTGACGCCGCCATAAAAATTTAACACTCTTCGCTCAGGAGGCGGCGTGCTGTCTCTTGTCACGAACATTTAGCCGCAATCGGCGGATTTCGTGGGAACAGAGTAGCATAGTAGATGTTCAGGGAGCACTGGGCGGCGCTCTTTTGGTTGTTTGCGGGTTGAGATCGACGCGCGAATCTGCCATAGCCCCCAGGCAACTAAGGTTGTTTGATAAGAGGGAGCAGAAATAATGCGGTTCGCAAAGTTGATGATGGCCGTGGCGGCCTGTTCGCTTGCAACGACTCCGGCGCTCGCTTCGTCGGCATCGGCAAAGCTGTCCGTCTCGAAGGCCGCTGCTGCGCGGACTGCGACGCCGGCGGGTGAAGCCAACGAGCAGGCGGGTTTTCCCTTCCTGATCGTGTTCGTGGTGATTGCAGTCGGCCTCGGCATCTATGCCGCGACCAGCGGTGACGATACGCCCGACAGCACGTAATTCGGTCTGCCGATGGCAATTAGAATGGCGGCCCCGGTGGCCGCCATTTTTTTGTTCGAACGATTCGCACCGGCCTACGGCGGGATCACCACCTATTCGCGAATCTCGCAGAGATCGACCACCGGGTGATCCGGCGCGGTTCCTGCCGAAACTAATCAGCGGAGGATGTCCCGAATCGGGATCAAACCGCCCATGTCGGGCAGGGCAGCAGCACGCCCACGCATTCCGGACACGGCCGCAGCGCCGACCAGAACCTCGTCCTAAGTGCTGAAGCTCCCGACGCGCCTAGCCAATGAGCGTGCGTGCAAACTCACGGACGGCCGGGCCAATGTCGTCGCGCTTGAGCGCGAGCGCGAAATTGGCCTGAGCGTATCCGGCCTTGTCGCCGCAATCATAGCGCATCCCCTGGAATGTCACCCCGTGGAACGGCTGGTCGCCGATCATCCGCGCCATGGCGTCGGTCAGCTGGATCTCGCCACCTGCGCCGGCCTCCTGCGTCTCCAGAACCCGCATCACTTCAGGCTGAAGAATATATCGTCCAATCACCGCGAGATTCGACGGCGCGGTACCGGGCTTCGGCTTTTCCACGAGACCGCGCACCTGAGTCAGCACGCCGTCGCGTTCGCCCGGGGTGATGACGCCATATTTGTCGGTCTGCGAGTCGGGCACTTCCTGCGCGCAAATGAGGTTACCCCCACTTTATTATAGGCCGCGACCATCTGCTTGAGGCAGCCCGGCTGGCCCACCATAAAATCGTCGGCGAGCAGCACGGCGAACGGCTCATCGCCGACGATGTCGCGCGCGCACCAGACCGCGTGACCCAGGCCCATTGGCTCCTGCTGGCGCACATAGGCAATCGCGCCGGGCTTGAGCCGCGTCGGCTCAAGAACGTCCAGCGACTTGCCGCGCGACGCCATGGTCGCCTCAAGCTCATAAGCGATATCGAAATGATCCTCGATCGCGCTCTTGCCGCGACCGGTGACAAAGATCATCTGCTCGATTCCCGCCTCGATCGCCTCGTCCACCGCATATTGGATCAGCGGGCGATCGACGACCGGAAGCATTTCCTTGGGCATTGCCTTGGTCGCGGGCAGAAAGCGCGTTCCAAGCCCCCCAACCGGGAAAACGGCCTTGCGAAGCGGTTTGAACGTCATTCCGGTGTCTCCTGGCAGCGCGCATAGCTGAAGTGGGACATAGAACAAGGGGCGGAATTAGGTTAGGGGCGCGGCAAGCCAAAAGGGAAATCCTGCGCAATGAATGACCTGACCCAACGCCGCGTTCTTGTCACCGGGTCGGCGGGGTTTGTCGGATTTCACACTGCGAGCTTGCTTCTTCAGTCCGGAGCCAAGGTGCTCGGGATCGACAATTTTACACCCTATTACGATGTCTCGCTCAAGGAGCGGCGCAACGCGATCCTCGCCAACCACCCCAATTTCGAGCTGGCCCGCATCTCGATCGAGGACGCACCGGCACTTGAGCAGGCGTGGCGCGATTTCGCGCCGGACGCGTTGATCCACCTCGCGGCTCAGGCCGGTGTCCGCTACAGCATCGAGCAGCCGGCGGGGTATGTCGGCACCAATATTCTTGGCACGTTCAACTTGTTCGAACTGGCGCGGCACAATCCGGTCCGCCACTTTCTCGCCGCGTCGACCAGCTCGGTCTATGGCTCGAATACCGCGATGCCGTTCGACGAGCTGCAACGCACCCAAACACCGATTAGCCTCTACGCGGCGACCAAGGGCGCGACCGAACTGATCGGTCACAGCTATGCCCATTTGTTCGGCATCCCGATGACCTTCTTCCGCTTCTTCACGGTCTATGGACCTTGGGGTCGGCCCGACATGGCGCTGTTCAAATTCGCCGATGCGATGCTGCGCGACGCCCCGATCGACGTATTCAACAATGGCGAGATGAAGCGTGATTTCACCTATATCGACGATCTGGTGCGTTCGATTGTCGATTTGCTCACCGTGGTGCCCGGCAAGGAGCCTGTAATGCATGACAGCCTGTCCCCTGTCGCGCCCTTTCGGGTCGTCAATATCGGCGGCGGCAAGTCGACCTCGCTGACAGAGTATATCGCCGCTCTCGAAGCAGCGATGGGCAAGGCCGCGCGCAAGAATTTCCTGCCGATACAGGCAGGCGATGTTCCCGCGACCGAGGCCTCGCCCGAATTGTTGCGCGCCCTGATTGGCCGCGTGCCGGAGACTACGGTGCGTGCGGGCGTCGCTGCGTTCGTGCGCTGGTATCTGGATGAGATGGCAGGATCCGCGTCGTAACTGCCTAAAGATGTATCGGCCCGTTAACGTCGTTCCGCTAAGGACCCGTTCATGAGGAATCCAGCAAAGATTTTGACGATTTTCGGCACCCGACCGGAGGCGATCAAGCTGTTCCCCGTCGTTCATGCGATGCAGCGCGTATCGGGCCTGGACGTCCGAACCTGTGTCACGGCACAGCACCGTTCGCTGCTCGATCAGGTTCTGGCGATCGCCGGAATTACCCCCGATATCGACCTCAACGTCATGGAACCGGGGCAGACGCTCGATCGCCTCACCGCCCGGCTGCTGACCGGGCTCGGGGAGGTCATGGATGCCGAACGCCCCGACCGCGTCGTCGTTCAGGGCGATACCGCGACGGCGATGGCCGGCGCGCTGGCCGCCTATTTTCGCAAGATACCGGTCAGCCATGTCGAGGCGGGCCTGCGTTCGGGCGACATCTGGCAGCCCTGGCCGGAAGAGGTGAACCGTCGCATCGTCGCGACCATGGCGGACCAGCATTTCGCACCGACCCAGACCGCTGCGGATGCGCTGCTGCGTGAAAATGTGGATCCCGCCAGCGTCTTCGTCACCGGAAATACGGTGATCGATGCGCTGTTGGCGACCCGTGAGCGCATCGCAGCGCACCCTGACCTCGCGACTGCGCTCGACCCCATTCGCGAACGGCTCTCAGGCAAGCACGTCGTCCTGGTCACAACGCACCGCCGCGAGAATTTCGGAGACGGGATGGAGTCGATCGCGCGGGCAATATCGCGCATCGCCGAACGCCCCGACGTGGTGGTGCTGTTTCCGATGCATCCCAATCCCAATGTGGTCGCGGTGATGGATCGGGTGATCGGCGGTCGGCCGAACATATTGCGGATCGACCCACTCGACTATCCCAACTTCATCCGTGCGCTGGAGCTGTGCCATCTCGTTCTGACCGACTCGGGCGGCGTGCAGGAGGAAGCACCTGCATTCGGAAAGCCGGTGCTGGTCATGCGCGAGACGACCGAGCGCCCCGAAGGCGTTTCGGCGTGGACCGCCAAGCTGGTCGGCACCGACACCGACCGGATCGTTTCCGAAATCTCAACCCTGTTGGACGACAAGGACGCGTATCAGGCAATGGCGCGCGCGCACAATCCGTTCGGCGACGGCCATGCCTCGGCAAGAATTGCGAAGGTCGTCGCGCATGGATTCGGATACTCAGCTTAAAGTTGCCGTCCTCGGTCTGGGCTATATCGGCCTCCCGACCGCCGCAGTGATCGCGCGGACGGGCGCGATGGTGCTGGGCATCGATGTATCCCAGCGCGTCGTCGACACCGTCAATTCCGGCCGCGTCCATATCGAGGAGGTCGACCTCGACGGCCTTGTCTCCGGCGTTATCGCACGGGGGACGTTGCGCGCATCGATCCAGATCGAACCCGCCGATGTCTTCGTGATCGCGGTTCCGACCCCGTTCGCGGAGAATCACGCGCCCGATATCGGCTACGTCCTGAAAGCGGCCACCACGGTCGCGACGGTGGTGAAGCCGGGCGATACGGTTATCCTCGAATCGACATCCCCGGTCGGCACGACCGAGAAGGTCGCCGAATTGCTCAGCCAGCTCCGCCCCGACCTAAAAATTCCAGGACATTGCAGCGGCACTTCCGACATCGCGATCGCCTATTGCCCCGAGCGTGTTTTGCCGGGCCGGATTCTGGTCGAACTGATCGATAATGATCGTGTCATCGGCGGCGTCACGCCCCGTTGCGCCCGCAAGGCACTTCAATTCTATCGCCGCTTCGTACGGGGCGCGTGCGTCACCACCAGCGCGCGCGCGGCAGAAATGACCAAGCTGACCGAGAATGCATTTCGCGACGTGAACATCGCCTTTGCAAACGAACTCTCGATCGTCGCCGACGGGATGGGGATCGATGTGTGGGAGGTGATTCGCCTCGCCAATCGCCATCCGCGGGTCAACATCCTCTCGCCCGGTCCCGGAGTCGGCGGCCATTGCATCGCCGTCGACCCCTGGTTTCTGGTCGCCGCAGACCCACAGAATACACCGCTCATTCGCACGGCACGCGAGGTAAATGACGGCAAGGTCGCCTTTACGGTCGCGCGCGCCGAAACGCTGATCGCGCAACTCTCCGACGCCCCCATCGCGTGCCTCGGCCTGGCGTTCAAGGCGAACATCGACGATTTCCGCGAAAGCCCGGCGCTGCATGTCGCGGAAGCGATCGCAGCGCGTCACGGGTCGCGCGTGCGGATCGTCGAGCCTTACGCCTCGCGACTCCCCGCCGCGCTCGCCGAAAGCGGCGCGAAGCTTACCGACATCGATACCGCGCTTGAAACCTGTCCGATTCTAATCGTGCTGGTCGATCACGACGTCTTCAAGTCGATCCCCCTCGAAGAGCGGGCCAACAAGCTCGTGTATGACACGCGCGGGATCTGGCCGGATCAGCCGTCGGCCGACAAGAGCTTTCGATTGCGCTCTGTCCGAGCAGGCTAAGTACGTCGGCTTCCGCGTGAGCGACGTAACCCATGCTGAAACGCTTTGATCGTGGCGAGCACCCCGTCCGCCAGTTGCTTGCGGCAAATCAGCAGGTCGGGGAGTTCACGCGCAGGACGGTTGTAAACGATCGGGGTGCCGTCAATCCGCGAGACGTGGAGACCCGCCGCCAGCGCCACCGCCGCCGGGGCACAGTTATCCCATTGATATTGTCCGCCCGAATGGAGATAGATTTCCGCCTCACCCATCACGACTGCCATCGCCTTCGCTCCTGCCGAGCCCATCGGGATCAACGACGCTCCCAACATATCGGCGACTGCACCGCATAGGCGGCTCGGCCGCGTGCGACTCACGAGCATCCGCGGAACTCCGCTCGCCGGACGCAAGGCCGGAGGCGCATCGGTCGCGAGCGTCACGCCCCGACGGGGCAACGCGACCGCGCCGACCGCCGCCACGCCATCAATCGCCAGACCGATATGGACCGCCCAATCGTCCCGCCCTTCGGCAAACTCACGCGTCCCATCGAGCGGGTCGACGATCCAGACGCGCGGCGCACCAAGCCTCAATGGATCGTCCGCCGATTCTTCCGAAAGGATCGGATCATCGGGTCGCTTGGAAAGCAGCATGTCATGGATCAGACGGTTGGCGTCGCGATCCCCTCGTGCGCCATCGGCCCCATCGTCCTGAATTTTCAGCAGCAGCGCCGCCGCCGCGTCTGCGACAGAGCGGGCGAGTGATGCGTCATCCATAGACGTCGGCGTCTGGATATCGATCACGGATCAGTATTTTCGGATTTCGCGCCGTTTCGCCTCCGAGTGGCCCGACATCCGGCGCTTTTTCCAGTAGCGCCGTCGGCGTGCCATGATCGCCCAACCCGCGACCAACGCGACCCCGATCGCGATCAGAGCATAAGCTATAAATTCCCGGCCTTCCACTTCGACCAACACCGACACTCCATGAACTCGTACCGTGGCCAATCACAGCACTGGAGCCCAGATACCGACGACCTGTTCGATGATCAATTCGGCGGCTGCCTCCGGTGTCACAATCTGTGTATCGATCTGAATCTCCGGATTGATCGGCGGCTCATACGGGCTTGAAATACCGGTGAAATTCGCAATTTCCCCGGCCCGCGCTTTTTTATAGAGTCCTTTCACGTCGCGGCGTTCGGCATCCTCCAGCGGCGTATCGACAAAGATTTCCAGAAACTCGCCCTCAGGCAGCATCCGCCGCACCAGCTCCCGCTCGGCGCGGAACGGCGAGATGAAGGCGGTGAGGACGATCAGCCCCGCGTCGCACATCAGCTTCGCGACCTCGCCCACGCGGCGGATATTCTCGATCCGGTCGGCATCGCTGAAGCCCAGATCCTTGTTGAGCCCGTGGCGGACATTGTCGCCGTCGAGCAGGAAGCTGTGCTTGCCCATCGCGTGCAGCTTCTTTTCGACCAGATTGGCGATGGTCGATTTGCCCGATCCCGACAGGCCGGTGAACCACAACAGGCGCGGGTGCTGCCCCCTTTTGCGCGGCATGCGCTTCGCGGGTGATCTCCAGCGCCTGCCAATGGACATTCTGCGCCCGGCGCAGCGAGAAGTTGAGCATCCCCGCCGCCACGGTCGCATTGGTCAGCTTGTCGATCAGGATGAAGCCGCCAAGGTCGTGGCTTTCGGCATAGGGTTCGAACACGATCCCGCGGTCGGTATAGACCTCCGCGACGCCGATATCGTTGAGGCTCAGCGTCTTCGCGCTCAACTCGGCCATGGTGTTGACGCAGATCACGTGGCGCGGCGGCTGGACCGTTGCGCTGACCGTCTGGGTGCCGAGCTTGAGCCAATAGGCGCGGCCGGGGAGCAGTTCTTCCTGATCCAGCCACACGATCGTCGCCTGGAACTGGTCGGCAACCTCGGGCGGGGCATCGGCCGCGACGATCACGTCGCCGCGCGAGCAATCGACCTCGTCCGCCAGTGTCAGCGTCACGGACTGGTCGCGCCCCGCCTCCGTCAGGTCACCGTCATAGGTGACGATCCGCGCCACGGTGCTGGTGCGGCCCGAGGGGAGAATTCGCACCGCGTCGCCCGGCTTGATCGATCCGCTGGCAATCGTGCCGGCGAACCCGCGGAAATCGAGATTGGGGCGGTTGACCCACTGCACCGGCATGCGGAACAGGCGCGCCTCGCCCTCCCCGCCGACCGGCACGGTTTCGAGATGCTCGATCAGCGCGGGGCCGCCGTACCAGGGCGTATTGCCGCTGGGGCCGGTGATGTTGTCGCCCTTAAACCCCGAAATCGGGATCGCGGTGAAGTCGGTAATCCCGATGCTGTCGGCAAAGACGCGATAGTCGGCGACGATGCCGTCGAAAATCGCCTGATCGTATCCGACCAGATCCATCTTGTTCACCGCCAGCACGATGTGACGGATGCCGATCAGATGCGCGAGGAAGCTGTGCCGCCGCGTCTGCGTGAGCACGCCCTTGCGCGCGTCGATCAGGATGACGGCTAGGTCGGCGGTCGACGCGCCGGTGACCATGTTGCGCGTGTACTGCTCATGCCCCGGCGTATCGGCGACGATGAACTTGCGCTTCTCGGTTGCGAAGAAGCGATAGGCGACGTCGATCGTGATCCCCTGCTCGCGCTCGGCGGCGAGGCCATCGACGAGGAGGGCGAAGTCGATCTCCTGCCCTTGCGTTCCCACCCGCTTGCTGTCGGCCTCAAGCGCGGCGAGCTGATCCTCGAAGATCATCTTCGAATCATAGAGCAGCCGCCCGATCAGCGTCGATTTGCCGTCGTCCACCGAGCCACAGGTGATGAAGCGCAACAGCGATTTCGACTGGTGCTGTTCGAGATAGGCGGAAATGTCGGACGCGATCAGCGCGTCGGGGCGGTAGCTGGAGGACATCAGAAATAGCCCTCCTGCTTCTTCTTCTCCATCGACGCCGCCTGATCGTGATCGATCGCCCGCCCCTGTCGCTCGCTGGTTGTCGTCAGCAGCATCTCTTGGATCACATCGTCGAGCGTCGCGGCCTCGCTCTCGACCGCGCCGGTCAGCGGATAGCAGCCGAGCGTGCGGAAGCGGATCGAGCGCATCACCGGTTTCTCACCATCGAGCGGGAAACGGTTGTCATCGACCATCAGCGTGAGCCCCCCGCGAACTACGGTCGGGCGCAGCGCGGCGAAATAGAGCGGGACGATCTCGATCCCCTCGGCGCGGATATATTGCCAGATATCCAGCTCGGTCCAGTTGGACAGCGGGAAGACGCGGATGCTTTCGCCCTTGGCCTTCTTCGCATTGTACAGCCGCCAGAGTTCGGGCCGCTGCGCCTTGGGGTCCCAGCGGTGGCTGGCCGAGCGGAAGCTGAACACGCGCTCCTTGGCGCGGCTCTTTTCCTCGTCGCGCCGCGCGCCGCCGAACGCCGCGTCGAAGCCATATTTGTCGAGCGCCTGCTTCAGCCCCTCGGTCTTCCACATGTCGGTGTGGAGGCCGCCATGGTCGAACGGGTTGATCCCGCGCGCCACCGCCTCGGGATTGTGATGGACCAGCAGCTCCATTCCGGCATCGCGCGCCGCCTTGTCGCGCAGATCGTACATCGCGCGGAATTTCCAGGTCGTGTCGACATGGAGCAGCGGGAACGGCGGCGGCGCGGGGAAGAACGCCTTCTTGGCCAGGTGCAGCATTACCGCGCTGTCCTTGCCCACCGAATAGAGCATCACCGGCCGTTCGGCTTCGGCCACCACTTCGCGCAGGATGTAAATGCTCTCGGCCTCAAGCCGGGCGAGATGTGTGAGGGATTCCATAGGCGGCCATCTATGGACCATGCCCGCGCTCCGCGATCTAGTATTTGTTTACGCTCCCGTATGCGCGACATCTTGATCAGCCGCCACCGAGCGCGCCCAGCGCGCCATCGCCGGTCGCCAGGTTCTTAGTGCGGCATTCCTGCAAAGGGGCAGGCACGCCCGCCTTGTCCATCCGCGCGGTATCGCTCGCCCAGCTTTCCGGCAGGAACAACCGCAAGCTCAGCATGAGCGGAACTTCGCCCGAAGCCAGCGTCACCGGCACCAACGTCTGACAGTTGGCATTCTTGCCGAACGCCGTAGCATCTTGCGGCGCGACGCCAACCGAGGCCTTCCCCTTCTTAGGCAAGGCAGTGTCGTCGATGATCAGCCAAGCTTCATCGCCACCAACCAATTTTCAGCTTGATCCCACAAGGTCGCGTCCAGCGGCGCGCTGTCCCACAAACCGGCCCCGATGAAATGATGTAGCCGGCATAGGAACTGGCGTCTGACCGGGCCGCTATGGGCTGGATGCTTTTGCGATCACCTGGCCCAATCAAGCCGGCAATATAGGCCGGACACATCCGTCGCCGCGTCTTGTGCTCAGACCTTCCAGATACGGGGCAAGCCACCGCTCCAGATCCGCCTTCCAGTCCTCGTCCATCGCAAGCCTCCGTCAAGCTGGCTCCCCATGAATCACGCCAGCCGCACCATGGGAATTCCAAAAATCAGGTTTCTGCCAAAGTATTGCTAGGTGTTTAGTCCCGGCATTTGATGGTGCGGGTTTGATGTGAAGCGCTGGGGCTCTGATGTCCAGCATTTGCAGATGTATTCGTAGGGTGTGAGGCCGCGTAGCGTTTTGAGCCGACGCGCGTAATTGTAGGCGTTGATGAAGTCGTGGAGGTGGGCGGTCAGCTGGACGTGGCTGTCGTAATGGTAGCGCTTGACCGTCGCTTCCTTGATCGTCCGGTTCATCCGTTCGACCTGTCCATTGGTCCAGGGGTGCTTGATCTTGGTGAGGCGGTGCTCGATCCCGTTCTCGCGGCAGCGCATGTCGAACATGTGGGTGATGTATTGGGCCGTTGGCCCCTCCGCGTAACGCGGCGGGAACGTGAACTGGATGCCGTTGTCGGTCAGCACGGTGTGTATCTTGTAGGGTACGGCTTCGATCAGGGCGACGAGGAAGGCCGAGGCTGATGTCCTGCCGGTCTTGGTGACGAGCTGGACGAACGCGAACTTCGAGGTGCGGTCGATGGCGACGTAGAGGTAGAGCTTGCCTTCGGCGGTTCGCACCTCGGCGATGTCGATGTGGAAGTAGCCGATCGGGTAGGTCTTGAACTTGCGCTTGGGCTCCTTGTCGCCGGCCACCTCGGGCAATCGGCTGATTCCGTGTCGTTACAGGCAGCGGTGCAACGACGAGCGTGTCAGATGTGGGATTGTCGCCTGCAACGCATAGAGGCAGTCGTCGAGCGGCAGCAGCGTGTGTTTGCGGAACGCGACGATGATCGCTTCCTCTTCGATGCTCAGCACGGTGGAATGAGGCGCCTTCGGCCCGGTTGGCAGATCCTTGACCGCCGTGCGTCGCTTCCACTTCGCCACGGTCTTCTGGTTGATGCCGTGACGCTTGGCGAGAGCCCTCAGGCTCTCTTGACTATGTTGTATCGCTCGACGGACCGCCGCTGTCGTGCGGGCGCTCCCCGTGTAGAATCTGTCCCATAGCGCATCCCTCCACTCGTACGCGGTCAAGACACTTCTCTCGTTCGAGAGCTTCCTCAACCTCGCCGCCACACGCCTATGATTGAAGTCTTTGTCAACAGGGCCTAGCAGACAATCGATCAGATGCGTGAGTTTGACCATAAAAGCGCTGCTCGATGAATTCGAAGCAGCACGCTCACTCCAAGTAATCAAACTTCAAATCCGTCCTTCGCCTCACTCCGCGAGCTTCGATACTTTATTCAGCGATGCGATCGCATCGGCGATAGCTCAAACCGCCTATTTCGATCCATTACTTTGACCCGTAGCCGGTAATGACAATATGGACTGTTTTCGCGACAATCAGGGCGTCGAGCCAAGGTGAAAAGTGTTTAATATAGTAGAAGTCATATTCGAGCTTGCTCTTGACTTGGCCTAGATCCGCGACATGCCCCTGATTGACTTGAGCCCAGCCGGTCACCCCCGGCGGCACGATATGGCGATAACGGTAGAAAGGCAGCTCTGTTTCATACCAGCGTGACAGCACCTCAGCCTCCGGACGCGGGCCGATCCAGCTCATCTCACCGCTAATAATGTTGAGGATCTGCGGCAGCTCGTCGATGCGGGACCGGCGAAGAAAGCGGCCGAGCCGGGTGATCCGCGCGTCATTTTCCTTGGTGATCGCGCCGTCTAGTGCCTCACCGCTAAGTTGCGCATGGGTCATGGTCCGAAATTTTGCGACCCGAAACGGCTGCCCGCGCGATCCGATGCGCACCTGCCGGAACAAGGCCGGACCCGGTGAGTCGATCCGGATGGCGAGCGCGACCGCCAGAAGAAACGGAAGCAGCAGGATCCCGACCAGAACCGCAGCGATGAGGTCGATCACGCGGCGCAGACGGAGATAGGCGAGAAACGGAATCAGCGAACCAAAGCTGTTTTCCGACAAATGTTCGATCTCGACCCGCCCCGTCACCGATTCTTGGAGCTGCTTGACGTGGAACACGGGTACGCCGTCTAGAGCGCAATCGGCGAGAAACGATTCCCATTCGTCATCCAGATCAGCGCGGAAATCCGCGACGAGCAGATCGTAGCGCGAGGGCGCCTGGGGACGCTCAAGCCAGTCGATCCGGAAATGGTCGATATCGGCGAGCGCCGACACCTCACCGGTCGGCACCACGCCGACGCGAAGCGGCGGGCCGCGCTCGATCATGATCTGCACCAAATACAGCCAGACCAGGGTCCCCATGCCGCTCGCGACGAACAAGATGCGGCTGAAGTCGAGGCGCAGGAGCAGAAACATCGCGAACGTCATGCCGAAGCCGACCAATGTGATCGGCAATACGAAAAAGGCACCGCTGATCCGCGGATAGACGACGATATTGCGCAGCAGATAGAGCGTGAGCAGGCACGCGCATGCATTGCCCGCTGCGGTCAGCTGAACCAGTTCGGAGACGTCGCTATGGGGAAGCGCCAGCAGCGCCATTGCCATCGGCAGCACCACCGCGATCAGCAACAGCCCGACGGACTGCGTGCGCAAGCGCGACCAGAACCGGACATCCGAATGTTTGCTCGTCCGCCTCGGACTATGCATGGTATACCGCCCCCAACCCGTGACGCCGCCTTACATCCCGGCCCACGATCAATAAATAGCCGATATGGATTTAGTCTGAATTCAGAGACTTCTCAGACCGAGTCCCGCTATGGTCCAGCCCGCGGCGGGTGGCCGCGCGATGCAGCCATTCAAGATAGGCGACCGCCGCGCCGCTCCCCTCCTCGGGAGCCCAGGGTGCCAGATTCTTCGCCGCCAGCGGATCGAAAGGGCCCTGCTTCACCTCGAACAGGACTGATCCGGGCGCTTTCGCGATCACCGTATGCCACTGACCATGATCGAGTTCGACCCCGATGGAGAGGTCGGGTGCCGCCCCGAAATGCACGATCCGTTCGATCCCACCTTCCGCATCGAACGCGATGAGCGCAAACGCGCCGCGGACGCCGATCAGGCATTCGCGCTTGGGATCGCTCAGGTGTCGATGTGGCCGGATATAGCTGTCTGGCTCGATCCCGTTGAATAGCCGCTGGACGGGGTCTGCATACTCAGCATGGATATTGAAGTGCTGGCGCCGCCGTGCCGACCCGCGCGCGCGCGAAACCAGATCGGCGACGAAGTTGGGCGAGAAATCGGCCAGCGCCATGTCAGTTCCCCAGCTCCTCGATCCAGCCCTCGAGCTTGTTGACCAGTTGCGCCCGGTCGAACTCGCGCTGGCAATAGGCGCGCCCAGCCTGTCCTATTTCCGCGCGTCGTTCGACCGGCATCGCCATCAGGGTGCGCACATTCTCTGCCAGCGCGGCGGCATCGCCCGCCGGGCCCGCCACACCGCCGCCGGATTCGGCGATCACTCGCGCGCCCTCCCCGTTGAGCATCGCGACGACCGGCTTGCCCGATGCGAGGTAGCTTTGCACCTTGCCCGGAATTGTCAGGCTCCAGATCGGCTCGTCGCGCAACGACACGAGCAGCGCGTCGGCGGCGGCGAAGAAGGAAGGCATCCGCTCGATCGGATAGCGTCCGGCGAAGATCACTCGACCCTCCAGCCCCCGTCGTGCGACTTCCTCGCGCGCGTCGGCCCCGGCCCGCCCGTCCCCGACGATAATCCATCGAAGGTTCGGTTCGTCGCGAAGCAGGTCCGCAGCGGCGATGATGACCGGAATGTCCTGTGCTTGGCCCAAATTCCCGGCGAACATGACCTTGAACATCCCCTGCCATGGGGCAAGCTCGCCTGCCGGTTCGGGTTCACCGCCGCTGGTCGAGAAGACGGGCTCGGGCCAGCCGGGAAAGTAAAGGATCTTCTCGTCGCCGCCTGCATAGCGCGCGACATTGGCGTAAAGGCGCGCGACTGGACCAGGATCCTGTCGCAGCGCTTGTAGATCATCCGCACCATTGCGCCGACCAGTGACAATAGGCACCGCGACTTCACCACGCCGATCGCGGACAGCGTTTCCGGCCACAGGTCGAGCACCCACATCAGGACTGGTGCCCGCTTGCGCCAGCCGAGCCACAGCGCGGGAATTGCCGAGGTGATCGGCGATGTCTGGAACACGAAAATCGCGTCGAATTCCTGTCCTCGCAGGCGCGACCCGCCAAGCAGCAGGCCGCTGACCACGAAACTCAAATAGTTAAGAAGGAGCCGAAGACTGGAGCCACCGCGCGGGATGATCGGCACCCGGTAGACCGGCGCACCTTCGAACCGCGCAAACGCGGCCGGGTCCGCCGCATAGGCGGGGAAGATGCTGCCGTCGGGATAGTTGGGCTCTCCCGTCAGGACAGTCACCTCGTGCCCCCCGGGCGATCAGCTCGGAAGAGAGGTCATTGACGCGGAAATTCTCAGGCCAGAAATATTGACTGAGGATCAGGATGCGCATCGGCGTCAGTCGTATTCGCGCCAGACCACCCGCTTCACATAGTCGGTGTAGCTGTGGATGATCCGAACCACCTTTTCGGAGACGTTCGGCATTGAATAGTCGGCAACTAGCCGCAACGCGCGATCCTCGCCCCGCGCCTGGCGGTCGATGAGTGCCAACGCCTGCTCCACGCGCTCGACGTTGAGCCCGGTCATGATGACGGACGCTTCCTCCATGCCCTCGGGCCGCTCATGTGCCTCGCGAATGTTGAGCGCAGGAAAGTTGAGGATCGACGATTCCTCGGTGATCGTACCACTGTCCGACAGCACGGCGCGCGCCGATTTCTGCAGCCGGACATAATCGTGGAAGCCGAGTGGCTTGAGGAGCCGGACATTTTCATGAAAGGCGACGCCCGCTGCGGCGATCCGGTTGCTGGTGCGCGGATGCGTGGAGACGATCACGGGGGCGTCGCGGCTCTCGGCGATGCGGTTCAGGACCTCGACCAGCTTGAAGAAGGTGCGGTCGGACTCGATGTTCTCCTCGCGATGCGCGCTCACGACATAATAGCCCCGCTCATCGAGGCCCAGCCGGTCGAGCACGTCCGATGCGTCGATCCGATCCATATAATGTTGCAGCACCTCGAACATCGGGCTGCCCGTCTTGATCACCATGTCCGGCGAAAGCCCCTCGCGCAGGAGATAGTCGCGCGCGATGGTGCTGTAGGTCAGGTTGATGTCCGCGGTGTGGTCCACGATGCGCCGATTGGTCTCTTCGGGAACCCGCGCGTCGAAACAGCGGTTGCCCGCCTCCATGTGGAAGATCGGGATCCGGCGGCGCTTCGCTGGAATGACCGACAGACAGCTGTTCGTGTCGCCCAGCACCAGCAGCGCATCGGGGCGCACTACCTGGAGAAGCGAATCCATCGCGATCAGGATGTTGCCGATCGTCGCGGAGGGCGCGCCCGCCGCGCTGTTCAGGAAATGGTCCGGCTTGCGGATCCCCAGGTCGTCGAAGAAGACTTGGCTCAGCTCATAGTCGTAATTCTGGCCGGTATGGACCAGCACATGCTCGCAATCGGAATCGAGCCGCGCAAGAACACGCGACAGCCGGATGATCTCCGGCCGCGTGCCGACGACGGTCATCACCTTCAGCTTCTTCATGCCGTCAGACCTTCAATGCGATGGTGTCGGGGCGGGCCCGGTCGAAAATCTCGTTCGCCCACAGCATGACGATCAGTTCGTCATCGCCGATATTGGTGATGTTGTGAGTCCAGCCCGGAATCGTCTCGACGATCCGCGCCTCGCCGCCCTTCACGACCACCTCGTGCCGCTCGCCGGACAGGATGTGGCGAAAGCCGAAATGCGCGGTGCCCGCGATGACCAAGAACTTCTCGGCCTTGGTGTGGTGATAGTGGTCGCCGCGGGTAATGCCGGGTCCGGCCGTGAAATAGGAGAACTGGCCGGCATCGGGGGTCTTGAGCATTTCGACGAACACCCCGCGCGGATCGCCATGCACCGGCACAGTATAATCGAACGCTTCGGTCGGCAGATAGCTGAGATAAGTCGAATAAAGCGCGCGAATCAGGCCCGTACCCACGCGCGGCGACACCAGCGATCCGCGGCTCTCGGGAAAGCCGCAGATCGCATCCGCCACTGCACCCACCGTGGTCGCATAGGCCGGATCGACTTTGCGATAGCCGGTCGCGACGTCCGACCCGTTCAGCAGGGCAATGAAGTGATCAACGACGTCATCGATATAGACAAGGTTGAGCGGCGCCGACGGATCGTTGACGGCGATTGGCAGGCCGCGTGCCACATTGTTGCAAAAGGTTGCGACCGCTGAATTATAGTTGGGGCGCGCCCATTTGCCGAACACGTTGGTCAGGCGAAACACATACGAGGTCGCGCCGGTCGCCTGGGCGTGCGCGAACACGACATCCTCGGCCTCACGCTTGCTACGGCCATAAGGATTGTCGGCCGCCGCTTGGGTCGAGGAACTGAGCACGATCGGCGCGGTATTCCCGGCCTGTGCCAGCGCGTCGCACAGGTTGCGGGTGAGGCCCGGATTACCCAGCGCAAACTCGCCCTCGTCGCTCGGGCGGTTCACCCCGGCGAGGTGGAACACAAAGTCCGCTTCCTGCGCTGCGGCGCGCAGCGCGTCGGCACCGTCCTCTCGCCCGATCTGGATTACCCGAACCGCGTCGCCAAGCTCGCCCAGCCGAACGCACAGATTGCGGCCGACAAAACCACGCGCTCCGGTGACAATGACCGTTTTCATACCTGCGCTTCCATCGACACCCCCTCGCCCCGCTGCACGCGGACGATGAAGTCGAGCTTGAGCAGCAGGGCCTTCATGCCCTCGACATCCAGCCGGTGGGTGTTGTGCGAATTATATTCCTCGCCGTGGCTCAGCCGCGCCTCGCCCTGATCGACGAACTTGTCGTAGTTGAGGTCGCGGGCATCGGGGGGAACGCGGAAATAATCCCCCAGGTCCTCGGCGACCGCACGCTCTTCCTTTGAGAGCAGCGATTCGTAGAGCTTCTCGCCATGCCGGGTGCCGATGACGCCAACCGGGTGGCTGGGCTTGTCGATCAGCTGCTTGAGCGCTTCGACCAGCGTCTCGACGGTCGCGGCGGGCGCCTTCTGGACGAAAATGTCGCCATTGTTACCGTGCTGAAACGCATAGAGGACAAGCTCTACCGCATCGTCCAGCGTCATCATGAACCGGGTCATTTGCGGATCGGTAATGGTGATGGGCCGATCGCTGACCATCTGGTCGATGAACAGCGGGATCACCGACCCGCGCGAGGCCATGACGTTGCCGTAGCGCGTTCCGCAAATCACAGTTCCCGTACCCTCCAGGTTGCGGGACGCGGCGACCATCACCTTCTCCATCATCGCCTTGCTGATACCCATGGCGTTGATGGGATAGACCGCCTTGTCGGTGGACAGGCAGATCACGCGTCGCACCCCAGCGGCAATCGCCGCCCCCAGCACGTTTTCGGTGCCCAGCACATTGGTGCGCACCGCCTGCATCGGATGGAACTCGCATGAGGGGACCTGCTTCAGCGCTGCGGCGTGGAAGCAATAATCGACTCCGCGCATCGCCGGCACCAGGCTGCGCTCGTCGCGGACATCGCCCAGATAGAATTTGAGCTTGTCGCTGCCATAGCGCTTGCGCATGTCGTCCTGCTTCTTCTCGTCGCGCGAGAAGACGCGAATTTCCTTGAGGTCGGAATCAAGGAAACGGCGAAGCACCGCATTCCCGAAGGAGCCGGTACCCCCGGTAATCAGCAAGGTCTTGTTGTCGAACATCATCCCCCCTCGGGCCGCGACCCGGAAAGCCTCTTACCCGCCCAGCGCCGACCGGACGAGCCGTTCCTTCGCATCAGGCGACGGATAGTTGATCAAAACGGCGCGGTACTGCCCCTTGAACACGAACAGGCTGCCTGCGGCCGCCCCGACGACGCCGACCTTCTCGACCAGGCGCCCGATATCGTCGAGTGAGCCGGCCCCGCCTAGGATCGAGATCGGAATGCGCACCGCGGCGCGCAGCTTCTCGGCCAGCGCGAGGTCATAGCCCTTCATCGTTCCGTCAAGGTCGATCACGTTTACGACGATCTCGCCAGCGCCCTGGCGCTCCATTTCGCGCGCGAACTCGATCGCCTCCAGCTTTCGATTCATCTTTGCGTTGTGCGTGTAGACGTCCCAGCCGGGGAGCAGGCGGCGCTTCTTCACGTCGATCACCACCACGACGCTCTGGCGCCCGACCGCCTCCGCGATCTCGGCGACCAGCGCCGGATTGTCGACCGCCGCAGCACTGATCGCGACTTTCTCGACGCCCAACCCGATGATCCGCTTCGCCTGCTCGGCGGTCTTCACGCCACCGCCATAGCAAAGCGGCATGCGACACTCCGCCGCCCAATGCGCGATGCGGGGATAGTCGGGCTCCGCGCCGGTCACCGTCGCGTCGATATCGACGATGATGAGCTCGTCGCTCTCTTTCTCGTTGAAGATTTTTACCGCGTTGACCGGATCGCCGACATACTTCGGGTCCTTGAACCCGACGGTCTTTACCAGACCCCCTTCGTGAACCAGCAGGCACGGGATGATACGCGGGCGCAGCATGGTCAGAGCGTCGCAAAATTGCGGAGAAGCGCGGCACCGAAATGGTGGCTCTTCTCGGGGTGACATTGCACGCCCCACACATTGTCCCGCCGCACAACGCAGCCGAAATCGCCGCCATAGTTAGCGGTCGCCGCGACATCGGCCGGATCGGCACATTCGAAATAATAGCTGTGCAGGAAATAGAAGCGCGGTGCCTCTTCGAACCCGGCGAACAGCGGCTCGCCTTCGCGCGGCACGACGTCGTTCCAGCCCATATGGGGCAGCGGCAGCGCGTTGGTCTGGAAACGGCGCACGCGCCCGGGGATAAAGCCGAGCCCCTCACCCTCGCCTTCCTCGCTCGAATTGGCCAGCATCTGCATGCCGACGCAGATGCCGACCACCGGCACCTTCTCCTCAAGTGCCTTGCGCTCGAGCACCGGCCGCATGCCCGATGCGTCAAGCAGCTCCATCGCATGGTCGAACGCGCCCACGCCGGGAAGAATAATCCGCTCCGCCTTCTCGAGCAAGGCGGCGCCAGAGACCGCGGTCGCGGGGATGTTCATCCGCTTGTACATATTGAGGAAGGCCCCGATATTGCCGAGGCCGTAGTCGACGATCGTGATCAACGGATGATCGCCCTCTGGATCCCTGCGGCGCGCAGCACCTTTGCGCCCAGGTCGATCATCGTGATGTTGTTCTTGTAGTCGCGATAGGACTTGTTCGGGCCGTTGTGCAGCGTGCGCAGCTCGTCGACGGTGATGCCAAGCTTGGTCGCGATATACTCGAAGTCCTCGGCGATTCGTTCCTCGTCATAAGCGGGCTTGGCGATCCTCTCGAGCGCCTCGGCACGGCTCAGCTGCCCGGTCAGGATCAGGCTGGAGAAATGCGCGCGGCGCTTGTCGAACCCGAACTTGGTCGGCAGCCAATAGCCCTCGTAGAAGCGGGTGAAGCGCGATTCATAGTGCTTGTGCGCGTAGCGCTGCCAGCCGAAGCGGTCCACCAGCTCCTGCATCGCCGCTTCCTTATGATAGGGAACGTGGTTGAGCGGCTTGACGACCCGGACACCCTTCACAAAGCGATAGTAGAGCTTGAACTTGAAAATCCCGGCGAGCGGGAACTTCTTGAGCGGACGGGTCCCGAACTTGCTCTGGATATCGCGGATCTGGCGCAGGTCCGACGCGTGATAGTGCCACTCCAGCGGCTCGCGCACGCATTCGGTCGAGTAGTTCGCGCCGGTCAGGATGTACTTCACATCGTTCTTCGCGGCGAAATTGTAGAGGCCCGCGAAGAAAGCGTGGTCCTGCGGCGTGTCGAGATGCGCCACCTGCGACTTGAAGAACGCGAGCTGCAGATCCCGCATCTCCGGCCAGTCGACCACCTCGGTGAAGAGGTCGAGGTCGAGGCCGTCGACCAGCTTCTCGATATTGTTGACCGCTTCCTGGGAGTTCCACCCGGCATCAACGTGATAGAGCAGCGGACGGAGCCCGAACTTCTCCTTGGCGATGTAGGTGACATAGCTGCTGTCGACGCCGCCACTCAGGCCGATCAGGCAATCATGGTCCTTACCCTTGCCGTCCGCCTTGATCTTCTCGATCTGAGCCATGATCTCGCGTTCGCCGCGCGCATCGGTGTGCCAGTGCGGCAGAATATTCTCATGGTAATTATTGCAGTAATCGCACCAGCCACGTTCGTCGAACGTGATGTTCGAATCGCTCGTGTCCATGATGCAGTTCGCGCAAATCTGGTATTCGCGCGTCGAGGCAGGAGCGTGAAGCATCGGTTTCCGTTCGCATTTCCGTGATACGCGCGCCTGATACAGGCGCGCGCCGAGTGCGCCAAGGGCTAAATGGTGCGTTGCATCACACCGGTTCGAGACGATAGCTGTCCCGGCGGATCGCCTTGATCAACATCAAGCGCAGCGGCGGGGCAATGCGCTCGTCCTTGCCGATCGTCACGTCCGCGACTTTGTAGCCCGCCTCCGCGAACAGCTCGCGCCATTCCTCATGGGAGCGGAACCGCACGCCGACGCCGAAGGTGTTCGCCTTGAACGACGGGACGATGCGCGAGACAAGGTTGCCGATCGCCGACAATAGCCGACTCGACGTGATCTCAAAGATCAGCCTGGGGCTGATTCGGCCGACGAACGACTGATAGATATACTCGTTCACGAACACGGCCGGCACCCGCCCGTGCCAGGCCTTGAGCGCGCGGACCTGGAGCGCGCGCGTCGCGCGCTCGTTCGGTCCAACCAGATGGTGGAGGATCAGGTTGAAACAGGCGATCCCCTCATCCCCCTCGATCTGCGGTGCGAGCGCATCGCCCAGCCGACCTTCGACGCCGTTGCGACCACATGCGTCGATCGAGCCGGGATCCATGTCGATCACGCGCGTGAGGAGGTCGAGCCTGTCGTGCAGCGCACGGGCGAAGAAGCCGCAACCGCCACCCACGTCCACCACCACGCCGCGCGCGGCCCCAGCCGGGACCAGCGTCCCGAAATCGCGCACCTGATCCTCGACGAACTCGTCGTGATAGAATGCCTGGATCTGGTCGACGGCTAGCGTCTTCTGTTCGGTCATCACGTTCATGGCCCCTTCCCCCAGTCGCCGATACACGGAGGGGCGCGGAGAGTCACGCCGCCCACCGCACCGACCGTTTCGCAGCGGCACGACTGCGGCTTCGTGAGCACAAGTCTCGCAGACACCCGGCCAATCTCCAATATTGCCAGCCCCTTACGAAGCGAATTTGGCACGTATTAGAAGTGAGCGATAGGAAGAGGTGTAGGGCATCCTAAGAATAATGTTGCGGCCCAGTATCTTCTTCGCGACGCCTTTGACGAACGACTCGAGTGTGTCGAGTCGGCTTCTTCTGATATCCACGACAGAAAATCCGGCGCGCTCCAAGTATTGAGTGATTTGGGCTTCTCCAGCGAAAACAAGATGGTCTGGGACACCGAGCTCATCTGGGAATTCATTCCTATTCTCGATATCTGCTAGATTACCAGTTTCGACGAAAACTTCCCCACCCGGCGCGAGCACCGCCCGCACATCTCCCAAAAAGGCGTCGAAATCAGGTATATGGGAAAATACATCGACGGTAGATACAACATCTACCTTCGGATGGTCAGCAGACAGATATTGCTGTTTGACGGCGAGACCGCGTGCCTTGGCGGCGTCAGCCTTGGGTTTCATGGGCTCTAGACCCTCGACGACGCTGCCTGGTGGCGCCAATCGGGATACAGCTTCGACAATCTCACCGTAGCCAGCGCCAACGTCTAGCCATCGAATGGGCTGTCCACCTGCCCATTTGTCAGCGAACAAATCTTTAAACTTATTGTAATATGCAGTGACCCGCCTCGGGCTACGACGGGACGTGACAATCAGCCCGCCCGCCTCTTCACCATGCGCGCCTGTTTGCACGGCTTTGTCTATCGCAGCCATTGGCAATCGAGGATTCACATAAAGAAGACGACAAGAGGCACACCGCACCACCCTGAAGCCTATTTCTTCCGCCCAAGGTTCGAATTGTGCACTCTTACAATTCGGGCAGGGAATCGTCTCTAGCTTCGCCGTTGCTTCGCCAACACTGGCCATTTTAACCCTCCCCCAACTTTCCATTCCCAGCACGGTTGAACCGGAGCGTTGTATCTATCAGCACGTTCCAGTCCAGCATCTCCGCCGCAGTGCGCCGCGCGCCTTCGCTCATCTCCGCCAGGCGAGCCCGATCATCGATCAGGTCGCGTAGCCACTGCTCGATCTGCTGCGACGTGGTTTCCGGATCGAGGATGACGACATTGCCGTGTCGGTTTAGATAGCGTGCGTCTTGGTGTCCGCGAATCTGCTCGGATCGGTCGACGAGCAGCAGCGGCAAGCCCATCCCGATCGCCTGCTGCCACAGCACGGACTGGCCGCCGGGGAATACCCCGACATCGCTCGCGTCCATATGTTCATACATCCCCTTCTTGTCCTGCCAGCCGACGAAGTGGACATTGGGCATACCCAGCGCCCGATCCTTGAGCATCTCGGCATATTCGACATGCTGGGGCGGGGGGCTCCCGCGATGATGACGTGAAGGTCGTCGCGGCAGATTCGGCGCACCGCGTCGATCAGATGCTCAGTCCGGCGGTTGCGGCTCAGCTTGCCGCCAGTGAACACGGTGAATGCATCCGCCGGGATCCCCAGCCGCTTGCGCACTGCGGCCCCGCCGCCTGCCTCGGTGATCGCGACGCCATATTCGAGATCGGTGCCGAGCGGCAAAAGCTCCATCTCGTGCATCGGCACGCGATAGACCTGCTCCAGGAACTCGAAACCTGCCGGCACGATCGGAAATATCTTCTGAAGATAGGGCCGCGCGCGATCGAGATACCATTTGCGGATCACGCCGTGCAGAATCTTGAGCGAGACCCAGTTCTTGCCGCTGTTGCTGTAGTCGGCGTGGTAATCCATGATCATCCTCGTCTGCGGGTTCGCCTTCACATAGGCGATGCACTCCGGCAGGTTCGGCATGATGTCGTGGACGAAAATCAGGTCGGGCTTTGCCTCCTCCAGGATCGTTCGGATCGATACATAGGGCCGCACGCGGTTCAGCAGGTTAAACCTAAAGGGCAGCTTGATGATCCGTGCGCCCTCATGCTGGTATTCCCGATGCTCGCCGCCCTTCGGTGCGCGGTCCTCGTAATAGTCGAAGACCGATTCGAACAGAGAAGCAATCACGGTCACGTCGTGCCCATGGCGGCGGTAATATTTGACCAGTAAATTTTCTTGGAACTCGAGCTCTTCGTTGAAGAACTCGCAGAGCATCACGATTTTCATCTGCATTCTACCGCCTTTGAAGTGCCAGATGCTGGCCCAGAAAAAGAAGGATGGTCAGCAATCCGCCACCAAAGGACACCATAGACGTTGAGAAATGAACGTTCGTGAGCGAAACGGCCAGCGGGACAGTAAGCAAGAGCACTAGCTTATAATCCCAACCAATCGAGAACTGGTCAAAAAAACGCAGCCATATCGCGATAACGAACGCAATCACAAAGACGCCGAACGGCCCGGCGGCCGCGAGCCCTTCACCGGAAAAGGCATTGGCATTCATATTCACGTAGGCGAACGTTCCAGCGTAGTGACGCCCAACAATTTCGCCCAGCCTGGGCCAATCCGGATCGCCAACATACGCAGAGGGGGTGGGAACCACCATACCCAAGCCTGTGATGTTGGACCACCACGTATATCCGAACGTCCCGAAGAAGTCGCTGTATTGCGCTATGGTCAATCCCGGGATTGCGAGGCCACGCATAACTAGCTGAGATCCTATAACGGATCCTAGCCCCGTCCCCTGAAAGATAACGGCCAAAGATACAAGCAATGTCAATCCAATTAGTATCAAGGCAGATGAGTTAAGGCGACCGCGCATCGTGGAAAATAAAAAATAGAAAGCCACAATAATAAACGGAGTGGCCAACGCAAATTTTTGCGCATCAACTAGATAAGCAATGACAGCTCCCGCGGAGCCAAGAAAGCATAAAAACACATTTCTACGAACAATGCCAATTGATAGCAATGCTGGAGAAATCATTGCTGAGTAATACGTCTGTATATAACCGACAAAACTGATTGTTCCACGCTGAATTGAGAAGCGTTGATCATAAATCTCATCTAGCGACGCAAAACGCATAATGCTGCCATAGGCGATGAAGAGGGTTACTGTTGCTATTATCCAAATTGCAACGAGTAGCATTGGAATCCAATCTGGTATTTGAACAGAAACGGTTCCAGTTTGCTTGCGCCCGAAGACGTCAGCCGAAATGGAAAGCGCCGAAATTGCGATCCCGATACATAGCAAAGTAACCCCATAGCGTTGGAGTGATTCGGACCCGAGCATCATGATAATTGCGACTGCGGGCAAATAAATTACGGAGTACATGAAAAATAGGATGAGGGACGATGGCCTCACGAACCGCAGGGCGATTGTAAACGATGGCAACAGTGCGAGGAATAGTGTCGCGGTCCCAGTGGTCAATGTGGGCGCGGCGTAGGTGAACCCAAGGTAGGCCCACGTGTCGCTCAGATACTCCCGGTGCGCCATATGGAGGCTGAATACGAACGCGCAAACCGCCACTACCAGTGCCAGCCGAGTCTGCAGCAAATTAAGAAGGTCGAAATGATCCGCTCGGCCTGTCAGGGTCGCAAACCGGTGGCGAGAGCTGTATATGTTCATAGATTAGGGCCCATTGAAATTAGCGGCCATACAGCGCGGCACCACGACCGCGACGCATTTAGCAAACAAGGGTGTCGGCGCAACCCGGCCACCTTTAGTCGGACGAGACGCGGTTCTGCATCAAGCCGTCGCCTTGAGGAGAGAAGGGTCGCATCCGCATCGAGGTCGTTATGACATTGCCCCGCGGGGGTCTAGGGTCTGTCACTTGGCTCACTCCGGTGTCGATGATAACCGACGCCTTCCGCGTGTCCGCTCTGCCAACCTCTACCCGGTTATTGATCCCTCCCGTCAGTTGCCCTTCCAGATCATGGGCCGTCACGTCCGCGAACGCTATGACGTTGTCGTGCGGCGCACCTTCGAGACCATAATAGGACAGGCCGAATGACTTGTCGTCTATGAGCCACGCCGCGTGGCCGTCGACCACCTGCCCAACGTCAACGCGATTGGCCTGTGAGCGGCCGAAAATCCAAACGCTACCACCCAGGCCGCGATCAGGACGTCCGCACCCAGAGATGCGGTTCAAACGCACGTTTGATTCCATCGCGCCAAAAGCGATGAAACCGCCATGACTACCTCCGGACAGGCTTCCCTGCCCTTCGACTGTGAAGCCGCGCGCTAGCGTGGCTGCGAGGCAGTGAAAACTGACAACGTCGCCACGCCCGCCGCCCCCGGCAATTTCGAAACGCCCTGAGAGTCCACCGCCGACGCTGCCAACGCGAAACGGCGCCCCGGCAAAGGAACGCGGCAGCGGCTTATTGAGATGCACCTCACGTGCAGTTACGCGCTCAACCGTGAAAATCGCCGAGCGAAGTGCGGAGATGGACACGCCGGCTCGGTGCGCTTTAGCCGAACTTCCAAGCGCGCCGCGCCCGTAAACTTCATCGGCCGTAAAAATGCCGCCGGACACGGTCCCATAGACGATCTCGTCCTCGATCAGAAGATGGATGGCGCCGCCCTCGATGCTTGCCGCAGTGTTTCCAACGATCGGAAATCTGCCCATAGCGGCGTCAATGGTCGTGCCCAGAGCGAGGAGAATCCCCGGATATGCCTCGATTCCGAACACCGCGACTCGCGCTCCCGGTTCGAAATACACCAGAATCGCCCGGATAATTTAGGCGAAGCGCCCGTTCCCCCGGTTACCGTCACAAGAGCCCGGGCCGACGAACGTTTCAACCATACCGTAGGCGACGGCATTGTCGCTCGCGATTCGGGTCGGCGGTCTAGAGGTCGCAATGCGCGTTCCTTCCATTTCCCATCGTAGTCCGCCGGGCATTACCAGATTACCCGCACCTAGATCGCGAACAAAGGTAACGAGGCCAGTGCGGAGCGTGATCGGCCGCCGAGGCAAGCGGAAAAAAATCCTCCTCGAGCGCGATCGTGCCTCGCAGCATTGAGCAATCAAGGATCGAGCCATCGGGGCAGTCGGAAATCGCAGTGCCGAGACGGGATGCGATCCGGGGAACTTTGAACCCATCGGCAATCCGGCCGCGCTCAGCGGGAGTGAGCCATTCCAACAGCGAGCGCCGTTCTCGCGCCCGGGCGCAGATCGCACCGCATGCCCCAACGCTCACCGCGGCCGCTCCGCTGGCAGCACTTAGCAAGAACCCGCGCCTTCTCATCGACCCGTCCTATCCTGCGGCGAATATCGCTTCAGTGAGCGCGGACGCCAACACAGCCGACACAATTCCAACCGCCGTCCATGCCGCCAGCAGCGGCACCGCGCCGCTAAACTGGCCGATCAGCGACCGCAACTGGATATCCCCGCTATGCACGACGGCACTGAGGTAGACGAGATAGAAGAGCGCGCTCGAGACCGCGAACGCTTCGGACATGTAGACCGGGGCGGTCGCGCCCACCAGCGCAACGGTGCCGACGCGCAGGGTTAACCCGAACACCTGCAGGCCGAGCGCCATCCGCTGATGGCCCGTCACCTGCATCACATAGCCGACCGGCGTGGTCAGCAGCTGCAATGCGAACCAGGGGGCCATCCACGCGATCAGCACACCCGCGCGCTCCCATTCCCAGCCGAACACAAAGCCAAAGGCAAAGGGCGCGACGAAGCCCAGCGCGATCAGCGGCCCGACACCGGTCTTTGCCAGCGCGACGAGGATGTTCTGGAGCAGCGGCGCGAGGGTCCCGTCGCGATGCCGGGTCGGCGCCTCCGAGAGGAACACCTGCCCGAGGGCGTTGCCGAGCAGGGACATCGGCGCTTGGATCACGAACAGCGCGAGCATCAGCTGCCCTGCCTCGCCATGGCCCGCCATCGCCGCGACGAGGATCACCGGCAACTGGACGGCGACCGCCACGACCACTCCGTCCAGCGCGGAGTAGCGCGGATAGTTGACGTTGGCCCCGAACGCGGCGCGAAGCCGCGCGCGCGAGACATGGCGCCACAGCGCCCGGTCGTGCCGCAGGAAGCGCGCGCCGAGCAGCAGCGCACCCGCGCCGCTGTTCAGCACCGTTCCCACGACCAGCCCGATCGGCCCGGTGCCTGCAGCTCCGAGACTGATCTGTGCAGCGACGCTTGCCCCCGACTGGCTGATCCGGCTGCGTGCGATCGGTCCGAAAGCGCGGCGCCGTACGAACCAGAACTGCAACAGGCTGTAGAAGCCGGCCACCATGACGGTTGGAGGCAGGATCCACGCATAGGCCGCGAAGGCGCGCGATCCGAGTGTTTCCCACGCGCGGTCGGGCACCGCTAGCATCGCCAGCGCGAGGAGCGCGGACAGCAGGACGGCGCTGATTCCGCCGAGCGCCAGCAAATTGACCGCTTCGTCGTCCCGCTCGGCGATCGACAGCGCCAGGTCGAAGCGGAGGCAGATCGAGATGTAGAGGATCGCCAGCATGCTGGCGAACACCGCCAGAATTCCCATGTCCTCGGGCGTGTAGAGACGGGTCAACACTGGCATCGCCGCAGCCGTGACCAGGTTGGCGATCACCGTACCGCCGACCAGCACCCCAGTCGCACGCACGAAGCCGTTCTGAAGGGTCTGCGCGACGCGCCGTCTTGCCCGGTCGATCACGGTGTGGTGCTCACGCACGGCACGGCCTTCCCGCAGGCCGTCAGCCCGCGAAGAATGCCCGGACCGATGCGATGACGCGCTCGACCTCGGCCTCCTCCAGATGCTCGCCCATCGGCAGGCTGAGCAACGTGGGCGCGATCGCGCTCGCGCGCACCGGCGCGTCAGCCGAACGCAGATAAGCATAGGCCTCCAGATCGTTGAGCGCGATCGGATAGTGGATGCCGCTTTCGATCCCCTCCGTCTTGAGGTGCGCGGCAAGCGCGTCGCGGCGATCGGTCCGAACGACGAACAGGTGGTAGGCGTGGCGAACGTTCGCGGACACGGTCGGAAGGGTAAGGCCCTCGATCCCCGCCAAGCCAGCGTGATAGGCGGCGGCGACCGCGTTGCGGCGATCCACCCACCCGTCGAGGTGTGGCAACTTCGCGCGCAGAATCGCCGCCTGCATACCGTCAAGGCGGCTGTTTCGGCCCTCGAACTTGTGGTCGTATTTGTCGATACGGCCATGATTGGCGATCATCCGACACTTCATCGCCAGATCGGCGTCGCTGGTCACGATCGCCCCGCCATCGCCATAGGCCCCGAGGTTCTTGCCAGGATAGAAGCTGAACGTGCCGACGTCGCCGATCGCACCGACGCGACGGCCGCGATGCTCGGCGCCATGAGCCTGCGCCGAATCCTCGATGATCTTGAGGCCGTGCGCGTCGGCGAGCGAGTTGATCCCGTCCATGTCGCAAGGCTGCCCATAGAGATGGACGCACATGATCGCCTTGGTCTTCGGCGTGATCCGCTTCGCTGCGTCGGCCACATCGATCAGCATCGTTTCCGGATCGGGCTCGCAGAACACGACGCGGTGGCCGGACCGGGTGACCGCCTCCGAGCTGGCGATAAAACTGTTAGCGGGAACCAGAATTTCGGACCCGGGCGGCAGGTCCAATGCCTCAAGGGCAATCTCGATCGCGTCGGTGCCGTTCCCCACCGCGATGCAGTGCGCGGCTTGCTGGAACTCCGCAAACGAATCCTCGAAGGGCTTCAGGTCGGGTCCGCCGATGAAGCTGGTGCGTTCGATCGTCCGTGCGATCGCGGCGTCGATGTCCCCCTTGATCGATTCATATTGAGCCGTGAGATCGAGAAACTTAACCATGTGTCTTCCTATCAATTCCGTCGGCGCAGATCAGCGCACAAACCGTTCCTTATACGCCTCGAACGCACTTCGAAGCGTGGATTGCTTCTCGGCGGGCATGCGCATGCGTGCCGGCCGCACCAAGTTTTCGTCGATGACGGGTCGCTCGGGCGCTGCCATGAGATGATCGAAGGCGAGCATCATCAGGATTTCGCTCTCGTAATGGCGACGCGCGAAGGACTCGAGATCGTCGTCCTTGAACAATGGGGTCGGCGCGACGGCGATCAGATCGCCGGCATCCGCCTGTTCGTCGATCAGGTGCAGCGTGTTTCCGATCGGCATCTGATCGAAGATCGCCCATTTAAACAGAATCGAGCCCGCGCACCAGCGGGATAATGCCCGGATGGCAGTTCAGCACCCGGCCACGGGTCGCGCGGACGAACGCTTCAGGCAGAATTCCCGCGCCAGCGATGAGGAACAGGTCGGCCCCGTCTGCAGGAATATCCTGCGCCCCACTCACCGCGACGAACTCCGCCCCAAGATACTCCGCCATCGCGGGGGTGGCGGAGCCGCCCAGCATGTCCGGCCGATGCGCGAACAGAATCTCACGCGACGGCCGGCTGACGAAGGGCAGTGCGTAAAAGACAAGGTTCCGATAGCCCGCCTGGTCCAGGCCGATCGCGAGTTGCTCGGTCTTCAGGTGACGCGCATCATAGGTGATGATGGCGATGCGCCGGTCGGCGCGATTGCGGTCCTGCACCCTCTGTCTCCGCCTGCTTGCTTCAGACGCGGCCCAGCCGGGCCATCTTCGGCTTGAAGCGCAGGTTCACCTCACGGCCGGTCTCGATGGATTCATAGATCGCCGAGATCAGCTCGAGGCTGCGGCGGCCCTTCATCCCGTCGACCAGTTGCGGCCCACCATTCTCGATCACATCGACGACATGCTCGTAATAAGCTTGGTGCCCGAAGCCATAGACGCTCGGCGGGTTGACCGAGTAATTCTGCACGACCTGCTCGTCGCCCGGCTGAGTCTCGACGAACGACCAGGTCTCCAGCTTGTTGACGGCGAAACCGCCGATCACCACCGATCCGCCCTCGCCTAGGATCGACAATGATCCCTCGAGGTCCTTGGGGCGGGTGCCGCCGGTCGCCTCGATGACGCCGAGCGCGCCGCTTGCAAAGGTGAGGATCACCGCCGCGGTATCCTCGGCCTCCATCTCGACCAGGCGCGTAGCACTCATCGCGGACACCTTGACGACATCGCCCATCATCCATTCGAGCAGATCGACATGGTGGCTAGCCTGGTTGGTCAAGATGCCGCCATCCAGCGCCCAGGTGCCGCGCCATGAATCCTGGTCGTAATAGGATTGCGGACGGCACCAACGAACGCGGACCGTGCCCATCACCAGCTTACCGAAACGGCCCGCCTCAAGCGCTTCGCGCAGCTTCACCACGGGCACGTTGAAACGGTTCTGCTTGACCACGAACAGCTTCACGCCGGCCTTGTCGCACGCCTCGATCATCGCGTCGGCATCGGACAGAGTGAGCGCCATAGGCTTTTCGACGACGATGTGCGCGCCATAGGGCGCCAGCTCGATCACGTGGCGCGCATGGTTGCCGCTTTCGGTCAGCACAACGACGACATCCGGCCGGACCGTCTTCATCATCTCGTGCATGTCGGTGAACGCGGGAATGTCGAATTGTGCGCCGATCTTCTCAGCCTTCGCCGCAACCAAATCGCAGACGCCGGCGAGCTCGGCGCCCTTGATAACCTTTTCGCCGAGCAACTCGCTATGGCGCTTAGCGATCCGGCCGCACCCGACCAGGCAGAACTTGAGCATTTTCCCCCCACTACACTTCCCCACGGACACGCGGGTCTCTCACCCGCAAGTCGCTGTAGCTAAACATTCGCTTGACCAGCGTCAGACCTTCGAATCCGATCGCCGACCGTAGCCATAGCCATAGTCGTAGCCATAGCCATAGTCGGCGCGCTTCGCTTCGAACTTGGTCAGTAGTGCGCCCAGCACATGAGCGCGCGCGTCAGACAGGCGGGCAATCGCGATGTCAGCTGCGCCGGTCCGCGTCGCGTGCGACTGGACGACGAACACCGTGCCTTCGACGCGGCTGGCAATCAGCGGCGCGTCGGCCAGACCCATCACCGGCGGCGCGTCAATGATAACGTGATCGTAGCGCGCGGCTAGCTCGTCGATGAGGCGCCCGAGCCTGGGCCCGGTCAACAGTTCGGCGGCGTTCGGCGGCTGCGGGCCGGTCGATAGGAAATCGACGCCGTCGAAGTTGCGCTGGATAAGATCCTCGTCCAGCCCGGTCCCCGCGAGATAGTTGCTGAGCCCGCGGCGGTTCTCGGTCCCGAAGATGTGGTGAAGCGACGGGGAGCGCATATCCCCGTCGATCAGCAGGACGCGTTTGCTCGTGCGCCCAAGCGACCGCGCCAGCGCGTAGCTGCTGGTGGTCTTGCCTTCCGCAGGCCGCGTGCTAGTGATCATCAACGAGCGCGGGACGCCGTGATCGGTGGTGAAGGCCAGGCTGGTCTGCATCGACAGATAGGCCTCGACCAGCGACGACTTGGGATCACTCAACTCCCCGCGAGGATCGTCGGTATCGACCTTCGGGATCGTGCCAAGCAGCGGCACGCGGAGCAGGCGCTCCACATCCGTGGGCGAGGAGATCACATCCTCGATCTGGTCTAGGGCGAACGCGGCCGCGACGCCAACCATGCCGCCCAGGATGAGCGCAAGCAGCAGGTTGCGAATCAGATTCGGGCTCGACGGCCGCTCGGGGATCAGCGCCGGATCGACGACTGAAATATTGTTGACGCCGACACCGCCAGCGACGCCGATCTCCTTGTAGCGTTGGAGCAGCCCGTCGTAGAGCTGGCGGTTGGTGTCCACCTCGCGCTGGTAGATATTGTATTGGATCGTCCGGCTGCGCAGGTCGAGCATCTCGCTGCGCAGCACCGACACACGCGATGCCAGATCGGCTTCGCGAGCACGCGCCGCCTTGTATACATCCTGCAGCGTCGTGCGAACGCGCTGCTCCTCGCGCGCAATCGCGGCGTCGAGCTGGCTGACCTGTGCGGTCAGAGCCTGCACCTGCGGATAGTCGGAGGTGAACTGCGAAAGCAGCTTGGCGCGCTCGGCGGCCGCCTCGGCCCGCTTCTGGCGCATGCCGGTGATCCCTTGGTTCTGCAACGCCTCCGCAGTTGCATCGGCGGAATTGCGCAGACGCGCTTCGGCAGCGACGCGCGCCCCAGTCGCCTCGTTCAGCTCCTGGTTGAGCGCCGCGAGAGTCTCGGCGACGAGCGGACGTTCCGTGACCGCGCCCTGCGGCCCGTTCATCGAGCTTGTCGACGTGGGCAGATTCACGATGTTCTGCGCGGACGCATAGCGCACCAGTTCGCGCTCAGACTGCTCGAGCCGCTCACGCAGCTGTCCGAGCCGCTGCTCGAGGAAGTTGCGTGCGTAGGAGGTCGCCTCGAACCGCCGCGCCAGCGTCGTCTCGACGAACTGGCGTGTCCAGGCGTTGGCGATCTTGGCTGAGAAGATAGCGCTGGGAGTCGTCACGTCGATACGGACGAGGCGCGAAGCGCGCTCCGGCGCGACATTCACGATACCGAGCAATAACTCGCCTGCGGTACGGACCCGCTCCGCGCGCGCCGGCGCCGACCGCGCGCCGACGCCACCGGCACGGATCTTGTCCGCCGTCTCTAGCGCGCCGAACATCTCGAAAAATGCTGGATCGTCCTGAAGCCGCAGGCTAAGCACCACGCGCTGCGCGAGCGACTCGGACTTTAGGAGACCATATTGGGTCTGATAGAATTCTGCGTCGGCCGCCTGCGACTTGGGCTCTACACCCTCGACATTGACGATCTGGAAGCTGTCGCGCTGAATCTCGACCGTCGCCGATGCGGTATATTTGGGAGTGGTCAATAGGGTGGTGACGAGGCCTGCGATGAGGCTCGCCGCTATCGCGCCGATTATCACCCAGCGCCAGCGCTTCAGGATCCGCAGATAGGTGACGAGAGAGGGCAGGCGCGAGGGAGGCCCCCGGTCCGCCACTGGTGCCGTGTCCGAAATCAGGTGCCCACCCCCATTCGGAAGGTGACGGCTCAGCACGGCATCATTCATCGAAACATCCAGATCAAGACGGCGCAGATCAGCGCAGGAGATATACGAGTGGGGTCAGCAACACGCTAGCGCCCTGCACGATCACGGGCAGAAGGCGCCTGCTCGCCGACTCGCCCACGACGATAACATCGTTGGGATAGACTTCGGGATCCTGATAGGCGCCGATCCGAATCGCGCGGAGATCGTAAAGCGCGGCCATGCGCTGCTGCCCCACGGTGCGGAAGATTACGACTCGCTTTGCGTCGGCGAACTCGTTCGTCCCCTCGGCGCGCGCGACCGCACGCAGTAGCGTCGCGCGACCGACCAGCGGGTAGTTACCGGGCCGGCGCACTTCCCCATCAACGGTGACCACCTGGCTCAACATCTCCTTGATGTTGACGGTTACTTTCGGATCGCGGACCCCCCCTTGCGCAGCTGCTCGGTAATGACCGCCGTCAGCTCGATCGGGGACTTTCCCGCTGCTTCGACCACGCCAGCGAGCGGGATCGAGACATAGCCGCCGCTATCGACGCGCACCTCGTCTCGGCTCAAGTCGGGAAGTCCAAATACCTCGATGGAAAGCTGATCGGACGGGCCGATGATATAGTCGCGCCGACCGGCCGCCTGATCGTCGCGTCGCGGCGCGGGAAGATCGCTCGCGCCGACGACCCGAACCACCCCGGTATCAACTAGCCCCGGGCCGGTCGAGCAGGCACCGAGTAGAAGCAGAGCGCTCACAGCCAAACGCATCAAAACTGGCCCCAATTCACAAAGTTAAGAATACAACCGTCTCGCATCGAGGCCAGCTCGTCACGAGCGCTCTAGTTCAATTACCGGCGGCGGTAAAGTGCGCCCCGCCACCCTTGCGGCGCGTTTCGGCACGCTCGGAATTCCCCAGGGAACCGCCAACGCAACAGCCAAGGCGGCCAGAGCCGCCAGGGCAGGCGTGCGTAACGGATAATCGACCAGGCTGGCAGCAAACAGGATGGCGACAATCGAAAGTCCAGCCAGCGCGGCGGCGCGCCTGCGGCTTCCGGCTGCGCCCCGTACGCTGTACATCACGCGAATCGCGAGCCAGGACAGAAACCCGGCCAGAATCGCGATTGCGGGCAGCCCGCCGGTGATCACGAGCTCGATCAGGTCATTATGCGCGTTGTTGAGATAGGTGGGGCGGAGCATGACCAGCGGCTCGTGCACGCGGAACACCAGGTCGAATGTTCCGAACCCGGTTCCGAGCGGATAGACCTGCTTGAGCAGCTCGACCAGATGCGGATAGGCCATCGCGCGCACATTCGCCGCGTCGCCGCCGAACAGCCTGCGGACCGCCGCCGTGTCCGAAATCAGATAGGCCGCGAGCGCAAGCGCAAGAATTGCAACCGATGCGATCGCGAGATGTCGGCCGCTCCATACCCGCTTTTTCCCGGCATCGGGACGGCCACAGGCAAAGACAAGCAGTGCGCCCGCCAGGCCCAGCGGCGCGAGCAACAGCGCGGCACGCGAACCGATGACCCCGATATTGGCGATCAGCAGCAGCATCCCTGCCGCCGCGACCGTATAAAGAGCGCGACGGCTGGGAGCGCGCTCCCAAGTCGCGGCGAGTAGCGCCACGACCGGCATCAAAGAGACCATGAACGCACCCTGATGGTTGCGGTTGGCGAAGAACCCCGACGCCGAAGTCTCGCTGACCACGCGATAGAGATAAAAGGCGCTCTTGTCCCCGCCGAGCAGCTGCGCCAGCCCGACCAAGACCGAAAGCAACGCGATCCCCAGAAGGTAGGGGAGCGTCGCGATCACTCGTTCGCCGGGCAACGAAGCCGACAGCACCAGAACCGAAGCGGGCACCGCAAGCCATGCAAGCGAAGAAAGGGTTAGATCGGGCGCGACGCTGATCGGGCGAGCACCCAATGGCAGCCCCGCAGCCTCGATGATCCGCACGAACGGCTCGCGACCCGGGACGGCGGTCCAGATCCCGGCGGGAAACGGAATTACCTGGGTAATCATCAGCATGGCCAGCGCCAGCAGCAACAGCATCGGCGCGCGGAACTCGCGCCAGCGCACCGGGCCGGGCACGAGCAGGCCGATCGTCGCGAACAGTATCGCAAGGGGTTGAACGACCGGTGCGCCGAACGCATCTCCGCGCGACGATCCGCCCATAACGGCTGCCAGCCCAATCAGCGCGATCAACAGGGAGAAGCGCAAGTGCTGGGGCCAGCTGCGCAGCATCGTCACCGGCTCCATGCGCGCCGCTCCTGTCCATCGGCGCTCGGCGCGACCGCCCCCCTCATTTCACGCGCTCCACGTTGATCGAGTCGATCCACGGCATCGATTCCTGCGATGGTGCACGCGAGGAAGCATTGACGATCAGCCACGCCCAGTCGCAACCGGCGGGTACGGCGAAGGCCGCCGGCGCCGAGCGCACGGTGGCTTCCCCGCGCGGCACGCGAACGACCACCCGATCGCGGCCCGGCTCGACCTTGTTGCATACGATCCGCACCTCGACATCGGGCGCGGTCGCGCCGAACCCTCCCGATTCGAGCGACAGCCGATACCGGCCGCCGCCCATCTTCAGGATCTGGCGAGCCACCTCGCCCGACCGGCCGCCATAGGCGGTGAGCGCGAGCGCGCGTCCGCCCTTGTCGTCCGGGCGGGCGACGACCGCGCTGCCGAGATCGATGTCGCCGACCAGCGCCCATTCGAAGACCGGCAAACGGCTTTCGCGCTCGAACCCGCCGTCCCGCAGGATCGAAGGCTTCAAGCCGGCCTGGTGATATGCCGAACTATAGACCCGCCAACCAAGGTCGATCGGCGCTTCCGACTTTGTCCGGAACGCCTCGCCATTCAGTCGGTTGAGGAACAGCTCGACCATCGGCCGATCCTCCTGCTTGCGCACGTCGAGCAGGCCATCGGCGATTTCGACTGCGGCCATTGGATCGCCGTCCGAAATGAGTTCAATCAGATAGTCGCGCCACCAATATTCGGGCTTCGTCACCATCAACTCGCGAATCGCCACGCGCACTTCCGGATCGGCTGCGGCCGAGACCAGAATCGGGAAAAGCAGGGTGCGCGTCGTCCTGCTAGACCGCATGGCGAGGTTGTAGTGATGGAGCGTGCCGCGCAGATTGCCGGTGCGGCTGTTATATTCGAGCAGCCACAACTGGGTCAGGATGTCGCGGCGCGATATCCGTTCGGCCTGCCGCATGATCCGAAGCGCCCCCGCGGGATCGCCGGCAAGCTCGCGCTCGAACCCAAGCACGCGCAGGGCGGCGACATTGACGGGGCTGCGTAAGAAGGCTTCGCGCGCATCGTCGCGCGCCTTCATCCGCTGCTTCGCGTCCAGTCGAGTCGTCATCGCCATGGCCGCGACCGTCGCGCGCGACTGCGCGTCATAAGGAGAGACCTTTAGAGCGGCTTCTGGCGAGCGCTCGCGCAGGAAGTCGGTCACCGTTACCCGCGCCACGAATACCGTGAGCAACAGGCCGACGATCGCGACGATCAAACGGGTACGAAATTGCATCGCGGCGTCAGCGGCTCGGACGTCGGACGCAATCGGTATCGACAGCCATGCCACACGCCCCTTCACGTCGGTTCAAATCACTGACCGCACACCGAAACCGGCTGCCGTTCGCTGTGACCCTCTATGCCACGAAGCGATCTGGTTGCAAGGTGCCGGGTGACGTAAGGCCGTGGCTGCGAGCGGGGCGATCGCGGCATCGCGATTCGGGCGCGGGTTGAAATCCGACATTGCGGGGGGACGGGTTGAGCTTCGGGTCACAGGAGGAAGGACTTGCCTATCGGCCCGAGATCGACGGGCTGCGCGCGCTCGCCGTCCTGGGCGTGATGCTGTTCCACGGCAAGCTCGCCGGCGCGGAGGGCGGGTTCACCGGGGTCGATGTCTTTCTCGTCATCTCCGGTTATCTCATCACGGGCATCATCCTTCGAGATATGATGTCAGGCCGGTTTCGGTTTCGGGACTTCCTTCTGCGCCGCGCCCGCCGCATCTTTCCGGCACTCTTCACTGTGATTTTGGCAACCGCTCTGGCCGGCCTGCTGCTACCCACCGCAGAGCAGCTCGAGTCGCTCGGCCGGAGCGGGGTTGCCGCGCTCCTATTCCTCGCCAATGTCCATTTCTGGCGGGAGGGTCAGGGCTATTTCGACGATGCGGCGGAACTCAACCCGCTAATGCACCTGTGGAGCCTGTCTCTGGAGGAGCAGTTCTACCTGGTCCTGCCCCCCGCGCTGCTGCTCCTGCTCCTCCCGCGTTTTCGGCGCTATGCTACCCCGCTTTTGCTCGCCGCCGCGCTCGTCTCTTTCGCGCTCGCCGAACTTCTGTCCACCCGCATGCCCGCAGCAGCCTATTATCTGCTCCCGACCCGGGCGTCGGAGTTCCTCGCCGGATCGCTGCTCGCGATGGCGCCATCGGCAAAGGGCGCGGTCGAGACTCGACTTCATAAACTGCCCTTGGCCAGCATTGGAGTGGCGATGCTGCTGGCCCCCTATTTCCTGCTCGATGCGGACACGCCGTTCCCCGGGGTGGCCACGCTGCCCACCGTGATCGGGACGCTACTCGTACTGCGCTATGCGAACCCCGTCAGCGGAGTCGGGAGGCTGCTGGCTTCCCCACCCCTGGTCGCGCTCGGGCTTGTGTCCTACAGCACCTTCCTCTGGCACCAGCCGGTTCTTGCATTCGGTCGCGTGCTTCCCATGAATGCGCTAGGACCATTGGCGACATGCGCGCTGCTTCTGCTCGCAATCGCCCTCGGTGCGCTGACGTGGCGAATCGTCGAACAGCCGCTGCGTCGACCGGGGCGCGTGGGAACCAGGAGCTTCGTGATTGGATGCGGCCTGTTCTGGGCCGCCTGCGTCGCGCTGAGCGGATGGTTCGTCCTCGCAAATGGCGTTCCCGCGCGTCTCGGCGCGACGGCGCTGCGGCTCGGCGCCACGGCGCAGCAGGCCCGTGTCGCACAGAGTGCCTGCTACGTCGGCTTGCCTCCGGCGCGGAGTGTGGAACAGGCTTGCCGGACCGAACCCGCGGCCGCAGACGGCCCAAATGTAGCGATCATCGGCGACTCCCACGCCGCCGCGATCGCCCCGGCGATCGTCGATGCGGCGCGGCGCAACGGTGCAGGCACGCTCCTTCTCGCCAACTCCAGTTGCCCGCCGATCCGGGCATTTCGGCCGTTCCAGCCCGATCAGACACCCTGCCCCACGATGCTTCGATCTGCGTTCGCGCGAATCGCGGACGAAGCGTCGATCCGCACGGTCGTCCTAGCCGCGCGCTGGACGCTCTATTTCGAGCGCAGTTATCCCGACAACGGTGAGGGTGGGATGGAGACGGGCACACCGCTCCCTCCCGCTTCCGACGCCGATCTGGAGGCACTGGCCGCGTCGATCCGCGATACAGTGCGCTGGCTGATCAAACGGGGAAAGCGGGTGGTGATCGTCTATCCCGTTCCAGAGGCGGGATGGGATGTGCCACGATGGATGGCCAAGGCCCATCGGTATGGCGTCGGCGATCCCCAGCGGCTGTCGGTCTCGACCGCTTGGGTCGAGAACCGTTCGAGAGCGGCTCGACGGGCGCTCGATTCGCTGCCTGATCACCCGCGGCTGTTCAGGGTCGATCCCGCCAAGGGTCTGTGCGATCCCCAATCGGGTCGCTGCGCTCTCGTCCTCGATGGCGTCCCGCTTTATTTCGACGATGACCACCTGAGCGCGACGGGCGCGCGGGCAGCACTGTCGGCGGCTGCACCGGCGCTGGACTCCGCCATCGGGGATTCGGTTGCCAAGTGCGCGGACAGACAGCAAGAGCGCGGTGTGCGCAGCGCGGGGCGCGATCAAGTATGTCGGAACTGATCCAAGGCCGACACGGGGGAACAATGCAGCCTGACTATGATTTGGTCGTTGCCGGTGGCGGCATCAACGGCGTTGCGATCGCGCGCGATGCGGCCGGGCGCGGGGCGCGGGTGCTGCTGGTCGAACAGGACGACCTTGCGGCGCACACCTCGTCGGCCAGCACTAAGCTGATTCATGGCGGGCTTCGCTATCTCGAACATTATCAGTTCAGGCTGGTGGCGGAGGCACTGGCGGAGCGCGAGCGGCTGATGGGCGCGGCGCCCCACCTGATCCGCCCGCTGCGCTTTGCGCTGCCGCACGACCGCGCGATGCGGCCGGGCTGGATGATGCGGATCGGCCTCTTCCTCTACGACAGGCTCGGTGGACGCTCGAGCCTTCCCCGCTCGCGGGCGATCCCGTTTCGCGACACCCCCTATGGCACGCCGCTGAAGGCGGACGCCGCGCGTGGCTATCTCTATTCCGATTGCTGGGGAGACGATAGCCGCCTCACCCTCAGCTGCGCGCTCGATGCAGCGGCGCACGGCGCCCGAATCCGGGCGCGCACCCGACTGCGACAGGCACGCCGCATCGACGGTTACTGGCAGGTCGCGCTGGAGCGCAAGGACGGCGACACGGAGACGGTCACCGCGCGCTCACTCGTCAACGCGACGGGCGCCTGGGCCCAGCGTTTCCTGACCGAGCAGGCGGGCCTCGCTCCATCCGGCCGACTCCGGCTGGTCAAGGGAAGTCATATCGTGACGCCGCGCCTGTTCGACGGCGATCATGCTTATATGCTGCAGAACACCGATCGGCGGATCGTCTTCGTTATTCCATACGAGAGCCGCTTCACCTTGGTCGGCACGACGGACATCCCAGTGGACGGACCGATCGGCAAGGTCGCGATCGACGCCGGCGAGATCGACTATCTGTGCAGCTCGGTGAACCGCTGGTTCAACGCTCAAATCGGGCCGACGGACGTGGTCTCTGCTTATTCGGGGGTGCGCCCGCTCTATGACAACAATGCCGCCAGCCCGTCCGAGGTGAGCCGCGACTATGTCCTCGCGCTCGATACCGAGGCGGGCGCGCCGATCCTCTCCGTGTTCGGTGGCAAGATCACGACCCATCGCGCGCTGGCGGAGCATGCCATGGACAAGCTGTCGACGGCACTGCCGGACCTCGGCCCGGCCTGGACCGGCACCGCCATCCTTCCCGGCGGCGACCTCGGCTCCGAAGGGCTGGACGGACTGATGCGCGCGCTAGGCGAGACAGCGCCATTTCTCGACCCCTTCACCGTTCGACGCCTTGCCGAAAGCTATGGCACCATTGCGTTCGACATCGTCGGTAACGCACGAACGCTCACCGACCTTGGTGCCGCATTCGGCGCGGGCCTGACCGAGGCCGAGCTGAACCACCTGGTTGCCAACGAATGGGCATTGACTGCGGAGGACATCCTGTGGCGCCGATCCAAGCTCGGCCTGCATCTGACCGGCTCGGAGGTCGAAGCAGTCAGCGAATGGGTCGCGGCCCGGGTAAGGCCGCACGACGTCGCGCCTGCGCAGCCCAGCCTCTCGGCCCCCTAGAAAAGCCTTCGATCAGCGGCCCCTGGACTCGCCGTCCGGAGCGGGCGGAGCGCCGCCAGTTGCACCGCCCATCTGCTGCTGCATCATCTGCTGATAGACGCTCATCGGCAGGAATTCGAGCAGCTCGACCTCGAAGATCAGCAGTGAATCGGCCGGGATGATCTCACGCCCGGTGCGCGGATCGGCCTTGGTTTCGCTGCCATAGCCCAGCTCCGGTTTGATCCAGATGCGGTACTTTCCGCCCTTTTTCATCAGCTTGAGCGCTTCGGTGAAGCCCGGGATCATGCCAGCGACGGGGAGCGGGGTCGGCTGCTGGCTGGCGTCGAATTCCTCGCCGTTGCGCAGGCTGCCCTTGTAGTTGACCAGCGCGACGTCGCTGTCGGTCGGGCTGGCGCCGGTGCCCTCGGTGATCGTCTGGATCTGCAGGCCCGACGCGGTCTGCGTCACCCCCGCCTGCGATGCATTGCGGGCAAGGAAGGTCGCATTGTCGGCGCGCTCGGCGACGACCTTGTCCGTTCCGACCCAGGCAAGCGCCACCGCGCCCGCAATCGCCACGACGATCCCCAGCCAGAGCCAGACGAGATAGCTGCGCCTGGTCGGCGGAATCGGCACGGCGGTGACGGACGACATGAGTCAGCTATCCTGAAGCGGCCGGCGCGCGCGGCGAAAGGTCACAAAGTCGCACTGTCGGCACGCATCGCGCGCCGACAGCGATCGGGCCTTAACGGGCGCCGTCGCGCTCCATGCGCTTGCGCTCCAGCTTGCGCGCACGGCGCACAGCTGCGGCACGCTCACGCGCGCGCTTTTCGCTGGGCTTCTCGTAATGACGGCGCAGCTTCATCTCGCGATAGACGCCCTCACGCTGCAGCTTCTTCTTGAGCGCCCGCAGCGCCTGGTCGACATTATTGTCGCGAACGATGATTTGCATAAGTCCGTCTCAACTCCAGAATCTTATTCAATAGAACAGGGGTCGCCGAAGCTCCTGCCCCGGGCGTTGGGACGCGCCCCTAGCAAAGGGCTAATGAAAAGACAAGGCAAAGCGTCGCATTCGACGCCTTTTAGCGACACCGATGGATTCTCGGCAGTCGCCTGACCGGGGCAGCCTTCCTATAGCGCATTTATCGCATGACGCAGCTAGGCGCTTACGATAATCTGGAGCCGTCATGCGCCTGTTTCACTTTCGTTCGCAACGCCTTACGGCGACCGCCGCAACCCTGGCCCTGTTGTCCGCATGCGGCGGCGGCAGTGGGTCGATCAGCACGGGCGGAGGCGGAACGGGTTCCGCGCCCACCCCGACGCCGTCCGGTACATGCTCGCTGAGTTCACGCCAGTCCTGGGCGGCGCAGCAGCTCAACGAATGGTACCTCTTCCCCGAGACATTGCCCGCGAGTCTCAGCGCGACGCCCTATACCACGGTGCAGGGCTATATCGACGCGCTGACGGCCACCGCGCGATCCCAGAACAAGGACCGGTATTTCACCTACATAACGTCGATCGCCGAGGAGAATGCCTATTACAATTCCGGCTCCAACGCCGGTTTCGGCTTTCGCCTGATCCTCGATTCGACGGCACGGCGGCTGTTCATCGCCGAAGCGTTCGAGGGCGCGCCAGCGTTTGCGGGCGGCATCGACCGGGGGACTGAAATCACCGCAATCGGTGCGGATACGGGGTCTTTACGCAATGTCAGCGACATCCTCGCGAGCGAGGGCACAGCCGGACTCAACGCGGCGCTCGATCCGATGACGCGAACGTTCCGATTCTTCACACGTGGTTCCGCGACGCCGCAGACGGTTACGATCACCAAGGCAGACTATACGCTGACCCCGGTTTCGGCGCGCTATGGTGCCAAGGTCATCGACGATGGCGGCAAGAAGGTCGGGTACATCAACCTGCGTACCTTCATCAACACCGCCGAATCGCCCCTGCGCGCCGCCTTTGCCAATTTCAGGTCGCAGGGGATCACCGAAGTAATCATCGACCTGCGCTACAATGGCGGCGGCCTCGTCTCGATCGCCACGCTGATCAATAATCTGCTGGCGCGCGACAAGACGACCACCCAGGTCGCGAACTACACGACATTTCGCGCGTCGAAGGCTTCGAACAATGAAACCGCCTTCTTCAGCCCGCAGCCCGAATCGATCGCACCCACACGGATCGCCTTTATCGGCACGAGTGGTAGCGCGTCGGCGAGCGAGCTGGTGATGAACACCTTCATCCCCTATCTGGGCAACCGCGCAGCGCTGGTCGGAACCAACACATATGGCAAGCCTGTCGGCCAGATCGCAATCGACCGCAGCGCGTGCGACGACCGGCTGCGCGTGGTCGCCTTCGCCACCGAAAACAGCGCGCGCCAGGGTGCATATTATACCGGCCTCGCCGGGTTCATGGGCGCGACCTGCCAGGCGGGCGACGACATCACCCGACCGCTGGGCGATCCCCAGGAAGCTTCGGTAAAGGCTGCACTCGACTTCCTCGGCGGACGGGCATGTACCCCGATCGGAGCGGTCGCGACGATGTCGATTGACCGTACGCCGGTTCAGTCGATCCGCTTCGACCTGCTCAGCCCGGAGCGCCCGAACACGGCCCAGCGCGAGTTGCCCGGATCCTTCTGACCCTCGCGCGGGGGCGTTTCCGTCGCCCGCGAACCGATCCGCTCTTGTCTGCTACGCGCAAATTGGGTTCACCATTGTGAGCCTGGGGAGGAACTGCGCATGAAGCCGAACAATGCGATCGACACGCGCCAGCGGTTCAAGTCGATCTTTGGCGGGTCGGCGGGCAATCTGGTCGAATGGTATGACTGGTACGCCTATGCCGCGTTCAGCAGCTTCCTCGCCCCGCATTTCTTTCCCAAGGGCGATCCACTGGCACAGGCGCTCAACGTCTGGGCGATCTTTGCGGTCGGCTTTTTCATGCGGCCGATCGGCGCGTGGCTGATGGGCATTTACGGCGACCGGCGCGGGCGCAAGGCGGGGCTGACGCTGTCGGTGACGCTGATGTGCGGCGGATCGATGCTGATCGCGGTGACCCCCGGCTATGACAGTATCGGCGCGTGGGCAACCGTATCGCTGGTCGTCGCGCGGCTGATGCAGGGACTGTCGGTCGGCGGCGAATATGGCGCGAGCGCGACCTATCTGTCGGAAATGGCGGGGCGCGAGCGGCGCGGTTTCTATTCCAGCTTTCAATATGTGACCTTGATCTCTGGCCACCTGGTCGCGCTCGCGGTGCTGTTGCTGCTGCAATGGTCGATGGCGGAGAGCGCGCTGGCCGAATGGGGCTGGCGCATCCCATTCTTCATCGGCGGGGTGCTCGCGGTCGGCGTGTTCTGGCTCCGCCGCAATCTCCCCGAGACCGAAAGCTTCGCCAATCGCAGCACGGCGGCGGAGGACAGGTCCAGCTTCGGCGGCCTGTTCCTGCGCCACCCGCGCGAGGCGGCGCTGGTGATGCTGCTGACCGCCGGCGGTACGCTCGCCTTCTATGCCTATTCGGTCTACCTGCTCACCTTCCTCAGCGGCACCGGCGCCTTTACCAAGCAGGTCTCGACCCAGATCAGCGCCGCCGCTTTGTTCGTGTTCATGTGTATCCAGCCGCTGGCGGGCGCCCTTTCCGACCGGATCGGGCGCAAGCCGCTGATGGTCGGCTTCGGCGTGCTCGGCGTCCTCTTCACTTGGCCGATCTTCACCACGATCGAAACCGTCCAGACTCCGCTCACCGCCTTCCTGATCATGTCGGGCGCGCTGGTGATCGTCACCGGCTACACGTCGATCAACGCGGTGGTAAAGGCGGAGCTGTTCCCCGCGCATATCCGCACGCTCGGGGTGGCCCTGCCCTATGCGCTCGCCAATGCGATCTTCGGCGGCACCGCGCCCTATGTCGCCCTGTGGTTCAAGGATCAGGGGATGGAGCGCGGCTTCTACTGGTATGTCACCGCGATGATCGGCGTATCGCTGGTCACCTATCTGATGATGCGCGACACGCGGGTGCATTCGAAGATATTGGAGGACTGACCCCGCCCCTCTTCCGTCATGCTGAACTTGTTTCAGCATCCACCATTCCCCACGCGACTGAGCCGCTGGTGGCGCTGTGGATCCTGAAACAAGTTCAGGATGACGATGGAAAAGGGACGAGCGATTCCCCTATCTCTCAAACAACGCTAAAGCCCCCCGATGACTCCCGTGCTCAACGTCCATCGTTCGATCCTCGGCCAAGCATGGCGCTGGCGGGGGTTGGCGGCGGATGCGCGCGACCCCAGCTTCGCGCCCGACGATCTGGTCACCCAGCTGCTGCTGACGCGCGGCTGCCCGCGCGAGGAGCTGGAGGCGCATCGCAACCCCAGCATCCGCGCCTTCATGCCCGACCCATCGATCTTCCGCGACATGGACCGCGCCGCCGAACGCGTCGCCGATGCGGTGCAGCGCGGCGAGCAGGTCACGGTGTTCGGCGATTACGACGTCGACGGCGCGACCTCCGCCGCGCTGCTGATCCGCCTGCTCCGCGATCTCGGCCTCGATCCCAAAGCCTATATCCCCGACCGGCTGATGGAGGGCTATGGCCCTTCGGGCGAGGCGCTGGTGCAACTGAAGCGCGACGGCGCCGACCTGATCGTGACCGTCGATTGCGGTGCGATGGCCTATGACGCGCTGGCCGAGGCCAAGGCGGTCGGCGCGGAGGTGATCGTCGTCGACCACCATAAATGCGCCTCCGAACTCCCGGTCGCACTGGCGCTGGTCAACCCCAACCGGCTCGACGAGGATGAGGGGGCAGCGCACGGCCATCTCGCCGCGGTCGGCGTCGCCTGGCTGCTCGGCGCGGCTTTGGTCCGCGTGCTGCGCGGGCGCGGCTTCTTCGCTAACCGGGCCGAGCCGCGCCTGCTCGACCTGCTCGACCTGGTCGCGCTCGGCACCGTCGCCGATGTCGCGCAGCTGAAGGGCCTCAACCGCGCCTTCGTCGCGCAGGGGCTCAAGGTGATGGGCCAGCGCCGCAATATCGGCATGAACGCGCTGATCGAGGCGAGCCGCCTGACCCGCGCGCCGACCTGCACCGATCTCGGCTTCGCGCTCGGCCCGCGCATCAACGCCGGCGGACGCGTCGGCAAGTCGGACCTGGGCGTGCGCCTGCTGACCACCGAGGATGCCGACGAAGCGCGCACCATCGCCGAAGAGCTGAACCGCCTCAACGAGGAACGCCGCGCGATCGAGGCTGAGGTCCAGCAATCCGCCGAAGCGATGGAGCCCGAAGGTGCGGTCGCGGTCGTCGCCGCACGCGGCTGGCACCCCGGGGTGATCGGCATCGTCGCCGGCCGGCTCAAGGAAAAGCATGGTCGCCCGGCAATCGTCATCGCGATCGGCGAGGACGGGATCGGCAAGGGCTCCGGCCGCTCGATTTCGGGCGTCGATCTCGGCGCGGCGATCATCGCGGCCAAGGAGGCCGGGCTGCTGATCGCTGGCGGCGGCCATGCGATGGCGGCGGGCGTCACCGTTGCCGAGGACCAGATTCCGGCATTCGTCGCCTTCCTCAACGCCAAGCTCGCCGATGCGGTCGAGCGGGCATCGGGCGATCGCGCGCTATTGCTCGATGCAGTGCTGGCACCGGGCGGGGTCAATCCCGACCTCGTCACCGCGATGGAGGCGGGCGGCCCCTATGGCATGGGCTGGCCCGCGCCGCGCGTCGTCGCCGGGCCGGTGCGCCTGATCAAGTGCGACGTGGTCGGCAACGGCCATGTCCGTGCGATCGTCGCGGGAGATGACGGACGCAGCATCAAGGCGATGGCCTTCCGCGCCGCCGACACCCCGCTCGGCCTCGCCCTGCTCGGCGCACCGCGCGATCGCAGGCTTTGGATCGCGGGCCGCGCGAAGATCGACGACTGGGGTCCGCGTCCGGCCGCCGAAATCCATCTCGACGATGCAGCCTGGGCGGAGTGAAGCGCGAAGCCATCAGCTTCGCCCGCGCCTCAGCCCTTGCCGACGCCAACGAGCGTAAAGCCCGCAGCCTCCGCTTCCTTGGCTGGATAGATGTTGCGCAGGTCGACCAACAGCGGCTGGCTTAGCTCGCTCTTCATCCGCTTGAGGTCGAGCGCCCGGAACTCGTCCCATTCGGTCACGATGACCAGCGCATCGGCACCCTGCGCCGCCGCATAGGGGCCGTCGGTGAACTCGACATCCTTGAGCAGCGGCCGGGCCTGTTCGACGCCCTCAGGGTCATAGGCGCGGATCGTGGCCCCCGCGTCCTGCAACGTCTGGATCACCGCGATCGACGGCGCATCGCGCATATCGTCGGTATTCGGCTTGAAGGTCAGGCCAAGGATCGCGACCGTCTTGCCGCGCACGTCGCCCCCCCATTGCCTTGATCACCTTGCGGCCCATCGCCCGCTTGCGATGATCGTTGACCTGGACCGTCGCCTCGACGATCCGCAGCGGCGTCTCGTTATCGTCGGCGGTCTTGAGCAGCGCCAGCGTGTCCTTGGGGAAGCACGACCCGCCATAGCCCGGACCGGCATTCAGGAACTTGCGCCCGATGCGATTGTCCATGCCGATGCCGCGCGACACCTCCTGCACGTCCGCGCCGACCTGTTCGCACAGGTCCGCGATTTCGTTGATGAAGGTGATCTTGACCGCCAGAAAGGCGTTGGCGGCGTATTTGATCAACTCGGCGGTGCGGCGGCCGGTGAACATGACAGGTGCCGACTGGTTGAGCGAAAGCGGACGATAAATGCCGCGCATCACATCGCTGGCGCTCTCGTCTTCGCTGCCGACCACGACGCGATCGGGACGCTTGAAGTCCTCGATCGCGGCGCCTTCGCGCAGAAATTCCGGGTTGGATACGACGCGGATCCCCTTGTCGGGGGCGATGCGCGCGACGATCCGCTCGATCTCGTCGCCGGTACCGACCGGCACGGTCGACTTTGTGACGATCACGGTCGGGCCATCGGCGGCGGCGGCGATCTCCTCGGCCGCTGCATAGACATAGGACAGGTCGGCATGGCCATCGCCGCGCCGGCTCGGCGTGCCGACCGCAATGAACACCGCGTCCGCGCCCTTGACGCCCTCCGCGATATCGGTGGTGAAGGACAGCCGCCCGCCCTTGACGTTCGACGCGACCAGTTCGGCCAGCCCCGGCTCATAGATCGGCATCACATTCTGATGCAGCAGCCCGATCTTGCGCGCGTCCTTGTCGACGCAGACGACATCATGACCGAAGTCGGAAAAGCAGGCGCCCGACACCAAGCCAACATACCCCGTGCCGATCATCGCGATGCGCATCGAACAAACCTCCGAAACGATTTTCAATCCGCGCACGAACAGCGCGACAGGGCACAATTGCCGCCATCGCGCTATGGCCGTTTTGCGGGTCCGTCTACCGGAATTTCGCCAGATCAGGCGAGGTTGACGTCGAGTCTGCGGCCGCGACGCGCCGACCAGACACGGCTCCAGCGATAAACTTGAAACCCGTCGCTTACCCTCTTGACCCGGCAAAGCACTGCGCCTAACGGACGCCCTCGCCTCACGGCCCCTTCGTCTAGCGGTTAGGACGCGGCCCTTTCACGGCTGAAACACGGGTTCGATTCCCGTAGGGGTCACCATCCGCAGGCTTTGCGGATTTCAGGCTTTCCGCCAATTTGGCGCATACCCCGACAGCAGCTCGATTTAGCCCCGGTGACGTGAACCGGCGCGCTCTCTGGCGACATGCCGAGCACTCATCACCTCACTATTCGTCAGACGGTATTCCAGCGGACGGTGGAGCCGCCAGAGCGGGCGTGGGTCGGCGCCGTCAAAAGCGCCATCCCAGCTTTGCCGACGCGCTCTGTTCCTCCACGCCCTCAGCGAAGCGTCCGGTATATTCGAGACGCAGGATCGCACCCAACATCCCCGTCACCTCCACGCCTCCGCTAAAATTATAGAGCGGGCCATTTAACTCTGCGGATGCGGCGAATGGAGCGATTCCGCCGGGAGCGCCCGCAAGCGCGGCGGAAATGCTCAGTTGGGCCTTTTCGAAGAGGGTGGCACCGACCGAAATGAGGGGACGAATGCGCGCCTTGCCGATGTCGAGCGTCATACCCGCCTCTATTGCCGGGGTGAAGGCGAAGAGCGATTCCGATTGTCTCGGCAGGACCAGCGACAGCGCCCCGGAACCTGCCTCAGTAATCGGGCCATTGCGGACCAAGCTCAGGTCGAAGTCGGCGCGTGGCGCGATCGTCACGCTGCCGAACGAGAGGCCATAGGCGACCCTGGCCCGGAGAGTATAGGTATCGAACTTGCCCGAGCTCGAAGAGATGGCGGGAACTGTCGCCGACACGATCCTGGCAGTGGTCGCCTGACCCAGCGCTGCGGCGACGGTGAAGGAGCCGACAAAGCGGCCGGTCATGTATTTTGCCGTTCCCGCGAGCAGTGTCCGCTCAATCGCGCCAGTGGCCCGGTTGGGCTGAACGAAGTCCCCGGTCTCGTACCCGCCCGCTGCGCCGAGCACCCAATTGTCACCCAGCTTGAACTGGACGCCCCCACTCACGCTCTGCGCGTCTTCGCGAAAGCCGACGGTGGCGGGCGTTGCGTCCGCGGCAAAGTTGCGGTCGTTGCCGAGGATCCAGGCGCAACTCGCCTCGCGCAGCGGCGTGTCATTGGAGCTGTCACGACAACTCAGCACCGCGTCGGCGAACTGTGCGGTTGCGCGCACACCCAGCCAGCGCTGGGCAGCATAAGGCTCGGGCGTCAGGGTCTCGAGGGCGGCCTTGTAGTCGGCTGGCACGGTCATGTTGGCGAGCGGCGTCAGCAGCATGCTGAGACCTGCGCCATTGGTGATCGCGGCGGCGTCAAGGTGCCCGCCCAATGCCTGTTCATCGGCGTTGAGCCCGGCCGGGTTGGTGCCGCGCAACCCGAAATCGAATCGCGCGTCGAGAACCACATTCTGTCCTATGGCGCTCGCCGACCAGTCGACTGCCAGCGTATCGCGGACCGACACGCCGGCGACGCTTGCGCTTGATCCAGTGAGGATCGTCACGGGTGCCCAGGCACCGGCAAAGGCGTCGACCGTCGGGCGAACCTGGCCCGATATCGCCACCGCCCCCCGTCGCGGCGATTCGGTCCGATGCCCCGCCGATCCGGATATCCAGATCGAGCGCGCCGCCCGTTGTCTGCGTATATCCGCCGGTGAGCGTGGTGGTCTGGATCAGGCCATAGCCACCCGGCGCAATCGTCCCGGCATTGGAGAGCGTGCCGCCCCTGAGCGTCACGTGGCTGCCGGGGAGAAAAAGCCCGCCCATCAGATTGGCGAAATCGCTGCGCACGCCCTCGCCTGCCAGCACATTGCCGATGACAGTACCAGCGTTTGAGATCGTCGTCCGCGCAAAGCCGGCATCGTCGGTCACGCGGATCGCAACGCCGCTCTGGGCCGAAACGCTGGCACCCGGGCCGATGGTGATCGTGTTGAGATTGCCATTGGCGACCCGGATCCCTGCCCCGTCTCCGCCGCCACCGCGATAGTCGCCACCGGCGACCCTGACCGAAACATCGCCGCCAGCCTGGCGCTTTCCAGCGTCGGGCATGCCTGCGACGCTCTGCGCCCAGATCGCGCTGGCATTGTTGCCGGTCGCGCTGATCCCGCCGCTGTGCGTTACATCGACGATGCCGGCAGTCCCGAAGTTGCCGACGCTGCCAAAGATCAGATCGGCAACGCCGGAGATTTGCGGGTTCTCGCCGGGCGGCACGCCCGTGAAATCGGCGAGCAGAATCGAGCCGTGGATGCCGCCCCCCGCCGCCAACGCTCTGGGCAAATATGCCGTGCGCGCCGGCGCCAGTCGTGACGATCGCGCCCATGCCGTCGACGATCACGTCACCGCCATTGCCACCCTTGCCGTTCATCCCGTCGACCTGGACGAAGCCCGCCCACACTGCGGGCACCAGTTGCTGGCCGAGCACGCTGAGCGGCAGCGTGGTGACATCGCCGCCGATGCCGCCGCCTCCGCCCACGCTTTGCGCAAGCACGCCATAGGCGCCTGCGCCCGAGGTCATGATCGTGCCGTTAAAGGCAACCAGGACCGCGCCTCCATCGCCCTCGCCCGTGCCGTCGCCCGCGACGCTGATCTTGCCCATGATGTTGTTGCTGGCATCGCCGCCAAAGCCGCCGCCGCCGCCCACGCTCTGTGCGAAGATCGCATGCGCGGTCTTGCCGTGCGTGACGAGGGTGCCTGCATGATCGACCATCACCGCATTGCCGTCGCCATTGGCACCGCCCGTGCCGCCGATGCTGAGGTTGATCGAACCGAAGCCGCCGACCCCCGAGCCGTCGCCGCCCTGACCGCCAGTCAGGTCCGCTCCCGTATCGGCAAAGCCGCCGCCCCCACCGACGCTTTGCGCCATGATCGCGAACGCGTTGCCACCATAGGTGACGATGCTGCCGGTGTTGATCACCGTGACCGCGCCGCCGTTGCCCGACGCGCCGCCCTCACCGCCGACCCCGACCGAAGCGCCGAACGCGGCGGTCAGCGGAATTCCGGTCGCATCCGAAAAGCCGAGGCCCCCCGATCCGCCGCCACCGCCTACACTCTGCGCGAGAATGCCGTGCGAACCATAGAGATCGGTCATCAGCGCACCGCTGTTGACCACTTCCACGGTGCCGCCATTCCCGGCCGCACCGCCCGCGCCGCCGACGCCGACCGCGATCTGGATTGCCCGCCCCTTGGCGAAGGTGGGCGTGGCGGTCTTGAAGACTCTGGCACCGGTCTTGAGCGCGAACTTGGCCAGCATCCCGGCGCGCGCATTGAGCTGGGTCGCCGATGCGTCGCCCAGCCCCCCCTTCGCCGCCGCCGCCACCCACACTCTGGGCGAAGATCGCATGCGCGCGCGCGCCCAGCGTGGTGACCGCCGCCGTGTTGGTCACGTCAACCGATCCGCCATGGCCACCGGCACCGCCGCTACCCCCGACGGCCACGGTCAGCGCGATGCTGCTGCCGGTCACCGTGATCGCTGTCGCCGACGCCGAGGCATCGCCGCCCACGCCACCGCCTCCGCCCACGCTTTGTGCCTGAATGCCGTGACCCGCATCGCCATAGGCGTTGATCCGGCCATGGTTGCCGACCGTCACCAGCGACCCATTGCCGCCGCTACCGCCCGCACCGCCAACGGCGACCGAGGCGGAGAAGGATATTTTGGGACCACCACTGAGCGTATAGGCGACGGCCGATCCGCCCATACCGCCGCCGCCGCCGATGCTTTGTGCAAAAATGCCGCGGCTGTCGTCGCCGGCGACCGAGATCGCGCCCCAATTTTCGACCTCGACGCGCCCGCCGCTGCCGCCGCCATCGCCGCGACCGCCGACGGCAATGCCGATATCGACCACCGGAAACACAGTCGCGGTATAGCCCGAGCCGCCGGTGCCGCCGCCGCGACCGATGCTCTGCGCCACAATGCCGCTAGACCGGTCGAGATCGCCGGCGAGTGCGCCACGATTGCGCACGGTTACCAGTCCGCCATCCCCACCCGCCGATCCCGATCCGCCGACCGCGACCGTGAACAGGGCAAGTCCCTCGGTCGTGGCGTCGCCGCCATTGCCGCCGCCGCCGCCAATGCTCTGCGCCTGGATGATCGGCGAGTCATAACCTTTGGTCGCCAATGCGGCATGGTTGACGATCTCTACCCGGCCGCCATTGCCGCCATTGCCGCCGTCGCCGCCGATCGCGGCAGTCACCCCAACCGCGATACTGTCGGCATTGCCTGCGAAACCGCCACCGCCGCCGACGCTCTGCGCAAGCATCGCCGGCGCCTGATCGCCGGTCGTGACAATCGTACCGGTCGACTCGTTGGTGATCGTCACCGCACGCCCGTCGCCGCCTTCGCCGCCAAATCCCCCGATCGTCAGCCAGCCGGCCTGCGAACTTCCCGCGCCGCCGCCGCCGCCGATGCTCTGGGCGAGGATGCCGAGCGCGAGATCGCCGCCGGTGCGGATCGCCCCGCGATTGATGACCGTGACGGTGCCGCCATTGTTGCATCCCGCTGGCTGCAACAGACAGGCGAGCGTGCCATCGCCACCGCCACGCGCGCCGAACGCGACCAGTCCCGCCGCTCCGGCCGCCAGACCACCATCTCCCCCGATGCTTGACGCGAAGATGCCGTGGCCGCCATCGCCACCGGTGGTGATGGTGCCGCCATGAACGACGTCGATCCGCCCGCCGTCGCTGCCGCCCCCGCCACTGCCCCCGATAGCGATCACGCCGCCGCTGCTTCCACCATAGCCGCCGGAGCCGCCGACGCTCAGCGCCGAAATCCCCATCGCGTCCCTTCCGCTGGTGACGAGGGTGCCAAGGCTTTCAATGTCGATCGCGCCGCCGTCGCCCCCGGCACCGCCGCCCGCAGCATCGCCGAAAAAGCCGCTGGCGTTGCCACCAACGCCACCGCGAGCGCCGCGACTGAGCGCCGCGACTGCATGCGCCTCGATCCCCGCTGTAGTGATGCGTCCCCCGGTGCCGATCACTATTTCGATCGCGCCTCCGACACCGCCAGCACCCCCGGTGCCGCCAGTCGCAGCAGCGCCGGCACCAGCGCCCGCATTGCCGCCATCGCCGCCGATGCTCATGACCGCCAGCCCCGTCGCGCGGTTCCTGCAGTGACGATCGTGCCATTGATCGCCGCCGTCGCGCTGCCGCCGTCGCCGCCCCGGCCACCGTCACCGCCACGACCTTCGCCGAACACCGCGCTGCCGGTGCCCCCGGCACCCCCGCGGCCGCCCTGACTGGCGACGCGGCCGCCGGTCGCGTCGTTGCCGAGGGTCGTGATCGTACCCGAAAGCACAACGTCCACTGCCGCGCCGCCGCCGCCGGTGCCACCCGGCCCCGCTGCAGTCGAGAAAGCGCTGGACGTGTCGGAACCGTCGCCCCCTGCACCACCCCCGAAAAGGCATCGACACCATGCGCAAAGGCACCGGCGGTCTGAAGCGAACCGCTACTCGTGACCGACACCGCGCCGCCGGCGCCACCGCGCCCTCCGCCACGCGACGCCGCGACCCAGTCCGCGCCCGTCCCGCCGATGCTGATCGCATGGATCGCACGCGATTCAGCGCCCAGGGTCGTCACCGCGCCGGTGTTGACGATCGTGATGCGTCCGCCCGCTCCCGACAGCGGACCGAGGCCGCCGCCGCGCGCCGATTGAGCTCCACTCATGCCGCCAAGGCTCTCGACGAAGATACCCGACGTCGCGAACCCGTCGGTCGAGACCCTCGCGCCGGTCAAGAGGAGGACGTCGCCGCCCGCACCGCCACGCCCCGGATCCAGCGACGCCAGCAGTCCGGTCACACCGCTGTCGCCACCGCGCCCGCCATAGCTGCCGAGATGAACCCCGGCACCCAGATCGCCAATGGTCGTGAAACTGCCGGACAGGTTGATCGCGACCGAGCCGCCGTCGCCGCCGGCACCTCCGCGGCCACCGATCAGCGTGCCGGTCCCGCCCTTGCCCCCGCGCCCGCCACGACTGATCACATCGAGTGCCGGGGTGCCACCTGATGTCGAAATGTTCGCGGATATCGTTTCATCGACCGTCAGTCCCGCCGTACCGCCACCGCCCGGCACACCGGCGTCCGGGAAAGGTCCGGTCGTCGGTCCGTCCATCCCGTCAGCACTCGCGCCGCCACAGCTGAGTCCCACGCCGGCACGCACTGGGCAGCCGCACCCGCCGGCCCCAGCAGGACGAGAGCGGTCGCCGTACTTCCGAGAAGCGTCGCGATTCGACGAGTCATATATCCGTTCATTCTGTCCCCCGGATCTGCGGCGAATCCTGTCCGCGACTGATCCCGGCAAGGGTAGTCGGCGCAAAAGCGTGGCGGTTAGGCCACACGTCTCCGAGAATGTGCCCGACGTCTCACAGCCGTCGCGATGTCCGGAACCGGCACAGGAGGCAAATTAGCTCGTCTGGACAAGTTGTTACGATATCCCAACGACATTATCTGGTTTCTTTGCATGCGGGAGCGTTGCGCGCCGGGGCGGGACACGCGCGGCAACTTGTGACATCGTCTCACGCATGGCCTCAGTTGTTCATGCCGAACTGTCGACCGATGCCGTCCCGGAAGCGCAGCGGCTCGACTATTGGTTCTCGAATACGGGCGGTCGCATGGCTTGCACGCGCGCGAGCGCCGACGCGCCTGTCCATGCTCGTGTCACCGCGCTCGCCGCACCCGGCATCGAGTTCATGAACTATGAATCCCGCGGCTTCATCATGGACCGCACCAAACGGATGTGCGCGGCCGACGACCGGGATGAGATCAGCATCGGCCTGGTCGCGAGCCCGACCACCGGGGCAGTTCAGCATGGCCGCGAAATGAAGCTGCAGCGCGGCCAGCTCTACGTCATAGATTTCGGCCATCCGGTGAGCAGCGTCCTTCCCGATCATCAGGAAATGGCGATTTTTCTACCGAGAGCGGCGGTTCGCGCGGCGATTGGCGACGCCGTCGATGACCTTGGCGGGCATGCGCTGCGGACCAGCGGCATCGGCGGCCTGCTCGCCTCGCATATGCGCGCGCTCGCAGCCGAGGCGGCACGCCTCAGCGATGCGGAACGGGACGTTGCGATGCGGGTGATGGGTGAGCTCGCGCTTGCGGCGCTGAGCGCGCCCAAGGAGGTCGAGGACGAGCCCGAACCGTTCGCAAACGGGCTCTACGCCGCAGCACTTCGCGCCATTGAGCAGCATTGCGCGGATCACGAGTTCGATCCCGCGCGCCTTGCGCAGCTACTCGGCCTGTCGCGCGCTTCGCTTTACCGATTGTTCGGGCGGTATGAGGAAGGCGTCGCCGAAGCGATCTGGGCAGCCCGGCTGGAACACTCGCGCGCGCTCCTGCTGCATGACGCGACACTCTCGGTCACCGACGCGGCCTATCGCTCCGGATTTCTCGATCTGTCCAGCTTTGCCCGGATGTACCGTCGCCGCTTCGGCCATTCGCCACGCGAGGCGCGCGACGCGGCCAGGTGAGCAGTGCTCACCTTACGAATACGCTTAGCGCTTCGACCTGCTCGTGATAGACGTCGATCACACTTTCTCTCGACAGGTATTATTTATCGAACCCCGCTTGATGTTGGCTTATGGTCTTATTGTTCTGATGGTACTGGCCGTTTTAGCGGTGGCGCTTCACCTGCGGCGCAACACCTACACCAATCGAACTGCACGCGACCGTAAGCGTGACAAGATCCGCCGTGAGAAGAGGGGTGCCGAATAGCCGCAGAGAGCGAACTGAATGCAGCACCCAGCAGCGCGCGCCGCTACAGCAGGCCATCTTTTGCCCGAGTTCTATTTCTCTGCATAAAGCTTCGCAGTTCGGCAAGCGGTATCAAGTTCAGTCGGCCCACTTTCACTGCATTGATGTCGCCCTGCCTTATTAGCCGATAGAGCAGGGACGGCGCCATGCCGGTAAGCGTGGACGCTTCGTCGACACGGATACTGATCGGTTGCATTTTTTGGTCGATCATGAGGCCAATTCCTTTGGTCATGGGTGAACTGATACTCCACATTTAATCTCATCTGGTTTGCCCGGGCACCAGTATCTCGCGAGGGCACCAGAGGGCCTCCTGGAGGCATCTCAGGCGGCTCGGGTCGATTCTTGCAGCAAGGCAGATTATTCGTTTCGGCGCGCGCGGATCGACGATGTGAGAGCAGGCAGTGTTTGTTTGGCTGTCAGCCTGCCTCGGCTGCACTCAGAGCAGCAAGGCGCTCCGTGCAAAGCGCGCCTACAAGATTGCTCAGTTTCCCGACCGAGCGTGCCAGCGCATCGAGATCTTCGCGCGTAATCGCGTAGCTCGCCGAATAGCGCGCCTCGACATAGGCGCGTTTCAACCGCTCGAACCGCGCGCGGTCGGCCTTCGTTGCGCGCGGCCAAGCATCGACCAAACGCGGGTCCTTGTCCTCGGCGAGCGAGCGCAGAAACTTGATGTTGTGCGAGCGCGGGAAATACAGCGTCTGCACAAGCAGGAAGCAGATGTAATAGTGCTCGGTGGCCTGATGCAGCAGGAACGCCGCTTTGTTAGCTAACCCCTCCTGCTGGGCGTATCGCGCAAGCTTTAGAAATTCGTCGGCGCTCTCGTGCCATCGTTCACAATACTCGCTCGCCATGCGATGCGCGTCGGCAGCGGTAAGCGGCTTGGGCATTGCCAGTGAATGGCCCGGCAGCTCGTAAAGCGCGATGCCGTCGCGCGCGATGTCGATCCAGAAATACTCGCCGCGCGAGAGGCTGCGGTTCACCTCGTCTAGCGCATGGACGATGATGTTCACCGGGCGTGCGATGCTGGAATCGCGCGCGATCCTGTCCTCGGCGACGTACCAATAGTCCGCGATATCGGTGAGGTCAGCATGGCTGACGACGATCAGCAGATCGAAGTCGGACTGATAGCCATTGTCGGGTTCGTCGACCCAATCCTCGCGGGCATAGCTGCCGAACAGGATGATCTTGAGCACTTTGCCATTGCGTTTGTGCGCGGCGGTTGCAGAACCGATCGCCCTGTCGAATTCCTCGAGCAGGATAGCGCGCACGCGCTCGAGTTCGCGCTGCTGGCGCTCTGGAAGATGATCGGTCTCGGACCTCATTTTAGGTGCCTATCACATCAGTGATTCGGCTGCGAGATGGCGCGCCTTGCGCAGCTGCTCGGCCTGTCGCGCGCTTCGCTTTACCGATTGTTCGGGCGGTATCAGGAAGGCGTCGCCGAAGCGATCCGGGCAGCCCGGCTGGAACACTCGCGCGCGCTCCTGCTGCATGACGCGACACTCTCGGTCACCGACGCGGCCTATCGCTCCGGATTTCTCGATCTGTCCAGCTTTGCCCGGATGTACCGTCGCCGCTTCGGCCATTCGCCACGCGAGGCGCGCAACGCGGTTCGCTGACCCGGGTTCGCCCAACGGCGGCGGCGGACCTGCAGACGCGCCGCCGCGCGGCCCTCACACGAAGCGATTGATGAGATTCTCGAGCCGCTCCTGCTTGCCCGACTTGTGCTTGGGATCGAGGTTGGCGCTCACCGCATGGTCGGCGATGTCGGACAGGCTGGTGCCGTCGCGGTGGATCATCTGGCCCAGCTCACCGTCCCAACCGGCATAGCGCTGCTTCTTGAACGCATCGATGCGCCCGTCGGCGATGATCCGCTCGGCATTGAGCAGCGCCGCCGCGACGACATCGACCCCGCCGATATGGCCGTGCAACAGATCCTCGGCATCGACCGACTGGCGACGCACCTTGGCGTCGAAGTTGAACCCGCCGGTGGTGAACCCGCCCGCGCGCACGATCTCCAGCATCGCCAGTGTCGTTTCCTCGACCGAATTGGGGAATTGGTCGGTGTCCCAGCCATTCTGATGGTCGCCGCGATTGGCGTCGATCGACCCGAATATGCCGAACGCCGCCGCCGTCGCGATCTCATGCTCGAACGTGTGGCCCGACAGCGTGGCGTGGTTCGCCTCGATGTTCACGCACACTTCCTTCTCCAGGCCGTAGCGCTTGAGGAAGCCGTACACGGTCGCCAGAATCAAAGTCGTACTGATGCTTGGTCGGCTCGTGCGGCTTCGGCTCGATCAGGATCGTGCCGGTGAAGCCGATCTTGTGCTTGTGCTCGACGACGAGGGCGAGGAACCGCCCGAAATTGTCGAGTTCGCGCTTGAGATCGGTGTTGGTCAGCGTCTCATAGCCCTCGCGACCGCCCCACAGCACATAGTTGGCGCCACCCAGCCGCTTGGTCGCATCGAGCGCCGAGCGGACCTGCAGCGCGGCCCAAGCATAGACTTCCGGATCGGGGCTGGTCGCCGCACCCGCCGCATAGCGCGGGTCGGAGAACAGGTTTGCAGTACCCCACAGCAGCTTGCGCCCGGTCTGGCCCTGCAACGTTTCGAGATGATCGACCGCAGTGGCGAAATTGCGCTGATAGGACGCAACGTCGGTCGCGGGCTCCATCACATCGACATCGTGGAAACAGTAAAAGGGCAGGTCGAGCTTCTGGACGAAGCCCAGCGCCGTCTCACGCTTCTGCGCCGCCGCCTGCGTCGGATCGGGATTGGCGAGCCAGGGGCGCTGAAACGTGCCCGCGCCGAACACGTCGGAACCCGGCCAGCAGAAGGTGTGCCACATGCACACGGCGAAGCGGAGATACTCCTCCATCGTCTTGCCGAACACGACGCGATTCTTGTCGTAGAAGCGGTAGGCGAGCTCATTGTCGCTCTCCGGCCCCTCGAACGCGATCGTGGGGAAGTCGGCGAAATAGTCGGCGGCGGACATTTTAGTGACCTTTCTTGGGCGTGATGCGGGGATAGGCTTGGCGGAACAGCGTTTTGCGCGCGGCAAGACGCTCGATCAGATCGGCTTCGGGTTCGATGCGCTGCGACACCGGCGGCGCGGCGCAGACGCTGGCGGGATCGCCGCCGTCGACGGCGAGCTGGGCGAGCCGCGCGGCCCCCAGCGCTGGGCCGACCTCGCCACCCTTCAGATAGACCAGCGGCACTTCGAACGCGGCGGCGATGATCCGGCCCCAATAGCCCGAGCGCGCACCGCCGCCGATCACCGACAGCTGCGACACCTGCGTCCCCGCATCGCGCAGCGCGTCGAGCCCGTCGGCGAGCGCAAAGGCGACGCCCTCCAGCACCGCCTGCGCCAGCCGGTTCGGATCGGTGTCATTGTCGAGGCCGAGGAACGCGCCGCGCACCCGCGCATCGTTATGCGGCGTCCGCTCGCCCGAGAGATAGGGCAGGAAGAGCTCTTCCCCCGTCCCCGGCCCGGCGGCCTCGGCGCGCGCGAACAGGTCGGCGGCCCCCCGCAGCACCCGTCAGCCGCGCCACCCAGTCGATGCACGACGCGGCGGACAGGTGCACGCTCATCTGGTGCCACATGCCCGGCAGGCAGTGGCAAAAGGCGTGGACGGCGCGCGCCGGATTGGGGCGGAACTGGTCGGTCGCGACAAAGATCACGCCCGATGTGCCGAGCGACAGCAGCGCATCGCCGTCGCGCACCACGCCGACCCCGACCGCGCCTGCGGCATTGTCGCCGCCGCCCGCGACCACCGGCACCTGCGGCATGCCCCATAGTTCGGCGACTTCGGGACGCAGCGATCCGGTGACCTCGCTCCCCTCGTACAACTTCGGCATCGCCGCCTGCGACAGGCCGGTGGCGGACAGGATTTCGTCGCTCCAGTCGCGCCGGGCGACATCGACCCACAAGGTTCCCGCCGAATCCGACAGGTCCGACGCCTTGTCGCCGGTCATCATCAATCGGACATAGTCCTTGGGCAGCAGCACGGCGCGGACCTGCGCGAACAACTCCGGCTCATGCTTGCGCACCCACAGCAGTTTCGGCGCGGTGAAGCCGGGCATTGCGATATTGCCAGTGATCGCGCGCAGATCGGGGACCGCCGCCTCCAGCTCGTCGCACTCCAGGTCGCAGCGGCCGTCATTCCACAGGATCGCGGGGCGCAGCGGCTTGTCATCGCCGTCGAGCAGGGTCGCGCCGTGCATCTGCCCGGCAATCCCAACGCCACGGATCGACCGCCGGACCGCAGGATCGATCGCCTGCACCGCAGCGGTGGTCGCCAGCCACCAGGCGGCCGGATCCTGTTCCGACCAGCCCGGTTGCGGCCGCTGAACGGTGAGCGCGGCGGTGCCCTGCCCCCGCGACGGCGCCGGTCTCGTCCAGCGCCACCGCCTTCACGCCCGACGTGCCGATATCGATGCCGAGGAACATCAGGGCAGGAACGGGTCGATGGTGGGGATCGTGCCGTCGGGATTGAACTTGAGTTCGGTCACCTTGGCGCTGCGCAGATGGTTTTTCCCGCTGAGCTGGGTGTCATGGTAGAACAGCCACCATTTCCCGCCCCATTCGATGATCGAATGATGCGACGTCCAGCCCTGCACGGGCTTGAGGATATGCCCCTTGAAGGTGAACGGGCCATAGGGATTGTCGCCGATCGCGTAGTTCACGAAATGCGTGTCGCCGGTGGAATATGTGTAATAATATTTGCCGCCGCGCTTGAAGACCCAGGCGGCCTCGAAGAAGCGTCGGTCATGGTCACCGCCCAGCACCGGCTTGCCCTTTTCGTCCAGGATCACGGCGTCGCGCACCGGCTCCGCGAACGTTTTCATGTCGGGGTTCATCTTGACGACCTTGCCCGACAGCGCGGGCTTGTCGTCCTGCATCAGGTCGGTGTCGGACCCGTTGGGATTATAGACGCCGTCCTTCCAGCGCTGCAGCTGCCCACCCCAGATCCCGCCGAAATACATGTAGCTTGTGCCATCTTCGTCGGTGAAGACGGCAGGGTCGATCGAGAAGCTGCCGGGGATATAGTTCGGCTCCGGCGTGAACGGCCCCATCGGATTCTTCGAGGTGGCGACACCGATGCGGAATGCGCCGAGGCCGTTCTTGTCCTTGGACTTATCGCGCGCCGGGAAATAGAGATAATAGGTGCCGTTCTTGTACGCCGCGTCGGGCGCCCACATCTGCTGCGACGCCCAGGGCACGTCCTTCACGTCGAGCGCGACCGGGCCGATCGTCACGGGACCACCGATCCTGTCCATGCTCAGCACGCGATAGTCGCGCATCGCATATTGATTGCCCAGATCGTCGTCGGGCACGCCGGCATCGATATCGTGGCTGGGATAGACGTAGATCTTGCCATTGAAGACATGCGCCGAGGGGTCGGCGACGAAGATTTCGGTGACCAGTGGCTGTTCGCGATAGGCGCGACCATCGGGCGACTTGGCGACAACGGCATTGCCCGCAGGTTCGGCCTGGTTATCGGCGCTTCCGGTGCTGCACGCGGCAAGGCATGCGCCGAGCATCAGGACGGACAGGGTCACGCTTCGCTTCATCTCTCTCTCCTATGGGTCGCATTCGGGTGAGACCTCACCGTTCTGGTAGCGCTAACACCGATTCGGGCCAACAGGTTTTTTGTTGGGGCTGGGCATTGACGGGATCGATGGCGCGCGCGATCGCCGCGCGGATCAGGCGGAGTCCGGGCGGCCTTCGTGCGCCATCGCATCGCGCGTATCCGCGAGCGCATATTCGACCAGCAGCCGCATTGCCTCGCTCGCCGCTTCGCCATCGCCCGTGACAATGGCGTCGAACACACGGGCATGATCGGGAATGGGATCGCGCGGCAGCGCGCGTGTGCGTTGCTTGAACCGCGTCGTCCACGCCACGGCCGCGCCGATCGACGCGCTGATCGCGACCAGCGCGTCATTGTCGGTCGCGCGCAACAATGCATCATGAAAGTTGCGATCGGCCGCCTGTCCCTCCGCCGTCGCCAGCGAATGCCGCCGCATCCCCGCCAGCGCATCGCGCATCCGCTTGATGTCCGTCTTGCTCCGGCGCAGCGCGGCGAACCGGGCGGCAGCGGGCTCGATCACCAGCCGCAGTTCGAACAGGCTGCGGATGAGCCGCGCATCGGGATCGCCGGCAAAGGCCCAGGCAAGCACTTCGGGATCGAGCAGATTCCATCGCTCGCGCGGCAGCACGCGGGTACCCGCCTTGGTCCGGCTTTCGACCAGCCCCTTGGCCGCCAGCACGCGCACCGCTTCGCGATAGGCACCGCGCGACACGGCGAGAGCCTCGGCCGCGGCGATCTCACCAGGCAGCACGTCGCCCGGCTGATACTCCCCCGACAGGATCGCCGTACCAATCTTGTTGGTCACCGCCCCGCGGAGGCGACGGCCCGGCCCGCGCATCCGCGCCGCTTGATCGCCGGTCTGCGCTGTTCCGGCCGCGTGTCCGGCCTCATCCGTTGCCATAGGAACGATCAAGGCCAATGGAGGGGGCAAGTCAACCGCAACCGGCACCGATCAGGGCACGGTTGCAGCCTCGCTGCCGAACAGGCTCGCCGCGCTGTCGAGCAGCACCGTCGGCGCGAACGGCTTGGTCACGACCACCACCCGGTCGAACTGTGCAGGCAGATGCTCGCGCCCATAGCCGCTGACGAACAGGAACGGCACGCCCCGCGCGGCCAGCGCGGCGGCGATCTCATCGACCATTTCGCCCTGAAGATTGCCGTCGAGCAGCGCGCCATCGACCTCTGCGACGCGCGCCAGCTCCAGCGCATCGGACCGCGCCGACGCCTGTCCCGCGACCGTCGCGCCTGCCCCGTTCAGCAGGTCGACCAGTTCGAGCATCACCAGCGGTTCGTCCTCGACGATCAGGAAGCGCTTGCCCGTAAGCAGGGCATGCCGACCGGCGGGTGCCAGCGCGGCGCTGCGGGCGATCGCGCGTTGTGCCGGGCCGAGCCGCGACTTGCCGGTGAACGGCAGGTCGAGCGTCCAGCGCAGTCCGTCGGGCGCATAGGTCGAGGTTGCAACGCCGCCCTCGGCCTTCAGGCTGCGCTCGATCAGCGCGGTGCCAAAGCCGCGGCGCGTCGGCGGCGTGACCGGCGGTCCGCCGCTCTCGATCCATTCGAGCCGCAACGTCGCGCCGCTGACGTGCCAACGCATATCGGCGCGCCCTTCGGGCACCGATAGCGACCCATATTTGTGTGCGTTGGTCACCAGCTCGTGCAGCACCAGCGCCAGATGCAACGCGGGCTCGGGGGCCAGGTCCAGCTCCGGTCCCTCGATCCCCAGCCGGTCGGGCGGTATCGCCCCGATCCGCAACTGCCCCTCGATCAACTCGCGCAATCGCGCCCCCTCCCAGGTCGCGCTGCTCAGCAGCGAGTGCGCCTTGGCGAGCGCATGGATGCGCCCGATAAAGGTCGGCGCGAAATCCGAGGGTCCGGTCGAATGGCGCAACGTCTGGGTCGCGATCGCCTGCACCGATGCCAGCGTGTTCTTCACCCGGTGATTGAGCTCTCCGATCAGCAGCCGCTGCGTATCCTCGCCCCGCTTGCGCGCGCTGACGTCGAGGATCTGGACATTGACCGACGTCAGCCTGCCCGCGGCGTCGTGCAGCGCCGAGCAATAGCATTCGCAATCGAGCATCACCCCTTCGGTGGTCCGCATCCGCAATGGCTGCATCTCGCGCACCCGCTGCCCGCCGATCATGTCGGCGATCAGCGCCGCGAAGGCCGGGCCATGTTCGGGCGCGATCCACTCGAACTCGCACGGGCGGAACCCGCACACCTCGTGCGCGCGCCAGCCGAACAGCCGCTCGGCACCGTTCGACCAGGCGAGGATGCGCTGCTCGCCGTCCAGCTCGACGACCGCGAGCGGCGAATTGTCGCCATGCGCCCTGAGCCGGCCCAGCGCCTCGGACAGCGCATCACGCTGCCGCGCGATCTCGCGGCGGTGCTGGAACAGCTCGACGAAGATGCCGACCTTGTTGCGCACGATCTGCGGATCGACGGGTTTCAGCAGATAGTCGACCGCGCCCGCCTCATAGCCGCGGAACTTGCGCATCTCGTCGGTGGCGACGGCGGTCAGGAACATGATCGGAATGCGCCGCGTCCGCTCGGTCCCGCGCATCAGCTCGGCCAGCTCGAACCCGTCCATCCCCGGCATCTGAACATCGAGCAGCGCGACGGCGAAATCACGGTGCAGCAGCAGTTCGAGCGCCTCGGCCCCCGATCGCGCGCGCACCAGCTCGACCCCCTCCCCGCTCAGCAGCGCATCGAGCGCGGCGAGGTTCTCGGGGATGTCGTCCACGGCAAGGACGGGGACCGGTTCAGGCGGCATCGCGCACCCCCGCCAGTGCCGCCGCATTGCGACGGAAAATCTTTTCGGGGACATCGAAATCGTCGAACCCGTCTGATTGCGACGAGAAGCGCAACGTCTCCTTCGACCCCAGCCCCAGGAACCCGCCGCGCACCAGCGATTCGCCGAAAAGCCCCAGCGCGCGATCCTGCAACGCCCGGTCGAAATAGATCAGCACATTGCGGCTCGACACCAGCTGCGCCTCGGTGAAGACGGAGTCGCTGGCGAGGTTATGCTCGGCGAATACCGCGCGGCGGCGCAGGCTCTTGTCGAACACCGCCGCACCATAGGCTGCGGTGTAATAGTCCGAGAGCGACGACTTGCCGCCCGCCAGCCGGTGGTTCTCGGTGAATTGCTGGATGCGGTCGAGGCCGAAGATCCCGGCTTCCGCCTTTTGCAGCGCCGCCGGGCTGATGTCGGTGCAGTAGAAGATCGTGCGATCCTCCAGCCCCTCCTCGCGGAACAGGATGGCGAGCGAGTAGAATTCCTCGCCATTGGCGCATCCCGCGATCCACACCTTGAGCGAAGGATAGGTGCGCAGATGCGGGATCACGCGCTCGCGCAAGGCCCGGAAATAGCCGGGGTCGCGAAACATCTCGCTGACCTGGATGGTCAGGAACGCCAGCAGCTGTTCGAATACCCCCGGTTCGCGCAGCAGCCTGTGCTGGAGCTGCGACAGGCTCTCGCACCCGAAATGCTGCTGCGCGCGCTCCATCCGCCGGTGCAGCGACGCGCGCGAATAGCCGCGAAAGTCGTAATGAAAATGCCGGTGGATCGCTTCCAGCAACAGATCGAGTTCGATCTCCTCGTGCGGCGCGAACACCTCCTTCATCGCGGCATCCATACGCGCACCAGACTGAGCAGTTTGTCGACGTCGAGCGGCTTGGCTAGATAGTCATTGGCCCCGGCATCGAGGCATTCCTGCTGGTCGCGCGCCATCGCCTTGGCAGTCAGCATGATCACCGGCAGGTCGCGGCCCCAGCTCGCCTTGCGCAGTTCGCGGGTCGCGGTCAGTCCGTCCATCTCCGGCATCATCACGTCCATCAGGACCAGGTCGACCGGCTTCTCGCCCGCCGCCGAGCTTTCCAGCGCGGTCAGCGCCTCACGCCCGTTGCGCGCGATGCGGACATCGACGCCGTGCGGCTCGAAGATGCTGGTCACCGCATAAACGTTGCGAATGTCGTCCTCGACGAGCAGCACGCTGCGCCCTTCCAGCGCTGCATCACGGGTCAGCGACTTGGCGATCAACGCCTGTTGCGGTTCGGGCAGGTCGGACACGACCTGATGGAGAAACAACGTCACCTCGTCGAGCAGGCGTTCGGGCGACTTGGCGCCCTTGACGATGATCGACTTGGAATATTTGCGCAGCCGCAATTCCTCGTCCGCGCTTAGGTCGCGGCCCGTGTAGACGATCACCGGCGGGAAGCCGAGGCTCTCGTCCCCGCTCAATTTCTCGAGCAGGTCGAACCCCGACGCGTCGGGCAGGTTGAGGTCGAGCACCATGCAGTCGAAGGTCTGCTGGCCGAGCAGCTCGACGCATTGCGCCGCCGAATGCGCCTCGATCGTCTCGACTTCGCGGCTGGCGAGCAGCAATTTGACGCTCTCCGCCTGCTGCGCATCGTCCTCGACCACCAGCACGCGGCGCATCCGCTGCGCCATCCGCGCTTCCAGCCCTTCGAGCATGTCGATCAGCTGCTCGCGCTTCACCGGCTTGAACAGGTAACCGACCGCCCCGCTCGACAGCGCGGCCTGGCTGTCGTCGTCGACCGACACGACATGAACCGGAATGTGCCGCGTGCGCACGTCGCGCTTGATCCGGTCGAGTACCGACAGCCCGGTGTGATCGGGCAGGTTCATGTCGAGGATCACGGCATGCGGGATATATTGCCGCGCCATCAACGCGCCCTCGTCCGCCGTTCCCGCGATCAGGCACTGGAACCCCTGTTCGTGCGCGATTTCGCACAGGATGCGCGCAAACACCGGATCGTCCTCGACGATCAGGATGACGCGCGCGTCGCCGGACAACCGCTCACGGTCATCCTCTGCCGGGACCACGCCGCGTTTCTTTCCCGGCTTGGGGTTGGACGGGCGCGCGCGGGTCGGTGCAGGCGCCGGAATTGGCGCGGGGCCGACCGCGACCGGCTCATAGACGTCGGGCAAGATCAGCGTGAACGCGCTGCCCTGTCCCGGTGCGCTCGCCACGCTCACCTCGCCGCCGAGCAGATGCGCCAGCTCGCGCGAGATCGACAGGCCAAGCCCCGTGCCGCCATATTTGCGGCTGACCGTCCCGTCGGCCTGGCGGAACGCCTCGAAAATCACCTGTTGCTGTTCGGCCGGAATGCCGACCCCGGTGTCGCGCACGGTGAATGCGATCCGCCCATCCTCGCGCGCCGCCGTCTCCAGCGTCACCGTTCCGGACTCGGTAAACTTGATCGCGTTCGACACGAAATTCTTGAGCACCTGCTCCAGCCGCTGCGGATCGGTCTCGATCTCGGTCGGCGCGCCGGGCGTGACCGCGACATCGAGCGACAGCCCCTTCGCTGCAGCCGCCGGCTGGAACAGCGTGCGCAGCTTGTCGAGCGTCGGCGCGATCCGGAAGCGGCGCGGCTGCAACTCCAGCTTGCCCGCCTCGATCTTCGAGATGTCGAGGATGTCGTTGATCAGCGTCAGCAGGTCGTTGCCCGACGTCTCGATCGTTTCGGCATGCTTGACCTGTGCGGCGCTCAGGTTGCCGTCGCGATTTTCGGCGAGCAACCGCGCCATGATCAGCAACGAGTTGAGCGGCGTGCGCAGCTCGTGGCTCATATTGGCGAGGAATTCGGATTTGTAGCGGCTCGCGGTTTCCAGCTCGCCGGCTTGCGCTTCGAGCGATGCCTGCGACCGTGCCAGATCGTCGCGCTGGATTTCCAGCTGTCGGGTCTGCTCCTCCAGCTGGGCATTGGTCTGCTCCAGCTCGCTCTGCTGCTCCTCCAGCCGCTCGGCGGCCTCCTGCAACTGGCGACTCTGCTGCTCCAGCTCCTCGTTATTCGCGCGCAGTTCCTCGCTCTGGACCTGCAGTTCCTCGGCCTGTTGCTGCGTCTCTTCGAGCAGTTCGCGCAGCTGGGTGCGGTATTTTGCCGACCGGATCGCGACGCCAAGCTGTTCGGCAACCCGCTCGAACAGCGCCAGCGCGTCGGCGGGAACCTCGCGAAAGCCCAGCTCGATCACCGCATTGGCCGCGCCATCGACGCTGGTCGTGGCGATCAGCAGATTGGCGGGCTTGGCGCTGCCCAGCCCCGACCCGAAATAGAGATAATCGTCCGGCACATCGGTCACGACGAAGTTGCGCCGATCCGCCGCCGCATCCGCCAGCAATCCGTCGCCCGGACCGAAGCGCTCCGGCACGCGCGCATCGGCGGGCACGCCCTGCGTGGCATAGCGCCTGAACCCGTCGCCATTGCGGATGAACACTGCCCCCGCCCGTGCACCGAGATAGTCGACCAGGAATTTGAGCGCGCTGGTGCCGAGCTGGTCGAGCGGCTGTTCGCCGCCCACCGCCTTGGCAAGCCCGACCTGACCGCCCTGCAACCACTCTTCGCGCTGGATGGCGAGGCGGTTGCGCACGAACAGGAATCCGGTGATCGCCAGCAGCCAGGTCACCGTCATGCCGAGCGAGCGGTTGAACACCGCGATTGACGGATCGACCCCGGCAGGGGCGAGCGTGAAGCCGAGAATGGTAAGCAACGTCGCGAGCGCCGCCATGATCGGCGGCACCACCGGTCGCGGCGCAAGATAGGCCAAGACGGTGGGCAGCATGTAGCCGACCCACACCGAACTCCCCAGCGGGTAGTTCAGGTCTGCGACGAACGGTACAAAGAGAAGAACGGCCAGGGCACCATAAAGCCACGCCGTCCGATTGGGCTTTTGCCCGTGCATGCTAACTTTCAACGCCTGATCCCGCCCTTAGCCCCAAAGCGACCAGCCTTAACGAGGCGCGCTGCATTCGGTTCCCGGACGATGATGCATTTATCGGCACCTGCATCTCGCGGTGCCCCCCGCACTGGGGTCAGCGGCGCTCCAGCGATTGAATCGCACGCGCCAGCTGTCCGGCGAGGCTCACCATCGCGCTTTCCTCGCGTCCGTCGATTCGAAGCTCCAGTCGCGCGTCGATCCCGATGTTGCGGCGGCGACGATAGTCCGCAGTTCCCTCGAGCGACATGCGCTCGACCGGGGCAGCGTCGAGCCGCGACTTTCGCGGTCGATCGGGTGACAGGTTCCAGACAGCAGGCGGGACTGGAATGACCGGGAGGGCGTGGGCGTCTGAAGATGTCGGGATGTCGATCGCGGTAAGCCGTGCGAGATACCTGTCGCCCGTCATTCCTGTGTCGCGCGGGGGCAATGCGACCGGGCTATACCGCTCCTCGATGGGCTCACCCCCGCCAACGCGCGCCTCGGCCATCAGCATGCCACGACTGTCGGTCGCGATGGCAGCCGTCGTGACCGGCTCAACGAGCCCGTCGCGTGCCAGCGCCGGCCCCGCAACCAACGCGGGACACAGCGCCACGATCATCCAGTTTCCCGACACCACTGCGTTCCCCCGATCAGTGATGCGCAGAATGTGCCGGATTCAACCGGGGTGTGCAATCATTGCCCGCCAGTCCGCTCGGTCTGCCAGCTGAACCGCAGGGCGGAGACCGCGCTCGGCTTCTTCGCGGGACCGCTGCGGGTCGTCGATCCGACCAAAGCGGAATCGATCAGCTCCTCGATCCCCGTGCCTGCGCCGCCATTGTTGCGCATCCGCGTTCCCGCAAGCGTCGGCCCGGCGGCGGTGGCGCAGGCCGCGCCGTCCTCCGGCCCCGGCACCACCGGGCATTGCGCCAGCCGCGCATAGCTCGCCGGGACGCCGTCGGTGACGTCGCTGACCAGCAGCACCAGGTCGTCGCGCAGGTCGCCGCCGGGGCTGGCGTCGGTCAGGCTGTATTGCAGCACGCCGCTCTCCCCCGCGCGCAATCGGGTCGGGTTGTCGGCCTTGATCTTGTATCGCCCGTCCTGCCCATCGAACAGCAGAATGCCGCCATCGGGAGAGAAGATCAGCGGGTTCACGTACAGGTCGGACTTGCCCGTGTTGGTCACCTTGATGAACAGCCAGTCGCAGCGCTGGAACCGGAAGCCGCCCACCTCGCTGCCGTCACCGCCGATGCGGCGCGCATCCTTGTCGACTGCATAATAGTCGGCGGTCGTATCGGGGCAGGCGGCGCCTGCCGGAAGCGCCTTGGGCCGCCCGACATAGAATTCGACCGACACGTTCTTCGCCGGATCCTCGCCCGGCTCACCCGTCGCGAGCGCGGGACTCGCCAGTACCCGCTGCAGGCGGCTGAACCGCGTTGCCTTGACCAGCGCGCCACCGATCGCGAAGCGCACGCGGATCGTCGGGGGTGCTGCCGCCCTTGGCCAGTTCGGCGGCGAGATCGATCGCGCCAAAGTCTGCGGTCACCTGCCCGGGCGGCTGGGTCAGCGCCAGCCTGTCGCCGTTGAACGTCAGCACCAGATCCGCTGCCTCGCCCGGCTGGACGAAGGTCGCACCGACATCGGCGGGCTTGATCTCCTTGAGCGCCGCCAGTGCCGCCGCCTGTGCCGCGCTGGGGCTGGCGGGGGCGGCGGGCAGCGCGATGCGATAGTCGAGCTGGACCGGCTGCTGCTCGATCGTCGCGATCAGCCGCACCTCACGCGACAGCGGCTTGCCGTCGATGTCGCGGACATCGTTCCACGCCTCCGCCGGGATGTCACCGAACGCAGTCGGGACCAGGATCGCCTTATACGCATCGGCCCGTTCGACCCGACCGTAGAGGATCACCTTGTCCCCGGTCGGCGCGGCGAGCGCGAGGCCGACGATCGCCCCTTCGATCACGCCCTGCAGCTGGCCTGCGCTCATCTCCAGCCGTTCCAGCTTCACGGGATCGGTCGACTTGGTGTCGGCGGTGAACACGCGCGCGGGCTTGTACACCGCCCAGCTGCCTGCTCCTGCGGTCGCGCCACTCTTGACCAGCCCGCCCATCAGCGGCCGGTCGATATCGCCGTCGAATTCGGGGCGCGGTGCCTTGGGGTGCTTGTCGGTTCCGGCAGTCACGCGGTTGGCGAGGTCGCGATAGGAATAGACGCGCGGGTTGTTCCAGTTCGCCATCGCATAGACGGTGAGCAGGCCGTGCGGTGCCTGCTCGGCGGGATCCGCAAAGGCGGGGGCCATCGCCTGACGCGCCTGCACCGCCGAGGGTGCAGCCATCATGCCGACATAGGCGCCCCAGCCCGCTCCGCCCTTCTTGGTTTCGCCCGCCAGATCGCGGACGAATCCGGCATCGCTGACCGCGACGAACTTGCGCGGCGGCAGCTTGAGCTTCGCCTCGATCGGCTCGGGCGGAGGCGCGTTCGCGTCCCGCTGCGAATCCCCGGAATGGCAGAAGTCGGCGATGAAGGTGACGTTGCCGCCCTTGGACCGGATCGCGTCGATTGCCGCGCCGATCTCGTCGTCGAGGATCGCATTCTCGACCTTGGTGTAGTTCGCGTCGGGCGCGCCGGTGTCATAGGGCAGGAACACCTCGTCGCGCCCGTCCGGCTCAGACCCGGCGACCGCCTCGACCTGTTGCACGCCATGGCCGGAGAAGCTGAGCAGCACCTCGTCGCCCGCCTGGGTGTCGATCGCCGCGCGCTTGAGCGCGCCGAGGATATTCTCGCGCGTCGCCAGTGCGTCGATCTTCAGGCTGGTGGCGCGCAGTCGTGGGTTCCCCTTCGACGCGAGCAGTTCGGGCGACGGCTTGTCGGCGAGCAGGATGATGTCGTCGCGCTTGGCCCCGGATCGCATCAGCGTCTCGGCGATCAGCACCGCGTCGTTGTACGTGCCGAGCAGCGGCGAGGCGATGCCCTCGCGATAACCCGCCACCGCGACGATCACGGCGCAGATCCGGCCCTTGGCCTCTGGCGCGGACGCGGCCGACGGCGCGGGGGCAGGCCCGCCGCGATGAGCCCCAGGGCTCCGAGCGCCAGCATGATCTGCCTCAACATCGTCCGTCCCCTTCAGTTCGAAACGAGGATCGCGCGCGTCCACACGCGGCCCTTGTTTTTCAACGTGATACGATATTCCTCGGTGCGGCCCGGAGTCCAGCGACACAGCAGGTCGCGGCGCGCGAGTCCGGACGTCACCGGAGGACGATCGGTGCATGCGACGCGGCCCGCAGCATCGGTCACCGCCAGTTCCAGCGCCGCGTCGCCATCGCCGCGCACCCGCACCAGCGCCAGCCGCCCGCCCTCTGCCCGCGCGCGCATGGTCAATGTGCGCTCGGCGGGCAAATCATGGGTATAGACGATTGCGGCAGGCAGGATCCGCGGCTCGCCTCGGCCTGCGCTTCCTCGATCGCCGCGATCTTGTCCGCATCGCCCCCGGCCCAGCCGCGCGCCTCGACAAGCAAAGCTGCGGGCGCGGTGACGGGCAATTGCTCGCTCGCGCTGGCGCGGCCGATCACCATCGGCGCATTCTCCGCCTGGACCAGCACGAAATCGCCGCTGTCCAGCATCCGCGCGGCGACCATCATCATATCGACATCGCGATCGGCGCGCGCGCGCGCGATCAGGTCGCGGACCAGCTCGGCGCGGGCGATCACCGCATCGGGCGGCGTGGCCTCGACATGGCCGTCATGCGCCACCGGCGCTGCGGCGACGGGCAGTGCGGCGAGCAATAGGGCTAAGGGCATCATCAGGCGCATCGGTCTGGCGCAATTCCTGCAGGTTCGAACGAGCCGCATCCTGGCCCTGCGCCCAGTCTGGCGCGACCGACAGGGTCTGACAATCGGGTCACCGCGTCGCGCCCATCCGCCACGCCGCCTCGACCTGTCGCGCAAAGATCGGCGCAAAATAGCGCAACTCGGCCTGCGCACCGGCATCGTAACCGCGAAAGCTGGCGATCCGCCGTTGCACACCCAGCGCCGCGCGGGCGTAGAATACCCGCGCCTCGCCAGGGCTGCGGGTCCGGGTCACCTCGCCCATCGCGACTGCCGCCATGATCGCGTCCATATTGTCCCAGATTCCGGTCAGCGCATGGGCGATCACCGCGCGGCGCAGATAGGGCTCCGCCTCGCCCTCACGCCCCAGTTCGCGCAGGGTCATGCCGAGCGCGACCAAAACCTTGCGCGTCTGCAAATGGTCGCGCCCGAACTGCGCCTCGTGCAGCGCCAGCGATCGCCGCAATGCCACCTCCGCCTCGGCGTGACGCCCCTGCCCCAGCAGGCCATAGCCAACCGCCATCAACGCGCCCGCGAGCGACGAACTGGCCTCCGCGACACCCGAATCGACCAATTTCAACGCGCGATTGAGGCTTGCCTCCGCCTCCGCATGCCGCTCGAGCATTGCGAGGACCAGGCCATGTTCGATCAGCACGCTGGCCACCGCATCGGGCGGTGCATCGGGGGTCGCGGTAAGGATGGCTGCGGCGCGGCGTAAAATCTTCTCGGCCTCAACCGCGCGATCCTGCGCGATCAGCATGATCGCCAGCCGTGAATTGATCAGCGCAGCGGTCGGCCCATCGGCGCCCTCGAACCGCATCACCGCGACCAGCGCGGCGCGGAGCAGCACCTCTGCCTCCCGGTCTCGTCCGCGCGCCTGGAGCAACATCCCCAGCGCAATCTGCGCCCCGACATGCTCCTCGCTGCCGGGCGTCGCGGACCGCAATGTGGCGCGCGCCTCCGCCTCGAACTGCGCGGCCTGATCGACCGGCGGTACGCTCTGCGCGGCTGCCGGGGCAGCCGCTAGTCCGAGCGCGATGCCAATCAGCGTCGTGCGCACGACGCCGGAGGAGCGCCGCGCCGCCACCTCACTTGCCCGGATCGCCGACCAGCGTGAACGCCGCCCAGTATTTGGGGCTGACGAACTGGCCCGTCCCTTCGCTGCGCACGGTCTTCATTGCCGCCTGTAACGCGCGCGCGCGCCCAGCGACATCGCCCTTCTGGATGTTGCCGAAGGTCTGCTGCATCAGCAGCGAGGTCGCTGCGTCGCTGACCGCCCAATGACTGACCAGCAGCGATCGAGTGCCTGCCTGGAAGAATGCGCGGGCGAGGCCCGACAAGCCACTCGCGTCCTTCCCGTCTCCCGCAGCAGTGTTGCACGCCGACAAGACGACGACATCGGCGGGGATCTTGAGCTCCGTCACTTCGGACATGGTAAGCAGCCCGTCGTCAAGTTCCGTGGCCTGTTTGGGCGGGGTAAACACAAGGCCCGGTTCGGCGTTGTCACCAACCTCGGTCGCGAGCAAACCGTGGGTCGAGAACACGACAAAGCGCGCTCCAGATATTGCCTTACTCGCCTTGACCGCCGTTTCCGTCGCAGCATCCCCGATCACCACGGTGGATTGCGTCCCGAACGACTTCTGCAGACTTTCCAGCTCTGCCTTAGCCTGCGGCAGATAGGCCAGCGCGCGCAGCTTTTCCGGATCGGCGAGCTTGCCCTTGTACATCTGGCCGGCCAACCCTGGGGTCACGCTGCGCCCGGTCTCAGGAGTATAGGCCCCGGCAAGCGTCGGTGCCCCATAAGCGGCAAGCGTAATCCCGCCGCCGCGCACCTGCGCGTAGCTGGCCGAACCGGCGCGAACGTCGCAGCCGGGATGGGCATCGGACGGCTTTTCGATCAGCAAACAGCGCAGCGAGCGCAACGCCGACACCGAGGGCAGCTCGGCCAGCGCATATTTGTCGATCAGCCAGGGGCTACCCGCGACCGCCGCCGGGTCGGTGTCCGATCCTTCCGGCGGCGCGGTGACGAGCAATGCCAGCGGAAGCGAGGTGAGCGGGCCGCTGACATTGGTCAACAGCACCTGCTTGCCCTTCAGCACCCCTTCGACCGGCGCGATCAGTTCCTTGTAAATCTCATGTGCGAGCTTGCGGTCGAACGCCTTGCCCTGTGGAGCGACGGCGGCGGTACCGGTGCCGGGCGGCGGCTGACGGCCCGATCCGCGCGCGCCGTCCACTTCCATGCTGGCACGCAGTAGATTGACCTTGGCGGCCAATGCGTCCTGTTTCATCGCTTCCGAGCGCGACCAGGTCGATCCCTCGCGCGTCACAGCCCAAGTGTAACTGGCGTCGTCGGACACGAGGATGACGACCATCGCCTCATCGGGGTTGAGCAGCTTCTGCACGGCGGCGATGTCGAGCGCCTTGGGGCGCGTCATGTCGAAATATTGGGGGAAATCCTTCGCGATCTTCGCTTCGATCACATCGACCTCGGCGCGCAGCGCGGCGCGGCGCTGGGTCAGCGCGCGACGTTCTTCCTCCGGCACCTGCGCGCCGCGTTCGATCAGCGCGCTGAACTGGCGATCGACCGCCTCCATCTCGGCAAGTTTCTTGTCGCGCTCCTGCTCCAGGACCGCGAGCGGACCGCCGCCCGCTGCAAAGCGCGCGGTGGTGCGGTCGAGCGCGGCTGCCGCGCCGGAAATCTGGGCATATTGCGCCGCCTCGAACGCCTCTGACCGCAGCACTTCGGGCGACGGCACCGGCTCGATCTTGATGTCGGGCGTGGTCTGGGCGGACAGCAACGCTGCAGCAAGCGGCAGGGCAACCGCGCACTTGAGTCTCATGGACGGGTTGGTGCGCGGCATCACTTGCTCCTTGTCAATTCGTCACCAGCGCCACGCCGGTGCCGGTCTCCCCAAGATTGATCGCCTGAATCGAGAAAGGGCCAGTCCAGATCGGATTGACCCGGCAATAGAGGGTCACGTTGCCGGACATGTCCTGACAGGCCAGGCCTCCATTTTCATCGAAGACCTTGAGCGCCAGCGGAGTCGCCGAATCCCGGCGCATCCCGATCACCTTGGGTTCGCCCCCGCGAAACGTCGCGCGGACGGTCCAGACCGTCTTGGCCGGCACATATTGGGTGGTGCGGATTGAGTTGCATGGACACACGATACCCTTGCCCGCGTCGGCACGGGCGGTCTCGATTTCGGCAAGCAGATCCGCGTCGCCCGCGGCGAACTGGGCCGCCTCGGCAAAGAGATCGGCGCCGGTCAGCGGCTTGGCGCTGCCCTCCGCCTTTGCCCCGCTGTCCAGCGTTCCCTTGTCGGTCCCCTCCTTGACCGGAGCGGATTCGACAATCTTCGCCGCGACGATCATCGCGCGCGCATCCTTGGTCGCGCGCGCATAATCGGCGAGGCGATAGCCGAGCACCAGCGCCTCCGCAGCTTCTGAGCCTTCGTTATCGGGTAAAATCTTGGGTGCCGGATCGGCAAGGTCGCGGATCTGGGCCGTCGCGGGTCCAGCGGCGAACAGGGATGCAGTCGATATCACGGCTGCCAGCAGAAGTTGCCGGGCGGTGATCAGAGTCCGGGAGCGCATCACGTCCTCCCCATCGACGCGCGGCAAGGCCGCTGCGTGCTTGAGAAAGCTACCGCCCCGGGATAAGTCCGCACCCCGGGGCGAGCAGCCGTTTCGCTTAGTTGGTCACCAGCGCAGCGCCGGTGCCATAGGCACCATAGTTGATCGTCTGGACCGAGAACGGGCCGGTCCAGATCGGGTTGACGCGGCAGTACAGCGTCACATTGCCCGACATGTCCTGGCAAACCAGATTGCCGTTCTCGTCGAAGATCTTCAGGCCGACCGGGGTCGCCGAGTCACGGCGCACGCCGACGACCAGCGGCTCACCGCCACGGGCAGCGAAGCGGACGGTCCACACGGTGTTGCCGGGGACATACTGGACGGTGCGAATTGCGCCGCCCACGACACCGCGCGATGCTTCGGCCTGAGCTTCCTCGACCGCAGCGACAATGTCGGCGTCACCCGCAGCGAGCGTCTTCGCCTCGGCGAACAGGTCGGCTGCGGTGGTCACCTTCGCGGTGCCGGTACCCTTGCCGGTGCCTTCGATCTTGCCCTTGTCGGTGCCTTCCTTGACGGTGACCGAGTCGACCATCTTGGCGGCGACGATCATCGCGCGCGCATCCTTGGCGGTGCGGGCATAGTCGGCCAGGCGATAGCCCAGCGCCAGCGTGTCGACAGCCTTCGAGCTTTCGGTCGCCGGCACTTCCTTGTCACCGAGGTTCGTGCCCTTCTTGTCCTGCGCGACCGACGGCGAGGCCAGCATGCTTGCGGCAACCAGTGCCATCGCCATCTTCTTGTTGAACTTAACCATTACCTATGTCTCCTCACTCTCCGGGCCTGCTCCCAAGCCGGCCTCGCGAACTGATCCCTCGATCAGGCAGGTTCTTCTTTAATGTGGCCCCCGCCCGCGCGACACTAACAGTTTCAGTCCTTGTTTCCATATCAAACTTGCCGCGAAGTCTCTGATTCGTGACAGTTTAGAATGGCTTTCGCCACTATTCGGGCGGTTTCCGGTTACATGAACGCGACTCCCGGCCCAAGCCTACCCAAGATGGGAATGCGCCGGGACTTGCCCGGCGCATCCCAATCACCGTTCCAGCTTGAGCTGTACCAGGCTGTTGCCGCGCGCGACGAACAACACTGCGCCACCCGCGATATTCTGGAAGGCGCGGGCAAGTTCCGCAGCGCTCTGGACTTGCTCGCCATTGACCCCGACGATGATGTCGCCGACCGCCAGGCCCGACCGCGCCGCAGCCGAACCGGGCTGAACCGTTGCGACGACCGCGCCGCGCAGCTGCTGTGGCACCTTGTCGGTCGCGTTGACGTCGCGGAACGTCGCGCCGAGTGCCGCCAGTCCTGCCCCGCCGGTCGAAGGCCGCGTGACCGCAACCGGCCGGGGTGCCTCGACCGTCACCTGCGCCGTCCCGGTCGAGCCGCCGCGCCGATAGCCAAGCGCGATTGTCTTGCCCGGTTCAAGCACGCCCAGGATCGCGGTCAGGTTGCCCGGGCCCTCGATCGACCGGCCATCGGCGGAGGTGATGATGTCGCCCGACTTGAGGCCCGCCCTGGCCGCCGGACTGTCGGGCGAGACTTCGGCAACCAGCGCGCCGCGCGTCGATCCGCTGCCCGCCGCCTCGGCGGTGACCGGGCCGACCGTCACGCCGATCCGCCCGCGCTTGACGCTGCCGTTGCGGCGCAGCTGGTCGGCGACCGCCATCGCCATGTTGATCGGAACGGCAAAGGCGATGCCGCTATTGTCCCCTGACTTGGACCAGATCGCAGTGTTGATGCCGATCAGCCGCCCGCGACTGTCGATCAGCGCGCCGCCCGAATTGCCACTGTTCACCGCCGCATCGGTCTGGATGAAATCCTGAAGCCCGTCGCCGATTCCCGTGCGCCCCAGGCCGGAGATCACGCCCATGGTCAGCGTCTGGTCGAACCCGAAGGGGTAGCCGATCGCGAAGGCGAGGTCGCCGACCTCGATCCTGCCACTGTCGCCCACCTCGATCGCGCGCAGCCCGGTCGCCTTGACGCGGAGCAGCGCGATGTCGGTCTGCGGATCGCGGCCGACCACCTCGGCATCGACGACGCGGCCGTCATGGAGCTGGACCTTGAACGCGGTCCCCTTCTCGACGACGTGGTTGTTCGACAGGATTTCGCCGCGCGCCGCGTCGATGATCACCCCCGACCCGCTGCCGATCGGCTGGGGAGCGCCCTGCGGTGCCTGACCCTGCGGTCCCGCCTGCGCCGATGTCGTCTGCCCCCGGAACGGATCGCCTTGGCCTTCGCGCGACGCGGTGCGCTCGCCGTCCTGCTGCTTGTGGCCGAGCACGATCACCTTGACCACGCTCGGCGCAACCGCCTTGAGGTCGCGGGCATAGCTATAGACGCCGCGCTCGCTGTCATAGGGTGCGGTCTGTGCCGCCGCGCTCACCGTGAGCGGCGGCGTGCCCAGCATCGCGATGGCGGCGACCCCGGCGAGCAGCCGTCCGTGAAAACTAGACCTCATCATGTCCCCTTTCCCTCTGGTTCTGATCTACATCGTCCTGCGCGGGCAATGTGATTTCGATGCGAAACCCGCCCGCGCGATTGAAAGCATGAACATTGCCGCCCGCGCGCAGCGCGACGGTGCGGACAAAGGCGAGCCCCAGCCCGTGGCTGTCCGCCCCGCCGCTGGAATAGCCGGGCTCGAAGATCCGCTCGGTCCGGCTCGGTTCGATCCCCGGCCCGTCATTGTCGACCGCGACGGTCACCGTATCGTCCGATCGCGTGACCGCACAGCGGATCGTCGATTCAGGGGTCGCGAACTTAACGGCATTGCCCAGGACATTCTCGACCATCCGGTCGAACAGGTCACCCGCCACGCAGACCCGCGCGTCGACCGCGTCCAGTTCAAACTCCAGATCCTTGTCGTCACCCAGATAAACGAACATGTCGTCGATCAGCTGGCGGATCCGTGCGCCGGGATCGACACTGTCCGCCTCGTGCCGTCGCGACACTTCGGCGTCGATGATGCCGAGCAGCATGCGGCAGCGCTTGTCCATCGTCACCAGCTTCGCGTCGGCGTCGGCGATCAGCGGCTCGCCCGGCACCTTGAGCGCGAGCGCCTCGAGATGCTTGCGCGCGACCATCACCGGCCCGCGCAGATCGTGCGCGACATGGCGGTGGAGCCGCCTGAGGCCACCGATCATATCCTCTGACCGCGCCAACAGCGCGTTGAGATGCTGGGCCAACAGCCGAAACTCGGGTTGGCCCTCGTCCACAGGGGCGCGCTCGGCAAAGCCGGTGCGGTCGGCGCGGTCGAGCAGGGCGTTGAACGCATCGAGCCGGGTACGCCACCCGCGCATCAGCGCCCAGGCAAGCAATCCGGCAAGCAGCAGGAAGCCGAAGCCGACCCCCGCGGCAAGCAGATAGGCGCGCGTCACCAGCCGTGGATCGGGACTGAATATCCGCGCGCTCAGAAACGCGCGGCCATCGCCCAAATCGACGACGGTGCCGACTGCGGTCGCATCCGCGCGCTGGCATGCGGTCCCGGCGGGAACGCGCAAGCGCACCTCGCCCTTGCCCGCCGGCCAGTCGAGCCGGGGCGTGCCGGTCAGCGCACCATCCGCTCCGCGATAGAGGAACAGCGCCCGCGCCCGCTCGCCGCTGTCGCAGCGCCCGCCATCGGTCGCCTGTGACGCGCGCGCCGCGACCATCGTCAGGATTTCGGCATCGCGCTCCTCGACGGACAGGCCCGGGGCAAGGCTGTCGATCTTGCTCGACAGCACCGCCGCGTCGGCCTGCGCCCGCACCATCGCCACCTCGCGCGCGTTCATCGACACCATCTGCAACAGGCCGAGCGTCAAGCCGACCAGCGCGACGGCGGCGAGCGCGCCGATCACCAAAGTGGTACGAAGCGGAAGCCAGCGGAGCATGCGAACTAGCGGCCACCCTCCATACCCGCCAGGTTGCGCAACGCGAAACCCTGCGCCCAGATATTGGTCACCAGCGGATGGCAGTCGTCCGGAATGTCCGGGCATTGCCGCTTGAGCGACTTGCGCAGCCGCTTGATTGCCTGATCGACGGTGTTGGCGAACTCCTCGGGGAAATGGCTCCACCCCTTGCCGATCCAGCAGCGGTCCCACAGCATCGACTGGCTCAGCGGATTGCCACGTTCCTTGTACAGCTCGACCAATATGTCCGCCTCGCGGCTGGTCAGCTGGAGCAGACGTCCGTTGCACCGCACGTCCTTGGTATCGGCATCGACCTCCAGCGGCGCGCAGGTCCACCCCTTGCTGCGCATCGTCGGCTTGCGGCGGCGCAGTTGCGCGGCGACACGCGCGACCAGTTCCTCGCTGGTCGCGGGCTTGGGCACATAATCATCGGCACCGCGCGCGATCAGGCCATGGATGCGCTGTTCCTCGCCCCCGAGCAGCGAATAGACGAGCGCGGGAACATCGGGATCGGTCTTGAGACCATTGGGGCGACGGCGCACCCGGTCGAGCACCTCGAGCCCTTCGATCCCCGGATTGATCCGGTCGAGCACCAGCACGTCATAGGCGTTGACCTCCAGTGCCGCGAGCGCGGCGTCGCCGGTCTCGAACAGGTCGACACTCTCGCACCCGGCGGCTTCCAGCGCGGCCTTCATTTCCGCGCCGATCTCGTCCTCCAGGATGAGTGCGCGACATCCGGCAAAGGTGTCGGCAATGTTCTGCGCGGCTTCAGCGTCCAGTCTCAACTTACTCATCGTCACACCCTCCGTCACAACGGTCCCCGCGGAAAGCGGCGCGGCACGCCGGGGCGCCGAGCCTTGGCCGCTTCGGCGCTGAGCGGGAGCGCGACATGCAGCGTCCCCTGTCCCGCGCGCTGGATGCGCAGCACCGCCACATCACGCTTCGATGCCTTGATCGCGGCCATTGCCGCAGCCGCGTCGCGTGGCGCGACGCCATCGACCGCCAGCAATTCGTCGCCCTCGTACAAGCCATACATCTGTCCGATCGAAGCCTCCTCTACCTTGCCGACCAGAACGCGCGCACCATCCGCACGCAGCGCGAACCCCAGCGTGAACGGCCCTGCGGCAGCCCCGCTCATGTCCATGGCCAGTGCCGCGACCTTGCCGCGCTCGCCGGCGAGATCGTCGTCGGCCTCAAGCGGGACCGCGAGCGCAACCGACTTGCCGTCGCGGACGATCTCGACCCTGACCTTGTCGCCGGGCTTGCTGTCGATCAACGCCATCGACAGATCGCGCACGACCTCCATCTTGCGCCCATCGACGCTCAGCAGCAGATCGCCGATCTTGAGCCCGCCGCGCGCCGTCGCACCATCGCTGACCGCATCAATGATCAGACCCGTCTTGCCCGGAGCGCCCAGCGCCTCGGCCATCCCGGCATCCGCGCTGCTCGCGGTGACGCCCAGCCGGCCGCGCACGACCTTGCCATCGGCGACAAGCTGGGGTGCGATCTTCGCTGCCAGTTCGGCAGGAATCGCAAGGCCAATGCCGATGTCGAAGATGGTCTCGGGCGGCGTTGCCGTATTGATACCGATCACTTCCCCCTCCTCGGTGATCAGCGGCCCCCCCACTGTTACCCGGGTTGAGCGCCGCATCATGCTGGATGAAGTTCACCGGCCATGCGACGTCATAGGCGCGGTCATAACCGCTTATGATCCCGGAAGTAACCGAGAAACGGTTGCCCATCGGGTTGCCCAACGCGAAGACCTTTGCGCCCAGCGGCAACTTGGATGACTTCGCCAGTTTGAGTACCGGGAGTGGCCCGTCTGCCTCGATCTTGACGATCGCAAGATCGGTGCGCCCGTCACGTCCGATCACCTTGCCCTGGTAGCGCTTGCCATTGGCAAAGGTGACTTCGACCGTATCGAGTTTCGCGACGACATGCGCGTTGGTGAGGATCAGGCCCGAGGCATGGATCACGAAGCCGGAGCCGCCCGCCGCCTCGGTATCGCCATTCTGCTTGCGCGCGGCCTCGTCCTGCGGGCTGATCGCGACCACCGCCTTCATCGCGCGGTCGATGGCAGTTTCATCCTGGGCGGGCGCGGCCACCTTGGGCGTATCGGGCATCGCCGCTGCCCGCGCGGTGGTCGGGAGCGCAACACCAAGACAGAGCGCCGCGCCGAGGAACCAGCCGAGTGTGCGGCGGGTCAGGTTCACGGATGGATTGGGGTTCATGGAAGTTCCGGATACTGACTTCAGATGCCCCTTTCCTGTCATTTGGTTCAGGTGAAAGCGACGGTCAGGATCAGACGGACGGGGTCAGCGGGCGGGCTTTGCCAGGCTCCAGGCTGCGCGGACCTGATCGCGGAAAACATGCGTGAACCGCCCCATCTCCGCCTGTGCGCGGGTGTCGAATCCGGCCCCGGTCGCCATCCGCGCCAGCGCCTGGCCGCCCGCCTCGCGCAGTAGCGTCCGCGCCAACGGCAGCGCGCCGGATTGTCCGATCAGAAAGGCACCATAGCTTCCCCCAGCAGGATGCGCTGGACATGATCCGGACGGAACGCTGCACGCGCGTCGGCATCTGCGCGCGCATACCAGAGGCGCGCCTTGGCGGAATCGCCTTCCTGGTCCGCAAACGCCGCAAGGCTTCCTGCGGACTGCACGGCGATCTGTTGTCCTTGCACCCCGAGCGACTTTGCTGCTGCATAATTGGCGTCCAGTAGTGGTATCGCCTCACGGCGCCGACCCGCAGCGCCCAACGCGACCGCCAGATTGTTACGCGCCATCACCGCGCGCGCATGTGCGGGCCCGAAGGCGCGCTCGGCATAGCTCAGCACCTGGCGCTGCACATCGATCGCCTGCCCGGTTTCGCCGAGACGGGCGAGGACGGTCGCAAGGTTGGTCAGGATCGCGATCATCTCGTCTATATTTGCAACGCCGGACGCCTTGATCACTTCGACAGACCGGCCAAGCATCTCCGCTGCCGCCTCGATCTGGCCCGACTCCAGCAAGACAAGACCGAGATTATTATATGCCAGCCCGGTGAAATTGCTCGCCTCCCCAAAGAAGCGCAGCCGAACCGCGAGCGCCTCGCGCGCAGCTGCCTCCGCCTCGCGATATTCGCCGGTGCGGACCAGCAGGACGCTCAGGCCCGACAGGCTGTCGGCCAGATCGGGGCTGTCGCCCTCCGCGCGGCGCATCGCCACCGCCTCCCGCCACAGGGCGACCGATTCCTGCGTCCGATTCTGCTGCTCGAGGCAATGCGCCAGCGCCTCGCGCGACCGGATTGTCTGGCTCGCGCCCGGCCCCATCAGCGCCGACAGCCGCGCGATCGAAATGCGCAGCGTCGCCTCTGCCTCGGTCAGTCGTCCGAGCCGCGTCAGCGCCGCCCCTTCCATCATCCGGAACACCGCGCCTTCGATCGTGTCGCCTGCCATCTCGACCGCACGACGCGCGAGCGGCAGAGCCTCGGCGTGCCGACCAAGCATCACCAGATTGTTCGCGCGACGACCGATGTAAGTGGCGAGCGCCGGGTCGCCCGCCAGGATCTTCTCGGCACTCGCCAGCGCTGCGACGAACGCCGGCTCCGCCTCGCCATGCCGCCCCAACCGCTCCAGCGCGGCCCCCAGGGTGAGGTTGGCCAGCGTCGACATGCCGGTCGATTCGTCGAACGTCTCTCCGATCGCGACGGCCCGGCGCGCGACAGCCACCGCCTCCGCCGTTCGGCCAGCCTCGCCCAGGACGACTGCGAGGCTCGATACCAGCAATATGCAGGGGCGCTGTTGCTCGGGCGTCGCCGCATCTCCGCCATTCGCGGCAATACACGCTTTCGTATCCGGCTCGATCAGCGCGAGTGCCTTGCGCGCATCGCCCGCATCCATCGCGGCGTCAAATTCCGGGCTGGTCTGGATCACGTCGACCTCGACCGCTGCCGGTTCGGCATCCTGGATGGTCAGCGCGGCGGCGGCGAGCAGCAATGGGTAGATCATCCCGTCCCCCTCGCAACGAGCTTCGCGCTCCGGACCGATCAATGCAAGCGCTACACGCCGGGATCGGTGGACTGGAATATCGTGCTGGGGCCGCCGTGCCGGTATCTATCGCGCGCTGGCGGCACCGCGTACCGGCCCGATCAGCCAGGCCAGGACGATGCCGAACAGGAAGTTCGACGTTCCGACCTCGATCGCGTGAACCAGCCGGACATCGCCCGGCATATATGGATTCTCGGGAAGCAGCGGGGCGATGCCCCCGATCACCGAAAAGGCAAGTCCCAGCACCAGCGGAGCAGCGCGCGGACCGGTACGCAGCCAGAGCCACGCCGCTGCGACGAAGATCAGCGCACGCGGCACCTGCAGCAGTGCGACCAGCCATTGCGGCGGCAGCATCTCGGGCGTGTAGAAATGCGCGAGATGGGGCCAGGCGATCGTCCCGGCCGTGAAATAGAGGACGATATAGGCGGCTATCACGCCGAGCAGCCGCAGCGGCGTGGCCCTGAGTGCGACCGTCGCCGAACCCGCGCCACGCCAGCGGCCGAGGATCGTCACGGCGAGCGCGGCGAACAGCGCCAGCACCACCAGCATGACGCCCATTGGCACCAGCGCCTCGCGCAGCGGCATGACACTGAACACCACCGCCTCGATCAGCGTGTTGAACTGGCCGACGACCCAGGCCAGCGCGAGCAGCGCGGTCGCAAGCGGACGCCCCCGCGCGGGTGAGACATAGCCCGCCAGCGCCATCGCCGCGAGGGTGAGCAACAGGTATAAAGCGACCATCATTGTTCGATCCCTTTTGCCAGCAATGTCATGTGCCGCCGGGTGAGCGTCCGGGCCGCGGCGAAGGGCGGACCTTCGAGCACCCAGATCGCGCTGATCCCGAAATGCATCGTCTTGAACGACATCACCTGCTCGTCGATCGAGACCGCTTTCCGAGCGCCGGCCCGCGCCAGCAGCCGTGCAAACAGCGCGCCGAGCGCCTCGTCGAGCTGCGCCTGGAACTCGGCCAGCTCATAGGCGAAATGATCCGCCGCGAAGACGCGCGCCATGAACGCGCGGACGAATGCCCGATACGGCGGCTTTCGCTCGAGCAGGCACCATGCCGCCGCATCCAGCGCATCGGCGACGCTCATTCCGTCCGCCGGGAGCAGCGCAATCGAATCGAGCGCCTTGCGGTCGATCTCGATGAGGAAGGCGACGGCGATGTCCTCCTTGGCGGAGAAGTAATTGTAGACGGTGCCTTTGCCGACATCGGCGGCCGCTGCGATCTCCTCGACCGTGACCGCCTCGATCCCGCGCGCCGCAAACAGGTCGCACGCCGATTCCATGATCCTGGCACGGGTACTGAGCCGCTTGCGCTCGCGAATTCCGACCATGGTCATAAATGACTATGGTCACTTTTACTGGAATGGGTCAAGGGTCGCGCAATTTAGTAACATTTGACACCAAATGCCGCCGGGGTGTAACGCGGGATCAACTTCTGCGGAGTCCTCGACATGACCGATCCGACCAATCCCCTCGGCCTCAACGGCTTCGAATTCGTCGAATTCACCTCGCCCGATCCCGATGCGATGGCGCGCCAGTTCGAGCAGCTCGGCTTCGTTCCCTCGCATCGCCACCCGACCAAGAATATCACCCGCTTCAAGCAGGGGCGCATCAACCTGATGCTCAACCGCGACGAAACCGGCCGCGTCGCCGAGTTCCGCGCTGCGCACGGCCCCTCGGCCAGCGCGATGGCGTTCCGCGTCGCCGATCCGGTCGCCGCGATGGAGTGGGCGCTGAACAACGGCGCGCAGCGCACCGCCGAGGACGACACCTGCATCATCGGCATCGGCGGCTCGTATCTCTACTTCATCCAGGACGGCACCGACCTTTATGCCGATTGGGAAGAGATCCCCGGCTGGCAGCAGGCGGAGGCGGACAACAATGTCGGGCTGGACCTGCTCGACCACCTCACCCACAATGTCCGGCGTGGCCAGATGCGGGTGTGGTCGGAATTCTACAAGACGCTCTTCGGGTTCGAGGAACAGAAGTACTTCGACATCAAGGGTCAGGCGACCGGCCTGTTCAGCCAGGCGATGATCGCCCCCGACAAGGCGATCCGCATCCCGCTGAACGAAAGCCAGGACGACAAGAGCCAGATCGAGGAGTTCATCCGCGACTATAATGGCGAGGGCATCCAGCACCTCGCGCTGACCACCCCGGACATCTACGACACGGTCGAGCGGCTGCGCGCACGAGGGGTCAAGCTGCAGGACACGATCGAGACCTATTACGAGCTGGTCGACAAGCGCGTCCCCGGCCATGGCGAGGATCTGGAGCGCCTCAAGAAGAACCGCATCCTGATCGACGGCAATGTCGGCGATGAGGGCATCCTGTTGCAGATCTTCACCGAAAACATGTTCGGCCCGATCTTTTTCGAGATCATTCAGCGCAAGGGCAATGAAGGTTTCGGCAACGGCAACTTCCAGGCACTTTTTGAGTCGATCGAACTCGATCAAATCCGTAGAGGGGTGATCAAGGTCGACGCGTAACGAGGTTGGAGAGGAGAGCCGGGACAACCGGCCCCATACCTTCCGAAGGGGGAAGGAACGCAGGAGGATGAGGGAGGCGGCCTGAGACCGCCCCCTCATCCGACTAGTCGCCAGAGCGCGCTTTAGGGTCTGACCTATGACCGACTATTTCCCGGGTTTCGGCAATCACGTCTCGACCGAGGCGGTCGCGGGCGCACTGCCGATCGGGCGCAATTCGCCGCAACGGCCCGCTTACGGCCTCTATGCCGAGCAGCTTTCCGGCACCGCCTTCACCGCGCCGCGGCACGAGAATCGTCGCAGCTGGCTCTACCGCATGCGCCCGAGCGCCGAGCATCCGCCATTCGAGCCCTATGAAGGCGCCACGCGCTTCGTGCCGCAGCCGGACCCGGCTCCGCTCGCGCCGAACCGCCTGCGCTGGGGGCCGATCGCCGATCCCGCGCCTGGCACCGACCTGATCGATGGCATTACGAGCATGCTGGTCACCCGCGACCCCGCCGATCTTGAGGGCGTCGCGGTGCATCGCTACGCCGCCAATGCCGATATGGACCGCCGCGTGTTTTTTGACGCCGATGGCGAACTGCTGTTCATTCCGCAGGCCGGGCGGCTGACGCTGCTGACCGAACTCGGACGGATCGACATCGCGCCCGGCCAGATCGCGATGATCCCGCGCGGCGTGCGCTTCCGTGCAGTGCTGCCGGACGGCGAAGCGCGCGGCTATGTCGCGGAGAATTACGGCGCGCTGTTCCGCCTGCCCGATCTCGGCCCGATCGGTGCCAACGGCCTTGCCAACCCGCGCGATTTCGAGACGCCGGCGGCGTGGTATGAGGATCGCGACGAAACTTTCGAGGTCGTCCAGAAGTCGCTCGGCCAGCTGTGGACCACGACGATCGACCACAGCCCGCTCGACGTTGTCGCATGGCACGGCAACCTCGCGCCGTGGCGCTACGACCTGGCGCGGTTCAACACGATGAATACGGTCAGCTACGACCATCCTGACCCGTCGATCTTCACCGTGCTGACCTCGCCCAGCGACGTGCCGGGACGGGCGAACGCCGATTTCGTGATCTTCCCGCCGCGCTGGATGGTGGCCGAGGACACGTTCCGCCCGCCCTGGTTCCACCGCAACGTGATGAGCGAGGCGATGGGGCTGATCCACGGTGCCTATGATGCCAAGGCCGACGGCTTCGTTCCCGGCGGGCTGTCGCTCCACAATCTGATGGCCGGCCACGGTCCCGATGTCGCGAGTTGGGACGGGGCGAGCAACGCCCAGCTCAAGCCGCACAAGATCGAAGGCACGATGGCGTTTATGGTCGAAAGCTGCTGGCCCTATCGGCCGACGCAGTTCGCGTTGGAGACGGCGCAACCGGACTATGACGCGGCCTGGGCGGGCTTCCCGAAGGCGCAGTTGCCCGGGTGAGCGAGCGGCTGACGCAGACCCCGCCCGGCGTCCGGCTGGGCCCGCTCGATCTGATCGCGGACGGTGCCGCGCGGAATTTCGTGCTGGAGATGAAAGCGGGGCGATTCCACGGCTTTGCGGTGCGCGAGGGTGACGCGGTTAGCGGCTATGTCGATCGCTGCCCGCATATGGGTTTGCCGCTGGCACAGCAGCTCGATGCCTATCTCACCGATGATGGCGGCATGATCCAGTGCAGCTGGCATGGCGCGCTGTTCCGGATCGAGGATGGACAGTGCGTCGGCGGCCCGTGCGCTGGTGCGGCTCTCACGCCCTGGCCGCTCGAAGTCCGCGACGGTGCGATCTTCACCGTCTAAGCCGCCGCCGCGTCATTGTCGGCGGAGATCGGTTCGGGTGTGTCGTTCCCCATCAGGGCGTCGGTAAACAGCTTGCGCCACCATACGACATCCTCCGCCTCGACATTGTCCATCATCGACCGCCAGCGCCGCTTGCGCTCCCCCAGATCCATGCGCAGCGCCTGCATGATCGCGTCGGATACCTCGTCGGCGCTATAGGGATTGACCAGCACCGCGTCCTTGAGCTGCGCGGCCGCCCCGGCAAAGCGCGACAGGATCAGCACGCCGGGATCCTCGGGATCCTGCGCCGCGACATATTCCTTCGCGACCAGATTCATCCCGTCGCGCAACGGCGTCACCAGCCCGATCCGCGCCGCGCGGTAAATGCCCGCCAGCACGTCGCGCGGATAGCCCTGGTTGACGTAGCGGATCGGCACCCAGTCGACATCGGCATAGGCGCCATTGATCTGCCCCGACAGCCCCTCCAGCGCGGTGCGGATCTTCTTGTAGCTCTCGACGGCCCCGCGCGACGGCGGCGCGATCTGAAGCAGGAACACTTCCTTGCGCTCCTCGGGATGTTCGGCGAGGAAGCGCTCGTAACCGGCGAAGCGCTCCTCCAGCCCCTTGGAATAATCGAGCCGGTCGACCCCGACGATCATGTCGCGCCCTACCGCGCTGTCGCGCATCCGGCGATAGGCGAGCTTGGCGGCGGGAGTCGATGCTCCCGCCACGAACTCCTTGCAGTCAATCCCGATCGGCGCGACGATCGCGCGCAAGGTGCGGCCATCCAGTTTTAGCGTGTCCCCCTCGACGGTGGCACCAAGTTCATAGGTCGCATAGTCGCGAAACGACTCCAGCCATTCTATCGTGTGGAAGCCGACCAGATCATAGGCGAACATCGTCCGCACCAGTTCCTGCGCCTCGGGCATCGTCGCAAGCAACCGGCGCGGGGGCCATGGGATGTGCAGGAAGAAGCCGATGCGGTTCTTGACGCCGCGATCGCGCAAACACTGGCCGAGCGGGAACATGTGATAATCCTGCACCCACAATATATCCTCACCCTCGACCAGCGGGCGCAGCGTGTCGGCGAAGCGCTCATTCACCCGCTGATATCCCCCGGCAAAGCCGCGCTCATACTCGGCAAGGTCGATGCGGTAGTGGAAGAGCGGCCACAACGTCCGGTTGGCGTAGCCATTATAATATTCCTCGATATCCTGTTCCTCGAGGTCGACGGTCGCGGTGGTCACGCCCTGCGCGCGCTGGAAGTTGATCTGGCCGGTAAACTCCTCGACTGTCTCGCCCGACCAGCCGAACCAGATGCCGCCAAATTCGCGGATCGCCGCCTGCAATGCCACGGCGAGGCCACCCTGCGCACCGGCATGGGAGTCTTTGGGCGCGGACACGCGGTTGGAGATAATGATCAGGCGGCTCATCTTATGGCGCTCCAGGGTTTGCTCAGCAGGACGGCGCAGTTGATCATGCCGACCAGCGAGTAGGTCTGGGGGTAATTGCCCCATAATTCCCCAGTGACGGGGTCGATATCCTCGGACAGCAGCCCGGCGGCTGTGCGGCGCTCGAGCATCTCCGCGAACAGCGCGCGCGCATCGGCGTCGCGCCCGGTGAAGTGCAGCGCTTCGATCAGCCAGAAGGTGCAGACGTTGAACGCGGTTTCGGGCAGGCCGAAGTCATCCTCGGTCGCATAGCGCAGCATATGGCTGCCGCGCCGCAAGCCCTGTTCGACCGCCTCCAGCGTACCGCGAAACCGCGCATCGTCGGGCGCCATGAAGCGCAGGTCGAGCAGCTGGATCAAGCTGGCGTCGAGATCGTCGCCGCTGAAGGTCGCGGACATGCGGTTGGTGTCGGGTCGCCACGCCGCATCCTCGATCGCACGACGCATTCGGTCGGCGCGTTCCTGCCAGACGCTGCGCTCGCTTTCCATGCCCAGCCGCTCGGCAGCATTGGCGAGGCGGTCGCACGCCGCCCAGCACATCGCGGCGGAGTAAGTGTGGACGCTCTGGCGCGTGCGCAGCTCCCACAGTCCGGCATCGGGCTTGTCGAACAGTTCGACCGCACGCTCGCCGACCCGTGCCAGCGCGTCGAAATCCTCGCGCCCCGCCATGCGGAACAGCCGCTGGTCGAAAAACGCCTGGACGTTCGACAGCACGATCTGGCCATAGGCGTCGTGCTGGACCTGTTCATAGGCAAGGTTGCCGACCCGCACCGGCCCCATGCCACGATAGCCGGCGAGGCGCGGTGCCTCGCTCTCGATCAGCACGCATTCGCCCTGCACGCCGTAGAGCGGCTGGATATGCCCGCCCTTGGCCTGATCGACGATGTTGCGCAGATAGGCGAGATAGCCCTCCAGCACGTCGAGCGCACCGACACGGTTCAGCGCCTGGACGGTATAATAGGCGTCGCGGATCCAGCAGTAGCGATAATCCCAGTTCCGCCCGCTGTTCGCATGTTCGGGGATCGAGGTGGTGAGCGCGGCGACAATCGCGCCGGTCTCCTCATGCTGGCACAATTTCAGCGTGATCGCGCTGCGGATCACGACATCCTGCCATTCGAACGGCGTGGCGAGCCCGCGCGCCCAGTTCTGCCAGTGATAGCGGGTATAGTCCGCCATCTCATCGACTGTCGTCGCAAGGTTGCCGGCGAAACTCTCGTCCGGACCGAGGAAGAAGTGCAGTGGTCGTTCGACCCGGAAGCAGCGCTCATCCATCAGCAGCCCTACCGGAGCGTTCGTCGACAGCCGCAGCTGCATGCCATCGAGCAGGTAGCGGATATGGTTCGATCCCGCCGTGGTCAGCACCGCCGGATCGCCCCAGTTGCGCGTCGGGCGCAGGCGGACACAGATACGCGGCGATCCCGCCACCGGGCGCACGATCCGCGCGAAGGCGACCGGGCGGTACATCCGCCCCAGCCGCTCGAACCGCGGGCAGAAATCGGTGATCTCGATCGCGCTGCCGTTGCTATCGGTCATCCGCGTGATCAGGATCGGGGTGTTGGTCAGATAATGCTGCTCGACGGTGGCGCAGTCCTCCAGGTCGATCGCCCACAGTCCGACCGCATCGTCGCTGCGCGGGTCGCGACCATCGAGCAGCGAGGCGAAGAGCGGATCGCCGTCCACCTTGGGCACGCACGCCCAGACGAAGCGTCCGGTGCGGTCGATCAACGCGCTGACCTGGCAGTTGCCGATCGGCCACAGGTCGAGATTGGGTTTCATGCGGCGTCCTTCACGATCATCTCGAGCCAGCGTAGCGCGGCGGCGACATCGGGCAGGCGATAGACCGCCTCGGTCTGGCGCACCGGGCCGACCAGCACCCCTGCGCCGCCCAGCCGCGCGGCGGTTGCAAAGCCGGGCTCGTCGGTCAGGTCGTCGCCAAGAAAGATCGGACGCGAACCGGCAAAGGGCGGGCTCGCCATCAGCGCAGCGATCGCACGGCCCTTGTCGCCCGGCGCGCGCAGTTCGAACACCATCTTGCCCCGTTGCAGCGTCAGGCCGGTCGACCCCGCCAGTTCCTCGGCAAGCGCGCGGCACGCCGTTTCGGCATCGGGCGCGCCGCGATAGTGAAGGCCGATGCCCAGCGGCTTTACTTCGACCAGCACGCCCGAAATCGCGTCGGCCAGCGACCTGAACCGCTCGGCCACCGCATCCAGCGCAGCCGGGCGCTCCGGTGTCACCGCCGCTTCGACGCCGCGCAGTTCCGCGCCATGGCTTCCGACAATCGGGCAGCCTGCACCGCCGAACAACAGGTCGATCTCTTCCGCGCCGCGCCCGCTGACGATCGCGACCCGCCGGTCGAAGCGTGCGCCCAGCGCTGATATCAGTCCGCGCAACCGCGCATCGACCTCTATCGCGTCGGGTCGTTGTGCGATTTCCACCAGCGTCCCGTCAAAGTCGAGGAACAGGCTGGCGTTGTTCGCCAAATCCATCGGCGGCGGTGCCAGCAGCGCCGCCGTGTCCATTTCCGCTAGCTTGGGCATCACAGGGGCAATGCATCCGGAACGCAATCGTTCCGAATTTTCTGCTGCAATGCGGGAGAAACCCGATCAGGCCGGTTCGCGCACCCGCGCCGGTTCGGGGTTGGAAAACTCCATCCCCGCATCGATCCCGCCGAATTTCAGGTCGATCAGGTCGAGCGTGTAATTCTGGTGCACCCGCCATGGGCGCTTGTCGCCCTGCTTGGGGAAGCGATCCATCGCGCGCTGGACATAGCCGGAGGTGAAGGTCAGGAAATTCTCCTGCGTCACATCCGCCCCGACGCGTGGCGTCACCTGTCGCATCCCGCGCTTCTTCATCGCGTTGAGCAGGCGACAGACATAGGCACAGGTCAGGTCCGACTTCAGCGTCCAGCTGGCATTGGTATAGCCGAATGACGAGGCGAGGTTCGGAATGTCGGAATACATCATCGCCTTGTAGCCCAGCGATTTCGCCGGATCGACGCGTTGCCCGTCGACGCTGAACGGAACTCCACCCATCAGCTGCATGTCGAGGCCGGTCGCCGTGACGATGATGTCGGCGGGCAGCAATTCGCCCGATTTGAGCCGGATGCCGCCCTTCTCGAACCGTTCGACATGATCGGTGACCACCGACGCTTTCCCCTCACGGATCGCGGCGAACAGATCGGCGTCGGGGACGAGGCAGATGCGCTGGTCCCAGGGATTGTAGCTGGGCGTGAAATGCGTCGCGACGTCGTAATCCGGGCCGAGCTCGTCGCGGACCATCTGGACGATCCGCTCTTTCGTCTTCTCGGGTTTCTTGCGCGCGATCCGGTAGAAGAACTGGCCGAGTGCGATATTCTTGGTCCGCGTCAGGCGATAGGCGATGCCGCCCGGCAGCTTCCGCCGCAGCCAGTTGGCGATGCCGTCCTCGCTCGGCCGCGAGACGATATAGGTGGGGGAGCGCTGGAGCATGGTCACATGCGCCGCCGCCTTCGCCATCTCCGGCACCAGGGTCACGGCGGTCGCGCCCGACCCGATCACGACGACACGCTTGCCCGCATAATCAAGCCCCTCGGGCCAATGCTGGGGGTGGACGATCGTCCCGGCGAAATCCTCGCGCCCCTCGAAATGCGGGAGATAGCCGGCCTCGTAATTGTAATAGCCCGAGCACATGAAGAGGAAGTTGCAGGTGAACTCGACCCGCTCCTGCTCCGGCCCGCGCGCGACCGTCACTGTCCAGTGTGCGTCAGGCGTGGACCAGCTAGCCGCGACGACGCGATGCTGGTGGCGGATATGCCGGTCGATGCCATGTTCGCGCGCGGTTTCGTCGAGATAGCGCAGGATCGACGGCCCGTCGGCGATCGCCTTCGCCTCCGTCCACGGCTTGAAGCTGTAGCCGAGCGTGTACATGTCGCTGTCGGAGCGGATGCCGGGATAGCGGAACAGGTCCCATGTCCCGCCCAACCGCGCGCGCCCTTCGAGGATTACATAGGAGCGGTCGGGGCAGTCGCGCTGGAGAAAATAGCCCGCGCCGATCCCGGATATCCCGGCGCCCACCACCACCACGTCGAAATGCTCGGCCATCGCGCTCTCCCGGCGGCGATACTTACATGCGTGTAAGTTGAGCGCAATGGGGCGCGGTCATTCCCGGTCGGTGGGGCAGAGCGCGACGCTGGCGGTGCGCTGGTCGATCAGCAGCGCGAAATTCTGGAGCGCATGCGCGCCGACGAGCAGTTCGGGAAAGCGATCGGACACGCGCACTTCGACATTGGCAAGCGATGCTGCGCCGATCCGGAACGGGCCGGCAACGGTCGCGCGATCGGTCTTGATCGTGGTGTTGGTCAGACTGCCCTCACCGCTTGCCGTGACCGCGCCGCCACCGATCCGCTCGAACAGCGACTGGGGCAGGACGAACGCGACGTTCGCTCCGGTATCCAGCTGTCCCTCGACCGTCACCGATCCGATCGTCACCGGCACGCGGAACGCGCGCGCATAGCCGAGCACGCCGGGCGCGTCGCGTCGCAGTCCTGCCGTGCGGGTGAAGGTCAGGCGCCGATTGGGATAGTCGATCACGAGCAGCCCGTCGGCGAAGAAGTCGCGCCCGATGATCCCGTCGAACGCCGCTTCCTTCGACATGCGGCCATTATAGTCGCGGGTGATGACACTGAGGTCGCGGCGCGCAAGCCCGCCGAGTTCGAGCGACGCCAGGGACACCGTATCGACCTGTGCGGTGGCAACCCCGTCCGATGACTGCCCGCTCCCGGTGACGGTCAGGCCGAGCGCGGCCACGAGCCGTGCATCGGCGCGTCCGAGACCACTCGCCCCGGTATCGACTGCAAAGCGGAACGGTCCCTTTCCGTTGACGCGGGCGGTGACGTAGATGCGGCCATCGACGGTTTCGAACGGCACGCTGATCACCGCCCCCGTGCGCGCCGTTTCGGCAAGCGCACAGACGATCGGAGTATCCGCTGCATGCGCTGGCGCAACGCATGCGCCGGCCAGCGCCACAGCGCCGCTCCAAGTTCCCGTCCGCGCCACGCTTCCCCGCTCGATATCAACTGTATTAGTCGACCATGACGCTTGGGGCTGGAGGGTCAATAGTCTTTCGAATATTTGAGACCCGCCCGCGATCCGCCGAACGATCCGGTCGCGGACAACAGGCTGAGCGCGCGGGTCAGCGCGATCTCCAGCTGCACCGCCGTGAAACCGCGCGCGTCCGTGATGATCTCCACATAGATATCGTCGGTCAGATATTGCCCCGCCGCCAGTGCCATGCCGCGCCCGGTGGTGTCGTCCTCGCCCAGGATGCGCAGCCGATCGATCCCCGCCGCCGAACGGAGCTGGCCGAGCGGGTTGAGGCCGCCGCCGCTCGCGCGTAGCGAGTTCAATGCAGCGGCGAGCTGGATCGCTTCGGTCGCCGAGAGGTTGGTGACCGAGCTGCCGAACAACAGGCGCGAGAGCACCTCGTCCTGCGGCAGACTTGGGGTCGAGCTGAACGCGATGCGCGGCACCTGTCCGCTGCCCGTGATGTTGATGTTGGCAGTGACACCCTCGGCAGTGGTGCTCGCGCCGATATTGATCTGCGGATCCGCGAGCGGCCCGCCTTCGAAGCTGACGATGCCGCGGGTCAGTTCGAAGCGGCGGCTGGCGAAGCTGTAGGTGCCACGCACCACCCGCGCCTCACCGGTGACGATCGGCGCGGCGGAGGTGCCGGTGACCTGCATCCGCGCGCTCCATTCGGATTCGAGGCCCATGCCGTTCACGAACAGCCGGTTGTCGGCAACGACACTGACATTGAGGCGGAAGATCCCCGCGGGCCTCACCCGCGTCGGACGCTTGCCGTCTTCGGTCAGTTCGCTCTTGCGATAGACGCCGGTGAGCTCGGGGACCTCCGCAGCGCCTTGCCGGATAATCTGATAGCGCGCCTCGGGGATGATGATGCGCCCCTCGATCAATCCGCCATCGAGCCCGTTGGTGATGCGCAATTGCCCGGTCGCGGTGGCACCGAGCGCATTGCTGCGGGCGAGGCGCGCGTTGCGGAAACGCACGGTCAGGTCGATCGGAAACCCTTGTTCCGCCGACAGGCCGATCGTGCCCGAGCCGGTCAGGCGGCCATTGCCCGCCACCGCCTCAATCTGTTCGATCTCCAGCGAGTCATTGTCGAAGCGCCCCTGCACCGCCATTTGCGACAGCCGCGTGCCCCAGGTCTCGTTTTCATAGGTCAGCTTTTCGGCGCGCAGCTGTCCCGCGAGCTGCGGCGCGCGGACCTGGCCGGAGAAATCAGCGGCGACAGCGATCGGGCCGGCCAGGCTCTGATCGGCGAACCCGGCCAACGAGAACAGCACCGAAGACGGGCCGTTGTAGCGGATGCCGCCCGAGAGCGGGGCCGCGAGCAGCCGCGTCGTCCAGCCGCCCGCGCCTGGTCCGAGCGGCTGGAGACTGGCAACCATCCGCCCGATCGTCGTGTCACCGCGCTTGATCAGCGCGCGCGCATCACCGCCATCAGGCAGCAACCGTCCGACGAACGCGATGTCGACGGGCGACGACACGCCGCCCAGGCTCGACCGGGTGAAGTCGTCGACGTTGAGCCGCGCGATCGCCTGCGGGAACGTCGCGTCGCTGGCCTGGCTGAAATCGAGTGCGCCGGTCACCGTGCCGCCCAGGCCAGCGGTACGCGACAGCGCGTTGGCGAGCGACAGATCAAGCTTGTCGAGCCGCGCCTGCACGCGCAGCCCCTCCCCCCAATTGCCCGACAGCCGCATGCTGCCCTTGTCGAAATCGATCCGCGCGGGGGCAAGGGTGTAGCTCGATCCGCTCACCGCGATCTGCGCGGGCTGCGCCGTCTTGAACCCGATATTGTTTGCCCGCCCGGCCAGCGCGACGCGCCACAGCTCCGGTTCGAACCGGGCGTTGGCCGCGATGCGGAACGGGACGGCCGAAGATCCTTCGGCAAAGGCCTGTGCGCTGCCGCGACCGCCGCGATAATCGATCTTCGCCCGCGCGCGGGTCAGCGTCATTTGCGCGTTGCGCAGGTTCGCCACTTGCGCCTCGCCGGTAATCGCGGGCGCGTCGTCATAGAGAATCGCGGTGCCGTTGATGAGCGCGCGACCGATCGTCAGTTCCATGTCGCCCGGGATCTTTGCGTTGTTCGCGGTCGCCCGGACCACCGCCTGCTGATATTTGCCGGCCGCCGACAGAGCGACAGACCCGTCGAGTCCTGACCCGACAAAGGTCAGGTCGCCATCGAACGGCCCTGCCGCAGTCTGGACCAGTTCACCCTTGAAATCCGCCCCGGCAAAGCGCCCGCTGCGCACGTCGATCTCAAGCCGCGCACCGGTGCGAAGCAGCACGTCGGCGGTAAACGGGCCGTAGCTCGTCTCACCCTTGGCATCGACCGCATAGACGCCATCGTTGCCGACCACACGCGCCTGAAGATCGGCCAGACCGACGCCGAGCCCCGGACGCGGCGCGCGCAGATTGATCACCGGCTTCGCCATGCTGCCGGTCACCCGCGCCGTGATCGGGCCATAGGCGTTCGACCAGGCGTCGGCGGTCAGGCTGAGCGGCCCGGCGGGGTCGTAGCGCCCGGATCCGCGGATCACGCGGAACAAGGGCGCGGCGACCTTCAGATCGCTGAACCGCACGATCCCGTCCGGCCCGAAATCGAGCGACACCCGCGCCACCGCATTGCCACCGAGGAAACTGCGCACGCCATCGCTGAACAGCCGCGTGCTGCGCCCGACGATCCGCCCCTTGATCCCCCAGCCGCCCTGTGCGGCGGCGTAAAGATCGGCGTCGGTCTCCAGATTGACGATGCCGATGCCGTCGATCTCGTAATCATTGACCCGGCCCCTGAGCGCACCGGTGTAACGGCCCGTGCTCACATCGGCGGCAAGAATTGCAGTCGCGTCGATCCGGTCGGACCGGATGCGCAGATTTTCCGACAAGATCTGGTCACCGGTAATCGCGAGATCGCCGGCCAGCGTGACATTGGTCAGCAAGCCCCCCGCCGCCGCGTTGAGGCCGGAAATCCGCGCTGCCTGCGCCCTGACCGGGATCAGGATACGGTCGGCGTTCACCGTCGCCAGACCTTCGGCATAGAGCCGCTCGACAACGGTCTCGCCAAATCCCAGCGCAGCGGCCTTGATCTTGTAATCGACCGTCGGGGTCGCGAACGGGCCGTTGAGCGCGACTTCGCCTGCCACCGACCGACCATTGAGATTGGGGGCGATCGCGCCGGGGGTAAGCAGCATCGCCTCGACCCGGAACTGGTCGAACCGGCTCTGGCCAAGGTCGATCGTGCCGCTGGTCATCAGCGCCATCGCTCTTGACCGCAGCCGAAGCTTCGTGTCGGCGCGGCGCTGGTCGAGCGTCGCGTCGAGCGCGACCTGCATCCCGCCCGCGCTCAGCCGCTCGACCGGTCCCTTGAGGTAGAGACCGGGCTGCGCCGTCCCCCGCACCTGAACCGTACCGCTCCGCGCGGCGATGCGCAGATTGGTGAGTTCGTCGTTGCCCAGCCGCCCGATTGCGCGCCCCTGCCAGTTGGACCAGCTGCCCGCGCCGCGCAGTTGCACCGCAAGCGGCGCTTCGAGCCCGGCGAGCCCCGCGACCAGCCCGCCGACCGGCGCGTTCAATTCCGCGCGCAGGTCGAGCTTGTCGTCGTCCGGCACCGCATCGAGGACGAGCGCCAATCGGTCGCCACCCGATGTTCCGAGCGTCCGCCCATTGACGATCACCCGCGCGCGGCGATCAGCGATCTTGGCCTCACCGGCCAGCGTCGCGACGTGCCGACGGCCCGCGACCGGTGCCTCCAAGACCAGCCGGTCGATCGACAGCTTCGCAATGTCGATATCGAGATCGGGCAAATACGGCGCATTGGGATCGCCGGGTTTCAGTTCGGGCATCCGCGTCACGCGCACCAGCGGGCTGGTTGCCGAGCGGATATCGACATGGTTGTTGAGGAACGCGAACGGACGCCAGTCGACCGCGACCCGCGGCGAAGTCACGAACACGCCCTTGGGGTCGCTCACCCGCACGTCGCGCAGCACCATCGCGCCATAAATCGAACCCTCGATCCGCCCGACTTTGACGTTGAGGCCCGATGCCGTGGTATAGGCCGCCACCCGGTCGGCGACGAAACGATGCCCGACCCCCGTATCGAGGATCGCAGCTGCAGCGAGCAGCAATGCGACCAGACCGCCCAGTCCGATCGCGCCCCACTTGGCCACGATTTGCCACGTCGGGCGCTGCACGACGACAACTTCGGGCGCGGGTGCTTCGTCGGTCATCAGAACGCCTGACCGATCGAGATATAGAGCGCGATCTTGCTCTCACCTGGCTTTCGCGCGATCGGCGTCGCGACGTCGAGCCGCATCGGACCGAAATTGGTGTAGAAGCGCCCGCCAATCCCTGCGCCGAACCGCAACCTGCTGAGTTGCGGCATGGAGTCCTCATAGACCTGTCCCGCGTCTAGGAACGGCACGATCCCGAAATTGCCGAATCGATAGCGCGCCTCGATCGCGAATTCGTTGAAACTGCGCCCGCCGATCGGCTTGTCGTCGGGACCGCGCGGGCCAAGTTCCTGATAGCCAAAGCCGCGCACCGATCCGCCACCCCCGGCGTAGTAGCGCCGTGACGGGGCGAGGTCGTTGCGGTCAATCCCCCTGGATCGTCCCGAATCGTGCCCGCCCGGCGAGCACGATGCTGTCGGTGACGGGGTAATAGATCGTCCCCTCCGCCATCGCCCGGGCATAGGGTCGCGCGGTGCCGCGCACCGATGTTTCGGGACTGACGTTCAGCTTCAATCGCCAGCCGCGCGTCGGGTTCAGCAGATTGTCCGACTGATCCCACCCGGCGAACAGCGGTAGCGCTGCGATGAAATAGACCCCCCGCTCACGCGCGCCGCGCGCAAAGTCGAACCGGTCCTCGCTCGTGCCGACCAGCTCGACGCTATAGGCATAGGTCAGCTTCTTCTGCCAGATCGGGGTCGAGTCGTAGGAAACGCGCGCCGACAGCGTGCCGGTCAGGCCGGTGAATGCCGCGACATCGGAACGCAGCGCGGACGCCACGATCTGAAACGTCCGGTCACGCCGTCCGGCATTGGATCGACGGAAGGTCGCCGACGCGCCCTGTTCCTGCGTGCCGAGCACTCCGGTCGCGATCAGCGCGCCTTCGGGCGGGAACAAGTTGCGATGAGTCCAGCTTATCTCGGCCCGGAACCCCTGGCCGGTGCTGAAGCCCACTTCGCCCGCCAGGGTACGCGGCGGCCCCTTGGTCTGTCGCACCAGCAGGTCGACCGCCTCGGTGCCGTCGGAATTGGCTTCGCCGGTCTTCACCGGCTCGACCGAAACGGTGGAAAACAGGCTGGTTGCGATCAGCGCGTCGCGGAGATCGTCGACCTTGCGGCTGTCGTACAGATCGTCCCGGTCGAACCGGGTCAGCACATCGATATGGTCGGGCGCGAGCACCGGATCGCCCTCAATGCGGATCCCGCGAAAGCGCGCGCGCGGGCCGATGCTGACCGGGAGCGTATAGTCCCCGGTGCGGGTCGTCTCGTCGAGCAGGATGTCGCGCTGACCGACTTCGGCAAAAGGATAGCCGGTCTGGGGCAGCGCGACACTGACCGCAGCTTCCGCCGCCTGCACCCGCACGGCATCGATCGGCTCACCCGTTCGCAGCTTCAGATTGTCGGCGATCAGCGTCGCCGGCACGGTCGGCTCTGCCTCGACCCGAATTTCGCCCAACGTGTAGAGCGGCCCCGGCACCGCGGCGACCGTCGCGGTTACCGGCCGATCGCCCTGCGGCGTCTGTTCGATGGTCGAGACGGCGGTCGCATCATAATAGCCGAGCGATTTCATCAGCCGCACCGCTAGCCCCTCATCCTCGCGAGCACGCGCGCCGATGATCGCGGCATTGGCGGCGACTCCGTCGCCGTCCTCCAGGGCGGACAGGTCGCGGAACTGATCCTCAAGCCCGATCTCATCCAGCCCGGTAACGCGGATGGCATAGCGGATCTCGACCGCCGCCTCGTCATTGCCCGCCACCGGCTCGGCAATGGGCGTGGTGTCGAATGCCGACAGCGGCGGCAGCGGCGCAGCGATCTCAGCCTCGCTGCCAGCATCGTCGAGCGGAGGCGCGTCCTCGATCGGCTCGATCGGGGTGACGGGGCCTGCCGGCGGCACCATCTGCTCCAGCGGCGCATCCATGTCGCCGGACAGTGGCGGAAGCGCCTCGGAAAATTCATCGTCGGCGACGATTGGCTTCTCGCTCTGCCCCTGCGCGCGCCGCTCGGCTTCGCGTTCCAGCGTCTTGGGGTCTTCGGCAGGCGCACCCTGACCGGGTTTCCCCGCGCCGCTGTCGATCTGCGCGCGCGCGATACCCGGATCGAGCGCGCTGCTCGCCAGCAGCAGAATCAACAGCCTCACGCCCGAAATACCCCTGACCTCCCAATGGGATCGCGCCATTTGGAGACAGCACGCACCCCGACCGCTAGCGCAACGTGCCAGCGTCGGGAAGGTTCAATACGGACTGAGGCTTAGCCGCGCGCCTTTGCGCGCGCGCGCCAGGCGTGAAGCAATGGCTCGGTATAGCCGCTCGGCTGCGTCACCCCTTCGAACACCAATGCCCGCGCCGCCTGCAGCGCGAGGCCGTCGGGATTGCCCCCCATCGGCCGATAGACCGGGTCGCCCGCATTCTGCGCATCGACCTTCGCCGCCATTCGCGCGAACGCCGCATCGACGTCCGCCTCCGTCGCGACGCCGTGGAGCAGCCAGTTGGCGATATGCTGCGAGGATATGCGCAGCGTCGCGCGGTCCTCCATCAGGCCGATATCGTGGATATCGGGGACTTTCGAACAGCCGACCCCCTGGTCGATCCAGCGCACGACATAGCCGAGGATGCCCTGCGCGTTGTTGTCGAGCTCGCGCGCGACTTCCTCTTCCGTCCAGTTGCGCCCCTGCGCCACCGGAATGGTCAGCAGATCGCGCAGCGCGGGCACCGCCTCCCCCGCAATCTCGCGCTGGCGCCGAAAGACATCGACCTGGTGGTAATGCATCGCGTGCAGCGTCGCGGCGGTGGGCGACGGCACCCAGGCGGTGTTCGCGCCGCTCAGCGGATGGCCGATCTTCTGCTCCATCATGTCGGCCATGCGGTCGGGCGCGGCCCACATGCCCTTGCCGATCTGCGCCTTGCCCGACAGGCCGTGCTTGAGGCCGATGCGGACATTGCGATCCTCATAGGCCTTGATCCAGGCGCTCCCCTTCATCTCCGCCTTGGGGATCATCGGCCCGGCGCGCATCGACGTGTGAATCTCGTCCCCGGTGCGGTCGAGGAATCCGGTGTTGATGAACGCGATGCGATCACGCACCGCATGGATGCACGCGGCCAGGTTGGCGCTGGTCCGCCGCTCCTCGTCCATCACCCCGACCTTGATCGTGTGACGGGCGAGGCCCAGCAGATCCTCCACCGCATCGAACAGATCGTTGGTGAAGCCGCATTCGTCCGGCCCGTGCATCTTGGGCTTGACGATGTAGATGCTGCCCGTGCGGCTGTTGCGGAAGCGGCCCAGCCCCTTGAGATCGTGCAACGCGATGGTGCTGGTGATGATCGCGTCGAGAATGCCCTCGGGTGCCTCCTCATCCGCGATCATCACCGCCGGGTTGGTCATCAGGTGCCCGACATTGCGCACGAACAACAGGCTGCGGCCCGGCAGCGTCAGGTCGCTCTGGTTGGGGCGCTGATAGACGCGGTCGGCGGCAAGGGTACGGGTCAGCGTCTGGCCGCCCTTGGCGAAGGTCTCGGTCAGCTCTCCGCGCATCAGGCCGAGCCAGTTGGCATAGGCCGCGACCTTGTCCTCGGCATCGACCGCCGCGATCGAATCCTCAAGGTCGACGATCGCGGTGAGCGCGGCCTCGAGCAGCACATCGGCAATGCCGGCCGGGTCGCTCGCGCCGATCGGATGGGCGCGGTCAACCACCACCTCGATATGCAGGCCGTTGTGAGCGAACAGCATCGATTCGTCGCGCGTGCCAATGAACTGCCCCGGATCCGCGAGCGGCAGGTCACCGCCAGCAAACTCCGCCCATTCCATGCCGCTCAGCGGCACCGCCGCGTCGAGAAACGCCTTCGCCGCCGCGATCACCTGCGCCCCGCGTTCCGCGTCGTACCCACCCGACTTCGCCGCACCGGGCAGCGCATCGGTGCCGTAGAGCGCGTCGTACAGACTTCCCCAGCGCGCATTGGCGGCGTTGAGCACGAAGCGGGCGTTGAGCGCGGGCACGACCAGCTGCGGCCCCGCCATCGTCGCGATCTCTGCATCGACATTGGCGGTACCGATCATGAAGTCACCGGGCTCGGGCGCGAGATAACCGATCGCGCGCAGAAACGCCTCTTGCGCCGCCGGGTCGGTCGCCCGCACAGGGTCCGCGGCGCACCAATCATCGATCTGCCCCTGAAGATCCTCGCGCCGTGCGAGCAGGTCACGGTTGCGCGGGGCGAAGCGCGCGAAAATCTCCGCTGCGCCAGCCCACCAGTCGTCGGCGGCGATGCCCAGCGGCGGCAGCACCCGCTCCTCGACGAACGCGACGAGCGGTGCGGCGACCGAAAGCCCGGCGCGGGTCTGGTAAGCGGTCATGGAATCCTCCTGGCTAGCAAATCGACTGCCCTGGGGAGGGATGGTCCGATTAGGCGAGGATGGTGGCCGGGATCAAGGGGCTAGAAACCCGGCGAGATAGCTGCCGCTGCTGCCTCGACCCGTTCAAGCATCTTGCGCAGTTGCGCCTGCTCCTCATCGTTGAGGCTGGCGAAGATGCGGCGTTCGAACTCCAGCGCCTGGGGTGCGATCTGACGGTAGAGCGCCCACCCCTCGGGGCTCAGGTCGAGCAGATGCGAGCGCTGGTCGTCCGGATTGGGGGGTGCGCGTTACCAACCCGCGTTCATGCAGCGAGATTGCCGCGCGGCTGACCGTCACCTTGTCCATCTGCGTGCGCCCGCACAGTGCCTGCTGGCTCATCGACCCGAACTCGGCCAGCACCGTGACCAGCCGCCATTCGGGAATGCGCAGCCCGAACCGCGCCTGATAGGCACCGGCGATCGTCCCCGACACGCGGTTCGAGGCGACCGAGAGCCGGTAGGGCAGAAAGGCGTCGAGCTTGAGTGTTGCCGTCATAGGACAGTGATGCCGCGTTCGCGGGTACGATGCAATGTTAGCAATGCTTCATTGCGCGAAAATGCCGGGCAGGGACATGAAATGTCCCGTGCCCGGCACATCTTGTCAGACCGACACGCGGGTCAGTCGCGGCGAGAGCAGGTGGATCGCCCCGACAGCAAGGAAATAGACCACCGTGCACGCCGCGAAGATCAGCGTGTAATTGCCGTTGGTCGCGTCAAGCACGAGACCGGTCGACTTGGCCATGATCATGCCCCCCGACACCGCCGCAAAAGCCGCCCAGCCCGATCACCGACCCGACCGCGCGCTTGGGGAACATGTCCGGCGGCAGCGACAGCAAATTGGTCGAGAATGCCTGGTGCCCCGCCAGCGCCAGCCCGATCAGCGCGACCGCCAGCCACATATTCTCAAGCTGGGTCACGAACAGCAGCGGGAGGACGCACCCGCCCGCGATGATCATCGTCACCTTGCGCGCCGCATTCGGAGTCCAGCCGCGATGGATCAGGTTCGACGACAGCCAACCGCCCGCGATGCTGCCCACGTCAGAGAGCAGATACATGACGATCATCGGCAACAGCACGACCTTGAGATCGACGTCATAGGTGCTGGCGAAATATTTCGGCAGCCAGAACAGCATCAGGAACCAGACCGGGTCGGTCAGGAACTTGGCGACGGCGAATGCCCACGCCTCACGCAGCCGCACCACGCGGCTCCAGCCGATCTTCTCGATCTGCTCGGGCGGGTCATGCTCGATCCAGGCGAGCTCGCCCTCGCTCACCCGTCCGCTTTCGCGCGGATTGCTGTAGAATTTGATCCACAGCAGCAGCAGCACGACCCCGAACAGGCCCGAATAGATGAACGTCTCGCGCCAGTCGAAGCCCATCCAGGTCATGAACAGCCACAACGTCGGCGCCGTCAGGATCACGCCGATCGTCGTCGCCGAATTGACCCAGCCGATCGCATAGGCCCGTTCCTTTTGCGGGAACCACTCGCTGCTCGCGCGGACGACCGAGGGGAAATGCCCCGCCTCACCCACGCCCAGCACGATGCGCGCTGCCATGAACGACGCGACCGAGCTGGCGAAGCCGTGCATCACATGGCCGATCGTCCAGACGGTGATCGCGATGCCATAGCCGATCTTGGGCCCGAACCGGTCGACCAGCCAGCCCATGAGCAGGAAACCGAGCGCATAGGCCGCCTGAAACGCGGTGACGATGTTGCCATAGTCATTCTCGTTCCAGCCCAGTTCCTTGCCCAGATCGGGGGCAAGCAGGCCCAACATGGTGCGGTCGATGTAATTGACCGTGGTCGCGAAGAAGAGGATCGCGATGATCATCCATCGATAACGGCCGCTCCGGACCGGTGCCGCGCGGGGCGGGGCGCCGCCGCTATCGGCCTGCGTCGCTTCCATGCATCTTCTCCCTTTATAAAGCGGGTCTGGCGGCCTCGATCGTGCAGCTCACCCGCATGTCGCGGAACGTGGCAGTAACTTCCGAGCTTGGCGAGACTTCATGGACGCCGGTAACGGCCCCCGACGAAATCCACTGCCCCGGCCGCAATGCGATGCCGCGCGCCGCCATCGTTTCGAACAGAAAGCGTGCCGCGCCGACCGGGCCGTCGAGCATCGTGCGCGCGGTCGCGGCACCGATCTCGACCCCGTCGATGCTCAGCGTCACCGGCCAGTCGAGAAACCCCGAATTGCGCCAGTCCGCGATGGCGGCGCCCACGACCAAGCCGTGATTGTTGCCGAAGTCCGAAATGGTGACCAGCGGACCATGGGCGTTGATACCCGGGAAGGGTGAGCTGGCGATCTCCAGCCCGACATGCACCGCGTCGATCAGCTCGGAGGCCTCGTCGAGCGTGTAGCTGGTCTTGGCCGGATCGGGTGCGGTGCCGATGCGCAGCAGGAACTCCGCCTCCGCAGCGCCGAACCCTTCGCCAAAGATCGGCATTGCCGGCGCGGGTTCGTCGCCATGCACGAACGGGGCGAAGATCGGCCCGGCGAGGCGGTTGGTGCCCAACTGGGCATCGAGTGGCGGATTGATTCGTCCGACCTTCCACCCGGCAACCTCGGCACCGGCCAGCGCCAGCGCGCGGTCCTGAATCGCATAGGCTTCGGCAAGCGTGGCGGGGACCGCGCCGGGATAGTCGGGGAGTCCGCGGGCATCGCGGCGCGCGGCGACAAAAGCCTCCGCAATCACGTCCAGGTCGCTCATCCACCCCTCACTTCTGTTCTCGGCTGCATCGCTAAAGGAAACCGGTGTCAATATCAAGGCGCCGGTTACTGAAGGCGCAAATTAGACGGATCGCCCACGAATGCAGGCGGTTGCGGTTCGGCGTTATCGACCATGGAGATTATCCGTTCCAAATTGCACGCTCCCGGCCCGTCCGAAACCGGTGTCAACTACGCCGCCGCGCAACGATTGGCTAGGGGCCGGTTGCGCGCTATGCACTGGTCATGAAGAAAAGCGCTCAGGCGACGATCAACGATGTCGCGCGGCTCGCCGGGGTTTCCAAAAAGACCGTCAGCCGCGTCATCAACCGCTCACCCCTGCTCAACGAGGAGACGCGCGAGCGGGTGGAGAAGGTGATCGCCGAGATCGGCTATGTGCCGAACCCGCAGGCGCGCGCGCTGGCGCTGCGCCGCAATTTCCTGATCGGCCTGATCCACGACAACCCCAATCCGCACATGGTGCTCAACGTCCAGCAGGGGTTGCTGGAGGTGCTGCGCGATACCGAGTTCGAACTGATCGTCCACCCGGTCGATCGCGGATCGCCGACGATGCTCGACGATATCCGGCGCTTCCTCGAACGACAGCGGCCCTATGGCGTGATGCTGCTGCCGCCGATCAGTGAGAATGATTCGATCGCCGAATTGTGCACCGAGATTGGCACCCGCTACGTTCGCATGGGCTCAGCGTCGTTCGACGACCCCGCGCACATGGTCGCATCGAACGACCGCGAAGTGGTGCGCGGCGCGGTCGGGCACCTGATCGAGATGGGCCATCGTCGCATCGGTCTTGTCCTCGGTCCGCACGGGTTCCGGTCGGCGTTCGAACGCAGCCAGGGTTACGAGGCCGCGTTCGACGAAGCCGATCTGCCGATTCAGCGCACCCTGATCGCCCAGGGCGACTATACGTTCGAATCGGGGATGCGGGCGGCCGAGCGCTTGCTCGACCTGTCGCCGCGTCCAACCGCCGTGTTCTGCTCCAACGACGCCATGGCAGCCGGCGTGCTGCACACCGCGCGCCAGCGCGGGCTGGACGTGCCGCGCGATCTCTCGATCGTTGGCTTCGACGACACCACCATCGCTTCCTATCTCTGGCCTCCGCTCACCACGGTGCGCTGGCCGATCGCGACGATGGCCCGCGCCGCCGCCCTGAAGCTCATCGGCACCGCCGAGGATGCGGATGAGGAAGCGGCGGAATCGCTGTTCGTATCCACCCTGATCCGCCGCGCGTCGGTCGCCCCACCCGTCGAATAATGCTAGCCTAGCCAAAGGTCGCATTGATCGCGCCGCTGACACCGATTACCGAAGCCGCAAAGCCAGCGAGAGGACGCCCGTGCACGCTTTGACCCTCGACCCCGACCGGCTGTTTCCGTCCGATCCCGGGATGCGCGGCATTGCGCGGTCGCTGTATCGCGAGATCGCCGGGCTGCCGATCGTCAGCCCACATGGCCATACCGACCCGGCATGGTTCGCGACCGACGCGGCGTGGGACAATGCGACCGAACTGCTGCTCGCGCCCGATCATTATGTGTTTCGCATGCTCTACAGCCAGGGCGTCGACCTCGACGCGCTGCGCGTGCCGCGTCGCGATGGCGTCGTCCCGGCGACCGATCCGCGTAGCGCGTGGCGGGTGTTCGCGAGCAACTACCATCTGTTCCGCGGCACCCCGTCGCGCATGTGGCTCGACCATGTGTTTGCCGAGGTGTTCGGGATCGACCGGCTGCTGAGCGCGGCGACCGCGGATCACTATTACGATATGATCACCGATGCGCTGGCGACGCCGGCCTATCGCCCGCGCGCCTTGTTCGACCGGTTCAGGATCGACTTCCTCGCCACCACCGAGGGCGCCGACGATCCGCTCCACCATCATGCCGCGATCCGCAGATCCGGCTGGCATGGGCGCGTGGTAACCACCTATCGCCCCGATTCGGTGATCGATGTCGAGCATGAGGCGTTCGACGGCGCGATGCAGGCGTTCGCCGACCTGACCGGCGAGGACGTCCACAGCTGGCAGGGTTATCTCGCCGCGCATCGCAAACGCCGCGCCGATTTCCGCGCAGCAGGGGCGACCGCGACCGACCACGGCTTCGCGACCGCGCAAACCGCCAACCTGTCGACAGCGGAATGCGAGGCGCTGTTCGGCCGCATCATCGGGGGCAAATGGACCCCCGCCGATGCCGAACTGTTCCGCGCGCAGATGCTCACCGAAATGGCGAAGATGAGCGTCGAGGATGGCATGACGATGCAGATCCATCCCGGATCGTGCCGCAACCACAATCATCAGCTGTTCCACAGCCATGGCCGTGACAAGGGTGCCGACATCCCGACGCGCACCGACTATGTCGGGGCATTGAAGCCGATGCTCGACGTGGTCGGCAACGAACGTGACCTGACGATCATCCTCTTCACGCTCGACGAATCGACCTATGCGCGCGAGCTCGCGCCGCTCGCCGGCCATTATCCCTGCCTCCGGCTCGGCCCGGCCTGGTGGTTCCATGACAGCCCGGAGGGAATGCGCCGGTTCCGCGAGATGACGACCGAGACAGCGGGCTTCTACAACACCGTCGGGTTCAACGACGACACCCGCGCCTTCCTGTCGATCCCGGCGCGGCACGATGTCGCGCGCCGGGTCGATTGCGCCTTCCTCGCCCGCCTCGTCGCCGAAGGGCGGATGCAGGACTGGGAAGCCGCCGAACTCGCCCATGACCTGACCTCGACGCTGGTGCGCAAGGCGTACCGGCTCGACAATTTCGCGCCGGCGGCGCAGGTCGCCTGATTGCTCACACGCAAAGTTGCAAGACAACTTGCATCGAAACTTGACACCGGTTACCTAGAAGCCATTGCCATCGTCGTTTAAGGTGTGCGCCCTGCGGCCGGAGTCGTGCCGCCGCCCCGGCGTCCCGCATTTGGAGAGGATTTGAGACCATGAAGATCGCGCTGATCACCGAGAACAGCCAGGCCGCCAAGAACGGCATCATCCACGACGCGCTGACCGCCGTGGCCGAGCCGCTGGGGCATCAGGTGTTCAATTACGGCATGTATTCGGCCGACGACAGCGCATCGCTGACCTATGTCATGAACGGCCTGCTCGCCGGCATCCTGCTCAATTCGAAGGCGGCGGATTTTGTCGTCACCGGCTGCGGCACCGGCATGGGGTCGATGCTCGCGTGCAACGCGATGCCGGGCGTGTTCTGCGGGCTGGTCATCGACCCGACCGACGCCTTCCTGTTCGGCCAGATCAACGACGGCAACGCCATCTCGATGCCCTATGCCAAGGGCTTTGGCTGGGCGGCCGAGCTCAACCTGCAGGATGTGTACCGCAAGCTGTTCGACGGCGAGCGTGGCCTCGGCTACCCCAAGGAGCGCGCCGAGATCATGCGCAAGAACCGCGGCATCCTCGCCGATCTCAAGGCGACGACCTGCCACGACATGCTGACCGTGCTCAAGAATGTCGATCAGGACCTGCTGCGCGCCGCGATCGCGGGCGAGAAGTTCGCCGAGCTGTTCTACGCCAACTGCCAGGACGCGGCGATCGCCGACTATCTCAAGAGCGTGACCGCGGAACCGGCGCTCGCCTGATCCCATTCGCCGCATAGCTCGCAACGGAGAGTCCATGTTCGACCGCACCTATTACGCCACCCACCCCGACATGATGGAGTGCGTGTCGAACGACGAGCTGCGCGACCGCTACCTGATCACGGACCTGTTCCGTGCCGGAGAATGCGTGCTGTACTACACCCACGCCGATCGCATGGTGATCGGCGGGGTGCTGGTTGACTCGGCCCCGATCAAGCTGCCCGACCAGAGCGAGCCGCCCTCGGCAGCGGGACACCCGTTCCTCGAGCGGCGCGAGCTGGGCATCGTCAATGTCGGCGCAGTCGAGGGTGTCGTCACCGTCGATGGCGAAACCTTCACGCTGGGCAACAAGGATTGCCTCTACGTGACGATGGGTGCGGCGGACGTGCAATTCTCCGGTGCGGGTGCACGCTTCTATCTCGTCTCCTGCCCGGCGCATCAGGCATATGCGACGCGCCAGCTGGGCATCGCCGACGCCAACCGGCTCGACCGCGGCAGCCTCGCCGAATCCAACGAGCGGTCGATCTATCAGCTGGTCATTCCCGGCGTGTGCGACAGCGCGCAGCTGGTGATGGGCCTGACCGTGCTCAAGGAAGGCAGCGTGTGGAACACCATGCCGCCGCACATCCATGAGCGCCGCAGCGAGATCTATTTCTATTTCGAGCTCGACAATGCGGACACCGACCGCGTGATGCACTTCATGGGCGAGGGCGAGGCGACCCGCCACATCGTGATGCAGAATGAGGAAGCCGTGATCTCGCCCCCCTGGTCGATCCACATGGGCGCGGGGACTAAATCCTACGCCTTCATCTGGGCGATGGCGGGCGAGAATCAGGACTATACCGACATGAACGTGCTGGACATCTGCCAGCTGGCGTAAACTTGCTCCCCTCCCTGCAAGGGAGGGGCTGGGGGTGGATGCCGAGCCGCAAGGCTCGGCCGACACCGCCCGCGACACGCGCGACGCTCCGCGCCGCGCACCCACCCCCGACCCCTCCCTTTCAGGGAGGGGAGGAGAGTTGAAATGACCAACCCCTTCGATCTCACCGGCCGCGTCGCGGTCGTCACCGGTGCCAATACCGGCATCGGCCAGGGCATCGCGCTCGCGCTGGCACAGGCGGGGGCAGACATCGCCGCGGTCGGCCGTTCGGCCGCGACCGAGACGGTCGAAAAGGTCCGCGCGCTGGGCCGCAAGGCGGAGATCATCAGCGCCGACCTGTCGACGATCGAGCCTGTGGGCAGGATTGTGGATGAAACTGTGGATAAGCTTGGGGGCTTGCACATCCTCGTCAACAATGCCGGCATCATCCGCCGCAACGACAGCGTCGACTTCACCGAAGAAGACTGGGACGCGGTGATGGACACCAATCTGAAGTCGGTGTTCTTCCTGTGCCAGGCCGCGGCGCGGCACATGATCCCCAATGGCGGGGGCAAGATCATCAACATCGCATCGATGCTGACCTTTCAGGGCGGCATCCGCGTGCCGAGCTATACGGCGTCGAAGAGCGGCGTCGGCGGGCTGACCAAGCTGCTGGCCAACGAATGGGCGAGCAAGGGCATCACGGTCAACGCGATCGCGCCGGGCTACATCGCGACCAACAATACCGATGCGCTGCAAAAGGACGAAACCCGCAACCGCCAGATCATGGAGCGGATTCCCGCAGGCCGCTGGGGGATCCGGCCGATCTGGGCGGCGCGGCGGTGTTCCTCGCCTCGTCCGCGTCGGACTATGTGCAGGGCCATATCCTTGCCGTCGATGGCGGCTGGCTGGCACGCTGACCCCGACGCACGCCGCGAGCTTTGGTATGGGCCGAACAAGCCGAACTCGGCTTTAACCGGCATGACACTTTGGGCTAGGTGGTCCGGCAAACTGACCCCCTAGGGAGACCGACTTGACCCACGGCCATATCGTCTGTTTCGGCGAACTCCTCCTCCGCCTGACCGCGCCGGGGCGCGAACTCATGCTCCAGACGGGCAGCCTCGACGTGCATGTCGGGGGCGCCGAAGCAAATGTCGGGATCGGCCTCGCCAATCTCGGCCACGCCGTGTCGATGGTCAGCGCGGTGCCCGACAATGCGCTGGGCCAGGCCGCGATCCGCTTCGTGCGCGGACAGGGCGTCGATACGCGGGGCGTCCAGCTGCGCGACGGGCGCATGGGTCTCTACTTCCTTTCGGTCGGCGCTGGCCTCCGCGCATCGGACATCGTCTACGACCGTGCCGCATCGAGCTTTGCCACCGCGCCCGCCGACGCCTTTGACTGGCGCAGCATTCTCGACGGCGCGTCCATGCTGCACCTTTCGGGCATCACCCCCGCGCTCGGTCCCGCGACGGCGGCTGCAGCAATTGCCGCAGCAAAGACCGCGAAAGAGATGGGCGTCGCGGTCAGTTTCGACGGCAATTACCGCGCCCGCCTGTGGGAAGCATGGGACAGCGATCCGCGTGGCGTATTGTCCGAACTTGTGAGCCTGACCGACACGATGTTCGGCAACCACCGCGACGTCTCGCTGCTGCTCGGCAAGAGCTTTTCGGGCGACGGCGCGGACCGCCGCCGCGAGGCCGCCGAAGCTGCCTTCGCTGCCTTCCCCAACCTCCAGCGCATCGCCTCGACCGCGCGCCATGTCGATGACGCCGACCGCCATCGCATCGCCGCGCGCGTCGATACGCGTGAGCGCGGTTACCAGACCGACGAGGTCGTCGTTGCGGGGATCGTCGACCGGATCGGCGGCGGCGACGCGTTCGCGGCGGGCATCCTGCACGGCGTGCTGTCGGGTCAGGATCTGGAGGCGACCGTCGCCTCGGGCCTCGCCCTCACCTGCCTCAAACACTCGCTGCCGGGCGACGCCTCCCTGTTCCGCCAAGCGGACATCGACGCCTTCCTCGAAGGCGGACTGGACGTGCGCCGGTGATTGCCCGGCGGACGCTGCTGGGGGCTGGGGCGACGTTCGCCCTGCCCTCCGCCGCGTTCGCCAAGGGTGATCCGATCGCAACGGGCCGAACCGGTCGCTGGCACGGACGGCGCGATGGGGTCGTGGCGGCCTTTCTCGGGATCCGCTACGGCAACGACACCAGCCATCACCGCTTCCGGCCGGCCACCGTTCCGCCCCCCTCTCGCGAACCGCAACAAGCGACACGCTTCGGCCCCAGCTGCCCGCAATCCAGCCGTATCGCCGATCAGCGCGAGGATTGCCTGTTCCTCAACGTCTGGACCCCCGCCGCCAACCCGAACGCCCGCCGCCCGGTGATGGTCTATTTCCACGGCGGCGCTTACTCCAATGGCACCGTCATCGAGCCGCAGGTGTTCGGCGCAACGCTGGCGGAAAAAGGCGATGTCGTCGTCGTCACCGTCAACCACCGGCTCAATGCGCTCGGCTATCTCTACCTCGCCCGGCTCGACCCGCGCTTCCCCGACAGCGGCAATCTGGGGCAGCTCGACCTGATCCTCGCGCTGCAATGGGTGCGCGACAACATCATCGGCTTTGGCGGCGATCCCAATCGCGTGATGGTCTTCGGCCAGTCCGGCGGCGGCGCGAAGATCGCGACACTGATGGGCATGCCCGCCGCCAAGGGCCTGTTCCACCGCGCGGCCACGATGAGCGGGCAGCAGGTTACCGCGAGCGGCCCGTTGAACGCCACCGCGCGCGCCAAGGCACTCCTCGCCAAGCTCAACGCCACCCCCGCCGACCTGATTGGCATGCCGGTACAAAGGCTGATCGAGGGTCTAGCGGCGGAGGACCCGGTCCTCGGCGGCGGGGTCTATATGGGGCCCGTGCTCGACATGAAGTGGTTGACCCGCCACCCCTTCTGGCCCGACGCCAATCCGCAGGGCAACGCGATCCCGCTGATCCTCGGCAACACCCGCGACGAGACCCGCGCGTTCATCGATCCGAAAAGCGAGAGCGTCCGCACGCTCGACTGGTCGAACCTCGCCGAACGCATCGCGCCGCAACTGCGCATCGATGCCCACCCCGAATGGGTCGTCGCCGAGTATCGCAAGCAGTTCCCCGACTGGTCGGCGCAGGACATTTTCTACGCCGCCACCACCGCCGGACGCAGCTGGCGCGGGCAGGTGATCGAAGCCGAGGAGCGCGCAAAGGCCGGCGTCCCCGCCTGGGTCTATCAGCTCGACTTCCAGTCCCCGGTCGCGCCCGAACGCGGCGCGGCGCACACCCATGACATCCCGCTGGTGTTCGGCACGATCGGCGCGGAGGGCACCGTCTCCGGTACCGGACCCGGCGCACAGGCGGTATCGGCGGCGATGCAGCGCGCCTTCGTCAACCTCGCGGCGACGGGCAATCCCAACGGCGCAGGCGTGCACGATTGGCCCAAACACTCCCCTGCCCGATCGCGCGACCATGCTCTTCGACACGCACAGCCGCGTCGAGAACGACCCGCGCAAATGGCAGCGCGAGCTGTTCGCCCGCATCCCCTATATTCAGCCCGGAACCTGATCCGCCAGAACCGGTGCCAGCACCAGCCGGTCGAGGATTGTCGCGACTTCATCGGCCGTCGTTTCTGGCGCGCGGTCAAGCCACCAGGTCAGGATCGTCAGCGTCGCGCCGACCAGATGCGTCACCGCCAGCTCGCGCGGCAGTCCGCCCGGCGTGTCGGTCGGCGCGGCCATCGCCTGATCGATTGCGCGGCGCGTGATCGCTTGGCGCATCGAATCCCCCGCTCCGGTCAGCAGCGCGTGAGCGAGCTGCCGCCGCGCCCCGACCTCGGCAGTCAGCGCGCGCATCGCCGCCGCCCCGTCGCGCGCGCGCAACAACGGCACCAGCAGTTCGAGCAGCTCGGCGATCAGCCCGTCGGCGATCTCCGCCAGCACCGCCGCCAGATCGGGATAATGGCGGAAGAAGGTCGCGTAGCCGATCCCCGCACGCTCGGTCAGCGCGGCGACACTGATCTCGCCAAAGGGCCGTTCGCCGATCAACTCGATCAATGCCGTGCGGAGCGCCACGCGCGACCGGACCGCGCGCGCGTCGCTTGAAACCGCGCTGCGCTTCGCTATTTTATGATCCATAGTATATCACAATGTGGAGATCGCCATGCCAGCCCCGTCGCAGGTCGCCGCCCCGAATGCGGGACGCTGTCCGGTCGATCATGCGCGCGACGACCGCAAATCGGCAAGCGCGGCGCGCGGCGGACTGCTCGACGCGCCCACCCTGACCGGCTTCGATCCCGTGCGCGCGGTTCTGCGCGATCCGGATGCGCGTCAGGCGGGGTTCAAGGCCGAGGTGATCCTGCGCTATCGCGGCCGCGCCCGCCCGCCGATCCTGTTCCTGCATGGCGAGGCGCATCGCCGCCAGCGCGGCGGGACCGCGCGCTTCTTTACCCCGCGCGTGGTCGAGACCCGCTATCGCGAGCTGATGGAGCGTACCAGCGCCGCGCTGATCGCACGGCTGGTGCGCGATGGCGGCGGCGATCTCGACCGGCTGTCGCTCGAACTCGCGGTGACCGTCGCGGCGGAGATTGTCGGCCTGACCGAAAGCGACATTCCGGGCATGAGCCGCCGCCTCGACGCATTTTTCAGCACCACCTTCCAGACCGGACGCGGCAAGATTGCAGAGCTGATGAGCTTCCTGCTCGGCCAGTGGCGCATGCGGCGCTTCTACGCCAGGGACGTGAAACCGGCGATCGAGGCACGCCGCGCCGCGCCGCGTGAGGACGTGATCTCGCACCTGTTGAGCGAGGGTTACACCCCGCTCGATATCCTCACCGAATGTTTTACTTATGGCGCGGCCGGGATGGTCACGACGCGCGAATTCATCACCATGGCGGGCTGGCATCTGCTCGAACGGCCCGAACTGCGCGCGCAGTTCCTTGCCGCCGATGCCGATGGGCAGATCGCGATCCTCGAGGAAATCCTCCGGCTCGAACCCGTGGTTGGTACGCTCTATCGCCACACGGAAGGCGGCACCGTCGCGCTCGATATCCGCGCGGCGAATGGCGATACGGCGGCGGTCGGTGCCTGCCCGCACGCGCTCGACCCCGACCGGACCCGCGCGCCCAAGGTCACCGGCCCGGGCCTCGCCTTTGGTGACGGCGAGCATCGCTGCCCCGGCGCGGGCGTGGCGCTGCACGAATCCGCCGTGTTCCTCGACCGGTTGCTGCGCATCCCCGGCATGCGACTGGAGCGCGCGCCCGATGTTGGCTGGAACCCGCTGGTCGCGGGCTATGAGCTGCGCAACTGCCGCCTGGTCGTCGACCCCACCTAGGAACCGCTGCGCAGCGCCCCGATCAGGGTCACCATGTGATCGATATAGGTGCCGGTCGAAATCCCGATCGGCCCGTCCTTGACGTCGAATGGCGACGTGTCGCTGCTGTCGCCGACATTGGTCGAGCGGAAATCGCCCGGCGCGACCTCCTTCGATCCCGGACCGCGATACGGGTGACTGATCGCCTTGAGCTGCGTCGGCCACCAGCCCTCGGTGTTCAGCGACGCGACCAGCTCGGCCACGCTCTTGCCGCCGGCGACATTCATGTCCGACCCGGGCTCGACCGCAGCGACCCAATAGGGCGACAGCGGCTGGCGGCCCTTGAGCAAAGGCGGATCCTTCGAAACCGGGCCGCCGGGAATCGCGCGCAATTTCTCATATTCGCGGCGCAGCTTCGCCACATCGACCGAACGGCGCGGATTGTAATGGCCGATCGTGTGCGCGGGGTCGTGATCGACATAATATTCGCCATTGACCACGTTCGACCCACGCCGATGGACCCAGAGCGGCTTGTTGCTGCCGATCTCGACAAAGGTCGGGAAGTGCCGGGTCCCTACCCGCAATTCCTCGGGCAGCCGTACGCTGTCGAGCCAGTCGAGCGCCGCCGGAATCGGCGCCAAATATTTGGCATTGCCGGTGAGGCGATAGAAACGCATGAGCTCTTCGATATTCGACGCGGTCGTATGCGTGACCAGCGCCTCCGGCTCATAGGTCCGCGCGCCAGCCGGGGAGAAATCGGCGCGATGCTGCAACCCCCATCCCGCCTGCGGCGCGGGATGCTGGGTCTTCAGATAGATGTCCATCGCCCGCTCGATCGCGGGGAGCACGCGCGGATCGCCGATCGCCTGGTGATAGGTCAGCAGCACGTCGATATTGTCGTAGATTACCCCATCGTTGAAGGTGATGAGGCCGGTATAATCGGGTTTGCCGTGCAGCCCGCCGTCCTTGACGCGGGGCCAGCGCTGCGGCCATCCACCATTGTCGAGCTGGCTGGCGAAGATGAATTCGATTGCCTTGTTGAGCCCGCGCTTGAACCGCTGCTCGCGCTTCTCGACATAGATCCGGATCAGGAGACGGATCGCCTCACCGGTGCCCTGATCGTCGAAGGTGGCGTTCCCCCAGTCGTGCTGGAATTCCTCCATCCGCCAGGCATTCTTGCCGATCGTGTCGTACCAGCGTTTGGTCGAGGCAGGACCGCCGAAGTCGATGAAATAACCCCAGCCGCCGGTCGGCAGCTGTCCGTCGATCAGCGCCTGTGCCGCCCTGGCTGCGGCCTGATAATAATAGTCGTCGCCGGTCGCATGATACGCGTCGAGATAGAGATGCCCCATCGTCGCGGTGCCGGGCGGCTGCACCCACACCATCGTCTTGTACGCTTCCAGCTCGCCCCACACGCGCGACCGGTCGGGCAGATAGGACCAGAGATAGCCGCCGCGATAGGCGAGCTTCTCCACCATGAACCGCGTCGCGCGCTTCATCGTCGCGGCAATCTCGCTGCTCGACGGAGTCTGCGCGCGCGCGACTGCGGGGGTCAGCGCCAGTGCGGCGGATGCTGCAAGCAGCTTGCGGCGGTCGATCATTTACGCGGTACTCCTTCAAGCGGATAGGCGACGATCAGCACCAATGGCTTCTCGCCGATCTGTCGAATGCCGACATGCGCGCCATCATAGAGATAGGCGGTCATTCCCGGCTTGAGCCGCGCGGTCTGGCCATCCGAGGTCACTTCGCCCTCGCCCGACACCACGGCATAGACCTCGTCATGGCCGATCGGGTGGACGCCGATCGCAGCACCCTTGTGCAGCGCGCGCTTGCGATATTCCATCATCCGGCCCGGCACGCCGTCGCTGATCCGCCACGCGGTGCTCATGCCGATCGCACCATGCGGCGGCGGCTCATCGACGCGCTTCGTATTCTCGTCGATCACCACCATCGGCCGCGCGCCGCGCTTTGCCGCCCAGTCGATCCCGCCCATCACATGCGCGAGGATACGCGGGTCGCTCCACGCTTCCTTGGTGTGACCGAGCCCGGTGTAGAAGACATGCCCGCCCTCGAACCGATGCGCCCAGGCGAGCGGACGCGGATTGACGCCCTTCTCCCCGATCGACGCCGGGTCGAGAGTCAGCAGCGGGCGCAGGCGGGGGTCGAGATCGTCGAACCAATACCATTCATCGACCAGTTCGGCGGTGTCGGGAAAGGCGCGGATCGCCGGGTGGTCGAGCGGCGCACGGCGCACCACGCCCTTGGGCGTCCCCGCCGGATGCCGCGCAAAGCGCGCGCCCATCATCCGCCCATACCAGTCCCAATGGTAATGCGAGTCCGCTGCGCCATGCACGCCGACGATCCCGCCGCCCCCCACGGACATAGGCGACCAGATTGTCGCGCCGCGCGCCTGTGAACCACTCGCTCGCCGGCTCCTTCGGGTTGGTCGTGGTCGAGAGCAGCACGATCGCCGCAAAGCTTTTCACCCGCGCCGCATCGTCGAACAGCGCCGGGTCTTCGCTCGCCGCGACGCGATAACCCTTCGCCTCCGCCGCTTTGGTGATTGCCGCGACCGCAGGCTCGATCGAGTCATGCCGCCAGCCGGTGGTGTGGCTGAAGATCAGGACTTCGGGCGGGGGCGGGGGCGTGGTTCCGCCCAGCAGGATCGCCGCCAGCAGCATCAGCATCGCCCGCATGTCACTCTCCTCATTTCAAGCGAGCGGTCCACTCAGCGGACGGCCAGCGCGTTCAGATAATCCTCGATATTGGTATAGCCGTTGCCGTCGCGATCGCCCGCGGAATCGTCGCGCTTCGGGTCCAGCCCCTGCTTGGTCTCCCACGCATCGGGCATGCCGTCGCCGTCGCTGTCGACCGGCGCGGGGCCGCTGCGCAATGCCGGCCAGCCGCCGACGTCGCTCTGGCGATCGATCTGCTGGCCGGTCCGGGTGCGCACGCCCTCGACGACTGCCGCATCGACGCTGTCGCGGCTGCGTGATGCCCCGGCACTCGCCAGCACCTTGGCCTCGACCCCTGCCGAACCGGCACAGCCGACCTTTGCCATCTCGACCGGGGCGGACAGCTTCTGCGCCGGATCGACAATCCCGCTCACCAGCGACCAGGGATCGGATGGAATCACCCCATCCATCATATTGTCGGCGAAGAAGGATTTTGCGACCGGATTGCCTTCCTGAAATGCGATCGCCTTGGTCGATTGCGGCCCGCGCACATACGCATTGCCCACGAAATTGTACCGCGACAGGCTGTCCTTGTCGGCATTGTAGCCCGACCGGCTGCCGCCCCAATTGTAGAACAGGTTGCAGCGGAAATCGAAATACGCCCCCTCGGGATCGCTCGCCGCGGGGGCGTAGTTGCCCGGGCGCGGCATCCGCGCGCTGTGGTTGGCCCAGAGATTATGGTGAAAGCTCGCCCGCGCTCCGCGCCCGCCGCGCACCAGACTGCCATAGCCGTGCGCGCCCTTGGCGTGGAGCGATCTGGTCAGCGAATCCGCGATGATCGACCATTGCACGGTGACGTCGAACCAGCCCTCGCCCGGCTCGGCATAGTTGCCCGACACCGACAGCGTCTCGTCCACCGACCAGCTCGCCGAGACATGGTCGAGGATGATCCGCCGCCCCGCGCGGATCCAGATCGCGTCGGATTCGGTCTTCGATTCATCCCCGAGCCGCGATCGGATGAAGCGGATCACCACATCGTCCGCCTGTACGACCAACGGATGATCGCGCAGCGTGATGCCGTCGCCGGGTGCGCTCTGCCCGGCGATCGTCACCTGGCCTTCGCGGACCGTAAGCGGCTTTTGCAGCTGGATCGTGCCGGAAACCGCAAAGACGATGATCCGCGGCCCCTTTGCCTCCACTGCCGCGCGCAGACTGCCCGGGCCGCTATCGGCGAGCGTGGTTACGGTCAGCACCTTGCCGCCGCGTCCGCCCAGCGCCAGCGCACCCGCGCCTTCCGCGCCGGGAAAAGCGGGGAGCGGCACGGCCGTCCCCCGCAGACATCAGCAGCAAGGCAGCCAGCATCAGAAGTTTGCGCGCACGCCAAAGGTGACGATGCGGCCGGTGCTGGCATAGCTGCTCGACACCGGGTTCGCCTGATACATGGTGCGATACTGCGGGGTGTTGGTCAGGTTGCGCCCCTCGACCGACAGGCTGATCGCCCTGGTCAGCTTGTAGGACATCGCGAAGTCGAGGTTGAACGTATCCTCATTGTACCCGAAGTCCGCGACCACCGGCGAGTTGCACACCCCGCCGCCATTGGTCGTCGTGCCGACCGCACAGGTGCCCGAAGAGAGCGGGAAGCGGTTCACATATTCCTTGCGATACGCCCCCGACACGCGCGCCTTGAGTGGGCCATGCTCGTAATAGAGCGTCGCGTTGAACGAATGCGGCGAGGTGTTGAGGAAGGGCGCGGTCGCGAAATCATTGACCGCCGTCGATCCGGTCTGCCCCTGCGTCGTCGAGAGCGCGGTGCCGGTCAGGTAGTTCAGCTCGGACTTGATATAGGTGTAGTTCGCAGTGACGCCGAACCGCTCGAGGAAACCGGGCAGGAAGAAGAAGTTCGACTGGACGTTGAGCTCCAGCCCCTGAATCTTGCCGCCCGGCGCGTCGTTGAACTGGCGCACCGCGAACACCCCGCCGTCGCGGATATATTGTGCCAACGTTGCGCTGGTGACGTTGGTCAGGATCTGGTCGATGATCGCCTGCGGATAGATGTCCTGCAGCGTAAACTCGCCCGCGACCTGCTGCGGGAAGGAACTGATGTCCTTCTGGAACAGCGCCAGCCCGACAAAGCCGTTGGTGCCCCAGTAATATTCGAAGCTGAGGTCGAGGTTGGTCGAGCGGAACGGGCTGAGGAACGGGTTGCCCACCGTGATCGACGGCGCAGCCCCGCCGACGGTCAGGCCGGTCGGGAACGAGGTCGTGCCGGGCGTCAGCGCCGACAGCTGCGGCCGCGACATCGTCTTGGCGGCAGCGGCGCGGGATCTGGAAATTGTCGCTGACTTCATAGGTCAGGTTACCGGCAGGGAGCACATCGGTATATTCGTTGCGCGCGGTCACGACCGTACCGAGCACGCCGTTCGCCGCGCCACCGACCGACCCGGTCCCGTCAACCCGCGTATTGGCGACGCGCACGCCGACATTGCCGCGCAGGCGGCGGTCCATCAGGTCGAGGTCGAAGTCCATCTGGACAAACCCCGCCATGTCGCGCTCGCGCACTGCATTGCGTTCACGCCCATCGGTCTGGGCGCGATAGTCGCCCCATTTGTTGATGCAGTTGCAGTCGATCGAAAAATAGCGGCGAAACGCGTCGAGATTGGGGGCGTAGAAGCTGGTCGGCGTCCCTGCCGACACGTTCAGTCCCTGGCCGAATCCGACCAGCTGGCCCAGCTGGGTGATCTGCAACCCCGCCTCCTGAAGCGTCGGGTTGATCGCCTCGATCCCCTGGTTGCGGCGACCGGTCAGGCTGTCGAAGTCGAACGTCTTGTAGGTGCCGCCGAAGCGCAGCGTGAATTGTTCGGACAGGTCCAGTTCGAAATTGGCGCGACCCACGCGGAATTCGTTGTTCACCTCATTGGTGAAGTAGCGGATCGTCGATAGCCCCTTCACCAGCGTCCACTGGGTCGGGTCGGCGACGTTGAAGCCGGGGTTGAAGATCGGCATTTTCCCGCCGCCCCGCTCGTCGAAGACATAGCCGTCGCGGTCGATTGCGTTGAATTCGACCAGCATCCCCTCGGCATTGAACTCCGACTTAGACCAGCCCCCCGTCACCGCGACGCGGAAATTGTCGCTGAACTCATGGTTCACGTTCAGCGTCGCCTGTTTGAAGTCGGTCTGGCCGATCTGCGCATCGGCGAAGCTGCGCCAGTCGACATTGTCGAGCACCAGGTAATCGGCCTGACCTGCCGCGTTGACATTTGCCGCGCGGATCTGGGTTGAGGGACGACCGAGCAGCTCGTCATAATAGGCGATGCTGTTGGCGTTGGGGATGTAGCCCGGCGACACGGTCGAATTGTAATAATCGAACGGGTCGAGGTTGAACGGGTTGTAGCTCGCGCGTGTGCCGGTGACGAGGGTGTTGCCGTACAGCGCCTGGCCGCAATCGAGCGAGGCGCTGGCGTCGCAACGCGCATAGAGCGCTCGCCGGTCGGCCAGACCGTTTGCCGTATTGAGGGCGCGCAACGTGTTCTGCGCGACACGGGCATTGGTCCCGTTGCGGTTAAGCCCGATTGTGGTGATGCCCTGCGAATTCGATTCCTGGCGATAGCGCGAATAGACGAAGTCGCCGATGATTTCGGTCCGCGACGTCGGTTGCCACTGGGCGGTGAAGGTCACGCCCAGTCGGTCATATTCCAGATCCTGCCGTCCGATCTGGGGCAGCGCCGGGATGATCGTCGTCGGGGTGACCAGCGCATAGGCCGCCGGGTCGGACCCAAAGGTCGCGCCAGTGCCGGTGCCGGTCGGTCGCGCAAAGCCGAACACGTTGGGCGACACGCCGGCATGCTGCGAATTGCGATAGGCGAATTCGAACTGGCCCGGCTGGCGGCGATAGGAATCGATCTGCTGGCGCTGATCCTGATAGGCCACCGTCGCGAGTACGCCGAAATTCTCGGCGAGACGCTTTGAGAAGAGCGCGGTCAGGCGCGGGTTCCAGCTGTCGCCATTCTCGCGATACTCCGCCTCCGCGCCGACCGCGAACCGGTCGCCCTTATAGGCAAGCGGGCGGCCGGTGATGAGGTCGATGATCGCGCCCAGCGACCCCTCTTCGTTCGACGCAGTCACCGACTTGGTGATCTTGACCCCGCTGAACAGCTCCGAGGCAAAGGTGTTGAAGTCGAACCCGCGGGACCGGTTCGCGCCGGCATCCGACTGGTTGCCGCCCGAGATGTTCTGCGCATCCGCACCGTTCAGAAACACGCTCTGGAAGTCGCCCCCCAGCCCGCGCACGGTGATCGACCGGCCCTCGCCATTGTCGCGATCGATCGAGATGCCGGGCAGGCGCTGGATCGATTCTGCGATGTTGGCGTCGGGGAAGTCCGCAATATCCTCGGCAGTGATCGAGATCGACGATCTGGTCGGCCTTGCGCTTGTCGCTCAATGCGTTGGCCAGGCTGGCGCGGAAACCGGTAACCACTACCTCTTCGCTGTCGGCGTCGGCCTGGCCATCCGCAGGTGCGGCATCGGACTGCGCCGCCCAGGCTGGCCCCGCTGCGACCAATGCCAAAGCGAGCGCCAGCCCCGAGCTCGAGCGGCGTGCGAAATGAAGATGACGAATGGCCATGGAATCCCCTCTCTCTGATATCGGCGCGGGCCTGTGGCCGACCCGTCGAATGACACCGGTATCAGGCAGACATCGGATTTTCAACTGGCAAACCGAGGCCCGGCCCGACGACCGTCCCGTAATGACTCGCATTAGAAGCGGGTTCGCCTCCAAGCGTGCACTGGGACCCGGCCGGGGTACGTGGGTTGACACCCGCAACAGAATGGCGGAGAAGCGCCATGACACCGGTTTCTCAAGCAAGCCAGTGCACGACCGTGAGAACACGGCGATGACGGAGAGGATCATGTCCTGTGATCGCGATTCGCGACTCGGCCGCCCTCCTCCGCAAAACATCCGGCCTCGCGCACTTCGCAGGGTCTTTTGAAGTTACCGGTGTCAACGACACCGTTTGAGAGGGAATATCAATGCGGTTCACTGTTCGCCGTGGCGGCGCCCGCCTGCTGGCAGCCACTTCCGCCCTTGTTATCGCCACCGCCGCCCAGGCGCAGGACGCGCCTGCCGACCCCGCAGCGGGCGAGGATGAGGAAATCGTCGTCACCGGCTTCCGCGCCTCGCTCGACGCCGCGCTCAACGTCAAGCGCGACTCCGTCGCTGCGGTCGACGCCATCGTCGCCGAGGACATCGCCAAATTCCCCGACCAGAACCTCGCCGAATCGCTTCAGCGCATTCCGGGCATCTCGATCCAGCGCGACGGCGGCGAAGGGCGCGCGATCACCGTGCGCGGCCTCGGCTCGCAATTCACCCGCGTCCGCGTCAACGGGCTTGAGACGATCACCACCAGCCATGACGGTGCCGCCTCGAACCGCGACCGCGCGTTCGATTTCAACGTGTTCGCATCCGAACTGTTCAGCTCGATCGTGGTCCACAAGACCGCATCGGCAGACCTCGACGAAGGCTCGCTGGGCGCGGTCGTCGACCTCAACACCGGCAACCCGCTCAAGGGCAAATATGGGCTGACCTTCGCCGCATCGGCACAGGGCAGCTACAACGACCTGTCCGACACCTGGGGGCCGCGCGTCGCCGGTCTGCTCGGCTGGAAGTCGCCCGACGGCACGCTCGGCACCTCGATCTCCGCCGCGTATCAAAAGACCAAGACCCGGGAGGTCGGCAACAACACCGTGCGCTGGGCACAGGCGCGCTTCGACTCGGTCAACGGCACCAATTGCTGGACCACCGCGAACAGCGGCGGCACCTATGTCCCCAGCGCCGCGTGCGACCAGGCCGCAACCTCGTTCCACCCGCGGATCCCGCGCTATGGCGAAATCTCCCATTATCGCGAGCGCCTGGGCGTCACCGGCAGCCTGCAATGGTCGCCGGGCGACGCAACCCGCCTGTCGATCGACGCGCTCTATTCCAACTTCAAGGGCGACCGCCGCGAGAAATGGGGCGAGGTGCTGCTGCGCTCCAACGAGCGGTCAATCAACGTCGTCAACCCGGTCTATGACAGCAACAACAACATGATCGCCGCGACGCTCAACGATGCGTGGGTGCGGACCGAGCATTTCTTCAAGCAGACCGAAACCGAATTCTACCAGATCGGGGCGAGCTGGGACCAGGACGTCACCGACAATTTCCGCTTCACCCTGATCGGCGGCTATTCGCGCTCGAACGCCGATGTGCCGCGCGAAACCACCATCGTGTTCGATGACCGCGATGCGCAGGGTTACAGCTACGACTATCGCAACATGATGGCACCGACGCTGACCTTCGGAACCAGCGTCACCACCCCGGGCAACTTCCAGCTCGCCGAAATCCGCGACCGGCCGTCGAACGTGCTCAACCAGTTCCGCAACGCCCAGCTGCGCACCGAATGGGACGTGACCGAGGATTTCACGGTCAAGGCGGGCGCGGTGTGGCGGCGCTATAATTACGACATCGTCGCCTTCACCCGCGACACGGCGGTGTGCGGCAATGGCGGCGTCGATCGCGTCCTCGGCACGCTCACCTGCTCACCGACCAGCCTGTTCGGCCCGACCGCGATCTACGGCTTCCCGGTGACGTCTGCCCTGTCGGAACTGTTCACGCTCACCGGTTCGAATGCCCCGACGGGCACGACGACCCAGTGGCTGATTCCGAACCTCGACGCGGCGACCGCCTATACCAACCTTTATGGGCGCACCGCCGCGCTCGACGTCGGCAACAATCGCGGCGTAGTCGAGGAAACCACCGGCGGCTACCTCCAGTTCGATGCGAAGGGCAATCTGCTTGGGCTCGACTATGCCCTCAACGCAGGCATCCGCTATGTCCGCACCGACCAGTCATCCTACGGCATCAACAGCGGTGTCGTGGTCACGGTGGAGCGCGATTACGAGGACTGGCTGCCATCGTTCAATCTCGCGCTCTATCCGTCGCAGGATCTGATCATCCGCGGCGCGATCGCCAAGGTGATGACCCGTCCCTCGCTCGGCAATCTGACTCCGGGCGGCTCGGCCGACGGCTTCAACTATCGCGTGACCAGCGGCAATCCGTTCCTGCTGCCGTTCCGCGCGACCAATTTCGACTTCGCGGTCGAATGGTATTTCGCGCCGCAGTCGATCTTCTCGGTCGCGCTGTTCAAGAAGGATGTCGCGAGCTTCCCGGTCGCGCTCACCCGCACCGGCACCTTCACCGAAACCGGCCTTTCTCCCTCGGTGCTGGTCCCGTCCTCGCCCGCCGCACTCAATCCGGCGCAGCAGTCGCAGCCGATCTGGACGATCTCGACTCCCGGCAATGGTACCGGCGCATCGCTGGAGGGCGTCGAAGTCGCGCTCCAGGCACCGTTCAAGTTCCTGCCCGGCTTCCTGTCGAACTTCGGCGGCATCGTGAACGCGACCTTCGTCGACAGCTCTGCAACCTACACCCAGCAGGGACCGGCGACGACACCGGGCGGGGCGCTCCCGTCGGTGTCGCTCGAAAACACGCTCTTCGGCCTGTCGAAGAAGCAGTTTAATGCGACCCTCTACTACGAAGACAGCAAGTTCAGCGCGCGCGCTTCGGTCAGCTATCGTGACGGCTTCACCGATGCCGGATCCGCGACGGGCAACATCTTCGAAGGCTATGACGCGATCACCAATGTCGACGCCTCGGTCCGCTACAAGCTGACCGACTATCTCGAAGTCTCGGTCGAGGGCACCAACCTCACCGACGCCTATCGCGGTCGCTGGGTCGATATCGGTGCGCGTCGCAATTACGAAAGCAATCATTTCGGCCGCACGATCCTGGTGGGCGCGCGGATCAAGATGTGACCGAGAGAGGGGACATGGCGGCCGGGAGTGAGGCTCCCCTTCGGCCCGGCCGCCGTGAATTTCTCGCCACCGCCGGGGTGACTGCGGCGCTGATCGCGTCCGCCGCCGCCCGCGGCCAGACCGCACCGCCGGCCACCGGAAAGCCGGGGCCGGCGGGGCTTCCCGACCCGACCGAAACCATCGACCTGTGGCCCAGAGGCGCGCCGGGGATGCCCGCGACCCCGCCGGTCGAAACCGTCACCGAACGCAGCACCGACCGCGACCTGACCGACCGCGCCGTGCTGGGCATCACGCGCCCGCGCCTCGTCGTCTTCCGCCCGCACCGCCCCAATGGCGCGGCGGTGATGATCACCCCCGGCGGCGGCTATCGCCACATCGTCATCGACAAGGAGGGCTATGAGCTCGGCCGCTGGCTGGCGGCGCGCGGCTTCACCGTCTTCGTCCTGTTCTACCGCCTGCCGGGTGATGGCTGGGCTGCTGGCCCCAATGTCGCGCTCGCCGATGCGCAGCGCGCGATGCGCCTGATCCGCCACCGCGCGCGCGATTACGGCATCGACCCGCAACGCGTCGCGGCGATGGGCTTTTCCGCCGGCGGGCATCTCTGCGCCGATCTGCTCACCCGCTTCGACGCACGCGTCTATGACCCCGTCGACGCCGCCGACCGGTTCAGCGCGCGCCCCGACGCCGCCGCGCCAATCTACCCCGTGATCAGCATGAGCGCGCCGCACGCCCACCCCGGCTCGCGCACCTTGCTCGTCGGCGACACCGCGGATGCCGCGCGCGAGGCGGCGCATTCGCCGCACCGCAACGTCCCCGCCAATGCCCCGCCGACCTTCATCGTCCATGCCGAGGATGACGCGGTCGTTCCGGTCGAAAACGCCCTGCTGCTGCGCGCGGCATTGCGGGCGAAGAACATCCCCGTCGAAACGCATCTCTTCGCCCATGGCGGCCATGGATTCGGCCTGCGCCGGACATTGGGCAAGCCCGTCGCGATCTGGCCCGACCTGTTCCTCGCCTGGGCAACCGGCATCCTCGTCTGAACCCAAGGGAAGTAGCCATGCGTATCAACCGTCGCGACCTGATCGGCGCCGCCTCGATCGGAGGCGCGCTCTCGACCTTTCCCGCGGCGCTGGCGACCGAGACCAAGGCTGCACCGACCGCCCCGGACTGGAAGCGCGGCTTCGACAATCAGCGGATTCCCGACCTTGGCGATGGGCGTTTCCTCAACCCGCTCATGGCGGGTGACCATCCCGATCCGACGATCCTCAAGGACGGGAAGGACTATTACATGACCTTCTCGACCTTCGACTCCTACCCCGGCCTGGTCATCTGGCATTCGCGCGACCTGATCAACTGGCAGCCGGTCGGCGCAGCGCTCACAAAGAATATCGGATCGGTCTGGGCCCCCGAACTGTGCAAACACAATGGCCGCTACTTCCTCTACATTCCGACCAAGGGGCCGAACACCAGCTGGGTGATCTGGGCCGACAGGATCGAGGGGCCGTGGAGCGATCCGATCGACTTGAAGCTGCCCAACCATATCGACCCCGGCCATGCGGTGGGCGAGGATGGCTCGCGCTGGCTGTTCCTGTCGGGTGGCGACCGCGTGCGGCTGTCCGACGACGGCCTGTCACGGATCGGCGAGCCCGAGCATGTCTATGACCCGTGGCGCTATCCCAAGGACTGGATCGTCGAGGGCTTTGCGCCGGAGGGGCCGAAGATCACGCGCCACAAGGGCTGGTTCTACATGATCACCGCCGTCGGCGGGACGGCGGGGCCGCCGACCGGGCATATGGTGATCGCCGCGCGCTCACGCTCGATCCACGGGCCGTGGGAGAATTGCCCGCACAACCCGCTGGTCCGCACCACCTCACTGCAGGAAAAATGGTGGTCGCGCGGCCATGCAACCTTGGTCGAGGGGCCGGGGGGTGACTGGTGGAGCGTCTATCACGGCTATGAAAATGGCTATTGGACGCTGGGGCGACAGGCGCTGCTCGATCCCGTAGAATGGACCGATGACGGCTGGTTCCGCATGAAAGGCGGCGACCTGTCGCAGCCGATCGCCAAGCCCAGGGGCGGGACGAAGAGCGGCCCGCACGGCATGAAGCTGTCGGACGATTTCGCCACGCTCGCGCTCGGCACCAAATGGAATTTCTTCCGCCCCGCCCCTGATGAACGCACGCGCGTTCGCGTTGCGAAGAACGTCCTGCACCTCGACGCGCGCGGCACCGCGCCGTCCAGCTCGTCGCCGCTGCTGCTGATCGCGGGCGACCCCGCCTATCGCTTCGAATGCGATATCGAGATTGCACCGGGCGGGACCGCCGGCCTCATCCTGTTCTACGACGACAAACTCTATTGCGGCCTCGGCTTCGACGAGAAGCGCTTCGTGACCCACCAATACGGCATCGAACGCGGCCGCCCCGCCAACCCGCATGGCCGCAAGATGCGGCTGCGCGTCACCAACGACCGTCACATTGTCACCTACGACACCAGCGGCGATGGCGGAAAGACCTGGCACCGGTTCGATCGCGGCATGGAGGTTTCGGGATACCACCACAATGTCCGCGGCGGCTTCCTGATGCTCCGCCCCGGCCTCTATTCGGCGGGTGCAGGCACGGCGAAGTTCAGCGATTTCCGGTTCGAGGCACTGGGATAAGACGATGGCGCGTCAGGATGCGGAGCGGCTGGTGGAGCTGAGGACTACATAATACTTGTTCATTACTGTTCATCATTGTCCAATTATCTAATTTGTTCTTGACGTTACGTATCGTCCGTGATTGCCTGCGTTCGCTACCGAACGTGCAAATTCGCCTCATTTCGTGGGGTCGTATATTGGGCGGGATCGGGAGTGGATTTGACCAGCTCACGAGCTGACAATGGCACTGACTGCACTCCGCATCGCCAAGGCGAAGCCAGGAACTTACTGCGACGGCAAAGGCTTGCTGCTTCGCGTCACGCCGACTGGGGCGAAAAGCTGGATGCTCCGTATCCAGCACCAAGGGCGCCGACGCGACTTCGGACTTGGGTCCACGGACTGGGTTACGCTCGCCGAAGCGCGAGCCGCTGCTGCTGCTCTTCGCGCCGATATCAAGAAAGGTGTTGAGTCGATCGGCCGCGAGTCCAAGCGCAATATAACTGCAAAAGCACAGCCCATTCCAACATTCGATGAGGCCGCAAGGAAGTGTTACGAGACTCTGTCCGAAGGATGGGACGATCGACGAAAGAAAAACTGGCTTTCCAGCCTTGAGAACCACATTTTTCCGCTTATCGGGAAGAAGCCGATCGACACGGTGGACAGCGCGATGGTCCGCGGAGCGCTGGAACCGATATGGCTGAAGATTCCGGAGACGGCGCGCCGAATTCTTCAGCGTATCTCCGCCGTCCTTGATTTCGCCCATATCGAAGGGTGGCGCCGCGAGGAAACCTCACTTCGGACAGTGATCAAGGGTCTCCCCAGACAGACGGATCGCGGCAAACATTTCGAAGCGATGCCATATGCGGAGGCGCCCAGCCTGATCGATCGCTTGGTCAGCGAGCCCACGGTCAGCCGCGATGCGCTGCGTCTCCTGATCTATACGGCTGCCCGTTCGAACGAGATCCGTAACGCGACATGGCCGGAGTTCGATCTCGATGCGGGCGTGTGGTCGATACCAGCGGAGCGCATGAAGGCCCGAGTGGCACATACTGTTCCATTGTCCGCGCCCGCGGTCGCCCTCCTCAAGACATACTGGCGCGCGCGGCGAGGCGATGACGCGCTGGTGTTCTCGATCGGCGGTAAGAAGCCTCTTTCCGACATGACGCTGTCCAAGCTTCTCAAGGCGCTGAACGTCGGCAGTTACACTGTGCATGGCTTCCGAAGCAGCTTCACCGACTGGGCGGCGGAGCGGACACGCTTTCCCAAAGAAGTGGCCGACAAAGCACTCGCGCACCGGATTCCTGACCAGGTCGAGGCCGCCTATCGGCGTACTGACTTCTTCGAGAAGCGCGGGAAGCTGATGACCGCGTGGGCGAACTATCTCCACGGCCAGAGCTCGGCCAAAGCTTCAGTTCCCGCTTCGAACAGCCGCGCGCGCAAGAAATGAGCTTAGGCTCTCTGTGGTCACACGGCTGCTCTTGCCAATCTTGATCATCTCGATCTCACCGGATGCAATCAGCTGATAGACTCGAGTCCGTCCGATCGAAAGTAGGCCCGCCGCCTCTTCGATGGTCACGCAAAGCGGCCGCAAGGCGCCAGCTACAGGTTCCAGAGTCACCGAGGGTTTGCGCTGGAGCTTCCTCACCTGCCCCGCTCCCTGGCGGCCTGACCGCGCATGAACGCCCTGTCGCCCTCAAGGAAGGCCTGGAGCATTGCCGGGACCAACTCGGCGACGGGCTCCGCCACCCCATAGGTATCCGCATAGAAGGCCGCATAATCGCTCAGTGCCGTCATCAGGGTCGGTGGAAGGCTTACCGAGATCTTCACCGGCGTGCGATCGGGCAGCCTGGCAAGCTTGATCTCAGGCATCTATTTCCCTCCCCGCCAAGGTCGCAGCACAATGTCCTTGTGGAGGACCACCCGAAGCGGCCAGCCTGGCCGCACCCTCAGGGTCGGCTGGATGTTGAGATTGCGCGTGACGAGCTGATCTCCTGCCCTTGCGCCGCTCTGCTGCGCGGATTCGCGGATGGCGCGGACCAGATCGCTTTCGCCGCTGCCAAAGCTGAGTTCGGTGCCAACACCGAGCAGCGTCGACAGCACGACGCCTTTCAAGAGCTGCCAGGTGTGACGGTCGATCCGGTCTGATAGCCCCGCATAGCCCTGGGTATCGGTCGCGGGCACATTGTCGATGCGGATCGAGGAGCCGTCCGGCAGGATGATCCGCTGCCAGACGAGCAAGGCGCGGCTCTGCCCGAATGCGACGACGCTGTCATAGCTGCCGATCAAACGCGAGCCCTGCGGGATCAGTAGGATCCTGCCGGTCACGCTGTCATAGGCGTTCTCGGTCACCTGCGCTGCCACCAGCCCCGGTAAGTCGGAGTTGAGCCCAGTGATGAGGCTTGCCGCGATCAGGCTTCCGGCACTGAGCGTGTAGGGCGAAGGCGCTGCGGTCAGCGCATGCGGATTGGTGTCCTCGTCGCGGTTCGCGCGCCCGACCAGCTCATTCTTGCGTGCCTGAGCATTGGGGTCGAGATCGGGATCGAGGAAGGGTTTGGCTCCTTCGGGCGCAGAGGGTGTATCGGCGGCAACGGCGGTTGCGGGTGCCGCCGTGGCGCGCCCGCCTGCGAGCTGCAGCATGACGCCGGACTCACGCGCCGTGCGGCGCTCGGCAGCCGCTCGCTGACGCTCGGCCTCAGCGTCCTGCGCCACCTTGGACGCCACGTCCGCATTCGGATCGGCCGAAAGCGGTCCACCGAGCTGCCGCTGGCGCTCGAGAATCGGCCGCCCGAGATCACCGGGAAGCGGCGGCCCAAGCTTCGGTACGTCACCATACCCCGCCGGCGCGCCCGCGAGCGCGTCAGGTGGCGCTTTCGTGCCGATCTGCTTGTCCTCGCCCGGTGCGATCAGGCTGAGTGTCGCCGGTTTCAAAGCAAGCCAGGCGGCGCCGGCAATAGCGGTCGAACCCGCCGCTGCGATGGCAATGATCGCGCCACGCCGGAAGCGGGTCACCCGTCCAGGCGATGCCCGCAGGACCAGCGCTTCAGGATCGGCCTTTGGCATCGTGGTATCCGGTGGAGCGGGCGCGTCGGTCACGACACCCTCCCCGCCTCACGACGCGCCCGCCGCTCAGACGTGCGCTCGATCCGAACGACTTTCTGCTTCTTGCCGCCAAGGCGCAGCTCGGCCGCACCGAACAGGCGATCGACGACATAATAGCGTCCGGCGACGCGGTAGTTGACGAGCTGGGCTTCGCCATCGTCGCCGATGACGAACAGCGGCGGCGCCTCGCCAACCGCGATGTTCGGACTGAATTCGATATAGGTCTGCCGCCCATCATCGAACGCGCGGATCGGTCGCCAGGCGGGTTTGTCGCCACCGATCGCATAGTCAAAGTTGAGGCTTTCAACCGTCACCCCCGACGCAATGGGCGCCGCCGCCCTAGCCTCAGCCTCGCGCCGGCGGATCGCGACGAGCTCATCTTGCGGATAGCTCCAGGACAATGCCGCCATTGCGCTTGCGGCGGTGCTCTGAAGATGAAGGTGATAGGCTCGCCTGTCGGTGGTAATGACCAGATTCGTGCTCAATCCGGCCGCGAATGGCTTCACCAGGATATGGACGCGCTTGCCCTCGCCGCTTCCACTGGTGGTGTCGCCGACTGTCCAGCGTACCGTATCGCCGGCCGCCACCGAGACGATCGCCTCGCCGACCTGCAACATGATGTCGGTCACGCGCTCAGGCGCGGCATAGAGCCGGTAGAGCGCTCCTTCCGAATAGGGATAGATCTGAACGGCATTGATGTAGCCGTCGCGCGAAGGCTCACGCAACGCAGCCCGGTTCGCAGCTGTCACACGATCGACCGACGATACGGTCTCACGCGCGTGCACGGCGGCGGGCGTGGCGAGCACGATCATGTTCGCCGACAGGAGGATGGCACGGATCATCGGGCGTTCCTTTCAGGGGACGGCGCGGCGGCTGGCTGCGAGAGGTTCGGATCGAGAGGCGAGCCGAGAGGGAGGCCGGCGGGCGGTGCTGTAGCTGGGGTTTCCGCCGGAGATGGGATTGGCTGTGAGGAAGGCGCACGTTCAGCAGGCGCTTCCAACTCGCGGCTCCAGTCGATCGCATCGACATAGAGCCCAAGCGGATTCTTGCGCAGGACATCGGCAGAGCGCGGGGACTGTACCTTTACGGTTAGCATCGCGGTCCAGCGTGACGTACCGGCGAGGCTGCCACGCTCATAAGCGCTCTCGGTCCATTTAACCTGAAAGCTGGTGTCCGACGCGCGCACCACGCTCGTGACCTGTACCGACACGGTCTTGCGGCCAACCTCGGCGAACGGATTGGAGGTGCGGGCATATTCGCCAAGGAAAAGCGCCCCGCGCTCGGTCGCGAAATCGTAGGCCGACAGCCAGTTCTCGCGCATCAGCACCGGATCGAGCGAGCGGGACCGCAGATTGGTGACGAACCGCCCAAGGTGCCAGGCGATCTGGGGATCTGTCGGCCGATAGTCGACCGCGGCGGGCGCGACACTGCGCGCCTCACCCAGGCGATCGACCTCAATCACATAGGGCACAACCCGGCTCTGCATCGACTGCCAGACCAGCGCGGCCGACAGGCCTGTGGTCAGGAACAGCCCACCGAACGCCATCAGGCGCCAGTTCCTGGCCTGCACGCGGGCGGAACCGATCCGCTCGTCCCAAAGCTGCCCGGCACGCTGATACGGCGTTTCCGGCTCGGGCGTTCGCCCATATCGCTCGACGGCACGCTTGAATCGCATGATCTAATCCCTTTCCCGGATGTCTGGAGTAATGCCCGCGCCGCCGCGATCTCCGCCCTGAATGGTGTGGACCGCCATCTGACGGCGGTGGCGGGAGGCTTGCGTGGACTGGAGCTTCTGCGCCCAGGCCGGCATGGACCCGGCGGGTTCTGGGGCGCTGCCGGAGGCCCCACCGCTTCCGGCGGCCCAGACAGCCTGTCGGCCGCGTTCGGCTGCAGCACGAAGGCCAAAAGCGTTGCGAACCCTGTCGCCGGCCGCCCCCTTGGCAGCGCTTGCCATGCCGCCAAGGCCCGCGCCGACGCTGGACTGGCCGGAAGTTTCCTGCCCAAGCTTGTAGGCGGTCGATGCGGCGCTCCCCATCGTCGTGCCGGCACGGATCGCGCCAAGCCCGGCACCAGCGATGCCCCGCGCCGCGCCGATGGCGCCAGCGCCGCCCATCGCGATACCGCCGGCGGCCAGCGCGGTCGTGGCGATCGCCGATCCGGCGCCCAGTTGCGGCGCGCCCGCCACCAAGCCGGAGGCAATGCTGGGGCCGAAGATCGCAAGCCCGAAGATCGCGAGGCTCGCAAGCATCAGCGAGACCGCCTGCTCGATCGACACCGTGTCACCCGTGATCGCGTTGGTGAAGTCAGCGAAATAGTTCGAGCCGATGCCGACGATGACAGCGAGCACCATAACCTTGATGCCGGAGCTCACGACATTGCCGAGCACGCGCTCGGCAAGGAACGCGGTATGGTTCCACAGCGCGAACGGGACCAGCACGAAGCCGGCAAGGCTCGTCAGCTTGAACTCGAGGATCGTGATGAAGAGCTGGATCGCGAGGATGAAGAAGGCCGCGATGACGACAATCCAAGCGATCACCAGTACCGCGATCTCGATGAAATTCTCGAAGAAGCCGACCGGTCCGACCAGTTCCTTGGCCTGTTCGAGCAACGGCCAGGCCGCTTCGAACCCGGTTCCCGCGAGCCGCCCCGGCATCAACAGGTCCTCGGCGGTGATCGCACCTCCCCCTGCGGTCAGGCCAAGGCCGGCGAAGCTGCGAAAGACGATGTCGGACAGCGTCGAGAAGCTGTTCAGGATGAGCGCGAAGACCCCGACATAGAGGATCTTCTTGAGGAACTTGGCGAGCACGTCATCCTCGCCGCCCAGCGCCCAGAACAGGCCGGCAAGCGTGATGTCGATGCCGATCAGGATCGTGGTCAGGAAGCCGACATCGCCACCCAGCAGCCCGAAGCCGCTGTCGATGTAGCGAACGAACGCATCCATGAACTGATCGATGACGTTGAGGTCGTCCATATGCGTGGATTCCTGCGTGAAGCCTCGAAAGGTGTCGCGGGGACCGGAGACCGAGGGGGCGAGCCACCTGGCCCCCGCGACGGAACGGCGCTGGCTGGGGGCGAAGACCAGCGCCGCCCAGCTCATTGCCGCGGCGTGTAAGCCTTGCCGTCGCCAAGGAAGCGGTTGGTCCGCTCCCGCGCCTCGCGCTCGGCCTGACCACGTTTCGCGGCCTCGAGCGACTCGCTGCGGAACTGCGCGGCCATCAGCGTCTGGATCTGGAACTGCTGCTTGGCGGTCAGCGCGAGAAGCTGGTTGGTCGCCTGGCTGACCTGCAAGGATCCCTCGGCGCCCTGGCTCCTGTCGACGATCGCCTTCAGGGTCTGGGCATCATCGCGAACATTTTCGACGATGCCGCTCTGAACGGTCATCGTCTGCCGGAACGCGGCCATTTCAGTGTCGAGTCGCTCCTTGGCGGAGGCGACGCGCTGGTCGCGGCCCAAGACCTGATCGAAACTGTCGGGAAAGAGTTGGCGGAACCGCTCGTCGAGCTGGTCGACGCGGAAGTCGATCCCCTGCGCCTGCCCCATCAGCCGATCGATCTCGGCGAGCTTCTGGCGGAGCTGGTCGAGCTGCGGGAAGTCGATGCGGGTCAGGTTCTTGCCCTGGTTGATGAGCATCCGCGCTTCGTTCTGGAGGCTTTGGATCTGGTTATTGATCTGCTGGAGCGTTCGCGCGGCGGTGAGCAGGTTCTGCGAGTAGTTCGACGGGTCGAAGACACTGAGCTGCGCGGACGCCGGCATACTCGTCATGACACCTGCGGTCAGCGAACCGACTGCTCCCGTTCCAAGCAGGGCGGCGATCACATATTTCTTCATTGGGCTTCTCCTTCGGGGACTGAGGGATCGGGAAAATCGGCGAGCAGCGATGCGGCCCAAGCGTGGCCGGCATTCGTGAGGAAGCGCGCGGCGAAATTCGCGGCGCCATGCTCGGCAAGCAGCGCATCGATGGTTTTCTGGGTTTCAGGATCGGACGCGCCGCACAGCGCCAGGGCGATCGGGCCGAGGCCCAGCTCGAACAGGCGATTGCCGCGGGTCGACTGGAGATAATAATGCCGCTTGGGCGTCGCCCGGCTGACCAGTTCGATCTGCCGCGCGTTCAGTCCGAACCGGACATAGGCGGCCTGGCTCTGCGGCTCGATCGCACGGTCGTTCGGGAGCAATATCCGCTGCGGGCAGCTCTCAATGATCGCGGGCGCAATTGTGCTGTCGGCAATATCGGCGAGCGACTGGGTGGCGAACACCACGGCGACGTTGCGTTTGCGCAGCACCTTCAGCCATTCGCGGATGCGTGCCGCGAACAACGGGTGATCAAGAAACACCCAGGCTTCATCGAGGATGAGCAGCGTCGGCCGCCCCGTGAAGCGCGCCTCGAGCCGATGGAACAGATAGGTCAGGACCGGCGCGACCACGCCCGCCTGCCCCATCAGCGCTTCGGTCTCGAAACACTGGACATCGGCGATGGCTAGGTCGTCTTCCGCCGCGTCGAGCAGGCGGCCGAACGGCCCTTCCAAGGTATAGGGCGCCAGCGCGGAGCGTAGTGGTGCCGACTGGAGCAGCAGCGACAGGCCGGTGAGTGTGCGTTCCTCGACCGGCGCGGTCGCGAGGTTCGTCAGGGCCGACCAGATTGTTTCCTTGATCTCGGGCGTGACGAGCACTTTTTCGTGGGCGAGCAACGCGCCGATCCATTCCGCCGCCCAGGCACGCTCGTCGGCCGTGTCGATATGCCGCAAGGGCTGAAAGGCGATGGCCCTGCCCCCTTCGCCATCCTCGCTGCCAAGGCCGAGCGCATGGTGTGCGCCGCCCATCGCGAGAACGGCGGCACGCGCCGAGAATCCCTTGTCGAAGATATAGACCTGACTGTCGGGATAGCGCCGGAACTGGAGCGCAAGCAGTGCGAGTAGCACCGACTTCCCCCGCCCCTGTCGGGCCAACGATCAGCATATGGCCGACGTCGCCGACATGGGTCGAAAGCCGGAACGGTGTCGAACCACTGGTCTCGGCATAGAGCAGCGGCGGACCGCCCAAATGCGTGTTTCGCGCCGGCCCGGCCCAGACCGACGACAGCGGCATGAGATGGGCAAGGTTCAGCGTATGGACGAGCGGCTGGCGGACATTGGCATAGGCATGGCCCGGCAGGCTCGACAGCCAGGCTTCGACCGCATTGATGCTCTCACGGATGCAGGCGAAGCCGAGCCCATTGACGATCCGCTCGACCGCACGAACCTTCTCCTCGACGCGAGCACGATCGTCGTCGGCGACGGTGATCGTCGTTGTCAGATATCCAAACGCGACATGGTCGGCGCCGAGTGCCTGCAGGGCGAGGTCGGCGTCGACCACCTTGTTGTCGGCATCACTGTCGAGGAGCTGGACGGGCTGGTTGTAGATGACCTCGCGCAGGAGCGCCGTGATCGACTTGCGCTTGTTGAACCATTGCCGACGCAGCTTCGTCAGCGTCCGGATCGCGTCGGTCTTGTCGAGCGCGATGAAGCGGGTGACCCAGCGATAGCTGAAGCCCTCATGGTTGAGCGCGTCGAGAATACCGGGACGGCTGAGGTTCGGGAAACCCAGGATGGTGAGGGTGCGCAGATGCTCGGCGCCAAGCATGGGCTCGAGACCGCCGGTCAGCGGCGTGTCCGTGAGCACGCCATCCAGATACATCGGGGTTTCGGGGACGGTGACCGGATGGCGCCGCGTCGAGATCGTGCCGTGCAGGAAGGTCAGCGTCTCGGCATCGTCGAGCGCGCGGACCTCGGGCATGAAGCCGCTGAACAGATCAAGAGCGCGATCGGTTTCCGCGATGAAGGCCGCCAAGGCCTGGCGCCAGTCGCGCCCTTTCACCTCGTCGCTGCGCTCGACCAGCGCGCGGCCCGCCATGTCCGCTTGATCGGGCGAAGGCAGGAAACTCAGTGTCAGATGATAGCAGCTCTCGAAATGCGCTCCCGCACTCTCGAACGCGGCGCGGCGTTCTTCCTCGACAAGCCAGGAAGCCGCTTCGGGGAAATGACTGGCCGGATAACCCAGCGCTTCGCGTCGCTCGGCTTCGAAATGCAGCACCCAGCCCGAGCCGAAGCGCTTGAGGGCATTGTTCGCGCGCGCGCACGCCCCGACCAGTTCGGCCTCGGTCGCGGATTCGAGGTCTGGCCCGCGGAAAGCGAGCACGCGCATGAAGCTGCCGTCCTTGTTGAGGACGACGCCGCGCGCCACCAGCGCTGCCCAGGGTAGATGATCGGCAAGCCGGTCGGCGCGGCTGCGATATTCGCGAAGGTTCAGCATGACAACCGCCCCTTCTGACGAAGGTGGCGGGCGAGTACCGGCGCGAAATCGGGATCGCGCTTCGCCGCGAACACAGCGAGCGTGTGCCCGAACGCCCAGATGATGAGGCCCGCGATCCATTGCTGGAGGCCGAGCCCGAGCGCCGCCGCGAGCGTACCATTGACGATCGCGATCGCGCGCGGCGCTCCGCCAAGCAGGATCGGCTGGGCCAGCGCCCGGTGCATCGGCGCCTCGAAGCCGTCGATATGCTGCCCGGTGCCGATCACGAGATCAGCGCCCCGCCACCGAAGCTGAAGAAGCTCAGGAAGAAGCTCGACGCGGCAAAGGCGATCGAGAGACCGAAGACGATCTGGATCAACCGGCGGAACCCGCCCGCGGTCTCGCCGAACGCCAGGGTCAGACCGGTTACGATGATGATGATCACCGCGACGATCTTGGCGACCGGTCCCTGCACCGACTCCAGCACCTGCTGGAGCGGTTCTTCCCAGGGCATACCCGAGCCCGCCGCCTGCGCGGTTGTTGCGATAGCGAGACCGAGCGCGGCGACGGCCGCGACGGTGACGATGTTGCTGGTTTGAGAGATGCGGGACAGACGCATGGCTATTCTCCTTCGCAATGACTGGTGGGATCGGGGGTGAGGTCGAGGACCGCGTAGTTTCCGTCCGGGTCGAGGCCCGCGACGCGCGCGACGGTGTCGACGCGGCGGGCGAGCCCTCGCCCTGAGATGAACACGACCATGTCGATCGCTTCGGCGATCAGCCGACGCGGCACAGTGATCACGCTTTCCTGCACCAGCTGCTCGAGCCGATAGAGCGCGGAGACGGCGCTGTTCGCGTGAACCGTGGCGATGCCGCCGGGGTGGCCGGTGTTCCAGGCCTTGAGCATGTCGAGGGCTTCCCTGCCCCGGACTTCGCCGACGACGATGCGATCGGGGCGGAGGCGCAGCGTCGAGCGCACGAGATCGGCCATGCTGACGCTGCCGGATCGGGTCCTCAGCGCAACGACATCGGGCGCGGCGCATTGCAGCTCGCGCGTGTCTTCAATGATCAGCACGCGCTCATCGAGATGCGCCATCTCGGCAAGCAAGGCATTGGCGAGCGTCGTCTTGCCCGAGCTTGTGCCGCCGGCGACCAGGATGTTCCGGCGTTCGACCACGGCCAGCGACAGCAACCGCGCGGTTTCAGCGGGCATGATGCCGTCAGTCACATAGTCGAGCAGCGTGTAGATGCGTGCCGCGGGCTTCCGGATCGAGAAACAGGGCGCGAGACTGACGGGGGGCAACACCCCCTCGAACCGCTCTCCTGCTCCGTCGCCATGCGGCGGCAATTCGGCCGATATGATCGGCGATACCGCATTAGCCTCGGTGCGGGCATGGCTCGCGACCAACCGGATGATCCGTTCGATCTGGGCGGGGTCATAGCGGATACCGGTATCGACGCGGCCCTCGCCGAGCCGGTCGAGCCGGAGCAGCCCGTCGGGATTGACCATGATCTCGATGACCGCGGGATCCGCGAGCGCGCCGGTGATCGCCGGTCCCATCGCGGTGCGGAGCATGGCACGGCGGCGCTCGGCCGAGAGCAGTTCGCTCATGACCGCGCCTCCGCCATGTCGCTGGTATCGAGTGTGCGCTTGCCACCGGCGATCTGGCGACCAAGCTGGGCAATGAAGCGCTCGAAACGCTGATTACCGACCGCCAGCGCAGCAGCATCGGCCTCGGGCAACGGCGCCGTGACGGTCAGCTGGTAGCGAACGAAAAGGGCCAGCGCTTCCAGCACCACCTCGATGTCGCGTCGGCTTGCACCGACCTCACGCGAGATGCGATCGAGCCGGACCTTCAGGAGATCATCGACCTCCTTGCTCGCGCCCCGCGCCAGCCAGGTCTTGAGAGCCTCGTTGACGATGCGCGACTTGTTGCCGCCGCGCCGGATCACCAGCGCGTCGAGCGCATTGCTGAGGTCAAGATCGATGTAGAGATTTTGGCGGACTTTCATCGCTCAGATCCCCGGCATCAGATCTGGAGTCTGGGACTGGTTCATCGCGTGGCCGCGCACGAGCGAGGCACGCACGCGATCCATCACCCGCTTGTCGGCGGCGGCATCGGGGTCGTCGCGATCAGCATCGAGGAGCTCGAGCTGCTTTGCGGGTTCGGCCTTGGCGGGCTTCACCTCGATCCCGGGATGCCGTTGCTGTTCGAGGCCGCCTTCGCTCTCGACGGCATCGACCTGTTCCACATTGAGGCGCGTATCGACCGCGCTGACGCAATCGCTCCAATCGTCAGTGCGCGGACGCGGCCGGTCGCTATAGCCTTCCGCCTCCAGCGCTGGCGGGGTCGCGAGCCGGGTTCGGAAGTTGCGATCCTCATAGTAGCGAAGCTTCCTGGCGCGGATCGGCGCCATGCCGGAGATCAGCACCAGCTCGTCGGCGGGCGGCAGCTGCATCACCTCGCCCTGCGTTAGCAGCGGGCGTGCGGTCTCCTGCCGGCTGACCATGACGTGCGCGAGCCAGGGCGCGAGCCGGTGTCCGGCATAGTTGCGCATCGCGCGCTGCTCGGTGGCGACGCCGAGTGCATCGGAGATCCGACGCGCCGTGCGCTCGTCATTCGTGGCAAAGGCGACGCGCACATGGCAGTTGTCGAGGATGGAGTTGTGCTCGCCGTATGCCTTTTCGATCTGATTCAATGACTGGGCGATGAGGAATGCGCGCACGCCATAGCCCGCCATGAAGGCCAGGCTGGTCTCGAAGAAATCGAGCCGCCCGAGCGCCGGGAACTCGTCCAGCATCATCAGGAGCTTGTGCTTGCGGCCCTCTGCCCGATCGGCATCGAGCTTCTCGGTCAGGCGGCGGCCAATCTGGTTGAGCACGAGGCGAACGAGCGGCTTGGTCCGCGAGATGTCCGAAGGCGGAATGACGAGATAGAGCGAGACCGGATGTTCGGCCTCGACCAGGTCGGCAATGCGCCAGTCGCATCGCGAGGTCACCGCCGCCACGGTCGGATCGCGATAGAGACCGAGAAACGACATCGCGGTCGACAGCACGCCGCTGCGCTCGTTCTCGCTCTTGTTCAGAACTTCTCGCGCGGCGGAAGCCACGACGGGATGAACCTTCGGCGCATCGGTGCTACCGACATGGTTGGTCTCCATCATCCGCTTGAGCGTGGCAACGAACGGGCGCTGCGGGTCGGAGAGGAAGGTCGCGACGCGGGCGAGCGTCTTCTCTTCCTCGGCATAAAGAATGTGTAGAATCGCGCCGACCAGCAGCGAGTGGGAGGTTTTTTCCCAGTGGTTGCGCCGCTCGAGCGCCCCTTCGGGATCGACCAAAATATCTGCGATGTTCTGAACGTCGCGGACTTCGTCGGTTCCCCTGCGGACTTCCAGTAGCGGATTATACTTGGCCGATGCCGGATCGGTCGGGTTGAACAACAGCGCGTGGGAGAAGCGCGAGCGCCAGCCGGCGGTGAGCTGCCAGTTCTCGCCCTTGATGTCGTGGACGACCGTGCTGCCGGTCCAGCTCAGGAGCGTGGGGACAACGAGCCCGACGCCTTTGCCCGAACGTGTCGGCGCGAACGCCATGACATGCTCTGGTCCGTCGTGACGCAAATAGCGCCCGCGAAACCGCCCCAGAAAGACGCCCGCGTCATTGTGAAGGCCTGCCCGGACAAGCTCGCCGGACGTCGCCCAGCGCGCCGAACCATAGGTCGTTACATGCCGCGATTGCCGCGCACGCCAGAGCGATCCGGCGATCGCCGCGGCGCAGCCGAGGAAACCGCTGGCCCCGGCAAGCGTACCAGCCTTGTCGAAGACATGCGGCGCATAGGCGTCGTACGAATACCACCACCAGAAAATCGCCCAGGGGCGATAGATCGGGAGGTTGCCGATCTGGAACCAAGCCGTACCGAGCTCCGCTTGGTAGCCGAGCATGGCCGCGCACCATTGTGTCGCGGCCCAGACGCCCGCCACGACGATCGCGAACACGACGAGGATCTGGCCGATCAGCAATTTGGTGGGGGTCATGAGGCGCTCCGCCCGCAGGCGACAGTCCGCCCCGGTTCAGGCCTCGAAGAATTGAGGACTTGGCGATTCGAGAAAATTACGCCCTTGGCGCGCCACTAGGCGTCTCTACGCGCCATCGCCGATGAGAGCGGTCGTTCAGAGCGTGTGCTCGAGCGTATAGCTGCGGATTTCGGGCGTGACACTTCGAGCGCCGATATCGCAGGTCACGCTGATGCGACTTGCAGTGGCGGCAGCCATACCGCCAAAGAGGGATATGCCCCGACCCAAGCACCGACCGCTTACGCAAAGCGTCGCCCAAGAACTGCGCCGTATCTCGCTTTCGGAAGCGCCGGGTGTATTCCTGGGGTCAGAAAAGGATCTGATGGGCGCGCTTGGTGTTAGCCGCCCGACTTTTCGGCAAGCGGTCAACTTGATCGAGCACGAGCAGCTGCTTTCGGTGGTTCGCGGCGTCAAGGGCGGCATCTTCAGTCGTCGGCCAGACATTGGCGGAGTGATTTCCTCGGCATCGACTTTCCTGATCTCGCGCGGGACGACTTTGGGGGATCTGCTTCTGACAACTACGTCGCTGTTACGTGACGCCGCTGCGCTGGCGGCTGGATTCCAAGATGAAGCGCTCAGAGCGAGGGCTGGGGAGCTTCTGAAAACGTTGGCTGCGGCCGAGAATACACCGCAGGACCTCGCAAGATTTCAGCACGACGAAATTACGCTGATCACCTTACTTTGTGAGATGGGGAGCAACCCTGCTGTCGAGCTGTTGCTGCGAATGATGTATTCGCTGGGCGTTTCCGCCTTTCCCTCCATTTTCGAGGGGCGCGAAGATTTGATGCAATTTCGTCGGACAGCCAGAGTGCGGCTGCTCTCGGCGATCGTTGCTGGGGATGTCGAGCAAGCGCAACGTGCGAGCCGCCAGAATGCGCATTTCTCGCGGTCACGCATCGATCCTTCGCTGCTCGATCAGCGAATGATAACGCCGGGAACGGCTAGCTGACCTCAGGATCGGTGTAGTAAGGCTTTCGCTGTTCGGCATGCGCGTTTAGCGCTTCAATTTGATCGGGGCCAGCCAGAAGACCGACTTGGGCTTCGGATTCAGACAATAGGGCGACCTGCGGCGACACCGATTGAGTCTCGTTCAGGAGTTGCTTTGCCGCCCGAACGGCGCGGGGTCCCTGCTCCGCGATGGAACTCGCCAGTTCGAGTGCCGCGACGTGAGGATTCGCCGCCAGCTGGGTAACGATGCCCATCGACGCCGCCTCGATCCCCGTGAACACGCGCGCGGTATAGATCAGCTCGCGCAGCACATCCTCCCGAACGATCGAACGCAGCAGGACGGTGCCCGCCATGTCGGGAACGATTCCCCAGCGAACCTCCATCAGCGAGAATTTAGTGTCCGGCGCGCTAATGCGAATGTCGGCGCCGAGCGGGATCTGCAATCCGCCGCCAAAGGCGACGCCATGCAGCGCGGCAATTACCGGGACCGGAACTTCGCGCCATGCCAAGGCAGCTTGCTGGTAGCGATTAGCGAGTCCGTGGCTGCGCGACTGCATCGCCTGTTTGCCCTCGTCGCTCATCAAAGCCTGGAGGCTTTCCAAGTCTATTCCTGCGCAGAACGCCTTGCCTTCTCCAGAGAGAACTACTGCCCGGATCGTCGGATCGACTGCGACCGACTCCGCGGCCGCGATGAGAGCATCAAACATCGGCCCATCCAGAGCATTCATCTTGAACGGGCGGCGCAATCGAATATCCGCGACGGCGCCCGCTCTCCCGATCGAGACGCGATCGCCGATCATGCGCTCCTGAAGTTGGCGCATCAGGCGCGCTGATTGAAGCGGCGGCCGACCAACGCCGATGCGATATTGGTTTTCTGGACGTCGGTTGTGCCGCCCGCGATGCCCCAGGCGTAGCTGTCGCGCACGCGCTGCTCCATGCGATACTCCTTGGAGTAGCCATAGCCGCCCATGATCTGCAGCCCCTTGGACGCGACCTCGACCACCATTTCGTTCGAAAAGCATTTGGCGAGCGAGCTGTCGAGGATCGAGGGCAGACCCTGGCTGGCGTTCACCGCGGCGCGATAGATCAGCAGGCGTGACGCTTCGACCTTCATCGCCATTTCGGCGAGCTTCAGCTGGATCGCCTGGAAATCGACGATCGGCTTGCCGAACTGATGGCGTTCCTGGGAATATTCGGTCGCCTCCTCCAGCGCAGCGGCGGCGATGCCCAGGCCCATGGTGGCGTTGCCGCAGCGTTCGAGGCTGAACGCGGTCATCAGCTTGCCGAAGCCGCCCTTGGGCACGATCAGATTGTCCTTCGACACGCGTACTTCGTCGAGATAGATGTCGGCCGAGGGGATGCCGCGAAAGCCCATCAGACTTTCCGGGCGTCCGAAGCTGATCCCTTCGCGCTCCTTCTCGACCAGCACCGCGCCGATGCCCTTGGCGCCCGGCTCATCATCGAAGCGGCAATAGACGATGTAATAGTCCGAATGGCCGCCGCCCGAGCACCAGCGCTTCTGGCCGGTGAGGACGATCTCGTCACCGTCATAGCGGGCAGCGGTCTTGAGATCGGTGAGCGCGGTGCCTGCTGCAGGTTCGGACATCGAGACCGCGACGATCTTCTCGCCCTTGATGACCTCGGGCAGGATACGCGCCTTGAGCTTGTCGCTCGCGAAATGCTCGACGGTGCGGACGGGACCCGTGGCGCTCTCGAACACCGGAAATGCCACCGCCACCGAGATCATTGCGAATTGTTCGAGCACCAGCAGTGCCTCGAGATGCCCGAGGCCCAGGCCGCCATATTGTTCGGGCAGGTTAACGCCGAGAAAGCCCATTTCGGCGTAGCGTTTGCGCATCGCGTCCGGGACCGGACTCGCTTTCTCCTCAAGCTCCCGCGCCAGGTCCGAGAGTTCCGCGCGGGCGAACTTGCGCGCGGCTTCCTGCAGTTCGCGCTGGGTGTCCGTGAGCCGAAATTCCATGTCTATCTTCCCGTCACGAGTAGGATCAGGCGGTGATGTGGCCGCCGCCGTTCACGCTGAGATGCTGACCCGTAATGAAGGCCGAGGCAGGCGAGAGCAGAAAGGCGATCGAGTAGGCGGCTTCGTCTGGACTGAGGAAGCGGCCGAGCGGGATGTTCGAAAGATATCGGTCCCGGAACTTCTCGCTGCGTGCGATCTCGGTCATCTCAGTTTCGACGACCCCGTAGGCGACGCTGTTCACGCGGATGCCGTGACGGCCCCATTCACGGGCTGCGCTCATCGTGATCCCGAGCACTCCGGATTTCGCGGCACCATAATTGATCTGGCCGATCGTTCCCTTGCGACCGGCATCGGAGGATATGTTGACGATAGCGCCCGGATTGGCCTCGCCCTCTTTGGCTCTGGCGATCATCGTTGTGCCGACTGCCTGCAGCATGTTGAAGACGCCGGTGAGATTGACATCGATCACGGCCTGCCAATCCTCGAGAGTCATCTTCTCGATCATCGCCGTACGGGTGATCCCTGCGTTGTTGACCAGACCATCGACCGCACCGAACCGGGCGATATGTGCGGCCATGGCGCGGCCCACGAACGACCGGTCGGTAATGCTGCCGCATTGCACGAGAATGCGCTGTACATCGAATGCCGAGGCGGCTTCGCTAAGCCTTTCCTCATTGCGATCGAGCAGCGTTACATGCGCGCCGAGTTCGTACAACAGATGAGCGGTCGCCAGTCCTATTCCCTGCGCGGCGCCCGTAATGATCACGCTGCGGCCATCGAGTGACATCGGGTTGATCATGTTCGTCTCCATTCTGCTATCGCGCCTCGCCGCCGAGGGTCTCGCCCGAGGAATTACCCAGCGTCCAGCCACCGTCGCATTGGAAGATCGAGCCAGTGACATAGGCCGATGCGTCGCTTGCGAGGAACATCGCCATCTCGGAGACATCGCTTTTCTGTCCGAAATCACGCAGCGCTATGCGGGCCTTCCAGGACGCTTCTTCCTCTGCTGTGGGAGTGAGACGCGCCATGCCCTCGGTACCGCCGATCGGGCCTGGTGAAATCACATTCACGCGCACCCCCGCCGGGCCCCATTCCATCGCCAGGACCTTCACAAGCATGTTGATGCCAGCCTTCGCTGCGCAAACATGTGCCTGGAACATCATCGGGTTCGTCGCCTGACCCGCGCTGATCGCGATCAGCGATGCACCGGGTTTGCGAAGCAGCGCATAGGCGGCGCGGAATATGTTGAAGGTACCATTGAGATCAATGTCGATGACGGTGCGAAATCCGTTCGCCGACATGCCGAGCGCGGGCGCGAGAAAGTTTCCGGCAGCACCTGATATGACGATGTCGAATTCGCCGAACCTGTTCCGCGCGAGTTCAAGCCCCGCCTCCACCGAGGCATAGTCCCGCACATCGAGGCTGACACCGATGGCCTCGCCACCTCTCCCGCGCAGATGGTTCGCGGCGTTCTCGGCCTTTTCGGCGTCGCGGCCGGCTATGGCTACGCTTGCGCCCGCATCCGCATATGCCTCTGCGATACCAAGATTGATGCCGCTGGTGCCGCCGGCGATGAAGACCGACTTGCCTCGCAAGAGGTCAGGACGAAAGACTGATCGGGTCATGAACTGTCCAGTAAATTATGAGCTGATCTGCTTTCAGCCCTTGATACGGACCGGCAGCCGGGTCGGGCTGCGCACGAGATTCGAGAAAGCGTAAGTGGGCGGTGTAAGCACCTCGATCTCGAGTCCGCGGGCCAGCACTTCCTCCCACAATACGCGCAACTGCATTTCCGCCAGGCGCGAGCCGATGCAGCGATGCGGCCCCATGCCAAATGATAGATGCTGGCGTGCGTTCGGTCGTTCGATCCGGAGACGATCGGGCTCATCGAACACGCTCTCGTCGCGATTGCCCGAAATATACCACATGGCGACCCGGTCGCCTTCCTTGATGATTTTACCGCCAAGCTCGATGTCGCGCGTCGCGGTTCGGCGCTCATAGATGACCGGTGTCTGAAAACGGATGATCTCGGACACGGCGTTGCCGAGCAGTTTCTGATTTGCCTTGAGCTTCGTCCACTCATCGGGGTTCTGCGCGAATCCCCATACCCCGCCCGACATAGAGTTGCGGGTGGTGTCGTTTCCGCCGACGAGGAAGAGACCGAAGACGCTGGTGATTTCCTGAAGCGACGCGTTGCGCATCTCCGGGTCGTGCGCGAGGATCGAAATGATGTCGAAGCCCGGCGGCTCGCTCTGGCGTCGCTGCCAGACCTCCACCATCGACATGTAGAACTCCTTGAGAACCTCCTGCCTTTCTTCCTCCGTGCTGATGGGACTCTCCGGATCCTCAAGATCAGCGGTAATGATGTCCGACCAGCGCACCAGCCGGCGGCGATCTTCCACCGGATGTCCGAACAGCGTGGCCAACATCATCGAGGTGAGCTCGACGGATACATTCTCGACCCAGTCGAACTCCTCGTTGCGGGGCAGCGCATCGAGCGTACGGCCAGCCCGCTCGCGGATAAGAATTTCCATCTGGCCCAGGCTCTTTGGGGCGACGATGCCCGTGACGCTCTTGCGCTTACGCGTGTGGTCGGGCGGATCCATCTGCATGAAGCTCTGGCTCGTCTTGCGATCATCCAGGGTCACACCTCCGCGCGAATAATGGGAAGAGAAGCCGTCTGGGTCGGTATCGACCCGGACGATGTCTTCGTAGCGTGTGATCGACCAATAGGGTCCGCTGCGGCTGTCGGCGCAGTAATGCACCGGATCGTCTGCCCTGAGCTTCGCGAACAGCGGTCGCCAGGAATCGTCGCGGAAGATGCTCGGACGGCTGACATCGATCGTCTCGATCGCACCGCGAATCTGAGTGTTCATTGCCCCGTCCTTTCTCATTGGCCTTCCGGCACAAGCACGACCAGCCCGTCGAGTTCAGGCGTGAGGATCACTTGGCACGCCAGCCGGGAGTTAGGCTGGACATCGGCCGGAGCGCCTTCGAGCATCGATTCTTCAGTCGAGCCGGGTTCGGCCGTGCCCACGCGTTCGATCCAGTCGCTGTCGATATAGACATGGCAGGTCGCGCACGCGCACTGCCCCCCGCAATCGCCATAGATCCCGGGCACGTCATGCTCGACGGCGGCGCGCATGAGACTTTCCCCTTCCGCAACCGTTGCAAAGATCTGTTCCTGGGAAGGGAGTCCGAAAACGATGCGCATCTCATTTCTCTTTCGTGCGGTGCCAGTCGAAGCATCAGAACCATGCGGGTTATATATCTACCTATTTTAGAGCGTGCCTGTTCTCCAGATGCAGCTAGAAGTCCGCACACTGGTGATGGGCAGGTCACCTGCGGGAGGAATCATGACTGACGAGCGATTGATGCATGCCGAGCGGCAGGGTCTGGAGATTGGCGCATGAGCGCTGACGTGAACGAAAGCAGCCGCGCCGTGCTTCGGGTCGAGCGCGATGGGCCACTCGTCATTCTGACCATCGACGATCCCGGCACCCGCAACGCACTTAGTCCATTACTCACGCGCGAGCTGGTCGCCGCATGCGATGCCATCAATGCCGATATGAGCGTAGGATGCGTAATCCTGACGGCGGCAGGCGATGTTTTCTGTGCCGGTGGCAACCTCAAGGACATGTACGCCCGCGCCAATCACTTCGCCGGCAACGCCGCCGAGATCCGTCGGACCTATCTGGCCGGCGTGCAGACGATCGCGCGCGCGCTCCACGATCTGGAGGTGCCTTCCATCGCTGCGGTAAACGGCGCCGCAATGGGTGCCGGAATGGACTTTGCTACCATGTGCACGATGCGGATCGCGTCGGATCGAGCGAAGTTCGCGGAAAGTTTCATCAAGCTCGGCCTGACTTCGGCAGCGGGCGGCGCATGGTTTCTGACGCGCGCGATCGGCCAGTCGGCAGCCGCAGAGATGGCGCTTACCGGCGACACGCTCGATGCCGAACAAGCGCTTGCGATCGGACTCGTGTCTCGCGTGGTCCAACATGATGCGCTGCTCGACGAGGCGAGAACCTTGGCGGCGCGGATTACGCGACATCCGATGCACTCGATCCGGCTCAACACTCGGCTCCTGCGCGATTCCGCCAGACTCGACCTGCATACCGCGCTCGAGATCGCCGCGGGGATGCAGGCGATCGTGCAGCAGACCGACGACCAGCACGAGGCGGTGGCCGCAGTGATGGAGCGTCGTATCCCGGCATTCACCGGTCGCTAGTTCTCAGCCTTCATTTGCTCGGCCAATTTCTCCGCCAGCATCAAGACTGCTAGGTTGGTATTGGCGCTGGGGATCGCGGGAAAAGCGGAAGCGTCCGAGACGCGCAGGCCCTCGATGCCCTTGACCCGTCCATCGGGGGTCAGGACTGCCATTGGATCGTCGGCGGCCCCCATGCGGCACGAGCAACTCGCATGCCATACCCCGGCGACGGCGGAGCGTACAAATACCTCCAGCTTTGCGTCGTCGGATAGAAGGTCGGCTATCGACTCGCCCTCCATGACCAGATTCTCGATGAATGCTCTCCGGATCGGAGCTGGACCGTCGAGAAACAGGGCCGCGAGCCGAGTCAGAATGCGGTTCTTCAGATTGATGGTGCCAATCTGACGCACCTTCTCGCTGTAGCTGGCAGGGAAGGCGTCCAGGGCTGCATTGCCAAGCAGCGGCGACAAATGAAGCGCTGCCATCCGCCGGAAGCCGCGCATCAGCCGCTCGACGTCCCGCGAATCGGAAAGAAGGTTGAAATCGACTTGCGCGGCCTGGCGAGGATCAGCAGATGTCAGGTGAATACGACCGTCTTCGGATAGCGGCCGGTTGATCCAGAAAGCCAATGTGCCGAGCCGCTCACCAACTGCATGCCACGCAGCCTTTGTTGAAATGAGCCCCGACATATCGCCCGCCGGAAAGCGGTTAGTGTCGGTGGAAAAGCGAACGCCGAGCAGAATGTGCCGCCGCTGGCGGCGGAGTCGGGCCGCGCTCGGAAGGTAACTTGCAATCGCAATCGATGGATGATCGGTCAGACCGCGCCCGACACCCGGCGCGTTCAGGCGAACCTCGACTCCGACTCTTGCGAGATCGTCGGCAGGACCGATCCCGCTGCGCAGCAGGAGTTCCGGGGTCATGAGCGCGCCGGCCGAAAGGATGATGGTTTTGCCAAGCAGTACCTCTCCCCCGCTCGAACCCCGATGGCTCGCAAGCCATCGAACAGCAGCGCCTCGACGGTGGTGTTGGTCCTGATCTGAAGATTGGAGCGGGAGCGGACTTGGAGTGTCAGCCAGGCCATCGCCGCGGTCACGCGGTGGTTGTCGATATTTGAGATCGGCAACGGATAGTGCCCGTCACCGAACTCACCGTTCTGATCGGCGAGGAACGGCAATCCCGCTTCCGTGAGCGCGGCAGAAAATGCCTTTGCCTGACCGGGCCAGAACGCCTCGGGAATCCGCCGGATGGGCAATGGCCCCGTATTCCCGTGGAGCGGACCATCGAAATCCAGATCGTTCTCAAGCTTGCGAAAGAAGGGCAGGACATCGTCCCATCCCCACCCCATCGCACCACGAGCAACCCAGTCTTCAAAATCCCAAGGCAACCCGCGGTTGGCGAGCTGCCCGTTGATGGCGGAGCCTCCGCCAAGCACCCGTGCCTGCTCATATTTGCGCGGCGGCAACATGGTCCCGGGCTGGAGGTTTCCGGTCGGAGCGACCGTCACCCGCCGATTGCTCCAAACGAAGCGCGCGTCGAGGTAGGCGCTACCTGGATAGCTATCGAGAATCGCGGCCGGTTCATCGCCAGGTGGGGTATCCGGGCCGGCCTCGATCAGCAGCACCTGGTTTGCGCCACGCTCGGAGAGCCGACTCGCAAGCACCGATCCCGCGGATCCACCGCCAATGATGATGTGGCTGTATCTCATCGGCCGGTCAGCTCACGACGGTGATGCATTTCAGCTCCTGATAGATGCGCAGACCCTCAATCCCCCGCTCGCGGCCCACGCCGCTCAACCGTTGCCCGCCGCCTGAGGCAAAGGCGCTCAGCGCGCTGCCGTTCACGTTGACCGATCCGGTCCGCAGCCGGCAGGCGACCTCGATCGCGCGGCTCAGATCCTTGCCGAACACATGGCCTGACAGGCCGTAGGGCGTATCATTCGCCATCTCGATGGCGTGGTCGATGTCGCGATAGCCGATGACACAGGCGATAGGCCCGAATATCTCTTCGCGAGCGGCTATATTGGCGCAATCCGGCAAATCCAGAATTGTCGGCTCGAAATAATGTCCGTGATCAAGTTTTGGTGGGCGACGGCCGCCGCAAATGAGCCGGGCACCGCTGGCCAGCGCATCTGCAACGAAAGCCTCGCATCGCCGGACGGCAGTTCCGTTGATCAGCGGCCCCATGGTAGTGGCCGGGTGGTCGGCAGGCCCGATCACGACGCCGGCCAGCGATTGTGCGATCGCGGCCATTATCGCTTCCTTCTCGTCCTGCGGCACGAAGATTCGCGTACCGGCGACACAGACCTGGCCTGAGTGGGGTACGCAAGCGCGATTGCCGGCCGTGGAAGCCAAGGCGGTAGCGTCGGGCAGGAATATCTGCGCGGACTTTCCACCCAGCTCAAGCTGCAGGCGCTTCATTGTCGCGGCGGCCTGCACCATCACCTGCTGGCCCACCTTGGTCGAGCCCGTAAAGCTCACCATGTCGACCCGGGGATCGGTCCCTAGCAGGACGGCGCCTTCCGCCCCGGATTCGACGATCACGTTGAATACGCCTGCCGGAAGGTTCGCGGTATGCGCGGCTTCTCCGAACACGAGGCTGGAAAGCGGGGCGAGCGGGCTTGGGCGTAGCACGACAGAGTTTCCGGCGATCAGTGCTGAAATCGTCTTCCACATGCTGATGACGAACGGGAAATTATAGGCCGAAATCGCAGCGACGACCCCTACGGACTCGTAACGCCGAAGACTTTGTATGGCGGACACTTCCTTGAATCGATCGCGAAGCGGAAGCGGATTGTCCTCGATCTCAGGTAGCGTCAGGAACAGCTCGATGAGGTCGGTTGCATGCTGGATCGCGGCGTCCAGCTGTCCTGCACGCACCAGCGATGCCCGCACTACGCCCGCCTCAGCCACCAGAAGATCTTCGATGACATCCTTGTTGTCTGCGAACCACGCTATCATTCGGGATAAATCTGCCGCCCGATCCGCAGCTGGTCTGCCGCTCCAGAGTCCGCTCTGCCGAGCCTGCCACGCAGCGTGGATCGCCGATTCCACCTGCGCGGCCGAGGCGCCCTGTACAGTGGCGAAAATCGTCCCGTCAGATGGGTTCTCGACGTCCACCGGTGCACCCAGCCCGCCAACGAATGCTCCATCGATATAGAGCGACGCTTCGGAACGACGCTGATTCCCGCTGGGGTTGGCCATATCTCTCCTGACGAATTCTCGTATTGGTAGATCAAATATCTACCTATATCGGCACATCGTTCACTCACAGGAGGCGCACTGCCTCAGCACATATGCGCTGAAACCTCCCGGCGCCTCGAAGCCGGTTGCCTCTCCGCATAGACAGGAGTGGTTGGAATGGGAGCTGGCAGGTGGCTGAAAAGACAATTTTGGTCGTGGGTGCCGCGGGTGATGTCGGACAGGGCATCGTAGCCGCTGCCCGTACTTGCGGCTGGCGTGTTGTGGCGGTGGGCCGCTCTGCGGACAAGCTGACCCGGTTCGGCGACGATCCCGGTATCGCCGCCATCGTCGGCGATATTTCTACGGAGGCCGGCGCTGAAGCCATTTGGGCTGGCGCAACGTCATCGTTCGGCACGATCGACGCCGCCATCATCGCTGTGAACGCCCCCCAACGAAATTCGTCCGCTTACCGCGTGGCAGCCGAACGAACTGTCTGCGCTGTTCGCCTCCAACGTGGTCAGCCACTTCATTGCCGCCCAAATCTTCATTCCCCGACTGCCGGCAGATGGGGTTTTCCTCGGTATCGGTGGTGGCACCGCCGATTTCATCATTCCGAAGATGGCGCCGCTCTCGGTAATGCAGGCAGCCCAGCGAATGCTGTATCGCGGACTTGCTCGCGAGCAGCGCGAAGGCGTTGCGATCCGCGAACTCATTATCGTCTCAATGGTCAACGGCCAAAGCAAGCGCGACCGCGCCCAGCCCGATTGGGTGACCGACATCGAAGTCGGCCGGCATGTATGCGCGATCGTCGCGGACCCCGAGTGTTTCCCCGGCCCGGTACTCGATCTCAAAAGCCGCGAGCAGGTTGGTCGCTTAGATGTAGAGCCAGGGAAATGAGCGAGGCGGAGGGCACGCCATAATGTGCGTCAAGCCGAACAAATGCTGCCGTCTGATCGACTTCCTCGTCGAGAAGGTACTTATGGAATGCAAGGCACGAGGCCTTGGATTATGCACAAACTGACAAGCGGGCGACGTCCCATCCTTCGTTTTAACGTCAGAAAGCAGACTGGCCGTTAGCGGCCAGACTAAGAAATACTCGGCCCGCTGCGCTGCCGTCCCAGTGTCCAGCTGACCCCGGTATCGCGCATGATACCCGACACGGCTTTACCGGCATGGCGATCCAGTACCGGGCGCCACGGCACGAGTGTGAAATCGCGCGACCTTTCGATCAACGCGTAGCGCCCGCTCAGAGCATCGACCGATTGCCGATAGATCCCATCAATCCGTTCGCCGACCTTCGGCTCCGCGAACGGCAATCCCAGCTCTTCCGACAAGCCCTGCGCGACACGCAGCAGCTCGCGCCGCTGAAGCGTCGCGAGCATCCCGCTCGAATAGGAAAATTGCCCTCCCCGCTCCTCCGCCAATCCTTCGGCCACCAGCCACTGCTGCCGCCGCATCTGGGCCTGGCGCGCATCATGCCCGAACCCGGCGTCACGCAGTGGCTCGGGAGAGGACACAAAGGGTTCCCGATCGAGCCACGTCGCAGCCTCAGCGCCTACCAGTTTCTCGAGCGGCAGCGGCGACAGTGTTTCGACGGTCACGGGCTGATCTTTCGCACGCGCGATTTCATAGGCGGTGGCGCGGTCGAGATGATCGCTCGCAATGACCCAGCTTCCGTCGGGATCGCGTTCCATGTTGCGGGTCAGCCGACGCATGGCCTCCAGCCGCCGGACATGAGCTTCGGCAAAGGCCTCGGTCGCCGCAGGATCGTGGCGCAGATGCGCATCGATCGAATAGCGACCGCCGTTCGCCGCGGCGACGTCGGCCACGGTCTGATCGGACGCGCGAATACCAACCTCGACGGGCGATATGCGCACGATCGCTCCAGGAGCATGGCTCTCGACATTCTCGCCCTTACCGATGTCGACATAGTGCGAGCGCCCGTCGGTCGCCTCGACGATGATGTAATATCGATCGGCGATCTCGTCGGACAGCCCACGATGGACGATCCGACCGACCAGCGGACGCGCGCCGGGCGCAGCCGGATCGTAGATCACCTGGTCGGCAAGCGCTGGCGCAGTGCCCCGCGCCGCATAGGCGCGCTGCATCGAGCGGATGATGTCGTCGCGCTCGCCCATGCGCCGCAGCGTATCCGCAAGGTCCGGCGCGAGACGCCAATGCGAACCAATCTGTTTCGCGAGCCCAAGCCGTTCGAGCGTCTTCAGCCGTCCCATGCGGATCGTCTGATCGAACGCACCGCGCCCCTCCGCACTGGCCAGGATATTCTCCTGGGCATCGCGGATCAGCGCGCGGTCGACGCTGGTCAGCCGTTGCTGCTCGATCTCGGCACGGAGGCGCTGTTCGATTGCGTTGTCGCTGCGCGGGCCAAGATCGAGGTCGACCAGCTCGCACGCCCGCTCGCGCAGGCCATGGCTGATATAGTCGCGCGCAATGATCAGATCCTGCCCGCGCTCGTCCTTCCCGCGCAGGATGATGTGGGTGTGGGGACGGCCAGTATTGTAATGATCGACCGCCACCCAATCGAGCCGGGTGCCGAGATCCTCCTCCATGCGCGCCATCAGCCGCCGCGTCAGCGGCCTGAGGTCTTCATATTCGGCGCCATCCTCGGGACTGACGATGAAGCGGAACTGATGGCGGTCATCCCTTCCCTGCTCGAGCCAGGCGCCACGATCGACCTTGTCGCTTTCGGCGCCATAAAGTTCACCCCGCCCGCCCTCGCGCGTCGTACCATCGCGTTCGACATAGCGGAGGTGTGCCTTGGCGCCATCGAACCCCCTGCCCTTGAGCGACACGAGCCGCGCCTTGACGATGACCCGCCGCTGCCGAAACGCCGCATAGCGATCACGCGCGGAAAGGACACGTCCGACACCGGCGCCGCGGCCGATCCGGCTGCCGGTAAAACCGGTCCTGCGCGAACGCGCGGCACCTCCACCGCGAGCGAGGTTCGCAGCAGCAAGAACACGGGAGAGGAACTTGCGCGCGCGCGGCTGCCCGCCCCTGCTCCGCAAGCGGCCAAGTTCGGGTTTGAAATCATCATCGCTGGGCATGTGCGGAGCCAGGAAAGGGAAGCGGGAGCCCAACCATGCGTCCATGCCCTGCAGTTGGAAATCGGTGCCGCCAGACACCTCAGAATTCCGCCACTTTCCGGCGCACTGGCACTGGCTTCGGCGGAGCAGCACTGTTTCTGCGCCTGAAATATGGATGTGCAGACAATAGCTTACGGCAACCAACGGTGCCGTAGCTTCTCTATCTTGCCTTCCGCGCCTCCCCACTCCCTCCACGCCCCGAGCTCAAGCCAAGGGCAAAAAGAGGGACGGCGCCCACCCCGGCACCATCCCCATGAAAAACCGGCCGCTTCATGCATCCGTATATGCAGCCAGTGCCTCGCCTTCGGCCATGAACTCGCGCCGCCCGGTCATGCCGTGCGCAATGCCATCGCCGTCCACGATCATCGTCGCGACGAACCATTTGCCATCCAGAAATCCGACGATCCGTACCCGATCGAGCTCGATATCCCGCTCGTCTTCCCCGCGTCCATAATAGCCGAGCCAGCGTTCCGCGAGGCGGGATTCCCAACAGAAATCCACCTCCTCCGCCGTCAGAAATCGCTGCGCCAGCGCCTCCCCTGCGCCGCGTCCGAACTCGATTTCGAGCCCTGCGACCAGTGCCTCGATCACGCGATCCGATGCCACTGAAACCTGCTCGAACATGCCCATGACAACCTCCTTGCGATCCCGTCCTCACCACGAGGACAGGTCGCCTGCGGGCGGGCGGCGCGGCGGCTGTCAGGGCCGCGCCGGCGCATGCCGGCGCGCCGCGGAGCGGCGGCGGAGGAACCGATTTGCGAAGCAAATTGGAGGGGCCGCCGGCCTTGCACAGCCGCCGCGGCGCCCGTCATCATGGGAAGAGCCGAGACAGCTTCCTACCCGCCCGCAAGGTCGGACCGATGGCATCGCGTGCCTCGGCGGCACACCAGATGACACATGAGCTCATGCGCTGATGATCGTCAGGTTCGAAGAATGGTCCCCCGGCCATCCCAAGAGCGTTCTCAGAGGTGGGTGGGCGTTACCGCGTCACCAGACCGGGGTAGCGAATAATACCATCGCGAAACCCGAAACACCATCGTTGCTTGAACTGCCCCGCATCGTCTCAGTGTTCCGGTTGATCCGCGCGACGGGCCACTTGCGCTGGCCTGCGACGCACGAAGATCGGGGTGTCATTGGCATGGCCCAGCGTGAAGAAGAGCGCACTGGAAGGCTGGCGCGCAGGCGGCGGCGCGGTGCTCGTTCCCGACACCCGCGCAAGATAGTCGCGCGTCTCGCGGGGCAGTCGCGCGCGTCCGGCGAGATAGGCGGCGTAGCGCGCTGGCCCGGCATTATAGGCAGCGAACAAGCCGGGATAGCCGAACCGGTCATGCATGCGTTTAAGGTAGCAGGCCCCGGCGACGATATTGTCATGGGGGTCATGCGGATCGCTGCCGAGCCCATGGGCGGCGCGCAACTCGGCCCAGGTTCCGGGCATCAGCTGCATGAGACCCATCGCCCCCTTGGGTGAGACGATCGGGCTCCCGCGCAGCTGCGTCCGGCCACCGGATTCGGCACCCATCACCTGCGCGATCCATGACGCAGGCACGACGCAGCGCCGTGCGGCCATTTCGATCAGCGGTGCCCAGCGGGTCACGCGATCCTCGGCGGGTGCCTGTGCGCCGAGCAGCGCCAGCGCGCTCATCGCGTGGCTTAGCGCACCCATAGCGGCACCGCCTTGCCGATCACCTGCGCGCGCTGCGTCGCCCCGAAATAGCGTCCGTCGAACGAGTCGGGGTGCGGCATCAACAACAGGACCTCGCCGTCCGTCAGCATGCGGCAGCCCTGCCAGGCGGGCAGCGGGCGGCCATGGGCGTCGACTGCGTGCCGCCGCGCAACGATGCGCTGACCGACCATGATCCGGACGCCGCGGGCGCAGATACGGTCGCCATCGAGCGCGGCGACGCGCTTCACCAACGGCACGTTGCGCGGCAAATAGTGGCGACGTGCGGCGAGTTCGCGCGCTGCGCGCGGTGGCCATGCCAGCGCGAAGTCGCCGCGCTTCAGGTGCACGCCGGGTAGAACGGCGTAGAGCCCGACCGGCGCGCTGGCGCTCGGATTCCATATCAGCAAGGGCGGCAGATCGAAGACCAGCGTCGCCCCCAGCCCCGCGACCAGTACGCCAAGCGCGAGCAGGCTGCGCTTACGCATCGCCGGCTTCCGCGACCTGCCGCGACCAATGCTCGAGGTCGTCGATATGGTAGCGGATATGGCGCGAGTGACGCCGGTAGCGCGGCCCGGTGCCCGCCGAGCGATATTCCTGGAGCGTACGCACCGAGAGGCCGAGGAAGTGCGCGGCCTGCTGGGGCGTGAGAAAGGGCGATCCGCGCGCCGCGCGCGCTGCCCGGTCATTCGCATCCTCGTCCTGCATCCTTGCCTCGCTGGCTGGCGCGGCGGGGCGCCGCGCGGTGCGGCAAGGGATGCGGATCGGCGCGGCTCTGCGGGAGGCTCGAAAACCCTCCCCCGCAAAATCGAGCCCCGCCCGCGCCGGGCTTGCCGGCGCGGGCGGGAGCGAGGTCAGTCGGCCGGGTTCCAGATGATCGCGAACGCATCGGGATCGTCCTGCCCTGCGGCGCGGCCGAGATTGGCGTAGAGGGTGCGCGGCCCGAACTCGGGCGCGGCGAGGCTGAGCGAGACATAGTCCTTGCCCGAGCGCTCGCCGGTGCGGACCCAGCCGCCGCCGACCTCGGTGCCGCCGCAGAAGACGCGATAGTCGGGCTGCGCCTCGCTGGTGCGGCTGCGGTTGGCGACGATCTCGATCTCGGCGCGAACCGAGATGGTCTTGAGCTGGCCCTTGAAGCCGTCGCTGGTGCGGGTGACGTGTCCGATTGCAGGCATGGTTCATACTCCTTGCGTCTCGCCCGCGGACCATCCGGGGCGATGTGCGGCACAAGGCAGCGGATCGAGCGGCGGACCGAACCGGCACGGCCGGAGCGCGAGCGGAGGACCGGAGCCCCAGCGCTTATTTGCAGCGAAGCGGCCGCGAGGAGGCGGGCACAGCCCGCCGGGGAAATAAGCGCCGGGGCGATGGTTTCGGGCAGGCGCGGCGCTGCCAGCCAAGCACGTCAGGCCCGGACTGGACCGCGGGCGGCGCGCGGTTCGAACCCTCGCATGGCGCGCACCCCCGCCCTGCTATCGCGGCAACGGCGCGCAATCGCGGGCCTGTGGTCCCGGATCCGCTTGCTCATAGCCGCCCATCGGCGCAGCCTTTCGTGCCTTCTGCGCGCGGTGATTCAGGGGCGATGGTCAGCCGATGAGCGTGCGCAGGCCGCCCCAGACACCAGCCAGGAACGCGCCTGCGAGCAGCGCGGCGAGCAGCCAATATTCGAGCGCGAGCGCGAAGGCCCGCGAGCCGGAACGCCGTTTCACCGCCCGATTGGAGCAGATCGCGGCGATGTAGGAAAGTGCGGCGGCGCGGCGGGAGACCGCGCCGCCGCGCCGGTCAGGCAGCGATGGCGAGCGCCGGACCGGCTTCGGGGGCGCACGCGCCGGCGAGCGTTGCATGGGCGGTGACCGCACGGACACCGCCGCGCGCGGTATAGGTGGCGGGCGGGAACGCCATCCAGCGCGGCACCCAGCCCTCGTGCCGTTTGCGGCTGCCGGTGCCGTCGAGATGGTCGCGAGCGATGCGCTTCAGGGTCTTGAGCTTCTCGTCCATATTGGCGCTCGCGGTCGCGGGTCCGGCAATCTCGCCGACGATTCCGTGCATGACCTCCTTGTCGCGGATCAGCTCGAACAGCGTGTCGTCGGCCTGCCACCAGTCGGCCATGGTGACACCGATCCTTGCCCCCGCTGCCTCGACGGCGGCGCTTCCGGCGTGCAGGCTCTCGCCTATCACCACCGCTGCGACATCGAGCAGCGCCGGGTCGGGGAGGTCGAGCAGGCGAGCGAACAGCGCCGCGAGCGCGGCATCGTCGCCATTGCCGTCGGTCAGGGTCGAGCGCTCGGGATCGAGATCGAGCAGCGCCAGCACCGCTCGGCGCCGCTCGCCGAACACGGCTTCGCCGCGCGCGGCGGCGACGCTGGCACAGACCGCCTCGTTCGCGCTGGCCTGCGGTTCGGGCCGCACGCGCCAAAGCGGCGAACCGATAATGGCGTGCGCCACGAGCAGGCGCAGCGCGACACCGGGATGCGCGGTCAGCGCGGCGCGCACGGCGGCGTGGCGATGGAGATCGACATAGTCGTTGAGCGCGCTGGTGACCTCGGGTCGTGCGGGCTTGGCGGCGGTCATAGCGGGTTCGCCGCGTTCGCGGGCGCGCGCTTCCTTGCGCGTCAGGTAACCGATATGGATCGCGACCTCGCCGCTCTCGCGCACCTCGACATAGACGCGCCCGCCCTTGGCCTTGGGCGTCTTCTCATGCTCCCAGCTATGAAAGCTGGTGTCGCGCGGCATCACCACCACCTCGTGCCAGCCATCATCGAGCGCGCTTTGCCGGACCCGTTCGATGGCCGCGTTCTGGAGCGTCCAGAAGGCGGCGCTATCCCCGAAATAGCTGTCCTCGCCGAACAGGTCGGCGATGATCGGTCCCTTATACTCGTCGAGCGCGAACAGCGCATGGCTGGTCCGGATCGAGTGCCCGCCGAGCAGCCATGACTTGAGCTGATGGCCGGTCGGGGCATAGGCGTGCGGATCATCGAGCAGCGCAAGCCATGCGCTTTGCTGCTTCTTGGAGGCCATGGTCAGGTGGCGGATCGTGGCGCGGTCGATCTCTTCGGCGCGGTAGAGGTTGCGGATGCGCGGGAGCAGATTGCCAAGGGCAAGGATGCGCCGCACGCCCGCTTCGGGGATACCGAAGGTCACGCCGATCGCTTCGGGATCGCGGCCTTGCTTGACCAGCTTCACGAAGCTTTCCCATTGGGTGACCTCGTCGGGATCGCGGCGTGCGACATTCTCGATCAGCGAGGCCTCGATGGCGTCGGCGTCGTCGCCTTCTTCAAGAATCGCGCAGGGTAGCGGATCGGTATGGCCGGTCTGCTGCGCGGCAAGTTGCGCGGCGTGCAGCCGCCGCGCCCCGGCGACGACGCCGAACCGGCCTTCCCCGCCCTCGGGGCGGACGATCATCGGCTGGATGATGCCGCGCTTGAGCACGGTCGGGAGGATGTCCGATATGTCAGGCGGTTTCTTGCCGTGGCGCATGTTGAGCGGGCTGACTGCCAGCCTGTCGAGCGCAATGAAGTCGAGTTTCATCGGTCGTCTCCTTGGGTGCGGGTCCCGGGCTTGCCGGGGACCGGCTCATGTTCGGCGGCGGACGGCCGCCAGCGTCAGCCGCCCTTGCGGCGGTCCGGCGGAGCCGGATCGTTGGCATGGGGCGGAAGCGGGTCGGTGCCGGGCGGCACGCTCATCTCGACACGGCGGAGCAGGGTCTCCGCCCAGAGGATCGATCCGGCGCGGCGCGACCAGTCGGCCCAGATCGAGAGGCTGAACCGGGTCGCAAAGCTGAGATCGCGCTCGATGGTAAGGCCATAGGGGAGCTTCACGCTGGCGATCTCGGCGAGACTGAAGCTGCCGAGTTCGGGGCAGCCAAAGCCGAGATCGACCAACCCGAACAGCGTGTCGCCGTCCGCATCGAGTTCACTTGCGAGCCATGTCGCCGCGCCCATGGGATTGAAGAACTTGACCAGCGGCATTGGATCGAGATGGGGGTTGGCGGCGGCGGCGCGGGCATTGGCCAGCAGCGCGGCGCGCAGGTCGGGCGGGAGCGCGATCATGCCGCGATCCTGTCCGCTTGCGCCACTTCGAGCGCTGCCGCCTTGGCCTCGCCGAGCAGTGCAAGCAGATAGTCGGCGGCGCGCGAGGCTGCGGCGGCGGCGCGGAAGATGGCGCGATTGTCGGTGCGCAGCACGGCGAGCCACGCAGCGATATAGTCGGCATGGCGCACGCTCGGATGGATGCCGAGATGGGCGCAGAGAAAAGCCGCGCCCATTTCGGCGACGAGTTCCTCGCGCGCATAGGCCGCCGATGCGAACGGCCCTGAAAGATCGCGCGCGAGGCGTGAGCCGTGCCCGGTCCAGTGGGTGAGTTCGTGGAGCGCGGTGCGATACCAGTTGATCGGATCGCCGAAGGCGCTGTGCGGCGGCACCTGCACATAGTCCTCGCCCGGCGCATAGAAGGCGTGCGCGCCGCCGACGCGGAAATCGGCGCGCGACGCGTCGATCACGGCTTCTGCAACCGGGGCGATCCCGCAGCGCGGCAGCGGCGCGGGATCGTCGGCGAGACCGGGGCGCAGTCCGTCGCATTGCGCGACGTTGAAGACGGTGAAGCGCTTGAGGAACGGCACGGCCTTGGCGGCCTCGCCGTCGCGGGTGGCGCGTTCCAGCTCGGCTTGGGGAATGAAGCGGTCGGCGAAGACAACGCCCGTCCCGCGCTCGCCCTTGCGCACACAGCCTCCGGCCTGTTGGGCCTGACGGAAGGTCAGCCAGCTTTGCGAGGAAAAACCGCCCGCGACGCCTGACGCCCAGAGGATGAGGATATTGACGCCCGAATAGCAGCGCGCGGTCAGCGCATTGCGCGGCAGCGAAGGCCCGGCGGCGGCGCTGTCCCATGGCTGAACCCATGGAACGCAGCCCTGTTCGAGTTCGGCGACGATGCGCTGGGTGACCTCATCATAGAGGCTGGCGCGCGGCCCATCTCCTGCGGGGCGGTGGCGGGGCATCTTCTCCTCCTCGCCGCCCCAAAACCAGCATGGCCCCCGGCAGCGGGGGTGGGCGGCGAGCGAGCAAGGAGGCCGGTTCCCCAAGGGGCGCCGGCACCCGAGGGGGCGGAACGAAGTGGAGCAGCCGGGCAGGGCCCGGCTTGCCGGCGGCCCGAACCGGCCTTTGCTGCGAGCGGTCGCCCATCCCCGCTGCCGGCGGGCCACCCGCAACGCCGCCGCGCAAGCGGCGACCGCTGGCCCGCAGGGCCTTCGCGCCAGCGGGCGTCACCGCATGGCCGAGACCCGCCGGGGCTCGGTGGCAAGGCGCAGCCGAGCCATAGCACGCGGCCGCCCGGTCACGGGCGGGGCGCAAGGCATTTCAGGGGCGCTGATGATGCGCCGGTCTGGGGGAGCTGCAAGCGAGCGGACTGGACCGGTTGAAATTCAGCCCAGTCGCTCGATCACCAGCGCGATGCCCTGCCCTCCGCCGATGCACATCGTAACCAGGCCGAGGCGGCCGCCCGATCGCTGGAGTTCATAGAGGAGCTTGACGGTATTGATCGCCCCGGTTGCGCCGACCGGGTGGCCAAGCGAGATGCCGGATCCGTTGACGTTCGTCTTTTCGGGATCGAACCCGAGCTGCGCCGATACCGCGCATGCCTGCGCCGCGAACGCTTCGTTGGATTCGATCACATCGATCCGGTCGAGCGTCACGCCCGCGCGCCGCAGTGCGATCGGCACCGCCTCGACCGGCCCAAGCCCCATCACCCGGGGCTCCACCCCGGCATGGCCCCAGCCCAGGATCCGTGCGAGCGGCTTGGCCCCAAGTCGCTGCGCTTCCTCGGGCGAGCCCAGCACCACCGCCGCAGCACCATCGTTGATTCCCGAAGCGTTGCCCGCGGTGACCGTTCCGTCGCGCTGGAAGGCAGGGCGCAGCCTCGCCATATCCTCCAGCGTCGCCTCGGCCCGGACATGCTCGTCGGTATCGAACATCACGGTGCCGCCGCGGCTCTTGATCTCGACCGGTACGATCTGATCGCGGAAACGTCCCTCGGCGATCGCACGCGCGCCGCGGCGATGGCTCTCGACTGCGGCTTCGTCCTGCGCCGCCCGATCGATGCCGCATTGCGCCGCGACATTCTCCGCAGTCACCCCCATATGAACCTGGTCGAACGGATCGCTCAGCGTACGGGTAAGCGCGTCGAGCATCTGGATGTCGCCCATCTTCTGGCCGAACCGCGCGCTGGCCACATAATGCGGCGCCTGGCTCATATTCTCGGCGCCGCCCGCGACCGCCACGCCGCATTCACCAAGCGCAATGCCCTGTGCCGCGGAGATGATCGCCTGTAGCCCCGATCCGCACAGCCGGTTCACGGTCAGTGCGGGCACCGCCACCGGCACGCCCGCGCGCACCGCCGCGACGCGCGCCAGATAGGCGTCGCTGGGCGTAGAAGGGATCACATTGCCCATCACCACATGCCCGACCGCATCGGCTGCGATACCCGCACGCGCAATCGCCTCGCCGATCACCAGCGCGCCCAGATCCGCCGCGGGCACGTTCTTCAGGGCACCGCCAAAGTCGCCGATCGCGGTACGGACGCCGGAGAGGATGAGAACGTCAGACATGATGGATTTCCTTGAGTAGCCGGGGATTGGGGGATCATTGCCCCGTGAAACTGGGTTTGCGCTTGTCGAGGAAAGCGGCGACCCCTTCGCGGAAATCGCTCGTGTCGGCGGCGCGTCCCTGATGGGCGGCTTCAACCTCGAGCAGATCGGAGAGCGTGCCGCTGAGCGCGACCGCCGCCTGTGTGCGGATCAGTCCCAGCGCGACTGTCGGCATCGCGGCGAGCTTGCGCGCGAGCGCCATCGCCGTCTCCAGCAATGCATCGTCGTCTGCCACCCGCGTCACCAACCCGGCATCGAGCGCCGCATCGGCGCCCAACCGTTCGCCGAGCAATGCCATTTCGAGGAGCTTGAGCCGTCCCGCCGACTTGCCGATCAGCCAGGTTGCGCCGGCATCGGGGACCAGTCCGATATTGGCGAAGGCGAGCAGCAGATAGGAAGAACGCGCTGCGACCACGATGTCGCCCGAAAGCGCGATCGAAACGCCCGCCCCCGCCGCTGCGCCATTCACCGCGGTTACGACCGGCACCTGCAGCGCGGCGAAGGTCTGGGTCAACGGATTATAGTGAGCCCGCACCGCATCGCCCAAGTCGCGCTCGGTCAGCCCGTCCTCGCTTGAAGCAAGATCGGCCCCCGAGCAGAAGGCACGGCCCTCGCCGGTCACCAGGATCGCGCGCGCGCCCGCGGCCACGACTTCGTCAAGCGTGTAGCGAAGGCGATCGAGCATCTCGAGCGTCAGGGCATTGAGCCGTTCGGGGCGGTTCAGCCGCACGATCGCCACGCCTTCGTCAATCTGCCAGATAACGGACGGCGATTCAGTCATGGAAACTCCTTTGGCGCGACTGCTGCTAGAAGGCCCAGGCTGCCCGCGGCAAGCTTCGCCCCTTCGCCATCACCCTCCTGATCAAACCGGCGTTCGCATTGACGGGGGAGCCGCCATTTCCGCATGGCGCGCGATGCAATCCAAGGCCTCGAGGCGGTCGGAGAAACGGAATGAAGATATTGGTGCCGGTCAAGCGTGTGCTTGACTATAACGTGAAGCCGCGGGTGAAGGCGGATGGAACGGGGGTCGACCTCGCCAACGTCAAGATGAGCATGAACCCGTTCGACGAAATCGCCGTCGAAGAGGCGATTCGCCTCAAGGAAAAGGGTGCGGCGACCGAGATCGTCGTGGTCTCGATCGGCGAGCAGAAGGCGCAGGAAACGCTGCGCACCGCGCTGGCGATGGGTGCCGACCGCGCGATCCTGATTGTCGCCGAAGACAAGGTCGAGCCGCTGGGCGTCGCCAAGCTGCTGGCGAAGGTCGCCGAGGCCGAAGCGCCGGGCCTGATCATCCTGGGCAAGCAGGCGATCGACGACGACAACAACCAGACCGGCCAGATGCTGGGCGCGCTGCTCGGCTGGGGCCAGGGGACGTTCGCGTCGAAGGTCGAGATCGCCGGCGAGCAGGTCGACGTGACCCGAGAAGTCGATGGCGGGCTGGAGACGGTGAAGCTCAAGCTTCCCGCGATCGTCACCACCGACCTTCGCCTGAACGAGCCGCGCTACGCCTCGCTGCCCAACATCATGAAGGCGAAGAGCAAGCCGCTCGATCAGAAGGCCCCCGCCGACTATGGCGTCGATGTGGCCCCGCGCCTCACCGTCGTCAGCGTCACCGAGCCGGCCAAGCGCCAGGCCGGCGTCAAGGTTGCGGATGTGGATGAGCTTGTCGGCAAGCTCAAGGCGCTGGGAGTTGCGAAATGAGCGTTCTGGTCTGGGTCGAACACGACAATGAAAGCGTCAAGGACGCGACGCTTGCCGCCGTCACCGCCGGCACCAAGCTGGGCGATGTCGTCGCGCTGGTTGCGGGACAGGGCGCGCAGGGTGCGGCCGATGCCGCGGCGAAGATCGCCGGCGTCTCGAAAGTGCTGCTGGCGGATGACGCCGCTTACGGTCATGCGCTGGCCGAGAATGTCGCGCCGCTCGTCGCCGATCTGATGGCCGGCTACGACGCCTTCGTCGCGCCCGCCACCACCACCGGCAAGAACATCGCGCCGCGCGTCGCCGCTTTGCTCGACGTCATGCAGATCAGCGAAGTGCTGTCGGTCGAAAGCGCCGACACCTTCACCCGCCCGATCTATGCCGGCAATGCGATCGCCACCGTCAAGTCGGCCGACGGCAAGAAGGTCCTCACCGTGCGCGGCACTGCGTTCGAAAAGGCTGCGGCCGAGGGCGGCTCGGCAAGTGTCGAGGCGGTTTCGGGCAAGGGCGATTCGGGTCTCTCCAGCTTCGTCGGCGCGGAAATCGCCAAATCGGAGCGTCCGGAGCTGACCAGCGCCAAGGTGATCGTCTCCGGCGGCCGCGCATTGGGCTCGTCGGAGCAGTTCCACGGCCTGATCGACCCACTCGCCGACAAGCTCGGCGCGGCGGTTGGCGCCAGCCGTGCGGCGGTCGATGCGGGCTATGCTCCCAACGACTATCAGGTCGGACAGACGGGCAAGATCGTAGCCCCCGAAGTCTATGTCGCGATCGGCATTTCGGGCGCTATCCAGCACCTTGCCGGCATGAAGGATTCAAAGACCATCATCGCCATCAACAAGGACGAGGATGCGCCGATCTTCCAGGTCGCGGATCTCGGTTTGGTCGGCGATCTGTTCAAGATCGTTCCGGAACTGACCGAGAAGCTCTGAGCGTCGCGTCGGCGTACGGCGGGACTAGCTCCCCGCCGTACGCCAGCGCTCAACCGTTGCCCACCCGTCCCGCTCGGCCGATGGCGCCGCCGGGGTTCGCGACAGACGCGGCGCGGGCGAAGGCTGGGCAATCCCACCGCGTTCGCAATACCGGTTACGATCCAGCGCCTGGGCATGCGCCATGGCTTCGTCGACAGACAGGACCGGCGTCGCACACGCATCGAGCTGCGATAATCGATTGTCCCAATCGTCACGCGTTCGCGTCGCAAAGATCGCCGTCAGTGCCCCCGGATCACGTCTGCGGGAACGCGCTGGCGATCGCGCAATTGCTGCGGCAGCTCGATCGCTTCGGCCAGATTGTCCCAGAATTGCGGCTCCAGCGCGCCAATTGCGATGTGTCGCCCGTCGGAACAGGCATAGCAGTCATACCAAGGCTGTGTCCCGCCGAGCGGCGAGTCCTGGCGCGTCAGCGGGATTTGCATGCCGTGGAACATTGCCATCAGCATGCTCGTGCCATCGACGATCGCCGCGTCGATCACTTGCCCCAGCCCGGAGCGCTCTCGCTCGAACAATGCGGCGCAGATACCAAAGGCAGCCAGCGCCGCGCCGCCGCCCATATCGCCGATCAGGTTGAGCGGCGGTGTCGGCACTTCGCCCGGACGGCCGATCCCGTCCAACGCGCCCGACAGCGCCAGATAATTGATATCATGGCCGGCACGCTGCGAAAGCGGCCCCGTTTGCCCCCAGCCCGTCAATCGCGCGTAGATGAGGCGAGCACGGCTTTGCAGCAGATCATCCGGGCCGAGACCCAGCCGCTCCATGACGCCCGGCCGGAACGGATCGATCAGCACGTCGGCCAACCCGATCGCCTCGCGAACCTGCGTCATCCCGGCGGGATCCTTGAGGTCAACGGCAAGCAGCCCCTTGCCGCGCGAGGTGACCGGGTCAGCCCATTGCGCGTAATCCGGCCGTGAGATGCGAACGACCTCGGCCCCGAAATCGGCCAATATCATCCCGCAAGTCGGTCCGGGTCCCAGACCTTCGAATTCGACGACCCGGATGCCATCCAGCGGGCGAGTGGTCATTCGCGCCGCAGCTCAGCGAATGAATTGCTTGATATAGTCGTCGTCATAACCCTGCTCGCGATACCATTCGGCACAGAAGCCTAGCAGGGTAAGGCAATTGTCGAAGCCGATCGGCTTCTCATTCTCGTCGAGCAAGGTCAGGCCGCCATGCATGACATAGAGCGCCGTCATCGATTCCTTGACGGTCAGCGTGTGATGCTCGCCCGGCGGTTCCCAGACGAACGATCCCTTCTCCGCGACCCAGTCGTGCTCGGGATAATACCAGCTTCCCTCCATCGTGTAGGAGAAGACAGGACCGTCATGTACGTGCCGTCCGATCACGCCGGGATTGGGATAGTGAAGCACGTTGACGGTAATGCCGGCGGAGGTGTCGAACATGATCGGGCAATAATAATGCCCGGCCGGACGCCGGACCCATTTGCTCAGATCCTCCGGAATCTTGACCACCAGGTCTTTGGGCAGAAAATTGGCGGCCATTCCTTCCGGCCGGAAATCCTTGGCGATCGACGCCATAGTGCAGCTCCGCTTCAAAATTGGAACACGCGAGGGCGCGGCCCCTGTCCACGCTTTCATCGGCCTGGGGTAGCGCAGGGTCAATGGCTGGGACGGCCGACGGCCAGTCATCACCCATGTGCTGGCCTTGCCCTGTCATGGCACCCCGTCTCTGACTATCCACCAGAGGAAAGGAGACGGCGAAATGGACTTCACGGGCAAACGCGCGGTGGTGACTGGCGGTATCGGCGGTATCGGGGGTGCGATCTCGCAGGCGCTGCACGCCGCGGGCGCGGAGGTCGTCGCCACCGGATATGATCAGGCCGAGGTCGATGCCCGGACCGGCGAAGCGGGCTTTGCCGGAATCGCCATGAAGCCGCTGGACGTCAGCGATGACGCCGCGGTCCGCGCCTTTGCCGCAGACACCGGTGGAATCGACTTCCTCGTCAATTGCGCGGGCACGACCGCACGCGGCCACGCGGCGTTCGAGGAGGAGGCATTTCAGCATGTGCTGGACGTCAACCTCACCGGTACGATGCGCTGCTGCCGCGCGTTTCGCCCGGCCCTGGCCGTACGCGGCGGCGCGATCGTCAACATCGCATCGATGATGAGCCTCTTCGGCAGCGGTACTGCGCCAGGCTATGCGGCGAGCAAGGGCGGCGTTGCATTGCTGACCAAGAGCCTTGCGATCGCCTGGGCCGAACAGCGCATTCGCGTGAACGCCGTCGCACCGGGCTGGATCGTCACGCCGCTGACCGACCGTCAGATCGACCCTGCGCTGCGCGAGCGCGTCATCGGCCGCACGCCGATGCGCCGCTGGGGCGAGCCACGCCATATTGCCGATGCGGTGGCATTCCTCTGTTCGGACAAAGCGAGCTTCATCACCGGCGTCGTATTGCCGGTGGATGGGGGCTATTCCTCCGTCTGATCCCGGAAGATGTAGCGCGGCGGCGGCGGCAGGCGGGTGCCGCGCCGCAGGCGGGAAACGAGCAGATCCGCGCCCTCTCCGTTCCATGCCGTTCGCGTCCCGCCATCCCAATATTCGGCCCAGGACGGCAAGGGGGTCGTAGAAGCCGGTTTCCGCAACCGGCGCGCCCGGCCAACGCATCTTGGCCGGCCCCACCGGCGGATCGTCCTGCGCCGTCGCATAGAGCCGGGCCTGCACCCGCCCGCGAAACAACCATATGCCGTTCCGCCGCGCATAGCGGTCATGATAGAGCAGGCTTGCCGTCACCCAATCGGGGCCGACTTCATGCTCGATCCGGCAACTCACCAGCCCGATGGCGTCGTCGGGGCCGAGCAGTTCGATCAGGTGATTGGTCACATGGTGTGCGCTGGTGGTGAACTGGCGCAATGCCGCGTCGAAGGTTTCGCGCAGTGCCGGTCGTCCCTGCTTGCCCTCGCCCACCCGAACGTCATCGACATAGAGCGAGACCAGCGCATCGAGATCGCGCGCATCGACGCACAGTGCATAGCCGAACGCCAGTTGCCGGATCGCTTCGATCGCCTCGATCCGCCCGAGCCTTGCGGTGATGTCGTCGGTCATCCGGTCCCCATCGCGCGCGCATATTGTGGCGGCCATGACGGCGTTTCGCCCAAGGCTCGGGCCGCATGCAGCGCCCAATAGGGATCGCGAAGCATGGCGCGCGCGAGCAGGACGATATCGGCGGCCCCATTCGCGACGAGCGCCTCGGCTTCCTCAGCCGTTACAATTCCGCCCACCGCTGCGGTCGGCATCCCCGTCCGGGCCCGAATGACGCGCGCGAAATCCCGCTGGACCGCCGGCCCGTCCGGCGGGGCATCACCGGGTATCGCGGACCCGCTCGAACAATCGATCAGGTCGGCTCCGGCTTCACCGAGCAGCCGGCCAAGGCGAATCGACTCGTCGAGTGTCCAGCCGCCGGGAGTCCAGTCGACGCAGGACAGCCGCACCGCGACCGGGACATCTTCCGGCACCGCGGCGCGGACGGCCCGGACGATCTCCAATGCCAGCTGCGCCCGTCCCTCGAAGCTGCCGCCATAGTCGTCGGTGCGGTCATTGACGAGCGGGGACAGGAAGGAATGGACCAGGTAGCCGTGCGCAAAATGGCATTCGACCCAGCGGAATCCTGCAGCAACGGCCCGGCGCGCGGCTGCGCCAAAGCCATCGACGATCGCCGCAATAGCCGGGGTATCGAGCGCATAGGTTGGCGCTGACCTGGCCGAGAACGGCGCCGCGGTCGCACTCCCGGCCCTCCACCCCCCTGCTTCGAGCGGCACCGCCTCGCGGCCAAGCCATGGCACCTGAGTGCTGCCCTTGCGTCCTGAATGGGCGAGCTGGATTCCAGGGATTGCGCCGGCGGCTGCAAGCGCGGCGGCAACGGGCCGCAACGCCTCCCTGTGCCGATCGGACCATAGGCCAAGATCGGCCGGGCTGATCCGGCCTTCCGGGGTCACCGCGGCGGCTTCGGTGACCACCAGTCCTGCGCCACCGACCGCGCGGCTGGCCAGATGGGTGAGGTGCCAGGCGTTCGCCAGCCCGTCGGTTGCGGAATATTGGCACATGGGCGACACGCCAATGCGATTGCGCATCGAAACGCCGCGAAGGGTGAACGGCGTAAAGAGCGATGCCGTCACGACTCCCGGGTCGCCAGTTGCTCGATCCGCTTGATGGCGTCTGCGATCTGGCCGGGGTCAGCATTCACGATGATGCGGCCGCCCTTGGGCCCGATTGTCGTCAACCGCGCGATTTCGGCGATTTCATCCGGCGTCGGTGATCCCATGTCCAGCTCCGCCAACGAGGCAGGCAGACCGACGCTTCGGTTGAAGCCGATCACGTCGAGGATAAACCCGTCATCGCGTCCCTCGATGGCAAGCTGAACCAGCGTCGCATAGCCGACATGGTCGCCATGCGGTGCGCTGGCGGCGCCACGCGCCTTGACCAGCCCGCGTACGACAGCATGGGCGTAGGACAGGCCGCCGCTCTCCCAGGCGAGCCCCGCCATCAGAACATTCGCCTCGACCACCGCCTCGAACGCCTCATCGGGCTCGTGCCGTTCGGCTGCCGCCATCGCCGCTACGCCATGTTCGCGCAGCGTCTGATAACAGGCATCGGCAATCGCCAATGCCGTGCGCAACTGGCGTGTTCCGAAGAAGTTGCTCGCGCCATCGGCCACCGCGCGCTCCGCCTCGAACTTCTTGGCAAGCGCGTCGCCCATGCCCGTCCGCAGGAAGCGTGCGGGCGCATTCGCGATCAATTGCGTGTCGGTGACGACCAGCAACGGACTGTCGGGGATCGTCTCGATCGCGACCAGCACATGCTCGTCATTATAGATCGCCATCGAGCGGCCCGTGGGCGAGTCGTTGGACGCGATCGAAGGCACGGCAATGAACGGGAGGCCCAGCTTGAATGCCACCCCCTTGGCCGCATCAAGTCCCTTGCCCCCGCCGATGCCGATCACGCAATCCGCGTCGCCGGCCTGTTCGACCAGCAGGTCGATGGCGGCGTGAGTGACCTCGCCGCGAAAGGCGAGCGTGATGCTGGGACGCCCGGTAAAGGCGGTCGAGAGTTGCGCCTCGACGAAGGGCAGCACATCGGCATCGACCACCAGCAAAGGCCGCTTTGTCAGCCGTTCCGTAAGCGTGCCGAGTTCGCCGATGGCGCCTGGGCCCTGCACATAGCGGGTCGGCCCGCCAAAGATCCTGATCATCCGCCGAAATTGCCCCAGCACATGCCCGTGCGAAAGGTTCAAACGAAAGCATCCCATCCGCGATTGTTGGTTCGGGCGGATCGGCGCAAAACATCGGGCATGAACCCGATCGAACGCGACACCCGGATCGCCCTTGCCGCCTGCTATCGCCTGATCGCGCGCTACGGGATGACGGATCTGATCTTCAATCACATCACGGCGCGCATCCCGGATACGGAGGATCTGCTGATCAACCCGTTCGGGCTGCTGTATGAAGAGATTACCGCCAGTTCACTGGTGCGGATCGACATCGAGGGCAATGTCCTCGACGCGGGCGATACGGACTATGGGATAAACCGGGCGGGTTATGTCATCCACAGCGCAGTGCATTCGGCCCGGCCCGATGTGCAGGCGGTCATTCATACGCACACCCGTGCGGGCGTCGCGGTTTCGTGCATGCCGCAGGGGCTGATGCCGATCAGCCAGACCGCACTGCGCTTTCTCGGCCGCACCGGCTATCATGATTTCGAAGGGCCGGCGATCGACGAGGGCGAGCGGGTCCGTTTGATCGCTGCGCTCGGCGCCAACGACGCGCTGATCCTGCGCAATCACGGACTGCTGACCGTCGGCCGATCGATCCCGGAAGCGTTCCTGCTGATGCAGCGGCTGGAGACGGCGTGCCAGATCCAGGTAGCAGCGCTGGCGGGCGGCGCCCCGGTCATGCCGAGCGCGGAAAGCCAGCAGCGCACCGCGCAGCTATTCGCCCCGAAAACGGGGAGTGCGGAGGTCTCGACCGATGGCGGTCGCGAATGGCCCGCGCTGCTGCGGCAGCTCGACCGGGCCGATCCACGCTACCGGGACTGATCAGACCTCGATGAGGACGGCGCCCGCCTGACCGCCGCCGGCACACATCGCCGCGACACCGAGCCCCCCGCCGCGACGCTTGAGATCATGGATCAGCGTGATCAGCATCCGCCCGCCCGACGCCGCGACCGGATGGCCGATGGAGCATCCGCTACCCGAGATATTGATCGTCTCGTCATCGATGCCGAGCATCCGCGACGCTGCCAGCGGGACCGAGGCGAACGCCTCGTTGATCTCCCACAACGCCACGTCGGACTGATCCACCCCGGCTCGCGACAGCAGCTTGGGGATGACATCGAGAACGCCAAGTCCGGTCTTCGCCGGATCGACGCCGACCGAGGTCCAGGCACGAATCTTTGCCATCACCCCGAGACCTTGGGCCGCGGCAACCGCGTCGGTGGTCACCATCATCGCCGATGCCGCATCATTGACGCCGCTCGAATTGCCTGCGGTAATCGAGAAGCCCTCGATTTCGGGATGCAGCACTTTCAGCGTGGCGAGTTTCTCGATGGTCGATCGCGGCGGGGATGCTCATCGACCTTGAACGCCACGGTCGAGCCATCCGGCATCAATGCCTGGACGGGTACGATCTGCTGGTTGAAATATCCCGCGTCGATCGCGGCAATCGCACGCTGGTGCGAGCGGACCGCCCAGGCATCCTGTTCCTCGCGCGTCAGCCCCGCCGCCCGGGCGGTGTTCCAGCCGACCGTGATCGACATGTCGAGATTGGGTGCCTCCGGGCTGTCCGGGTGAGTCGGCGGCATCCAGAAATCCTGGACGTCCTCCGTACCGGGCACCCTGCGCTGCATCTTCGGCGCGGTCGAGATCGACATCACCCCGCCCGCAACGATGAATGTTTCCATCCCCGACATGACCTGAGCTGCGGCAAGGCCGACCGAAGTCAGGCTCCCCGCGCAATGCCGGTTGAGCGCCATCCCCCCGGCCTTTGTCATACCGGCCTCGACAGCGGCATGCCGCGCGACCGCGCCGCCGCCATAGAGCGATTCGGCAAGGATCACATCGTCTACCCTGTCCGGCGCGACGCCCGAACGCGCCACGACTTCCTTGAGCACGGCCAGCGCCAATGTCTCCGCACTGGTATTGGCGAGCGTTCCCTTGCGGGCGGTGGCGACGGCGGTGCGCGCTGCGCTAACGATCACGGCTGATGGCATGGAATCCAATTCCTCTGGGCGTATCTCGACGTTGCTCACAGCCCTAAAGCCGACAAGGTGTAGGTTTCAAGTCGCGCGCCGATTGCGCAAGTATGTGCGCTCTATGCCATGTCGGCTGGCGATGCGGCATCGATGCGTTAAGTCCCGGGCGGGAGGTGGCGATGCAGGGCAGTAACGGCTTCTGGCGCATGCGTCGGCGCTGCGAAACGCTGGCGCTGGACGATTTCGTGTTCGCCGCGGATGAGCCACGTGCGCCGGACGAGAATGAGATTACCATCCATACGCGATACATCGCCCTCGACCCCTATCTCGCGCGGGCGATGCGCAGCTGGGCGGGCGAAGTTCCGGATTGGGCGGACGGTACCATCCATGGCCGGATCATAGGCGAAGTCATTTCATCGCGAGCGCCGGGCTATGCCGTGGGCGATACCGTGCTGGCCATCGGACGTTGGCAAGCGGTGCAAAGCCTTGCCGCCGCTCGTGCCGAAGTAATTTCCGCGGCGATCCACCCGCCCCGGCTGGCGCTGGGGGTGCTGGGCCGCTCGGGCATGACCGCATGGGTCGGGCTTCACCTCGCTCAGCCTGCAGCGGGCGAAACCCTTCTCGTCTCGGCCGCCAGCGGCCCGGTGGGAAGCGTGGTCGGCCAGCTTGGAAAGGCGCGCGGACTGCGCATCGTCGGCACCGCCGGGGGCGCCGACAAATGCGCCTATGTCGTCGAAACGCTGGGGTTCGATGCCTGCCTCGACCATCGCGATCCCGATCTGGCGGGCCGGATCGCCGCGGCGGCGCCTGAGGGCATCGATATCCTGTTCGAAAATGTCGGCGGTCCCAGTCTCGATGCGGCCTTGCCCGCCATGGTGCAGGGCGGCCGGATCATGCTGTGCGGACTGGCGGCGCACTATAATGACGAGGCGCCATTGGCGCTCAGGCATTTCAAGACATTGCTCTATCGCGCGCTCACATTGCGCGGGTTCATCACCGCCGAGCACCCAGAGCTGTTCGAACCTGCTCGCGCCGAACTGGCGGACGGCATTGCAAGCGGCACGATCGTGCATCGCGAAACGATCATCGATCATCTGGAACAGGCCCCCGCCGCCTATCTCAACATGCTGCAGGGTGCGGGGATCGGTAAGCGGCTGATCCGCCTTTAATCGTCCGCGGCGTCGAGATGCGACCGGACATGACCGCTGATCTCGAAGAGAATACGCAGCAGCGCATCGATCTGGTCGGGCGGATATTCGGCGAACTTGCCCTGCAGGATCGCGACATAGCGGGCATGCGCTTTCGCCAGCAATGCCTGTCCCGTTTCGGTCAGGCTATAGTCGAGCCGCCGGCCGTCCGCTGCGCCCCGTTGCCGGACGACCAGTCCTTGCTCGACCAGCCGGTTGAGGTCTCCCGAGATGACGCTGGGCGGCAGGATCATCGCGCGGGCGATGGCGCCGGGATTGCCCTGACCTTCCGAAATCCAGCTCATGATCCAGATCCCGCGAGGCCCGAGGCCATGGTCCTGGGCGAAGCGGGCATGGATCGCGCCCAACGAGGTCGACAGATTGCCGATCGACGCCAGCAATCGCCCGATCGGACCCGATGGAAGACGGGCCTGCAAATGCGCGACAGTCTTGGGCAGGTCCTCGCTCATCCGGTCACGCTGCCCGATCCCTCCGGCCGCCGCCATCGCATATGTGGTGGATCGGCACGCAGAGATGAAACCGCGCATCGCGCATGATACTTCGATTTTCGAATTAAATCGAGACGACGATGCTCAAACTCAACATGAAGCCCACCGGCTGGTTTCAGATCGGATGGTCGGCTGAAATCGCACCAGGTCAAGCCGTGCCCCTGCGCTATTTCGCGCAAGACCTCGTCGCCTTTCGCAACGGTGCCGGCCGCCTGAGCGTGCTGGACGCGCATTGCAAGCATCTGGGCGCTCATCTCGGCCATGGCGGCAAGGTTCGCGGGGATTGCATCCTATGTCCCTATCATGGCTGGGCGTGGCGCGAAGACGGCAGCAATGCCGACATCCCCCATCAGGACAAGCCGACGGGCGCGAAGCTGCGCAGATGGACCACGATCGAACGCCATGGGCTGATTTTCCTTTGGCACGATCCGAGCGGCGAGGGGCCGCGCGACGGGTGGGAGTTGCCCGACCTGTTCGCCGATTTTCCGGAAAGCCTCGCGGACGAGGCTGACTATTATCCCTGCTATCCGCAAGCGGTGGTCGACCGGCCGGGCGAGCATATCCATCCACAACTGATGATGGAGAACACGGCAGACTCGGTGCACTTCGTGTTCACCCATGGCGCGCCGGAATATCCGCAGCTTACCGACTGCCGGATCGAGGGCAATCGTCTGCACAGCACCATGGCGTTCAAGTCGCCGAAGACCGGAAAGTTCGCCCTGTTCAACCGGGGCATCAAGCCGAATGTCGGCCTCTCATTCACCTTTTTCGACGGCGACAATGTCCATTATCGCCTGATCCTCACCGCGACGCCGATCGACGACGAAACGGCCCATTTCCGGGTCAGCTACTTCCTGCCCCGCGATCCGGCATCGCCCGATATGATGCCGCTCAGGTTGCGCGACTTCGCCGCTCATGCCGCGGAGTTGTTCGAAGAGGATGCCCGCATCTGGCGGCATCAGATCTTCGTCCAGCGCCCCGTCTACGCCCAGCAGGATATCAGGGGCTACACGATGCTGCGCAGCTGGAGCGAACGCTTCTACGAAGGCGAGTCTGGCACTTCACCGACCCCCTTTGTCGAGACCCTTTGACAATCGCTACACCGAAGGACGATCGATGCTGAAACTGAGCATGAAACCGACAGGCTGGTTCCAGATCGGCTGGAGCGCGCAGATCGCTCCGGGCGGCGTGGTCCCGATGCGCTATTTCGGCGCGGACATGGTGGCGTTTCGCGACGAAGCTGGCGACCTTGCTGTGATGGATGCGCACTGCAAGCATCTCGGTGCGCATCTCGGCTATGGCGGCAAGGTGAAAAATGGCTGCGTCGTCTGCCCCTATCATGGCTGGATGTGGGACAAAGACGGCCGGAACGCCCAGATCCCTTATCAGGACAAGCCGACCGGCGCGAGGTTACGCACCCGCCACATCATCGAGCGGCACGGGTTGATCTTCATGTGGCACGATCCAGCCGGCGGGCCACCGCGCGAAGGCTGGGAGCTACCCGACCTGTTCGCCGATTTCGATCTCCCCGGAAGCGAGGCAGACTGCTATCCCTGCTATCCGCAAGCGATCGTCGACAAGCCTTCCGAACCGATCCACCCGCAACTCATCCAGGAGAATGCGGCCGATTCGATGCACTTCCGCTTCACGCATGGCGCGCCGGAAGACCCTGAGCTCCTGTGGTTCGAGACGCCCGGCACGCGGTGGCGCTCGCGCATGGGATTCAAATCGGCAAAGACCAAGCAGGTGGCAATGACACTGCATACGCTCAACATGGGGCCGGGGTTGTCCTTCGCTGCATTCGATGGACGCAATCCCTATCGCCTGATCCTGACAGCGACGCCGGTAGACGATGCCGTGTCGGACCTTCGGGTCAGCTATTTCCTGCCCCGCGACCCTGCGTCCCCCGACGTGATGCCCCAGGCGAAACGTGATTTCGCGCACCATACGATCGAGTTGTTCGAGGAGGATGCGCGCATCTGGCGGCATCAGGTCTTCGTTCAGCGCCCGGTGTTCGCGAAACAGGACATTGCCGGCTATATGGCGCTGCGCAAATGGGGCGAACAATTCTATGAAGCGCCCGAGGGCACGACACCGACCCGCGCGGTGGTCGAGCTATAGCCCGGCCACCGCCTCGCCTCGTCAGAACAGCGACTTGTGCTTGCCGCCGTCCACGCCGATCCAGTTGCCGCTGATATAGCCGGCGAGGTCGGAGCATAGATAGGCGATGGTCGATGCGATCTCTTCCGGCCGGCCGACACGACCCGCCGGAATCAGATCATGCAGGAATTCGCCGACCTTGTCGGGCGTCACGCCCATCTTCTTCTCGAGATAGTCGTACATATTGGCGGTGCCGATCCAGCCCGGCCCGACAGTGTTGCAGGTAATGCCGTACTTTGCCACTTCGTCCGACAGCGTCTTGACGAAACCGACGGCAGCGGGCCGCGTCGTGTTCGCGAGCATATGGTGGATGTTGCCGACGGGTTCCTTCGCGGTACCCGATCCGACCGCGACGAACCGGCCCCAGCCCTTGGTCTTCATCGCCGGAATGACCTCGCGCGCCAGATAGACCACCGACATTGCATAGACGATGAAGAAGCGTTCGAAATCCTCATCCTTCACATCGTCGAAGTCGCCGGCGATATTCTCCATGACGCAGCTGATCGCGATGTCGGGATCGCCGAATTGCGCACGCACCGCAGCTACGGCGTCGCGTACGCCGCTGCGTGTCGTCAGGTCAGCGGAATAACCCATCGCGGTACCGCCCCGGCTGCGGATCTGAGCGACCGTATCGTCGATCGGCCCTTGCGTGCGGGCGACGATCGCCACCTTCGCTCCTTCGTCGGCCAGCATCAGCGCGGCCTCGCGCACCATGCCCTTGCTCCCCCCGACACGAACGCAACCTTGTCCCGGATACCGAAATCCATCGCCTCTCTCCCTTGAACCAGTGGCCCAAAGGATCGCCAGTCGCGGATATTTCGCAACGCGTTGAAGCTAACGATCACAGCCGCGATCCGCTGGACAGTTGGTCGGTGCTATCGAGGGTCCAAGGAGAGCGCGATGGCAGACAGGATGTTGGAGGGCCGCCGGATCATCGTGACGGGCGGAGCGAGCGGTATGGGCGAAGGGCTGGTCCGCGCCCTGCCTGCGATGGGCGCGCGCGTCGTGTCGCTCGACCTCAACGCCGATGCCGGGGCACGGGTCGCCGGAGAAGCGGGCGCGAGATTCCTTGCGGTCGACGTGACGGACAAGGCCTCGGTCGATGCTGCGACGAACCAAGCCGTCGCTGCGCTGGATGGGCTGGACGTGCTGATCCATGCCGCGGGAATAGCGCCCGGCGCGCCTGCCGAGATCGATCCCGCCGGCGCAATGGCTTGAAGCCATCGCCGTCAACGCGACCGGCACTTTCCTGATCAATCAGGCGGTGTTCCCGCACCTCAAGGATCGGGGCGGCGCGATCATCAACTTCGCATCGGCGGCTGGGATCAAGGGCTATCCGGGCAAGGCAGCCTATGCCGCCGCCAAGGGGGCCGTCGTCGCCTGGGTGCGCTCAATCGCCAGCGAATGGGGCCGCTACAATATCCGCGTCAACGCCATCGCGCCCACCATCTGGACACCGATGTACGACAAGACCCGAAGCAGCATGAGCACCGACCAGCTTGCTGCCCATGATGCCGCCCTCAAGATCGCGATCCCGATCGGCGGCAAGCTCGGCGATATCGGGCGCGACCTGGTGCCGGTGGTCGCGTTCCTGGCTTCAGACGGCGCGCATTTCATGACCGGACAGATCATTCCCGTCGATGGCGGGGCCTTGATGATGCGATAACAGACGGGAGAGCGAAGATGCTGGGCGCACCGCGGATCAAACATATCGACGAGGTTTACGAGCAGGAGGTGGTTCGCATCGAGTTTGCGGACGGGCGAACGGCTTCGATCTATGAACGCTTCCTCGGATCGATGCCGCGTTACTTCGCATTCTACAATCGATGGGAGCCGGGGATGATCTCGCTCACCCATGGGCACCAGGGCGATCACACCGTGTTCGTGCTCGAGGGCGAAGTGACGGTCGGCGACCGGCGATGCCACAAGGGCACGCACATCTTCCTGATGCATGGCGACCGTTTCGGCCCCTGGGTCGCCGGGCCGGACGGCTGCGAATTGCTCGGTGTGATCGCCGGTAGTGGTGAGGCATTCTGGTCGGAACAGGACATGGCCGACTATCTGGCGCTGCTGGAGAAAAATGGCGCGAAGCAGGGCATCGTGCCGGCGCTCAAGAACCGCGAACCGTGGAAAGCGAAGGGAAACCCGCTGCCTGGCCCGGTCAGCTAAGCGCGCTCTGCGGCCCCGCCGGCCCGGTGAAAGCCGGATTGGGGTAGGAGCGACCGTCCGCCTCGATCCGTCCCCGGAAGAAAGGCACGAAGGTCCGGTGCGCGAACCGCCAGCCATCGGCTGTGCGCACCAACCGGTCCTGATAGCTGCCGAAGCAGCAGGATAGACGGTCTTCACCCTTGCGCTGAAGCAGCTCGGTGACGGTCCAGCTTGCGGTTGCGCTATCGCCGTCGACCGAGATGATTCCTGCGCCGCAATTCTGATTGAGAAAGGCGAGCGGCTCCAGCGTCAGGATCAGTGCCTCCGCGATCGCGGCGCGCCCGACAATGCCGGGCTTGGAGAAGGCGGTGAGAACGCCGTCTTCGGCATAGGTTGCTGCCGCCGCGGCCCCGTCGAGCCGCATCACCGCATGACTGTACGCCGCGGCCAGCCGCTGGATCTCGATCTCGTCGATCAGCCGGCGTTCAAGCAGCATCACGACAATATTGCCCGCCCCCGATCGAGCACGACCTTGTCGCCGACGCGCGCCCGAAACGCGACCGCGCCATCCTCATCCCACAGATCGACCGCGATCGTCTCGCCCGGCAGCACCGGCTTGGAGAAGCGCGCTTCGAACGAGGTGATCGCCCGTTCGGGGAATGTCTTCGCGACCGCGACCGCAGCGACGCCATAGGTGGCCAGCCCGTGCAGGATCGGGCGTGGGAAGCCCGCCTTGGCGGCGAAAGCCGGCTCGGCGTGGAGGGGATTGCGATCGTTGTTGAGGCGATAGATCAACGCCATGTTCGGATCGGTCGGCATCTCGACCGAGCGGTCGGCGGCGCGATCGGGCACCGGTTCAAAGACATGCGACTCGCCCTGAGGTCCGCCAAAGCCGCCATCAGCGCGGCAGAAGACGCTCGATTCGCTGCGCGCGATCAACGCTCCGGTCGCCTTGTCGATGGTCTCGCGCACCAGATCCATGACCGCGCCCTTGTCACCCTTGTCCCAGATGCCGGTCACGCGGTTGGTGGTGATCACCGTCGCGCCAACCGGCAGGTCGCGAAGCGTCGTCAGCCGCTGCGCGCCATGGACGACCATCGTTCGGGTAATCCCGGTTTCGGGATCGGTCATCCAGTTGCCGGGGTGGCCGATGACGATGGGCATGGTCGGAAAGACCTTCAGGTCCTTCTCGAACACATAGCGCAAGTCCCATGGATCCATCGGATCGCGGCCGAGGCCGATCGACAGCGCATAGAACATGACATCGCGGTCGGTGACCACCGATTCGACCGGCGCGAATTCGCGCGAAAGGATATAGTCGGCGTTGAGCGGCATCAGAGTGTCTCCGTTGTGCCGAAGATCGTGACCGACTGGCTGGAAAGCGTGCCGCCATTGCCGTGCGCCAGCGCGAGCTTCGCGTCCGCCACTTGCCGGGTGCCCGCCTGACCGCGCAATTGGGTCACCGCCTCGACCATTGTGAACAGACCGTACATGCCGGGATGGACACAGCTCAGGCCGCCGCCATTGGTGTTGACCGGCAGCCGGCCTCCCGGCGCGATCCCGCCATCGGCGACGAACCGTCCGCCCTCCCCCTTCGGACAAAATCCCAGATCTTCGAGGAACAGGATCGTGTTGATCGTGAAGGCATCATAGAGTTCGACGATGTCAATGTCCGAAGGCTTCACGCCGGCCTGTTCATAGGCCCGCGCGCCGGCTTCCGATGCTGCAGTCACGGTCAGGTCGGTTGCTTCGGAGATGTTCTTGAACCAGGTCGCCGACGCCGCGCCCAGCAGATAGACGGGGGGCTGGGGCAAGTCTCTTGCCCGGTCGGCGCGTGTCATCACGATCGCCGCGGCGCCGTCGGTAACGAGGCAGCAATCGCGCACCGTCAGCGGATCGGATACCATCCGCGCGGCCAGCACGTCTTCGATCGTCAGCGAATCGCGCGCGAATGCATCCGGGTTCAGTTGCGCCCATTTGCGTGCGGCTACCGCAACCTCGGCCAGATGCTCGCGCGTCGTGCCATATTCATGCATGTGCCGCGCGGCGGCGAGCGCGTAGCTGCTCGGCGGATTGCGCGGCTTGTAGGTCTGCTCGTAGGGAAAGGGGGCCGCGCCACTCGACACCAAGCCGCCCGATGCCGACCGCTGGTTGCTGCCATAGGCAATCAGGACCGCGTCGCACAGGCCCGCCTCGAGCGCGAGCGCTGCCCACATCGCATGGATCTGGAACGCCGATCCGCCGGTGCGCGTCGATTCCACTATTTTGGGCCGGATGCCCAGATATTCAGGAACGGACATCGCGCAGAACGGGTCCTGCGGCAGCATCGCAAAGACGCCATCAATGTCCGAAGGCTTCAGACCCGCATCGGCGATGGCGCCGAGCGATGCCTTGGCCAGCAGTTCGGCCGCCGTATAGCCCGGTGCCGATCCCATACCGAAGGTGGCGCTGCCCACCACCGCTGTCCTGCCGCGTGGAAAGCTCATGCGCCTGCCTCCGTGAACAGGATTGCGGGCTTGCCGTCGATCTCACCGACCTTCGCCTTCACCTTCAGCCCGATTTGCACGGCTGCCGGGTCGATATCGACGACGCGGCCCATCATCCGTACCCCCTCGGCCAGGTCGATCAGCGCGACATTATAGTCTTCGGCAGGCGGTTTGCTGCGAACCACCGTGGTCGAATAGACGGTTCCGTCCCCCGACGCTTCCACCCATTCGAGGTCTGTCTCGCCCGTTCCCGGCACAGCGACGCGCGGAAAGAAGACATAGGTCCCGCTCTCCTTCGCGCGCTGGAGCATGAAGCGCCCTTGGGCGAGAAACGCGAGATATTGTTCTTCGGGCTGCATCAATGGCCTCCGCCGACGGGCTGGCCGGCGACGGCGAGCGCGTCGACCGCGACAACGCCTTCACCCGCCGGGTAGACAAATACGGGATTGAGATCGAGCTGGTCGATATTGTCTTCGGCGCGCGCGAGGTCGGCGACGCGGGAGATGAGCGCCGCCAGGGCGTCGAGATCTCCCGCCGCCTCCCCGCGAACACCTTCCAGGATCGGGGCGGTCTTCAAACGCCCGATCAGCGTCTTTGCCGCCTCGGTCGAAATGGGCGGCGGCGCGAACACCACGTCCTTCAGGACCTCGAGATAGATGCCGCCGGATCCCAACATCACCAGCGGTCCGAAATCGGGATCGCGTGTGATGCCGATCACGATTTCATGCCCCTTGGGCATCATCTTCTGGACCAGAACCCCCTCGATTCGGGCATCGGGCGCATAGGCTATCGCCGATGCCATGATCCGGTCGAACGCCGCCTCGACATCGCTTTCGCCGATGTTGAGCGCGACACCTCCGGCCTCGGTCTTATGGGCGATATCGGGCGACTGGATTTTCAGCACGACCGGGAAGCCCATCGCGCGCGCCTGTGCGAGCGCCGCCGCGCGATCGGAAACCAGCGCGTTGGCAGGCACCGGGATGCTATAGGCCGACAGCAGCGAGCGGGTCTGCAGCTCGTTCAATATGCCCGGCGCGATATCGTTGCAGACCGCTGCTGCAGCCGGCGCCAGAACAGGTGCGCGCGCCTTCCAGTCAGCCAGAAAGGCCGCATGTTTGTTGAGCGCCGAAAGGGCGGATGCGCAACCACGGAAGCTTGCAAAGCCCTGACCTCCCAGTTCCGCCAGTGCCGCCATATTCTCCGGGTGCGGCAGAATATGCGAATGGAACAGGATCGGCTTGGTCGCGCCCGAATAGAGCGGCCCGAGCAGGTCGGCGAGCGCCTTGACCCGACCTGGCTTGTGCAGGCCCATATTGACGACGATCGCGTCGATCTCATCGCTATGCTGCAGGCGTTCGAGCACCTTGACCAGCGGCCGCCCGCCCGCCTCGACGGCCTGCGCGGTGACGTCGACCGGATTGGCGGGTGACCCGAATTCGGGAATGAATTCCTGGAGGCTCGCCTGCAGCTGCGAGGACAGAACGGGGACGTCGATGCTCGCGGCGCCGAGCAGATCCGCCGCCCAGGCACCTGCGCCGCCTGAAGTCGAGACCACCGCCGCACGGGCCACACGGCCCTGCGGGAATCGTGCCAGCGCTGCTGCAGCCGCCAGCATCTCTTCCATATCGAACACCCGGATCACGCCGTAGCGGTCGAACACCGCGTCATAGGCGGTGTCCGCGCCGGTCAGATGGGCGGTGTGGCTGACAGCGGCGCGCTGCCCCGCTTCCGAGCGGCCGACTTTCATGACGACGATGGGCACGCCCTTGTCGGCTGCCTTTGCGGCTACCGACGCGAAGCGCGCGGGGTTTTTCAGCCCCTCGATGAACATGACGATGACACCGCTCTCGCCCTGGTCGAGCAGGTGATCGACGAAATCGAGGGATTCGAGGTCGCCTTCATTGCCCGTCGTGATGACGGACTGGAAGTCGAGATTCTCCGACAGCCCCCGGCCGAACAGACAAAAGCCCAGGCCACCCGATTGCGACACGATTGAAACCTTGCGCCCCGGGCGCGGGGCGGCCCTGTTCTGCGACAGCGCCTCCTCGACCACTGCGGCGAAGGTGGAGGCAATGCCGGCAAGATCGAAATACCCCTCGGTATTTGGTCCCATATAGCGCAGCCCGCTATCGCCGATCGCGTCGGTCAGATCCGCCATATCGACGCCCGAGGACAGAATCACCGCGGCCTTCGCGCCTGCCGCCACCGCCTCGCGCACCACGCCTGGCACCGTTGCGCCAGGAGTCGCGACCAGCACCAGTTCCGCGCCGCCGGGGATCTCGCTCAGGCTGGTATAGGCAGCCTGTCCCTGGATCGTACCGCCCCTGGGATGAACCGCATGCACCACGCCCGGATAGGCGCTGTCCTTTGCCAGCTTGAGCAGCTTGCCGCGAAGCTTGGACGGATCGTCGGCTGCACCGACCACGGCGATGCTGGCGGGCGTGAAGAAGCTCGAAAGCACGTCGATCGAAAGCCCTTTATGATTGTCCGTTCGCTCTTCGTCGATGCGAGGCACAAGGCAAGTGCGCGGAGCAATCAATCACATACGGGGTGAAGGCCGAACATCCGGTCCAGAAAAGCGAGCGCGGCATCGGCAAAGACATCGTTGCGATCACCGACGATCATGTGCCCCGCGCCTGCGATCGACTCGACTTCAAGCTGGGGAACGATCGCACGGAACGCGGCGAGCCCCTCGTCGCTCACGACCTGGCTCCGCTCACCACGGGTCAGCAGGACCGGCATGGTCAGCCGCGCGGACATTTCTTCGAGAAAGCCGGTCGCGGCGGCAAGTCCGATTCCCTGTTCGCGGTCCATCCAGGCCGGATCCCAGTGCCAGTGCCAGCGCCCAGCCCCGTCGATGCGCATGTTTCTCTGCATGCGTTCGCCCGCGTCCGGCCTGGGCTCCTGCCCGCGGATGCGCGCCAGTTCCGCCGCGGCTTCGTCGGGCGAGCTGAACCCTTCGGGCGGCGCACGCAGCACTTGCGTAACTTCTGCTACTCCAGCCGGATTGGTCCGCGGGACGGTATCGACGATCACCAGCGCGCGAACCCTCTCCGCTCCGGCCTGTGCTCCAGCCACGAGCGAGATCTTGCCGCCGAGCGAGGCGCCGACGAGTACACATGGCCGGCCAAGTCCGTCGATCACCGCCAGCAAGTCGCCGACCGTGCGGGCATAGCCATAATGGCCATCGGGTGACCAATCGCTTTCGCCATGCCCGCGCAGGTCGAGCGTGATCGCGCGCCAGCCTCGCTCGCTCAGCCGTTCCGCCGCGCGCGACCAGCCATGGCGCGTCTGGCCCAATCCGCCCAGCATCAGCACAGGCGGCCCATCGACCGGGCCGAACATGCTCGCCGCCAGCCTTATGCCACCCAGCCCCCTGAGCCAGCTGGTCATGCGGCTTTCACGGCTTCGGCGGCGAACAGCGCGGCGCGTGCATCGGCATCAAAGCCGAGCTCCTCCAGAAGCTGCGCGCTATGCTCGCCGAGCAACGGCGGCGGCCGGCGAAGCGGCGTCGCGAGATCGCCGAAACTCCACGCAACGCCGACCTGATCATAGCCGCCATAGGCTGGATGGTCGAACGAGGCGACGAGACGCGCTGCGCGATTGTCAGGATCGGCGAGAAAGGCAGCGCCGTTGTCCAGCGCGACGGCGGCAGCCGGATATCCCCGAGCGGTCAGCGCCGACACCGCCGCTGCTTTGGTCATCGCCGCAATTGCCGTTTCGCTCAGCTCGCCGGGCAGGGCATCGCGGCCGGGAGCATCGACGGCAACCCAGCCATCCACGCATTCGAACAGCCGCTGCGCCGGCCCGATCCCGATCTGGTCACGATCAAGTCGGGTCAAGGGGGCGAGCGTGCCGTCGGGGAGGACAAAGGTCTCCATCGTCGCGAGACTGCCGCCGAGCAATGACGCCGCGACGAACTCGCCCTCCCCCGTCGCGTCGCGCCTGAGCAATGCGAGCAATGTCGCCACGACCGATGCGAGCGCGCACAGGTGATCCATCATCCCGAAACGGCACCAGGTCGGACGATTGCCCTCGCCCGCATTCGCCGCTTCCCATCCGGAGGCAGCCTGAAACAACTGGTCGTAGCCGGGCCAGTCCTTGCGCGGCCCCTGCGGTCCATAGGAATTGACGTGACAATAGACGGCACGCGGGTTGGTGGCGCGAACCGCATCCCATCCAAAGCCCAGCTTTTCCGCGGCAGGCATCCGCTGATTATGGTGGACCACATCGGCCCATCCGATCAGCTTCTCGAGCACCTTGCCCGCATCGGGATGCTTGAGCGCGACTGCGATGTCCCGCTTGTTGCGCTGGCATCCATTGAACGCCCAGTCGGCATGGCGCAGCGGATCGCCCGTCGTCGATCTGACCTTCACGACGTCCGCGCCCATATCGGCGAGCAGTTGCGGAGCCAGCGGCCCTGCCAGGAAGTTGCCGAAATCGGCGATCTTCAGGCCCTGCAGCGGTGATGCCATCGCGCACGCTTCGACCATGGGTTCGCCTGTCGGCGTTCCGCTCGCGACCTGTATCGGCGGCCCGGGCTGGCGGGTCCGGCCAAACCGCGTATCTTCGACATCGACGACATAGGAATTCGCCGCCGCCTGCTCGTCCTCATAGAGTGCGCCCATGTTCTGCACCGGTTGGGCCGGCACATCGGACGCCCAGAGTTCCTCGAGCCACTCGCTGCGCGGGCGCGTCTTGAAGATCGCCTCGATCGCACCGCGATCCTCGATATATTTGATCACGGCGTTCGCATATCTGGCGTTGTGTGCAGCGCGCCTGTCCGGGTCCATTGCCGCCAGCGCGCGCGCGACGGACGGCGCCTTGATCGGCTGACCCATGGTATGCATCCACAGACCATCGCCACATTCGAACAGTGTCGCCCCCGCATCCTTCGGAAATCCGAATTTGAGCGCCGGCGAGGGCCTGTCGGCGCGGTGCCAGATCAGCGCGGTCGGAATCAGCGCGCCCTGCAACAGACTGGTCGCTACCGATCCGCCTTTGCCCGTGCGCCGTCGCGCATAGAGCCGCGCCAGCACGCCGATCGCCGCAAGATAGCCCGCATGCGCGCTGCCCAGCGGAAAGCGCAGCCAGACCGGGCCATCGCGTGCCACGGCCTTCTGCTCGTCCAGCAGGCCGGCTTCAGCCAAAACAAGCGCGTCGCTGACCGGGCGGTTCTCGTTCGGATGGCCGGCAGGCCAGCCGCCGACCGCGACATGGATCAGTGCCGGATGGCGCATGGAGAGTGTCGCGTTATCAAGGCCGAGCGCGCCCGCAGCGGCGGGCAGCACGTCGTGGATCACTGCATCGACTTCGCCGAGCAGCGCATCAAGCCGCGCTGTGCTGAATGGCTCACGCTGTTTGTAGCGGTTCCACAGCGCATCTTGCTCGGGACTGAGAGGCGTATCGTCGCGGTCGAGCTTGATCACCGTGGCGCCGCTCTGCGCCAATAGCAATCCTGCCGCAGACACCGCCTGTCCGGCACCAAGATCGAGCACCTTGAAACCGCGCAACACGTCAGTCATCCCGCTCTCCGCTCAGCATTTTTTCTGGATGATTCGAGAAATCGCGAATCGTGTCGGGTGCGCGCAACGCCTGTCCGGCGCGCTCGGGCGCATAGGTGAAGCAGGATCCGATCATCTGGCTCATCGCGCTTGCGGCTGCCCCGACGGGAAAATCGAAAAAGCGGGTGCCGGACACCATCACCCCCCGGCGGAGCATCAGCCCGGCTTCGATGAGATTCTCCGGCTGCGCCCGGGTCCAGGCATCGAACGCCCGCCGGTCGCCGGCCGGTACGCCGACCGCGTTTTCGCGAACATCGTCGAACTGCCAGTGCAACAGCGTCTCGCCATCGCGATCAATCTCGGCAACGATCACGCTCTCGACCGGATCGGATACGCGAATGTCGTAGGTGAACGGCGCAGGATCGAGCGCATGTCGCGCGGCGACAACGAACAGGTCGTACAGATGCGTGCAGTGATCGCGCTGATTTTCAACCAGGGCCGCATCGGCGAGCGCGACCCCGGCCATCCGTTGGGCAAGGAAGCCTCCGGCGGCGGGGCAGGTCGACCAGGGATAGCGCGGCGCCCGCGTCTCCACCGCTTCGATCCGTGCGCCATCATGGATCAGCGACACGCCAAAGCAATGCGCGTCATCCTCCATGTCGACGTCGATGCGCCCGTCTCCCGGCACGACGCGAACACGCCGCCGGTAGCCGGTGAACGCGTCGGCCACCGTCACTCCCCGCTGAAGTTCGGCTTGCGCTTTTCGCCGATGGCCTCGATCGCCTCGGCATGATCCCGGCTGATGTTGGACAGGCCTTCATAGGCCATGCCGGTATCCATCGCAGCATGTGCAAGCTGGCGCAGCGGCTGGTTGATCGTCATCTTCGTGCCGTAGATCGACATGCTCGCACCATTGGCCAGCTTGTCGACCCAGCGATCGGCGAGCGCGGTTGCCTCCTCAAGCGTCGGGACGGATTCGGCGATCAGACCAAGATCCGCAGCTTCCCTGCCCGTAATCGGTTCGCCCAGCATCAGGAACTTGCGCGCCTTGGCATAGCCCATCATCTGCGGCCAGATCAGCGACCCACCATCGCCCGCGACGAGCCCGATATTGACATGCGGGTCGGCAATCTTGGTATCGTCCGTCGCCACCACGAAATCGCAGAGCAACGGCAGCGTCGCGCCCAGACCCATCGCATGGCCGTGGATCCGGGCGATGGTCGGCTTGGGACAATCCAGCACGGTATAGACCAGCCGCCGCGAGTTCCAGATGCCCTTGAAGAACAGTCCGGGATCCTCGACCTTGCGCTTCATCTGGGCGAAATCGCCGCCCCCGCAGAACGACTTGCCCTCGCCGGACAGCACCACGCACCGCACTCGCTCGTCGAACGTCGCGTCATGGAAGGCATCCGAGATCTGCTCGTTCACCGGATCGTCGATGATGTTGCGCTTTTCGGGCCGGTTCAGCGTCAAGCGCAGGACAGCATCGTCAAGCTGGACGCTGAGCTTGTCATAGCGGGAATAGTCGAATTTCATGCCGGTGCTCCTACCGCTGCAAAGCGGCGCAGATGGAAAGCGGGATCGCCGAACATCTGGTTCAGCGTGTTGAGGCGGATATAGTGATGGCCGATATCCAGCTCCTCGGACACGCCCATGCCACCGTGAAGCTGCACTGCCTGATAGCCGACGAACTTGCCCGACTTGCCGATCTGGACCTTGGCGGCGGAGACGATGCGTGCCCGCTCCACCGGAGTGTCGCCGAGCGACATCGACGCGACATAGGCCATCGAACGCGCCGTTTCGGTCTGGATATACATGTCCGCCATACGGTGTTGCAGCACCTGAAACTTGGCGAGCGGCGCGCCATATTGTTCGCGGGTGCGGGTATATTCGGCAGTGGCGGGCACGAGATGGCCCATCGACCCGATCGCCTCGCCACATGCTGCAGCGATACCATGGTCAAGCGCCAGTTCGACCAGCGCAACGCCGCCGCCGATCTCGCCCAGCACCGCATCCTCGCCGACGCTCAGTGCGTCGATCACGACTTCCGCCGCGCCGTGCGCGTCGATCATGCGGAAGCTGCGGCGCGCAACCTGGTCTGCATCGACGAGGAACAAGGTAATGCCGTCGCGATCCCCCAATGCGCCCGAGGTCCGCGCCGCCACGATGAACGTGTCCGCGCTGTCCCCCCCCGATCACCACTGGCATCCGCCCGCTGATCGTCCAGCCGGCGCCCGCTGCAGCTGCGGTAAAGCTGTGATGCTCTGCGCTGCGCAGCACGTGCGTCGAGCCCGCCGCCAGCGCCAACCGCGCATCGCCCGCGATCACCCGTTCGATCATATCGGTGCGCCCGCCCGCAATCAGCAGCCGGCCGCACACGATCGCGGTCATCAGATAGGGCAGCGTCACCAGATGCCGCCCGAAACGCTCCATCACCACCAACGCATCGACGGGCGATGCGCCATAGCCGCCGAGCCCTTCGGGGAATGCGGCGCCGATCAGGCCGAGTTCGGCCATCTCGCGCCATAGCTGCGCCTGTCCCTCGAGGTCGCCGAGCAGCTTGTGCCGCGTAACAAGGTCGTATTTGTCGGTCAGGAACCGGTCGACCGTGTCATGCAGCATCTGCTGGTTGTCGCCGTAATGAAAATCCATCGTTCCGCCCTCAGACGTTCAGCAGCCGGCGCGCAATGATGTTGCGCTGAATCTCGGAACTGCCGCCGTAGATGGTGAGCTTGCGCCGGTCGAAATGCTGTTGCGCCATATAGGCGCTTTCGATCGGCACCACGCCCTCTGACACGGTCAGGGGATGGGTCAGGCTGACGATCTCGCCGACCTCCATCAGCAATTCGGTCAGCGCCTGCTGGACCTCGCCGCCGCGGATCTTGAGCACCGAGACTTCCGGCCCCGGTGCCTTGCCCGACAATTCATCGGCCAGCACGCGATACGCTGTGTAGCGTAGCGCCAGCAGATCGGTCTCGACCTCCGCGACGCGCTGGGCGAGAACCGGATCATCGCCCAGCGGCGCTCCGCCCGGCCCGATACGGCCAAGCGCGCCGCGCAACTGCCGCGACAACGCCATGCTCGGGCCAATGCCGGCGCCGACCAGCCGCTCGTGCCCCAGCAGGAATTTGGTGATGGTCCAGGCATCGCCTTCCTGGCCCAGCAAATTGGCGACCGGCACGCGAACATCGGTGATCTGCACCTCGTTGACCGCGTGCATGCCACCCAGTGTCAGGATCGGGCTGATCGTCACGCCCGGCTGTTCCATGTCGATCAGCAGGAACGAGATCCCTGCCTGCTTGGGTCCGTCCGCGGAGGTGCGGACCAGGCAGAAGATCTTGTTCGCCATGTGCGCCCAGCTGGTCCACAGCTTGGTACCGTTGACGATATAGTCGTCGCCGTCGCGCACCGCTCGCATCTGAAGCGCAGCGAGATCCGACCCGGCCTGCGGCTCCGAAAAGCCCTGACACCACCAGTCCTCGCCTGACAGGATCCGGGGCAGCAATTCCCGCTTCTGCGCCTCGGTGCCGAATTCGACGATCACCGGCCCCAGCAGGTCGAGCGAGGGGATATTCGCGCGCGGCGCGCCCGCCAGCGCCGATTCCTCGTCCCAGATGAAGCGTTCAAGCGGCCCCCAGCCGGTGCCGCCCCATTGCGTGGGCCAGCTCGGCGCCAGCCAGCCCTGTTTCTCCAGGATCCGCTGCCAGCGCTGATGATCGTCTTTAGTCAGCTTCCTGCCATAGAGCGTCGCCTCCGCCAGTTCGGGAGGCAGCTGGTCGCGCAGGAAGCTCCGCATCGCCTGGCGCAGCGCCTCGGCTTCAGGCGGAATCGTCAAATCCATCGTTCAGGCTCCCCGGAACATCGGCGCGCGCTTCTCCTTGAACGCCGTGCGGCCCTCGACATAGTCCTGGCTCAACGCCAGGACCGGCTGCGCGTCGCTTTCGGCATGAAGCACGTCTTCCAGCGAATTCGGTCCGCGCGCCATGACCCGCTTCATCGCGGCAATCGCAAGCGGAGCGACACCGGCAAAGCCCGCAGCAACTTCCAGGGCTGCATCCAGTGCGCTTCCTGCAGACACCACCCGGTTCGCCAGACCCAAGGCACCAGCCTCAGCTGCTTCGACGACCCGCCCCGTCAGCATCATCTCGCGCGCGCGCCCCGGCCCGACGCGCTGCGGCAGCGACCAGAGCATCCCTGCGTCCGCCATCAACCCGATCTTGCCAAAGGATGCACAGAAACGTGCGCTTTCGCCCGCCACCAGCACGTCGCAGGCCGTGGCGAGCGACATGCCCGCGCCATAGGCATACCCCTCGACCGCCGCGATCGTCGGCTTGGGCCCGCCGCTCAGCAACCGCACAATGTCCTGCAGGATTGCGATGTTGCGCTTGGTCCGCTGCGCATCCGGCGCGGCCGCGCCGTTGGTCGGCTGCAACTGGCCGCCCGAACAGAAATTGCCTCCGGCCCCCGTCAGCACCACCGCCCGAATGTCAGGATTGTTGCCCGCTTCGCGCAGATGACCAAGCAACGCTTCGCGCATTTCGAGCGAGATCGCGTTGCGCAATTGCGGCACGTTCAGCGTCAAGACGACGACGCCATCTTGTTCGCGCTGCAGAATGAATTCCGACATGAAGCCCCTGTGATCAAATACCGCTCGACAGACGCGATGATCCCGCTGTCCGGCGCTGAATTGGCATTGTTGATGTATCCAGTTGGTCGGCGGGCGTATACCGGTGCAGGCCTCATTGCAGGGGTTAGCATGGATGTGTTGGTTTCGGCGTAACGGTTGGAAGCGCCGCAGCTTCAGGTCAAAGGCAGCCCGATCATGGCCACTTTACTCAAACCTTCTTCGCCGGCAGCCGACAACCTGACCGCACTGTTTGCGCCCGGCTCCGTCGCCGTCATCGGCGCATCAAGCGACCAGCGCCGCTTCGGCGGGCGTCCGATTCAGTATCTGCTCGAAGCGGGCTTCGAAGGGCCGGTCTATCCGGTCAACCCGGGCCGTCCGGAGATTCAGGGGCTGACCGCTTATCCGTCGATTCTGGATGTGCCCGGACCCGTCGATTGCGCGATCCTCGCCATCTCCGCCGACGCGACCCAGCAGACGATCGAGGATTGCATCGCACGGGGTGTGAAGAGCGCCGTGCTGTATGGCGCCGGCTTCTCCGAAACGGGCGAGGAGGGTCGCGCGCGGCAGGACCGTATCGTGGCGACAGCGCGCGAGGCGGGCATGCGGCTGCTCGGCCCGAACTGCATGGGCCTGATGAACACCCATGCCCGCTTTTACGGCACCTTCGCCTCGGCGCTGGAGGAGGGGGTTCCCGCCCCCGGCCGGATCGCCGTCGCCAGCCAGAGCGGCGGCTATGGCGGCTATCTGATGAAGCATCTGTTCCGGCGCGGCCTCGGCATCAGCCAATGGGTAACGACCGGCAACGAAGCCGATGTCGATATCGGCGATGCATTGTGGTGGATGGCGGGCCAGGACGAAAGCGACGTGCTGCTGGCCTATATCGAAGGGCTGCGCGACGCGGACAAGCTGATCGCAGCGCTCGACCGCGCGCGCCGCGCCAACAAGCCGGTCGTGATGATGAAGGTCGGCCGCACGGCCGAGGGAAGCGCTGCGGCCGCAAGCCACACGGCATCGCTGACCGGCGAGGACAGCATCTATGACGCGGTCTTCGACCAATATGGCGTCCATCGCGCGCGCACGACCGACGAACTGCTCGACATCGCCTATGCGCTGTCCAAGGGGGTGCTACCCAAGGGGCCGCGCGTCGGCGTGATCAGCATCTCCGGCGGAGTCGGGGTGCAGATCGCCGATTTCGTCAGCGACGCGAACCTGAAGATGGGCACGGTTCCTTCGGAAACCCAGACCGCGCTGAAAGCGCTGGTGCCGCATTGCTCGCCTGCCAATCCGATCGACATGACCGGGCTGGTCACCACCAACCATGACATCATGGAAAAGACGCTGGATGCGGTGTTCGCTTCCAAGGCATTCGACGCGACGCTGATCTTTCTCGGCATTGCCGGTGCCGCGCCTTCGATGGCTCGTCCGTTGCAACAGGCGATTGCCAATGCCCATGCCCGCGCGCCCGATCAGCTCGTCTTCGTCTCGGTCACGACAGACGCTGAAATGGTTCGCGAATATGACGCGAAGGGACTGCTCGCGTTCGAGGACCCCTCGCGCGCCATCGCTGCGCTCTCGGCCTTGTCGAAGTTCCGCGATACCTTCGCGCAGCCTGCGCCCGAGCCCTTGGCGCTGCCCGCCGCGACACCGCTCGGCGTTCACGGCAAGCTGAACGAGGCGCAGGCGAAGGCGCTGCTGGAACGGGCCGGGGTGCCGTCGCCCAAGGAAGCGCTGGCGAGCGATGCGCAGGAGGCGATGCAGCTTGCCGCGAGCATCGGCTTCCCCGTCGTCGTGAAGGTGGTTTCCGCCGACATCCTGCACAAGACCGAAGTGGGGGGCGTCGCGCTGGGCCTTTCTTCGGCAGAAGCGGTCCATGATGCGGTCACGCGGATGGCGGACAACATCCCGCGGCAGCTGCCGGATGCAAGGATCGACGGCTATCTGATCTCCGAAATGGTGAGCGGCGGGGTCGAGACGATCGTCGGCATCCACCGGGATGAAGCGTTCGGCCCGGTCGTGACCTTCGGCCTTGGCGGGACACTGGTCGAACTGATCAAGGACACGGTTTGCGCCCTCGCCCCGGTCAGCGAGGCGCAGGCGCTGAAGATGATCGGGAGCCTGAAGACCGCGCCGCTCCTGACCGGATGGCGCGGATCACCGCGCCACGACATCGAGGCACTGGCAAAGGCCATTTCGGGCCTGTCGATCCTCGCCGTGCAGCATCGCGACACGCTTGCGACGATCGAAGTGAACCCGCTTGTGGCCCGGCCCGGTCAAGGCGGGGTCGTCGCGCTCGACGCGGTCATCGAGACAAAGGCAGAATGATGGATTTCCAGCTTAGCGACGACCAGAAAGAACTACAGGAAACCGCAAGGAAATTTGCGCGATCCGAGCTGATGGAACTTTCGCGTGACATGGAGGAGAAGGCGATGCCGCTCCCCGACGCAATGCGCAAACGCTACGCCGAAATGGGCTTTCTGGGGATCAACCTGCCCGAACAATATGGCGGCCTGGGCCTCGGGCATCTCGAGGCACTGCTGGTGCTCGAACAGTTTGCAATGATTTCGCCGGCCGTCGCATGGCCCATCTTCGAGAGCGCCACGGGTCCCGTCCGCACCGTCGAGCATTTCGCGAGCGACAAGCTCAAGGCGCGTATCCTGCCCGAGGTCATCAAGGGCGAGAAGATCGTCGCGGTCTCGATGTCAGAACCCGCAGCAGGCACCGCGCTCACCGATCTCAAGACCGCTGCCCGCTATGACGGTGACGAGATCGTCCTCACCGGCCAGAAGCGCTGGTGCTCGGGCGGCGGCCATTCGGACTATTACATCGTCTATTGCCGCTTCGATGATGAGCCGGGCGCCAAGGGCATCGGCGCGGTGCTGGTCGAGAAGGAGCGCGAAGGGATCAGCTTCGGACGCCCGGAAAGTCTGATGGGCTTTCGCGGCATCCCCTCGGCCGACATCTATCTCGACGAAGTACGCGTGTCGAAGGACAATCTGATCGTGCCCAAGGGCGGCTTCGGCAAGCTGATGACCGCGTTCAGCCTCGAACGCTGCGGCAACGCCACCATGGGCCTCGGCATCGCCGCCGCTGCGCTGGAGGAGGCGACCGAATATTCGCAGGAACGCCATCAGTTCGGCAAGCCGATCGTCGATTTCCAGGCGATCCAGCTGAAGCTCGCCGAGATGGCGATGAAGGTCGAAGCGTCACGCCTGCTGATCTATCGCGCCGCGGTGAACGCCAGCCAGGGTCTGCCCTCGATCCTCGACAGCTCGCTCGCCAAATGCTTCTCGAACGAAATGGTCGTCGAGGTCGCGTCCAAGGGGCTGCAGATCATGGGCGGCTATGGCTACTCCAAGGAGTATCGCATGGAGCAGCGCGTGCGCGACAGCTACGCCTGGGGCATCGCGGGCGGCACAACCGACGTCCAGAAAACCAATATCGCATCGGCGTTGGTCGGCCGCCGCTTCAATCAGCGCGCCTGACCCTTCTTCCCGGCCACCCAGAGAGAATGAGGAGCGGCATGGAACTGAATCTCGAAGGCAAGCGGGCGCTGGTCACCGGAAGTTCCTCGGGAATCGGCGTCGCCATCGCCGAAATGCTCGCGGCAGAAGGGGTATCGGTTGTCGTCAACGGCCGCGATTCCGCGCGCGTCGATGCGGTCGCCAAGCGTCTCGCCGATCAGGGCTATCGGGCGGCGACCGCGTGCGGCGATCTGTCCACCACGGAGGGATGCGCCGCCGTGGCTGAAGCCGCCAACGCTGCGTTCGGAGGCATCGACATCCTCGTCAACAATGCCGGTGGCAGCGCCGTGTCGGACAGCCCCAACTGGTTCGCCTATGATACGGATCAATGGGTCGATACCTATCAGCGCAACACGCTGGCAGCGGTTCGGCTGATTCACGCCTTCGCGCCCGAGATGAAGGAGCGCGGCTGGGGCCGGATCATCAACATCAGTACCGCCGCCGCGATCACGCCGACTTCCGGGCAAGCCGATTATGGTCCTGCCAAGGCGGCGATGCTCAACATGTCGCTCGGCCTGTCCAAGGCGCTGAAACAGACCGGTGTCACCGTCAACAGCGTCTCCCCCGGCATGATCCGCACCGAAGGCCTGATCAAGGTCCTCAGAAAGATGGCGGAAAAGCGCGGCTGGGGCGACGACCTCGCCAAGGCAGAGGATTATATCGCCAAAGGCGGCGGGCAGACGGTCAATCGGATCGGCGAGGTGCGCGACATCGGTTATGCCGTCGTCATGCTCGCAAGCCCGCGGTCGGATTTCATCAACGGTATCAATTTCCATGTCGACGGGGGTCTTTCCCCGTCGCTGTCCTGAACGAGGCCCGCACCCAATGACCGGTTCGACCGCCTATCCCAATCTGTTCACGCCGCTGCGTCTGCGCGGCGTCGAACTGCCGAACCGGCTGGTGATGGCGCCGATGTCGACCGAGTTGGGCGGGCTGGAAGGCGAGGTCACGCCGGCGATGATCGCTTTCTACCGCGAGCGTGCACTGGGCGGCATGGGTCTGATCATCGTCGAATATACCTGTGTCGATCCCGATACCGGCCGCGCGCACGAATATCAGCTGACGCTGGACGACCGGAAGAATCTCGACGGCCATCGCCGTCTGGTCCGCACCATCCATGACGCGGGTGCGAAGATCTTCATGCAAATCCAGCATTGCGGCCAATATGCCAATCGCAAGGTGCTGCCCGGCGGTATGCCGGTGGGGCCAAGCGACATCTTCTCGAAGCGCGATCCCGAACAGATGACCTGCCGCGGACTGACGTCCGAAGAGATCGCAAAGCTCGTCATATCCTTTGGCAACACCGCCGCGCTGGCCGTCGAGGCCGGCTATGACGGCGTCGAGCTGCATGGCGCGCACGGCTATCTGCTGACGCAATTCATGTCGCCGCTGGGCAACAAACGGGACGACGAGTGGGGCGGCGATGCCGAACGGCGCCTTGCCTTCCCGCTGGCAGTGATCCGCTCGGTGCGTGAGAAACTGGGTGAGCTGCCGTTGGTCTATCGGCTCTCCGCCGATGAGTTCCGGCCCGGCGGACTGACGATCGATGACATGGAAGAAATCGCACCGAGGCTGGTCGAAGCGGGTGCGGATGCGCTGCATGTCTCGATGGGCTGGGGTGTCGGCCCAGCCTTCGAAAAAGTGGTAGAACCGATGTCGATGCCCGAGGGCTGGCGCATTCCCTATGCGGCGCGCATCCGGGCTGCGACGGGCGTCCCGGTGATCGCCGTCGGACAGATCCGCTGGCCCGAGACGGGAGAACAGGCGGTCGCGAGCGGCGATGCCGATCTGATCGCGCTGGGCAGGCCCATGCTGACCGATCCCGAATGGGCGAACAAGGCGAAGGCGGGCCGCCGCGACCTGATCCGTCCATGCACCTCCTGCAACTGGTGCATCAGCCCGCATCCGGGGCGCGTCCAGGTCGGCTGCGCTGAAAATCCGCGCACAGGCACCGAACTCGATCCGCCGATTCCGGTCGATATGGGCAAGGGCAAGCGCGCTGTCGTGATCGGCGCAGGTCCGGGCGGCGCGTCGGCGGCATTGCTGTTGCAGCAATCAGGGTTCGAGACACACATCTTCGAGACCCGCGCCTTCACCGGCGGCGGCATCATCGCGTCAGCCACCCCGCCGGGCAAGGACAAGCTGTTCTGGTATTCGGATTATCTGGGCAACCGACTGGCCGAAAGCGCCGTGATCCGTCATTTCGGCAAGCGTGCGGAACTGGAGGATATCCTCGCGCTGAACCCGGATGTCGCGATCCTTGCTGCGGGCACACGCCGCATCGACCTGCCCATCGAGGGCCTGGACGATCCGATCGTGATGGATGCCTATGACCTGTTGATGCGCGAGCGCGACCTCGGGCTGACCGAAGGACAGCATGCGATCGTCTATGGCGGCGGCGAGACCGGCTGCGAGACGGCGGAATTCTGCGCGCATCACGGCGTCCATGTGACGTTGGTCAGTCGCTCCCCCGCCGACAAGCTCGCCCGCTCGGCGGAGTGGGTCTATCGGATGGGCCTGCTGCGCCGCCTGCACGAAAATCCGCTCATCACGATTGTCGACAATAGTCATGTCCGCAGCGTCGGGAATCGCAAGGTGACGATCGAAACGGGCGGCGTCGCACGCGAGATCGAGGCGGATCGCCTGTTGCTCGCCCAAGGGCGCCGCTCCGCCGACGAACTGGCCGCGGCGCTGGGCGATGCCGGGATCGCCGTCAGCGTGGTCGGCGACAGCCGTCAGGTCGGGCGCATCGGTGATGCCGTGCACATGTCCTACCGCGCGGTTCAGGCACTGAGCGCGCAATATGCGAGAATGCCGAAACTGGCCTGCTGACCCGCGGATGGCGGGCAACGGCCGACAAGGACCCGCGATCATGGGCCGGCCTTCATGTCGCAGAGGATACCCGGAATGCGGCGCCCGCGATTTGCAGGAGGATGGTCAGCGAGTCCGAGGCAGCAAGCCGTTATAAGCCGCGGCCGGGCCAGGCGGCTGATCCCGCCCCACGCTCATGACTATCGTACCATCAATACGCCACCATCGACCGAGAACATCTGTCCGGTCATGAACCCCGCGCCGTCGCCGGCCAGGAATACCGCCACGGGCGCGAAATCGCGTTCGGCATCGCCGAACCTCCCGCCCAGCGGGATCGACGTCGCCAGCGAGGCGTCATGCGCGGCAAGCTGCTCGGGGGTCATCGCCGCGCGCGTCGCCAGATACATGTCGGTGCTGATCACCGGGCAGATCATATTGACCGTGATGTCATGCTTCGCCCAGGCGGTGGCGATCGATCGGCTCCATGCCATCACCGCCCCCTTCGACGCGGCATAGTCGGCCTTGATCGCCGACCCTGTCGCACCGGTAGAGGACGCGAAGTTGATAATCCGTCCGCCGCCATTGGCCTTGAGATAGGGCAGCGCGGCCTGGTTGGTCAGCATTGTCCCGCCGACATTGACGCGAAGCACGTCCATCAACTGCTCGTGGCGGATATCTTCCGCGGGCGTGGTCGGGCAGATCGCGGCCGCGTGGATCAGGCCATCAAGCCCGCCAAGCCAGTCCACGGCCTGCGCAAATGCCGGCAACACCTGATCTTGCTCGGCGACGTCTACCTTCAGGAAGTGCACCGATCCGGCCTCCCCGGTGAGGCGCTCGGCCAATGCCTCATAACCGCGGCTGCGATAGAAACCGATGACTTTCGCCCCTTCGCGAACGAACGCGGCGGTGCTCGCCGCGCCCATGCCCGTCGCCGCGCCGGTGACGATGAACCGTTTGCCTGCAAGCTTCATGGCGTCCTCTCCGGCCAGTAGGCGAAACAACTCCGCAGCGCGGCGATCAGCGCCAGCGGTTGGTCCGCCATGATATGATGTCCTGCATCCGGGATGCCGATGAAGGGCGTTCCTGCGGGGTAGATGCCGCGCATATAGGTGGCGATTTCGTCGCGGATCAGTTCGGACCGTTCGCCGACGATCAGCGCCAGCGGACATTTCGCCCTGCGCGGCAAGTCGGCGAGATTCTCCCCGCTGCGGCTTTCAAGATCGCGCCAGATTTCGGGATCGAAGCGCCATGTCCAGCCGCCCTCCGCTTCGTGCAGGCCGCGCCGCGCGATGTGATCCACCGCATAATGCTGGTCGCCGATGGTTGGCGGCATGAAGCGGAATCGGCCAAGCGCCTCCTGTTCGCTCGCATAGACCTTGTGCGGACGGGGCTTCGGGCGCGGCACCTCCGCCATCAGATCCTGAGGGATGATCGCGCTGTCGAGCGAGACAATGCCGCGGATGCGGGGCTCGCGCGCGCTGGCAATGAGCGCTGGGTACCCGCCCAGCGAATGCGCGACGACCATGGTGCCGGTGCCATTGTCGAGCGCAGCGGCGTCGATCGCAGCGATCGCCTCCCTGGCCCATGCGTCGAATGTGTAGTCAGGACGGCGCCCCGAACTGCCCATCCCGCTCCAGGAGATCGCCGCGCATCGCCATTCGTCGGCAAAGAAGGGCGCGGTATAGGACCACCAGTCCGCATGGGCGCTATCGCCATGGAGGAACAGCAGGCCGGGCTTGCCGACCTCACCCCATGTCAACAGCTCGACGGGAACGCCGTCGCATTCGAAGATCGATCGCGCGGGTAGCTGGTCTATTGCCCATCGATACCATGCAGGCGCAGGCGGCGGCGCACCGGCATAGGGGGCAAGCACTCCGGCTGGCTTCATCTGGTCCATGCCCTACCTCTTCCCGCCTGCGCGCAACGCCGCAATGTCCGGCGCATTTGATCAAGGATGTGCGGGAATAGACGGCTCGTTTGCGCTAACCCGGATCGCCAGAGAGGAGCATGCAATGGCGAAGGAAATGAAGATCGAGGGTCGCGCCGCGCTGATCATCAACGAATGCCAGCTTGGTGTCGTCGATGCGGCCTATGCCGGCTTCAAGGGGCTGGCCCACCAAGTCGCCGAGCGCGGGATTCTCGATCGTATCGCGACGCTGGCCGATGCATTCCGCGCGAGGACGCTGCCGGTATTTCATGCCCCCGTCGTCCATCGCGACGATCTCGCCGACATCAAGCCCAATTCGCTGATCAACGCGCTGACGCTGAAGGGCGGCAAGCTGAAGAAAGGGAGCGTCGAGGCGGAATTCGTGCCGCAGTTGAAACCGCATCCCCAGGACTTCGTGCTTGACCGGCCCGCCGGCCTGATCGCGTTCAACGGGACCAATCTGGATGCGACGCTGCGGCGCATGGACATCCAGACGGTGGTGCTGACCGGCGTCTCGACCAATATCGCCATGCCCGGCAACACCATGACCGCCGTCGATCTGGGCTATTATGTCGTGATCCCGGAAGATTGCACCGCAGGCGCCGACCCCGAGACGCATCGCGTGATCGTCACCGAACAGTTGCGCATGCTCGCGCGCATCACGACGGCGGAAGAGGTGATCGCGGCGCTCGACCGAGCCTCCTAGCCGCCGATCACCTTGTTCACCGCGGTTACCGTGAACTGAAGCTCGCCACCGGCAAAGGCCTGCGCATCGACGAACACCAGGCTCCGGGTCCGGCGCGAAGCTTTTGCCCGCACTTCCAGCAACTGACCAAGCTTGGGCGCGCGAAGGAATTGGATGGTGAGGGAGATCGTTACCACGGGCGGCCCAGCCGGATCCCAGGCAGCGCCGGCGGTTCCGACTTCCGCGAGGAAGGCGATCAGGCCGCCATGCGCCATGCCCCAGCTGTTGACATGATGGTCCTCGACATAGAGCGCGACCCACTTCTCCGGCTCGCCACCGGGCACTTCAACGGTCTTGTGGAAGATGCGCCCGACATGATTCGGGAATGCGCTTGGCGACTCGGCATAGCTATACCCGTCGGGAATCAAGTCGGTCATGCGTGAGTCTCCGTCAGCCAGACCTTGTCGGCCCATTTGATCACATCGGCGGCGAAGGCCTGCGGTGCCTCCATCGCGGCGAAATGCCCGCCCATGTCCGGTTCGGTCCAGTGGACGAGATTGAAGCACAGCTCGACCCGGCTCCTGGGCGGTGGCGGCATGAGCGCGTCGCGGGGGAAGGCAGCAAAGCCCGTCGGCACTTCGCAACGCTGCCCGGCAGCCACGTTGATCCCGCCCTCGCGGATCAGTCCGTGATAGAACCAAAGCGACGAGGCGAAACTGTCGGTCATCATGTAGAGCATGACGTTGGTGATCAGATGGTCGAGACCGAATAGGGTCTCGAGATCGCCCTGGGACAGATCGGCCCAGTCGTGAAACCGCTCGAGTATCCACGCTGCTTGCCCCAGCGGATTGCCTGCCCCGAGCCAGCCGAGCGAGAGGGGCTTCACCATCTGCAACGCCGAATAGCCGCCGAGCATCTGCTGCGCGCCGCCGGATTTCGCCATCCAGGCAGCCTCCGCCTCATTCTGCGGCGGTTCGGTGCTGCGCAGGCCCAGCATGTTGAGATGGATGCCGCGCACGCCTTCGGGATGGTTGAGGCCAATCTGCGACGTCACCGTCGCCCCCCAATCGCCTCCCTGCGCAAGATAGTGCGGATAGCCCAGAACATCGCGCATCAACCCGTCCCACAGCGCTGCCGTTCGCTTCGGCCCGATCGGCTGATCGGGTTTGCCGCTGAATGCATAGCCAGGAAGGCTTGGGATCACGAGATCGAACCCCGCCGCCGACAATGGCTCGATCACCGACCAGAATTCGTAATGCGAACCGGGCCAGCCATGGGTCAGCAACAAGGGCCGCGCATCCGCGACCGCGCTTTCGATATGGACAAAATGGATCGTCTGGCCGTCGATCTCCGCGATGAACTGCGGATAACGGTTGAGATCGCGCATCGCGGCACGCCAGTCATAGCCGTTCAGCCACCGGTCGCGGAACCGCTCCAGAAAATCCCGATCGCAACCCAGCGCCCAGCCGGAACCTTGCGGCGCCGGCGGGAGCGGACAGGCCGCCAGCCGAGCCTTCAGCGCCTCGACCTCGCGCTCGCTCCACTCAACTGCAAATGCCTTGACCATCGGTCCCTCCTTGGCCGCGGACCATCACCGCTCGGGCCGGACGAGGCAATCCCGCACCCAGCACCTATGCGATGCTTTGCACTTCAACGCTGGCCGCAACCGCCGCGGCCGGTCAGGGTGAGGGCATGGAATGCGAGACGAACAGGGTCCGGCTGCGAACAGGCGAGGTCGTCGATCGCCATGTCCACCTCGAGCGCGCCGGTAATGTGCGCGACATGGGCGGCTATGCGACACGCTTCGGCCGCACGGTCCGGTGGGGCCAGCTCTATCGTGCGGGCGAACTGGCGAAGATCACCGATGCCGATATTGCCACGCTGGAGGCGCTGGATCTTCGCCTGATCTATGATCTGCGAACGAGCATCGAGCGCGAACGCCGTCCGGCACGCAGCTGGGGATCGCAGATCCGTCGTCTCGCGCGCGATTATCGCCACAGCGGCGCAGATCTTCCCGCCCTCGCAGCCGCCGCGACCCCGACCGCCGCAGACATGCGCGATGGCATGCTGGCGCTTTACCGCGCCCTCCCCTTCGATCAGGCCGATGCGTTCAAGCCGATATTTCAGGCCGCGGCAGCAGGTGAGCTTCCCCTGCTGTTCAACTGTGCCGGAGGCAAGGACCGCACCGGCGCGCTGGCTGCGCTCATGCTGGATCTGCTGGGCGTCGCCCGCCCGGACATCATGGCGGACTATCTGCTGAGCAATGTCTATCTCGATGCGGCCCGCCGCCGCTTCCACAACCATATCGCGCGGCACGACGTCGATCCTGCGGTGTGGGAGCCGATGCTGATCGTCGATGCCGCCTATCTCGACGCGATGTTTGCCGCGATCGACGAGGCCCATGGCAATATCGCCGGCTATTTCGGGTGGCTTGGTCTTGGCGATGCCGAAATCAACGCGATCCGCACCCATTTGCTGGAGCCTGAATGATGGAAGAACCCGTCGTCCTCGTCGAACATCGCGGGCCGATCGCGATCGTCACGCTCAATCGGCCTGACGCGTTGAACGCGATGTCGCGCGCCCTGTCCTCGCAGCTTGCAGCTGCCTTTGCCGGCCTTTCCGACGCGACACGGGTCGCGATCCTGACCGGCAAGGGACGTGCCTTTTGCGCGGGAATGGACCTCAAGGAATTGTCGAGCGGCGAGTCGGGGCTGCAAGCGCCGGACGAGGACCAGGGTGCGGGCCATCGCCGTTTCGGCATGGCGGCATTCCATGGCCCGGTGATCGGCGCGATCAATGGCTTTGCGATTACGGGCGGGCTTGAGCTCGCTATGTGCTGCGACATCCGCATCGCGGCGCGCGGCGCCAAATTCGCGGATACCCATGCGCGCGTGGGCGTCATTCCGGGGGGGTAGAATGAGCGCATTGCTCTCCCGCCTTGTGGGCATCGGGCGCGCCAAGGAAATGTCGCTCGGCGGCAATGCCATCGATGCCGAAACGGCGGAGCGTTGGGGGCTGGTCAACCGCGTCGTCGAACCGGCGGAATTGATGCAAGCCGCGCTCAAGCTGGCCGACGATATCGCAGCGAACGACCCATCCGTCATCCGCCGCTACAACGCGCTGATCGACGAGAATTTCGGTCTCACCTATGCCGGCGCGATCGACAATGAGCATCACAGATCGCGCGATGCCAACCAGTCGTTCCGCAAGGAATCGCTCGACCGCGAGGCGATCGCCACAAAGGCCCGCAACGCCTAGAGCGAGCGGCCTCCATCGATATCGATGACTTGCCCGCTCACATAGGCCCCGGCCGGCGAACACAGGAACAGCGCCAGCCCGGCCATATCCCGCGCGGTGCCGAGGCGTCCGGCAGGTGTCCGCGAAATCCAGTCCTCCGCCGCCTGATCGCCGAGCGGCGCATTCATCCGGGACGGAAACCAGCCAGGCGCGATAGCGTTGACGGTGATCCGTTGCCTGCCGAGCTGACGTGCCATCACGCGTGTCATCTGTTCGACCGCGGCCTTGGACGGGCCGTAGGCAACCGACCCGCCATCCTCGCCGATCATCCGCGCGCCCACCGAGGTGATATTGATGACGCGCGAGAAGTCCTTGGTACTCGCTCCAGCCTCGAGCAGCGGCAACAGCGCCTGTGTCAGCAGGAACGGCGTGCGGACGTTGAGCGCAAACACCTTGTCGAATCCCTCCAGCGGAAATGCCGGGAAGGGCGCACCCCAGGTCGTGCCCGCATTGTTGACGAGGATGTCGATGGCGGCCTCGCGCGCGGCGATCTCGCCTGCGAGCCGGGCGATCGCATCGGGGCACGACAGATCGGCGACAATGAAATCGCAGCCGATCTCGCCCGCTACCGCCTCGAGCGCGGCCCGCTTGCGGCCGACGATACAGGTCCGCGCGCCATTGGCGGCGAGCGCGGACGCGATCATCCGTCCCACCCCGCTCGACCCGCCGGTCACGATCGCGGTCTTGCCCGCGACCGTGAACAGCGACCCGATCGAGAGATCCATCAGGCCGATACCGGCTTCAGGTTATATTTCTCGACCGGCAGGTTCTTCTCGATGTCCGCACGGCCATCGTCGAAGGTCAGGCCAAGCTCATCGAGGATCGGCTTGAGCTGCTTTTCCGCCCAGGCCTTTTTGAGGAACGTCGTCTCGCTCGGCAAGTTGCTGCCTTCGCGCGGCTTGTAGTCGCGCAGCACCTGCTTGGCGACGGCGCCGAGATGGAGTTCGGTCACACCGTCCGCCGCTCCCTCGTGCAGCGCTACCGCGAGATACTCGCCGAAATGCATGATGTTCGACAGGCCGTGCGAGCCATGCAGATGCACCGCGCGGATCGTCACGTCTTGGGCGATCTTCGCCATCGCGGCCTTGATCGCACTGATCATCTTGCGGCCCTCGCGGCCATGTTCCTGCTGCTGGTCGAACATCCAGGCGGTGTAGAGGACAAGCAGTCGGAACTGCATATATTCGATATAGCTTTGGGCGATCATCGCCTGCACGGCCTGCTTGTTGCCGATCGGTTCCCCGCCCGACATGCGGCTGACCGCGCGCTCGGCCATCATGTCGATCAAATGCTTGACCAGCCCGATCGTGCGCTGGGCGTGATGCAGGCGTCCCCCGCCCAGCCGCGATTGCGCGACCTTGAACCCTTCGCCCACCGGTCCCAGCCGGGCGCTGTCCGGCACGCGTACCCCGTTGAAGCGGATCCAGGGGTGGCCGCCCGAATTGGGACTGTCCGTCCAGAAGCCGATGTTGCGGACGATCTCGAAGCCCGGCGCATCGGTGGGTACGATGAACATCGTCGCACGGCTATGCGGCGGCGCCGTCGGATCGGTGGCGGCCATCACGATCATGAAGCTGGCATGGTTGGCATTGGATGCGAACCATTTGTCCCCGGTGATCACCCAGTCGTCGCCATCGCGGACCGCGACGCAGCGCAAATTGGTCGGGTCCGACCCGCCCTGGGGCTCGGTCATCGCAAAGGTCGAAAAAATGTCTCCGTCGAGCAGCGGCTGCAGATACTGCGCCTTCTGCTCCTCGGTGCCGAACATCGCGAGGATCTCGCTGTTGCCGGTGTCCGGCCCCTGGCACCCGAACACCACCGGGCCGAAGGCGGAGGTGCCGAACATCTCGTTCATATAGGTGAGCTTGACCGCGCCGCAGCCGCTTCCGCCCAGATGTTCGGGCAGATGGGCAGCCCACATGCCATTGTCCTTCACCTCCTGCTGGAGGCGCTTGATGACCTTGCGAAGCGGCTTGTTCTCGATGTCGTAGGCGGCATCCTTGTCGTAATCATAGATGAATTCGAGCGGCCGGACCTTGTTCTCGACAAAGTCCTTCATCCAGTCGAGCTTCTTCTGAAACTCGGCGTCGACGGTGAAATCCATGGCTAGTCTCCTGGAGATAAGGTGTCAGCCCCTGGCGCGGGCGATGCTTTCGGCTTCGGACAACAAGCCGCGGACAAGTCCGTCGAAACGCCGCCCCTTTTCGGGCGGCGCGAGGCCGATCGCTGCCTCGGCGACTTTGTATTCGATGATGCAGGCCATCCGGTATTTGGCGAGGATCTGGTAATAGTCGATGGCGGACACGTCGCGCCCGGTGCGCTCCGCGAAATAATCGACTGCATCCTCGAACCAGGGGAAACGGACGGGATCGAGATAGGGACTCGCCGGCTGCGGTCCGTTGCCACGGCGCAATTGTCCGCAATAAGCGGCAAGATCCATCATCGGATCGCCGATGGTCGAGGTTTCCCAGTCGATGATCGCCGCGAGCCGCGCAGGCGGGCGATTGGCGAACAGCACATTGTTCATCGCATAGTCGCCATGCATCAGTCCGGGCCGGCCGGTCGTCGGCACATTCGCGCTCAGCCAGTCGGCGACATAGTCGAGGCCCGGCAGCTGGCGGCTCTCGAAGCCCGGATAACGGTCGGGATAGCTCGCGAGCTGGCTGCGCCACCGCTCCACCTGGCGTTCCAGGAACTTGTCGGGTTTGCCATAGCCCTCCAGTCCGGCCGCGACATAGTCGAGGTTGGCCATCTCGACGATGCCGTCAATCATGGCATGCGCGAGATAATGCAGATCGGGTCCGGTAAAGGCGGCATTGAAACGCATCTGGTTATCGACCGGGCTGAGATCGGCGGCCCAACCATCAACCAGATCCATGATGTAGAATGGACCGCCTGCGATCGAGGCGTCCCCGCAATAGCCGTGGAAGCGGGGGTGCGGGACCCGCGATCCGCCCAGCGCCTTCAGCACGGTCGCTTCGCGCTGGATCGCCTTCGCGCTGGCGGGGGGCGCCTGCTCGGGCGCTTTGCGCAGCACGACGGCGATATCGCCGCGGCTCAGCCGGACAACGATGTTGCTGGTGCCGCCGGTCACGAAACTCGCTGTCAGCACGCCATCGCCCAGCGCGGGAACATTGGCCGTCAGCCACGCGTCGAGCGCTTCGAATTGCGCGGGCGTGAATAGATCGCTCATCCGATTCCTCTCCGTTCGCACCTCGCTAGACATCTGACTAGACAAGTGTCCAGCAAGTCTTGTGTTCCATCGCATCCATGATGCGATGTGCTTGCGGGTTGCGCCGGACGGTTCCGAAGCCTTGGGTCGAGATCGCAGCGACAGGAGAGGACAGTGCAGCTCCAAGGGAAGGTCGCGGTCGTGACCGCAGGCGCGAACGGAATCGGAGAGGGCGCAGCGCTCGCTTTGGCGGGCATGGGCGCCGACATCGTGCTCGGCGATATCGATGCCGATAACGGCGCGCGCGTCGCGGCAGCGGTCGAAGCGATCGGCGGCCGCGCAGCCTTCCGGCCTGCCGACATGATGCAGGCCGATCAGGCGCGCGCGCTGGTGGATTTCGCAGCGGCCGAGTTCGGGCGGATCGACATTCTGGTCAATAACGCAGGCGGCGTGCGCCCGCGCGCCTTTCTCGATCAGAATGAGGGCAATTGGCAGCGGGTCACCGATCTCAACTTCACCTCCATGCTGGCCGCGACTCAGTCAGCGGCGCGGGTGATGGCGAACGGGGGCGCGATCGTGAATGTCGCCAGCACCGAAGCGTTGCGGGCGGCGCCAGGGTTCAGCGTCTATGCTGCCTGCAAGGCGGCGATGGTCGAGTTCACCAAGACGATGGCGCTGGAGCTTGCCCCACGGGCGATTCGGGTGAACTGCATCGCGCCGGACCTGATCGACACGCCCGGCCTGCGCCCGCACATGCCGACCGAGCCAGCCAGGATCGCGGCGCGCGACCGTCATGTGCCGCTGGGTCGAATGGCGACGATCCATGAAGCAGGATCGGTCATCGCCTTCCTTGCTTCCCCGGCGGCGTCCTGGGTGACCGGGGCCACCATCCCGGTGGACGGTGGCATCACGGCGGCCGGCGGATGGCATCGCTCCGAGACCGGCAACTGGCAGCTTACGTCATGACCGAGTCCGAGCAGGCACAGGCGCGCGCCGAGATCCGGCATCTTCAAAGCGTTTACAACAGCGCTGGCGATCGCGGGAAAATCGACGAGGTGGTGGCGGTGTTTGCCGAGGATGGAGTGTTGGAGATTCCCAATGCGATCCATCGCGGACAACAGGCGATCACGCGATTCCTGTCCGGCGTCGCCGCGACCGGATCGGACGGGATCGATCTGCGCGGATCGCGCCATCATCTGACGACGAGCCGGATCGAGTTCACCGACGCGGGCAACGCACAGGGCTGGACCTATTTCTTCGTGATGCGCGCCGGCCAGGTGATCCAGGAAGGAAGCTATGTCGATCGCTTTGTCCGGGGGCCGACCGGCTGGCAGATCGCGCATCGCCGCGTCAAGCTGCTCTGGACACTGGGAGATTAAATATGGATCTCGGCTTGGGTGACGCCTGTGTCTGCGTTTCCGGCGGCAGCGCAGGCATGGGCCGGGCGGCGGCGGAAGCCTTCGCGCGCGAGGGCGCGAAAATTGCCGTGATCGGGCGCGACGCCGGCCGCCTCGGCGAAACCGCCAGCGCGCTGCGCAAGCTGGGCAGTCCCGACGTGCTGACCGCGGTTGCCGATATCGGCGACACCGCATCGGTCGCTGCCGCATTTGCGGCCATCGCGGCACGTTGGCCGCATCTCAACGCGCTGGTCAACGCCGCCGGACCGCAGACCTGCGGCCAGCCATGGAACGAAATCGATGACGCCCGGTGGATCGACTCGTTCAGCATCGGCGCGCTCGGCGCGATGCGGTGCGTTCGCGCCGCCCTGCCCTTGCTGCGCGCGGCGCCCTGGGCGCGGGTGGTCAACCTGTCCGCGATGTCGACCCAGCATCATTCGCGCGGGCTGGCGGACTATACCGCCGCCAAGGCCGCGCTGGTTTCGATCAGCAAGAACATGGCACTCGAGCTGGCTGGCGAGGGGATCCTGGTCAACATCGTCTCGCCCGGCCCGGTCATGTCGGCCAATCTGCGTGCCTATGTCAGTTCGGGGTCGGAGGGTCGTGTCGATCCCGACGACCTCGCCGCATCGGGCCAATGGCTCAAGTCGCGGTTCGGCAGCAGCACCGATCTCGGCCGCGTGGCACATCCCGAGGAGATCGCGCCCGCCATCCTGCTCGCCGCCTCGCGTATCTCCACCTTCATGACCGGCGCCAACACCAATGTCGATGGCGGCTCCCATTTCCAGTGAGGGCCAGATGAACGAACTGCAGATCGACAGGCACGACGGCGGCATCGTCATCGCCACGATCAACCGCCCGGCGCGCATGAATGCGATCGACCGCAACCTGATCGCGTCGTTCGAGGCGCTGTTCGACCGGCTGGACGCGGATCGCGAGGCCCGGGTCCTGATCCTGACCGGCGCCGGCCGCGCCTTTTGCGCCGGAGCTGACCTCAAGAGCGATTTCGTGGAAAGCGCAGGACCCGAAGAGTCGCTGGCTTCGCAGCTTCGCCTCGCCAGGCTGATGGAGCGCATCGCCAATCTGCGCCAGCCGGTGATCGCCGCAGTCAACGGCGCGGCGGCGGGCGGCGGCTTCGCCTTCACGCTTGCCGCCGATATTCGCATCGCCGGGCGCTCGGCCCATTTTTCCATCGCCAACGCACGGCTGGGTCTCTCGGCTGGCGAGTGCGGAATTTCCTGGCTGTTGCCGCGCCTGATCGGCCTGTCGCGCGCATTCGAGCTGATGCTGACCGGCCGCAAATTCGAGGCCGAGGAGGCCGAGCGGATCGGCTATGTCCTGCGGACCGTGGCGGACGATGCGCTGCTCGATACCGCGCTCGAAACGGCCCGCCTGATCGCCGCGAACGCGCCCTTTGGCGTTGCGATGACCAAGGACGTCGTCCGCCGCAACCTGGAGACCGCTTCGATGCAGGCCGCTATTGCGCTGGAAGCGCGGACCCAATTGCTGTGCGGCGGTTCGGGCGATTTTCGGGAGGCGATCAGCGCCTTTCTCGAGAAACGGCCGCCGGACTTCACGCGGAGCAGCTGATCGTCCTCAGGGGGCGAGCGCGGCGGGAAGCTCGCCCCGATCAGGCGTGTCGGCCTGCCAACGCACCGACCCGACCGGCCGCTCGAGGAGCCTGGTCATGCGAAGCTGACCATTCTCGCCATAGCGTTCCGCGATAACGCTCAGTAGCCCGAGCTCCTCGGCGGTCAGGCGGGTGCGATGGCGAAGATAGTCATGCCAGGTCGGGCAGTGGAATCGCTCGATCCAGCGGCGCGCGTCAGCAATATCGCGCGCAAGCGACCAGGCGCTGGCCCCGTTGCGGCGACGGATGCGACGGATTTCCAGCATGATGTCATAGAAGCCGCGCGCATCTTCTTCGGGCACGATATGCACGACCTGGATGGCGATCGGGCCGCTACGCCCGGTTAGCGCGAGGTCGATCTCGGGGTCGGCCGGATCGTATCGTGCGGCGGCAGGGTTAGGGATATCCTCAGGCGATTTCATCAAGCGCCCGGCAATCGAGAAGGCCATCAACGCGACACCCGATGCGATCATCGCCGCCGTCAGCGACGATTCCTCCACGACATAGCCCCACACCCAGCTGCCGAGCGCAAAACCTCCCGCCGCCGTCGCCTGAAAGCCTGCGAGCGCCCGTCCCGAGACCCAGCGCGGCGCGCCCGTCTGAACCGCGACATTCAGCGTGGTCAGCGCCTGCGTCCAGACCGCCCCCAGGAAGATCAGGATCGGCGCCGCTACCCAAAGCGACCCTGCAAAGGCCAGGGCAATGATCGCCGCCGCCGTCAGGGCAACGCCATTCTCGGTCGGGCTGTGTCCCAGCATGCTGCGCAGCCGCTGCAGGAACACGCCACCGATCACCGCACCGCCGCCATAGCAGGCAAGCAGCAGGCCAAAGACGAGCGGGCCGCCCTGAAGATGGAGCTTCGAGATCAATGGCAGCAATCCCGCGACCGACGACGCCCCTGCGCAATAGAGGAAACTGCGCACGATCACCGCGCGCATCGCCCCTGAATGTCCAATATACTGGATCCCCGAGACGATCGCTCCGCCCACGCGCTCCGGCGGCAGGCGCGGCGTGTCCGGCACGCGCTTCCAGCGCCAGAAGGCGGCGATCATCGGCACATAGAGCAGCACCGATGCCGCGAATGCCGCTGCCGCGCCGATGGCGGCGACGATCGCGCCGCCCAGCGCCGGCCCGAAGCTGCGCGCGATGTTGAAGCTGATCGCGTTGAGGGCGACCGCGCGCGGCAGATCCTCGGCCGGCACCTGTTCGGAGACTGCCGACTGCCAGGAGGGCGTGAAAATGGTGTTGAAGATGCCGACCAGAAAACACAGCGCCAGCAACAGCCAGGGCGTGAGCAGGCCCGATAGGGCCACGCCAAGGAGCAGCAGGTTGGACAAGGCGGCGCCCCCCATCGCAAGGATGGCCACCCTGCGCCGGTCATAGCTGTCGGCGATCGCGCCCGCCGGCATTGCCAGGAACAGAAAGGGCAGCATCAGCGCGGACTGGACCAGCGCCACCATCTGCGCGCTGTCCGTCAGCAGCGTCATCGCCCAGGCTGCACCGACGCCGGTGATCAGCAGCGCCAGGTTCGACATCAGGCTGGCGAGCCATATCTCGCGAAAATTGCGATGGACGAGCGGCTGGAAGGTGCCGCTGTCCTTCCTGGTGCCATCAGCTTCTTCGTTCACCGCTTCGCCGCCATGCTGCGTCCGCATCCGCGGCAAGCTGCGCCCAACGACGCATCATCCAAGAACGGCCTCGCCGTCACCCAGCAGATCCAGTGTGTGCATGAATCGATGCCCCGCCATCGTCTGTGCGCAGGTCCAGCCCAGTTCGACGATCTCCGCGACCGAAAACGCCTCGGCCAATTCGACATAGGTCGCCGGCGTGATCGCATCGGGTTCGGTACACAGACGCACCAGGAACTGGAGCGCGAGACGTTCACGTCGCGAATAGCTGCCGGCGTCGGGATCGATCAGGCACGCGACGTCGCTTTCGGCGACGTCCGTCTCCTTGCGCGATTGCGAGCAGGGTCCGCATCCGTTGAGCTGGGCGCTGCGGATGCGAAGCAGCTCGCGTAGCCGGTCATCCAGCAGCGACCGGCGGAACATCGCCTTGTACCCCTCGTCCATCGCGCGCAACGCGGCGGGCGCACGCGCCATGACCTGAAGCGGTAGCGTCTGGCTGTACATGCCCGTCGCCTGACCGGCGGCGATCCGCGCGCGGCTCTCGGCATCGATCTCTTCCATCGGCAACGGGGCGATCACCGGCATCGTGTCACTCCGTCCATGCAAAGTTGGTGGTACGCAGCTGGCTGTGAAGGCCGGTATCCTGCACGACATAGCTCAGCATCATCTTGTCTCCCCGGTTATGGTGCGAATGCACCGCGCCGGGCGGGGTGACGAACAGCGTATCGGGCGCCCAGTCGATGCGCTCGCCATCGACCATCGAATAGACGCCCTCGCCCTGGATGCTCAGCGTCAGCGCAACCGAGCTGTGACGATGCGGCCGCTGGTCGCCGCCGGGCTCCAGCGTGTTGAGCGCCGAGAGCAGGGTCGGCGTCGTGACACGGCGGCTCGCCATCATCGCGGTGAGGAACACGACGGACTTGCCCGCCGCGCGCTGTTCGCTGTTGCGGCCATGGACGTTGTGGAGATGCTGTTCGGCGATCTCGCCGGGAAACAGCGTCGGCTCGATCGCGGCGTCGCCCGGCGCGGCCCGCAGATAGGCGAGCTCGGGCTCGTTGGTCACCTGCAGCAGGATCGCATCCTGCGCTGCCAGATGCTCGACCGGCTCACCGCCGGGCAGGCAGAATGCATCGCCGCGCTTCCACGCAAATTGTTCGGCCCGGCACACCGTCTCTCCCGCGCCGCGCATGACGTAGAAGACCTCGCCGGTCGAGCAGTGCTGGTGCTGCAGCGTCTCGCCCGCGCGGATCACGACATAACGGGCGAGCATGGTCGGCGTGGTCGCGGGCCAGGGGCTGCCCAGCTGCCCGGACAGGTCGCAAGGGATCGAACCCGTCGCCGCATCGGCCGCGAACGCGCGATCGCGCTCCGCGCGGAACGCCGCGGCCGGCACCTTGGGCACGGGGCGGTCGAAGGCGATTTCGGGCGCATAGAATTCAGCGCGCGCAGCGGCCCTGTCAGGCCGTGCCATAGACGATATATTCGCCATGTTCCTCCTCCTTCGCCGGCAGCAGCGTCACCCCGCCGGAGATCAGTTGTTCGAGTGCATCCAACCCGGCCTGAGCCAGCGGCCGCCAATAGGCGCGTTCGTCCGCCGGCATCGCATCGATCGCCAGGTCGACATCCTTCACCAATACCCCTCGCACATGATGCGCGCGCTTTGGCACATGCAGCCGCGCGATCAGATCGATGGCAAAGCTGCGCCCGGTTCCCACCATCAGCGCCTGGCGCAGCGCCGCGGGCTCGACTCCCACCTTCCGGCCGAGCGCGAGCGCGTGGAATGCCTGGCCGATATTGACCACGGCCATCAGGTTGTTGACCAGCTTCGCATTCATCGCGGCGCCGACATCCCCCATGCGGATGATCGTTCCTGCGTAGCTCTCGAGCACCGGCATGGTTCGCGCGATCGCGCCGGCATCGCCCCCCGTCATCACCAGCAATTTGCGCGCGAGCGCGGCATGCCCTGATCCCGACACCGGCATATCGAGCAAGGTGGCGCCCCGGGCGGAAACCATTCGCGCCAGCTCGACGCAGGTTTTCGGGTTGATGGTCGAATGGATCGCGACCAGGCTTCGCTTGCGCAGAGCCGCGATCATGCCGCGATCGATCAGCAGTTCACGCACATCGGCATCACCGGTCACGCACAGGCAGACCAGTTCGCAGGCTGACGCCAGCGCCGCAGGATCTGCCGCAACCCCTGCCCCGCGCGCCACGAACCGCTCGATCGCGGACGCACGCCGTGCCCAAAGAGTGACCGGAAAGCCCGCATCCACGATCATGCGCGCCATCGGGCCGCCCTGATCGCCCAGACCGATGAATCCGACCCGCATCGCCTACTCCCGCACCAGCAGCATGCAGCCCGCCAGGGGGCCACCCGCCGTGCAGTTCACGCTCACCCTGACATCGCCGGGCACTTGCCGCGCACCGCCGCGCTCCCACAACTGGGTACAGGCCTCGTGCAACTGACCATAAGCATGCAGGCGCCCGGCCGAGAGCTGACCTCCCCCGGTGTTGATCGGCATCTCACCCTCGATCGCGATCCGCTTGCCGCCTTCGACGAACGCGGCGGCGTCGGCGTGGTCGCAAATCCCCATCGACCCGAGCCAGGCCAGCGTATGGTAGGTGAAGCCGTCATAGAGCTGCGCCATGTCCAGATCGGCAGGCGTGAGATCGGTGCGCGACCACATCATCTTCGCTACCGACCGCGTCGCCTGCGTCGCGGGCGTCTCGATCTGCGACCAGCTGTAGCGGCGATGGAGTGCCGACCCGACCGCCTCGATGCGCAGCACCGGGTTGCGCAGATCGCGCGCAATCTCGCGGCGCGATACGATCAGCGCCACCGCGCCATCGCACGGCACGTCGCAATCATAGAGGTGCAGTGGTGTGCATATGAGCGGGGATGCCAGATAGTCGTCGATCGTGATCGGGTCGCGATACACCGCCTTGGGATTGCGCGCCGCGTTGCGCCGGTTGTTGACCGCGATCCAGCCGACCTGGTCGGGCCGCGCGCCATAATCGTGGATGAACCGCTGAAAATAGAGCGATTGCTGTACCGCCGCCGAGAGCGCCCAATAGGGCGCCCATTCGGCGAGCTGGCCATGGGCGCGCTCACGCCCCTTGAACAAGGCGTTGGCAAAGGTCCCGCCCTTGCGCGCCGAGGCTTCATAGACGGTGCGGAATACGAGGACATGGTTGCAAAGCCCCGCCGCGATGGCGCCGATGGCGTTGAATACCGCGCCCAGCTGTCCCGGCGTTTCGCCGCCGCCCGAATACCAATTGGGTTCGATCCGAAGCGCATCCATCAATGCGGGCACGCCGACCGGCGAAAAGCCCGAAGCATTATTGTCGCCACCGGGATAGCTCGACACGCCATCGATGTCGGCGCGCGTCAGCCCCGCATCCTCGATCGCTTCCATGCAGGCGTCGATCGTCAGGCCCAGCGGTGTCTTGCTGGCGCCGCGCGATACTTCGGACATGCCGATTCCGGTGATCGCGCATTCCTTTTCGCCGTAACCGCTCATGCCGCAGGCCCGAACAGCGGCACATGGAGATCTTCGACCGTCTCGAACCGCACCGAGACCGCCATCCCGATCTCGACATCGTCCGGGTCGCAGCCGACGATATTCGCCGGCAACCGCAGACCCGCCTGCTCGTCGAGTTCGACCAGCGCCAGCACATAGGGCACTGGCAAGTCCGGTACCCAGGCCTTGTAGTTGACGGTGAAGCTATAGACCCGCCCGCGTCCCGACACGGCTTGCGGCGCGACTGCGCGGCTTTCGCAAGCCGGGCAGAAGCGCGTCGGTGGATGCACATGATAGCCGCAATCGGCGCAACGCGCGATCATCAGCAGCCCATCGCGACCGCCGGTCCAGAAAGGCCGGTTATCGCCATCGACCGCGGGCAGTGGCCGAACAGGGCCGTTCATCGCTTTCTCTCTCCCGCGCGCTTCTCGGACTTCTCGCCTCGGCCGCAGCTAGGACCAAAAGCGGTTCCCCCGCCACCGGCGGCCGCGATTCATCGCCTATCTGTTCGCATGGCGGCTCCGCTTGGCTTTGCCGGCATGCGCGCCCACTCTCCCGATCGGGAGAAGCGGATGCGTTATTCAAGGCTCGGCGACAGCGGGCTGCTGGTTTCAAAGCTCGCCTTCGGGACGATGACCCTCGGCGCCGCGTGGAAGGGGCCTTTGGCCGCGATCGACGAGCGCGTGTGCGCAACGCTCGTCAATCGCGCGCTCGACTCGGGACTCAATTTCTTCGACACCGCCGACGTCTATCATCGGGGCGAGTCAGAGACGCTGTTCGGACGGGCGCTCGGCAAGCGGCGCGGCGAAGCGGTGATCGCCACCAAGGTCGGCATGAGGATGGATCAGGGCCTGCAGAATGCCGGTCTCTCCGCCCGGCATATCCATGGATCGATCGATGCCAGCCTGTCGCGCATCGGGACCGACTGGGTCGACGTCTTTATCTGCCACCGCCCCGATCCGCTGACCCCGCTGCACGAGACGCTCACCGCGCTCGATGCCGTGGTTCGCGCGGGCAAGGCGCGCTATATCGGCTTTTCCAACTGGCCGGCCTGGCTCGCCGCCAAGGCGATCGCGATGCAACAGGCGAACGGGCTGGCCCGGTTCGTGACCGGGCAGATGTATTATTCACTCATCGCCCGCGACATCGAGCAGGAATATGTGCCGCTCGCGCTGGACGCGGGGATCGGGACGATGGTGTGGAGTCCGCTATCGAGCGGGTTCCTCTCCGGCAAATACACGCGCGATGATCCCGGGGGACAGAATGGCCGGCTGGCTTCGATGGACCTGCTGCCCTTCGACCGGGAGCAGGGTCACCGCATCGTCGATGCGCTGAAGCAGATCGCCGATGCGCGTGGGGTTCCGGTTGCTGCGGTCGCGCTTGCCTGGGTGCTGGAGCGGCCCGCCGTCGCAACCGCCATCATCGGTTTCAGTTCTGAAGAACAGTTCGACGCCAACCTCGCCGCCACCGATCTGGAGCTGACCGCCGCCGAGCGCACCGCGCTCGATACGGTATCGGCGCCGGCAATCCCCTATCCCCAAAACTTCATCGCGCGGTTCGAGTCCGATGCGCGCGCGCAGGCGATCCTATGACTGAAACGCCCAAACGTTTGCCCCGCCATGTGATGCTCGCGCTTGCCGGACCCAGCATTCCGCTGGCAGCGCTCAGTCTTCCTTTGGTCGTCTATCTCCCTGCTTATTATTCCGGTACGCTCGGGCTGGACCTCGCGATGGTCGGCACGGTGTTCATGGTCGTCCGCCTGCTCGATATCGGGTTCGATCCGTTTATCGGCGGGGTGATGGACCGAGTGAAGACCCGGTTCGGGCGCTATCGCCCGTGGCTGGCCATCGCCGCGCCCATCATCATGCTCTCAATGGGCATGTTGTTCATGGCGCGACCGGGTGTCGGTCCGCTCTACCTCACCGGCTGGTTGCTGATGGCCTATGCCGGGTGGTCGATCATGACGCTGGCGCAGCTCGCCCTCGCCGCCAATGTCTCGCCAGACTATCATGAACGCTCCCGCATCTATGGCTGGTGGCAGATCGCCTTCTCGATCGGCATGATCGGTGCGATGCTCATGCCCAAGCTTGTCGGCATAGCCGGCATCACCGGGCAGGCGGCAAGCATGGCGGCGATGGCCTGGCTGGTGATCGTTCTTGCGCCCGTCATGGTCACCATCACGCTGGCGCTGGTCCGCGAACGTCCCGTGGTGGCCGAACGCCAGGGCGGCGGACTGCGCGACTATTTCGAGATGATGCGCAACCGCACCGTTCAGCGCCTGCTTGCCTGCGAGGCATTGCTCGGAATTACCGGCGGCGCGACATCGACGCTGGCGCTGTTCTACTTCACGCGGACCAAGGGGCTGGACGCGGCCGATCTGGGTCTGTTGTTCATCGTTCATGCCATCGCCGGCATGGCCTTGACGCCGCTCTGGTCGCGGATGGCCATTGCGATCGGCAAGCATAATGCGCTGGCCGTCGCCGCGCTGGTCTATGCGGCCGGTCAGGCGGCGATCTGGGCGGTACCGGCCGGACAGCTTGTCCTGCTGCTGCTGGCCCAGGGCATCGTCGGCATCGCCTATGGCGGCTCGTCGTTGCTGCCCCGCGCGATGATCGCCGATGTCAGCGACGAGGAGCGGCTTCGTACGCGGCAGGAACGGACCGGATTGCTCTACGCGCTGCTGATCGGGGTCTGGAAGATCGGCCAGGCCGTGTCCGTCGGCCTGATGTTCTGGGCGCTGTCGCTGTTCGCATTCGACCCCGCGCCCGGCGCCGCCAACGCCGCGTCGGCAATGACGGGCCTGCAGATCCTCTATATCGGCCTGCCGATCCTCTTGTGCTTCGCGGCTGCATGGGTCGCCTTCCGTTATCCGCTCACCGCGGCCCGTCATGCCGAAATCCGGCTCGAACTGGAGCGTATCGATGCATCACCCCTCAGCGCCTGAACCCTCGCGCGGTCAAACGCTTGCTGAATGGCGAACCGGCTGGGCGCTGGTCGTCGCAGCCTGTTGCGGCGTCGCGCTGGGCAGTGTTCAGATCTATGCGACCGGTGTGTTCGTGGCCCCGCTCGAAGCGGAGTTCGGCTGGTCGCGCGCGGACATATCGGCGGCGCTGATGGCGCCCGCGCTCCTTGGCGTATTGTTGTCGCCCCTGTTCGGGATCTTCATCGACCGATGGGGTGCACGGCGGATGGCGATCCCCGGCACGATCATGGTCTGTGCCACCACCGCCTCGCTGTCGCTTGCGGGTCCCTCGATCTACAGCTGGTGGGCGCTGTGGGCCGTGTTCGGCGTCGCCACGCTCTTCCTGAAGCCGACGATATGGTCGACCGCGGTATCGTCGCATTTCTCGGCCGGGCGCGGGCTGGCGCTGGCGGTCATGCTGTCGGGCACTGGCCTTGCGCAGGCGTGCCTGCCGACGATCACCCGGCTGCTGATCGACGGCCTGGGCTGGCGAGGCGCATATCTTGCGCTAGGCACCGGTTTTGCCCTGGTTGTCGTCCCCGTGCTCTGGTTCTTCTTCCACGACGCGCGCTTCGAACGGGATGGCAGCGGCAAGAAGATTTCCGATGCCGTCACCGGGTACACGCTGCGCGAAGGCGTCCGCACGCGGCAGTTCTGGCAGCTCCTGCTTACGGCGATCATCATCACCGGCGTGATCGTCGGCTTTGTCTTTCATCTCGTGCCGTTGCTGTCGGAAATGGGGCTGAGCCGCGCGAACGCGACCTATGCCGCCGGGATCGCCGGCATCTTCTCGATCATCGGACGGCTGGGGGTGGGGTTCATGCTGGACCGGCTGCCCGGGCCGCCGGTCGGCGCCATCAGCGTTGCGTTGCCGATCATCGCCGCAGCGCTGCTGCTCGCCTTTCCTGGCTCGGTTCCGATGGCAATCGTCGCCATCGCGTTTCTCGGCCTGTGTATCGGTGGCGAATATGATTCGGTGATCTATCTCTCCACGCGCTATTTCGGGATGCGCAGCTTCGGCAGCCTGTTCGGCTGGATCACGTCCGCGCTGCTCGCAGGCGTCGGGCTGGGACCGTGGATCGCGGGAACGATTCGCGACGCCACCGGCGCCTATGACTTGTTCCTGTGGATCGTCATTCCGCTGGCCGGTCTCTCCGCGGTGCTGCTTGGTACCTTGGGCCGATATCCGGACCATGGCCCGGCAGCCTGAGTGATCAGCCGCGCGCGGCCTTGTCGCGCGCATCGATCCCGCGGGCAGCAGCCTTGGCGTCCGCCCATTGCGCGTCGCTCCACTCGGTCAATGCCGAGAAATTCTGTCCCGTGCCTTGCCAGGCGGCCCCGTCGATCGCGATGGTCTGCCCGTTGATGAACTCGGCGCCCGGCGCGAGCAGGAATATGGCCAGATTGCCCAGTTCCTGCGGCGTGCCGTGCCGCCCCATCGGGTTCCAGCCGAAGCGGCTGTCGCCTGTGGGATTGAGGCGCGCGCTGGCCCCTTCGGTCTCGAACGGGCCGGGGCAAATCGCATTGAGCCGGATGCCGCGCCCGCCCCATTCCACCGCCAGGCTTTGCGTCATGACATGAACCCCGGCCTTCGACATGGCCGAGGGCACCGCGAAGGGCGATCCGTTCCACACCCAGGTCGCCAGGATCGACACGACCGACCCCTTGGTTCCGCCGGCGAGCCATCGCTTGCCGCACGCTTGCGTCATCTGGAACGTGCCCTTGAACACGATGTCGGCGATGGCATCGAACCCGCGCATCGACAGGTCCTCCGTCCGGGCAAGGAAATTTCCGGCGGCGTTGTTGACGAGTCCGGTAAGCGGACCGCTGGCCCAGATCGTATCGAGCATCGCCTCGATCGCCTCGGACGACTTGATGTCGCACACGATCGGGATCGCGCCCGTCCCCAGTTCCGCCGCGGCTTCCTCCAGCACCGAGGAACGGCGGCCGCACAGATAGACGGTTGCGCCGAGCGCGACGCAGGACCGCGCGATCTCCTTGCCCAGGCCGCTGCCCCCGCCGGTGACGAGGATACGGGAATTCCGCAACAACCCCTCTGCAAACATCGCCCTTCTCCTTCCCCACGGGCTTGGCGCGCCGGACGTCCAAAGGTCAACGCGTTGCGCAGCACATATCGGATACTTGGCGCGAGGGCGCGCCAGCCCTTTACGCGCCGCCCCCCAATGGATCAGGGACAGATGCAAAGGAGTGGATGAACGACCATGCCCTATCTCTATTCCGACGAGCAGAACCAGATCCGCGAAGAAGTACGCCGCACGCTGTCCGGCACGGCCGATCCGGCGACACTACGCGGGTTGCTCGAGACCAGCGGCCAATATGATGAAGGCTATTGGCGAACGGCGCGCGACATGGGCTGGACCGCCATGAATGTCGCCGAGGCCGATGGCGGTTTGGGGCTCTCGCTGGTCGAGACCATGATCGTGGCCGAAGAAACCGGGCGGGTACTGGCAGGCGCGCCGTTTCTGGCAACCGGCTTCGCCGCGGCGCACGCGCTCAAGCTCGGCGATCAGCCCGAATTGCTCGGCGCGCTTGCCAGCGGCCAGAAGATCGTGGCCCTTGCCTTCAGTGAAGGAAACGAGCCGCTTCCCCTCGGCCCTGCTGTGGCAATCGGGCCCGACGGCCGCGTTGCCGGGGAGAAGACCGCGGTTCTGGGCGGCGCCGTCGCCGATGTGGCATTGATCCTGTGCCACGACGCGGGCGGCGTCCCGGCGATTGCGCTGATCGACCTCAACAGCGCCGGCGTGACCCGCGCGCCCATCGCCAGCATCGACAACAGCCGCTGCCTCGCCACCTTGTCGTTCGACGGCGCGGCCGCAACGGTGCTGCGGTTGAACGACGCAGCGCTGGTCGCCCGGCAATGCCTCGCGCGGTTCGCGCTGCACCTGGCATCGGAGGCGGTCGGCGGCATCGAAGCCTGCCTGAAACTGGCGGCGGACTATGCCAATCAGCGCCAGGCATTCGGCCAGGCGATCGGCAAGTTCCAGGCGGTGAAGCACGCCATCTCGGAAATCTATGTCGCGAACGAACTGGCGCGCGCGTCGGTGCTCGATGCGGCGGTACGGCTCGAGAATGCCGATGACGATGCCGAAGCCTATGTCGCGGCAGCGCGGCTGAACGCGATCCATGGCTATGACTATGCCGCCGCAGCGTCCACCCAGGTCCATGGCGGGATCGGCGTGACCTGGGAGGCCGAGCCGCACCTCCACTATCGCCGTGCACGCAGCCTCGCGCTGGAGGCGGGCGGCGCGACCTATTGGGAAGACCGCATCGCCAGCTATCTGGAGGCCGCATAATGTCCGATCTGAATGCCTTTCGCAGCCAGGTCCGCACCTGGCTTGCCGGTCATGCCGCCGAGTTCGGCGTAGAAGCGCGCCGCGGCTTGAGCGAAGCCGACGACCTTGCCCTTGCCCGTCGCTGGCAGCGCACCAAATATGATGCGGGCTATGCCGGCATCTCCTGGCCGAAAACCTATGGCGGCGCGGGCCTGAGCGAACTTGAGCAGGCAATCTTCGCCGAGGAAGAGGCCAAGTTCAATTTCGGCACCAGCTATTTTGGCATCTCGCTCGGCCAGCCGATCCCGGTGATGCTGAAATATGCCTCCGAAGACCTGCGCCAGCGTTTTGCGCATCCCGCGCTGAAGGGCGAGGAAATCTGGTGCCAGCTCTTTTCCGAGCCCGCCGCGGGTTCGGATCTTGCAGGCATCCGGTTGCGCGCCGTTCGCGACGGCGACGACTGGGTTCTCAACGGACAGAAATTGTGGACGAGCTGGGCGCAATATTCCGATTATGGCGTGATCGTCACCCGAACCGATCCGGCCGTCGCGAAGCATAAGGGCCTGACCTATTTCTGGCTCGACATGAAGACGCCGGGCATCACCGTTCGCCCCGTTCGCCTCGCCAATGGCGAGGAGGATGTGAACGAGGTGTTCTTCGACGAGGTTCGCATTCCCGACAGCCAGCGGCTCGGACCGGTCGGCGGCGGCTTCGGCGTTGCGATCGATACGCTGATGATCGAACGCTATTCGGCCGCGGACGAGGCCGGATTCGGCCCTGCGCTCGATTCCTTCGTTTCGCTGGCCAAGGTAACGACGATCGACGGCAAGCCCGCGATCGAGGACGGACGCACCCGCCGGGAGATCGCCAACGCGTTCCGCCAGCAACGCGCACTGGTGGCGATCCGCACCAAGACGTTCATGGCGCTGCAGGAAGGAGCCGAGCCGGGCGCCGAAGGATCGATCCACAAGCTGGTGTCGATGCGCTTGCGGCAGCGGCTGTCGGCAGCCGCGATGGACCTGAAGGGTGCGGCGGGCGCAGAACTCGATCCGCATGCCTTTCCCAAGGACGACTGGGCGCATAGCTGGCTGACCGTTCCCACGCTGCGCATCGCGGGCGGCGCGGACGAAATGCTGCTCAACACCATCGCCGAAAGGCTGCTTGGTCTTCCCCAGGATTATCGCCCCGACAAGGCGGTACCGTTCGACCAGATCCAGCCCAGCCGCTGACGGAGCATGCAATGACTGCAATCAATGAGGGCACCTCACTCACCATCGAGGATGGCGTCGCCATCGTCACGCTGGACTTTCCTCCCGTCAACGCAATGTCTCCCGCCCTGATGGACGGCCTATACGACGCGCTGATGGCCGCGCTGAGCGACGATGCGGCGAAAGCGATCGTGCTGATCTGCGCGGGCCGTACCTTCATTGCTGGCGCTGACCTCAAATCACTGGGCAAGGTTCAGCCCAAGGTCGATTTCTTTGCGCTGCAGGACAGTATCGAGAACAGCCCCAAGCCGACCGTGGCGGCGCTGCACGGCACGGCGCTTGGCGGCGGCATGGAAACTGCCCTGACCTTTCACTATCGCATCGCGGTCCCATCGGCGCGGATGGGTCTGCCTGAAGTCAATCTGGGCCTGCTGCCCGGCGGCGGCGGTACACAGCGCCTTCCGCGCATCACCGGCGCGGAGGCCGCGCTGGACCTGCTGATCAGTGGACGGCAGGTCGGCGCGAAGGAAGCGTTGACCATCGGGCTGATCGACCGGCTGGCGGCCGAAGGCGCGTTGCGCGAGGATGCGATCGCCTTTGCGAAGGAATTGGTCGATGCGGGCGAGCCGCCCAAGCGGATACGGGATTGCGAAGCCAAGGTGGCTGCAGATCGCAAGGATGCAGGCCTGTTCGACCGGTTCCGCACGTCGCACGCAAAGCAACTGAACGGTCTCGACGCCCCGCAGGCAATCGTCCGCTGTGTCGAGGCGGCGGTCGCGGGTCCATGGGAAAAGGGTCTCGCGATCGAGCGTACCGAATTCCAGACACTGCTGGCCGGTCCGCAATCGGCCGCGCTCCGCCATGCCTTCATGGCCGAGCGGGCCGCGCAGAAGATACCCGGATTGCGCGCCGACCTGCCGCTGATCCCCGTCACCAAGGTCGGCATCGTCGGCGCCGGTACGATGGGGAGCGGCATCGCGATGGCGTTCCTCGCCGCCGGATTCGCGGTGACGATCGTGGAGACGCAGCAGGCAGCACTGGACCGGGGTGTGGCGCATATCACGGCGACGCTGCAATCGCGGGTCGAGCGCGGCAAGCTCGCGGCAGACAAGGCGGAGGCACAGATCGCGGCGCTGGCCCCGACGCTCGATCTATCGGAGCTCGCGGACGCCGATCTGGTGATCGAGGCGATCTTCGAGAATCTGGCGGCGAAGCAGGCCTTGTTCGGCACGCTGTCCGCCATCGTTCGGCCCGACACGATCCTCGCAACCAATACCTCGTTCCTCGATGTCGACGCCATCGCCGCCGGTGCGGTGGGACCCGAGCGCGTGCTCGGGATGCATTTCTTCTCGCCGGCCAACGTCATGCGGCTGCTCGAGGTGGTCCGAGCCGCAAAGACCAGCGAAGCGGTGCTCGCGAGCGTGATGGCGCTGGCCAAGAAGCTGGGCAAGGCGGCGGTCGTCTCCGGCGTCTGTTTCGGATTTATCGGCAACCGGATGCTGGCGGCGCGCCAGGTCCATGCCGATGCGATGGTGCTGGCGGGGGTACTGCCCTGGGACATCGACCGGGTACTGACCGGGTTCGGCTTTCCGATGGGGCCGTTCGCGATGCTGGATCTTGCCGGACTGGATATAGGCTGGGAGGGCGACACGGACAGCGTCAAATCCCGCCTCGTCGCGGCTGGCCGCAAGGGACAGAAGAGCGGCGCTGGCTATTATGACTATGAGAACAAGACGCCCAGCCCTTCGCAGACGACACTCGATATGATCGCCGGTCTCGCAAGCGTGGCTCCCGGATCAGTCACCCTTTCCGACAGAGAAATCCTCGACCGGCTGTTGCTGCCGATGATCAACGAGGGGGCAAAGATCCTGGAGGAAGGGATCGCGCTCCGTGGGTCCGACATCGACCTGGTCTGGATCACCGGCTATGGCTGGCCCGCGCAGACAGGCGGACCCATGTTCCATGCCGACGCGATCGGGCTGACCCGGGTGGTGGACGGGCTTCGCCGCATGGGGGTTGAGCCGGCAGCGCTATTGCTCAAGCTCGCATCGGAAGGCGGTTCGCTCGCCGCCTATGCGGGCTGATCGTCCAGCAACGCGGCAAGCTCCTCCGAAACCAGATCCAGCCCGGCTTCCACATCGATCGCGGCTTCGTCTTCCGCCGCGGCGCTGGCGAACTGGTCGATCCGGGCGAGCGTGAGAGCAAGCCGCGCGCGATCGCGCGCGTCGAACCTCGCCAGGGCCGGAAACCGCTCGGCAAGCGCCGTCGACAGGAGGGCGCGGTGCTCGCGCAACAAGGCGCGCGCGTCCGCATCGCTCGCCAGGCCGAGGTGAAACAGCGGCATCGCATCCCGATGCCGCTTGAGCGCAGCGACATATTCGCTCAGCCAATGCCGGGCGGCGGCAACGTCGACGAGCGGTGCATCGCACAGCTCGCGGAAGATCAGCCGTACGCCGCGCATATTGGCGGCGAGCAACTCACGCAGGATCGCGTCCTTGTTGGCGAAGTGAAGGTAGAGGGTCGCCCGCCCGACCCCCGCCGCCCGCGCAATCTGGTCGATCGAGGTCTCGGCGACACCATGCTCGTAGAAACACTGGCGCGCAGCGTCGGCGATGCGCCGACGGGTGAGGCGCCGCTGATCCTGCCGGGTGACGGGCCGCACGAGGCTCACAGGCGGCCCCTCGCCCAATGCATATGTGATCGCTGGTCCATGACAATGGACAGGTGGCAGTTGACTGGACGATTGTCCAGCCAAGGAGAGTTGGATGAACCACGCAATGCCTCGCAACCGCGGCGCAAGACCATGACCGGCCATCTCGAAGGCAAGGTTGCGCTTGTCACGGGCGGCAGTCGCGGAATGGGTCGCGAGATGGTCCTCGCCTTCGCCCGCGAAGGGGCGGACGTCGTCATCGCCAGCCGCAAGCTCGACTCATGCCAGGCAGTCGCGGCAGAGGTCCGCGCGCTCGGCCGACGCGCGCTCCCCCTCGCCGTGCATGCCGGTGAATGGGGGCAGATGGAGACGCTCGCCGACACTGCCTGGAGCGAATGGGGACGGGTCGATATTCTCGTCAACAATGCGGGCATGTCCCCGGTCGAACCCAGCAGCGTGGCCACCAGCGAAGCGCTGTTCGACAAGATCATCGCAGTGAACTTCAAGGGGCCGTTCCGCCTCGCCGCGCTGCTCGGCACGCGAATGCGCGAGGCCGGCGGCGGCTCGATCATCAACGTCTCGTCGCTGGGCGCGAAGAACCCGCAACCCGGCATCATCCCCTATGCCGGCGCCAAGGCCGCGCTCAATGCGATGACCCTGGGGCTCGCACGCGAGTTTGCCCCGATGGTGCGCGTCAACACGATCTCGCCGGGTATGTTCGCGACCGACATCTCGCGGCACTGGGTGAATACCGCGGCGATGCAGGCAGGCATCCCGATGAAGCGGTTCGGACAGCCCGACGAAATCGTCGGTGTCGCCTTGTACCTGGCATCCGACGCCGCTTCCTACACCACCGGCGCCGATATCGCGGTGGGCGGCGGTATTTGATGCGGACGCTGCTCAGTCACCGCCCCGGCGGACCGGAAACACTCCTGATCGAGGAACGGCCAGACATCGCCCCCGGCCCTGGCGAAGTGCTGATCGATGTGCATGCCGCCGCGCTCAACTATCCCGACGTCCTGCTCATCCAGGACCTCTACCAGATCCGCCCGCCACGCCCCTTCGCACCGGGGTCGGAAGTCGCAGGCGTGGTGCGGGCGGTCGGCAGCGGCGTTACCCGCTTTGGTGTCGGCGATCGGGTCATCGGCACGGCAGCATGGGGCGGCCTTGCGACCCAGTTCATCGTTCCCGAAGCGAATTGCATCGCAATCCCGGCCGGCATGCCGTTCGATGAAGCCGCCGCCCTGATCGTCACCTTCGCGACCAGCCATTATGCGCTGCGCGACCGGGCAGCGCTTCGTCCTGGAGAAACGCTGCTCATACTGGGTGCGACCGGCGGCGTCGGCATCGCGGCGATCCAGCTTGGCAAGGCATTTGGCGCGCGCGTCGTCGCGGCTACATCCTCGCCCGAAAAGGCGGCGCTCGCACGCGATCAGGGTGCGGATGCTACGATTGTCTACCCGGCGGATCTTTCGGGTCGCGACAGCCAGCGCGCGTTCACGGACGCTCTGAAAGCCGAGGGACCGATCGACGTGATCCTGGATCCCGTCGGCGGCCCGCTCAGCGAAGCCGCTGTGCGAAGCATCGGGTGGCAAGGACGACACCTGATCGTCGGTTTCACCGCGGGAATTCCCACGCCTCCCCTCAATCTGCTGCTGCTCAAGGGCGCATCGTTCGTCGGGGTCTTCTACGGCGATTTCACCCGCCGGAACCCGGACAGGCGGAACGAATATCTGGCGGAAATTGTCGCGCTGCACGCTGCCGGAGCGATCCGTCCGCATATTTCCCGCCGCCTGCCGCTCGAGCGCGCCGCGGAGGGGCTCGCGGCGCTGGCCGAACGGTCGGCAACCGGAAAAAATCGTCATCGAAATAGGTGCCAAATGAGAATCAGCCAGCTTCATCCCCAGTTTTTCGGCGAGGTGGTGGACCTCGACCTTTCGCAACCGTTGCACGGCGATCAGGTTGCGGTTCTGCAGCGGGCGATCGACGAACATGCCGTGCTGGTCTTTCGCGATCAGCAGGCGATGGATGACGATGCGCAGATCGCGTTCAGCGGACTGTTCGGTCCGCTCCAGCGTTCGATCACGGTTCATCGCAAGGATACCGAACGCCGCCTGAAACGGGACGAACTCAGCGACATCTCGAATGTCGACGAGACGGGACAGAGGCTGGCGGCGGACGACCGGCGCAGGCTGCTCCAGAAGCCCGCACGGCTATGGCATACCGACAGTTCGTTCCGAAATCCGCCGGGACGCTACACATTCCTGGCGGCGCGTACGCTTCCACCCGAAGGCGGCGATACCGAATTCGCGGATATGCGCGCGGCTTATGATGCCCTCGACCAGTCCACCCGAGACCGGATCGCAACGCTCATCGTCCACCATTCACTCGACCGGTCCCGTCGCCTGGCAGGCGCTCCAGCCCTGAGCGAGGAAGAAGCACGCAACCTGCCGGGTGCGGAGCATCCGTTGGTGCGGCGTCATCCCTCGGGCCGCGACGTCCTCTATCTGGCTTCGCATGCCGAATGGATCGTGAGTTGGCCGGAAGGTGAGAGTCGCGCGCTGCTCGACGCGCTTACCGCGCATGCGACCAGTGCGCCGTTCGTCCATCGCCATGTCTGGCGCGACGGCGACCTGGTGATGTGGGACAATCGCTGCACGATGCACCGCGCCACCCCGTTTCGGGACGATCTTTACCGTCGCGACATGCGGCGAACCACCGTGGCGGACGAGTAGCGACAGCGATTTCTGACGGTTCATCAACAGGAATGTGCTGAAACCATCCGCCGCATGGCCCAAGAACCGACATGCTGTATGTTACTCAAGAGCCGGACCAGATACGGCCATGATGGACCCGAGGGAGGGGATATGAAGCCTGTTTCCAAGCGCGCCTTGCTGACCGCAAGTGCAATCGCCGCATTGATTTCCACGCCTTCCTTCGCCGCGGACGAGCCTGTGGCCAGCGCGGCGTCGCCGGCTCAAACGGCCGGGCAAACGGCTGCGGACCCGGGCGCACCGGCCGCACAGGACGACGCCGGCGCACCGGCGGAAATCGTCGTTACGGCCCGTCGCCGCGAGGAAGCTCTGTCGCGCGTCCCGGTTGCCGTCACAGCATTCGACAGCTCGATGCTGGCCGAGCGTTCGATCACCTCGATCGACCAGCTGACCCAGGCGACGCCTGGCCTCACCTATGGCCGCTCGGGCGGCAGCGCCAACCCGCAGATCGTGATCCGTGCGCAGAGCCGCTCGAATATCGGCGATGCCGCGCAGCCCGTTCTTACCTATTTTGCCGATGTGCCGCTTCCTTATGTGGCCAGCGTCATCCCGACCTACGATCTTTCCTCGGTCCAGGTTCTGAAGGGACCGCAGGGTACCCTGTTCGGCCGAAACTCGACCTCCGGCGCGGTGCTGGTCTATCCCACGGCGCCGTCGCACGAACTCGGCGGCTACCTGTCCGCCAGCTATGGCAATTACAACGCGATCGTTGTCGAAGGGGCGCTCAATGTGCCGATCGTCCAGGACAAGGTTGCGATCCGCGTCGCCGGCCAGCGCAACAAGCGCGACGGGCACACGATATCCCAGGTCACCGGGCAGGATCTGAATGACATCAACGACACGTCGTTCCGCGTGTCGCTGCTGATCGATCTCGGCGATTTCCAGAACACCACGGTCTATGACAATATCCGCTGGGAACGGCAGGGCGACGCTGCCGTCCTGACCCATCTGTATCCCGGAACGATCACGCCGCGCTTTCCCGGTTTCAACACCTTCTTCGATTGCGGTACCTCGGCCTCCTGCGATGTCGATCTCGCGCTGGCGCGGCAACAGGCCGCGGGGGTCCGCAAGAACTTCACCGCTCCGCGCGTCTTCCAGAATGTTCAGCTCCAGGGCTTGTCGAACACGACCACGCTCAATCTCGGCAACATCACGCTGAAGAACATTCTAGGGTACAGAACCGCCTATCACTACAGCCTGACCGATACCGACGGCACCGAGATGGGGCTGACAACGGCTGAGAATCTTCAGGATTTCAGCCAGTTCAGCGAGGAATTCCAGGTCCAGGGAAGCTTCCTCGAGGACCGGCTCGATACCATCTTCGGCGCATTCTATCTCAAATCGAAGCCCAGCGGCCGCACCGGTCTGATCGTCGCTCCCTTCACGCCCCGCCTGCCCGCTTCGCTTGTGCTGAGCTATCGTACGCAAGAAAGCAAAGCGCTGTTTGGACAAGCCAGTTTCAACCTGGGCGGCGGCTTCAAGATCGATGCCGGTGTCCGTCACACATGGGACAAGACCACCTCGTGCGCGACTGGCTATAGCGCGAACAATCCGTATGTTCCCGGCACGCCGGTCGCATCGCTCGATCAGTGCCGGAACGGCGGAACGCTCACGGTGAACGGCGCTCCGGTGGCGATAAAGGGCACGCAATCCGTCGCGGATTCCGCCGCCTGGACATGGAATTTCGGCGTCAACTATCAGGCGACCGAGAGCATTTTCCTCTATGCCACGGTTCGCCGCGGCTATCGCGCGGGCGGCGTCAACACGCCGGTTCTTGGCGGGATCCTGACCCCGTTCCAGACCTATGAACCCGAAACGGTGGTGGATGCCGAAATCGGCATGAAGGCACGCTGGTCTGCGGGCGGGGTGCGCGGCACGTTCAACATCGATGTCTTCCGGGGCACGTATAACGGGTCGCAGCGCGGCGTTAACGGAACCAACAACAATTTCGATGGCGACGGTAATCCCAATAACGACCCGTCGGCGGGCACGATCATCATCAATGCCGGCAAGGCGCGGGTGCAGGGCTTCGACATCGACGCGACGATCACGCCGACACGCGGCCTCACATTCGGCGGCTTTATCAGCTACAATGATGCAAAATATCTGGATACGGGAACCCCGGCAGTCCTTGCATCGCGAAACGCCTTCCCGGCTAAGCCCGAGGACACGGCGTTCCCCTATGCGCCCGCGCTCACCCTGGGCGGCAATGTCAGCTACGAAACCTCGCTCGGCCCGGATATCGGGGGTCTGACGTTCAACGCCGATGTCTATCGGGCGAGCCGGACCTATTTCAGTCCGTTCAAGAGCGACAAGCAGTTGAGCCAAGGCGCCTATGCGGTGGTTGGCGCGCGGCTGGACTGGACCGATGTCGGCGGGACCCCGCTGACGCTGGGCGTCTTTGCCCGTAACCTGTTCAACGAAGTCTATGCGGTCGGTGGTGCCAATACCGCGACTTCAGCTGGATATGCGTCGCTGTTCTACAACGAACCGCGCACCTATGGTGTTCAGGCCAAGCTGAAATTCTGACACTCGACTGACTGTTGTCATGACGAGACGGCGGGCCTTGCGGTCCGCCGTCTTCATTTGCGGGCCGATGACGATCGAGGCCGGACACTATAGCGAACAAGAGCGATCATGTTCGGTCGCGATGATCCCGTTTCCCGCTCGACACCCTCCCCAGAGCAAGAACGGACAGTCTGCTCGTTAATTCTGACAATCCATCAAGAATACGATTGCAAGCCATGCTGCATCGCGGCAAGTGCGAGTTGTTCGTGCTGTCCGCGGACAGGCTTGGAGACCGATCAAATTATGAAACCCTATCTGACGTGCGTGTGCACGGCACTCCTCTTCGCCGCGCCGATGCAAGCATTGGCCGCGCAGGCCGCGCCCGCGGCGGCGATCGCCGTAAAGAAGAACCAGACGATCATCGACGCCGACGGCCGCGTGCTGGGCAAGGTCTATGAAGTGAATGATGCGGGCGGCTTCGTTACCTTCACCGCGCAGATGAAGGTGTATCGCGTGCCGATCTCGACGCTGTCGGCCGACGGGGCGCGACTCAAGACCACCCCTGACCCGCAAGGCGATCGGTCTCTGACGCGCAGGGGCCGGCGCGCCGGCCCCTTCCCCAGCCCTGCGGCGCAATCATGCGGGTCAAAATGCGCGCCTGTGCGGCGCGGATACGCTGCGCCGATATGGTCAGCCGGGGTTCCCGGTGCACCGCAGCGGCCAGCCGCTCAATCGATGCGAACAGCACGATGCTCTCGGCATAGGCGTCGGTTTCATCCAGCGGCGGTTCGAGATGCGGCGCCCGCTTCAACAACTCCCAAAAACGGTTGAGCACCGCTTCCGCCCATCGGCCGCGCAATCTGGCGAACCGCGGATCCCCCCGGTCGGCTTCCATCATGCGATAGTGAAGCACCGCATTGTGCCGCTCCCATTGCTCGGCAAGCATCTTCAGGAATGCCTCGCTGTCTTCCGCAACCCGCGCGTTGCTGTGGAAGATGTCGAGCTTCGAAAATGCTGCCAGCATGTCTTCGGTCGCCGCCTCGCTGAGCGCATAGAGAATATCCTGCACATCGCGAAAATAGACGTAGAATGTTGCCGATGCGGTTCCGGCCTCGGCGGCGATCGCCATCGCGGTGAGGTCCATCGGCGAGGTCGAAGCGAGCAACAGCGCGGCCGCGTCGACCAGGCGTTGGCGCGTCTCGCGCCCCTTGCGGCCCAACGCGTGCGGCGACGAGGATCGAAAGGAAGCATCAGCACGCGTCATGATGTGGAATCTAGGCGCCCGCTGTACCGAGTGAAAGCTTGATACCGGTCCCGGTGATCGCCGCGGCATCCTGCGAGAGCAGGAACGCCACCACAGCCGCCGCGCTTTCGAGACTCACCCAACCCGCCGGATCGGCGTCGGGCATGTCCTTGCGGTTGGCCGGCGTATCGAGGATGGTCGGCAGAATTGCGTTGACGCGGATGCCCCTGCCCCGAAGCTCTTCGGCAAGGCTCTCGGTCAGCGCCATGACGCCTGCCTTCGAGGCCGCATAGGGCGCCATGCCCATGCCCGGCGCGGCGGATGCCGCCGCGCCGACATTCACGATCGCACCCGATTTCAGGTGAGGCAGCACCGCCCGCGAGCTGATTGCTGCGGTGCGCAGGTTGATGCGATACATGGCGTCCCAGCTTGCGATCGACCCGGTTTCCACCGGCTCCCAGGTGAAACCGCCGGCGACATTGATCAACGCGTCGATCTCGCCCAACGCACCCGCTGCTTCGGAGAATGCTGTCGCCACCGCCGTTTCATCGGCAAGATCAACACCCGCGATGACGCGGTCTGCGTCACTCTCGCCCGATGCGATATCGACTGCAACCACGCGATGCCCCCGCGACTTCAAGGTCGTCACGACCGCGCGCCCCAATCCGCCCAGTCCCCCGGTGACGATCACATGTCCCATCGCTGTCCTCCATACACTCGATTCTACGCGATCTAACCCGATCGCCCGCTGCCGCCAACGCAACCAGAAAGCATCGAATATGCGATGCTCTACCCGGCACCTTGCGCTGCGCACTGCGGAGATAGGAAGCTGGCCCGTGATGAGGATCATGCGGACCGATGACCGCGATGTCGCGGTGCTCATGTTCAATCGCCCGGAGCGATTGAACGCGATCGACACGGCAATGCTGGCTGAGCTCAACACCCATCTCGACACGATCGAGAGCGATGCCAGCCGCGCTTTGGTGATCACAGGTTCGCCGCGCGCCTTTTGCGTCGGTTCCGACCTCAAGGAGAAGGGCGCGGATGGCGAGTTGCGCATCCGTCACATGCATGCGTTGATCCAGCGGCTCCGGGCATTTCCGAAAATCGGGGTCGCCGCGCTTTCCGGCTACGCACTGGGAGGCGGGCTGGAAATCGCATTGGGACTGCAGTTTCGGATCGCCGACCCTAATGCCGTGCTTGGCCTGCCCGAGGTGAAACTCGGCCTGATACCCGCTTATGGGGCGACGCAGATCTTGCCCCGCCTGATCGGCGAGACGCGGTCGCTCGACCTGATGCTGAGCGGCGACCCGATCGACCCGGTCACCGCGCTGGCCTGGGGGCTGATCGATCGGATCAGCGAGAATGTGGTCGAGGCCGCAGTCGAATTCGCACTGCAACGCGCAGGCAACAGTCCCTCGGCCGAAGCCGCGATACGTCAAGCGGTACGCGCGAGCGGGATGCCGCTTGCCGAAGGCCTGGACGTGGAGCGCGAACTGGCAATCGCGACGTCTGGAAGCAATGAGGCGAAGGCCGCGCTCGCAGCCTTCAAGGCGGGCTAACCGCCCCGGATCGCGGCCGCATAGTCGGCAGACAAGCGCTCGACCAGTTCGGCGACGGACGGCACGTCCGTGATCGCACCGACGCCCTGCCCCGCCGACCAGATGTCCTTCCAGGGTCTGAGTCCGCGTTCGTCAAGCACGGGAAGCGGGCCGGTCGCGGCCTGAAACAAAGCCGGGTCGAGCCCATTGGCGGTGAGCGATCTGGTCAGGAAATTCGCCGGCGTCCCGCTGATCCCGCGTGTCGCCAGCACATCCTTTGCGCGCGATGCGATGAGCATCGCGTGATAGTCGGGATGTACCGATGCCTCGCGCGTCGCGATGAAGCGGGTGCCCATATAGGCAAGATCCGCTCCCATCATCCGCGCTGCAGCTACGTCCCGCCCCGTTGACATGCCCCCGGCAAGCAGGATGGTGCCGTCGAATACGGCGCGCACCTCGTTCAGCACCGCAAAGGGGTTGAGCCAGCCGGTGTGCCCGCCGGCACCTGTGGTCAACACGATCAGGCCATCGACCCCCGCCTGCGCTGCGATCTCGGCGTGGCGCGCGCTGGCGACGTCGTGAAAGACGGTGCCACCATAGTCATGTACCGCCGCAACGACATCGTGATCCGCTCCGAAGGAGGTGATCACGAGCGGAACCTGGCGTCGCACCGTAATCGCCAGATCTTCAGCCAGCCGTCCATTCTGCTTGCCGACGATCAGGTTCACGCCATAGGCCGCATCAGTCTCGTCCAACGCAGCGCCGATCTGCTCGAGCCAGCTCTCATAGTCCGCCGCACTGCGCGCGTTCAGCGACGGGAAGGTTCCGATGATCCCTGCCTTGCATGCCGCAATCGTCAGCGCCGGATTTGAGATGAGGAACATCGGCGCCACCATCACGGGTAGCTCAAGATTGCACCGAAGCCGTTCAGCGATGGCCATGTTGATATCCTGTTGCCCCGGGCGAGCTTATCGGATGCGGGCGCCGTTTCGTATCCTTGGCGCGACGCATCACAACCATGCGCTTGGCTGCCGCTCCATTGCGCAGAGACGGCGCGAGACATACCGCAATGTCCGACAGGCTGAAGGGGCCGATACGTTCACAATGCTTCCTGGAGCAGACGCTTATGAAACTCGATCTCGATTTCCGCGATCGTCACCGGCGGCGCCTCCGGCCTGGGGCACGCAACCGCGAAGGCGATCGCCGAAACAGGCGCGAAAGTCGCCATCTTCGATCTCAATGAGGAACTGGGCGAGAAGGTCGCCGCCGAAATCGGCGGCATTTTCTGCAAGGTCGATGTGCTGTCCGACGAGTCAGTCGATGCGGCGTTCGAGAAGGCCCGCTCGGCAAATGGCCAGGAGCGGGTACTGGTCAATTGCGCCGGGACGGGCAACTCGATCAAGACCGCCGGCGTCGACAAGAAGACCGGTGAGATCAAGTATTTCCCCAGCGACAAGTTCGCCTGGGTTTTGATGGTCAACACGGTGGGCACATTTCGCTGCATCACCCGTTCGGCGGCGGGCATGCTGACGCTCGACCCGGTGGACGGGGAGCGCGGCGCGATCGTTTGCACCGCATCCGCTGCAGCCCAGGACGGGCAGATGGGTCAGGCGGCCTATTCAGCGTCGAAGGCAGCCGTGGTCGGCATGACGCTCCCGATCGCGCGCGATCTCTCCGGTTCGGCGATCCGCATCAACACGATCATGCCGGGCATTTTCGCGACGCCGCCGATGCTGGGCGTGCCGGACAATGTGCGCAGCGTACTGGAGGCATCGGTCCCCTTTCCGAAACGCTTCGGGGCGCCGGCTGAATATGCCAGCCTGGTGCTGGAAATGGTACGAAACGGCTATTTCAACGGCGAGACCGTGCGTCTCGATGGCGCCATCCGCATGCCGATGCGCTGAGGAGCAGCAAGATGAGCTTTATCCTGTACGAAGTTCGCGACCGCGTTGCGATCGTCACACTCAATCGGCCCGAGGCGAACAACGCGCAGCACCCGCCTCTGCTCGCCGAACTGGACGCTGCGTTCGACAAGGCGGTCGCCGACGACAATGTCCGGGTCATCGTGCTGAATGCCAGCGGCAAGCATTTCTCGGCCGGCCATGACATCTCGGCGGAGGTGGTGAAGCACGAACCCTGGCTGTCGATGTTCGACGATGTCAGCGCGAACGGCCTGCTTCGGATGTACCGCTGGGAAAGCAAGCATTTCCTCGGCTATTCGAACAAGTGGCGCAACCTCCCCAAGCCCACCATCGCCGCGGTTCAGGGGGCCTGTGTCGCGGCCGGGCTGATGCTGATCTGGCCGATGGATCTGATCGTCGCGGCCGACAATTCGCGCTTTTCCGATCCCGTGATCAACATGGCGATCGGCGGCGTCGAATATCACGGCCACACCTGGGAGTTCGGCCCCCGCAAGGCCAAGGAAATGCTGTTCACCGGCCGCTGGATGAATGCCGAAGAGGCCGAGAAGGTCGGCATGATCAATCGCGTCGTCCCGCTTGAGCAGCTGCATGAGGCCACGCTGGCATTGGCGAACGACATCGCGACCAAGCATCCGCACGGCCTGCTCATGGCCAAGCGCGCGGTCAATCAGACGATGGACATCATGGGACAATATGCCGCGATCCAGGCGTGCTTCGATACCCATTCTCTGGGCCATGCCAATGCCTGGGCCGCCGAAGGCCGGGTCACGCTCGCCAATCTCGAAGAAATGACTGCAGCCAACAAGAAGGCCTGAAGGATCCCGTCCAATGAAGCTTGCCCTCTCCGAAAGCCAGTCGATGCTGAAGGACACCGTCGCCCGCCTGTTCGCGGACGAGGCGACGCCGGAGCGGCTGCGCGCCGCCGAGGATACAGGGGTCGATCAGGCACTATGGGACAAGCTGGTTGAGCTGGGCATTGTCGGTATCCGGGCGATCGAGCCGCAGGATGGCGGGATGACGCTGATGGACGCGGCCATCGTTGCCGAGGAAGCAGGCCGCCATGTCGCGCCCGTGCCGCTGATCGAAGCGATCGTTGCGATCGCGCTGCTCCACCGGCTGGATGCCCCCGCCGCGCTGTTGTCCGCGGTCGATAGCGGGGCGATCGCAACGCTTGCGCTCAACCCGGTCGTGCCGGGCGTGGCCCAACCGGTGCTCGGCGGGTCGCGCGCCCATGTCGTGCTCGCGCTTGACGGAAACGACCTCGTCGCCCTGACCGGGTTGAATGCCGCGAAAGCGTCCAATATCGCCGCCGCCGCGGTCGCCAATCTCGATCTGTCGGACGGCGCGGGCGAGCGGTTCGTGCTGGCGACCGGCGACATTGCGGTATCGCAGTTCGCCGCCGCGTGCGAGGAATGGAAGGTCCTCACCGCTGCCTATCTGGCCGGTCTTGGCCGCCGGGCGCTCGAGCTCGCCGCCGCCTATTCGGTCGAACGCCATGCCTATGGCTCGCCGATCGGCGCCTATCAGGGCATTGCGCATCCGATGGCCGACGCGGCGACGCATATGGACGGGGCAAAGCTGCTGGCATGGCGCGCCATTGCCTCGATTGCAGCGGGCGATGCCAAGGAGGCGCGCGCGCCGCCATGGCCTATTGGTGGGCGGCCCATAGCGTAGACCAGGCGGTGCAACATTCGGTGCGTACCTTTGGTGGCTATGGCCTCAGCCTCGAATATGACGTCCAGCTCTATTTCCGCCGCGCCAAGCTGCTGTCGCTGATCGCGGGCGACCCCAATGCCGAGCTCGACCGCATCGCCGCGCGCCTTTGGGACGGCGAGACCGTAGCCCTGCCCCGCGCCGGGGAGGTGGAGATCGATTTCGAATGGGGCGCGGAGGCCGACGCCTATGCCGCCGAGTTGCGCAGCTTCGTCGAAGGGCAGATGACCCCCGATATCGAGGCGAAGAAGCATCATTCCACCGCGGGCCACCATCCCGGATTCCACAAGAAGCTGGCCGAGGCTGGCCATGCCTATCCCGACCTCGGCGCCGACGGCCAGAAGGTCCGCAGCCGCTACGAAGTGATGGCCGCTGCGCCGATGTGGGAAGATATCGGTTGGACCCGCACGCCGATCGCTGTCACCGAGTTCGTCGCCAAGATGGCGCAGCTCTGGTCGCAGCCGGAAACAAAGGAAGAGATCGTCGGCGCCATCGCCCGCGGCGAAGCATTGGGCGCGCTCGGCTTCTCCGAGCCGCAATCGGGCTCGGACGTGTTCGGGACAAAGTTCAGTGCCGTACGCGATGGTGACGAATGGGTGCTGAACGGGCAGAAAATGTTCACCACCAACGGCCACCAGGCCGACTATATCCTGATGCTGACCCGCACCGACAATAGCGGCAAGAAGCACCAGGGCCTGACGATGTTCATCATGCCGATGAAGCTGCCCGGCATCGAACTGCACCCGGTCTATACGCTGCAGGACGAGAAGACGAACATCACCTACTTCACGGATGTCCGCATTTCGGATCGCTACCGCATCGGTGAGGTCGGCGACGGCGCGCGCGTCATGGCATCGGCGCTCGGCTTCGAACATGGTGGATCAGGCTATCACGCGGCGCAGACCGCGATGATGCGCCGAGCCCTTACCTGGGCGCGCAAGCCCAGCGGCAATGGCGCGGCGCCGATCGACAACCCGTTTCTTCGTCGCGTGCTGGCTCGTGCCGCAATCAACGACGAAGTGGCGGACGTGCTCTGCCGGCGCCAGGTGTGGGCGGATGTCGAAGGCATCCACGACATCAGCTATGGTCCGATGGCGAAGATGTTCACGACCGAAACCATGTACCGGGATGCCAGCGCGATCGTCGAGGCCGGCGCGCCCGGTTCGCTGGTGCGCGGTGTCGATCCCGACATGGACTATGTCGAGACAACGATGCGGCGGGCCATCGCCATGACCGTCTATGGCGGCACCAGCGAAGTGCACCGCAGCCTGATCGCCGAGAAGTCGCTGGGCATGCCCAAATCGCGAAGCTGAATCCGCCCACGCTTGACAGGGAGCGCCTCGCGGCGTTCCACAGCGGGATGGACGAGACGAACAAGCATGGACAGTCGATCGGCCGCAAGGGCGCCGAAAGCCGGCGGCGGTTGCTCGATGCGGCCCGTCAGCTGATCGCGGTCGAGCCGGCGCACAAGTTGACGGCCAGTGCCATTGCCCGCGCTGCGACACTGGCTTCGCAAACATTCTATTTGTACTTCAAGGATATCGACGAAATCCTTCTGGCCCTCAGCCATGAGGCCGGGGCAGACATGGATGAGGTCCAGGAGGCGCTACGCGGCGACTGGACATCGGCCACGCCTGCAGAACATGCGACGCGCTTCATCGACGCCTTCAGCGCCTATTGGGACCGGCATCGAACGATCCTCACGGTCCGCAACTATTTGTCGGACAGCGCGCATCCCGCGTTCCTCGCCGTCCGCCAGGAAGCGGCAATGCCGCTGATCCACGCGATCGCCGAACGCATCCTCGCGGCGCACCCCGATGACGTCGATCCGAAATCGGCACTGGCGCGCAGCGTGATCATCTATTCGGCGATCGAGCGCATGGCAGCGCGTCCCGCAACGATGCGACAGAATCCTGCGATCGTCGCGCCGGATGACCTGAAACAGGCCGAGATCGACATCCTGACATTGCTGTTCACGCCGACCGTCAAGGGTTCGCCCGCAGATCGCGCACTCGCCTCGTTTCGCCACCAGGCATAAAGAAGCCGCCCGGACCCAGGGTCCGGGCGGCATAGCTTGCCTATCGCGATGTTCAGCGCTTGCCGTCGAGCAGGCCCTTCAAGTTGCTGCTCATGAACATCTCCTGTTCTGCCGGCGTGAAATCCTTCACCTCGTGGAGGAAGTCGAGCGGCATCGCGAGCCCTTCGGCATGCGGCCAGTCGCTGCCGAACACCAGGCGCTCGACCGGGACGAATTCGCGCAGCTCGTTCAGGTCCTCCTCGTAATATGGCTCGACGAACACGCTCTCTCGGAACGTATCGATCGGATGGCGCTTGAACGCCTGCGGCATCTGGCCATGGGCGCGCTTGAACATCTTCATCAGATGCGGAACCCAGATCGAGCCGTTCTCGGCCGACATCCAGCGAATGTTCGGGAAGCGATCCATCACGCCATGCGCGATCAGCGCCGCGATGGTGTCGGCGATCGAGCGCCCCTGCGTATCCATGCAAGCCTTCAACGGATCCGAACGGTCGAACGCGACCATCTCGCTGGCGCCGCTACCCCACCAGCGATAGATCTGATCGTAACCGCTGTCGGACACATGCAGTACGACGAAGATGTTCGATCCGTTGACCTTGCCCCAGAAACGGTCGAACTCGCGGAGGCCAGGGGAACGCGGGCCGAACAGTCCGGGCACCGGCGCCGGACGGATCAGGATATGGCGTGCGCCATTCTTCAGCGCCCAATCCAGTTCCTGTTCGGCCTTCTCGGCATCGGCCAGCGAGATATAGGCGCAGGGATAGAGCCGGTCCTTGTAGTTGAAGGTCCATTCGTCGAGCACCCAGGCGTTGAGCGAATGAACCAGCGCCGCCATCAGCTCGACATTGTTGCCCATATGCCCCTCGATGATCGAGGCCAGGGTCGGGAAGATGAGCTGGGCGTGCACGCCCTGCTCGTCGAGCAGCTTCAGCCGGGCTTCGGGATTGCCGAACTCGGGCTGATAGGCCAGCGGATCGCCGGTGAGCTCGCGCAGCGTCTTGCCCTCGGCATTCTCGCCGCGATACCAGATTTCATGGCTGCCCGGCGCAGCGACGACCTCGAAGGTCGGGTTGGGTATATATTCGCTGATATGCCCGTTGATCGCCAGCTTGGTGCGGCCCTCGACCTGCACATACTGGAAATCCTTGTGAAACTGCTTGGGCAGATGGCGGCGGAACGTGTCCATCGTCTCATAGAGATGTCCATCGCCGTCATAGACCGCATAGGGCAAAATGCGGGTTTCGGGTTCGCGTTCAAGTACAGCCGTTACAGCCACAATCTCTCCCTTGATCGCCGCAGCCGTATCAGGCCGCGTTGCGTATTGCTTCGGGTTCGAACATCGGAAGCCAGATATCCTCATCGTGATCGAACGTGACTCTGACACGCATGCCGATGTGGACCTGATCGGATGCGATGCCGCGTATGTTGGTGGTGAGCTGAAGCCCATCCTGCTCGTCCAGCCGAACGACGCCGATGACATAGGGCACCTCAAGGCCCGGACCCCACGCCTTCTCGTTCACCGTATAGCTGAACACCGTGCCTCGTCCGGACAGCGGCTCGGGGGCGAGATGCTTGGTCAGGCATTTCGGACAGACCGGTTGGGGCGGATGCACCCAGAAGCTGCAATCCTGGCATCGCAGCATGCGCAGCACGCCGTCTTCGCCGCTTGTCCAATAGAAGCGGTTCAGATCGTCGAGCCTGGGCAGCATCCGCTGATAACCGGCACCCATCTCACTCGGCCGCTTCGAGTTCGCCGTCCTGCTTGGCGACGTCCATGAACATTTTGGTGATGTCGCCCGAGGTCACCCGGCGCGCGACCTCGCCCTCGGCGAGCGGTGCGGGGCCACCATAGCTTCGGGGCGCGGTGTCGATATGCTCGGCTGCCTTGCGCAACCTGCCGACGGTGCAGTTCTCCCGGCCGCCCATCATTCCAAAAGCGTCGAAGTTGAACAGGCGCAACGCGTTGCCATGGGTGATCTTCTCGATCGCCGTGTCGGAAATCCCGCTCAGCGTCGCCCTCAGGCGGTCGGCCGATTCCGGCCACACCGTATCGGAGTGCGGATAATCGCATTCATAGGCGACATTGTTCTCGCCGATCTTGTCGAGATTCTCGAGGCCGAAGGCGTCGTCGATGAAGCAGGTCAGGAAATGCTCGCGGAACACATCGCTCGGCTTCTTCTTTCCGAAATCGGCGTGGGTCCAGGCCTTGTGATGCTCATGGACGAAGTCGGCACGTTCGAGGAAATAGGGAATCCAGCCGATCCCGCCTTCGGACAGCGAGACCTGAAGCGGATAGCGCTGCAATGCCTTAAGGTGCAGCCAGTCCGCCGCCGAATTGACGATCGAGATCGGCATGGTCGTGATCCAGGCATCGATCGGCGATTCCATCGATGCATGCGGGGCCTGCGCGCCCGATCCGATATGAATATTGATCACGATGTCGTGGTCGGCGCACGCCTTCCAGAGCGGTTCCCAATGCTCGTTGTGGATGCTCGGCTGTCCCTTGAGCGAGGGATTGTCGCTGAAGGTGATCGCGTGGCAGCCCTTTGCGGACACGCGCTTGATCTCCTCGACCGTCGCATCGATGTCCCAATAGGGCACCAGCGCCAGCGGAATGTTGCGGCCCGGATGGCTGCCGCACCATTCGTCGATATGCCAGTCATTATAGGCCCGCAACAGCGTCAGCGCGTTCGCCTTGTTGTCGAACTCGTGGAACAGCGCGCCGTCGAATCGGACCACGCTGGGAAAGTTGAGCGAAGCCAGGATCCCGTTGGCGTTCATGTCCTCGATGCGTGAATCGATGTCCCACGCGCCCTTGCGCATCTGCTCGAAGGAAACCGGCTCGCAGCCATATTCCTCTTTCATCCGGCCGACGACGGCATTCAGCCCGATCGAGCCGGTACGCTTGCCCTCGTACAGCCAGAAATCTGCGCCGTTCGCATCCTTGCGCAGCTCCGGCTTGATCGCTTTGTGCTGCACCGAAAGATGCTGATCGTACATGGTGGGCGGCTCGACGATATGGTCGTCGACGCTGACGATAATGAGATCCTCAACCTTCATGGCATCGATCCTCTTCCTAAAACTGACATATTGTTGGTTTTCTGACTACAACAATCCGCACCCTGCGTAAAGGCGGTTCAGCTCAGCGCTTGACCAGTTCGACCGACGAGGTGTCGCGGTCCCAGGTCGCCTCAGTGATCCCCTGATCGCGCAGCTCATATTTGAGCACACGTCCGACGGGGTTCTTGGGCAACGCCGCGCGGAATTCGATAAAGCGCGGCACCGCGAAATAGGGCAGGTTCTCAACCGACCAGCGGCACAGTTCTTCCTCGGTCAACCCCGCCCCCCTCGACGAGGACGATCGTCGCCTTCACATCGTCCTCCAGATCGGCGAGCACGGCATGGACGGCGACTTCCTGGATGGCGGGATGCAGGCTGAACACCCCCTCCACTTCCATCGAGGAGATATTCTCGCCGCGGCGGCGCAGATAGTCCTTCTTCCGGTCGAGGAAGTAGAACCAGCCGTCAGCGTCGAACTTGCCGATGTCGCCGGTGTGGAACCAGAAGTTCTTGAGCACCTTCATCGTTTCGGCGGGCCGGCCCCAATAGCCCTCGAACATCACATGGGGCTTTTTCGGGCGGACCAGGATTTCGCCTGGCGTGTCGGCCGGAACCTCAGCGTCGTCATCGTCGACGATCATCACCTCGAAATCGTCATTGTGGGTGCCCGAGCTTGCGGTGGGGCGCGGCACGGTCATGTCGACGCTCGTGACGATCGCGCATTCGGTCAGGCCGTAGCCTACGGGCGCATGGACATGTTTGGGCGCAAAGCGTTCGCGCCAGATCGTCTGCAGCTCTTCAGGAAACGGCGCGCCCCCTGCCACGCGCAGCTTGCCCTTGTAACGCAACGAGGCGGGGTTGTCGGGCGCCTCGGCCACAAACCGCACCATCGACGAGAGGATATGAGTGACGGTCGCGCCGACCCGCTCCAGCTCGTCCCAAAAACGCGACACCGAGAAGCGCGGATAGATCGCGCATTTCCCGCCAACCATCATCGACGACAGGACGGTCGCGGAATATTGGTTCATGTGGAAGCCGGGCAACGGCGTCCACACGACATCATCCCCGTCATAATGAAGGCAGGTCGCAAGCTGTCGTGCCTGGTTGCACAGATAGTTCTGACTGATCATGCAGCCCTTGGAGGGGCCGGTGGTGCCGGCGGTGTAGACCAGCATCGCAAGATCGCCGGGCTTGCTCTCATGGCCCGTGGGCTCCTCGGTCGGGACCAGCACATCGGCGAGCATGCGCATCTCGAGCTTGTTCGCCGCCATGCCTTCCGGCAGCTCGCCCTTGATCAGCAGCACCCGGGCGTCGGGCAGGCCACCCTCGATCGCGATCAGCCGCTCGACATATTCCTTTTCGGCGACCAGCACGGCGGCCCGCGAGTCCGCGACCTGGTGGCGCAGATACTCGCCCTTATAGGCGGTATTGAGCGGGACATGGACCGCGCCGATCTTTGCGCAGGCGAACAGCAGCAGCAGCTGTTCGACGCAGTTGTCGAGGATCGATATCACGCATTCGCCGGGACGCGCGCCCGATGCCCGCAAGGCATGGGCAAGGCTCGTGCTCTGCGCGTCGAGGAAGCCAAGCGTGTACTTCTCGCCCGAATAATCCACGAACTCCCAGTTGGGGCCGCGCTTCGCCAGGGCGCTCCGCAGCACTTCGACCGTGGTCGTCTGCGTGCCGGGAGACCAGTTGGGGTTCGTCATGATCGTCCTCTCATCTTGTTCAGTCGCGTACCAGCAGCATCGCGCCCGCCATCGGACCGCCGCCATTGGTGACCGCTGCAACCTTGGGATCTCCGGCAACCTGCCGTGCTCCGCCCTGCCCGCGAAGCTGGACCACAGCTTCGTGAATGAAACCGAAGCCATGGGTGCGCCCACCGGACAATTGCCCGCCATGCGGATTGAGCGGCAGCGCGCCGTCACGCGCGATTCGGCTGCCGCCTTCGACAAACGCGCCGCCCTCGCCGATCCCGCAAAACCCCATCGCCTCGAGCCAGGTCAATGCGAGGAAACTGAACCCATCATAGAGCAGCGCGACATCGACGTCCGCAGGCTTCAAATCGGTTCGCGACCACAGCATCCGTGCCGCATCATGTGCCGCCATGCGCGGCATGTCCGCCTGGTCCCAGGCGGCCCGGCCATGGATGCCACCACCCACCGAGTCGATGCGCACGACCGGCTTGCTGCGGTCTGCCACCGCATCCGCGGCGGAGAGCAGGATCACGGTCGAGGCATCGGTCGGTGCATCGCAATCGAGCAGACCGAACGGCGTGCTGATCATCCGCGCCGACAGATAATCGTCCATCGTCATCGGTTCGCGGAACAGCGCCTTGGGATTGTCCATCGCGCCGCGCCGCGCGTTGAGTGCGATCGCGCCAAGATGCTCGCGCCGGGTCCCGTACAGATGAAAATGGCGCTGCGCATATTGCGACAACCAGTTGGTCGCCGAGATCGCGTCATAGGGGAAAATATACTGAAATTCGCCGTCGAGCCGAACGCGTTGCGTGCGGACTTCGGCATTCTCCTTCCACGACGCCCCGCCCGACCCTTCCTTGACGGTACGGAAACACAGGACGTGCCGCGCCAACCCCGCCTTGATCGCAGCATAGGCATTGATGATGGAACCAAGCTGCGCCGACCCTTCCATCGCCCCGGCAAACCAGTTCAGTTTGAAATCGAGCGCTTCCTTGAGATCCATCGTGCCGACTGGGGAGAACGGGATCGCATCGGGCCGGCGGCCCGGAAAGGTCGACATGCCGTCGATGTCGGCGACAGTCAGCCCGGCGTCGGCGATCGCCTCAAGCGCCGCGTCCACGGTCAGCTCGAGGCCCGACTGCGGCAGCTTTCGCCCGACCGCAGACTGTCCGATGCCAGTGATGACGACGTCGATTCCCGTCATGTTCATCCTTCTCCTGTCCGCGGCATAGCTGACATCATGTCAGCTTTCCAAAGCTGCGTGTGCAACTGTCTGTTTCATCACATACGTGACCGCGTTCAGGCGATAACGCCCGTCTCGAGGAGCGCCTCGATCTCGTCCGCTCGATAGCCGAGCTCTGCCAGCACGGTCCGGCTGTGCTGGCCTAGCATCGGCGGGGCGACCGGCGAGACAACCGGCGTACGGCCAAGCTTGAGCGGGGAAGCAACGAGCTTCAGCTCGCCTGCGCTCGGATGCGCGACCTTAGCGACCATATCGCGCGCAGTCGCTTCCGGCGCGGCGAGCGCTTCCCCAACCTGACGCACCGCGCCGGTCGGTACGCCGACCGATCGCAGACCCGCCAACCACCATTCGGTCGTGTGCTCGCGCATCAGCGGCATGATCTCCGCCAGCAGCGCATCGCGATTGGCGACGCGCGAACCATTCTTCGCGAACCGTTCATCCGTCGCGAGATCGGGCCGGTCGAGCAGACGGGTTGCGAAGGCCGCGAACTGCGCATCATTGCCGACCGCGACCACTACCTGTCCGTCGCGGGTATCGAACAATTGATAGGGCACGACCGTCGGATGGCCGTTCCCATAGCGGCGCGGCTCGGTGCCGGCGACAAGCGCGGCGCTGCCGACATTGGCCAGCATCGCAAGCTGGCAATCATAGAGCGCCATGTCGAGATGCTGCCCGGCCCCGTCGCGATCGGCGGCGATCAGCGCCGCCAGGATCGCCTGCGCCGCCGCCATGCCGGTGAAAAGATCGGCAACAGCCACCCCGACCTTCATTGGCTCGCCATCGACCGGGCCGGTGACCGACATCAGCCCCCCTCGGCCTGGATCACATAGTCATAGCCGGGCCGCTCCGCGATGGGCGAGCGCCGCCCATAGCCCGAGATCGAACAATAGACGATGCGCGGGTTGATCGCGGCGATCGATGAATAGCCGAGGCCGAACTTCTCCAGCCCGCCAAGCTTGTAATTCTCGACCAGCACATCGGCCTGCGCCGCCAGGTCGCGCACGATGCGCTGTCCTTCGGGCTTCGAGATATCGAGCGCGATGCTGCGCTTGTTGCGGTTGGCGCACAGATAATAGGCCGACTCGCCACCGGTATAGGGCGGGCCCCAATGGCGCGTGTCGTCACCACCGCGCGGATGCTCGACCTTGGTGACCTCGGCACCCAGGTCCGCGAGCACCATCGTGCACCAGGGGCCGGCCAGCACACGCGACAAGTCAAGGACACGGCGCCCGGCAAGGGGTGCCGCACCCTTGTTCATGTTCGTCATTCGATCCCCCGATTGGTCAGATTGGCAGGCAGCGCATCACGCGGTTTGCAGGCTCGGCATGACGATGCGCGACGGCTCCCGGTTGGGCATCTGCACGACGTTGCGGCTGCCGCGGCCAAAGCGCGCGTCGATCTGTTCCATCAGCGCCTTGGACAGTTCCTCCTCGCGCCCGCGCATCACTTCGCTGATGCCGCCGATGCCGACGATCATGCGCTGCTGCCCGCTGATCCGGGGCAGCGGCGCGGCGATGATGCCGCCGCCGCGGGTCACCATGTCGCAGGTGAACGCATAGCCCTTGCGCCGGATCACGGCGATCTCCTCGAGCAGGTCGCGGATCTTGACCAGAGCTTCGCCATCCTGCGCTTCGGCATTGATCCGCATCACCAGCCGGGTGATCTCCGAATCGGTCATGGTGCTGAGCAGCGCATAGCCCGCGCCCGATGCGGCGAGCGGGCGCACGGTCCCAAGCGTCATGTGCAGTCGCGCCGGACTGGTCGCCTGGATCACATGGATGTACTGGATATGCAGACCGTTGCGCACGGCAAGGACGATGGTGTCGCCCGTCTGCTCGTTTAGCTCCTTCATCATGGAGATGATGGCGCCCTCTGCAAAAAACTGCGAGTTGACCCAGCTGCCAAGGAGCGCAACGCGACTCGAAGTGATGTAGGTGCGCGCCATTGGATCATAGTTGAGGTAACCCAAGCTCACCAGACTGCGAAGGAGCGCGGAGGTGCTGGACTGGGGATAGCCAAGCGCATCGGCGATCTCCATCACCGTCGACTGACGTTGCAAATCGTCAAAATATTCAAGGATTTCAAGCACTCGACCGGCAGATTTGACGGTCTTGTTCTCAATCGGCGCGCGAACCAGAATACGGTCTCGCGACGGGGCCGAACGGCGACGTGCCATCGGTTCTCTCCTAATTTCGGCGCTGCTGACGAGCGCTTGCGATCCATCGGCAACCGCAAGCTGCCTCAATCACATCCGTGCTGTCCATAGCAGACGGATCACATATGTGATATGCTCCACCCTCCTCCCCGAAAAGCCGACAATATGTTATTTTCTGGCCATGGCGGATCGTAGAACCGCCGCATCCGGAGAGGCATGATGCAGGTACGCTTTCCCAAATGGGATTTCTCGAAAGTCCGGGCGCATTGGGCGCCGCATCGCGAATTCGCGCAGATGCAGAACGCGGCATCGACCGTCCCGGCTTATATCGAACCCTATCTGGTCAAGGTGATGCTGCAAGCGCAGGCTGCGCTGCCCGCCCGATATGAGAAACTTCACAAGGATCTGGCGATCTTCATCAAGCAGGAGATGCAGCATTGCCGGCAGCATCTGCTGTTCAACAAGGCGCTGCGCGCTGACGGTTATGAAGGCATGCTGGCGATCGAGAAGGAATATGAGGCGGATTACGATCGCTTCCTGAAGACCAAATCGCTGCGCTTCAACGTCGCCTATTCGGAGGGATTCGAGGCGGTCAGTTCCGTCGCGGTCGACAATTTCTTCGAGGATTTCGCGCCATTCCTCGATGGCGCCGATACCGAAGCGGTCGAAATGTGGAAATGGCATCTGGCCGAGGAATATGAGCATCGCGAGGTGGCGCACGACGTCTATCACGCATTGTTCGGTCGCGGACCGATCGCATATCTCTATCGTATCTGGGCGTTCTTCTACGCGGTAAAGCATATCCGCGGCCATGTGCGCAAAGTGCAGACCTATCTGCTCGATAAGGACCGCGAGGGCATGAGCGCGGAGGAACGCGCCGCTTCGATCGCGCGGCAGCAGCATGTCCAGCAGGTCACCGGTCGGCACGCCAAGGCGCATCTCAAGCGCATCCTGTCGCCTTTCTACAAGCCCGCCGACCGGTTGCCGCCGCGCGGCCTACAGGAAGTCCTCGATCGCTACGCCCGCAAGCCGGCTGCCGGGACAGCCTAGGCTGTCCCGGGCCATCCCAGCACGGATGTGTTGATCGTCGGCGCCACGGTGTCAGCGCGCGGCACCGCGTCTAGGATCGTGCCCGGAAGGAACAGCAAAATGGCAGCCAAACGGCTTCTCGTCCTCGGCGCTTGCGGGGACATCGGACAGGGCATCGTCCGCGGCGCGCACGCACAGGGCTTCCGGCTTGTCGCCGGGGACCGAAACGCCGAGCGCCTTGTTCGCTATGATGACGGCTCAGGCATCGCCACCGTGGTCGGCGATCTCGGCTCGGTCGAGGCCGCGATCGCATTGTGGGAGGCAGCGCAGGTGCCGTTTGGGGGCATCGATGCAGTCGCCATCGCGGTCAATGCACCCAATGCGGCAAAGCCCCTGCTCGAATGGTCGAGCGCCGAAATGGCGGAGGTCTATGCGTCCAATTTGCTGACCCATTTCCATGCGATCAAGGCGATGCTCCCACGGCTGCCACGAGACGGGATGCTGATCGGGATCGGCGGCGGCACAGCGGACTTCATCCTCCCCAAAATGGCTCAGCTTTCGATGCTCCAGGCGGCACAACGGATGATGTACCGCGGCTTCGCCAGAGAATATCGCGACGGTGCGCAGATACGCGAGCTCATGCTGATCAGCATGATCAATGGCGAGCGCAAGCGCGACATCGCCGAACCGCATTGGGTGATGGACACCGAGGTCGGTGAGCATGTCTGCGCGATCATCGAAGATCCCGAAACCTTCGCCGGACCGATCCTGAGGCTGGAATCACGCGACCAGATCGGCAAACCCGAAACGGCACGCGAAAGGGCTTCTGCATGAGCGGCCCCGTCCTCAAGGCCGAGCGTGAGGGGCCGATCCTGATCCTGACGATCGATGATCCCGCGACGCGCAATGCGCTGAGCCCCGAGCTGACGCGCGCGCTGGTTGCCGCCTGCGCCGAAGCCAATTCGGACATGAGCGTCAGCTGTGTGATCTTGACGGGTGCAGGCGACGTGTTCTGCGCGGGCGGCAACATCAAGGACATGTATGCCCGCGCAAATCACTTCGCAGGCAATGCGGCGGAAATCCGCCGGACCTATCAGGCCGGCGTGCAGACGATCGCGCGCGCGCTGTATGACCTCGAAGTCCCCTCGATCGCGGCGGTCAATGGCGCAGCGATGGGCGCGGGGATGGACTTCGCCACGATGTGCACCATGCGCATCGCGTCGGAACGGGCAAAGTTCGCGGAGAGCTTCATCAAGCTCGGTCTGACTTCGGCGGCCGGCGGCGCATGGTTCCTCAATCGCGCGATCGGCGCATCGGCTGCGGCGGAACTGGCGCTTACCGGTGACACGATCGATGCTGCACGTGCGCTCGAGATCGGGCTTGTCAGTGGCGTGGTGCCGCACGCCACGCTGCTCGATGAAGCCAAGGCACTCGCGAAGCGGATCGCCCGGCATCCCGCCCATTCGATCCGGCTCAATACGCGATTGCTGCGCAGATCGGCGCGGCTCGATCTGTCCGCCGCACTGGAGATCGCATCGGCGATGCAGGCCGTCGTCCAACAGACTGACGATCAGCATGAGGCGGTCGCGGCTGCGGTGGAAAAGCGCCCGCCCGCCTATAAGGGCAAGTGATGGATCCGCTCGCGGTATATCGGCTGGATGACCGGCTCGCTGTCGTTACCGGGGCCGCATCCGGCATCGGGCTCGAAACGGCACGCTTCTATGTCGCGATGGGCGCAACGGTCGTGATGGCCGATATCGACGGAAAGATGCTGGCCGCACGCGCAGCCGAGATCGGCAAGTCCGCGCATGCCTTCGCAGCCGATCTGTCCGCCCCCCAGGCGCTCGAACGGCTGGCCCGGTTCGCCGCGTCCATTGCCCCGATCGATATCTGGGCGAATGTCGCTGGCACAGCGGGCCTGTTCGATCTGGTCGATGCTGAACCGGAGGCCTATGCGCGCATCGCGCGGATCAACATGGACGGCACCTATTGGGGCTGCGCCGCCGCCGCACGCGCGATGGGGACGCGAGGGGGCACGATCATCAACGTGTCGTCCAATGCCGCGGACCAACCGATGGCGGGCCTGTCGGTCTATGCGATGACCAAGGCCGCGGTGAACATGCTGACGCGCAGCCTGGCGGTCGAGCTTGGGCCGAAGCAGATACGCGTCAATGCCGTCGCGCCGGGCTTCGTCCTGACCGGGATGACCGGTCAGGCGCGAATGACGGCGGACAAGCTTGAGGAAACGCTCCGCCGCAACGCTGCCCGTTCGCCGATCGGCGCAACCGGCGAGCCTGCCGACATCGCCCATGCCATGCTCTATCTCGCCTCCGATGCCAGCCGCTATGTCACCGGTCAGATCCTGCGGGTGAATGGCGGCGCGACCATGCCCGGATAGGCGTTCTTGACGCTGTTTCAGCATCCCCGTGATGCTTGCCTTGCGCTGGTTGCCCCCTGAGCGCGCCGCGTCATACCGGATCGGGAGACTTCGATTTCGGGGAATAATTTCGTGACCAATCCAATGAACCTGTCAGGCCGCACCATCCTGATCACGGGAGCTGCACAGGGGATCGGGCTGGCGACCGCACAGCTTTGCGCTGCGCTCGACGCCAATGTCATCCTGCTCGATCGCAGCGAAGAACAACTCGACGCGGCGCTGGCATCGTTCGATTCGGGCAAGGCGATGAAGATCGCCGGCAGCGTCACGGATCGCGCGTTCGTGAAACAGGCTGTGGCGGAGGCCGCTGCGCGCTTCGGCGGTATCCATGGCCTGGTGAACAATGCGGGCATCACCCGCACTGCGATGATCGACAAGATGACCGCCGATGACTGGCAGGCGGTGATCGACGTCAACCTGACCGGCGCGTTCAACATGCTTCAGGCGGTCGGCATGGACATGATCGCTCGCGCCAAGAGCGGCGAGAGCGATCCCGGGGCCATCGTCAACATCTCGTCGGATGCGGGCCGCAAGGGCACGATCGGCCAGATCAACTATGGCGCGGCCAAGTCCGGCGTACTGGGCCTGACCATGTCGGCCGCACGCGAATGGGGCCGCTACGGGATCCGCACCAACTCGGTCGCCTATGGTATCGTCGAGACGGACATGACCGAGACGGTGCGCAGCGAAAAATTCCGCGATCGCTATCTCGCCAATATTCCGCTCGGCCGGTTCCTGACCAAGGAGGAGGCGGCCAATTCCATCGCCTTCCTGCTGTCTCCCGCCGCCGCCTTCATCACCGGACAGCATCTGTCGGTGAATGGCGGTTCGCACATCACGGCCTGAGCCTATGTCCGCAACCGCCCTTCATCTGGACCTGCCCGAACTCCCCGAAGCCGCCGAGACGCTGCGTGCGAAGGTCCGCGCTTTCGTCGCACGCGAACGCGCGGAAGGGCATTTGCCGCCGCCGGAAAAGATCGGCCTCGGCTTCGATATCGAAACCACCAAGCGGATCGCGGCACAGGGATGGATCGGCCTGACCTGGCCCAGGCAATATGGCGGCGGCGAGCGAACCGCGCTCGAGCGCTATGTGATGAACGAGGAGCTGCTCGCCGCCGCACTCCCTGTCGGCGCACATTGGGTAGCGGACCGGCAGAGTGGTCCGGTTCTGCTCAAGTTCGGAAACGACGCGCAGAAAGACTTCTACCTGCCCCGGATCGCTGCGGGTGACTGCTATTTCTGCATCGGGATGAGCGAGCCGGAATCGGGGTCCGACCTCGCCTCGCTCAAGGCGCGCGCGGAAAAGGTCGCGGGCGGCTGGCGCATCAACGGGCGCAAGATCTGGACCACCAATGCACACCGCGTTCACTACATGATCACGCTCGTTCGGACCTCGACGGTCGAGGGTTCGCGCCATGCCGGTCTCAGCCAGCTGATCGTCGATCTCAAGACGCCGGGCGTCACCATCAGTCCGATCATCTCGATGGCCGGCGAACATGACTTCAACGAGGTGCTGCTCGAGGACGTGTTCGTCCCGGACGACGCGTTGATCGGGCAGGAAGGCAATGGCTGGAACCAGGTCTCGGCCGAACTCGCTTATGAACGATCCGGACCCGAACGGTGGCTGTCGAGCTTCCGGCTGGTCTCCGAACTGATCGACATTCTCGGCCCGGACGCCCAGCCGGCGAGCCTTGAGGAACTCGGGCGGCTGCTCTCGCATCTCCTATCGCTGCGCCAGCTTTCAATGTCGGTAGCCAGCATGATCCAGCGCGGATTGTCACCCAATCTCGAGGCCTCGATCGTCAAGGACCTCGGTACCAAATTCGAGCAGGAGGCGGTGCGCGTCGTGCGCAACCTCGTCGCCTCCGAAGATCTGACTGCCAATGGCCGCAATGCGCGGCTGGGGCGCCTGCTGAGCCATGCGCAGGTCTATGCACCCGCCTTCACCATTCGTGGCGGTACCAACGAGATTTTGCGCGGGATCATCGCGCGGGGGATTGGCCTGAGATGAGCGAGAACCGCGCATTCTTCCGCGAAACGGTCGAACAGATCCTTGCCGACACGCTCGACCAGAGCCGGATCGAGGCGAGCGAACAGCGCACGCTACCGGCGGCGCTCTACGAAGCCCTGGAGGAGAATGGCGTCACCCGAATGCTGGTACCCGAGGGCCAGGGCGGGATCGGCGCGGATATCGGCGATTCCTTTGCGATCCTGCGCGCCATGGGTGCCGCTGCTGCACCCGGACCGATTGTCGAAACGATGCTGGGCAACAAGCTGCTGGCCGAGGCCGGACTTGACCCCGCAGACGGGTTGATCGCGCTTGCCTTTGCCGACGATGGCGCGGCCATGCTGCATGCGGTGCCCTGGGGCGGCGGCGTCGATCATGTACTGGCGGTCACCCCGTCCGGCATTTCGCTGAGCGCCTCGGCCAATTGGGACATCGAACCTGCGCTCGATGCGGCGGACGAGCCGCGCGACACGCTGAGAGGCTCACTCGGCGCGATCGTCGCGCTCGACACGTCCGCCGCGTTGCGCACCGCCGCCATTCTGCGCGCGGGGCAGATGTTGGGCGCGATCGAATGGACGCTGGCACGCAGCATCGATTACGCGGGCGAGCGCAAGCAGTTCGGCCGTGAAATCTCGAAATTCCAGGTGATCCAGCAGATGCTGGCCGAGCTCGCCGCGCATATGCTCGCATCCGCCGGTATTGCCGAAGCAGCGGCGGACGCGGCCAGCGAAACGCTCATCGCTGCCGCTCGCTCGCGGCTGGGCGATGCCGCCGACGCCGCGATCGGCATCGGCCATCAGGTTCATGGCGCGATGGGGTTCAGCAAGGAATATGCGCTCAACCACCGCACGCGCCGGCTGATGGCCTGGCGGGACGATTTCGGCAGCGTCCAGTTCTGGCGCCGCCGCCTCGCCGGCGGGTTCGTGACCTGCAGCCGCGAGGAATTCTGGCCGGCGATCGCCGATGCCGGCAACCGGCGCGCAGCCTAGAATGCGCGACTGGTCGCCCGAACGCATCGTCGACCGGTTGCAGATCGAGGAGCAGCTCTATCTCTATTGCCGCGCGATCGACCGGATCGACATGGCTCTGCTCGCGAGCGTATTCCACCCCGACGCAATCATCGACAAGGGCGATGGTGCGGTGCCGGTGGCGGATTTCATCGCGACGGTCGCGGCGCGCCACCCCGGCGTTCCCCGTGCGTCGCATATGGTGGCCAATCACCTGATCGAATTCACCGCGGCCGACACCGCATTCGTCGAAAGCTGGTGCCTCGCCGTCGAGCAGCATAGGGGTACCCCGGCGGTCGATCGCATCTACCGTGTCCGCTATGGCGACAGCTTCGCTCGGCGCGACGACGGCTGGCGGATCGCGCATCGCAGCTTCGTTGTCGATCATGTGCTGAACGCGCCGGTCGACCCCGCGCTGATCCTCGACATGGGCGGCCGCTATGAAGGCCAGCGCGACCTCGACGATGTGATCGAAAGGCTGCGGCGGGGCGCTTCGGCGCAGCCCTGACCGGTCAATCCAGTTCGATCGCCCTGGTCACCGATTTGGTCAGGCCAAAGCTCGGCATCGCCATGCTGTGCTTGCCGACGCCGCCTGCCACATAGAGGAGATAATCCTCCGGGCGCGACACCAGCGGCACGAACGGATCACTCACAGAGTCACGGTTGAACGGCGCCATGGCGTCGTAATTGTCACGGGTGATCCCGACCAGTCGGGACAGCGTGTTGCCCGCGTTCGCGAACAGATATTCCTGAACCTCGCGCAGACCGATGCCGTCGCGCGCGATCGTGTCGGCATGTTCGGGGCCGATGCAGATCGCGACCTCGCCATGCCCGAGATAACTGTTGTTATGGCCCAGCGTCGAGATCGTGCTGACGAAGGTCTTGAGGATGCCCGCTCCATCCTCGCTGGTATGATTATTAATCTCATGGGGCGCTTCGGAGCCGTGAACAGTGACGGTACTTACTCCGGGGTCGAACCCTCGGCGGACGTGCAGCGGCTCCCAGGGCGATGCCATCTCGTTTTCGCCCATGCAGAAGGAGAATTTGGCGGGCGTGCCATGCGTTGCGCGGTCGCCATTTCCCGGTGATCCTCCGGCGATATTGATGAGGATCAGGCGGATCGCCCGTCCGATGGTCGCATTGGCACGCCAGCCCGGCCCCATGCAGTTATAGCCCGAGTTGATGCGCAGCCGCTCGACCGCGGGACCATTGACGACCAGCATCGGCGTGACGGGATGGGTGGTGGCGTTGATGCCATAGAGATTGAATTCGTCCTCCAGCATCGCCTCGCACGCGGCAATCAGCACGGGCAGATATTCGGGACGGCAACCTGCCATGACTGCGTTGACCGCGATCTTCTCGATCGTCGCCTTGCCGTAACCCGGCCCCATCGCGCCAAGCGACTGGCCAGCATCGCGGCGTGTCCCGGCCAGCATCCGCGCCACCCGCGCTTCAGTCGGCGGGATCACGGGCAGCCCGTCGGTCACGCCCAGCTGATAGAGCGCCTCGTTCGCCGCCTCGAAATCGAGATCGTCGGCCAGGTCGAGAAATCGGTCGTCGGTCATGGATCAGATCTCGCAGAACATGTTGCTACGCGCGAAATTGTTGCTCTCGCCGATATAGCGGTCGGTATAGTCGCTCTCGAGCTGCGCCGCGCTGCCGGTCAGGACCCGCACCACCTGTTCGATCATCCCGTGCGCACGTTCGATAACGATTTCTGCTGCGACGTCGCCCATCGGGTGGGGCACCATCACGATTGGAAGTCCGGGCAGGCCCAGTGCGATCGCCTCCTGCTGCCCGAGCACCACGAAAGCGTCGCTGTTGACGGTCGCGGTCGGCACGCCGCGCTTCTCCAGCGTCACGCCGTCATGGATGCACCAGGACGTGCACGAGCCGCAGTCGCCATAAGCGTTGATCACCGCATCGCACGCCGCCAGTGCGTCCAGCATCGCCGCGGGAGCGCCGGGCGACGAGCTGATCTTGCGGTAGAAATGCACGTCCGCGACGCCATAGTCGCGCTGCAGGATCTCGCCTGCCGCCTTGAGCAGCAGCGCCGCATTCTTCTTGGTGTTGTCGAGCAGGCCGATCCTCTTGCCGTTCAGCGTATCGAGCCGCGGGGCGATGGGATGGCGCTCGACGCTGTTCGTGCCGATGGGACTGAGCAGGCGGCCGGTCATGCACTCTCTCCTTCGCCGGTGACGATTCTCCGTCCATCTTCCCGGATCAAGCAACCGGGCGTTTGATCACACAGGTGATGGGCCGGATCGCTGCTGCGATGCTATCGTCGGCACATGATCGTCGATGCGCAGATCCATGTCTGGGGAGCGGATTGTCCCCAGCGTCCATGGCCGCGCGCCGGCACGGATGGCCGGACCGCTCGGGCCCAGCGCGACAATCCGATGACCGCGGTCGAGGCACTGTCGGCGATGGACGCAGCATGCGTCACCCGCGCAATCCTTGTCCCGCCTTCCTGGGAAGGGGAGCGCAACGACCTCGTCCTCGCCGCCGCCGCGGCGCACCCGGACCGCTTCGCGGTGATGGGGCGCCTCCCGCCCGATCTGCGTTCGCTGGCCCGGTGGCGGCATCAGCCCGGCATGTTGGGCGCCCGGATCATCCTGGGTGCCGAGACTGTCGATCACTGGCTTTGGGCGGAAGCGCAGGCGCAGAATGTCCCGCTCATGATCGCCCCTGCCGGCAAAGTGCCGCTGCTCGCCCGCATCGCGCGTGAATATCCCGCGCTGCGGCTGATCATCGATCATATGGGTGCGCGGGTTCACAAGACTGGCGCAACGGCGTTCGCGCAGGTTGAGGAGGTGATCGCGATGGCCGCGCTGCCCAATGTCGCGATCAAGGCGACCTGCCTGCCCGGCTACAGCGCGGCGGGCCATCCCTGGCCCGACGTCACCCCCTATCTGCGGCGGCTGTTCGACGCTTTTGGCGCCGAACGGACCTTCTGGGGATCGGACCTCAGCCGCCTGCCCTGCCCCTATCCGATGCTGGTGCGCTTCTTCCACGAGGAGCTGCCCTGGCTCAAAGGACAGGCGCGCGATCAGGTCATGGGCGGCGCAATCCTGCGCTGGCTGGATTGGAACCAGCACCGGTCACATCCGCCAACAAACGGCAAAGGAATTGCATCGCCATGACGAAGCTTCAGGACATTCCGGTAAGAACGATCGATGGCCGCGAGACGCGGCTCTCCGAACATGCCGGCAAGGCGCTGCTGATCGTCAACACCGCCTCCAAATGCGGCCTGACCCCGCAATATGAAGGACTTGAGGCGCTGTACCGCGCCTATCGCGACCGGGGGTTCGAAGTGCTGGGGTTTCCCTCCAACGATTTCCGCGGGCAGGAGCCGGGAACGGATGCCGAGATCGCCGACTTCTGCCAGTCCGCCTACGCCGTGGATTTCCCGATGTTCGCCAAGATGGTCGTGGCGGGCCCGGACAAGCACCCGCTCTACGCTGCCCTGACCGAGGCGCAGCCTGCCGCCGTCAGCACCAGCGGCGGCGCGATGCGTGCCAGGCTGGAGAGCCACGGCATCGCGGTGAACCCGGCACCCGAAGTGCAATGGAATTTCGAGAAGTTCGTGGTCGCTCCGGACGGCAGCGTCACCGCCCGGTTCGCGCCCGATACGCTGCCCGCCGACCCGGCGATCCTCGCAGCGATCGAAGAACAGCTTCCGCGCTGATCGAGCATAGATGTGCGCAATCGGCGCGCAGGCGTGACCGGCGTCTGGGCTTGACCCATCATGCCCGGAAACAAGGAAATGAGGCCAGGGATGAGGACAGTCGACACGGTTGCTGCGGAAACCGACGTCCAATCGGCGGTTTCGCCGCGCATCGCCTGGTTCAGCGTGACGATCCTGCTGCTCGTCGCGATCATGTCGTATCTCGACCGGCAGATCATCTCGCTGATGGTCGAACCGATCAAGGCCAGCCTCGGCGTCAGCGATTTTGAGATCGGACTGCTCCAGGGCGTGGCGTTCGGCCTGTTCTATGCCGTGTTCGGCTTGCCGATCGGATGGCTGGTCGATCGCTATTCGCGGCGCAAGATCATCTATTTCGGTATGACTCTGTGGTCGCTGGCGGCCGGTGCTTGCGGGCTCGCTTCCACCTACACCCATTTGCTTCTGGCCCGTTTCGGCGTAGGTGTCGGGGAGGCGTCGCTATCGCCCGCTGCCTATTCGATGATCGCCGACCTGTTTCCGCCCAGACGCCTGGCGCTGGCGCTGGGCGTATTCGCGACGGGATCGTCGATCGGCGGCGCGCTCGCCTATATGGCAGGGGGCGCGCTGATCGCGAAGTTCGAGGCGATGGGTGCCATGGCATTGCCCGGTGTCGGCGTGCTGGAGCCGTGGCAGCTGGTCTTCCTCGTCACCGGGCTGCCCGGCGTCGGCATCGCCGCCCTGATGTTCCTCGTTCCCGAGCCGGTTCGCCGGCACCGCAAGCTCGACCTTGACGCTCCCGATCGGGGCGTGATGCACTTCCTCCTCGCCAACCGCCGCTATTTCATCTGTCATTTCCTCGGCTTCGGGCTGGTCGCGGTCATGGCCTACGGCACTGCGGCCTGGGCACCGGCGATGCTGATGCGCCGCTACGGCCTCGGTGTTGCGGAGGTCGGCATCATTCTCGGCACCGTCGGCGCGCTCAGCGGCATTCCCGGTTTCATCTTCGGTGGCTGGTTCGTCGATCGCTGGTTCGCGCGCGGCCAGCGCGACGCGCATCTGCGATACTTCGTCTATGCCTGCCTGATCGGCGTCGCGATGGCGATCATCGCCTTCCAGCTTGCCGATGGCATCCTCTGGCTGTTCATCCCGGCCTATGCGCTGCTCCATTTTCTGCAACCATTCACCGGCCCGGCCGTCGCGCACCTCCAGATCGTGACGCCCAACGAATATCGCGGGCGCATTTCCGCGTTGTTCGTGCTGGTGTTCAACCTGATGGGCATGTGCCTTGGACCGCCCTCGGTCGCGTTCATCACAACCTTCGTGCTTCACGATCCGATGCAGGTCCATTGGTCGCTGACGATCATGTATGTGGTTGTAGGTCTCTGTGCAGCCGCCCTGTTCCGGCTGGCGCTGGCACCTGCGCGGCGGGCGGCGGAGGCCGTGGCATGAAGCTGGCCGGGCGACGGATCCTGATCACCGGCGCGGCCTCCGGCATCGGTCGCGCGACGGCCGAATTATTCGCTCGCGAAGGCGCGGCGCTGGCGCTGCTGGATCGCAGCGACGACCTCTTGCGATCGGCGGCCCAGGCAAGCGGTGGAACGGCGGTGCTCGCCGATCTGGCGGACGAAGCTCAATTGCTCGCGGCCGTAGCGAAGGCGGCCCAGGCGATGGGCGGAATCGATGGCATCGTGAACGGTGCGGGCATCGCCGGATCGCAGCCGCTCGACGCGCTCGACCGCGAAAGCTGGGACCGGTTCGTCGCGATCAACCTGACCGCGCCCTATCTGATCTGTCGCGCGGCCTTGCCCCATTTGCAGGTCACCGGGAACGCGACGATCGTCAACATCGCCTCGGGACAGGCGCTGTTGCCCAACGCGCCGGGCATCGCCGCCTATGCTGCGACCAAGGCGGGGCTTGTCGCCTTCACCAAGGCACTGGGCGCGGAGCTCGCACCCCGGATCCGCGCCAATGTCGTCGCCCCGGGTATCGTCGATACGCCGATGGTCCAGGGCGTGCTCGGTGGCTATGCCAGCCCGGACGACGCGCCATTCGTCCAGCAATATGCCATGAAGCGGGTCGCGCGCCCGTCCGAGCTGGCCGAGGCGATCCTGTTCCTGAGCAGCGAAGCGTCCTCCTATGTCACCGGCACGGTGCTGGCAGTCGATGGCGGCCGCACCTTCCACTGATCAGATGCGGATCTTCGCATCGTTCCAGTAGCGCGCGCGCAAGTCGCGCTTGAGCAGCTTGCCGTTGGGCATGCGCGGCAGCGCCTCGACAAAATCGACGCTGCGTGGGCATTTGTATTTGGCCAGCTTCGACTGGCAGTGCGCCACCAGTTCGGCGGCCAGTTCAGCCGACGCCGACTGTCCGGCCGCCAGCTGCACCACGGCCTTCACCTCTTCGCCATATTCGGGATGGGGCACACCGATCACCGCGACATCCTCGATCGCCGGATGGACGGCGAGCACATTCTCCGCCTCTTGCGGGTAGATGTTTACCCCGCCGGCGATGATCATGTTGGTCTTGCGGTCGGTGAGGTAGAGATAGCCCTCCTCGTCCAGATATCCCATGTCGCCGATCGTGGTCCAACCGTTGCGGTCATGCGCTTCGGCGGTCTTGGCCGGATCATTATGATATTCGAACACCGTCCAGTCCGACGCGAAATAGATCACGCCCACCTCGCCGGCCGGCAGCACCGCGCCATCCTCCCCGACGATCCGGACATCGGGCGAGCGCCCCACCGAACCGGGATGTGCCAGCCATTCCTGCGGCGTGATCGCGGTCAGGCCGTTGCCTTCGGTCGCGGCGTAGAATTCGTAGAGCACCGGCCCCCACCAGTCGATCATTGCCCGCTTGGTATCCTGCGGACAGGGCGCCGCGGTGTGGACCGCATGCGTGATGCTGCTGATGTCATAGCGGTCGCGATCCGGCGCCTTGAGCATGCGGATCATCATCGTCGGCACCAGCCAGGCCTTGTTCACCCGGTATTTCCCGATCGCCTCGAGCGCCTCGAGCGGATCAAAGTCGCGCATCAGCACGACCGTTCCGCCCGACCGGTGGGTCGACATCGCGAAATTGAGCGGCCCGGCATGGTATAATGGCGAGGGGTTGAGGCAGATCGTCTCCGCGTCCCAGGCATAGAGGCCGCGAAGCATCTGGTCGCCCGCGCCAAGCTGGCCGAACGCCGCGCCCGTGATGCGGCGCTTGATTCCCTTGGGTCGCCCGGATGTGCCGGACGAATAGATCATCGAGGAACCTTCGAGCGACGCATAGTCTGCCGCCGCTGGCGGGTCGCCGTTTTCGGGCGCAAACCCGGAGGGGCCGCCGCGATCGCACAACCAGATCGCCACATCGGCACAGGTCTCGGCCACCCCTGCCAGCACGTCGCGCCTTGCCTCGCTCGACAGGATCGCGCGTGCACCGCAGTCCTGCACGATATAGCTGACCTCGTCGGCGGTCAGATGCCAGTTGACCGGTGTATAATAGAGGCCGGCGCGCTGCGCGGCCCAGGCCGCGACCATGAAGTCCGCGCGATTTTCCATCAGGATCGCGACATGGTCCTCGGCCTTGATGCCATGTGCCGCAAGCTGGCCGGCCAGCGCATGCGAACGCGCCTCGAGTTCGGCATAGGTCAGCAGCGTGCCCGCACCAGCCATGATCACCGCAGGCCGGTCGGGCGTCTCCTTCGCGTGGTGCGCGAGATGCGGCAGCGTCGCTTTGCTCATGAATTCCTCTCCGGCTTTGCGCCACCCTTTGCCGCATCTCGTACAGGAACAAGAGCCAAGGCCGCTCCATCACCCATATGCTGAATGACGCGACGATATGGGCGCGCGGGCAAGGCTGGCCTATCCCGCCACCATGACCCCACGATATCCCAAGATGGAATTCGGCTCGGTCGATCCGCACTGGTCGCGCAACAGCGAGCTGGCGCAGCATTACAATGCGGCGTCGATCGTACCCTCGCACATCGAGCCCTATCTGGTCCGGGTGATGCTCAAGGCGCAGCCCAGCGTGGCAAGTCACAACCCGCAGCTCTCCCGCGACATCGAGGTCTTCAACAAGCAGGAAGTCGAGCATTGCAAGCGCCACAACGCTTTCAACAAGATGCTGCGCGAAAAGGGTTATCCCGGCCTGATCGATTTCGAGAAGCGGATCGCCGCAGAATATCGGGACTGGCTCGAGAACCGGTCCCTGCGCTTCAACCTTGCTTATTCGGAAGGCTTTGAGGCGATCGGATCGAGCAATGCGGAAACCTTCTTTCAGGTCCTTCCGCTGCTCGAGCGCAGCGCCGACCCGGCTGCACTCGAGCTCTGGAAATGGCATCTGGCCGAAGAGTTCGAGCACCGGCACGTCTGTTTCGACGTCTATCACACGCTTTACGGGCGCGGCCCGCTTGCCTGGCTCTATCGCTGCTGGGGCTATCTCTACGCCTATCGCCACCTGACCCGCTTCATGGACGGCGTGGCCGATTATCTGATCGCGATCGACCGGGAAAGCATGTCGGAAGCGCAGCGGGAGAAGTCGAAGATCAGGGTCGCGAGCCACCGCAAGATGACCCGCAAGCGCGACCTGAAACAGATGCTCACCGTGCTGTCGCCCTTCTACAACCCGTCTCGCAAACGGGCTTCGGCGGCGATGACCGCCTATCTCGCATCGCTCGCCCCGCCGGGCTGAGCCAGCGACCGCAGCATATCCGTGATCGTTCGGTTCCAGGAAGGAATTGACGTTTCGTCACATTGAACCGCGCGGCAGGATGCCGGGACGTCCGGCGGGTTCGGTAATTGGCTCAGCCGGACGGACAGCAAAACAAAGCAAAACATCATGGGGAGGAACGTCGCATGACCCGCTTCACACGAATCCTGTTGGCACCGCTCGTCATGGGCATCGCCGCGGGCACGGCACCTGCATTTGCCCAGACCAGCGCGCCTGACGCCCAGGTCGATCCGCAGCTCGAGCGTGGCACGCAGGAAATCGTCGTCACTGCGCGACGTCGCGAAGAACGGCTGCAGGACGTGCCGCTCGCGGTGACCGCGCTCACCTCGGACTCGCTGGTCGAAGCGAACATCGTCTCGGTCGCGGATCTGCCCCAGAAGGTGCCGGGCCTCACGATCCAGCCCTCGGCATTCGGCTCAAACGTGCTTCAGGTCGCGATCCGCGGCCAGCGCCAGTTCGATCCCTATATTACCAAGGATCCGGCGGTGGCGGTATATTTTGCCGATGTCGTGCAGAACCGTCCGCAGGGACTGAACTCTGCCTTTTTCGACGTGGCATCGGTTCAGGTGCTAAAGGGGCCGCAGGGTACGCTGTTCGGCCGCAACACCACCGGCGGCGCGATGCTGATCACGCCGCAGGCGCCGACCGACCGGTTCGAGGGCTATGTCGTCGGCGGCTACGGTAACTATGATGCCTGGCGGCTCGAAGGCGCAGTGAACGTCCCTCTGGCAGACTGGGCCAAGCTGCGCGTCGCCGGATCGCTCCAGCGTCGCGACGGGTTCACCAACAATGTCACCACCGGCCAAAAGCTCGATGACGAGCACAAGGACAATTGGCGGGTGTCGCTGACCCTGTCGCCGGCGGATGGCATCGAGAACCGGACGGTTGTCAGCGGGTTCCGCGCCGACGAAAACGGCATCGGCTATAAGCTGCTCGGCCGGCTTCCGGGGATCGGCTTTGGCTCCGCCCCCCAACGTGGTCGCAGAACTCGACCGGGTGAACGCGCTCCCGTTTCACAGCACGACCAGCGACCTTGTCCTCGAGACGAAGATCAAAACCTTCTCGGTCTCCAACGTGACCGAAATCGACATCGCCCAGGGGGTCACGCTCAAGAATATCGCAGGCTATCGCTTCGTAAGTTCCAGCATCCCGTTCGATCTCGACGGGTCCAGCCTGACATTCACCGATGCAGCCGGCAGCATCATTCCCTACTTCCCGTCACGTGAAGACATGACGGTGCGGCAATATAGCGACGAGCTTCAGCTGCTTGGCACGATCTTCGACGGCAGCCTCGACTATATTCTGGGCGGCTTCTATTTCCTTGAGCGCGGCAGCGACCGCCAGCAGACCGGCGGCCAGGGCGGTGTCTCCGCCGGCGGGATTTATCAGGGCGACCGCGTCACCTTCGCTGACCCGGTCCGCAATCAGAGCTATTCGGCCTTTGCCCAGTTCACCTGGCGCCCGGCCTTCGCGCCCGGGCTTTCATTCACCGCAGGTGGACGCCAGACCCATGATCTTCGCCAGCTCACCACGCGCAACATCGTCAGCAATGGCAGCTGCCGCCTGGTCGACGGCGCCGGCGTGCCGCTGAACCCGTGCATGACCTCCTATTCGAAGAGCTATGACAAGTTCACCTATTCGCTCACCGCGGACTATAAGATCGCCCGCGGTGTGCTGGTCTATCTCGCCCATCGTACCGGCTACCGCACGGGTGGCTTCAACATTTCCGCGACGACGCCGGCCCAGTTCACGCCGTTCCTGCCCGAGGACGTGACCGACTATGAAATCGGCGTGAAAACCGATTTCCGCATGGGTAACGGCAAGGGACGGTTGAACATCGCCGCCTATACCCAGGACTATCGCAACATCCAGCGCAACCAGGGGTCGCTCATCAACGGGGTCTTCACCCAGACGATCGTCAATGCGGCGGAAGCGACGATCAAGGGCTTCGAGGTCGAGCTGCAGCTTCAACCGGTCGATTTCATCGATTTCGGCGTCAACATCGCCCATGTCGATGCAGCCTATCGCAGCTGGATTGCCAACGGCGTCGATCTTTCCGGCTCACAATTTGCCGGAACGCCGGAATGGACGATCGGCGCCAATTTCGGGCTGCGTATACCGCTTGGCAATGCCGGAGAGCTCGCGCCGCGGGTCGATCTCTACCATCAGACAAAGACCAACATGTCCGACAATAACTGGGTCGCGGCGCAACAGCGCGTGTCGCCGACGTCGATCATGCGTGACTATACGCTGGTGAATGCGCGGGTCGACCTGCGCGATATCGGCGGCAGCCGCATCAGCGCCAGCCTATGGGCGAAGAATCTGCTGAACGCCGAATATATCGCGAGCGGCACCGAGCTGGCCAATACGGGCCTTGGCTACACCGCAGGGTTTGTCGGTGCGCCACGCACCTATGGCTTCGAGGTCCGGTTCGACTTCTGAAGGGATAGGCGTCGAACAGAAAAGGGGAGCCGGTTTCGACCGGCTCCCCTTTTCATTACCGATGGGAGGCGGGGTTCAGGCCGGCTCAGTTTCGGCGAACAAGCGCCGGATCGCACCCAGATCGGCCTTGAGCGACGTCGTGCGCGGCAGCTGGTCAAGGATGAGGATGCGGGCCGGCACATGGTGCACGACCAGCATCTTCTTGGCGTAGTCGCGCAGCGCTTCCTCGCCGACGCGCGGTGCGCCGTCGCGTAGCTCGACCGCTGCGACAGGAACCTCGCCCAGCCGCGCGTCGGGCAGGCCGACAACGGCCGCGTCGAGGACCGAAGGATGCTCCTGCAATGCCGAAACGATCTTTTCAGGCAGCACCTTGAACCCGCCCCGGACGATCGCACCGTCACCGCGTCCGCGGTGAAAGACGAAGCCATCCACATCGATCGTCACCAGGTCGGTGGTGCGGATCCAGCCCTCCTTCACCACCGGCACGATCGCTTCGAGATATCCGACCTCGCCGGCAGCCACGGGTTCGCCCGTCTCGGGATCGGTGACACGCAGTTCGATGCCGGGGAGCGCCTTTCCAATCGCGCCGCGCTTGGTGTCGCGATAGGCTTCATAGAGCGCCGGGGTCCAGCTGATGATCGTCCCGCAAAACTCGGTCGCGCCATAAGCCCAGATGACCTTGACGTCATAGGCGGCTTCGAACTCATCCTGAAGCTCGGGCGAAAAGGCCGCGCCGCCGCCAAAGAAATATTGAACGCTCGCCATGTCCTCCCGCGTCACGCCCGCGTCGAGCGCCATTCGCGCAACCGTCGGCGGGCCGCTCAGGAATTTGGGGCGATGCTTGCGAACCGCCTCGATCCACTCGGGCACGTTGAACTTGTCGAGCAAGGTCGTGTGACGTTCGAGCATGACCCCGGCCACCAGATTGCACATCCCGCCAATGCCGCCATAGGGCCAGGTCAGAATATCCGGCTCGGGATCGATGCCCGTCCGCGCTGCGGCGACACTCTCCACGGCACGCGTCAGCATGCGGAAGGGAAACAGGATACGTTTCGGCTTCCCGGTCGTGCCGCTCGACAGGATCTCGATCCCGCGTTCCCCTTCGATCAAGGGACGGGGCCCGGGTTCCATCCGTTCAAAACCCGCCGCCGCCTCGATCGCGATCGCATCGTGGTCGAGCAGGATCGCGGCGGCGCCCGTTGCACGAACCGCCGCTTCGAGCGCCGGTGTCCAGTCCCGCATGTCCGCGATTACCGCGCCGAACCGCGTTTCCTCGACTTCTGCCGCCATCGCTTCGGGCGACTGGATTGCGTAGATGGTGGTCAGTGCCCTCCCATAGGCAATGAGTCCGAGCATTGCCGCCGCGTGAAGCGGCCGATTGCGCACGACGACACCGATTCGAGCATCGTGCGGAACCTGCGCCGCATCGAGGAGCGAGATCGTCCGTTCGGCAAGCGCGTTGATCTCGCCGCGTGGGTAATCGCGCCGGCGATATTCAAACAGGTTATGAGCCGGCGCGCCGTTCAGCGAGGCTCGCAACTGCGCTATGAAATTCATGCACCTCACCTTCATGGTCCGCATCGAATCTATCCCGCCCGGCCGCAGCTCGAAAGCCAGGGACCGCGAAACGGCGTATTCAGCATAAGGCTGATGCTTCGGCCGATGTGGACAAGATATTGGTCAACCTGGCCAACAAGGCCGTATGGCAAATCAATGTGCGCGTAGTGGCAATGGATGAGGTCAGGCCGCAACGGCAAAGGCCAGGCCTGTTGGGACGGTCAGGGTATCGCCAGTGACGGCGCCGCCGCTGCGCGCTCCAGCAGGGTCCGAACCCGCCGCGACGGTCGCGACGCTTCCTCGCGCGCCACCAACTCAAGCTTGGGAACAGGACAGATGACGATCGGCTATGATGTGGTGATCGTGGGGGCCGGACATGGCGGCGCGCAGGCGGCGATCGCGCTGCGCCAGGCCAAGTTCGAGGGGAGCATCGCGGTCATCGGCGACGAGCCCGAGCTGCCCTATGAGCGCCCGCCGCTGTCGAAGGAGTATTTCTCGGGCGAGAAGGCGTTCGAGCGCATCCTGATCCGCCCCGCTGCCTTCTGGGAAGAGCGCAAGGTCGAAATGCTGCTCGGCCGCCGCGTCGCCAGCATCGACCCCGAGGGCCACAGCGTCACCACCGCTGATGGCGCGACGATCGGCTATGGCCATCTGATCTGGGCGGCGGGCGGCTCGCCGCGCCGGCTCGGCTGTGGCGGCGGCGACGCCATGGGCGTCCACACGGTCCGCACCCGCGCCGATGCCGACCGGATGGTCGCCGAACTGCCCGACGTGACCCAGGCGGTCGTGATCGGCGGCGGCTATATCGGGCTTGAGGCTGCGGCGGTGCTTGCCAAGGCTGGCAAGAAGGTCGTGCTGCTCGAAGCGCTCGACCGGGTGCTGGCGCGCGTCGCGGGCGAACCGCTGTCGCGCTTCTTCGAGGGCGAGCATCGCGCACATGGCGTTGACGTGCGGCTGGGCGTCGCGGTCGACTGCATCGAGACCGTTGACGGCAAGGCGACCGGTGTGCACCTCAAGGACGGCGAAGTGATCCCGGCGGAAATGGTGATCGTCGGCATCGGCATCATCCCGGCGGTTCAGCCGCTGATCGATGCCGGGGCCGAGGGCGGCAACGGCGTCGCGGTGGACGGACATTGCCGCACCTCGCTGCCCGATGTCCTCGCAATCGGCGACTGCGCGCTCCACGCCAATCATTATGCCGACGACATGCCAGTGCGGCTGGAATCGGTCCAGAACGCCAACGACCAGGCGACCGTCGCCGCCAAGACCATCGCCGGGGTCGAGGCGCATTATGATGCGGTGCCGTGGTTCTGGTCGAACCAGTACGACTTGAAGCTCCAGACCGTCGGCCTTTCGACCGGCCATGACGCCAGCGTGGTGCGCGGCGATCCGGCAACGCGCAGCTTCTCGGTCATCTACCTGAAGGACGGCCACGTCATCGCCCTCGACTGCGTCAACGCGACCAAGGACTATGTCCAGGGCCGCAAGCTGGTGGTCGAGCGGCTCACAATCGATCCGGTGAAGCTCGTCGACGCGGAGACAGCGTTGAAGGAGTTGGCCGGCTAGGATCGTAGCTCCGCCCTTCACATGAGGGGGACTGGCGATCCGAAGTACCCTCGTGCCGGTGCCCGGGCATTCATTGGCCAAGTATCAAGGATCCCTTGGCCAAAGCCGAGACGCGCCTTGCCTCCGGCCTCTCGGATCCTCGGTTGACGCCACAAGTGCGATTGCCGCCGTCCCCCCACAAACGCGCGCCCTCTTGAACCTCAACGAGTCGATTTCCTATTCTCGTTTCGAGCGGGGATTTTGGAAACGGAGGGACGAGAAATGCCCCGGCAAGACGCCGAATATTATGCGGCCCGTGCGAAGCAGGAGCGGGCCATGGCGGAGGCAGCGAATGATAGCTGCGCCCGCCGGACGCATCAGATGCTGGCGGAGCATTACCAACGCATAGCGGATGGTGCCTTGCGCGAGATCGGGCCGCTCGAACGGGCATAGTGTTGAGGATTACCCGCCCAGCTGAAATGCGCCCCCCACTTTCACCATAGAATTAATGGTTTACGAGATCCGAAAGCGGTCCTTTAATGCAACTGGCGCCGGCCCCCGGGAGCCGACGCCAGTACATATGATCAGATGACGGTCTATTCAGAGCCCTTCGCCGCCTTCTCGATTATGGCGGCGACGGCGGCCGGTTTCGAGACATAGAGCGCGTGGCTGGCCGCGACCTCCTCGACCTTGGCGCCGGCGCGGGCAGCCATCTGGCGCTGTGCCGCGGGCGGGATCATCTTGTCCTCGCTCGCCACCAGATACCAGCTCGGCTTCACCCGCCATGCGGGGGTGGTCACCTTGCCGTCCAGCGCGGCGACGCCCCAGGGAACCTGCGAGTCCGCCATGAACGCCGCGAGATCGGGGCGGACATCGGCGGCGAATGAGGCCGCGAACCTGACCTTGTCGAGGAACAGGAAGCCGTCCTTGGGCGGCAGGATCGGCGGCACAGGCGCACCCGGCACGGGGTTGGCGATCAGGCTCGACACCGACTCGCCTTTGTCCGGCGCGAAGGCGGCGATGTAGACGACGCCGGCGACCTTGGGGTCGGTGCCCGCTTCGGAGACGACCACCCCGCCATAGCTGTGGCCGACCAGGATCACCTTGCCCTCGGCGGCGGCGATCGCACGCTTGGTGACCGCGACGTCATCCTCGAGCGAGAGGGTCGGGTTCTGGACGATGGTCACCTTGTAGCCGTCCTTCTTGAGGATCTTGTAGACGTCCATCCAGCCCGAGCCATCGACGAAGCCGCCATGGACGAGAACCACCGACTTGACCGGCTCACCGGCCTTGTCCTGGGCGATGGCGGGAGCCGCACCCAGAGCGAGCGAGGCAGCGGCAGCGAGAAGCTTGTTCGACTTGGTCATGATCAGTCTCCTTCCTTAATTTGCTGCGATATTATTTATCGCGATAAATGTTTACTACTCTTCACATCGCGGCCTTGTCCAGCAGAAAATTATCGCGATATGTATTTTTGTGATAAGAGATTGATTCGGAAGTGAGGATTTGATGACCCAGACCACCAGCGAACCGCTGCCGCTCGACGCGCAGCTCTGTTTTTCGCTCTATTCGACGACGATCGCGATCAACCGGCTCTACAAGCCGATGCTCGATCTGCTCGGCGTGACCTACCCCAATATCTGGTGCTGAGCACCTTGTGGGAGAAGGACGGCCAGACGATCTCGGCGATTGCCGACCGGCTGGCGCTCGAGCCAAGCACGATCACGCCGCTGATGAAGCGGCTCGAGGCCGCAGGCTTCGTCTCGCGTCAGCGCAACCCGAACGACGAACGCCAGGTGCAGGTGTTCCTCACCGCCAAGGGCAAGGCCCTGCGCCGCGAGGCCTCGTGCCTCACCGATGCGCTGCTCGAAAACTCCGGATTGAAGGTTGAGGAGATGATCGCCCTCAACGATCAGGTGCAGCGTTTGCGCGGCGCGCTGGGAGGAAAATCGTAAGCAGCTGCCGTGGCATTCAGCCAAGTGCCGGATCGATCTCCGAGCATATGCGGGCGACAAGCCCGATCCCGAGCAAACCGGCGCCATCTCAGAATGCAAGCTACATGCGAACCGGCGCTGGGTATTGGAAGCGGCAATGACCGCGAAGTAAGGCTTCAGATTGCACGCGACAGCTTTGCGCCTCGTTGCGGCCCTTTGAGCCAGACGGTTCAAGCTGGAAGACTGCCGCCAGTTCAGCCCGGCTGTAAACGCCCGTATTCATCCTCGTCCGCCGTGTCATCGATGATAGCCTCTGTGTGCATCAGACGGCGGTTCGCTGTTCGACATGGTGTCAACGGCAGCCTTCTGGTGAAGGAGGTTCCACATGACGACCCTGATTCCGGCGCAAACCGAGAAGAGTACTCGATCCGAGAGTATCGAGGCGGAACTCACCGCACTTGGGACAAGGCTTCGTATCATCAGCAACATTGAACGAGGATACGGGGTGGTTCCCGTACTCGAAGCTGGTGCGGTTCTGCTCCAACCCGGAGAGGTTGCGGTCTACAAGGAGGAGCGCCCCTACGAACTGGTGGCGGGTCTGTATTGCCTCGAGCACCAACGTCCTGTTGCGGACTCCCGTTTGCCCGACAGCCCGCGTTTGATTTCGCGTGAGGTGGTTTACGCCAGACCTTATTCCGGACCTGGCAAGATCGAGACCGGCAGCGCGTGGGAATATGTCGCGCTCCATTCTCAGGTGGTGAACGGTGCTCGGCGGTATGCGCGGCCGGAGGGTCCCATCTATCTTTGGGCGCTCAACACGCTGCTGTTAGGGCCGGTGGTCGGCATCTATGCGCCGGTCGCCTTCGCGGGGGAGTGTTGATCATGGGGCCGCTCCCCTCTTCATGTCGCCGCCAGCGGCGAGCCGATTCCTGCGCTGCATGGCCATCGTTCCGAAGGGCCCGATATGCGCCACGCCCCGTCCATCCCCAACATGCTCGACGAACTCGAGCACTTTGTGCGCGACGAGGACGTAGTTGGATACACAGAGCGGTTTCGCGCGCTGCTCGACACGATCGGCGTCAACGTGTCGGTCGCTATCGAGCGCGACGGTACCGAATGCCTGATGGTCGGCAGCCGGTGCGATTCTCAAATTCGCCATCGGTCGCGCTGGATACATTTTCTCTTCGAACATTTCGATCGAGATGAGCAGCGACGAAGCTATTTGATTCGTCAGTTACGCAGGGAAGGCTGGTTCACGGACGATCGCCCATCCAATCCGCGCCAAACGACGGCCGCTATCCGTGATTTCCTGAAATTTGAAGGACGTATCCTGCTCGATCCGCAGGGCCATCTTGGCGAAGGGGGCGGCATTCCTCGCGCGATGCTGGAAGGAAACGCGGATGAAGTAGCAGCATGCAGGCAGGCGTGCCGTGCCTATTTCGACATTCGCCGACGTTGGAGTGCGGATCGACAGATCGAGCGTGTGGTTCGCATGCTGGGTCGTCAGATCGACAATGGCTGGATCGTTCTGGAGGCGCAGGCATGAGCAGGCAACTCTCCGGTTTGCGTGCTCGCTGATTGCTCGATGATAAGGGCGATCAATCGCTCCAGATTGATCGCCCTATTTCAATCGTTGGCGCCGTTATGCGCCTAGTCGCGGTCGTTCAGGAAACCATCCGTAGTGCTGGAAATGCTAAACGGGGTCGTTGATTGAAGCGGTGCGATGCCGAAGTGGCTCTTTAGGACAACCGTCCAAAGTACCAAAAGCCATTGCTCGGTTTTTGCTCGCCTTGCTCGCAACCGCTAGGCTTCTGGTCTTGCGTTGCAGGAACCGAAACTGTGGGGAGCAGGACTATATGGAAGTGACCACACATGCTTGGCGGTTCGAACGCGTCGATCCGACCGGCAAGCGTGAGGCGGTGGATCGTCCGCTCGCCCGCGAAGTGCCGGTCGCGCTCGAATTCAACGGTATCGGCTATGCCACCCTCATGGCGACGCCGGCGGATCTGGAAGACCTAGCCCGAGGCTTCGCGCTGAGCGAGCGCCTGATCGATCGCGCCGGCGATATTGACGATGTGGAAATCCATCCGGTCGAAGCCGGTTTCATCGTCCGCGCGTCGCTTGCCGCACACTTGTCCGATCGCGTCTTCGAACGGGTACGCCACCGCACGACGGATTCGTCCTGTGGCCTTTGCGGAATCGAGAATATCGAACAGGTGATGCGGCCACTGCCGCAGATCGCACAGCGCTGGAACGGATCGTCCGATGCGATCTTCACGGCAGCGGCGCTGCTCGATGGGCATCAGCCGCTCAACCGGGCCACGGGAAGCGTCCACGCAGCGGCGCGGTGCGCGTCCGACGGCACGATCCTCGCGGTGCGGGAGGATGTCGGCCGACACAATGCCTTCGACAAGCTCATCGGAGCGATGCTGCGCGAGGGCGCGGAATGGGATGGCGGGTTTGCGCTGTTGTCATCGCGCTGCTCATACGAGCTGGTCGAGAAGGCCGCGATCTCCGGTTGTCCGCTGCTGGCGACGATCTCCGCACCGACCGATCTCGCGCTCCAACGGGCACAGCAAGCGGGCCTGGCGCTGTACGTGCTGGTCCGCCCCGACGCCCTGCTGGCGGTCCGCGCATGATCCTCGGCGCGATCCTTGCCGGAGGCCAGGCCTCACGCTTTGGGAGCGACAAGGCGATGGCGGTGCTCGATGGACGCACGCTGATCGATCATGTTGCCCTCGCATTGTCGCGAGAGGTCGATGGCGCGATCGTCTGCGGACGGGCTTATTCGGGCCTGATCAACGTGCCGGACCGGCCCCACTCTTCTTTAGGCCCCCTTGGCGGCATCAACGCGGCACTCCGTTACGCCGCGGACAATGGCTTCGCAAAAGTGCTGACGGCGCCCTGTGATACGCCGCGCATCAGCAAAGACTTGCTTACCGCCCTGCTTGCCGCGCCGGCGCCTGTTTATTTGTCGTCCCTCCCCGTGCTGGGGTGCTGGCCGAGCGCGCTGGCTGACCAGCTCGACGCCTATCTAGACCAAGCCACCAATCTTTCGATCCGGTGCTGGGCGCACACCATCGGCGCGACCCTGCTGGACCGCGCGCCGCCACTGAATATCAACGCGCGCGAAGACCTGGACTTGCTGGCCGGTGGCGACTGATGCAGCGCCGGGCAGTTGCCTAGCCGCCGCATAGCCCGGTCAGCACGCGGCGCGACGGCGCGAAGAACACGGTGCCCGTCTTCGCCGTCGAGAAATCGAGCAGGCGGTCGTAGCTACCCGGCGGATCGCCGACGAACATTCGTTCCAGCATCTTCTCGATCACCCACAGGCGCTGGGAGTAGCCGATGAAATAGGTGCCGAACTCACCGCGCCCGGGGCTGCCGAACGGCATGTTGTCGCGCAGGATGTCGAGCTCCTCGCCATTCTCGTCCTCGATCGTCGCGAGCGACTTGTGCGACTTGCGCGGGGCGTCGTCATCGTCGATCTCGACATTGTCGATCTTGGTACGGCCGACGATCGCTTCCTGCTCGCCCGTCGGCACCGCATTCCATGCGGCAAGGTCGTGCAGATATTTCTGCACGACGACATAGCTGCCCCCCCGCGAAATCGGGATCTTCTTCCCCGACCAATGCGGCGGTCGGGATATCGTGGCCGGCGGGGTTGGCGGTGCCGTCGACGAAGCCGAGCAGATCGCGCGCGTCGAAATAGCGGAATCCCGATACCTCATCGACGACGCGTACGGCATCGCCCAGCGCCGCGAGCAGCAGCCGTTCGAACTCAAAGCACAGATCAGCCCGTTCGGCGCGGATGTGGAACAGGATGTCGCCCGGGGTCGCTGGCGCCGCATGCACCGGGCCTTGCACCGGCTTGAACGGATGGAGCTCGGCGGGCAGCGATGAGGCGCCGAGCCGCTTCCACAGGTTGTGGCCGATACCGACGATGCAGGACAAACGCCCGGAAAGATCGCGGAATCCGACCGTCTTGATCAGGTCGTCAATCGCCGCGAGCTGACCGCGCACCTTGGCCAGCGCGGCCTCGCCAGCTGCCACCTCGACCACCAGGAACACCGCCGAACTCGACAGCGGGGCCGCGATACTCTGGGCATCGATCGGAACGCGCTCCCAGGTCTGCCCGGTCATCCCGCGCGGATCTCCGCTCCCCTGTTCGTGCGGTTCCACTGCATGCCCCCTCCCCTTCACGGTCATCCCGCCAGCACCCTGACCGGGATCGATTTGGCGGCGGGGGTGCCGCTAGTCCGGTCGTAATAATCCAATGGCAGCAGTGGGTTGAGTTCAGGATAATAGCCCGCAACTGCTCCGCGAGCCATCGGATAGTCGATCACGGTCAGGCCTCCGACCCGGCGCTCCACGCCGTCGCGCGCGATCGTTTCCACCGCGACGGTCGCGCCCGCCGCCAGCCCGCGTTCGGCGCGATCCTCGGCGTTCATGAACAGGACCATTCGGTCATTGTACACGCCGCGATAGCGATCATTATAGCTGTAGATGGTGGTGTTGAACTGATCGTGAGAGCGCACCGTCGCCAGCCGCAGCATCGCAGGATCGTCGACGATGTCGTTCACCTCCAGTCCGGGGAGCGGCAGGAAGTTGGCCTTGCCGTTTGGCGTGTTCCACACGCGGCGGCGCGGCGGCACGTCGAGGTGGAAGCCCGTGGGGTTCGCGATCCGCGCGGAGAACTCGGTATAGATCGCGGGATAGACCTCGGCGATCTTGTCGCGGATCAGGCCATAGTCCTCGATATAGCGCGCCCAGGACACCTTGCTTTCGGGCAGGGTGGCCATCGCCATGCGGCAGACGATCTCGACCTCGGGCATGAGGTCGGCGCTGGCGGGGGTCAGCACGCCGCGCGATGCGGTGACGTTGGACATCGCATCCTCGATCGTGACGAACTGTTCGCCCGCCGCCGTCTCGATCCGCTCCGAACGCGCGACCACGGGCAGCAACAGCGCCTCTTTGCCGTGGATCAGATGCCCGCGATTGAGCTTGGTGGTGATCGCGACGGTCAGGTTCAGCTTGCGCATCGCAGCATAGGAGCGATCGGTGTCGGGGATCGCGCGGACGAAATTGCCACCCATCCCGATGAACACCTTCGCGCTGCCATTCTCCATCGCCTCCACCGCCTCGACGGCATGGTGGCCGTGCGCGCGCGGCGGCTCGAACCCGAACACGTCGCGGACGCGGTCGAGATAGGCCTGCGACGGTTTCTCGTCGATGCCGACGGTGCGGTCGCCCTGCACGTTGGAATGGCCGCGGATCGGCGCGATGCCGGCGCCCGGCTTGCCGAAATTGCCGCGCAGCAGAAGGAGGTTGGCGATCTGCTGAACCAACCGCGAACCCTGCTGATGTTGGGTAATGCCCATGCCGTAGCAGATGATCGTCGCGTTCGATCGCACATAGATTTCAGCGCAGCGCCGGATCTGTGCCTCGTCGATGCCGGAAACGTGGACAATATCCGCCCATTCGATCCCCTCGATCTCGGCGCGGATCGCTTCGATCCCGGCGGTGTGGTCGCGCAGAAAGTCGTGGTCGAGCACGTTTTCGCCCGCGGCGTCGCGCTCGAAGATCGCCTTCATCATGCCCTTGATGAGCGCGAGGTCGCCGCCGATGCGGATATGGACGAACTCGCTGGCGATCGGCGTCGAGCCGAACGTCGCCATCTGCACCACGTCCTGCGGTTCGGTGAAGCGGATCAGGGAGCGTTCGGGCATGGGGTTGACCGCGACGATCGGCACGCCGCGCTTCCGCGCCTCGACCAGGTTAGTCATCATCCGGGGCGAATTGGTTCCGGGATTTTGCCCGATGACGAAGATCGCCTCGGCATGCTCGAAATCGTCCAGCACCACGGTGCCCTTGCCGATACCGATCGAGGGCGGAAGGCCGCGGCTGGTGGGCTCGTGGCACATGTTCGAGCAATCGGGGAAGTTGTTGGTCCCGAACTCGCGGACGAAGATCGAATAGAGGAACGCCGCTTCGTTGGGCGTGCGGCCGGAAGTGTAGAATTCCGCCTCATTGGGGCTGTCCAGCGCGCGCAGATGACGGCTGATCGTGGTGAAGGCACCTTCCCAGCTTGTCGGCACATATTTGTCGCTGGCGGCGTCGTAGCGCATCGGCTCGGTCAGGCGGCCCTGCATCTCCAGCCAGTAATCCGACTGTTCGTTCAACGCGGTGACCGTGTGCTGTGCAAAGAAGTCCCGCGTCACGCGGAACTTGGTCGCCTCGTGCGCGAGTGCCTTGACGCCGTTCTCACAGAATTCGAGCTTCTTCGTGCAATCAGCGTCCGGGAAAGCGCAGCTGGGGCATTTGAAGCCGCCGGGCTGATTCATCGACAGCAGCGCGCGCGAACCCTTGGTGACGACGCTCTGCTCGATCAGCACCTTCGCTGTTGCAGCTGCGGCGCCCCAGCCGCCCGCCGGGTGATGATATGGCGAATATCTTGGTTTGCCGTCCGCCATGACTCGATCTCCGAAAACACGTTCATCGTTGCATCAATCGCCGACAGCAGCAATCCGAGCCACGTAGATCAACACAGGACGTTCAAGCGGTTGACGAAGCCTCTTGAGGCCCTCGCCCATGGTACGGGGAACTCGGTCTATCCGCAGCGCGATATCGGCTTTGTCCAGTTTCAGACTGAACGCTGACAGAGCAAACGGCCGATTAGCCGCTAGGCGGCTCCCAGCGAAACCTGTTGGTCGGCAATGCGCCCCAATTCCGGACGTTCAGCCCGCCTGCGGGCGGTCCTGAAAGCAGTCGTTCGTTCAGTTGCTGGCCTGCGTCCGCTACTGGGTGGAAACGGGCTCTTCATAGTCAGGGCGCGAGTCCGAGTTCGTTCAGGATATGCGCCTCGGTCAGGCCGTAGATTCCGGTCCAGTGGAAGAGGAACCCTGACAGATCGGCGCTGCCTCTGGCCTTGCCAACTCGGGCGACGATAAGCAGGCACCACATCAGCGCTTCGCGACAAAAGACCGGCGCTTCGAACGCGGCCTGGAAATTCTGGACTAGACCAGAGATCGCCAGCGTCATGTTGCCCGCTATCGCGACCGATGTCGGCTCACCGCACGTCCACGAACGCAGTTTCGGATTTGGCTTACCCGTCTAGGCACCGGCGGGTTACCCAAAGCGGCCTGTTCCCTCACGGCAAGATCCTGCGGCAGCCGGGACGGACCGCTCCGCGCCCTATGGCCGCACAATTTCAATCTCAGCGTTCCCAAAAGCTGCCTTTCGTTTAGTTGTCCGCCGTCATGTCAATTTTCTCCGAGAAGCTGAGTCGCCTAGCGGAAACCATTTCGCTGGTGGGCGACCGCGGCGCGCGCGATATCGCGGAAGCAATCGCCAGCGGACGCGGCCGGCTAGCGATCGCGATCGGATCTGGCGGCTCGATGGTGGTGGCAGAGTATTTCGCCCGCTGCCGCACAACTCTTGGGCTCGGGCAGACGCTTGTCATGACGCCCATGCAACTCGCACTATCGATGGCCGAGTGGGACGGGATCGACGTCTGGCTCTTCAGCGCCGGTGCCAACAATCCCGACATTTCGGCAGCGTTCCAGGGCGCGGTTGCGTCGGCGGACGCGACGCACTTGGTGACGACGCGCGCCGACGGCGCGACGGCAATCGCCGCCGCCGCTCATTCCCGCGCTCAAGTCTTCGTGCTGCCAGTGGCCGACCCCAAAGACGGCTTCCTCGCTACCCATTCGATGATCTCGATGGTCACTGGGCTGCTGCTCGCAAGCGACTTGACAACGGAACGACCGCACGGCGCGGAGTTGGCCGCCATCTATTTGAACCTCTCCCGATCGGCGGTCGCCAACGGCGTCGACGAGGTCGCCAGCTTCCAGCCAGGCGACACGATGGTGATCGTGCATGATCCGCAGGTCGCCGCGGTCGCCACACTGATCGAGACCTCCATGTGGGAGACCGGCATAGCTCCGGTGCAACGCACCGATTTCCGCAACTTCGCGCACGGTCGACATGTATGGGCGGCGCGGCACCCTACAACGATGTTCACGCTGGCGCTGACGACCTGCGAGAGCGAGGCCGTCTGGCAGCCCATCCGGAGCGCCCTGCCGCTGGAGGTACGCGGTGGCGGACTGGCCGTCGGTCACGGCGGACGACTCGCCAACGCTGTGGGTATCGTCCGGGGCCTAGCCATCGTTGGTCATCTCGGCGGCATCGCGGGTGTCGATCCCGGCAGGCCCGGCCGGGGTGACTTTGCCGAGGCGATCTATGACGACGACGCCCTACAGGACCTGGTTACGAACCTGACTCCAGCCGTTCGTCACAAGGCAACGGCGAGGCTGCTCCATGATCCGGTCGATGACGGCGAGGTGTCGCTGTGCGCCATAGGCAGGGATCGCTTGCGCGAGCTGGGCGACGCCAGCTTCGTCGGGCTTGCACTTGACTATGACGGGACCGTGGTTCCGAACCAGCCGACAGAGGCGAGGCTTGGGCCGCCGTCGAAGGAGGTGATGGACGAACTGGTCAGACTCGTGGATGATGGCGTTCAGGTTGGATTCGCGACCGGGAGGGGCGGTTCGGCGGGTGAGAAGCTGCGCGAGGCCTTGCCGGAGAGAATCCACCAGCTCGTACTTATGGGATACTATAACGGCGCACATGTCCGCCCCCTCGACGTCGACATCAGCGAGGACCGGCCTATGCCCGATGAGCACGTCGCGAGCGTTGCGAGGTGGATCGCAAACTCCGGGCTGCTTCTCGACGGCGTCGCGCTCAAGGTGCGCGAGGTGCAGGTGACCGTGAACCACTCGGACGTCGTCGACGTCGCGAGCTTCGCCCAGCGGCTCGCTATATGCCCCCAAGTGGCCAACGGCAGCGTGCGGGTGCTGAGCTCGCATCACAGCTTCGACGTCGTGCCGCGCGGCACGACCAAGCTCAAGGTGGTCGAGGCGCTCGCCGGGCGCGCCGGCCGGCCGGGCGCTTCCGTCCTGGGTGTAGGCGACAGCGGTTCGCCATTAGGTAACGATCGCGAGCTACTCTCGGGGCCGCATGGCGTAAGCGTCGACAGCGTCTGTGGCAGCCATCTGGGCACTTGGACGTTGTTCGGCTCAAGGTTGCGCGGTCCGGACGCGCTTTCCCGGATTCTGCGCTCGGCGCGCGTGGACGGGGGAGTGATGTCGATTGATTTGGGGTCGCTGGACCTCGACCGATGTTGAAGAAGTGTGTACAAAACAGGAACGAAATGATTCGGCTTGTGGTTCGGAGAGCTCGATGAGCGAAGTAGACGTCGTGGGAACCGGCTTCACGGTGCTCGACCGCGTATATGCCGGTTCGCGGGCGGTGTCGGCCGAGGATCTCGGCGGCTCGTGCGGGAACGTGCTCATCTCGCTCGCGATGCTCCAGCGCAATGTCGCCCCTGTCCTCAGACTCGGCGAGGACGAGGTCGGAGTCCGTCTGGTCGGGGCCTTCCATCACGCCGGTGCCGAGACCCGCTACATCCACATGCACGGCGGCGTTAGATCGCCCATTCTCGCGCAGCATCTGCATGCGCCTGGGGTCCACACCTTCGCTTTCAGATGCCCCGAGACGGATATCGACCTCCCGCGTTACGCGCCGATCAACGGCGAAGACGTAGAGCGGGCGCTCCCGGTGATCACAAACTGCTCGGTCTTCTACGCCGACCGCCTCTCGACGGCGATCGTCGATGCTATGGAGGCTGCGGCCGAATCCGGCTCGGTCATCTATTTCGAGCCGTCCGAAGTCGGCGACGAGGAGCTGTTCAGGCGCGCCGTCGCGGTGACGGCGGTGCTCAAGTTCTCGGCCGATCGGCTGGCGGCGCTTGCCGGTCGTGTACAATTGACCGATGCGGTCGTGATGATCGTCACGCATGGCGACGCGGGTCTCGAGGTGCGGCGCGGTGCCGAGCGGTTTTGGTGCCGGTCGCAACCGGCGCCGCATGTGCGCGATACCTGCGGCGCGGGAGACATGGTCAGTGTCGGTCTGATCGACTGGCTGCTGACACATCGACACGCGGCCACCGCCGACCTGTCGATGTGCGACTTCGTGCGCGGCATAGAGGCGGGCCAGCGGCTTGCTGCAGAGAATTGTGCTTACGTCGGAGCACGCGGCATCTTCCGCGAGCGCGGTGCGGATTACGCCAGGTCGGTCCTGGCCGGTTGATCGCCGCTGTCAGGCGGCTCGCTTCACCACATCGTCGGTGCGCTCGGCCCTCAGCCTGTCGCGCAGTTCCATCAGCATCGTGCCGAGCATGTTACGGCCCTGTCCGTTGACCTCGCCCCACAAGCGATTGACCTCATTATCGACCGTGGCGGTCTCGATGAGGCGCGCCGAGCCGGTCGAGAGCAGCAGCTTGCGCAGGTCCTCATGCTGGGTGAACTTGGCGTAGAGCACGCCGCGCATCCGGTCGAACTTGGTCTGCGACCAGCCCGGGCTCACATCCCAATAATATAGGCCATGGGCGGCCATCGCGAGCAGCGCCGGCGACGGTGCTGCCATCAGCCACGCCTTGACCTCGGGCTTGCGAGCCTTGCCCGCCTGGTAAGCGTGCTCGCTGGTCGGGAAGACGTCGCCCTCGAACTCGATCTCACGCCGGTAGAGGTTGCTGAAGGCGCCGTAGGGCTTCTCGCTGGCTCGGTAGAACCGGATCTCCTGTTCGTCGTCAGCCATGTCGCCTCCTTGTAAATTTGCACGATATCAGTCATGCAAATCTACATGAAGCCGACTCGGAAGGAAAGGACTGAATTGGTTCGCCGCATGCAGGCCGCGCGCGGACGGCTCGGCCTGTCCTATGCGGCGCTGGGCGAGAGGGCAGGCGTCGATGCCAGCCAGGTGTCACGGATTTGCCGGGGCGAGTATGCAACCTTCAGTGACAGTGTCGTGCGGATCTGCACGGTGCTGGGCGAGCGGCTCCGGTCGGGTGACGCCGAACCGCTGCCCGCATTGCCCGCCGCGCGCCGCACGGATGCGGCCTGGGCGAAGCTTGAGCGCTCGGTGCGCAGTGCGTGGGACGAGACTCCTGCCGGCGCTGAACGGCTGGCGAAGGTGATCGCCGCCGTGGGGGAGATCGGCCGCCGCTAGCCCTCGGTACGTTCCAATCGGACCCAATTTTCCTGTGGCGGCGGCAGCACTTCCCGCCCATATGTCGCACGACCTCGGGGGAGGGTCGGCAGGGGAGGCAAACTAGGCGTGAGGAAGGATCTGGCGGAGAGCCTTCTCGCGAAGATCATGGATTGGTCTGACGATGAGAAGGCGGCGGAGCGCGCCTATCTCGAGAGCTTCGCGAGCTACAAATATGATGAGTACCAGCAGTTCTCGCCCGGCCGGCGGTTCATCGAGAGTCTCGCCTTATGGCTCGGCCAGTTCGACCCCGGCGCTAACCGGCGCGCCGCCTATGACTTCGTCCGTCGCCGCCTGCTGTTCATCTCCAATAACGAGATGAACCATCTGGTCGAGCTGACCTTCCCTACGGTGGTCCGCCCGATCCTGATCTCCGACACAGCGCAGGCGCTCGGCGTCCATCCTTGCCGCGTGAAGGCGATCGTGCGCGAGACGGAGTATCGTAAGCGACTACGCCAGACGCTGGTGCTAGGGCTGAGTGACGGCGCGCGCACCGACTGGTTCCGGCGGGCCAACCCACAGGAAATGTCGAACGAGCAAGTATTCCATGCCTACGACGTGTCGGATGCGAAGACCGGCGGGATGGTCGAGGACCTGGGCAAGCATCTCGGCAAGATTCTGGGACGCGACGCCACGGCGGAGGAGGCGCGCTTCCGCTACGTGGTGCTGCTCGACGACTTCACCGGTAGCGGCACCAGCTTCATCCGCGAAGACGGCAAGGGAGGCTGGACGGGTAAGATCGCGAAGATCGTCGCCAATCTCATGACCGCGGGGAATTTGGGCGACGCGATCGCCGACGAGGGCGTGAAGATCATCATCGTGCTCTACGTCGCAGCCGATCAGGCGATCGATCACATCGAGGAGCTATTGCCGAGTCTCGCCTTCGGGAAGGGCACGATCGCGTTCCACGTCATCCATAAGCTGGGCACGTCGACGCCGCTCGACGATGAACGCGACAAGGCCATCCTGAGCTTGGTCGGGGACGAGCGGTATTTCGACGACGACGCCGACGACGAGCACTCGAAAGTCGGAAAGGCGAGCAAGCAGTTTGGCTTCGCCGGATGTCGGTTGCCCTTGGTACTCGCTCACAACACGCCGAACAACTCGGTGTACCTGCTCTGGGCAGAGGAGGATCAGCGCGTGCTCGGCCTCTTCCCGCGCGTCAGCCGTCACCGGAAGCTTCAGTAGCCGTGAGAAACCCTTTTCGCATTCGCGCTTCCCAGCGCTCGACCAGCGACGATGAGTTCGTGCGCCTGTTCGGCGCGGGCGCGCTCGACGTAATCCAGTCGTTCGACGACCCTTGGGGCGGCCTTGTCTTCCTGCGCAGCGCGCCAGGCGGGGGCAAGACCACCTTCCTGCGCATCCTTACGCCGCGCCCCTTGAAGCTTACCCATGCGATCGCCGAGACCAATCAGCAGGTTAAGGCGACGCGTGACGCACTCCGCGACGTGGGCGCGTTGGGGGCCGATGGCCCCCAGTTGCTCGGAGCGATGGTGGTGTTCACCACCGAGTACAAAGAGCTGGCTGCCTTCGATCGTGGCAATACGCTGTTCCGTGAGCTGCTCAACTCGCGAATTGTGGTGGCGACTCTGCGGTCGGTGGTGGAGCGCGCCGAGCGGCGGTTCCCCGATAACCTGGACGAATTCACCTTCGAGTGGCAGCCAGATTCCGACGCGACGATCCCGGGGCGGGCGAACGGCCGCGAGCTGTTCGAGTGGGCTTCGCGCATCGAGCGCGGCTTCTACAATCGACTCGACGAGCTGGATGCCCCCACGCCAATCGACGGCGGCCATTCGCGCCTCGACGGCCTCAAATGGTTCGCTCAATCTCGCATCAGTAGCGCCAAAGGCGTGATCGAGGCGAAGCGTGTGCTGCTGATGGACGAGCTGCAAACGCTCGCGCCTGCGCAGCGCGGCAGCCTGATCGAATTCGTGACCAACGCCCGCGAGCAGTGCGGCGTGTGGATCGCTGAGCGGCTGGAGGCGCTGACGCACAAGGATTTGCTGTCGGAAGGGGCGCTCAAGAAGCGCGACTACGATACCGTGATCCAGCTCGAGGACCGCTGGTCCGGTTCAAAGATCAAGCCCTACACCAGGTTCGTCGAATCAATCGCCAACTTGCGGGCCGCGCGCGCTGATGGCTTCCAAGGCCGTGAGCTCTTCCCCCTGATAGGCGAGACAGATGACGTGTCGTCGCTCGAGGAAGCGCTGGTCATGCGCAGCGCCGAGATCGAGGCCGAGATCATCCGAGCCGGCGGTGCGGGCAACCGCTACTCGGCATGGCTCGAGGCAACGCGCGGCATGCCGGGCAACGCTATGGAGCGCGCCATCCAATGGCGGCTGCTGCAGATCTTGGTCATTCGCGACCTGCGCAAGGCGCAGTCGGCGTTCGACTTCGACGCGCTGACCGTGGATGAGTTCGACGACCGCTCGGGCAGCGGCACCGACCGGGCGGCGGAGCACTTCCTGCGAACCGAGGTGAAGGCACCGATCTACTTCGGCCGTGAGGTACTGAGTGTGGTCTCAACTTCGAATGTCGATCAGTACCTCGAGGTGGCGGGCGCGCTGTTCGAGGAGATTTCGGCCAAGATCCGCTTCCGCCGCGATCAGCTGGTGCCCCTATCGGCCGAGCGCCAGGATGCGCTCGTACGCGGCGTGGCGCAGGAGCGTTGGGAGGACATCATCCGTCGCCTCCCCCGCGGGATCGAGGCGCGACGGCTGCTCGAGGCGATCGGACAGTTCTGTCGCCAACAGACGTTTCGACCCAGCGCTCCGTACGCGCCCGGCGTGACCGGGATTGCGATCACGATGGCGGACCGCAAAATCCTGATCGACAGCGATGAGGACGAAATCGCGCATTTCCTGCGGCTGCGTGACGTGATGACGTCTCTAGTGGCGCACAACCTGCTGGTGCCGCGGCTCGACCACCGCAACAACAATCGCGAGTACGTGGTCTTCTATCTGAACCGTCTGCTGTGCGTGCATTTCGGGCTGCCGCTGGGCTATGGGGGGGTGGCGCGCCCAGACGCTGCGGGATTTGCTCTTCTGGCAGGAGAAGGGCGCAAACGCGGTTGCGGTCGTGGAGGAGGCAACCCTTGTCTGACCGAGTCGTGGCGATGCGCTGGGATCCCTACTCACTGACGGCCGATGCCGACTTTGAGCCATTTTGGAGCGACCGGCTGAACGGCGGTGGACGCAGGTTGCTGCTAATCCTCGGGCGCGGGTTCGACGTCCGGACGCTAGCGGCCGCGCGTCGCTTGCACGCGCTCGGCGCCGACATCCGGGTGTGGCAGCTGGCGTTCGACAACGGCTTAGGCGACAGCGCCGTGCGGTCCGCGAAGACGACGGAGAACCACGAGGGTCTCCTCGAACTGTTTGGCGAGGATCGGGTGAAAGTTGTCCCGATCGAGATCGGCGGGCCATCGGGGGCGGCGGTTACGCCGCTGAATACGCAGACGGCCCTACAAGGTGCAGGTGATCCGTTGGAGTTCGACGACATCGTGGTCGACATCAGCGCCATGCCGCGCATGGTCGCGATGACAGCGGTAAGCGTTCTGCTGCACAGGCTGGACAAGGTTGCCAAGGCCGGCGGCGCGAGCGTCAACCTCCACGTAACGATCGCCGAGAGTGTGTCGGCTGATGTTGGCGCCGCAAAGGGCAGCCTCCGCGACAATGTATCGTTTGTCCGCGGCTTCTCGGGGCATCTTGAGGAGCAGACGACGCAGAATTGGCCACGTGTCTGGTTCCCAGTCCTGGGCGAGGGGCAGAAAGATCGCCTCAGCCTGATTCAGGAGTTGCTTGATCCGGACGAAATCTGTCCGGTCATCCCATTTCCGACCAAGAAGCCCCGGCGCGGCGATGAGGTGGTGGGCGAACATCGCGAGACGCTGTTCGACGACTTCCTGATCGAGCCAGCCAACATCCTGCTCGCCAGCGAGTATAACCCGTTCGAGGCGTACAAGCAGATCTACACCGCGATGGATCAATACAAGCGGGCGCTTAGCACGATGGGAGGCTGCAAACTGTTCGTGTCGCCGCTGTCGTCCAAGCTGCTGTCGATCGGCGTCCTGCTAGCGTGCTATGATCATCGCTACGGATCGGGCTCGAACGACGACTTCGACGTTGGCATCCCATATGTCGAAACGGCGGTCTACGGCGATCCCGATCAAGCCGGCACCGTCGGGTTCGAGCTGCACTCGATGTGGATTCGAGGCGATTGGGAGGAGGCGCTCTCGGCCCCTATCGTCGCCGATGGCGATGAACAGGGCCGGCCCGACAAGCCGCCCGTGCCGAACTGAATTGCTGCTTCCTGCGATCTACCGAAGCGTCCCTATTGCCGATAGGATCGTGAAGCGCATCTTCGCCGGAGAAGCGACAGCGGCAACGTGAGCGAGGAAGATTTCGTCTTTTAACCAGTGGGTTTGTTCTCCCCTTTCCCGACGACGGATTTGACGGGGTGATCTATCGGCCATGCTGATCGATAGTCCGTTATCGCCTTCTAGAAGCCGATAGCGGATCGGCCGCTTGCGGCCCAGCTCCAGACGTTCAACGAGATTTCAAACAAGCTTCACAGGCCTCTTGGATAAGGTCTCGGAGAATCCCTACCCGCTCGATCAGCCAACCGAGTTCCTCGGGCGTGATCTTGTAGTGCGGCGAATAGCGCGCATCGACATAGGCTCGCCGCAGTAGCTCGAAGCAACGCTGATTGAATCGGCTATCGCGCGGCCATGCGGACGCGAGGCTGCCGTCGAGTTCCTCACACAGATTGCGCAGGAAATTCAGCTTGTGTGACTTTGGGCTGTAGAGGCGCTGAACCAAGAGGAAGCAGTGGTAGAAGCGCTCGGCCGCCTGGTGAAGGTTGAACGCGGCCTCATTCGGGGAGCCATCGTTCGAATAGAACTGCGCCCCGCGTAGGAACGCCTCCGCACTCGGAAACCACTTGTCGAAATAGCCCTGCGCCTCTGTCCGAGCAGCTTCTTTCGTTAGTGGCTCTGGCGTTGCGAACGGATGATCGGGCGCTTCGTAGAGCGCGATCCCGTCGCGCACGATGTCGATGAAGAAATAGCGCCCGTGCTTGAGCTGCTTATTCACGTCGGTGAGGCTGTGAACGATGAAACTCGCCTGCGTCGCCAGCCGCTTGGTCACGACATAGTCGCGCACGAGACGGTCCTCGGCCGCCGTCCAGTAATCGGCGACCTCGGCAAGCTCGTCGTGGTTGACGACGACCAGCAGATCGTAATCGGAGAAATATCCGCCGACCGGGTCCTCGACCCAGTCGCCGCGGGCATAGGAGCCGAACAGGATCACCTTGAGAAGGCGCCCCGCTTTGCGGTGCGGCGCGTTGCGCCCGGCGAGCGCGTCCTCAAATTCCTCGAAGAGCACGCGCACGACATGCTCGAGTTCACGCTTCTTGCGGTCGGGAAGGTGGTTCAGCTCAGTACGCATGCTGAAATCAGATTCGCAGGTTTGCCTGTCGATGCAAGCCGTTCGGCCGATAATGGGATCGGCGCCCGGTGTCCGGCAGCCAATTCTATTACGCGCCGGAACCTCGCAATAGATTCCTATAGCCTCCCGCGATCAACGCGCGTGTTGTTGCCGTCAGCCGCTGGACACGCAGACGCAGATAGTCGCTGCGACCGCGCCAATCGCGGTCCACAGTCTCGATCCCGAACAGGGCCGCAGCGATCTCGCGCTGGCTTGCGCCTTGGGTGAGCCCGTCATGCGTCCGCAACAGCATGATCCACCGCTCCGCGCGGCGCTCGACCGAGAACAGCTCGGCAGGCATGCGACCGAGCCGCCATAGGCCGGCAAGACGTCGCAGGGTAAGGAGTTGCGGCTCCAGCCGCGCAAACCCCGCGAGCGCATAGCGCAACCGGACCGGCCCCTCGCTCAATGTACCGCTTCGCACATGCAGGCGGATCGACCGCCCGCCCTGACGTAACAGCAATTCCTCGCCTCCTCTCTCGCACCCGAGAAGCAGCGCTTCGACACCAGTGCAGCGGATGTCGAGCGCATAGGGATCCCTTGCATCGGCGGGGATTGCATCGACGCTCACCACCGCGTCATGGAGTCCGGGCAGCCAGAACAGCGGAGCGATCGAGGCAGGCTGTTCAGCCGGAAGCGCGAAAGCTTAAGCCCCAGCTCGGTCCGTGGCCCGGTGGGGCTTCGATCCGCAGATATCCTGCAGCCGGCACGCTGACGCCTGAAGCATCCGCCGCCTCGCTGCGATAGCGCGAATTGCGCCGAAGCAGCTCCCAGGCAAAGCCGGCACGATCGAGATCGCGCACGTAACGATAGGGGTCGGGCTCACGCCACTCGCTCGAGAAGGTCATCGCATTGGCCTCCATGTCCCCCGAGGGCAAAGGGACCAGAAGCACGAGCGGGTGTCCGCAATTGCCGCGGCGCGACTCGATCAGGCGCAACCCTCCGCAATATTTTTGCAGATAGTCCGCAAGATTTTGCCGAGAATCACTCAGTTCCTTGCGGACCAATCGTTACGCAAGGCGCTTTCCACCCCACACGACGCCTGTGTTCACAGCTCTGTCCGGCAACGATTCGCGATCATTGATGGAGACTGTGCCGCCAGCACATCCGCATTTGCACCGGATCGAGCAGCGGCGCACGTTCAGCGGCGATGTCATTGGAACCGGCGATGCGGCGTGCGGATAGAATCAGAGCGGAGCGTGAGTGCTTTCGATTGGCCGCGCCGCGATCGTCATGGCGGGCCGCCCACGCGTTGCCCTCGGCCCGACCTTTTCCTACCAACACGTCTGCCGGGTGCCGTGAAATAGGATCCGTCCTTAAGCCCGGGGTGCCGCCCAAGCGGCAGGGCATGGGACGAATGCAAATAGCGGGCCTCTCGCACAGAGGTTTCCAACACCCGGCCCCTCCATTCCCCGCCCCTTGCGCGCGAGTCCATGATGTTCCAGCATGGGCGCGCCGCCGAAGAACCGGCGGCAGGGGCGTGGAAACCCCTGTGCGTGACGCAACATCGCATCCCACGGCGACGCGCCGTCGGCTGCCCGTTGCCGATGCGGTGGTGCTGATGGCGCCGCCGGGCTTGTCCTGTGCAGGGCTTCCGACCGGGCTGGTTCTTCCCTCCCCGCCCCTTCCCATCCGGGGAAGGAACGAAGCGATGCCGGACACCGGTCCGAAGACAATAGTGAAGATCACGGTCCACGAGCGACGCGAACCGCGGCCATCGGAGCAACTCTATCGGCGCCATGCCGGCTGGTTGGGCAAAATCCTGGCGCTGCGGTTCAAAGCGAGCGCTCTCGACGTCGATGATCTTGTCCAGGAAACCTATCTGCGCGCGGCGCGCTACGGCGATGTCGAGGAACGTGGCCATCCGCGCGCGCTACTGCTCCAGATTGCGATCAATCTCGCACGCGACCAGTTGCGCCGGCGGGTGGTACGCGGCGGTCTGTCGATACCCCTCGATGAAGCCGGCGAAGCCGAGCTCGGAACCCAAGCGCCCGACCAGCACTATCAGCTCGAACTCAAGCAAGCAGTGCTCGCCTTGCCGCCGCGCTTTCGTCACGTGTTCGTCTTGAGTCGGTTCAGCGGGCTCACCTATGATGAGATCGCGAGCCATCTCGGCATCTCGGTCAAGACTGTTGAGTGGCGAATGAGTAAGGCGTTGGCAATATGCGCGGCCAGGCTGCGTGACTGAAAGGCAAGGCGCCATGAATCGCGGCAGCGAAGCAGAGGGTGAGGCGGCCGCGCGCTGGCTGGCCCGGCTCAACGCGCGTTCAGTTACAACCGACGAGCTCGATCGTTTTTATGCGTGGCGGCGCGACCCCGCGAACGCCGCGGCCTATGCCCGTGTCGAACGCGTTTGGCGCGAGGCGCATCGTCTGGAATCCGACCCCACGATCGCCACGGCGGTGGATGAGGCGCTCGAGCGCCCTCAGCAGCGAGGCTTCTTGGCAGGGCTCGTCCGCCGCCGGCTACTAGTCGCCGGCCTGACTGCGATACCGGTGGCGGTGACCGGCGTAGCGGCTTGGTGGACGTTCGGTCAGGCCGAAGTGCATGAGACGGTGCGCGGCGAACGGCTCGCGTTCGCGCTTGCCGATGGGACACAGGTGCAGCTCAACACCGACAGCCGGATCCGCGTGAGCTTCAGCGACGGTCAACGCGTGGTCGAACTCGAGCGCGGCGAGGCTTTGTTCGCGGTCAAGCGTGACCCTGCCCGACCCTTTATCGTCGAAGCCGGCACACAGTCGGTGCGGGCGCTCGGCACCAGCTTCTCGACCCGCCGTTCGGACGATGCGCTCAGGGTCGTTCTGATCGAAGGCCAAGTCGCGGTGAACAGCACTGGATCGGCAGAAGTGAAGCTCACCCGCTCCGGCGGAGCGGCCGTGGCACGCCCGGGAAAGCCGATCGTGCCCGGGATGACCGATCCGGCAGCGGCAACGGCGTGGACCCGCGGCAAGCTGCTCTTTCGGCAGACGCCGCTTGCCAGCGCGGTTAGCGAGGTCAATCGCTACTCGGCGCGTCGTATCGTGCTTGGCAGCCAGGCGCTCGGCGCTCGGCGCGTCGATGGCAATTTCGAGATCGGCGACAGCGAGAGTTTCGTCGCCGCGGTGACGACGATCTTCGATCTTAGCGTCCGCACGCAAGACACCGACATCATTCTCGAACCGCGGCCGGCAGGTGACGCGAAAAAAGTTGAGCCCGTAGTTAGGGTCCCCCCCTCCAGCCCCGTTTCCCCATCGACGCCGGGATATCCGGCGCGACGGATCGCCGGAAACACCGGCGCCGAGCGGGGAGCGGGATGTGATCAAAGTGGACGACCGATATACGCTTTCAAGGCGATGGGTGCTGGCGGCTACAGCGGCCGCGATCTTCACCAGCCCGGCGGAGGCAGCCGCGCGCGAGACGGCAATCGAATTCAACATTGCGGCCGGTTCGCTCGACCGCGCGCTTGCCGCTTATGCCGAGACGACGCGTCGTCAGCTGCTCTATTCGAGTGCGCTCGTCGCAAACCGCACGTCGAAAGGATTACAAGGGCGGCACAGCGCCGACCGAGCGCTCGCCTTGCTTCTCGCCGATACCGGCATTCGCGTGCGTCGAGCGGGCAAAGCCTTTGTCCTGATCGAAGCAACGTCACGCCAGTCACGCGCTGAGCGCACACCAACCCCACGGCCGCCGCGGCGAGCCCAACAACGGACGCCATCGCCCGACCCAGCACCCGAAAACGAGACGGAGACGATTGTGCTGACGGGGACGAACATTCGCGGTGCGGGCGGCGGCAGTTCGCCGCTGGTGACGGTCTCGCGCGATGAAATCGAGCGGGCCGGCCAGTCGACGGTCGGTGCCGCGGTCGCTGCGCTCCCACAGAATTTCGGCGGCACGAGCACCGAGGACACCAGCCTGACCAGTTCGGATCGCACCACGCTCAACGAAGGGCTGGGCAGCGGCGCCAATCTGCGCGGACTTGGTAGCGATGCGACACTCACGCTCATCAATGGACGCCGCGTGGCGGGTGCTGGCGGCCAAGCCGAGTTCACCGACATCTCGATGATCCCGCTGGCGGCTGTCGAGCGGATCGAGGTGCTCGCCGACGGGGCATCCGCGATCTACGGCTCGGATGCGGTCGGCGGAGTGATCAACGTCATCTTGCGCAAGAGCTTCAAAGGCGGCGAGACCCGGTTCTATTCGGGTGTTCCAACGCAAGGCGGCGCTTCGGAAGTCCAGGTTGGCCAGGTGCTCGGCACTGCCTGGGGCGGTGGCCATGCGTTGATCGCCTATGAGTATTCGCTGCGCGAACGGCTGCGGGCGAGGGAGCGCGATTATACGCGGTCGGCCGACCTGCGCCCGCTCGGTGGCTCTGACTGGCGTTCGTTCCTGTCCAATCCGGGCACGATACTCGGTTTCAGCACTAGTGGCGCGCTCGTTCCCCTCTACGCGGTGCCGCCGGAACAAAATGGTCAGAATCTCACCCCTGGCGACTTCCTGCCCGGCGCCAACCTAGAGAACTTCCGTGAGCAGTCCGATACCTTACCCCGCCAGGAACGGCATAGCGCTTATGCAACCATCGAGCAGGAAATCACGCCAGGGGTGAGGCTGTTCGCCGAAGGACGCTATGGCCGCCGCGATTTCGAATATAATGGGCAGGCAAGCACATCGGTGATGCAGGTGCTGCCAAGCAACCCCTATTTCGTCAGTCCCACGGGCATGCCGTTCACGCTGGTGGGCTATTCGTTCCTGCGCGAGTTGGGCCCAATCCAGCAACAGGGGCGGATCGAGGCGTGGAATGCGGCAGGAGGGGTCACCGTCGATGCGTTCGCCGACTGGCAGATCGAGGCCTATAGCTCACATTCAATAGAGCGGAGCAGGTTGCGCGGCAGCGACTATGTTAACTCCTATTATCTCGCTGAAGCACTCGGCACCCGATCCGACGACCCTGGAACCACGTTCAGCACGGCAACGCACGGATTCTTCAATCCGTTTGGTGATGGTGCTGTGAACTCCAAGGCGGTGCTCGACTTTATCGGCCAAGGCTGGACCGCGACACGGCTCGACAGCGAAGTCACCTCAGCGACGATCAAGGGCGACGGCACCTTGTTGGAGTTGCCGGGTGGCCGTGTCCGGCTTGCCGTCGGCGCGACCTATCGACGCGACCGGTTCGAGCGTGACGGCGAAAACTTCACCTCCGATCCCGCGCCTCGGCCGTTCAATCATACTGATGCGAACCGCTCAGTGACGGCAGGTTTCGCCGAACTCGCAGTGCCCCTGTTTGGCGAGGGCAATGCGCGCGCCGGCCTCAAGCGTCTGCTGCTGTCGGCGGCGTTGCGTCACGAGCGCTACAGCGACTTTGGCGAGACCACCAATCCCAAGGTGGGGATGGTATGGGAGCCGGCCGTTGGCCTCACGGTGCGAGCCAGCTACGGCACCTCGTTTCGGGCACCAGCGATCCGCGAACTACGCGACCCATTACAGATTTCATACTCGCCACTGCGTGATACGGACGGAACTGTGCTTTCGGTGATGACGCTGTTCGGCGGCAACCCCGACCTCAAACCCGAAACTGCGCGCTCGTTTACCGTTGGCATGCGCTATAGCCCGCCTGACGCGCGGCGTTGGCGTTTCGAGCTTGGCTATTTCGAGACGCACTTTCGCGATCGGATCGAACGGCCCGCAGCCGACAACATCACCCAAGCGCTGACCAACCCGATCTACACCCCCTATGTGCGCCGGGTAAATCCGGCGGGGAGCGCAGCCGATCGCGCGTTGTTACTGGACTATCTCAACCATCCCGGATCATTGCTGCCGCCCGACTCTTATCCCCCTGAATTCTTTCGCGCCATTCTCGACGCACGACTGGTGAACTCGACCAAGCTGACCGTGCGTGGAATCGATATCGCCGCTGCTGGCGGATTTGCCACGCCGGACGGCGAGGCATCGTTCAGCCTCAGCGCCTCGCATATGATCGACTATCAGCGACAGATCACGCCACTCGCACGTCCGCTCGAACAAGCAGGCACCCTGGCGGATCCCCCTCGTGGCGCGGACGGGCGATGGCGAGTTGGGATGCGCGGGGTTGGGGGGCATCAGCAACGCTCAACTACACTCATTCCTATCTTGAGGATATCGGCAGCCCGCCGCGGCGCGTTGATGCGTTCGCGACGATCGACGCTCAGCTACGCTTCGAGCCCAAGGCGCTCGCCGAACGCGGGTTCAGACTTTCACTCAACGTGCAAAACCTGCTCGATGCGCGTCCGCCATTCGTCGATCAGATGACAGGCGTCGGCTATGGTGCGGCAAATGCCGACCCCCTCGGCCGCATCCTGTCGATCCAGGTCGTCAAGCGATGGTGAAGACGAGCTAGCCATCACGCTCCTCTTTTAAGGATCAGACCCATGCGAAGCTCGTGGGCGGCGGCGCTGTGCCTCGTCGCCACGGTCGCCAGCGCGCGACCGTTACAAATCGAAGATCAACTCAACCTAGAAAGCTACGGGCAGGTACTGACCGATCCCACCGGTCGCTGGGGCATCATCGAACGCCGCCGGCCCTATGCCAGCGCTCCGAGCTATCGCTACGACTATATGACGCGCCGGCTGCTCTCGAATCTGATGATCGTCGATCTCGCGGCGGACTCGCCCGCGCGCGTGCTGTTCGCGCAGGATCCGAATGCGGGCTATTGGGCCGGGAGCTTCTCGCCCTCGGGACGCAAGCTCACGATCTTCCGGCTCGACGCGGCCCGGCTTCACATCGGCATCCTTGATATGGCGAAGCGTTCGGTGCGCTGGCTCTCGGTGGCACCGGACTTGCCCGATGCAAGCCCCGCACCGCGTTGGCTCGATGACGACCGGTTGCTGTTGGTCACCCTCGAAGGGACCGAACTGCCTGATCTGCTTGACACTCCGACGCGCGCGCAGCGCCGCGCCAGCACCTATTGGCATTCGGCCGAGACCGGCATGGCAGCGACTGTTTCGGTGCTCGGCAGCGGAAAATATGCTGCCATCGGCGTGACGCCCCGCGCGCGGCAGCTTCGCCTGATCGACCTGCGCACCGGCGCGTCACAGCAGCTATACGGCGGCGACATTTCCGATTTTGACTTGTCGTCCGACCGGACGCGGGTGGCGATCGTCTTGCGAACAGGCAACATCTTGCCCGATCCGGACGTACCGCTCGACCAGGCCTTCGAGCCCCGCCGGCACCGCCTGGCGGTTATCGAGTTGCCAAGCGGACGGGTCGCCCAGCCCTGTGCAAGCTGCGATGTTCTGCCGAATTTCCTGAGCTGGAGTCCAATCGGGAACGAGCTCTTGTTTCATGCCCGTGCCGACGGACAATCCTGGTCGTCGGGCAGCCTTCGCCGATGGAGTGCCTCCACTAGCACGTTAAGCTTACCCTTGCCGGCGGGCATCAGTCCTCGCCTCAGCATCGATGGTGGAAGTGCGCGGACGCTCGCGGTGCACTGGCTGGGCTCCACGCCGATCGCCCTCGTCGAGCGGAACCGCCGGTCGGACTGGGTCGCTGCGTCCCCTCACGGCCTCGTCACCTTGAGTCGCGATATGTCGGCGTCATCGGCGAGGCTCTTGGCGATCGACGGCAGGCTCGCGTTGATCGGCGACGGATCGCACGCGCGATGGGTCGATGCACAGGGCCGCATAGCCGGGTCCATCGCGGGAAGTCCGGAAGCGCTGATCCGCTTCGACCCGCACAGTTGGGGTACCCGCAACTGGATGAACGCCATTCCGCCGCTACCGCTGGTCGTGCGAACTGGAAAGGCCCGGGCACGCATTGAGGGTGCCGGCGATCAGCTGGGATCGCCGCTTGCGCTCGATCACAAGGATCGCGTCTTCGCGTTTGGCCGCGATACCGTCCTTGCCTATGCTGAAGACGCATATGGCGTCGGCGCGATCGTCGTGGCGGACCGTCATCGTCGGCGCGTGGTCGATCGCATCAACGTGCATCTCGCCGCAATCCAACCGCCGCGCGAAATCGACCTTACGACGACCGCGATCGACGGCGCGCAGCTTACGCACCGTCTGACACTGCCTCGAACCTCTGCGCAACCGCCGCAGCTCGTAGTGGTGCCTTACCCGGGGCTGCTGATGGCAAATCGCCCGGAGACGAGCGCGGCCAGCGCCAACATGATGACCCACGCCCACTTGATCGCAGGCCAAGGCTATGCGGTGCTCGAGCCAAGCATTCCTGTTCCCCCCGCCCCGGCCGATCCGCTCAAGCATCTCGGGCCACCGGTCATTGCGGCGATCGACGAAGCACAACGCCGCGGACTAATCGCTACGACAAAGCCGTTGCTGCTAGGACACAGCTTCGGCGGCTACGCAGTGGCGGGGCTGCTGGCACGTAGTGATCGCTTCGCCGCGGGCATCGCCGCCGCCGGTATCTATGATCTTGCGGCAGGCTATGGCGGGTTCAACCCGCGCAGCGATCCAAATGGCTCGGGCCTCGCGCTCACCATGTCAGTTGGCTGGTACGAGATGGGAGCCGGTCGCATGGGCGCTGCGCCTTGGCAGGATTCCGAACGCTATTTGCGCAACAGCCCTTACTTCGCGATTCCGCAGCTTCGCGCGCCCTTGCTGCTTGTGCATGGCGAGCTCGACTATGCCCCCGCCTATCAGGCCGAGCGGCTGTACACCGCGCTGCATCGCGCGGGCCGCGACGTTCTGCTCGCGCGCTATGCGGGCGAAGGCCATGTGCTGATCAACCCGCACAATATCCGCGACTATTGGCGGCGCGTCTTCGCGTTTCTTGCCACACACCGCGAACAGGAAGCGCAGCCTCAGCCCAAGCCCCAATAGCGCGCCCAAGCCTCGAACGCGACATAAGTCGCGATCAGCCGCGCATCCTCGCTCCAGATCAGGCTGTCTGGGTGCAGCGCCGCACGGATCGCATCCCCATTGAGCAGGCCGTGGCTGACCAGTGTGCCGTCGCCGAGATAGCAATGCAGGAAGGCAGCGTTCTCGGCGGCCGCGCGGCGGTAGTAGTTGGACGCATCGCCCTTCCCGCGGCGCCGGCGCAGATTTTCCGGGAGCCACACGCCGAACGTTTCGCGCGCAAGCGCGCGGTTGATCGTGCCATGGGCCAGCAGCCAGGTCGGGATGGCGAGGCAGGTCTCGACCACTGGTTGAGAGAGCAGCGGATGGAGCAGCGGCGTAAAAGCAGCGCGCGCGGTCGGGCTTTGGAAATGCTGACAATTGGCGATCGCGCGCAACTGGTCACGGCGGCCAGGCGACAGACTGGCCAGGTGCTCAAGCCAGGGGTGCTCGGTTTGCAGGCGAGCACGTATGGCGCGCTCGGCCAGATGGCCGCCAGGGAGCTTCGCTGACACTTCCCGCCGTGCGTAGACAATGTCGGCGAGCATCAGCCGATAGACGTGCCAGACCGATGTTCCGGCGCGAAGCGCCGTCTCGAGCGGAACGCGCGAGGCGAAGGTTGCGAACCGCTGCGTACGAGCCCGGTCAACAGCAATCCATGGCGAAGGCGAGTTGAGGAACACCGCATCCCCGCCCTGTCCGGTGAAGATAGCGGTCGCGTCCAGTGCACGCCCGACGCCTAGCGACGCGCCTTCGACCAGTGGATCGAGGCCGAAGATCACCGGCTCGAGCGGCTGCTCGGCTTGAAGCGCATCTTCGAAGCGGAATTCCGACGCCGTCGCGCTGACCTCCACAAGGCGCACGCCCCAGCGTTCGGCAACGGCGCGGGCATGTTCGCGTTCGTCGCCGCCCGAATGCCCCACATCGAAATGGACACAGCTGATTTCCGGAGGACGCGGTCCAGAAGCTATGGCACCCAGGATGATCGCAGAGTCGAGTCCTCCCGAGAGTTCGATTGTCAGCCGATCGTGTCGCGCCGCAAAGGCGCGGCAGCTGTCCTTCACCGCGTCGCGCAGCCGCGCGCCCGCAGCTGCGGCGTCAAGACCGGGTCGCGTTCTGCACAGCAGATGCGGCTGCCAGGCAGGCTCTACCGGTCCAAGCGTCGCACCGCGCCACTCGCGCTTGCATCCAGCCGGGACGATGTGGATCCCACGTAGTGGCGAGGCGTAGGTCAGCCGCAGGGGGTCGGCGAGCGCGGCGGCGAGTTGGTCGAGATCGCAGCGCGCATTCAGGCCAAGGGGCTCGCGCAGCCAGCGTGGAAGCGCGTCGCTCGCGATGAGCATGTTATCCTTTTGCGCCAAATAGAGCTGCTGCCCGCCGCTAGGATCGCGGGCGATCTCGATCGACCCGTCGGGACGGCACTCGAAGGTGACGAAGGTGCCCCAGATGCCGCTGGTTGACCCGTTGGGCTCGTTTTCATCAGCGAGACGGTCCGCTCGTTGGAAAATCTCGCCGATAAGCGTCACTTGTCCTTCGACGTTCACTTGACCACGCGGATCGACCACATCGCCGAGGACCAACATGTCAGCCGTGCGCCGTGCAATCTTCAAGCGCGTAGCTTCTTTGGCGGCGCGCGCGACCAGACGATCAGCGGCCGCTTCGCCAGCTTCCGGATTCATCCAGAAGAGCGCGACATAATGCGGGACCAGCCCCGCCTCAGGCTGCGGCGATCGGCGTATACCAACGGACGTGGTCGACGGTGTCATTGAGGATCACCCCCTCATGTTCGACCCAGCAATGGGCGGCGAACGGAAAGGTCCGCACGCCGAACACCCAGCGGGCGCCAAGCCCATTCAAGGCAAGCAGCTCAAGCAGCAGCATCGAATTCGGGAGACATCGTGCCGCTCCCGGAAACAGCGCGCGGGCCAGGTAGGCTTGTCGCGCGAGCGTGTGGACACGGTCCGCGTCCGCTGCGATACCGTACGCGCGGCGATTGCGGCGGCGCGTCAACTCGAGCCAGCCCGCGGGCTGCCCGACGTGAAGACGACGCCACGCACGTCCAGCTGCCCGCATCAGTACGAGCGCGTCTCCAATGGAAAGCCGATCAGGCGCGTCGCCGAAGATGTCGTTCTCCGCAAGATGCTGCACAGCCCGAAAGGGAGTGACGCAATCGAGCGCGCCATAGAGACCTGCCGCCTCAAGCTCGTCGAGTAGGGGAGCGTCGCCGCGAAACCGGTTGCCGCCAACAAGCTCGCCTCGCACCGTTTGGGCCGCATCACGCGCGATGCAGAAATACTGATTGCGCTTGGTATCCATCAGCACGATGTCGCCATCCACATCAGCAAGATGGACCTCCGGAATAAGACCGTAGAGCATTGCGGCAAGGGGAGCGGCGCACAGCGCCGCTCCCGCATTCCCTTCAGCCGGTGCGGCCGAGGAACTGGCTGCCGGCTTCGAGCGGCACCACGATGACATCCGATTTCGTGGCGCTGCTGACCCGGCCGACACGGACGAGCCGCGGGGTGGGATTGTCGGACATTGCAACCTCCATGCTTGCTTGCCGCAACATAGCGGCAGCCCAAGAAGGCGGCGGCGCACCTCTCTACTCAAACTATTTTCGGGCTATTGTCTCGCGATAGCCAGCGGCCATCGCGTGCGCCACGGCGTCAGCGCGATTACGTCCGGCATGACAATAGCTGCGGACGGTGCCGGCGAGCTTTTCCGTGTTACCGCGCGTGCACACCTCGACGAGCTTCGCCACCTGTTCGGACGGGCCGAAAATCTCCGCTTCTTGTCGTCGTGCAAACGCTAACCGATCGAGGCAGCGTTGGGCCTCCTCGATCAGTAGCGGGTTGTTTGATCGCCGTGCGATCAGCACGAGAATTGCGGTATCGCCTTCATCTGAATCGGTGACCAGCAAGCCACTCGAATTGTCCCGCGAGTTGCGTTTCCAATGCACGACCGCGCGAACGAGATAGAGTTCGAGCAATTCGTAGAGCCCGGCGACCTCGATCGACGATAGCAGCGGCACAAAATAGCCTAGCCGTTCGCGGTCCTCGACGAGGGTCTCTCCGGCGAGCTTGGCGAGCGCCTCGCGCACGGGAGTAGCACTTACTCCGTGTAAGGACGCCCATTCATTGACCAGCAGCTGTGTGCCCGGCGCGAGCTTCGCGCTACGCAGCTGTGACTTCGTCGAAGTATATACGCGCGAAAAGGATGCCTGGCGTTTGCTCATGATACGGCTCAACTCCCTACCCGATCATGGCCAAGGAGGGGCTAGGCCCGAGTCGAATCAGCTTCCAACCAGAATTTGAGTGTTGCTTGACCGCGTATCGCCGAAAATCGGCCGAATGTGCGCAGACACCGCCAGTTTCCGCGCGAACGACGCCCAAGAATCGTGCCCGAAATGAAAACCTTCCGCAAAAAGCGGGTGCATCCACCTGAATCAGGATTCTACTGTGGGTTGTTGCAGGTCCGCGCGGTTTCGCAGCTGCGACGGCGGGCACAAGGTACGCTGGGACTGTTACAGGTTCGTTTGAGGATTAGGCGTGAAGAACGAGCAGGACGAGATCAACGCCGCGCTACTTGCAACCGCGCTGCGGAACATCCGTCTGGCACGGCGGATGCGGACGAGCGAGCTGGCGCGCGAGCTCGGGATGCCACTGCGCACCTACGAACACTTGGAGGCAGGACGAGGCAAGATAACCTACGACAAGGTCGTCCGGTTCGCGGAAGCCACCAATAGCGACCCAGTTGCGATTCTGCTGTCGCTGCCGCTGAAGTCGCATGAATTTGCCGTCCGTTGCGCTGACAACAAGCTCGCGACGATCCTCACGATCGCCTTGGGTGAGCTGAATGACGAGCTTGGCGACGATATCGAATTCTTGGAGCCGGGCACGTTGATCGGTGCATTCACGCGTGTGGTGAAGGACTTGAACAGCCATGTCGCGAACCGCGATCTCTTCGCCGAAACCTGGCTCAGGGAGAACAGTTCAAAGGTGGATGGCGCACGACATTCCAGCAAGCCTCGCTGGCGTCTCAAATCCTGAAAGTTGGATTTTCAACGGCTGATTGGCCGTTGGCTAGGACCGAATTCCGCACTGCGCAGAGGCCGCTGTAGCGGCTTGGGCGAGATCACCAGCTGATTCCCTGCTCCGCAAAGAGCCCAACGATTTTGTAGGGCACAGTGTGGGGAGGCAATATCCTTGCTAGGTTTTTCCGTGGAAAATCAGCGCCTTACACGGCGGACTGGTGGAGCTGAGGGGAATCGAACCCCTGACCTCTGCAGTGCGATTGCAGCGCTCTCCCATCTGAGCTACAGCCCCGCTCCACGTCCGGCTGCGCCGGACGGCGGTTCGTCTAGCTTTCCTCCACCCGCTTTGCAACGCCAATCGCACCGGTTCTCCGGTGGGCCGATCCTTGCCCCCGCTCGTCGCAGCGTCGGCGCGATGCTCGGGAACAAGCCCCGCTGTTCATTCATTTTTTTGCTGTGGGGCACGCGGATGGCGCGTGCCCGGAAACCGGCAGGATGAGGAGGACCCGATGGGCTACGAACCCTATCGCAACGACAACCGCAACGACTGGGGCGTGAGCGACCGCAGTGCGTCGCGCGGTTCCAGCTATGGCTATGGCTATGGCTACGATCCCGATCGCGACCGCTACCGGTCGAGCGCGCGCGAACATTATGCCGCCGACCCGGACGAGCGGGGCCGCAGCTATCGTGGCGAGGATCGTTATGGCGCGCGCGGCTATCGTGGCGGACGTGACCATGACGATCGCTATACCAGCGGCAGCCGCGGCTATCGCGACCGGTATGACGAGGGCCGCGGCGGTCGCGGTCGCGAGCACGGACCTGAAGGCTATCGCTATGACGATCGCGGCTTCTTTGACCGCGCGGGCGACGAAGTCCGCTCATGGTTCGGTGATGAGGACGCGGAGCGCCGCCGCGAAATGGATGCGCGCTACGACGCGCGCTACGGCAATGACTGGGGTGCGCGCGACGCGGACTACCATGGCTGGCGTCGCCGTCAGATCGACGATCTCGACCGCGACTATCACGAATATCGCCGCGAAAATCAGGCGCGGTTCGAGAATGAGTTCGGCGCCTGGCGCAACGAGCGCCAGACCCAGCGGGGTTCCCTGAGCCGCGTGACCGAGCATATGGAAGTCGTTGGATCCGACGGCGCGCATATCGGCACAGTCGACAAGGTGCGCGGCGATCGCATCATCCTGACCAAGAACGACGCCGATGCCGGTGGCCATCACCATTCGATCCCGTCGCGCTGGATCGATTCGGTCGACGACAAGGTGACGATCCGCAAGACCGCAGACGAGGCTAAGGCCGCCTGGCGCGACGAGGACCGCAGCGGTGCGCTGTTCGGCGAGCGCGACGATACGCGCGGCACGCCTTATCTCAACCGCAGTTTCTCCGGCACCTATTGACCGGAACTCCCAGGCGGGCCGGATGTCCGGCCCGACCCTTGGCCCGGGCGGCGACGCCCGGGCCGTTTTGGTTCAGGCCGGGATCGGTTCAGCCGACACGATCTCGATTGCCTCGCTGCGCCCGTTGAAATCGACCGCTTCCCCGTCCTCCGCACCGATCATCGCGGCGGCGAGCGGCGCCTGGAACGCGACCCGGCCCGCCGCCGGATCGGCCTCGTCATGCCCGACAATGTCGATCGTCCGCTCGCGCCCATCAATGCGAAACCGCACGCGCGATCCGATCGCGACCACGCCCGGCTCCGGCACCGGCGCAACCTCCGCCGTGGTCTGGCGCGTATGCCAATAGCGCAGGTCGCGCAGCAGCGGGGCACGCGCTTCCTCGCCCTCCAGCCCGTCGAGCTGCGCCTCGATGTCGCGCACGCGCTGGTCGATCAGCGCCCGCCCGCGTTCGGTCACCGGATTGGGGCCGACCGGAATCGGCAGTTCGAAGCGGGGCTCCTTATGATCCTCGTCGCTCTCGCGGCGGAAGGCGACGCTCATCGGCTCATCCTCAAATCGGCCCGCTGAACGTGTCGCACGCGGCCGGGTTGCCGCTGTCCAGCCCGCGCTTCAGCCACTTCATGCGCTGCGCCGATGTGCCATGGGTAAAGCTCTCCGGCACGATCGTCCCCTGCGACTGGCGCTGCAGCGTATCGTCGCCGATTGCCTCGGCGGCGCGCAGCCCTTCCTCGATATCGCCCGCCTCCAGTCGGTCGCGATTCTGCGCCGCCCAGACCCCGGCGAAACAGTCCGCCTGCAACTCGACGCGCACCGAAAGTTCATTGCCCTCGACCTGGCTCATCCGCGCCTGGCGCGCACGGACCTGCTCCATCGTGCCGGTGACATTCTGGATATGATGGCCGACCTCATGCGCGATCACGTAATTCTGCGCGAAATCGCCCGCCGCGCCGAACCGCGTCGCCAGCTCGCGGAAGAAGCCGGTGTCGAGATAGATGCCCCGATCCGCCGGGCAGTAAAACGGCCCCGCTGCCGAGGTTGCCGACCCACAGCCCGACTGCACCCCGCCTTCGTAGAAATTGAGCACCGGTGCCGGATAGCGCTGCCCCCCCGCGGCGAACAGTTTGGTCCAGGTCTGTTCGGTGCTGGTCATCACCCGGCACGCCTGCAGCTCCTCGGGCGTGTCGCATGCCTTTTGCTGCGTCACCTGCTGCCCGCCGCTGCCGGTGGTGCCCCCACCGGTCAACAACGCCCCGCCCCCACCGACGGCCATAAAGATCGCCGCGCCGATGCCGATCAGCGCGATCGTGCCACAGCCCAGCCGGCTGCCCAGCAGCATCGGCAACAACGCGAACAGGATGTTGCCCCCGCCCCCGCCGAACCCGCCACCACCGGAGCCGAGGTCGCGGACATTGTCGCTGGGATCGAGATCGTCGAGCCGCATGGCCCATCCCCTTTTCGTTGCTACTCCGCGACAATGCCCGAAGCGGACGGACGTTGCATGCATAATCCCGCATTGCCCTTCGCGCTGCGTTGCACCACATGTGCGCCATGGCCGACGCCGATCCGCAACGCCGCAGGAACATGGGCAGCGACGCGCCGCTCCCGCTCCCCGGCTGCGTCGCTTTGGTGCTTCAGGGCGGCGGCGCGCTGGGCAGCTATCAGGCCGGAGTGATCGAGGCGCTGGCGGCGGCGGACATCGCCCCCGACTGGGTCGCCGGCATTTCGATCGGCGCGGTCAACGCCGCGATCGTCGCGGGCAATCCGCCCGAACGCCGGGTCGAGCGACTTGAGGCATTCTGGGATAGGGTGACCAGCGGCCTGCCCAGTTTCCCCGATCTTCCCGCAGGACCAAGTGCGCGAGCTGGTCCATGAATGGTCCGCCGCCGCCGTGCTGGCACAGGGCGTGCCCGGTTTCTTCCACCCGCGCCCGCTTCCGCCGCTCTTCGCCACGCCGGGCAGCTGCGCCGCGCTCAGCTTCTACGACACCGCCGCGTTGCGCGAGACGCTGGATTCGCTGGTCGACTGGGACCTGCTCAACACCGGCCCGGTCCGCCTGTCGGTCGGCGCGGTCGAGATCGAAAGCGGCAATTTCCGCTATTTCGACACGACGCAGGACCGGATCGACGCGCGGCACATCATGGCATCGGGCGCACTGCCCCCGGCCTGCCCCCGGTCGAGATCGACGGTAGATATTACTGGGACGGCGGCCTCGTCTCCAACACGCCGCTGATCCACGTCCTCGATCACCAGAACACCGCGATGCTGGTGTTTCAGGTCGACCTCTTCTCCGCCGCCGCGCCGATGCCGCACACGATCACCGACGTGATGGCACGCGAAAAGGAGATTCGATTTTCCAGCCGTACCCGTCAGGTCAGCGACGAACGGCTGAAGCTGCGCAAGGAGCGCGAGATGATCCGCAAGGTCCTCGCCAAACTGCCCGACAACCTCGCCGACGACCCCGATGTCGCCGCATTGCGCGCCGCCGCCGACGAACAGCCGGTCGCGCTCGTCCACCTCATCTACCGCGCCAATGCGTGGGAGGGCGGCAGTCGCGACTTCGAATTCTCAGCGCGCTCGATGCGCGAACATTGGCAGGCAGGCCGCGACGATGTCGCGCGCACCATGGCCAATGCGCGCCTGATCGCCAGCAACATCGCCGACGGCCGCACCGCCGCCTTCGACCTGACCAGACGCTAACCGGGAGTTTTCGCCATGTTCCTCAAGGGCAAGTCCGCCATCGTCACCGGCTCCACCTCCGGGATCGGCCTGGCCATCGCCAAGGCGTTGGCAGCAGAGGGCGCGAGCGTGATGATCAACGGGTTCGGCGACGCGGATGCGATCGAAACCGAGCGCGCGAGCCTTGCGGGGATCAGCGGGGCGATGGCGCTCTATGACGCTGCCGACATGAGCAAGCCCGACGCGATCTATGCGATGGTCGAACGCTGCCATGCCGAACTCGGCGGTCCCGACATCATCGTCAACAATGCCGGCATCCAGCATGTCGCGAAGATCGAGGACTTTCCCCCGAGAAATGGGATGCGATCATCGCGATCAACCTGTCCTCGGCGTGGCACATGATGCGCGCCGCCGTGCCGCACATGAAGGCGGCGAAATGGGGCCGTATCATCAACACCGCCTCGGCCCACAGCCTGGTCGCCAGCCCCAACAAGTCGGCCTATGTCGCCGCCAAGCATGGTGTCGCCGGGATCACCAAGACGATCGCGCTGGAAACCGCGACCGACGGCATCACCGTCAACTGCATCTCACCCGGCTATGTCTGGACGCCGCTGGTCGAGAACCAGATCCCCGACACAATGGCCTCGCGCGGCCTGACCCGCGAGCAGGTGATCAACGACGTCCTGCTCGCCGCCCAGCCGACCAAGCAATTCGTCCAGCCGGACGAGATCGCCGCGCTCGCGACCTTCCTGTGCCGCGACGAAGCGCGCTCGATCACCGGCGCGAACTATTCGATGGACGGCGGGTGGACCGCGGCATGACCCGCCCCGCCCTCCTCGCGCTCGTTCTCGGCCTGGCGCTGTCCGCCTGTGCAAAGGACGGACTCAGCCTCGTCGAAACCGCGCCTGAAACCCGCTGGCGCGCGGTCACCACCGATCAGGACCGTGAGCGGCTGCGCAACTGGCGCAAGGCATGGGTCGAAGCGCTCCCCGCCGCGCGCACGGCCGATGGCGGGGCGATCGCTCGCGAAGGCGCCTTGTTCGAACCAGACCGGGCGATGGCCAACGCCATGCCGCCTGCAGGCGACTATCGCTGCCGCACGTTCAAGCTGGGCGCGATACGTCCCGAGTTGCGCGTTTTTGCCGAACGCCCCTGGGTCCGCTGCCGCGTCGGTCGAGAGGGCGAAATGCCGGTCTTCGCGGTGCTGGAGGGTGATCAGCGGCCGTCAGGCACGCTCTACGCCGAAACCGATGCGCGGGTGATCTTCCTCGGCACGCTCGAACTCGGCGACGAAACCACCGCGCTCGCCTACAGCCTTGACCGCAAGCGGGACATGGCGGGCTATGTCGAGCGCGTCGCGATCGGCCGCTGGCGGCTGGTGCTGCCTTACCCCAATTTCGAATCGCAGCTCGACGTGATCGAGATGGTCCCGGCGGGCTAGTCGTTCTTGGTCGTTGCGTCGCGGCCGTGCCGGGTTAGGGTATCGCCATGAAGACGTTCCTCGCCACCGCAACCGCGACCTTCGCGCTCGCCCTTCCCGCCGCCGCCGACAGCGTGCGGGATGCTACGGCACGCGAGTTACCGTCGCTGATGGCGCTCTACCGCGACCTGCATGCCAATCCCGAGATCAGCCTTGCTGAGGTGAAGACAGCCGCCAAGCTCGCCGCCGAGGCGCGCAAGGCGGGCTACACCGTCACCGAACAGGTCGGCGGGACCGGCGTCGTTGCTGTCCTGAAGAATGGCGACGGGCCAGTGGTGATGATCCGCGCCGACATGGACGGGCTTCCGGTCACCGAGGAAACCGGGCTGCCTTTCGCATCGAAGGTCCGCACGCGCACCCCGGAGGGGGTCGAGAGCGGCGTGATGCACGCCTGCGCCCACGACACGCACATGACCGCATGGGTCGGGACGTTGCGCAATCTGGCCGCGATGAAGGACCAGTGGCGTGGGACTTTGGTGATGATCGCCCAGCCGGCCGAGGAGAGCAGCGCAGGCGCGCTCGCGATGCTCAAGGACGGGCTCTACACCCGCTTCCCCAAGCCGACCCACGCGATTGCCTTCCACAACAGCGCCGCGCTGCCCGCAGGCACGATCGGCATCCGCAGCGGCCCGACCTTCGCCAGCGTCGATTCGGTCGATATCGTGGTGAGGGGCGTCGGCGGTCATGGTGCCTATCCCGCGACGACCAAGGATCCGATCGTCCTCGGCGCGCGAATCGTCTCCGCGCTCCAGACTTTGGTCGCGCGTGAGATCGACCCGCTCGATTCCGCCGTGGTCACGGTCGGCAGCTTTCAGGGCGGGACGCGGCACAACATCATTCCGGATCAGGCACTGCTCCTGCTCACCGTCCGCGCCTATACGCCGCAGGTGCGCAAGCAATTGCTCGACGGCATCGCGCGGATCGCCAAGGGCGAGGCAATCGCGGCGGGCGTGCCCGAGGACCGGATGCCGGTGGTGACGATACGCGAACCCTTCACGCCGCCGGCGGTCAGCAGCCCCGGCTTCGCGGGCCAGCTCAGGACGCTGTTCACGACCCGCTTCGGCGAGGACCGCGTTCAGGACATCGCCCCGACCATGGCGGGCGAGGACTTCGGCCGCTACGCGATCGCCGATCCTTCTGTGCAGAGCGTGATCTACTGGGTGGGCGGCGTCCCGCAGGACGCATGGGACAAGGCGCAGGCCAATGGCGGCGCAGGTCTCCCTTCGCTCCACAGCCCGAAATGGGCGCCCGATGCCGAAAAGGTGGTCGGCACCGCTGCGGAAGCAATGACCGCAGCGGCGCTGGATGTGATGAAACGCTGACCCGGCGCTCCTGCGAAGGCAGGAGCCCAGAGCCAAATCTGAATCGCTCCGTAACTAGCGCTATTCCGCCTCGGCCTTCTTCTTGGCCAGCTCCGCCTCCTTCTCGGCATCATAGCCAGTCGAGGGTGGCGCATGGTGCGAATGCACCGGCTGCGTCGTCGCAGGCGGGTCCGAAGCATCCATCGATTCATCCAGCGCGCGATCGAGCCGCGCCTGTTTGCTCTCCGGATTCTTCTCGAGCCGTTCGGCGATACTCTCGTCGGTCCCGGCGTCACCGCGCTTCTTGTCGTCTTCCATTGTCCTGCTCCCAAAGGGGTGGACGTCGAAAACGCGCGCCGGGCGATTCGCGTTCCGCCTCCGAAACGCTGATGGCGCAACGCAGAAAGGCCCGGCCATCGCTGGCCGGGCCTTCCCGATTTCCCAAGCCTGTCGCAGCGATCAGTCGCGCGACGTGCCGAAGATGCTGAGGATGAACTGGAACATGTTGATGAAGTCCAGATACAGGCTCAGCGCGCTCATGATCACGACCTTGCCGACCATGTCGGTGCCCGCGACATAGGCGTACATGCTCTTGATCCGCTGCGTGTCATAGGCGGTCAGGCCCGCGAAGATCAGCACACCCGCGATGCTGATGATCAGCGCCATCATGCTCGACTGGGTAAAGATGTTGATGATCGACGCGACGATGATGCCGATCAGGCCGACGATCAGGAAGCTGCCGAACCCGGTCAGGTCACGCTTGGTGGTATAGCCATAGAGGCTGAGGCCCACAAAACCCGCCGCCGTCGCGAAGAACGCCTGCGCGACCGACGTGCCGGTGTAGCGCAGCAGCAGCGTCGAGAGCGACAGGCCCATCAGCACCGCGAAGCTCCAGAACAGAACCTGCAGCGTGCCGGTCGACATCTTGTTCTGGCCGAAGCTCATTGCGAACACGATCGCCAGCGGCGACAGGATGATCAGCCAGGCGAGCGGCCCGCCATTGGCAAAGACCGAATAGGCCATCGACTGCTCGCCGCCCCATGCGAACATGAGCGCGACGATGCCGCTGAGCAGCACGCCCGAGGCCATATAGTTGTAGACCGAAAGCATGTAGGACCGCAGCCCCGCATCATACGCGGCATCGCGCGTACCTGCGGCCGTCGCGTACGGCGCGGCGGTCGTTTGGGGGTCAGACCAGTTAGCCATCTCAAACTCCTTTGCCCGGCGGTCTCAGATGATCGGCCGCCCGGATGTTATCGAATATCATGGTTCTGCCGACGAGATTCAAGGAAAACCGGCATCGCGGCGTCTGACGAAATGGGTTAATGCCCGCGCGATGCACCGTCTGTTCGTCGCATTGCGCCCGCCACCCGCGATTCGTGACCGCCTCACCGACCTGATGGATGGGGTCGAGGGCGCGCGCTGGCAGGGCGACGACCAGCTCCACATCACGCTGCGCTATATCGGCGAAGTCGATCGCCGCACCGCCGAGGACGTCGCAACCGCGCTGTCGGCGATCCGGTTCGACCTTCCCCCGCTCCGGCTCGACGGCTGCGGCACATTCGACACCAAGGGGCGTCCCAATGCGCTCTGGGCCGGGGTCGCCCCGCGCGATGCGCTCGCGACCCTGCACAAGAAGATCGACCGCGCGATGATCCGCATCGGCCTCGAACCCGAGCACCGCGCCTATGTCCCGCACATCACGCTCGCCCGCCTCGCCGGATCGGCGGGACCGGTCGACGGCTTTCTCGCCCGCCACGCCGCGCTGACCAGCCCGGAGTTCACCGTCGATCACATGGCCCTCTACGAAAGCCGCCTCGGCCATGGGGGCGCGAGCTACGAACCGGTCGAGCGCTACGCGCTGACCGCCTAGAGCTCCTGCGCAGGCAGGAGCCCAGAGTCACATGCGATTGGCGTCGCAACCCCGGTGCTCCTGCCTGAGCAGGAGCACCGGCCCGTTACCCCGCCGCGAACACGCCGCATGCGACGCGGTCGCCGCTGTCGCCCGACGGATCGGTTTTCTGGTCGTCCTTGCCGGCATGGACCACGAACGCCGAGCCATCGGCATCGAGCAGCTGCGCCATCGTGCCCGAGCGCAGCGTGAAGCTCAGCGTGCCGCTGCCGTCGTCCGCGACGGTCAGGTTCGGCATGTCGCCGGCATGCGCGCCCTGCGGATTGTCGAGGCCGTGCTGGGTCGACTCAGGATTCCAGTGGCCGCCCGCAGTGGTGAATCCCGGCGCATCGCATTTTCCGGTCATATGGACATGCACGCCATGCTCGCCCGGCGTGATCCCGGTGACCGACACGGTGACCGCCAGTCCATCGGCGGTGGTGGTCGCCACCGCGCTGCCCGCCGCGCTGCCGTCCGCCTTGGTCAGCGTCGCGGTGGCGCTCTCGGCGGTGGCGCTGCCATTTTCGACCGGCAGCACTTCATTGCCCGACATCATCGTGTCGTTTGCGGGCATTGCGGTGTTGGTCGTCTCCGCGCCGCCGCACGCAGCGGTCAGCATCAGCGCGGCAATCGCGCAGCCGGTCCGGATCATCCTTGGTCTCCTGTTGCAAAGGCTCGCGTCGCCAATGAGCGAGCGGGTAAAGGGTTCCGCTTCACGCCCGCGGATGGGCGTTACGGTAGACGTCGAGCAGATGCGCGGCATCGACCGCCGTGTAGATTTGCGTCGAGCTCAGGCTGGCATGGCCGAGCAGTTCCTGCAAGGCGCGCAGGTCCGCTCCACGCCCGAGCAGATGCGTCGCAAAGCTGTGGCGCAGCGCGTGCGGCGTGGTGCGTTCGGGCAGCCCCAGCCGCACCCGCGCCGCGCGCACCGCGCGCCGCACCAGCGCCGGATCGAGCGGCCCGCCCCGCGCACCGCGGAACAGCGGCGCGGCGCTCGCGGTCCCATAGGGGCAGAGTCGCACATAATCCTCCACCGCCGCGCGCACCTGCGGCAATAGCGGCACGATCCGCACCTTGTCGCGCTTGCCCGTGACGCGCAGCGTCTCGCCAAGCGGGAGCGCCGCGCCCGTCAGCCCCATCGCCTCGCCAATTCGAAGTCCCGCGCCATAGAGCAGCAGCAGCACCGCCAAGTCGCGCGCCGCGATCCACGGCTCGCGCGCCTCGTCCGCGACTTCCTCGGCCAGCGCCACCGCCTCGTCGGGCGAAACCGGGCGCGGCACCCCCTTGCGCACCCGCGGCCCGCGCAGCCGGGGCAGCTCCGCCTCCGCGCCCGCCGCAAAGCTCAGAAACGCGCGCACCGCCGACAGCTCCCGCGCGGCGCTGGCATTGCCGATCCCGTCAGTGCGGCGATGCGCCAGATAGGCGCGCAGGTCGGCGGCGCTCACCTTGGCCAGCCCCGCGCGATCCACCGCCCCGCCCCAATGCCCCGACAGAAACGTCATCAACCGCACCGCCGTCGCCTCATAGGCCCGCACCGTATGCGCCGACCGCCGCCGATCCCGCGCGAGATGCGCACCGAACAGCAAAGGCAATGGCTTGTCGTCCATCACGGCAACCTAACCGCCCCCGCGTCGCGCGTCATGGTTCAATCGGCGCGATTTTGTCCCTAAGACCCTCCCCATGATCAACGCCGCCGGCCACCGCCTCGCCTTTCACCACAGCCCCGGCACCGGGCCGACCATCGTCTTCCTGCCGGGCTATGCCTCCGACATGAGCGGGAGCAAGGCGGTGGCGATCGAGGCATGGGCGCAATCCACCGGCCGCGCCTTCCTCCGCTTCGACTATGCCGGATGTGGCGACAGCGAAGGCGCGTTCGAGGATCAGACGCTCGCCAGCTGGCGCGACGATGTGCTGCTGCTTATCGACCGCCTGATCGATGGACCGATCATCCTGGTCGGGTCGTCGATGGGCGGGTGGATCATGCTGCTCGTCGCCAGGGCACGGCCCGACCGCGTCGTCGGGCTGGTCGGCATCGCCGCCGCCCCCGATTTCACCGACTGGGGGTTCACCCAGGCGCAGAAGATGACGCTGCTCAATGAAGGGCGCCTCGAACAGCCCTCCGAATATGCTCCGGAACCGACGATCACTACCCGCGCCTTCTGGTCGTCGGGCGAGGCGAACCGGCTGATGCATGGCCCCATCGACCTGTCCATCCCCGCCCGGCTGATCCACGGCCAGCGCGACCCCGACGTCCCGTGGGAACGCAGCGTCACCCTCGCCGGTCTCCTCCGTTCAGACGATGTGCAGACAATTCTGGTCAAGGACGGCGACCACCGCCTGTCGCGCCCGCAGGACATTGCCCTGATCCTGCGCACCCTTGAGGATCTACTCGCTACGCCATGATGTTCCTGCTCCTCGCTTCCGCCGCCCAGACTGTCGCCGGACCACCCTCGCCCGAGGAGCAGCGCTGGGAACGCTGCGTCGAACTCGCCGTGGACAATCCCGTGCAGGGCATCGCCGAGGCGGATCGCTGGCGGCTGTCGGGGGGGCGTTTCCTCGCCGAGCAATGCCGCGGGATGGCCTATACCCGGCAACAGCGCTGGGTCAGCGCTGGCGGCGCGTTCGAAACCGCCGCGCGCGAGGCCGAAGTCGCGCGCGACCGCCGGGCGTCGAAATATTGGGCTCAGGCGGGCAATGCCTGGCTCGCTGCGGGCGAGGCCGCCAAGGCGCGCTCCGCGCTCGATGCAGCGCTGGCGACCGGCACACTCGAAGGACTGGAACGCGGCGAGGCGCACCTCGACCGCGCCCGCGCCCTCGTCGCATCGGGCGACCTTGCCGGCGCGCGCGGCGATCTCGACAAGGCGCTGGTCCATGCCGCGAAGGACCCGATGGCCTGGCTGCTCTCCGCCAATCTCGCGCGCCGCACCGGCAATATCCCGCTCGCCCGCGACCATATCGCCAGGGCGCTGGAGATGGCCGGCGACGATGCCTCGGTCCAGCTGGAGGCGGGGAATATCGCCGCAGTCGCGCGCGACGAGGCGGGGGCAAAGGCCGCCTGGACCCGCGCCGCGCAACTCGCTCCGGACAGCCCGATCGGCGCATCTGCGCGCGCCGCGCTCCAACAATTTGCCGAGCAGGAATAGAAACCAGGCCCCGCATCCCTATCTCTGGCGCGAACCAGCGACAGGGAAGTCCCATGCATTACCTCCACACCATGATCCGGGTGACCGATCCCGAAGCCTCGATCCGCTTCTTCGAACTCCTCGGCCTGAAGGAGACCCGGCGGATGGAGAGCGAGAAGGGTCGCTTCACGCTGATCTTCATGGCCGCGCCGGGCGATATCGAAGCCGACACGTCCGAAGCCGATGGCCGCCCGCGCGCCGAGGTGGAACTCACCTATAACTGGCCGCCCGAGGACGGCAGCCCGCCCGAGGTCTACACCGGCGGTCGTAATTTCGGCCACCTCGCCTATCGGGCCGAGAATATCTACGAGACGTGCCAGCGACTGATGGACGCCGGCGTCACCATCAACCGCCCGCCGCGCGACGGCCATATGGCGTTCGTGCGCAGCCCCGACGGCATCTCGGTCGAGCTGCTGCAGGCCGGCCATCTCGAACCCGCCGAACCCTGGGCGTCGATGCCGAACACCGGGGTGTGGTGAGCTACCGATGACGGGCATCCTTCATGGCTGGCCCGTCCGGGAATTTTTCAGGCTGACCGGTGCGCAAGTACCGATCATCCAGGCACCGATGGCGGGCGCTGGCGGAGTCGCGCTCGCCGCTGCCGCGATCCGCGGCGGCGCGGTCGGGTCGCTCCCCTGCGCGATGCTGACGCCGGATCAGGTGCACGAGCAAGTGGCGCAGGTGCGCGCGCAGGCGGACGGCCCGCTCAACCTCAACTTCTTCTGCCACGTGCTCGGCGACCCGCCCAATGAGAGCGCGTGGCGCGCGCTGCTCCAGCCCTTCTATGACAAGGAAGGCGTCGGCCCGCCCGAAACCCCGCCTCCGCTGCGCACGCCGTTCGACGATGCGATGTGCCGCGTGGTCGAGGAAGTGCGGCCCGAGATCGTCAGCTTCCATTTCGGTCTCCCGGAACCCGCCCTGCTGGATCGGGTCCGCCGCGCTGGCGCGCTGATTGTCGGTAACGCCACCACGCGCGCCGAGGCCCGCGCCCTGACCGATCAGGTCGATCTGGTCATCGCGCAGGGGTTCGAAGCCGGTGGCCATGCCGGCCATTTCCTCGACGGCTACCGCCCCGAGGGGACGCTGGCGCTGGTACGGCAGGTCGCGCTCGATGCCGATCTGCCGCTCGTTCCTGCGATCGCTGCGGGAGGCATCGCGGATGCGGCGGGTATCGCAGCAGTACTTCAGTTGGGCGCAGGCGCAGTCCAGCTCGGCACCGCCTATCTTCACACGGCCGAGGCGACGATCTCCCCGCCCATCGCGCAGCGCTGCGCAGCGGCGAGACGGTCGTCACCAACCTCTTCTCCGGCGGACTCGCGCGCGGGATACGCAACGCGCTGATCGACGAAATCGGGCCGGTGCATCCTGCCGCCCCGCGCTTCCCCTATGCCTCCGCCGCGCTCGCCGAACTGCGCCGCATGGCCGAGGCGGACGGGCGTGGCGACTATTCCCCGCTCTGGACCGGACAGGCCGCGTCGCTCGGCGCCCCGCTCCCCGGCGAGCCTCCCGAAGGCGCACAGGCGCTCACCGAACGGCTGGCGCGGGAACTTTTCGAACTGCTAGGAGAGTCCGATGATCGAAGTGGTCCGCATCCCAGCGTTAAGCGACAACTATATCTGGATGGCGCATGACCCGGCCTCGGGCGAAACCATCGTCGTCGACCCCGCCGCCGCCGACCCGGTGCTGGAAGGGGCAGCCGCGCGGGGCTGGACGATCACCGCGATCTGGAACACCCACTGGCACCCCGACCACACCGGCGGCAACGCCGCGATCAAGGCCGCCACCGGCTGCACCGTGATCGCCCCCGCCGCCGAATCCGCGAAGATCCCCACCGCCGACCGGCTGGTGGCAGAGGGCGACATGGTGATGCTCGGCACGTTCCAGGCGGAGGTGATCGACGTCCCCGCCCACACCGCCGGCCATATCGCCTACCACCTGCCCGAGGCGGAGATCGTCTTCGTCGGCGATACCTTGTTCGCAATGGGCTGTGGCCGTCTGTTCGAAGGAACAGCGGCGCAGATGTTCGCCAATATGCAGCGGCTCGCCGCGCTCCCGGGCGACACGACGGTCTATTGCGCGCATGAATATACCCAGTCCAACGGCCGCTATGCGCTGGTCGCGGAGCCGGACAATGCGGCGCTGATCGCGCGGATGGCTGAGGTCGATGCGATGCGCGCGCAGGGCCTCCCCACCGTCCCGACCAGCATCGCGCTTGAACGGGCGACCAACCCCTTCATGCGTGCATCATCCGTGGAAGAGCTGGCCGAACGCCGTGCGGCGAAGGACAGCTTTCGCGGCTAGCGCGTCCGCCGGTTCCAGGTCACGACGCGATAGGCCCAGATTGCCGCCGCCACCACAGAGGTGCCGATCGCGACCGGACCGACATAAACCTGCAGCTGCTGGAACTGCGACCCCAGCAGCAGCCCGGCATAGGCCAGCACGGCGTTCCAGATCGCGCTGCCGATGAATGTCGCCGCCAGAAAGCGCGGAATCCCCATCTTTGCCATCCCTGCGGGCAGCGAGATCATCGTGCGGAAGGTGGGAAAGAAGCGGAACACGAACACCACCCACAGCCCGTGCCGGTTAAAGAAGCGGTCGAGCTTCTCGACATCTTCCCAGGTCAGCGTCAGCCAGCGCCCGTGCCGCTCGACGAACGGCCGGATGCGCTCAATCCCGATCCAGCGCCCCACGCCGTACCAGAACATGTTGCCCAGCGTCGTCCCCAGCGTCGCGACGATCAGCAACGGCGTCATGTCCATGTCGCCGCGCGCCACCGCCATCCCGCCAAAGCCCATGATGACCTCGGACGGGATCGGCGGAAACACATTCTCGAGCGTCATCAGGATGAAGATCCCGACATAGCCGCCCCAGGCGATCAGGTTGAGGATGAACTCGGTCATAAGGGGATAACGCTCAAGTCCCCCTCCCGCTTGCGGGAGGGGCTAGGGGAGGGTCTGTCCAAAGGCGAAACGCAGGAGGTTACAGGCCCTCCCCCGACCCCCTCCCGCAAGCGGGAGGGGAGATGCGCCACCCGACGCTCAATCGCGTCCCAGATCATCGCGGCGGTATCGGTCCCGTTGAACCGGTCGATCGCCACGATCCCCGTCGGCGACGTCACGTTGATCTCGGTCAGCCATTCGCCGCCGATCACGTCGATCCCGACAAAGATCAGACCGCGCCGTTTGAGCTCCGGCCCCAGCGCCGCGCAAATCTCGGCTTCCTTCGCGGTCAGTTCGGTCTTCGCTGCGGTCCCGCCGACCGCCAGGTTCGACCGGATTTCGCCCTCGCCCGGCACGCGGTTGACCGCGCCCGCCACCTCGCCATCGACCAGCACGATGCGCTTGTCGCCCTTCGCCACATCGGGAAGGAACGCCTGCACCATATGCGGCTCGCGATAGGCGGTGTTGAACACCTCGATCAGCGACGACAGGTTCGCGCCGTCGGCGTCGATCTTGAAGATCGCCTTGCCGCCATTGCCATGCAGCGGCTTGACCACGATCGCGCCATGCTTCGCCAGAAACGCCTTCGCCTCGTCATAGTCGCGCGTAATCAAGGTCGGCGGCATGAAGCGCGCGAAATCGAGCACCCAGACCTTCTCGGGCGCATTGCGCACGCTGGCGGGATCGTTGACCACCAAAGTCTTGTCGGAAATCCGCTCGAGCAGATGCGTCGCGGTGATATAGCCGAGGTCGAACGGCGGATCCTGTCGCATCAGCACGACATCGACCTCTTCGCCCAGATCGAGCGACACCGGCTCACCGAACTCGAAATGATTCCCCGCGACCCGCTGCACCGTCACCGGGTGCGCCTTCGCCCACACCCGCCCATCGGCATAGTTCAGCGCTTCGGGCGCATAGTGGAACAGCCGATGCCCGCGCGCCTGCGCCGACAGCATCAGCGCAAAGGTCGAATCGCCCGCGATATTGATCGAGGCAAGCGGGTCCATCTGCACGGCGACGGTGAGGGGCATTCGCGGTCCTTTGTCGGCTTCAACGCCGCAAGTAGGGAGCCGGTGGGCGAATGTCACCCGATCCCCTCTAACCAATCCAGGCATTCTCGATATGGCGCGGCCGCACGCCCGGCGCGAGAAGCAGCACATCGACCCGGATATCCTCGCCGTTCGCTGCATAGCGCGGCATCAGATACTCCGCGGCCGCCGCGACCCGCGCGAGCCGCCGCTCGTCGATCGCGAAATCGAGTTCTGACGCCGTCTTGCGCGCCTTCACCTCGACGAACGCCACCAGCCGTCCGCGCTTCGCCACCAGGTCGACCTCCCCCGCCGGCGTCCGCACCCGCCGGTCGAGGATCCGCCACCCCCGCAACCGCAAATACCACGCGGCGCGCGTCTCCCCGTCGCGGCCCGATTGCTCGGCAGCGCGGCGGTCTCTCACCCCTTGAGCTCCATCGCCCGCGCATACAGTGCCTTGCGATCCAGCCCCAGCCGCTTGGCCACCTCGCCCGCCGCCTTCGACACCGGCAGCCGCGTCAGCGCCTCGGCCAGCGCCGCATCCGCATCCTCCGCGCTCGCCGGAGTCGCCTCGCCCGGCGGGGCGACCACGACCACGATCTCGCCCTTCGGCCCGCCCTCGGCATAGCGCGCCGACAATTCGGTCAGCGATCCCGTCACGCATTCCTCGAACTTCTTGGTGATCTCGCGCGCCACCGCCGCCTCGCGATCCCCCAGCCCCTCGGCCAGTGCCGCCAGCGCGGCCGACAGCCGCGGCCCGCTTTCGTAGAAGACCAGGGTCGCGCGCACCCCCGACACTTCGGCAATCGCCTCCGCCCGCGCCTGCTGCTTGCTCGGCAAAAATCCCATGAACAGAAACCGGTCGGTCGGCAGTCCGGCCAGCGTCAGCGCCGCGATCCCCGCGCACGGCCCGGGAATCGTCACCACTGCATGCCCCGCCGCACGCGCGTCGCGCACCAATTTGTATCCGGGGTCGGAGATCAACGGCGTCCCCGCGTCCGACACCAACGCCACCGCCTCACGCTCCATCCGCGCCACCAGCCCCGGCCGCACCGCCTCGGCATTGTGGTCGTGATATGGCGTCATCGGTCGCTTCGCACCCAGATGCCGGAACAACCCCGCTGTCACACGCGAGTCCTCGACTGCAACCACATCGGCGTTCAGGAGTATTTCAGCCGCACGCGGGGAAAGATCGCCGAGATTGCCGATCGGCGTCGCGACGATGTAGAGGCCGGGCTGAAGAACAGAAGTCATTGGGGAACGTCATGGCAGAGGCAGGACTGAAACGCCAACCGGGCATCGCGACCATCGTCCGGGGGATCGTCATCGGCGCGGCGCTCGCGCTGTCGGCCTGCGTCCGCCCCTCAGCCCCGCCGCCGGAGCCGGTGCGGCCGGGACCGACCACGCCGGTCCGCCCGACCACCCCGCCGCCGATCCGCCCCGGTCTGCCCGAGGCGGATACCGAACGGCACCGCGTCGCCCTGCTCGTCCCGCTGTCGGGCACCAATGCCGGGATCGGCCGCAGCCTCGCCAATGCGACCCAGCTTGCGATCCTCGATCTCAAGGCGGACAATGTCCGCATCACGACCTACGATACCGCACTCGGCGCGACCGCCGCAGCGACCCGCGCGCTGGCCGACGGCAACAAGCTGATCCTCGGTCCGCTCCTGTCCGAGGACGCGCGCGCCATCGCGCCGCTCGCCCGCCGCGCCGGGGTACCGGTGCTCGCCTTCTCGAACGACACCAGCGTCGCCGGCAACGGCACCTATGTCATGGGCTATGCCCCCGCCCAGTCGATCGAGCGCGTGGTCGATTATGCCCGGCGCAGCGGCGTCACCGACTTTGCCGGCCTGATGCCGACCGGCCTCTATGGCGACCGCGCCAGCACCGCCTTCCTCCGCGCGGTCGAGGGTGCGGGCGGCAAGGTCACCGCGCTCGAAACCTACAACCGCGGCGCACCGGCGATGAACGCCGCGATCGCCCGCCTCGCTCGCTCGCCATTCCAGGCGGTGCTGATCGCCGACAGCGCCAGCGGCGCGGTCACCGCGATCCCCGGCATCCGCCGCGCCAATGCCAGCGCAAAGGTGCTCGGCACCGAATTGTGGAACAGCGATTCGGGCATTGGCGGGATGACGCCCCTGACCGGCAGCTGGTTCGCCAGCGTCTCCGACACGCTCTACCGCACCTATGCCGCCAAATATCGGGCGCGCTTCGGCGCGGCACCCTATCGCCTGTCGACGCTCGGCTATGACGCGGTGCTGCTCACCGTCCGCATCGCCCGCGACTGGCGCCCCGGCGACGCCTTTCCGACCGATCGCCTGGGCGACAGCGGCGGCTTTGGCGGCATCGACGGCGCGTTCCGCTTCGGCCGCGACGGCGTCGCCGAACGCGCGCTGGAGGTGCAGGAGATTCGCGGTGGCACCACCGTCACGGTGTCCCCCGCACCGCAGGGTTTCGGGCGGTAAGTCAAAAATCCTCCCCGGAACGGGGAGGGGGACCATGCGCAGCATGGTGGAGGGGGCCCGAGGCAAGCGCATCCGTTGCCTCGGGCCCCCTCCGTCAGCGCTGCGCGCTGCCACCTCCCCCGTTCCGGGGAGGGTTTACCGAACCACCTCCCGCAATATCCCCTCCAGTACCGGCATCCCCGCATCGGTAACCCGCAGCCGATCGCCCTCGCGCACGATCAGCCCATGTGCCGCCAGTCGCTCCACCGCATCCAGATCGACAAACCCCGCCCCGATCCGCGCCAGGTCGACGCCCTCGGCCAGCCTTAGCCCCATCACCAGCGCCTCGGTCGCGCGTTCGGCCTTCGTCAGCGCAACCTCCTCCTGCATCCCATGCCCGTTGCGCGCCACCGCGTTCAGCCAGTTCTCCGGCTTCTTGTGGCGCGTGGTCGCCTGCCCCGTCCGCCGCCCATGGGCTCCCGGCCCGACCCCGGCATAATCGGTATAGCGCCAGTAGCTGAGGTTATGCCGGCTCTCCGCCCCGCGCCGCGCATGGTTCGACACCTCGTACAGCGGCAGCCCCGCCGCGCCGGTCAACGCCTGCGTGACGTCCCACAGATCGGCCGCCGCATCGGCGTCGGGGATCACCAGATCGCCCTTCGCCGCGAGCGTCGCAAAGCGCGTCCCCGGCTCGATCGTCAGCTGATACAGCGACAGATGCTCGGTCCCGAAGCTGAGCGCTTGGCGAAGTTCCGTCTCCCAGTCCGCCACCGTCTGCCCCGGCCGCGCATAGATCAGGTCGAAACTCACCCGTCCGAAATGCCGCTGCGCCGTCGCCAGCGCCCCCAGCCCCTCGGCCACGCCATGCGCCCGCCCCAGAAAGCCCAGCGCTTCATCGTCCAGCGCCTGCAACCCCAGCGACACACGGTTCACCCCCGCCGCAGCCAGATCGGCGAACCGCGCCGCCTCGACCGATGACGGATTGGCCTCCAGCGTCACTTCCAGATCGCCCTGCGGCGTCCATGCCGCGACCGCCGCGTCGATCACCGCCGCGACCGTTTCGGGCGGCATCAGCGACGGCGTGCCCCCGCCGAAGAAGATCGATCCCAGCCGCCGCCCGGGCAGCAACGCCGCCTCGTGCGCCAGGTCGGCGAGCAGCGCCTTGCGCCACGCATCCTGGTCCACCACCTCGCGGACATGGCTGTTGAAATCGCAATAAGGGCATTTGGACACGCAGAACGGCCAGTGGACATAGAGCGCCAGCGGTTCGGCATCACTCGGTTGGGAAGCGTTCATCTGGCGCGCGCTATGCGCCGGATTGAGGTCTCACGAAAGATGCTGCTGTTCCCCCTGCTGATCCTCGCCGCCTGCTCGCCCCAGGCCGAAGAACCCAAGCGATTCGTCGAACGCCGGGAGTCGATGGCGCCCGCCCCGCGCGGAGCCGACCGGCTGCGCACCGCGATGCTCGACACCCACAACGCCGCACGCGCCGCTGTGCGCGTACCGCCGCTAAGCTGGGACGAAGGGCTTGCGCGTGACGCCGCCACCTATGCACGCGACCTCGCCCGTCGCGGCGCGTTCGAACATTCAAGGCAACCGCGCGGCCCCGCTGCACAGGGGGAAAATCTGTGGAAAGGCACCCGCAGCGCCTATCGTTACGAAGAGATGGCCGGACATTGGGTCGCGGAAAGGCGCGACTATCTCAACCGCCCGATCCCCAATATCAGCCGCACCGGTCGCTTCGTCGATGCCGGCCACTATGCCCAGATCGTCTGGTCGCGCACCACCCGAGTCGGCTGCGCACTGGCCAGCAACGCACGCGAGGATGTGCTGGTGTGCCGCTATTCCCCCGCGGGGAATGTGATGGGACAGGTCGCGTTGCCTTAACCAACTTCGTCACCCCGGGCTTGACCCGGGGCCCAGCTGCCTTGCCCAACGGATGAAGAAGCGGGGCCCCGGGTCAAGCCCGGGGTGACGATGATTTGGTGGCTCGCGCCTTCAACCGCTCCACCCGCGCGAACGAAGCTTCCTCGCGCCCGAACAGGTAGAATTTCGCCTTCCGCCCCGCCGCCTCGTCGCCCTCCAGCCGCCGCTCCAGCTTGCGGATACCGAAACTGCCCTTGAGGCAGCACACGCACCCGCATGGCGGCGCACCATTCGCGCCGGGCATGTAGCGCCACCCCGTCACCTGCGGCAGCATCTTGAAGCGCAGAATTTCGCTCCGTGCGATCGGCCGCGCGATCGTCACCTGGAAGCCCTCGGGCGAGGACGGCAGCGCCCGCCCACGCTGCACCGCCTTCGACGCCTTGTCCGTCACCCGCGCCGCAGCCGGATCGCGCTGCTCGGCGGCCAGCATCAACGCTACCGCCTCCGCCGCGCGCATCGCCACGGGGGTACCGTTGAAATGCGACACCTCGACCATCTCGTCATCGGGGATCCGGAAATAGACCCCCGCGATCGTCCCGCCGCCCATCCGCCGCAGCTCGCGCAGCCATTGATGCGCGATGTTGAACTCGCGCGTCACCGGCAGCGCATAGATGCGATCGGCGCGCCACCCGTCCTTCTTGACGAAGGCGATCCCCCCGCGCCGGATACCGGGCAGATTGCGGTGACTGGTCAGGTGGACAAAGGTCGCCATTCGCCCACCCTAGCCACTTCAGAACACCGCCGCGACCAGCTGACTGAAAGCGTCAGCACGATGGCTCATCGCGTGCTTCGCCGCAGGGTTCATCTCGCCAAAGCTGCGGTCATGGCCTTCGGGCACGAACATCGGATCATAGCCAAAGCCCCGGTCGCCACGCGGCGGCCAGATCAGCGTGCCGTCGACCCGCCCCTCGAACCATTCGACATGCCCGTCGGGCCAGGCGAGCGCGAGCGCGCAGACGAAATGCGCCGCACGCGACGTCCCCTCGGGCATTGCGTCCAGCAACGTGTTGACCCGCCGCATCGCGCGGTCGAAATCGCGGCCTTCGCCCTCCTCAGGCTCCAGCGCCGGAATGCCCGGATCGGGCAGGCCCCAGCGCGCCGAGAAAATCCCCGGCTCGCCGCCCAGCGCCTCGACGCACAGCCCGCTATCGTCGGCCAGTGCGGGCAGACCCGACAGGTCCGCCGCCTGCATCGCCTTCAGCTCGGCATTGGCGACGAAAGTCGTTCCCGTCTCCTCCGGCTCGGGCAGGTCGAGCGACGCCGCGCTGATCGGCTCGATGCCATAGGGCGCGAGCAGCTCGCGAATCTCGCGGACCTTGCCCTCATTATGGCTGGCGATGACCAGCTTGCCGGGGGCCAGCTTGCGGATCGCCTGCGGGGCGTCTCCCTCGCCGCTCATCGTCCCGTCGCCTTCAGCTGCGCAGCAAAATCTCGCCGCAGCCGATCCGCGCCAGCCGCAACAGCCGCAGCAGCCCTTCCTCGTCATAGCACGCGCCCTCGGCGGTCGCCTGCGCCTCGGCAATCTTGCCGTCGGCGAGCAGCACGAAATTGGCATCGGCATCCGCCGCGCTGTCCTCGTCATAATCCAGGTCAAGCACCGGATTGCCCTGATAGATGCCGCACGACACTGCCGCGACCTGCTGGATGATCGGATCGCTCGTCAGCTTCCCCTCCGCGATCAACTTGTCGACCGCGAGTCGCAGCGCGACCCACGCGCCGCTGATCGCCGCCGTGCGCGTGCCGCCATCGGCCTGGATCACGTCGCAATCCAGCGTGATCTGGCGCTCGCCCAGCGCCTTGAGGTCGGTCACCGCGCGCAGGGATCGCCCGATCAGCCGCTGGATCTCCTGCGTCCGCCCCGACTGCTTGCCCTTCGCCGCCTCGCGATTGCCGCGCGTGTGGGTCGCGCGGGGCAGCATGCCATATTCCGCGGTCACCCAGCCCTCGCCCTTGCCGCGCAGCCAGGGCGGCAGCCGCTCCTCGACGCTCGCGGTCACCAGCACCTTGGTATTGCCGAAACTCACCAGCACCGATCCTTCGGCGTGGATGGTGAAGTTGGGCTCGATGCTGATTGCACGCATCTGGTCGGGGGCGCGGCCGCTGGGGCGCATAGGGGGAGTCTCCTGAACTGGTTTGGCAGCGGACCTAGACGCGATGGAACGAACGCGCCAGTCTGACGCTTCGATCCGTCGGAGAAACGATATGCGGCGCGTGGGTCTTGTATTCGCATTGGGGCTGGCAATGGCGGGCTGCGCCCGCACGCCGGGGCCAACGGGACCAGTTCCAGCTGCACGCGCGGTGACGTCGATCGAATACACGACCGGACCCTGCTTTGGTGCCTGTCCAGTCTATCGCTTTAGCATTTCCAGCGATGGGAACGGGACGTTTGAGGGGCGCAAGCATACAGGCGTGACCGGCACCCGTCGATTCAGCCTCACGCGCGCCGAATATGATGCTTTCGTCGCTGCGCTTTCCCGCTTCCGTCCCGCTCCCGATACGGAGCGGGAGATCGTTCCAGGCACGCCGGACTGCAAGGCTGCGGCGACGGATCTGCCGAGCGTGGAGGTGCGCTGGGAATATGCCGACGCACGAACCAGTCGCCTCGACTATTATTTCGGCTGCGACATGGAGGCGAACCGCGCCATGGCCGACGCCATCGGCAACGCCCCCGACCTGATCCCCGCGCTGACCCCGCTGATCGGCGAACGGCCTTGAGAGCCAGCGCCGACACGCTACATCAATGATGTGACCATCCCGCCGATCACCGAACTGACCGACCGCGCCCGCGACATTTTCCGCGTCGTGGTGGAGTCGTACCTCGACGCGGGCCAGCCGGTGGGGTCGCGCACCATTTCGCGCGCGCCCGGCCTCAACCTCTCCCCCGCCTCGATCCGCAACGTCATGCAGGATCTGGAGGAGCTCGGCCTGCTCGCCGCGCCGCATACCAGCGCGGGGCGGATGCCGACCGAACTCGGCCTCCGCCTGTTCGTCGACGGCATGATGCAGGCCAACGAGCCCTCGGCGGAGGAGCGCGCCGCGATCGAATCGCGCGCCGCGACGCGCGGTCCGGTTGAGGAGGCGCTGGCCAGCACCACCGCCGCGCTGTCCGGCCTGTCCGCCTGTGCCGGCATGGTGCTCGTCCCCAAGGCGGAGCGGGTATTGCGCCAGTTCGGTTTCGTCCCACTGGGCAACGACCGCGCGCTCGCGGTGCTGGTCGGAGAGGACGGATCGGTCGAGAACCGCGTCGTCGAACTCCCCCCGGCCTGCCGCCGGGCGCGCTCGAACAGGCGGCGAACTACCTCACCGCCACGCTCGGCGGCCTGACCCTGTCCGAAGCCCGCGTCCGGATCGGCCGCCAGATCGCCACCGAACGCGCCGCGCTCGACGATGCTGCGCGCGCGCTGGTCGAACGCGGCCTTGCGGTCTGGTCGCAGGATGGCGATGATCGCCCCGTTCTGATCGTGCGCGGCCAGGCCCGCCTGCTCGACAGTGCCGCCGCCGAGGACCTCGATCGCGTCAGCCAGTTGCTCGACGAGCTGGAGGGCAAGGAGGAAATCGCCCGCCTGCTCGACAGCGCGCGCGAGGCCGACGCCGCACGCATCTTCATCGGCAGCGAGAACAAGCTGTTCGCCTTGTCCGGCTCCTCGGTCATCGCCAAACCCGTCCGCGCGATGGACGGCCGCGTCGTCGGCGTGGTGGGGGTAATCGGCCCGACGCGGTTGAACTATGCCCGCGTCGTGCCCATGGTGGACTTCACCGCTTCAACCCTGGCCAGATTGCTGGCCTGACTCATAACAGAACACGCAGGAACCATGACCGAAGACAATAAGACCGAAGCGACCGAAGACCTCCGCGCGGAGACCGCCGAGCAGGCGCCCGAAGTCGCCGAGCATGACCGCGTCGCCGAGCTGGAGGCAGAGCTGGCCGAAGCCAAGTCCGCGACCCTCTACGCCCGCGCCGAGGCCCAGAACCTGCTCCGCCGTGCGCAGAAGGAGGCGGAGGACGCGCGCAACTATGCCGCGACGGGCTTTGCGCGCGACATCCTGTCGGTCGCCGACAATCTCGGTCGCGCCCTCTCGGCGATCCCCGAAGAGCTGCGCGAGGACGAGAAGATGAAGGGGCTGATCACCGGCCTCGAAGCCACCGGCCGCGAACTCGACAGCGTCTTCGCCCGCCACGGCATCTCGAAGATCAGCGCGCTCGGCGAAGCGCTCGACCCCAACCGCCACCAGGCGATGATGGAAATCCCCAGCGCCGACGCGGAACCCGGCACGATCGTGCAGGAAATCCAGTCCGGCTACATGATCCGCGACCGCCTGCTGCGCCCCGCACTGGTCGGCGTGGCGAAGAAGCCGGATTGAATTCAACTTAGTCACCCCGGCCCTGTGCCGGGGTCCACTGCGCCGCACGTCCGGCGACAGCGGCTCGAGCATCGCGCCTGCCGCCCGGTGGATCCCGGCACGAGGCCGGGATGACGATCAAGGCGGGTAGCGCGTACCTCGCCCTTCCCCTATCTCCACCCCATGTCCGGCCGTTTTGACTCCATCCCCCACCGCCGCGCGATCATCGACCGGCGGGCATTGGCGGACGACCTCGCCGCGCTCGATGCTCCCGATACGATGCGGCTGCGTCAGGCCGGGGCGCTCCGCCTCAAACAGGCGCTGGAGGATGGGCGCGCCGAAATCGCCCGCCGACTGATCGAACACCCGGCCAAGGGGCATGAAAGCGCGGCCAGCGGCGCGTTCCTGATGGATCAGCTGCTGCGCACCCTGTGGGACTTCACCCTCGCGCGCCTCTACCCCAACAGCAACCCGACCGCGGCCGAGCGGATGACGCTGATCGCGGTGGGCGGCTATGGCCGGGGCGAGATGGCGCCGCACAGCGACGTCGATATCGGCTTCATCACCCCCTGGAAGCAGACCGGGTGGAGCGAGCAGGTCATCGAATCGATGCTCTATTCGCTGTGGGACATGGGGCTCAAGGTCGGCCACAGCTCGCGCTCGCTCGACGAGATGGTACGTGAGGCAAAGGGTGACATCACCGTGCGTACCGCCTTGCTGGAGGCGCGCTATATCTGGGGCGACACCACGCTCTATGACGAGGGTGCCGCGCGCTTCAAGGCGGAGATCCAGAACGGGACGGCGCGTGACTTCATCGCGCAAAAGCTCGCCGAACGCGATGAGCGTCACCGCAAGATGGGCGACAGCCGCTATGTCGTCGAACCCAATGTCAAGGAGGGCAAGGGCGGGCTGCGCGACCTGCACACCCTGTTCTGGATCGGCAAATACGCTCATGGCGTGCGCGAGCCGGGCGACTTGGTCGAGGCGGGGCTGCTCACCAAATTGGAGTATCGCCAGTTTCGCCGCGCCGAAAATTTCCTCTGGGCGGTGCGCTGTCACCTCCACGACCTCTCCCGTCGCGGCGAGGACCGGCTGACCTTCGACTATCAGCGCGAGATCGCGGAGCGGATGCGCTACGCCGACCGGCCGGGCAAGTCGAAGGTCGAGCGCTTCATGCACTTCTACTTCCTCCAGGCGAAGATGGTCGGCGACCTGACCGGCGTCTTCCTCGCCCATCTGGACGAGAAGTTCGCCGCGCGGGGCAGCCGTTTCGGCCTGCCCCGCATCCGCCGCAGTCCGCGCAAGCTCAAGGGCTTCGTCCTCGATCGCGGCCGCCTCGCCTTGCCGCGCGACGATTTCTTCGCCGAGGATCCGGTGCGCCTCGTCGAGCTGTTTCAGCTCGCTGACCTCCACAAGCTGGAGGTGCACCCGCTCGCGATGCGCGCCGCCAATCGCGATGCCAAGCTGATCGCCGACTGGCGCGACGATCCGCGCGCCAATGCTCTGTTCATGGACGTGCTGACCAGCCCCCGCGACCCCGAGACCGTATTGCGCTGGATGAACGAGGCGGGGGTGTTCGGCCAGTTCGTTCCGGACTTTGGCCGCGTCGTCGCGCAGATGCAGTTCGACATGTACCACCATTTCACGGTGGACGAGCACACGATCCGCGCGGTCGGCCTGCTCAACCGGATCGAAAAGGGCGACCTCAAGGAGGATCACCCGCTCTCCACCTCGATCCTCGACCAGGTCGCGTCGCGCCGCGCGCTCTACGTGTCGGTGCTGCTGCACGACATCGCCAAGGGGCGCGGCGGCGATCACAGCGTGATCGGTGCCGAGATCGCGCTCAAGCTTGGCCCCCGCTTCGGCCTGACCGCGGCGGAGACCGAGACGGTGTCCTGGCTGGTCCGCTATCACCTGCTGATGTCCGCGACCGCGTTCAAGCGCGACCTCAGCGATTTCAAGACGATCCTCGACTTTGCCGAGGTGGTGCAATCGCCCCAGCGGCTGATGATGCTGCTGATCCTCACCGTCGTCGATATCCGCGCGGTCGGCCCCGGCGTGTGGAACGGGTGGAAGCGCCAGCTGCTCACCAACCTCTTCGACAGCGCCGAGGAAGTGCTGCGCCTCGGCCACAAGCAAAAGGGTCGCAGCGAGCGGATCGCCGCGAAACAGGCCGCGCTTGGCCGCGCGCTCGACCGCGATGTCGGCGATTTCGTCCGCCGCCTCGCCGATCCTTACTGGGTTGCGGAGCCGGAGGATGTGATCGAACGCAACGCGCGCTTCATTGCCCGCGTTGGCGACGCGCAGCTGTCGGTCGAGGCAACAGTCTATCCCGATCGCGGCGCGACGCTCGTCACCGTCTATGCCGCCGACCATGCCGGGCTGTTCTACCGCATCGCCGGCGCGATCCATGCTGCGGGCGGCAACATCATCGACGCGCGCATTCACACCACGCGCGACGGCATGGCGCTCGACAATTTCCTCGTTCAGGACCCGCTCGGCCGCCCGTTCGACGATCCCGGCCAGCTCGCCCGCATCGAAAGCGGCATTGCCGAGGCGCTGGCCAACCGCGCCAAGCTCACCGAACGCCTCGCCGCCAAACCGCTCCGACTCCGCGCCGATGCCTTCACGATCGAACCGAACGTGCTGATCGACAACAAGGCGTCGAACCGCTTCACCGTGATCGAGGTGCAGGCGCGCGACCGCCCGGCGCTGCTTCACCACCTCGCTTATGCGCTGTTCCAGTCAAAGGTGACGATCCACAGCGCGCACGTCGCCACCTATGGCGAGCGCGCGGTCGATACCTTCTACGTAACCGACCTGACCGGCGACAAGATCACCGCTGTGCTGCGCCTGAAGTCACTCGAACGCCGCCTGCTCGACGCAACCGCGGGCCAAGGCGAGTTCGCCAGCGCAGCGTGACCAATCCTCCCCGGAACGGGGAGGATTTCAGTGCTTCCGCCATCGCACCCCCGCCCTACACTCCCCCATCACCACCGGGAGGACATGAGATATGGGCGTACTCGGCATGGGCGGGCTGTTCTTCCGGGCGCAGGACCCGGACGCGCTCAACACATGGTATCGCGAACATCTCGGTATCGGCGCGGGCTGCGTCGCCGAGGATAGCGGGGGCGAGGCGAATGAATGGGTGTGGCAGACGGTCGGCGGCCCGATGGTCTTCGCGCCGTTCAAGGCGACCACCGACTATTTCGCCGAAGAGAAGCAGTTCATGATCAACCTGCGCGTGCGCGATCTGGAAGGGATGCTCGAACAGCTCAACGCCGCCGGCATCGACATCATCACCAAACCCGAATGGGACGAAGGCGGCATCGGCAAATTCGCCCGCATCCACGACCCCGAAGGCAACGCCATCGAACTATGGGAGCCGCCCGTATGACCGCCGTCTGGATCGCGCTCGGCGCGGTGGCGATTTCGCTGGTCACCGTGTTCATCTCGCTCAACGCGGCGAAGGAGGCCAAACGCAAGAAAGATGGCGGTGACGGCGGCACCACCCACGCCAGCGACACCGATCGCGACCGCGCGGACAGCGATGGTAGCGGTGACAACGGCGGTGACGGCGGAGGGGGAGACTAACCAATTCCTCCCCTGAGCTTGTCTCAGGGGAGGGGGACCGCCGCCGAAGGCGGTGGTGGAGGGGCCGCGCCAACGGCGCGGAACGCGTGCGGCAAGCGATCCGCTGCGTCTGCGCGCAGCGCCCTCCACCACCCGCTACGCGGGCGGTCCCCCTCCACCAGCAAGCTGGGGGAGGAATTGACCACACTCCCTCGTCAGCCCGGCCTTGAGCCGGGCCAAGGCTTCTTCTTCCCAACGCTGAAAAGAAAGCCCAGCCCCGGGTCAAGCCCGGCGCGACGTGCTCAAATCAGCGGGCCGCACGAAGCGTGCTTCTCCAATCTCGGCTCCCCGCAGCTTCGCGAATCGCCATGCTGCGACCGTGCCAATGATCGTTGCTACGGCGACGATGATCGGAACCACGGCACTTCCGCGAGCAGTCTGATTCCACCAGAGGATAAATGAAGCCGAGAAACCCATCACAGCAATGGCGATGGCGCCGCTATAATCGGGATTTAGCCGCCCGCTCCACGCACTCTTGGGCTTCGGTGACGGATCGAGTGCGCTCCCGACAATGGCCAGCAAGAATATGGGGAAACCAAGCGTGTCGCCGAGCACGCCCCATCTTTCCTCAAAGCCGGGGTCAGACACTTCAAGATAGCGCGTCAGCACATATGCGCCGAACGTCATGGCTGCGATGATATAGGCCGTACGGGACAGACGGCGGCGCAGTCGGCGACTCAGCTTCATCGGTTCGCCCCCCTCAATCCCGCTGCCAAACCCGCACGTAATCCACTTCCATCGCCGCCGGGAACGCCTTGGGATCGATCCCCTTCTGCCCGCCCCAGCCGCCGACCGCGACGTTCAGGATCAGATATTCGGGCGTGCCGAACGGCCAGGTCTGCGGATCGCCCTTCTTATCATTCTCGAACCGCATATAGGCGCGGCCGTTCATGCCCACGAGGATGCGGTCCTCATTCCAGTCGAGCTGATAGGTGTGAAACGTCTCGCACACATCGGGCCGCACGACATGCGCGCCCTTCTGCGTCTGCGCGACATGGTTGTACGCGCCGGTATGCACCGTGCCATGGACGCGGCCATTGTCCCAGCCGACATGCTCCATGATGTCGATCTCGCCCATTGCGGGCCAGCCGCGGCGGTCGTCCGACGCCAACATCCAGATCGCGGGCCAGATGCCGCGCCCGCACGGCAATTTCGCGCGGACCTCGAAGAACCCGTAGCGCCAGTCGGCAATCCCCTTGGTGAAGATCTTGCCGGACGCATAATCCTGGCCGCCATAATCGGCCTTGTCCTTCAGCCGCTCGATCGTGGCGGTGAGGATCAGCCGGCCATTCTCGACCCGCACATTTTGCGGTCGCGCGGCGGCGTAATACTGCTTTTCCTCATTGTGCCAGCCGAGCTTGTTGCGCGCGGTGTCGTACGCCCAGCGCTTCGGATCAGGCAGGCCGTCGACATCGAACTCGTCCGACCAGACCAGCTTCGCATCCGCAGGACGGACGAGCGGCTCGTCCGTCCCGGCGGTGATCGGTGGGCTGTGCACCACCTGCGCAGCAGCAGGCAGCGATGCGGCCAGCGCGAACAGGAGGAGTGCCGCCCTCACTTGGGCGACAGCACCATCAGCATCTGCCGGCCTTCCATGCGCGGATAGCTTTCGACCTTCGCCACCTCGGCGCTGTCCTCCTGGACGCGCTTCAACAGGTTCATGCCCAGCTGGCCATGACTCAGCTCGCGCCCGCGGAAGCGCAGCGTGATCTTCACCTTGTCGCCCTCGCCGATGAACTTGTGCACCGCCTTCATCTTCGTCTCATAATCATGATCGTCGATGTTCGGACGCATCTTGATCTCCTTGATCTCCTGCGTCTTCTGCGACTTGCGGGCGAGGTTCGCCTTTTTCTGCGCCTCGTACTTGTACTTGCCGACGTCGAGATATTTGGCGACGGGCGGGTCCGCGTTCGGCGACACCTCAACCAGGTCGAGGCCAAGCGCCTGCGCCTGCTCCATCGCTTCGCGCGTGAACATCACGCCCAGATTCTCGCCCTCATGGTCGATCACGCGAACCTTGGGGGAGGTGATGAATTCATTGTGCCGCGGACCAGTGGGGACCGGAGGCGCGAAGCCGCGCCGGGACATGGGAGGACGTATAGGAACAGCTCCTGTTATAATTTCGACCAGTTACGATAACGCAGAAACGCGCGAGCGGGTAGTCCCGCCGCGCGATCCTGACGAAAAAGCCACACGCTGTGGCGCGCGGGTTACGCCTTCATATCGGGCGCCAGCGCCGCATCCGCAAGCATCGCGATGGCGTCGTCGAGGCGCATCACCTTCTGCCCCTCGCTGCCCAGCGTGCGGACCGCGACCGTGCCCTCCTCGGCCTCGCGCTTGCCGACGACCAGCAAATGCGGGACCTTGGCAAGGCTGTGCTCGCGCACCTTGTAGTTGATCTTCTCGTTGCGCAGATCGCTCTCGACCCGGATTCCGGCGGCCTTGAGCTTTACGACCGCATCCTTCGCATAGTCATCCGCATCCGACACGATCGTCGCCACCACCGCCTGCACCGGCGCCAGCCATACCGGCAGCCTTCCGGCGAAATGCTCGATCAGAATGCCGATGAACCGCTCGTACGAGCCAAAGATCGCGCGGTGCAGCATCACCGGCCGGTGCCGCTCGCCATCCTCGCCCACGTACGACGCATCCAGCCGCTCGGGCAGCACCCGGTCCGACTGGATCGTCCCCACCTGCCACGTCCGCCCGATCGCGTCGGTCAGATGCCATTCCAGCTTCGGCGCATAGAAGGCCCCCTCGCCCGGCAGCTCCTCCCAGCCATATTCGGGCGTCGCCAGCCCCGCGCGCACCACCGCGTCGCGCAGCTCATTCTCCGCCTTGTCCCAGTCGGCGTCGGAGCCAAAGCGCTTCTCGGGCCGCAGCGCCAGCTTGATCGAATAGGTGAAGCCGAAGTCGCGATACACCCGGTCCGCCAGCTCGCAGAAGGCCTGCACCTCGGCGACGATCTGGTCCTCGCGGCAAAAGATATGCGCGTCGTCCTGCGTGAACTGCCGCACGCGCATCAGCCCGTGCAGCGCGCCATGCGGCTCGTTGCGGTGGCAACAGCCATTCTCGTACAGCCGCAGCGGCAGCTCGCGATAGCTCTTCAGCCCCTGCCGGAAAATCAGCACATGCGCCGGGCAGTTCATCGGCTTCAGCGCCATCCAGTCGGCCTCGCCGCTGATCACCGGGCCGTCATCGTCGACGTTCGGCACCTCGTCGGGGATCACGAACATATTCTCGCGATACTTGCCCCAATGGCCCGACTGCTCCCACTGGCGCGCGTCCATCACCTGCGGCGTCTTGACCTCGCGATAGCCAGCAGCATCGATCGCACGGCGCATATAGGCCTCAAGCTGACGCCACACCATGTACCCCTTGGGGTGCCAGAACACGCTGCCATGCGCTTCCTGCTGCAGGTGGAACAGGTCCATCTCCGCACCCAGCTTGCGATGGTCGCGCTTCGCCGCTTCCTCCAGCTTATGCAGATGCGCGTCGAGCTGCTTCTTGTTGAGCCAGCCGGTGCCATAGATGCGCGTCAGCTGCGCATTCTTCTGGTCGCCGCGCCAATAGGCCCCCGCGACGCGCATGAGCTTGAACGCCTGCGGATCGAGCTTGCCGGTCGATGCCAGATGCGGCCCCCGGCACATGTCGAGCCAGTCGTCGCCCGACCAGTACACCGTCAGCTCCTCGCCCTCGGGCAGTTCCTTGGCCCATTCGGCCTTGAAGCTCTCGCCCTCGGCGGTCCAGCGGTCGATCAGCGCCTGCCGGCTCCACACCTCACGGCGCAGCGGCTTGTCGGCGCGGATGATCTCGCGCATCTTCTCCTCGATCGCGGGCAGATCCTCCATCGAGAAGGGCGCACGCGACGCCGGAGCCATCACGTCATAGTAAAAACCGTCATCGGTCGCCGGGCCAAAGGTGATCTGCGTCCCCGGCCACAGCGCCTGCACCGCCTCGGCCAGGATATGCGCAAAGTCATGCCGCGCCAGCTCCAGTGCATCGGCCTCGTCCCGCGCCGTCACCAGCGCCAGCGCGCTATCCTTCTCCAGCGGCCGCCCGATATCGCGCAATTCGCCATCGACCCGCGCGGCAATCGCCGCCTTGGCCAGCCCCGGCCCGATCGCGGCGGCAATGTCGCCCGGCGTGGTCCCCGGCGGCACTTCGCGCACCGAGCCATCGGGAAGCGTGATCGAAAGAAGGTCGGCCATATCAATCCTGCATGTTTGACGTGCCTATGCACGGGCACGCGGCGCTAGAAAAGGGGCAGGATCAGGAGGAGCAGCGCCATCTCACCCGATCCCGGGCAAGAGGGCGGCGGAGCGGCTCTAACCGCGCACGCCAAACCCTCCCGCCGCGGCGGGAGTGGTGGTGGTAGTGCTGGCGAAGCGATGAGCCATGGCACGGATATAGCGCGGCGCATGCTTCGACGCTACCCTCCGCCCATGCCCGCCGACCACCGCATCGCCGCCATCCTCCCCTGCCGCGACCTGCAGGCGAGCACCGATTTCTACCAGCGCCTCGGCTTTACCCTCGACAGCGACTGGGGCCATTACCGCATCCTGAGCGACGGCAAGGGCTGGCACCTCCATCTGCGCCACGAACCCAACACGCCCCAGGCCCCCGACAATCCCTTCGGCCTGTACCTCTACGCCGAAGACGTCGACGCCATCGCCAACCGCGTGCGCGATGCGATCATCGAGCCGGGTACACCCCACCTCAAACCCTGGGGCATGGTCGAATTCGCGGTCAGCGATCCCGACGGGGCACTCGTCCGCGTGGGGCGGGAGGCGAGCTGACCGCCCGCAATCTCTAGCCCCTCCCGCCTTCGCGGTAGGGGTTGGGAGGGTCTTCTTCTGCGTCTTCTTCAAGCACCCCGACGCATCACAAATTCCTCACCGCCGCCTCATTACCCCGCGCGCAAACCCCGCCATCCCTGCCCTGTCACCCAGCACAGGAGCCACCCCATGACCCCCACCACCGCGTATCGCAGCGGCATCGCGCTCGTCGGCCTCACATCCTTCCTGATCGTCTGGACCAGCATCGTCCGCGACGAAGGCAGCGCCGCCGGCAATTTCATGATCATCCTCGCCACCGCCGTCGGCGGCTATGCCTGCCGCTTCGAAGCCGCCGGTCTTGCCCGCACCATGGCCGGCGTCGCGGCGATGCAGCTCATCCTCGGCCTGCTCACCGCCACCGCCCCGATCACCGCCACCCTCCCCGGCGGCGCACCCAAGGCCTTCGCCTTCCACGCGGTGTTCACGCTGCTCTGGCTGGGAAGCGCGGCATTGTTCCGCACCGCTGCACGCAGGACGGCGACACACTAACGATCGTCACCCCGGCCCCGTGCCGGGGTCCACCCCCGCCACACGCTCGGCAGCGGAGGCTCCACCTACCAACCCCGCCACAATCGTCACCCCGGGCTTGACCCGGGGCCCAGCTTCTTCGACCGGCCAAGGCAGCTGGGCCCCGGCTCAAGGCCGGGGTGACGAAAGGAGGCGAAATCCGCTTTCCTACAAACCGCCAAAAAGCGCATAGACTGGCCGATGCGCAACCCGCCCGAAACTACCCTGAAGATACGCGACGCGCCGCTGTCGCACGCCGGTCGTGCCGGGCTCGCGCCACGGTCGCGAACCCGTCGCGCCGGTGTCGCTTGCCCGTCGCACATCGGTCGCGGCACAGTCGCCTCCCCGTCGCCCGCATGTCGCGCCGATGGTGTCAGCCCGTCGCGCAGGTGTCGCGTCACAGTCGCCTACCCGGCGCAAACCCGCCCCGTCGCGGTCGTCTCCGCCCCACACACGCCCATTTTCGTCAGGATCGTCGGACGCCTGTCAGGCGCGCGGTCAGATCACCCCGAACGGCACCACCCGGTTGAGCGCGATATGCCCGATCCCCGACCGCCCCAGATACGGCACCCCCATCTCACGGCACCAGCGGATGATGATCTGCTCAAGGCTCTCCCCGAACGGCACGTCGTTATCGACCATGTCGGTCACCGCGCCCAGCCGCACGCCCGCAATGCCCTGCAGCTGCGTGGCATGCGCCATCTGGAACAGCATCCGGTCGATCCGGTACATCGGCTCGCCGACCTCCTCGATATGCAGCACATGGTCGGTCAGGTCGGGCAGCCACGGCGTGCCGATCATCGCCGCCAGGATCGACAGGTTGAACGCCGCCGCCGGGCGACCGTCCAGCGTCGGCTCCAGCCCGTCGCGCTTGCCGTCGATCAGCCAGCTCAGCACCCAGCCCGCGTCGGTGCCCTTGTCGTTGACCCCCATGGCGCTCGCCATCGACCCATGCGCCTGCCGCCCGATCCGCCGCGCATAGAGCGCACCCAGCATGAACCCCATGTCGGAATAGCCGATATAGGTCTTGGTCTTCGCCGCAGGCCCCAACTTCGACATCGCGACATCGAGGATGCGGTTGGAACCATATCCGCCGCGCGCGAACCAGATCGCGTCGAACGCCGCGTCATTGGCGAATTCCAGAAACGCCGCCGCGCGGACATCGTCGGGACCTGCAAAATGCCCCTCGGTCAGGAAGCATTGCGGGTGGAACACGATCTCATGCGCGGGCCAGTACAGCGCCATGAACGCCTGCATCCGCGCCGCCGATTCCGCGCTGACTGTCCGTGCCGGTGCGACGACGCCGATCCGCATAGCTTTCCTTCGCCTGTCCCGCTCATGCTGAGCTTGTCGAAGCACCGTTCTTTCTGCTCGACCCGTCGAAGAAGAACGGCCCTTCGACAAGCGCAGGGCGAACGGAAGTGGGACACGCTTGCCCCCTGTCTCCGAACCCGCGATAGCCCGGCATGATGGAACACGGCAAACCCCATTTTTTCGTCGGGATCGGCGGCAGCGGCATGATGCCGCTCGCGATGATCCTCGCCGGCCAGGGCGCGAGCGTCGCCGGCTCGGACCGCAGCCTCGACTCCGGGCGCCTCCCCGCCAAGTTCGACGCGCTGCGCAACCTCGGCATCGACCTATTCCCGCAGGACGGCAGCGGCATCACCTCTTCCGATCAGGTGGTGATCGCATCCGCCGCAGTCGAAGCCACCGTCCCCGACATGGTTCAGGCCGCCAGCCTCGGCTGCCCCCGCATGACCCGGGCCGAACTCAACGCGAAACTGTTCAACGCCGCCCCGCTGTCGATCGGCGTCGCGGGGACCAGCGGCAAGTCGACCGTCACCGGCATGATCGCGTGGATCCTGTACAGCCTCGACCGCGATCCCACGGTGATGAACGGCGCGGTGATGAAGAATTTCGTGCGGCCCGAAGCACCGTTCGCCAGCGCATTGGTCGGCGAGGGCGACCTCTATGTCAGCGAGGTGGACGAGAGCGACGGCTCGATCGCGCTCTACACTCCGCAGGTCGCGGTGCTCAACAATGTCAGCCTTGACCACAAGAGCCTCGAGGAACTCCGCACCCTGTTCGGCGACTTCGCGGCCAAGGCGCGCACCACCATCGTCAATATCGGCGACCCGGAAAGCGCGGAACTGGCGAGGGCGCTCGACCCGGCCCGCACGCGAACCTTCGCGGTCGATGCCGAAGCGGACCTCTCCGCCCGCAACCTGACGCCCGAACCCTTCGCGATCAGCTTCGACCTCGAAATGGACGGCGCCACCCGCCGCATCCGCCTATCGGTGCCCGGCACCCACAATGTCGCCAACGCCCTCGCCGCGATCGGCGCTTGCATCGCCGCCGGTCTCGACCCCGATGCGGTATGCGAGGCGATTCAGGGCTTCACCGGCCTGCGCCGCCGCTTCGAACTGGTCGGCGAAGCGAACGGCGTCGCGGTGATCGACGATTTCGGGCACAACCCCGACAAGATCGGGGCGACGCTCGACACGCTCCACGCCTTTCCCGGCCGCATCCTCGCGCTGTTCCAGCCGCACGGCTATGGCCCGCTCAAGGTGATGCGCAGCGAACTCGTCGCGATGTTCGCCGACAAGCTCGCGCCGGGCGACCAGCTGATCCTCCCCGACCCGGTCTATCAGGGCGGCACCGTCACGCGCGAAGTGACCAGCGCCGACATCATCGCCGACATCGCCGCCACCGACCGCGATGCCCGCCACATCCCCGACCGCGCCGCCGCCGCCGCCCACCTCGCCGCCATCGCCCAGCCCGGCGACCGCATCGTCATCATGGGGGCAAGGGACGACACGCTCAGCCTGCTCGCGCAAAGCATCCTCGACGATTTGGAAAGGTAGGCAATCTTTTTGTAAAGCTACATTGACATCGCCAATCGAATCGGCGTAAAGCTCACTTGTCATTTGAACAAGGGAGCTTTCCAATGCGCAACACCACCCCCGCCGGTCGGCGCTACATCGCCCGGTTCATGCCGCTGATCGCGGTCTATGTCGCAACGCTGTTCATCACGACCTGGGTGATCCGCGACAGCCAGCCCTCTGGCGCGCTGCTCGGCCTGCTTTCGGTCCTCCCCGCCCTGCCGCTGGTCGGGATCATCGCCGTCCTCGGCCTGTACGTCGTCGAAGAGAGTGACGAATATCTCCGCTCGCAAATCGTCCGCCACATGATGGTCGGCCTTGGCGGCCTGCTGGCGATCATGAGCATCTGGGGGTTCCTGGAGTTCGGCGGCGCCGTCCCGCACTTCCCGACGATGCTGGGCTTCCCGATCTGGTGCGGCATCTGGGGCATCAGCCAGTGCGTCTCCGCCCTGCGCAACCGCAAGTCGGAGGAGGAAGCATGAAGAACCGCCTCCGCGTCCTCCGCGCCGAGCGAGAGTGGAGCCAGCAGGACCTCGCCGAGCGTCTCGAAGTGTCCCGGCAGAGCGTCAATGCGATCGAAACCGGCCGCTACGACCCCTCGCTGCCCCTCGCCTTCAAGATCGCCGACCTGTTCGGCCTGACGATCGAAGAGATTTTCACCAACCCCTCGAAGGAAGCCTGAGCCATGTTCCGCCTGATCGCCCTAGCCGCCTTCGCCACAGCCTTCCTCGCCCCACCCCAGCGCTGCCACGCCCAAACCGCCCCGGTCGCCGAACAGCGGATGCAGCACATCTCGATCGTCGCCCTTGGCGAAGCGAAGCCCGGCCGCGAACCCGTCTACCTCATCCCCGGCCTGTCCAGTCCTCGCCAGGTCTGGGACCGCATCGCCCCCGATCTGGCCAAGGACCGACAGGTGCTGCTGGTCCAGGTCAACGGCTTCGGCGGCGATGACCTCGGCGCGAATGGCAAGCCCGGCATGACCGACCGCATCATCGCCGACGTGCTTGCCGACGCCACCAAGCGCGGTGCCAAGCAGCCCGCAGTCATCGGCCACAGCTATGGCGGCCTGATCGGCATGATCCTCGCCGCCCGCCACCCCGACCGGGTCGGCCGGCTGCTAGTCGTCGACACCCTGCCCTTCTTCGGCAAGCTCTTCGACCCCGCCGCCACCCCCGCCAGCATTGCGCCCCGCGCGGAACAACTCCGCGCCATGACCGTAGCTGGAGCCGATCGGATGAAGGCGATGCCCGCCGTCACCAGCGACCCCGGCGGCATCTGGTCGAACACCCCCGAAGGCCGGATCAAGGTCGCCAACTGGGGCATCAAGGCCGACCAGCGCGCCGTCGCCCAGGCGCTGTATGAAGACCTGATCACCGATATCGGCCCCGAACTCGGCAAGGTCACCGCGAAACCCTTCACCATCCTCTACGCCGCCGGCGTCGGCGAAGCGCAGGCCAAGGCCGTGTGGGAACCCGCCTATGTCGGCACTCCGGCAAAACTGGTCGCGGTCCCCGACAGCTACCACTTCATCATGCTCGACCAGCCGCAGCGCTTCGCCGCAGAGGTGAAGGCATTTCTCACCGAGTGACCCGCAACGAAGAAGGGCCGCCCCGGCATCCCGGGACGGCCCTTCTTTCGGTGATGCGACTAGCCCTTAGGCAATCGTCTGTCCGGTCTTCGCCCAGTCGGACAGGAAACCCTCGATCCCCTTGTCGGTCAGCGGGTGCTTGACCAGCTGACGGATCACTGCCGGCGGCGCGGTCATCACATCCGCACCCAGCTTGGCGGCTTCAAGAATGTGGATCGGATGGCGAACGCTGGCGACCAGGATCTCGGTCTCGAACGCGTAATTGTCATAGATCAGCCGGATATCGCCGATCAGGTCCATCCCGTCGAACCCGATATCGTCGTGACGGCCAACGAACGGCGAGATGAACGTCGCTCCCGCCTTCGCCGCGAGCAACGCCTGATTGGCCGAGAAACACAAGGTGACATTGACCATCGTGCCGTCGCTGGTCAGCGCCTTACACGCCTTCAACCCCTCGATCGTCAGCGGCAGCTTGACCGCGACATTGTCGGCGATCTTCCGCACGATCTCCGCCTCGCGCATCATGCCCTCATAGTCGAGCGCGACCACTTCGGCCGAAACCGGTCCGTCGACGATGCCGCAGATTTCCGCGACGACCTCGAGGAAGTTGCGCCCTGCCTTGTGGATCAGCGACGGGTTGGTGGTCACGCCATCCAGCAGCCCGGCATCCGCCAGCTCACGAATATCGTTGGTGTCGGCGGTGTCGGCGAAGAACTTCATGGGCCTGCTCCGGTGAAATGTGACAGTTGAATGACGCCGCGCTATGGGCTGCGCGACTCTGTTCGCGAAGCCCTCTAACACCGGACTCCGATGCGCTCCATCCTCATCGCTCTCCCGCTGCTGATCGCCGCCCCGGCCTGGGCACAAGGTGACGACAGCGAACTCTGGCTCACCGCGACCGGAGAGGTCGCGGTGGCGGACAAGACCAGCATCGAACTCGAATCGATCAACCGCTTCAGCGACGATTCGGGCGGACTGTATGAGATCGAGCTGGCCGCCGGGGTGAAGCGCAGCCTCGGCGATGGCTGGTATATCGGCGGTGGCTATGTCCGCGTCGTCAACTATTCGCGCGGTACCGTCACCCGGACCGAAGACCGGCTGCGCGTGCAGGGCGGCTTCTCCACCGATGCCGGGCCGTTCAAGCTGTCGGGCCGGCTGCGGCTCGAACGACGCGCCGCATCGACCGGCGACGAGATCGGCTATCGGCTTCGTCCGAACATCAAGGCCGCGCTGCCACTCGGCAAAAGCGATTTCCGCCTGTTCGCGGCGCATGAGAGTTTCCTGCCGCTCGACGACACCGACTGGGGCGAGAATGCCGGGCACGACCGGATGCGCAATTCGATCGGGGTGAGCTGGAAGGCGAGCAAGGCGATCAGCGTCGAAGGCGGCTATCTCCACCAGTACCGCCTGCCCCGCAACGGCCGCACCAGCGCGACCGACCATGCGCTGACCTTCACGCTGGGCGTCAGCCTCTAACCAAAGGCTTCCCACGCAGCCCGCGAATGCCGATATGGGGCGGGCATGTCCCGCGCCCGCGTCATCGTCCTCAACTCCGCGCTCGGCCCGCTCGACTATCGCATCCCGCGCGGGATGCCGGTCGAGCCGGGGGCGATCGTTGTCGCGCCGCTCGGTCCGCGCCAACTGATCGGGGTGGTGTGGGAGGCAGAGCGTCTGCCGGTCGAGGAGATTGGCGACAATCGCCTCCGCAACCTCCTAGCCGTCGCCGACGCACCCCCAATCCCCGCTCCGCTGCGTCGGTTGGTCGAATGGACCGCCAACTATTATCTCGCCCCGCTCGCGTCGGTGCTGCGGATGGCGCTCAGCTCGACCTCGGCGCTGGAGGGCGGCAAGACCATCGTCGAATATCGCGCGACCGGCGAAGTGCCGCCGCGCATGACCGCGCAGCGCGAACAGGCGCTGGAGCGGATCGGCGACCGCCAAGGACTGATCCGCGAGCTGGCGACGATCGCCGATGTCTCCGATGGCGTGATCCGCGGACTGGTCAAGACCGGCGCGATCGAGGGCGTCACGGTCGCACTCGACACCCCCTATCCGCTGCCGGACCCAAGCTTCGGCGCGCCCGCGCTGTCCGACGAGCAGGAAAGGGTGGCGGCAACGCTGCGCGACGCAGTGCGCGATCAGCACTTCCAGCCCTTCCTGCTCGACGGCGTCACCGGATCCGGCAAGACGGAAGTCTATTTCGAAGCCGTCGCCGAAGCGATCCGCGCCGGGCGTCAGACGCTGGTGATGCTTCCCGAAATCGCGCTGACCGAGCCCTTTCTCAAGCGCTTCTACGCCCGCTTCGGGGTCGAGCCGGTCGCCTGGCATTCGGGCCTGCGCCAGTCGCAGCGGCGGCGGGCATGGCGCGCCATCGCGTGTGGCGAAGCGCTGGTGACGGTCGGCGCGCGTTCCTCGCTGTTTCTCCCCTATCCGAACTTGGGCCTCATCGTGGTCGACGAGGCGCATGAGACCAGCTTCAAGCAGGAAGAGGGCGTCCATTATCACGCGCGCGACGTCGCGGTGATGCGCGGGCATTTCGAAGGCTGCCCGGTCATCCTCGCCAGCGCCACCCCGGCGATCGAGACCCGGCAACAGGTCGCGCTGGGTCGTTACACCGAACTCAAGCTGCCCGATCGCTACGGCGTCGCCGAGATGCCCGCGATCGAGGCGATCGACCTGCTCGCCGACCCGCCGATGCGCGGTCGCTGGCTTGCGCCCAAGCTGGTCCGCGCGATCGACGCGACGCTGGAGCGCAAGGAACAGGTGCTGCTGTTCCTCAACCGCCGCGGCTATGCCCCGCTGACCTTGTGCCGCACCTGCGGGCATCGCTTCCAATGCCCCAATTGCACGGCGTGGATGGTCGAGCATCGGCTGATCAACCGCCTCGCCTGCCACCATTGCGGCCACACCATCCCGACCCCGCGCGCCTGCCCCGAATGCGACAGTGAAGACAGCCTGGTCGCGTGCGGTCCGGGCGTCGAACGCATCGCGGACGAGGTCGCCGCGCTGTTCCCCGATGCCAAAACCGCCATCGTCACCTCCGACACGATCTGGTCCCCGGCCAAGGCGGCGGAATTCGTCGCGCGGATGGAGGCGGGCGACATCGACATCGTCGTCGGCACGCAATTGGTGACCAAGGGCTACCACTTCCCCAACCTTACCCTCGTGGGCGTCGTCGATGCCGACCTCGGCCTTGAAGGCGGCGATCTGCGCGCCGCCGAGCGCAGCTTCCAGCAGATCTGTCAGGTCGCCGGGCGCGCCGGACGCGGCGAAAAGCCCGGCCATGTGCTCATCCAGACGCACAGCCCCAAGGCGCCGGTGATGCGCGCGCTGGTCAATGGCGATGCGGAGGGCTTCTACGCCGCCGAGACCGAAGCGCGACGCGAGGCGGGTGCGCCGCCCTTTGGCCGCTATGCCGCGATCATCGTGTCGAGCGAGGACAAGGACGCCGCGCTCGACACCGCCCGCGCGATCGGTCGCAGCGCGCCGCAGGTCGAGGCGATGCAAGTGTTCGGTCCTGCCCCCGCCCCGCTCGCCATGCTGCGCGGCCGCCACCGCTTCCGCCTGCTGGTCCATGCCCGCCGTGCGCTCGACGTGCAGGACGTGATCCGCGACTGGCTCGGTGCGCTGGAGTGGCCGGCCAAGGTGCGGGTGGTGGTCGATGTCGACCCATATAACTTCCTGTGATCGCTGACAGATCGAGGCTCGACGCGCCGATTGACGCGCGATAGCATCGCGCGGGGCTAAAGGTCGGGCGCGCGATCCAGGTCGGCTCGCCATTGGAGCACGCGCCCGTGGTCATCGGCAAGAAGGGGGATTGTCCGTGATTCGCTTACTCGCATTTGCGGTCGCGCTATTGGCATGCTCGGCTGTCGCTCGGGCAGAATGGTATGAGGCGAGTTCCGAACATTTCGTCGTTCTCGCCGATGACAGGCCGGAATCGATCACACGCTTTGCGAACGAGCTCGAGAAGTTCGAACGGACGATGCGTGTCTTCTACCCCAATGCCCGCCCGGCCGCTGCGGGTCCCGCTAACCGGGTGACGGTATTCGTTCTGTCGGGATCGGTATCGGTCGAAAAGCTGACCAAGGACAAGTTTACCCGCGGCTTCTACATCCCCCGCGCAGGTGCCAATGTCGCCTTTGTTCCGCGGGTGTCCGGGCAAAGCGAAGCCTATGAAATGTCCGGCGCCACCGTGCTGCGCCACGAATATGCGCACCATTTCATGTTCACCTCGCTCCCGGCCTCGTTTCCGCTGTGGTTCAGCGAGGGCTTCGCGGAATATTGGTCGACCGTTCGTTTCGAAAAAGGATGGCGGCGCGCTGATCGGTGCCGCGCCCCAACATCGCGGCTTTGGGTTGCTCAGCGGCAACCCCCTTCCGGTCGACCAGCTTCTCACTCTGACGTCAAGCAAGCTGCCCGAGGACAAGCGCGAGGCAATCTATGGCCGCGGATGGTTGCTCACCCACTATCTGATGAGCGACCCGGAGCGCCAAAAGCAGCTTGGTGCCTATATCGCGGCAATGAACCGCGGCGAGTCGCTGGAGAAGGCCGCGCTCGCATTTGGCGACCTCAAGGAGCTCGGCAAGGCGCTCGACAAATATCTGCGGAGCACCCGCCTCACGGCCAAGCGGATCCCGGCGTCTGCGCTTGCGACGGCACCGGTTACGTTGCGCAAGCTGACCCCGGGAGAGGTTGCGACCATGGCGGTGCGTGTTCAATCGCGCGCGGGGGTCGATGCGGAGGAGGCCAAGCAGGTCGTTCTCGACGCGCGCAAGGCCGCCGCACCCTATCCATCCGACCCCGGTGCCCAGGAAGCGCTGGCCGAAGCGGAGTATGATGCGGGCCATTACGCACTCGCGCTCGCCGCTGCGGACCGGGCGATTGCCGCCGCCCCCAAGCGCACCGAAGCCCTGCTCTACCGCGCAATGGCGAAATTCGCGCTGGCCGAAGAGGGCGACGGCAAGCCAGAGGACTGGGTGGCAGTCCGTCGCGCGATCGTCGCCGAAAATCAGGCGGACCCGGAGGATCCGCGCGCGCTGATCCTCTTTTACCGCAGCTATTTTTCTGCCGGCGAACCGCCGACCAAAAATGCCAAGCTGGGCCTGGCCAGAGCCTATGATATCGCGCTGTTCGACCTTGGCCTGCGGATGAACGCGGCGACGATGTTCCTCAACGATGGCAATCGTGCCGAAGCGCGCGAGGCGCTGAGGCTGGTCGCCTTTCATCCGCACGGCGGCGGGATGGGAGCCCAGGCCCGCGCGATGATTGCGGCCATCGACCGCGGCGATCCTCCGGCAAAGGTCTTCGCGGCGCGGGCTACAGACCAGCAAGAGGATGAGAGCGAGAAAACGAAGGAACCCGCAGACTGAGCGCGACGCCGGCTTGGGGTTGCACCACCGCATCGCTTTGGCGAAGGAAGGCTGGTTCGGGCGGAGGCGCGTTGTGTTGACTCGATTGTTGCTGACACTGGCGCTGCTGCTCGGTCTGGCGACCCCGGCGCGCGCCGATGACGATATTTCCGCCGCCGGGCGCGGCGTGGTGCGCATCGTCACGATCGCGACGGTCGAGGGCGAAGTGGTCGGGTTCGGCCATGGCAGCGGCTTTGCCGTCGCGCCCAATCGCGTGTTGACCAACGCGCATGTCGTCGAATCCGCCGAGCGCTACCCCGGCAATGTCCTGATCGGCGTCGTCCCGTCAGAGGGCGACAAGTCGTTCCAGGGCCGGCTGATCGCGATCGACAGCGACCGCGACCTGGCGCTGATCGAATTCACCGGCATCCGCCTGCCATCGCTCACCTTCTATTCCGGCCCGGTCAGCGAGGGGGACTCGATGATCGCGCTCGGCTATCCCGGAAATGTCGATCTCGCCACCGCACGCACGTCCGCCGACTTCATCACTCCGCTGACCCCGATCCGCTCACAGGGCGTGTTCTCCGGTCGCCGCGACCTTCAGGGGGTGAAGGTATTGCTCCACACTGCCGGCATCGCACGCGGCAATTCGGGCGGTCCTTTGCTCGACCCGTGCGGGCGCGTGCTCGGTGTCAACGCGGCGCTGACCCGCGCCGACGATGGCGACGCCAGCTTCGGCTTTGCGATCAGCAATGAGGAGGTCGCCGCGTTCCTGCGTGAGGCGAAGCAACCGATGCCATCCAACGGCGTCGCCTGCACCAGCATCGCCGAACGCCTGGCACAGGATCGCACCGCCGCCGAACAGGCGCGCGCAGCGGACGAACTGCGCGCGCGCGAAGCCGCCGCCAAGGCGGCCGCCGACCGCGAGGACGCGATCCAGACCGCACGCAGCGAGAATATCGTGACGCGCGAAAACTATATGGCCGGGGCCGCCCTGCTGCTGGTGATGGGGGCGTTCGCGCTCGGCATTGCCGGACTGCTGCTGACCCGCGAACAGAAGCGCGAGGCGATCCTGACTGCGCTCGGCGGCGGCGCGCTGATCGCCGCATCGGTCGCGACCTTCATCCTCCGTCCCGCCTTCGACCCTGCCGCGGTCGATGGCGGGGCGCGCGTCGCGGTGCCGCCGCCGGTCGCGCAGCCCGGTGGCCTGGGCAAGATGGTCTGCACGATCGACCCCGTCCGCTCGCGTGTTACCGTGTCGGATACCAAGGATGTAGCGATCGACATCAACCCCGAAGGCTGCGTCAACGGTCGCACCCAATATGCCGAGGCGGGGCAGAACTGGCAGCGCATCCTCGTGCCGGATGACGAGGCGACCGTCTCGGTGCTCGAATATGCGCCGACGACGCGCACCTATTCGACCACCCGCTACCTGCTGTCTGCCGCGCAGATGGACACCGCGCGCAAGCGGCGGGCGGACGTCAAGGTCAAGTCCTGCTCGACAGACCCCAGCGCGCGCGCAGAACTCGCCACGCGCCAACAGTCGATCCGCACCGCGCTGCCACAGATATTCAACGAGAGGCTGGTCTATAGCTGCAAGCCGGCGGGTTAGGCGCGATCGATCCGCGCGGCGAAGCAGCCATGCGCGGCATTGTGCGCATGGATGTACGCGATCTCGGGCCGGGCGAAGAGGTCGCCGATCCGCGCCTCGGCATCCCCCGCCAGCGCAAGCAATGCGCCACGCAGCATCCCGTCCGCGTCATAGCCGCGCAGCGCGATCGGGCGGTTGGCGAAGACCGGCGGCAAGCTGCCCTCGAACCGGTTCGCCACGACCGCGGACTCGCGGACATAGATCGCATAGGCGTTGCGGTAGGGCGTGGCGACGGCATGATCCGCGTGGTTGAGCAGCAACACCGTCTCACCCGGCTCGGCATCCTCAAGCGTGATGCGGCACGGATAACCGGGCTTGGCATCGGCGCGCACCCGGATCACGCCCTGCTCCGTCAGCGCGTCGTCAGACTGGCCGAACAGCGGCGAGAAGGGTTCGGGGCTGAGCCCGGTGACGATGTAGCTCATTCCTCGACCCCTTCGCGTGCGCGCAGCACCAGCTTGCGCTCGATGCCATAGGCATAGCCGCCCATGCTCCCGTCGCTGCGCTGGGCGCGGTGGCACGGGATGATGATCGCGACATTGTTCGCGCCGCACGCCGTTCCCGCCGCGCGCACCGCGCCAGGCCGGCCGACCGCGATGGCGAGCTGGGTGTAGCTCAGCGTCTCGCCCGGCGGGATCGCGCGCAGCGCCTGCCACACCGCCTCCTGGAACGCGGTCCCGCGCACGTCCAGCGGCAGGTCGGTATGTCGTCCAGGCTGCTCCACCTCCGCCACCACCCGGGCCGCAAGATCGGCAAGCGCCGCACCGCCCGCCACGATCTCCGCGCGCGGGAAGCGGGCGGCGAGCGCAAGGCTGTCCTCATCGAACGCCACCCGGCACAACCCCTTGTCGGTAGCCGCGATCAGCAGCGGCCCCAGGCTGGTCGGCGCGACCGTCCAGCGGATCGTCACCCCCGCACCGCCATTGCGCCACGCGCTCGGCGTCATGCCCAGCCGGTCGGCGGCAGTTTCGTAAAAGCGGCTGGGCGCGGAATAGCCCGCCTCGTAAATCGCATCGGTCACGCTGTCCTCCGTATCGAGCGCGGCGGCGGCACGGCGTGCCCGCACCCCCCGGGCATAGGCGGCCGGGGTCACCCCGGTCGCCCGCTTGAACAAGCGCTGGAAATGGTGCGGCGCATAGCCGACCTGCGCGGCCAGCGCCTCCAGCCCGATGGTCTCCTCCGCCCCCTCCAGCAGCGCGACCGCCTTCGCCACAGCGACCCGCTCACGCCCGATCTCGTCGGGCTTGCAGCGCAGGCACGCGCGCAACCCCGTCGCCCGTGCACTCGCCGCATCGGGAAAGAAGCGGACATTGCTGCGCAGCGGATGCCGCGCGGGGCAGCTCGGCTTGCAATAGATGCCGGTGGTCAGCACCCCCGCAATAACCCGCCCGTCATAGGCGCGGTCGCGGCGTTGAAAGGCTTCCCAGGCCTCATCGTCGGAGAGGATCGCGTCGTTCATGTCCCCCGATATAGCGCATCGCACCAACATCGCTTCCCGCGCATTGCGTCCAAAGCGCGACGCCATTAGGGGGACGCTTTCCCGCAGCTTTCAGGGCAGGCGAATGGCGGACGCACCACTGATCGGCATTGTCATGGGCAGCACCTCCGACTGGGAGACGATGCGCCACGCCGCCGAGACGCTCGACGCGCTCGGTATCGCGCATGAGACCAAGGTGGTGTCCGCGCATCGCACCCCGCAACGGCTCTACGATTACGCAACGGGCGCAGCGGATCGCGGACTCAAGGTGGTGATCGCCGGCGCAGGCGGCGCGGCGCATCTGCCCGGCATGGCGGCGTCGATGACGCATCTCCCCGTGCTCGGCGTACCGGTGGAATCCAAGGCGCTGAAGGGCATGGATAGCCTGCTTTCGATCGTCCAGATGCCCGGGGGCATCCCCGTCGGCACGCTGGCGATCGGCAAGGCGGGGGCGATCAACGCCGGCCTGCTCGCCGCCGCGATCCTCGCCACCAGCGACACTGCGCTCGCCGAACGGCTCAAGGCATGGCGCGCGCGCCAGACCGAAAGCGTCGCCACGGATCCCGAATGACCGCGATCCCGCCCGGCAGTACCCTCGGAATCCTGGGCAGCGGCCAGCTCGGCCGGATGATCGCGGTCGCCGCCGCGCAGCTCGGCTATCGCGTTCACATCTATGCACCCGAAAGCGGCCCGGCGTGCGATGTCGCCGCCGCCTTCACCTGCGCCGCCTATGACGACGAAGCCGCGCTCGCCGCCTTCGCGCGCGACTGCGCCGTGGTTACCTATGAGTTCGAGAATATCGACGCGCGCGCCGTCGCGACGATCGCCGCCCATGCGCCCGTCCGACCGGGTCGCGCCTCACTCGAAACCGCCGCACATCGCTGGCGGGAAAAGCGGCTGGCAGAAGAATGTGGCGGGCGTCCTGCGGCGTGGCACGCGGTCGCATCACGCGCCGATCTCGACGCCGCGATCGCCGCGATCGGCACCCCCGCAATCCTCAAGACCGCGACCGAAGGCTATGACGGCAAGGGCCAGGTCCGCCTGACCTCCGCCGCCGACGCCGACCCCGCATGGGCCGCGCTGGGCGGACGCGAATGCGTGCTCGAAGGGCTGGTCGCCTTCACCCATGAATTCTCGGTGCTGCTGGTGCGCGGCGTCGACGGCACGAGCATCGCCTACCCCACGCCGCACAACGAACATGTCGGCGGCATCCTCGACCGATCGACCGCCCCCGCACCCACCGCGATCCTCGAACAGGGCCCCGCCGCCATCGCACTCGCGACGCAGTTGGCGGACCGACTCGACCATGTCGGGCTGCTGACCTGCGAGTTCTTCGCCACGCCCGACGGCCCGGTGTTCAACGAAATGGCCCCGCGCGTCCACAATAGCGGCCATTGGACGATCGAGGGTGCAGAAACCTCGCAGTTCGAAAATCATGTGCGCGCAGTGCTCGGCCTCCCGCTCGGCCCGGTGACCCTCACCGGCACGTCGGTCGAGATGCGCAACCTGATCGGCGACGATGTCGATGCCTGGCACGAACTGCTCGCCGAACCCGGTACGCATCTGCACCTCTACGGGAAGCATGAGGCCCGCCCGGGCCGCAAGATGGGTCACGTTACCCGCGTGACCCGCTAGGCTCAGGTAACCTTCTTGTAGATCGTCACGCCCAGAACCAGGAACAGCACAGCCACCGCCAATGCGATGAAGAACAGGATCTTGGCGATATCCCAGGCAAACCCGGCAATCCCGCCAAAGCCCAGCAGCCCGAGCACGAGCGCGATGATCGCGAAGATGAAGGCAGCACGCAGCATCTGAAATCTCCCTCTATGCGAAGGAGAACGCGCCAGCCGCCCGGAGTTGCCCCGCACCCACGAAAAAAGCCCGCCACTCCGAGGAGCAGCGGGCCATTTCATTTCACGACATCGCCTAGATCAGGCGCGCGTGCCCTCCATCGGGAAGCTGCCGAATGCACCAGCCGTCACGGTGCCCTTGATCGCGTCGCCATCGATCGTGGCTTCGCAGGTCAGCGTCATCGGCATCGGGATGGTGATGTCGAGCGACCAGCTCAGTTTGTCGCCATCGACCTTGCCATTCTTGATCTCGGTCGTCCCCATCGCGCCGGCATAGGTGCCGGTGAAGCTGTCGCCCGCGCTGGTTACGGTGAGGGTCGCCTTCTGGTCGCCCATCGGCGAGTGGGTTACGGTATCCCAGCTTCCATCGACATTCGCCATGCTCGTCTCTCCTGCAATCCGGTGTCGCCTCAGTTGCCGCCGGCGCCAGGGCCGACGGCTTCAGGCTTCACCACCTCGACAGGCAGGCCGAGGCTGTCAAGCTGCGGCCGCACCTTCGACGCATCGCCGACCACGACCCATACCAGCTTGTTCGGGTCGAGAGCCGCGCGTGCCGCAGCGTCAACCTGCGGGATGGTCAGCGCGCGATATTTTTTTGCCAGCTGCTCCTGATAGTCGTCGGGGCGGCGCATGAAGTCGTTCGACTGCATCGCGCCCAGCACCGCGCCTGCGGTTTCATACTGGCCCGCCATGCGGCGAATCGCGCTGATCACCGACCGGTCGAACTCGGTCTTGGTGATGCCCTTGTCGCCCAGATAGCCCTTCAGCTCCTTCTGGATCTCGAGGATTGCCGGGCCCGTCTTGTCGGCCTGGACCGGGGCCGAGACGATGAACGGCACCGCATGCTCCAAACGGCTGATGCCGCCGCGCGCGCCATAGGACCACGCCTTGTCCTCGCGCAGGTTCATGTTGATGCGCGACAGGAAGTCGCCGCCCAGCACTTCGGTGGCGGTGCCGAGTGCGATCGGATCGGCGAATGGATCGACCGGCGTCATCTGACCGGCAAGGATCAGCGACTGGGGCGAATCCGGCCGGTCGATCAGCAGGATCTTGGGCGCGGCCTGTTGCGGCTTGGCGGCGAAATCCTTGGTACCGGCGGCACCTTCGCCCTTCCAGTCGCCGAACTTCGCCTCGAACGCCGCCTTCACCTCCGCGATCGGACGGTCCGACACAACGAAGATCTTGGCCTTGTCCGGGCGGATCCACGCCTTGTAGTAGTTGACCAGATCGTCGCGGGTCAGCTTCTTCACTGCGGCCGCGTCGCCGGCCAGCGCGGCGGTCTTCGCATAGGGCGAATCCTTGCCATAGATCAGCGTCGGCATCGCCATCTGCGCCAAGCCAGCCGGGTTCGACCGAATTTGGGCGATCTGCGCGAGCGTCTGGTTGCGCACCCGCTCGATCTCCGCCTGCGGGAAGCTCGGGTTGCGCGCAATATCGGCCATCAGGTCGAGCGAACCGGCCAGGTTCGGGCTCGGTGTGAACATCGAGATGGTCGCGCGATCGGCACTGCTGTCTGCGCCGATACCCGCGCCCAGCCGCTCCTGCGCCTCGGCGATTTGAACCGAGTTGCGGGTCGCCGTTCCTTCCTCAAGCAGCGCGAGCGTCATCCGCTCGGTGCCGAGCGCGGTCGGCACGTCGGATGCAACACCCGCGTCAAATGTGATGACCGCCTGTGTCACCGGCACCGCATCGCGCTGTGCATAGACCAGCTCGATCCCGTTCGACAGCGTGGTGCGGGTAACGGTCGGGAAGTCGATATCCTTGACCTCCGCGACGCCGGGCAGCTCGCCGCGCGTACCCTTTACCACTTCGTCCGCGACCTTGACCTTGTCCTTGGGAGCACCGGCGGCCTCGGCATAGGCTTCGCGCGCACCCGGCTCGATCGTCAGCGCATAGACGGGACGCGACAGCCACTTGGCGGTCACTGCCCGCGCCTGTTCCGGCGTCACGGCGGCCAGCGTCGCGAGCTGTTTCTTGTAATAGCCCGGATCGTTCATGTAGAGCGCGCCCGACGCCAGCGTCACTGCCTTGCCGCCAAAGCCGCCAACCGATTCAAGACCACGAATGCGCGACGACGCAGTGCGCGTCTTGTATCGCTCCAGTTCTTCGGCGGTAGGACCCGTCTTGATGAAATCGGCGATGATCGCGTCGAGCCGTTCGCCCACCTTGGCCGCATCGACACCCGGACGGACATCGGCGGAGATCAGCACCATCCCGGCCTGTGCCATCGACTGGTTGAACGCGCTGACGCCGACCGCCAGCTTCTCCTGCTTGACCAGGATATTGTCGAGCCGCGAGCTGGCAAGGCCGCCCAGCACGCCGACCGATGCGTCGAGCACGGTCGAGTCCGCCTCGCGCATGCCCGGCACCGCCCACATGCGATAGATGCGGGTCACCGCGACGCGATCCTTCATCACTTCCGCCTTGGCCTCGGCCAAGGTCGGCACCGTGATCTTGGGCTCGGCTGTCTTGGGACCGGCCTTGATCGCGCCGAAATACTTCTCGACCAGCGGCCTGGCGGTCTTGGCGTCGATATCGCCCGCCAGCACCAGCACCGCATTGTTCGGGCCATAATATTGGCGGAACCAGTTCTTGACGTCGTCGAGGCTGGCGGCGTCGAGATCGGCCATCGAACCGATCGTCGAATGGCGGTACGGGTGTCCCTCGGGGAACAGCCCCTCGGTAATCTTGTAGCGCAGCAGGCCATAGGGCTGGTTGTCACCTTGGCGCTTCTCGTTCTGCACAACGCCACGCTGCTCGTCGAGCTTCGCCTGGGTCACCGCGCCGAGCAGATAGCCCATGCGGTCGCTCTCCAGGAACAGCGCCCGGTCGAGCGCAGCGCGCGGCACGGTCTGGAAATAGTTGGTGCGATCGACATTGGTCGTGCCGTTGTAGTCGGTCGCGCCTACTTCCTTGAGCGGCTCGAAGAACTCTCCCGGCGAATTCTCGGAGCCATTGAACATCAGGTGTTCGAACAGATGGGCAAACCCGGTCTTGCCCTTCGGCTCATGCTTCGACCCGACATCGTACCACACGGCGACGCCGACGATCGGTGCCTTGCGATCGGTATGGACGATGACGCGCAGACCGTTGGCGAGCACGAACTGCTCATAGGGAATGTCAACCCGCTTCACGAGATCGGCGACGGGCACGGCTGCGACCGTCGGAGCGGGAGCCTGCTGGGCGTATACGGGGGCGCTGAGCACGACCGCGATCGCGGTCAGGCTGGCAAAGGCTGGTTTCATGGTGCGGAGAGTTCCCGAAGTGGAAGGTATCGACCGCAACAACATACCGGCCTGTCGAGGGCGCGCAACCCTGCGTTGTTTTCCCAGCTTGCTGCTGCATCATCGGCGCGGCAGCATCAAATCGTGCGACATAGAATTATTGCAGAGGGGCTTGTGTTGCAGAATTGCAACACCATCTCCCACGGTGAAGGAGAGCAGGGACGATCATGAATCTCGAAAAATTCACCGACCGCGCCAAGGGCTTCCTTCAGTCCGCCCAGACCGTCGCCATTCGCATGAACCACCAGCGGATCAGCCCCGAGCATCTGCTGAAAGCGCTGCTCGAGGATGAGCAGGGGATGGCCGCCGGGCTGATCCAGGCGGCGGGCGGCGACGCGAAGCGCGCGGTAGCGGAAACCGACGCGGCGCTCGCCCGCGTTCCCGCAGTCACGGGCAGCGGAGCGCAACAGGCACCGGGACTCGACAATGACGCGGTGCGGGTACTCGACCAGGCCGAACAGATTGCGGGCAAGGCGGGCGACAGCTTCGTCACGGTCGAGCGGCTGCTGCTCGCACTCGCACTTGCCTCGACCACCAATGCCGGGCGCGCACTCGCCGCCGCCGGGGTGAAGCCTGAGGGGCTCAACGCGGCGATCGTCCAGCTGCGCGGCGGCCGCACCGCAGACACGGCGGGGGCGGAGGACCGCTATGACGCGCTCAAGAAATTTGCCCGCGACCTCACCCAGGCGGCGAAGGACGGCAAGCTCGATCCCGTGATCGGCCGCGACGAGGAAATCCGGCGGACGATCCAGATCCTCGCCCGCCGCACCAAGAACAACCCCGTGCTGATCGGCGACCCCGGCGTCGGCAAGACCGCGATCGCCGAAGGGCTGGCGCTGCGCATCGCCAATGGCGACGTGCCCGACACGCTCAGGGACCGCACATTGATGTCGCTCGACATGGGCAGCCTGATCGCGGGCGCAAAGTATCGCGGCGAGTTCGAGGAGCGACTGAAGGGCGTGCTCGACGAGGTGAAGGGCGCGGACGGCCACATCATCCTGTTCATCGACGAGATGCACACGCTGATCGGCGCGGGCAAATCCGAAGGTGCGATGGACGCGGGCAATCTTTTGAAACCCGCCCTCGCGCGCGGCGAGCTACATTGCATCGGTGCGACCACGCTTGACGAGTATCGCAAGCATGTCGAGAAGGACCCGGCACTGCAGCGGCGGTTCCAGCCGGTCTTCATCGGCGAGCCGACGGTCGAGGACACCATCTCGATCCTGCGCGGCCTCAAGGAAAAGTACGAGCTGCATCACGGGGTCAGGATCACCGACGCGGCGATCGTCGCGGCCGCGACCCTGTCCAACCGCTACATCTCCGACCGCTTCCTGCCCGACAAGGCGATCGACCTGATGGACGAGGCGGCGAGCCGCATCCGCATGGAGGTTGAGAGCAAGCCCGAGGAGATCGAGACGCTTGATCGCCGCATCATGCAGCTTCAGATCGAGCGCGAGGCGTTGCGCAAGGAAAGTGACCAGGCGTCGAAGGATCGGCTCACCGCGCTCGAAGCCGAACTCGCCAATCTGGAGCAGCAATCCGCCGAGCTGACCGGCCGCTGGCAAGCGGAAAAGGACAAGATCGCGGGGGAGGCCAAGATCAAGGAAGCGCTCGATCACGCGCGCCTCGAACTCGAACAGGCGCAGCGCGCGGGCGACCTCGCCAAGATGGCCGAGCTCAACTACGGCACGATTCCCGCGCTGACCAAGCAGCTTGAGGAGGCGCAGGCCACCACCGGCGTCGCGATGCTGCGTGAGGAGGTGACCGCCGACGACATCGCCGGCGTCGTCAGCCGCTGGACCGGCATTCCCGTCGACCGCATGCTGGAGGGCGAGCGCGAGAAATTGCTCGCGATGGAAGAACAGCTTGGCAAGCGGGTGATCGGCCAGCAGGCGGCGGTCAAGGCCGTCTCCACCGCGGTGCGCCGCAGCCGCGCAGGGCTGCAGGACCCGAACCGACCGCTCGGGTCGTTCCTGTTCCTGGGGCCGACCGGCGTCGGCAAGACCGAATTGACCAAGGCGCTCGCCGAATTCCTGTTCGACGATTCGAGCGCGATGGTGCGCATCGACATGAGCGAGTTCATGGAGAAGCACAGCGTCGCCCGCCTGATCGGTGCCCCTCCCGGCTATGTCGGATACGAAGAGGGCGGCGTGCTGACCGAAGCCGTCCGTCGTCGCCCGTACCAGGTCGTGCTGTTCGACGAGGTGGAGAAGGCGCATGGCGATGTCTTCAATATCCTGCTCCAGGTGCTCGACGACGGCCGCCTGACCGACGGTCAGGGCCGCACGGTCGACTTCACCAACACGATCATCGTGCTGACGTCGAACCTCGGCAGCCAGTTCCTGACGCAGCTTGAGGACGGGCAGGATGTATCGAGCGTCGAGCCGCAGGTGATGGAGATCGTCCGCGCGCATTTCCGCCCGGAATTCCTCAACCGCCTCGACGAGATCGTGCTGTTCCATCGCCTTGGCCGCGACGAGATGGCGCCGATCGTGGACATCCAGGTCGCCCGGCTCGGCAAGTTGCTTAAGGATCGCAAGATCACGCTCGACCTCACGCCTGAGGCGCGCGACTGGCTGGGCCGGGTCGGCTATGACCCGGTCTATGGCGCACGCCCGCTCAAACGGGCGGTGCAGCGTTATGTCCAGGATCCCCTCGCCGACGCAATCCTGCGCGGCGAGGTGCGGGACGGTGCGACCGTCAAGGTGAGCGAGGGCGATGGCGGGCTCGTGCTGAGCGCGACCTGACGAGCCGGCGCGCGCACCGCCAAGAGTACGCAGCTACCAGCCTGGCGTCCGGCTCACCCGCACACGGCGCGGGCCGGACGCAGCTTCGTATTTCCTCGGTAGAACTGGCGCTTACGGGCCGCCCGCGGGTCGGCCGGTGCCGTGATCGACGATGGCGCGCGCGACGGAGTTCCCCGATTCGGCGAGGCGCGTCCATTCCGCGCGCGTCTTGCACACGCGCTCCTTGCGCGCGATCGAGCCGGTCACTTCGATCCGCTTGCACACGCGCTCGCTGCCCGGATCCTGCGCCGGCGTGGCGGGCGTGGGCGTCGTTGCCTGCATCGCAGCGGCAGCCAGTAGAGACGTTACGAACATGGGGAATCCCTCTTTACAGAAGGATTGATCGTAACATGACCAGTTCGGGTTACAATAGTGCGATGCAGCATTATTCGGTGACGCGGTCCGCCAGGGCACAATAATCGGCGATCACCGACTGTTCGTCAGATGTAAGGTGCGGATTCCACACGTCGAAGATCAGCACGGCGCGCAGTTCATCGCTGTCATTCCATGCTTCATGCTCGATCGTGTCGTCGAAGGCGAAGGCTTCGCCCTCGACCCACGAGCGCGTCTCGCCTCCCACCCGGAACCCGCACTCCGGCGGTACGATCAGCGGCAGGTGGACGATCGCGCGGGTGTTGGTCACGCCGGTATGCGGCGGGATGCGCGTGCGCGGCTTCAGGAGCGAGAAGAATGCGCTGGGTGCCCGTCCCGGGATGCGCGCACCCGGTAATGCCGCCAGCACCGCGGCCGTGCGCGGGCAACGATCGAGTACCGGCTGGTTGGGCGCGCCATACTCCCACAAAAGCACGCACCCCAGGCGAGATTATGGTTGAGCGGATCCCAGCGGGTTTCGGGCGTCCCCTTGTCCATACGCACATAGGGCCGCAGCGCTTCGCCCGGATCGGCCAGCAGCGCTTCCAGCTCGGCGCGGATCGCCGGTGCCTCGGTCCGCAGCTGCGCGAACCAGGGAAAATGCCCCGCGTCGAAAAACTCGTCGGCGGGCAGGAAGGGATAGTGCAGCCCTGCGCACTCGTTGCGATAGATCGCACGCCGCCCCAGAGCATGATCGAGAAACGCTCCGGCGCGCCGCCGTGCCGTGGCGTCGAATCCGGAAACGGCGGGGGACAGCGCCGCTTCCACCGCCTCGGCGATCGTCGCAGTCTGCGCTGCGCAATAGGCGCGTCCATGGTCGAGCAGCGCCCGCAATTCGGGTGCCGGCTCTGCGATCTGTGCACCCAGCTGGACCACTGCGCTCCAGCGGGTCAGCGCGTCGCGGCGCTCCTCACGCCGTTCGTGCAGCTGGGCGAGGCGGATCAGCGCGCCGAGATCGCGCTGGTCACAGCCGAGCGCCCCCTCGAGCGCCGCGCGTTCGGCGGCGTCGTCGCCGAGCAAACGGTACGCATGGGCAAGGTTGCGGTGCAGGCTCCCGGCACCGGGATCCGCCGCCGTGGCCTGTGCGAACAACTGCGCCGCGCTCGCCGCATCGCCCGCGCGAAGTGCGGCAAGGCCACGCGAATTGGCTTCCTGGGACGATATCGACATGACATTGGCGTAATGACACGTCGAGACGATGGAAAGAGAGATGGTTGCCCGATTTTGCGAACCGGCTAGATTCGCGTGCATCCATGGCTGACCCCGTCTTTGATCCCACCGATCCGACCTGGCTGGCGCACCGCTATGACCGGGCGAGCGACCGCATCCTGTATCGCCATGTCCCGCGCGCGATGCATGGCGAGGGGCCGTTCCTGACCGACGAGCTGGTGGGGGGATCGGCCCCAGCACATCGGGTCGCGCAGCGATGCGGTCGCGGCGGCGCGTGCACAGGTAGCGCCGGTCCATTTTCTGTTCCACTCGGCCTTTTGCGGATCGACCGTACTTGCCCGCGCGATTGACCTGCCCGACTATGCGATGGCCTTGTCAGAACCGGTGTTGCTCAACGACATCGTCGGAATTCGCCGCCGTGGCGAGATGGCGGGGCCGGAAATCGCACGGCTGCTCGACGACGCGCTGCTGCTGCTCGCGCGACGCTGGGGACCGGACGAGACGGTTGTGCTCAAGCCGTCCAACATCGTTGCGGGGCTGATGGGGCCGATGCTGGCGCTGCGTCCCGACGCGCGCGCGCGTGCTGCTGTATGCGCCGCTGCCCGACTTCCTCGCATCGGTGGCGCGCAAGGGGTTGTGGTGTCGGCTATGGGTGCGCGAGCTGCTTGAGGGGATGCTGCGCGAGCGGCTGGTCGATCTCGGGTTTGAGCCCAATGACTATTTCCGGTTGAGCGACCTCCAGGTCGCGGCGGTGGGGTGGATTGCCCAGCACCGTCTGTTCGCCACGCTCGCCGCCGCGCATCCCGGGCGGGTGTTCACGCTGTCGTCCGACCGGCTGATGGCGGACCCTGCGCGCGCGCTCGGCGCGCTGGCGCGGCGTGGATTCATTCCGGAAAGCGCCGCTGCGGCGGGGCTGCTCGACGCCAATCCCGCGTTTCGGCGGCACAGCAAGGACGGGCGCGACTTCTCGCCGGAAGCGCGCGCGCTGGAACGGGCGGCAGCCGACGCCGCGCATGGCGACGAGATTGCCAAGGTGCACGACTGGGCACGCGCGGTGGCGGCCAGTGCCGGGGTCGCGCTCGACCTACCCGCAGCGCTGCTGGACTGAACCCAACGAACATCGATGTGCGCTCGCCGCACCCGGCGGCGGCACGCCCGCGCTTTTCCAGACGGCAGGCATGAAAAAGGGGAGCGGGCATTGCTGCCCACTCCCCCGATTCAGTTCCGATCCGATCAGAAGCGGATCTTGGCAGCTGCCACGTAGCGGCGACCGATCGAGTCGTAGGTCGACGGGAAGGTGTTGCCGCTGTTGAACGAGGTCGACCCCGCTTCACCACCGACCAGCGGCGGATCACGATCGAACAGGTTCTGGACGGTGAACGACAGAGTGAAGTTGTCGCTGACAGTGAACCGGGTCGACAGGTCGAAATAGTCATAGGCCGGGATTTCGTTGAAGTTTTCAACGGTGCCCGCCAGGCCCCCTGCACTCGCCGGCAGCGTGCCGTTGAACAGGTTGCGCGAGCCAGTCGAGAAGCCGCGTGCCGCGAAGTCAGATGCCTGACCTTCGTACACGGTGCCCCCAACGTGGCGCCACAGGAGCGACACGTCGAGCGCCTCGATCGACATGGTCGTACGCAGCGACCACTGCCACTCGGGGATCGGCTGACCGCAGTTGGCCGAGAAGTAGCCGACGCAGTCACGATCGTAGCTGACCGAGGTGGCCTGGAACTTCGACTTTTCGGTCCAGGTCACCGCGCCCGTGAAGCTCAGCTTTGCGAAGCCGACATCGTGCGAATAATCGGCACGAACGTCGATACCGCTGGTCTCGAGCTTGCCCAGGTTCGAGGTCGCCAGGAACAGACCACCCGTGGTGTTCGGGTCGCCGTTCAGGCCGCCGGTAAGCGGATCGCGACGGATCTGGGTGCATGCCAGCGTGGTCGATGCGCCCGCAGCCGGGGTGTTACCCGAACCGAAGCACGCACGGATCGCGTCGCCTGGGGTGGGCGAGGTGATCGCACCGTCGATGCGGATGTTGAAGTAATCCACCGACATCGAGAAGCGCGGCAGGAAGGTCGGCGTGAACACGGCACCGACAGTCCAGGTCTTTGCGGTTTCCGGCTGCAGGTTGATGTTACCACCACCCGTTGCGTTCGCCTGACCCGCGATCGGCTGCGCGATCGAGTTGACGTTGCCCGTCGTCGCGCCCTGCGCAAGGCAGACCGCGCGAAGTTCGCCGGTCGGGGCCGAACGGCCCGGGATCGGCGCACCCGCGTCGTTGAACACGGCGCACGGATCGTCGGTCAGGTTGGTCAGACCCGTGTTCACCGGCGAGAACAGCTCGGCGATGTTCGGGGCGCGGACCGCGCGGGCATAGTTGCCGCGGAACTTGATGTCTTCGATCGGGCTCCAGCTTGCCGCGACCTTCCAGGTCGTGGTGTCGAACGACGGGTTGGTCGGCGCGTCGACCGTGTAGGACGAGTAGCGAATGCCGCCCTCGATCGTCAGGTCTTCGAAGAACGGCTTGTCCTGAACCAGCGGAACGATCAGTTCGCCGATGGCTTCATAGACCTTGTAGCCGCCTTCGATGTTCGGAGCGGCGCCACCGGCACCGCCCAGATCACCGCCTGCTGCGAGCGTATCCGACGCCTGCGACGCCTTATACTCGCGGAACTCGCCACCGGCCGCGAACGCGATCGAGTCGGTGCCGAACGGGCTGGCGAAGCCGAGGTCGCCGGTCAGCATTGCGCGTGCCTGGGCCATCGACACCTTGGTACGGACGGTCGAGACTTCGTTCAGGAAGTCCACCGCGCCCGCGGTCCAAGTGCTGTTGTTCTCAGGACCGAACCAGTTGATCGGAACGCAGCCCGCCGCGGTGCCCGCGAAGCAGCTGGTGGTGTTGGCCGCCAGGAAGCTGTCACGCACGCGCGAGTTCAGCGTGTAGCCCTTGATCTGCTGCAGGTTCTCGGACTCGCCGTAGCTGCCCCAGACATCCCAGTCGATCGAGTCGGTGACCGCACCCTTGAAGCCGAGGCGGTAGTCGAAGAAGGTGGTCGTGTATTCGCTGATACGCGGACCGACTTCGGTCGCACGACGGAACAGCGAGCTGGTGACCGTGCGATAGGCCGCGTCGCCCGGGCGCAGCGCCGGGTTGGCGGCGGCGGTGCAGGTCGCCGCGTCGATGCCGTTGGCCGAGCAGAAGGTGTTGCGCAGCGCGGTGGTCAGGAACGGGTTGTTCAGCGGGATCGCAACCGCGATGCCGAACGCGCCCGACGGAGCGATGATCGTCTCGACAGTGTTCTTCGAGAAGATGCCGCGGGTGTAGACTTCGACCGCGTCGCTGATCTCGTAGTTCGCCGCGCCGTACATGTTGTAACGCTCGAACGGCGTCTGATAGACGTTGTACGGGTTGAAGTTGAACGCAGCAAAGGCGGTACCCGGGTTGAAATCGGTGCCCGCCGCGTTGACCTGACGGGTGCCCTGGCCGGGGAGCGAGAAGCGCGACGGAACCGCCGTGCCCGAGCCGCCGCCGCCGCCCGAGGTCGAGCTCAGACCGAACAGACCATGGATGCGCGCGCCCTGATAGATCGGGTCGGCTTCCTGATACCCGACGCTGAACACCGCGTTGCCGCGTCCGCCGTCGAAGTTCGCACCGATCGTGACGTCGGCGCGGAAGGTGTGGCCATCGCCCAGCTCGGTGATCTGGTTCGAGACATTCGCCTCGAAGCCCGCGAAGTCACGGCGGGTGATGAAGTTGACCACGCCCGAAACAGCGTCCGCACCATAGGTGGTCGACGCGCCGCCGGTCAGAACGTCGACGCGCTCGATCAGCGCGAGCGGAACGTTGTTGAGGTCGAACCGGCCGTTCAGTTCGGCCGGGACCAGGCGAACACCGTCGAGCAGGACGACGTTGCGGTTCGAGCCCAGGTTGCGCAGGTTGACGAACGACGCACCGCCGTTGCCGTTGTTGACCGCCGAGCCGACCGACGGCGTGACGCCCGGAAGCTCACGCAGCAGTTCTTCTGCGACGTTCGCCTGCTGCAGGTCGATTTCGTCGGAGCCGATCACGGCGACCGGGGTCGCCTGTTCGAGGTTCGGGTTCTTGATCAGGGTGCCGGTGATGACGACTTCCTGCGAGTCTGCAGGTGCAGCCTCATCCTGCGCGAAAGCAGGCGATGCCGCCATCGACACGCCGATCAGGAGCGTCGACGCCATCAGGCGCGTGCGAAGATTGGATTTCATAGGTTCAAACCCCCTAAGTCTGACCAGATTGGCCATCTGTGGTCGGCCGGACAAAAGCCGGCTCTATCGTGCGTTCTAGGACTGCGCTTTCCCGCGCTGCAATGCGCAATCATTCAACCGCATTCGTTTCGTATCCACTGTGACAAATACGACACATTTATGTAATGCTGCACTGCAGCATGATTATTTGATGATGCAGCTAGGGCGCAGGAACGATAGATAATTACGCAGGAGGAACTCTCATGCGCCTGGCCGTTGCCGTTCTGATCGCCGTCCTGCTGCCCGCCAGCGCCGCCGCGCAGGATTCGGGGGTGGGTGACCGCTCGTCCGTCCTGGTCGACGACATCGCAAAATGCCGGGGCATCGCCGATTCCGGCGCGCGCCTCGCCTGCTTCGACAAGGCTGCGGCGGCGCTTCAATCCGCGCGCGACAAGCGCGAGCTGATCGTGGTCAGCAAGGACACGGTCAAGCAAACCCGCCGCCGCCTGTTCGGCATTGCGTTGCCGCGGATCAAGCTGTTCGGCGACGGCGTGGACGATGACGAGGAGACCGTCGTCAATTCGATCACCGCCAAGGTCGTTTCCGCGCACAAGACCGACCGCATCCGCTGGCGGATCAAGTTCGACGACGGGTCGACCTGGACGACGCTGGAGGACTTCCGGGTGAAGGAGCCCAAGTCGGGCGACACGATGGAAGTCAGGCGCGCCGCGATGGGCAGCTTCATGGGATCGCTCAATGGCGGGCGTGCGGTGCGGATGATGCGGGTCGAGTAACGGCCCGCGCTACCTCAATCCGCAGTAACCGGCATCGACCCCGCGATCAGCAGCGGGTCGATCCGGGAATTGCCCCATTTCATGCCCCAGTGCAGGTGCGGCCCGGTCGAACGACCGGTGGTCCCGATCGCACCGATCGTCTGCCCCCGGCGCACCAAATCCCCCCACCTTCACGTCGATCCGCGACAAATGCAGGAACGCACTGTTGAGGCTCATCCCATGGTCAAGCATCAACAGCTTGCCCTCCAGCGTGAAGTCCTGGTGCGCCGCCAGAATTACGACTCCGTCGGCGGGCGCGATCACCGGAGTACCGCTGGGCCGGGCCACATCCACCCCGGAATGATAGGAACCGGGCTCGCCCTTGTAGATGCGCTGCGACCCGAACAGGCCCGAGATGCGCCCGGTCACCGGCCACATGAAATCCTGACGCCAGCCCTGAACGTCATGCGATTTCGCCCGCGCCGCATTGATCTGTGCCAGTTCGCCGGGGCGACGGCGCTGAAACTCCGCAGTCGGTTGGGAATAGCGCGGCAGCGTGTTCAGCCGCTCGATCCGCCAGGCGCGTGGCTGAATCGTCAGGCTCTGGCGCAGGACGCTGCCGTCGACCCGCGTCGCGATCAGCTCGGCGCTGCCCCCCGCATCGCGGTCGAACGCAATCAGGAAACGGCCATCAGGAGCGACCGGAACGGCGCGACCATCAAGGGTGAGGCGGCTGGTCAGCGCTGGCGCGGTGCCCAGTACGGTGCCGCCCTGAATCATCGGGCCGTCGAAGCGAAAGGCGTTGCGGGTCTGCGCTGACTGGGCCGGGATCGCCGCGGCGACAGGCGGGGGCAGAGCGGCGACGGCGGGCGCGATCGGTTCGGGCACGATGCTGCACGTGCCCATCAGCACGAGTGTTGTGCCCGCGACGATCGTCCCGCCAAGTTTCCTCACGCCGTGGTCATCGCCTTCGTCGCGATCTCCGCCGAGGCATAGGCCTCCTGATCGGCAACGCTCCAGTAACGCAGCGCGTCGAGCGAGATCTTTTCCCCGCTCACCGCGCAGACAACATGATCGCCCGACGACAGCACGCGAAAGCCGTTCGCCATATAATGAAGCCGCGCCGGACGGGCGGAATTGGACGACATCAGCATGGCAACGCTCACTCTTTGCAATTGGGGCGGGCTAGAACAGGCCGGGCTGTTCGGGCTTGTCCCCAGCATAGGGCTTGCCGCCGCCGCGCTCAACCCGCGCGTCCACCGGGCCGTCTCGGAAATGAAGGGTCAGCGCCCCGGCGGCGCGCGCGTCCGCGGCGCTGGCGATCACCTTGCCGCTCGCCTTGGCGCCGACCCGGACATAGCCGCGCTGCAGCAGATTGTCGGGATTGACCGCTTCGAGCAGCTTGCGTGCACCTTCCAGCCGATGGCGCAACCCCTCCAGCTTTCGCTCCAGCACCGCCGGGCGCAGCGCCCCGCCCGCTCGGTCGAGCACACCGCGCGCCACCGTAACCCGCCGCTCCAGCCCGCGATCGAGCCGCGCGGCGAGGTCGTCGGCCTTTTGCCGCTGCGGCCCGAGCAGCGCATCGCGCCGGGGAATGACGCGAACCAACGCCTGCAGCCGTTCACTGCCGCGCTCGTGGTAACGGCGCGCGCAACGTTCCGTCCGCAGCGCGAGGGTCGCGATATGGTGGCTAAGGTCGGCGCGCACCGGCACCGCCAGCTCCGCCGCCGCAGTCGGGGTCGGCGCGCGCATATCCGCCGCGAAATCGCACAAGGTGGTGTCGGTCTCATGCCCGACTGCCGAGATGATCGGGATGCGGCACGCCGCAACCGCACGCACCACCGGTTCCTCGTTGAACGCCCACAGATCCTCGATCGAGCCACCACCGCGCGCGACGATGACCAGATCGGGACGCGGCACCGGGCCATTCTCCGGCATCGCATCGAACCCGCGCACCGCTGCCGCGACCTCCGCTGCCGCGCCATCGCCCTGCACTTTGACCGGCCACACCAGCACCCGCGTCGGGAAGCGATCCGCCAGCCGGTGGAGGATGTCGCGGATCACCGCGCCGGTGGGCGAGGTGACGACGCCTATAACCCGGGGCGCAAAGGGTAACGACTGCTTGCGCGACGCATCGAACAGCCCCTCGCCCGCCAGCTGCGCCTTCAGCTTCTCGAACAGCGCCATCAAGGCGCCTTCGCCGGCCAGCTCCATCCGCTCGATCACGATCTGGTATTTCGACCGTCCCGGATAGATGGTCAGCTTGCCGGTCGCGACCACCTCGACCCCGTCCTGCGGGCGGAACGGCAGACGGTCGGCGGCGCCACGCCACATCACCCCGTCGATCACCGCATCGGCATCCTTCAGCGCCAGATAGACATGCCCCGACGCCGCGCGCTTATAGCCCGAAATCTCGCCGCGCAGCCGGACATGGCCGAACTCGCCCTCGACCATCCGCTTCAGCTTCTGCGACAATTCGCCAACCGACAGCGGCGCATCATTGTCCCCTTCCCGCCCCTCGGCTACCAGCCGCGGATTATCGAAGTCGTCGAAGGGGTCTGACATGAACGTCCTGTTGCTTGGGTCGGGTGGCCGCGAACATGCGCTCGCCTGGAAGCTCGCGCAATCGCCCCGGCTCGATAGCCTGCATGCGATCCCCGGCAACCCCGGAATCGCCGATCATGCGACCTGTCACGACGTGCCGTTGACCGATCATGCGGCCGTCATCGCCTTTTGCCGCGCGCACGCGATCGGTTTCGTCGTGGTCGGCCCCGAAGCACCTTTGGTCGATGGCCTGAGCGACGCGCTGCGCGCCGCCGGGCTCCCGGTGTTCGGCCCGTCGCGAGCTGCCGCCCAGCTGGAGGGGTCGAAGGGCTTCACCAAGGATCTGTGCGCGCGCGAGAATATCCCGACCGCCGGTTATGTCCGCGTCCGCGACCTCGACACCGCCCGCGCCGCGCTGGCCCGCGACTTCGGACGACCGGTGGTGATCAAGGCCGACGGCCTAGCTGCGGGCAAGGGCGTCACCGTCGCGATGAGCGAGGACGAAGCCCAGGCCGCCATCGCCGCGATCTTTGAGAAACCCGGCGGCGAAGCGGTGATCGAGGAGTTTCTGGAGGGCGAGGAGGCGAGCTTCTTCGTCATCGCCGATGGCACGAACTTCGTGACCTTCGGATCGGCCCAGGATCACAAGCGCGTCGGCGACGGCGATGTCGGGCCGAACACCGGCGGCATGGGCGCCTACAGCCCCGCCCCGGTGCTGACCCCGGCGCTTGAAGCCGAAGCGATCGAGACGATCATCAAGCCGACGATCGCAGGTATGGCCAAGGCCGGAACCCCCTATTCGGGCGTGCTCTACGCCGGCCTGATGCTCACCCGCACCGGACCGAAACTGATCGAATATAACGCGCGCTTCGGCGATCCCGAATGTCAGGTGTTGATGATGCGGCTGGAGGACGACCTGCTCGACCTGATGCTGGCGACCGAGGCGGGCTCGCTTGCTGGTCGTGCCGCGCCCCGTTTCTCGGAAAACACCGCGCTCACGGTGGTGATGGCAGCTAGGGGCTATCCCGGGACGCCCGAGACTGGCGGCGCGATCGGCGGGATCGACGCGGCGGAAGCGACCGGCGCGAAGGTGTTCCAGGCAGGCACCCGGCTGGACGGCGGGAAACTGGTCGCAGCGGGCGGTCGCGTCCTCACCGTCACTGCGACCGGTGCCAGCGTCACCCAGGCACAAGCCGCCGCCTATCGCGCGGTCGATGCGATCGACTTCCCCACCGGCTTCGCCCGCCGCGACATCGGCTGGCGCGAAGTGGCGCGGGAGCGGAGCTGACCGCAGATCTGACACTTTCAGTCAATTCATGTAACATTATCACCTGTTCATCTGCGGCTCATCCGGGCGGGAGCACGCCTTGGCGCTCCATCGCGACCCAAGGGGACCGCCCATGAAGCGCACCGCTGCTCTCGTCTCGCTTTGCCTCTTGCTGGGTGCTGCTGCGCCGCCGCCGGGCCAGCATCGAACCCACCGCCCGTCCCCACCGCGCGCCGACAATGACTCGCCGGTGCGCTGCAAGATCGGCAAGGCCGACTATCGCCCCGGAGCGATAATGCCCCAGCGGCGCTACTTCTCGCCGCCAGCTCCGCCCCCACCCCCGCCCCTGCCATCGGCACCGCCGCCGCCGGTGATGGCCGCCCCCGCCCCCGGGCGATCGTGCCGGGTTCGGCTGCCGATGCGGCGCGGATGAAGGTCGCGCCGGGACACGTCGCACAAGCGGCTCCCTATGGCGCGCCGGGCAATCGCGAGCGCTATGAAGGCAAGGCGGTCGCTGCGGTTCAATCGGTTGCAACTGCGCCCGTCTCGACCTTCTCGGTCGATGTCGACACCGGGTCCTACTCCAATGTCCGCCGCTTCCTGCAAAAGGGGCAGACGCCGCCCGCAGAGGCCGTGCGGACCGAGGAGATGATCAACTATTTCCGCTATGATTATCCGCTGCCCGCCACGCGGCAGGCACCGTTCAGTGTGACCACCGATGTCGCGACGACGCCGTGGAACCCCGACACCCGCCTCGTCCGCATCGGGCTGCGCGGCTATGACGTGACGGCACAGGGCCGCCCAGCCGCCAACCTTGTCTTCCTGGTCGACGTCTCGGGATCGATGAGCAGCGACGACAAGCTGCCTCTGGTCAAACGCGCGCTGACCATGCTCGCCGACAAACTGACCGCAAAGGACAAGGTGTCGATCGTCGTTTATGCGGGCGCGGCGGGGGTGGTGCTCGACCCGACATCCAGCCCTAAGCATATCCGCGCCGCGCTCGACTGCCTCGAAGCGGGCGGGTCGACCGCAGGCGCGGCGGGCATCCAGCTCGCCTATGACATCGCCAGCGCGAACTTCATCAAGGGCGGGATCAACCGCATCTTCGTCGCCACCGATGGCGACTTCAACGTCGGGGTCAGCGACAACAAGGCGCTGGAAGCGATGGTGAAGAAATATCGCGACAGCGGAGTCACGCTCACCACGCTCGGATTCGGCGAGGGCAATTACAACGAGGCGCTGATGGAGCGCATCGCCGATCTGGGCAACGGCAACTACGCTTACATCGACAGCGCAATGGAGGCGCAGAAGGTGCTCGACGACGAGCTCAGCGCCTCGCTGTTCACCATTGCCAAGGACGTGAAGGTCCAGGTCGAGTTCAATCCGGCGCAGGTCAGCCAGTACCGCCTGATCGGGTACGAGAACCGCGCGCTGGCCGAGGAGGATTTCGACAATGACGCGGTCGACACCGGCGACATCGGTGCCGGGCATCAGGTGACCGCGCTCTACGAAGTGGTGCCGACCGGGGCGAAGGGCTGGCTGCCCGACCGCCGCTATGACGGCAACCGCCCGCCCGCACCGACCGCCTCGGGCCGCGAACTGGCCTTCGTGAAGCTGCGCTACAAGCTGCCGGGCGAGGATGCCTCGCGGCTGATCGAGAAGCCGGTCCCAGCGGCGCTGCTGCGTACCGCCCCCCGCACCGAGCGGTGACATGGCGTTTGCCACCGCCGTCGCCGCCTTCGGACAGAAACTGCGCGGCGACAAATATCTCGGCGGCTACAGCTATGCTGCGATCCGGGGCCTGGCGGGCCACCCGCGGGGCTATTGGCGCAACGAGTTCCTCAAGCTCGCCCAGTTGGCCGCGGTGCAGGAGGTACGCAGCGCGTCGAAGGACTGATGGGCCCGATCGATCTTCTCGCGCATTGTGACTGAGGATTTGCGCGGGGAGATGGCGACATGGACGAGAAACCCTATGTGCCCCCGGCCGGAATGGCCGAGGCATTCGAATGGGCGACGGTCACCCACTTCCTGCTGATTGCGCTGCTCGCTGCGGGGGCCATCGCGATCATCTGGTGGGGCCGCCGCCTGCACCGGCGCTGGAAGGAAGCGCGTGACGAAGCCGCGCGGGCCGCGCAGGAGCGCGAGGCGGAGAACTAGGCTTCGATCTCGCTGAGCAGCAGCTTGTCGATCTTGTGGCCGTCCATGTCGACGATCTCGAAGCGCCAGCCTTGTTCGACAAAGCTCTCGCCTTCGTTCGGAAGCCGCTTGAGCACCGCCAGCGCCAGGCCCGCGACGGTGGCGTAATCGCGGTCCTCGGGCAGCTCGATCTTGATCCGGTCGGCCAGCGCGTCGGCGGCGAGCTGGCCCGACACCAGCAGCGACCCGTCGTCGCGTACGGTGATCGCCGGATTGTCCCCCGCATCGACATCCGACGCGAACTCGCCCGCAATGGCCGCGAGCAGATTGGCGGGCGTCACGATCCCCCTCGAAATGCCCATATTCGTCATGGACGAAGCCCATCGGCACCGCCGCGCGGCGCAGCGCACCGAGCGCGTCCATCGCATCGACCTGATCGGGCAGCACCGGCGCGGTCTGGGCGAGCGCGCGCAGGTCGAGCGGACGCCCTTCGATCAGCGCAGTCACCACGTCGCGCGCCTGCACCACGCCGATCACCGCATCGACCGACCCGTCGGCGACGGGCAGGCGCGTGTGCGGCGTGGCTGACAAAGCGGCGCGGATCGCGGCCTCGTCCAGATTGACGTCGATCCAGTCGACTTCGGTGCGCGGGGTCATCACCTCACGCACCGGGCGGTCGGCCAGCCGCACCACGCCCGAGATGATCGAGCGCTCATGCTCCTCGATCACGCCCGAATGGGTCGCCTCTGCGACGATCATGTGCAGCTCTTCGGCTGTCACGCTATTCTCGGATTCGCGGTTAAGCCGCAGCAGGTGGAACACCAGCGCGCTGCTACGGTCCAGCACCCACACGATCGGCGCGGTGATTCGCGCGAGCAACTTCATCATCGGCGCAATGATCACCGCGAACGGCTCGGGCGAGCGCAGCGCGAACTGCTTGGGCACCAGCTCGCCGAAGATCAGCGAGACGTAGGTGGTAAAGGCGATAACGATGGCGAAGCCGATCGTCTGCGCCAGCTCAGCCTCGACCCCCAGCGCCTCGATTCGCGCGCCGGCCGGGGTGCCCAGGCTCGCGCCCGAATAGGCGCCGTTGATAATGCCAATCAGGGTGATGCCGATCTGCACCGTGGACAGGAACTTGCCGGGGTCGGCGGCGAGATCGATCGCGGCTTGCGCGCCGCGCTTGCCGGTGCGCGCCATCGCCTCCAGCCGCGCCTTGCGCGCCGACACGATCGCGAGTTCGGACATGGCGAACACGCCGTTGAGCGCGACCAGGGCGAGAATGATCGCGACGTCGATCCAAGGTATGGGGGAAGCGGGTCCATTGGCCTGCTCCCCCCATAGTCGCATTCATCCCGGTTTCACAACGCCCGATTCACATCCTGTCGGTGCGCAGGCGGAACAATGGGTCCGGCCCGACCGTTTGGCGCGTGAAAGTTCATGGAGGTATCAATGCATATTCCAACCAACTGGGCGGTCATCCCCGCTGTCGCCGCGCTCGCGCTGACCGGTGCCTGTGTCACCGATCCGGTGACCGGCGAGCAGCGAATGTCGAAGGCCGGAATCGGCGCGATCGGCGGTGCGCTCGGCGGATATCTGCTCGGCGACATTGTCGGTGGCCGCCGCGACCGGACCGAAAAGATCGTTGGCGCTGGCATCGGCGCGGTCGCGGGTGCGGCGATCGGCAATTACATGGACCGGCAGGAACGCGAGATTCGCGAGCGGACCGCCGGGACCGATGTCGAGGTGATCCGTCGCGGCGATGATCTTATCCTGTCCATGCCGTCAGGCATCACCTTCGCCACCGACAGCTCGACCGTTCAGCCGCAGTTCCGCCCGACGCTGGACAAGGTCGCCGACGTGCTCGACCGGTACAACCAGACCTATGTCGACGTGTACGGCCACACCGATTCGGTCGGCACCGACGCCTACAACCAGGCATTGTCGGAACGCCGAGCCCGGGCCGTCGCCGACTATCTCGTCTCTCGTGGGGTGGAAGCCGCGCGGCTCGAGACGCTCGGCTATGGTGAAACCCAGCCGATCGCATCGAACGGATCGGTCGAGGGCCGCGCCCAGAACCGCCGCGTCGAGATCAAGATCGTCCCGATTCGGGAAAGCGACATGCGGCGCTAACGTCCCTCATCCGGATTCGCGAGCAACCAGGCAGCGCGTACGTAGCGCGTGACCAAGGCCCGGTAGCTCGCGCGTTCGGCGATCGCGGCGGGAGTAGTCCCGGGCAGGGCGCGGATGCGATCGAGCGACCCGGCCTCGGCCTGACGCAGCATCGACCGCTCTGCACCGGCGTCTCCCAAACGCGCGTAGAGCCGGGCCAGATTGAGGTTGAGGAGGCTCGCGGCGGGATAGGCGTCGCGCAACTCCGCGCCGCGCAGAATCGACCGGGCGGACCAGCGCTCGCCGGCATGTGCCAGAGATATCGGCAACAGCGCAACGATCAGTGAAAGGGCTATCGTTCGACCGGGCAGCCCCCCCGATCTACCCCGATCTGGACAGGAGAAGAAATAGCGTTTTCTGTCAGATAGATCTGACTAACGCCGCGAGACAAAAAACTCCCGCAGCAACGCCCCCCGCCTCTGCCTCGCCGATCCCCGGATACACTTCGGGCCGGTGATGACAGGTCGGCTGGGTAAAGAAGCGCGGGCCATGTTCGACCGCACCGCCCTTGGGATCCGCCGCGCCGTAATAAAGGCGGGCGATGCGGGCATGGGCGATGGCACCGGCACACATCGCGCAAGGCTCCAGCGTCACCCACAGGTCGCAATCCTCGAGCCGGTCGCGGCCTAGCGCCTGTGCCGCTGCGCGAATCGCCAGAATTTCGGCATGGGCGGTCGGGTCGTGCAGCGTGCGCGGCGCATTGGCCGCAACCGCGATCACCCGGTCGCCTCGCATCACCACCGCCCCGACCGGCACCTCGCTGGTCTCGGCGGCGGCACGGGCGGCGTCGAGCGCGGTGCGCATCGGTTCGGGCAGCGGGAACATCGTGCCGCTATGCCCCAAGCCGCGACGGCCCGCCACTGCGCGCCGCCGCCATGCGGGCTGCAGAGGTTACTTGGTGGCGGCGGCCGGGGTCGGCTGGGCCCTCTCAACCTCGACGGTCGGCACCTGGATCGTCTTGTTCTCCATGGTAATGGTCGGCACCTGAATCGTCGTGTTGGTGGTGCCCATGCCGACATCGCCGACATCGGCGGCGACGGTCGGTGCCTTGCCGCCTTCGAACTTGATCGTCGGAAGCGAACCCGACTGCATGTTGATGCTGAGCATGCCGAGTGACATCAGCACGACGACCACAACGGCCGCGAGGCCCAGAATCGCAAGAAGTCCACGCATCGGCTCGATCTCCCTATTCGGATCGTTTGCGAAATAACGCGTCATTGACCATAGGGGGTTGCACGCACGGCGCGAAACAGGGCGATGCACGGTTGACGAAATCGCGCTGTCCCGTTATCGGGCCGCTCTTTCCCGGCACCGCCGGACAGGCTGAAACCTAGGAACGATCCGATGTCGCGCATTTGCGAGCTGACCGGCAAGGGCCGGCAGGTGGGACACAATGTTTCCCACGCCAACAACAAGACCAAGCGCACCTTTCTGCCGAATCTGCAGAATGTGACGCTGATGTCCGAGTCGCTTGAGCGCTCGATCCGTCTGCGCGTGTCGACCCACGGCCTGCGCTCGGTCGAGCATAATGGCGGCCTCGACAACTGGCTGCTCAAGACCGGCGACGAGAAGCTGTCGCTGCGTGCGCGCCGCCTGAAGCGCGAGATCGCCAAGAAGGCGACTGCCGCGGCCTGATCCCTTCGGGGTTCGCCGTCAACGACCGGCCCGCTCCCGCTGGGACGCGGGCCGTTCGGCGTTTTTGCGGGCAGCGGCGTCCGTTTCCCTACATTTCCAGCCGGAACTTGAGCAGCAGCGAACGCTGCATCCACCACTGATTGTCGTCCGATGCGATCCACAGGATCGTATCCCGGCCCTCGCGGGTGACGGCCATCGCTTCGAAATTGTCGTGCAGCACAGGCGGCTCGAATCGCGCGACCTCGCGCCCGGCAACGATCGCGCCGGGCCGGATCGCGCCGCGCGGGACAATCGTCAGCGTGGCGGTGAACATGGTCGATAGCGCAAAGCGGCGATTGAGAATCGCGAGTCGGCCATCAGGCAATTCGACCATGTCCGTCGGTTTGAACCCGCGCGGCGGGCGGTAACTGAACGCGAATCCACGCTGCGGTGCGAGCACCGGATCGGTGCTGAACATCAGCCCGCGTACCGTTCCCTTCGCGCTCCCCTTCCTGTCCTCAGCCAGCGTGACGAAGCGACCGTCGCGCAACCGTGCCAAGGACTCTGCCCCACCATTGCTGGGCCATTTCGCCATCGCCGGAGGCGCGACATGCCGTTCCGCCCGCGCGAAGCGCGGGGCATAGCGCCAGATCTGGTTCGCGCGTTCGAACCCCACCCAGAGCTGGCCTGTCGCGGGGTCGCGGGTCAGCGATTCGCTGTCGCGTTCCCGCTTGTGCCAGCCCTTGCCCGGGCCCAGCGGGAGTTCGGCAAAGCGCACTGCACGCGGCGTCCAGTCCTGCCCCATGTCGAATGATATGATGTTGCCGCCGTCGCTCAGCAGGGTGAACCGATCGCCCTCCACCATCATTGCGGAAAAGCCACCGAACGCCGCCCCCCGCCCCGACAGCGCGACACCGCCCAGAAAGGTCAGGCCGCCCACTCTGACGCGGTTCGGATCGCCTCGGTCGAGCACTACCCGTTCCGCCCGGATCGCCGCGTCGCGAGGCAACAGCGGCAGGCGCGGTTCCCCCGACCAGTCGGGCAGGAACAGCAGCAGCAACAGGATCGACAGGAGGATACGCATCGCAGCCTCTTCATAGCGGCCGCAATCACGCCGCAAAGCTGAACCTCAGATAACAGCGTCGTTCAGCGTGCGTTGGCCCCCCGTTCAGCTAAACGACAGCCAAGCTGTTCCGCGGCTTATTTCGCGGACCTGCCCGATATGCCGGTGCGATCCGAACGCCCTGCCCGACTTCCCGTGTTGCGTACCGGGACCAGGGCACTCCCCCTTGGGCGCTCCGGGCGCACCGGCACCCCCATTGGCGTCATTCCAGTTGGGCGCCGACCCGCGCGCCGCTTCAGCGAAGCTGGAACAACGCTACGACGTCGCAACGATCCTGAACCGCAGATAACCGCAGCATTCAGGGAGCACTCAATGCGATTGTGCGAATCCCTTGTTCAACGAATTGCACGAACAAGGAGACACGACATGTTCAAGAAGCTTTCCCTGGTCGGCGCCGCGCTGGCGATGACCGGAACCGCTCTGGTCCCAGCGACCCAGGCTTCGGCACAGAGCCGCTACGAGTATCGCGACGGTCGCAGCTATCAGCGCGACGGCTATCGTGAATATCGCCGGGGCGACCGCCGCTACCAGTCGCGCTCGCGCGCGGCCGAAAAGTGCCGCGACGGTGACGGCGGCACGATCGTCGGCGCGATCGCTGGCGGCCTGGCCGGTAACGCAATCGCCGGTCGTGGCGATCGCACACTCGGCACGATTTTGGGCGGTGTCGTCGGCGCGCTCGCCGGACGCGAGATCGACCGGTCGGACCGTCCGGGCTATTGCCGCCGCTAAGCCGATCGCATGATCGCGTGAATTGGGCCGGTTTCCTGCGGGAAGCCGGCCCTTTTCGTGTGAACAACTTGGCCAACCGCGCGTTGAACGGGCATGCTGAAACCTTGCAATGATTCCGCGCATCCGCTGGCGGACCGTTTTCGCGCCTTCGTCAAATCCACCGAATTTCCCTGTGTCGGCGCGAAGTCGGCGCTGAGCCGCGACCGCATGCGATTTGTCGTCGGGAAGGATATCGGTTCGGCCTGGGACGACCTGCGCATCCTACCGAGTCTGCACGACCTGGCCGCGAACTATCGCGCCGAGCCCGAGCTGTTTCAGTCGCTCGTCGTGCTGTTCGAACAGGACCGCGCGCTCGACGAACCTGCGTTCGAAGCGAATCTGTGGGCGCGACTGCAATCGCTGACCGACAAGGACGAATGGCTGGGGCAGGAAGCCGACCCGCGCGTCAGCCATGACCCAGACGACCCGCATTTCTCGCTGAGTTTTGGCGGTGAGGCATTCTTCGTTGTCGGCCTCCACCCGCATGCCAGCCGCCCGGCGCGGCGGTTCGAGCGGCCTGCTCTGGTGTTCAACCTGCACGACCAGTTCGAACAGCTGCGCGCGCAGGGGCGCTATGAGAAATTGCGCGATTTGATCGTCGCGCGGGATGTGGCGCTGGCCGGTGCTCCCAATCCGATGCTCGCGCTCCACGGCACGGTGTCGGAGGCGCGGCAGTATAGTGGGCGGATGGTCGATCCCGAATGGCGCTGCCCCTTCCGCGGGCGGGAGGGAGCACAGGATGCCGCATAGGATCGAGCCGCGCTCGGGCGTCGCGTTCGAGTTGCCCCGCGGCGCGTTGCTGACCGTGACTGACCCGACGGGCGAACAGGTGGCCGATCTGCTGGCCTACAAAAAGGACGATGTCCGTGAGGTGATCTCGTCGGGGCGCACGCTGGATTATGCTAGCCGTATCTATCTGACGAGGGGCGATAAACTCTATTCGAACCGCAGCAATGTGCTGCTCGAAATCGTCGCGGACGATGTCGGGCGGCACGATTTCCTGCTGACCCCGTGTTCAAAGGACACGTTCCGGATCATCTATGGCGACACCGATCCGCATCGCGGCTGCTTTGGCAACCTCGCCGCCGCGCTCGCGCCCTATGGGGTCGCAGAGGACATGATCCCGACCGCGTTCAACTGTTTCATGAACGTGCCGGTCGACGGACAAACGGGCGAGTTGCGCGTCGACCCGCCGCTGAGCAAGGCGGGGGACCGGATCGTGTTTCGCGCGATGGAGGATCTGGTGATCGGCCTGACCGCCTGTTCGGCACTGCAGTCGAACAACGGGTCGTTCAAGCCGATCGACTGGGAAATAACGCCGCCGGAGTAATCCGGCGGCGCTGTCCGCTCAATTTCCGGTCGGGAAACCGCGGCGCTTGAACAGCGCGTTGACGTCCGTGTCGCGGCCTCGGAACGCCTTGTACGCTTCCTTGCGGTCGGTTTCGTTGCCTGTTTCCAACAGGATCGTGCGGAATTTGTCCGCCACGCCCTTGTCCCAGACATTGCCGCTTTCCTCGAACGCGGCCCAGGTGTCGGCGTCCATCGTCTCCGACCAGAGGTAGCTATAATAGCCAGCCGAATAGGCGTCGGAGGAGAAGAGGTGGTTGAACTGCGGCAGGCGGTGCCGCATCACGATTTCCTTCGGCATGCCCAGAGAAGCGAGCGTGTCGCGTTCGAACGCGTCAGGATCGGTCACCGGGGTGTCGCGATTGTGGAGTTGCATGTCCACGATTGCCGATGAGAGATACTCGACCGTGTCGAACCCCTGGTTGAAGGTCGACGCCTTCTCGATCTTCTCCACCAATGCCGCCGGGATCACTTCGCCCGTCTTGTAATGCTTGGCGAAGCGGTTGAGCACGTCGGGGGTCAGCAGCCAGTTTTCGTTCACCTGGCTGGGATATTCCACGAAGTCGCGCGGCGTGCCGGCAAGGCCCGGATAATAGACGTTGCCGAGCAGGCTGTGCAGCCCGTGACCGAATTCGTGGAACAAAGTCGCGGCGTCGTCGAGGCTGATCAACGTCGGCTCGCCCGCCGCGCCCTTGGTGAAGTTGTTGTTGTTCGACGCCAGCACGATATTGTCGCCGCGCAGCCCCGAACGGCTGCGATAGCTGGTCGCCCATGCGCCCGACCGCTTGCCCGCGCGCGCGAAATTGTCGAGGTAGAAGACGCCGATCGTCTTGCCGAGGCGCTTGACCTCGAACGTCCGCACATCGGCCTGGAACACCGGAATCGTGCCGGTATTTTCCTTGAATTCAAGGTCGTAAAGGCGACCGGCAGCATAGAACATGGCGTTGACCATGTTGTTGAGCTCGAGATACGGCTTCACCTCGCTCTCATCGAGGTCGTATTTCGCCTTGCGAACCTTCTCGGCATAGAAGCGATAGTCCCAGCCTTCGATCTTGATCTTCGGCCCCTTGCCCGCCGCCGCTTCGGCATCGGCAAGCGCCTGCATGTCGGCGACTTCCTGGCGGACGCGCGCGACCGCAGCCGGCCAGACCGACATCATCAGCTTCGTCGCATTCTCCGGCGTTTCGGCCATCGTGTCGTCCATGCGGTAATGGGCATGGGTCTTGAAGCCGAGGATCTTGGCGCGCTCCTGACGCAGCTTCAGGATGTTGGCGATGATCGCGTTGGTGTCGTTCGCACCGCCATTGTCGCCGCGGTTGATATAGGCGTTGTAGACCTTTTCGCGCAGCGCGCGGTTGGTGGCGTACATCAGGAAGGGTTGCATCGACGAACGGGTGTTCTTGACCGCCCACTTCCCCGCCTGCCCGCGCGACTTGGCCTCTTCGGCAAGGCTCGCCTTGAAGCTGTCGGGCAGGCCGGCGAGGTCCGCCTCGCTGTCGATGAGGATCGCGGTTTCCTCATCCGCCAGCACGCGGCGGCTGAATTCGGTATAGGCGACCGACAGCTCACCGTTGATCCGCTTGATCTCCGCCTTCTGCGCCTCGTTGAGCAACGCCCCGGAAGTCACGTAATCGCGATAGGTGCGTTCAAGCAGGCGCATCTGCTGGGCATTGAGGCCGAGCGTCTGGCGCTTGTCGTACAGCGTCTTCACCCGCTGGAACATCTTGGGGTCGAGGCTGAGTTCGGTTGAGAAGGCCGACAGCTTCGGGCTCCACTCGCGCGCGATCTTCTGCACCTCGGGAGTGGCGAGGTTGCTGGTATAGACACCCCAGACAGGGAAGATGCGCGACAGGGCGGTGGTTGCCTTGGCCGGCGCCTCGATCGTGTTGGCAAAGGTCGGCGCCTCGGGATTGTCGCGGACCTTGGCGAAGGCGGCACGTGCCTCGGCCATGCCCTTCTCGAAAGCTGCCGGGAACATCGCCGGGGTCACCTTGTCCCACTGGGGAACGCCGTCGAACGGACCGGGCCATTTGTCGGTCATGGGTGCCGCATCGGGGGCGGCTGCGGTCGGTTGGGCGGGGGCCGCAGTCTGTGCGGCGGCGGGCAGGATCGACAGGATCGAGGCGGTGGCGAGCAGGATCGCGCCGGAAACGGGCTTCATGAACTTCCCCTGGGAGGTGGTGTGATAGGCGGATGATACGGGGCGATCCCCGCTTGGCAAGCTTGACTCGACGAACGGTAAGAACAAAATAGGAACATATTTCCCGAGTCGGAGTCTGTTGTCGGATCATGGCCGATCCCGCCATCATCAGCCAGTTGCGCGAAACATTGAGCGCCATCGAGGGCAGCGGCTTTCGCCGCCGCCCGGTGCTGCCGTTCGGCATGCAGCGGATGGACGCGCGGCTCGCCGATGGCGGATTGCGGCTCGATGCGCTGCACGAGGTGGCGGGAGCGAGCGCGGACCTGACCGACGATGCCGCCGCGACGTTGTTCGTCGCGGGGATCGCGGCGCGCGCCTGGGGACCGGTGCTGTGGGTCATGCGGCGGCGCGACCTGTTTGCGCCCGGCCTCTATCAGGCCGGACTCGCGCCCAAGCGCGTCCTTTATGCCGAGGCGGCGGACGATGACGAACTGCTCGCGATCATGGAAGAAGGGCTGCGTCACCGCGGGCTGGGCGCGGTGGTGGGCGAGGCCCGGCGCGTAGCGATGCCCGCGACCCGGCGGCTCCAGCTGGCGGCGGAGGGCGGGCGCACCATCGCCCTTCTGATGAAGCGCCACCCGCGTCACGGCGGCGACCCGCTTGCCGCGCCATCGGCGGCGGTGACACGCTGGCGGGTCGGCTGCGCGCCGTCCTCGCCGCTCCCGGTCGAGGGCGTCGGGCGCGCGCGCCTGGCAGCTTGCGCTTGCCCGACAAAAGGGGGTGATCCTTTCGATATCCTGGTGGAGGCATGCGATGAAACGGGTCGCTGCGCTCTTCCTGCCCGGCTGGCCGATCGAACGGCTGCGGCAGGCGGAGCGGACCGCACAGCCGCCGCCGCCTGAGGCCGCGCCCGACGTGCAGCTGGACGCGGTGCTAGGCACTTTGGGCGACGCGGCGGCAGCGGAACAGCAACATGCCTGTTCGGTCCCGCGCGGCGGCGGCTGGCGCCCCGGCGCGCGCTGGGCGCGCGACGACATCGCAGCGCTCCCGGCGCATCAGCGACCGTCGAAGCGCGAACTGGGGCGGCGCGAGGAGGCGGCGGGGAACCCGTTTCGCCCGATGCAGTCGGACGAGGTGCGCAGCCAGGTTCCGGCCGGGGGAGTCTCCGATTGAGTTCCTCCCCCAGCGTGCGGGGGGAGGGGGACCATCGCGCAGCGATGGTGGAGGGCCGCGCCGCAGGCGCGGGATGTGCGGCAGCCGACCGCCGCCGCTGCGCGGCGGCCCCTCCACCCTGCCCTGCGGGCGCGGTCCCCCTCCCCGAGCAAGCTCGGGGAGGAATTGCCCCCCTCGTCACCTCCCTCCGCGCCGGCAATCGCGTGCTGGTCGCCGCCGCCTGTCCGCACGCCCGTGCGCTCGGCATCGTTCCTGGCATGGCGGTGACGCAGGCGCGCGCCTACCTGCCCGGCCTCGAAATCCGCCCCGCCGACCCGGAGGGGGACCTTGCCGCGCTCCACCGACTTGCGCTGCTGGCGGCGCGGCGCTGGGCGCCGAGCGTGGCGATCGAGGGGAGCGACACGCTGCTGATCGACCTGACCGGGGTCGCGCATCTCCATGGCGGCGAGGCGCGGATGGCGGCGCGGATTATCCGCCTGCTGGCGCGGCGCGGCCATGCGGGTCGCATCGCGATTGCCGACACGCCGGGGGCGGCCTGGGCGCTGGCGCATTACGCCAGACATGATGCCGTGCTGATCTGTACCCCCGGCCAGCACGCCGGCGCCCTCGCCCCGCTCCCCATCCCCGCGTTGCGCGTCGATCCGGCTGCGGTCGAACTGCTGCGTCGGTTGGGCGTGGAGCTGATCGGGCAGCTTGCCGCGATGCCGCGCGCCCCGCTCGCCCGGCGGTTCGGCGGGGCGCTGGTCACCCGGCTCGAACAGGCGCTGGGCACCCTTCCCGAACCGCTCGATCCCATCGTTCCGCGCGAGGCCATCGCCGTACAGCGCCGTTTCGTCGAGCCGGTCGCGACCGCCGAAGGGATCGCTCACTGGATTGCTGCACTGGTGCCCGAACTCTGCGCCGCACTCGAAGCTGCGGGCCTTGGCGCGCGTGCGGTTGAGCTGGTGGCGGACCGGGTCGATCATGTCCCACAGCGCATCCGCATCGGCCTTGCCCGCGCCAGCCGCGATTGCCTGCACCTGATCCGCCTGATCATGCGGCGGATCGAGGATGTGGAGCCTGGCTATGGCATCGACGCGATCACGCTGCGCATCCGCCGTACCGAACCACTGGCCGCACGCCCGGTCGACGAGCGGCTGGACGAGGAGGCGAAGCCCGATCTTGCTCCGCTCGCCGATACGCTCGCCACCCGCATCGGATCGCGCCGGATGTGGCGCAGCCGCCCGGTCGAGAGCGATGTGCCCGAGCGCAGCGTCGGGCGTGAGGGCGTGCTAGATCCGCCCGACCGCAGGGCCATGCGGATGAAAACGGGCGATGTCCGCCAGCTCCTGTCGACCACGCCGCCCGACGCCTGGCGTCCCGACTGGCCGCGCCCGGCACGGCTGCTCGCCCGGCCGGAACGGCTCGACCATGTGCTGGCCGAACTGCCCGACCAGCCGCCGCGCCGTTTCACCTGGCGCGGGCGGACGATCCGGGTGGTGCGCGCCGACGGGCCCGAGCGGATCGCCGGGGAATGGTGGCGACGTTCGGCCGAAACCCATGCCGTGCGCGACTATTTTCGCGTCGAGGACGAGGGCGGCCATCGTTACTGGCTGTTCCGCCGCGGCGATGGCGAGCGGGGGTGACGGGCGACCTCAGCTGGTATCTCCACGGATTGTTCGGGTGAACTACACCGAGCTTCAGGTCACCACCCATTTCTCGTTCCTGCGTGGCGCGTCGTCTCCGCTCGAGCTGTTCTCTGCCGCCGCGCTGATGGGTCATGCGGCGCTGGGGGTGACCGACCGCAATTCGCTGGGCGGGGTGGTACAGGCGCTGTTCGCGTGTGACCAGCTGGCGCAACAGGGCGTCGATATCCGCCCGATCAATGGCTGCCGCCTCGACCTGGCCGATGGCGCATCATTACTGGTGTGGCCAGAGGACCGAGCGGGGTGGAGCCGCCTCACCCGCCTGCTCACGCTGGGCAAGTCGCGAGTCGATGCCCAGCGCGGCGAAAAGGGCCAGTGCATCCTGCATTGGGAGGATGTTGCGGAGCATTGCACGGGACTGGTCGGCGCGCTGGTGCCGCGCGGGGCGGACGGTGACCTGGCCTGGATGGCCGATTTGTTCGGCACGTCCGGCCATGTCTGCATGACGCCGATGCGCCGCCCGAACGAGGCGGTACGGCTCAACGCGGTGTATGACGATGCCCGCCGCTTCGGGCTGACCCCACTCGCGACCGGGGACGTGCTGTACCACCATCCCGACCGGCGGATGCTGCAGGATGTGGTGACGGCAATCCGCGAGGGATGCACGATCGACGCGCTCGGGCTGCGGCGCGAGCGGAGCGTCGAGCGGCACCTCAAGTCGCCCGAGGCGATGGCGCGCCGCTTCGCGCGCTGGCCCGATGCGATCCACGCCAGCGCCGCGATCGCCGAGCGTTGCAGTTTTTCCCTGCGTGGGCTGCGCCACCAATATCCTGAAGAAGAGGTGCTGCCGGGCAAGTCGCCGCAAGAGGCGCTGCGCATCCTGGCCACCAATGGACTGCGCCAGCGGTTCGGCGGCAAGCCGTCACAGGCGCATCTCGATTTGCTGGAGCATGAGCTGGGGCTGGTCGAGCAGATGGGCTATGCGCCCTATTTCCTAACCGTCAATTCGATCGTCCAGTCCGCGATCAGCCAGCAGATCCTGTGCCAGGGGCGCGGGAGCGCGGCCAATTCGGTGATCTGCTTCGCGCTCGGCATCACCTCGATCGACCCGGTAAAGCATCAATTGCTGTTCGAGCGGTTCATCAGCACCGAGCGCCGCGAGCCGCCCGACATCGATGTCGATTTCGAGCATGAGCGGCGCGAGGAAGTGATCCAGTGGATCTATGACAGCTATGGCCGCGACCATTCGGCGCTGACCGCGGTGGTCAGCCGGTTCCGCACGCGCGGTGCGGTACGCGAGGTAGGCAAGGCGCTGGGGCTGCCCGAGGATCTGACCGGCGCTTTGTCGAGCCAGGTCTGGGGCTGGTCGAGCGACGGGGTGCCGGAGGAACATGTCGCGGCACTGGGCCTCGACCCCGGCGACCATCGGCTGGCGCTGACCCTCAGCCTTGCGCGCGAGCTGATCGGGACGCCGCGGCATCTGTCGCAGCATCCCGGCGGCTTCGTGCTGACCCGCGACAAGCTGCATGACCTGGTCCCGGTCGAGCCCGCAGCGATGATCGACCGGCAGGTGATCGAATGGGAGAAGGTGGACCTTGAATATCTCGGCTTCATGAAGGTCGACATATTGGGGCTGGGGATGCTGGGGTGCATGCGCCGCTGCTTCGACCTGCTGGCACAGCATAAGGGGGTGACACTGACCATGGCGTCGCCGGTGATGCAGGAAGACGACCCGGCGACGTTCAGGATGATCCGCCAGGCCGATACGCTGGGCGTGTTCCAGATCGAAAGCCGCGCGCAGATGTCGATGCTGCCGCGGATGAAGCCGGAGAATTTCTACGACATCGCGATCCAGGTGGCGATCGTGCGCCCGGGGCCGATCCAGGGGAATATGGTCCACCCCTATCTCAAGCGGCGGCAGAATCCGGACCAGGTCGAATATCCCTCCCCAAAGCTGAAGAAAGTTCTCGAGAAAACGCTGGGCGTACCGCTGTTCCAGGAACAGGCGATGCAGGTGGCGATCGAGGGAGCGGGTTTTTCGCCGAGCGAGGCCGACCGGCTGCGCCGCGCCATGGCGACGTTCAAATCGACCGGGGGGATCGGGCCGTTCGAGGCGAAGCTGATCGACGGGATGCTGGCGAACGGCATTGCCAGCAGCTTTGCAGAACGGCTGGTCGAGCAGATCAAGGGGTTCAGCAATTACGGCTTTCCCGAGAGCCATGCGGCGAGTTTCGCCAAGATCGCTATCGCCTCGTGCTGGATGAAGTGCCACCACCCCGATCTGTTCTGCGCGGCGCTGCTCAATGCGCAGCCGATGGGATTCTATGCCCCGGCACAGTTGGTGCGCGACGCGCGCGCGCATGGGGTGGAAGTGCATCCGGTCTGCATCAACGCAAGCGACTGGGACACGGGGGCACTGCCCGGCCTGCCCAATCGCCGCCCGCGTCATGCCGCCTATTGGGGCAGCGACGATGGCTGGGCCGGGCTGATGCCGCTGCGACTGGGCATGCGGGTGGTGCATGGGCTGGCGCAAGAGGATGGTGCGGCGATCCTTGCGGCGCGCGCTGCCGGCGGTCCCTTCACCTCGGTCGAGGAGGCGTGGCGGCGCTCCGGGGTGAAGCCCGCCGCACTGGAACGGCTGGCACGGGCCGATGCGTTTCAGGCGCTGGAGCTCAACCGGCGTCAGGCTTTGTGGGCGATCAAGGGGCTGGCGAACCGGCCACTCGACCTGTTCGCCGCCGCCGACCTGCGCGCGGGGCGGACGCGACCCGAAAGCGTCGAGGTGCCGGTCGCGCTGCTCCCCCTGACCGCCGGGCGCGAGGTGGTGGAGGATTATCGCGCGACCCAATTGTCGCTGCGCGCGCACCCGCTGACCTTCCTGCGCGCGAAGCTGGTGGCGCGCGGTATCCGGCCGTGCGGCGACCTGACCGGCATGAAGGACGGTGCGCGGGTCGAGGTGGCGGGGCTGGTGCTGGTCCGCCAGCGGCCGGGCAGCGCCAGGGGCGTCGTCTTCGTCACGCTGGAGGACGAGAGCGGCATCGCCAACGCGGTGCTGTGGTCCGACCGGTTCGAGCAATATCGCCGCACCGTGATGACCGCGACGATGCTGGCGATCCGTGGCAAGGTGCAGCGCGAGGGGATCGTGATCCATGTCGTCGCCGATGCGATCACCGACCTCACCGCGATGCTGCGCGAGATCGGCGAGATCGACCTGCCGCGCATGACCATGCCCGGCGACGGCGCGACCCATGGCGGCGGCCCCGACCCGCGCGAGGCCGGGCCGCGCTGGCCCCCGCCCTATGACAGCAGCCACTGGCGCGGCGGCGAAGCGATCCCGGTCAAATCAAGAGATTTTCACTGACCGCCGCGCGGGGTCAGCCCCCGACGGTCTGTTCGATCACGCCGAAGATCGGGTGGTGCCTGTCGTCCTCGGCCCAGATGCGGACGGTGTCGCCGGCCTTCAGGAACGGGGTCGCTGCCTTGCCGTCGCGGATCGTTTCGACCGTGCGGACTTCGGCGAGGCACGAATAGCCGACGCCGCCCTCTGCGATCGGCTTGCCCGGCCCGCCATCGGCGTCGCGGTTGGAGACGGTGCCCGATCCGATGATCGTCCCCGCCCCCAGCGCGCGTGTCTTCGCCGCATGGGCGATCAGCGTGCCGAAATCGAAGGTCATGTCCTCGCCCGCCTCGGCGCGGCCAAAGGGCTGGCCGTTGAGATCGACCATCAGCTTGCGGTGCAGCTTCCCGTCCTGCCACCAGTCGCCAAGCGCATCGGGGGTGACGAATACCGGCGAGAAGGCGCTGGCCGGCTTGGACTGGAAGAAGCCAAAGCCCTTGGCGAGTTCGCCCGGGATCAGGTTGCGGAGCGACACGTCGTTGGTCAGGCCAACAAGGCGGATCGCGGCGAGCGCCTCTTCCCGGCTCGCGCCCAGCTTCACGTCGCCGGTGACGACCACCACTTCGGCCTCGAGATCGCAGCCCCAGCTCTCGTCGGCGAGGGGGATCGGGTCGCGCGGGCCGAGAAAGCCGTCGCTGCCGCCCTGATACATCAGCGGATCGTGCCAGAAGGTCTCGGGCATCTCCGCCCCGCGCGCCTGACGGACCAGCGCGACATGGTTCACATAGGCCGAGCCGTCGGCCCATTGATATGCGCGCGGCAGCGGGGCGGCGGCATCGCGCTCGTGAAACCGCTCACGCGGAATCACTTCATGATCGAGATCCGTGGCGAGGTTGCGCAATGCCCCCTCATACCGATCCCAATCGTCGAGCGCCGCCTGAAGTGTCCCGACGATATGGCTCGCATCGGCATACCAGGCGAGATCGGTCGAAACGACGACGAGGCGACCGTCACGGCCATTCTTAAGGCTGGCAAGTTTCACGCTGCTTCTCCTGCTCCTGACCGTCGATCCTCTAACCGGCTGGTTTCGACCGAGACATTATCTGCCCTGCATTGACAGGCGCGGGCGCAACCCGCAACGCTGATCACATGTATTCCGAGCTTCGATTCCTGGAGCAAGGCGGCGAAATGGGCCGTCGGATACGCGAGCATGACTGGTCGGCAACCCCTCTGGGGCCGCCGGAGACCTGGCCGCAACCGCTCCGCTTCGCGCTCGGCATCTGCCTCGGCTCGGAAATGCCCACCGCGATCTATTGGGGGCCGGAGCTTCGCCTGTTCTACAACGATGCCTGGGCACCAATCCCGGCAGAGCGCCATCCGGCTGCGCTGGGGCAGCGCGGCGAGGATGTCTGGCCGGAAATCTGGGACGTGGTCGGCCCTCAATTCGCGCAGGTAATCGCGACAGGCGCGGGCTTTGCAACCTATGACCAGCGGCTCGACATGGAGCGCGGGGGCCACCCACGCGAAACCTATTGGAACTATAGTTTCACGCCGATCCGCGACGAACATGGCAAGGTCTGCGGCATCCTCAATCAGGGCAACGAGACCACCGCGACGGTGTTGTCGCAGCGCGAACGCCGCGCCGAGATCGAACGGCTGCACGAGCTGTTTCAGCAATCCCCCGGCGCGGTGGCGCTGTTGCAGGGGCCGGACCATGTCTTCGCGCTGGCCAATCCCGCCTATCGCGACCTGACCGGTCGCCGCGATCTGTTGGGCAAGCCGCTGGCCGAGGCACTGCCCGAAATCGTCGAGCAAGGGTTTGTCGATCTGCTCGACCGGGTGTTTGCGAGCGGCATCGCGTTCCGCGCGACCGGGCAGCCGGTCGAGCTGATGCGCGAAGGCGTGGCGCAGACGCGAATGCTCGATTTCGTCTATCAGCCGATCAAGGATGCGGCAGGCACCACCACCGCGATCTTTGTGGAGGCCAATGACGTCACCGAACGGGTGATCGCGGAAACGTTGCTGCGCGAGAGCGAGGAGCGGCTGCAGCTCGCGCTCGACGCCTCGAACGGCATCGGCGTGTGGGACTGGGACCTGGTCGCCAACCAGGTCCGCACCGATGCGCGATTCGCGCGGCTTTACGGTGTTGACCCGGAACTGGCCGAGCAGGGTGGCCCGATCGAGGCGTTCTTCAGCCACATCCACCCCGAGGACGCCCAGCGCGTCCGCGCCGAGATCGAACAGGCGATCCGCAGCGGCGACCGGTTCTCAAGCGAGTATCGGCTGGTCGATGGCGGCGGTCGCATCCGGTGGGTCACGGCGCAGGGGCGGTGCAGCCATGATACTGAGGGCCGCCCCATCCGCTTTCCCGGCGTCAGTTTCGAGGTCACCGAGCGGCGCGAGGCCGAGGAGGCCGCGCGCAAGGCTGCCGCCGATCTCAAAACCATCACTGAGGATCAGGCGTTTCTGTTCGACCTTGCCAATCGGCAACGCGGGCTGGACTCGCCGGACGCGATCATGCGGCTCAGCGCGGGTGCGATCGCCGAGCGGCTGGGCATCGACCGCGTCGGCTTCTACCGCGTGGTCGGCGAAGGGGCAGTCCAGTTCGGACCGTGCGTCGCCAGCGGCAAGCTGCGCTCGCTGGAGGGTACGCAACGGCTCGACATGGGCGGGGCCAATGCGATGTACCGCCAGGGGCTGACGCTGGTGACGGACGACGCCGCCAACGACCCGCGTTTCGTCGGGACAGATCTCGCGCGCTACTCCCCCGCCGCAGTTGGCGTGCCGCTGATGCGGGGTGGCTCATGGGTCGCCAGCCTCTATGCCAACCAAGCCGAGCCGCGCCGCTGGCGCGCCGAAGAGGTCGCGTTGATCGAGGCGGTCGCACAATCCGCCTGGGATGCGGTCGAACGCGCCGCGGCGGTGATCGCGCTGCGCGAGAGCGAGGCCAAGTTCCGCGCCATCGCGAATTCGATCGACCCGATGGTCTGGTCGACCCAGCCCGACGGCTATCACGATTATTACAACGACCGCTGGTACGAATATACCGGCGTTCCCCCGGTTCGACCGATGGCGAGGCGTGGAACGGCATGTTCCACCCGGACGATCAGGCGCGCGCATGGGAAGTGTGGCGGGGCTGCCTCGCGACCGGTGCCCCCTATCACATCGAGTATCGCCTGAGGCACCATAGCGGTGTCTATCGCTGGGTACTGGGCCGCGCGCAGGCAGTGCGCGACGAGAATGGGACGATCACCCGCTGGTTCGGCACCTGCACCGACATCCAGGACATTGTCGACGCGCGCGAAGTGCTGGCACGGTCGCGACACGAGCTGGAACAGGCGGTGGAGGAGCGCACCGGGCAGCTGATGATCGCCGAGGAACGGCTGCGTCAGGCGCACAAGATGGAGGCGGTCGGCCAGCTGACCGGCGGCATCGCCCATGACTTCAACAACATGCTGGCCGTCATCATCGGATCGCTCGACATGCTCGAACGGCGGATCGCGCAGGGAGCGACCGACCTCGACCGCTACATCGTCGCGGCCAAGGACGGCGCGACCCGCGCCGCCGCGCTGACCCAGCGGCTGCTCGGCTTTGCCCGGCAACAGCCGCTCGCGCCGGTTGCGCTCGACATCAATGCACTGGTGTCGGGGATGATCGACCTGTTGATGCGCACATTGGGCGAGAAGGTGACAGTCGAGACTCGGTTGCAAAGCCAGCTCGCAACCGCATTGGCCGACCCCAATCTGCTCGAGAATGTCATCCTCAACCTGTCGGTCAATGCCCGCGACGCGATGCCCGATGGCGGGCGCCTGACGATCGAGACCGCGAATGAGACGCTCGACGCGGCGGCGGCAGGTGAGTTGGGGCTTGCGCCCGGCGATTATGTCGCGCTGACCGTCGCCGATACCGGGTCGGGCATGTCGGACGAGGTCGCGGCGCGCGCGTTCGACCCCTTCTTCACCACCAAGGGGGTGGGCAAGGGCACCGGGCTGGGGCTGAGCCAGGTGTTCGGATTTGCGCGGCAATCGGGCGGGCATGTCGCAATCGACACCGCACCGGGGCGCGGGACTCGCGTGACGCTGCTGCTGCCCCGCCACGATGCGCCGCCCGCAGCGAATGACAGCGCCACGGAAGCCGGGGGCAGCGCGCCGGGTCGCCCGATGAGGTGATCCTGGTGGTCGAGGATGAAGAGCGGGTGCGCAACCATTCGGTCGAGGCGCTGCGCGAGCTCGGCTATACCGTGTTGCAGGCGCCCGACGGGATCGAGGCGCTGCGACTGATCGGACGCAGCCAGCCGATCTCGTTGCTGTTCACCGATGTCGTGATGCCGGAAATGACCGGCGACGAACTCGCCCGACGCGCGCGTGAACGCCAGCCGGGCCTGAAAGTGCTCTACACCAGCGGCTACACGCCCGACGAGAATGCGATCACCAGCGATGCCGGAATCACCGCATCGCTGATCGCCAAACCGTTCGGGGTCGATCAGCTCGCCGCCAAGGTCCGCGCGACGCTCGATAGCTGACCGCGGTGCTGGACGTAGCGGCGCGCGCGCTCTAGGGGAGCCGCGCATACCGGAAAGGATCGGAAACTTGGCGAACGTCGCGGTGATCGGCGCCCAATGGGGCGATGAGGGCAAGGGCAAGATCGTCGACTGGCTCGCCAGCCGCGCCGACCTCGTCGTCCGATTTCAGGGCGGGCACAATGCGGGCCACACGCTGGTTGTGGGCGACAAGGTGTACAAGCTGTCGCTGCTCCCTTCCGGACTGGTACGCGGGACACTGTCGCTGATCGGCAATGGCGTGGTGTTCGACCCTTGGCATTTCCGCGACGAGATGGAGAAGCTGCGCGCGCAGGGCGTGGAGATCACGCCGGAAACGCTGCAGGTCGCCGAGACCGCGCCGCTGATCCTGCCCTTTCACCGCGACCTCGACGCGCTGCGCGAGGATGCGAGCGGCGCGGGCAAGATCGGCACGACGCGGCGCGGCATCGGACCGGCCTATGAGGACAAGGTCGGCCGCCGCGCGATCCGCGTGTGCGACCTGGCGCATCTCGACGATCTCGGGCCGCAGCTCGACCGGCTGTGCGCGCATCACGACGCGCTGCGCGCCGGCTTCGGCCAGCCGCCGATCGACCGCGACCGGCTGCTCGAGGAGCTGCGCGAGATCGCGCCGTCGGTGCTGCCCTATGCCGCGCCGGTGTGGCTGACGCTGAAGGGCGCGAAGGAAGCGGGCAAGCGCATCCTGTTCGAGGGCGCGCAGGGCGCGCTGCTCGACATCGACCATGGCACATATCCCTTCGTCACCTCGTCCAACACGGTGAGCGGGTCGGCGGCGTCGGGCTCCGGCCTTGGTCCGGGGTCGGTCGGCTTCGTGCTGGGGATCGTCAAGGCGTACACGACGCGCGTCGGCTCCGGCCCGTTCCCGAGCGAGCAGGATAACGAGGTGGGCGAACTGCTCGGCACGCGCGGCCGCGAGTTCGGCGTGGTGACGGGGCGCAAGCGCCGCTGTGGCTGGTTCGACGCGGTGCTGGTGCGCCAGTCGGTCGCGCTGAGCGGGGTCACCGGCATCGCGCTGACCAAACTCGACATTCTCGACGGCATGGAGACGCTGAAGATCTGCACCGGCTATACCGTCGGCGACAAGCATTACGACTATCTGCCGCCCAGCCCGCAGGATCAGGCGCGCGCGGTCGCGGTCTATGAGGAGATCGAGGGCTGGAGCGAGTCGACTGCCGGCGCGCGCAGCTGGGCACAGCTGCCGGCACAGGCGATCAAATATATCCGCCGGATCGAGGAGTTGATCGGCTGTCCGGTGGCGCTGGTGTCGACCAGCCCCGAGCGGGAGGACACGATCCTGGTCCGCGATCCGTTCGCGGACTGATGTGACCCGGACGCGGCGCGCCGCGCCCGGGGACGAAACAGGTCAGTAGAAGGTCGAATTGGGCTCGGGCACCGTTTCGGTCCCGTGATGCGTCGGGTCGGCGCTGGGCTCGACATCGGTCCGGTTCGACAAGGTCTCCGGTGCGGTCGTGTCGTCCGGGACCGCTTCGTTGGTCAGCTCGTTCTGAAGCGGCGGCTCGGCCTGTGGCGTGCCGATCGCCGCGATGGCAGCGGTGGACCCGCCAAGGGCGATGAGGCTGAACAACGTCTTGTGGCGCATGAGACACTCCTGACTACCCGACGCGGGCTGAACGCGCGCACGGGGTCAAAAGTCGCATTTCAGCCCGAACTTTGTCCACATAATCAACCGGTTCAGCGGTTCGGGTCAGCCGCATTGCGCGCGGTGGAGCAATTTCTGATCGGCGAGCACCAGCGCCATCATCGCCTCCACCACCGGCACGCCGCGAATGCCGACACAGGGGTCGTGGCGGCCCTTGGTGCGGATCTCGGTCGCTTCGCCGTCGCGGGTGATGGTTTCGACCGGGGTCAGGATCGAGCTGGTCGGCTTGAACGCAACGCGCACGCGGACCGGCTGGCCGGTCGAGATGCCGCCCGCAATGCCGCCGGCGTGGTTGGCGAGAAATTCGGGGCCGTCCGCGCCGGGACGCATCGGATCGGCGTTGGCCTCGCCGGACAAGGCGGCTGCGGCAAATCCGTCGCCGATCTCGACGCCCTTCACCGCATTGACGCTCATCATCGCAGCGGCGAGCTCGCTGTCGAGCTTGGCATAGAGCGGCGCGCCCCAGCCCGCCGGAACGCCCGTCGCCGCGCACGCGATCACCGCGCCGAGCGACGATCCGGCCTTGCGCGCGTCATCGACCAGCGTTTCCCAGCGGGCAGCGGCGTCGGGGTCGGGGCAGAAGAAGGGGTTGTTGCCGATGTCGTTCGCGTCAAACTTGGCATAGTCGATGGCGTCGCCGCCGATCGCCTCGACCCAGGCGGTAATCGTCACCTCCGGAATCACCAGCCTTGCGACCGCGCCGGCCGCGACGCGCATTGCCGTCTCACGCGCCGAGGAGCGCCCGCCGCCGCGATAGTCGCGAAAGCCGTATTTGGCGTCATAGGCATAGTCGGCATGACCGGGACGATAGGCGGCTGCGACCTCCGAATAATCCTTCGAGCGCTGGTCGACATTGTCGATCAGCAGGCCGATCGGGGTGCCGGTGGTCCGCCCGTCGAATACGCCGGAGAGGATGCGGACCGCGTCCGGCTCCTGACGCTGCGTGGTAAAGCGCGATGTGCCGGGGCGGCGCTTGTCGAGAAAGGGCTGGATATCGGCTTCGCTGAGGGTGAGGCCGGGCGGGCAGCCATCGACCACTGCACCGATCGCCGGGCCGTGGCTCTCGCCAAAGGTGGTGAAGCGCAGCACGCGGCCAAAGGTGTTGAAGCTCATGGCGTCATCTCCTCGCCCAATCCCAAGCGATTTGGAAGCAAGAAGGATCGCGGGTCGGAGAAAGCCCGGATCAGGCGTCCTGCGCCAGCGCCGCGAAGGCACCCGCGTGGCTCGCCACGCCGCGCACCCCGCAGGGCAGCTTTCCGTCCTGCAACGCCAGCGCCATCAGATAGTCACCCGCATAAGGCGAGTCGAAACCGCGCGCGAGATCGGCGGCATAGCCAAAGCGGCCATAATAGGCCGGATCGCCGAGCACGAAGCTGAGCAGATAGCCCGCATCGCCGAGATGCCGGTGCCCCGCCGCGATCAGCGCCTCGGCCACGCCCTGTTTCCGGTACGCCGCCTCGACCGCGACGGGGGCGAGCGCGACGGCCGCGAGGGCGACGTCGTTGACGCGCACCTCCATCCGGCTGAACGCGACCATGCCCGCAAGCGCGCCGGTCTCCTCGTCATCCGCGACGAGGGTCAGCACCATGTCGCCATCGATACACAGCCGCTGGACCAGCATCGCCTCATCCGCCGCAGGAAAGCTGCGCCGCAGCAGCGCGTCGATCGCCGCGACGTCGCCGCCGGTGGCGGGGCGGATGGTGATGGTCATCTCAGACCAGCGCGATATCCGGGGCGTCTTCGGCCTTCATGCCGATGACGTGGTAGCCGGCGTCGACATGGTGGGTTTCGCCGGTGGTGCCGCTCGACAGGTCGGACAGGAAATAGAGGCCGGCGCCGCCGACATCCTCGATCGTCACGTTCCGCTTGAGCGGGGCATTCAGCTCGTTCCACTTGAGGATCAGGCGGAAGTCGCCGATGCCGCTCGCCGCCAGCGTCTTGATCGGACCGGCGCTGATCGCGTTGACGCGGATGTTGTCGCGACCGAGATCGACCGCGAGATACTGGACGCTGGTCTCCAGTGCAGCCTTGGCCACGCCCATCACGTTATAATGCGGGATGACCTTCTCCGCGCCGTAATAGCTGAGCGTCAGCAGCGATCCGCCGTTCGGCATCATCGCGCTCGCGCGCTTGGCCACCGCGACGAACGAATAGACGCTGATGTTCATCGTCATCAGGAAATTGTCGAGGCTGGTGTCGACATAGCCGCCGCGCAGCTCGTTCTTGTCCGAGAAGCCGATCGCATGGACGACGAAGTCGATCGTCGGCCAGCGGCTGGCAAGCGTTTCGAACGCGGTGTCGAGCGCGTCCATGTTGCTGACATCGCAGTCGATCAGGAAGTCGCTGCCCAGCTCTTCCGCGAGCGGGCGCACGCGCCGCTCCAGCGCTTCGCCCTGATAGCTGAATGCCAGCTCCGCGCCGTGTTCGCGCAGCTTCTTGGCGATCCCCCAGGCGAGCGATCGATCATTGGCGAGCCCCATGATCAGCCCGCGCTTGCCCTGCATCAATCCGGTCACGTCTTACCCTCCGGTCCCTTCAAGCGGTGTCTCTAACCCGTTCTCGGGCGTTTCTGCCAGTGCCGCGTTGAGTTCGGCGCCGATAACGACCCCGAAGCCGATGAGGAAGAAGAAGATGAGTGCAACCATCACGCCAGCGAGGCTGCCATAGGTCAGGCCATAGCCGCCAAACGAGCTGATCACCTCGGGAAGCGCGGCCGTGCAACCCATCCACCAAAGAGTCACAAAGGCCGGGCCTGGCCATTTGGGGCATTCGGACTTGCGGTAACGCGACGGAGTGAGCGTGTAGAACAGAATGTAGAGCGCGCCGAACAAGGCGATGGCGGGCGCGACCTTGGTCAGCGAGATCATCCGCGCCGCGTCCGACGCGAAAGGAAGGACGCGCAGGATGAACTGTTCCGCGCCGATCAGCAGCACCTGGAAACTGAATGCCATCATTGCCAATATCACCGATGCGATAACCATGCCGATGGTGGCCAGTTTGAGCCGCCAGAAGGGCGTGCCCGACGGGATACCATAGGCCTGACGCAGGATGGATCGCACGGTTTCGATGAAGCCCGACGTGGTCCACAGCCCGACCAGCGCGCCCAGCCACAGCAGCGACCCCGAGCGCGCGTCGAGCACTTCGAGGATGGCAGGCCGCAGCAGATCGGCGACTTCGGGGGCACGGTGCGCAGGAATGCAGCCACCGCCTGAAGCCCGTCGCCCGTGCGCCCGACCAGCCGCGCCACTGCGGTCGCGACGATGAAGAACGGGAAGAGCGTGACCAGGCTCAAATAGGCAAGGTTGCCGGCATGGGTGAAGCCATCGGTATAGGCACCGACCGCCACCCGCCTGGCTACCTCGATCGCCCGGTCCGTGACGCCGAGGTCGGACAGCCTTTTGTGAAAGCCGTGCCGCCGCGCTTCAGGCGATTCGGGGGATACGGGTTCGGTCACGCTATCCGTTCAGACGCCCAGCCGGGCGCGCGGGTTCCCCTGATCGGTCCAGTCGGCGACGAACTCCGCGAGCTTCGGGTCTGATCCCGGTATCTCGATCATCAGCGTGGCGAGCAGGTCGCCGCGCGCGCCCTTGCCGTGGAAGCCGCGATCCTTGAGCCGCAAGGTCTTGCCCGAACTCGACCCGGCGGGAACCTTGAGGTTCACCGGGCCCTCCGGCGTCGGCACGCGCACGCTCGCCCCCGCGACGGCTTCCTTGAGCGTGATCGGCAGGTCGAGGCGGATATGATCGCCGTCGCGAGTGAAGAATCGGTGCGGTTCGATCTCGATCGTCACGATCGCATCGCCATTGCCGCCCGGGCCGGAATCGCCCTTGCCCGACAGCCGCATCTGGGTGCCGGTCTCGACCCCCTTGGGCAGCTTGAGGTCGATGGTCGATCCGTCGCGCAGCTGGATCCGCTGGGGCTTCAGCGCTGCGGCATCCTCGAACGGCACGCGCAGCCGGTATGCTACATTGGCGCCCTTGGCCGGAGGAGGGCGGCGACCGAAGCCGCTGGAAAAGCCGCCCTGCTGCCCGCCGAACCCGCCGCCTGCGCGACCACCGAACAACCCTTCGAGGATATCCTCGAACCCGGCATCGCCACCGCCGCCGAAATCGAACTGCGACCCGCCGGGACGAAAGCCGCCCTGCGGTCCGCCGCGCGCACCGCCGAACCCTGCGCCAAACGGCGAGGTCGGGTTGCCGTCGCCGTCGATCTCGCCGCGATCGAACCGCGCGCGCTTGTCCTTGTCCATCAGCAGGTCGTACGCCTGCGTCACGGTGCTGAACTTCTCGGCGGCCTTGGGATTGTCCTTGTTGCGGTCGGGGTGCAGCTCCTTGGCGAGCTTGCGATACGCCTTCTTGACCTCATCCTCGCTGGCCCCGCGCGAGATACCCAAAGTCGAATACGGATCGGCCACGATGTTTCCCTGTTGATGCTCGTTCAGCGTATTATCCCGCTACATCGGCGCGGCGGGGGGAGAGTGCAAGGGTTGGCGCCTATTCGAGCGGCTCGACATCCACCGACACCGCCATGTTCTGCGCGCCGGATCCCAGCACGATGCCGTCGATCGGGGCAATGTCGGTATAGTCGCGGCCGATCGCGATGATGACATGGTCGCTCGCCATCCAGATGCCGTTGGTCGGATCGACCCCGACCCAGCCGCGCTCCGGCCCGCACCACAACAGCACCCAGGCATGGGTCGCGTCGGCCCCGACGAGGCGCGGCTGACCGGGCGGCGGGAGGGTGCGCAGATAGCCGGAGGCATAGGCGGCGGGGAGACCGGCGGCGCGCAGGCCCGAGATCATGATCTGCGCGAAGTCCTGACATACGCCGCCGCGCTTCAGGAATGCTTCGTGCGGAGGCGTGTCGACCAGAGTCGCGGTCGGATCGAAGTCGAACTCGCTCTGGATGCGGCGGGCGAGGCCGATGGCGGCGTCCAGCGCGCCGCGTTGCGGGTCCAGTTCCTGCGCGCACCACTCCGCAATGTCGCGGTCGAGCGGGATCAGGGGCGAGGGGAAGAGATAGGAGGCGGGGCTGGCTGGTCCTGCATCGCGGCTGGCGCGCGCCTGCGCGGCGATCTGCGCCAGCGTCGGATCATTCGGCGCGGGCAGCGGCACCGGGCGGTCGACGGTGATGGTGCAGCGGCTTTCGATCGTCAGGCTGCGCACCGCCTGAGTCACCACCAGCCGGACGACATTGGCGAGGCCAGCCTCGGCGCGGGCGGGCGCGGTATCGCCGCCGGGCTCGATGCTCAGGCTATAGTCGTGCAGCTGCTGCCCCGACCAGTGGATCGGCTTCAGCCGCAGGTTGCAGCGGGCGAAGCCGACCGGCTCGCCATAGTCGAATGTCGTGACGTGGCGGATGGCGTAGCGCATCAGCCGACCACGAGCCCGGAGGCGCGCAGCGGTTCCGATCCGTGGAGGAAATAGCGGCGCGCGACCGCGTTCGACAGCGCGGCGAGCTTGTTGCCGATCGCGTAAAGCTGGTCGTTGCCGAAATGCGCCGCCTGCGCGGTCGCGACCATCGCGGCGAGTTCGCGCGCAAGCCCCTGTTGCGGCTCGGCGAGGCCGTCGTCGGACAGCACCGGCAGCGCGTCGAGATGCGCGACGATCGCCTCCACCTGAAACGCGATGCCGCGCGGATTGCCGGGGTCGAGCGCGATCAGGTCGAGCGCGGGCACGCGGGCGATGCCGGTCAGGTAACGCTGGCGATAGCTGATCTGGCTGTCGGCAAGATCGAGCAGCGCGGAGAGGTCGTCGCTCGTCGCATCGGGCTGACCCAATGCGAGCAGCGCCGAAACGGTCGCCACCGCGCGCTCGATCCGGCGGCCGAGATCGTGGAAGCGCCAGGCATCGGTGCGGCCCATATGTTCGGACGACAGCCCCGCCAGCGCCGAATAGCGCCGCTGGAGCGACCCCGCCCGATCGAGCGCGCCGCCGCGCGTCGGATAGGGCGCGTCGAGCAGGCGGATCATGTCGGCGGCAAGCCGGTCGCGGCTGACCGCGCCGATCGCGCGCGCCTGACGGTTGATCGCGCGGACGCTGTACCAGCCATCGGCGGCGTCCATCGCGATTTCGGCAAAGCGGGTGAGGTGCGCGCGACCGAGGCTGTCGGGCGCGGGTGCCGCCCCCGCCTCCACCACCAGCCCGACCAGCCGCCCAACCGTGTCGGCGGCGAGCGCAGCGCCGCTGTCGGCGCTGATCGAATGGCCGAGCAGCGCGCGGACCACGCCCAGTCGCGCCTCGCCGCGCTCAAGATAGCGGCCGAGCCAGTAGAGATTGTCGGCAACGCGGCTGGGCAGGGTGCCGGGATTGCGGCGCAGCTGGGTGGTATCGCTCGGCTGGAGCAGGGTCACCGGTGCGACCGGCGCGTCGCCATGGATCACGACATCGGCGGACCAGTTGCCCTCCCCCATCACCGCCGCACGCGCGTCGGGCTTGTCGCCGATCTGCGCGAAGCCGCCGGGCATGACATGCCAGCTGCCGTCCGCTCCGCGCGCCGCGAACACGCGCAGCGTGAAGGGTCGCGCTTCGAGCCGCCCGTCGCTGACCACCGGCATGGTCGAAAGGCGCACGACCTCCTGCCCGACATAATCCTGCGGGCGGCGTTCGAAGTCGGCGAGCAGCGCGGCGCGGGTGTCGGGCGACAGTGCCGATCCCAGCATCGCGTCGGACAGGACATTGGTCGCGACGCCGAATGCGGGAGCGATCACCATATTGTCGAGGTCGCTCGCGACTTCGGCGCATTCGCGCGGCTGGCCGCACCACCAAGTCGCGATATTGGCGAGCTTCAGGCTCTCGCCGGTCAGCCGCGCGCAGACGCGCGGCAGGAAGGCGGCGAAGGCGGGTGCCTCCAGCATCCCCGCGCCGGGCGAGTTGGCGATCACCACCTCCCCCTGCGCCATCGCGTCGATCAGTCCCGGCACCCCGATCGCCGAATGCGAATCGAACGCGAGCGGGTCGATCATCCGAGGATCGACGCGCCGCCACAGCGCATCGACGCGCTTCAGCCCCGCGATGGTGCGCAGATAGACCCGGTCGTCGAGCACGGCGAGGTCGCCGCCCTCTACCAGCAGGAAACCGAGATAGCGTGCGAGATGCGCCTGTTCGGCATAGCTGGGGTTGAGGCGTCCCGGCGTCAGCAGCCCGATGCGCGGATCGCTGCGGCGGCAACGCGCGGCGATGCCTTCGCGAAACGCCGCGAAGAACGGCGCATGCCGCTCGATATTGAGCCGTTCCTGCAACCCGCCCAGCATGCGCGCGATGGCGAGCCGGTTTTCCAGCGCATAGCCCGCCCCCGCCGGCGCGCGCAGATGATCGGCGAGCACCCGCCACTCGCCCGCCGGGCCCCGGCACAAGTCGAACGCGACAAAGTGGAGGTGGCATCCGCCAGGCGGCTCCAGCCCCATCATCGGACGCAGGAAATAGGGGCTGCCGGTCAACAGGCTCGCGGGCAGGCTGCCGCCCTGAACTAGCGTCTGCGGGCCGTAGCAATCGGCGAGCACCGCTTCGAACAGCTCGGCGCGTTGCGCCACGCCAGCCTCGATCCCCTGCCATTCGGTCTTGTCGATCAGCAGCGGGACGGGCGACAGGGGCCAGGGGCGCTCCTCCCCCTCCCCCGCGATGCGGAAGCCGGTGCCGATATCTTCGGCATGGCGCTGCGCCTTTTCGCGCGCGGCGGTCAGATCTTCGCCCGCGCGTTCGGCCAGTTCCTCCAGCGCCGCGTTCCACGCCGGATCGTCGAGCCCGGCGGCGTAGAGCATATCGGTCGCGGGCGTGGCGGCGCGATAATCGGTCAGCCAGCGCCGCGCGATCGTCGCCGTGTCATATGTGTCCGCCACAGCGATCGCCATTCAGTGCCCCCTTCGACGGACTGTGTGTGACGGGCCATGCTCGCGGGTGCAACAAGCTTTAGGCTTGCCGGGCTAAAAGTCGGGCAGCACCTGATCCGCCTGTCCCCAACCGGCGAGCGCGCGACCGGTTGCGCGGTCGAGCAGCATGGCGGCGTCGCGCACGGTGAAGCGTTGCGCGCTGTCGGCGTCGCGCAGCTCGCTCCAGCTCAACGGCGCGGAAACCGGCGCGCCGGGGCGGGCACGCGCGACATAGGGCATGACTGCGGTGCTGCCGCGCTGGTTGCGCAGATAGTCGATGAAGATGCGGCCCTTGCGCTCGGCTTTTTTGAGGTTGGCGGTGAAGCGGTCCGGCTCGGCCTGTGCCAGCGCGCGGGCGAAGCGTTCGGCGAAGGATTTGGCTTCGGGCCATTCCGCCTGCGGGGTCAGCGGCACGATGACGTGAACACCCTTGCCCCCGGTCAGCATCGGCCAGCTGGTGAGGCCGAGATCGGCGAGATGCCGTTTCAGATCCGCCGCCGCCGTCTTCACCTTGGCGAAGTCGAGCCCCTCGTCCGGGTCGAGATCGAATACCAGCCGGTCGGGCTTTTCGACATCCTCGACCCGGCTGCCCCAGCCGTGAAATTCGATCGTCCCCATCTGGACACAGGCGCGCACGCCGTCGGCATCTTTGAGGTAGAGATAGGGTTCGACCGACCCGTCCTTTTCGCGAATGTCGACATGATGGACATGTTCGCCGAAGCTGCCTGCGTCGTGCTTCTGAAAGAAACATTGCTTGGCGCGGCCCTGCGGACAGCGCACCAGGCTGACCGGGCGGTTGGTGAGCCAGGGCAGCAAGATTGGCGCGACGGCGGCATAATAGTCCGCGAGCTGACCCTTGGTGATCTTTGAATCGGGGAAGATCACGCGGTCGGGGTTGCTGATCTTCACATCGCTCTCCGGTGCGGCGGGCGGCGGCGCGGCGGTTTCGGTCACGACCTGATCGACGGATTTGTCGTCGCGCAGTGCGATGAAGCTGGCATGGCGGACGACATTCTCGGCGGTGAATTCGGCGAAGGCGACCTCCGCGACCAGCTTGGGCGTGACCCAATGCGCCCCGCGCGCCGCGACCTTGGGGACGTCGACCGGCGGCGTCTTGCGCTCGATCCGGGCGAGCTTGTCCATCAGCGCCGCGGAGTTGGTCGCGTTGAACCCGGTCCCGACCTTGCCCGCGTATCGCAGCGCGCCATCTTCATGCACGCCGAGCAGCAGCGAGCGCAGCCCGCGTCCGCTCGCGCTGCTGGGCAGCCAGCCGACAATCACGAACTCCTGCCGTCGCGTGCATTTGGTCTTGAGCCAGCTCTTGGACCGCGTCCCGCGATAGGGAGCGTCGGCGCGCTTCGAAATCACGCCCTCATGCCCCTCACGGCACATCGCCTCGAACAGTTTCTCGCCCGCGCCCAGCACATGTTCGGAGAATTGGATGCGCGAATCGGCCCCGGCGACGAGCGCGCGGAGACGCTCCTTGCGCTCGATCTGGGGGAGCACGGCGATGTCCTCCCCGTCCAGTTCCAGCAGGTCGAAGGCGAAGAAGGCGAGGTCGCCGCGCCCTTCGGACAGGGTTTCCTGCAGCGTCGAGAAATCGGGCTTGCCGTCCTTGAATGCGACCACCTCGCCATCGATCAGCGCCGAGGCGGCGGGGAGCGTGGCAGCGGCTTCCGCGATGCGCGCAAACTTGTCGGTCCAGTCGAGGCCCGACCGCGTGAAGACCTTTGGCCCGCCCTTCCCCAGAGCGACCATCGCGCGGTAGCCGTCATATTTCATCTCGTGCAGCCAGCCGTTTCCGGCGGGGACCGCATCGACCAGCGTGGCGAGCTGAGGGTCGCGGAAGTTGGGGCGTTTGCCGCCTGACATCTGGCTCTTCGCGACCTTCGGCGCTGCGGCCTTATGCTGTCGCGCAGGTTTGACCCCCTCCTCGATCTCCAGCATCGTCCGCCCGGTGGCGACGCTGGTCAGCGCCGTCTCCACCAGCGTATCGGTCGCGCCAGCATAGGCGTCGTCGATCTTGCGCAGCAGCCAGTTCTCACGTTTCTCCTTCCCGCGCGGCTTGAGGCGGATCAGCAGCCATTCGCCCTTCATCCGCTCGCCATCCAGGGTGAAGTGGAGATGGCCCTTGTCCAGATCCTTGGCGCTCTTCCCCGGCACCGGCGCCCAGGTCCCGCGATCCCATAGCATCACCGTGCCGCCGCCATATTCGCCCTTGGGGATCGTCCCCTCGAACGTCGCATAGGACATCGGGTGATCCTCGGTGCGCACCGCCAGCCGCTTTGCGCCGGGATCGAGGGTGGGGCCGCGCGTCACCGCCCAGCTTTTGAGCACCCCGTCGACTTCCAGCCGGAAATCCCAGTGGAGGCGGGTCGCGTCATGCTTCTGCACTATGAAGGTGCGGCCTTCACCCTTGCCGATCTCGCCGCGCGGCTCCGCCGTCTTCGCGAAATCGCGCATCGCATTGTATTTTGCGAGCGGGTCAGTCTTGGCCATCGCGTCGTCCCGCAAAGGCCCTGTCCTCGATCCAGCCGAACAGGGTGAGCAGCAGCACCGACCCGACCGTGCCGATCACCGCAATCGGATAAAGCCCGGCGCCGAACGCGATGCCGATCGATGCGGCAAGCCAGATATGGGCGGCGGTGGTGAGGTTCTTCACCTCGCCCCTGGAGAAGACGATGAGCGCGCCTCCGATCACGCCGGCCATGGCGGCGGTTCCCTCGATCACGCGGAGCGGATCGGCCTGCGATTCCTCACCGCCCAGCTGATAGTAGAGCGCCAGCGCGCAGACCGTGATGAGCGCGGCGGAGAAGCACAGGATCGCGTGCGTACGCAGCCCCGCGCCATGCCCGCGCACCTCACGATCGAGCCCCAGCAGCAGGCCTGCAACGGCCGCGCCGGCGAGCCGCAGCCACGGATCCCAGTTGAGTGCGTCGAAGGTGATCGGCGGGTTCAACTCCATCGCGTCACGCCCGCTTGCGCGCCGGGGCCTTTTTGGCCGGAGCCTTTTTGCGGGGGTCTTCGCCGCAGATGCCTTCTTAGCCGCGCCGGGTTTTTCGAGGCTCTTCTTGAGCGCGGCCATCAGGTCGACGACATTGCCGCCACGCGGGTCGCCGCCCGAGTCCTTGTCCTCGATGATCTTGCGGTTGCCCTTCTGCTTCTTCTTGCGGTCGATCAGCCCCTTGAGCGCATCGACATAGCGGTCGTGGAAGGTCGCGGGGTCGAACTTCGCGGCCTTTTTCTCGATCAGCGACTCGGCGAGGCCGAGCAGTTCCGCGTCAGGCTCGATATCGGGAATGTCGCGGAAATAACCCTGTGCCTTGTTGACCTCATCGGCGTAGCGGAGCGTTTCGAGCACCATGCCGCGCCCGCACGGCTTGAGGCTCACCACATATTCACGACCGCGCATCGCGAGCTGGCCGAGGCCGACCTTGCGCGTGCGCTTCAACGCCTCGCGCAGGACGACGAACGCCTCTTCGGCAAGGTCGTCGGCAGGGACGACGAAATAGGGCTTTTCATAATAGAGGACGTCGATCTCGTGCGCGTCGACGAACTGGGTCAGTTCCAGCGTCTTCTTCGACTCCAGCTTGACCGCGTCGATCTCGTCCTGGTCGAGCAGGACATAATGGCCCTTTTCATATTCGAAGCCCTTCATGATCTCGTCGGTGTCGATCGGGCCGATGCCGGGCACGACCTTCTCGTACTTGACCCGCTTGCCCGAAGGTTCGTGGACCTGATGAAAGGCGACCTGTGCGCCGGATTTGGTTGCGCTGTAGATTTCCACGGGGATCGAGACCAGCGCCAGTCGGATCTGACCCTGCCAATAGGCGCGCGCTGCCATTCAAACCTCCCTCGTTGCGAGGCCGATTCAAAGCGTGAGGGCGGGAGTCGTTCCGAAGTCCGGCGACAACTTGCCGCGTGACCTCGGCAACACCTCTGCTACACATTTGCGATGATGCTGCATTTCGCCGCGCTCGACTGGCTGGTGGTCGCGCTTTACCTCGCCGTGCTGGCCGGGCTGTCCTGGCATTTCAACCGGGTCGAGACGCGCAATGCGGGGGACTATTTCCTGGCAGGGAACAGCGTTCCAGCCTGGCTCGCGGCGGTTTCGGTGCTCGCGACCAACCAGTCTGCGGCGACCTTTCTGGGTGCCCCGGATTACGGGTATCGCAGTGATTACAGTTACCTCGGCGCGGTGCTGGGCGCGATCCTCGCCGCCTTCTTCGTCGCGCATGTCCTGATCCCGCGCTTTTACGCGCTGCGCGTCGCGACGGTCTATGAGCTGCTCGAGACGCGCTACAGCCCACGCGCGATGCGCTGGGCGGGTGGCATGTATCTGGCGGGGCGGATCCTGTCCGGGGGCGCGCGCGTCTATCTGGCGGCGATCGCGATCGCGATGGTCGGGTTCAACGCGATCGACGCCGGGTCGATCATCCTGTCGGCGGCGGCGGTGATGCTCGCCAGCCTTGCCTTCACGCTGCGCGGCGGCCTCAAATCGGTGATCTGGAACGATTTCGTCCAGTTCATCGTCTATGCCGGTGCAGCGGTCGCGGTACTGATCTTCCTGCGCGCCGCGATCCCGCTCGACAATGCGGCGCTGATCGATGCGCTGCGCAATGCGCCCGACGGCACGAACAAGTTGCGGCTGTTCGATTTCTCGACCGATCTTGCCAAGCCGTTCACCGTGCTGGCGGCGGTCACCGGGCTGTTCCTGCTCAATACCGCCAGCTCGGGACTCGACCAGGACACCACCCAGCGTCTGCTTGCCAGTCCGGACGCCAGGACCGGCGCACGCAGCCTGATCTTGTCGGCCCTGGCCAGCGTGCCCGTAATCGCGATCTTCGTGACGATCGGGCTGTTGCTCCACATCTTCTACAATCGTCCCGACCTGATGGGCGCGACCAACACGGTGTCGGCCCAGTTCGCCGGCGAGAAGATCACGGTGTTCGTCCACTATATTCTGACGCAATTGCCGCCCGGCCTGCGCGGGCTGGTGACGATCGGGGTGATCGCGGCGGCGGTGTCGACCGTCACATCCGCCCTCAATTCGATGTCGTCGGTGCTGGTGAGCGATTTCTACCGACCTTGGCGCGAGGCGCATGGCGGCGCGGCGGATCGCCACTATGTCCATGCCGGGCGCTGGGGCATGGCGGCGGTCGCGGTGGCGATGTTCGCGACCGCAGTGCTGAGCTATTACTGGCAGAAGCACAGCGACATGCCGCTGCTGGAGTTCGTGCTGTCGGTGATGGTGTTCGCCTATGCCGGGCTGCTTGGCGTCTATGGCGTCGCGCTGTTCAGCACGCGCGGCAATACAGCGTCGGTGATCGCGGCATTGCTCACCGGTTTCGTGACCGTATTCCTGCTCCAGCCCTTCGCCCTGGGGCCACAAGGTCTCGCCTTCCCCTATCTGCTGTGCATCGGCACGGCGGCTGCAGCGATCGTCGCGGCGATTCCGCAGGGCAAGAAATCCGCTTGACTCGTGTCATGGATACCTGACATATAGTCACCCGTGACTGACATATTGTCAGGGAAAAGTGACGCATGCGGAACCGCCTGAAAGTGCTGCGCGCCGAACGCGACTGGAGCCAGTCCGAGCTGGGCGGGCATCTCGGCGTGTCGCGCCAGGCGGTGAATGCGATCGAGACGGGGAAATACGACCCCTCGCTCCCGCTTGCCTTTCGCATTGCGCGGCTGTTCGATTTGAGGATCGAGGAGATTTTCGATGACACGGAGCACGACCATGGCGAATGATCCCCGCCCCGGCATCGCCGCAGCAAGGGCACGCAGCCGGCGGCTGAGCTTCATCATCGGCGGATTGATGGCGGCGGGCGGCGTGATCGGCTTCCTCTCGGCCTTTTTCGAGGTCGAGGGCGGCGGCTTTCTTGAGGGCATTCCGGCCGCTTGGGCAATCGTCGCCTCCGCCGTGCTGCTGGTCGCGCTCGGCTATGGCGGGTGGCGCTATCACCTCGCCACCGACGAGCTCGACCGGCGCGACAATCAATGGGCCTCGGCGGTCGCGCTAAACCTCTACATCGCCGGCTATGCCTGCTGGTATCTGTGGTGGCGCGGTGGACTGGTGCCCGAGCCCCAGCATGAGGGCGTGTTCGTCGCGACGATGATCGCGATGCTGCTTGCCTATGGCTACAAGAAATTACGTCCCTGATTGACCCCAAATCATTGGTATCGGAGTAAATTATGATCAAGATGCTATCGCGCACCGGCACTGCCCTTGCGCTGCTGTTCGTCACCCCCGCCGCGCTGGCGCAACAGGCGCCCGCCCCTGCCCCGGTGGCGCAGCTCAAGGATTCCGACCCCGCACTCTGGGTCGTCAAGGACGAGGACACGACGATTTATCTGTTCGGCACGATCCACGTCCTGCCAGCGGGCCTCAGCTGGTTTGACGAGGCGGTGAAGAAGGCGTTCGACGAGAGCAGCGAGATGGTGACCGAGATCGGCGAGATGCCGGATCCCGCCAGCGTCCAGCCGCTGATCCTCAAATATGCCGTCAGCACGGCCGGTCCGACCCTTACTGAACGCCTGCCCGCCGACAAGCGCGCCGCCTTTGCCAAGGCCGTCGCCGATGCCGGATTGCCCGCGCAGGCGGTCGAGCGGTTCCAGCCCTGGTTCGCCGCCAGCCAGCTCAGCCTCGTCGCGCTGATGAAGGCGGGCTATAATCCCGCATCGGGCGCGGAAACCGCGCTCAGCGAAGCGGCCAAGGCGGCGAACAAGCCGGTTTCGGGGCTTGAGAGCATCGAGATGCAGTTCGGCTTTTTCAACAGCCTCTCGGAAGCCGCGCAGATTCAGTTCCTCAGCGAAACGCTCGAGCAGCTCGGGCAGGTCGGGCCGGAATTCGCCAAGATGGTCGCGGAATGGTCGGAAGGCGATGCCGAGGGTCTGGCCGCGATCATGAACGAGGCGCTGCGCAGCTCGCCCGAGCTCAGCAAGATGCTGCTCGCCGACCGCAACGCGCGCTGGGCCGAGTGGATCGACACGCGGCTCGACAAGCCGGGAGTCGTGTTCATGGCGGTCGGTGCGGGCCACCTTTCCGGGCCGGACAGCGTTCAGGTCATGCTGGAGAAGCGCCAGATCAAGACCCAGCGAATCGAGTATTGAGCCTTGGCTCCCCTCCCTGAAAGGAGGGGAGCCAAATGCAGGACGCCCTAAAACAAATCCGGCTGGCAGACCGGCTTGAACTCCGGACCCCGGCCGCGGCGGCGGTCTAGTTCGACCTGTGCAGTGTAGCGAATGTCCTCGTCGCGATCCTGCAGGAAGGCGTCGAGCGATTCGTCGTCGATCTCGCTCCATTCCTTCCCGCGATCCGGGCCGTAACGGACGCGCGGGAGCAGACCGGGCAGCTTCGACCATTCGATCAGCTGCGCGACGCTCGCTTCGTTCAACATGTCGCGCAGATGGTGCGCGGTCACATAGGCGTCGGGAAAGGCGCGGTGCGCGGGCAGGCCGCGCTCATGCTCCAGCCCCTCGGGCATGCGGTAATAGCGCAGGAACTGGTTCGAGAAGCCCGGACTGTCGCGCCACAGCCGCAGCGCGCATTTATACGTGCAGATCCAGTCTGCCCCGCGTGTCAGCGACGGGGTGCAGAACTGCTCCTCGAAGCTCGCGCGATGCGCCGCCAGCGCGACGCGGCGCGGCCAGGGATCGAGCACCGGGCGCGCGACATCGTGCCACCATGATGCGTCGGCGACATCCTCATCGCGGATATGGTGGATCGCCATGGTCAGCGGCGGGATCGGGCGGCCGGGATTGACGAGGCGCGCGCCGCCCTCCCCCTCCAGCGCCCAACGGCCGTCCTTGCCCAGCACGACATCCTGCCACCCGATCTCGCACACGCCATGCTGGGGCGGGGCGTTGCCGGTGGTTTCGAGGTCGATGACGCGGATGATCTGGGGGGCGGGGGGAGCCATGCCCCCATGTGGCCTGCGCCGCCGCGATTTGCCAGCCCCGACCGGTGCGGACTGTCCCGCCCTGTCAGAGATCGTCGCTGGTGCGCGGCGCGCGGCGCGATAGGATCGCCCCATGCACCTGCTGCGCCGCCTGTTGCTGTTCCTGACGCTGACGCTGGCCAGCCCGGCGCTGGCGGGCGTTTCGCTCTCGCCGGCGACCGCACGAGCCCCGCGCTGCATCGAACTCGCCGGGGGCGATGCCGCCCGTGCCCGCTACATCGCCGCGCGCCGCGCGGAGCTGGCCGCGTGCGACCCGGCCAAACCCACGCTGCAATGCGCGACGAGCTGGGGACAGCTGCTGGTCGCGTCGCGCGATCCCGGCGACCTTTGGGTGGCGGAACGCTATGCCCCGCTGTTCCATACCGACCGCCGCCCGATGACGCGCACGGCGCAGCTGGTCCGCACCTATCTGCACCTCGCCAGCGGGATGGAGCAGCAGGCCTGCTTCATGGAGGGTGAACCACTGTACCGGCTGGCGCTCGCGCTGCTTGAGGCGGAGAAGGCGCAGCACGTTGAGGTCGCGGATGTCTATCAGGCGCTTGCCTGGAATCTGAATTATCAGGAACGGCATCGCGAGGCGGAAGCGATGATGCGCACGACGCTCGCCCTGCGCGCCCGGGTGCTGCCAGTCGGAGATCGGGACATCCTGCAGGCTCGGCAGGACATCGCCTATTTTCTGGAGGACCAAGGTCGCTTCGCCGAGGCCGAGGCCACATATGCGCCTTTGCTCGCCGCACGCGCCCACCCTGTCGACAACAGAGGCCGTCTCGAACTGGCCGTGACCTACACCAATCTGGGCTACAATATCGCCAGCCAAGGTCGGCTCGCGGAGGGCGAAGCGATATTTCGCAAGGGGCTCGAAGCCTCTGCGCTGCTGGTTGGCGAGGATGATCCCGGCGTGGCGCGGGGGCGGACTTATGTCGCCGGTATCATCGCGAAACAGGGCCGGATGGATGAGGCCGAGACCTGGTATCGCAAGGCGTTCGCCGTGCTGATCAGACGTCCGGCGCTGGATCCGGATCGCGCGCGGGTGATCCTTGGCCTCGCGCGGCATCTTCAGGCGACAGGGCGGGAGCCGAAAGAGGTCCGCTCGCTGCTGCTCGTCGCCGCAGCCGATGCGCGCCTCAGGCTTCAGTCCCATACAGGCTTCTCCCGCGACGCGCAGGCGGCGGTGGAGCGCAGCGCTCCGATCTATACTGCGCAGGTCCGTGCGGCTTGGGATCTGGCCCACCCTGCTTCCCGCTAGAACGCCGCTCGTCAAACCGCGTCGATAGTTGGTCGAAACGCGATTTCAGCCCCTTGCCTCTCGTGTCTTGCTGGCATAGATCACCCATTTGACTACGAATGTAGTCGAGTGAGCCTGGAGAAAGACATGACCCTGTTGCACGCCGTATCGGCGATCGCCCTGATCGCTTCGGCACCGGCCTATGCGCAGGTCGCCGCTGCTGTCGATGACGGAGCGGAGCGCGAAGACACCGGCGGCGCGACGGCAGCGGCGGCGGGGCGTCAGGTGTTCGAGGCGGCGTATTTCGCGCCCTTCGCCCCCTCCACCGCGCTCGACATCGCCAATCGCGTGCCCGGCTTTGCGATTCAGGAAACCGATGCCGAAGTGCGCGGCTTCGGTTCGGCGGCCGGCAACGTGGTCATCAACGGCCAGCGCCCCAGTTCGAAGAGCGACCCGCTGACCACCATCCTTTCCCGCATTCCGGCCAGCCAGGTGCTGCGCGTCGAGCTCGGGCCGGGCGACGGGTTCGGCGCGGAATATGCGGGCAAGGCACAGGTGCTGAACCTGGTGCTCGGCAACCGCGGCGGCATGTCGGGCACGGTGACGGCGTCGGTGCTGCGCGACTATACCGGCAAGGTCGCGCCAGAGGGCAGCATCTCTACGCTGATCCGCAGCGGGCGATCGACGTTCAACGTCGCGCTGGCCCTCGACAACGACTTCACCACCGAGCACGGCTACGACCGGATCACTGCGGTGCCGAACGGTGCGCTGCTCGAATATCGGGTCAAGGAAAACCGGATCAACGCTCCCAATGGCGCGCTGTCGGCATCCTGGTCGTTCAACGACGGTGCATATCGCACCGCCAACCTCAACGGCCGCATCTTCCTGGACCGGTTCAAGCTGGATCAGGACAATGACGTAACCCCGGCGACCGGGCCAGTGCGCGACGACCGGCTGAGCCAGCGTTTCGACCGCGATATCTATGAGCTAGGCGGCGACGTCACGCGCCCCTTTGCCGGGGGCGGGATCAAGCTGATCGGCCTCGCCACGCGCCGCTACCGTGACAATCGCGAGCTGTCGCTCAATCGCATCACCGGTACCGTCACCGGCGGCTATGAGCAGGAGCTTGACGACACGCTGGAGGAGACGCTCGCGCGGCTCGTCTGGACCCGCCCCGACCTTGGCGGCTGGTCGGTCGAGACGGGCGCAGAGGGGGTGATCAACCGGCTGGAGAGCAAGGTCGACCTGTTCCTGCTCGGCGCGGGCGGGGCACGGACGCGGATCGACCTGCCGGTCGACGACGCGGTCGTGCTGGAGCGGCGCGGCGAACTGTTCCTCAACGCCGGACGCGGGATCGGCAAGGGGCTGCGGCTCGACCTGGGTGCGACCTTCGAAACGTCCCGCATCACCGTGTCGGGCGATGCGACGTCGGAGCGCGCGCTGAGCTTTCTCAAGCCCAAGCTGGTGCTCGACTGGCGATCGGGCAACTGGCACGTCAACTGGCTGGCCCAACGCTTCGTCGCGCAGCTGCAGTTCGAGGATTTCATCTCGAGCGCAGAGTTGAGCAACGACCGCGTCAATGGCGGCAACGCCAACCTCCTCCCCCAGCGCGGATGGGAGACTCAGCTGACGGTCGAGCGCAAGTTCCTGGGCGACGGGCTGATCAAGGTCGATCTCGGCTATCAGCGGGTCGAGAAGGTTCAGGATCGCGTACCGACCCCCGAAGGATTCGATGCGCCGGGCAATCTGGGCACCGGCCATGTCTATATCGCGCGCAGCCGAATCGACGCGCCGCTTGCCAAATTGGGCATCAAGGGCGGGCGGCTCAGCATCTATAATTCGATGGTCGCGACTTCGGTGCAGGATCCCTATACCGGCCGCGATCGGCCCTTTTCAGGTTATACCGGCTTCGTCCACGAAACCAGCTTTCGGCAGGATCTGGGCAGCTTCGCCTGGGGCTTTTCGGTCTTCGCCAACAGCGGCTCCAGCTTCTATCGCCGGAACGAGGTCGATGCGAACCGGATGGTCCCGCCCTATGTCACCGCCTTCGCCGAATGGCGGCCGTCAAAGGCGACGACGGTCACCTTTGCGCTCGACAATGCGACCGGAACCCCGGGGACGCGCGAACGGACTTTCTACACCCCGGATCGCTCCGCCCTCACGCCCACAGCGGTCGAATATCGCAGCCGCAACAAGCACATCGTGCCGTCGCTGACGGTGAAGCATAGCCTGGGATAACGGCTCATCGGGTTGCGGCGACCCAGCGCGCGATCAATGCGCCAAGCGCGGCGCGCTTCGTCTCGATCGTCGGGGGATCGCGCAACGTCACCACCCCGCGATCCGCTGCCGGCCAGCTGGCGAGACCATCGGGATCGGCGAAGCTGAAGCCTGCAACATCCCTGGATGCAACACCGCGATGCAGGACAATGCGGACCCCGCCCTTGCGCTCGATCCCCAGCGTGACCTTGTGATCCGCGCCGTCGCGAAAGCTGGGCGCGTTCCACTTGATTTCTTCGACCAACTCCGGGGCAGCGTCGATGACGATCGCGCGCAGGGCATCGACCATTGCCCGATCCCCCGGACCGAGCGCGTCAAGCCATGTTACGACGGCAGCGTTCAATGCCCCGCCTGCGGCCCGCGCTCGAGCCCGCTGGCAGCGAGCTGGGCGTCGATCATGGCCAGGAGGCGTTCCAGCGCTGCCTCGTCCTTCGCCTCGGCGCGGGCGACCAGCACGTCCTGGGTGTTCGACGCGCGCAGCAGCCACCAGCCATCGGGGGTATTGACCCGCGCACCATCGGTGTCGTTGACGTCCGCGCCCGAGTCCTTGAGCCGCGCCAGCACCTCGTCGATCACCGCGAACTTGCGGCTTTCATCGACTTGGAAGCGCATTTCGGGGGTGTTGACGATTGCGGGCATCGCGCTGCGGATGTCGCTCATCGACTGGCCGATCAGGTGCACCGCGTTGATCAGCTGGACCGCGGCATAATGTGCATCGTCGAACCCGTAATAATCCTGCGCGAAGAAGATATGGCCGCTCATCTCGCCCGCGAGCGGTGCGCCGGTTTCCTTCATCTTGGTCTTGATCAGGCTGTGGCCGGTCTTCCACATCAGCGGCTGGCCGCCCAGCTCGGCGATGCGGTCGTACAGTGCCTGGCTGGCCTTCACGTCCGCGATGATCGTCGCGCCGGGATCCTTGCGCAGCACAGGTTCGGCCAGAATGGACAGAAGCTGATCGCCCCAGATCACGCGGCCCTGCCCGTCGATCGCGCCGATCCGGTCGCCGTCGCCGTCGAAGGCCAGTCCGAAATCGAGGTTCTTCTCCGCGACCAGTGCCTTGAGGTGCGCCAGATTCTTCTCTTCGGTGGGATCGGGATGATGGTTGGGGAAATTGCCGTCCACATCGGTGAACAGCGTGTGATGCTCACCCGGAAGCAGCTGGACCAGCTTCTCGATCACCGGACCCGACGCGCCATTGCCGCAGTCCCAGCCGATGCGGAAGGTGCCGCCCGAATATCCCGCGAGCAGGCGACCGACATAATCGTCGAGGATATCGGCGTCGGCGACGGTGCCCTCGCCCTCTTCCCAATCGCCCTCCGCGGCCATCTTGCCCAGTGTCTGGATGTCGGCCCCAAAGAACGGACGGTGCTGAAACACCATCTTGAAGCCATTATAATCGCCGGGATTATGGCTTCCGGTTATCTGGATGCCACCATCCACTTCTAGTACCGCTTCGGCATAATAGAGCATCGGCGTTGCGCCGAGCCCGATCCGCACCACGTCGCAGCCCGACGCAGTCAGCCCCTCGATCAGCGCCGCCTCCAGCACCGGCGAGGAGACGCGCCCGTCGCGGCTGACCGCCACCCGATGTCCGCCCGCGCGGCGCAGCAGGGTGGCGAAGCCGCGCCCGATCGCGCGCGCATCGTCCGGCCCCAGCGTCTTGCCCACGATTCCGCGGATGTCGTACTCGCGCAGCGAGGTCGGATCGAAACGATGGGTCATTGGGCCTCCAGGGAAATCGACGCGCTTCATTTCGCGCGCGTTACGCAAAGTTCAACCGTCAAACGCGGCTGACAGCAATGCGTTTCAGTTTTTTGGTTTCAACAGCGTGTCGCGCGCAGCGTTGACTTGACGTGTCAGCTCGGGCGAGCCGCCGCGATCCGGATGGACATTGGCGATCAGACGGCGGTGCGCGGCGCGGATCTCGTCCGGCTGCGCACCCGGCGCGATGCCGAGGATTGAAAGGGCTTCCGCCTCCGCCGGATCGCGCGGCTGCGGCGCAGGTGGCGGCTTTGGGGTTCCGGGCATCGGGCGCCCCCAACCATGCCACAGTCGAAAGCCGAGCCAGCACACCAGCAGGGCGATCAGAAACTTCGCGATCATGCGAAGAGCGGCATCGCCGACTCAAGTTCGGGCAAGGCGAGGCCCGCCATCATCTCGCGCAGCTCCTGCCGCGCGGCGACATGGGCGAGGCCCATTTCGCCGAACTCGCGGCTGTCGAGCATTGTCAGCCCCTTGGGGAACAGCTCGCGATAGATCACGCGCTCCGACAGGCCGGGGATGACGCGGAAGCCGACGCGCTTGGCGAGCTGGTCGATCGCCTCCGACACGCGCTTCATGTTGCGCGCCTCGATATGCTGCATCCGGTTGCGCAGGACGACCCAGTCGATCGTCTGGCCGTCGGCCTTGGCGCGGCGCTTGCGCGAATCCCAGATCAGCTCCGAATAGAAGCTCGGCCGGGTGACCCGGAAGGTATCGGGATCGACCTGCCCGATCAGGTCGAAATCGACGAAGCTGTCGTTCATCGGCGTCACCAGCGTGTCGGCATTGGTGATCGCGATCCGCCCGAACTTGTCGTCGCGCCCCGGCGTGTCGATGATCAGGAAGTCGGTATCCTGCCCCAGCCGCTCCAGCGATTCGGAGAAGCGCGCGATATTCTCGCCATCATGCGTCTCGTACCGCGGCATCGGCAGCGGTCGTCCGGCGCGTTCCATCGTCTGAAGCCGATTGTCGAGATAGCGGCCCATCGTCCGCTGGCGATGGTCGAGGTCGAAACACGACACCCGCGCGCCCTTCATCGCGAGCGCGATCGCGGTGTGGACAGCGGTCGTGGATTTGCCGGTCCCGCCCTTTTCGTTGGCGAAGACGATCACGTGCAGCGAGTTCGATGCGTCGGTCACTCAACTTCCCTGATTGAACACCCGGCCCGCCCCCCATAGAAGGCCGCCCTTCGTTCCATATCCAAGGCATTGTGCGCGTGCAAACCATCCGTCAGCTCTCCGACCTCCGCGATGCCGTTTCGGGATTTCGCGCCAATGGGGAGCGGATCACCTTCGTTCCGACGATGGGCGCGCTGCATGCCGGGCATATGGCGCTGGTGGCCGAGGCGAAGCTGGCGGGACAGCGCGTGGTGGTGTCGATCTTCGTCAACCCCAAGCAGTTCGGCCCGAACGAGGATCTTGCCCGCTATCCGCGCAAGGAGATGGCGGATTCGCGGATGCTGTCCGAAGCCGGGGTCGACCTGTTGTGGATGCCGCCGGTCGAGGTGATGTACCCGGAGGGCCATTCGACCAATATCTCGGTCTCCGGGGTCAGCGAGCCGCTCGACGGCGCGGCGCGGCCGGGTCATTTCGACGGGGTCGCCACCGTGGTCGCCAAGCTGTTCAACCAGGTGAAGCCCGATATCGCGCTGTTCGGGGAGAAGGATTTCCAGCAGCTCGCGGTGATCCGCCGCATGGTCGCCGACCTCGATTTCGATATCGAGGTGCGCGGCGTGCCCACCCAGCGCGACGATGACGGCCTCGCGCTGTCGTCGCGCAACGCCTATCTCGCGCCCGAGGATCGTGCCGCCGCGGTCGCTCTGCCCCGCGCGCTCGGCGTGGCGGCGCGTGCGATCGAAAAGGGGGACGATGCTGCTGCCGTACTCGCCACTGCACGCGCATCGCTGGAAGCCGCTGGATTCGAAGTCGATTATGTCGAGCTGGTCGATGCCGACAGCCTCGCAGCACCTCTCCCCGGCCAGCCCCGCCGCCTGCTCGCCGCCGCGCGGATTTCGGGCACGCGCTTGATCGATAATGTTTCGGTGGCGACGCCGGAATGAACGGTAAACGCTGTTAACCTTTTGCTTACCATGAATGCCGCACTCTCGCCTCCATGATGAGAGCGATGAAAAGTGGGGCAAAGTCATGGGCAACAGCATTAAGAGCGCACAGTTCCTGATCGACAGCCGGCTGGCGGATGCGGCGCGCGGTAGCGCCGACGCGGCCTACGAACTCGGGATGGTCTATTCGAGCGGCGCGTCCGGCATCGACATGGACCTGATCGAAGCGCACAAATGGTTCAACATCGCCGCCCTCAAGGGCAGCGCCCAGGCGCCATACATGCGCGCCGAAGTCGCGGAAGAAATGACCGCGCGCGAAATCATCGAAGCGCAGAAACAGGCCCGCGCCTGGTTGCAGATGACGAGCCTTCGGGCGGCGTAACGCCCCTCCCAGAACGGCGTCATCCCGGGCTTGACCCGGGACCCCGCTTCTTCTGCCTTTGACAAGGCAGCTTGACCCCGGCTCAAGCCGGGGCGACGATAAGCTATTCCTTCTTCACCGCCGCCTTCTTCTTCGGCGCGGCTTTCTTGGCCGATGCCTTCTTTGCCGGAGCCTTGCGCCCGCCCTTCTTCTTGACGGGGCCGGCTGCAGCCTTGGCGTCGATGAGCTGGACGGCTTCGTCGAGCGTCAGCGCGGCCTGATCGACCGTCTTGGGCAGCGTCGCATTGGTGGTCCCGTCGGTGAGGTAGGCGCCATAGCGCCCCTCCATCAGCTTGATCTCCGCGCCCGACACCGGGTGCGCACCCAGCACCTTCAATGGCTCGCGCGACCCGCGCTGTGGCCGCCCGCCGCCCGCTGCCGCTTCGGCTAGCTTGACGACCGCGGCGTTCATGCCGGTTTCGAACACCTCTGCGGTCGAAGCCAGTCGCGCGTATTTGCCGTCATGCGCCAGATAGGGGCCATAGCGGCCAATCGATGCGGTGATCGGCTTGCCGCTTTCGGGATGGTCGCCGATCGTGCGCGGCAGGTTGAGCAATTTGACCGCCCAGTCGAGGTCCAGCTCGGGGATATCCTTGGGGATCGACGCGCGCGCCGCCTCCTTGCCCTCGCCGCGCTGGAAATAGGGACCGAACCGGCCCGAGCGGCGGCTGATTTCCTCACCCGTGCCGGGGTCGGTGCCGATCACTTCCGGCCCGCTGTCGCCACCGTCCGCGCCGCCCGGTTGGCCGAAGCGGCGGGTGAATTTGCAGTCGGGATAGTTTGAGCAGGCAACGAACGCGCCGAACTTGCCGCCGCGCAGCGCCAGCTTGCCGACCCCGCAGGACGGGCAGAGGCGCGGATCGGTCCCGTCGCCCTTGTCCGGGAAAAGATAGGGCTCGAGGAACTTGTCGAGCTCGGCGGTCACCTCACTCGGCTTCTGTTCCATCACCTCGTCGGTACGCGGGCGGAAATCCTTCCAGAAGGCTTCGAGCACCGCCTGCCAGCCCGCGCGACCGCCGGACACGTCGTCCAGCTCTTCCTCGAGTCCCGCAGTGAAGTCGTAATTGACGTATTTCTCGAAGAAGCGCTCGAGGAACGCGGTCAGCAGCCGCCCGGTCTCCTCGGCGAAGAAACGGTTCTTCTCGACCCGGACATAGGCGCGGTCCTTGAGCACCTGGATGATCGAGGCATAGGTCGAGGGGCGGCCGATGCCGAGTTCCTCGAGCCGCTTGACCAACGACGCTTCGGAGAAGCGCGGCGGCGGCTGGGTGAAATGCTGTTCGGCGTCGACCCCCTTCTTGGCGGGCGTGTCGCCGTTGCGGATCACCGGGAGACGGCGCGAATCCTCGTCGCCCTCGTCATCGCGGCCTTCCTCGTACAAAGCGAGATAGCCGGGAAAGATCACCACCTGTCCGGTCGCCCGCAGCGCGTCCTGTCCGGTCGGCTCCTCAAGCTCGACCGTGGTGCGCTCCATCCGGGCGCTCGACATCTGGCTCGCCAGCGCGCGCTTCCAGATCAGGTCATAGAGGCGCGCGTGATCGCCCGACCCGGCCTTGTCCTTGCTGAAATCGGTGGGCCGGATCGCTTCATGCGCTTCCTGCGCATTCTTGGCCTTGGACTGGTACTGGCGCGGCTTGTCGGGGATGTAGCTTGCCTGGTAGCGGTTCACGATCGCCTTGCGCGCCTCGTCGATCGCGCTGCCGTCCATCTGCACGCCGTCGGTGCGCATATAGGTGATCGCGCCATCCTCGTAGAGCGCCTGCGCGATTCGCATCGTGTGGCTGGCGGAGAAGCCGAGCTTGCGCGCCGCTTCCTGCTGGAGTGTCGAGGTAGTGAAGGGCGGCGGCGGGTTGCGCATCGCCGGTTTGGTCTCGACGCTGGCGACGGTGAAGCGACCCTGTTCGACCGCAGCCTTGGCGCGCATCGCCACGCCTTCGGTGCCGATCGACAGTCGGTCGAGCTTCTTGCCCTCGAAGCGGACGAGCCGCGCGTCGAACGCAGTCCCGTCATGTTCGAGATGCGCGGTGACCGACCAGTATTCCTGCGCCTTGAACAGCTCGATCTCACGCTCGCGCTCGACGATCAGACGCAGTGCGACCGATTGCACGCGGCCCGCCGATTTGGCGCCGGGCAGCTTGCGCCAGAGCACCGGGGACAAAGTGAAGCCGACCAGATAGTCGAGCGCACGGCGTGCGCGATAGGCGTCGATCAGGTCGGTATCGAGCTGGCGCGGCGCAGCCATCGCCTGGGTCACCGCCGCCTTGGTGATCGCATTGAAAGTGACGCGCTCGACCTCCTTGGGGAGCGCCTTCTTCTTCGCCAGCACTTCCTGAACATGCCAGCTGATCGCCTCCCCTTCGCGATCGGGGTCGGTGGCGAGGATCAGGCGATCGGCTTTTTTTGCCTCGTCGGTGATCGCCTTGAGCTGCTTGGCCTTGTCGGGATAGGTCTCCCAATCCATCGCAAAGCCGTCATCGGGCTGCACCGAACCGTCCTTTGCGGGGAGGTCGCGGATATGGCCGTAGGAGGCGAGGACGCGATAGTCCTTGCCCAGATATTTCTCGATGGTTTTCGCCTTGGCAGGCGATTCGACGATGACGAGCTGCATGAGATCGGGTGGTCCTTACGTGTACGCGCGAGGATGGGGAGGCTGAATAGCGGGCGTCAAGCAGAACGCCACCCCCTCTTAACTCCGATCGTCTATAAGAGTCGGAAGAGGGTGGGCAGATGGTCTCTATCGAACGGCTGATTGACGAACATGCGCGGATTACTGCGATGGCGAACGCGCTGATGCGCGACGCGGCGAACGCGTCGGGTGCGGAGCTGCATGCGGCGATCGTCGCACTCGACACCGAACTCGCCGCGCATCTCGCGACCGAGGATCTCGACGTTTATCCGCATCTCCTGTCCGCCGGTGACCTTGCCCAGCGCGAGGCGGCGGAGATCGCGATGGGCGATTTCGAGAAGCTCGCCGCCCAGTGGCGCGCCTATGTCAGCGACTGGACCGCCGAGGAGATCGAAGGCGATCGTGAATTGTTCGTCGAGGCGAGCAAGCGGATGCTCTCGGCACTGGCCGCGCGGGTGCGGATCGAGAACGAGATCCTCTACCCGCTCGCGCTCGCGTGCGGCACGATCACCCTGCGTGAGGCGAGCGCGCGGATGATGGCGCGATAACCCGCTTCGCCCTGCACGATATTCAGGCGAAAATGTCTTCGTGTCCCCCGCGCGGCGGTGCCGTCAGGCGGTAAACTGCGCCCGCCACTGCCCATCCCGCCATCGTCACGACGCCGAAGACGAGGTTCGCGACCACCCTGAACTCGATCGATTCATATTCGATGCCCTGGTCTAGAATGATGGTGCCGAACATCCCGACGAGCAGCGCAACGATCGGGAACAGCAGGATCGCATGCACGACCACGAGCGGCCACGCCGACCGGCGCGTGCGATGCCAGCTTCCGACGATGCTGTCGATCGGACCGGTGCGCTCAACCGCTGCCATCCCGATCGCTGCCGAAGTCCGGGCCGCCAGATAGAGACCCGGCAGCAGCAACAGGAAATAGCCCAATCCGCAAATCAACCAGATCCCGAACTGCAGCCCGATCACGGTAAACGGCGCAACCACGCCGCCGACCCACCCACCGCCCACATCGCCAAAGGCCTGGCGGAACAGGAGATATTGCAACAAGCCCTGCAGAAGTACGGGCGCGATCAGCATCGTGGCTTGCGCACTCCATGATTCGTCGTGATCCTCGATCCAGATCCCGAACACCACATAGATTGCGGTCGCGACGATGAAGGCCAGTGCGTGCGCCCCGATCAGCGCCGAGGCTTCGCCGAGAACTTCCGCAATCTCCAGCCGATTCAGAATCATCGATACTCACCGCAAACTGACCCGCCCGCCGGCATGCCGCTCCAGCCGTCCGGCGAGTTCGAGTTCGAGCAGCACCAGCTGCACCGCCGCGCCGGGCAGGCCCGACTGACGGATCAGCTCGTCGACGGGCACCGGGACCGGGCCGAGCAACCCCTCTACCCGGTCACGCCCGGCGGCATCGGGCTCCACCGGGGGCTCCGTGCCGAAGCCGGAAACCGGCGCGCGGACCGCGCGCGGATCGATCGGGCGGATCATTTCAAGGATGTCATCGACGCCCTGCACCAACGTTGCGCCCTCGCGGATCAGCAGGTTGCAGCCCTGTGCGCGCGGATCGAGCGGCGAACCGGGGACCGCCATCACCTCCCGCCCCGCCTCAGCCGCGATGCGCGCGGTGATCAGCGATCCGGAGCGCGGCGCGGCCTCGACCACCACCGTGCCATGCGCCAGCCCCGCGATGATGCGGTTGCGGGAGGGGAAGTGGCGGGCGAGCGGTTCGGCCCCCGGCGGCTGTTCGGCGATCAACAGGCCCTGATGCGCGACCCGTTCCTGCAACTCGGCATTTTCGGGCGGAAAGGCGATGTCGATCCCACTGGCGATCACGCCCGCGGTTCCGCTGGCGAGCGATCCGACATGTGCCGCAGTGTCGATCCCGCGCGCGAGACCCGAAACCACGGTCACACCCGCCTCCCCCAATCCCTGAGCCAGCTGGCGCGCGAAGCGACAGGCAGCGGCCGAAGCGTTGCGCGCGCCGACCATCGCGACACAGGGCCGGAACAACAGGCCGGTATCGCCGCGCACGATCAGTGCGGGCGGGGCGTTTTCCAGCTCCGCAAGCAAGGCCGGATAATCGGGATCGTCGAGGAACAGATAACGTGCACCAAGCCGTTCCACCGTTGCCAGCTCACGCCGGGCGAGCGTGGGATCGGCGAGCGTCGGGGCCGCGCCGCCACCGCACGACGCCAGTCCGGGCAGCGCGTCGAGCGCGGCCTGCGCATCGCCGAAGCGCGCAATCAGCTGGCGATAGGTGACCGGCCCGATGCGCGGCGACCGGATAAGGCGAAGTCGGGCGAGGCGCGCGGCCTCATCAGCCATGCTTGCGCCCGATGCGCGGTTCGGTCCCGGCGAGCAGCCGCTCGATATTCTCGCGATGCTTCCACAGCACGATTGCCGCGAGCGCGACGAGCAGCATGGTGAGATCGAAACGGTCCATCAGCGCAGCGCTGACCGGTGCGCTCATCGCCGCAACCATCCCGGCGACCGATGAAATGCGGAGCAGCGCGAGCAGCCCGAGCCACACCGTCGCAAAGACCAGGCCGCAAGGCCAATGGAGCGCGAGGACGATGCCCATCAGCGTCGCGACGCCCTTGCCCCCCTTGAACTTCAGCCAGACCGGATAGCAATGGCCGACAAACGCCCCGGCCGCGGCGAGCACGCCAAGGCCCGGCCAAAGTGCCTCGACGATCCACACCGCCGCCGCACCCTTGAGCATGTCGAGCAGCAACGTCGCCGCCGCCAGCCCCTTGCGTCCCGTGCGCAGGACGTTGGTCGCGCCGATATTGCCCGATCCGATCTGGCGCAGGTCACCGGCCCCGGCGATCCGGGTCAGGATGACCCCGAACGGGATCGAGCCGAGAAGATAGCCGAGCGCGATGGCGAGCACCGGCGCGAAATTGGCGAGTTGCGTCTGCATGAGTCCCCTTGCTTGGACAAAGGCTAGGTGCTTCGGTAAGCGCACGCAACAATCTCGATCAGCGGACGCATGTGCATGGCCGACACCCGGCCCCTTCTCTTTTTCGATTCGGGCGTGGGCGGGCTGTCGGTACTGGCACCGGCGCGCGTTCTGCTGCCGCATGCGCCTCTGGTCTATGTCGCCGACGTCGCCGGTTTTCCTTATGGGACGCGCAGCGAAGGGGAGATCGCCGCGCGCGTCCCGGCGCTGCTGGGGCGGCTGGCGGAACGCTACAAGCCGCGCCTGATCGTGATCGCATGCAACACCGCATCGACCATCGCGCTGACCCATGTCCGCGCCGCACTCGACGTGCCGATCGTCGGCACCGTCCCCGCGATCAAGCCCGCCGCCGAACTTTCGCGGACGCGGGTGATCGGCGTGCTCGGGACCCAGGCAACGGTGCGCCAGCCCTATGTCGACGATCTGACCGCACGCTTCGCCGCCGATTGCACCGTGCTGCGCCACGGGAGCGCCGAACTGGTCGAGCTGGCCGAAGCGAAATTGCGGGGCGGGACGAGCGATCCGTCGCGGTTTCGCGCGGTGCTGGCCGGGCTGATCGACCAGCCGGGCGGAGATCGCATCGATGTGATCGTCAACGCCTGCACCCATTTCCCGTTGGTCGAGGCCGAACTTGCAGCGGTTGCACCGCATCCGCTGCATTTCGTCGATGGCGGGCCGGGAATCGCACGGCGCATCGCCCACCTGACGCAGGGACAGGAATGGCCGACCAGCCCCACCCCCGGCATCGCGGTGTTCACCGCGACGCCCGACCCCGCGCTGATGCCAGCGGTCGCCACCTACGGCCTGGATCGGATCGAGACGCTGTGATTCTGCGCCGCGAGCTTGCCTGGGTCGCGCTCGCCTGGCTTGCGGCGATGCTGATCGCATTCCGCGATCCGGTGTTGAGCGGGTTCGACCTGGGCTTTGGCGATCGCGCCGACGGGATCATCGAGATCAGCCTGCTCGAACATTGGCGCAACGTGCTGATGGGGGCATCGGCGTGGAACCAGCCGATCTATTTCCACCCGCATCCCGGCACGCTGGGCTATAATGACGGCTATTTCCTGTTCGGCCTCGTCTATTCCTTCTGGCGGATCTGGTTCGACCCGTTCCTTGCCGACACGCTCAACGCCGCGACATTCAAGACGATCGGCTTTGTCGCAAGCTGGTGGCTCGTCCGCCGGACCCTCGGCTGGCAGGCGCCGGTCGCGCTGCTGGTCGCGGCGCTGTTCACGATCAACAATGCAATGGCGCTCCAGGCAGTGCATGCCCAGTTGCAGAGCATCGCGCTGTTGCCCGTGGCGATCATCCTGGCGATCGATGCCGTGCGCGCGGAGGTGGCGGGGCGGCGCACCAGGGCACGGATTTCCGGCGTCCTGCTCGCACTGCTGCTCGCCGCATGGCTGATCACCGGCTTCTACATGGCGTGGTTCACCATCTGGTTCGGCTGCGTGTTCGTCGCGTGCTGGCTGGTTTCGACAGGCAACTGGCGTCCCGTCGCCGCGCTGTCGCTGGCCCGCGCCCATATCGGCACACTCGCCATCTGCGGGGTCGTCTTCGCCGTTGCCGTGCTGCCCTTTCTGTCGGTCTATCTCGCCAAGGCGGGGGAGACGGGCGGGCATGGCTATTGGAAGATGCTGGGCTATCTCGTCACGCCTATCGACCTGATCAATACCGGCCCCGACAATCTCCTGTGGGGCTGGATCCAGCGCGCGTTGCGGGCGCTGCTCGGCCTGTTCGCGCCCGATCCCGATGTTGCACGCCGTGTGTTCGGCGGTGAGCATGAATCGGGCTTCCCGCTTCTGCTGTTCGTGCTGGTCGCGGTGGCGGCGTGGCGCGTGTTGCGGCGACGCATCCCCGCCGATCCCGTGCTGTTCGCCTTTACCCTGGCGGTCGTCGTCAGCTGGGCGCTCACGCTCCAGCTGTGGGTCGTATCGCCCTGGGGTGCGGTGTTCCACCTCGTCCCCGGCGCGAAGGGGATGCGGGTCGTGCTGCGCTACCAGGTCTTTCTGGTGCTGCCGGTACTGCTGCTCGTTGCCGCAGTCTGGCGCGATCGACTGATCGCGTTGCTCGATGCGAAGCGCCTCGTCGCGCTCGCGCTTGTCGGCGTGTTGCTGGCCGAACAGCTCAATGGCTTTTCCGCCGCCCAGCTCAGTCGAAACGCCTATTGGGAGCCGCTGACCCGGGTGCCGCCGCCACCGTCGGGCTGCCGCGCCTTCTACGCGGTGCAGACGCGCGTGGGCGAGCCGCTGTACCGCAGCGCGGCGATGCACGCGAAACACCCGCATAACGACGATTCGATGCTGCTCGCCCAGCTATGGCAGGTGCCGACGCTGGGCGGATATTCGACCTTTCAGCCGAAGGACTGGGTGTTCGCCGATCCGCTGGCCAGCGACTATGACATGCGGGTGGCGGGCTATATCGCCGCGCACAGGCTGACCGGCGTGTGTCGGCTCGACATGCGCCAGCCGCAACCGTGGCGGCGCGTCAGCTGATCGTCAGCGGAGCGGAATCGCGGGGGTCGCCGCCATCGTCTTGACCCGCTGCGCATAGACCTCCGCCATTGCCAGGTGCGCATGGCGCGCGCCCGCATCGTCGGCGCGTTCGGCGCGTTCGCGCTCGGCACGCTCGCGCTGTGTGTAGTAATCGACGTCCGTCTGCGACATCCTTGATCTCCCAATTCTGCGTTCAGCGGGAGCGCGATGGTCTCTCAGCTGCGGAAATGCCCGGAGTCCCGTTCCACAGTGCCCGGACCTATAGCAGATTTCGCCCGTCGAGTCCTGATCTGGGGCAAGCGCCGGCGTAACGAAGAGTCGATCACGATGATCAAAAGTTAGGGCATTGCCCTAGTGGCGCAGCGCTCGAAAAATCGCTAACGGGTCAGAATGACCAGCGAGGCACCCCCGCGCGCGGTAGATTATTCGCGCGTATTCAACCAGGCGATCGACCGGCTTCATGCCGAAGGACGCTATCGCGTCTTCATCGACATTCTGCGCAACAAGGGGATGTTCCCCAATGCGCGCTGCTTTGCCGGGCATAACGGGCCAAAGCCGATCACCGTGTGGTGCTCGAACGACTATCTCGCCATGGGCCAGCACCCCAAGGTGATCGCAGCGATGGAAGAGGCGCTGCACGACGTGGGTGCGGGTTCCGGCGGCACGCGCAACATCGGCGGCAATACCCATTATCACGTCCATCTCGAGGCCGAGCTGGCCGACCTTCACGGCAAGGAAGCGGCGTTGCTGTTCACCAGCGGCTACGTCTCGAACGAGGCGACGCTGTCGACGCTGGCCAAGGTGCTGCCCGGCTGCATCATCTATTCGGACGAGCTCAACCATGCCTCGATGATCGCGGGCATTCGCAATTCGGGGTGCGAGAAGCGGGTGTGGCGGCACAATGACCTCGACCATCTCGAGGAGTTGCTCGCCGCCGACGATCCATCGGTGCCGAAGCTGATCGCGTTCGAGAGCGTCTATTCGATGGACGGCGACGTCGCCCCGCTCCACGCGATCTGCGACCTGGCCGACAAATATAACGCGCTGACCTATCTCGACGAAGTGCACGCGGTCGGCATGTATGGCGCGCGCGGCGGCGGGATTTCGGAGCGCGACGACGCGGCATCGCGGCTGACGATCATCGAGGGGACTTTGGGCAAGGCATTCGGGGTGATGGGCGGCTATATCGCTGCAGATCGCACCATTGTGGATGTGATCCGCAGCTATGCGCCCGGTTTCATCTTCACCACCTCCCTCTCGCCGGTGCTGGTCGCCGGTGCGCTGGCATCGGTGCGCCACCTCAAGCAATCGAGCGAGGAGCGCGACGGGCAGCAGGCAGCGGCGGCGAAACTGAAGACGATGTTCGCCGATGCCGGCCTTCCGGTGATGGACAGCGTCACGCATATCGTCCCGCTGATGGTGGGCGATCCGGTTCGCGCCAAGAAGATCAGCGACATCCTGCTCGCCGAATACGGCGTCTATGTTCAGCCGATCAACTATCCGACCGTTCCGCGCGGTACGGAACGGCTGCGCTTCACCCCCGGACCGGCGCATGACGAAGCCATGATGGCGGAACTGACCGGGGCTCTGGTCGAGATCTGGGAACGGCTGGAACTGCGTGCGGCAGCCTGATGCGTGGCGTTTCCTCCCGGTGCCGCGCCCCGGCACCGGGAAGGGATAACGTTAAGAATCAGCGCGCGACAGCGACCGCCGCAACATTGACTCCCGCAGCTTCCAGCTCGCGTTCGGCCTGCGTGAAGCCATAGGCCGGAACGATCTCGCCCGCACGATCGCTCGCTTCGGCCCAGCGCGCGGCGAGCTGCTCCCCGCATCCGCGCCGCCGCCGATCTGGATGCCATCGGTCAGCGTCACATTGGCAGTCGCGAAATGCCCCGCGCCAGCGCACAGGATCGCGCGGGTCGGCGCGTCCTCACCTACCAGAGCGAGCAGGCCGGGGCTGACCAGCGCCGGGTCAAGGGCGGCAAGGCTCGCATCCGACAGCACGCCTTCAGTCATGCCCGTCGCCGCAGTCGGCGCGAGGCAGTTGACGCGGATGCCGTATTTCTCGCCCTCGATCGCCAGCGTCTGCATCAGCCCGACCAGCGCCATCTTCGCAGCGCCGTAATTGGCCTGGCCGAAATTGCCGTAGAGCCCTGAGGACGAGGTGGTCATCACGATGCGGCCATAGCCCTGTCCGCGCATGATCTCCCACACCGCCTTGCTCGCAATCGCCGCGCCCATCAGATGCACGTCCACCACCAGCCGGAAATCGTCCATCGTCATCTTGGCGAAGCTCTTGTCGCGCAGGATTCCGGCATTGTTGACCAGAATGTCGATCCGCCCCCAGGCATCAATGGTCGATGCGACGATGTGCGACACCGCCCATTCGTCGGTGACCGAACCGGCCAACGCCAGCGCCTTGCCGCCCTGCGCCCCGATCTCGGCGGCGACGCGCTGCGCCGCGTGTTCGCTGAGGTCGTTGACGACCACCCGCGCGCCCTTGCCCGCGAGGTAGAGCGCATGCGCGCGCCCCAGCCCGCCACCGGCTCCGGTAACGATCGCAATCCGGCCTTCGAGCGACATTGAACCATCTCCCATAATATTCGCTAACGCGTGAGTGAATGTCTTGACTAGGGGTAAACCCTCGTGATCGGCAAGGCTAGCCCCTGCCCCGCCCCCGGGTTTCGCAGATCTGGCGAAAACCGGCGGCCATGAATGCAGCCATGCGTTCCTTGACTGCCGCAAAATCGTTGGACCGACACAAGCCACCCGACAGCTTGTCGATGCGTCCCGTACGCGCCAGCGTGACCATCAGCGCGCCAGTCACGAAGTGATAGCCCCAGAAAATATCCTCTTCGGCACAATCGGGCAGCGCTTTTTTCAGCAGGCCGATCAGACGCAGGACAACGGGATCGAAATGCGCGTCCATCAGCTCGGCACCCCATTCGGGCGTGTTCGCCACCAATGCACCGAGCGCGCCGTAATTCTTCCAGCCCTCGCCGCCCTCGATATAGAGGTCGAGATCGGTGTCCAGAAAGGCGTGGAGCGCACCTTCCAGCGTCGGCTTGCCGCCGGTCGCGGCGTCGTATTCGTCGAGCGCGCGCAGCCGCCGTTCGCTGGTCACCACCGCGCGACGGGCGAACACCGCGTCGAACAGCTTCTTCTTGTCCTCGAAATAATAGTTGAGCAGCGTGTGGTGCACGCCGACGCGCTTGGCGACGTCCTTGAGCGTCACTCCGTGCAGCCCGTGCTTCGAGAACAGATACTCCGCCTCGTCGAGGATCTGCTCCATCGTCTCCGCGCGCTGTTCAGCCTTGGTCGAGCGGCGGCGCGGCTTGGGCTTGTCGGGCGTCTGTTCCGGCACTGGGCGTTCTTCCCCCTGTTGCCCGGACGCGGACGGATCGCCGCGCGCCGGGTCGAACAAGGTCTCAAGCGCTTCCATATTGAGACCGCAAGCTATTCTTGTCGATTTTGCCGGTTGGAGCGAGCGGCATCGCGTCGAGACGCACCACCGCATCGGGAATCCACCACGACGCGACCCGTCCGCGCAAGGGGGCGAGCAGTTCGGCGTCGCTCAGCGCATCGTCCTGCATTTCGACCAGCAGCAGAGGGCGTTCGCCCCATTTGGCGTCCTCGCGCCCGATCACGGCGGCGAGCGATACCTGCGGCAGCGCGCCGACCACCGCCTCGATCTCGGCGGGATTGATCCATTCGCCGCCGGATTTGATCAGATCCTTGGCGCGGCCGGTGATGATGAGGTTGCCCTGCGCGTCGATGCGGGCGAGGTCGCCGGTCGCGAACCAGCCGTCGGCGTCGGTCGCGGGAGCATCCTGCCCGAAATAGCGGTCCACCACGGCAGCGCCGCGCACGCGCAGATGGCCTTCGGCATCGCGCTGCTGCGGCAGTGCCACGCCATCGGCATCGGTCAGCAACAGGTCGACGCCGATCGCCGGGCGGCCGGAGACCGCCGCCGTCCGCTGCGGATCGTGCGGCGGCGCGACGGTGCCCGAGGGCGACAGTTCGGTCATGCCCCAGCTGGTCTGGACCGTGACACCTAGGACGCGCTCGATCCGCTCCATCAACGCTGGAGCGAGCGGCGATCCCCCAACGATGATACGCTCCAGGCTGGGCAGCGACTCGCCGGTCGCCTCGAGATGTTCGGCGACACCCAACCACACGGTCGGCACTGCGACGCCGATCGTCACCTCCGCCGCGGCGATCAGCCGGGCGAGGCTCGCGCCATCGGTCGCGCGTCCGGGGAGCACCAGCCGCCCACCCGCTGCGGGCAGCGCGAAGGGCAGCCCCCAGGCATTGGCGTGGAACATCGGCACCACCACCAGCACGCTGTCGGTCGACCGGATCGCCATCACATCGGCCTGAAGGCAGCGCAGCGTGTGCAGGAAGCTGGCGCGGTGGGTGTAGGTCACGCCCTTGGGCGCGCCGGTCGTGCCGGAGGTGAAACACAGGCCGCACGGCGTCGTTTCAGCGAAATCGCCCCATACCGCTCCACCGGGTGCGGTCGCGATCAGCGGTTCCAGCGCGGTGACAGCACACGTCCCCGCCGTCTGAACATCGGCTTCACCGTCGATCACCAGCATCAGAGACAGGTCCGGCACGCGCTCGGCGATGGCACGCGCGAGCGGCTGGAGATCGGCGCTGACGATCATCACCCGCGCACCCGACTGCACGACCATATCGGCAAGCTGCGCCGCAGTCAGGCGCGGGTTGAGCGTGTGGCAGACCGCGCCCATGCCCATGATCGCATACCATGTCTCGACATGCGCCTGGCTGTTCCACGCCAGCGTCGCCACGCGATCCCCCTGCCTGACGCCAAAGCTGGTCAGCAGCGACGACACCGCCAGTGCGCGGTCCCGCAGCCCGGCATAGCCGATCCGGTCGATCCCGCCGCCGTCCCGCGCAGTGACGACCTCCGCATCCGGATGCCATTTGGCGGCGTGGTGCAGGAACTTGTCCAGCGTCAGCGGATAATCCTGCATGCTTCCGTCGATCATCGGCAACCCGTCGCCTTGTTGAGGACCGGCGAGGCGACGCCGGTGTTCCAGTTCCATGGCTGATCGCCCGCCGCGCGGCGGCGGCACATCGCCGCTTCGTGCAGCGCGAACATGCCGGGCATCAGCCGCGTTCCCGGCTGGGGCTTGCCTGCGAAGTTCATGTAGTTGGCAGGCTTGCCATAGGCCTCCCATGCCGGCTGGCCGTCCGCGACCGGGGTGCCGCTGCGCGCAAAGCTCGCCCAATAGGACAGCATCGCGTCCGACAGGCGGCGGTTGGTCACGTCATCGGGAACCTTGGGCCAATAGGGGGCGTGCGGCTGGCGGTGCCGAACACATAGGGGATTTCGGCAGCATGAAAGGCGTGGAGCCCATTCTCGTCCGCCGCCGGATAGCCATGGTCGAACAGGTAGAGATAGGCGCGCTGCCCGATCGTCGTCTGGCCGATCGCGAGCCGCATCGAGGTCCAGCCGTAGAGCGCGTCGCGCGTCGTCGCGAGCAGCGACTCCTTGATGTTGCTCGACGGGTAAAGCCGCAGGAGATGCTCGGCGAGGTCACCATAACGCGCGCGAACTGCCGCCTCATACGCCTCGGCGGACGCGGGCGCGGGCGGCAGCAGCACCGTCAGCGACCGGATCTCGCCCGAGTTGAACCCGGTCAGCACCGGCACCTTGGCCTGTTCGCCATGGTCCCAGATCGCGACCAGCTGGCGGGTCAGCGTCCTGCCGTCGACCGTCCCCCATGGGCCATAGCCCTTGGTCGCGGCCTCGACCGTCAGCTTCTCCGCGTCCATCGCGCGCAGCCCGGCAAGGTCGCGCGCGCCGACCGCCGCCATGATCTGGCTCCCCGCCGCTTCGGCCGAGGGCAGGCCGTGCGCGCCGCGCTTCAGCTCAGGCGTGGTGATCATGTACGCGCTCTGCGCCACCGCCTTGTGGAACAGGCCGCGCGCCTGCGGGCTGGCCATCAGATACATGACGCTGAGCGCCCCGGCGGACTCGCCCGCGATGGTGACGTTGCCCGCATCGCCACCAAACGCCGCGATGTTGCGCTGTACCCATTTCAGCGCCGCGATCTGGTCGAGCAGTCCGTAATTGCCCGACACGCCGTCCTGCGACTCCGCGCTCAGTTCGGGGTGGGCGAGATAGCCGAGGATGCCGAGCCGGTAGTTGATCGACACCACGATTATGTTGCCGCGCTGGGCCATCCGCGCGCCGTCATACATGGATTCATGGCCATAGCCCGCGACCAGCGCGCCGCCGTGGATCCATACGAACACCGGCAGGTCCTTGCCCTCCGCTGGCGCCCAGATGTTGAGCGTCAGGCAATCCTCGCTGACCTTGTCGAGCGGGTTGGTATAGATGCCGGCATTGCGGTTGCGCGGCTGAACACAGGCGGTGCCGAACGCGGTCGCCTTGCGCACCCCCTGCCAGTCCGGGGCCGCAACCGGCGGTTTCCAGCGCAGCGGGCCGACCGGCGGCTGCGCATAGGGGATGCCGCGAAAGATCCGGACGCCGCCCTGCTCCACCCCCTCGACCGTGCCGACCGGCGCGGTGACCCGCGGATGGGCCAGCGCGGGCGCGGCGAACAGCAGCGCGATCAGGACGATCAGCCGCTTCACGCCGCCGCCTCCCCGCGCTTCAGCCGCCGCGCGAGCGCCACGAACAATCCGATCGCGATCAGATAGAAGGGGGTGAGCGTGTAGAGCGCGCTTTGCAGACTCTGCGTATCGCCCTGCGCCTTGAACCAGTCGCTTGCGAACCCGACCCAGGTCGGGCCGAGACCAAGGCCGATGAAGTTCATGATCAGCAGCAGCAGCGCACCCGACAGTACGCGCTGATTGGGGCGCACCTCTTCCTGCACCAGCGCAACCGAGGCCGAGAGGTAGAAATAGTTGAACACCATCACCACCGCGAGCAGCGCCAATGCGAGCGGCCAGCCCGGTGCCCAGACAAAGCCGATGTAAAAGGGCATCGCCACCGCCAGTGACGCGGCCGGGGCAACCGCATAGCCGCTACGCGATTTCCGGGTCATCGCGTCGATCACCCGGCCCGATACGACCATCCCGCCGCCCATGCCGATCAGCAGGACCAGCGCGTACCAGACCGCGACGTCGCCCAGCACCATGCCCTTTTCGCGCATCAGATAGAGGACCGCGAAATTGCCCAGGCCATAGGTGACGAACTGGGTCGCACCGCTCCCAAGCGCCGCGAGCATCAGCACCGGGTTGGAAAGGAACGCGCCGACCGTGGGCCAGAACGGCGCCTTGTCGTCCGCACTCGCCGCGCGTGCGCCATCCATCGCGCCCTTTTGCGGCTCGCGGATCGTCAGCCACACGAACGCAGCCGTGACCACGCCGATCGCGCCGACGATGATGAAAGGCAGCCGCCAGCCATAATGTTCGGCGATCGCCGCGCCGAACGCGACGCCCGCCGCCGCACCGATCGCCGGACCCAAGTTGAAGATGCCCAGCGCCGCCGCGCGCTTGCCCGGCGGGTAGGTGTCGGTGATGATCGCATAGGATGGCGGGACGCCGCCGGCCTCGCCGAATCCTACCGTCATCCGCGCGATGACCAGCTGCGTATAGTTGGCCGCCATGCCGCATGCGACCGTCGCCCCGCTCCAGATCGCGCAGGCAAGGCTGAGCACCCCGACGCGGCTGGTGCGGTCGGCGAACCACCCCACGGGGATCGCGATGAAGCAATAGAACATCGCGAAATAGAGGCCGCCGATGAGTCCCAACTGGGTGTCGGTGACATTCAGCGAATCCTGGATCGGCTTGGCGAGGATGCCGATCAGCTGCCGGTCGAGGAAATTGAGCACATAGACGAAGGTGAGCGTGACCAGCACGAACCACGGTCGGTTCGCGGGTGACGGACGGCCGGTGTCGCCACCGGCCGTCGCTGCATCAGAGGCCATAGCCAAGGCGGATCCCCACGGTGCGCGGGCGCAGCGTGCCGAAGCGGCTCACCAGGAACGCCTCGGGGTGGATGTACACGACCGAATGATCGTCGAAGAGATTCTCGACATAGAGATTGGCCGAGAGCGACCCCTTCTTGACCCCCAGATTGAGGTTCACATTGGCATATTCGTCGGTCTTGCCGAACGTCGCGAGGCGCAGGTTCGGGTTGCCCGGCGTGTTCGGGAACGAGCTGTTGTAAGACCCCACATATTGCGCGTTGATCGCGAAGGTGCCGCGCGCGCTATCCCCCAGGTCGAAGCCATAGGAGATGTACGCCGCACCCTGCAACCGCGGTGCCGACAGACGATGGCCGAGCACCGCGCCCGAGATCGTCGCCTCGGTCGGGGTCAGCTTGGTGATCTTGGAGTCGTTATATGCGGCGTTGAGACCGACGAAGACATCCTTGGCCGGGATCACGCCGATTTCGACCTCGAACCCCTTGCTACGCGCGGCGCCGATATTGGTGGCGAACTGGACCGAGTCCGAGCGGCGGTTGGCCTGGGCCTGGATGTTGCTCCAGTCGATCAGGTAGAGCGCGGCGTTCATCGTCACCCGACCGTCGAGCCAGCGCGCCTTGGCACCGATTTCGTAGCTCTTGAGGTCGTCCGAGTCCGCACCGTAGGGGATGATAATGTCGGTCGGGTCGGTCAGGCTGGCGGCACCGGCGCGGGCATTGACGATCGGCGCGCGGAAGCCAGTCGAGAAGGTGGCGTAGGTGGTGATCGCCTCGCTCGGCTTCCAGCTCGCGCTCGCCTTCCATGACGGAGCCGATCCGGTCGCCTTGACCCCGGCCGCTGCGGCATAGGGGGTGAAGGTGGCGGGATTGAAGTTCACCGGAATGCCGAACAGCGCATAGGTGAAATAGTTGAACCCGCCCGCCGTCGCGAGATAGCCGCCCGCCTCGGTAAATGCCTGTGCCGAGGTGCGGCCATAGCGCATGCCGCCAGTCAGCCAGAATTTGGGCGAGAAGCGATAGGTCAGCTCACCGAACCCGGCCAGCTCGTCGCTCTTCGAATGCGTGTAGAGCTTCTGATAATATTGATCGGGCAGGCCGGTGATCCCGCGCGCCGCGAGGAATTGCGGGTTGGAGCGGTAGAAAAAGTCCACGTCGCGGCGGCGGTGCATGTAGAAGCCGCCAATGGTGAATTCGAACGGGCCGTCGAGCGACGACACCAGCCGCGTTTCCTGCACGAACACCTTGTCATAGGCGTCGGCGTCGAGGCCGAACGCGATCGGCGCGCCGGGGAACGAGCCGGGCGCGAAGGTGCCGGCCAGGTCGACATAGAATTTCTGGTCGAAATCCGAATAGGTCGATGAGCTGGTCAGGCGGGCGAAATCGAATTCATATTCGACCGTGCCGTTGATGATCGTCTGCTTTCCGGTGAAGCGGTCCGGCTGATCCGACACGCGCTTCTCGCGGCCGAGCGACGGGCTGGTGAGCGAGCTGTCCTTGGGATCGCTGTCCTCATAGGACCCCATCACGCGCACCGACAGCCGGTCGGTCGGCTTCCACAGCGCGATGACGCGCCCGCCCCAGTTGATCAGCTTGTTCGAATTCTTCACGCCCGTCCCGACATTGTCGAGATAGCCGTCTTCGTTGCGATAGAAGCCCACCGCGCGCACCGCCAGCGTGTCGCTGACGATCGGCAGGTTGACCATGACATTGTAACGCTGCCGGAAGCTGTCCGATCCGGTCAGCGCGAGATCGACCTGCCCTGCCATGTCGAACGACGACAGATTGGGGTTCTTGGTCAGAATGCGCATCGCACCCGACAGCGATCCCGACCCGAACAGCGTGCCCTGCGGACCGCGCAGGAACTCGACGCGCTCGACGTCGAACAGGGTCGGGTCGACCACCGTCGTGTTGCCGATCGTCGAGATCGGCAGTTCGTCGATATAGACCGCGACCGAGCTCTGCAGGTTCGCGTTATAGCCGTTGGTGGCGATGCCGCGTGCAGTGAAATTGTTGAAATTCTGGGTCGGGCGGTTGAGCACGACGCCCGGCGTTTCGCGGGCGATCCCCTCGAACCCGACAATGCCCTTTTCGGTCAGCTCTTCCTGCTGGAACGCGCTGATGCTGAGCGGCACGTCCTGGATGCGCTCGGCGCGGCGGGTGGCGGTGACGACCACTTCATCGTCGCCCTGAGCGGCGGTGTCGCCGGCCGGGGCGTCCTGCGCCGCAGCGGACATCGGAACCGTGAACAGCGTGACCGCGCACGCGGTCGCCAGAAGCCTTGCCCTCATCCTTACCTCTCCTCGATGCCGTCGATCATGCGTCGACTTGCTGGAAGGAATATGTCGCGATGTCCGGAGCCTGTCAACATTCACTATCACGAGTGTGAATATCTTTTCGGGTCATGGATTTGCGGCAATGGGGGACGGTCGCGCGATGGAAATCAGGCTTCGAGCGCGAGCAGCGCGAAGCTGGCGAGCCAGTGGCTGCCCATGTAGTCGTCCTCCAGATGCGGCAGGCTGGCGGCGAGATGGCGGTCGGCGGCGGCGCGCATCGTCGGGATGTGCGCATGCGAGTCGGGCAATGCCGCAGCAATCCCGCGATACGCCCAGGCACGGCTGAGGTTGAGACCGTCGAGATGCGCGATCTTGCCGTCGCTGCGATCCGACACATGCGCCGGTGTCAGCAGATGGTCGCCGATCGCGGGCAGATAGGCGGCGAACCACGCGGCAAATGCGACCGGATCGAGCACACGGCTCATCAGCAATGCGATCGACAGCGTCGGCGACAGAAACTCGTCGCCGCCGGGCTCGAACGTCCGGCAATCCCGCAGCGACCCGAACCAGTCGCGGCTCCGCTGGTCGATCAGCACCAGCAGCGCGCCGTCGTGCTCCAGCGCCCAGTCACGCGCCAGCGTCAGTGCGAACGCCGTGTTGAAATGCGTGCCGACATAGAGCGGGTAGGTCAGCTTGGGCAGGAACCCCATGAACCGCTCCGCGAACGCGCGCGCCAGCGGCTCCAGCGCCGCCGCCCACGGGGCGTCGTGCCGCGCGAGCTCGCCATGCAGCGCGAGCAGCCAGCCCCAGCCATAGGGCCGCTCGAACGCCGCCGCATAGGGCCGCGAGAGATAGGCAAGCTCGACCGCGACCTTGTCCGGCACCAGCATCGCATCGGCCCGCGCGCGCGCCGCTGCCGCCTCGGGCAGGTCGGGGAAGCGCCGAGCGATCCGCATCACCTGCCACCAGCCATGCACGCAGCTGTGCCAGTCGAAGCTGCCGTGAAAGATCGGGTGGAAGGCGACCGGCGGGCGCGCATCCTCTGGCCCGTTCAGCACATGGTCCATCTTGTACGGCCATTGCTGGCCGAGGTGCGACAAGGTGGTGCGGGCGAACCGCGCGGCGAGTTCGGGGGTGAGGGTGCTCATCAAAAGCCCAGCCACCAGATGAACAGGATATTGACCCCCAGCAGCGGCAGCGCCGTCGCCACCTGCGCCTTGATTACGCCATTGCGGTCCTTCAGCTCGAGCAGCGCGGCGGGGACCAGATTGAAGTTCGCCGCCATCGGCGTCATCAGCGTCCCGCAAAAGCCAGCCAGCATCCCGATCGCCCCGATCACCGCCGGGTCGCCGTTGTACTGAACGATCAACAACGGCACGCCGATCGCCGCCGCCATCACAGGAAAAGCGGCGAAAGCGTTGCCCATGATCATCGTGAACAACGCCATCCCGACGCCGAACACCACGACGGTCAGGAACACGCTACCCCCAGGTATCATCGCGCGCGTAAGGTCGCCGATCACCGTGCCAACCCCGGCCGCAGCAAACACCACGCCGAGCGCGGCGAGCATCTGTGGCAGCACTGCCGCCCAGCCGATCGAGTCGATCAGCCGCCGCCCCTCCTGAAGCGGGGCGAGCGCGGGCGGGCGCAACCACACGAACAGCACCAGGATGGCGCCCAGCACGCCGAGACCGAGGAGCACATAGGTCTCGCGCTTCGCTTCGATCAGGCCGGAGGTGCCGAGCGGGGTGTAATTGTAAAGCAACGTCCCGAACAGCGCGACGGCGGGGATGATCAGCGCGGGGAGGAACAGCCGGTTGCCGAGCCTCGCGCTGAACGCTTCACGCTCGGCGTCGCTGGTCGTCGCCGGCTCGCCGCGCCCGATCGCGCCGAACCCGGCTAGCCCCGCCAACCCCAGCACCAGCAGCCCGTTGCCAAGGTCGCCGAGATACGATCCGGCGAGCAGGCTCAGCGCCATCAGGCCCCAGAAGGCGGCGTTGCCGAACCGCTTCGTATTGCGCCGGTCGCGCGCGCTCAGCACCGCAAAGGCGGCGAACATCAGACCGGCAAGGACGTAGAGCCAGTTAAGGGTGATCATGTGCGCCCCCTCCCCAACCGTCGGTCGAGCAGCAGCAGCCGCGCGGCATGGATGACGAACGCGGCGATCGCGGTCGGGATCGCCCAGACGGCAAGCTCCAGCGGGGCGAGCAATATGCCATAGGTCGACAGCGTCGCCTGAATCAGCACGATCGATCCGATCGCGAAGAAGATGTCCTCGCCAAAGAACAGCCCGACATTGTCCGTAGCGGCGGCATTGGCCTTGACCGTTTCCGCCTCATCCTCGGTCAGCGCGCCATGCTGCTGCTCGGCGGCGGCCAGCGCCATCGGAGCAACGAGCGGTCGCACCGTCTGGGGATGCCCTGCCGTCGAATGGAGCCCGATCGCCGCCGTGATCTGGCGATAGAGGAGGTAAAGGATCAGCAGCCGGCCGGCGGTCGCGCGGCGGAACCCGCCGATCACCGCGCGCGCCCGCTGCTGAAGGCCATAGCGTTCGAGCAGACCGATCACCGGCAGCACGATCCATACGATCGCGATGATGCGGTTGTCGTTGAACGCCTTGCCGAACGCCGAGATCACCTCGACCGGCCCCATCCCGGCAAGCAGACCGGTGACCAGCGCCGAGGCGGTGACAACCAGCATCGGGTTGAGGCGCAGCGCAAAGCCAGCAACGACGACCAGGATGCCGAGCAGGGGGAGGTAACTCATGCGCCATAGCCTCCGCCGCCAGGCGTTTCGATCACGAACACATCGCCTGCGCCGACCTCGACCGAGGCGGTCGCGCCGAACCGCTCGACGGTGCCGTCCGCACGCTCGACATGGTTCGCGCCGGTCGCTCCGTCCCTGCCGCCCGCCAGCCCGAACGGCGGCACGCGGCGGCGGTTGGCGAGGATGCCTGCGTGCATCGGCTCAAGAAAACGGACCCGGCGCGCCGCACCATCGCCGCCCCGCCACTGACCATTGCCGCCCGACCCGCGCCGGATCGAGAATTCCTCGAGCCGCACGGGGAAGCGCGTTTCGAGGATCTCTGGGTCGGTCAGGCGGCTGTTGGTCATGTGCGTCTGTACCGCCGCGGTCCCGTCGAACCCCGGACCGGCACCGGAGCCGCCCGCGATCGTCTCATAATATTGGTGGCGCTCGTTGCCGAAGGTGAAGTTGTTCATCGTCCCTTGCGCCCCCGCCATTGCGCCCAAAGCGCCGAACAGCGCGTCTGTCACCACCTGGCTGGTCTCGACGTTGCCCGCGACCACCGCGGCGGGAAAGCGCGGATTGAGCATCGACCCTCCCGGCACGCGGATCGTCACCGGGCGCAGACAGCCGTCGTTGAGCGGTATCGGCTCATCGACCAGACAGCGGATGACATAGAGCACCGCCGCGCGGACGACCGACAGCGGCGCGTTGAAATTGTCGGGCAGCTGGTCGCTAGTCCCGGTGAAATCAAAGCTCAGCGTGGCGGCATCGCGATCGACCTCTACGGCGACCGCCACCACGGAACCGTTGTCGAGTTCGTAGCGGAAGGTGCCGTCGGACAGCCCGCCGATGAGCCGTCGCACCGCCGCTTCGGCATGATCCTGGACATGGCCCATATAGGCGCGGACCACCGCCACCCCCTGTTCGTCGCACAGTCGCTGGAGTTCGGAAGCGCCGCGCGCGCACGCCGCTACCTGAGCTGCAAGGTCGGCGAGATTCTGGTCGATATTGCGGGCCGGCCATTTTCCCGATGCGAACAAGTCGCGGGTTTGCGCTTCACGCAGCACAGAATTTTCGACCAGCAGGAAATTGTCGATGACGACTCCTTCCTCCGCGATGTCCACACTGTCCGGTGGCATGGATCCGGGGCTGATCCCGCCGATATCGGCATGGTGCCCGCGCGCCGCGATGAAGAAGTCGGGTGCGTCCCCCGACCCGACGAACACCGGCTGGATCACGGTGATGTCGGGCAGATGCGTCCCGCCATTATAGGGTGCGTTGAGGGCGTAGACGTCGCCGCGCCGGATGCCGCGCCCGTCGGCACTGCGCCGGTCGATCACGGTGCGGATGCTCTCGCCCATCGACCCCAGATGCACCGGGATATGCGGCGCATTGGCGATGAGGTTGCCCGCGCCGTCGAACAGCGCGCAGGAGAAATCGAGCCGCTCGCGGATATTGACCGATGTCGCGCTGTGGCGGAGCGCCGCGCCCATTTCCTCGGCGATCGCCATGAACAGCCCGGCGAAGATCTCCAGCCGCACCGGATCGGCGCTGGTGTCGCTGCGTTGCGCGCGTGCGGTGGCTCCGCTTCGGGTCAGCAGGATGCTGCCCTCGGCATCGATCGTTGCGGTCCAGCCGGGTTCGATCACGCTGGTCGCGACATCGTCGATGACCAGCGCGGGACCGCTCACCTGCGCCCCGGCGGGCAGCGCATCGCGGCGGAAGACGGGTGCGTCGTGCCAGTCGCCGGCAGTGTAGAGCCGCACCTGCGCGTGAGGCTTCGCCGCACGGGCGGGCGGAGCGGGGAGCGACGGCGCAGCGCGGGCGGGCTCGATTGCCTCGACACTCAGCATCTCGACCGTCAGTTCGCCGCGCGGGGCATAGCCGAAGCGCTCGCGGAACTGCTCGGCGAAGGCGGCTTGCATCGTCTCCCCCGCACCGAACGGCACCGCGATCAGATTGTCGGAGCCGGGCAGCCGCAGATGCGCGAGCGTTTCAACGGTGACGCCTCCCGCCACCCCCTGCGCGGCCAGTGCCGCGCACGCCTCATCGGCAAGAGCAATCTGCGCCGTCGCCAGCCTGTCAGCGTCGACGAGCGGCAGCGCCACGGTCCGCTCGCGGATCGCGCGCTGGCGGGCCAGGCCGATGCCATAGGCCGAGAGCACCCCGGCGAGCGGGTGGATCAGGACGGTCTCGATCCCCAGCGCATCGGCGACCAGACACGCATGCTGCCCGCCCGCGCCACCAAAGCACGACAGGGCGAAGCGCGTCACATCCTGCCCGCGCGCGATCGAGATCGACTTGATCGCATTGGCCATGTTGGCGACCGCGATGGCGACGAATCCTTCGGCCGCCGCCTCAGGCGTCATGCCCGCAGCCGCCGCCTCCGCCGCCAGCCGCGCGTGCGCCGACTCTGGATCGGGCGGCAGATCGCCGTCAGGACCAAAGGCGGCGGGAAAGAAACCGGGCTGGAGCTTGCCCAGCGCGAAGTTGCAGTCCGTGACCGTCAACGGCCCGCCACGCCGATAAGAGGCCGGACCCGGCACCGCCCCCGCCGATTCCGGGCCGACGCGCAGCCGGCCGTCCTCGAACCGGCAGATCGACCCGCCGCCCGCCGCGACGGTGTGAATGCGCAGCATCGGAGCGCGGATGCGCGCGCCCGCGACGATCGTCTCGCTGTCGCGCTCATAGCGGCCGGCAAACAAGGACACATCGGTCGAGGTGCCGCCCATGTCGAAACCGACCACGCGATCGAACCCGGCGGCGCGCGCAGTTTCCGCCATGCCGACGATGCCGCCGGCGGGGCCGGACAGGATCGCGTCCTTTCCGGAAATCGCCCCGCCCGGGGCAAGCCCGCCGCTCGACTGCATGAACAGCGGCGCATTGTCCGCGCCCAGCGCGGCGTCGAGACCGGCGACGTAGCGGCGCAGCACGGGCGACAGATAGGCGTCGGCGACACAGGTATCGCCGCGGGGGGACCAGCTTGATGAGAGGTGCCACGGCGTGGCTCGCAGAAATCTGGGTAAAGCCGATCTGTACCGCCAGCTGCGCCAGCGCCACCTCATGCGCGGGATAGCGAAAGCCGTGCACCAGCACGATCGCCACCGCGCGCAACCCAGACTCGAACGCCGCCGTCAGATCGCGCCGCGCCGCGTCGAGGTCGAGCGCGCGCACCACCGCTCCATCCGCGCCGACCCGCTCGTCAATTTCGACCGTCGCGGCGTCCAATGACGGCGCGCGCTCGATCCGCCGCGCGAAGATGTGCGGCCGGTCCTGGGTGCCGATCACCAGCGCGTCGCCGAAGCCGCGCGTGATCGCCAGGCACACCGGCTCGCCCTTGCGCTCGAGCAGCGCGTTGGTCGCGATGGTGGTGCCGATCCGCACCTGCATCGGCGGCAGCGCCCCCGATGCGACACCCGTTACGCGCCGGATCGCGGCAATCGCCGCGTCGTCATAGTGACCGGGATTTTCCGATAGCAGCTTCAGCGTCGTCAGTGTTCCGTCGGGCGCACGCGCAACCATATCGGTGAAGGTGCCACCGCGATCGATCGCGAATTCCCAACACCCCGATCCGCTCACCCCGGCCCCCCGTTACACCTCGCAGCACCCGTGGATACGCGGCTGGCCAAATCAGACAAGATGGCGATTGGATTACCCGGTCGCCGTTTCGCCCGACCCGGCGTTGCCACTTGCGGCACGTTTCAGCCGGTCGCAAAGCCATGACAGGCCCCGGTCGCTGCTGCGCGCGCTGTGAAACTGCATCATTTCGCGCATCACCGGCAGCGGGAAGGGCGATTCCTGGACGATCAGCCCCAGTTGCGGCGCCAGTTCGCGTGCGAGCCGTTCGTGCATCAGCGCGAGGCGGGTCGTCCCGGGCAGGATCCACGGCACCTGCGAAAAGGCAGCACAGACAATTTCCACACGACGCTGTTCGCCCTGACCGCGCAGATAATTGTCGATGAACGTGCCATCGCGCGACACGCTGGTCGCCACATGCCCGCTGGCGAAATAGGTCTCTGCATCCAGCCGTCGGTGCATCACGGGGTTGGTCGAGCAACCGACCACGACATGCCGTTCCTCGAACAGCAATTCGCGCGGGTGATGCGGACTGAGAAACTGTTCGGGCGAAATGAGCAAGTCGATCTCGCCGTCGTCGAGCTGTTCGAGAATGTCGGAGCGCGGCAGCGTAATCTCGATCCGGATGTGCGGTGCTTCCCTGTGCAGCATGCGCAGTGCCGGGCCGAGTAGAACGGTGGTGATATAATCCGACCCGACAATGCGGAACGTGCGCTGCGACTGGGCAGGATCGAACCGCATACCGCTCGCAAGGATCGCGCGCATGTTCAGCAGTGCTGCGGCCACGTCGGGCGCCAGCGACAGAGCGGCAGCGGTCGGCACCATCCGCTTGCCGTGCTGCACCAGAATTTCGTCGGCGAACGATTCGCGCAACCGCTTGAGCGCCGCGCTCATCGCCGATTGGGTAAGGTTGAGCCGCTCCGCCGCACGCGTGACGCTGCGTTCCTCGATCAGGACGTCGAATGCAATCAACAGGTTGAGATCGAATTGATCGAGCCGCATCCATCAATTCCATTTGTGCTAAACGATAGAAACAAATCGTTATGATAAATGATCGGCTTTGACCATCCTCAATGCAGAGGCGCGCTCGGCGAAGCGGCGCCCATGGGAGGATTGTCTGATGAAAAAATTGCTTCTCGCGGGGACCGCGATCCTCGTCGCCCATGCTGCTCCTGCGCTGGCGCAGGATGCGCCCGCCGCCCCCGAAGCCGCGCAGGCGACCGAGGAAGGCGAGGGTCTTCAGGACATCGTCATCACCGCGCAGCGCCGTTCGGAATCGCTCCAGCGCGCCGCCGTCGCGGTGACCGCAGTGACCGGCGACGACCTCGCCCAATCGGGCATCACCGAAACCGCCAACCTCGGCAAGCTGGTCCCCTCGCTCGTCGTCCAGCCGACCGGCGGCACGACCAGCTTCTTCCTGCGCGGCGTCGGCACCAATTCGCAGAACTCGTTCTCGGAAAACGCCGTCGCGTTCAACTTCAACGGCGTCTATGTCGGCCGCCCGACGGCACCCGCCGGCGTGTTCTACGACCTCGAACGCGTCGAGGTGGTCAAGGGGCCGCAGGGCACGCTCTATGGCCGCAACGCTACCGGCGGCGCGATCAACGTGCTCCCCAAAAAGCCGATCCTCGGCAAGTTCGGCGGCGAAGCGCTGCTCGAATATGGCAATTACGACAGCAAGAAGGGCTTCCTCGCGCTCAACGTGCCGCTGGGCGACAAGGTCGCGCTGCGCGTCGCGGGGCAGGTGGTCGATCGGGACGGATATATCTCCGACGGCTATGACGACGACAAGGGCGAGGCGGTGCGCGCGTCGCTGTTGATCGAGCCGTCCGACCGCTGGTCGATGACCCTGGTCGCCGACTATTACAACCAGCATGGCAAGGGATCGGGCGCGGTGCTGTTGCCCGAGGCGCGCTACACCGTTCCGGCGCTCGAGGATCGCGTCAGCGTGTCGGACCCGCGCGCGCACGCCGCGATCCGTCAGCTGGCGTCGACCATCTCCGCCCCGCCCTTCTGCGGCGGCATGGGCAATTTCGTGAACAGCGGCTGCGTGGCGCTGGCCGGGACTGACGGCTTCCTCGACAACCAGTTCATCGGCGTCAGCGCGACCGTGGTCGGCGACCTTGGCTTCGGCACCTTGACGGTCCTCCCCGCATGGCGGCGTTCGGACGTCAATTTCCGCACCTATCTGCCCGGCTTTGCCGGCGACATCACCGATCTGGCCGAGCAGACCTCGGTCGAGGTGCGGCTGGCGTCGAATGAGGACGGGCGGCTGCGCTACGTCGTCGGCGGCTTCTATTTCGGCGAAAATCAGAACACTCTGAACTTCTTCCGCCAGGGCAATATCTCGACCACGCGCTTTACCCCGCGCCTCAATACCGAGAGCGTCGCGGCGTTCGGACAGCTGACCTTCGACCTCAGCGACAAGCTGCGCCTTGTCGCGGGTGGCCGCTTCACGCGCGAGGACAAGAAACAGCTCACCTCGACCGCGTCGGGCGGCCTGCCCGGCCCGGTGCTGCCCCCGCTGAGCGCGCCGTTCACCGGCAGCCTGAGCTTCGAGAAATTCACCTGGAAGGCGGGGGTCGAGTTCGACGCGGGTCCGGCGTCGTTGGTCTATGCCAATGTCGCGACCGGCTTCAAGGCGGGCGGTTTCTTCGTCGCGCAGCCGCCGAACAACACGTTCCGCCCGGAAACGCTGACCGCCTATACCTTCGGCGCGAAGAACCGTTTCATGGACAACAAGCTGCAGCTGAATTTCGAGGCATTCTACTGGGACTACAAGGACCAACAGATTACCTATGTCGGCGGCGTGCCGACCGGGACCGGCGTGTTCGCGCAGGGGTCGATCACGGTCAATGCCGGCAAGTCGCACATCTATGGCGCCGAATTCGAGGCGCGCTTTGCGCCGACCCGCAACGACCTGTTCAACCTCAACGTCCAGTATCTCAAGGGCAAGTATGACAGCCTGCAGACGGCGAATTTCTCGCCGACGGGCGCGCCGGTGACCACGGGCTGCACCACGCTGGGCAGCCGTGCGGCCAATCCGGGGGTCAACAACGCGCGCTTCTATGACATCGACTGTTCGGGCAAGCCGACGGTCAACTCGCCCGAATGGGCGATCAATGTCGGGTACGAGCGGACGTTCGAGCTGACCGGCGACCTCGATTTCGTCGCGGGTGCGCGGGCGAATATCGAGAGCAGCCGCTTCATGAACTCGAACTACCGCCCTGAAGAAAAGCAGGACGGGTTCGTGATGGCCGACGCGTTCGTCACACTGCGCAGCCAGCAGGGGTGGAGCGTCACCGGCTTCGTCAACAATCTGACCGATGAGGTCGTGCTGGCGCGCGCGGGTACCCGGCCGATCCTCGACTTCCCGGTCGGCACGCTGCGCCCGCCGCGCACCTATGGCGTCCGCGTCGGGTTCGACTTCTGATGCGCGCGTCGCTTCTGGGACTGGTGGTTGCGGCGGTGCTCGCGGCGGTGCCCGCGTCCGCACAGCAGGCGCCGCCCCAGGGCGATGCGTTCATCACGCTCGGCACAATGGGCGGACCGGTGGCGAGCCGCGACCGCTCGCAGCCCGCCAATGCGCTGGTGCATGACGGGCGCGTCTATCTGGTCGATGCCGGGGATGGCGCGGTCCAGCAGCTGACCAAGGCTGGCTATCAGCTGCCCCGCGTGCGCGCGGTGTTCCTGAGCCACCTGCACACCGATCATACCGGCGGCCTGTCGGCGGTGCTGGGGCTGCGCAACCAGACCAATGTCGCGGAGAAGCTGACCGTCTATGGCCCGCCGGGCACGCGCGAGTTGGTCGCGGGAATGGTCGCGTCGATGCAGCCTGCCGCGCGGGTCGGCTATGGCATTCCGGGCCAGCCCTGGGCGCCGCCCGCCGACACGGTGATTGTGATCGAGCTGAACGACGGCGACAAGATGACGGTGGACGGCATGACCGTCACTGCGGCGCAGAACAGCCATTACGATTTCCCGCCCGGCAGCGTCGAGGACCGCAACTACAAGTCGCTGTCGCTGCGCTTCGACCTGCCCGGCCGGTCGATCGTCTATACCGGCGACACCGGGCCGAGCGCGGCCGTGGAACGGCTAGCCAAGGGCGCGGACCTGCTGGTCAGCGAGATGATCGACATGGCCGCGACAATGGCGACGGTCGCGCGCAATTCGCCGAACATGCCGCCCCCGCCAAGCAGAAGCTCGAACAGCATCTGTCCACCCATCACCTGACGCCCGAAGCGGTCGGCGATCTTGCCGCGCGCGCCGGGGTGAAGGCGGTGGTCATCACCCATTTCGCGGGCGGCACCCCCGACCCCGTCCGCACCCGGGGCTATATCGCGCAGGTCCGTGCCCGCTTTGCCGGGCCGATTACGCTGGCCAACGATCTCGACCGATTCTGAGAGAACAAACATGCAATCCGGCAACATCCTCGTCATCGGCGGCGGCATTGGCGGCCTGACCACCGCCATCGCGTTGCGCGCCAAGGGCTTTGACGTCACGGTGATCGAGCGCGATCCCGACTGGTCGGTCTATGGCGTCGGCATCATCCAGCAATCGAACGTGATCCGCGCGATGGCGCAGCTGGGGCTGATCGACGAATATGTCGCGTCGGGCGTCGGGTTCGATGCGGTCGAGATCTACACGCCGACGGGGGTAAAGGTCGCGCGCGTCCCCACCCCGCGACTGGTCGACGGCTATCCGGCCAATATGGGGATCGCCCGCCCGGCGCTGCACAAGATCCTCGGCGACAGCACGATCGCCAGCGGGGCCAAGGTGCTGCTGGGGGTGACCGCGACCGAGTTGAGCGACGATGGCGCGGGCGTCGATGTGACACTGTCCAATGGCGAGAGCGCGCGCTTCGACCTCGTGGTCGGCGCGGACGGCGTCTATTCGCAGACGCGCGCGGCGCTGTTCCCCGACCTGACCGGGCCGCAATTCACCGGGCAAGCGGTGTGGCGCTACAACCTGCCCCGCCCCGCCGATCTCGACGCGCTGCACGTCTATAACGGGCCGACCGGCGTCGGGCTGGTGCCGGTGTCGGAAAGCCTGATGTACATCTATGTCACCACGCCCGAGCCCGATAACCCGCGCTACCCGCGTGAGGGGCTGGCCGCAGTGATGCGCTCGAAAATGGCGAATTGCGCGCCGTACATCCGCGAGCTGTCGGAGCTGGTCACCGATGATGATGGCGTCGTCTATCGCCCGCTCGAAGGCATGCTGGTCGAGGGCGCGTGGCATCGCGGGCGGATCGCGCTGTTGGGCGATGCGGTGCATGCGACCACCCCGCATCTGGGCCAGGGTGCGGGGATGGCGATCGAGGACAGCCTGGTGCTGGCCGAGGAGCTGGCGCGCCACGACGACATCGAGACAGCGCTGACCGCCTATCGCGCGCGCCGGTTCGAGCGCTGCGCCTATATCGTCCGCTCCAGCCTCGCCATCTGCATGGGCCAGCTCGGCAAGGGGCCGCCGGTGGACAATGCCAAGGCAACGCACGAAATGTTCGAAGTCGTGGCAAAGCCAATTTGAGGATCGTCCGATGACCCAGCAAGCGACGACCCGGCATGGCGTGATCCTGATGCTCACCGCGGTGATGCCGACCATGGCGATCATAGCGCTGGTGCCGGTGCTGCCGCTGCTGATGCGCGAGTTCGCCGATGTGCCGGGCGCGGCGGTGCTGGTGCCGATGGCGCTGACGATTCCCGCTTTGTGCGTCGCGCTGTTTTCCCCGGTCGCCGGCTGGCTGTCGGACAAGCTCGGCCGCAAGCGGCTGCTGATTGCGGCGCTGGTCGGTTATGCGGGGTTCGGCCTGCTGCCCTTGCTGCTCGATGATCTGCGCATGATCCTTGGCGCGCGCGTCGCGCTGGGGGTGACCGAGGCGATCATCATGACCGTCGCGACCGCGCTGGTCGGCGATTACTTCACCGGCGAGCGGCGCGAAAAATGGGTGTCGATCCAGATCGCCACCGCGAGCGTCAGCGCGATCGTCCTGATCGCGGCGGGCGGCGCGCTGGGTGAGGCTTTGGGGTCGCGCGGGCCGTTCTGGCTGTATCTGCTGGCGCTGCCCGTGGCGCTTGCCGCTGCCCTGATCCTGTTCGAACCGGCGAAGACTGCCGCGAGCGCGCCCGCAGCTGCGGGCAAGGCGCAGGGCATCGCGATGCTGGTCGCGATCACCTTTGGCATCGGCATGCTGTTCTACACGCTGATCGTCCAGCTCGGGCCGGTGATCGAAGCGACGGGGGTCACCTCCCCCGCCACGATCGGGCTGGCCGGAGCCGCCGCCAATCTCGGCGTGATGGCCGGGTCGATGCTGTTCGGGCGGCTCAAGGGCTGGTCGGGGCAGACCTTGCTGTCGATCGGCCTTCCTCTGGTCGCGCTCGGCTATGTCGGCATTGCATTGTCCACGAGCTTCGCGCTGACCGCCGCCTGTGCGGTCGTGATCTCGATCGGCAACGGGCTGATGCTGCCGACGATGCTCGCCTGGGTTCTCCGCCGCCTTCCGCCGGAGACGCGCGGGCGCGGGACGGGTGTGTGGACCGGGTCCTTCTTCCTCGCCCAGTTCGTCGCGCCGATCGTCGCGGTGGCGCTGTCGGGGGGTGCTCGGCGGCCTGTCGGGCGTCTTTCTTTTCTACGCGGCTGCGGCGGCGATCGGCGCGGGCGTCGCGCTGCTGCGTCGCAGTCCGGCAACTCAAGGAGCATGAAATGACCAAGCCAGTACGTCGCGTCGTCACCGGCCACGATGCCAGCGGCCGCGCGATCATCCAGGAGGATGGCGCCGCCCCGCGTGTGCAGCAGATCGGCGGGCCGTCGGGGCCGATGTTCCACGAAATCTGGAACACCCAGTCGACTCCGGTGCTGATCGACGCCGCTTCGGGCGAGCCGCATGAGGACGGCATCAAGCTCGCCCCGCCCAAGGGCGGCACCCGCATCCGCGTGCTCGACATCCCGCCCGAGAGCGACGAGATCCGCACCATGTCACCCGAAGAGGCGCAGGCGCATTTCGCCGAAATCGGCGCGGGCGATGCGTCGGCGCATCATGGCGAAGGCAGCCGCCACGCGCTGATGCACCGCACCGAGACGATCGATTACGGCATCGTGCTGGAGGGTGAACTGGTCCTGATCATGGACGAGGGCGAGACCACCGTGCGCGCGGGCGACATCGTGATCCAGCGCGGCACCAACCATGGCTGGTCCAACCGCTCCAACGCCAATTGCCGGATCGCCTTCATCCTGATCGACGGCGAATTCGCGCCCGAGCTGAAGTAATGCGGCTGGCGATCACCGGCGCGGCGGGGTTCGTCGGCCGGTCGGTCGTGCGGCAGCTTGCTGCGCAACATCCGGGGGTCGACCTGCTGCTCGCCGACCGCGAGGTGGCGGGGTTCGACGGGCATGAAACGCTTGAAGGCGACCTGACCGACCCGACGGTGATCGCCGCGCTGACCGCCAAGCGGGTCGATGCGGTGCTCCACCTCGCGGCCCTGCCCGGCGGTGCTGCGGAGCATGATCCCGCCGCGTCGCGCGCGGTCAATCTCGACATGCCGCTCGCGCTGATCGAGGCGATGCGCGGGCGGCGGCTGGTCATCGCCGGGTCGATCGCGGTGTTCGGCGGCGTGCTGCCCGATCCGGTGGACGAGGCGACAGTGCCGACGCCGACCAGCGTCTATGGCACGCACAAGCGCATGGTCGAGCTGGCCTTTGGCGACGCGGTGCGGCGCGGGGCCGTGACCGGCTTCGCGCTGCGCCTGCCCGGCATCGTCGCGCGACCGGCTGCGGCCGGTGGTTTCGGCTCGGCATTTCTGAGCGGCATGTTTCATTCCGCTCTGGCAGGGAAGGTGCTGCGGGTGCCAGTCGCGCCCGATGCGACCAGCTGGCTGATGTCGGTGCGCTGCTGCGCCGCCAACCTGGTTGCGGCGGCACTGGGCGAGCGGACCGAACAGACGGCGGTGACGCTGCCCGCGCTGCGCGTGACAGTCGGCAATCTTGTCGCAGAGCTTGGGCGCCACGGCGACGTATCGGGGATCCGGTTTGAAGAGGTTCCCGCGACCCGCGCGACCTTCGGCAGCTACCCGCAGCTCGTAACGCCGCGCGCCGACGCGCTCGGGTTCCGGCATGACGGCAATCTGACGAAGTTGGTGGAGACGGTGATTGGCGACCTCTGACCCCCTGGCCGCCTTTCGCCTCGACGGACGCACCGCGCTGGTCACCGGGCCGGTACGTGGGATCGGACTGGCGATCGCGCACCTGTTCGCCGGAGCCGGAGCGCGGCTGGTGCTGGCCGATCTGGATGCCGCGGCGTGCGATGCGTTGGCGGTGGAGCTAGGCGGCATCTCCATCCCCACCGATGTCGGCGATGCCGCCGCGCTCGACCGGCTCGCGCAGCAGGCCGAGGCCCGGACCGACGGCATCGACATTCTTGTCTGCAACGCCGGGATCGCGGGACAGGCGTCGCCAATGCACGCGATGACCGAGGACGCGCGCGAGCGGCTCTATGCGATCAACCTGCTCCACCCTCTGCGCCTCACCAGCCGCATCGCCCCGGCGATGGCGGCGCGCGGGCGGGGCAGTATCGTGCTGCTGTCGAGCATCGCCGGGCTGCGCGGCAATGCGATGCTGGGGCATTACGGGATGACCAAGGCGGCGCTGGCGCAGCTCGCGCGCAACCTGGCGGTCGAATGGGGGCCGTCGGGGGTGCGCGCCAACGCCATTGCGCCGGGGCTGATCGAGACCGACTGGGCGGGCGCGATCCTGTCGAGCCCGGAGCGCGCCGCGCGGCGGCTGGGCATGACCCCGCTGCGTCGCGCCGGATCACCGGACGAGGTCGCGGCGACCGCGCTCTACCTCGCCAGCGACGCGGGCGGGTTCACCACCGGTCAAACCGTCGTGGTCGATGGCGGGACGCTGATTTCGGACGGGAGTTAGGTGCCAATCCCCCCCTCCCTGAAAGGGAGGGGGCGGGGGTGGGTGCGCGCGTCTGCGCGCCGAAGAGACTCCAACAGACAGCGCGAAAAAAAGCGGCCAGCGAGGCATCGAGCCTCGCTGGCCGCTAAACCCACCCCTGCCCCTCCCTTTCAGGGAGGGGAGTTCACAGGATCGGAGCTACCCCTTCACCACCCGCTGATCGATCGCGCCGAACGGTGATGCGCCCTCCCCCGCCCGCATCGACACACGGCTGCCGAACGACAGGAACGGCGTCTGCGGTGCGCCGTGAGCGATCATCTCGATCGCGCGGCGTTCGGACATGCAGGTCGATCCGACCGTCTCATGCTCCGCGTTCGACACCGTGCCCGATCCGATGATCGTGCCGGCGGGCAGCGAGCGGGTCCGTGCGGCGTGCGCGATCAGCTCGTGGAAACCATAGCCCATCGCAGCGCCATTGGGGTTGCCGAACCACTTGCCATCGACCTCGACCGTCAGCGGCAGATGGACGCGACCGTCGCGCCAGGCATCGCCCAGCGCGTCGGGCGTCACCGCGAACGGCGCGACGCTGCATGCGGGCTTGGCCTGCACCCAGCCAAAGCCGGTCTTCATCTCGGGGATCGCAATCGCGCGCAGCGACCAATCGTTGATCAGCACCACCAGCCGGACATGAGCCAGCGCGTCGGCGGCGCTGCACCCGATCGGCACATCGCCGGTGATGACGCCGAACTCTCCCTCGAAATCGATGCCATCGGCTTCGCTGGGCAGCGGCACGTCGGCGGTCGGCGCGATGAACTGATGGCTCATCCCCTGATACATCAGCGGCAGATCGGTCTCGATCGGCGCATGGCCGAACGCGAGCTGCATCAGCGCGCCGTGATTGGCAAAGGCCGACCCGTCGAGCCACTGCCACGCGCGCGGCAGCGGCGCGGCGAAATCGTCCGGCTGGACCGCCTCGCCGCTCTCCGCCGTTTCAGCCGCAGTGGCCAGCGCGCCCTGGGCCGCATCCCAATCGTCGAGCGCGGCCTGAAGCGTCGCATAGCCCGCGACCGGCGCGACGCGCGCACCGTCGCGGCTAACCGCCACCAACGTCCCGTCGCGCCCGCCGCGCCGCAATGTCGCGAGGCGCATCAGGACAGCTTTCCGCCGAGCGTCTCGGCAAACCAGTCGGCGATATAGTCGCGGCCAAAGCTCATATTGTCGGCCCCGACATGCTCGACCCCGCCTTCGCGCTCGGTGAACAGCTTGAGTTCGCGGCGCGGCGAGTTGACCAGCTGGTCGTAGCAATCCTGCGCATAATCGACGCTGATCTGCCGGTCCTTGGCGCCATGGGTGACGAGGAAGGGGACGCGCACCCCGCCCATATGGCCGTTGAGGTTCATATCCTCCGCCTTGGCGAGGAAGTCGTCCATGTCCTTGGCGCCGAACGCCCAAATCACGTGCGCCCAGTAATGCGGGACCGGATTCTCGCCTTCGCGCTTCAGCCGCTTCTGCTGTACCTCGGCCCAATTGTGGTTCGCGCCCCAGCATGCGCCGCTGGCGAAACGCGGTTCATAGGCGACGGCGCGCGGCGCGAAATGGCCGCCGAGCGAGATGCCGGTCATGCCGATGCGCTTGGGGTCGACGTCGGGCTGGGTTTCGAGCCAGTCGATCGCCTTGCTCGCCCAGTTTTCGCTGTGCGGATCGACGGGGGAGGTTCTGCAGGCGCAGCGCTTCACCGGTGCCCGGCTGATCGACGCACAGGGTCGAGATGCCACGCTTGGCCAGCGCCTCGGGCAGGCGGGACCAGTAGAGCAGCTCCTTGCAGCTATCGAGACCGTTGCAGTAGACCACCACCGGATGCGGCCCCGGCCCCTCGGCGCGGGTGCAGAGCGCGGGCATGGTGCCGGTGGTCAGCGGGATTTCCACACGCTCGCGGTTGATCGAACCCAGCCGGGTCGAGCGCGCAAAGGTGTCGAGCGCGCGCGCATAGGTTTCGGCGCGGCCGGGATGGCCATGGCCCTGCATCCGCTCGGCGACGAGCAAATAGAGCGACGCACGTTCCAGCTTGTCGGAGGCGGAGAAGCCGCGCCCCGCGGCCTCATCCTCGTCCGCCAGGCCGATCAGCTTGTCGCCCATCTCGACCCATTTGGCCATGAATTGCGGCGTGCCGGCATCCGAACCCGACGCGGCGGCGTCGCGGATCGGCTGGCACATATCGACGATCTCGCCGATCCGCCCGCCGCTCTCCAGCGCGATGGCGACCGACAGGTTCCAGATATAGTTCGGGAAATATTCGAAGAGTGCCATCGATCAGACCTCCGCCGCCTGGAACAGGCCCGCATCGGGCTCGGGATGCGGCATGGTCTGCGGGCCGCCGACGCCGACGCCCCATTGGTCCATGATCTGCGGTCCCGGGACGTGCACCTTGTCGACATGATTCTCGAAATCGACCTCTTCCAGCTCCGAAGTATATTCGACCGCAAAGCCGCTCGGCGTGGTGAAATAGCTGAAGGTGTTGTTGCCCGCCGTATGCCGCCCCGGGCCCCAGCGGATATCGGTGCCCTTCTTCCGCAGGCGGCTGATCCCGCGCATCATGTCGTCCACGGTCAGCATGTCATAGGCGACATGGTTGAGGCAGGCCGGCCCGGGCAGGATCGCGATACGGTGATGCGCGCTGTTGCAGCGCAGGAAGCACATGAAGTCGCCCAGCCAGTCGCTGACGCGGAAGCCGAGCACGTCGACAAAGAATTTCACCATCGCCTGATGGTCGGGCGAGTGGAGCACGATATGGCTGATCTTCTGCGGCACGCCGTCCCAGCGCTGCATCTCGCGGCTCGATCCGCGCGCGACATCGCTCGAAATCTCGAACGGCAGGCCATCGGGGAGAAGAAGCGGAAGCCATAGCCGCCGCCCGGCGCAGTCAGATCGCGCGGGGCATGGATGATCCGGCAGCCGGCCGCTGCAACCTTGGCGTGCAGCGCATCGACATCGGCGCGACTTTCCGCCGCCAGCGCGATCACATCGATCCGCTTGGTATCCGCCGCGCGCAGCCGGACGACATGATGCTCGTCGTGCCCCTGTGCCTTGAAATAGACCATGCCATCGTCCGACGGGACCGCCTCCAGCCCCCAGACATCGGCGTAAAAGGCGCGCTCTTCCTCCAGCGCCGTGACGGCATATCCGACATAGCGGATCTCGCTTACCTTGCTCATGCATCCTGCTCCAATCGTGGTTGTCCCCGCCCTAGCGGCATCGATCTTCATTGAAAAAGTGATTGTTTTTATCCATTAGCATTCATGCAAAAAATGGATGGCCGATGCGCTTCAAGGGACTGGACCTCAACCTGATCGTCGCGTTCGAGGCGCTGATGAGCGACCGCAGCGTGTCGCGCGCGGCGGAGCGGCTTAACCTCAGCCAGCCGGCGATGAGCAACGCGCTGGCCCGGCTGCGCAGCTATTTCGGCGACGAGCTGCTGATCGCGCGCAACAAGCGCATGTATCCCACCCCCTTCGCCGAGACACTGCTGCCGCAGGTGCGACAGGCGCTGGAGACGATGGAGGGGGTGATTGCCACCTCGCGCCATTTCGATCCCGCGACGACCAACCGGACGTTCCGGATCATGACATCGGATTACATCGCGACGTCGATCCTGTTCCCGATCGTCACCCGCCTGTCCGCGACCGCGCCCGGCGTGCGGATCGAACTGCTGCTGCCCAGCCCGCGCCGGATCGAACTGCTCGAAAGCGGCGGGATCGACCTGCTCATCACGCTGCGCGAATATCTGACCCCCGAACTGCCGTCGGAGCCGCTGTTCGAGGACGCCTATCACCTCGTTGGGCGTGCGGGCCACCCGGCACTCGGCGGCGAGACCACGCTGGCGGCGATGCTGGCCTATGACCATGTCCATGTCGCGATCGGCGACGAGCGACTGCCAAGCTTCGGCGACGCCTTTCTCGACCGCATGGGCATCCAGCGCCGCATCGCGATGATCGCGCCCAATTTCGGCATGCTGCCGTGGCTGTTGCAGGATACGGACTGGCTGGCGCTGATCCAGGGACGGCTGGCGGCGCAGATGGCGCGCAACTTTCCGCTGGTGGCCGTGGCACCCCCGCTGCCGATCCCGCCCTTGGTCGAGATGGCGCAATATCATGTTACGCGCAGCAACGATCCGGGCCTGCGCTGGCTGATCGACCTGATCCGCGACTCGACGCGCTGATGTGCAGGTCGACCGGCGCGACGCGCGTCCAGACTGCCGCTGACCGCTCCCTCAGGGAGCCGGGCGGGTTGCTTTTAGTCGGAAGCGCGCGCCACCCGCGAACCAATGCGTTGAATTCATCCGGCTTTTCGGCGGGCGCCATGTGCCCCGCACCGTCCAGCACATGAAACTGCGCGCCGGCGATGCCCGCCGCAATCTCGCGATGTTGGGCAGGCGGTGACCATCGGTCCTCGGCCCCGACGACCACGCTGACCGGACAGGTCAGTGCCTGCAGCACCAGGCCGGTTTCAGGGCGGTGCAACAGTGCCTCGGTCTGCGCCTCGAACACCTTCTGCCCGGCACGCCGGCACATGGCGCGCAACGCATCCATCAGCACCGGGTCGCCGCGTGCCGCATCACCCACCATCGGGGGAAGCCAGGCATCGACCAGCCGGTCGAAGCCTTCGCGGCGACCGAGATCGCGCAAGGCATAGCGGTTTTCCATCTCTCCCGGACGGACGCCATGGACGCCCGTATCGGCAAGCATCAATCGGGTAACGCGATCGGGTTCCCGCGCGACGATTTCGAGCGCGACCCGCGCGCCCATCGAATGACCGATCAAGGCGAACCGGTCGGGCGCAGCGGCTAGAACGTGCGCCGCCATCTGATCGATCCGGTCGGCGCCGCCATAGTGATCATCGATCACGTGCGATCGCGGAACCTGCTTCAACGTTTCCACGAACATGGCCGCGTCGCACATCAACCCCGGCAAGATCAGCACGTCCTCGTCCACGCATTCCCCCTGACCGTTTCGCCGGGACTGCGCCTAGGCCCATTCGGGTCGCCGCGCCAGATGACGAGCCCGAGCAGGCGGCGCGCATTCACCCCGGGACAAAGCGCCGACCTGCGACGAATGCGATTGCGCACAGCCGGCCAGACTGCCTAGTGCTGCCAAGGTCGAGCCGCTCGGGCGGGACATCTGCTCGCCCCCAATTGCTCTGCGGAGTCACTGTGAGCCTCAGCCTCTCCACTTTCTTTGCGTTGGCGCTGGTTCTCCTGATGTTTGCCGTCGCGGCGTTGGTCGAGCGCAAGTCGGACGTCGTGCGCCCGCATCTGCGTCGCCGTGCCTACACGCTCGCGCTGGGCGTCTATTGCACCAGCTGGACCTTTTACGGCGCGGTCGGCAGCGCGGTGCGTGACGGGTGGAGCTATCTGCCGATCTATGCCGCGCCGATCCTGTTGCTGCTGGTCGCGCCGCGCCTGCTCAGACGTCTGGCTTACTCGGTCGCGGAGGAGCGGGCGACGACCGTGTCGGACTTTATCGCCGCACGGTTTCGCCACGACATCGTCGTCGCCCGGCTGGTGACCACCATCGCCCTGTTCGGAACGATTCCGTACATTGCGCTGCAACTCCGCTCGATCGGGGCCGCCTTTTCGATCGTGTCGGGTGCGGATGTCGCCACCCAGACGATGCTGGTCGCGGCGCCGGTGCTCGCGCTGTTTGCGGCGCTGTTCGGCGCGCGCAAGTTCGAACTCGCCGGACGCAGCGAAGGGCTGCTCTATGCGATCGCGCTCGAATCGGTCATCAAGCTTGTCGCCCTTCTGCTCGTCGCCGGGATCGCGGTGGCGGTGATCGCCAATAGCGATTCGGCAACGCTGAGCCGTGGGCTGGAGCGGTTCCAGCAGAGCTTTAGCACCGATCGAATCTCGATCGAAGTCGCGGTGATCTTCCTGATCGCGATGCCGGCGATCATCGTCCTGCCCCGCCAATTCTATATGGGCCTGGTCGAGGCGCGGCAGCCCGACGATTTCGTCCACGCCCGCTTTGGCCTGGCTTCCTATCTGGCGGTCATGGCGCTGGTTGTCTTGCCGATCGCGCTGGCCGGGGTGATCTCGCTGCAACCCGATGTCCCGGTCGACTGGTACGTCCTCGAACTGCCCGCCGAGCAGGGCCAATATTGGGTGGTGATCGCCGCCCTGCTGGGCGGGGTGAGCGCGGCTGCGTCGATGGCGATCGTCGATTCGACCGCGCTGGCGACGATGGTCTCGAACGACCTGCTGTTTCCGACACTGGTGCGGCGGCGCGGCCTCGCCTCCGCCGCCGCATCGGGCGCGATGGGTGAGCGGATGCTGACGCTCCGCCGCCTCACGATCCTCGCGATCATGGCGCTTGGCCTCGGATGGGCGCTACTGGTCTCGTCGCAGGATTCGCTTGCCTCGATCGGGCTGATCGCCTTTGCCGCGATGGCGCAATTCGTGCCGCATCTGATGCTCGCCGCGACCGGGAAGGATCGCGACCCGCTAGCCGCGCGGGCGAGCCTGGCGACCGGGTTCCTGCTGTGGCTCTACACGCTGGCGTTGCCGCCGGTGCTGCCCGCGTACTGGATTGCAGGACTGACGGGTGGACTGGCTGACCCGGTCAACCTTCTTGGTATCGGCTCCGCCTCTCCGCTGACGCATGGCGTGATCTGGAGCGTCGGCGCCAATCTCCTCGTCTATGCGGCAGTGGCAGCACGCGGCATCCATGCGCCACAATTGCCCCGCCTGTTCGGAGCCGAGCGCGCAATCAGCAACCAGCGCGACCTTATCGCACTGACCGGTAGCTTTGTCGGCCATGAGCGCGCGGATCGCGCCTTTGACGACATGGACCCGATGGCACCGGTCGATCGGCGATCGGCGCGCCGTGCGCGCGCGCTGATTGCGCAGGTGGTCGGCGCTTCCTCCGCACGCGCGCTCGTCGCGTCGGCGCTCGCCGGCAACCGCATGAGCCTCCAGGATGTCGCACGGCTGCTCGACGAAGGCGGGGCCAGCCTGCAATTCTCGCGCAAGCTGCTCGCATCGACGTTCGAGAATATCGATGCCGGGATCAGCGTTGTCGACGCCGACCTGAACCTGGTCGCGTGGAACAGCCGCTATCTCGAGCTGTTCGATTATCCGTCCGACATGGTCTATGTCGGCGCACCGGTCGCCGACCTGATCCGCCACAATGCCCGCCATGGCGATTTCGGACCGGGCGAGATCGACTATCATGTCGAGAAGCGGCTGGATCACCTGCGCAACGGTCAGCCGCACAGCTTCGAGCGCCGCCGTCACGACGGCAAGACGATCAAGACCGTTGGCGGCCCGATGCCGGGCGGCGGCTATGTCATGTCGTTCACCGATATTAGCGCCGAAGCACGCGCGCAGGCCGAATTGCGCACGACGCTGGAGGAGCTGGAGCGCAGGGTCGATCAGCGCACCAGCGAGTTGAGCGCCGCCAACCAGCGGCTCGCGCTGGCGGACCGCGACAAGACGCGCTTCCTGGCGGCGGCCAGCCATGACCTGCTTCAGCCGCTTCACGCCGCGCGATTGTTTACCGGCGCGCTCGCCCGGGACGTGTCACCGACGCAACAGGGCCTGGTGGGACAGATCGAAGGCTCGCTGCTGGCAGCCGAGGACCTGCTGCGCTCGCTGCTCGATATCAGCCGACTCGACGCGGGTGGGGTCACGCCAGAGCCGGTCGCGATCGCGCTTGCTCCCTTCTTGTCGGATCTGCTCGCGAATCTCCGTCCGACGGCGGCGGCGCAGGGATTGCGTCTGGACGCCGTCGCGTTGCGCGGCGCGGTGCGGTGCGACGTCGGGCTGCTCCGATCGGTGTTGCAGAACATTGTCGGCAACGCACTGCGCTATACTCCTGCGGGCGGCGTGCTGGTCGGGGTGCGCCGCCGTGGCGGCGACTGGCGCATCGATATCGTCGATACCGGGGTCGGCCTGGAGGAAGCGCAGATCCCCCTGATCTTCGCCGAGTTCACCCGGCTGGGCATGGTCGAGGCGGAGGGGCTCGGGCTGGGCCTGGCGCTGGTGCGACGGATCCTGCCGCTGATCGGCGGCCGGCTGGACGTCCGGTCGCGCCCGGGTCGCGGCAGCCGGTTCATTCTGACCCTGCCTGCCGCCGACGGCGTCCCGGCGCATGACCCGGCAGCGGTAACGGAGCCTGACGGGCCGTCGCGTGCGCTCACCGTCCTTGTCGTCGATGACGATTCCCGCATCGTCGCGGCCAGCCTCGCGCTGCTCGCGGCATTGGGCCATCGTGGCATGGGTGCGCGCGACGCGAACGAAGCGCTCGAGATGGTGGAGCGCGCAGACGCTGCGCTGGTCGATTATCAGCTTGGCGACGCACAAACCGGTCTGGCCCTCATCCCGGCCTTGCGCGCGCGCCGGTCGGGACTACCGATTCTGTTGGTTACCGCAGAGTCCGGCGCGGAACTGTGCGCCCGGGCTTAGCGTTGGGCGTCGAGATGCTCGCCAAGCCCGCGACCCCCGACGCGATCGATGCGTTCCTGCGCGGCGCCTCAGTCGCGCGAATCGATCCCGAGTGAGCGCGCCACCAGCGCCGCCTGGGTCCGCGTTCGCACGTCCAGCTTGCGCATGATCGCTGTCATGTGAACCTTCACCGTCGCCTCGCTGATATCGAGGCGGTGGGCGATCTGTTTGTTCAATTGTCCATCGAGCACCGCGAGCAAAACCTTGAGCTGCATCGGAGTGAAACCGGCAACCGTCCTGCGGACCTGATCTGCCGGCTGGACACCGGGCGGTTGTTCGACCGGTGCGACATGGTTGAGCGCGCGAGCGATCGCATCCTCGATCGTGGCGAGGTCGCACCCTTTGTGAAGATAGCCGACCGCGCCAAACGCGCGCGCCTCCCCCCGCCGCTTCGGCTCCGGCACTCGATACGACCAGAATCGGAACATCGGGGCATTCGGCGTGCAGCAACGCAATACCCGAATAGCCGACCGCGCCGGGCATTTTGAGGTCGAGCAGGATCAGGCGCAGCTCCTGCGTCGATGCGGCGGCCGCGGCAGCGGTCGCCAGCGTGCCGGCCTCGACGATGCGCGCGCCCGGCATGATCCGCTCGATCGCCAGCTTCAGCGCCTGGCGGAACAGCGGGTGATCGTCCGCGATCAGGACCGACCCGCTCACGACAGAATCGCCAAGTGAAGCATGGAGCCGTCCAAGCGCTGAATTCCGATAGGCACTCTCGTCAACACTCCCCCGGTCGCGGACTCCGGGTCCGACCCCGAAGTCGAACACTTATCAGCCAGCCATTCGGTCGCAATGGGGACGTGACGACACGGACGCCAAGGTGCCCGCGAGCATTGCCGTTCAGGACTGCGGGCAAATCGCACGCCCGTGAAAGAGAGACGAATGGCGGAGCGGGAGGCTGCCAAATTTTTCTGAATCTAAAGAGAAATTATGTCTTTCAAGTGTTTCGTCATAATATTGGCCATAAAGCCGGCTTCGGACTCGTCATGAATAGAAAACGCCACAACCACGACAGCGGAGGAGGAGGTGCGGGCCGCAAATGCGCGCCATACGACCCAAGGGCATCTCAGCGCTTCCCAAGGCCACATTGATCGGTAATGTTCGCATCAAGCGCATGGGATCGCTACGGTCGGACGCTCGCGCTGGTTCGGGGCTCTAAAGGTGACCGCTCCTGTTGGCCAAGCGATCGACCGGGGAGACTGGGATAGCCGGTCCGGAGTTGAGGCGCAGATTAAAAAATCCGTTTTGCTAAGCACACGATGAACGCGAGCAGGTCGCATCCCTTCTGCGGACCTCCAAACTTAGTTCCATGAACTGATCTGGCTCCTCATGTTGGCGACGCAAACACGGCCAAAATCCAAAGTAGCATCACTGCCAACATTCCCGACTTTAGCTAATCGAGCAGGCCAATGAAGTTAGAACTCCCTCTGCTGCCGTTAATCCTGGACGCGCCGCGAGCAATTTCCCATCATGCACCCCAAGAGGTGAGACCGAGATGATTAACGACGCTGTCACGTTTCAATTCCGGCGCTTAGATGAGCCGCGGCTCACACTTCCAGCCGCTTTCATCGGTGGTGTTACCTCGACCTTCACGCGCATGGCGGAAGAACTAGCAGCTACCGGCGGATATGAGGTGCGGATCGAGCTTGAACTGCTCTCCGCACAGCAGGGGTCTCTGACCACAATGTGGATTGCGACGGTTGAGTGGCTCAACGAGCGGCGCACCTCGCCAGGCGAGGTGGCAACTTTGATCGCCCTACCTCTCGCAGCGTTGCAGATGCTCAATTCTGGCAGTTCCGCCAGTGCGGTGCCGACGACCCCAGAACCGAGCTATGAACGCGCGCTAGCGATAGTCGAGCGAGCCGAGGCGCGTGTAACCGCGAAGGAGTGGGCAACGAGTCTGCAGAACGCCATTGAGATATGCCGAGTCGATGAGGTTTTGATTGTGGTTCCCGATTCCCCAGGACGCGTGGTGCGCGGCTCGAACTACCTGGGTCGCAAGATGTCTGAGTATCTTCGGGTAGAACCCGATCAGATTGGAGACCTGATCCGGGATCTGCGTCGGATCGACGCAATCTGCGATGTCGTCGTGCTGAATGATCGAACGGTCCGGTATTTTGTGCCCCACCCAGACTCCGATCTGAACAACTTTCTGATGCAGATCGAAGATATCAAGAAGGCGTATCAAGTCACGGCTAGTCGCGATGAACGCGACATAATATTTTGACGTGCTACTATTATTTTAATCCCATGCGCGCTGCAATTGTAAAAAATGCTCGATTGAGCGCGCTAATAGCTGCCATGCTGCCCGCGAATGATCGCTTTCAGAGCTCCATGCTCGGGATTTGCGGACCGCGTCCATTTGCTGACAAAGGGACATGCCGCATCTCTCCAGGTTTGCGCTTAAGATGACGCAAATGCCGGTCGGGCAATAACCCAAGTTGGTGACGCGTTCTCGACGCGGCGCCGGTCAAAATGAATCAATAGGGCGATTGAGAAGAGCCGTCGCATAATAATACTGTCGCGACAGGTTGTAGTGGCACGATCGGCAGGCTGAATGACGGATTTTCGAGCGCATTGCAGACTGGCAGTTTGTACTGAGACGGCCCGGCAGCTACTGGGCCGATTGCAGACTGGCCGGTTTCAAGAGCAGCAGCTGTGAAAGCGGACCTTCGTTCAACTAAGCCTCGAGTCGCAAAGGACCCACAGTCGGTCATTCAGGCCGCCCTTGCGATTTCCAAACTTCAGCCACTCGTTTATGATGTTACCTGTGACCGCTCAGAGCTCCAGCACAGCTGACAAATCGGCACGCCTTGAGAAAGCAGAACGCGAACGTCGTCGAGCTTGACGTCCGGCGCGTCGCAGACTCAACATGAACTGGAAGTCCCCTGAATGTTTTCCAGGGCGTCGCTGGCGTTGTTGGATGACAGATTTCGGTAAGGTCAAAGGCAGGCTTGCGACACCCTGGTTGCGCCGCCATCACCGTAGAGTTTTGCGGATATCGCGTTGGCCTTTGTTCTCCGCATGCTCTCAAACTTAATTGTCGAGCGATGCTGCTTGAAGCAATCGTTTTACAGCTGGGTCAAGCAGCGGGAACGTCTGGCGCGCGCCGGAACAGACCATAACGGCCGAAAATTCGTGCGCAGTTCATTCTTTTTAACTTGGTAATGCGTCGCTATCCTGTCCATCAAGGGGGATGCCATGCAGATTTTCAACGATGATGCGGCAGGGTCGGAGACAGGAGAGGGGCGCCATCCGGCGATAGTCGCCGATGTTGCGGGCAGTTTCACTTACGCTTCCTATCAGAACGCGATCCCCGTACTTCGTTCGATCCAGAATCGACAACGAACCGGGCCAGCGCCATGAAAACTGCCGACTGGAGCTGACTGCGTCCCCCGCCTTTTTGCGGCCTAAGACCTGGATGATCGACAGGCTTGCGCCGGGTGACAGCCTGCCGCTCGGCGACCGCAAGGTCGAGCTCGACGCCGACTATCTTTCCGGCCTGAACGAGGCCGAGCGCGGCGAGATCACGCTGCGGCTTATCGCTGGCGACACGCTGCTCGACGAGCAGCGCTTCGCCGTTCGCCTGCTGGCGCGCGACGAATGGGGCGGGGTCGCCGACATGGCGCAACTGCTTCCCGCGTTCGTAATGCCGAACGAACCCGCGGTCGCGCGTATTCTGCGCACCGCGGCAGAGCGGCTGGCGGCGCATGGCCATGCCAGCGGGCTGGATGGCTATCAGTCGGGTGACCCGCAGCGCGCGTACATGCTGTGTGCGGCGATCTATTCGGCGATCGCTGCCATGGGAGTGCATTATGCCGAGCCGCCCGCCAGCTTCGAGGCTCGCGGACAGAAGGTGCGCCGCCCGGCGACGATTGCCGAGGAGCGACTGGGCACCTGCCTCGACACCACGCTGCTGTTCGCGGCGGCGCTGGAAGGGGCGGGCCTATACCCCGTCATCCTTATGTTCGAGGGACATGCCGCAGTCGGCGTATGGCTGGTCAAGCGGACGCTGGCGAATACGATCGAGACCGATGCGATGGAAGTGCGCAAGGCGCTTGCCTCGCACGAACTGATCGTGTTCGAGACCACAGGCGTGACGCATCGACCAGCGATGGCGCTCGACGCGGCGCAGCGCGCGCTGGATTACCGACTGGGGGAGGAAGACGCGCACGGCTTTGTCGCGGCAATCGACGTGCGGCGCGCGCGCAGCGGCGGGATCACACCGCTCGCCTCGCACGAGCTGCGGGCCCCTGCGGATGTGGATGCGGATGATGCGGCGGCGGTAGCCGAACTGTCCCTGCCCGCGGCGCCTTCTTTCAATGAGCTGGCAGTCGTGCCGGTTGAGGAAAAGCCGACCAATGCCGCCGGACGGATTGATCGCTGGCAACGCAAGCTGCTCGATCTGACGTTGCGCAACCGGCTGCTCAACTTCCCGGACACCAAGAAGACGATCCCGTTTCTGTGCACGGACGTGGCCTATCTCGAGGATCGGCTGGCCGATGGCGCGGCGATCCAGATCGTCTCGCTGCCCCATCAGAACCCGCTCGGCGAGCGCGATGCTGGGCTGTACCGCGAGGTGCATGGGCGCGATATCCAACGCGGTTTCGCGGCGGAAGCGCTGGCGCGCGATGAATTGCCGTCGCCGCTCGAACAAGCGCTGTTGGAGGCGCGGCTGATTGACCTGCATCGCCAGGTCCGCAACGATTTTGCCGAGGGCGGCGCGAACACACTGTTCCTCGCGGTGGGCTTTCTGCGCTGGAAGAAAAAGCCCGAAGACTCACGCAGCTATCGCGCACCGCTGCTGCTGGTGCCGGTCAAGCTTGAGCGGCGCAGCGCGAGCGCGCCCTTCCGCCTGCGCTTCCACGAGGACGAGCCGCGCTTCAACGCGACGCTGTTGCAGTTCCTGGAGCGCGAGTTCGATTTGAAGCTGCCGCAGTTCGCCGGCGCGCTGCCCACCGACGATAGCGGTATCGATGTGACGCGGATTCATGCGATGATGCGTCACGCCGTGCGCGACGTGCCGGGAATGGAAGTGCTCGACGAGACCGCGCTGTCGACCTTCAGCTTCGCTAAGTTCTTGATGTGGAAGGATCTGGTCGAACGGACCGATGCGCTTCGCGAGAATCGCGTGGTGCGACATCTCATCGATACGCCCGAACACCCCTTCTCCGGTGAGGAGGGGCAGGTGGCCTTTCATGACGAAGCCGAGCTCGACCGCATCTATGCGCCGGTGGACATCATCTGCCTGTTGCCGTCGGATTCGTCGCAAACTGCCGCAAGCCTGGCTGCGGCGGAGGGACGCGATTTCGTGATTGTTGGTCCGCCCGGCACGGGCAAGAGCCAGACGATCGCCAATATGATCGCCAACTGCCTGGCGGTGGGGAAGACCGTGCTGTTCGTCGCCGAGAAGACGGCTGCGCTCGACGTGGTCTATCGTCGGCTGCGCGAGCACGGCCTGGGCGATCACTGCATCGAGCTGCATTCGAACAAAGCCGATCGGCGCCATTTTCTGGCGCAGCTCAAGTCCGCATGGGAGCATGGGGGGAGCGGTGATCCGGCGCAATGGATCGCGGTGAACGAGCGGCTGCGGGTGCGGCGCGATATGCTGAACGGTTATGTCGCAGCGCTGCACAAGCGCTATCCCAATGGTTGGACGCCCTATCTCGCGCTCGGCATCGCGCTACGGGCCGCGGACGCACCCGCGCCGGAACTCGGCTGGCAACCGGGGCAGGTGCAAGACGCGCAGACGCTGGCCGCGCTGGAGGAACTGGCGGACGAACTCGGGAAGGTCTTCGGGTCGGTCGAGCATCGGCCGGCGCTCGATCTGGTAGACATCGAGGAATGGAGCGCGGCACGCCAGGACGAAGCGCTCGCGGCGGGGGCGTCGTTGCGCAATGCGAGCGAATTGCTCGAAGGCGCGCTTGACGGCTATCGGTCCGCGCTCGGCATTGAGGCGGCGGATCGGCCGGGCGAGGCCGAAATCGTCGCGCTGTCGAAGCTCGCCGAAGCGATGGAGGGTGCCCGCGGACGCGACCTGTCGATCGCGTTCGATCCCGACTTTGCGCGCTGGGCGGGCGACCTGTCTGCGCTGGAGGCAGCGATCGCCGATTATCGCGGTGCCGAGCACGGGCTTGCCGCAACGTTCGAGCCCGCTGCCGTGCGAGATCTGGATCCCGAGGCACTGGAGCGCCAGTGGCGCGAGGCGAGCGCCTCATTCTGGCCGTTGTCAGCGCTGGGTCGGCGCAAGGTCGCGCGGCTGTTGCAGGGCTACGCGACAAGTGGCGAGCCGCGACCGGAAAAGGACTTGCCCAACCTGCGCCGGATGAAGGCGCAGCTGGCAGTGATTGACGGTACGCCTCTCACCGATCGACCTTTGCCGATAGCGGGCCTCGACACCGACGCTGTGGCGATCGCCGACCTGCTCGCCCGCGCGGGCAAGCTCCGCGCTGCCGTGAAGCTAGACGGACAGGATCGCGACGCTGTGGCGCAGCGCATCGCCGCTGCGTTGCGGGATCGCGATGAAACGGGCTGGATCTGGCAGGCGGGCGCCAAGCTGCTCGCGGCCACGCGGGTATTCGACACGGCGCGGGACCGCTTTGCCAGCAGCGCAGGGCGCCGCGTGACAGTCGACAGCGGGCCACACGCGCTGACCGCGCTGGGCGATACGCTTGGGGCGTTGGCGGAGTCGCGCCACCTGCTGCGCGATTGGTCGGCATGGTGCCGCGTGCGCAACCGCGCCATCGCGGCAGGGCTGGAAGGGCTGGTCGCCCGCCTGGAAGATGGGGGCGTGGCCCCGGACCAGACCCAGGCGGCGTTCCGCCTGGGTTATGCGCGGTGGTGGTTGCCCTCGGTGCTGGATGGCGATCCGGTGCTGCGCGACTTCCGCCGCTTCAGCCATGACAACGCCATCGTCGAGTTTCGTGAGATTGACGATCTGGTTCGCAGCCATGCAACCGGGCGGGTGATCAGCGCCATCGCGCACGGGCTTCCGCCGGTGCAGTCAGTGCCGCGCAATTCCGAACTGGGCCTGCTGCGCTATCAGATGGAGTTGCAACGCCCCAGCCAGTCGATCCGCGACCTGATCGGCAAGATGCCCGAGAGCTTCTCGAAGCTGGCACCGTGCATGCTGATGTCGCCGCTGTCGATCGCGCAATATTTCCCGCCTAATCAGGCATTGTTCGATGTGGTGATCTTCGATGAAGCCTCGCAGATCACGACCTGGGACGCGGTGGGCGCAATCGCGCGTGGACGCCAGACGATCATCGTCGGCGACCCCAAGCAATTGCCGCCGACCAACTTCTTCGGGCGCAACGAGGAAGAGGAGGAGGTCGCCGATCACGAGCGCGACCTCGAAAGTATCCTCGACGAAGCCAAGGCGTCGGGCATTCCGGTGCGCGACTTGCGCTGGCACTATCGCAGCCGCAGCGAATCGCTGATCGCCTTTTCGAACTATCATTATTATCAGAACCGGCTGGTCACCTTCCCGTCGCCCCAAGTCGAGGATCGCGCAGTCAGGCTGCACAAGGTGCCGAACGGAGTTTACGACCGTGGCAAGAGCCGGACCAACCGGATCGAGGCGCAGGTCGTTGCGGACGAAGCCGTGGCGCGGATGCGGACCTGGCTCGACCTGCCCGAAAAGACCCGCCCGACGTTGGGGATCATCACCTTCAATGCGCAGCAGCAATCATTGATCCTCGACCTACTCGACGCAGCCCGGCGCGAAATGCCCGCGCTCGAATGGTTTTTCGCCGACGAGCGGATCGAGCCGACGATCGTCAAGAATCTTGAAAATGTGCAGGGCGACGAGCGCGATGTCATCCTGTTCTCGATCACCTTCTGGAAGGATGCGGCGGGCAAGCTGACGATGGATTTCGGCGCGCTCAATCGCGACGGTGGCGAGCGGCGGCTGAACGTGGCGGTCACGCGCGCGCGGCAGGAGCTGATCGTGTTTTCGGGCTTCACCGCCGACCAGATCGATTCGACGCGCACCAAGGCGATGGCGGTCCATCACCTCAAGACCTTTCTCGACTATGCCGAGCGCGGGACGATCGCGTTGCCGGCACGGACCATGGGGTCGGTCGGGGGTTTCGATTCTCCGTTCGAGGAAGCGGTAGCCGAGCAGCTGGAGCGGCGCGGCTGGCAGGTCGTGCCGCAGGTCGGCGTTTCCGGATTTCGCATCGACCTCGGCATTCGCCATCCCGATCTGCCCGGAGCCTATCTGGCCGGTGTCGAGTGCGACGGCGCCTCCTATCACAGCGCCGCAACCGCGCGCGATCGCGACAAGGTGCGTGAGCAGGTCCTGGTCGGGCTGGGCTGGAATATCCTGCGCGTCTGGTCGACCGACTGGTGGTATGACCCATCCGGCTGCATCGAGCGGCTGCATGCTGCGCTCGATGCGCTGCTGGAGGCCGGCCGCGTCGCAGAAACCGAGCCAGCCGTCACGGTCCGTTGGGACGCCGGGCATGAAGCCGAGGGCATCGAGCCAATCGTCGACAATGACGTCGTCGAGACCTTCGAAACGGTCCCAGGGCCCGGCGTCGCCGAAGGCGCAGTGGTCGCAGCCGAAGCGCCCCCAACCCAGGTCGCAACCGTGCAAGGGGAAGCATCGCCCGGCGTTGCTGCGGAGGGGGCGTATCGCCTGACCGATCTGTCCGGTATCGCGACCGATCCCGATCGCTTCTTCGACTTTGCCTATCGCGACACGCTCCGGGCGCTGATCGCGGCGGTGATCGAGAGCGAAAGCCCACTGCGCACCGATATCCTATACCAGCGGATCGCGCGCGCACATGGCTGGCTGCGTACCGGCTCCAAGATCCGCGAGCGCATCGAAATGCATCTGCGCGATTTCGACCGAACACAGGAATCGAGCGGCGAGTTCATCTGGAAGCGGGGGTGCGATAGCCGAAACCGTCCCATACCGCATGTCGGCGGACGAGGAGTCGCGTCGCGGGATACCGGATATCCCGTTGGCCGAACTGGCGGCGGTGATTCAGGCGCATCCGGAACTGCTCGACGAGCCCGATCCCGCGCGCGAACTGGCGCGGTTGCTGGGTGTCGAACGGCTCGCGGCGGGATCGCGCACGCGGCTCGACGAGGCGATCGCGCGGATGCGCGGTGACGCGGGGCCGCCGATAATGCAGAACATCACCGAATGACCATCCGCTTCATCCATTCGAGCGACCTGCATCTGGGCAAGCGCTTCGGCAATTTCGACGGCGACCTGCCCGGCAGGCTCCGCGAGGCGCGTCACGCGGTGATTGGTCGGCTCGCCGAACATGCGCGGTCACAGGGGGCGGACACCATCCTGCTCGCCGGCGATACGTTCGATACCGAGACGCCAGCCGCCGATGTGCGGCGCCAGGCGCTTACCGAAATGGCGCATCACGCGCCGATCCGCTGGGTGATCCTGCCAGGCAACCATGACTCGCTCCAGGCGAGCGAATTGTGGGCGCAACTGACGCGAGAAGCGCCCGAGAATGTCGTGTTGGCGGTCGACGCTGCTCCGATGGAGCTGGCATCCGGGGCCGTGCTGCTTCCGGCGCCGTGCACCACGCGCCGCCCCGGACGCGATTTGAGTGCGTGGATGGACGGGGCGGGGACCCCCGAGGGAGCAGTTCGCATCGGCATGGCGCATGGCCCGATCCAGAGTTTTTCGGAGGACTCCGGCGCGTCGGAAGTGATCGCGCCTGATCGTGCGCGCCGGGCTGGCCTCGACTATCTGGCGCTCGGCGACTGGCACGGTGCGATCGAAGTCGATCCGCGCACGCGCTACAGCGGCACGCCCGAACAGGATCGGTTCAAGCATGACCGTCCGGGAGAGGCGCTGTTGATCGAGATCGCCGGACCCGGCGCACTGCCGCAGGCGACTGCGCTCGCCACCGCCAGCTTTGTGTGGCGTACGCTCGACCTGCATTTGCTGGCCGAGGACGATCCTGCCCCTGCATTGGCCGCGCTGTTGCCTGAATTGCGCGATCGTCGGCAGACACTCGCGCGGATCGTGGCCAGCGGACGCGCAGGACTAGCGGCACGCACCGCTCTGGCAGCGGGGGTGGAAGCGGTTTCGCCCGATTTCGGGTGGCTTGCGCTCGACGACGCGGATCTCGCGACCGAGTGTGCGGTGGAGGATCTGGATGGGATCGATCGTGCTGGCGCGTTGCGCGAGGCAGCCGACGCCCTGCTCGCCGAAAGCGAGGACAGCAGCCGTTCTGCGGCGGAACGCGGTGTCGCCGCGGCTGCGCTGGCGCGGCTCTATGGCTATGCCCAGGCGGTGTCGGCATGAAGCTTACCGCCCTCCGCCTGCATAACGTCAAGCGCTTCGGCGGGCGCGGCGTGGCGATCGAGGGGATTGGGGATGGCGTGAACGTGTTGTGTGCTGCCAATGAGTTCGGCAAATCGACCAGCTTCGAGGCGCTGCACGGCCTGTTCTTCCAGCCGCATTCGAGCACCGCTGGCGATGTCCGCAATTTGCGCCCCTATAGCGGCGGCAGTCCGCTGATCGAGGCGGATATCGCAGTTGGCGACCAGCAGCTGCGCATCACCAAGCAATTCTATACCGGGAGGTTCGCCAAAGTTGCGGATATGGCCAGTGGTCGGCTGATTGCGCAGGCTGACGAAGCGGAGAATTTCATCGCCGGCCTGATCCATGGCGGCGCCGGCGGGCCGGCTGGGCTGCTCTGGGTGCGCCAGGGCATCACCGGGATCGAACAGCGGAGCCGCGCAGCGGAGGATAGCGACCGGCTCGCGCGCACCAGTCTGCTCGAATCGGTGCAGGGCGAAGTCGAAGCAATGACGGGCGGGCGGCGCATGGCCGAGATCATCGCTGCCGCCGCAGAGGAAAGCGGGGCATTAGTGACAGCAACCGGTCGCCCCAAGGCGGGTGGGCGCTACGCCGCTGCGATCGAGCTCCGCGATTGCCTGGCGGCGGACGAGCGCCGGCTCGCGGACGAAGTTGCGGCGCTACGCGATGAGCTTGACCGGCGCGGCGTGGCGCAGAAGCGGCTTGCCGAACTGGAGAATGCGGACGAGCGCGATGCGCGGCGCCAGGCAGTGATTGCCGCCGAAGCCACCTTGGATGCGGCTCGCGCGCAGGCTGACAAGCTCAAGGCTGCGGAAGCCGAACTCGGATTGGCACGCGAACGCCGGGATATGGCGGAACGCGAGCAGCAACAGTTTCTCGCCGCGTCGACGGAAGCGCAGCAGGTGGCCGAGGAGAGCCGCACGGCGAATTCGCAGCGGGACGAGGCGGTCCGCCGTCGCCAGGCGGCAAGCGCCGCAATCGCTGCGGCGCAGGCTCAAGCAGAGAAGGCAGAGGCGGAGGAAGCCGAAGCGCGCGCCTTGCTCGACACACTGAATGCCGCAGCGCGCGCACGCGATGCTGCCGAGCGGCGCACCGAGGTCGAGGATCGTCTTCGCCGCGCCGAGGAAGCGCGCTCAAAGATCGAAGGCTGTGAGGCGCGGCTCGCGCAGGTGCGCCTGCCAGCGGGGGCGATCGAGGAGCTGGCCGGGCTCGACGTGGAAATCGTCCGCATCCGCGCCGTGCAGGATGCCGCGCGCCCTTCGGTCACCGTCACCTATGCCGACGGCGCTGCGGAGAGCGTCACGCTGCAGGGTCTCGTGCTGGAGGATGGCGAGGAGCGCGGCTATGACGGTCACGCCGAACTCGTCGCACCGGGCGTCGGGGTGATCACGCTGCGATCGAACCGGGCCGATCAGGATGACGGCCGGCTCGCCGCGGTGGAGGCGCAGCGGCGTGCGCTGCTCGCGTCGATGGGGGTGCCCGATCTGGCGGCGGCCCGCGAACAGCAGGTCCACGCGCAAGGGATCGAGGCGCAGGCGAGCGAGGCGCGCGCGCAGCTCGCCGTGCTTGCGCCGGATGGGCTGGAGGCGTTGCGCGGGGCTGCGGTGATGCTGGCGGCGGTCGATCCGGTGCCGATCGAACTGAAGGCCGATCCGGAGGAGGCGCGCGTCGCTTGTGAAGCGGCGGAACAACGACGACGCGATGCAACGCAGACGATCCGCGTGACCGAACCGGTTCGCGCTCAGGCGGAAACGGCATTCGTTGGCGCGGAAACGGCACTGGCGCGGTTGCAGGCGCGGGAGCAGCAGAGCGCTGCGGTGCTGGGCCCATCAGATGCGCGCGAGGCGAGAGGCGAGGAGCTTGGCATCCGCTTTGCCGAGCGCGAGGCGCTGCTTGGACAAGCGCAGGAACAGGTGGATGCGTTGGTCTCCGCTGTGCAGGATTTCGACGCCGCGGAGGCAGCGTTGCGCCGGATTCGTTCGGTCGAGCAGGCCGCCGAGAGCGAGATCCAGCAATTGCGCGAGACCATCGCGGGACTGAATGCGCGGATCACGGCTCGATCCGACGACGCCGTCGAGGAAAACTGGCTTCAGACCGTCGATGCGCTGAATGCGGCCGAAGCTCGGGTGGCAGCGTTTGCGCAGGAGGTGGCGGTGCTCTCGCGGTTGTCTGCGGCGCTTGAGACGGCGAGGGCAGAGGCGCGTGACCTGTATCTCACGCCGGTGATGAACGAACTGCGCCCGCTGCTCGGCCTGTTGTTCGACGATGTTACGATCAGCTTCGACGATCGCACCCTGTTGCCGCAGAAGATTGTGCGCGGCGGTCAGGAAGAGGATGTCGAGCGTCTGAGCGGCGGTATGCGCGAACAGCTCTCGGTGCTCACCCGGCTGGCGTTCGCCCGCTTGCTCGCACGCGACGGGCGCCCGGCGCCGGTCATCCTGGACGATGCGCTTGTCTATTCGGACGACGATCGAATCGAGCGCATGTTCGATGCCTTGCATCGCCAGGCGCGCGATCAGCAGATCATCGTCTTTTCCTGCCGCCAACGCGCGTTTCAGCGCTTAGGTGGAAATATATTGCAGATGACGGATTGGCAGCCGTCAGCATGAACGCGGGAAAATGGTCATGATTGGCGCCCCACGCTGGATAAAAATAACGAATATGTGTCGCCGCTCGTACTACCATAGAGCCGCCGCGGTCCACCAGTTGCCGCTACCCCCACAACCGCGCCGCCGCTGATAATTCGACGAGGACCAATCGATCCAATTACCAGGCGCAAGTTCGGCCGCCACAATGGGAGCTGCCGGTGGAAGCCGTCGACTAATTCCCGCCGAGGTGGTCGCGTTGTCAACGACAGCTCTGAGAGGAGACGCCGTCGCAGCCACGCGACCAGTCGGTCGGTATCGCTGCCAACGTGGACGCTCTAGGCTGCCGGAGAGTCCACATTAGCGGACATGACTAGGCCGAAACCGGGACCGTTCGGGAGGTCGATCTCCCTGATCATACGGCAGGCTCGCACAACGATCCCGCGCTGGCTTAGTAGGCAAGGCGAGAGAAATCGCGGAAAGCGATAGAATGTCGCTATAGGATTAGCATGCCGACCTTTCGCCAACTCGAGTATCTTGTCGCAGTTTCGGATCTGAAACATTTCGGTCGGGCTGCGCAGGCAGCTCACGTTTCGCAGCCCACGTTGAGCCAACAGCTTCGCGCTCTCGAGGAGCGGCTCGGCGTCACGCTGGTCGAACGGGGCCTCGGCAGCGTCGAACTCACACCTGTCGGAAGGGAAATTGCCGATCGCGCCCGGCGTCTCTTGATCGGAATGAAAGACATCCGTGCATTGGCCACGCGCGCCGCTGAAGGCGGGGCGGGAACCATCCGGTTCGGAGTCACGCCCACACTGGGACCTTATCTCATGCCGGCGATCGTCGCTGCCCTCCATCGCGAGCAGCCCGACCTCAGGCTCTATATCCGCGAAGGGATACCGGACGAACAGGCGCTGGAATTGACGCGCGGCCAGATCGACATGCTGCTGGGGCCGCTGCCGATTCAGGGAGACGATCTGGTCATCGAGCCGCTGCTGCGTGAGCAACTGTACCTAGTGGCGCCGCCTGATCACCCGCTTGCGCAGGCATCGCGGGTGACGAAACACGACCTCAAAGGAGCGGAAATCCTCAGCCTGGATCGCCGCCATCACCTCCACCGCACGGTTGCGGACCTTTGCGCCGACTATGAGATGATCCTGCTGCGCGACTATGAAGGCACCAGCTTGGACAGCCTCCGTCAAATGGCCGGCTCTGGGCTTGGCCTCGCGATATTGCCGGAATTCTACATTCGCTCTGAGGTCGGTGGCGGCGCAGGCGTGCGGGTGCTCGATGTCGCCGGCTGGAAGGAGTCGAGGAGCATCGCCGCAGCGTGGCGCTGCGGGGCCGCCTACGGCGATCTGTACCTCATGATCGCTCGCCGTATTCAGAAAGAGGCCTCGCTGCTGACCGCGCCGCCCCTGCGATAGAAAAAACCTTTCGCTGGAGGTCCCTTCAATCGAATGGCTGTCATGCCCGCCGTGCCCTAAGCGAGTGGGTCATTGCCATGCGCGCAATTGGCGTGGCCGGCTTGGTGAAAAGCGGTTTCAGTTCGCTGCATGAGTTTTCAGGGCTAAGGAGCAAAAAATGAAGTTCTTCATCGCATCTGCAACCGCTGTACTACTCACCTTGTCGGCCTGCGACGCCCCGCAGAGTGACAACAATGAAGACGATCGCACGGAACGGGGCTCTCAGGCTGATGAAAATGATGATGACTAGATCCGATTGCGAGGATTCCGGTGGGCCTTAGCACCGGTACGGGCCCAAGAGCATAAAGACTGAAGTGTCTACGGAACAAGCGGAGACCCAGATTGAAGAAGTTCGCTTTTATCCTTGTCTTTCTCCCGCTCGCCGCGTGCGATGTCCAGCAGGCCGCAGAAGATCAGGTCCGCAACGAAATTTCCGAGCGAGCCGCCGCCGCCGAAAACGAGATCCGCTCTCGAGCTAACGAACATCTCAACGCCGTCGCGCCGGAACTCTCTAATAGAATCGACGATGTGCACAATCGTGTAGAGGATGCGCGGCAGCGGCACGACGAATTTCAGAATCAAGCTGGTTACTCGAGGTGAGTTTCAGCCAAATGTCCCAGTATTAATGCTGGACTAAATGGGAATGCATTGAACCGCCGAATGAAGCCAATAGAGACGGCAAGCCGCCGCGTTTGAATGCCTCGTCTTGTCCATTCAAATTCTGCCGCGATGCTTTGCGGTGATCGGTGCCAGGGCTCGAAGTCGAGCTAAGCATCGCGCTGGGAACCGCTGAGGGGGCCCCATCATACCTCATGGTCGCTTACCCTATTCAGAAAGGAAGCCTCGCCGCTCACCTCGCGTCCCGAGCGATAGAGGCAACCTATCGCAGGCGGCCTATTCAATCGAATGGTCGATATGCCCGCCGCGCGCTAAATGAGGGTTGCGGGCCGGGCCCCTCTGGCGGTTGTCTCCCCCTGACAACAGCGATGTCGGACCGCATCGGGTTGGTCCGGTGCAGCTACACGCCCCGTTTCTGCGCCGCGGCCCGCCCGATCGATGCAACGTCGATTGGAGAGAGGCTATGAACGCATTCATGTATAGACTGAGCGTTATCCACCGGAAGCTCGACGACGAGATCCGTCGGGAGCTCAAGCGACGCTTCCCGGACAGCATCAAGCTGCTGCGGCTCAAGAAGCTCCGGCTCGCCGTCAAGGACCGTCTCCACCACGGTTTTCGCGACAAGAGGGTCGGCGCGTGAACACGCCCTACCCGGTGCCGCGCGCCGAAGCACGCGTCGGAGCCCCGTTCGACGAGGGGCTCCGGCGGCACATGCTCGGCATCTACAATCATATGGGATTGGGGCTGGCGATCACCGGCCTGGTCGCCCTCCTGGTCGCGGCCACCCCGGCACTCCATGGCCCGATCTTCGGGACGCCGCTCAAGTGGCTGGCGATCTTCGCTCCGCTCGGCTTCGTCCTCTTCCTGTCGTTCCGGATCGAGCGGATGACAACCGCCTCGGCGCGCACGGCTTTTTACGCCTTTTCGGCGGTCATGGGCATCTCGCTGGCGAGCATCTTCCTCGTCTACACGGGGACCAGCATCGCCCGCACCTTCTTCATCGCCGCGTCGATGTTCTTGGGAATGAGCCTGTGGGGCTATACGACGAAGCGCGACCTCACCCGCTGGACGGTTTTCCTGTTCATGGGCCTCATCGGCGTTGTGAGCGCGAGCATCGTCAATCTGTTCCTGGGATCGTCGACGCTGCAGCTAGTGGTGTCGCTGGTTGGAGTGTTGGTGTTCACCGGCCTTACCGCCTGGGACACGCAGCGGGCGAAGTCGGACTACGTCGCCTATGCGGGAACGCCGCATGCCGACAAGCTCGCCGTCATGGGCGCGCTCTCGCTCTACCTCAACCTCGTCAATCTCTTTCAATTGCTGCTGGCCTTCTTCGGCCAGCGCCAGGAGACCTAAGCCATGCGTAGTCAGGAAGAAGTAAGCGCGATGCTCTGCCCCACCGACAGGACCGCTCTGGTCATGTCCGACCGGCAGGGAATCGAAATCGATTATTGCCCGACCTGTCGGGGCATCTGGCTCGATCGTGGCGAGCTCGACAAGATCATCGAACGCAACGCGGCTGATACGGCGCCGCCACCGCTCCCCCGTGCCGAGGGAGGAAGACAGGCGCCGTACCCCCTCAGCAACGCTACAGCGACGATTACCACGATGATTACCGTCGCGGCGGCTATCGCAAGCGCAAAAAGTCGTTCCTTTCGGAGCTATTCGACTGAACTCATCCCGCCGCCGGCGTCCAGCGTCGGCAGTGGAGCCCATCTTCTCGGATCCGGGACCCTCTGGCGGCTGGCCTCCACCAGCCGCGATGTCGGATCGAACCAGCATCGCGTCAGCACGCGCGGTTTTGATCGGATCTACTCATGGAATTTCTGTTCTTCGACTTTCTTGGCAAGCCCGCGTGGATGTGGCTGACCTTCATCGGCATCGTGATCATTCTGTTGGCGCTCGACCTGGGTGTGCTTCACCGCAAGCAGCGCGAGATCGGCGTCAGCGAGAGCCTGATCCTGTCGGCCATCTATATCGGGCTCAGCCTGGCCTTCGGCGCCTGGGTCTGGTGGTATATGGGGCAAACCGCCGGGATGGCCTACGTCACGGGCTTTGTGATCGAGAAGAGCCTGGCGATGGACAATGTGTTCGTTATCGCCATGATCTTCAGCTACTTCGCCATCCCACGGCTCTACCAGCATCGGGTGCTCTTCTGGGGTATTCTGGGGGTCATCGTGCTGCGCGCGGTGATGATCGGCTTCGGCGCCGCGATGGTCGAGCAGTTCAGCTGGGTCCTCTATGTCTTCGCTGCTTTCCTGATCCTCACCGGCATCAAGATGTGGGTGATGGCGGACAAGCCTTACGACGTCGGGAACGCGGCCGTGCTGAAGTGGGTGCGGCGACGCTTCCGCGTCAGCGACGAGCTACACGGCGAAAGCTTCTGGGTAAGAAAGGTCGATCCAAAGACGGGTCAGCTGGCGTGGTTCATGACCCCCTTGTTTCTCGCATTGATTATGATCGAGTTCGTCGATGTGGTTTTCGCGGTGGACTCGGTGCCGGCGATCTTCGCCATCACCACTGACCCGTTCATCGTTTACACCTCGAACATCTTCGCGATCCTCGGTCTTCGGGCGCTCTATTTCGCGCTCGCGGCGATGGTCGACCGCTTCCACTATCTGAAATACGCGCTGGCCGTCCTGCTGGTGTTCATTGGCTCCAAGATCTTCGTGGCCGATGCTCTCGGCCTGGCCAAAATTCCGCCTGCCGCCTCACTTGGGGTGACCTTCTCGATTCTGCTCGTGGGCGTCGTGTGGTCGCTGTGGAAGACCCGCGCGTCCGCAACCCCATCCTCGACCACCGCTTGATGTCTTCAGGGGAAGATCAACATGACACTCCATAGTATATTGCACCACGCAGCTGCAGAACGCTGCGACCCGCAGCTCGGGGCAACAGGGTACGCGCTTCAGCTTGCGCGCGCATTCGACGCCCGGTTGACGGCATTGGTCTACGAGCTCGACGTGGTGCTTCCGCGCAGCGCCTATGGGCGCCAGATCACGGCCGAGGCCCGGACGACCCTGGCGCAACGCAATTCCGATGCACGAGGGAAAGCCGCGGGTCTGCGTGACGCTGCCGCCGGTATGCAGCTGGAAGCCGAGGTGCTGACGGACCGCTCGTTTGCTTACACTATTCCAGAGGTAGTCGCCGACCGGGCGCGCCTGCATGACCTTACCGTCTGCGGAATAGACGACCACGGCTTGCTCAGTGAGCACGCTATAGCCGACTATGTGCTCTTCCAATCAGGACGTCCACTCATCGTGGTTCCGTCCGATCACTCGGGACCCTTTTCCTGCGAGCGAGTGATCGTCGCCTGGGATTACAGCCGGACCGCAGCGCGCGCCCTTGGCGACGCGATGCCGTTCCTGCGAGCGGCGAAAGAAGTCGCGATCATAACCTTCGGAGACGACAAGGAAATGGCATCAAGTCTCACGCGTGACGGCGTCGTTGCCTCCTTGAAGCACCGCGGTGTGACGGCCTGCTATGAACAGACCGAGCGTGGCGATCTGACCATAGCTCAAGCCATCAATGCCGCCGCCGCCCGTCTGGAAGCGAATCTCCTGGTGATGGGAGGGTATGGGCATTCGCGCTTCCGGGAGTTCGTTCTGGGCGGAGCCACCCGCGGGGTCTTGCAAGCACCGGCGCTGCCTACGTTCCTATCGCACTGATCCTGAAGCGAGCCTTGCGATGCCAGCCAGTTGCCGGCCGGCTCTTGAGAGCCCTCGTTGTTTGACCTGAGCCTCCTGACCTGGGCAGACCTCGTCCCGTTCATCGCGGTGGGATTTGCCGCGCAGATGGTGGACGGCGCCCTCGGCATGGCATTTGGGGTGATCTCGAGCATGCTGCTGATTAGCCTCGGGGTTCCTCCTGCCGCGGCCTCGGCTGGCGTCCATGCGGTGGAAAGCTTCACGACTGCTGCCTCTGGAACCAGTCACATCGCCCACAAGAATGTCGACTGGCGTCTGTTCTTGAGACTCGTCATTCCCGGCGTGATCGGAGGCGTTTTGGGTGCTTATGTTCTCACTCACGTTGATGCGCAGATCGCCCGCCCCTTCGTTCTGGCCTACCTCGCAATTCTGGCCATCTTTCTCGTTTGGAAAGGACTCAGAGCCCCGCCCGCCGATCGCAGGCCACGGTATGTTGCGCCACTTGGGCTGGTCGGCGGCTTTCTAGACGCAGCGGGCGGTGGTGGTTGGGGACCGATCGTGACCAGTAACTTGCTTGTTCAGGGTGCGACGCCGCGCCGGGTGATCGGCACGGTCATCGTCGCCGAGTTCTTTCTGACCGTGACCATATCCGCGACATTCATCGCAACGATGGGCTGGGCCGCATTCACGGCCGCTACGATTGGATTGCTGATCGGCGGAATACTGGCAGCTCCGCTCGGCGGACTGGTGGCGAAGCGCGTCCCGGCCAAGGCGCTACTCGTTGTAATAGGGTTTATTTTGGCCGCAATCAGCCTGTTCGGCATCTGGCAAACGCTCGCCGGATAGCCCTTCGCTGAAGGGCGTCGGTTCGGTTGCTCGTTTGGCAGACGTTCAGAAAACACACACTCGTGGTGAGAGGTGCCAAACCATGAAACCTGGCGGGCACCGTGTTCCGCCACCAATGCTATGCGAGTTCCGCATTTCCCCGCCGCTTTCCGCCTCTACTGCGATTAGGAAATTGGTGCGCCCGGATGGATTCGAACTATCTTTTGATCGTGAGACTATCGAAGTGAGGTTCGTCCGCTTTTGGGATTCTCCCATTCGAGCCTGAACGGCCGAAATTAGGGCGCGTTGCCGACGGGCTGGTTGTGACAAGAGCAGACAGACCGCTGATGGGCCGTCAGTTGACTGTCTGCTTCCGATGCAGCGGCCACCTGAAGCAGACACAAAGACGTCGCTGATGCAGCCTACAAGGAACGTCGCTCAGATCCTTTGCTGAGTGGCTCTTCTCGCGAGTTAGGCCGCCGGCTTCAAAGACCCAAATGCATCATGGAGGGAGCGTTTCGCTTTAGTCTAACAGCGCCCCCCCAAGCCATATTAGGCTTTGCCATCCGGAAGAGCGATCGGCCCGGCAACGCGAGGAACCGTGTCTCCCAATATCTTGTCGAGCCAGGCGATATGCCCCCCGCGCTCGGCGCAGCGCGTAAAGAAGGCACGTTGCTTCGCCCGAGTGAACGCTACGAAGAATGAATTGAGTTCTTCGGTGCGGTTGGGAGTCAGGCTCCACCAGCTTTGATTGTCGAGGCCAAAAAAAATGATGGTGTGAAACTCCATCCCTTTGCTCTTGTGGATCGTCATCAGAGGGACCTGATTCTTCCCTTCGAAGCGATCGAGCGCATCAGGCCACGACTCCGCGTCGGTCAAGCTTTCATCCAAAAGTGCGATAAACCCTTCGCGAACCCGGTCAAAATCGGCTTGTCGCTGATAAGAAGGGTTGGCCTGCCGAATATTCTCCTCCCCGATCATATCGACAATCAAGGTCGTCAGTTCACCACCGTATCCCTTCGCGGCGGCGTTCGCAGCCATGAAGGCGCGGCATGCCTTAGCGACCTCTTCGACCTTCATGCTCAACCTGTTCAGCAACACGTCCTCATCGTCGCTGATCGATTCAAGCGACCGCAACTCATCCTGCGCAGTTGACCATGCTTCGGCATTTTTCTTGGTCGCGCCGAGGCGCAAGCATGGGATCAAAAGCGCGGTCAGATTTTCCGTCAGCAAATCCTGAATGGCTATGTCGCCGACATTGCGGGCCAGGTTACGAATGGTGACGCCCCTATCGGCAAACACTTCGCTAAGTTCAGCTTCGACGGCGTCGGCGTAGTTCCTGACAAGGATGGCGACGTCGTGCGCTTCCACGGTGCCGCTTTCGATCTCTTCGGGCACCCACCCGGCCAATCCCGCTACTTCAGTCTCTTTGTCGGGGTATATCCAAATCGCTGCCACATCGCCGTCAACCTCGCGCTCCGCCCGCGCCTCGACGGGCTCAACATCCGGGTCGATCTGGCTGGCGATGATGTGTTGGATCGCCACAAGGTCTTCATGCGATCTCCAATTGAGAAGCAATGAGATACAACGGGCGTTGTAGTGGGCCGTAAATGCCGCGAAAGCATTGGTCATTGCGCCTGCCCAACCCATGATCTTTTGTTTATCGTCACCCACCGCCGTCAGTTTGGCGGTGGCCGGATCGAACGCTGCGGTGACAATTTCAAACTGGGCAGAGGTCGCGTCCTGAAACTCGTCGAGGAACACAATCGGATAGGTCATCCGAATGGCCCGCCGAATTCTGGAATTCGTGCGTAATAGGTACTCGGCAAGTCGATTTATCATCGCAAAGGTCAAATAGGCGTGTGCACCGCCGTGGTATTGGTCCTGCCAATACGCATCCATGATTTCCTTCTGCCGCGCCGACACTCCCTGAGTAGGGTCGAGCAGCCGACGCATCCCGATCCACTTTGTCAGGGTCTGCGCATTCACGTCGTTGATGTCAGCGCGCTGGAGAAAATCGTTCAAGATTGCGGCCGTCGGAAATGAAATCTCGTAATCGGCGGGTGGTCGAAATTGCGGTGGGAGCGCGTTTCTAAATTGATCCACCAGCCCTTTGGTAAAGGCGTCGAATGTTTGTGAGACGAAGCGCCGCGCTTGATGCTCCGGACATCGTTTTCCAACCCGCTGCGCCAGCGTTTGCGCCGCATCCCGCTTGAAGCTGATCGCCAATATCCGTTTCGGATGTGGACATAGGCCCGTCTGAAGCAAATAGGTCGCCTTCTGCGCAAGGAACTCCGTTTTGCCTGCGCCAGCGCCGGCGGTGACACACACGCTTCGAGCCGTTTCTCGCAAAGCTTCCCACGCGCGGTCCTCCAAGCTCTCGACACCTTGAGGAACCCAATCGTCTGGCTTGATCAAAGTCATCCGAGGACGGACTTTCGGACGTATTTGACCAACTTTATCAGTTCAGGTGGTGCGTCGCTCGCGAGTTCGTCGTTGTCGATTTTGCTCAAAGCGGAGATGTGAATTTCGGGCTTGCTGTTGGAAATGAAGAGATACGGATACCAGAGAAACTCATCGTCCCAATGGTCGTCATAGAGGTCAGGATTGCCGCCCGTTTTAAGGGTTACGGCCTTTTTATCCGCGAGGGCCTGCGCTCCTGTACGGGGCCCGGTCCCGCCCTCATTTTTCATCTGATAAGTTTCGCCGAAGCAAAGAAGCATGCTGAAGTCGAGGTCGATGGGAGACGAGAAAAACACGCCTTCCTCACGCAGCGCCTTTAACCAAACATGAGCCTGATCCTCATCGACCAGTTCCTGATCGTCAATTTCATCGACATCACCGACTTCGATGTCTCCTGATAGGACGAACGAGTTTTCGTCGAGCGTGTTGCCGATTTCTGCCAGTTCTTCGACCACGTAGGCGATCGCGCCCGCGCCGCCGTGCTTCCTGCCCGCATCCAAATCCAGCAATGTTGCATAGGGGATATTGAGATCCGCCAGCAGCCTCCAGAAGTGGCTGACGAAACGTCCGCCCAGAGGCACGATCGGCACGAAAGATCGATCAAGAGGGAACTTCATCGCTTCGGCCAGCCGGGGCAACACGATGGCCTCTGACTCGCCTTCGGCGAGTACGACGAAGCGGGCGAAATACAGTTCCGGAAAAGCCTTTACAGCCAAGCGAACGTATTTGCTGGCGTCGGAGTCTGCTTCCGGCAGCGTTAGCGCCCGGACATCCGATTCCCGGGTTTTCGCCTCCATCCGAGCGTAGCGGACTTCTTCCGGTTCGACGCGGCTCAAGACGCTCGCGCTGTGGCTGGAAATCACCACCTGCGCCCCGTCCAGCTTACCAATGTCGCGCGCCTGCATCATGATGCGCGAGAGGAAAAACGGCGACAGGCTGTTCTCCGGCTCCTCAATCGCCAAGATCGTCAAATAGGTTCTGCGCAGCTTCTCCTGATCGAACACGCTATCGGCAGGTTTTTGGGCGAGAGCGTCGCGTTCGATTTCTAACGTGGCAGCCGTCAGAGCGATGTGGAACAGGGAGCGCTGTCCATCGCTAAGGTCGTCCAAACGCCTCGTCTGGGCTGCTTCGTCAGGGAAGAACACAAACTCGGCGCGACGCACGAGTTGTTCCATTTCATGCTCAACCAGACGCATTAGCGGTTTGGAGTCCGTGTCGCCTTGGTGGACTTCTGCCCACCGCTTTTCCAATCGTTCGGAAATGAACTTGGCGGGCAGTTCCGCATCAAACTGCGTCTGGATGTCGGTGGCCCCCTTTAGCGCGATTTCGGACAGCGCGTTCGACCAACGGGCGGCGCGCCACAGCCGCCCTTTCAGAAGGTTCGTGACCTGATCGAAGGCATTTCGATTAGCAGGCACGTAAACCAGCTGGATGTAGTTTCGCTCGACAGCCTGAACCCGCCGGCACTCTTCCCATGTGAACTCGTCATCGAGGGTCGTAATCCATCGAACCTCGTCTTCCACCGTGCCGTCTGGCGTCGTGTCGTCCGCCCAGGTTGCCTGAAGCCTGATACGGACCTTGAGCGGAGAGTCCTCGTCTCCGGTCGCCATATGCGTGAAAACTTCCGGGACGGTCGCACTGTCCTCGCCATCATCGTCGGCTTCCAGTTCCGGGAAGCCAAGTACGCAATCAATGGAGAGGGTGGCGCCGGATGCCGGGCCTGTGCTGTCCAATGGCACGTGGAAGTCGCTTTTGCGCAACGCGCGGAGCGATGGCGAGATACCGAATAGTTTTGTGAGCGCCGCGAAAATAGCGGTCTTGCCGGACCCATTGTTGCCGACAATGGCTGTTACATCATCCCTGAACTGGATCGTCACCGGCTCCGGACCGAAGCATCGGAAATTCGAGATGGTGACTTGTTCTATTTTCATTGGGCATCCTCCACACGCAAGACAGTATTGGATCGCAGCGGCGTGAGAAAGCCGTGGCCGCCCTGCAACACCCCTCATGAAAAGCGCGGCGCTTGTTGAATCGGAACGAGTCCAAATGCGGATCATGCTGAGAACGTCGAATATCTCCGGTTGCTGGCGATAAACTTCGTTGATTCAAGCTCGCTATGGTGGTGGAGCAAAGCATACAGGTCGCTTGGACCTATAGCGGACGGCAGTTACGCTCCCTCGAAATCCCACCCGCTTCGGCCGAGATAATGCCGGGCGTGGTTTGGGGCTGCGCGACGGAGTTATTCACGCCCGCATTTTGGAAATATCAATCCGCTGGCTTTCAGCTTCGCGTCGACCGCAATTCATTTCGCCTCGGAAACACAATCACAGAGGAGCTGGCAGTCTGCCTCCTCGGAGGATTCGGTATGCCGGCGGAACTCGGTCTAGCGGCCTTTCATCGATTGCGTGACCGCAGCCTTCTGGCGGCTGAGGTACGGCAAGAAGAAATCGAGCGCGCGCTTAGCGAGCCGTTCCATATTGGAAATCGGCAGCGGCGATATCGCTTTCCAAAGCAAAAGGCGCGCTACCTCTGGCATGCTCTGCAAATGACTGGCGCACTCCCTGAAGCTCCCCGGCAACTCCGCGATTTCCTCGTCCGCCTGCCCGGGATAGGACCGAAAACCGCGTCCTGGGTAGTTCGAAATCACTACGCGTGCGACGAAGTTGCGATCCTCGATGTACACATATTGAGAGCCGGTGTAGCGATGGGGCTATTTCTGCCCGGCGCCGATCCCGCGAGGGACTATTTCAAACTTGAAGCCCGCTTCCTTCAATTCTGCGGAGCGATCGGCGAGCCCGCGAGTTTGGTGGACTCGCTTATGTGGGACTATATGCGACGGATCGGTCCAACCGCGATCAATCGGACTCATGTGCAGCGGGAGACCGTTTGCGTCCAATGATGGCCGTCCCAACCGCGAGATAGTTTGAATGGGGCTGCTTCAAGCTCGACAGCAAATCCGCACCAGTGGGCCCCAATGGTGCGAAGCCGCAGCCATAGGCGGCGGCGAATAAGGAGAATGATTGAAGCACCGCACCGGTATCGCGCCAGAGCAGCGTTATCGGATTCTCATACGACTGTTCGGCATGTCGTACGTTCGCCACCAGTAAAAGGAAGTGCCCCGACGCATCGGGAAGCACCCCCCGCAGCGGGGTCAGCGCTTCGTTGAGGCGTTCGGCGTTCTCGACCTCGATTGTTCCAAACACGTCGTGGGTGTCGCAATAGAGGATTGGCAGCTCTACCCCCGGGCCTGAAACGATCAGGACTTCGATCGACTGTAATGCTCCGGCGGAAAGCGACACCTTGCGAGCCCGGCCCGAATTTCCCCCAATGCCAAGTTGCCGCACCTGCATCACCTCGCGAACGAGCGCAAAGGTTTCATCTAGATCGAGCGACGATATTTCGCGGATCGTTCGGCGGCCTAACGCCACATCGAGAAAGCCGCTTTTCGGGGCGAACTCCGTCCTCGGCATGTCGTAGATCGAAGTCATCGGCCAGGGGTCCTTCGGCCGAGTTCGATTGGAATGCTTTGGGACGGGGTCAATGTGGGAGTCCAAAGACCTCTCCCATGACTTCGAAGTGCTTTCGGCATCCGCGGCAGAATCCGCACGCAATATCGCTGATATGGCAGGACAGCGACCATCCAAGGACTTCCAACGGCGTTTCCGAAATCCGCACCAGTTCCCCCGCTGTGAGATGTATTGCGGGCGTTGTGACCTGTAGCGCGCCTTCCTGTTGGCCGATCAGCTCGTTGACGGCTGCAAAAAAGGAAGGGGTTCCGTCCGCGTGGAATCCATCGCTACGGAGTGCGCCGACCATCAGCTCCGTTACACCGAGCTGATGGCATTTCATGGCCGCAACGGTGACTAGGAACTGATTTCGGTACGGCCACCATTCGCTTGCGGGTGCGCTTTCGGAGGCTGGCGTTCCCGCTAAGTCGCCGCTGCCGAGCGAAGCGATATTAGCTTCAACCACCACATGCTCGATTCCGAGCGCGTCAGCTACCGCCTTGGCCGCCCGAACTTCTCCTGCGGCAGGCCTCTGTCCGTAATCTATCGTCACTGCATATGCGGGTCGTTGCCAGTAGGCGATGCAGGTCGAATCCATCCCGCCGGACAGAAGGACCGCTTTGGTCATGCTCGCCACGCAAGCAGATGCAGGGCGCTGATGAAGTCCTCATGGATGGTACATCCCGCCCCGGCAGGAAGCTTTGTGTCGTTTGAGCGCATGTTCTGAGCAACGCAGAAAACCGGCTTACCAAGCGCGACAGCGTAGCCGACTTCGAACAGTGTGCCTGGGCTGCTCCCATTGATAATGGCTAGCACTGCGTCACAATCTCGGATTGCTTGAAGATCCTGCTCGACCACGGCTTCAGCGGGTCCGTGGCCGATATCGTGAACGGGACTGAATACCTCCATACCCCAACCGGCCAGCACCTTTCGCGCTTCATTGATAATCACGCGCTGCCCCAGCTCGCGAAACGGCCCGGCCAGATACACCTTGCCGCCCGCGAGGCGGATGGGCTCGTGCGAGCCCGCCAAGGTTTCAGAGATCGGAGCGATCGGAAGGGTTTCGGACTCCACATAGGCGGCGACGCTTCGTGAAGCGTAGTCGGCGGCCTCGACAGGAGTCATGTTCTCCTTGCCCCACGCAAGCGCAAACGCTGCTACGAACACGTCGCCCGAACCCACTGTGAATACGCTCGAGGCTCGATACGCTGGGACGGTCCCTTCCAGGCCATCACGCGTGAATATGCGCGCGCCATCAAGCCCACATTTTGCGATCACAACCTCGGCGCTTTCCTCTTTGAGAAGATGCATTGCACCCTGATCGACCTGCATTCGCGTCAGCAGCCGGATTTCCGCCGCGTTTGCGACAATGGCGAGCCGATCGGCAGTCGAACCCGATTGCCGGAAACCCTTCGGGCTTATTGGCGACTGGGGATCGTAGACGCAGATGTCAGCCCTCACCGTCGGAGAGCATTCGAGCATCCCGAATTGCAAAACCAGCCCGCCATCCAAATGGAACGACGGTTGAGCCATGATCTCAGACAGCCGTGGATGAATTAATGGCTCGGCCAGAGAATGTAGATATTCGAAGCTGATGAACTGGTCGCCGCCATGACGGACGACATCGACTCCGTAGGCTTCGAAATTGGGGATTACGCGCTCGGCTGCGAGGTCGGGCAGCACCGTGTGAAGTGTCACGGCGTCGAAGTACGGAGCTAACGCAACAGCCGCCCGGCCAGCGGAGCCGAACACCTGCCTCCTGATCGGAAACGCGCATTCTTCTCCGTAGACTCCGCCGACAACAGAGAGCGCGGTCATGCCGGTTTGATCTCGATTTCGACCTTTGCCCCGCTGATCGACAGAACCTCGGCCTGATAGGCAAATTTCTCCTTCAGGCATTCGATCATATCGACGAGCCTGAGTGAGGTTACGGCGCCCACGACTGCGCCCGCGACCGTTTTGACCACAACCCGGTTACGAGGCGCCGTTTCCAGCTCGACCAACAGGATGTCGCCAGCCTTGAGCGTCGCAACCACCGAAGCGACGGCCGAAGCTATGACAGTCTTCTCATAGATCGCACACTTATCCGGACCCCCACCGCCGCCGCCTTCTCCAGCACTGCCACCTTGTGAAGTTCCGCTTTGACGCCAATCATCAAAGCCGGAACTTGTATCTCCTCCCCCGACATAGGCAGTTCTCCAAGTGATTATTGGAGGTACGATTTCGCGCTCATTTGCAATTGCGTCAATCTCGTCTGTTTCAAAGAGGTGTGTATACATCTCCCTATTCACACCCAGCCGCGCCAGACGGCAGGTTTGATATCAGCACGACAATAGCGCGCCCATCCGTGCGCCGATGGTCGCACGAATTTCTAGATCCGGCGAAGGTTTGCGGCCTTGAGGCTCTGCTCGAGCAAATGCACTAGCTGTTAGGAGCTGACGGGTGGCCGCCCGTCATGGCTATAGCATTCCTTGACCAGGCGTCGAGCGAATGGCGGCTTTTGGCAGTCCTCAAGGTCACCTCAAATGACCGATATTAGGGCGCAAAGCCGTCGTCACTCATGGCACTTTGGCGAAAATGCCATGAGTGACGACCGCTTTGCGCCCCATTATCCGTCGTTCAGCAGGGCCGCGAGCTTTCCTAAAAGCCGTCGTTCGTCCCGATGCCGCGAGAGCGGTGGTTTTGGTGTCCTGCCACACCTGTTGGGAATGGATCGCGCGATGCACCCGATTGTGGAGCATCGATCTGGAAAGAGCCGCAGTTCGCACCGCGGCCCTAATCTCATTTTCCTTTATCTCTTTCTTTAGCGCAGCAGGGGCAGTCCTTATCGCAGCAGTCGCTCATGTTCATTGCCAGCCTCCCAATTGAAGGGGAGATAGTACCTTTCCGGCCCATATCTGCAAGTCTGCTATCCCTTGTAGCGACAAGGCCTGGTCGCAAAACCGCGATTTGATCCGGCCCTCGCCGATTGGCAGGCCGCGTGAGCTAACGAATAGGAAGCTGTCCATCGGCGCGCAGGCCGAACGGCTCAGGGCTACGCACTTCGGTGCCGGACGTCGGTATGGAACGTGGCTATTCGGCAATGCGGCCGATACTTCTAACGTGTGGCCACGCCCGATGAGGGACACATTGGCAGTTCGCGTATTTATATGGCCGGTGGAGGGGGAAAATGATGAATACAGGACTGTTGATCGCAATGACGCTGGCGCTTGTCGGCTTGAGCAAGACACCACTCGCAATCGCCACAACCGCTGAGGACATCGCCGCCGTCCAACCACCAATCGCGACGGTGGACAGGTTTCACTTAGCGTTGGCTGAGGGGAGAGTCGAAGCCGCGCTCAGGCTGCTGAGCGACGATGTGCTGATCTACGAGTCCGGTCGGGCAGAGCGCAGCAAGGCGGAATATGCGAACCATCATCTTAAAGCGGACGCCGAGTTCGCGGGCGCGACCCAACGCAAGCTGGTGAAGCGTACGTTCTGGATCGGAGCCGAGTCCGCCTGGGTCACCAGCGAAACCGAGACGACCGGCACTTTGAAGGGGAAAACGCTTGCCCTTACCGGCACGGAGACGATGATCCTGCGTCGAACGGCTGGCGTGTGGAAGATCGTCCATATTCACTGGTCATCGGCGACCAAGCGCTAGTCGGGTGATAGCGTTCCAAGGAGCGCAACCACCAGCACCGCAGTGATGCCGAGCGCTAATTCGAGCAACAGGCTGATGCGGATCGCGCGCATGTCGCGACCGGCGGCATGTTCGAGTTGCGGGGTGAAGCGCCAGCGATTTGCCGCCGCGAATGCGAGCATCGCCAGGAACAGGGCGATCTTGACCGCCAGCGTCTGGCCATAGTCGCTCGCGATCAACTGCACGGGACGGGCGAGATCGGCGATCAAGGCGAGGTTGATCACGCCGGTCACAATCAGCACACCGACGACTGCCGTGCCTGTGTTCGCGAAGTGGCGCAATGCCGGGACGATCTCGTCGATCGCGGGCTCGCGCCGCCCGATTGCAACGAGCAGAAGGACCAGCGTACCGATCCAGATGGCGGCCGCGATCAGGTGGAAGATGTCGGACGCCTTATGCAGGACGCCCGTCGCACCCTCGCCAGCCCCCGCATGGCCAGACCAGGCGAGGCTCGCGAGCGCAACTACGCCCAGCATTGTTGGCAGCAGGGGGGAACGTTCGGATCGCGCTAGCACGGTAAGCACAAGCAGCGCGCCCAAGGCCAGAAGTCGGACCACCGCCCCTTTTCCGTGGCTCGTTTCGAGCGCGATGAAGCGCAGCATTTCGGTATCGAGAAGGGCTTCATCACCGCCGACCATGGCTGCGGCGCTTGCCGCGAAATGCGCGGCAGTGACCACCACGCCAATGGCAGCGAGCAAGGCGATCAAACGCGGCGACACCGCGGCCGGCGCGGTTCGCTGCGCGCACAGGAGCAACCCGGCGATTGCCATCAGATCGAGGTAGAGGAGAAAGCGCAGCGCGACTGCCACGCCTTCCCCCGCTATTACCCCGATCATGTCAGCCGATGGTGAAGCTGTGCGTGCCGGTGATCCGATGCGTGTCGCCGCCGACGACGTGCCAATCGACCCGATAGGTGCCAGCCGGGAGCGGCTTGGCCGAGGTCAGCACGATCGAGCTGCCATCGCTGCCGACGGCCGAGTTGACGCCCGTCATCTTCATGTCGGGGTGGTCGGCCATTCCCGGCATGCCGGTCATGGTCAGCGTCGCTCCCGACAGCTTCGGCGTCAGCCGCTCGCTGAACTTCAGGACGATGCGCGCGGCGGTCTTGACCGTCGCATTCGCCGCCGGGCTCGCGGACAGCAGCTTGGGATGGGCCAGCGCGATGCCCGGCACCGCGAGCAGCGAGAAGATCGCTGCTGCGAACATGGATTTCGAAAGGAAGCGCATGAACTACTCCAGTTGGTTCGATGCATGATACGTGCAGGCACATCGCACCCCTCGAAATTTCGAGGGCACACGCCCATACGCACGTAGTGAGGGGCGGAGACGAAAAAGATGGCAACCGAAATCGACTATACCGCCCACATGGCGCAGACGCGCTGGTCCGAGCATCCCGGCCTCGACGGCATCGAGGAACGTATCATCGCAGGCATCGATGCGCGCAGTTCCGACGCGGTGGGGCCGCGCATGACCGTAATGCTTGCGACGGGCGCGTTGTTGATCGGCGCAGTCTTTGGAGGCGTGCCCGGCCAGCGCGCGGTGGCCGCAACGCCGCATGGATTGGTTGAGCCGGGGCCGCTGGCGCCGTCCACGCTGTTGCTGGGCAGCGCGGCCGAATGATCCGCCGTCGCGCCGGACTCGCGTTGATTGCGTTTGTTGCTGCGCTGTGCGGCGCGCTGGTCGCGCATTTTCTGATCCCTGACCCCGTCAAACCCTCGGTCGATATTCACGCCGTGCTCCACGAACGGCTGAACCTTGACGCCGAGCAGGCGAAAAAGCTGGAGGTTCTGGAGCGCGATTTCGCGGAGCAGCGACGGTCGCTCGAGGCGCGGATGCGCGCAGACAATCGTCGGCTCGCCGCCGCAATCCAGGCGGAGCACCGCAACGGCCCTGCGGTCGAGGCGGCGATCGACGCCACACACATGACGATGGGCGAGCTTCAAAAAGCGACCGTCGCGCATGTCTTCGCTATGCGCGCGTTGCTGCGGGACGACCAGGTCGGGGTGTTCGATGAGGCTGTGACCAAGGCGCTTGTCGAAGCGCCCAAGTGAGCGTCGGCGACGATGGCAGCGATGCCGCTTTGGTGTCGCGAACGCTGGCAGGGGACCAGCGCGCGTTCGCCATTCTGGTCGGGCGCTACAAACGCTATCTCTACGCCATCATCGTCCGGCTGGTTGGCGATCCCGACGAAGCGCTCGACCTGGTTCAGGAGGCGTTCGTGTCGGCGCATGCCGCGCTTCGGCGTTATGATCCCGATCGCCCGCTGCGGGGTTGGCTCGCGCGGATCGCGCTCAACAAGGCGCGGGACTGGCGGCGCAAGGAGCGCGTGCGCGCGGCGCTTCGGGCACTGCTGCCGATCGGCGAGGGTCAGAATGTCGCCGATGACGCTGCCTTGCCCGATCGCCAACTGGCCGACCGCAGCGAACTGACCAGCATCGAACGGAGGATAGCGGGAATGCCCGCGCGCTTGCGAGAAGTGCTGCTGCTGCGGACGATCGACGAACTGACCCAGGCGCAGGTCGCCGAACTGCTCGGAATCAGCGAGAAAGCGGTCGAGACGCGGTTATACCGCGCGCGCCGCTATCTGCTCGATGCAGGGTGATCCGACGGATCGTTCAGCTTCGCGATGATCGGGCATTCCGGCCGATCGTCCCCCGCGCAATGCGACGCAAGATCCCTCAGCGTGTCGGCCATAGCCTGCAAAGAGTTAATCTTGGCCTGAAGCTTGCCGATGTGGCCCGCCGCCATTGCCTTCACATCGGCGCTCTTGCGTTCGCGATCGCGCCACAGGCCCAACAGTTCGGAAATCTCCGCGACCGAGAATCCCAGGTCGCGCGCGCGCCCGATGAACCGTAGCTCGTGGACATTGGCATCCGAATAGTCGCGATAGCCAGAATCGCGGCGATCCGCGGGCGGGATGAGCCCGATCTCTTCATAATAGCGGATCATCTTTGCCGAGATTCCCGTTAACCGCGCCGCCGTGCCTATATTCATGTCTGTCCGCCCGCTGATACCGACGCAAAAAATATAGCGGCACCGGCTTGACCTTCCAATGGTTGGAAGGATTATTGGCCCATCACGTTGGGGTTGGAAGCGACCCTGACTCCGCAAATTCAAGGAGTTCGACGTGGCACGCACCGTAAAGACCGCAGAATTGTTTCGTATGGTGATGCCCAAGCACACCTGTCCCTACGGCCTGAAGGCACTCGATCTGCTCCGGCGCGAAGGCTTTTCGGTCGATGACCATCACCTGACGACGCGATCCGAAACCGATGCGTTCAAGGTAGAGCATGGGGTGGCGACCACGCCGCAGGTCTTCATCGATGGACGGCGCATTGGCGGCTATGACGATCTGCGCCGCTATCTGGGCAAGCGCGTCCGCGACAAGGACGCGGTGACCTATGTCCCGGTCATCGCGCTGTTCGGCGTCGCCGCCGCGATGGCGCTTTCGGCCAGCTGGGCAATCGAACAGAGCCTGTTTACGGTTCGCGCGGCCGAGTGGTTCATCGCTTTTGCCATGTGTCTGCTCGCCCTTCAGAAGCTCAAGGATGTCGAGAGTTTCGCGACGATGTTCCTCAACTACGACCTGCTGGCCAAGCGGTGGGTGCCCTATGGCCGCATCTATCCCTTTGCTGAGCTTGCCGCCGGCATTTTGATGGTCACCGGGACGATGATGTGGCTTTCGGTGCCCATCGCATTGTTCATCGGCACGATCGGCGCGGTATCCGTGTTCTATGCCGTCTATATCGAGCGGCGGGAGCTCAAATGCGCCTGCGTCGGCGGCGACAGCAAGGTTCCGCTGGGTTTCGTCTCGCTGACCGAGAATGTGATGATGGTCGCGATGGCGGTGTGGATGGTGGCAAAACCATCGCTGCTTGCCACGCACTGAGCCCACAGCATGCATCGCCGTGAGGGATGACCCGCATCGGCGCGTAGTCAGGTGCAATTCAACGGAGCTTTAACAAGCCATGGTTCGAACAATGGATCGACGACAGCTGCTCGGCGGCGTCGGGATGGGGGGCGCTGCCCTTGCGCTTTCGCAATGGATGCCGGCATGGGCGCGCAGCAATTCTCCCGGTCTGGTTGCTGACCTCAAGACGGTGTCCGGCGAAGACATCCGGCTGCGCATTGCGCACCAGATGATCCATCTCGACGGCCGCCACGGCCATGCGATCGGGATCAACGGCACCGTGCCGGGGCCGCTGATCCGGTTGCGCGAGGGGCAGAATGTCCGGCTTCATGTCGAAAACGCTCTGGACGAAGACAGCTCGATTCATTGGCACGGCCTGATCCTCCCCTTTCACATGGACGGGGTGCCGGGGGTCAGCTTTCCTGGGATCAAGCCACGCACCACCTTTACCTACGAGTTCCCGATCGTTCAGGCAGGCACCTACTGGTATCACAGCCATTCGGGGTTGCAGGAGCAGATGGGCCATTACGGCCCGATCGTGATCGATCCCGAAGGCGATGATCCGATCCAGTCCGATCGCGAGCATGTGATCGTGCTGTCCGACTACAGCTTCATGCATCCGCACCGGATCTTCCAGAAGCTCAAGCAGATGGGCGGTTACTTCAACCACCAGAAGCTGACCGCGACCGACGGCGAAGCGATGTCGGCCGCCGAGCGGATGGCCTGGGGCAAGATGCGGATGGACCCGACCGATATTTCTGACGTCACCGGCGCGACATACACTTACCTCGTCAACGGCCATGGCCCGAAAGAGAACTGGACCGGCCTGTTTCGACCGGGCGAGCGGGTGCGGCTGCGCATCGTCAATGCGTCGGCGATGACGACATTCAACCTGCGCATTCCGGGGCTGAAGCTCAGCATCGTGCAGGCGGACGGAATGAATGTGCGCCCCGTTGCGGTCGACGAGTTCCAGATCGCGGTCGCAGAAACCTATGACGTGATCGTCGAGCCGAGCGAGGACCGCGCCTACACCTTCGTCGCCGAGACGGTTGATCGCTCGGGAATGGGGGTCGCGACGCTGGCACCTCGGCCCGGCATGCGCGCACCGGTGCCACCGCTGCGCAAGCGACCGCTGGCGACGATGAAGGATATGGGAATGGGTGGCATGGGCGGTCATGGCGCTGCCGCCTGCACGCCTGAGCATGCGGCCATGGGCCATTGCACGATGCCAAGCGGCGACGGCGCGGAACACAGCGCTGGCACCGCGATGAAGCATTCGATGCGCGATTTCTCGGTCGCGCCTGACGTTGCCAAGACGCCGACGGTCCAGTCGATCTCGCCGATGCCAGTCGATCGGATGGGCGAACCTGGACAGGGGCTGGACGATGTCGGCCATCGCGTTCTCAATTATCGTGATCTGGTCGCGCTCGATCGAAACCCCGACATTCGCGGCCCTGAGCGCGAAGTGCGCATCCACCTGACCGGCAATATGGAACGCTATATGTGGGCATTCGATGGCGAGAAGCTGTCCGAGGTTGGCGCCCCGATCCCGTTCACCGAAGGCGAACGCGTCCGGGTCACCCTGGTCAACGACACGATGATGACCCACCCGATCCATCTGCACGGACATTTCTTCGAGCTGGTGACGGGGCATGGCGACCATTCGCCGCGCAAGCACACCGTCAACGTTCAGCCTGGCGGCACCGCTGCCTTCGACTTCACCGCCGACGCAGTGGGCGACTGGGCGTTCCACTGCCACATGCTCTATCACATGCATGCCGGGATGATGCAGGTCGTGACCGTGCGCCCGCAGGAGGACGCGGCATGATCGGCAGCCTACTTCTCGCCGGGACCGGCTTTGTTTCTGCCATGGGTCTTGCGCCCGCCGGACAGACGATGCCGCCGATGGCGGCTCCCAAGGCTGAGGCTCAGGCCGCGTCAGCCTGCACGCCAGAGCATGCGGCGATGGGGCATTGCCAGATGCCTGATACCAAGGCGCCGGCGAGCCCCCCACGAACGACCCGGATTGTCCCCCCGAACACGCAAAAATGGGGCACTGCACACCCAAGGACGCGGCACCGGCAGAGGATGCGGTCGGCACCGACCTGGCGCCGGGCACTGGCCCGGCACCCGCCCCCGTCGCGGCGAACTATGCCGACCGCGTCTGGGGCCGCGAGGCGATGCAGCCGACCCGCGACGACCTGCGCCGCCATCACGGTGGCGGCACGTTCAGCAAGGTGACGATCGATCTGGCCGAGCTGACCATCGCCAAGGGACATGAAGGATATCGTTTCGAGACCGACGCATGGTTCGGCGGTGACATCAACCGCCTCGCGTTGAAGGCTGAAGGCGAAGGCACCTTTGGCGAGGCGATCGAAGGCGTTGATTTCAAGGCGCTCTACTCACGCGCGATCGGCCCCTATTTCAATCTTCAGGGCGGTCTGAGACAGGAGATTGGTCATGGTCCCGACCGGACCCATGCCGTGATCGGCATCGAAGGGCTCGCGCCCTATTGGTTTGAGGTCGATGCCTATCTGTCGCTCTCGACACAGGGGGAACTGCGCGCCAGTGCGTCGGCGGAATATGACCAGCGTCTGACCCAGCGCCTGATCCTTCAGCCGAAGATCGAGTTCGAGCTATCGGCACAGGACATCCCGGCGCTCGGCATCGGGGGCGGGTTCTCGAGCGCCGAGGCGGGGCTCCGTCTGCGCTACGAGATCGCGCGCGAGTTCGCGCCCTATGTAGGCATCGTGCATGAGCGAAAGTTTGGACGAACCGCATCCTTCGCGCGTGCGTCCGGCGAGGATACGCATGCGACCAGTCTCGTCCTGGGGGTCCGTGCCTGGTTCTGAAGGTTATAGGTGCAGGGCTGAAGATGGTGGCGCATGCGCATAGCGCGGTTCAGGAGGTCTGATGCTCTACCTAGCAATCAAGGCGGCGATTTCCGGCGTGCTCATCGCGCTCGTCTCGGAGATCGCCCGCCGCTCCCCCGGCTTCGGCGCGCTGGTCGCGTCGCTGCCGCTGGTCTCTGTCCTCGGCATGATCTGGCTCTGGCGCGACAAACCCGACATAACGCTGATGGCCGATCACGCACTCGCGACCTTCTGGTATGTGCTTCCCAGCCTGCCGATGTTCTTGGTGATCCCACTGTTACTCAAGCGTGGCGTCGGTTTCTTGCCGTCGCTCGCAGCCGGATGCGTGCTGACGGTGCTGCTCTATGCGGGGATGACGGTTGTGCTGGGACGATTCGGGGTCCGGCTTTAAGGCGGCTACTTCATGACCTCGCGATGCCAGATTAGCGAATCCAGCTTACCGGTTCGAGGCAATGTATATTGAGCAAGCGCATAAGCCTTGGTCGCCACCCCGAATCCACCTGACCTCTAGCGACCGATGGTCGGAGATAACCTCTAGCAGTTGAGCGGATTGAAACGCAGAAATCCACTAGCCTCTTGGCGGGGATCTACCCACTGTCCGCGCAAGTCACGCGATGGCTGCTTTCGTGGTTCGTCCTGCCAAAAGCCGCCAGACCGCTTACGGCCCACATCCCGCCGTTCGCTACCCCTGCCGGGCGATGGCCGAAAATGGGCCGCAACCGGACTGGCGGCTTGTGGCCGCCGGAGCGGCATAAGCAGACATCGTAGCGGGTGGTGCGCGTACAACTCGAATTAGGCCGTCAGCAGCCTGTCTATTTTCGGGTACGGCAGTGGGCAAAGCCGACGCACGTAAGCCGATTGCGCCAGAACTCCGTTTCTGAACACTGCCGTCTTCCGCTCGATCATCACCTCGCAGTGGGTCTGCGGTCCGAGAGCATGGCTCTCGATCTCGCCCCGATTGCGGACCATGTCGTTGGTCGACCCTTGTGCGTCACGCTCTCGACCGGCCGCACCCGTCGATATGTCAATCATCAATTCCCGCATGACAATCGCCGCGCAGCACAATCTCATAACGATATAAAGATATCTTTATATCAGGATTGACAGCGTAGTTTCGATTGTGTTGAAAGGGCGCGTCGAGGTTCCCCGCCTCAGGCACGACGGCGGGGCTAAGACGGGAAGCCGGTGATGTCCTTCTGGGCAGATTCCGGCGCTGCCCCCGCAACTGTAAGCGGCGAGTGGCGGTTCCATTTTGTGCCACTGAGCGTCCGCAAGACGCTCGGGAAGGCCGGAACCACCGCGACGACCCGTGAGCCAGGAGACCTGCCTCCGACGCGATAACGTTCCTCGGACGGGGGTGTCTCCGGTGGATCGCGCTTGACGCAGGGCTTGCGGCTGTCCGCCGTCGCCTGTCCATCGTGCGCGTTCTTCCTTCGGCCCTCCTGCCCGCACATGCAGTTTGGGGTACCGACCATGACCGACAGCGCCTTCACCTTCACGCTCAAGAGCATTCCGTTCGACGAAGAGTATCGGCCGGCCGACAATACGCGGATCACGACCAACTTCGCCAATCTGGCGCGGGGTGAGCGCCGTGAGGAAAATCTGCGCAACACGCTGCGCATGATCGACAACCGCTTCAATTCACTGGTGCACTGGGACAATCCGGCGGGCGATCGCTACGCGCTCGAGCTCACCATCATCACCGCCGAGATGCATGTCGCCGCCAACGGCGCTCAGGATGCGTTCCCGCTGATCGAGATCCTCAGGACCACGATCATCGACAAGAAGACCAGAGCGCGGATGGACGGCATCGTCGGGAACAATTTTTCCTCCTACATCCGCGATTACGACTTCAGCGTCGTGCTGCCCGAACATAGCAAGGCGCATCCCAACTCGGGCACGCCAGAAGGGTTCGGCGACCTTCACGGCAATCTGTTCAAGCATTTCCTGAAGTCGGAAGCGTATCGCGCAACGTTCAGCAAGCCGCCTGTGATCTGTCTCAGCGTGTCGAGCAACAAGACCTATCAGCGTACCGGCAACGAGCACCCGATCCTGGGCTTTGAATATGAGAATGACGAGTTCTCGGCGACCGACGACTATTTCGCGAAGATGGGGATGAAGGTCCGCTACTTCATGCCGCGCAACAGCGCCGCGCCCTTCGCCTTCTACCATATCGGCGACCTGCTGGGCGACTATACCAACCTCGAGCTGGTCAGCACGATTGCGACGATGGACACGTTCCAGCGCATCTATCGCCCCGAGATCTACAACGCCAATTCGGTAGCGGCGGAACAGTATCGGCCTAGCCTGAAATACCAGGACTATTCGCTGACCCGCATCGTCTATGACCGCGAGGAGCGTAGCCGGCTCGCGTTTGAACAGGGCAAGTTCGCCGAAGAGCGGTTCATCAAGCCCTATCGCGCAGCGCTTGAACAATGGTCGGCCAGTTTCGCCGCCTGATCTCCCCTGAATTCAAAGGTATTTTCGAACATGACGATGTTGTTGCCCACGACGACCGCGGGCAGTCTGCCCAAGCCCTCCTGGCTCGCTGAGCCCGAGAAGCTGTGGGCCGCGTGGAAGCATGAAGGCGAAGAACTTGTCGCCGCCAAGCAGGACGCGCTGCGCCTTGCGGTCGATGATCAGAAAAAGGCGGGTATCGACATCGTCGGCGATGGCGAACAGACGCGCCAGCATTTTGTCACCACCTTCATCGAGCATCTGGAAGGCGTCGATTGGGAAAAGAAGCAGGTCATGCGCATCCGCAACCGCTACGACGCCAGCGTGCCGTCGGTGGTGGGCGCGGTGTCGCGGCCCAGGTCGGTGTTCGTCGAGGATGCCAAGTACCTGCGCGCGCAGACCGACGGGCCGATCAAATGGACGCTGCCCGGTCCGATGACGATGATCGATACGTTGTACGACGATCACTATAAGAGCCGTGAGAAGCTCGCCTGGGAATTCGCCTGCATCCTCAACGAAGAGGCGAAGGAGCTGGAAGCCGCAGGCGTCGATATTGTCCAGTTCGACGAACCGGCGTTCAACGTCTTTTTCGACGAGGCGAACGACTGGGGCATCAAGACTCTGGAGCGCGCCGCCGAGGGGCTGAAGTGTGAGACCGCGGTCCACATCTGCTATGGCTATGGCATCAAGGCTAACACCGACTGGAAGAAGACGCTCGGCTCCGAATGGCGGCAATATGAGGAAATCTTCCCCAATTTGCAGAAGTCGACGATCGATATCGTCAGCCTCGAATGCCAGTGTTCGCGCGTACCGATGGACCTGATCGAGCTCATTCGCGGCAAGAAGGTGATGGTCGGCGCGATCGACGTGGCGACCGACACGGTCGAGACGCCCGAAGAGGTCGCGGCGACGCTGCGCAACGCGTTGCGCTTCGTCGATGCCGACAAGCTCATCCCCGCCACCAACTGCGGCATGGCGCCGCTGTCGCGTGCGGTTGCGAACGGCAAGCTGAGGGCGCTGGGTGCGGGTGCGGAGATCGTCCGCAAGGAACTGGCGGCGTAAGCAAAAATCGGGTCCGGCGATGCCCACACGGCATCGCCGGACGGCGTATCCGGGCGCGGTCGCGTGCTCGATTCAGGAATATTCGATGAACGCTCTTCTGCGCCGCCCGCGGCTCGATCCCTATATCTTCGCGATCATGGCGATGGTCGCGGTGGCCGCGATCATTCCCGCGCGGGGCGTCGGGAAAGAGGTGCTTGATCATGTCGTGCACGCCGCGATCGCGCTGCTGTTCTTCATCTATGGCGCGAAGATTTCGCGGCAGGCGATCTGGCAGGGCATCGCCCATTGGCGCCTGCAGGGTCTGGTCTTTGCCACCACCTTCCTCGCCTTCCCGGTGATCGGGTTCGCGTTGATCGCTCTGGCGGGGGGCGTTCTGGATAGCGGGCTGGTCACCGGCCTGATGTTCCTGTGCCTGTTGCCCTCCACGGTGCAATCGTCGATCGCGCTGACCTCAATCGCGCGCGGCAATGTCCCGGCGGCGCTGTGCTGCGCGTCGCTGTCGAACCTAGCCGGGGTGGTGATCACGCCTGTGCTCGCGGCACTGCTGCTGACCACCAATAGCGGCGGCATTTCGCTCGACGCGGTGCGCGAGATCGCGCTGCAGATCCTGCTGCCCTTCATCATCGGCCAGTTGGCGCGCCCGCTGGTCGGCGACTGGTTCACCCGCCAGAAGACGCTGACGATGCTGGTCGATCGCGGATCGATCCTGCTGGTCGTCTATGCGGCGTTCAGCGCGGGCGTGGTCGCGGGCATCTGGAGCAAGGTGACGCCGCAGAGCATTGCGCTGGTCATCCTGCTCGATCTGCTGCTGCTGTCGATCGCCCTCGTCTTCACGACTGCGGCCGCTCGCCTGTCGCGCCTGCCGGTCGAGGATGAAGTCACGATCGCGTTCTGTGGATCGCAAAAGAGCATGGCGAGCGGACTGCCGATGGCGAACATCCTCTTTCCGGCCAGCACTGTTGGCCTGATCGTCCTGCCGCTGATGCTGTACCACCAGATGCAGCTGATGATCTGCGCCGCGCTCGCCCGGCGCTACAGCCTGCGCCCCGAACAAGCCGTGCCGATGGTCACAGCCGCGGCATGACCCCGATTCATCCAGCCGTCAGTCAAGGATCAAACCCTATGACCATCCTCCGCGATATCGACGACGACAGCGATCTGCGCCAGCTGTTCGGCCGGTTCCCGACCGGCGTCACGGCATTGTGCGCGATGAATGGGGACCAGCCGATCGGCATGACCGCAAGCGCCTTCGTGGCGATCTCGCTCAAGCCCGCATTGGTCTCGGTGTGCATCAAGCACGGGTCGTGGACCTGGCAGCAATTGCGCGGGTGCGACCGGATCGGAATCTCATTTCTGGGCCACGGGCACGCCGCAGTCGCGCGTCAGCTATCGCAGCGCAGCGACGACCGGTTTGAGGGGCTGGATTATGACGTGACCACCAACGGCGGGCTGTTCCTCGCCGGTGCGACAGCCTGGCTCGAATGCGCACTCGAGCGGGAGATACCTGCCGGAGACCACGACATCGTCCTGTTTCGCCTTCATCGCGCATCGGTGGCCAACGCGGTCATGCCTCTCGTCTTCCACTCCAGCGACTTCCACACTCTTGCGCCCGTCGATCAGATGCACTGTTCATTGCCATCTTCAGGGCTCAAGGTCGGAGCCGCTGCCTCGGCAGCGTGCGCAGATCGATGAGCAGCGACCTCGCCGCCGTTGCGCCCGGTACCGTCCAGTTGATCGATATGATCTTCCCCGGCGATGCCAACCATCACGGCACGCTGTTCGGCGGCGTGGCGCTCGCACATATGGACAAGGTGGCGTTTCTTGCCGCCACACGTCATGGCCGCGCACCGTTCGTTACCGCAGCATCGGACAAGATCGATTTCAGGGCACCGGGACGCATCGGCGAGATGGTCGAGGCCACCGGTCGCGTGGTTCGTGTCGGCAACAGTTCGCTCGATGTGGAGGTCGAACTCGTTGCCGAAGCCCTGGTTACTGGTGAGCGACGCACCTGCGCGAGCGGGCGCTTTGCGATGGTCGCGGTAAAGACGGCCGAAACGGTCCTGCCGCTCCCGCCGCTCGACCTGACTGCTTCTGCGCCAAACGACGATCTCTTGCGGATGGTCGAGATCGTATTCCCACCGCAGACCAACCATTATGGTACGCTCTACGGCGGCGACGCGCTCAAGATGATGGGCAAGGCGGCGTTTATCGCCGCGACCCGGCGCGCGCGCGCGGTGATGGTCGTGGCGGCGTCGGACAAGATTGAATTCGAGTCTCCCATCCGTGAAGGTGAGTTGGTCGAACTCGCAGCCAGACCGGTTGGTACCGGCCGCACGTCGGTGCAAATCGCTGTGGACCTGTGGGCAGAAGGCCTTTTGACGGGCGAACGCCGCCTGGCCGGGTCGGCGCGCTTTACGATGGTTGCAGTCGACCGCGAAGGACGGCCCACCGCGTTCGGGTGACATATGCCGCTCACTGCCGTTCTTCTAGGCGGCCTGCGTCTCATCTCCAAGCGAACCGCAAGAGCATGATAACGACGACCGCTTTCGGGAATTAGAGCGAGTTTTGGTTGAGTGAAGCCCAGTTCGAACGGCTGCGTCCGCTGCCGGACAACGTGCGCGGTGTGGCGCGGGTCGATGATCGGCGGGTGATCAGCGGCATCATCCGGCGCGCGGTGCATCTCGAACATCTCAACTTTTCTCAGCGGCTTTGAGCGTCGGATCGCGTTGCGCGCGGTTTGGCTGGTCGCTAGCGAATCGAATGACGCGCTGCTGATCCCGCCACGGGGTTGTTGAGAACCGGTTGCAACTGGTCTAGATCGGCGGGGTCATTTACGAACGACTGGAGTTGATGTGTCGAGATTTCTTGCCGTCGCCGCAACCTTTACGCTCGCGCTGACCACCGCCTGTTCGGACGGCGCCAAGGACAGCGGCGCAGCCGCGGGTGAACAGGTCGTCAACCTCTACACCGCGCGCCATTATGACAGCGACAATGCATTGTATGAGCGGTTCACGCGCGAAACCGGGATCAAGATCAACCGGATCGAGGGGCGGCCCGACGAACTCATCGCCCGGATGAAGAGCGAGGGTGCAAACAGCCCTGCCGACCTGTTCATCACCGCCGATGCCGGCGCGTTGTGGCGCGCGCAGCAGGCGGGCCTGTTCCAGCCGGTTCAGTCCGAAACGCTGACCGCGCGCATCCCCGACAATCTGCGCGAACCCGGCGGAAACTGGTACGGCTTCATGCGCCGCGCGCGCGTCGTCGCCTATGACGCGGCCAAGGTTCAGCCCGAAGAGATTGACGATTACGCCAAGCTTGCCGACCCGCGTTTCAAGGGCAAGATCTGCGTCCGCTCGTCCGACAGCGTCTATAACCTCTCGCTCGTCGGTGCCCTGATCGAGGCCTGGGGGCCGGCACGCACGGACCAGTGGGTCAAGAGCATCGTCGCCAACATGGCCCGCCCTCCGGAGGGTGGCGACCGCGACCAGATTCTGCGCGGTCGGCGCTGGCGTATGTGAAGTCGCGCTGACCAACAGCTATTATTATGTGCGGATGGCCACCGGTGAAGACGCAGCGGATCGCGCCATCACGCAGAAGGTGAAGCTCGGATTCCCCAGCCTCGACGGCAAGGGCGCGCATATCAACATCTCCGGTGGCGGCGTCGCGGCCAACGCCCCGAACAAGGCGAATGCACTCAAGCTGCTCGAATTCTTCGCCTCTGCCGACAGCCAGGCGCATATCTCGAAGAACAATAACGAGTACCCCGCGTCGCCCGATGTGCCCGCACCGCCGCCGGTGGATGCCTATGCGACCTTCACCGCCAACCCGATGAGCGTCGCCGCCTTCGCTGCGCGCCAGCCCGAGGCCCAATCGATGATGAGCGCGGCGGGTTGGCGCTGACGGCGCTGCGCCAAGGCGTTCTTCCACGCATCTCGATCCCGGCCGCCCTTGCAGGGGCGGCCGGAATTGCCGTTGCGTTGCCGCTGATCGGTGTGGTGTTCGCAGCGCTGGGCAGCGAGACCGCGGACATCGCCGGGCGCGACGTCGTGCGCTATGCCGCCACCTCCGCCTGGCTGGCGCTGCTCGTCGGCATCGCCACTGCGGTCACCGGCACGGTCGCGGCCTGGCTGGTGGTGATGCACCGTTTCCCCGGGCGCGACCTGTTCGCCTGGGCGCTCGCGCTGCCGCTCGCCGTCCCCGCCTTTGCGCTGGCCTATGGCTATGCCGATCTGCTCGATGTCGCAGGGCCGTTGCGCAGCTGGATGCGCGCCGACCTTGGCTTTGACCTGCCATTCGGGATCCGCACCAGCGGCGGGGCGGCATTCGTGCTGTCCTGCGCATTCTATCCTTATGTCTACCTCGCGATGCGCGCCGCGTTCGTGAACCAGTCGGTCAACATCCTCGAAGCCGCGCGGATGCTCGGCTGCAGCGGATCGCAGGCGCTGTGGCGGGTGGCGCTCCCGATGGCACGACCGGCGCTCGCCGCAGGCGTCGCGCTCGCAGTCATGGAGACGCTCGCCGATTATGGCGCGGTCCAGTTTCTGAGCGTCCAGACCCTTACCACCGGCGTCGTGCGCGCCTGGTCGGTCTATGGATCGACGGTCAGCGCCGCACGCTTCGCGCTCCCGCTGCTGGCAGCCGCAGCGCTGTTGCTGTGGATCGAACGGCAGGGTCGCCGGGGCAGCACGCATGAATCGGGCCGCGGGCGCTGGCGCGACATGCCGGTCCGACCGCTCGCCGGACCTTCGGCCTGGGCGGCAACCGGATATTGCGCGGTGCTGCTGCTCGCGGGCCTGGTGCTTCCGGTCGGCTGGCTCGCATGGAATGTCGCCGGGGTCACCCCGGACTGGCCGCGCCTGACCCGCGCGGCGGGACACAGCCTGTCGCTCGGCATCGCCGGTGCGATCGTCACCGTGACTCTCGCAACCATGCTCGCGCTCGGAACCCGACGGCTGCCGCTTGCCGGACGGCTGGCAAGCCTTGGCTATGCTACGCCCGGCGCGGTGATGGCGATCGGGCTGCTCGCGCCGGCCGGGGTCATCTGGGGGCTGGTGCCGGGATCGGGCATGGCGGTGGGCATCGTCCTGCTCGTCTATGCCTATGCCGCGCGACTGATGGCGGCCGCGCTTGAGCCGATCGACGCGGGCCTGACGCGGGTCACCCCGTCGATGATCCAGGCGGCCCGGACGCTCGGGCGCAGCGAGAGCGGCGCCGCCTTCGCCGTCGAGCTTCCGGTGGCGCGCGGCGCAATGCTGACCGCCGCACTGATCGTGTTCATCGACGTGCTCAAGGAACTGCCCGCAACGCTGATCCTGCGCCCGTTCGACTTCGACACGCTGGCGGTGATCGCCAGCAACTATGCGCTCGACGAGCGGCTGGGCCAGGCCGGGCTGCCCTCGATCCTGATCGTCGCGCTGTCGCTGCCTGCGGTCGCATGGCTCACGCGCCGGATTGCGCGGGCGCGGCCCGGCACCTAGGCGCAAGCGGATGACCCATCCTGTGCTCGACGTCCGGACTGTCTCGCGCCGCTATGGCGACAGGCCGGCAGTGACCGACGCAAGCTTTACCCTGACGGCGGGGGGCGTCGCCTGTCTGCTCGGCCCGTCTGGCTGCGGCAAGAGCACGCTGCTGCGGATGATCGCTGGGCTGGAGCCGGTCGATGGCGGCGAAATCCACCTGGGCGGCACGATCGCTTCGCAGCCCGGGCGGGCGATCGCACCGGAGGATCGCGGCGTCGGGCTGGTGTTTCAGGACTTCGCGCTGTTTCCGCACCTCAACGTCACCGACAATATCGGCTTTGGCCTGCGCGGGCGTCCGAGCGCGGCGCGGGCAGAGCGGGTTGCAGCGATGCTCGCGCGCTTTCATATCGAGCATCTGGCGCATGCCTGGCCGCACACCCTGTCCGGCGGGGAGCAGCAGCGGGTGGCAATCGCCCGCGCGCTGGCCCGCGACCCAGCCCTGGTGCTCCTCGACGAACCCTTTTCCGGCCTGGACGGCCAGCTGCGCGCCGAGGTGCGGGCGGCGGTGCTGGCCGATCTGCGCGCAACCGGAACGAGCGTGCTGATCGTCACCCACGACCCGCGCGAAGCGATGCAGGTGGCCGATCACCTGATCCTGATGTCGCACGGACAGATATTACAGACGGGGTCGCCGCAGGATTGTTACCGTGCCCCGGTGTCGGTGGGGGCCGCACGATTGCTGGGAGATGCGCTCGTCTTTCCCGCGCAAATTCGGGCCGGGGTCACCCAGTGCGTCATCGGGACGTTCGACGCGGGGGCGCAGGCCGACGGCCCCGCCGAGCTGATGGTGCGCCCCGACGCCCTTGCCCTGCGCGAGAAGTCCCCCATTCGCGCCGAGGTGATCGACACCCGGTTTTCCGGGGACGCAACCGATGTGACGGTACGGATCGCCGAGACCCGCTTCACGCTCTCGGTACGGGGCGACGCCCCGCAATCCGGGCAGCAGGTTGGGATTGCGGTCGATCCGAAGCGGGCGCGCATCTTTCGCTGAGCCTACGCAGGTCGGCGACCTTTCTGCGGAGGCAAGGCGCACCGCTGTTTCGCATCGTTCGGGGCACTTTCGTTCGATCCGCCCGAGCGACTTCGCACTGATTAGCCCTGCCGCGACGGTCATTCCCCGGTGCTAATCAAGCCTCCGACAGCAATCATCAGCGCACTCGCCAGCATTCAAAGCCCGACGGGCGCGAGCGCCTCAAGCCAAACTCAAAGTTGCAACTAATTCGCATTACGATTATTCGGCTCGCGATATTCGCGGGAGAGTGGTTAGTGATCCGCAATACGCTGATCGGCGCGCTGGTTTCCGGCGCGTCACTTGCAGGGACCCCGGCCTCTGCGCAGGGGTCGGACCCTGTCGAGAATGAGGTCGTGGTAACGGGGAAGTATCTGGCCGACCGCCTGTCGACACCGCAGCATACCCAGCCCCTGGTCGATACGCCGCAAACCATCACCGTCGTTGAGGACGACCTCATGGCCGAGCAGGGCCGCCGCACCTTGCGCGATGCGATGCGCAACATCACCGGCATCAGCTTTCAGGCCGGCGAGGGTAATCCGCCAGGCGGATCGGACGCCTTCAATGTGCGCGGCTTTTCCGCGCGGGACGATGTGTTCGTTGACGGGATTCGCGATCCCGGCAACTATTTCCGCGATCCGTTCTATGCCGAGCGGATCGAAGTCACCAAGGGCCCGGCTTCGGCATTTGCCGGCCGCGGCAATGTCGGCGGGACCGTCAACATCGTGACCCGCCAACCCGTGTTAGCAGGTCGGATTTCCGGCGAACTGGGTGTCGGCACCGACAACTTCTTCCGTGGTACGTTCGACGTGAACCAGGTGGTCGACGAAGCGGCCGGCATTGCCGTTCGCCTGACCGCGATGGGACACAGTGCGGATGAGCCGGGCCGCGATCATGTGTTCAACCGCCGCTGGGCGGTAGCGCCTTCGATCGGCTTCGGCCTTGACGGCGACACCAGCTTCATCGTCAATTATCTACATCTGGAGCAGAACGACCGTCCCGATGCCGGCTTGCCCAATGGTCGCAATCCCAGTCTGGCGGGATCCGGCTTCGAAGGTCGCGTAGCGCCCGTCCACCGCACCAACTTCTATGGCTATTCGACCGATTATCGCACGGTGGCCACGGACAGCGTCACCGGGCGGTTCGAACATCGTTTCAGCGACAGCGTGACCATCCGCAATACGACCCGCTTCGCTAGGGTCCATAACGACCAGCTGATCTCATCGCCTCGCTTTGTCGGCAGTGTCACGACGCTGGGACCTGCCACCCAGGCCGTCGGCAATCGCAAGCCGCGCGATCAGGTCGACCGGCTGTTCATCAACCAGACCAGCCTGACGGCGAAGTTCGCGACCGGCGGAATCGACCATACGCTGGTGATCGGCGGCGAACTGGTCGACGAATCGAACGAGAACCGGCGGCGGCTCGATGCCAATGGCCCTGTGACGAACCTGTTCGACCCGGTGCTCCAGGCGGCAGCGCCGATCGCGTACAACGGCACACGTGCACGGACCGATGTGACCACACAGTCGCTCTACATATTCGACACGATCGAACTCGGCGAACAATGGAACATCGTTGCCGGAGTGCGGCATGACTGGGTCAAGACCCGCGCGCGGGGCATCGATGATTCCGGCACCGCGCCGGGATTTGTGGTCGATTTCACCCGCAGCGACAGCGAATGGAGCGGCAATGCCGCGCTGGTGTTCAAGCCGAGCAGCAATTCGAGCATCTATGTCGCCTATGGCACCGCGTTCGAACCGGGCAGCGGGGCGGAGGTCGTTCAGCTGGCGGGCGGTAACAACAATGCTCCCGTCACCGCAGCCAACTTCTTCGTCGATCCGGAAACGAGCCGGGCGTGGGAAGCAGGTGCCAAGATCGACCTGATGCAGGACACTCTGCAGCTTTCGGGTGCGGTGTTCCAGATAACCCGCGACAATGCGCGGACCCCGGGCATCAACCCGGGCGATCCAGCGGTCGTGCTGGATGGCGAGCAGCGCGTCAGTGGATTTGAACTCCAGGCCGTCGGTCGCGTCACGTCGAAGTGGAACCTGTTCGCAGGGTACAGCTATCTCGATGGAAAAGTGACCCGATCCAACCGTCCTTTTGAGGTAGGCCAGCGGCTCGACGGAACGCCGGAGCATTCCGCCTCGATCTGGACCAGCTATGCACTGGCGACGGGGTTTGTCATTGGCGGCGGCGCTCAACACGTGTCCAGCCGGACAAGCAACATCCGTCCGACCGCGACATCGGATTTCGTGATCGTCACGCCCTCCTACACGGTCTTCGATGCCTTTGCCGAATATGACATCACCGATCGGATCGGACTGCGCGCAAATGTCTATAATATCGGCGACGAAAGCTATTTCTATTCCTTCGCCAGCGGCCAGTCCATTCCGGCGGCGGGTCGATCGGCAACGCTTACCTTGACGTTCAAATACTGATCTTTGAAGGCTCGGGCATGATGATCGAGCTCGAAAACCTACTGAACGCGGATGCGGTTCGCCGCATCCGCCTCATTCTTGAACACGCGCCATGGGCGGACGGCAAGGCTACGGCCGGGTATCAGTCGGCGCTCGCCAAGAGCAACGCGCAGCTTCCCGAAGACTGCGCCGAAACCCGTGAAGCGGGTGCCATCATCCTGGCGGCGCTGGAACAGAGTCTCGTATTTCGGTCGGTCGCGCTGCCGCGTTCCATCTTTCCACCGATGTTCAATCGCTACGGCATCGGCCAAGGCTTCGGCTCGCACGTCGATAATGCCTGGCGTCCCAGCAGCAGCGGGGCGACGATCAGGACCGATTTGTCCGCTACCCTCTTCCTGTCCGACCCGGACGAATATGATGGCGGCGAACTGGTGATCGAGGACGGACATGATGGCAAACGGGTGAAGCTCCCGGCCGGGCACCTGTTTCTATATCCGGCGACTACGCTCCACAGCGTGTCGCCCGTCATGCGCGGGACACGGGTGGCATCGTTTTTCTGGGTCGAGAGCTTGGTCGCTGATGCGGGGCGTCGTGACATCCTGTTCGACATGGACATCGCCATTCAATCGCTGAGAGCGCGTGTCGGCGACGCGGACGCCGCACTGATCGCGCTGACTGGATGCTATCACAATCTGGTCAGGTCATGGTCGGCAGGATCGGGTTAACGTCAGCTGCCCTTTGCGCGCGGTCCTTTTACAGCACTCACGAAGCCGAAGGTCGGCGACATGCGCGCCAACCTCTGGGAATATACCAAAGGGGAGGTTGCTACCCACACCCGCCTCGGAAAACTCACCGGTGAGCTCCCGACCGATTCTGCGGACTTCGTGAACCGCCCCGGGTTTGCCGGAGGCTCCAACTCCTGAGAAGGTGGAGCGTGTATGAGCAAAGCGACGAACAAGTTTGCGCCGGAAGTCCGCGACCGAAAGCGGGCGCAGGCTGAGTCGGTTCGCCCGGTCCGGACGTAACGGCGTCTGATCGAACGGCAGGTTTCAGGAGTTCTTGAGGCCTGCCGGAACGACCGACATTAGGGCGCGTTGCCGACGGGCTGGTTGTGACGAAAGCAGGCAGGCTGCTGATGGGCCCTAAATGGTTAGTCCGCTTTCGAAATTAGGAAACGCGATAGCTGCCATTGTCGCGTTATATTAGCGAACCTCGGCTTGCGACCAGCTCCAGCCGTTCCGATCCGGCATCAGTTATGTCCCGTTTACGCCACAGCCGGACATTCCACGCGCTTTGAACCCTTGATCATTTGCGCCGACGGGGCTGACATTCGCGGTTCCGGGCCGAGGCGTCGTCAGCTGCCGTCGGTTCTTCCGCGGTGATATACGCCTGATGGTGAAAGTTCTCGACCTACGGTCTTGTCCAACACGGAAGTGATGCCAACCATTTATGACGACCAAATCCGAACTGATTGCCGAGATGTTGCGGGAAATCCGAAAGGCGCAGACCGAGAAATGGCAACGTCCGCAATCTGGTCCTGTTAGACAGATCAGCTTTCCGCCCACCCTGTGGCCAGGCGATGGTCGGTCGTTCCGCGCGACCGAAGGGTTGTTGAAGGCCATCGTGGCCTACGCGCGGATATGTTGGGATAATGACCCAAGATTGCGACCCCGCTTTAAGATCGATGAACTTGAACGGCTGGTCCATCAGGCCGTTGCGACGGCACTGGGGGAGATCGACCTCGATCTATCCGATCAACAATTACATCCCACCGTCAGCGGCCGGGTGACGGCTATACTGGCCGAACAGGTCGAACAAAGCATTCGGCCTATCCACCTGACCGTTGGATGCCACCTGATCGAGGGCGACGAGCCATACCCCATCCAGATCGGACCGGTCCAATTCGAGACACGGGAAGCTTGGCGGCAGCGCATGCTGGAAGCAGGCAAACTATCCGCGACGACGGCGCGCCGCCTGCTGGCTCACTGGAACGGGAAACCGCTCAGAAAGCGCAAGCGCAGCTTCGATTCTGCCGCTGAGGAATCGATTTTTGACGCGATCGGCGAGTGCCCGATCGTATGCAGTGTCGCCACCGAGGGCCTCTCAGGAAAGTACGTTCAGCAGAAAGGTCTGCTCGCGGCTCGGCTGGCCATGACGGCGATCTCTCTGTCTTGGCATCAGCCATCCGAAGGTATTCGCTGGATGAACTTGCTGTATGATCGGCGACGGGATCGTCGGCACACCGTGCTGTTTGGCAATGGCGCCAACGTGGGGTCGAACTCCGAGCGCCCGGAGATGCCTTCCGGCCGCTATTCAGAACCGGAACTGCTGGAGAATATCCGGTCCTATCAATGGCTGTTTGATCAAGTTGGGAAGGCACTTTTCGCTTACATACAACCGGTCCGGCCAGCGAGACGCCCGAAGGTTATGAACGCGCTGTTCCTTAGCCTCTGGTGGTATCACGAGGCCTGCCGTGAAGCACAGGATCAGATCGCGACCACCAAATTCGCTGCCAGCATGGATGCATTGGCGGGCGGGAAAAAGGCTCGGGGCATTATCGCCCTGATCGGTGCTCGCTTGGGTCATAAGCCCGATGATCCGCTGATGACCGATGGCCGCACGACCAAGGCCCTGATTGCTCAAATTTACGATGCGGGTCGGAGCAGGCTTATCCATGGTTCCAGCGATGATTTTGCCCATGATTGGACCCAGCTTAGGGGAAGCGCAGAAGCCATCGGCCGGTGGCTGCTGATCCTATCATGCGAATGGTTCTCGGATCACCCGGACACTGATGAATTCCACTAGTGATTTTGCTCAGGGCCTGTGGCCGTGCATTCGGCTGAACCGTATCACCGCAACAGCTTGTTGCATTAGACAGATCCGATGCCCAATTGGCGCCTAGCTGACCTTGCTGGTGTCCGAGTGATCAAATGCAGCTTCGGCCTAAATGCGCACGCCTTGCGCTTAAAAGGATTCCTCCTAGACCTGAAGTTTGTCAGGTGGTTTTATCGGCCTGCCGCATGCCAACCGGGTTTTTACTTTGGCTGCCTTCGTCAACCTGCTGGTCGGTGTTGTCCGGCGCCATCACCGAGACAGGCCGGTTGATGGGGTGAGGGCCTGGGTTTCGCCGCTGATGGTCGGCAATGACGGACTTGGCCCATTCGCGACATACTCGCCGACACAGATCGGGAGTTTCCAGCTTGCTAAGCTCGCGCGCGTGAGGATGTTCCGCAATGAACGACAACAGTTTATCCCGTGGGGTTCTAGAATACGTATTTAAAAAGAAGTCGTAGATTGCGAGGGGATCTTCGTCGGGAATGCGCTCGGTAGCGTTCGGGTTCCCGAACACGACGTCTCCTAAGGTAGCCGCAGCCGCTTGCTCCTCTGCCGACAGAGGGACCTCAAGCATCCGCTGAGCGCCCGTTGCTTCGTCCATCAACACAACATGCGCCTTGTCGCCCGTTGAAACGACGTCGAGGACCAAGCCGACGAATGTTGCGCCATCAGGCATTTCAATTGTTGTGACTTCGCCCACCTGGAGACGAGGAAACGGCTTCTTGTTAGGGCCGACAAGCGCATCTGGGGTCCCGTCGAAGTGGTGGGGAACCTGCTGCACTCGCTCTAGGCACTTGAGCAGCCATACCATCTCGCGATCGCGGTCGCGCTCATCTAAGGCCGCCTCAATGTCGACCACGTCCCCGGTGACATGCATGTGGATGTGGAACCCCTCCAACATGGTACAATGCTCGCCGGCGGCACGATCGTCCGCCAGATAGCAGTGGCTCGTCACGAAGACGTAGGCGGGGCCTGGCACTTCGCCGCCGACCCGCAGTTCGCGCTCCGCCAAGCGTAGAGCTTCGCGAACGGTCGCTTGGACTGACAGGGCTTTCTCACGATTATCCAAGTCCGGAATGGAAAGCTCGAACCAGTAAATCGGCTTTGGCAGTTTCTTTCGTGCTGCTGCGTAGAGCTTCTGTCGCACCCACTGACGGAGCTCATCCTTGAAAGCTTCAGCTTGGACGTCTCCCGTGCCGGCCGTCCAGTGATCCTTGCGCTTGGCCTCAACACTGTAAGCGATGCCGCTTTCTCCGATGGCAGTGAACTCGCCTTCCGGACTGACGCCGCGCTGAGTCTCGCCCATCTCGACCTTGAATCCGGCAAGAGCGAATGCCGCGACGACCAACGTCTCCAAAGCGGCAGGCCTGAACGTGTGAGGATTTCGGAGCCGCTTCAACAGTAGCTTGGGAAGCTTGCTATGATGCTCGATCAGATAGAGCGCGTATGCGAAACGGAAAACCGCAAGTGCGTAGGCGGCCCCCGTGGCGAACACCGTCCCATCTGCCTGGAGGGTGGCCTCCGTCTTGTGGGCCTGCAAGAGGCGAAGCCACTCCAGAAAGGGGTGGGCTTGCTTCCGTCCCTGCAGAGAGCGACCCCAGTCCCGCCCCAGTGTATCCTTGGCAAAGTCGATCAAGAAGTCGGTGAAGAAGCGCCATTTGCCATAAGCCATTCGCCTGCCAATCGCGACGAACCGATAGTCTTTGAATTCCGTCGATATGATGGGCCTACCGTGCCCCTCCGCTCGTTGGCGGATGATCTCAGATGCCTCGCGCGCACGCAGCCGTGCCCCTGCCACGATCGTTGCTGCAGGACTAACGGTCGCACCGAGTTGACCGTGACACTTCTTATATTTTCTGCCGCTCCCACACGGACAAGGCTGGTTTCTTCCGATCTTACCCACTCCTGGCCCCTCTCCCCCCATCTCTCGCGCGCGGCGCCGCTAACGCAGCAGAGAAACTAAGGTGTCATCGCCGAGCTTCGTGAACAAGCGTCGGTTCTTGCCATCCAAGTGATCGAAAGACATCGGGCGGCTTTCCACCCGATTGCCGGCGTTGCAGGAGATCATGCTGGTGGCAGATTTTGGGCTATCCGTCGATCAAGCGGAATGACCAAAAGTAGGACGCAAAGCCGCCACTCTGCCGAGGTTAGCGCCAGGCACGGAAGGATCAGAAGCTTACTGGTATGAAGTAAGCTACCACCAATCGACGTCCCTGAGGAGTTGTCGATGTACCAAAGCTGATCGTGCCCCCACCAGTATCGGTCATCGCAGTACCCCTGCAACTCAGTTGGCCGTCTTCCACCGTCTCGCTCGAAATGTTGATTTCGATAATCTTTCGGCCGGTCCGGCCGGAAATAATTTGGGCGGCTGTTTGCTCAATGGCGTGGCAGGTAAGCGCTGGCACTTCCGACGTAGCAGCTTGCGCCGGGGTACTGGAAGCCGCTCGCTCTCGCTCAGCTTGCGATTGGCGATCGTTTCCGCCAGCGCCCGTCGCCGCGCACTGTCGATAGGATCTGCTGCCGATTACAACTCGGCCTCCAGCCCCTCGTGAAACCTCATGCGTGAACGACCTAGCCGCGCCAATTGCATTCCCGTCAGCATCTTGCTCCTCGACGTTCGTCAGCTTGAGCCGAGCGCCGTCGAATGCGTAGCGGCCTGAGCTGCTAGTATCCGGCCCTGTCAGCGTGAATGTGTCGTCGTTGCCGTTGAAGGTCCAGATCAGCTTCCCGTCGCACACGGGGGCGGCGCTGTCGGGAAGCTCGTCGATCATGGCGATACCGCCAGCACTAGTTGGGTCGTTGTAAATGTACGCGACAAAGTCAGGGCTTGGCTCGGTCGCATTCACATCGAGCGGCTCATGGTCAATCGCGTTAGCCTGATCCGTCTCGAAAAGCGGGGCCAACATGGCGATCGCCAAGGTCGCAATGATGCCGAGGGAGACTACAATTCCCACGACTTTCAAACCGTACAAACAAACACTGCGCAGCCACTGACCAATGGTCTGCCCATCGTTAGACGCTGCTCCCAGACCTCTAGGAACCTCCGTGAACTCGGCATCAATGATGTCGTCCGAGCGGCCATCGTGGGGCCCGCGATGATCGAGCCTCTTCATCGCTCCGCCCTCCCCTGATTAGGAGGCGTGGCCGGCGCAAATCTCAGCGCTGAAAAAAGGTGAATGGTCAGGTCACGCGGCATCAGCACCCCCAATCGTGGAGGCACCGGCGAGAGCCGGGTGTTAGGAACCCTGAGCATACCCAAGGCGCCGCCACCTTTAGGCGGACCCTGGACATGCGTGACGGCCACCCGGCCGAAAGATCTCGACCGGCGTATGCTATCTGAGGTTCCTACGCCTCCCCCGCGGGACTGACCGCAGGTGACATCGCTATGCTGGGGGAAACGGCAAAGTTCAAGAGTGCGGTGGGCCATCAGAGATCCTCCGCCGTCATCAGCGTGAGTACTCTGCAGGTGATGGTCTCGTCGGCTGGGTCCGGCGAGCCGTATTCCAGGTTCACATCGTAATAATCTATCTTCCACGCGAAATCGGTGCCCTCGATCGTGATAATGCCAAAGTCCTGCTCGCCATGCGGATCATTGTGCGGCGTAAATTCGGCGAAGCTGCGCAACCGGGTTAGCAGTTGATCACTGACATGCGACGGCAAGGCAGCGACCGCTTGCGTCACGAACATGCGGCCCCCCTGCCCTGTCGTTCGTAGCCGGTCATTCAGCGCCGCTATGCGCTGGGCGCGGGTCATCCCATCGTGGCCATCCATTGCCAGTCTCCTTCATCGTCGGTGGTGGAAATCGTGGGGCTAGGTCGGTCGCGTGATCGCGACGCGAAGCAGTGCGTTGAGCGGAAGCCGGTAGCGACCGCTGCGGATGCCGCAGCTGGACCTACGGACGAACTGGTGCCCGCTGCTGTCAAACAGTTGGAGGCGCTTAGCGGTGATCCCCGCAACCACCGTGTGGTGCTCGAGGGCACCGGTGAGCGTGATCAACACGGGCTGACCACGGGCCAGGCTCTGCTCGATCCAAGTGAATACGTGTTCGATCGACCAGCCGCGATGATCCGGCCTTTCAAAGGCAATCTCAACGTCAGTCGTGGTGACCGCTTTGGCCAAGTGGCGAGCAAGCGCGTTGCGGCGCCCAGGCTCGAGGCCGTCAACTAAGGCTTCGGCCAGCCATCGTCGCCGATCGAGATATTCGACGCTGAGCCGAAACAGCTGTCGACACCGAGCATCGGACGGCGTCTGAGCGTTGGCTAACGCTAACTCTAGCGTATGAATGATCGAGTAGACGCTGCATAGCGAAGCGAGTTGCCCTTGAAGGAAAGGCGCCAATTCACGGCGTGCCGCTAACTCGACGGCGTGAGAGGTTTTGAAGGATGGTTGGGGTGGAGGGCGGAGCGCAGCGTGTGCACTTCCGCCCACCGCTATACAAGCTCGATCAAGCGACGTTGCGCCTCTCGATCGCCTTCGATGTATCCCTCAGTCGTGGCGAGGTTGCGATGCCCAGCAAGTTCCTGAACGTCACGCAGACTGCCGCCGACTTGTGCGAGCGCTCGCGCGGCCATCGTTATCATGGTTCGACGACCGCTGTGGCTGGAGCACCCCGCTAAACCCAGCGCCCGATAGTGCTGGGAAAACCAATTCACCACGACTTTCGCAGTCATTGCGTGCCCCCGTTCCGACAGACACACGGGCCCTGATCGTGGGCCATTCAATTCAGTGTGCAGGCGAATGAGCGCGGCACGAAGTTCAGGGTGCATCGGAATGCGACGACCGCTGCCCTTCTTTGCGATCGATCGGTCGATCTCAAGACTGTCGGCGACGTGACCGCTCGTGTCGCAAACCATCGACCAATCAAGTCCGGCTATTTCGCACGCACGAAGTCCGGCTTTGAGGCTGAGCAACGCGATTACCATATTTCGCGTGCCATGACGCTTCGTTGCCACGCGCTCGACGAAGCGTTTCTGGTCTGGGATGGGGATGAGTTTGGCACGGCGGCTTTTAACTTTTACTGAATGCAAACGTCTGTTCAGATCACCCTCGTGTAACGAGCTTAACTGTTGCTGCTACGCTTACGTTAGCACATAAATTTATTTAGAACAAGTCGGGAACATTGAGTGATGCAATATGTTTTTGATTGATAAACAACCGCCTGTAGCAAGTGATTGGATAGATAGCTCAGATATCTTTCATCGGACGATTCAAATTTTGGGCAACGCAGAACTAGCCGAAAAGGCGCTAGATGAAGCACTGGTCAATAACGCTTGGCACGCCCGGGCAGCAGTGGGGATCGTAGGACCTGACTATGGGGAGGTTCCTATATCAGCACCAAGAGAGTTTGGTCCATTTTGCTATGAGCGCTTCGCGCTTAACGAACAGCCTGTCCTTATTTTGCCGGCGTTCTGGCGAGGGGGCCGCTCGATCGTGCCAGGCAGATTATGGAATTGGCAGCAGGGCATATTTGCGCATGCCGCTTCTGCACAGGGAGGCCTGGTGCAATGGGAAGGTGACGACCGATGGTTCGTCGAAGTGCCGAAGCGATGGGTGGCGTTCGATGTTCAATTCAATGCGCAGAAAGCGTCCGACTACCTGGACAAGCTAGCGCGCCACGTCGACGAGAAGCGAGGCAGTGCACGGGCCAAGCCTAGAAAAAGAAGTGGCCATGGGCCACGGCTCTCGCCGAGCTCGAGTCTCGAGTCGAACACGGTGACATGTCTCAATTTGGCAGCTCAGATGACTATGGTGCGCAGGCGAGGATCGTGAGTTTCATTCGAGAGCGCATAGTAAGGGAAACAGGTGAAGAACCACCGGAGTCGACAACAAAACTGAAGGCTAAAGCCATCATGGACCTGTGGCACCGGAGCGGCGCATAGCTTGTGCCACTTGGCAGCCCGGCCAAATAGCCAAATCCATTATCCTAGCCGCTCTGTGTCACGCCATCATCCGTGTTTGAACGCTCTTGTCCGCAGATGGCATGCGGATTTGAGAGCGTGGAGATAGCAAGTATCTCCCACGGAAAGGACCTGACCATGGCTAAAAAGAACGAGTCTGCGACACTAGACGCGGGGATGATCACGAACTGTCGTGGTGTAGAACCGCTGTTGGTAACGATGAAGGATGCCTGCAAGCGTTTAAGCTGTGGAAAGACAAAGGCATATCAGCTGATCAACTCGGGGGTGCTGGATCGCGTTAAGCTCGGGCGTGCAACGCGTATCACGCTGGCTAGCATCCATCGAGCGGCAGGACTTTAGCCAATCGCTACGCCTGTCTGACAAAGCTGCCCGTCAATCTAGAAAATTACAGAATAATTTAAATTTACGAGCAGCCGAATGGTGCGTGGTGAGAGACGCATCATACCGGCAAGCTTCGTAGTATTCATTCAACCAATCCGTACATTGCAAACATATCAAGTTTAGGCGTCCTACACGTCTGAACACGGCTGTTTGCGCCCGATTCAGTCGAAAGAAATTTATTTTTTATGGCAAAGCGCAACAACGGTTCGAACCGCACTTTGAAACATTTTTTCAATTCGAGGCGTAAAGTCGGCAACTCAAGTCGAAAGCATTCAACATGGAAGAAGCGTACGCGGCCAAAGCCGCACATTTCGCTCGTTGATCCAGCCTTACTCAACGGTACCAATACACCTGAACCGAGGGATGGGACGTACAAAGGCCTGTGGGCATGCCGGACGGATCAGGAGATCGATGCGCACATCTCCAAATGGGCTGCCACCCATCGCAAGAAGGCGTTGAGGGCGCTTTGCGAAAAGGTGCCACCCAATAAGCGCGCCATTGTGGAGGCGCTTTTGAACCACCCTGGGGCAGTATCCGTTCCGCTGCTCACCAGCGAGCTCGTGTGCCTGGAAGCCTACAAGATTCTCGGTGTTTCGCTCGCTGAGATGGCCCAGGCCGATTCTGAGATCGAGTTTGGTTTGGTCACCCTCATCTCGGGGGAAGATGCAACCTCACACTTCGTCGCCGAGCTCGACCCGAATACGTCACGGAAACGCATGGTGAGTACGCTTCGGGCTATGGCGCCGGGTTTCTTCTTTGGCGTTTACGAGCTGGCACTGTTCAACAGCCACCGTCATCCGCACGGGGGTCGGGTTCTCCAACCCCATGGGCACGCCATCATCGCTGGACCGCCGGGAACGCTGGCCAAGGCAAATCAAGTCGCCGTGAAGCATGCCGCTCGCTACGCATCCAACATCTCTGGTGCACCCGCCATCAACGTCAAGAAGGTTGAGGCGACACCGATCAACTTAATGCGCGTATCAGCATATCTGTTCAAACAGCCATACAAGTGCATGAACTGGAATCCAGGGAAGGATGGCAAGCGGGGACAGATGAACGGCAGCGAGAAGGGGGATCGGTATGTCCGCTACCTTCGCCTGGCGCAGCTTCGCACCATGGTTCCGTTCGAGGACGCCATGTTTGCCGGTGGTGGCGGCGTGGGCGTTCGCAGCAGGATCACTGCCTTCGTACGGGCGCTTGCCTTGCGGGAGGCGCACGGCGGCAAGGCGGTGCTGCATCCCGACGCCATCGCCAGCTTCTGGGTCGATCTGATGCCGTACATCCGCGCCAAACGCTGGAACCTGCCCATCATCAAGACCCGTTAAACCGCTGGGGGCGTGCGCCCCCCAGCCTTTCCATTGGGCGATCTTGGGCAGCGAAAGTGGTCCGGGTGCTCGGCCCATGCCGGAGGCCTGGGTGCGCGAGATATATCGGATGTGCCGCCGTCACGACGTCGCATTCTTTTTCAAGCAATGGGGCGGGCCGAAAAAGAAGCTAACCGGACGCTTGCTCCAAGGACGCACCTATGACGGAATGCCGAACCAGCCTGGCAGGCAGTTAGACGTTCGCGTCAATGGGGTTCTGGTCACTGCCGTGACCGGTGTGAGGCGAGTTGGCGTCGATGGAGCTGTTGGCTGTTAGGCAATAATCGGCCCACTGGGCCATGAGGTCGCGTCTTTTGTCGAGGGCGCGGCCTCTTCTGTATGCGCGCTCGGTCGCAGATTCGATCGTGTGCGCCAGCGCCATTTCAATCTCTTCGCGCCCGAATTGGGTTGTCTCGCCAGCCCAGTCCCGAAACGTCGATCGGAATCCGTGAACGGTGATGTCATCCCGGTTCATACGCTTCAGCACCTTCGAAAGCGTCATGTCGGACATAACGCCGCGGGCACCGGGAAATACGATCGTCTCGGGCCGAAGCGTTTCTGGGCGGACAGCTTTGAGGATCGCGATTGCCGCATCGCTCAGGGGGACCTCATGACTGGCACCGGCCTTCATCCTGCTCGCTGGCACGGTCCACAACTTGCCTTCGAGATCAATCTCCCTCCAGGTCATGCCGCGAATTTCGCCCGATCGTGCGGCAGTCAGAATGGTGAACTCGAGAGCACGCGCGGCCATTCCCGCCTTTTGCCGAAGTTCCTTCACGAACCCAGCGACCTGATTGAAGGGCAGGGCGGCATGATGCTTTACATCGGCCTTCGGGCGCTTGGGCAGTAGCAGATCGAGGTGACCGCGACCTCGCGCCGGGTTCTCACCGGAACGTAGTCCTTTGACTTTCGCAGCATCCAGGACGCGCTCGATCCTTTGACGAACGCGCGAGGCCGTCTCGGCCTTGCTCAACCAGATCGGCTTCAGCGCTTCGAGCACATGGGTCGTCGACACGTCGGCGATCGGCACGGGGAAGAGCGAGGCGGCGTAGGTCGTCAGCGTATTGCGCCATTGCTGCCGGTGTTTTGGGTTTTTGAAGCCGTCCTCGATGCTGTCGATCAGATCGGTCGCGAACTCGCCAAACGTCATCGGCGACTTTTCAGGCGCTGAAGCTTTGGCCGTAATCCGTGCCCTTTGCGGATCAATCCCGGCCAGTACCAGTTCGCGTGCAGCAGCTGCCTTCTCACGCGCGTTTGCCAGTGTGACGTCCAAATCCGAGCCGAGGCCCATTTCGCGACGCTGGCTGTGCAGAGAGTAAATATAAAGCCAAGACCGCGAGCCGCTGCTCCGAACGCGCAGGTACAGCCCGCCGCCGTCGGAGTAGACACCGGGTGACCTGAGCCCAGCCAGCTGCTTCACATTTAACTTGTTTCTGATTCGCATCACATTCGCCGCGCCAAGCGATAAATGAAATCTAAGATCGCTATCAAGTCATAAGTTTGGCCATAACTCTGGCGGCGGTCTAAAGCCCACAACTACGACCCATGGCGAACAAGAGGGCGATTTGGATTTCAGAAAAGTCGATATAAAAGCAAAAGCTTAGCAGCTCGCGCTGGTTCGCATTGGTTCGCCATGGATCGGGGTTCTGGCGGAGCGGGCGGCATCCCGATGGCCGTTTTCCGCCACTTTTCAGCTCATTTTTCGACTGTGCCAATGGAACGCTGCGCGATCCGCGCGGCGCCGCCACGGTTTGGCACACTAGTCACGTTTAAGGGAGTATTTAGATGCGCAGTGTGGCAATTCTCCGACTGCTCAAAGCTATCTTTGCGGGCTCTCTTGCGGGAGGTTTCTCGCTTGCCATGCTGGCGGGGCCGTTGATGGCTTTCGAGATGGACTCGCCGGCCCCGCTTAAGATCGGCGCGATTGGCATGGTTCTTCTATGCCTGGGCTTCACCGTGATGGTCGTCAGGTCAGCCTGGCGGGGAGAGATATGAGCGCCGTTACTCACGCTAACGGGAGCAATTAAGTTCCACTTCTAGGGGAGCCCGAAGGGCGACACCCTTAAGGAACCATAAGGAAACCTCAATGATCCTACGTGAAGACGTCCGGCGTCAGCTCGACCTCGAACAAGAGGGTCTGACGCTGGGCGCGATCCGCTATCGGAACTCCCGTCCTCGCCCTGAAGAGGGTGAGCGCGTTCCGCTCGACGAAGAAGCCAACCTCCCCCCCTGGCCAACAGCTCATTCGCTTGGCGGTCGAGCCTACGGCCGCGCTCCTCCGAGAGAAGCTGGCTGCGGCGGCGTCGGGAAAAGCTGGCCGGCGCTTCTCTGCCCTCAAGTGGCTGGAGAGCGCTAAGCCTGAGGTTGTGGCCTATCTCGCCGCTCGAGTCGCGCTGGGTGCCGCTATGGCGCGCGCCTCCTTTCAGACGACCACTCGCAACCTCGGCGAGGCGATCATCCACCACGTCGAGATGGAAAGCCTGCGGAAGAAGAACGCTCCGGGCTACCGGGGCCTCGTCGGGAGCCAGAAGGGCAAGACACGAGGCTCGAAGAAGCGCGCATCCGCTGTCCGCAACGTCCTCAAGAACGAGGACGCTCGGGCGGAGATCACGGTGACGGAGAAAATCCACCTTGGTACGATGGTCTTGGAGACGCTGATCGAGGCCACGGGCCTGTTCGAGGTCGACCTCACGCATATTCGACCGCGAGATCGCGCTTATGTAATACGACCCACCGAGCTGGTTGAAGATTGGCTCGAGCGGCAGCACGCGCGATGCGAGCTCCTGAGCCCGATGCTCTTGCCCATGATCGTTCGGCCGAAGCGCTGGCGGACGCCGAAGGTTGGCGGTTACTTGGGCTCCCGTCGGGTGGCCCATGCTGGTCGTCAAGATACCGGCCTGTCCTCGCACCGGATCGTGAAGTCGAGCTCCAAGACCCACCAAAGTCTCCTCGCGGAAACCTCAATGCCTCTCGTCTACGAGGCCGTGAACCATATCCAAGAGACCCCTTGGCGGATCAATCGCCGGGTCCTTGAGGTGATGCGCGAGGTCTGGGATGGAGGCGGCACGCTCGCCGGCCTTCCGCCTCGCGAAGACGAGACGATCCCTGAGCGACCCGAGGCGGCCGACGTCGACGACGACGTGCGGAAGGCTTGGAACCGCGAAGCCGCAATGATCCACGAGGCGAACGCCGAGGCCCGTGCCCGGCGCCTCCGGGTGCAGACGACGCTCTGGCTCGGGGAGAAGTTCGTCGACGAGCCGGAAATCTACTTCCCGCACTCAATGGACTTCCGCGGACGCGTCTACCCGATGCCGGCGATGGGCGTGCATCCACAAGCCGACGACCCCGGCAAGGCGCTCCTCGAGTTTGCCCACGGGCTGCCCGTCGGGCCGACCGGCGGGTTCTGGCTGGCGGTCCATATCGCTAACCTGTTCGGGGTCGATAAGGTCTCCTTCAAAGACCGCGTCGACTGGACCTACGCGCACTCCGCAGAGCTCATCGACAGCGCCTTGAACCCGCTCGACGGTAACCGTTTCTGGACCACCGCGGACTCCCCGTGGATGGCCCTCGCGGCCGCCTTCGACTTCGCCGACTTCCTCGAGCACGGGGAAGCGCACGTCTCGCGCCTGCCGATCCCGCTCGACGGGTCGAACTCCGGTCTTCAGCACTTCAGCGCCATGCTGCGCGATCCTGTCGGCGCCGCCGCGGTCAACCTCCTGCCCGCCGCGGAGCCCCAGGACGTCTACATGGAGGTCGGCCGACGGGCTCAAGCCGTCGTGGACGCCGACCCGGCGCCAGAAGCGGACCCGTGGCGGAACGGGAAGGTAATCCGCGCGATCTCCAAGCGGCCGACGATGACGTTCGTCTACTCGGCGACCCGCTTCGGGATGCAGGACATGATCCTGTCGGCATTGCGGGACCTAGACCGCGCGAACGCGGAGGCCGGCAAGCTGCCGCATCTCGAAGGAGCCGACAACTATGCCGCTGCGCTCTACCTGAGCCACGTCATGTATGAGGCGATCTCCGAGGTCGTGTCCGCCGCGAGTGGCGCGATGGGGTGGCTGCGCGATGTCGCGAGGGTCGCCGTTGCGGCGAACGAGCCGATCCGCTGGACGACCCCTGACGGTCTGCCGGTCGAGCAATCGTACCGGGAGCTCTACGGGCGCCGCGTGAAGGCCCACTGGATGGGCCGTCAGATCAAGGTCACGCTCGCCGTCGAGGGCTCCGGGATCAACTCCCGTGGCCAGATCAACGGCATCGCCCCAAACTTCGTCCACTCGCTCGACGCCGCCCATCTTCGGGCCGTCGCGCGCGGGGCCAAGGCGCGGGGCATCGACTACCTTGCGGTGATCCATGACAGCTTCGGGACGCACGCCGCGCGGACCGACGAGCTCGTCACGATCCTTCGGGAGACCTTCGTCGACCAATACAGGCCTGACGTTCTCGCCCGCCTGCGCGACGAGATCGTTGAGCAGCTTCCACCTGACCTTGCGGAACAAATCCCTCCGCTGCCGCCCAAAGGAACGCTCGATCTCGATGACATCGAGAGGAGCCCCTACGTCTTTGCCTGATACTCACGTTTAAGGGACTATCCCGCAAACGTTATTAGGTTCCACCTCTAGGAGACAGAAGCCGGCCTGCCCGGCCCAAGGAGATATCACATGAGTTTCGATCCCACCAAGCCGGCCCGGACCCGTAGCGGTCTCCCGGTTCGTATCCTCGCGACCGACCTCAGGGGTCGCGACGCTTCTCGCCCGATCCTCGCGGCTATCGACGTCGGCGACGAGGAGGTCATCGTCTATCGGTATCCTGACGGCAGTCTGAGCGGGTCCGGAGGGGTTCCGAATGACGCCGACTTGGTCAACGTGCCGGAGCGCATCGAGCGCTATGCTAACGTCTACCGCTCGGCGAGGCACAGTGGCCCATCCGTCGGAATGTTCTACAAGACGGAAGCCGACGCTGACCGCCGTGTCGGCGGTTCCTCGCGCCATATCGGCGTCATCAAGCTCACCTCCGAAGGCGACGTCCTCAAGCGGGTCGAGCTCGTTTGATGCATCCGTCATGGGGAACCGTCCCGGCGAACATCCGGTTCGCCTTGGCGGCCTCCGTATCGGCCGATGCGGTCCGTGACCCCGCCTTCAAGGTGATCGACGCGCTCCAGCACCTCCCTGCGCCTCGGCAGATCGAGGCGGTCTTCGCGGCTGCCGTGATCCTGTCCCGCGCGCTGGGTGTGGACGCCCACGAGCTCATTGCTCGGGCGAAGCGTCAGGTCCCCGACATCGAGGCGGTCGAGTCCGCCGCGTCGGCCATCTCCGAATACGCGAAGGGAGAACTTCGCCAGTGAACGCGCAACAGGGCCGCATCCAGTTCCTCCTGGAGCAGGCCGTCGAACAATATCTGGATGATGGCGTCGTCGACGTCGCCATCCAGTCCGAGCTCTCCGCTGAGGGCTACCTCCTCCGCAACCTCACCCGCGACGTCGAGCGCATCCTCGCCGACCGCTGAAGGAGACAAGCATCCGTGCTTCGTGAACGTAAAGATTACCCCCGCCTCATCACGCCGGCCGCCCCGTCGATCTGGCCCGCGCTGAACGAGCCTGACTACAAGTTCAAAAAGATACCGGCGAGTATCACGCCCGTCTCCGTATCGCCGCCGACGATCTCCCGAATTGGCAGCCGGTCGTTGACGCCGCCCAGGCGATCCTCGACGAGGCCTTCGAGGCCAAGAAGGCCGAGCTGACCCGCGAGAAGAAGGGCGCGCTCCTGAAGGAGCTGAACAAGGCTGAGGCCATCATCAAGCCCGAGATCGACCCCGAGACCGGCGACGAGACCGGGTTCTACATCTTCCGCGCCTCGATGAACGCCCGCGTCGACATCAAGAACGGCCCACGCGCTGGCCAGAGCTTCGACAAGAAGCCCGACATCTTCAACGCGAAGGGCAAGTCCCTCAAGAACCCCCCGAAGATCGGCGGCGGTTCCGTGCTGAAGCTCGGCGTGGTCCCGATGGACTACTGGATGGCCAAGGACAAGACCATCGGCGTGCGCTTCGAGCTCGAGGGCGCGCAAATTCTGAAGCTGATCCAGGGCGGCGAACGCACCGCGGACTTCTACGGCTTCACCGCTGAAGACGGCGACGACATCGAAGACGGCGACGAGCCGACCTCGGCCGGCGGCTTCTCGGACGAGAGCGGAGATGACGGCGACTTCTAACGTGAAGCGCCAGTTCTTTCTCGCGATCCCCCCCCAACCCCAGCCAGCGGTCCCGATGCACATGTCGGGGCCGCTTCGCTACGGTCTACACCGACCCGAAGTATCGGGAATGGAAGGACCGAGCGGTCGAGCTCATCAAAGAGCTCGAGGCGCCATTCCCTGACTCCCCCTTCGAGGGGGACGTCTCGGTCGGCGTGGAGGTGATCGTCGAGAAGCCGAAGACGACCAAGAAGCGCCGCCCTTCCGGCGACCGCGACAACTTCGAGAAGGGCGTCTTCGACGCCATCACGCAGTCTGGCGGCTGGTGGAAGGACGACGATCAGATCGTCGAGGGTCCCTTCCGGAAGCGCTGGACGAGGCCCGGCGAGACCCCCGGATACCTCGTCCAGATCGAGTTCCTGGAGAACACGGAATGAGGAAAATCACGCACCTTGTGGTGCACTGCTCGGCCACGCCTGAAGGCCGTGACGTCTCCGCAAAGGAGATCGATGGCTGGCACCGGCAGCGCGGCTTTGCCAGGATCGGCTACCACTACGTGGTCCGTCTGGACGGCACCGTAGAGAGTGGCCGCCCGTTAGAGCAGCCTGGCGCGCACGTCGCGGGCCACAACGCGAACACCATCGGCATCGTCTATGCCGGCGGCCTGGCAAAGGATGGCAAGACCCCCAAGGACACCCGAACGGCTGCCCAGAAGGTCGCCCTGACGGACCTCCTGAAGTCCCTCAAGCGGCGCTTCCCGAACGCCATCGTCCAGGGCCACCGCGACTTCTCGCCGGACCTCGACAAGGACGGCAAGGTCGAGCCGCATGAATACATGAAGGCCTGCCCGAGCTTCGACGCCAAGTCGGAGTATGCGAAGCTGTGAGAAGCATCGGATGGGTCGCATGGGACGACGATGCTGATGAACCCGCCCTCCCTTCCGCGCCTGGGAGCCTGAATAAGCGTCTCGGCCGCAAAGTCCGGCCCAAGCTTCATCGCGGCCGAAGGCCTGGCACGGGCTTTCGGCCGCGGTGACAGCGTCAAAGAGGTCTTCATCCTATGAAGTCGCGCATCGACACCGTCGCCCGCCATTTGGCGCAGCGCGGTCACATTTCTGAGGGCTCGGCTCTCATCGAATACGGCCGGTTCCGACTGGCCGACGTCATCCACCGACTGCGGAACGAACGGTCCGACCTCCTCCCGGAAGGGATGGAGATCGTGACCGTCCACAAAGTCGACACCAAAGGAGCGCCCTATGGCGAATACCACCTCGTCTCGAAATCGTCGGCGTCCGCACGGAGGCGCGTCGAGCGCGCCCGCGCCTGAGCGCATCCGTCCGCTCCGCTACAAGACCGCCATGCGGTTGGCCTTCGAGGACGCCATGCTGGCCATCGGGGTTCCCGAAGATGTCGTCTACGGCGCCGCGCTGAACCACATGAACGGGCTGGCGCGGACGGCGACCTGGAAGGGGACGCGAACAGCGTGAGCGCGGTAGAAACCGCCCGCGAGGTCGTCGCAATTTCCGACCGCATCTCCGTCCTAGAGCGGCAGCTTGAGCAGACCAAAGGGTCCAATTCACGGGCTTCGGCGGTCCTCGGTTACAACCCCAGCTTCACGGTCTACGTTCCAATGGAGACCATCCGCTCGATCCTGAAGAAAGAGCTTCGTGAAAAGCGCGCTCGTCTGCGGGCGTTGCTGGGCGAGTGAGCGACTCCGAGCTGGTCTCCAAGGGGCCTTGCTCGGACTGCGGAAGCTCTGACGCTTGCGCCCTCTACGACGACGGCCACACGCATTGCTTCTCCTGTGGAGTGACGCACGGCGCGTCCCGTGAGGGCTCCAGCTCGGAGCCTCTCAGCCCCGACCTGATCCCCGGCGAGCAGGCCCCGCTCGCATCCCGGCGGCTCGATCTCAAGATCATCGAGAAGTTCGACTACCGGGTCGGCAAACAGCGCGGCGAGACGGTCCAACTGGCCCCCTATCACGACGCCTCCGGGCGCGTGGTCGCGCAGAAGGTCCGCCCCCGCGACAAGAACCGCATGAGCTGGGTTGGCGACAAGAAGGCCGCTCTCCCACTCTTCGGACAAGCCAAGTGGAAGTCCGGGGGACGCATGGTCGTCGTGACGGAAGGCGAGATCGACGCCATGTCCGTGGCCCAGGCGATGGGCGGGACGTGGCCAGCGGTCTCCATTCCGGACGGCGCCCCGTCAGCGGCCAAGGCCATAGCGAAAGCCGCAGCGTGGCTCGAGGGTTTCGACCGCGTCGTCTTCATGTTCGACATGGACGATCCCGGCCGGGCCGCCTCGGTCGAAGCCGCGGCAGTCCTCACGCCGGGCAAGGCCTACATCGCTGAGCTCCCCCTCAAGGACGCCAACGAGATGGTCAAGGCCGGCCGCTCCAAGGAGCTGGTCGACGCCGCTTGGCAGGCCCGCGCGTATCGGCCGGACGGCATCCGGTCGGTCGGTGAGCTGAAGGCAAAGGCGCTTGCGCCTCCAACCTTCGGCCTCCCGTTCCCCTTCCGGACCCTCACGGAGCGCACCTACGGCATCCGTCGGCGGGAGCTCTACACCATTGGCGCCGGCGTCGGGTCGGGCAAGACGACGCTGTTCAAACAGCTCATGTTGTCCGCGATGTTCCCGGCGATGGTCGCTGAGGACCACGAGGGGATGGACCTTCCGCCCGACTGGCAGACCCCGCGCAAGGTCGGCGCGATCCTCCTCGAAGAGGCCCCTGACAAGACCCTGAAGACCCTCGCCGGTATGCGTATCGGCAAGCGCGTCCACGTCCCCGGCGTCGAGTTCGATCCGGCGGAGCTCGAGGCCGCGATGGAGGAGATGGACGGTCTCCTGTTCCCCCTACGACCACTTCGGCGCGAAGGACTGGGACGGGATCAAGAACGTCATCCGTTACATGGTCCTCGGCCTGGGGATCAAGGATGTCTTCCTGGATCACCTCACGGCCCTCTTGGCGTTCGCTGAGGACGACCGGAAGGCTCTTGACGTCATCATGGCGGACCTCGCCAGCCTCGTCGAGCAGCATGACTTCACGCTCTACCTCATCAGCCACCTAACCACACCGGACGGGAAGGCGCACGAGGAGGGCGGACGGGTCCTCGAAAAGCAATTCACTGGCGGCCGAGCCATCGCCCGCTGGTCCCACAACATGTTCGCGCTGGAACGCGACAAGCAACGCCCCGACGATCCGACCACGTTCCGCATCCTCAAGGATCGCGAGACGGGCGACGCAACGGGCGTGACGTTTGGCCTCCAGTACGACCGAGACACCGGGCGGCTCTTTGAGGTCGACCTGGAGGAAGAGGTAAAGTTCCGTGACGAAACGCAAGGCCAAGACTTCTGAGATCGACTGGTCGGCCCCCATTGAGCTGGACGATGGAACCCCGGTCCTGCTGTTGGAGGGTCCAAACCGGCACAACCATTACTTGGTCGAAATTCCCCCTGACGCGACCTATCGCCGGGGCGACCCGCCTTATGGCTTCCGCGACTCGTGGTGGTATGAGGCGGATGGGACCTGGAACAGCGGGGATCGGAACGCCTACTACTTCATCCGAAACCGCTCTACGGCCCCCTCCGAAACCCCTAGCGTCGGGATTACCGCCACCCTCGCCGAGCGCGGGTCCCGTTACGGCTCCTTCGCGGACAACGCGCGGTTCGCCCAGAGGCTCAAAGCGCTGATCTCGTCGGCCCCCTCGTGGCCCCACATGACGGACTACCAGCGCGAGGGGATCGAGATGATCCTCTTCAAGATGAGCCGGGCGCTGACCGGCGACCCGGCCTACCGCGACAACTGGCACGACATGGTCGGCTACGCGAAGCTCGTCGACGACCTGATGGCCGCTGAAGAAGCCGCCGCGGTCTGATCCAAGAACAAGGAACCCCCTATGTCCCTGTCCCTTTTCCGCGCCCTGAGAGCTCCCTCCGCGGCTGACCTCGAAGCCAAACTCGAGGTCCTTCAGATCGAAGCTCAGGCGGTCGCCGAAGGAGCACAGCTCCGCAAGGTAACCGTCGAGCGCGCCATCGATGTCCTCGCCACCCGCCACGCCGAACACTCGGCGGAAGAGCGCGCTGCCATCGCGGTCCGTGACCGCATCGGGAGCATCCTGAAGCTCTAATCCAAAGGAGGCCGATGCTCGTCTTCGATACCGAAGGGGACGGCTTTCTCGCGGATATGACAAAGCTCCACTGCATCAATCTCGTCGACCGGGCAACCGGCCGGCGGGAGCGATACAATGAGGGCTTCTACGCGGATGGCACCCCTGCCCCGCGGGACGGCTCCCTGGAAGACGGAGCTCGCCGCTTGATGGAGGCGGAAGACATCGCTGGCCACAACATCATCGGCCACGACATCCCCGCGATCCAAAAAATCTTCCCATGGTTCCGCCCCAAGGGCCGCATCCACGATACCCTGATCTACGCTCGGGTCATCTGGACCCAAATCCGAGACATCGACCTCCGCGCTATCAAGCGTCGCCGCCGGCCTCGCGAGTTCGAGGAGCTCAAGCTCATCGGCAAGCACTCGCTGGAGGCCTGGGGCTTCCGTCTGGGCGAATACAAGGGGGACTTCAAAGGTCCCTGGGACGCCTTCACGGTCGAGATGGACGAATACTGCGACCAAGACGTCGGAGTGACATGCAAGTTGGTCGAGAAGATCGAAGGGGAAGGCTACTCGCCGACCTCACTCGAGATCGAGACCAAGGTCGCCAAGATCATCGACCTCCAAGAGAAGCACGGCATCCTGTTCGACGTTGAGGCGGCTGAGAAGCTCGCCATCGAGATGACCGGCGTGATGGCCGAGCTCGAGGACAAGCTGCGCGTCGCGTTTCCGCCGTGGGTCGAGCCGGTCCGCTACAAGGGCCAGCCAGTGGTCGTCACTGCCAAGCGCCGAACGAAGGTCCGACGGTGGCGCGAGGACGGCTCCGAGTATTTCGTCGAGTTCGCCAAGGGCGAGACCTACGAGAAGCTCAAGCTGGTCAGCTTCGAGCCGAACTCCCGCGACAAGATCGCCAACCGACTGACCACGCTCTTCGGCTGGCGGCCGCAGGAGTTCACCGAGGGTGGCAAGCCGAAGGTCGACGAAACGACCCTCGACGGGCTGGAGTATCCCGAGGCTGCGCTCCTCAAGGACTACCTGACCCTAGCCAAGCGGCTGGGCTTCCTCGCCACTGGTGACAAGGCCCTCCTCAAGATGGTTGGGCCTGACGGCCGCATCCACGGCCGCGTCAACTCCAACGGCGCCGTCACGGGCCGCATGACCCACTTCAGCCCGAACCTGGCTCAGGTGCCAAAGGTGAAGGTCGACCACGACGGTAACCCGATCCTCGGGCTGGCCGGCGGCTATGGCTACGAGCTCCGCTCGCTGTTCATCGTGCCGAAGGGTAAGAAGCTCGTCGGCGTTGACGCTGAGGGGCTCGAGCTCCGGATGCTGGCCCACTACATGGCCCGCTACGACGGCGGCGCCTACGTCCACAACGTGGTCGACGGCAACAAGGCGGACGCCTCCGACGCACACAGCGTCAACCGGGACGTTGTCGGGCTCAACTCCCGCGACAACGCCAAGACCTGGATTTACGCCTACCTGTACGGCGCCGGGAACTGGAAGCTCGGCTTCATCGCCTACGAAGACCTCGGGGACAACTCCCGAGCCTCGTTCGCGTCGAAGCACCCGGCAGGCGAAGAGCGTGAAGGCGCCCTCAGCCGTCTCGGCTTGCGCGGCCGGCGGAAGATCGAAGGAGGCCTGCCTGCTCTTGGGAAGCTCCAGGAGAAGGTGAAGGAGACCGCTCGAAGCGGGTCACTCCGAGGCCTCGACGGTCGGAAACTGCACGTCCGCGGTCTCCACTCGGCGCTCAACACCCTGCTCCAGGGCGGCGGCGCCATCATGATGAAGCTGGCCTTGGTCCTCGCCTACGAGGAGTTCGAGGCTCGTGGCTGGTCCTTCGGCCGCGAGTACGCCTTCGTCGTAAACGTCCATGATGAGTTCCAAATAGAGGCCGACGAGAACCTTGCGAAGGAGATCGGGTCGATTGCCGCTGACGCCATCCGCAAAGCGGGTGAAGCGTTCGGGCTCCGCTGCCCCCTCGCGGGGAGCTGCGACATCGGGGACCGCTGGTCGGCAACCCACTGACGTCCGCACGGTGATGATCCAGAACGCCCGCGCCCGCGCAAAAGCCGCGGGGGTGCCGTTCCTGCTCAAAGCCAGCGACATCGTGGTCCCCACACACTGCCCGATCCTCGGGCTTCCTCTGTTCCAGATCACCGGGAAGAAGGGCGGCGGGCCGAACTCGCCGTCCCTCGACCGGATCGAGCCGGAGCTTGGCTACGTGCCGGGCAACATCGTCGTGATCTCGAACCGAGCCAACCGTCTCAAATCAGACGCCAGCATCGAAGAGCTCCGCGCCATCGCGAGCTTCTACGCCACCTTCCAGAGGGGCGTCAGGGTGACTGGAGCGTCTCCGAAAGGAAACCCATGACCGCTTTCAAGAACCGCCTGATTGCCCTGTTCGTCGCCTTTGTGTTCCTGCCCTACGCCGCTGCCGCGAGCTTCGTGTTGGGGAGCTACGAGTTCTACAAGGATGAACTGCCGGCCTTCTTCGACTTCTTCAAGGACGCCTATCGGATCGTCTTCAAGGCGTTCCGCGACGGCGGCCGGGTCGATCTCTGATGCCGGGCTTCATTACCCTCTACGCCGTCAGGTCTGTCGAGGACCCGACCAAATGGCGTTCATTTGGTGAGAGCTACTCAGGCGGCGCGCCTTTTGAAGAGGCTCAGTTTTGGAGGAACCCTAAGTCCGCCGCGAAAGAGGCGCGATATCAGGAAGAGCGTCGAGCGTGGTCTGAAGAGCACGTCAGAGCCGGCAACCACAAGACAGCCGCGTACATGGGACGCTGTGAAGTCGTTCCTGTGCGTATCGAAGAGCCAGCGTGAGCCCCCCTCAAGTGGTCCCGAGGGTTCCAGATCGGAGCCCTCATCGGAACCCTTCTCCTCGCCGCCCTTGCGGGCTGGTACTTCTTCATCCGCCCTGTTTCCCTTGCGACTGACGCCGCCCAAGCGCGCGGCAATCAGGTCGTGGCCGAGAGCCAAGCTGCGGCCGGAACGGACTCCCTCAAGATCACCGTGCAGACCCAGGACCGAGTCCGGGAAATCCGCACGATCACGGAGACCTCATCTCGTGACATCCTTTCTGCGCCGGGTGCGGCGGACCGCATTGACCCTGCTCTTCATGCCGCTGGCCTTCGGGCTCTCTGCCTGCGTGACGGCGTCGACGACGCTGTATGCGCAACCGTGCTTCACCCAGATGGCGGAGGCGTCGGGGCTGACCAAGAAGACCCCTCACGCTCCCCTCCCCAGGACTGACCGCGCTGGGGATTGGGTCGATTTCGCTAACAGAGAGAGCGGTCAAGTCGACGAAGCTAACGCCCGCGCTGACGGCCTCGTTGGTATCGGGCGCGCGTGTGATGCTCGCGAAGCTGAAGCAAAGAAGAAGCTCGAGCGCAAGCGCTTCCTGGGGGTCTTCTAATGAGCCGCGCCCTCGCGGTCGAGATCGCGTGGTGTGCCGAGTGCGGAGCCCCGATCTCCGACGGTGAGCACGTCGTGAACTGGGGGTCCTGCGCCGCTTGCTTCGACCTCCACCTCGGCGAGTATTGGCGGAGCCCCCGAGCCGTCGCTCTCCGAGCTGTCGAGGAGCAGGGGATCGGCGAATGAGTTACGATAACCAAACCTACGACAATCGGCCCGTCGGAACTGACCGCGTCGGAAACTGGATGCAGACCTACACGGGCAAGGCCTTCTGGCCTCTCGATCCGCGCCCCGAAGAGGTCGACATCGAGGACATCGCCCATTCGCTCTCAATGCAGGGGCGCTTCGCCGGCCACGCCGATCACTGGTACAGCATCGCGGAGCATAGTGTTTATGTCTCCCGGTTCGTGCCACCGGAGCATGCCCTCCAGGCTCTCCTCCACGACGCCTCAGAGGCCTACGTGGTGGACGTTCCGAGACCCGTGAAGCCCGCCCTGACGAACTATCGAGAGATCGAGGATCGCGTCTGGGGCGCCATCGCGCGTCGGTTTCAACTCCCTATCGAGCTCCATCCGTCCATCAAGCTGGCCGACAACGCCGTCTTGCTGGCGGAGCAGCGAGACCTCCTGAAGCCGCCGCCCATGCCGGGGCTGGTCCCCGGTGAGCCCGCTCCTGGTCTCCGGATCGCCGCCGTCGCGCAGCCGAAGGCGAAGAAGTGGTTCCTGGACCGCTTCCACGAACTCACTGAGGAGCGACACCTTGCAGCCTGACCAACTCCGTCGTGCCTACCACTCGCTGACCCGAGTCGACGAGATCGGGTCGTGGAGTCCAGACCCGAGCCGGCCGGTTTACCTGACGCTATCCGGGACAGACCCGGAAGGTCCCGTGAAGGACACGGGCCGGTTGTTCCTGCGCCTGACCGCGGAGGAGCAGGACCTCGTCGTCCACACGCTTCTCGCGTTTCACGAAGGCCGCCTGGCGCAACTCGGGGTTACCTGGGAGGAGCCGTCGGCGTGACCCGAACGCTCCTGGTTGACGCCGATCTCCTGTCCTACCGATCCTCCGCGGCAACGCAGAAGGGATACAAGTGGGACGGCGAGACGGTGTCGGTCTCGGCGGACTTCGAGGCCGCCAAGCGCTACGCTGAGGACGAGCTCAACCGGCTCATCGACCGGCTCCAGCCTGACGAGATGATCGTGTGCCTATCGGACGACCTGACGTCGTTCCGGAAGGACCGCATCGACCGGACCTACAAGTCCGCCCGCGCGTCCACCGAGCGCCCGGTCTACCTCTACGACGTCAAGGACTGGCTCCGGTCGGAATACATCGTCGAGGAGCGCACCGCGCTCGAGGCGGACGACGTCATGGGGATCATCGCAACGGACCCTTCGCGGACCGATGAGAGGATCATCGTGTCGGCCGACAAGGACATGATGACGGTCCCCGGCTTGCTCTACCGCCCACAGGGCCAGGTCGACGAGAAGGGGCGCCCGCTGAAGAAGCCGCGCATCCTGGACATTTCCGAGATCGAGGCGATCCGGTTCCACTTCTGGCAGACCATCGTCGGCGACACGACCGACGGCTATCCTGGCGCACCCGGCGTCGGCAAGCTGAGCCCCTACGCTCAGGACGTGCTCGAGGCGGAGACCGAGGAGGAGGCCTGGGAGGAGGTCCTGATGGCCTTCGCCCATGTCGGCCGCGACGAAGACGCTGCGATCCGTCAGGCCCGCCTCGCGCGCATCCTCCAATACCGGGACTATGACGGCCGGAGCCCGCTCCTCTGGCTTCCGCCCGCCTACGATCCCGAAGACGTTAATTAGGGGACGCCTAGAGGAGACGTAGAAGCTCCTCATAGCCTCCTATTGGCAAGCCCTCCTCGCCCTCGCCCAGCAACACCCAGTAGCAGCCGTCTGTACGGTGAAGCGCGGGGTCAACTTGCGTGGGGCGGGGGCTTTTTTCCTTGAGAGGCCGAGTGACCGCTTTCCCGAACTCCGTCGACGATCTCCTTGACGAGCTGGATCGACGTTTCCCCGAGCCCGCCATCGGGCCTGACACAACGATGGACCAAATCAAGTACGGCGCCGGTCAACGGTCCGTCGTGCAATTCCTGAAGCAATGGCGAGCGCGGCCCTACGAGGAGCCGCCGAGCGCCCGACGAGGAGCCGGCCGCCGTGTGCGTCGTGAAGACCCCTAAAATCCAAACGCCGACCGACAGCAACAAGCCGCTGCCGGTGCTACGGAACCCCTCTTCTGGACGGCCTCGACCAGTCCATCCGCTCGACCCGCATGGGCCGCTCCTCACTGAGGATCGACCGCGGCGGCGACGAGACGAACACCCGGTCAGGCATCCGCATCCCGATCATGGGAAACTGAGGTAGCCCTTGGCGACCGCAGCGCAGACGTACAACCGCCTCAGCAAGGCCCGCAACACGGTCCTGACATCGTCTCGAGAAGCGGCGCGCGTCACCATCCCCGGACTGATCCCTGAAGAGGGCAGTTCGGACCCGCACGACGTCACGGAGCAGCCCTACACCTCCGTCGGCGCACGCGGCGTGAATAATATCTCGGCCAAGCTCTTGGTCACCATGTTCCCTCCGGAGCGCACCTTCTTCCGCCTCGACGTCGATCAAGACACGGCGGAAGAGATGGGTTCCAAGATCGGGGACGTCCAGGCGGCGCTCGCCGGCATCTCCCGAAAGGCGATGGTCCTAGCGGAGCTTTCCCGCTCCCGCACTATCTGGATGGAGGTCTTCCGGCACCTTGTGGTGGCCGGGAACGTCCTCGTCTATCACCCCGACGACGGGACCCGGATGCGTATGTGGCGTCTGGACCAGTACGTGGTCCGCCGCAACGCCCAGGGCGACATGATCGAGGCGGTGATCCGCGAGGAAGTCTACCCCTCCGAGCTTGAGGAGGCCATTCGGGCCGCCGTCGAGATCGAAATTGAGGAAGACGAAGACCCCTCGAAGGCATCCGCGAAGGAAGAGAGGAAGGTCCCCCTCTACACGTACATCCGCCGGGTCAAGGATCAGGTGGAGCACTGGGAGGAGATCAACGACATCGAGGTACCCGGCTCGCGCGGGTCCGTCAAAGTCGACGACGCTGGCTGGCAAGCCCTTCGGTGGCAGGCCGTCCCCGGCTCCGACTACGGTCGGTCCTATGTGACCGAGTACGCAGGCGACCTCCTGACCCTCGAGGACGCCTCGCAGGCTATCCTGAAGTTCGGAGCCGAAGCCGCCCGCATCCTCCGCATCGTCGATCCGAACTCGGGCATCGACGTAGAGGAGCTTGCGACGGCCGAGTCCGGCGACGTGCTCACCGGGTTCGCGGATCGGATCAAGACGCTCCAGCTCGACAAGTCGATGGATTTCGACGTGCTCTGGAGTATCGCCCAGTCCATCGAGCGGCGGCTGAGCCAGGCCTTCCTCCTGACGACGAACGCCATCCGCGATGCGGAGCGCGTAACGGCTGAGGAAATCCGGGCCATCGCCTCGGAACTCGAAGACGCGCTGGGAGGAACCTATACCGTCCTCTCGTCGGAAGTGCAGCGGCCATACGCCCAGCGGCTCCTCTACATCCTGAGCCGCCAGAAGAAGGCCCCGAAGCTCCCGCCGAGCGTCACGCCGGTTATCGTCACCGGGTTCAACGCCCTCGGGCAGAACCACGAGACGGCGGCTCTACGCGACTGGCTGCGCGATCTCCGGGAGACTCTCGGAGAGGCCGCGCTGGACTTCCTCGACAAGCCTGAGATCGCCAAGCGTCTTGGCACCGGCAGAGGCGTGCAAGCCGTCGAGACCCTCATCAAATCCCCCGAGGCCATGGAGGCGGATCAGACGAACGCCGCCGCTGGGGACATCGCCACCGCCGTCGCCCCGCAAGTGGCGAAGGGGGCGATGGACGCAATGGCCGCTCAATAGGAGACTGAATGTCGAAACCAAATCGGGCCGCTTCGACGGCCCCTCAGCCTGAGCCGGTCGTAGAGCCGGTCGTGACCGAGCCGGAGCAGCCGAAGATCGAGGTCGAGACGGCCATCGAGGCGGTCGAGCCGGAAGTGTCGGTCGACACGAACATCAAGCTCATCGACAACACCGATCTCCCGCCCGCGGAGGCCCCCAAGGCTGACCGCGAAGAGAGCTTCAAGCTTGACGGCGGGATCGTACACACGGTTCGGTATTGATCGCCATGGAGGGCAAAGAGGATCAGATCGAGCTGTCGGAAGAGACCCAGCGTCTCGCCGAACTCGGCCGTAACGGCACCACGCCGGACACCGCTCCGGAAACCGACAAGCCTACCCGCCCCGACAACGTCCCGGAGAAGTTCTGGGACGCCGAGAAGGGCGAGGTGAACCAGGAGGCGCTCCTCAAGAGCTACCTCGAGCTCGAGAAGGGCCGAGGCAAGCCCGAGGGCGATCCTCCCGCTGACGACGCCAACGCGGTGGACCCCGACGGTGATCCGGACGGTGATCCGGACGCCGATACCGGCGAGAAGCAGGACCCGCCCAACGAGGCCCTGACGTCGGCCATCGCGGCCGCTCAGGAGGCCTACGCCACCGCAGGCGGCGACCTTCCGCAGGAGCACAAGGACGCGCTGGTCGCGGCCGGCATCCCTGCCGAGGCCCTCGAGACCTACATCGCGGGCGTCAAGGCGACGGAGCGGGCTCTTGAAGCCTCCGCTCACGAAGCCGCCGGGAGTCCTGAAGCGTTCGCTGAGGCGACCGCGTGGGCGGCCGAGAACTGGTCTCCGGAGGAGATCGCCGCGTTCAACGCCTCGGTCGGTAATCCGGCGCTCGTGAAGACCACCGTGAAGGGCCTCATGGCTTCCTTCAAGGAGGCCAATCCGGGCGAAGGCAGGCTCACGAACATCAATAACGGCCCCGTCACCGGGGAAGTCTACACGGACAAGAGCGAGTTCTTGAAGGACCTCGCCGCGGCTGACGCGGCTGGTGACAAGGCCGCCCGCATCAAGGCCGTGCAGAAGCTCGAACGGTCGAAGAAGGCCGGCACCGTCAAGGAGATCACTCCGCGGTCCGGCCCCTTCCGCCGATGACGCGATGGTCCTGGTCGGCGCGCGGATAGATACCGCAGCGCACTGATCGGGACGGGGACAGTTGGCCCGCCCCTCACTCGCCCAACAACCCTCAAGCGGACGCGCTCAGGGGGACGCCCGTGGAACTCGGGCTATTCCTGCCCGGAGAGACGCCCCTGACGGGGCCAAACAGCAGAGCGGATAGTGGTCGAGCGCGAAAGCGCAGAGGACGCTCCTCGGAAGGCCGCTGTCTCTCCGGATTATACCCAAGCTGCCAAAAGATAATCCGAAGCGGGGGCCGGCTGCGGCCGACAACCCCACTCACGCGCGGACCTTGAGGAACAACGGGACCCAAGAAACCCAACCTCAACAAAGCACGAAAGTAACATGGCAAATAGCAATCCGTCGCGTCCGGCCCTTCGCCAGGGCGGTAGCGACGTTACCGAGCTGATGCTCGATGTCCGCGGCGGCGAGGTCCTGACGGCCTACAACGCTACCACGGTCATGGACTCGCGTCACAAGACGCAGCAGCTCTCCGGCGCCAAGTCGGTCAAGTTCCCCCGCCTTCTGGAACGCAAGCGCAGAATACCACGTCCCCGGCGTGGAGATCACTGGCGGCCAGATCGCCTCGCAGGACGTGACCGTCACGCCCGACGACAAGCTGATCTCCTCGGTCTTCGTGTCGGACGTGGATGAGGAGCTCTTCGACGTCAACGTCCGGTCGCCCTACACTGAGGCCATCGGCCGCGAACTGGCCGAACACTCGGACGCGAACATCATGCGTGCGGTCATCCTGGCCTCGCGCGGCGGCGCTCTCTTCACGGGCGACAGCGGCGGCTCGAGCCTGACCTCGGCCGGCTTCGCGACCACCGCAACGACCCTCTTCGACGGCTTCAGCCAGGCGAAGGAGGCGATGGATACCAAGCGCGTCCCGGTGGACACGCAGAAGGTCTACGGCCTCCTGCTCCCGGCGCAGTGGTATCTGCTCGCCCGGTCGGACCGGAACCTCAACCGTGACTACAACGGCGGCGCGGCTTCGATCCAGAAGCACACGCTGAGCACCATCGACGACATCGAAATCCTGAAGTCGAACGTCGCCTCGCGCGTCTTCGGCGTCAACGACAGCTCGAACACCGCGATCCCCTCGTACTATCGCGCTGACTTCACGAACACTCGTGGCATCGTGTGGACCGAGTTCGCGGCGGCTTCGGCAGTCGTGCAGGACCTCGGCTTCCAGATGGTCGATCAGCCCGAGAAGCAGGGCATCCTGATGATCGGTCGCCAGATGCGCGGCACGCGCGCTCTGCGCAACAAGTGCGCGGTCGAACTGAAGATCGCTTAACTCGCACACCTAAAGGGGTCGGGCCTTTGGGCTCGGCCCCTTTTTTCGTCATTACGTAGGCCGAATTTTGGATTGTCAAGACGTTGAAGGGCCTATCCATTCGTGGCCCGACCATTGCCGGCGGGCGTATTACCGAGACGCGACCCGCCGCTATCGGGCGCGACACCCGACACGCGCGAAAGAGAGCGATCTCCGAAACCGCTACGGCCTAAGTCTGACGGATTTCCACGACTTGCTAGAAGCTCAAGGCGGCGTCTGCGCGATTTGTAGCGAACCAGAGCAGGTTAAAGACGGCCGATCTTTGGCTGTCGATCACGACCACTCGACGGGGGAAGTGCGCGGCCTTCTCTGTCAGAAATGCAACACCGGTCTCGGCAAGTTTCGAGACAGCCCGGACCTCCTTCGAGAGGCCATCAAATATCTGGAAGGTACTCGCTGATGGCGCTGCTCGCTCCCATGAGTGAACTCGAGGCGGTCAACCGGATGCTTAAGAGCATCGGTCAGGCCCCCGTGAACACCCTCGAGGTCACCGGTATCGGTGACGTCAACAAGGCCCGACAGGACCTTGAGGAAACCTCGCGCGACGTCCAGACGGCCGGCTGGAGCTGGAACACGGACGACGCCTATCCCCTTTCTCCGGACGCCAATGGGTACATCCTGATCCCCAACGGCGTCCTCGACGTGGACGCAGCGGACCCTACGGTCAACGTCGCGCAACGTCGCAATCCCCAGAACGGCTCCATGTGCCTCTGGGACCTCGACAACCGGACCTTCACGTTCACTTCCCCGGTGGACTGTAAGATCATCTGGGGCATCGCCTTCAACGATCTCCCGCAGATTGCCCGCACGTACATCTCGACGGCCGCAGCGCGGCGCTTCCAGGCTCGCGTGGTCTCCTCGACGGTCCTCGACCGATACAATGAGACTGACGAAGAGCGGGCCTGGTTTCTGCTCCAGCGCGGCGAGCGCCGGACGCGAGACACGAACGTCTTCCGCGCGAACGCTGGAGTTCGCCGTTTCTACAGCCGTCGGAGGTTCTGACCTCCAGACTGGAGGCATAGTTGGCGCTCACCACGCGCACTCTGCCGGCGATCAACAATGGCGTCTCCCGCCAGCCGGCCATTCTCCGCTCTCCCGATCAAACCGAGGATGAGCTCAATACCTGGGGCGAGATCGCTAGTGGCGTCGCCCGCCGCCCCCCTACCCGCCTAGTCGCGGAGATCGTATCGGCGGACCTCGACGGTGCCTTCATCCACCATATCAATCGTGACGTGAATGAGCGCTATCTCGTGATCGTGAACCAAGACCTCATCAAGGTCTTCGACCACGAGACGGGCGAGGAGCAGACTGTGACAGCCCCAGGCGGGCTTGATTACCTCAGCTCCCCCGGCTCCTCGTACCGCGCGATCACCGTGGCGGACTACACCTTCATCGTGAACGCGGACGTCGTCTGCGCCTTAGATGAGGTTGAAGCCGATCAGACCCCGCAGCCGGACTACTACGTCTGGCCGGGCGGTAACTCGCCGCGGGACTACGGCGTATTCCTTGGTGACCCGTCACAGGCGCCTATCGGTGGTGGGGCGTACCAGTATGGCCCGAACCCGACCGCAGGTGCCCTGACGGGAACCGTGCAGAAGTTCGAGGACCTCCCTGAGAGCCCCGCCGATGGCGAAATCTACAGGATTGCCGGCTCCGCGGAGACTGGCTTTGTCTCATACTACGTGGTCCGTAACGGGAGCGTCTGGGACGAAACTGTATCCCCTGGACTTCCCAACGCGATCTCCGCTGCGACGATGCCTCACGCCCTTGTGAGGCAGTCGGACGGGAGCTTCGTGTTCGCGCCCTTCTCCTGGAAGCCGCGCCGCGTGGGCGATCTCGTGACCAACCCAGCCCCTCCGTTCGTGAACCGCCGCCTGCGCGACGTGTTCTTCTATAAGAACCGGCTGGGCTTCCTGGTCGACGAGAGCGTCGTATTCTCGGTAGCGGGCGACTATGGTGACTTCTGGCGCCGGACGGTTCTCGATTATATCGAGAGCGACCCCCTGTCGGTTTCCGCAACGACCACCGACGTGGCCTTGCTCGACTATGCGGTCCCTTTCAACGACGGGATCATGCTCTTCAGCGCTCAGCGCCAGTTCTCCCCTATCGAATGGCGAGTCCGGGCTGTCAGCCGCGAGCATCGAGATTAACCCGGTGACCTCGTTCGTGACTTCTCCGGGTGTCCGGCCGGTCCCCCTCGGGAACCAAGTGTATTTCGCATCGGACTCCGGCGGCTACGTCGCGGTCCAGGAATACAGCCGCCTCGACGGGTCCGACGCGACCGACGCAGCGGACATCACGGCGCACGTAACGGGCCTCATCAAGACCGGCGTGTCACGCCTGATCCCGATACCCGACCTCAACGCGGTGGTGGTTCTGCGGGCGAACGCGGAGGACAGCAACAAGGCCTTCGTCTACCAGTTCTTCTGGGACGGCGAGCGTAAAATCCTGTCCGCTTGGCGGCCGTGGGACTTCGGGAACGGCGAGGTCGTCTCCGGGGTCTTCCTCGACGGCGAGCTTCACCTCCTGATTAAGCGTGACGGCTCTTTCTTCCTCGAGAAGATCGACCTCCGTCCGGAGGCGAAGACGCCGGACCAGCAGCATCTCATCTATCTCGACCGACAACTGTCGATTGAGGGGGAATACGACGCTGAGGAAGGAACAACCACGTTCACCCTGCCGTATGAGCCCAATCCGGATACCTTCAGGCTCGTTCGAGGGGCCGGGGCTACTCATCCGGAGTCCTTGATCCCGGTCGGCGGATACACTTTCGATGGCCTGACGGTCACCGTGCCGGGCAACGAAAGTAGCCACACCGCCACCGTCGGTGAGGTCTATGAGACCCGCTTGGTCTTCAGCCGTCAGTTCCCTCTGGACTACCAGGGGCGTCCATTGACGACCGGTCGTCTCCAGCTCCACACCTTCACGGTCTTCCACTCTGACACCGCCTACTTCGAGGCCAAAATCCAGCCCTACGGGCGGGACGCGGTCGCCGCCGGGGACCTGACCCAGACTGTCGTGTTTAATGGCCGAGTGATCGGCTCGAACACGTACCGACTAGGCAGTCTGCCCTACCGGACCGCCTCGTTCACCTTCCCGGTGGCCGGCGATGCCTCGCTGGTCTACGTCGCACTGACCAACTCGAGTCCCTACGCCTCGATCTGGGTCGCGGCTGAGTGGGAAGGCCTCTTCTTCTCGCGAGCCTTCGGTTGAGGGCCCGGACAGTAGAGACTTCAACGATCCCCTACGACACTCTCATGGACGCCTTGACCTACATCGGTGAGAACCTCCGAAAGGAGGACCTCGACGAGGTCAAGGCGTCCACCGAGGGTGACCCTGTGGAGACCCTGAAGGCGAGCTGGGCGGCCTCGGATCGGTCCTGGTTGATCCTCGACCGCACCGGCCTCCCTATCGGCGCCTTCGGTGTCGCCCCGGCTCCTACGCCGGGTGTCGGCATAGTGTGGCTCCTCGGGACCTCGGGGATCGAGCGGGAGTGGATCGCCGTCGCGCGGCAGACACGCCGCCATCTCGAATACATGCATGAGGACTTCCCGGTCCTCTGGAACTTCATCGACGCCCGAAACGAGCTAAGCCTTCAATGGCTCCTTCGCTCGGGCTTCCACCTAATCGACGCAGACGCGGCCTATGGCGCGGAGCGCCGGCTCTTCTTTGAGTTTGCGAGGACCGTCTAGTGTGTAACCCTATCGCTCTTGCGGCCATCGCCGTCGCCGGCACCGCGGTCTCGACCGTAGGTCAAATTCAGGCAGCCAATGCCCAAGCCGGTGCCATTAATTCCCAACTAGCCGTGCGCGAGAAGGAAATTGACCGGGCCGCCACGGCCGAGATCAATGACCGTCTCCGCGAGGCCCGCCGAGAGCAGGGCCGTATCATGGTTGCAGCCGGAGAAGCCGGCCTAAACCTTGAGAGTGGCGGGATCGAGGCTCTCCTTATCGACAGCGCGCAGCAAGCTGGCTTGTCAAACTCCCGCTCCTTGGCGAACCGGGAAAGCCGGAAGGACGCCGCACGGACTGAAGCGCAAGCGCGGATGTCATCGCGACCGACCGCTTTAGGCGCGGGGCTCCAAATCGCCCTCTCGGGCGGCAGCGCCTACGCGGGCGCCTCGAAGAAGACCTAACCTCAAGGAGCCCTGATGGCAGACTTGGCGAAGACCCGGACGCCGACTGAAGCTCGGCGCCGAGGAACCTCAAATCGCGACTATACCCTCCCGTCGCGGCGCGACACCGATGCGCCTCGACTGGAGATCAACGCCCCCATCGTCCGTCCCTCAGGCCCGGCCGAGAGCGCTGAAATCCTCGCCCGCACGCTAGGGCTGGCCACTGATGTTGCCGCCGCCATCGGCGAGAACGCGATGGAGAAGACGGCCGCCAAGCGCGCCGGCATGGGTACTCTAGATGGAGCCCGCGGGGCTCCCGATGAGGCCCTCTTCGCCAAGTCGAATGCGTACCGTGAGGCCTTCCAACTGGAGGGAGCCAAGCGAGGCGCATTCCAACTCGATCTCGACGTGACGAAGCTGATCGAAGATCGGCTGGCGGACGAGGACGATCCGGCCACGCTGGACGACATTCAGGGCATCATCGACAACGCCTTCGGGTCCTTCGCGACCGATGACGAGGGAAAGCCTCGAGACTTCGGGAACCCCAAAGCCTCCTTGGCGGTGGCCCAGCAGCTCAACGCCACGCGAACTCGGCTGATGGGTGCTGCCTACGAAGCGATCCGCGAACGGACGAACTCCGAGGCGGTCGGCCGAGTGGCCTTCAACGTCCTTCAGGAGCTCGAGCAGGGGCCGATTGCGGCCATTCCTGGAGCTCCGCCAACACTTGCGAACCTTACCCCCAAGGCGGCCGCTGTGTCCCCGGTGAAGGCGCCTACTGGCCGCTTACCGGTCCAAGGGCGGCTCACCAGCGGCTTCGGGAGCCGACGCGCACCAACCGCTGGTGCCTCCACGAACCACAACGGCATCGACATCGCGGCTCCGATAGGGGCCTCCGTCGAGGCCCCGGCGTCCGGCAAGGTCATCCGTGTTGGCAAAGACAAGAACTCTGGCAACTTCGTCGTCATCGAGCACCCCGGCGGGGTGCAGACCTCCTACAGTCACCTGAGTTCCGTAGGGGTCAAGAAGGGCGACACGGTCGAGGCCGGCTCGAGTTTCGCGAAGGTCGGCAAAACCGGCACCGCAACCGGGCCGAACCTCCACTATGTGGTTCGCGTCGACGGGAAAGCTGTCGATCCGGAGAGCTTCCGCTTTCCCGAGACAGCCACCGAAGCGACGGCCGATCCGAACCTCCAGCCCGCGCAGGCGAACGCTGAAGTCGCTGCCGCTCCCGCGCCCCTCGACTTCGAGGCGGCGATGGCCCGCGTTCCGGACACTGTCCCTCGCGGTGTGGCCAAGAAGGCCCTCCTCTCAGCGTTCCTCTCAGGAGCCGAAGAGAAGAAGCGCCCCGAGTGGTTGGACGCACTCGGGCGCTCCACCCGCAAGGATGGCTCGCCCTCATTCTCCCCTGAAGAGATCGCCACGATCCGCGGGGAGCGTGACCGGATCAAGGAGAACATGCGGGTCGAGGCGCGGCGCATCCGAACGGAGCGCTACGAGGCGAACGAAGAAATCCTGATGTCGGAGATGGCGCAAGGGCGGACGCCCAGCATCGCCACGATCCGCGAATGGGAAACCCGTGACGATATCTCGGGCCGCTTCGCTTCTGCGCTGGTCGACAGCATCGAGTCCGACGCCCGTCAGGAAGCCCGCATGGCAACCGCTGAAGCCCGTGAGGCCGAACGCTCGGCAGATGCCGACCTCGACTTCGAGGCGGGCGCTGAGGCCGACATGCGGCGCACTGGCGTTCTCCGCGGCGCGACCCATGAGGACGACGTCCGGCGCTTCGAGCGCGGCGAGTTAGGCTCCGGCCGGCGAGCTGTGGCTCGGTTCAAGATGCTGCGTGCTGCCGCCCGTCAGGGCGAGCAGGCCCGCCTCTCGGACCCTGAAGTCGCCAAGCACGCCGAGTATATCGACCACTACTACAAGCCGCCGACCCTCAAGGGGACGAGCGTCCAGCGGGCTCTTCAAGGAGCCGGTCCGGACCCCGTCGATCCCCGGCCGGCAATGCTCGCGGAATACAAGAAGCTCATCAAGAGCGGCGAGGACCCTCAGTCCGCGTACATCGCAGCAATCGCGAAGCACGGCCCCAACGACGAACGTCGGAAGAAGGCTCAGCAGCGCCGCCTCCAGGAGCTCAGGGCTCGCCAGGGAGGCCGCTAAGACCCCCTCAAGGAGACTGAATGTCCCTCACAAAGGCTGAACTCGACGAGCTGCGCCGCCTGGAGCGGGAGCTTCGGGACGAGGACGACAAGGAGCAGGGCGGGAAGCATCTCGATAAGGCCGCCGCCGCGCGGCCTACGCGGCCTCCAAAGCCCCGCCCCTTCTCGATCTACCGCGTCACCGTCGGTGGTCTCCGAGACGCCGCACAGGGTCTCATCGATACCGTAGGGGACCTTGCCGGCTACACCGCGCGCCGTGACGTCCAGCTCGGGCAGTTCTCGCAGAACCCGCTGACCGGTCTCCCCGGCGGCGGGGTCGTGGGCTCCGCCCTGGACCTCGTCAAGCGCACGCGGCCCGGAGGCGCCATCGCGGGCGCCGTCAGCTCCACCTTCGCCCCCGGTTCGGCCGGCCGCAAGGCTACCACGCTGCCGACGCTCGAAGGCGAGGAAAACGCCGGGGTCGCCGAGCGCGTCCTCCGCGGCCTGACCTCTTACGCCATCCCCTTCACCGGCTACGCCAAGGCCGTCGGGATCGCTCGTGGGGCCACCTGGCTCGGCCGGGCGGGCCGAGGTATGCTTGCCGGCGCCGCTGTCGATTTCACCCAGTCCGATCCGGTCTCCGGCAACATCGCCAACGCGCTCCGCGACGGCTTCGGGCTGAAGTCGGACGTCCTAGACGCGCTCGCAGCGGAAGACGATGACGACGCCCTCGAGACGCGCTTCCGCGCGGCCGCCGTGGGCGCCCCTATCGGCCTCCTCGGCGATGCGGCCTTCGAGGTCGGCTCCAAGGCGATCCGCGCCTACCGCGCCTGGAAGGGTACGGCTGATGAAGCGGCCGCCACGGTCGCCGCTCTGAAGAAGGATGTCAAGCTCGACCCGAAGGCGCGCAACCTTCCCACCGTCGCCAACGACAACGTCTCGCGCGGTGCGAACGACAACGCAGCCGGCGCTGCGGATGCCGAGTTCTCGGACATCCCCAAGGGCGCCTACGATCCCTCCAAGGACGCCAAGGCGGCCCCGAACGTCACCGACTTCGAGGACGTGCTCGACTACCTGAAGCGGAAGTCGGGTGACCTCGAGGTCGACGAAGCGACTGCCGCACGGTTCGCTGAGAACCTCCTGTTCGGCGACCCCGAGAACGCCCTCGCCAAGATCGGCATTGATCCGGCGAAGCTCGACTTCTCCAAGTTCGACGATCCCGACATGCTCGGCCGTCTCCAGAAGGGGATGGCGGAGCTGTACGAGACTTACGCCTCCAAGCTGGGCCGCTCGAACCTCCGCATCACGGAAGCCGCAACGGCCTCCGCAGCGCGCTCTCTGGCCTCCACCGCGGATGTCCTGAAGTCCGTCCACGGCTCCACGTCGAACCTCGCTGAGGAGCTGATGGGTGCCCGGATGTTCGTCGGCGCACACGCTCACAAGCTGCTCGCGCTGGCCGACGAGGCCGCGACTGAGATCGTGAGTGGCGGCGCCGGGGCCAAGTGGGCCGAGTTCCTCGAAGCCTTCCACCGGCACGCCTATTACCTGGGCGCCCTGCGCGGTGCCGGGTCGGAGGTCGGTCGGGCGCTGCGCTCCCTTCAGACGCTCGCCAAGGTCAGCAAGCCGAAGGCGGCCAAGACGGTCACTGATGCCCTGGAGACAGAGGCAGTCAGTACCGGCCGCGCTGTGTCCGAGAACCGCGTCGTCCAAGGGGCCTCCGAGTTCGCTGAGCGGCTCGTGACGGATGCCGAAAAGCTGGAAGCCCTGGCACGCCTCACTTCCCTCGGCGGCGACGTCGGGGAGCTCTCGCGGCACGTCCGTCGGGAGAACATGAGCGTCCTGAGGAGGCTTGACGGAGCCCTTAAGGAAACCGTCGGGAACCTCTTCTCGTCCGCCACGGCGATCTACAACGTCGCCTCCGGCGCTACCATGCTGGGATCGCGCATCCTGGAACGGACGATGTCGATGATGGCCCGACTGGCCCTCGCCCCTCTGGGCGGGAAGGCGGCCGGCGCCCAGGCTCGGCTGGCAGTAATGGATGCGTGGGCCTATTCCCACGGGCTGGTTTCCAGCTTCGGCGAGGCCTTCGCGAACACGATCCGCGTCCTGGAGAAGGAGGGCGGCTCCGAGCTGTCCCTCAACCTGGACACGCTGGGTCTCCACAAGCTCGCCATGAAGGCCGCTGACCGCTCCAACCGGGCGGCCGGTGAGATCATCGACGGCTCCTTCGAGCGCGCCGACGTGAAGAGCTATCGCAACCTCGCGATCCTCCCCTCGGAGTGGCGCGCGATGCAGCAGATGGCCCGCGAAATGCCGGGCCCAGAGTTCCTCCAAGAAGGCCTTGCCGCGTTCGCGCGGGTGATCGCCGGGTCGACCAACGTGGTCGGTTCGCTGTCGCGTCTCGGGACGATCCTGTTCATCAACCTCCCTGACCAGTTCATCGGGACCCTTGCGGCCCGTGCCGGCGCCTACAGCCACGCGGTGCGAACCGCGGCGAGCGAGGCGGCGGAGCTGGGCCTGGAGGGGCCAAGCCTGAGCCAGTACCTCAAGGCCCGAACGATCCAGCTCGCCGATCACTCAGCCGGTTGGTCGGACGATGGCTTCGAGGCCGGAGTTCGGGAAGCGGTCGGCGCGGCCGGCGAAGCTGAAGCTCGGGAAGTCCTGTTCCAGGACGAGCTGGAGCTCATCATCACGCAGAAGATGAACGACGGGTTGGGGGCGACCCCGCTGCTCCACCTTGTGGTGCCGTTCATCAAGACCCCGCTCCGCATCTTGGAGCGGACCGCCATCGACTACACCCCCTGGGCCTCCTCAAGGACCGCATCAGGAAGGCCATCGTGGCCGGCGGGCCAGAACGGGATGAGGCGCTCGCGCGCATCTCGATGGGCCTGATCGCGATGTCGACGGCGTTCGCTCTGGCGGACGACCGGACCATCGTGGGCAACGACGGCGGCTACACGAGCTCCGCCCGGACGGGCCGCCCCAGCTACTCGCTGCGGGTCGGCGACGACGTCTACGAGTTCAGCCGCATCGATCCTCTCGGCACCTTGCTGGGGATCGGCGCGGATCTCCGAGACTACTTCCGGACCATCGAAGGGGACCCCGATGCCCCCCGAGATGATGGGGCAGCTCATCGAGGCCACCTTGTGGTCCCTGACGGCGAACATGCTGTCGAAGACCTGGCTGACCTCGCTGCGGAACCTCACGGACCTCGCAGGGGCCACCTCGGACGAGGACTTCTCGTCTCGTGTGGATCGCTTCATCCAAGGCTTCGCGACCCGCTTCGTTCCCGCGTCCGGCGTTCAGCGCCAGGCGGAGAAGTGGGGCGACGAGGCGATGCGTCAGGCGATGACCTTCAACGATCAGTTGATGAAGGCCTCGCTCGGCGCCTCGACGCTGCCGGTCCGCCGGGACCCGCTCCTGGGCCGCCCGGTCCCCCTCGAGGGCCTCGACCGACTGGTCGGGCTCCGCGCTGGGGTCGGGTCCAACGAGGACGCCGATCCGTTGGCGGCCGAACTCGAGCGCCTCTCCTTCAAGGTCCCCGGCTCTCGGCGGACCGTCGAGGGAGTGAAGCTCACAGCGGCTCAATACAGCCGGCTCCTCGAGCTGAAAGGTCAGGTCGTTCGCAACGCGCGGACCGGACTGACGCTGGAGGAAACCCTCCAGACCCTGATTGAACTCCCTGAGTATGCCGAGATGGCTGACGCCGCGCGCGTCGAAGCGATCCGGAAGGAGATGGAGGGCTTCAGCCGCTTGGCCACAGACGCCCTCCTCCAGGAGGATAAGGGGTTCGCCTACAAGGCCCTCCGGCAGGAGGTCTTTGAGGCCGGCGAGCTCCGCGGGGCAACCCGTGAACAGAACGAGAGCGAGGCCCAGCGCCTTGCCCAACAGCTTGGTCTCCAACCGAGCGAGTAACGAAAGAACCATAGAACATGGCAAACGTCACTTCCTACCGCAACGACACCATCCCTCAGCTCAGCCGTGGCCTCAGTGTCATCAGCAAGAGCGTCACCCTCGCCGCCGACGCGGCGGACAACGCCGACACCATCGAAATCTTCACGGTTCCTGTAGGTGAGAACTTCCGCCTCTTCGACGCCTCGCTGAAGGTCGGCGGGACCCTCGGCGCAAGCTGCACGGTCCAGCTCCGCGCGAACCGCGGCGGAACCCGAACGGTCCTTACGGCGGCCACGACGGCCGGCGGAGCCAGCAAGGTTACCGGCGCCGCGCAGACGACCGTCCCCTTCGACCTGGCCAGCGGCGACATCATCGAACTCTTGGTTGGCGGTGCCGACATCGCCGCCTCGGCGGCCGTCGAAGTCGACCTCAAGGTCAGCCGCCGCTGATCGCTTCCGAGGCCGGGCGAGTTCCCGGCCTCACCCCCTACTTCTGAAGGAACCCAATGGCGACCCAAGTGGTCTACGTGGGTGACGGCTCGACCGTCACCTACTCGATCCCGTTCGACTATAAGTCGAGCACCACCGATCTGAACGCGACGGTCGACGGCGAAGCGACCGAGTTCTCCCTCGACAACCCCTCGACCCTTAGGTTCGCAGCCGCTCCTGACACCGGAGCGCGTATCAAAATCTTCCGCTCCACCCCGTTCGAAGATCGTGAGGTCGAATTCGCCGATACCGCCGTTCTCGGCGCGTCCGATCTGAACGTCGACAGCGATCAAGTTTTTCGCAAGGTTCAGGAGATTGCTGACGACGCGGCGGCGATCACTGCTCGGGCGGTCAGGACTCCGGAAGGTGAGTCGATTGCCGCACTGCCAAGCGCCTCAACACGGGCTGATAGTCTAGCGTCGTATGACACTGACGGGAACCCCTCTGCGCTTAGCGTGGCGGCCGCGCGGACTCTCTTTAAGGGCGAGCCCGGCGCAGCAGGCAACGTCGCCGCCGATCTGACCCAGCTCAAGGCGGCGGCGATTGCCAACGTCACGATGATCTATGACGGGGCGACCTTCAATTGGACCCCCGGTGATTTCACCGGAGACGATGACGACATCAACATCATCGAAAGCGACAACGAGCCATTGAGTGGGGGCGCATGGGTACGTCAGGGGGCGCAGTCGGTCACGTTCCAACAGGCGGCGACGGGTTCCCAGATTATCGATCTCAACCACAAGGTTGCGGAACAAATTAGCCTCCTTGACGTGCTCACACCAGCCGAGCGGGCCGACGTGATGTCTGGAACGAACTCCATAGACATCACCGCAAAGTTCAAAGCCCTGCTTGAATGGGTAGAAGCCAACCGTCCTGGTGCTGAAATCGACGCGACTATGGTTCGCGGAACCTGGCACTGGTCGGTAAACCCATTTGCCGATCTCTACCGATGCCGGGCCAAACTTCGGCTTGGATCGGTTGTGATAACGAAGGACGTTAACACCAACGTCACTGGCGGCGGGCCAATCAAGCTCCCGTCGAACCTGTCCATCGAGGCGCAGCGGGTAACGATCCGCGCGTCAGCCAAGATCACCACGCTTTCGGAAAACACGGCGCCCGCGATTGGCGTCGTTCAGTCGCATGTCTGGCAAACCTATGTCACCGGCACCGCGGGGGCGTCGACGCTGACGGCACAGTTCGCGGGCGGCATCCAGCCCGGTGCGCGCTTGCTGATCCTGGCGCACGATGAAGACAGCTATATCGAGCACACGCTTGACGGTGCGTTAGGGACTGGCACCGGGGCAATCGCCTTCAACGAGACCGCCAGCACGACACTCGGGACGAGTAACCTCGTCTATCTGCTGATCGGAAGCGAGATCGTCGAGGTGTCTGCATCGGGTGGATCGTTCACGATGACGGGCCGGGGCATGTTCGGGACTGCTGCCGAAGCACACGCCGACAATGCTGTTGTAAAGGCGCTGGTTGGCGGCATCTACAATGTCGTCTCAAAGGATGGAACTACGATCACCATTGCCGAAACGCTGGCGCGTAGTTTCACCAACTCGGTCGGGTTTTTCGGCATGGTCGATACGTCACTGACCAATATCGACATTGATGGGACGTATGATCGCACGTCGGGGTGGGCGCAATTCGCCGCGCTGGCGCTGCCGATTGCAAAACGGTTCACGGTCACAGGCGCTCGCCTGTCTCGCGGATCACATGGCGGCGTGATTGCGTTCGGATCGACGGGCTGTTCGTTCGACTTCGACCTCATCAGCGGATGCGGGAAGCCGGCCGACAATCTGGGTTCGTCAATCTGGGTGTTCGGCCGGAACGACAATATCAGGATGAACATCCGTCGGATCGAGGATGGGTATATTGGCTGGGCCATCGACAACAAGAGTTACGGCATCAGCTATTTCGCGGCAGATGGTCCTAACCGAGCTTGCTGGCTGACCATCGGGCTTATCACGTCGCACGACGTGGAGGGGGAGCTAAGCGGCTCTACGAACTGCTCGGTTCAGACGGGCGTTGCCGAAACGGCGCGCGCGGTGATCGTCTATGACGGACAGCCGCAGACGACAGAGCCGGTCCCGACCGGGGGAATGCGTTCGTCACCAATGCGCGGATGAACGATGCGTTGCCTGAGGGGGCGTCGGTCAACGACAACCTCGTGTCGATCAATGGGCGGACGGGGCGACATATCAAGTTCACCCTGACGCTGGGCAGCGCAGTCTATGTGTCCCCGACGGCGAATGCTTCGCTCAATTTCACGCTGAACGGCGGGCGACCCGGCGACGATGTACGGGCGGTGCCGCTCGAGGCTCTGCCCGCGCCTGTCACGCTCACCGCGTTCATTCAGGCCGAAAACTCGGCAAAGATAGTGTTCGGATCGGCCGGTTCGGGTGAGTCGACCACAAACATCGACGCGGGGACGCAGTTCAACCTGACGGTCGAAGGCCCGTGGATTGCATGACGCACCGCCTCTCAAGGACTCCCTTAAATTGACCCACAACGAACCCGCAACTCTCCTGAGGGACATCCTCGGCTTCATCTCCGGACTCGTGCCGGGGATGATCGGGGCGGCGCTCGGCGTCTTCTTCCAGGGCGCCTTACCGTGGACCCAACGCATCCTTCAATTCACCGTTGGCCTCATCGTGAGCCACTACGTTGGAGGAGCGCTGGTCGCAATGTTTCCTGATTGGCCAACCATCGTACAAGACGCGGTCAAGCTCGGGATCGGCATGTCGGCCTTTGAGGGCGCACGCCGGTTCCGCTTGGCGGCCATTGAGGTCGCTGGCCAAGCCCCCTAAGGACCTCTGGGAACACCTCAAGTCCCTCTTCGGGAAGCGCAAGTGAGCCGCGCTGCCGCCTCAGAGCTCGACGCCCTGCACGCCCTCGCGGCACGCACGCTGGCGGACGAACTGAAGCGGGCGTCGGCCGCTGCGCGGGAACCGCGGACGATCCGATCCCCTGATGGGAAGGCGAAAATCCCGAACCCCGCCTACCAGGCGCTCAACCCGCAGCTCATCGACAAGGTCCTGAAGTTCCTCAAGGACAACGGCATCGACTCCCCGGCTCGGGGATCGGCGGTGTCGAACCTCGCGGAAGCCCTCAGGGACCTCGACGTGGGCGACATGGCCTCATTCCAGTGAGCCTCTAGGAGGCCCGTACAGCGCCCTCGAGCCTCGAGTGGTCTCCTAGTACCCGAAACGTGATATTCACGCTGAGGACCCTGTTCCACGGCGTTTCACGGCATATCTGACGCGCAAGGGAGCACTGTGACCCCCGAAGAGAAGCTCAAAGGCTCCTTCATCGTCTTCCTGTGGTATGTCTGGACCCGCATCCTGGGGCTTCCTAAGCCCACGCGGGTTCAGCTCGACATCGCCGACTACATCGCCAACGGGCCGCGCAAGCGGTTCATCGCGGCCTTCCGCGGCGTCGGCAAGACGTTCCTCACGGCCGCCTACATTGTCTGGCGGCTCTGGCGCGAGCCCGATCTCAAGATCATGGTGGTGTCCGCGAACGAGCGCTTTGCGACCAAGGTCGCCGCCTTCGTCCACACCCTCATCAACGCTGAAGACCGCATCACGCGCGAGGAGGTCCCCTGGGCCGAGCTCCGCGCCGGCCCGAAGCAGAAGAACTCCACCCTCGAGTTCGACGTTGGCCCCTCATCGCCCTCAAAGGACCCTTCGGTGTTCGCCGTCGGGATCACCGGGCAGATGACCGGCGGCCGCGCTGATCTGATCCTGTTCGACGACATCGAGGTCCCCAGCAACTCCGAGACGGAGGCGCAGCGGGAGAAGATCGAGAGCCGGGCTGAGGAGGCCGCGGCGATCCTGAAGCCAGGCGGCGAGGTGATCTACCTCGGCACCTTCCAGTCCATGCAGTCGATCTATCGGCACCTCATGGAGAAGGGCTACGGGATGCGGCTATGGCCCGCCCGGTATCCCCCTGGCGGAGAAGCTCCACCTCTACGCCGACCTCCTGGCGCCGCCGCTGAAGGCCGACATCGACGCCAACCCAGCGCTGATGAAGGCGACCGGCTCGACCCTCGGCGGAGCCCCAACGGACCCTGACCGGTTCCACGAGACCGACCTCATGGAACGTGAGGCGGAGTGGGGTGCGGCCGGCTTCCAGCTCCAATTCATGCTCGACACGTCGCTCAGCGACGCCGAGCGGTTCCCCTAAAGACCCGCGACCTGATCGTGATGGACGTCCCTCCGGAGGTCGCTCCAGTTCGTGTCGCCTGGGGCGCTGCCCCGGAGAAGGTCCACAAGGACCTCGACAACGTCGGCTTCGACGGCGACCGGCTGTACGCGCCGATCTTCACCTCCGCCGACTTCCAGCCCTTCAGCGGGTCCGTCATGGACATCGACCCCTCGGGCCGCGGTAGCGACGAGACCGCCTACATCGTGACCAAGTTCCTCAACGGCGTGGTCTTCATCCGCCGCTGGGGCGGGTTCCGTGACGGCCACTCAGAGGCAACCCTGCGGCGCCTTGCGGAGATCGCGAAGGAGGAGAAGGTGAACCTGGTTCGGGCCGAGGGCAACTTTGGCGACGGCATGTTCCTGCGGCTCCTCGAGCCTCACCTCCGCGCGGTCGGCTACCCGGTCGCCACCGAAGACCACAAGGTCTCTGGGCAGAAGGAGGTCCGCATGATGGGCCTGATCCGGCCGGCGCTCCAGCAGCATCGCATCGTGATCGACACGACCGTCGTGCGGGACGACCTCCAGTCCGCCAAGCGAGCCGCACAGCTCCTCAAGGGTTCCGATAGGGGCTCCTCGATGGAGACCTCTGGGCTCTATCAGCTCACGCACCTGACCGAGGCTCGTGGTGCTCTGAAGCACGACGACCGCCTCGACGTCCTCGCCCACGCTCTCGCTTACTGGTCCAGTCGGATGAACGCCGACGCCCACGAGGCGGAGCTGAAGCTGAAGGAGGCTCAGGACCGAGAGTTCGAGCGGCTGATCTTCCAGACCCAGGTGATCCCTGTCCACTCCCGCCGGAAGACCGGCCGGGGACGCGGCAGGCGCCGTTAGGAGACCTTATGGCCTACATCACGGGACGCCGAGTGGCCCCTCCCCGACCCCGGTCGCTGGGTCCCTGGGAGGACGACCCTCTTCTCCCCCACCTCACGGTGGACGGTCCGGACCATGTGGATACCGGATTGGTCACCTCGGACGGGGACCCGATCTATCACACTCCCCCACCCATAGGGTTCGGCCGGGATCACGAGTGGTGAGACTTGAGAACGCCTTGAGGATGCCGTGAAGGAGTCCTTGAGGTTCTCCTTAGGGTAGAAGACAGAAAGAGAAACATAGACTGGATACCGTAAGGGATACCGTAAGGGATACCGTAAGGGATACCGTAAGGGATACCGTAAGGGATACCGTCACGGAACCCTTATAGTATCCTTAAGGTATATACGTAGAAAGATCGGTCTCCTTTTCAAGGGGTCCCCTCCCCTGGGACCGGTCTCTCGCCGTGGCGGACCCTGGTCGGACACCCGGCCGGGGACTGTCCGAACCATGTAGGCATCTTTCGGACATCCATAGGCCCGTGAAACGCCGTGAAACAGGGTCTACAGCGCAGATATGGGTAAGGGGGCTATCAGGGTAGCGTGAGGAGCCTGAAGGCTCTGTACGGGGCTCCTGGGGCAAATTAGAGCATATACGCTTTTGCGCATGTCGGGGACCTATACGCTGGACCGTATAAGTCGATCACTTTTGGCGCACAATTCCGAGACCCCATATACGCGCGCTCGACACCGCGGTTCCCCCCATAGGGGTGGGTGGCACGGTTCTTGCTACGCGCGTCGCGTCTTCCCCTGTCCGCAAGGCGCCACGCCGTCCTCTTGGCGCAACATGCTGGCACAATTGACGCGGACCCCTCGCAAATCAGCCAATCGGATGGCGGATTGTGCGCCAGACGGGCACGGTGGAGGGGCTGGAGGGGCGAGGGACGGCAGGGGACGGGGCTGGCTTGATCCGTACAGCGAGGCGAGCGCCTGTTAGCCCCTGCCTTTTTCGATCCGGGGACCATCGCGGAGGCCTTAGCGGAACCCTGCCGGCTGCCTTGAAGCACCCCTGAAGCGCCAAAAACGCCCCGCTAAGTGCTTGATGCACAAGGGAAACCGAAAAAAGTCGAGAAAATCACGTTAGGGGGATTGTATCGGACACCGGATTAATCCATATTCCTGTTGTCGCCGGATGATCCGGACGCGGGGCGAAAGACCTCCGGCGGCGGACCTAGGGTCCCCTGCCTTGTGCTGTAATGGCCGGGCTTGGATGCCAAGGGGTTCTGCGGCTCCCGTTACGTCTAGTCGGACGGTTCTCGCGGTTCTCTAGCGGCTCCAATCGGAACCCGCCAAGGTCCGCCACGGTGGAGCCTAACGCGACGCGTTAGGATCGAACGGCGATAGATAAGCCTTCCCTTAGGTCCGTCCGGGGGAAGCTAGAGGGACCGCTAAGCCCCCTCGATTGATCCGCCTCTGTTTGGCGGCTTAGCCTTGTCGGACGATGGGAGAACCATCTTGCGGCACGCATGGCCCTTCCTAGTCGCGCAAGCGTCGGATGGGCTAACAGTGGGACCGCGCCTTGTGCGCTGCAAGCTGGAAAACATGCGGGCGGCTTGAGTAGGCTACAGCGTTCAGTCCGCGCAAGAGGTCTGGTTACCGGCGATATGCGTCCTGCGGAGGGATATGCATTGCTAGGGCAGGGCCAAGCCGTCCCGCAAGGGGTCGCCGTGTGGCGTAGAGGCTTACGAAAAGGGAAACAGGGCGAGTGCCGAGTGCGACGGATCACGCTCGCCCCGGTTTCTTTTGGGGATGCGTTAGGGGACTTCGACCCGGTGCACCGACTAGTCGGACGAACCTAACACGCTGCGCAGCCATCCCCAAAAGAAGCCGTCCGGATCACCCGGATTGCACCCGATACTCACGTTTAGGGGACCGTCATGTCCAACCGCAGCATCCGCGAAGATGAGGAAAGCCTCGCGCTTTCAATGTTCATTCTCGGGGCCGTCACGGGGGTTTTGATCTCGTTCCTCTTTGCTGACCTGTTCATCTGAGGAGGCGAACAATGTTCACGTTCAAGGGAGCGGTTGCGATTATCGCGGCTGCGGAAGCTGTCGTTGGACGGCTATCCTATGCGGCGCGCACCGCGCTTCTGGATGAGCACTATCCGGGGACCGCTGTCGCCACGCTGGCTGACGCGGCGCGGGTGAAGCTGTGAAGGCCGGTGACGTCAAAGTGGTCGGAACCATCGACCTGACGCCCACATGGGAAGAGACGGCGGGGATCATCTCCATGATCCTCCAGAACGGCAATTACGACGGCATCAAGGCCGCCGAAGCGGAGCTGTTCCGCATGGCGCGGCTGGCTGACGCCTACGTCGCGCAGAGCAAGGGCGACCTGAAGTGAGCCCGCTTGGAACCCTCCGCCACCACGTCACGGGCGCAATCGAGCGCGGTGAGGCGACCGCCATCATCGGCAAGGTCGCCACGCATCGCCTTGTCATCCGCGAGCCTGACGGGACGGTCTGGCTGGATCGCTACCTTGCGGTTGAGTCCGACCACGAGGCGATCAACGATCAGGCGGACCACTGGAAACCGCCGTATTCCCTCGCGGAACCCGGTCGCTACCGTTCGGAGCTCTACCGGATGGGCGAGGCGAAACCCTACAGCATCATCGGATAGGAGCCGGCCATGTTCCAAGTCACCAACCGTGACCGTGCGGACTGGGCGCGCATCGCTCAGGACGCCTTCGACGCTCAGGTCTACTTCCCCGGCTCCGGTCGATCCGTCGATGACGTTGAGCCTCTGTCGACCCGGATCAAGGACCTCATCACGGGCTTGACCCACCTCGCCCGGTTGGAAGCCGGAGTGGCGGACGTCGAGGCCTTCGTCCTGTCGGCTCTCCGGATGCACGACATGGAGGCCGCTGAGGACCCGGACAGCAACGAGGGGGATAGTGATGGATGACAGCTATCTCCAAGTCCGTCCGGTCAAGCCGGTCGACGGCTCTTTCGAGCGGGCGTTTGCGGGTGACCGTATTGCCGCTTGGGGGCTTTACGAGGCTGACACCGACGGCCTTCCAATGTGGCTGGCCGATTACCCTACCGAGGCCGCCGCAACCACTGTCGCCATTCGGGCTGGATGGGCGCGTGGCCTCGACGTCCACTTCGACCACCTCGACGGAACCACTTCAATCCGGAGGGCTGACCATGCTGACCACGCTTGACCGCCTGACGTTCGGCCGCAAGGTCCCTGACGGCTCCTTCGTGGACGCCTTAGACTGGGCGCGCTTCGAGGCTCGTCACGTCGCCCCTGCGTTTCCGGCGGGATACACTGTGATCCACGCCGAGGGCGCATGGCGCGATGAGGCGACCGGCGAGCCCGTTCACGAACCCGCGACGATCATCGAGGTCGCCCATGACGGGTCGGAGGAGAGCGTCAAGGCGCTCTTGGCGGTCGCTAGGGTCTATAAGGCGCTCTACCGGCAGGACACCGTGATGCGCTCAACGTCACCCGTGCGGGTCGACTTCATCTGATAGTCACGTTTCAGGGAGGATATGAGATGCGTGTCTTTCGTGTGCAGCGCGACTGCGGTCAGGGGCCGTTCCAGGGAGAAGGCCAGCGGGTCCTCGAATATGCGCTGGGACGCCCGAGCCACTATCAGGCCATGCCCTGTCCTTGGGAGGACGGAATACTGAATGGCGGCGGGCGTCCATGCGGCTGCGCTACGATCCGCGACGTCATCCGCTGGTTTCCGAAGCGCGCCCGTCAGGCGCTCCATGACCGGGCCTACAAGCTCTTCGAGTTCGAGGTTCCGGATCAGCACGTTCTCAAGGGCGGCGTTCAGGTCGTCTTTGATCCGACCCAGGCGGAGGTCGTCGCGTCGTACCCACTCGCCGCCTAACCAATGTTCACGTTTACGGGATGTTCCTCCCATCCCGATTGTCGAGGCTGCGGCCTCCTCCTACTCCAGCCTCGACCTGACGCGCGGGTCTCGCATCCGCGCGTCTAGCCGGCGCTGGGCCGGATAATGCCAAGGAGAATTATCATGCTCGACACCGAACTTCGTGAGCACGACGCCTCGCTCATCACCGTTACGCCGACCGGTGAAGCGGCTGATGCGAACCTGCTGCCGATCAGTCACGAACCTGTCGGCGCGAAGCGCCAAGCACGGGACCTGAAGCCCCTTGTCTGGGCCGGCAAGCTGACACCCGCCCCTGATGCGGCCGCCGTCGCGGACTCGGTCATGCTGTTTGCTGACGATATCCGCGCGGTCGGGATCGACCGGGATGAAGTCGCCTATATCCTCCTCGGCGACCCGCTCGCCCCGGATACCGCTGGCGTCTGGATCACCACGCGCGACCAGGAGGTCGGCGACGCCGCCGTCTTCACCCGCATCATCTGACCAACCTCGACCTGAAGGGCGGGCGGTTCTCGCTGTCCGCCCTTTTAGCCGACGTCGTGTCGGGATCAGAACAAGGAACAGAATTATGTGCTTTGGTGGCACTGCCCTCGTCGATGACGTCCCTGCCATCGCCGACTTCATCCCCGCCGCTGAGCGTCCGGTCGGATCGACTGCCATCGCGCGCGAGCTCGGCGCTCGTCTCGTAGACGAGAATACCGTCGACTGGAGCGACAACGGTTACAAGATCGCCGATCAGCCGTTCCCCGTGTTCATGCTCACGCTCGAAAAGTTCGGGCCGGCCCTCGAGGCCGGATATATCCACGCATAGGGAGACACGTCATGCTCATCTATCGGATGGAGGATGAAGCTGGTCGGGGGCCGTTCTACGGCACGGCTTGGCCTGTGCTGGGGTGGGAGGAGTTCCGCAAGTTTGTTGCGGAAATCACCGCTTCTTCAAGAGCCATCGCGGAGACGTTGAACGACCTTCGATATGGTTCAGCCAGCCGCCGCTGGGAGCGCCTCGAGCGCGATTTCGGTCGCCCTCCGATCTTTGGAGCCCCAGACCTCGAGTGCTTCGAGCGGTGGTTTCCGCTTCGGTATCGTCGCCTCTACGTAGCCGCAGGGTTCCGGCCGGTGGTCTATGACGTCCCGGCCAAGGCCGTCGAAATGGGAACGTCGGAGGCTGAGCGCATGTTCATTCCGGTCGGTCCGAAGCGTCCTCTCGATCCGGAGACCCTCGAGCCTCTTGAGAGCGCCCTCAGCGGGGCCGGGGCGGACTGGCAATGATCCGGTTCCGACTGGAAATCTACGGCCGTCCCGGCTGGTTCCGTCCCGGTGTCGAGGCCAGCTATCCCGTCGGGTCCGACAGGGAGGCCGTCAAGGAAAACCTCTGGGCAATGCTGCGGTCCTACTCCGGCCCTTTGCGTGAGGGCGAGACGTTATCGCTTGCCCAGGTCCTCACGGCTGAGCCTTCCGGACACCGCTGAGGCCCATCCAGATACTCAACGGCACCCACAACGGAGCCGCATAGGCCGTCCAGATTGGCGCGTCATCGCTGCCGACTACGGCCGCCGTCACGAACAGCACGAGGCCACCGACCGCGGCCGCTGAAAGGATCAGCGTCACGAGCGCGACGAAACCGCTCGTCCACGTCTGAGAGATGCTCCGCATGGGGCGGAGTCTGCCACAAGGAGAAGCACTATGTCCACCGTTCTGGCGGAACGCCTTGGCGTGCGCCTTACACAGGACGGCACGGAGGGCCGCGTCTATGGCGGCGATCCGAACCTGATCCACGTCCCCGACGGTAAGCGCGCCGATCTCGGCAAGGCCCTAGCCACCGACCTCGATCACCTCATGCGCGTTGGTGCGCGCGGGAGGACTCTCCACCAGGCCTCGACTCAGCCGCTCTGTCCGGGCTGCTACATGATCGTCGGGTTCGACATGCTGGTCACTCTGGCGGACCGCAACGGTCAGTCGCGGACCGAGCTGGCCAACTCCATGATCCGGGCGTTCGAGCATCTGCGCGACAACCCGGAAGGTCCGGGGCTGGTCGAAGAGATCGCCGTGGTGCTCGACCCTGAAGAGGAGTCCGTGTGATGGACGCTCTGAGCTCTCGGAACCTCCAAAAATATGGCCTTAGGCGGGGGGTTTATGACGGAAGCAACGGTCGTCGATTTGTGCTGTTCGACCGGACAGACGAATTGACCGAGGTTCGGCGGGAATACTCTACCAAGTCGGAGCGGGACGCTGCGGCCCTAACCTTGCTCAAAGACAGAGGAGGCGAAGATGCCCATTGATGTCGCCATCATCGGCGGAGGCCCGGCTGGGCTGTCCGCTGCCATCGGCGCTGCCGCCGAGGGCCTTGAGGTCGTCGTCCTTGTCAGCGAGATCGGCGGCCAGGCCGGAACCTCGAGCCGCATCGAGAACTACATGGGGTTCCCCGGTGGTATCTCCGGGCCGGCTCTCGCCGGTCGCGCGCGTCGTCAGGCCCTCAAGTTCGGGGCGACCTTCATCACCTGTCGGGTGGTCGAGGTCGACTTCATCGACGACTGCTTCCACATCCTGACGGCTTCCGGGTCGATCATCCGGGCGCGGTCTGTGATCGTCGCCTCCGGCGCGCAGTACCGACGGCTTGATCCCTCCACCGATTTCGCTCGGTTCGAGGGCAAGGGCGTCCACTATGCCTGCACGCCGAGCGAGGTCCGCCGCAAGTGCCGGTGCGATGACGTGGTCGTGATCGGCGGGGGCAACTCCGCCGGACAGGCTGCCATGTTCCTGTCGGGTAAGGCCCGGCACGTCCACCTCCTCGTCCGCAAGGATAGCCTTCGCGAGACCATGTCGGTCTACCTTCTCGACCGCATCGAGCGTACGCCGAACATCACGGTCCACTACGGATGCGAGACGGAAATCATCGGTGGCGCCGATCAGGTCGAGACGGTCACCTTCCGGAACCGCAAGACCGACCATCGGACGATCCTGCCGGTCAGTGACATCTACGTGATGATCGGGGCAACGCCCAACTGCGGCTTCATCCACGGGCTCTGCCAGGTGGATGACCACGGGTTCATCGTGACCGACGATTTCTTCCAGACCTCCATGCCGCGGCTCTACGCGGTCGGCGATGTCCGGGCTGGGTCCGTCAAGCGAGTCGCTAACGCGGCCGGTGAAGGCGCGACGTCGATCAAGTGGCTCTGGCAGGCGCTCCACACGCCCAAGCTTGAGACTGCCTAAACCTCAGGAGGGTTCAATGCCGAACATCCTTCACACGCTCTCGGTCTGTCGGGAGCGCATCCATCACCATTCCGAGGCCTGGGCCGGACGTATTCATCTCGTCTATTTCGCGGCGGTCGCTGTCGAGGGACACGGGGTCTACGGCTGGGCCGCCCTAGTGTGCCTCGGGGTCGGCCTCGCGGCCGAGTCGACGGGAGCCTCCAATGCGCGGTGAGCTCGTCGTCTTTGTCAGCTACCTGATCCTGCTCGCCGGGATCGCGGTCGCCATGCACGCCATGAAGCGGAGGCAGAAATGAGGATCGCAGATCGAACTTATCTGGCTGCGTGCCGTGTCCATCGGCCGACCACGCATGGCCATTATCTGGGCGTGAAGGTCGCCGTGACGGGCTGCGTTCTGGCCGCCTTGCTCGCCCCCGAGGGTATCCAACTCCCTCTCGCCGTCGGCGCCAACTTCCTCTGGATTTGGCTCGAGCCCTGAGTTCTCCGTGGCAGGAGCGAGCCGTCTGTTGAGCACTCGCTCCGGGCGGCCCTTTGCCCATCAGTTGCAGAAAGGAGCCTATCATGGCGATCTATGACGTTGAAGTCCCCACCTACCTCCGGGTCCGCATTGAGGCGGGCAGCGAGGAGGCCGCGCGCTCCGGCGCCGAGACCTTTGTCGAGGAGATTTCGACCCATCCGATGATACACGGGAGTCTTCCGGTCGGACCCGAGACCTTCGTCGTTGAGACCCAGCTCCTCACGCTGGACGACACCGAGGACGCCGAACCTGACATCTATCCGGTCTCTCTGATGGATGCATAAAAGCCACGGAGGACCGCAGAATTTTCAGCGGTTGCGGGGTGCGATCTTGCAATGTAGGAAATTTCTTAGTCAGTTCTCCTCTTGTTCCACTACGGGCGAGTCGTTGACTTGTCCCGGTAGCGTGACTATCCTTCTCTAGGGGTTGTCACGTTGCAATGACAGCGAGTAGGAGTTATCTATGATGATGACGGGGCGGGATCACCGCGATAAGGAGACCCACTATGACGGCGGAAACGGCAATGGCCGCGCGCCAAGCGACAGGGGCCACGATGAAGACTTCAAGAAGCTCGCTGAACAGACACGTCGGCGAATTGGCCGGGTCCTCGGCCTTCCTGATGTACCTAGCTGATGCCGGCAATGCCCGGCTCAGCCTCAGCCAAGCCGCCTTCTTCTTTCTGGCGGCGACCGGCGCGATCCGCGGGGTTCCCTTGACGCTCTTCCAGATCATGGAAGGCGCCGGCTCGGATGCCCTCGCGAGAAGCGTGAAGAACACCTACAAGGTGTTCCTCGAGCCCTCGCCGCGGAACCCCAACGGTCTCGGTTGGCTGACCCGTGAGATCAACCCGGATGACGAGCGCGAGAAGCTCTTCACCCTGACGCCGAAAGGCGAGGAAGTGGTGCGCGCTGCGCTCCTGGCGATGGCGCCCCTCGACCGGGCCAATGCGTGAGGTGGCGATAACGCTTCCGCTGGACGTGGTCGAGCGGCTCATTGAGCTCGCGACCCAGGTCGCGATCCCTGGAGAGAGCGATATAGTCCTAATTGATCTTGCCGAGCGCGAGGTCGCTCAAATCAAGGATATGCTCAATGGCAGCGCCTCAGCTCAAGACTAAGCCTTCAGGCATCCATTACTGGGAGTTTCTCGACGAGACCGGCGCACGCCGCCGGGTCTCAACGAACACCCGCGACCTCGCCAAGGCGAGGGCGATGGGAAAGGACATCGTGCTCGGGATCGCTCCTCAGACGTCGACTCAACGGTCACGTTCCGGGGACGGTACGGTTACCATGCAGAACCTTTTCGACCGCGCTGAGAAGACCGTGTGGGCGCCGGGCGAAGCCAAGAGCCAAGGGACCATCCGGTCTAACCTGAAAATCCTAGGCCGCCTCATTGGTCACGAGGTAGTCTCCGCGATGAACTACTCCCGCCTGGAACGGCTGGTCGAGGAACTTCGCGCGATGGGCTATGCTCCCGGCACGATCAAGCGCAAGATGGACATGGTCTCCAAGGCGCTCCGGATGGCGACCATCTGGACCGACGACAAGGGCCGCCCGCTGCTGGTCGCTAAGCCGACCATGCCGGCGATCCGCGTGGCTAACCTGAAGGACCGCATCCTCGAGCGCGATGAGGAGCTCGCTGTGTTCCTCGCCATCGAGAAGCGACGGACCGAGGAGCCCGGCCGCCAGTGGTGGCGCTTCGAGCGGCTCATCCGGTTCCTGCTGGATACCGGGGCGCGCCTCGGAGAAGCCCTCGGGATCGGCCCGGACGACATCACGGACCTCAACGGTCGCCGCTACGTCACCTTCGCCCGCTACAGGACGAAGAATGACAAGCCCCGCACGCTCCCGCTGACCGCGGCGGTGAGCGAAGGGCTCGACGAGCTCGGCCGACAGCTCGCCCAGCGGAAGGGTGCTTGGCGCTACTTCCCGATCTCCGAGGGGACCGCATGGTACATGTGGGACAACATCCGGGAGGACGTGAAGGCCGCCGGGTTCAGCATCGACGACGTCACGCTTCACACGCTGCGGCATACGTGCCTGACGCGCCTCGCCCAGGGCGGGATGGGCCTGCTCCAGCTTCAGCAATGGGCCGGCCACTCGGACCCGAAGATCACTGCGGACCGCTACGTCCACCTTCGGCCGAACGATCTCGTTGGCGGGCTGGACATTCTCGAGTCGTCGAATGGCGGAACCGCGCCAATTCGAGCGTCCGATCCCGACAGTCCCGCTAACGTGACTTTCACGGATACCGGTGCTAAGCGCGCCAATCCCGGCACATCCTATCTCAACTAAGTGATTGGTTTTGCACGAGAATAGTGGCGGAGCGGGAGGGATTCGAACCCTCGATACGCTTTTGGCGTATACTCACTTTCCAGGCGAGCGCCTTCGACCACTCGGCCACCGCTCCGCACCGCTGGAAGCGCGCTGCCTAGAGATTTGCCGGTCGCTGCGCAAGCGCGTTGCACAGGCGCGCTTGGCGTGACAGCTTGGGGCAATGCTGACCCTCATCCTCGCGCTCGCGCTTCAGACCCCGGCACCCGCCCCTGCTCCAATGCCCTCCGATCCGATCGCGGCGGACTGGCGCGACATTCCGGCGGATGAGCTGCTGGTGATGACGTTGGGCGACGGCAAGCAGGTAGTGATCCGCCTCGCCCCGCGTTACGCGCCGGTCCATGTCGCCAATATCCGCAAGCTGGCGACGGCGGGCTGGTGGGACGCGGCGCGCGTCTATCGCGTCCACGACAATTATGTCGTGCAATGGGGCGATCCGACCGAGAAGAAGCCGCTGCCTGCTGGTGTCATCGCCCAACCGCCGGCCGAATATGACTGGCCGCGTTACGACGCGGTGACGCGACTGACCCGCACCGATCCCTATTCGACCGCCACCGGGCACAGCGCCGATGGCTGGCCGCTCGCGACCAACGGCACGGTCGCGTGGATCCCGCATTGCTATGCCATGGTCGGCGTCGCGCGCGACCTGGCCCCCAGCACGGGCAGCGGGGGCGACCTCTACGCCGTGATCGGGCATGGCCCCCGCCATCTCGACCGCAATATCGCGATCGTCGGACGGGTGCTGGAAGGGATCGAGCATTTGTCGGCGCTGCCCCGCGGGACCGAGGGCGGGCTCGGCCTCTACAAGGAGGCGAGCCAGCATGTGCCGTTCATACGCGGGCGACTCGCCAGCGACCTGCCCGAAAGCGAGCGCCCGCGCTTTCAGTATCGCGCCGCCGACAACCCGCGCTTTGTGGCCTGGGTCAAGGCACGCGAAAACCGTCAACCGCCCTTTTTCAACCTGCCCTCGGGCGGCGCGGATATCTGCAACGTCATGCCGCCGGTGCGCCGGGCGGAGTAGAAGCTATTTTCCGACCCAGTCGGCGACCTCTCCCGCCACGCGGTTCGCCGCCTGATTGAGCGCAGCCCCCGCAGCAGCCGGGACGATTTCCGCCAGCGGCACCCGTGCCTCGAACCGGCGCTTTTCGAACGTCAGCGCGGGGCGTGTGCCCTCAGCTGCGGCCCGGCGGTCGCGCACCAACGTCGCCTCGTAGACCACCACCGCTTCGTTCGTATCCGCGTCGATGCCGAACTGGCGCAGCTCTCCGCCCAGCCGCGCGCCGGGGTCCGACAGCGATTGACGCATGCCGAGCACGACGCGCCCGGTTCGCACCGAGATCGTATCGCCGAGCATGCGCGCGAACATGCGGTTGGGTGCCTCCACCCATTGCGCATCCTTGAGATAGGCGACCGCAGTATCGCCGCTGCGCACAGGTACGCGGGTCACCGCAAGCTCCTGCGGCACCGACGGGACCGCGACGGCGATCGAGCGCGTCGTCGCGGAACTCACCGTCTGGCCGGTCGGCATCGTGGCGTCCGCCTCCAGCTTGAGCAGCGAGGGCGGCGGTTCGGCTCCGAACTTGATGCACCCGCCGAGCGGGAGTGCGGCGAGCAGGACGGGGGCGAGGAGGAGCTTGCGCATCATCGGGCTCACTTCTTCTTGGGGTCGTAGTCGGGCAGCTTGGGCGATCCGATCAGCGATCCGGCTCCCTCGCGGTCGATCTTTTCGGCAACCGAGGCCAGCGCCGCCGTCATCTGGCGCAGATCCTGGATCAGCTGGTTGATCTCGGGCAACGTTCTGGTCGTGACCTCGTCGATCCCGCCATCGGCCTTGCCCAACGTGCGTTCCAGCGCCTTCATGCTCTTGTCAGCCGACTCGATCGCCTTGCGGAAATCCTTCATCGCCGGCCCCACCTCGTCACCCAGCACGCGGTCGGTGGTCCCGGCAAGGTTGCCGATCTGCTCGGCCGCCACGCCCGCCTTGGCGACCGTGGTGCGCAGTTCGGCGAGTGTCGCGCGCATATCGGGGGCGCCCTTGGCCAGCTCGCCGGTCAGCCGCTCGGTATTGGCGAGGATGCCGCTGATCGACGCCTGGTTGCGGTCGGACAGCAGCTCGGTCAGCCGCTCGGTCAGTGTCGACAGACGCTCCAGCAGACGCGGCGCGGAGTTGAGCAGCGCGCCAAGACCACCCTGTTTGGTCGGGATCACTGGCACGCCGAGCGGACAGACGCTGCGCGGGTTGGCATCGGGGCAGACGATCGGCGGCGCATCCTTGACCGCGCCATCGAGCTGGATCCGGCTAACCCCGGTGAATCCGACGCCCTGGATCGTTGCGGTCGTGCCCTGAAGGATCGGCACGTCGCTGTTCACCGCGATGCGGACGCGCACCAGGCTGGGGTCTGGCTTGAACAGCCCGATTTCCCGCACCTGTCCCGCCGGCACGCCCGAAAACGCGACTTCCGACCCCTTGTTCAGCCCATCGACCGCCTGCTTGAAGAAGATGTCATATTCCTTCTCGCTGGTCGTGTTGACGCGGGCGAGCCAGACGGTGAACAGGGCCAGTACGGCGAGCAGGATCAGCACGACCGCGCCGACCAGCACATGGTTTGAGCGTGTTTCCATCCTAAGTCCCCATGGCCCCGGCGCGTTCTGCGCTCGCCACCGCCGCGCGTCCGCGCGGTCCGTTGAAATATTCCTGGATCCACGGATGGTCCAAAGCGAGCAGCTCGTCGATCGTTCCCACCGCGATCACCCGCTTGTCGGCCAGCACCGCGACCCGGTCACAGATCGCGTAGAGCGTATCTAGGTCATGGGTGATGAGAAACACCGTCAGGCCCAATGTCTGCTGCAGCGAGCGTGTGAGTTCGTCGAATGCGGCCGCTCCAATCGGGTCAAGCCCCGCGGTCGGCTCGTCGAGAAACAGCAGTTCGGGATCGAGCGCGAGGCTGCGCGACAGGCCCGCGCGCTTCTTCATCCCGCCCGAAAGTTCGGCGGGATATTTGGGGGCCGGCATTTGGGGGCAGTCCGGTCATGACCACCTTGTACGCCGCAATTTCAGCGAGCAGCTGCTGGTCGAGCTGGGGGTAGAATTCCTTGAGCGGAACCTGGACATTCTCGGCCACGGTCAGCGTCGAGAACAGCGCGCCGCCCTGAAACAGCACGCCCCAGCGACGGCGAATCTCGATCGCCTGCTGTTCATCGGCATCGAGCACCGATTCGCCAAACACATGGACCTCGCCCGCGTCTGGCTGTTGCAGCCCGATGATCGACCGCATCAGCACCGATTTGCCGGTACCCGACCCACCGACTACCCCGAGAATCTCGCCGCGCCGCACATCGAGGTCGAGATTGTCGTGGACAGTTTGCTCGCCAAAGCTGTTGCGCAGGCCGCGCACGCGGATGATCGCCTCTTCATCGTCGAATGTCGGGGCGGTCATCAGTTCCACCCCACTTCGGTGAAGAACACCGCGAAAAAGGCGTCGAGCACGATGACGAGGAAGATCGCCTGAACCACGGCGGTGGTGGTGCGCATGCCGACCTGCTCGGCATCGCTTTCCACCTGCATCCCCTGATAGCAGCCGGCGATGGCGATGATCGCACCGAACACCGGCGCCTTGACCAGGCCGACATAAAGGTCGGTGATCGGTACCACTTCGCGCAGCCGCTGAACAAAGGTGATCGGCGGAATGTCGAGCGCGATCCAGCACAGCAGTCCGCCGCCGATCATGCCAAGCAGCGAGGCGTAGAAGCCGAGCAATGGCAGCATCAGCACCGCCGCGATCACGCGCGGCAGCACCAGCGCCTCCATCGGGTTGACCCCGATGGTGCGCATCGCGTCAATCTCTTCGGTCAGCTTCATCGTGCCGAGCTGCGCCGCAAAGGCCGAGCCCGAGCGGCCGGCGACCATGATCGCGGTCATCAAGATGCCGAGTTCGCGCAGGGTGATCCGGCCGACCAGGTTGATCGTGAACACTTCGGCCCCGAACTGGCGCAGCTGCACCGCGCCCTGTTGCGCGATGACGATGCCGATCAGGAAGCTCATCAACCCGATGATGCCGAGCGCGGAGACGCCGACCACTTCGAACCGGTGGACGGTCGCGTGATAGCGAAAGCGGCGCGGGTTCGCGATCACGCGTCCCGCCGCGACGGCAGTCGCACCCATGAAGCCCAGCAGGCCGTACATGGTCTGGAACGCCTGGACGACCGCCTCGCCGATCTCCGCGAGCAGCTGCGCGAATGCGCCCATCGGCTTGGGCGGGCCTTCGATCGGGTGGTCCGCCTGGGCGACGTGGTCGAACAGCAATTGCTGATTGGCGTCGAGCCCGGTCACCTGCGCATCATGGTCGCGCGCGAAGCGGTGGATCAGCCAGGCGCCGACCGTATCGATCCGCTCGATCCCGCGCATGTCGAGCGTGCGCACATCGCCTTCGACCGCACCGAGCCGGGTCGGAAGATCGCCGATGCTGCGCAACGACAGGTTGCCGCTGAACCGCAGCGCTCCCTCGGCCGTGTCATGCTGGAAATCGGCTGGCGCGCTCATCGCAACCATCCATCGTTGATTCGGGCTGGAACGGCAAGCACCTGCAGGTAGAGGATAAGATATGGACCGAACCAATTGCGGACGGTCAGGAAAGGTTCCGATGCGCCGCCTCGCCATTTACGACATGGACAAGACGATCACCCGGCGCGCGACCTGGACGCCGTTCCTGATTCATGCGGCGAAAACGCGCGCGCCGTGGCGGCTGGCGCTGCTGCCGCTCGCCGGGCTGGCGAGTCTTGCCTATCTGGCCAAGGCGATCGACCGCGCACGGCTGAAGGAGATCACCCACCGCCTGATGATCGGCCGCGCGATCCCGCCCGCGGACCTGATGGCGGTGGCGGAGACCTTTGCCGACGATATGGCGAGCACCAATCTGTTCGCCGACGCCCGCGCCCGGGTCGAGGCGGATCGCGCGGCGGGGTGGGAGCCGGTACTGGCGACCGCGAGCCATGGCTATTACGCTGAGGCGATCGCCGCGCGGCTGCACGTCGGCACGGTGATTGCCACGGCCGCGCGGCGCGATGCCGACGGTAATGTGCTGGCGGGGCTTGAGGGCGAGAATTGCTACGGCCCGGCCAAATTGCGTCTGATCGAAGCGTGGATGGCGCGCGAGGGGATCGCGCGGGAGGACGTTCGCGTGCGCTTCTACAGCGACCATGTCTCCGACGCGCCGGTTCTGGAATGGGCGGACGAGCCGTTCGCGGTGAATGCGCATGGCCCGCTGCGAAAGTTGGCGGCGGCGAAGGGATGGGCGGTGCTGGACTGGGAGGGGTAGCCCCAAAACTCTCTCCCGCCAGGGGGATGTTTGGGGTGCCTTACAACACAATGTGCAATGTGTGCAGCGTCAGCCCGACCAGGCCCCCCACCAGCGTCCCGTTGATGCGGATATATTGCAGGTCCTTGCCCACCGCATTTTCGAGCCGCCCGGTGATCGTCCGTGCGTCCCAGCCGCGCACCGTGTCCGACACCAGTCGGACGATGCCGTCGCCATAGTCGGCGGCGGTACCGACAGCGGCGCGGCGGACGAAGCGGTTGATCATGTGGCTGAGGCGCGGGTCGCTCTGCAGCGTCTGCCCAAGCTGGCGCAGCGCGTCGCCCAGCTTGCCGGTCAGCGCCGCATCGGGATCGCGCGCGACGCGGAGCAAAGCCGCGCGGCCCTGTTCCCACATGCCGTCGATCCAGCGGGCGAGCGCCGGATTGTCGAGCATTTCAGCCTTGAATTCCTCGACCCGCATTCGCGTCGGGATGTCGAACTGAAGGTCGAAGGCGAGCTTCTCGAGCCCCTCCTCCACCTTGGCGCGCAGCGGGTGACCGGGATCCTCGGCGACATCCGACACCAGCTTGTACAGCCCGTCGATGATCGCATTGGCGAGCGTCTCGTCGAGCCCGGTCCAGCGCATGATCGATCCCGCACGCTCGTGCACCATCTTGCGGATCAGCGCCTCGTTCTGATCGATGATCTTCGCCAGCCAGCGCAGCATCCCGTCCATCAGCGGCAGATGCCGCCCCTCCGCGATCGCAGCGCCCAGTGCCTGGCCGAGCAGCGGAGCAATGTCCGTCTGGCGCAGACGATTGCCTACCGCGCCCTTGATCAGACCGCCGAGTTGATCCTTGTCCAGCGATTCGAGCATCGATGCCGCCATGCGCGATGCGCCGCGGCGCAGCCTGCCCGAACTCTCCGGCGGCTGGGCAAGCCAGCGGCCGGCAGCTCCCGCGACATCGATATTGTGCATCCGCCGCGCGACGACGCGCGGGATCAGGAAATTGTCGCGCAGGAAATTGGCCAGCGTGGTGGCGATCCGGTCCTTGTTGCGCGGAATGATCGCGGTGTGCGGGATCGGCACGCCCAGCGGGTGGCGGAACAGCGCGGTGACCGCGAACCAGTCGGCAAGGCCGCCGACCATCGCCGCCTCGGCAAAAGCGCGGATGAAACCCGCCACGGTGTAGTCGGGCTCGTAGCTGCGCGCGACGAAATAAACGAACGCCATGGCCACCAGCAGTCCGGTGGCGAGAATGCGCATCCGCCTCAGGCCGGGCGGGACGGGGTCACGGTCGCGAATCACTGGACCAGAAAGCACGCGGATCGTCGGGTTCATACCCGTAACAATCCGCGTGCCCTGTTTTGGTTCACTCGGCGGGCTCCGGACCCTCGGTTCCGCGATGTCCGATCCGGCCGCCGGGCTGATGGTCGATCGCCGCCGGGCCGTAGGGCTTGTCCTCATCGCCCGGAGTGTAGGTGAGCAGACGGCGGCGCAGACGTGGCCCCATCCACCGTTCCACACCGATCGCCAGACTGAAGCTTGCCGGTACGATCAGCAGCGTCAGGATGGTCGACAGGATCAGTCCGCCGATCACCGTGATGCCCATCGGCGCGCGCCACGAGCTGTCCCCGGTCAGCGAAATGGCCGTCGGCACCATGCCCGCGACCATCGCCACCGTGGTCATCACGATCGGCTGGGCACGCTTGTGCCCGGCGTCGGCGATGGCGGTGAGCTTGTCGACGCCCTTCTCCATCTCTTCCAGCGCGAAATCGATCAGCAGGATCGAGTTCTTGGCGACGATGCCGAGCAGCATGAGGAGACCGATGAACACCGGCATCGAGATCGGCTGGCCAGCGATCATCAGCGCGAGCAGTCCGCCGAGCGGCGCGAGCAGGAGCGAGCCCATGTTCACCAGTGGCGACATGAACCGGCGATAGAGCAGCACCAGCACCGCGAAGACGAGGAAGACGCCGGCGACCACCGCGACGATGAAGTTCTGGATCATCTCCGCCTGCCACTTGGCCTGGCCGACGGTCAGCTTGCCGACGCCGAGCGGAAGATTCTTCATCGTGGGCAGTTGATTGATCTGCGCCATCGCGTCGCCGCTGACCACGCCGGGAGCGAGGTCCGCACCGATCATGATGCGGCGCTGCTTGTTGATCCGGTCGATCCGGGTCGGACCCGCGCCAAATCCGATATCGGCGACCAGGCTGAGCGGCACCGAACCGCCCGACTGGGTCGCGACCGGCAGGTTCTGGATCGTCGAAAGCTTGGCACGGGCGTCTTCGTCAAGCGCCACGCGAATCGGGATCTGGCGGTCGGAGAGCGAAAATCGCGCGCTGTTCTGGTCGATATCGCCCAGCGTGGCGATGCGGATCGCGCTCGACAACGCGGCCGTGGTCACGCCCATATCGGCAGCCAGGTCCATGCGCGGACGGATGACGATTTCAGGCCGCTTGAGGTCGCCGGTGACGCGGGGGGCGACGACCGTCTTGAGCTTCTCCATCTCCTCCACGATCTTCTGCGCCGTCGCCTGGAGCAGCGCGGGATCCTCACCGCCCAGCGTGATCGTCAACGCACGGCCCGATCCGCCCCAGCCCTGCTGGTTGCGGAATGACACGCGGGCGTCGGGGATCTTTGCCAGTTCCGGGGTCAGTCGCCGTTCGAACTCGTCGCTCTTGAACGGCCGCTCCTCGGCCAGCATCGCGGTGACACGGCCATTGGCGACAAAGGCACGCGAATAGGTGTTGTCGACACCCTCCTGCTTCGCGAGCAGGTCGCGGACGCGATTGACCACCAATTTGGTCTGCTCATGCGTCGTGCCGGGGACCATTTCGATGGTCGCCGTAACCGCGTCCTGATCCTGGTTCGGCTGGAACGTCATCGGCAGCGCGGTGAAGCACCAGATGGTCAGGGCGAAGGACGCCAGCCCGCCCACCACCGCCGACCAGCGGTGGCGCAGCGTCCAGTGAAGGATTTTCATATACTGATCCATCATCCACCCTTCGCCATGGGTGGCGTGGCCCTTCGCCTTCAGGAAATAGGCGGCGATCATCGGCGTCAGCAGACGCGCGACGGCAAGGCTCATCAGCACGGCGGCGACGACGGTCAGGCCGAAATTCTTGAAGAACTGGCCAGAAATGCCCGGCATCATGCCGACGGGCAGGAACACCGCGACGATCGACATGGTGGTCGCAACCACCGCGACGCCGATCTCGTCCGCCGCGTCGATCGACGCCTGGTAGGCGGTTTTCCCCATCCGCATGTGGCGGACGATATTCTCGATCTCCACGATGGCATCGTCGACCAGCACGCCCGCCACCAGACTGAGCGCGAGCAACGTCATCTGATTGAGGTTGAAGCCGAGCAGCTCCATGAAGAAGAAGGTCGGGATCGCCGACAGGGGAATTGCCAGCGCCGATATGAACGTCGCGCGCCAGTCCCGCAGGAACAGGAACACCACGACCACGGCGAGCGCCGCACCCTCGATCAGCGCCCACAGCGCCGATTCATACTGATCCTTCGCGTATTTGGTGTTGTTGAACAACACCTCGAACTTCACCTTCGGGTTGCGCTCCTGCAGCGCCTTTAGCTTCTGCTCCGCTTCGGCGAAGACCGACACGTCGGACGCACCCTTGCCGCGCTTGATGTCGAAGGCGAGCACCTGTTGCCCGTTCCATTCGGCCGAGCTGCGGATTTCCGCATAGCGGTCGCGGACATCGGCGATATCGGCGAGGCGCACGGTGCGCCCGCCGCCGATCGCGATCTGGGTCTGGCCGAGCTGATAGGCATTGGCCGCGTTACCCAGCACGCGCACCGACTGTTCGGTTCCCGCAATTTCGGCGCGACCGCCCGCAGCGTTCAGGTTCACCTGACGCAGCTGCTGGTTCACCTGGCTCGCGGTCAGACCATAGGACTGGACCTTCGCCGGATCGAGGATCACGCGAATTTCGCGGTTGACGCCCCCGATCCGTTCGACCGCGGTCAGACCGGGAACCGACAACAGCTCTTTCGACACCGCATTATCGACATACCAGCTCAGCTCTTCCAGCGTCATGTCGGTGGTGATCGCGGTAAAGCTGGCGATGTCATTGTCGGTGGTGTTGGCGCGGAACACCTGCGGCTCGAGGATGCCGTCGGGCAGATCGCTGCGGATCTGGTTTACCGCCTCGCGCACGTCCTGGACGGCGCGATCGATCGGCGTCCCGATGTCGAGCTGGATGACGGTCTGCGAGCTGCCTTCCTGAACCGTCGACTCGATCTGGTCGATGCCCTGCAGCGCGCGCACCGCCGATTCGACGCGCTGGGTGACCTGCGTCTCGAGTTCGGTAGGGGCGGCGCCCGGCTGGCTGATGACGACGATCGCGATCGGAAAGTCGATGTCCGGATCGTTGTTCACGTCCATCCGCGCGAAGCTGACAAAGCCGGCGATGGTCAGCGCGATGAACAGGACGATCGGCGGAACCGGGTTCCGGATCGACCAGGCGGAGATGTTGCGCATGTCCGTGCCTTTACCGCTTCAGGGTGGTGAGGTTGGGAATAACCTTTTGACCCGGGTTGAGGAACGCGCCGGCGGTCAGCACCACCCGCTCGCTGCCCGCCAGGCCGCTGGTGATCGCGACGCCCGCGTCGGACACTTCACCCGTGGTCACCGCGCGTCGCTCCGCCTCGTCCTTCGCATTCAGGATATAGACGAAATTGCCCTTGGCGTCGCTCTGGATCGCCGACTGGGGCAGCAGCGGGGCGACCGCGCCGCCCGCAGTGATGCGGGCCGAGGCAAACCACCCGGACGCAGCGCCTTGTCAAAGCTCAGCGCGATGCGTGCGATGCCCTGACGGGTCTGGGGATCGATGATCGGTGACACCTGCCACACTTCGCCGGTGAAGCTTTGCTCCATCCCGACCGGGTTGACCTCGGCGCGCGCGCCGACAGGCACGCGGTGCAAATCCGCCTCGCTCAGCTGGGCACGCAGCTCCATCTGGCCGCCCTGGGCGATGCGAAACAGCGTGCCCGAACCCGAGCTGATGATCTGGCCCGGTTCGACCGCGCGCGTGAGCACGAGCCCGGCCGCCGGCGAACGGATGTCGAGGCGACGGTTGCGCGCCTGGGTTTCCGACAGCTGCGACTGGGCGACGCGGACACGCGCGGCGGCAGCGTCGCGGGTCGCGGTCTTGCGATCGATATCCGCCTTGGACACGAAGCCGCGCGACAAGAGCTGCTGGGCGCGATCCAGTTCCGCCTGGGCGATGCCAAGGTCGGCCTGCGCGACGCGGATGTTCGCCGCCTGCGATTGCGCGGTCTGGCTCTGCACCGACCGATCTACGGTCGCGAGGACCTGACCCGCATTGACCCAATCGCCCGGCTCGACCAGCACGCGGGTCACCATCCCGCCCTCGCCCGCGACGCCGACGGGCATTTCGCGCCGTGCGGCGAGCGAACCGGTGCCCGTGATGACCGAGGTGATCGTGTTACGACCCGGCACCGCAACGGTCACGGTGGGCAGCTGACGCGCCCCGCCCGGCGCGCCCTTGACGGTGCCCGCCGCGCCCGCCTTGGCGGGATCGGCCTTGTCGCCCGCACCGCCCGACGCAAAGGCAAACCACGCGGCCACGATCACGACGAGTGCGATGACCCCCGCGATGATCCACCATTTGCGGCGCGACCGCGTTTCACCCTCACCCGCCAGAGCGAGCCGTTCTTCCCCACCGAACATCCGAGCCTCGTAATTCATGCGCGACCTCTTTTACCCCCCGACGCAACGCCGGCGCGGGTCTTCCCCGTCGCGCTGTATTATCTGAATAAGTCACTTGCCTCAAGGGCAGTTTTACAGTGCGCGCGAAATGCCCGTTTTGGGGAATCGGCGCAAGGGCCGTCGCACGCAAATGGGGGTATTCAGCGACGCGATCATCGGGCAATCTCCCCGGCGCTCCAGCCTGATCGGGGGATGCTGATTGGGGTGAGGGGTCACAACAGGAGGAATACATGCCCGACGGAATTCTCGGTTGGATTCTCATCGGCCTTGTGGCCGGCGTCCTTGGCAAGCTGATCATGCCGGGCAAGGACCCTGGCGGCATCATCGTCACCATCCTGATCGGCATCGCCGGTGCGCTGCTCGCCGGATTTGTCGCGCCATCGATCGGGGTCGATCTGACCAGCACGCTCAACAGCTATATTGCCGCCACTGTGGGCGCGATCGTGCTGCTGGCGCTGTACCGCCTGGTAATGACCCGCCGCGCACGTTGAATTTGGCGCCTGCATTCGGTTTTACTGAAAGCGGTGCCGCCCGCTCCCCCTCCCGGTCACCCGCACGCAATCGTTGATGGGTGGCAAGGGTCGGGGATCGGGCCAGCAGCGCAATGGGCCGTTCAGCCCCCGTTGTTCCGCCCCGCGTCAAGACAGCGGCGGAACATTTTGCTGAAAGGCCCTGAATCCATGATCCGATTGATGACCGTCGCCGCCCTTGCCGCGACGTTTCCGCTCGCCGCTGCGGCGCAGGTCGCCCCGAGCGCGACTGCGGTCGAGGGCACATTGCTCGACGTGGTGGCCGAGGGCCGGGTCAACCGGGTGCCCGATGTCGCGCTGATTCGCGCCGGAGTGGTCAGCCAGGGCGCGACCGCCGCCGAGGCGCTGACCGCCAATGCGCGCCAGATGGCGTCGGTCCTTACCGCGCTGAAGGCAGCGGGAATCGCCGACCGCGATGTCCAGACCGCGACGATCTCGCTCAACCCGCAATATCGCTATGCCGAGAACCAGCCGCCCGCCATCACCGGCTATCAGGCGACCAACAGCGTATCGGTTCGGTTTCGCGACATTGCGCGCAGCGGCACGATCCTCGACGCGCTGGTCAAACAGGGTGCGAACCAGATCGACGGGCCGAACCTGACGATCGATGCCATCGACGCCGCGATGGATGAGGCCAGGGTCGATGCGGTGAAGCGCGCCCGCGCCCGTGCCGAGCTTTATGCCCGCACACTCGGCATGCGGGTCGCCCGCATCGTGGTGGTCAGCGAGGGCAGCGACGGCGATGTCCCCGGCCCGATGCCGCAGATGATGGTCCGCGCCGAAGCCAAGGATTCGACCCAGATCGCACCCGGCGAACAGCAGGTCAGCGCCAACGTCCGGGTCCGCTTTCTGCTGCAGTAACGAAAAGGGGCCGCCCCACTTGGGACGGCCCCTCGTTATCTTTGGTGCACCGCATTCAGCGCAGCAGAATCAAATCGTCAACGCACCGAACCGCGACGGACCAGATTGACGATCGCCAGCAGGATAATCGCGCCAACCAGCGACGACACGAAGGTCATCACGGTGATCACGCTGTTGATCGACCCGCCGAACAACAGGCCACCGATGAACGCGCCGACGATGCCGACGACGATGTTGAGCAGGATGCCCTGCTGCGCGTCGGTACGCATCACCATGCTGGCGAGCCAACCGACCACGCCACCGACAACGAGCCAGACGATAAGTCCCACGAGATCCATGTCTTCCTCCACTGTGACGTCCGCAAGCGGTGCGGACGATGTGGGGCGAAGACGCGCAGGGGCCGAAAATGGTTCCGCCCGCGTTTTGAGGCGCGGGCGGATGGGAGAGTTGGCGATGTGACGCGGGGAAGCCCCCGCTTCTCAATATTTCTGTTGGCGCTCGTACAGCGACTTGTAATGCTGGATGCGCGTGACGCGCAGGCCCGGCATGCCCGACCGGTCGATCGCGCGTTGCCAGCCGGCGAACTCCTCCACCGTCAGGCCATAGCGTTCGCACACTTCGTCGATGCTCAACAGGCCACCATTGACCGCCGCGACGACTTCCGCCTTGCGCCGCACGACCCAGCGGGTCGTTTGGGGCGGCGGCAGCGAATCGAGCGTCAGCGGCTCGCCGAGCGGACCGATCACCTTGGCTGGACGGATCTTCTGGTTCTCAATCATTCTTACCTCGATCAGGGCGGGGGGTCCCCAACTGCATCTGAAGCCCGTCATAACGTCTGCGGATTTCGCTTCGCCTAAACGGCACGGTAAACGGCGCGTTCATTGCCGTTGCCATCGGGTTAGCGTGCGTTCGACCGCCAGGTTGAACGCGCCGTGCGGCGGGGCGAGCAATCCGTGCGCGGGCGTGCGCCGGTCGAGCCGAATCTGCAGCCGTGCAGTCGGGCTCGCCGACTGGCGCACTGCCGCAGTCGCCAGCAGCACCGCGATCGGCGCGACGATGGGCGTCGCCGCCACATCCCGGTCGAATCGGAAGCTCAAATCCACTGGAGCCTGCTGTCATCGGTCGAATCCATTAGACCCCGTTTAGCGACGAAGGCTAAAAGCCCGGTAAATGCAGCGCTTTTGCATCGGCACCGTGAAATCACTATGTGCGCGGCGATGTTCACCGGAGATTTCCAGCTTGCCGGGCCGCTCGAAAAGCGGCGGATCGTCGTTGCCATGTCGGGCGGCGTCGACAGTTCGGTCGTGGCCGCGCTCGCCGCGCGCACCGGCGCGGAGACGATCGGCGTCACGCTTCAGCTCTATGATCATGGCGAAGCGGTCGGACGTGCAGGCAGCTGTTGCGCGGGCCGCGACATCCGCGACGCGCGCGCGGTGTGCGACCGGCTCGGCATCGCGCATTATGTATTCGATCACGAAAGCAGCTTTCGCGAGACCGTGATCGACGATTTCGCCGACACCTATCTTGCCGGCCGCACGCCGATCCCCTGCGTCAAATGCAATATGGGGCCGAAATTCACGGATTTGTTCGCGCTTGCCCGCGATCTGGGCGCCGATTGCCTCGCCACCGGCCATTATGTGCAGCGGGTCGAGGGGCCGGAAGGGCCGGAACTGCACAAGGGCGCCGATCCGGCGCGCGACCAGAGCTACTTCCTGTTCGCGACGACCAGCGCGCAGCTCGACTTCCTGCGCTTTCCTTTGGGCGGCCTGCCCAAGGCCCGGGTGCGCGAAATCGCGGCGGAGATCGGTCTGGGCGTCGCGGACAAGCCCGACAGCCAGGACATCTGCTTCGTCCCCGACGGCGACTATGCATCGCTGGTCAGAAAACTGCGCCCCGAAGCGGATACCGCCGGAGCGATCGTCGATGAGGCGGGCAATAGGCTGGGCGAGCACAAGGGGCTGATCCACTTCACCGTCGGCCAGCGTCGCGGGCTTGAGATCGGCGGCAGCCCAGAGCCGCTCTATGTCCTGCGACTCGACCCGACGACGCGCGATGTGGTGGTGGGTCCGAAGTCGGCGCTCGCGGTCAGCGCCGCGCGGATCGAGGGGCTGAACTGGATCGGCGGCAGCCATAGCGCACCGCTCACCGCGAAGGTGCGGTCGATGGCCCGGCCGGTCCCGGCGCGGCTCGACGGCGACCGGGTGGTGTTCGACGCCCCCGAATATGGCGTCGCCCCGGGTCAGGCGGCGGTGCTCTATTCCGGCGAGCGCGTATTGGGCGGCGGCTGGATCCGCGAGACGGAGCGGGCGGAGATGGTGCCCGCGTAAAGCAAGCGCGACCGGGGCATCGCCCCGGCCGCGCCGCATTCCTGACGCCGGCTTATTCGGGGGTACCGTTGCCCTCGGCCGCCTGCTTTACCTCGCCCTTGCCCATCGCCGAGACGAGCGCGTTGCCGCTGAAGCTGAAATTGTCGGCGGGGATGGTCGCCACCTTGCGTCCCACCGCGACGCCGAGCGATTCGATCTCTCCGCGCGCGTTGCGATTGACGCTGCGCAGCTTGCCGACGACACGGCCGCGCGCATCCTGGATCGGCATGCCGCGATCGAGCGACGGTGCCGCACCGCTATCGATGTCGAGCATGCCTCCGCCCGCGCCGCCAGCCGATCCCGATGCGCCGCCCGAACCGGCAGAGCCGCTTGCCGATCCGCCGCCTGCCAGCGCCCCGGTGACGCCACCGAGATTGCCGGTCGCGCCATGTGCGGCTCCCGCCGCACCGCGCGCGGTGTCGACAGTGCCCCGCGCCCGCTCGCGGGTCCGGCCGACCGCGCCGCGCACATCGTCGGTGCCGATCAGGTCCGCCGATGCACCGCCCGACGCGCTGCCCGATCCACTGCCGCTGCCCGACAGGCCGAAGCTGCGACCGGCGGCGCTGGTCGTGTTATCGACCGCTCCGGCGATACCGCCGCTGGCGCTGCCATTGGCGCTCGCCTTGCCGCTGCGGCGGTCGACCGATTTGTCGACATCGGCCGTTCCCTGGATCGACTTGGTGGTGCGGGTCGTGGTGCGAACCGGTTCGCTGGTCCGCTCACGGACGCGGCCGATGGTGCGGGTGATCGGGCCGTCGCTCGGGCGCGACAGGGTGCCGCCGAGCTGACCGCCGAGGCTGCCGCCCAGCTGGCCGCCGAGGCCACCGCCACCGCCGCCCAGCAACTGCGCCGAAGCGGGCGTCGCGAGCGTGATCGCCGCCATCGCGGCTGCCGAAAGGAACAGGGTCTTCATGGTCGGTCTCCTCTTCAACTTCGCGCCCCTGTCGGGCGCATCCGGGAGGAGAACGGATGGTCTTTCGGCTTTAATCCAAAAAAAATTCAGCGCGGTCGCGTGGCGCAGTCGGCGCAGACCAGTCCGCGTCCGAACGCCTTGTCCGGGCCCTTCCTACCCAGATCGCGCGCTTCGCGGTCGAGCGCGGCGATCGCGCCGTCGATGCCCCGATCGAGATGCGCCGCCAGACGCGCCGCCACGAACGGGGCGGCGAAGGACGTTCCGCGCACCGTGCGGGCGCGACCATCGCGCCCGGCGGCGATCATGTCGGCACCGGGCGCCGCATAATCGAGCTTCGTGGCGCGCCCGGCCTCGATCAATGCGCGCCCGCGACCATCCACGCCGGTGACGGCGATCGTGCCGGGATAGGAGGCGGGATAGGCCGGGCGCGACGCGGGACCGTCATTGCCGACCGCCGCGACGACGACCGTCCCGAGGCGACGCGCCGCCGCGACGATCCGCGCGAGCAGCGGATTGGGCGGTCCGACCAGGCTGACCACCACCACCGGCACCCGTCCGCGCGCCATCCAGGCGATCGCCTGACCGATCGCGGCGGCGTTCCCGCCCGCGGGATCATTGCCATAGACATCGGCGACGTGAAGCCGTGCCCCCCGGCGCACTCGCGCGTACGCCCGCACCGCCGGTAAGCAGCGAGGCGATCGCGACGGCGTGATCGTTGGCCGCCGGTCCGCCCCGCGCAAAGCCCTGTTGGCGGATCAGGCCGGGCGTGTTCGCCGGAACCCCGCCGTCGATGATCCCGATCTGTGGTCCGCGCGAGGCGCTGTTCGCGGCAGCCCGCACAAACGGCGCAACCGCGACCGCCCCGAGCGATCCGCTGGCGAAATGCAGGCCGTCGGCGGTCACCTCGAGCCCCGGCGCCAGCGCCTCTAGCTGGCGCGTCGCGCGCTTGAGGTTCCAGCCGCCGGGCGTCGCGAAGCGCAGATAGGTGAGGTCGAGATCGTCGAGCGCGACGCGTTCGATCAGACGAAACCCCTTCGCCTGCGCAGCGCGAATGACGGCATCGTCACCATCGATCACGATCAGCTCACCCGCGCGGACCGCATTCCCATCGGCATCCAGTGCGACACGGTCGGGATGACGGCGGGCAAGATCGCTGGCGCGCTCCAGCGGAGCTTGCGCCAGCGCGCGCGCGCCGTCGAGCGTGCGATCCACGCGCGGCAATGCGTCGGTGACGCGGTCGACCGTCCCGCCGAGCGGCGGCAGCGGCGGTATCAGTTGCGCGCTCGCGGGTGCGGCGAGCGCCAACAGGCCAATCCCGGCAGCGGCACGGATCAGGGGCCAGGGCATCATCGCCATGTGACTAGACTCGAAAAGTTTCTGCGTCATGCTGGATGAAACGAATGGCGGCATCCGTTTCATCCCCGAACGACCGAAAGGAAGCCAGAGACTTGCGTTTCGAGGAGCAGCTGCTCGACCTGCTACCACGTCTGCGACGGTTCGCGCACGCACTGGCGCGCGACGCCGCCGACGCTGACGATCTGTTGCAGGCATCGGTCGAGCGCGCGCTGCTCCGGCGCGATCAATGGCAGCCTGGGACACGACTGGATAGCTGGATGGCCCGACTGATGCGAAATCTTTGGATCGATACCGTCCGCGCGCAGACCCGGCGCGGCGAGACCTTCGTCCCGCCGGATGCCGGCGAGAGCGTCGGCGTTGGCGCGTCGCAGGAGGCGATGGTCGAGCTCGGCAATGTCGGGCGTGCGATGCGGACGCTGCCGCCCGAACAGCGCGAGGCGGTGGCGCTGGTCGTCGTCGAGGGTTTTGCCTATCGCGAGGCCGCCGAGATCCTCGAGATCCCGATCGGTACCCTGACCTCGCGGCTGGTGCGCGGGCGTGAGGCGCTGATGGCCAAGCTGGGAGAAGCGGCGTGACGATCGATCCCGAAATGCTGATGGCCTATGCCGATGGCGAACTCGACCCGCTCGCCGCAAAGCGCGTCGAGCGCGCGATTGCCGCCGATCCCGCGCTGGCGCAGCAGGTCGAGGCGCATCGCGCACTCATCACGTCGCTGCGCACGGCCTTCGCGCCCGTCGCCGATGCGCCGCCGCCGCACTCGGTCGTGGCGATGCTCGCGGAGTCGGCGCGCGTCGTCCCGCTTGCTCGCCCTTCAACCGCGCGCCGCGAGCGCCCGATCTGGATGGGCGCGGTTGCGGCCAGCCTCGTCGCCGGCCTGTTCGGCGGCGCGCTGCTGATGCCGCGCGGCGGCGAGGCGGGCATCGCGTTCGAACAGGGCCAGGCGATTGCGCGTGGCGACCTTGCCCGCGCGCTCGATACGCAGCTGGCCTCGAGCCAAGCGAGCGACGGGCCGGTGCGGATCGGGGTGAGCTTTCGCGACAAGGGTGGCACGCTGTGCCGCAGTTTCGAGCGCGCCGGTTCCGGCGGCATCGCCTGTGCGGCCGACAAGAACTGGCGGATCGAACGGCTCTATGGCGGGAGCGCGCAGGCGCAGACCGATTATCGCCAAGCCGGATCGGCAAGCGCTGCGATCATGCGCGACGCACAGGAGATGATGGCCGGCGAACCGCTCGACGCCGAGGCCGAGCGCGCGGCGCTGGCGGGGCGCTAGAGTTTGTTTCAGCAAAGCTGAAACGGTTGCAGCACCGGCCCGCTTCCCCACCCGGCCACCCATTTCATACTACCGCTGGGTGGCCGGGTGGGGAAGCGGGCCGGTGCCGCGATTCAGCGGAGCTGAATCCAACTCTAACCCTTCAGCTCATTCGCCTCGCGCAGCGGTTCGCCGGGGCGGTCGACCTGCCCCTCCGGATCGACATGGATCAGGATTTCGGTGCCGGGAAATTCGGATTCGAGCCGCAGTTCCAGCGCCTCGACCACATCATGCGCCTCCGCCACGCTCATCGTGGCAGGAACATGGATGTGGAACTGGGCGAAATCCTGCGATCCGCTGGTGCGGGTGCGCAGGTCGTGCAGGCTTTCGAAGCCGGGGATCGACGCGGCACAGGCGATGAAGGCGCGGCGCTTTTCCTCCGGCCATTCACGGTCCATCAGCTGGCCGATCGCGTCGCTTGCCGCGTGCCATGCGCCCCAGAGGAGCCACAGGGCAATGCCGATGCCGAACACCGGATCCGCGCCGCGCAGGTGCAGCACCGATTCGAGGACCAGAGCGGCGATCACGCCGGCATTGAGGAACAGGTCCGATTGATAGTGCAGCCGGTCGGTGCGGATCGCGATCGATCCGCTCGCGGCGATGGCGCGCGCCTGATAGGCGGTGAGCGCGAGCGTCACGCCGATCGCGATGACCGAGACGATGATTCCCGCCTCCGGATCGGCGGCGACATCGCCGCTCGTCAGCCGCTCGATCGCGCGGACCGCGATGAAGGCGGCGGAGGCGGAGATCAGCACCACCTGAAACAGCGCCGCCAGCGCCTCTGCTTTGCCATGGCCGAAGCGGTGATTGGCGTCGGCGGGCTGCGCTGCAATGCGTACCCCGGCCAAAGTGACCAGCGACGCGATCAGGTCGAGCAGCGAATCCGACAGGCTCGCCAGCATCGCGACCGACCCGGTGGTCCATGCCGCATAGCCCTTGAGCCCGCCCAGCAGCAGCGCCGCGACGACGCTGGCGATTGCGGCGCGGGTCGGCGTGGCGCTCATGGGTAGAGTAATCCTTCGTCCCAATGTTCGCCGTTGCGGACGAATAGGCGGCGCTCGTGCAGCCGATGGGCACGGTCGTTCCAGAACTCGATCCGCTCGGGCGTGACGCGATAGCCGCCCCAATGCGGCGGGCGCGGCACGTCGCCACCTTCGAACCGCGCCTGCATTTCGGCGAAGCGCGCCTCGAACGTCGCGCGGTCGGGCAGCGGGCGTGACTGGTCGCTGGCCCAGGCGCCGAGCTGCGAGTCGCGGCTGCGCGTTGCGAAATAGGCATCGGATTCGGCGTCGGCCACCCGTCCGACCCGCCCCTCGATGCGGATCTGGCGACGCAGCGACTTCCAGTGAAACAGCAATGCCGCGCGCGGGGTCGCGTCCAGCTCGCCCGCCTTGCGACTCTCGCGGTTGGTATAGAAAGTGAAGCCGTCCGGCCCATGCCCCTTGAGCAGCACCATGCGCAGCGAGGGCTGGCCGTCCGCGCCGACCGTCGCGAGCGCCATCGCGTTCGAGTCATTGGGCTCGGTGGTGCGCGCCTCGGCATACCAGACGTCGAACAGGGCGAAGGGATCGGTGATCATGGCGCCTCCATAGCGCTGTGCCGGTCGCAGCGGGAGGGGTAGCGCCAATGCAGCATTGCCCTTTGGCGCGGTGCGCGGCATGGGGAAGGTCAGGGTTTCGACAATTTTTCGAGGGCGCGATGAAGGACAGGCTGGTGACGTTGATCGGCGGCGGCGGGTTCGCCGGGCGTTATATCGCGCAAAGCCTGCTCAAGGCGGGTGCGCGGGTGCGCATCGCCCAGCGCGATCCGCGCAGCGCCTGGTTTTTGAAGCCGCTCGGCGGCTTGGGTCAGACCCAGTTCGTCGCCGCCGATGTGACGCGCCCCGAGACGCTGGCGCGCGCGGTCGCCGGGTCGGACGCGGTGGTCAATCTGGTCGGGGTGTTCGGGAGCCGAATGGACGCGGTCAACGCGGTCGGATCGGACAATGCCGCAAAGGCCGCTGCCCATGCGGGCGTCGCGAGCTTCGTCCAGATTTCGGCGATCGGCGCCGATTCGAACTCGCCCTCCGCCTATGGCCGGTCGAAGGGCGATGGCGAGGCTGCAGTCCGCGCCGCCTTCCCCAATGCCACCATCCTGCGCCCCAGCCTGATGTTCGGGCGCGAGGACCAGTTCGTGAACCGCTTCGCCGCCCTCGCCGCGATGCTGCCGTTCGTGCCGGTGCTCAAGGGCGGGACGAAGATCCAGCCGGTATGGGTCGCCGATGTCGCGCAGGCGGTGACCCGCGCGATCGCCGAACCGACGCGCTATGCCGGCCAGACGATCGAGCTGGGCGGGCCGGACGTGATGAGCTTTACCCAGTTCCACAACTGGCTGCTCGGCGCGATCGGGCGCGACAAGCCGGTGGTCGAGCTGCCTGATGTCGCGGGTGCCGCACTCGCCTCGCTCGGCTTCCTGCCCGGCGCGCCGATCACCTGGGATCAGTGGCTGATGCTCCAGCAGGACAATGTCGCGTCGGGCGAGGGTCTGGCGGCGTTCGACATCGCGCCCACCCCGCTGGGCGCGGTCGCTCCGCACTGGCTGGTCCAGTATCGCAAACATGGCCGGTTCGCCGACGCGCGCCACGCCTGATCGCCATATCCGGCATAGTATAACGGCCGGCGCGCCCGGCAGGGGGAGCGCGCCGTGAGCGACATCGCCATCTACATCATCCTCGGCATTATCGAGGGACTGACCGAATTCCTGCCCGTATCGTCGACCGGACATTTGATCCTCGCAGGCGAGTTGCTCGGCTTTACTGGGGAAAGCTCGGTCGCGTTCAAGATCGCGATCCAGCTCGGCGCGATCCTGGCGGTGCTGGTCGCCTACTGGCGGCGCTTCTGGGGGATTGGCACGGGCCTGTTGCGCGGGGAGCGCGAGGCGATCTGGTTCACGCGCAACATCCTGATCGGCTTCCTCCCGGCGATGCTGATCGGCGCGGTCGCATATGAGGGGATCCGCCAACTGATCCAGTCGCCGATGACCGTCGCGGTCGCGCTGATCGTCGGGGGCATCGCGATCCTGGTCATTGAACGCATGGTCAAGGTGGTGAAGGTCGAGCGGGTCGAGACGATGCCGCTGCCTACCGCAGTCGCGATCGGGCTGGTCCAGTGCATCGCGATGATTCCGGGCGTCAGCCGGTCGGGCGCGACGATCATGGGCGCGCTGCTGATGGGGGTCGAGCGCAAGACGGCGGCAGAGTTCAGCTTCTTCCTCGCGGTGCCGACCATGGCAGGGGCGACCGTTTACTCGCTGTACAAGGATCGTGACCTGCTGAACGCCGACGATCTGGGCGGAATTGCCATCGGGCTGGGCGTATCGTTCATCGTCGCACTGCTGGTGGTGAAGGCGTTCGTGAAGATCGTCGGTCGCTTCGGCTTTGCACCGTTCGCTTGGTACCGAATCGCACTCGGTGCGGCGGCCATGCTGTTCCTTTCCGTTCGGTAGGGCCGGATCGGGTATAAGTTTGAAATGAAATTGCGCAACATTGAAACGATCGCGATTGTTACGATTTAGTATGACAGTATAACTGCCCTATTTCGCCATTTCCCCTCGACTCCGCAACAAAATGCTGTCATCCGCGCCGCATGGGCAAGGATGTGATGCTTCAATTCGTCGATCGTGCGCAGGCGTTTCCGCCCAAGCGCAATCCGGAACTGCGCGCGCAGGATTTTCGCGAGATTGCGGAGCGCTACGCGCCGCCGAGCGCCGAGGAGCAGGCCGGGCGCTGCTCGCAATGCGGCGTGCCTTACTGCACGGTGCATTGTCCGCTGCACAACCACATCCCCGACTGGCTGCGCCTGACCGCCGAAGGGCGGCTGCGCGAAGCCTATGAGCTGTCGAACAGCACCTCGACCATGCCGGAGATTTGCGGCCGCATCTGTCCGCAGGACCGGCTGTGCGAGGGCAATTGCGTCATCGAGTCCTCGGGCCACGGTACGGTCACGATCGGATCGGTCGAAAAGTTCATCACCGACACAGCGTGGGAAGAAGGCTGGGTCGAGCCGCTGCAACCCGGCCCGGCGCGCGGCCAGTCGGTCGGCGTGATCGGCGCGGGTCCAGCGGGTCTAACCGCCGCCGAATATCTCCGCGTGCTCGGCTATGACGTCCATGTCTATGATCGCCACGACCGCGCGGGCGGGCTGCTGACCTATGGCATCCCCGGCTTCAAGCTGGAGAAGCATGTCGTCACGCGCCGCACCGACCGGCTGGCGGCGGGCGGGATCGTCTTCCACCTGAGCTTCGATGTCGGCAAGGACGCAACGCTGGAGCAGCTGCGCCAGAAGCACGACGCGATCCTGATCGCGACCGGCGTGTACAAGCCGCGCGCAATCAAGGCGCCCGGCGTCGGCGCGAACGGCGTAGTCGACGCACTCGATTACCTGATCGCGTCGACCCGCAAGAGCTTTGGCGACAGCGTCCCGGCGTTCGAGGATGGCAGCCTCAATGCGGCGGGCAAGCATGTCGTCGTGATCGGCGGCGGCGACACCGCGATGGATTGCGTCCGCACCGCGATCCGCCAGGGGGCGGCATCGGTGAAGTGCCTGTATCGCCGCGACCGCGCCAACATGCCGGGCAGCCAGCGCGAAACCGCCAATGCCGAGGAAGAAGGCGTCGAGTTCGTCTGGCTCTCCGCCCCCGAGGCGTTCGACGGCGTCGATCAGGTGACGGCAGTGAAGGCTGTAGGTATGCGCCTTGGCGCCCCCGATGCCAGCGGTCGCCGCGCCCCCGAACCCGATCCCGACGCCAAGTTCGACGTCCCCGCCGATCTGGTGATTAAGGCGCTGGGCTTCGACCCCGAAGACCTGCCGGTGCTGTTCGACGCGCCCGAACTGGGCGTCACCCGCTGGGGCACCGTCCGCACCGATGCGCGCACGATGATGAGCAACCTCGACGGGGTGTTCGCCGCGGGCGACATCGTCAAGGGCGCGAGCCTGGTTGTCCAGGCGATCCGCGACGGGCGCGATGTCAGCGAGCGGATGCATGCGTGGTTGAAGGGACAGAAGGTCGCCGGCGCGGCCCGGAACAAGATGGAAGCAGCATGACCACCGAAACCCAGCGCGAACGCCTCGCCCGCGAGGGCATGTACCGCCCCGAGTTCGAGGGCGATGCCTGTGGCGTGGGCATGGTCGCGGCGATCGACGGACAGCCGTCGCGCCGCGTGGTGCAGGGTGCGATCGATGCCTTGAAGGCGGTGTGGCATCGCGGCGCGGTCGATGCCGATGGCAAGACCGGCGATGGCGCCGGGCTGCATGTCGATCTGCCGCTGCGCTTCTTTGACGATGCGGTGCTCGCCAGCGGGCATCGCGTGCTGCCCAACCGGCTTGCGGTCGGCATGATCTTCATGCCGCGCGTCGACCTGGGCGCGCAGGAGGCGTGCCGCACGATCGTCGAAAGCGTGCTGATCGACGCGGGCTACACCATCTATGGCTGGCGGCAGGTGCCGGTCGATGTCTCGGTCATCGGGCAAAAGGCGCAGGCGACCCGGCCGGAGATCGAGCAGATCATGATCGCCGGGCCGATGCCCGACGAACAGAGCGAGGCAGAGTTCGAGAAGAACCTCTACCTCGTTCGCCGTCGCATCGAAAAGCGGATCATCGCGGCGCAGATCAGCGGCTTCTACATCTGTAGCCTGTCGTGCCGCTCGATCATCTACAAGGGGCTGTTCCTCGCCGAGTCGCTGTCGGAATTCTATCCCGACCTGCGCGACGAACGCTTCGTTTCCCGCGTCGCGATCTTCCATCAGCGCTATTCGACCAACACCTTCCCGCAATGGTGGCTGGCCCAGCCGTTCCGCTGCCTCGCGCATAATGGCGAGATCAACACGATCCGCGGCAACAAGAACTGGATGCTCAGCCACGAGATCAAGATGGCGGCGACCGCGTTCGGCGAGCATTCGGAGGACATCAAGCCGGTGATCCCGGCGGGTGCGTCCGATACCGCCGCGCTTGACGCGGTGTTCGAGGCGATCTGTCGCTCCGGCCGCGACGCGCCGACCGCCAAGCTGATGCTGGTTCCCGAAGCGTGGCAGGCGATCGATGCGATGCCCGACAAGCATCTCGCGATGTACAAGTACCTCGCCAGCGTGATGGAGCCGTGGGACGGCCCCGCCGCGCTCGCGATGACCGATGGTCGCTGGGCCGTGGCGGGCGTCGACCGCAACGCGCTGCGCCCGCTGCGCTACACCCGCACGTCCGACGGGCTGCTGGTCGTGGGGTCCGAAACCGGGATGGTTCAGCTGGCCGAGGCGACCGTGGTCGCCAAGGGGCGGCTGGGGCCGGGCCAGATGATCGCGGTCGATCTCGAGGAAGGGCGTTTCTACACCGATGGCGAGGTCAAGGACCGCATCGCCGGGGAATATGATTACGCGTCGATGATCGGCGAGTTCATGGGGCTCGACGATCTGCCCGATGCGGCGGATGCGACCCCTGCATGGACCCGCGCCGAGCTGACGCGTCGCCAGGTGGCGGCGGGGCAGACGCTGGAGGATATGGAGCTGATCCTGTCGCCGATGGTGACCGACGCCAAGGAGGCGGTCGGGTCGATGGGCGACGATACGCCGCTTGCGGTGATCAGCGACAAGCCGCGCCTGATCAGCCAGTTCTTCCGCCAGAATTTCAGCCAGGTGACCAACCCGCCGATCGATTCCTTGCGCGAACGTCATGTGATGTCGCTCAAGACGCGGTTCGGCAATCTCGCCAACATCCTGGACACGGCGCAGACCGCGAACAAGGTGCTGGTGCTCGAAAGCCCGGTGCTGACCAATGGCGACTGGGCGCGGCTCAAGGGCTATTTCGGCAGCCAGGCGGCGGAGATCGACTATAGCTTCCCCGCCGGTGGCGGGCCGGAGACGCTCCGCGCCGCCATTGCCGATATCCGGCTTCAGGCCGAACAGGCGGTCCGCGCGGGCAAGACCGAGATTTTCCTGACGGATGAGGCCGTCGGCCCGGACCGCATCGCCATCGCCGGCGTGCTGGCGGCGGCGGCGGTGCACACGCATCTCGTGCGCAAGGGGCTGCGCAGCTATGCCAGCGTCAACATCCGCACCGCCGAATGCCTCGACACGCATTATTATGCGGTGCTGATCGGCGTCGGCGCGACCACGGTGAACGCCTATCTGGCTGAAGCCGCGATCGCCGATCGCCATGCGCGCGGCCTGTTCGGCGATATGACGTTCGAGCAGTGCCTGACGAACCACCGCAAGGCGATCGACGAAGGCCTGCTCAAGATCATCTCGAAGATGGGGATCGCGGTGATCTCCAGCTATCGCGGTGGTTATAATTTCGAGGCGGTCGGGCTCAGCCGCGCGCTGGTCAACGACTTCTTCCCCGGCATGCCCGCGAAGATCTCGGGCGAGGGCTATGCCTCGCTGCATCTGAACGCCCAGATGCGCCACGATGCCGCCTATGACAGCGCGGTCGCGACGCTGCCGATCGGCGGCTTCTATCGTCAGCGGCATGGCGGCGAGACGCATGCGTACTCGGCGCAGCTGATGCACACGCTGCAGACCGCGGTGTCGACCGACAGCTATTCGACCTATCTGCAATTCTCGCGCGGGGTGCGCGATCTGCCGCCGGTCTATCTGCGCGATCTGCTGGAGTTCAACTTCCCGACCGAAGGCGTTGCGATCGACCAGGTCGAGGCGATCACCGAGATCCGCAAGCGCTTCGTGACCCCGGGCATGTCATTGGGCGCGCTGTCGCCTGAGGCGCACGAGACGCTGGCGATCGCGATGAACCGCATCGGCGCAAAGGCGGTTTCGGGCGAGGGCGGCGAGGATTCGATCCGCTACAAGCCCTATGCCAATGGCGACAACGCCAACAGCTCGATCAAGCAGATCGCGAGCGGCCGATTCGGCGTTACCGCCGAATATCTCGGCGCGTGCGAGGAAGTGGAGATCAAGGTCGCACAGGGCGCCAAGCCCGGCGAGGGCGGGCAGCTGCCCGGGTTCAAGGTGACCGAGTTTATCGCCCGGCTGCGCCATTCGACGCCGGGCGTGACGCTGATCTCGCCGCCGCCGCACCACGACATCTATTCGATCGAGGACCTGGCGCAGCTCATCTACGATCTCAAGCAGATCAACCCGCGCGCGCGGGTGTGCGTCAAGCTGGTCAGCAGTGCGGGCATCGGCACCGTCGCGGCGGGCGTGGCGAAGGCGCATGCCGACGTGATCCTGGTCGCCGGCCATGTCGGCGGCACCGGCGCGTCGCCGCAGACTTCGGTGAAATATGCCGGGACGCCGTGGGAAATGGGGCTGTCCGAGGTCAACCAGACGCTGACCCTCAACGGCCTGCGCGGCCGCGTGAAGCTGCGCACCGATGGCGGCCTCAAGACCGGGCGCGACATCGTCATCGCCGCGATCCTGGGCGCCGAGGAATATGGCATTGGCACGCTCAGCCTCGTCGCGATGGGCTGCATCATGGTGCGCCAGTGCCACAGCAACACCTGCCCGGTCGGCGTGTGCACGCAGGACGAGCGATTGCGCCAGAAGTTCACCGGATCGCCGGAAAAGGTCATCAACCTGATGACCTTCATCGCCGAGGAAGTGCGCGAGATTCTCGCCAAGCTCGGCTGCAAGAGCCTCGACGAGGTGATCGGCCGCACCGAATTGCTCCGTCAGGTCAGCCGTGGTGCCGAGCATCTCGACGATCTCGACCTCAACCCGATCCTCGCCAAGGTCGACGCGGACGAGAGCGAGCGGCGCTTCAGCCTGTCGACCTGGCGCAATGCGGTGCCCGACAGCCTCGACGCACAGATCATCGCCGACGCCCGCGCGGTGTTCGAACGGGGCGAGAAGATGCAGCTCGCCTACAATGTCCGCAACACCCACCGCGCCGTCGGCACGCGGCTGTCGAGCGAGATCACCAAGGCGTTCGGCATGTCGAAGCTCAACGACGGTCACGTCCAGATCCGCCTGCGCGGATCGGCCGGCCAGTCGCTCGGCGCGTTCCTGTGCAAGGGCGTGACGCTCGAAGTGTTCGGCGACGCCAACGACTATGTCGGCAAGGGCCTGTCGGGCGGCACCATCGTCGTGCGCCCGCTGGTCAGCTCGCCGCTGGCCAGCCAGGACAATACGATCATCGGCAACACCGTGCTCTACGGTGCGACCTCAGGCCGGCTGTTCGCCGCGGGTCAGGCGGGCGAGCGCTTCGCCGTGCGCAATTCGGGCGCGCAGGTGGTGGTCGAGGGCTGCGGTGCCAATGGCTGCGAGTACATGACCGGCGGCGTCGCGGTGGTGCTGGGTGAGGTCGGCGCGAATTTCGGCGCGGGCATGACCGGCGGCATGGCGTTCATCTATGACGAAAGCGGCAGTTTCGACGCGCGCGCCAATGGCGAGAGCATCGTGTGGCAACGCCTGACCTCGCTGCATTGGGAGGCGGTGCTCAAGAACCTGGTCGCCGACCATGCCGAGGCGACCGACAGCAAATGGTCGCGCGGTCTGCTCGAGGATTGGGACCGGGTGCGCGGCCATTTCTGGCAGGTGGTACCGAAGGAAATGCTGACGCGGCTGGCGCATCCGCTGGATGACAGCGTGGAGATGGTCGCGGCGGAGTAGCGCTCGTGTTCCATGCTGATCGCCGAGAGATAGGCGCTGCGGTCGCAGTTGGCGGGATGCTGTGCCTGATCGCGGGGATGGCGTGGTGGCCGCAGCCAAGCCAGCAGGAGCCGCTACGCGCCACGGCAACCTTTGTGTCTGCGCGACCTTTCGTCGATGCCAACAAATACAGGAAGGCGATTGCTCGCCTGGCTATCTCGGTACGGCTGAACGATGGCAGCACCCTTGTGGTCAACCCAGCCGCTGAATGTGTCCCGACCTATCGCAAGGGGGGACCGGCGGGAATTGATGGGCATTCACGCCAATGGCGGTCGCATTGAATGGAAGATCGCCAACGCTCGGTGCCAGGTCTGAGGCTTCTTCCCTTGCCGCCGCCACCCCGCGCCGCCTAAAGCCTTAGGTCATGTGGCAGCTTTACCAATTCCCCCTGTGCCCCTTCTCGCGCAAGGTGCGCCTCGTCCTCGGTGAGAAGGGCGTCGGCTATGAGCCGGTGCGCGAATCGCCCTGGGCCCGGCGCGACGAGTTTCTCGACATGAACCCGGCGGGCCAGACCCCGGTGATGGCCGACGATCGCGGGGTGGTGCTGATCGATTCGGTCGCGATCTGCGAGTTTTTCGAGGAGACGGTGAGCAAGGCCGCATTGCTCAACGGCACCGCGGCGGACCGCGCCGAAATCCGCCGATTGGTCGCGTGGTTCGACACGCAATTCTTCCGCGATATCACCGGGCCGCTGCTCAACGAGCGGATGATCAAGCGCATCGTCCAGCGCGCGACGCCCGACAGCGGCGCATTGCGGGAGGCGATGAAGGCGGCGGTCGCGCATCTCGACTATATCGATTTCCTGCTCGACCACCGTACCTGGCTGGGCGGCGCGACGATGAGCCTCGCCGATCTGGCGGCTGCGGCGCAGATCAGCGTTGCCGACTATCTCGGCGGGATCGACTGGAAGAGCCACGAACAGGCCAAGCGCTGGTATGTCGGGATGAAGAGCCGCCCGAGCTTCCGTCCGCTGCTTGCCGAGCGGATGGAGGGGATCAACCCGCCGGCGGATTACGAGAAGCTCGACCTGTGAGCGGGGGCAGCGCCGTGGTGATCGGCGCGACTGGCGGGATCGGAAGCGCCATTGCCGATGCGCTGGAGGAGGAAGCGGCGCACGCGAAGGTGTGGCGCTTCGGCCGATCGCTGGCGGGCGACGCGCATCTCGACCTGACCGATGAGGCCAGCATCGAAGCCGCCGCCGCGCGGGTTGCCGACGGTCCACCACCGTCGCTGATCTTCGTCGCGACGGGCATCCTTGGCGAGGGCGAGCGCGGGCCGGAAAAGGCGTTGCGCGATCTTGACCCAGACTGGCTGGCGCGCGTGTTCGCGATCAACACGATCGGCCCGGCGCTGATCGCCAAGCATTTCCTGCCGCTCATGGCGCGCACTGGCACCCCCGTGTTCGCCGCGCTGTCCGCGCGCGTGGGGAGTATCTCGGACAATCGGCTGGGCGGGTGGCACGGCTATCGCGCGTCCAAGGCGGCGCTCAACATGCTGATCCGCAATTTCGCGATCGACGCACGGCGACGCAACGACCGGTCGATCGTGATCGGTCTGCATCCCGGAACGGTGGATACTCAGCTGTCGGCACCCTTCCGCGGCACGATCGCGCCGGGCAAGCTGTTCGACGCCGAGCGCGCGGCGCTGCAATTGCTGGATGTGGTCGAGGGGCTCAAGCCCGGAGACAGCGGCAAGTGCTTCGCCTGGGACGGGGCAGAAATCCCCGCCTAAAACTCGTCCTCCAGAACCTGCTCCCGCCGCCGGTCGTCGCGTCGGCCACGGTCGCGGGGCTCCTCGAACTCCTCATCCGGCGCAGGATCACGCCGCGGGCGAGTCATTTCGATGCTGCCGTCGCGATTGACGCGCACGCCCAGTTCACGGCCGCCAAAGCTGCCCTCGAATTCGATCCCGTCCCCGATGAAATTCTCGCCATCCTCGATCAGGACGTCGGTTACGTTCTCGACCACCGGCTCGGGCCGCGGCCGCGCCGCGACGCCCAGCGCCTGGCTCATGAAATCGCGCCATACCCGCGCGGGCATGCCGCCGCCGGCGAGGCCCGCATTGGGGCTGTTGTCGTCATTGCCCATCCACACGCCGGTGATGATGCCGTTGGAATAGCCGAGGAACAGCGCGTCGCGATTGTCCTGCGTCGTTCCGGTCTTGCCGAAGGTGTCGATCGCCAGCGCCGCACTACGCCCGGTGCCCTCGGTCACCGTCGCGGCGAGCAGCTCGCGCATCCCCTCGAGCTCGGCACGCGAGAGCGACCGCGTCGCGCCGGTCAGCCGCGCCGCCCAGCCCGGCTCATCGGCGTCGGATAGACCGCGCGGGCGCACGGGTGTGGTGCCGCTGGCGATCGCGGCATAGGCGGCGGTCAGTTCGATCAGCGAAACGCTCGACGTGCCGAGTGCGATCGACGCCTCGCTGGGAATGGGCGAGGTGATGCCGAGATCGCGCGCGGCACGGATCACGGCGGCGACTCCGACCCGCTGGGTCAGCCGCGCGGCGGTGACGTTGCTCGACCGCGCAAAGGCCTCACGCAGCGTGATCGGGCCGCGATAGCGCCCGTCGCTGTTCTTGGGACTCCAGTCGCCGATCGTCACCGGCTCGTCGCGCACGATCGAGTCAGGGGTCATGCCCGAGCGCAATGCGGCGAGATAGACGAACAGTTTGAAGGTCGACCCCGGCTGGCGCTGCGCCTGGGTCGCGCGGTTGAAAGGCGACTCGGCGTAATTCTTGCCGCCGACCATCGCGATCACGCGGCCATCGGGGCGCATCGCAACGATCGCCACCTGCGCCTTGCGCAGACCCGCATTGCGCACCGCGCGTTCGGCGGCGCGCTGCATCTTCGCCTCCAGCGTGGTGGTGACCGTCGTGTTGGTTACGATCTCGCCCGAGCGGTCGCGCGCTTCGGGCAGCACCCAATCAGCGAAATAGGTGCCGCTGGGCAGCGTCTTGACCCTGGACAGGCGCAGTCGCGCGGGCTGCACCGCCTTGCCCTCCGCCTCGGTAAGAAAGCCGGCATCCACCATCGTGCCTACGACCACCGCCTGCCGCTCGCGCGCGCCGGCAAGATTGGACGAGGGGGCGAGCCGTGAGGGCGCCTTGACCAGACCCGCCAGCATCGCCGCCTGCGCCACGGTCAGATCGGCCGCGGGGCGGCTGAAATAATGGCGCGCGGCCGCATCGAGGCCGTATTGATTGTCGCCGAAATAGACGTTGGACAGGTAGCGCGAGAGGATCTCGTTCTTGGTCAGCCACGCTTCCAGCCAGAAGGAGATCAGCACCTCCTGAAACTTCCGCCCGAAGGTGCGGTCGGAATTGAGGAAGGCGTTCTTCGCCAGCTGCTGGGTGATCGTGCTGCCACCCTGACGGCTGTTGTCGGTGAACATGTTGTTGACGAAGGCGCGCATGATGCCGCGCGGATCGACCCCCCAGTGGGATTCGAAGCGGCGATCCTCGACCGCGACGAACGCCTGGACGACATGGTCGGGCAGCTTCGACGCATCCACCGGCTTGCCCACCACCGCACCGGTGCGCGCAATCGGCGTCCCCTCCGCCGACAGCAAGGTAATCGAGGGCGGGACCGGCGGTTCGAGCGACTTGCTGAGCGGTGCGGTCAACACCAGCCAGGCGACGGCGGCGATGAACAACAGGATCGCGATGCCGATCAGCCGCGGGATCCAGCGCCACTTCCGCTTGCGGACGATGACCGGCAAATTGACGGTATAGTCGCCCAGCGGCGGCGCGCCGCCCGCCATCGCGGGCCGGGGCGGGACAGCAGGACTGCGTGGGTCCGAAATCTCGGGATAAAGGGTGTCGTAACGCATCGGACCGGACACTGTATTAGGCCCTTACGACAGCACGGGCAAGCGCCCGCCATGCGCGCCGGTGCGGCATGGCGGGCGCCCGGCTCATTTCGCCGCAGCCGGCTTGGGAGCGGCTGCCGCAAGACCCGGCACATAATCTGCGCCTTCGAGCACCTGGATGCTCGACCCGGTAAAGTCGCCGATCGGTTCCGCCCGGCCGCCAAGGCATTTGGACAGGAACCCTTCGCTGATCGCAAAGAAGGACAGGCGGTTTTCGGGCCGGACAAAGCCATGCCCCTCGTCGGGATAGTTGATGTACGTGACCGGCAGCTTGCGTGCCTTCATCGCCGCGACGATCTGGTCGCTTTCGGCCTTCACCACGCGCGGATCATTGCCCCCCTGCCCGATCAGCAGCGGTTTGGTGATCGCGTCGACGCGGGTGATCGGCGATTGCGCCATCATGCGCTTCAGATCCTCGGGCTTATTGGGGTCCCCGATATGCTTGTAGAAGGTCCCCTCCAGGATCGGTCGCCAGTACGGCGGGAAGCTCTCCATCAGCGTCTTCAGGTTCGACGGGCCGACGATATCGACCCCGCACGCGAACCGGTCCGGCGTGAAGGTCAGGCCGACCAGCGTGGCATAGCCACCATAGGAGCCGCCCATGATCGCGACCTTGTCCTTCGACGTCACGCCCCGCGCGATCGACCAGTCGACCGCGTCGATCAGGTCCTGGTGCATCTTGCCCGACCATTCGCCGATCGCGGCGTTGACGAAGCCCTTGCCGAAGCCGGTCGAGCCGCGGAAATTGACGCTGAGCACCGCATAGCCGCGATTGGCGAGCCACTGGTGCGCGCTGTTGTATCCATAGCCGTCGCGCGCCCATGGGCCGCCATGGACGAACAGCACCATCGGCACGGGCTTGTCCGCCTTGCCGTCCTTGTTGGCGTCGGCGCCGGGCGGAAGCGTGAGGTAGCTGACCAATGTCTTGCCATCGCCGGTCGGGATCTCGACCGGCCACATCGGCTGGAGCGCATAGGCCGACAGGTCGGGTCGCGTCTCGTAGAGCTTGGTCAGGCTCTTCGCCTTGCGATCATAGATATAGGCGGCGGCCGGTCGCTCCGCCGCGCTCGCCGCGACGATCAGTTTCGACCCGTCATCGGTCGCAGACATGATCGACACTTCGCCGGGCAGCTTCGCCTTGAGGAAGTCGAGATCCGTCTTTGCCTCCGCATTGAGCGGGGTCCATTCGTTCTTGAGATAGTTCACCGAATAGGCGATCGGCTCATAGCTCTCGGGGTCGGTCAGCAGCCCCTGAATGTCGGCCTTTTCGCTCGCCGCGATCACCTCGCTCTTGAGTGTTTCGGGGTCCATCTTGATCAGTGCCGCCTTGTCGCGACCCCGACTGTCGACCCAGTAGAGCGCGGTGCCGTCCTTGTTGAACCCGATCGGCGCGGTGGTGAAGAAATCCTCGTTCGCCACCGTCATCACCTCGGCCCATTTGCCGTCGGCACCCAAGCGGAAATATTTGCTCCCGCCACCCGGCACCTGCTGGAATGCGAAGCGGGGTTTGAGCTGATTGTCGGTGACCCAGCCGCCATAGCCGGGGTTCTCCATCACCAGCTTGCTCTCACCAGTCTTGTAGTTGACCTCATACAGGTCGAAGAACTGCGGGTTGCGGTCGTTGAGGCCGATCAGCACGACATCGGGGCGCAGCTTGCTCACCCCCTGGATCTGCGCGCGGACCTTGTCCCCCGCCTTGGTCAGCGCGGTATCCTTGAGCGTCGCGATATCGACCGAATGGACGCGGAAATTCTCGTTCCCGCCGCTGTCCTGAAGATAGATAATGTGCGCGCCATCGGGTGCCCAGAAATAGCTTTGCAGTCCGCGCTTGCTCTCCTTGGTAACCGCCTTCGCCGCGCCCAGGTTGCCGATCGGCGCGACCCAGACATTCATCACGCCATCGACCGGCGACAGCCAGCTGACATGCTTGCCATCCGGGCTGATCTGGCCCCCGGCGCGGCTGGGGTTCCCGAAGATCTTGTCGCGCGGGATCAGCGTGTCCGCGCCCGATTGCGGCGCGGGTCCGGCGGTGGCGGCGCTTCCGGCGGCGAGCAGGGCCGCGCCCGAGAGCAATGCGATCGTGAGTCGTTTCATGGCTTTCCCTCCATTGGTCCGACCAAGATAGTGCCGCCGTGTATTATTTCAATAATACACTACTCCGCGACCGGCACGAAGTTCAGGTGGTGGAAGTCATAGCTGAAATCGGCGAGCGGAGAGAGCGCCTTCATCGTCACGCCCGTCACCTTGCCATTTGCGGTGGCAAAGGTGACGACCGCGTCCTCGCCCTTGCCCGGCACCATCCGGGTGCGGAACGCGTCCGTTCCCCATGGATCGAGGCGGCTGGCGAATTGCGGATGGGGGGCGAAATCGATGTGAAGCATGCCGCCGCGTTCGCGAACCACAATGTCGCCATACCAAGGGTCGCGGTAGCGCCCGGCATAGGCGGCCAGTGGCAGGCTGGGGCCGCCGGCCGGCCGCTGCGCGTCGCCCTCACCCATCGCCGCGACCGCGCTTTCGATGGCCAGCTTGTTGCGGGCTACGTAGTTGGCAACCCAGTCATAGGCGGGGATGCCGAGCAGATGGTCGAGAATCGCGTTGCGGATACCGCCCGACACGCTGTCTTCGGTGTTGCTGAGCACCGCGACGCCAATTCCCGCTGAGGGGATCAGCGCGGTCTGGGTCACCTGACCCGAAAGGCCGCCCGAATGGCTGATCAGGCGGCGGCCGCGATAATCCTGGACGAACCAGCCCAGCGCATAGCCCTGCATGATCGAGCGCACGGGATTGAGGTCGGTGGGGCCATCGCTCGACGCCACCACCACCTGCGGCGACCACATCGCCGCCGCGCTCTCGGCGCTCCACAGGCGCTTGCCGTCGGGCAGCGCGCCGAGCGCCAGCTGCACGTCCAGCCATTTGGCGACATCGGCGATGCTGGCGTTGATCCCTGCCCCGGCATCGACCACGGGCGATTCATCGGGTTCGATCACCGTCATCGGCCCGACCCCGCGTACCGGCGGCCCCAGCCGCGCGTGTCGGCCTGCGACGTTGGTCGTCTTGAGCAGGTCGAGCGAGGGCACCGCATCGGCCATGCCGAGCGGCTCCAGCATCCGCGTGCGGATGAAGTCGCGCCAGCTCATCCCGGACTTGGCCTCGATCAGCGCGCCGGCGACGATGTAGAGGATGTTGTCGTAATCATAGCCGCCCCGGAACGGGCGCACCGGCTGAAGGAACTGCAGTGCGCGGATCGCATCCTGCGCGGTGCGATTGGAGCGCGGGAAATAGAGCAAATCGCCCGCCCCCAGCGGAAGCCCCGAGCGGTGAACGAGCAGGTCGCGGACGTTGAACAGGCTGGTCACCGCCGGGTCGGCCATCTTGAAGTCGGGCATATGCTGGGTGAGCCGGTCGTCCCAGCCGAGCTTGCCCTCCTCGACCAGCATCGCCAGTGCGGCGGCGGTGAACGCCTTGCTGTTCGACGCGATGCCGAACCGGGTGTGGACATCGACCGGCGCGGGGCGGCCCATGGTGCGCACGCCATAGCCCTTGAGCCAGACGGGCTGCCCCTTGCGCACGATCGCCACCGCGATGCCGGGAGTCTCGAACGCGCGCATGAAATTTGCGACGATGGGGTCGATCGTCGTATCGAGCGATGCCGCCTGCTGTGCCCAGGCGGGAAGCGCGAGGCTCGCCGCGCCGCCGATCCCTAGCGCCAGCGCCGCCCGCCGATCGACCGTCAATCCTGTCATCTGTCCCACCCCATACTCGTCACCCCGGCCTTGTTCCGGGGTCCACTGTGCGGCACGCGCATCGCAAGAGCCTAGAAGACCGACCTTGCCGCCCGGTGGACCCGGGCACAAGGCCGGGGTGACGAGAGCGTCAGCACCAATGATGAAGCGTTACGCCTCGAGCTCGACGTCCCAATAGAGCCAGTCGCGCCAGGTATCGTGGAGATAATTGGGCGGGAAGCGGCGGCCATGTTCCTGCAGCTGCCAGCTGGTCGGGCGGATCGGTGCCATGAACAGCGGCATCGCCGCCTGTTTCGGCGTGCGCCCACCCTTTTTGAGGTTACACGGCGCACAGGCGGTCGCGACATTCTCCCATGTCGTGCGCCCGCCCTGCGCGCGCGGGATGACATGATCGAAGGTCAGATCGCGGTGGCTACCGCAATATTGGCATTCGAACTTGTCGCGCAGGAACAGGTTGAACCGGGTGAATGCCGGGAATTGCGACGGTCGCACATATTGCTTGAGCGCGATAACGCTGGGCAGCTTGATGCGCGCGGTGGGGCTGCGCACCTCGCGCTCATAATGGCTGACGATATCGACGCGATCGAGGAACACTGCCTTGATCGCTGTCTGCCACGGCCAGATGCTCAGCGGATAATAGGAAAGCGGCGTGTAATCGGCATTCAGGACGAGCGCCGGGCACCCCTGCGGATGTCGGATCAGATCGGGATGGTACATGGTCCCCCTCTCTTGCCGCTCGTCGGTCGCGACCGGGGCTTATTCGCCGCGAGCCGTGACATCGCTATGACAGCACGGCGCGCGACTCGTGGTCAAGGGCCGGTTTGCGCGGGACTGTGAACAAATGGCGGTGAGACAGAAAGACGGGTTTCCGCCACGAGCGGGGCTTTTACCGTGCGCAGCGATCCGCTAGGCGGCGGCGATGCCAGCGATCATCCATTGCGACGTTGCCATTGTCGGAGGAGGTTTGGCGGGGGGGCTGATCGCGCTCGCATTGCGGCGCAAGCATCCTGCGCTCGACATCCGTCTGATCGACGGCGGACGCAATCTGGGCGGCAACCACCTCTGGTCCTTCTTTGCCAGTGATGTCGCACCTGCCGACCGATGGCTGGTCGCGCCGCTGATCTCCTATGGCTGGACCAGCTATGACGTCCATTTCCCCGCGCACGCACGCACACTGAAATCACCCTATTACTCGATCGAGTCAGAGCGGTTCGATCAGGTCGTGCGCGCCGCGATGCCCGCGGACGCGGTGATGACGCGGCGCAAGGTGCTGGGTGCCAGTGCGCGCGCGGTCGTGCTGGCCGATGGCGACCGGATCGAGGCGGGCGGCGTGATCGATTGCCGCGGTCCCGGCGACCTCGGTAAGCTCGACCTGGGCTGGCAGAAATTCTTCGGGCGAGAGCTGACGCTGGCCGAGCCTCACGCGCTCAAGCGCCCGGTCATCATGGACGCCACGGTCGCGCAGATCGACGGCTATCGCTTCATGTACGCTTTGCCCTTCGCGGCGACACGGCTGTTCCTTGAGGACACCTATTACAGCGACACGCCCGAGATCGACGTTGCCGCCTGCGCCAAGCGGATCGACGCATGGGCCAGCGCGCGCGGGATCATGGTCGAGGCTGCGACGCGCGAGGAAGCGGGGGCCCTCCCGGTGGCGATGGGCGGCGATTTCGAGGAATATTGGAAATCGGGCGGCAATCGCGTCGCCAAGGGGGAATGCGCGCCGGGCTGTTCCATCCGGTCACCGGCTATTCGCTGCCCGATGCGGTGCGGCTTGCCGCACTGATCGGCAATGCACGCGACCTGTCGGGCGCAGCGTTGCACGACCTGACCTATGGCCACGCCCGGCGGATATGGCGTCAGCGCGGATATTATCGCATGCTGTCCGCGATGCTGTTTCGCGCCGCCGAGCCGGCCGAGCGCTATCGCATCCTCGAACGATTTTATCGACTGGACGACGGGCTCGTCGCCCGCTTCTATGCCGGTCAGTCCAGCATATTCGATCGCGCACGCGTTCTCGCCGGCAAACCGCCGGTGCCGGTCAAGCGCGCACTCGCCGCGATCAGGGGGTCAAGCAGATGAAGCGTGCAGTGGTGATCGGGGCGGGGTTCGGCGGACTGGCACTTGCCATCCGCCTGCAGTCCGCGGGCGTCGATACGATCGTCATCGAGGCCCGCGACAAGCCGGGCGGGCGCGGATATTATTGGGAAAAGGACGGGTTTGTCTTCGATGCCGGCCCCACCGTCATCACCGCGCCGGAAGCGCTGGAGGAATTGTGGGCGCTGACCGGGCACCGCATGGCCGACGATGTCACGCTGGTTCCGGTCTCGCCCTTCTACCGCCTCAACTGGCCTGACGGCACCAGTTTCGACTACACCAATGACGATACGCTGCTGACGAGCGAGATCGCCAAGCTCGATCCGGCCGACATCGCCGGATACCGCCGCTTCCTCGACTATTCGGCCGGCGTGTACCGCGAGGGCTATGAGAAGCTCGGCCATGTCGCGTTTCTCGACTTCACCTCGATGGTGAAGGCCGCACCCGCGCTCGCCAAATATCAGGCGTGGCGCAGCGTCTATTCGATGGTCTCGACCTTTGTGAAAAACGAGAAATTGCGCGAGGCGCTGTCGTTCCACACCTTGCTGGTCGGCGGCAATCCGATGACCACCAGCGCGATCTATGCGCTGATCCACAAGCTGGAGCGCGACGGTGGCGTGTGGTTCGCCATGGGCGGCACCAACCGGCTGGTCGCGGGGATGGTCCGGCATTTCGAGCGCCTCGGCGGGAAGCTGGTGCTCGGCGACGGCGTCGAGGAGATCGAGACGCTGGGCGAGCGCGCCACCGCCGTCCGCACCAAATCGGGCGCGCGGTTCGAGGCGGATATGGTCGCCAGCAATGCCGACATTGTCCACAGCTACCGCGACCTGCTCAAAAGCTCGCGCAGTGCCCAGCGCACCTCCGCCAAGCTTGAACGCAAGCGCTTCTCGCCGTCGCTGTTTGTCGTCCATTTCGGGATCAAGGGTACCTGGCCCGGCATCCCGCACCACATGATCCTGTTCGGCCCGCGCTACAGGGAACTGCTCGCCGACATCTACGATCATGGCGTGCTGAGCGAGGATTTCTCGCTCTACCTCCACCACCCCACTGTCACCGACCCGTCGATGGCGCCCGAGGGGCATTCGACCTTCTACGCGCTCGCCCCCGTGCCGCATATCGGCAAGGCACCGGTCGATTGGGAACAGGTCCGCCCGGTGCTCGAAAAGCGCATCCTCGACGAAATCGGTCGTCGCCTGATCCCCGACATCCACGACCGGATCGTCACCAAATTCAGCTATGCACCCACCGATTTCCGGCACGACCTCGCCGCGCATCTGGGGAGTGCATTCAGCCTTGAGCCGATCCTGACGCAGAGCGCCTGGTTCCGCGCGCACAACCGCGACGATTCGATCGAGAATATGTATTTCGTCGGTGCCGGAACCCATCCCGGCGCAGGCATTCCCGGCGTGGTCGGCAGCGCCAAGGCGACCGCCGCGCTGATGCTGGAACAGGAGCAAGCGTGAAGCGCCTCGCCATCTATTGCGGCTCCGCCACCCCGGCGGACCCGGTCTATATCGAGAACGCCCGGTTCGTCGGCCGCACGCTTGCCGAGCGCGGAATCGGCGTCGTCTATGGCGGCGGGCGGTTGGGGCTGATGGGCGCGATTGCCGATGCGGCGCTGGAGGCGGGCGGCGAGGTGATCGGGGTGATCCCGCAGGCGCTGGTCGATGCCGAGGTTGCGCATCGCGGCTGCACCGAACTGCACATCGTGCGAACCATGCACGAGCGCAAACAGGCGTTCACCGACCTGTCCGACGGCTTCATCACCCTGCCCGGCGGAACCGGGACGATGGACGAATTGTGGGAAGCGATGAGCTGGGCGCAGATCGGCTATCACGCGAACCCGGTCGGACTGCTCAACGTCGCGGGCTATTATGACGGGCTGATCGAATTCGTGGCGAAGATGGGCGAAGTCGGATTCCTCCGCCCGCAGCATCAGTCGATCCTGATCATCGACGATGATCTCGACGCGCTGCTGGCGAAGATGGCGGCGCATGTCCCGACACAGACGGTGGGGCAGATCGGCAGCAAGGACCTGTGACCCTGCCAACGCCCAGCCGCGAGTCGGTGGTGGCGGCCGCGCGTGAGAGCATCGCCAAGGGTTCGAAGAGCTTTGCTGCGGCGAGCAGGTTGTTCGACCCGCAGACCCGCGAGCGCGCCTGGCTGCTCTATGCCTGGTGCCGCGCGTGCGACGACATCGCCGACGGGCAGGAACTGGGCCATGACGCACAGGTCGTCGCGGACCCTGCCGCCGCCCTCTCGCGCATCCGCACGCTGACCGACAAGGCGCTGGCGGGCGAACCGACCGGCGAGATGGCGTTCGAGGCGCTGCGCATCGTCGCCGCCGAAACGCGCATGCCGCACCGTTTCGCGCATGATCTGGTCGAGGGGTTCGCGCTGGACGCCAAGGGCTGGTTTCCGCGTTCCGAGCACGACCTGATGCAATATTGCTACCATGTCGCCGGCGCGGTCGGATGCATGATGGCGGTGGTGATGGGGGTCGATCCAGAGGACGACGCGACGCTGGATCGCGCCTGCGACCTCGGCCTCGCCTTTCAGCTCGCCAATATCGCGCGCGATATCGAGGCGGATGACCGCATCGGTCGTTGCTACCTGCCGATGGACTGGCTGGTCGAAATGGACATCCCGCCGGGCCAGCATCTGAAGCCGCCGTTCCGCCAGCGCCTCACGGTCATGGCACGTTGGCTGGGTGAGTTCGCCGCTGCACATGAGGAAAGCGCGCGGCTGGGCACCCCCGCGCTCGGATTTCGCTCGGCCTGGGCCGTGCTCGCAGCGACGGGCATTTATGGCGGCATCGCGCGCGAGGTGATAGCGCGCGGCGATCATGCCTGGGATCATCGCGCGGGAACGAGCAAGGCTACCAAGATCGGCTGGATCGTTCGCGCTTTCGGTCAGGCGCTGATGCGGCACCAGCTCTACGCACCAAAGCCGCGCTCACCCGATTTGTGGACGCGCCCGCGTTAACCGCGCCTCTTCACCGACTCGCAAGGCGGAAATTGGCAGATGATGGGCGATGACGACGCTCTCGCTTCAGCTTTCCCGTGCACTGGCCCGTGGTCGCGCCGAGCCGGCCTCGCCGCCGACCCGCGCCGACCTGCTCGCCACGCTGCTGCGCAAGCGCGCCGCCGCGCGCAATGCCGGCGCGGCTGAGCTCGAGGCGATGCTGATCGAACAGATCCGCTGGGCGCTCCCGGTCGAGCGCGGCTAGACCGTTCCGGGCAGCTTCGTCGCCACCCATCCACCCGCGATCGGTGCCGCAACCGCGGCGATCTGCATCCACAACGGGTGCGGGATCATGAACAGCGTCATCACGCCGAAACAGATACCGATCAGCACGACGATCCACCCGGCGGGTTGCCATTGCGCGACCTTGGCACCGACCCACGCCCCGGATATCGCGCCTAGGAACCAGGCGACCACCACCGCGATCTTCGCCTCCAGCGGCACGACATCCATCAGCTTGGCGAGTTGTGCCGGGTCCGACACATCAACCCCGGATGGCGGAGTCCAGATGGAGTGAGAGATCATCTCGACGATCCACACCGTCGCGCCCAGCGCGACCACGCCCGCAACAACACCCAGTATCTTGCGCATTCCGCCTCTCCCGCGATTGCGGAGCGGATCATAACATCATTGCGATAGTGCAACAGCGCTCAATAGTGGCGTGGCTTGGTCTCTGCGCGCGCCATCTGCTCGCCCCGGCGGTGACAGGTTGCGGCAATCGTCGGATAGGAGAGATCGGTGTGACGCGGCAACACCTGTGCCATCGCCGCCTGGCATTGCGCCGCGCTTTGATACCGGACCGGCTCGACCCGCGCCTGCTGGCATTGATCCTGGAAATCGCCGCAGCCAAGAATGGCCATCACGTAGAAAACCGGTTCCATCGTCTCGCTCCTCGCCATGCATAACGGATGGCGGGCGGGCTTTGTTTCATTGCATCGGGACACGCGCAGCCCCAGATACTGCCTATGCCTCCCGACACTGCGCCGGCGACCGGCGGCGAGCGCCCGCTGTTCGCCACCCTCGCGCGCTTCCTTCCCTATCTGTGGCCCGCCGGACAGCCGGGGCTGAAGGCGCGCATCGTCGGCGCGCTCGCACTGGTGGTGCTGTCAAAGGTGGTTCAGGTCTATGGCGCGGCCTATGCGCTCAAGGCCGCAGTCGATGCGATGGCGATCGGTGAGCGCGGGGTCATCACGTTCGTGGTGCTGATGGTGGTCGGCTACGCCGCCGCGCGACTGTTCACCACCATATTCGACAATCTGCGCAACACCGTGTTCGAAAAGGTCGGGCAGGACGCGACCCGGCGGCTCGCCATCGTCACCTTCCGCCAACTTCACCAGCTGTCGCTGCGCTTCCACCTCGAACGCCGCACGGGTGCGGTGACCAAGGTGGTCGAGCGCGGGACCAAGAGCATCGATTCGATGCTCTATTTCCTGCTGTTCAACATCGCCCCGACGATCCTCGAACTGGCACTCGTGCTCCAGATCTTCGGGTCGAAATTCGGCATGTGGCTGGTCGCATCGACCATCGCGATGGTGGTGATCTACATCGCCTTCACCCGCTGGATCACCGACTGGCGCGCGAAGCTGCGCGAGCAGATGAACGACCTCGACACCGGCGCGGTGGCGCATGCGGTCGACTCGCTGCTGAATTTCGAGACGGTGAAGTATTTCGGCGCGGAGCAGCGCGAATCCGACCGCTACGAGCGCGCGGTCGAGGCTTATGCCAAGGCGGCGGTAAAGTCGGAAAATTCGCTCGCCTGGCTCAACATGGGCCAGTCGCTGATCACAAATGTGATGCTGGGTGCCGGAATGGCCGTAGTGGCGTGGGGCTGGTCCACCGGGGAATTTACCGCGGGCGACGTCGTGTTCGTCTCGACCTTGCTCAGCCAGTTGTTCCGCCCGCTTGACATGCTCGGCTGGGTCTATCGCACGATCCGCCAGGGCGTGATCGACATGGGCGCGATGTTCGACCTGATCGACACCGATGCCGAGGTGAAGGACGTGCCGGGCGCGGCGGCGCTGGCGGTCGAACGCGGCGAGGTGCGGTTCGAGGGCGTGCGCTTCGGCTACGACGCCGACCGCGACATATTGAAGGGCATCGACCTCGTCATCCGCCCGGGCCAGACCGTCGCGATCGTGGGCCCGTCGGGCGCGGGCAAGTCCACCCTCGCGCGCATCCTTTATCGCTTCTACGACCTGACCGGCGGGCGCGTCACGATCGACGGGCAGGATATTTCGCAGGTAACGCAGGCCAGCCTGCGTGCCGCGATCGGCATCGTGCCCCAGGACACGGTGCTGTTCAACGACACGATCAGCTACAACATCGCCTATGGCCGCGAAGGCGCGACGCAGGATCAGGTCGAGACCGCAGCGCGCGGCGCGGCAATCGCGGGCTTTATCGACGCAATGCCCGATGGCTATGCGACGCGGGTCGGCGAGCGCGGCCTCAAGCTGTCGGGCGGCGAGAAACAGCGCGTCGCCATTGCCCGCACCCTGCTCAAGAACCCACCGATCCTGATCCTCGACGAAGCGACCAGCGCACTCGATTCGCGCACCGAAGCCGAGATCCTCGACACGCTCGAAGCGATCGAGCGCGGCCGCACCACCATCGTCATCGCCCACCGCCTGTCGACCGTGGTCAACGCCGACCGCATCGTGGTGCTGGAGGATGGGCGCATCGCCGAACAGGGTACCCATGCCGAACTGCTCGAACGGCGCGGCACCTACGCCGAAATGTGGGCGCGGCAACAGGCGGAACGGGAGGCCGTGGCCGACGCGGCGGAGTAGGCGAATAGCCCCTCCCCTTCAGGGGAACGGCCTTGGAGTCACCCGAACTCCACCGCCTCGAACCGCACCGGCCGGCCATGCGCCGCGTTCGCCAGCTGCCCGTCCCACATCACCTTGCGCCCGCGAATGATCGTCCCGATCGGCTTTCCGGTAAGCGTGTCCCCGGTGAACGGCGACCAGCCGCAGCGCGACGCCAGCCAGCTTTCCTCGACCGTCCACTGCTTCTTCAGGTCGACCACGGTGAAATCCGCGTCATAGCCCGCCGCAATTCGCCCCTTGCCGACGAGACCAAACACCCGCTGCGGTCCCGCGCTGGTCAGGTCTATAAGTCGCTGGAGCGTAGTGCGGCCCTTTGCGACATGGTCGAGCAGCAGCGGCAACAGCGTCTGCACGCCCGGCATGCCGCTGGGCGATGACGGATAAGGCTTGGCCTTTTCCTCGATCGTATGCGGCGCATGGTCCGATCCCAGCACGTCCGGCACGCCCTGATTGAGCCAGTGCCACAACCCGTCGCGATGCGCGGCCGACCGGATCGGCGGGTTCATCTGGGCATAGGTGCCGAGCCGCGGATAGGCATCCTCTCCGGCAAGCGTCAGATGCTGCGGAGTCACCTCGCACGTCGCGATGTCCTTATGCTGCGCCAGCAACTCCAGCTCCGCCGGCGTCGTCACATGCAGCACATGGATGCGCCGCCGCGCCTCCCGCGCCAGCTTCAGGATGCGCCGCGTCGCCAGGATTGCGCTCTCGTCATCGCGCCACACCGGGTGCGACGACGGATCACCCGCGACCCGCTCGCCCTCGCGGTCGTTCATGCGAAACTCGTCCTCGGCATGGATCGCGACGCGGCGATGGCCGCTCGCCAGCACCCGCGCCAGATTGGCGTCGTCCGACACCAGCAGGTCGCCGGTCGACGCGCCCATGAAGATCTTAACCCCCGCCGTCCCGGGCATTCGTTCCAGGTCGGCCAGATCGGCGGCATTGTTGTTGGTCGCCCCGACATAGAAAGCGTGGTCGCACCACATCCGGTCCTTCGCGCGCGCGAGCTTGTCGTTCACCGCGTCGGCGCTGTCGGTATTGGGCTTGGTGTTCGGCATCTCGAACACCGCGGTGACCCCGCCGAGCACCGCCGCGCGGCTGCCGGATTCAAGGTCTTCCTTCGCCTCCAGCCCCGGTTCGCGGAAATGCACCTGGCTGTCGATTACGCCGGGCAGCACGTCCAGGCCGGTGCAGTCGATCGTCTCGCCCGCATCGCCCTGCGCGCCAATCGCGACGATCTTGCCGTCGCGCACGCCGACATCGAGCCTCGCCGGGCCGGAGGGCAGGTGGACGGTGCCACCAACGAGCTTCAGATCGAACGTCGCCATCTCAGCCTCTTTCGCTTGCCTGCCCCGCCTCCTACCTGTTCGACATGACCGATGCCACCCTGCTCCCCGACCGCGCCCTGATCCGCATTTCGGGGGAGGATGTCCGCGGCTTCCTGCAGGGTCTGGTGACGCAGGATATGAACGCGGTGCAGCCCGACGCGCCGCTCTGGGCCGGGCTGCTCTCGCCTCAGGGCAAGGCGCTGTTCGACTTCATCCTCTGGGCGGATGGCGCGGACGTGCTGATCGATTGCGAGGCGGCCCAGTGCGACGCGCTGATTCGCCGCCTGTCGATCTACCGCCTGCGCCGACCGATCACGATCACCGCAGCGGAGGGCGGGGTCCACTGGTCGCGCGCGCAAGGCCATGGCGTGCCCGATCCGCGACTCGCCGCGCTCGGCTGGCGCTGGCTGGGCGAAGCGGGCGGGGATGCGGCCAGCGGCTGGCGCGAACACCGGCTGCGCCTCGGCGTCACCGAGGGTGCGGACGAACTCGGCCAGGACAAGACCCTCTGGCTCGAATGCAATGCCGCCGAACTGAACGGCGTCAGCTTCGCCAAGGGCTGCTATGTCGGCCAGGAAAATACCGCCCGGATGAACTGGCGCGCCAGGGTCAACCGTCGCCTGATCGTCGCGCCGCTCGGCGAACCGGGTGACCGCACCCGCGCCACCTATCCCTATCTCGGCCTGATGGTCGAACACCGCCGGGTCGAAGCGCTCGGCGACGCGATCATTCCGGATTGGCTGGCAGGGGCGCTCGCCTCAGATACCTGACCATTGGAGCCCCTCGGGCAAGTCGAACCCGGCATAATCCACCTGCAATACCCGTCGCCGGCGCGGCGTTGCGACCGCGTCCGACGCGTGCAGGATCGGGGTTGCATAGACCCAGATGTCGCCCGCCAGTGCGGTGCAGACCTGAACCCCGCACTCCGCGACCACCGCGTCGATCCGCTCCTCGCGCACCAGCCCAAAGCGATGCGATCCCGGTGCGATCAGCAACGGCGCGTTATCCGCCGGAACATCGTCGAGGTGGATGCGGACGGTGACCATCCGTTCGAGCAGGTCGAAGGGCGGCGCAACGTGCAGCAGCCCCGACTTGACGGTCCACGGGCCAAAACCGGCGACGTCGCGACGCCCGCGCACGCAGATCGTCCGGTCCTGATGCCAGGCGAGCGCCCAGTTGGTTGTCGCAGTTTTGTCGAACAGGATTGCGCGTACAGGGCAAAGCACGCGCCGGACAAATCGCGCGATCTGCGATCCGATCGAACCCTGTTCCCCGAGGATGTCGGCGAGCGCCGCGACGCCCCTGAGCCGCAATCCGGGGCGGTTGGGGGAAGCACCGCGATCGCCTGCTCGATTGCGCCAAGCATCGGGAGCGCCGCCCCATCGCGGCGCTCGGCACCATGTTCGGCGAACCGCATGGGGTCGCGCGCGTGATCAGGCAGCGGCGCAGGGACGCGATGGTGCATGCACCGATATGATCGCAGCGTCATGTGCCATGCAAGCGCGACGCCTGTCCAACGCACACAAAGAAAAGGGGAGGCCGGTTGCCCGACCTCCCCAAATCTTGTCGATCCACAGAGTGGACCGCGCGGCTTACATGCCCGAGCCCGGACCGTAAGTGATTTCCACGCGGCGGTTCTGCAGTTCGCGCACGCCGTCGGCGGTGTCGACACGCGGACGGCTTTCGCCGAACGCTTCCGAGCTGATCACGCCATCGGGGATGCCGCGGCCCGACAGATACGAACGGACCGAGTCCGCGCGACGCTGCGAGAGGCCAACGTTGTAGCTGGCTGCACCCGAACGGTCAGCGTGACCGGCGAGCATGACCTGCGCGTTGCCGCAGTTCTGATAGGCCGAGATGGCGTTATCGAGAATGCCCGACGCTTCCGGCGTGATGTCCGACTTGTCCCACTCAAAGAAGACAATGTACGGCCCGGGGGGTGCACACCACTTCCGGCGGCGGAGGCGGCGGAGGCGGGGGCGGCGGGGGAGGCGGCGGCGGAGGCGGAGGAGGAGGAGGAGGCGGCGGTGCAGCCGGCTCACCGAAGTTGAACGTCACGCCACCGAGCAGGCTGTGCGAACGGAAGCGACCGTCGAACTGACGACCGGTCACGTCGACCAGCTTGACGTTGTCGGCGTTGAAGAAGCGATACTTCAGCGTGACGTCGATGTTGTCGCTCACTGCCTGACGCAGACCCGCAATCGCCTGCCAGGCGAACACGGTGTCGGAATCGTCGAGGAAGGCACCGCGGGTGTTGAGCGCATAGTCCGCCTTGACGCGCGCCACGCCGGCACCGCCGCCGACGAAGCCCTGCAGGCCATCATCGTCGCCGAAGTCCAGCATGCCGTTGATCATGAAGCTGAGCGCGGTCGAGCTACCGCCCGCATAGCCATAGTTCCCGGGAACCATATTGGTCAGAGCGCCGGTGCTGCCATAGGCAGGCGTCGTCGTCGACGAACGATAGCCATCAACCGTCGCACGCTTGTAGCTGACTTCCGCTTCTGCGCGGAAACCACCAAAGTCGTAGCCGATCGTGCCACCGACATCCCAGCCGGCTTCATGGTCCACGGTTCCAGCCGCAGTCAGAGCGCCAATGTCGTAATCGATGTCTTCGACGATCATCGCACCGCCTTCGACGCCCACGTACCACGCATCGTCACGTGCGAGGGCGGGCGTGGTGAGCGCGGTCGAAGCAAGTGCCAGAGTTACGGCAAGCTTCCGCATCTTAATCCCCTTTCTTAGTTGCCACTTCGGACAGCGCTAACTTCCTAACCTCTGGAAAGTTTCCGCGCAAGCGAACAAAATCCGGGGACTGTTGCCGGAACGTCACAGTTCGTCGCTAGCGATCAGGCCGTGTTCCCTCAGCGCGTCGAGGATCGCCGCGATCGCAGCGCGTGCCGCGTCGTCGATGGTCGCACCGCCCGTCGGGGCGGCGATCGCGTCGCATTGGCCACCGACAATCTGGGTTCCGCCAATCTCGATCCGGCTGGCGGCGATCACGCCGATCTGCCACCCCGCTCCAGCGTCATAGCGCACCGGCTTCCCATGGGTTTCGGACCATAGCGCAACGCCCGGCCGCGGCGTTGTGAACCACCAACCGCCATCGGTCCAGACGGCGATGGCTCGGGCATGGTCGCTCCAGGCACCGGTCGGTTCCTCGCCGACTATCCATGCATCGCCCGGCTCCGGCGTCGCTGGCGGGCTGTCGAGCCCGACATCCTTCACCGCCGGGTGCAGCAGCAGGTCGACCTGGACGAGTGCCTCATTGTGGAACATTTCCTTTTGCGCCTGTCCGGCGTGCAGGAGCGGAAGGGCGAATCGCGCGGTCGCTGTCATTCTGGTCACTCCATCGCTTCAAGAACAAGAATGGCGGACGTCGACAGGCCATGGTCTCCAGCCTGCTGCACCTCCACCGTCGCACCGTCGCTGCTGTCCAGCAGCCACTCGGGCGTGTCGCTCATCACGATCTGGTCAGGCTGCCCGGAAACACGAATTTGCAGCTGATAGCGTTCGGCGCCCTCGCCGATCGGGGCGTCGGTGCCATCGCCCCATCGCCATCCGCGCAACTGCGACGTGTCCACCGGATCATGCGTCCCCCGGGCGCGGGCACCGCGTGCAATGCCACGGGCGACGGCGGCGTCACCGACCGCCCGGTGACCGCGATCGTCGTTGCTACCGGCTCCGCGTCCCCCACGCCGGTCGCCATCAGGTTCAGCGTCATGCCCGCAGCGCCAAGATCGTCGTGGATCGCGAGCGTCGCGCGATCCAGCAACACGAAGCGGTCGCCCGCCACGCTTGCCCCGATCGCCCCTTCCGTACCCCTCCGCCCGCCACGCCCTCGGCGACGATCTTCACCGCCCGCTGCGCCACCGGATTGGCCGCATAGCCCGCGCACCTGCGCCTCGTAACTCTGCGGCCACTCGCCCAGCACCGCGCCCGCGCCCTGCCCACGCGCCAACACCGGACGCGACCCCTCGCGCCCGGACTTCCGCCCGAACCATTTCATGCGTTTCCTCTTTGATCGCCTCACGGCGATGGGGCGGCACCGGCCCGTTCCCCCCACCCGGCCACCCACACGGTAATTTCGATGGGTGGCCGGGTGGGGGAGCGGGCCGGTGCCGCATGCGCGTCAGCGCATCAACAAACTCAGCGTTTCGTGCCGAACCAGATCACGTGGCGCGGCCCCTTGCCGTTCTGTCGCGCCCGCACCTGCACCTCTTCCACCGCAAACCCGGCATCGCGCATCCGCCGCGTAAAGGCCGGGTCCGGCCCCGCCGACCACACCGCCAGCACCCCACCTGGCGCCAGCGCCGTCCGCGCCCGCTCCAGCCCGCGCATCGTGTACAGCCCGTTATTGGCGTCGCGCGTCAGCCCGTCCGGGCCATTGTCGACATCCAGCAGGATCGCCTCCCAGCTGCCCCGACTGCGCGCGATCTCCGCGCCGACATCGCCCATCACCAGCTGCGTGCGCGGATCATCCAGACAGCCGTCGGCCAGCTCCGCCATCGGCCCGCGCGCCCACTCGATGATGCCCGGCACCAGCTCGACCACGCACGCCCACCCCTTCGGCCCCAGCCGCTTGAGCGCCGCACGCAACGTAAACCCCATGCCATAGCCGCCAATCAGCAGCCGCGCCGACGCCGGATCGCTCAACCGGTCCAGCGTCATCTCCGCCAACGCCTCTTCCGATCCGCTCATCCGGCTCGACATCAGCTCGTTGCGCTCGAGCATGATGATGAAGTCACGGCCATGCCGCACCAGCCGCAACGGTTCCCCGCCCGGCACCTCGGCCACACCGATCACTTCGCGAGGCGTCATTTCAACTCCACGTAAAACTCAACACGCTCTCGCCCTCGAGCAGCCCGCTCGAATTGAACCGCCGCTCCGCAATCCGACCGCGCCCCAGATGGTCCACCGTCACCACCGTACTGCACCGCGTCCCATAGACCGGGTTGCGGATGAACACCGGCGAATCCACCGGCTCGAACGGATCGGGCTCATACCGCTCCGCCGCCCCCGCCGGTCGCTCGTCGGCCAGTACCGCGAACAGCGGCTCCAGCGCCGAACTCCCCGCCTCCAGCCAGGCGCGCAACCCCATCTGCACCCGGATCGTCTTGGGCCACAACGTATCGAACAACCCGTTCGACAGTCCGTGCATCCCCGGGCTCAACGGCCGCCGCACCGGATCGGGCCGGTTCGAAAGATAGAGCGGCCCGTCGCGATCCACCGCGATCAGGTTGAACGGATTATAGGCGTCCAGGTCCTCCGGCTCATGCCCGGCCAGCATATCGGTCACCAGCGCCCCGCGCGACAGCTTGCCCGGATAGGCCGCCTCCCCGCGCACATTGGTCACCGCCGCCAGCCGCCCGGCCTCGTTCACCGCCAGCCAGGTCCCCCCGGCCTCCAGATCGCGCCCCCCGATGACAGGCCCGCGCGCCATCCAGCGCGACAGTGGCGCCGTCGCCCGCGCATGCCGCTCGTCACGGTTCCCCGCAGCGACCAACACCCAATTGGGATGCATCCCCCACGCCAACGCCAGCACGCACATGGCCGGAGGCTTAGCGGGGGTGACGGGCGACAGCTAGGGCGTATCGACATCCAAAAATCCTCCCCCGCCAGGGGGAGGTGGCGCCGCAGGTGACGGAGGGGAAGGAGGCTTCGTCGTCAAACCTCTTGCATCAGTGGATCCGCCCCCTCCGTCAGCTACACTGCCATCCCCCTGGCCGGGGAGGATTAACGCGCAAGGCTTCCGAACCTCTATAGGGGCTGTAAGCGGTCGGTCGGCAAACGACCCCGTTGCGGTCGTTTGCGTCTACACGAACAACAGTAGGGAGGCCGCCCCGAGTGCTGCAAAGGCCGCAATTCGCGGCGCACGTTGAAGGGGTTCGTCCCGCACAGCTTTCCAAGTTAGGAATGTCCCGGCACAGACGATCAGGCCGAGCTGGGCAAAGCCCCTCATGAGGTAGTTGGACTTAGTTGCGTAGCTCCATATCCCGGCCGCTGGTCCTTCTGCACCCCATGGGTAGCAATTAGGTCCCGCAGGGCACGGTTGCGCAGCCAATGCGTTCAGTAGGTCTGCCGAAAGAACGACAAGCACCGCAGACAATAGCAACCCGCTGACAATCTGAGCGGGATTGGGCTTCGTCATTTTGAAAATCTGCCATGCGAGTTTCAGTGCGTCAATGACCGCTTCCCACCCAATAGCTGACGGTTTAACCGTGATTACGGCATGGCCCTGCATCGCCTCAATCCCCTAAGTCCCCCGCACGCCCACCTCCCCCTTCCACCCAAACACCAGCTCCCACGCCGCCCATACCAGCGCATCCGCCCGATCCGGCGACCGCCCCGGCCCGGCATAATCGCCCCCGCGCCAGCCCGCACAGCTCATCCTCCAGCGCCGCGAACGCCGCCGCGTGCCGCACCTGTCTCCGTTCGTACAGCGCCGCCACCGGCTCGGCCCGCGCCGCCTTGCCCCGGCTGGCATGGACCAGCCGCACCGGCATCGCCACCACCGCCGCGCGCAGCACGCTTTCGACCATGTCGCCGCCCTGGTTCTTCTCCGCCACCACGCGATCCGCGCCATGCCGGTCGGCACACGCCGCCACCGCCTGCGCCCAGCCCTCGGGCGAAAGGTCCGAAACGCTCGCATCCTCCAGCACGCACAGCCTCCCCGCGCTATCGACCGCCACCGCGACGATCCCGCACGCATCACCCTCCGCACTCGCCGGCGGATCGACGCCGACCGCCACCCGCACCGGCGCGTCCACCTTCACCGCGCGCGCCGTCTCGATCATCGCCCGCGTCCACAGCGCCCCCGGCACATCGCTCAGCAGCTCGCCCTCCAGCTCCTGCCGCCCCAGCCGCGTCCCGCCATATTCCGCCTCCATCGCCTCAACGAAGCTCGCCGGCAGATGTGGATTGTCCCGCGTCCGCCCGCGCGTTTCGACACAGCTCGGCAGCGCCATCACCCGCCGCATCAATCGCGTCGGGCGCGGTGTCGTCGTCACCAGCACGCGCGGCCGATCCCCCAGCCGCAATCCCATCGTCAGATTGTCCCACGCCGCATCGCCGCGCCGCCCCCATTTGCCCAGTTCGTCGGCCCAGGCGGCATGATGCTCGGGCCCGCGCAGCCCATCGGGCGACTCCGCCGAATAGACAAAGCCGACCGCGCCCGACGGCCAGTGCAGCTCGCGCGCGCTCGCCTTCCACACCGGTTGCCGATCGATGCGCGCCGTGGCGATCAGCCCCGACTGCCCCTCGATCATCACCCGCCGCACCTCGTCCAGGCTCGCCCCGACCAGCGCAAAGCGCCCATCGGGCACATCCAGCGCCAGCTGGTTGACCCACTCGCTCCCCCGCCCGCGTCTTGCCGAACCCGCGCCCGGCACGGATCAGCCACACCCGCCAGTCGCCCGGCGGCATCGTCTGCCCGCCATGCGCCCACAGCTTCCAGCGTGCCAGAAACTCGCGCCGCATCGGCACCGTCATTCAGCGCACCGCGTGACCGCGTTCTTCATCGGGCAGCGCGATCAGCCGGTCGATGAACGCGCCGATCTCCGCATCACTCGCCATCGCGCGCGCCCTCCGCCTGCGGGGCATGTTCGATCACCGCATCGCGCGCCGGAACCGGATCGCTCGCCCCCCGCATCGTGCGGCAGCAACCCGGCCTTCCCCGCTTCCGTCTGGGCCGCCCACTCGGCCTCACGCGCGCGCCGCATCTCGATCGCCTTCAATCGCTTGAGCAGCACCGCGTCGGTCTCGTCGGGTGCCGCGAATTGCAGCGTGCCGCCGCCTTTTCGCGGCTTTCCAACCGGGTTGCGATGCGCAGCGAGCAGTCGCATCGCCGCTTCGAAATCAACCGCCGGCAGACCGTCCTGATGGGTATGGACTGGATCGCCGGCGCGATGACCCGCCAGCACATGGCCCACCAATAGCGTCTCGACCATCTGATAGCCGAGCGCCAATGCCGCTTCCCACCGTTCGGCAAACCGCGCGTTCCGGCGACGAAGCTCATAGACAGTTCGCACATCGACGTTCGCCACGGCAGCCGACTGGGTGACATTGCATGTTGCAGCAAGGTGATCGAGGAACGCGGCGCGCATCGCCTTGCTCCATCTTGCACGCGTGCTCTTGCCGTTGGCCGCCCGCTGTCCATCAAGATCGGTGCGGTATCCACTCGGCATTTCATCCCTCCCCAAACGCAGATCGGGCCGACAGGCGTTGCCGCCCCGGCCCGATTCCCCTCGATTTTCAAACTCCGAAGTCCGCGCTCAGCGACCCGATCGCCGCGACTCGCAATTCTTCAGCGCTACTGTTATGTACCGAATGAGCGTGACGATGTCAAGCACTTTGTTCCCATTTGGTTCGTCATATCATCCATCGCCGGTTCATCGCACCTGTGCCATTCTGCACCGATGCTCCACCGACTCGCCCCGATGCCGCTCGCCCTGCTGGCCGCCCTCCCCGCCACGGCACAGGAAGCCACGCCCGCAGCGCCAGCCGCGAAAGAAGCGCGCATCCCCTTCCCCTCGATGATCCGCGACTTCCGCGCCGATGGCCGCGACGCGATCTACCTGCGCGCCGGGCGGCAATGGTATCGCGGCACCTTCTTCGCCCCGTGCATCGAACTCCCCTGGGCGTGGCGCATCGCCTTCAAGCCCTCCGGCGGCGTCGGCGGCATCGACCGCTTCGCCAGCATCATCGTCCCCCGCGAAGGCGAATGCCGCCTCGCCTCACTGGTCAAGATCGACGGCAAACCGCCGGAAAGCGCGAAGAAACCGGCCAAGCCGAAGGGCTAAAACCCCTCTTCCCTTGGGAGAGGGAAGGAGGCCCCCGGACTTGATCCGGGGGCCGGAAGGGTGAGGGTGAGCGCCGCCCCCATCCGTCGTCCCGGGCTTGACCCGGGACCGGGCTGCCTTGAGCGCCAAGAAGCCCTGCCCCGGCTCAAGACCGGGGCGACGAAGAGGCCGTGGGGCAGATAGCGCGACCCTTCTTCCGTCATGCTGAACTTGGTTCAGCATCTGCCGATGCGAAGATTCAGCGTGCCGCCATAATCGGCACCGCGCCACTTAACGATCGACGCTGGTTCACATCGGTCATCAGCAGAACAAGGCCGGGGACGTCAAAGCTGACCTGATAACCACCTCTATTTTCAAACGTTGGGAGTGGACGAAACTGGGGTGATGACGCCCCGTCAAACCGATAGAGTCCGTCTGTGCCAAGTGCCCAAACCGTATTGCCAACGCGAGTCAGGCCAAAAAACGCAATTGTGCTCGCGGGTTCGCCCTCATCGGGCTTTCCGTAAGGGGGCTGATGGTCAGTCGGTTTGAAATACACGCGTCGTACCGTTGTGTCGCACACCTCGACGATACGACCGTGGGACATCATGTGCACGAGGCCGATTGCTGCGACCACGCAGGAAGGTTTCGACGGGGAGGCGACGATCCCGTTTACCGGGTCACACCCCGTATTGAGCGGGCCGCCACACAGCTCGCCCGATCGGTTCTTCTCAACGATTTCCATCTTTCCATCGCTGCGCTCTATCCGCCGAAGCCCACCACCCCATTCGCCAAGGTTGAAGCCAACCCAAATCGCATTGCCGTCAATCAACGCCGTTCCAACGCCAAAAGTCGACTCCAATTTCTGGGAGAGTTTCACCGCACGCACCCTCGCGCCCTCGACTTCCACCAAGCGATGATCAGTAACAATGGCGATGGCAGAGCCTTCCTCCGCGCAGCCAAATGCTGCCAGACTTTCGTTGTCGATGGCGATTGTAGGCCCAACATCCCATCCGGTAGAAGAGCGCCAATTTATCGACCATTTGCCCTTTTCAGCCTGAATTATAGCAACAAGGCGGCCCGCGGATTTACAGATTGCGACAGCCTTACCGTCAATTTTCAAGCGTTCGGGCTTCAGGTCGGCGGGCGAAAGGGACAGGAGCGAACCGTCATCGCCCATCATCCAGAGTCGGCCCCCGCGAACACTGCGTGGCTTATAGCCCGCATTTGGTACTGGTCGGTCTCGGCAGACGCGTCCCTACCGTTCACCGACCACAGCGCGGCGATGCCGAATAGGGTGGCCGCAAAAGGCATCCCGAATAGCCATAGACGAGATGCTGGTCTTTTCATCTTGGAAGCATGCCCGAAAGACCGTCAGGGTCAATGACTACGATCTACCCAATTCAGCGGCTTACGTCGGTCGCCCATGATGAGCGCGGCCTCGGGAAGCCACCGGTCGGCTGTCACGATCGCCGAATGGGTGACGGAGCGGGTCGGAGCCGCCCTCACCTACCCGCGCGCCGCCGCCCAAGCCTTCACCTCACCCTCCCGCCGCCGCACCACGGTCAGCGCCCCCGCCTCACCCGTCGCCGGATCGATCTCAATCACCCCATCCCATTCGAACGTCGCATTGCCCGCGATCGTCACCATGTCGCCGCCCGCCGGTCCCTCGGCCCGCGCGCGCACGCGGCCGCCGGGGTTGAACACCGTCAGCCATTCCCCGAACTTCAGCCGCCCGGTCAGCCCCGCGGCATGCGTCGCCCCGGCCATCGCCGTGCCGCACGCATTGGTCAGCCCGACGCCGCGCTCGAACGTCTGCACGAACAGGTCGCTGCCCCGCACCTCGACAAAGCTCACATTGGCGCGATCGACCAGCAATTCCGGCCCCGCCTCGCACCATTGCCCCAGCGCGACCAGCTCATCGACATCGACCTTCTCGACGAACGCGATCAGATGCGGATTGGGCATCGCCAGCGCGGTAAAGGCGCGCGCATTGGGCAGCCCCGGAACCACCGCCTCGATCACCGGCCCCGGAACGCGGATGCCTACCGCCGCCGGATCGGTCCCCACCGGCCCCACCGTCTCGCGCACGGTATAGACGCCCCGCGCCAGCTCCGCCTCGCGCGCGACTTCAGCCCCGCTGGTCTTCAACCGCACCCGCGCCGCGTCGATCCCCAACGCCTCGAACCCGGCCCGCGCCAGGCACCGCAATCCATTCAGACAGGTCTCGGGCTCGGACCCATCGCTGTTCACGACCCGCATCCCGAAATCGGAAACGCCATCCCCTTGAGTCAGTAGCAGAATTCCATCGCCCCCCACCGGTCCGCTGCGATCGCACAACGTGCGCGCAATCCGCGACCAGCTGGCGTCGTCAAGGTTCAGATCACGGGCGTCCAACAGGGCAAAATCATTCCCCGACCCGTGGCATTTCGTGAAGTTCAGTTCCATCATCCCGCTCTACCCCCGCGCCGCCGCGACGCAAATGCAGTTCGGCTTGGGTCGCGCAAACCCGCGCTGGCGCGGCGCGGATCAAGCTGCCACAAGGTCGGCGATGGACGGCATCCTGTTCCTCGCCGTGGTGGTCCTCGGCATCATGGTCGTGGCGCAGGGCCAGCGGCTCCGCGCGCTGCGCGACCGGATCGACCTGCTCGAACGCCCGACACAGCTTCAGGCGCAATATCGGCGCGACGCCGCCGCGCCGCCGCCACCTCCGGCTGAGCCGACGCCAGCTCCGGCCGAACCGGTTGTCTCACCACCGCCCCCGGCCCCAGCCCGCGTCCAATCGCCGGTCAGGCAGGCCGCAGCCCCGCCGCCAGCTGCACCACGACCCGAACCGGAACCCGATCGCCCCAGCCTCGAATCGCTGATCGGCGCGCGGCTTCCCGTGTGGATCGGCGCGGTCGCGCTCGTGGTCGCCGGCTTCTTCCTCGTCCGCCACGCGGTCGAGATCGGCCTGCTCACCCCCGGCGTCCGCACCCTCCTCGCCGCGCTCTTCGCGGTAATCCTCGTCGCCGCCAGCGAGGCGGCACGCCGCATCCCCGCGCTCGCCGAAGACTCGCGCATCGGCCAGGCGCTCGCCGGTGCCGGCATCGCCAGCAGCTATGCGACGCTCTACATCGCCGCCGCGCTCTACCATCTGATCGGCCCGCTCCCCGCCTTCGTCCTGATGATCGCGGTGACCACGCTCGGCCTGTTCCTCGCGCTGCGCCACGGGCCGCCCACCGCCGTGCTGGCGCTGGCCGGAGGCTTCGTCGCGCCGCTCGTCGCGGGTTACGACGCCGCCGGGATCGGGCCGCTCCTGATTTACCTCGGCCTGTTCACCGCCGCGCTCTTCGGCCTGGCAATTCACCGCGGCTGGAGCTGGCTCGCGCTCGCGGCAACAGCGGTCGGCTTCGGCTGGGTCAATTTCCTGCTCGTCGCGCTCGACCCCAATCTGCTCACCGGCCCGGCGGCGTTCGTCATCGCGCTGGCACTGGCGGCGACCCTCGCTTTGCCCCGCACCGGCGTGACCAGCGCATGGCTGCGCGCCGCGCCGATCGTCGTCGGGCTGGTCCAGCTGCTCGTCTTCGCCCCGGCGCTCCAGTTCGATGGGTTCGCCTGGAGTTTCTATCTCATCCTCGCCGCCGCCGCGCTGATCCTCGCATGGCGCGATGCGCGGCACCTCCCCGGCGCACTCGCTGCGCTCGGCTTGTCGCTCGCGCTGCTCGCTATTGCCCTGTCCGCCCCGGATCACGGCGCGACCTTCATCGCCGCACCGGTCCTCGCCGTGCTGTTCGCGGCCCCCGGCCTGATCCTGCTCGACCGTGCGCGCAGCTGGGCGATCCTCGCGCTCGGCGGGGTCGCCGGGCCAGTGCTGCTCGCCAATCTGCTTGAGCCCTCGCGCCTGACCGACTGGCAATGGGCGGGTCTGGAACTCATCGCCGCCGTGCTCGCCTCCTCAATCAGCTGGCGCCGCCGCGCCGCTACCGACAGCCACGACCCCGGCCTGATCGCCGGCGCGCTGATCGCCGCGATCCTCGCCGCCAGCGCGCTCGGACAGCTCGTTCCCGCCGAGTGGCTCCCCGCCATCCTCGCGCTCGTCACCCTCGGCCTTGGTCTATGGGCGAGGCGCACCGGGGACGCAGCCTTGCTCACCCTGCCCATCCTCGGCCTGTTCGCCACCCTGCTGGCGGGGATCGAACCGGTCGTCGATTACGCGCTGCTGATCGCCCAGTCGCTCGCGGGCGAGCCGCTGACCGCCCCGCTCCTCCCGCCGCTCGCCGACGCGTTGCGCGCGCTCCTCCCGCTGATCGCCATCGTCGCGCTCGCGATTCACCCCCGCCTGTTCGGTCGCCTCCGCAACGCCGCGCTTGGCATCGGCATCGCCGCCGCGATCCTGCTGCTCTATCACCTCGCCAAGCTCCCGCTCGCCATCGCCGACGACGCCCGGTTCGTCAGCCTCGGCTTCGTCGAGCGCGCCCTCATCACCCACGCGCTGTTCGCCGCCGCGATCCTGCTGCGCACCCGCCTCCCCGCCATCGCGCCGATCCTGTTCGGCCTCGCGCTCGGTCGTCTGCTGTGGTTCGACCTGTTCGTCCTCAACCCGCTGTTCGTCGCGCAACAGGTCGCGCTGCTCCCGCTGGCGCTACACTTCGCCCTCACCGGCGTCTGGCTCCACCGCTTCCTCCCCCCGCCGGCCGCGACCCGCGCCGCAATGGCCGCAGCCCTGCTCGCCACTCTCGCCGCCGTCCGCCAACTCGCGCACGGCAGCATCGTCACCGGCCCGATCGGAATCGGCGAAAATTACGGCTACTCGATCGCGCTCCTTCTCCTCGCCATCGCCTGGCTGACCCTCGGCATCCGCGCTGCCAGTCGCGATCTCCGCCTTGCCGGGCTCGGCCTGCTCACCTTCGTTACGCTCAAGGTCTTCCTGATCGACGCCGCAGCGCTCGACGGGTTGCTCCGCATCCTTTCCTTCCTCGGCCTCGGCGTCGCGCTGATCGGGATCGGCTGGGTTTACCGCCGCTTCCTCGCCGCGCGACCGAAAGCGTCAGTGGCGGACGCCTGACCCCGGCGGCATCACTGGCCTCACACCAACAGGAGGCCCAGATGACCCGCACCGTCCATATCGTCGACCCCGCCAGCACCGACATCGACGCCGCGCGCAACATCGCGCTGTCGGGCGAACTCGCCAGCTACGCCCGCGCCGCACAGGACCCGCTGGCGATGGTCGAGGCGGCCAAGCTTCTCGCCACCCTACCCCGCAGCGTCTTCGCCCCCGGCGCGACCACCGCCGCCGCGCTCTATGCCGAAGCCCGCCTGCTCGCCCGCAGCGACCCCGCAATGCTCGCCGAGATCGACGCGGTCCAATATGGCTATGCCCGCCCTGCCCGCGGCAATTGCTACGCCGCGGAAAGCTGGGTCGTCGGCTATCGCGGCAACGGGATCGGCCTGACCGCCAACCCCGCGCCGCAGGTCCGCTTCCGCGTCGGCGCGCCGGTGTGGAACGGCCCTCACCCTGCCAAGGCCGCCTGACCGATGCGCGCCGCCCTCCGCCTGATCGCCCTCGCGCTCGCTGTCGCCGCGCTGCCCGTTCGTGGCGAAGATCGTCCACACGCGGTCACCGGGGCGGAGATGCGCGCGGAGGCCCGCGCCCTGGCAGCAGGCGACCCCCGCCTGCTTGCCGAGGTCGAAGCGGCGGACGCCGAAGCCGAACGCGGCGTGCTCGGTGCCGGTCCCAGCTCGATCCGCCAGACCGTCCCCGCCGGGGCGACCTGGTCGCTCCCCATCACCCGCAGCGCCGACGCCGCCGCGACCATCGCCGTCCGCCGCATCGGCGCGAGCCCGGTGGCGCTCACCATCCTCGACAGCGCCGGTCGCCAGCTTTGTACCGACAGCAGCACGGGTGCGCTGCTCACCTGTCGCATCCCCGCCGGCGGCGGCCCGCTCGTCGCGCGCGTCGCCAATCGCGGGGCTGCCGCCACCGACGTGCTGCTGGTGATGAACTGAGGGTTCACGGCAAGCGGTAGTGATCCGCCAGCCGGTCGAGCGCCAGCGTCAGCACCAGCCGCCCGGCCCGCGCGGGCCAGGCCAGCGCCTTTTCAGCCACCGGCACGCTCTCCCCGGCGCAAATCACCCGCCACAATATATCCGCCAGGCCCCGCCCCGCTGCCGCAATCGCCGCATCGAACCGCCGTTTCGCTGCGATCTGCACCTGCGTTGGATCGAGCGCTGCACCCGGCAGCCCGCCGCGTCGCGCCGCCGGGGCCGCGTCCCATCGCATCGTCACGCGCGGCCCCAGCGCCGCCATCTCATAATCGTCGCGCAGCCGCTCCCCGCCTCGAACTGACGCGCATCGACCATCCCGCGCGCGCGCAGCCACGCCAGCGGCGATTCAGCGTCGTTGACCGACACCCGCCGTCCGCTCCGCCGCGCCGGGGCATTCCGGATTACATGCCCATCCTCGATCGTCCGCTCGACCAGCTCACGCATTCCTGACTCCCTCATCGCCTGCGAATCGGGCTTGCCACGACGTCACGCTTGTAGGAAAGTGATTTAACCACATCGGTTAGATGGAGCTGCAATTGATCACCGCGATCCGCGAAGTGCGTCGTGCCAAAGGGCTGACGCTGGAGGAAGTGGCACAACGCTGCGACCCGCCGACCACCGCGCAGACGATCGGGCGGCTGGAGACCGGCACGCGCACCGTGTCGGTGGTCTGGCTCAACCGCATCGCCGCCGCGCTCGGGGTCGACGCCGCCGATCTCGTCCGCTTCCCCGATCGCCCCGATATCCCGGTTGCTGCCAGCCTCGATTCTTCGGGAGCACAGGCGTTGCGCCGACCCGCCAATGTCGTGCCGCCGATCGCCGAGCCTGATCTGGTCGCAGTCACCGTCAGCGGCAGCATCGGCGACTATCGCGCGGGCGACGAGGTGTGGTGCCGTCGCCTCGCCCCCCAGGCATTCGCACAGGCACTCAACCGGGACGTATTGATCCCCCGCCCCGCCGGTCGTTTTCTGTTCGGCCGCCTGATCGCGCATGAGGGCGAAGGGGGCCGGCTCAACGTCCTGCCGCTTGGCCCGGGTGCGCGGCAACAGGTGGTCGCCGACCCGCCCTGGATCGCCTGTGCGGTGCGGCTCGTCCGCTCGCTCTGAACCTGAACCTCGTCCGCGCCCCCCGACATCTTGCACATGGCGCAACGCGGGCGCATGCTGCTCCCACGTCCTTTTAGGGGAGGGATGCCATGCATTATCTGACCGGGCTGGTTACGGCCCTGTTCGTCGCGTCACCCGCACTTGCCGAGGATTGGGACTTTGTCCTGATCAACGGCACCGGCAAGCCGATCAAGACCGTCGAGCTCGCGCCGACCGGATCGACCGACTGGAAGCCTGGACTGGAGGAAGAAGGGGCGCGGCGCGAACCCGTGGTGAAGCCCGGCGCGCGCACCACCGTTCGCCTTGATCGACCGTCAAGCCAGTGCCGCTACGATCTGCGCGCGACCTTCGACGACGCCTCGACGATGGTCTTCAGCAACGCCAATATCTGCGACAACAGCTATGTCACGGTGAAGCTGACGGGCGGAAAGCCGTCGATCAGCGCGAACTAAGGATCATGGAGCCGGAAAATGGTGGGCGCTGACGGGCTCGAACCGCCGACCCTCTCGGTGTAAACGAGATGCTCTACCAACTGAGCTAAGCGCCCGGACCGCGTCCCGATAGGCGCAAGTGCCGCGCGCGTAAAGATGCGCGGCGCTTTCCATTGTGCGGTCAAATCGGCTAGCGCGCGCGGATGACCAGCACGCCCGTCGTCACCCGCTTCGCGCCCAGCCCCACCGGCCATCTGCATGTCGGCAATATCCGCACCGCGCTCCACAACTGGATGTGGGCGCAAAAACATGGTGGGCGCTTCCTGCTGCGCATCGACGACACCGACGCCGAACGCTCGCAGGAATCCTATGTCGACGCGATCCGCGCCGATCTCGCCTGGCTCGGCCTCGATCCCGATGGCGAGGCGCGCCAGTCGCAGCGCTTCGACCTGTATGAACGCCGCTTCGCCGAACTTGTCGAGGCGGGCCGTGTCTATCCCGCCTATGAGAGCCAGCAGGAGCTTGAACTCAAGCGCAAGATCCAGCTCGGCCGCGGCCTTCCGCCAATCTATGATCGCGCCGCGCTGGCACTTACCGAAACCGACCGCGCCGCGCTGGAGGCAGCGGGGACCCGCCCGCACTGGCGCTTCAAGCTCGACAATGGCGCGCCGATCGAATGGACCGACCTGATCCGGGGGCCCAGCGCTTCGATCCCGCGACGATGAGCGATCCCGTCATCCGCCGCGCCGACGGCTCCTGGCTCTACCTGCTCCCCTCGGTGATCGACGATATCGACATGGGCATCACCCATGTCGTGCGTGGCGAGGACCATGTTTCCAATACCGCCGCGCAAGTGCAGATGTTCGCCGCGCTCGGCGCGCGGCCACCCGCTTTCGCGCACGAGGCGCTGCTCACCGGGAACGAGGGAAAATTGTCCAAACGCCTCGGCTCGCTCGGATGCGATCATTTCCGCGACATCGGGCTTGAGCCGCAAGCGATCATCGCCCTGCTCGCTCGGCTCGGCACCAGCGATCCGGTCGAGCCGCACGCCGACCGCGCGCCGCTGATCGCCGGGTTCGACTTCGCCCGCTTCGGCCGCGCCCCCGCGCGGTTCGACGAAGGCGAGCTGGCGCAGCTCAACGCGCGCATCGTCCACCAGCTGCCCTTCGACGCAGTCGCCGACCGACTACCCGTCGGCATGGACGTGGCGGCATGGGACGCGATCCGCCCCAATCTCGAGACGGTCGCCGGTGCAGCGGACTGGTGGCAGGTCGTCGCCGGGCCAATCGACGCCTCCGCCGACCCCGAGGACCGCGCCTTCCTCGACACCGCCGCCGACATCGCCGCGACCCTCGACTGGGCCGCCGACCCTTGGCACGCGCTGACCGGCGCGCTCAAGGGAGCGACCGAACGCAAGGGCCGCGCGCTGTTCCATCCACTCCGCCGCGCGCTCACCGGTCGCGACTCGGGCCCCGACATGGCGGCGCTGCTCCCGCTGATCGGCCGCGAACGCGTGATCGAAAGGCTGCGCGGCTGAGCGGGGTCGCTCGTTCGGCCCCTCCCATTTTCCCTCCACCGCGCAGTCCGATCACCCGGTCGAAAAAGGGATTTGCAACCTTTATGTGATGGTATATCATCTATCGACCGGCAACGACCGGAATGATGGAGAGCCTGTCATGCACACCGAACGCTATCAGCCTTCCGCTTCCCGCCGGGCCAGCGCCGGCGCTTCGCTCATCGTCCTCGCCCTGGTCGGGTTCGGCGCGACACTGGTCGGGCCGGGCGTATTGCCCGAGATTCTCGATCCGGTGCTCAACACAACCCACATTCCGCTCGAGCAGCCCAAGCCCGAGCCGGAACCGGTCAAGCAGGTGCGCGACGAACGGAAGGTCGTCGCGGTGACCCAGCCGCTTCCGCACCAGCCCGATCCGATCGTCAAAACCACCAGCACAAGCGACCCGATCGGATCGACCACCGAATATACGCCGATCACGAACAACCCGCCCGCCGACCCCGGCCCGCCCTCCGGCGGAGTCATCGCGGACCCGCCCAAGCCGCCGGTGCTGATCGGCGCCACCGTCGATCCGCGCTACAGCGACTCGCTCCAGCCGCCCTATCCCACCTCCGAAATCCGCGCGCAGACCGAGGGCAAGCTCACCGCCCGCGTGCTGGTCGGGGTCGATGGCCGGGTGAAAGCGATCGAGATCCTGCGCACCCCGAGCAAGGGCCTGTCCGAGGCGACCCGCCGCCACGCGCTCGCGCGCTGGCGGTTCAAGCCCGCGACCCGCGACGGCGTCCCCCTATGAGGACTGGATGACGATGACGCTCAACTTCCGGCTGGTGGATTAGCTCGGGCTGGTCCGATGGCACCAAAGCCCCTATCTTGGCGGCCATGAGGTTCTTCAAACCCGATCGCCCCGTCTCCACGGTCGGCGCGCTGGCGGATCTGCGCAGAGCCCTGCGCATCCGCCACCGCTACCAGTTCTGGTTTATGCTCGCTGCAGCGGTGACGACCAGTCTGGTTCTGTTCGCCTTCTACCAGGACTCCTATTTCAAGAAGCCCTACAAGCGCGAGATCGTCTATTTCCAGAACTGGCGTGAGGACCGGACGATCGACCAGATCATCGCCCAGCAGAAGATCGACGAACCGATCCGCCAGAAGCGCATCGCGGAGGAAAAGGCGAAGGCCGAGAAGAAGCGACTCGAGTATAAGAAGATCGACGACAAGCTGAAAGAATACGGGATTTGAACGACGCCGCGTGGATGGGTGCCGCGCTCGCACTTGCCGAGCGCGCGCGCGGTCGTTCCGCACCCAATCCCAATGTCGGCTGCGTCATCGTGCGGGAGGGGCGCGTCGTCGGGCGCGGCTGGACCCAGCCCGGCGGACGCCCCCACGCCGAAGCGATGGCGCTGGCACAGGCGGGCGATGCCGCGCGCGGCGCGACCGCCTACACCACACTCGAACCCTGCGCGCATCAGTCCCAACGCGGCCCAGCCTGTGCCGCCTCGCTGATCGCCGCCGGGATCGCCCGCGTGGTGATCGCCCTGCGCGACCCCGATCCGCGCACCGACGGGCGCGGCATCGCCAGGCTCGATTCCGCCGGCGTTGCCCTCACCACGGGCATCCGCGCCGATGAGGCAACCCGCAGCATGGCCGGCTTCCTCACTCGCCGTGCACAGGGCCGCCCGTTCGTAACGCTCAAGCTCGCAACCTCGCTCGACGGCTGCATCGCGCTGTCGAACGGCGAGAGTCGCTGGATCACCGGCCCCCGCGCCCGCGCCCATGTGCATCTGGAGCGCGCACGGCATGAGGCGATCCTGGTCGGACGCGGCACGCTGGAAGCCGACGCGCCAAAGCTCGACGTGCGCCTCGGCGGACTTGAAGATCGCGCACCCCGCCGCATCCTTCTCTCATCCCGCGACGCCCCCGGCTGGACCCGCATCGCCGCGCCCGAAGCGATTGGAACGCTCGACGGCATCGGCCACTTGCTGGTCGAGGGAGGCGCACAGACCGCCGCTGCCTTCCTGCGCGCCGATCTGGTCGACCGCCTCCTGCTCTACCGCGCGCCGATCATGCTCGGCGGCAAACCGGCCCTCGCCGATCTCGGGCTCACCGCGCTCAATCGCGCGCACGGCCGCTGGACCCTCCACGACGCGCGGATGCTTGGCAGCGACCGGCTCGAGGTCTACGAGCGCGCCAGAGGATAGACCATGTTCACCGGAATCATCACCGATGTCGGCGCGATCCAGAGGATCGAGAATCGCGGCGACCTGCGCGTCCACATCACCACGACCTATGACACGACCACCGTCGACATGGGCGCATCGATCGCCTGTTCGGGCGTCTGCCTGACCGTCGTCGACAAGGGGCCGGGCTGGTTCGCGGTCGATGTCAGCCACGAGACCGTCTCGCGCACCGCCGCGCAGTGGCAGGCCGGCCAGCGCCTCAACCTCGAACGCGCGCTCAAGGTCGGCGATGAGCTGGGCGGGCATATCGTCACCGGCCATGTCGACGGCGTCGGCACCGTGATCGACATCTGTCCCGACGGCGACTCGCAGCGCGTCGGCTTTGCCGTCCCCGCCAGCCTCGCCCCGTTCATCGCCGCCAAGGGGTCGATCACCATCGACGGGGTGTCGCTGACCGTGAACGAGGTGACGGATCAGCCCGACGGCACCGCGCATTTTTCGATCAACCTGATCCCGCACACGCAAGCCGTCACCACGCTGGGCGCACTTGCCCAGGGTCAGGCGGTCAATCTCGAAATCGACGTGCTCGCACGTTATCTGCAACGCATGGAGGCCGTCCGTGGCCAAAGCTGAAATCTCCCGCCTGCCCCACGCCTTCCTCTCCTCGCCAGAGGAGATTATCGACGAGGCGCGCAACGGTCGCATGTTCATCCTGGTCGATGACGAGGATCGCGAGAATGAGGGCGATCTGGTCATCCCCGGCCAGATGGCGACCCCCGACGCGATCAACTTCATGGCGCGCCACGGTCGCGGCCTGATTTGCCTCGCCATCACGCAGGGCCGCGCCGACCAGCTTGGCCTGGAACCGATGTCGCGCCGCAACGGCACCAGCATGGGCACGGCCTTCACCGTCTCGATCGAGGCGAAGGAGGGCGTCACCACCGGAATCTCCGCTGCCGATCGCGCACGCACCATCGCGGTCGCGACCGACGCGACCAAGGGGTCCGCCGACATCGTCTCGCCCGGCCATGTCTTCCCGCTCGTCGCGCGCGAGGGCGGCGTGCTGGTCCGCGCCGGCCATACCGAAGCGGCGGTGGACGTCTCCCGCCTCGCCGGCCTCAGCCCCTCGGGTGTGATCTGCGAGATCATGAAAGATGACGGGACGATGGCGCGGATGGACGACCTCGTCGCCTTCGCCCAACTCCACAATCTCAAGATCGGAACGATCCGCGACCTGATCGCCTATCGCCGTCGCTACGACCATCTGGTCGAACGGCGCGCCGAATCGGTTTTCACCAGCCGCTGGGGCGGCGACTGGCGCACCATCGCCTTCTGGAACAAGGCGACTGGCACCGAACAGCTCGCCCTGGTCAAGGGCCGCGTCAGCTCCGACAAGCCCACCCTGGTCCGCATGCACGCATTGTCGCCCTTCGCCGACGTATTCGGTGAGGCGGGGGATCGCGGCCTGATGCTCCAGCGCTCGATGGAAATCATCGGCGAGGAAGGCGCCGGGGTGGTCGTCGTGATCAACAAGCCGCGCGCCGACGCCTTCACCATGGCGGTCGAGCGCAAGGCGGGGAAACGCACCGTCGTCGATATGGAGGAGTTGCGCGATTACGGCGTCGGCGCGATGATCCTCAACGATCTGGGGGTCGAGGAAATGGTGCTGCTCACCAACACCCATCACACATTGGTCGGTCTCGACGGATACGGCCTGCGTATCGTCGGCGAACGCGCAATCGATCTGAAAGGCAGATAATGGCCAACATCCTGATCGTCGAAGCGCGCTTCTACGACCATCTCAACGACATGCTCCTCGCCGGTGCCCGCGCCGCGATCGAGGCGGCCGGTCATTCCCATGAGACGGTCACCGTCCCCGGCGCACTCGAAGTGCCCGGCGCAATCGTGCTGGCCGAAGAAACCCAGCGTTACGACGCCTATGTCGCGCTCGGCGTGGTGATCCGCGGTGAGACCTATCATTTCGAGATCGTGTCGAACGAAAGCGCGCGCGGCATCATGGCGCTGACTATGGACGGCATCCCGATCGGCAACGGCATCCTGACCACCGAGGACGAGGCGCAGGCAATCCGCCGCGCCGACCCTGCGCAGCTCGACAAGGGCGGCGGTGCGGCAGAGGCCGCGATCGCGATGCTCGCGTTGAAGCAGCGGCTGTAATGAATTCTCCGATCCTCTTCACCGAACGGCTGATCCTGCGCCGTCCGGCGGCGGAGGATCTCGACGGCTGGGCGGCCTTTTCCGCCGATCCGGTGGCGACCGAGCATCTCGGCGGCCCGGTCGAACGCAGCGTCGCCTGGCGGCAGCTGTGCACCATGGCGGGGGCGTGGGAGATCAACGGCTTCGCCATGTTCTCGGTCATCGAGCGCGCGACCGGAAAATGGGTCGGCCGCCTCGGTCCATGGATGCCCGAAGGCTGGCCCGGCACCGAAGTCGGCTGGGGCGTCGCGGGCGAATTTGCCGGGCGCGGCTATGCCTATGAGGGCGCGGTCGCGGCGATGGACTATGCGGTCGACGTGCTCGGCTGGAGCGAGGTGATCCACACCATTGCACCCGAAAACACCCGCTCGATCCGCCTCGCCCAGCGGCTCGGATCGACCAACCTCCGGCCGGTGAAGCTCCCCGCCCCCTATGCCGACGTCACCGTCGACGCCTGGGGGCAGAGCGCCGAGCAATGGCGTGCAGGACGCGCCGCGCGGTGACCGACGTCCCGCCCAGTCGCTACAAGGTCGTCGAGCGCGACCGGCGGCTGGTGGTGATCGACACGCTGACCGGAAAGCCGGCAAGCGCCCCCGGCCCTGTTCCGCCGGCGACGCGACATGAGCACCCGCTACCGCCACCCGCCGAACGCCCGGTCAGCGAGGATGAACCTCGCCGCATCGACGACCGCAGCGGCGCGCAAATCCTGACCACCTCGCGCCTCTACGACCTCAAGGCACCGCGCCGGATCGTGATGGGCGACCGGTTCAACGAGAAATTCGGCGGGGTGATCGGCGGCTGGCTGGTCGGTCTGTTCATCGCCTTCTCGATCGCCTTCATCTTCTTCCCCTGGCTGATCGTCCTGCCCTTCGTGCTGGCCCTCCAGCCGAAGCTGCGCGCGGGGATCCGCACATGGATCACCGCGCGGCTGGACGAGGTGGAGCGGGGGTAGAGGAAACGCCTCCACCCCCCGTTTGCGTTACGCCGCCTGAGTTTCCAGCGCGGGATAATCGACATATCCCTCCGGCCCCTGGCTGTACCAGGTCGCCATATTACCCTCATTGAGCGGCGCACCGCTGCGCAGCCTTTCGGGCAGATCGGGATTGGCAAGGAAGGTGCGGCCAAAGCTCACCGCATCCGCGACCCCGCTGTCGAGCGCGGCCTGCGCCGCCTCGCGGGTCACATAGTCGGAGTTTACCACCAACGGCCCGTCGAACACCGTGCGAATCGCCGGGCTGAGCCTCGGCACATCGGTGCGACCGAACGTCCCCTCTGGCCCCGGCTCGCGCAGTTCGAGGAACGCGATGCCCAGTTCGGACAGGCGCTTGGCCGCCGGCAGGAACAGCGCGTGCGGATCGCTGTCGTCGACGCCCTGGCTATCGCCATTGGGCGACAGCCGCACGCCGGTGCGATCCGCCCCCGCCACCGCGACCACGCGCTCGGCGACTTCGCTCAGCAACCGGATGCGGTTGTCGACCGACCCGCCATAGGCATCGGTCCGCAGATTCGCGCCATCGCGCAAGAACTGGTCGATCAGATAGCCATTGGCGGCGTGGATCTGCACCCCGTCGAACCCGGCCTTCAGCGCGTTTTTGGTCGCGCGGGCATAGTCGTCGAGGATGCCGGGAATCTCCGCGATATCGAGCGCGCGGGCGAGTTCCGAGGGCTGACGTCCTTCATAAGTGTGCATGTGACCGGGCGTCTGGGTCGCCGAAGACGAAACCGGCTGCTCGCCCGTGACCGAGCTGTGCACCTGCCGCCCCATATGCCACAGCTGCGCGACGATCCGCCCTCCGGCGGCATGAACCGCATCGGTCACCGGCTTCCACCCTTCCGTCTGCGCATCGGTCCACAGCCCCGGCGCGAACGGCCAGCCCAGTCCCTGACGGCTGATTCCGGTCGCCTCCGAAATGATCAGCCCCGCCGACGCGCGCTGCGCATAATAATCGGCCATGATCGCGGTCGGCACTCCGTCGCGATCCGCGCGGCCGCGCGTCAGCGGGGCCATCAGGATGCGGTTCGGCGCATGGATCGCGCCCAGCGTCAGCGGATCGAACAAATCGGGCATCGGCGAATTTCCCTCCAATTGGGTTGCATAGTGCAACAGATAGGGCGCTAAAGGCGCGATGCACGAGTCCGCCCCGTCAAGAAAAGCTGCACCGCAACAAAGCGCGACTGCTTTGCCCTTCGCCGCGCTGCTGCTCGGCAATCTCGCACTGGCCTTCGGCCCGTGGTTCGTGCGCGCCGCCGATGTCGGCCCGGTCGCGGCGGGCTTCTGGCGGCTCGCGCTCGGCGTGCCCTTCCTGTTTGCGATCATCCTGGTCGCGCGCGGCAAGCCGATGGCGGGAACGCGCGGGCTGTGGGGTGTCTTGTTGCTTTCCGGCATCGCCTTCGCCGCCGATCTCGCATCCTGGCACATCGGCATCCTCCATACGACGCTCGCCAACTCGACGCTGTTCGGCAATTCAGCGACGCTGATGTACCCGATCTGGGGCTTCTTCGTCGCCCGCGCCTGGCCCACCCGGCAACAGGGGCTGGCGCTCGCGCTCGCCGCAATCGGCGCGGGGCTGCTGCTCGGGCGATCCTATGAATTATCGCCGCAGAACCTCGTCGGCGACCTCCTCTGCCTGCTCGCCGGCGCGCTCTACACCGTCTATTTCATCCTGATGGCGCGCGCCCGCGAAGCGATGGCGCCGCTCCCCGCGCTTGCCTGGTCCAGCCTGTTCGGGACACTCCCGATACTGATCTTCGCCTGGGTGTTGGGCGAGCAGATCTGGCCGCAGAATTGGGGCATATTGGTCGGCCTCGCGCTCGCCAGCCAGGTCGTCGGGCAGGGGCTGCTGATCTACGCGCTCGGCCATCTCTCGCCCTTGGTTGTCGGCATCGCGCTGCTGACCCAACCGGTGGTCGCCGGAACGGTCGGCTGGATCGTCTATGACGAGCGGCTGGGCGTGCCCGACTTTATCGGCGCGGCGCTGGTCGCGGTCGCGTTGGTCCTTGTCCGGCGCGGCAAAAGCCCGCCAGTGGAGGTTGCGTCCGGCGCGACGGAGGCTAAAACGTGAACATGACTCCGATTGCCGACATGACGCTCGACGAGCTGCGCGAGGCGCTCGCACCGCATCTCGCCCCCAATGCCGCGTTCGACGGCTGGAGCGAAGCAGCGGTGATCGCTGCGGCGAACGCAATCGGCGCTGATCACGACATCGCGCGCCTCGCCATTCCCGCCAAGCCAGTCGAGATGATCGACCTGTGGTTCGCGTCGGTCGATCGCGAGATGGCTAGCCGCCTTTCGCCCGAAACCCTCGCGCCGATGAAGATCCGCGCGAAGATCACCGCATTGGTCGAAGCGCGGCTCGATATCCTCGCCCCCAACCGCGCAGCGCTGCGCCGCGCGGTCGCGATCCTCGCCATGCCCCATAACGCCGCCCGCGCCGCAAGGCTCGGCTGGCGCTCTGCGGACGCGATGTGGCGGCTCGCGGGCGACACGGCGACCGATTACAATCACTATACCAAGCGCGCGATGCTCGGCAGCATCTATGTCGCGACGATCGCGGTGTTCCTGAACGACGAGAGCGAGGGCCAGGCCGACACCCGCGCCTTCCTGTCCCGCCGGATCGAGAACATCATGCAATTCGAAAAGACCAAGGCGAAGCTGGCGGCGCGGTCCGACCACCGCTTCAGCATGTCGCGCTTCATCGGCCGGCTGCGCTACAACGCGCGGTGAGCGCGCTCCCCTATCCCTCCCTCCACGCCAGCCATGGCGGCATCTGGATCGCGACCGCAGAGGGCACGCGCAGCATCGGGCGCGGCGAGGCGGTGCGGATCGCCGCCGACACCCCGGTCATCCTGCTCAATGCCCCGCTGACAGCACAGCGCCTCGGCTATCCCGATCTGTCGGGGCTCGACCTGCTCGAACTTTTCGCATTCCTGCGCCCGGCTCGCTTCATGGTGCCGACGCCGCGCGGCCTCGCCCGCACGCTGGGTATCGCTGAACCTGTCGACGACTCCGCCGTCGCGCCGTTCCTGCGCGACGCTGCCGAAGCGATGCTGGCGATCGCCGATACCGACTGGCCCGAGCGCGAGGGCGCATGGCATGCCGCCCAGTCGTTGGCAAAATTGCGCTGGAGCTGGGCACCGGCGGTGTCGCAGAGCCTGACTCGCCCGGAAAGGGCCGAACGCTGGCTGTTTTCCCGCCTGCCCGAATGGAGTGAGGGGAGCGCCGCGCACCCCACCGCGCACCGTGAGCCTCGATCCCGAGGCCGTGCGCGATCGGCTCGCCACCCTCACTGGCTCGGGCGCAGAGGTGCGTGCAGGCCAACGCCTCTACGCCGAAGCGGCGGCGAGCGCCTTCGCCCCTCGCACGATGCGCGATTCGCCCAATCTTGTGCTTGCCGAGGCCGGGACCGGGATCGGCAAGACGCTGGGCTATCTCGCCCCCGCCTCGCTTTGGGCGCAGCAGGCCGATGGCGCGGTGTGGATCTCGACCTTTACCAAGGCGCTGCAACGCCAGTTGGGGCATGAAGGCGAGCGGCTGTTCGCCGATCCCGAGGAGCGCAAGCGCCGCATCGTCACGCGCAAGGGTCGCGAAAATTATCTCTGCCTGCTCAACCTTGAGGATGCGCTGCAGGGCGGGTTCGCGGGCCGCGCGGCGATCCTCGCGCAGCTCGTCGCACGCTGGGCCGCATACACCGCCGATGGCGACATGGTCGGCGGCGACCTGCCCGGCTGGCTGCCCGTGCTGTTCCGCCGCAACGGATCGACCGCACTGACCGACCGGCGCGGCGAATGCGTCTATGCCGGCTGCCCCCACTACCGGAAGTGCTTCATCGAGCGCGCCGCTCGGGCTAGCGCCGACGCCGACATCGTCATCGCCAATCACGCGCTCGTCATGGTCAACGCCGCGCGCGGCCGCGAAACCGCGACCCGCCCGACCCGCTACGTCTTCGACGAAGGCCACCATATTTTCGACGCCGCGGACGCGATGTTCAGCGTCGCGCTGTCGGGACAGGAAACCATCGAGCTGCGCCGCTGGGTCACCGGCCCCGAAAGCGGATCGCGCGGTCGCCGTCGCGGGCTGGCCGCGCGGCTGTCGGATGTCGCCAGCTATGACGATGCCGGCGCGCGCGCGATCAGTGAGGCGGTCGATGCCGCCCGCGCCTTGCCCTCCGACGGCTGGCTCCAACGGCTCGCCGAGGGGCAGCCCTTCGGCCCGATCGAGCATCTCCTCGCCGCCGTGCGCGGCCTCGTCTATGCCCGTGATAGCGATGGATCGGGCGAGGCCGGCTATGGCATCGAGACCGAACTGGCCGAGCCCGATGCGCCGCTGATCGACGCGATCCCGCCTGCCGCCGCCGCGCTCGAATCGCTGCTCCGCCCACTGATGGCGCTGGGGCGGCGGCTCGAGGCAGTGCTCGACGAAGCCCCCGACTGGATGGACGGCCCGGCACGCGCGCGGATCGAGGGGGCGATCGCATCATTGGGCTGGCGCGCCGAAACCGTCGCCGCCTGGCTGTCGTTGGTCGCCCGGATCGGCGGCCCGGTAACCCCCGAGTTCGTCGACTGGCTCGCCGTCGAACGGATCGAGGGGCGCGAGATCGATATCGGCATCCACCGCCGATGGCTCGACCCCAGCAAGCCGTTCGCCGAGACGGTGCTCAGGCCCGCGCATGGGGCGCTGGTCACCTCCGCGACCCTGCGCGCTGGCGGTGACTGGGAGGTCGCGGAACAGCGTAGCGGCGCGCAGCACCTGCTCCATCCCGCCCAGCGGTTCGAGGCGGCGTCACCCTTCGACTATCCACGTCAGGCCGAAGTGCTGATCGTCACCGACATCAAGCGCGGCGACATGGGCGCCCTCGCCTCCGCCTATGCCCGGCTGATCATCGCGGCACAGGGCGGGACGCTCGGGCTGTTCACCGCGATCCGGCGGCTGCGTGCGGTGCACACCCGCATCGCCGACCGTTTGGCGCGCGAAGGGCTGCCGCTCTACGCCCAGCATGTCGATCCGATCGACACCGGCACTCTGGTCGACATCTTCCGCGACGATCCGCGCGCGTCGCTGATCGGCACCGACGCGTTGCGCGACGGGGTCGATGTCCCCGGTCATTCGCTGCGGCTGGTGGTGATGGAGGGCGTACCCTGGCCCAAGCCGAGCGTGCTCCACGCGGCGCGGCGACTCGCGGGTGGCGGCAGCGCCTATGACGACCGCATTGTACGCGCGCGGCTGGCGCAGGCGTTCGGTCGGCTGATCCGCCGCGCCGACGATTCTGGCGCGTTCGTGCTGCTCTCCGCCGCTACCCCGTCGCGGCTGCTCGACGCCTTCCCACACGGCACACCAGTCGTCCGCTTGACGCTCGATGAGGCCGTGGAGCGCGTGCGGCGTCTTTCCTCCGTCGCATCGCTGGGGCAGAAGGCACGTGAATCCGCCGATCCGGAGGGCCGATGAAGACGTTGACGATCTTGCGCCACGCCAAGTCGAGCTGGGACGATGCGGTCGCGCGCGATTTCGACCGGCCGCTGAATGCCCGCGGGCAACGCGCAGCAGTGACGGTCGGCCGCCATATGCGTAGCGAAGGACTGAGCTTCGACCATGTCGTCGCCTCGCCCGCCGTGCGGATCATCGAGACCGTCGAGCAGCTCGAGACCGGCTATGGCGGCGCGCTCGCCCCCGCCTGGGACCGGCGCATCTACCTTGCCTCGGCCTCGACGCTGCTCGATGTGATCCACGAATTGCCCGCCGGGGCCGATAGCGCGCTGCTGATTGGCCATAATCCGGGGCTTGAGGATCTGGTGCTGATGCTGGTCCCCGATCGCACCGGCGATCTACTGCGCGACTCGGTCGAGGAAAAATTTCCCACCGCTGCGCTGGCGGTGATCACCTTCGACACCAGTGACTGGAGTTCGATCCGTTCCGATGCCGGGACGCTGGCCCGCTTCGTGCGCCCGCGCGATCTTGACCCCCGCGCTCGGCCCGGAAAGCTGATCAGCGCCGATCGCAGATTAGCGGTCGTCGTTCAACGCGCGTTGCAGCGAGTCGCGCACCGCACGCAGCGAGTCGCTCCGCCCCCGCCGCGCGCCGCGTTCGGCATCGAGCAGCCGCTGGACTCCGCGGATCGAATATCCTTCCCGGCTGAGCAGCGAATCGATGCGGCGAACCAATGCGACGTCATCGGGCCGATAATAGCGTCGCCCCCCGCGCGCTGTAACGGGCGCAGCTGGGAAAAGCGCGTCTCCCAATATCTCAGTATATGCTGAGGGCGCCCGATTTCTTGCGCAAGCTCACCGATCGTCCGGAAGGCTTCGGGGCCCTTCTCCGGACCGGTTGCCATGTCATCCCCCGTTGACGATCCGGTCGCGCAGCATCTGGCTGGCCCGGAAGGTAAGCACCCGGCGCGGTGCGATCGGAACCTCGACCCCCGTCTTGGGATTGCGACCGATCCGCTCGCCCTTATCGCGCAGCACGAAGCTACCGAAGCCCGAAATCTTGACGTTCTCGCCCTTGGCGAGCGCCTCGCACATATGGCCGAGGATCTGTTCGACGAGACGCGAGGCGTCGGCACGCGAGAGGCCCACATCGCGATGCAGCGCATCAGCGAGATCGGCCCTGGTCAGCGTCGCGGCGGTTGCCATCGTAAACCCTCCTGCCCCGTCTTGTTACCGTAACACATTGAGGAAATGGTGCAACCATCGTTGCGCGGACGTTACGATATCGTAATTCTACGGATTTGGGCCAGTCCGTTACCCAAATCAAAAACGCACCACAGCGGCGCCCCAGGTAAATCCGCCGCCCATCGCCTCAAGCACCAGCAGGTCGCCCTGCTTGATCCGTCCGTCGCGCACCGCAGTGTCGAGCGCCAGCGGCACGGACGCCGCCGACGTGTTGGCGTGCTGATCGACCGTCACCACGACCTTCTCGGGGGCAAGTCCCAGCTTTTTTGCGGTCGCGTCGAGGATGCGGGCGTTGGCCTGATGCGGCACGACCCAGTCGACATCAGCCGGATCGAGTCCCGCCGCCGCAAGACTTTCGTTCATCACGCTGGCAAGGTTGACCACCGCGTGACGGAACACTTCCTTGCCCTTCATTCGTAGCTTGCCGACCGTACCGGTGGTCGACGGACCGCCATCGACATAGAGCAGCTGGTTATGGCGGCCATCGGCGTGCAGCTTCGTCGCGAGTACGCCGCGCCCACCTTCGACCGCGCTGTCCTGCGCCTCCATCACGACCGCGCCGGCCCCGTCGCCGAACAACACGCAGGTGGTGCGGTCTTCCCAGTCAAGGATGCGGCTGAACGTCTCCGCGCCGATCACCAGCGCGCGATTGGCGCTGCCCGCGCGGATCATGCTCTCCGCGACCTGCACCGCATAGAGGAAGCCCGAGCACACTGCGGCGACGTCGAATGCGACGCAATCGTCGATGCCCAGCGCCGCCTGCACCCGAGTCGCGCTGGCAGGAAAGGTCTGGTCAGGCGTCGCGGTGGCAAGAACGATCAGATCGACCGATTGTGCATCCACTCCCGCCGCAGCCAGGGCTGCACGTGCAGCGTCGGTGGCGAGCGTTGACGTCGTCTCGTCGTCCGCAGCGATATGGCGAAAACGGATGCCGGTCCGCTCGACGATCCATTCGTCGGATGTGTCGATCTGCTCCGCCAGTTCGGCGTTAGCAACGCGGCGACGCGGCAGCGCCGATCCGGTCCCGGTGATCACTGCACGTCGCGTGGTCGCGACGGCGCCTGATTCCGCTCATGCTGCCTGGGCCTCGAAATTGCCGAGATCCTCGGCGATGCGGCGAGTCAGATCGTCACGCACCATCTTGGCGGCGACGCCGATCGCGGTTTCGACCCCGATTTCATTGGCACTGCCATGGCTCTTAACGACGATGCCGTTGAGGCCGAGGAACACCGCGCCATTGTGGTTGTTGGGATCGAGATGATGGCGCAGCAGATCGGTCGCAGGCTTGGAAATCAGAAATCCAATCTTCGAGCGAACCGAACTGGAAAAAGCGCGGCGCAACAGGTCGCCGACGAACCGCGCAGTCCCCTCCACCGTCTTGAGCGCGATGTTTCCCGAAAAGCCGTCACACACGATCACATCGACATTGCCGCGCGACAAGGCATTGCCCTCGACGAATCCGGTGAAGCGCAACGGCAAATGGGTCGCGGCACGCAGTTGCTGCGCGGCTTCGCGGATGATGTCGGTTCCCTTGAGCTCTTCCGTGCCGATGTTGAGCAATGCGACGCGCGGCGATTCAAGATCGAGCACGGTGCGCGCATAGGCGGCACCCATCACCGCGAACTGGATCAGGTTGCGTGTATCGACCTCGGTATTCGCGCCCAGGTCGAGCATCACCACGTCATTGTCGCCCAATGTCGGCATCCGCGCGGCAAGCGCGGGGCGGTCGATCCCCGGCATGGTGCGCAGCGACAGCTTCGCCATCGCCATCAGCGCGCCGGTATTGCCAGAGGAGACAGCGGCGGCGGCCTCGCCGCGCTTCACCAGGTCGATGGCGATTCCCATCGATGTCGTCTTGGCGCGGCGAATCGCCTGGCTTGGCTTGTCGGCTGCGGTCACCACCTCGGGCGCGTGGACGATTTCCGACGCGGCGGTGAGGTTGGGATGGGCCTTCAGCCCCTCGCGAATCGCATTTTCGTCGCCGACCAGCAGAAAGCGCATGCCGTCAAACCGGCGCCGCGCACGCGCGACTCCGGCGAGCATGACCGCCAGCCCCTCATCGCCGCCCATCGCATCGACGGCGATTCGCGCACTGGAGGTCATGGCCAACGGTCCTTGATTGCTAGGGCTCAGCCCTCGACCGAGACGATCTCGCGGCCGTTGTAATGGCCGCATGCGCCGCAGAGCACGTGCGGGCGCTTCCAGTTCGCCACAGTTGGGGCATTCCTGGAACGCCTGAACCTTCAGCGCGTCGTGCGACCGGCGCATGCCACGGCGGCTCGGCGAAACTTTTCTCTTGGGGACGGCCATTTCGGCAAACCTTCTTGAACTGTCTTCTAAAAACCTGGATCGCGATACGCCCACGGCGGCGATCGGGCAAGCGCCGGGGCTCCGGCACTCGCCGGACTGCCCTGGGCCAGTCGCAAAGCGAGCGAGCGCCTATACCGATTTCCGTCCAAGTTGCAAGGCGGCGCGCGGCGTGGCAGCGAAGGCGTTCCAAAGGGGGAAGCTATTCATGGAAGCCATTATCCTACCCGTCACGCTGGCGACTGCTGCGGCGTGTGCGCTGCTCAATGTCTGGCTCGCGATCCGCGTCGGACAGGTGCGCCGCGCGGAGAAGATTTCGATTGGTGACGGCGGCAGCGCACGGCTGATCGCCCGGATGCGTGCTCAGCTGAATTTCGTCGAATATGCGCCGATCGTGCTGATCCTGATTGGCCTCATCGAGTTGGCGGTGGGGACGGAGACCTGGCTTTGGGCGGTCGCAGCGCTGTTCGTCGTTGCGCGCATTCTCCACGCCTTTGGCATGGACGGGTGGAAAGCCGGTCGCGGCATCGGCATCGCCGTCACACTGCTGGTGACCATCGGCCTCGCCGGCTACGCCGCCGCCATTCCCTACTTCGCATTTGGCGAATCGGAGACGATCGAGCTGGTCGAAACGACGGGTTAATTCCCGTCCACCCACGCGCTCAATAAGGTGTGGGCGATCGCGTAGCGCGGCGGGGCACCAAACCGCGCGTCCGGCCCGCCAGCCAGCGCCGCGCGAACCTCGTCGCGCGTGACCCACATCGCGTCCTCGATCTCGGTCGTGTCGAGCGTGAGCGAGTCGTCTTCGGCGCGCGCGATGCAGGCGATCATCAGCGACGAGGCGAAGGGCCAGGGCTGGCTGGCGACGTAGCGGACATCCGACACGCGCACGCCCGCTTCCTCCAGCGTCTCCCGCGCAACGGCCTCCTCTATCGATTCGCCGACCTCGACAAATCCGGCGAGCGCCGAATAGCGACCCGCAGGCCATGCCGCCTGGCGCCCCAGCAGCGCGCGACCATCATGCTCGGCAAGCATGATGACGACTGGATCGGTGCGGGGAAAATGCTCTGCCGCGCAGCCGGTACAGCGTCGCGCCCAGCCCGAGCGAAAAATCTCGGTCGCGCTGCCACAGGCCGCGCAAAATCCATGTCGCTGATGCCAGTCGACCAGGCTGCGCGCAGCCGCATAGAGCCCCGCCTGATCGGGCGGCATCAACCCCAGCATCGCGAACAAGGCTGGAGTGCGGACGGCTCCATGCCGCTCGCCCATCCGCAGCGGCGCAAAATGCGGCTTGCCGTCAATATAGCCCAGGAACAACGGCTCGGCGTCGTCGGACAGGTCGGCAAGGCTGGACCAGACCAGCCGCCCCTCGCCATCCACCTCCGGATCGAGTCCGTTCAGGCGCAGCAGCCGCGCGCGCCAGTCGCTCAGGGCGGCAGCCAGCGCCTCGGGATCATTGCGCTCGCGATCGGCGCGATCGAGAACCGCGCCAGTGAACCCTACCGGCACCACCCTCAATGCGCAGTCGGAGCGTAAATTGCGCGCACTGCGTCCGCACGCAACGGCCATTTGTCCGATGGGAAGTAATTGACCATCACCGTCCCGCGCACCTTTTTCGCCGGATCGACCCACGCGACCGTGCCCGCCGCACCGCCCCAGCCATAGGTGCCCTTGCCCGCCCCGCCGGGTATATCCTCAAGCTGCACCGATCCGCCCGCGCCAAAACCCATCTTCGGCCCTGTCGCGCCGCCGCTCCCCCCGGCGCGCCGCCGAATGTGACGCCAGCGGGCAACAGATCCGACATGGCAAGCCGCACCGTCTCCGCCTTCATCACACGGACGCCATCCACGATACCGCCATTGGCGAGCATGTGCAGGAACCGGTCATAATCGCGCGCCGACATCACCAGCCCCGCGCCGCCATAGGGAAAGGAAGGCGGCGTCAGCCATGCCGAGCTCCTGGCCGGGTCGAAGGGCACGCGATTGTCGCCCGCCCAGGCATAGTTGGTCGCGAACCGCGCGATCTCCGACTGCGGCACGGTCCAGTAGGTCGAGGTCATCTTGAGCGGCCCGAGCAGCCGCTTTTGCAAGAACTGCTCATAGGGCATCCCCGCCGCCGCCTCGATGATCGCAGGGAGCAGGTCCAGGCTGATCGAATAGCTCCATTTGGTCCCCGGTTCGGCGATCAGCGGCAGCGTCGCGACGCGCTGCGCAAATTCCTTGAGGCTCTTGGGGCGCAAGGGCCGCGCCTGCGCCTCCAGTGCCGCATTGACCGCCCCCGGCGTGATCCCCAGCCGCTCATATTCCTGGAGCAACGGCCCCTTGGTGATGATCGAATAGCCAAGTCCCGCGGTGTGGGTCAGCAGATGCCGCACCGTGATCTGGGTCTTGGCCGGACGGCTGTCGAGGCTGTTCACCGGATCGGTCAGCACCTTCATGTTCCGGAAACCGGGGAAGAATTCGGAAATCGGCTGGTCGAGTTTCAGCTTGCCGTCCTCGACCAGCATCATCGCCGCCATGCCGGTAATCGGCTTGGTCATCGAATAGACGCGCCATAGCGAGTCGGGACCTGCTGCCGCGGCATCGGCCTCAACCGCGATGCGTCCGGCGCTCGCAAAGACCGGCACCGAATCGCCGACGCCATAGGCGATGACAATCCCCTGGGTGCGATTCTGCGCGACATAGTCCTGCGCCATCGCCGCAACCGGAGCCTTGACCACCGTCGCGGTCGCCGCCTGCCCGAACGCCGCCGATTGCGTTGTCGCCAGTGCCAGCGCCAGCGCGCCCCCGATCATCCAGCTCGCCTTCATGCCATTCTCCCCATCGCTTCGACCGCCTTGGCGAACAGCCGCGGAAGCCCTGCCTCGTCCAGTCGTTCGATTGGCCACCATTCGCTTTCGACCGGGTCGTTGTGACGCGCGACTGTTGCAGTCGCAAGCACGGCATTCAGCTCGAAATGGGTAAAGACATGGCGGATCGGCGCGTTGCGCAGCGTCCAGTCCGCCACGACCGGCGCATCCTTCAACCCCGGCGGACTGTCCGTCCACGGCCCGGTCGGCAGCGCGCGCATGCCGCCGAGCAACCCGCGCGGCGGACGCCGGACCAGCAGCACTGCGCCGTCCCCTTCCAGCCAGAAGAATGTGGCGTGGCGCACCGGGCGGGCCCCTTTCTTCGCTTTGACCGGAAACGCGTCGGGCGTGCCCATCTCCCGCGCGGCACAGGAATCGGCGAGCGGGCACAGCAGGCATTTGGGATTGCGCGGCGTACAGATCGTCGCACCCAGATCCATCATCGCCTGCGCGAAGTCTCCCGCACGCACATCGGGCGTGATCGGATCGGCCAGCGCGCGGACCTGGGGCTTCACGGCGGGTAGCGGATCGGCGAGCGCGAAGAGGCGTGCCACCACCCGTTCGACATTGCCGTCGACCACCACCGCGCGCGCGCCAAACGCGATCGCCGCCACCGCGGCGGCGGTGTAGGGTCCGAAGCCCGGCAGCTGGCGCAACGCCGCCTCGCTTCGCGGCAAGCGCCCGCCATGATCCCCTGCCACCGCCCGCGCCGCCGCCAGCAGGTTGCGCGCGCGTGCATAATAGCCAAGGCCCGCCCAGGCGCTCATTACCTCAGCGTCGTCCGCAGCGGCCAAGCTGGCGAAATCCGGCCATTGCCTCGTGAATTTTTCGAAATACGGGATTACCGCCGCAACCTGGGTCTGCTGCAGCATCACTTCCGACAGCCAGACGCGATAGGCGTCGGGCGGCGGCGCTCCCGGCTGCGCGCGCCACGGCAGGACGCGAGCATGGGCGTCGTACCAGGCCAGCAGCGGATCGGCGATGTCGCGAGAAACATTGTCGGGCACGCCCCGGCTATGGCATGGACGGAGCGAATGAGTAAGCCGCGCGCCACCCCCGACGCACCCCGCCGCAGCAACCGTGTCCGCGTCGTCGCGGATCTGGTGCCCGATGTCGGCCGCGTCGCGTTCCGCAAGTTCGGCTTTGTCCAGAGCGCCGTGCTCAGCCGGTGGAGCGAGATTGTCGGCGAGCGCTATGCTGGTGTGTCGTCGCCCGAATCGATCCGCTTCCCGCGCGGCGAACGCTCCAACGGCGTGCTCAGCCTCGTCGTCCAGGGCGCGCATGCCCCGATGATGCAGCATATCGCGCCAGAAATCGTCGATCGCGTGAACCGCTTCTTCGGCTATCCCGCCGTCGCCCGCGTCGCGATCCGGCAGGGTGAGGTCGCGCGCAAGCCCAAGCCGGTTGCCCCCGCACCCGCCGCGCCGCTTCCTACCGAACTCGGCGACAGCCTGCGTGCGATCGTTGATCCCGAATTGCGCGCGGTGCTCGAGGGACTCGGTGCCGGGCTCGCCACACCACCGTTCAAGCTTGGAAAGATCGACTGATGCGTATGTTCGCGATTCTCGCCCCGCTCGCCATCGGTGCGGTCGTCGCCGGTGGTGCGACCGCCCAGCAGCCCAAGAAGAAGGCGGCAGTAGCGCCGCGCGACTGGTCGACGCATGTGACCCAGGCGCCATCGGGTGCCTATGTCATCGGCAACCCGGCGGCGAAGGTGAAATTGGTCGAGTATTTGAGCTACACCTGTGGCGCTTGCGCGCACTTCGTCGGCGAGTCGAAAGTGCCCTTGAAGGACGGCTATGTCCGTCGCGGCGCGGTGCAGGTCGAAGTGCGGCACGCGGTGCGCGACCCACTCGACATGGCCGCCGCTTTGCTCGCGCGCTGCAGCGGCCCGCGCGGTTTTTCGGGCGCGACCGACGCGATTTTCGCGGCGCAACCCGACTGGTCTCGCAAGGGCGCGCAATGGTGGCAGGCGAACGCCGCGACGCTGCAGTCGCAACCCGAACTGGTCCAACTCAAGGGTGCGGCAGATGCCTCCGGCCTCAGCGCGTTGATGCGTGGGCGCGGTATGACCCAGGCGACAATCAACCAGTGTTTCGCAACCCCGACCGACCTCAACCGCCTGACCGCGATGGCGGACGCGTCGTGGAAGACGATCAAGGGCACGCCGACCTTCGTCATCAACGGCAAGACCGGTGGCGGCGGCCATTGGGAAACGCTGGAACCCGAATTGCGCGCCGCCGGCGCGCGCTGAACTATCCCCCGGAAATGGAGACGTGACTTGAAGCGAATTGCAATCGGCCTGGTATCGGTGATCGCTCTGGCAGGCTGCGGCGGCGGCGACGCGGGCAACAACACCGCTGCCGCGCCTGCGGCTCCGGTGGCCGGTGCCTCCGCGCCTTCCGGAACCCAATGGGTCGACACCGTGGTCAAGACCGCCGAGGGCGGCTTCCGCATGGGCAACCCCGACGCGCCGATCAAGCTGATCGAATATGGCTCGCGCACCTGCGGCCATTGCGCCAATTTCGCGGTGACCGGCATGGAGCCGCTCAAGGCCTATATCGCGACCGGCAAGGTCAGCTTCGAATTCCGCGACTTCCTGCTCAACCAGATCGACGTCGGCGCTGCGCTGGCCGGCCAGTGCGCCGGGCCCGGCCCGTTCTTCCCGATCCTCGACCAGATGTTCGCCGAACAGCAGACGCTGATGAGCAACGGCCCGAAGCAGGACGACCCCTTCATCCAGCAGGTCGAGGCGATGGCACCGCAGCAGCGTATTGCCGCCGTGGCGGAAAAGTTCGGCTATCTCGCCTTTGTCCAGCAGCGCGGCGTGCCCGAGGCACAGGCGCGCGCCTGCCTCGCCGATGCAGCCGCGACCGAGGCGCTGGTGAAGTCCGCCGAGGCCGGTCAGAAGAAGTATAACATCGCCGGCACGCCGACCTTCATCCTCAACGACAAGGTGCTGGAAAACACCGGCACCTGGCCGGAGGTCGAAGCGGCGCTGAAGGCCGCAGGCGCCTGATCGCGCAAGCCGGGGGCGGGGCCGCTAGACATGCAGATCAAGCGGCTCCGCCTCACCGGGTTCAAGAGCTTCGTCGACCCCGCCGACCTGCGCATCGAGCCGGGGCTGACCGGCATCGTCGGCCCCAATGGCTGCGGCAAGTCCAACCTGCTCGAAGCATTGCGCTGGGCGATGGGCGAGAACAGCGCCAAATCGATGCGCGGCGCGGGGATGGAGGACGTGATCTTCGCGGGCACCGCGAGCCGTCCGCAGCGCGATTTCGCCGAAGTCTCGATCCTCGCCGAACAGGCCGGCGGTCCTGAAGACGGGGAGTTGGAAGTCGTCCGCCGGATCGAGCGTGGCGCGGGGTCAGCCTATCGCATCAACGGCCGCGACGTCCGCGCCAAGGATGTCGGGCTGCTCTTCGCCGATTCTGCCACCGGCGCGCATTCGCCGGCGCTGGTCAGTCAGGGGCGGATCGGCGCCATCATCCAGGCCAAGCCGGGCGAGCGCCGCCAGATGCTGGAGGAAGCTGCCGGCATTTCGGGCCTCCATGTCCGGCGCAAGGATGCCGAACAGAAGCTGCGCGCGACCGAGGCCAATCTTACACGGCTCGACGAACTGATTTCCGATCAGGAGGCGCGTGCCGCCGCGCTCAAGCGTCAGGCGCGTCAGGCCGAACGCTATCGCGAGCTTTCCGACCGGATCCGCATCGCCGAAGGACGAATGATCTTCGCCCGCTGGCGCGACGCCACCGCCGCCGCCGATGCGGCGAAGAAGGAGGCAGCCGCCGCCGAGGCTCTGGTCGCCGAACGCACCGCCGCGCAGGAGGCTGCGCTCGCCGCGCAACAGGCGGTGGCGACGACGCTCGCCAGTGCCCGCGCCGCCGCGCTGACCCAGCGCGACCGGGCGAGCGAGGCGATGCACAGACTGGCGACCCTGCGCGGCGAACGCGGGGCGATCGACCGCCGGATCGCCGAACTGCGCGACTCCGCCGCGCGGCTCGAAACCGACAAGGAGCGCGAGGGCGCGCTGGCGCGCGACGCCGCCGACGCGCTCGCGCGGCTCGACAGCGAGGTTCAGGCGCTCAACGCACGCATTGCCGAGTCGACTGCGCGGATGCCCGATCTCGACGCGGCACTGGCCGAAGCCGAACGCGCCGCGCGCGATGCCGAAGTCGCGCTGGCACAGGCGCTCGCCGCACAGGCCGCCGAAGCCGCCGAGACGCGCGTGGCCGATGCCGCGCTCGCTGCTGCGCGCACCCGCGCCGAACGCGCCACGCGCGACGCCGCGCGGGTCGAGGCGGAGATGCACGCGCTGGGCGATCCCGCTCCGCTCGCCGCCGAACGCCAGCGCGCCGCCGATGCGCGCGCGCAGGCGGCACGCCAGGCCGAGGCCGCACGCACCGGCCTTGCCCGCGCCGACGCCGCCGAGCGCGCCGCGATCGAGTCGCGCAGTCGCGCCCAGTCGGCGCGCGCCGAGGCGCATGCCGAACTCGCCGCGCTCGACAGCGAGGCGGCCGCCCTGTCCAAGGCGACCCGACCGAGTGGCAAGGAACGGCTGCTCGACAAGGTGACGGTCGATCCGGGTTACGAGCGAGCGCTGGCCGCCGCGCTGGGCGACGATCTTGAGGCGGGGCTCGACCCGACCGGCGAGCGCCACTGGGCCGGTGCGGACGCGCTGCCCGGCGACCCTCCGCCGCCACCAGGCACCACGCCTTTGGCTGCGCATGTTGCCGCCCCGCCCGCGCTCGCCCGCCGACTGGCGCAAGTGCTGGTCGCCGAGGCCGACACTGGCCAGCCGCTCGCGGTCGGGCAGCGGCTGGTGACACTGATGGGCGTGCTGCGCCGGTGGGACGGCTATGTCGCGCGCTCGGGCGGGGCGGCGGCGGCCGAGCGGCTGGAGCGGGTCAACCGGCTCCATGCGATCGAGAAGGCGCGCCCCGCCGCTATCCGCGCGGTAGATTCTGCCGACGCCGAACTCGCCCGGATCGAGGGCGAGATCGCCGAGGCGAAGCGCGCCGCCTCCGATTGCCGCCGCCTGCTCGACAGTTCCGAAACTGCCGGGCGCGACGCCGCGCGCGCCGAGGATCGCGCCGCTGCGGCGATCGAGCGGCTCGATGCGCAGCGCGCCGATCTGGAGGGGCGCCGCGCGCGCACTGCCGCCGAACTGGAGGAAGCGGCAGGCGAAGTCAGCCGCGCCGAAGCCGCGCGCGCGGCGCTTCCCGATGGCAGCGAGACCCGTGCCAAGGTGACTGCGCTGTCGTCCGAAGCCGAACTGCGCCGCACCGCTGCGGCGACCGCCCGGGCCGAACGCGGCGCATTGGAGCGCGACATCGCCGTCGCGCGAGAACGGCTCGCCGCCGCGGGGTCCGAACGACGCAGCTGGACCTCACGCGCCGGCGAAGCCGCACGCCGCATCGCCGAGATGGACGCGCGCGCGATCGAGCTGGCCGAGGCCGCCGATGCGCTCGCCTCGCGCCCCGCCGAGCTCGACGCCGCCGTTGCGGACGCCGAATCCGCCAGCGAGGAGGCGCGGATCGAGAGCGCCGCCGCCCAGCTTGCCGAGCGGGAGGCCGAAGCCGAACTGCGCGACACCGAAGCCGCCGTCCGCAGCGCGGGCGACGCGCTGGGCGAAGCGCGCGAGCAGCGTGCCGGAGCCGTCGCCCGCGTGGAGAACCACGATCTGCGCCGGGTCGAGATGAACCGGCTGTCGGGCGAGCGCTTCGAATGCCCGCCGCCCTTGCTGTCCGAACGGGTTGGCTTCGATCCCGATTCGGTGCGTGGGCCGCAAGATGAATCCGCCGCCCACGACCGGCTGATCGCCGAGCGCGAGCGGATCGGCCCGGTCAATCTGATCGCCGAGACCGAACTGGCCGAACTCACCAGCGCCGCGCAGACCGCCGCAGCCGAGCGCGACGAGCTTATTCAGGCGGTCCACCGGCTGCGCGGCAGTATCGGAACGTTGAACCGCGAGGGCCGCCAGCGGCTGCTGACCGCGTTCGAGGCGGTCGACCAGCATTTCCGACGTCTGTTCACCACCCTGTTCGACGGCGGCCAGGCGCATCTGGCGCTGATCGACTCCGACGATCCGCTGGAGGCGGGGCTGGAGATCATGGCGCAGCCGCCGGGCAAGAAGCTTCAGTCGCTGACCCTGTTGTCTGGCGGCGAACAGGCGCTGACCGCGGTCGCGCTGATCTTCGCGCTGTTCCTCACCAATCCCGCGCCGATCTGCGTCCTCGACGAAGTCGATGCGCCGCTCGACGACGCCAATATCGAGCGCTTTTGCGACCTGCTCGAAGCAATGACGCGCGAGACCGCAACCCGCTATCTGATCGTCACCCACAATGCCGCAACGATGAGCCGCATGCACCGCCTGTTCGGCGTGACGATGGTCGAGCGCGGGGTCAGCCGTCTCGTCTCGGTCGATCTGGGCGGCGTGGAATCGCTGCTGGCGGCGGAGTGAGCGTCGCCCCCGCCCGACCCGCTTCCGCCTCGCTTTGTTCGGGTTCGGGGACTTTGCGTTCAATCTCTACTGGCAGAGCGCGATGCTCTTCCTGCTGTTCTACTACACCGACGCGCTGGGGCTGCCGGTGGGAGTGGCGGCAACGATCTTTCTGGCGGCATCGGTGTGGGACGGGATTGCGAACTTCGCCGCAGGGCTGCTCGCCGACCGGCATGAGCCGCGCGGGGGGCTGGGGCGGTTGCTGGCGCTGGGCGGAATGCCGCTGGGGCTGGGCTTCATGCTCGCCTATTTGCCCCCGCTTGCGCCCGGATACTGGGGGATGGCAGGGATTTTTGCGGGGCATATCCTGTTCCGCACCGCCTATGCCTTTCTCAACGTCCCCTATCTGGCGATGAGCGCGCGGGTCAGCACCGACAGCAATGACCGGGCGTTCGTTGCGGGGGTGCGCATGCTGTCGGGCACGCTTGCCGCGATCGTGGTGGCACTCGGCACGGTGCCGCTGGGTGCAGGACTGCTCGGGGCCGAACGCGCCGCCGATGCGTATTTCGGGGCGGCGATCCTGTTCGCGCTTGCCGGGGCAGCGATTCTCGCCTTTGTCGGCCTGAGCTATCGCGAAGCCGATGTGCCGCAGCGCGCCGAGCCGGTTCCGGTGCTGACGGCTCTACGCGCCATCGCCGCCAACCGCGCCTTTGTCACGCTGAACCTAGCGATGATGGCGGTGATCGTGGCGGTGACGATCCTCAACAAGTCGGTCCTCTATTATTTCAAATATTTTCTCCACGACGAGGCGAGCGGTCAGCTCGCCCTCGCGTCGATGAGCGTGGTCAGCGCGGTGTCAGTGCCACTGTGGATGCTGCTGCGCCGACGCATCGGCGCGCGGGGCCTGTGGTTCCTCGCCGCCGGGTTGGCGAGCGCCGGGCTCGCCGCCTTCGCGCTGGTCGATATCCACCGCGCCGGGGTGATGCAGGCCTATCTGATGGCGATGCAGGCGATGATCGTCGGCCTCAACTTCGTGTTCTGGGCGATGCTGCCCAACACGATCGAATATGGCGAGCAGCGCACCGGGCTGCGCGTCGAGGGCGCGGTGTTCGGCATGGCGGCGTTGCTTCAGCGGGTGGCGATCGGGCTGGCCACGGCGATCCTCGGCTTCGGATTCGATAGCGCCGGTTATGTCGCCAATGTCGATCAGAGCGACGCGACGCTTACCGCGATGCGGCTGACGATCGCGCTCGTCCCGCTCGGCTTCCTCGCCTTCTCGTGCGTGATGATGGCGCTCAACCCGCTCGCGCGCGGCACGCATGCGCAGATCGTTCGCGACCTGAGAGGTTGATCCCCCTTATCCGGCACCGCCCCGGGGAGGAGGGGGAGCGGGGGCGGTGCCGGTCCCGGACTGGCCGGGTAGGGGGAGCCGTCAGGCGGCGGTGAGGGTGAAGGTCGAGTGGACGCCCTGTGCTTCTGCAGACGGCGCGATCCAAACGTCGAACAGGCCGGCCTCCACCGTGGGCTTGAGATCCACGCCGATGAACTGCAGGTCACGACGGCGCAGCACGAAGCGCACCGTCTCGCTCGCCCCGGGGGCCAACGCCAGCTTGCGGAACGCCTTGAGCTCACGCACCGGACGGGTGATGCTCGCCGCGCGGTCGCGGATGTAGAGCTGCACCACTTCCTCGATCGCACGCGTGCCGCGATTTGTGATCGTCGCGGTGAAGGCGATCTCGCCGTCCCAGCCCAGCGTCCCCTGCTGCGGAGTCAGGCCCGCATACTCGACCTTGCCGTAAGTCAGCCCGTGCCCGAACGGATAGAGCGACGAGTTCGGGCTGGTGCGCCAGCGGGTCTTGTACGGCTCGAGCTTGTCGTCGCTCGGGTTCGGACGACCGGTCGGCTTGTGCGCATAGTGATAGGGCTGCTGCCCGGATTCGCGCGGGAAGCTGATCGGCAGGCGCGCCGAAGGGCTATAGTCGCCGAACAGCACGTCGGCGATGGCATTGCCGCTCTCCGACCCCAGGAACCAGGTGACGAGGATTGCGGGGGCGTTCTTGACCGCCCCCCTCCAGCGCCAGCGCGCGACCATTCTTGAGCAGCACGACGATCGGCTTCCCGGTTGCCGCCACGGCTTCGGCCAGCGCCATCTGCGGCGCGGGGACGGTGATGCTGGTGCGCGACTGCGCCTCGCCCGACATATTCTCCGACTCGCCGATCACGAGCAGCACGACGTCCGCCGCGTTCGCCGCCGCCACCGCGGCGGCAATCCCGCCATCCAGCGGCGCCTCGACCTTCGATCCCAGCGTCACGCTGACCGGGGCGTCCTTGCCCAGCGCGTTACGGATGCCGGTGGCCAGGTCGATCGCCTGCTTGTTGTCGCCATAGACGCACCACGGGCCGTTGAGGTCATGCTGACCCTCCGCGAACGGACCGATGATCGCGATCTTCTTGCCCGATTTCGGCAGCGGCAGCAGGTCGCCGTCATTCTTGAGCATGACGATCGAACGCTTGCCCGCTTCCCGCGCCAGCGCGAGATTTTCCTTGGTCCGCGTCCGCGCGGCTTCGCGCTTTTCGTCGATGCGACGGAACGGATCCTCGAACAGGCCGAGCTTGGCCTTGAGCGCCAGCACCTTGCGCACCGAAGCATCGACCCGCGCCATCGGCACCTCGCCCTTCTCGACCAGGTCGGGAAGGTGGTCGCGGTAGAAACCGCTGGTCATGCTCATGTCGACACCGGCCATGAAGGCGAGCTTGGTCGCCTCACGCGCATCGGCGGCATAGCCATGCGCGATCATCTCCATGTCGCCGGTGTAATCGGACACGACAAAGCCGTCGAAGCCCCATTCGTCGCGCAAAATCTTGCGCATCAGCCACTCATTGCCGGTGGCGGGGACACCCGACAGCTCGTTGAACGCCGCCATCGTGGTTGGCGCGCCCGCAGCAAAGGCGGCCTGGAAGGGTGGGAAATAGACTTCGCGCAGCGTCCGCTCGGACACATCGACGGTGTTGTAGTCCAGCCCCGCCTCCGCCGCGCCATAAGCGGCGAAATGCTTGGCGCAGGCCATCATCGTGTCGATCGCCTTGAGGCTCTTGCCCTGGAAGCCGCGCACGCGCGCCTCGGCGAAGAGGTTGCCGAGCAGCACGTCCTCGCCCGATCCCTCGACCCCGCGGCCCCAGCGCTGGTCGCGCGCAATGTCGACCATCGGAGCAAAGGTCCAGTCGATGCCCGCAGCAGCCGCCTCGAACGACGCCGCCGCGGCCGCCTTTTGCGCGAGCAATGGCTCGAAGCTCGCCGCCTCGCCCAGCGGGACCGGGAAGATGGTGCGATGACCGTGGATGATGTCGGCGGCGAAGATCAGCGGAACCTTGAGCCGCGATTCCTGCATCGCTGCAGTCTGCATCATCCGGCACATGCGCGCATTGTTGCCGTTGAACACGCCGGTGATGCGGCCCTGACGCACTTCGTCGAGCTGCTGCCCGAAATTGGCGTTCGATCCGCTTGGCGGGTTCATCGCGATCGCCGCGCCGCCGCCCCATGCCGCGGCCATCAGGCTGAGCTGGCCCGCCTTTTCGTGAATCGTCATCTTCGCCACCAGCGCATCGACGAACCCGGGAACCTCGACCCTGGCCGCTTCACCCATCAGCGCCCGCGCCGGGCTGTGCAGCCATGCGGCGACCGCACCCGCACCCATCAGGGCGGCGCGGCGGGAAATCCGGGTGTCGAGCATCTTGGGTCCTCTCGTGAACGGGTCGCACCGGCAAGGGCGCGAAAATCGAATGGATGGCGCGCCCCGATTTGGGGTTGTCGCGGCAAACCGTAACCGGTTACATGCCGTGTAACGATCGCATTTGCAATCGCGAAAGACCCGAACCAGAAGGAACGTTATCAACGGGGGTGTCGGACGGATGGGCGAAGCGACGATTCGGGATGTGGCACGGCAGGCAAAGGTGTCGATCGCATCGGTGTCGCGCGCGCTGAACGGGCTGGGCAATGTCCGTGCCGAGACGCGCGAGCGCGTGATCGCTGCAGCAAACGAGCTGGGCTATGTCCCCCATGCCGGCGCACGCAGCCTCAGCCTGGCCCGCGCGCACGCGATCGGGGTCGTGCTGCCCGACCTGCATGGCGAGTTCTTCAGCGAGTTCGTGCGCGGCCTCGATCGCGAGGCGAGCCGCCGCGGCTATGTGATGCTGCTATCGGTGATGCATGACGACAGCGAACAGGCAGCGATGGCATTGCGCGCAATGCGCGGCCGGGTCGACGGACTGGTGGTAATGGCGCCGCATCTGCCCGAGTCGATGCTGCGACGTGCGCTGCCGACCGGCCTGCCTTCGCTGATCATCAACGGCCCACGCGCGATCAGCGACCTGGCGACCGTACGGCTCGACAACAACGCAGCGACCGACGCGATGGTCGCCCATCTGGTCGCAGCCGGTCGCCGCCGGATTGTCCATATTGCGGGGCCGGAGGGCAATATCGATGCGAGCGAACGCGCGAGCGCCTTCCGGGCCAGCATCGCCCGACACCTGCCCGGGGTTGAGCCGATCGTCCTGCCCGGCGATTTCGCCGAAGAGGGCGGCGAGGCGGTAGCCCGGGCGATCGTCGCGGGGCAGATCGACTGCGACGCCGTATTCGCGGCGAATGACATGATGGCCATCGGGTGCCTCAACGGGCTGCGCGGGGCGGGGATCGATGTTCCGGGCCGGGTCGCGGTCACCGGCTTCGACGATATCCCGCTCGCGCGCTATCTGGGCGTTACCACCATGCGGGTGCGGATCGCCGAACTGGGCGAGGACGCGATCGGCCGGGTGATCGACGTGCTTGAGGGCGAAGGTGCGGATACGCGCGCGGAACTGCACCAGGCCGAACTGGTGGTACGCTCGACCAGCGCAAGCTAACGCACCCGCACCGCCGCGCTGCGTTTCGACACGCCAGTTTCGTTGAATGCCTCGACCGCTGCATAATAGCCGACACCCTTGTTGAGTGCGCGCAGGTCAAGGCTGGCCAGCCGGTCGCCGCCCAGATCATCGGCAAAGACCTGATAGGTCAGCGTCAGCCGATCCGGGCGGATGCCCCACATCACGTTGTAGCCGGTCGCGCCCGGCACCTTGCGCCAGCTGACCTTGGCGTTGCGTTCGTCCTCGTCGCGGATCGCGGTCACCGCGCCGGGCCCGGCTGGCGCGCGGCCATCGGCATTGCCGAATACGCGCAGGTCGTTGATCGCCAGATGCGCCCCGCCGACATGGCCATGGACATAGCGGACGAAGCGCACCTTCGCCGGGCGCTCAAGCTGGAAATAGGCGTTGGGACGGTCGCGGCGAGGCGCTTCGGTCTGGGCGAGCTTTGACCAGCGCTTGCCGTCCACCGATCCCTCCAGCCGGAACTCCGTATAGATGTCGGGCGCGTCGCCATAGCGACCGGACTTGTAGTCCGCGAAATTGACCTGGATTGCGCGTACCGTCTTCGCCGCGCCGAGGTCCATCGTCAGCGTCTCGCCCGCGCGATTGCTGGCGGCGACCCAGAAGGTGCGCGGATTCTCGTCCGCGGCGCGGCTGGCGTCGAACTCGCCCAATGTCGAGGAGGCGGTCAGCCTCTTGCGATAGGACAACAGCATCCAGCCGGTGAACAGCCCCTCGATATCCTCGACCTTCCCCTCCGGCATCCAGTGCGGAAAATCGCCGAAGCGCGACGACGCCCACATCTGCCCATCCGCCTCGAATCGCGTCGGGAACAGGTTGATCCGCCGCTCGAACGTCCAGTTATGGCCGAGCCAAGGCGTGCCGCTGTTCCACCAGTTGCCGTGATGGTCCTGTACCGTCGAGCCATGTCCCGCACCCTCGACGAACCCGCCGGGCTTGTAGGCGACCGGGTTCCACGGCGCATATTCGAACGGGCCGAGCGGCGATTTCGATGTGTAGGCGCCATTGGCATAGGCGTTATATTCGGTGCCCGGCGCGCCGTACTGGAGGTAGTAGGTGCCGGCGACCTTGGTCATCCACGCCCCCTCCATGAACGGCTTGATCGGCTTGCCGTCGGGCAAGGTGCCCGAATGATCCTGCCCGAAGCGTTCCCAACCATGATTGTCGGGGTCGAGCCTGAACGCCTCGGTCGCGCGGCCCTTATAAATCATGCGGCCGTCGCGGAATTCGATCCCGATGCCATAGAGTGGAAAGACGTTGGACGACCCCCAATAGAAATACCATTTGCCGTCATCGTCCAGGAACAGCGCGGGGTCCCACGGCCCCGGCGGCACATCGCCCGGCTTCATATTCGCCTCGCCACCCGGCCAGATCTGCCCGGGCAAACGCGGCATGCGGCGTACGAAATAGTCGAGCTTGCCCGTCTCCGGCGCGTCGGACACATAGACCGACCCCGGCTCCATCATCGACGGCATCAGATAGAGCCGCTCGCCATCCGACCAGGCGGCGGGGGCGACGAATCCGCCCTTTTCCCAGCGGCTCGGCGTGATGAAGGTCCAGTCGATCAGATTGGTCGAGCGCCAATAGCCCTCGGCCAGCGTCTGGAAGAGATAATAGGCGTCCTTGTGCCGGATGATCACCGGGTCGGCACCGGTGCGGTACGAGATGTCCTCGTTCACCTGCTCGTAATTGTAGCGATAGTCGAGGTCGATCGGGTTGGCATAGGTCCGCTTGCCCGGCTGCGCGCTTGCCGCCCCCGCCGCGCACAGGCCCGCCAGAGTCACCGCAAGGATTGCACGCATCGACCATCTCCCGAACCGGCGCTTACATGCGCATGACACACTTGTAACCGGTTACATGGTCGAGCGGAACCCCGAAGGGCGCGGCCGGGGCATCGTCGCCCCCGCCCTCAGCCGATCACTCCCACCAATAGGGGCGGCGCTTGGCGGTGCCGGTGTCGACCTCGTTCATCGTGCGCGGGTCGTACATCCGCCCGCCGAGCATGACGCGGTGGATCTTGTCGCTGTTGCGAATGTCCGCGGTCGGATCGGCATCGAGCACCAGCAAGTCGGCGAGCTTGCCCACCTCCAGCGACCCGACATCCTTCGCGTAGCCCAGCGACTTTGCCGAATCGATCGTGCCCGTGCGCAGCGCCTCGACCGGGGTCATGCCGCCGCGCACGAACGACCACAGTTCCCAATGCGCGGCGATGCCCGCCTGCTGCCCGTGCGCGCCGATCGCGACCAGCTTGCCCGCCTGCATCACCTTCTTCGCCTCGCGCGCGCTTTCGTCATCGACGAAGTTGCTTTCGGGGGCGGTGGTCCGGCGCATCGTCACCGCGCGCAGCTGCGCCGGGGGCGTGTGGACCATCAACGGGTTTTCCCAGACATTGGTCGCCTGACGCCAGTACGGATCGCCCGCCAGGCCGCCATAGGTGACCACGAGCGTCGGGGTGTAGTTGGTGTCGCTCTGGCCGAAGAGCTGCAGGACATCCTTGTAGAAGATGTCGAGCGGGACATTGTGCTCCAGCGTCGAATTGCCGTCGGCGATCAGGTTCATGTCCATCCCGAACAGCGACCCGCCCTCGGCGACCACCTGCATCCCCTCCGCGCGCGCGGCGGCGACGACCATCTGGCGCTGTTCGCGGCGCGGCTGATTGTAGTTCTTCACCGAATTCGCGCCCTGCGCCTTCAGGCGACGGACATGGTTGAGCGCGTCGTCATAGCTGTCGATCTGGGCATAGACCCCGGCCGCCTTGGCGCCATAGACGATCTCGCCGGTCGAAAAGAGGCGGGGGGCAAGGATCTTGCCGGTCTGCTGCATCTCTGCCGCGGCGAACACATGCGCCGCCTGGCTCGACGGATCGTGCAGGGTAGTGGTGCCGAGCGCGAGGTTCTGGAGCAGCGACCAGTTCTGCTGCGGGATCAGCTCGTCGGTACCATAGGGGCCGTGCGCGTGCGCATCGACCAGCCCCGGGATGATCGTCTTGCCGGTGACGTCGATCGTTTTGGTGCCTGCCGGAAGCTGGATCGCGGCGGTCGGCGCGATCTGGACGATCCGGTCGCCCTCGATCACGATCGTGCCGTTCTCGATCACCCCGCCATCGGTGTCTGCCATGGTAACGATCCGCGCACCGGTCAGCGCAATGCGACCGGTCGCCTTGGCCGCCTTGACCTCCATCGCCATCGATGTGGTGCGCGGGGTGATGGTCGCCTTTGCCGCGCCCGGCGCGGAGGCGAAGAAGGCGCTGCGGTCGGCCGTGTAGAGCGTCGGGCCAAGGCTCCAGTGCAGCCGTGCGCCGTCGCCCGACCAGGTGATGTAATCGCCGCCATCGCCGCTGACCCGCACCACCGGAAGCGCGTCGCCGCGCGGCGCGACCGCCACCTGCTGCCCGCCGGGCATCAGTGGCATCGCGAACACCTGATAATTCTGGCGGAACGCGACGCTGCGCCCGTCGGGCGACACGACGAACTCATTGGCCATCTCGCCCGAGGCATGGACGCGCTTGCCATCGCCCGACAGGGTCGTGCTGACCAGCTGGAGCTTCTCGCCCCCCTCGACCATGAACACGCGGTCGTTCGACGCGCCGAAATGCGGGCGCGACAGGCCGCGCGTGACCATCACCGGGGTCCCGCCCGCGCTGGCGACGCGATACACGCCCGGATTCTCGCCCCATTTGGACGCGATCAACCCGCCGCCATCGCCCTTCTCGAACACGATGGTTGCCCCATCGGGTGAGAATTGCGGTCGGGCATAATGGCCCGGCTGCTGCGTCACCGCGCGCGCGGTGCCGCCCGCAGCGGGGACGATCCGGATCGAGCCCAGGCTCTCGTCATTCCACTGCACAAACACGATCGAACGCCCGTCGCGCGACCAGGCGGGGAACAGCTCCATCCCGGCATCGTCGGCCAGGCCGGTCAGGCGCTTGGCCGCGCCGCCCGCAACCGGCTTGACCCACAATTTGCCGAGGCTCTCGAACACCACGCGGCCGCCATCGGGCGAGACGGCGGCAAAGCGCGGCATCCTGGTCGTGAAGCTGTCGGGCGCGACCGCGATCTGCGGATGCGGGGCATCGGCCACCGCGCGCGTGTCGGTCACGCGGAACGGGATCACCGCCGCGTTGCTCCCGTCACTATCGACGCGACGGATCTTGCCGCCCGCCCAGAAGACCAGCGACTTGCTGTCGGGCGTCCAGTCGATGTTGGGATAGACGCCGGTGACCGCCCAGGTTTCCTGAACATCCTGGTCGAGCGCGCCATAGACGATCCGCTCGGCCCCGCTCGCCATGTCCTTGACCCACAGCTTGGACTTGCCCGCTTCACGCCGGACAAAGGCGATGGACTTGCCATCGGGCGAGGGCGCGGGTCGCACCGATCCGCCCAGCCCCGACACCGCAGTCGTGGTCTCCCCGGTCTCGAGGTCGTAGCGCTCGATATTGAACAGGTTGCTGTTCGAATCCTGCGCATATTCGAAGATCGGGCCTGAGGTGATGTTGCGCGTGAAATACACCCCCGTGCCGTCGGCCGAATAGATCGGCTCGCCCAGTTCCTTCTGGTGCCGCTCGCTGACCCGCTTGACCAGCTGCACCCCCGCGCCACCCGAGACATGGTAGAGCCACACCTCGCCCGTGCCGAGCGAGCGGCCGGTAGTGAAATGCTTCTTGGCGACGATATACTGCCCGTCCGGCGACCAGCTCGGCTGGTTGAGCAGGCGGAAATCTTCCTTGGTCAGCTGCTTCTTGTCGCTGCCATCGGCGTTCATGATCCAGATATTGTCGCCGCCGCCGCGATCGGAGGTAAAGGCGATGCGACGGCCATCGGGTGAGAAGCGCGGATGCACTTCCCACGCCATGCCTTCGGCAACGCGCGTCGGCGTGCCGCCGGTGATCGGCATGGTGTAGATATCGCCGAGCAATGCGAACGCGATCGTCTTGCCATCGGGGCTGACATCGACGTCGATCCAGCTGCCTTCGTCGGTGTCGATCTTCGCCTGCTTCAGCGTCGCGCCCTGCGGCGCATTGACGTCCCATTTGGGCTTTTCGGCGGGCTTGTCCTGGGCATGTGCCTGACCAATGACGAAGAGCGCGGCGAGGACGCCGGCGACCGACTGACGCATATGGGACTCCCTGAATATGTTCTGGGAGCAATTGGTAACGGGCGAAACCGGACCCGTCACGCGCGCTTCGTCGAAAACTATTTCTTCAGCAGGAAGACGGCGTGCTCCGCGCGGAAATTGGCGGCGGCGGCGCTGGTCAGCTGATCGCCGGACAGGAACCAGGCCTGCTCGACCGTGATCCCCTGCTCGCGGACATAGGCCCGGAAATCGTCGATGGTGACGTGGTGGATGTTCGGCGTCTCATACCACGCCACCGGCAACAGCCGCGTTACCGGCATCCGCCCGCCCCACAACAGCGACAGCCGCACCCGCCAATGCGCGAAATTGGGGAAGGACACGACCGCGCGCTCGCCGATCCGCAGCAGATGATCGAGCACGACATGTGGGCGCATCGTCGTCTGCAACGTCTGGCTCAGGATCGCATAGTCGAAGCTGGCGTCGGGATAATCGGCAAGGTCGGTGTCGGCATCCCCCTGAATCACCGACAACCCGCGTCCGACTGCGGAGGCGACATTATGCGCGTCGATTTCCAGGCCCCGCGCGTCGACCTGCCGCTGGTCACGCAGCGCCGCCATCAGCGCCCCGTCGCCGCAGCCGACGTCGAGCACGCGGCTGCCCGGCGCGACATTGGCAGCGATGATCGCGAGGTCGGGGCGAAGGTCGCTCATTCGCCGGCCCTCAGAAAACCGTCGACAACCCGGTTCAGCACGGGTGCGTCGAGCAGGAAGGCGTCATGGCCGAAGGGCGAGGACAGTTCGACGAAGCTGACCGGCGCACCCGCCGCATTGAGCGCATGGACGATGCTGCGCGAATCGCGGGTCGGGTAGAGCCAGTCGGTGTCGAAGCTCACGAGGCAGAAGCGCGCCTTCGTCTCGCGAAACGCATTCGCCAGCACCCCGCCATGCTCCTCGGCCAGATCGAAATAATCCATCGCGCGGGTGATGTAGAGATAGGCGTTGGCGTCGAACCGGTCGACGAAGCTCAGCCCCTGATGACGCAGATAGGATTCGACCTGAAAGTCCGCGTCGAAGCCGAAGGTCTTGGCCTCACGCGCTTGCAATTTGCGCCCGAATTTCTCGGTCAGCCCCGCTTCGGACAGATAGGTGATGTGCGCCGCCATCCGAGCGACGGCGAGGCCCGATGCGGGCGGCTCGCCCTCATAATAGGCACCGCCATTCCAGCGCGGGTCGGCCATCACCGCCTGACGCCCGACTTCGTGGAACGCAATATTCTGCGCCGAATGCCGCGCGGTCGACGCGATCACCACCGCCGCCTCGACCCGATCGGGGAAGGTGGCGGGCCAGCTCAGCGCCTGCATTCCCCCCATCGACCCGCCGACCACGGCCTTCAGCCGTTCGACACCGAGATGGTCGAGCAGCATCGCCTGTGCGCGCACCATGTCGCGGATGGTGATGACCGGAAAGCTCATGCCCCATGGCGCGCCAGTCGCGGGGTTGAGCGTCGCCGGGCCGGACGACCCCATGCAGCTGCCCAGGACATTGGCGCAGACGATGAAGTGCCGCGCCGGATCGATCGGCTTGCCCGGCCCAACCATCCGGGTCCACCAGCCGGATTTGCCGGTGATCGGATGTTCCGACGCGACATGCTGATCGCCGGTCAACGCGTGACAGATCAGGATCGCATTGCCGCCGTCTGCCGCCAGCGTCCCATAGGTCTCATAGGCGATCTCGACCGGCGACAGCAGTACGCCGCCGTCGAGGCGCAGCGGCCCCGGCAGCGTCACGCGGCGGTCGAGGCCAAAGCGCGGATCGTCCGACATCTGCGCGCTGTTACGGGGACGCGCGCCCGCGTTCAAGCGGCGCGGCGCTTCCCACGCGCGGCAAGGATCGCGTCCGCCGCCAGCCGCCCAGTCTGCGCGCCACCATTCATGAAGCCGACCCAGGCATCGGACACATGCTCGCCCGCAAATACGATCCGCCCCGCCACCGCCGACTGGCGCTCGGCGGGATCGTCGGATTCGACCCAGAACAGCGGGGCGAAGCGGGTCAGTTGGCCCGGCGCGCTGTTGGTATAGGCGCCCAATGTCAGCGCATCGCGCGACCAGTTCGTCCGCCGCACCACTCCGCCTGCGACCGCATCGGCGATCCCCGGCATCGCGCCCTCCGTCCGCGCGGCAAAGGCGGCGGCGAGTGCTTCGGGCGCGTCCTGCGCCGCCGCGACCTGTCCGCCGCCCAGATACCAGGTCCATACCGGCGCGCCCGGCACGCCCCGCACCGTGCCGTCCCAGCCCAGCGCATAGGGCGAGGCGATGTCCCACAGTTCGCCGCCAGCCCCCAGCACCCCCTGCCATGGCGTACCGTTCGACGTCACCTGAACCTTCTCATTCGCACCCAGATCCACCTCCGCAATAAATGCGCGCCAGCGCGCCGACAGCGGCACGGCGAAGTCGATCTGCCGCAGGATCGGTGCGGGCACCGCGATCACCGCGACATCGGCCTCCGTCACGCTCCCGTCGAGAAAGGTCAGCCGCAGCGCCCCGCCCGTCTCGCGCACCGACGCCAGCCGCTTGCCGCTTTCGATCCGGTCGCGATGCGCGTCGGCGATGGCGTTGGCCAGCCGTCCGCTGCCCCCGGCGATGGCATAGCGCTCGTCGCTCCCGGCGAGCACTTCGACATGCTCGCCCTTCACCGTGGGCAGGTTGAAGATCAGCTGGAGCGCCGAGGACGCACCCGGTTCGGCGCCATATTCGGTGCGGATGCTCGCCTCGATCAGGCGGCGGATGCGGGGATCAGGGATGAGGCGCGCATGGCGGTCGAGATAGTGCGCGACCGACAGCGAATCGATTGCCGCCGCCGCGCGTGGATCAGCATCGACTGCCTCTGAATCGCGCGCGATCCGCGCGGCAAGCGGGGTCAGCAGCCGCACCAGCTCCCTCTGCGGCACCAATACCCCGCGGTCGAGCACGACCGACTGGTGCGGCCCGTCCTTGCGATCGACCATCGGGATGCCGAATGCCTTCGCCAGCGCGTGCATGTCGTCATGGTCCGAATTGACCAGCTGCCCGCCCGCCTCGAACCATTGCCCGTCGCCGGTGCGCTGGGTGAACATTCGCCCGCCCATGCGATTGCGCGCTTCGTAGAGGCGGCACTCGATCCCGGCATCGCTCAGCCGGTGCAGCGCGGCGAGCCCGGCGATCCCGCCACCGACGATCGCGACCCGCCCGGAGCGGGGCAGCGCAGCCGTCACAGGTCCGGCAAGCGCTCCGGCCATCCCCCCCTGCGGCTATTCCTTTCAGCAGCGCGCGCCGCCCGATGCCTTCATGGCCCGGAACCGGCATTGCTCGCCCCAGCCTTGCCAGATCGTCGCGCCGCGCCAGCTGCAATGCGCGCCAAAACGCCTCGTTCCCCCGCATCCTCGTCCCCCTGCGGCGCATTCCCTAGCACAGGGGGATTGCGCAAACCTTGCGATTTGCGACCGCATCGGCCATCGCCCCCGGCATGACAGGACCGACACCCAAGCCGTGGATCATGGACATCGCCCCCTATGTGCCGGGCAAGTCGAAGACGGATGATGGCCGCAAGGCGATCAAGCTGTCGTCGAACGAGAATCCATTGGGCACCTCGCCCGCCGCGCGCGCAGCATTCGCGACTGCCGCGAACAGCCTCGCGCGCTACCCTGATGCCAGTGGCACCGAGTTGCGCGAGGCGCTGGCCGCCAAGCATGGGCTCGACCCCGACCGGATCATCTATGGCAACGGCTCGGACGAGGTGCTGCACCTCGCCGCCGGAGCGTTCGCCGGGCCGGGCGACGAGATCATCTACGTCAACTATGGCTTCACCGTGTACCCGATCGCTACCAAGCGCGTCGGTGCGATTCCGGTGGTCGCGCCGGACAAGGATTATGCGACCGATGTCGACGCGATCCTGTCGTGCGTGACCGAGCGGACTCGGATCGTGTTCATCGCCAACCCCAACAACCCGACCGGCACCCATGCCAGCCGCGAGGAAATCGCGCGGCTTCACGCGGGATTGCGCGACGACATCCTTCTCGTTCTCGACCACGCCTATGCCGAGTATATCGAGGGTGACGTCGACGACGGGGGCATGGAGCTGGCCAAGACCGCGCCCAACGTGCTGGTCACGCGCACCTTCTCCAAGATGTACGGCCTTGCCGCCGAGCGGGTCGGTTGGGGTTATGCCAGCCCGGCGATCATCGAGGCGATGCACCGTATTCGCCTGCCCTTCAGTATCACGATCGCGGGGACTGCAGCGGCAATCGCGGCGCTGAACGACGATGATTTCGTCGGGCGCTGCAAGGCGGAGAATGCCAAATGGCGCCGCTGGTTCAGCGACGAGATCGCCAAGCTTGGCAATGCCGGGCTGCGCGCGGTGCCGAGCCAGGCGAATTTCGTGCTGGTGCTGTTCGAGGGCAAGCTGACCGGCGAGGCGGCGTATAAGGGGCTGATGGACGCGGGCTATATCGTCCGCTGGCTGCCCGGACAGGGCCTGCCACACGGTCTGCGCATCACCATCGGCAATGAGGAAGAGACGCGCGCGGTTGCGGCAATCCTCCAGCAGCTGGTGGCCGACGCCGACGCGCAATGAAGCGCTTCGGGATCATCGGCTTCGGGCGGTTCGGTCAGCTCGCAGCGACGCATCTGCGCGATCATTTCACGGTGGTCGTGCATGATTCGCGTGACTGTGCCGAGGATGCGGCGCGGATCGGGGTCGCAACCGACACTCTGGAGGCAGTCGCGGCGTGCGACGTGGTGATGCTCGCGGTACCGGTGCAGGCGATCGAGCGGACGCTGGCTGCCATCGCACCCCATGTCCGCCCCGGCGCGCTGGTCGTCGATGTCGCGTCGGTCAAGATGCTCCCGGCGCGCTGGATGGCCGAGGCGCTGCCCGACACCGTCGATATCGTCGCCACTCACCCGCTGTTCGGCCCGCAGAGTGCCCGGCGCGGACTGGCGGGTCAGCCATTGGTCGTGTGCCCGGTACGCGGCGATGCGCACCATCGTGTCGCCGAATTCGGGCGGAAGCTGGGGCTGAAGGTCTCGATCACCAGCGCCGAGGAGCATGACCGCGAAATGGCCTATGTCCAGGCGCTGACGCATCTGATCGGCCGCACTCTGGTCAATGTCCGCATCCCGGACGAGGAGCTGAAGACCGACAGCTATCAGCATCTGCTGGAGCTGTGCGCGCTGATCGGCGACGACAGCGAGGAATTGTTCTTCGCGATCCAGAATTTGAACCCCTTCGCGGGGGAGATCACGCAGCAGTTCATCGGCGAGGCGAACGGTCTGCTCGCCCGCGCGCTCAAGGCCGGAAACCGCAGCGCGGCGGACTAAGGCGCGAAACCCGGCTCGAACGCGTTGATACCGCGATGCACCGCCGCCTCGATTTCCTCGCGTGGCAGGCCGGGGGGCAGCGGGTCGCCATACAGGAAGGTGACGGTGCCGGGGCGCTTTGGCCCCTTGCGCGGCCACACCTTCCCCGTCTCGCACGCGACTGGTACCACCGGCAGGCCGATCGCGCGGTACAGCCCGGCAAAGCCAGAACGCAGTGGCGGAGTTTCGCCTGGCGGCGTGCGGGTTCCTTCGGGAAAGATCACCACCGATCGCCCCTCCCCCACCGCCGCGCGCGCTTCCTTCATCATCGCACGCAGCGCCTTGGCCGATCCGGCGCGGTCGATCACGATCACGCCATAGCGCCGCGCGACCCATCCCCAGACCGGGATGCGCGCCAGTTCCTGCTTCATCACGATCGCCGGGCCGTCGAGCATCGCGGCCATCGCCAGCGTCTCGTACATCGCCTGATGCTTGACCGCGTAAAGCGCGGGGCCGTCCGCACGTCGCCCTTCGACCGCCACGCGGATCCCGAGGATCTGGTGCGCGAGGAGCAACCCCAGCCCCGCCCAGGCCATCGAATAGCGCCGGATTGCCGGCGTCCCGAACAGCGCGGCGAGCGGCGCGGCCAGCACGATGGGCACCGAAAGGCCATAGAAGACGACCGCGAAAATCAGCGTCCGGATGCGATCAGCCATCGCCGATCCCGAACAGCAGCGCGAACCGGCGGACCAGATATTTGTGATACTCGCGAAGCAGCATCGACCAGCTCGCGGTGGTCCTCACGCCGTCGCCGCGAATCTCGACATCGGGGCCGAGCGCATTGGCCAGTTCCAGCTTGGCGCGCGGGACGTGCCAGTCGGCGGTGACCAGCCGCACCGACTTATAGTCGTGCTCCGCGACCCAGGCAGCGGTCTCGTCGGCGTTGGAGCGGGTATCGACCGCCTCATGACCAAGATCGATGCAGCAGCGGAACAGGCGCGGCGGAGTCTTGTATTCAACCGCCAGTTCGATCGGGCGCACCGTCGGATCAGTGCCGGTGATCAACATCCGCTTCGCGCTCTTGGCCTGAAGCAGCTTGATCCCGCGATCGATTCGCCCCGGGCCGCCGGTCGGCACGACGATCGCATCGGTCTTCACCTCGACGTCGAGCGGCTTGCCCAGCGAGAGCATGAACAGCCCGAAACCGATCGCCCAGGCAAGTATCAGCAGGAGTGGGATGCGCCAGATCACAGCGTTCGTCCCAATGTCCGCAGCACCGCGACCCGCGCCGCTGCCATTGCCAGCAGTGCGAACGCAAGCGGCACCAGCGCGAGCAGGATCCAGTCGGCATCGGCGAGCGCGATGCTGCCGAGCAGCTCCGACCCCAGTCCAGCGGTCTGTCGCCCGAGCAGCCAGACCGCACCCAGCGCGGCGAGCGTACCGAGCGCGCCGCCGAGCAAGGTGTCGAGCGCGATCCGCCGCTGGAACAGGCGTGCCACCTGGGTATCGGTCGACCCCAGCATGTGCAGCACCGCGATGGTGTCGCGATGCGTGTCGAGCCCGGCCCGCGCCGCGAGCAGCACGACGGCGGTGGTCGCCGTCGCCATCAACAGCACCAGCCCCGCCGCCGCCCAGGTGAGCGTCGCGATGAACCCGGCGACCGGCGAGAGCCATTGTGCATGCTGGTCCACCCTTGCCGCAGGCGACACCGCCAGCGCGGCCTGACGTACCCGCGCGATCAGCGCCGGGTCGCCGTTCGCCAGGTCGACGTCGATCATTGCGGGCATCGGCAGTTCGGCGTCCAGCCCCGCGTCGCCCAACCAGGGGCGGAGCAATTCGGCCAGCCGGGCGCGATCAACCTCCGCCACTTGAGTCACGCCCGGAATTGCGCGGATGCGGTCCACCAGCGCGCGGGCATTGGCGTCGCGCCGCGCGGCGTCCGCCTCGACCAGCTGGACGGTCAGCCGCCCGGCGAGCTGGCGGTCAAGCGACCGTCCCGCCCCGGCCATGCCGAAGCCGAGCGCACCGGCGAGCACGGTGAGGAACAGCATGATCGCCATGATCCACACCATCGCGCGCGTGCGCTGGCCGTCGTCGAGCCATCGATGATGCGGCCGCGACCGACCGATCGCCATCATGCCTCCCCCGATCGGGCGGAAAGCGCAGCGCGCCGGTCGGGTCGAGCACCCGCCCCTTTTCGATCCGCATCATCCGCGCGTTCGGGATGCGGTTGAGCAGGTGGAAATCGTGCGTCGCGACCACCACGGTGGTGCCGAGCCGGTTGAGCGAATCGAACAGGTGCAACAGCCGTTCGGCCATGTCGGGATCGACGTTGCCGGTCGGTTCGTCGGCCACCAGCATCTCCGGGCGTGTGATCACCGCACGCGCAATGGCGATCCGCTGCTGCTCGCCACCCGACAAGGTCGGCGGTTTGGCCTTGCCACGGTCGGTCAGACCCACCCAGGCGAGCATTTCGCGCACCGGCGCCTCGATCTCCCCCCTCGGGCATGCCCGCGACACGCAGCGGCAGGGCGATATTGTCATAGGCCGAGAGATGCGGGAGCAGGCGGAAGTCCTGGAACACCACCCCGATGCGGCGACGGAATCCGGGTAGGCGGCGGCGCGGCAATGCGCCCGCATCCTCGCCGAACAGCCGCACCACGCCGCGCGTCGGTCGCTGGGCGAGGTACAGGAGCTTGAGCAGCGAGGTCTTGCCCGCGCCCGACGCGCCGGTCAGGAAATAGAACGCGCCGGCGCTGAGCGTGAAACTGACGTCGCTCAGCGTTTCGGTCCCGGTGCCATAGCGCAGGCCGACATTCTCAAACTGAACGATATTGGCCATGTGCCGGCGTCGGCCGCTCCTGATCCTTCTGCCCCGGGCCAGCCATCGCACAGCCATCGGGCGCGCTCAAGCCGGGCGGCTCGGCGGAACGACTCGGCCCTTGCCATTCGTGCGCTGCAGGTGTTTAGATTCGGGACCGGCGGTTTCCATATTGGGTTGGGAAAGCTGCCTAGCAACGCGTGCCGCCATGATCCTCGAATGTCCCGAATGCCGAACGCGCTACCTGGTTCCCGACACCGCCATCGGTGCCGACGGGCGCACAGTGCGCTGCGCCAGCTGCAAACATAGCTGGTTCCAGACTTCGGCCGCCACCGCCGGAGCGACGAAGCCGGTACCCGATCTGATTCGCGCCGACGCCTATTCCCAGCCGGCACCGGCGGAGGACAAGCCGCGCGACTATGATCCGTTCGCGCATGAGCCGCCGTTCAAGCCGCGCCGCAATCCCGAAAAGCGCTGGACCGCCGCAGCGGCGATTGCCGGTCTGTCGATGACTGCGGGCGCGGCGGCGATCATCTGGACCGGTGCGCCGGGCATAGCGGCCCAGCTGGGCCTGCCGGTCGGTGCGGCGCAGACCCCGCTGATCTTCACCGCCCAGTCGGTCGAGCGCAAACCGCGCCTGAATGGCGGCGAGCTGTTCGTGGTCAGCGGGCAGGTGATGAACCCGACCAAGGAGACGCAGCGCGTTCCCAACATCCTGGCCGAACTGCGCGACGGCAATAACTCGATCGTCTATAGCTGGACGATCACGCCGGACCCGCGTTCGCTCCCGCCCGGGGGCAGCCTCGACTTCAACAGCGGCAAGCTCGACGTGCCGCAGACCGGCAAGACGATCCAGTTCAGCTTTTCCGGCGAAGGCGGCGAATAATCCACCACAGGCGTCCGCCATTCAGCAAGGCAGCCGCGACCATCCCGCTGCCCGACGCCCAGACCAGCCCCATCGGCCCCCAGCCATTGTGGACCGTCCACAGGCCGACCGCGCCGGTCAGCACGAAAAAGGCGAGGATGCCGTTGATGCCCGCCGCGACCTGATCGCCCAGCGAGCGCAGCGCATAGACGCACACCACCTGAAGCCCGTCGAACAGGATGAATGGTGCCCAGACCGCAAGCATCAGCGCGGCCAGCGTCGCCACTTCGGCGGACGCGGGAAAGCCCGAAACGATGAGCGCGGGCGTGAAGATGAGCGGAATTGCGAGCAGACCCAGAATCAGCGCGGCCAGGATTGCGGCGATGCCGGTGCGCGGCCCGGCCTGTGTCGGTACGCCTTCCCCCACCGCATTGCCCGCGCGCACGCCTGCGGCTGAACCCAGGCCAAGCGCGAAGGCGAAGGTGACGTTGTGGACCGAAAAGACGATCTGGAAGGCGTGGGTGACCGATTCTGCCGAGCTGCGTCGACAGGGCGATCAGGATCGAGAAACCGGCCAGTTCGAGTCCCGATGCGACCGCAGGCACCGCACCGAATGCCATCAGCCGCCCGACGCCACGCCACATTTCGGGCGTGCCGAGGTCGCTCCAGTCGCGCACGCCGCGTTCCTTCGCGCGGGGCAGGGTCAGGGCGGCGACGGTCATCGCGACCGCGCCGACCATCGTCGCGAACACCGTCGCGCTGGCCGCGCCCACCGCGCCCAGCGCAGGCAGGCCGAACTGGCCGGTGGCGAGGATCCAGGCGAGGACCGCGTTGAGCGGCAGGATCGAGAGGTTGACCGCCATCACCCGGCGCGGACGGCTGACACCTTCGAGGAAGAAGCTGGCGGCGACGATGATCAGCTGAAACGGGTAGGCGATCGCCATGATCTGTACGACCCGCGCCGCTTCGGGGGCGATGCCGGGATCCACACCGACGCCAAGCAGCATCGGCAGCGCGAGGACGAACAGCAGCACGCCGCTGGTCACGCCCAGGATGCCGCCCAGCACCAGGCCCTGACGCAGCACCGCGCCGGTGGCTGGCAAGTCCTTTGCCCCGTCGGCGCGGGAGGAGAAGACGAGGACGCCGGTGAGCCAGCCCAGGGCGACGACGATGCCGATAAAGGTCAGCGTGCGGCTGGCCCCAAGCGCCGCGACCTCATGCGTGCTGACCAGGCCGACGACGATCACGTCGGTGACGTGCAGGATCGTCCAATTGAGGCCGGTCAGCACCACCGGCCAGGCCAGCGCGAGGATGCGGCGAATCTCCGCGCGGGTTTCGATGGACAAGGTCATGGGCGGGTCGCCTTAGCGCCAGCGAGGCTTCGACAAAAGGGAGGTTGCATGCCCCCCGGGGCTTTGCTAGGGGCCGCTGCCTTACCCGCCGCCGGTCTGATCCGGTGTGCGAAATCCGTGCGGCCATGGCGGAATTGGTAGACGCGCAACGTTGAGGTCGTTGTGGGCGAAAGCCCGTGGAAGTTCGAGTCTTCTTGGCCGCACCATTTCTTGAAAATCTAGTGAAACCAACCCCTTAGGGGGAAATGGCGCGCCGCGTGTGCCGCGCGCCAGCCGCCACAATCAGAATGGCACGTCGTCGTCGAGATCGTCGGGGAAGCCGCCGCCAGCGCCGCCGCCGCTGGCCGCGCCACCGCGCGCGCCGCCGCCATAGCCGCCACCGCCGCTGCCGCCACCGAAGCCGCCGCCGCGATTGCTCGACTGGCCCGCGAACGCGTCATCGCCGCCGCCCCATTCGTCGGCACCGCGACCGCCGCCCGCACCGCCGCCCTGTGCGCCGCCGGGCCCGTCGAGCATCACCAGCTTGGCGTCGAAGCCCTGAAGGACGATTTCGGTCGAATAGCGGTCCTGGCCCTGCTGGTCCTGCCATTTGCGGGTCTGGAGCTGGCCCTCAAGATAGACTTTCGAGCCCTTCCGCAGATAGCGTTCGGCGACGTTGGCGAGCCCCTCGGAGAACAGCTTGACCGTGTGCCACTCGGTGCGCTCCTTCTTCTCGCCGCTGTTGCGGTCCTTCCAGCTTTCGGAGGTGGCGACGCGCAGTTCGACCACCTTGCCGCCGTTCGAGAAGGACCGGCTTTCGGGATCGCGCCCGAGATTGCCGACCAGGATGACCTTGTTGACGCTGCCCGCCATGGAAACTCCGCTAGTAAATCGATATCGAGAGACGAATGGCCGATATCCTTAACCTGAACAAGGCACGCAAGGCACGCGCGAAGGCGCAGGCCAGCGCAAAGGCTGTGGAGAACCGCGCCAAATTCGGGCGCACCAAGGCGCAGAAAGCGGCGGACGAAGCCGAGCGCGCCCGGATTTGCGAAAATCTGGACGGCGCGCGGCGGGAGTGAGGTTCGACTTTGGCCTGGCCATGGTCAGGGTATAGCAGAATGAGAACATGTAGGAAACATGTTCGGTATTATCGTTCTATATCAGCGAGTAATGGGCGGTCGCGAAAGGCGGGGCGGGCCGAATCCGACAGATTCGGGCGGCGCGGCGGATTTGGTGAAGCGAACATGTCGCGGGTTTTCGCGCCATCGGCCCGACTTGGGCTGTCGCCATTCTCGAAGCGCAGGTCGCGGATCGACAATGCCGCGCAGCCTTTACCGAATGTCGGGTTTCAGGCCGCCTGATCGAGCGGCGCAATGTCGCGAATTGGGTGGTTAGCTGCCTTTACAGCCACGGGCTGCTTTGAATGCCTTGATAGAAAAGCTGCCAACCAGCCGGCGGAGGATTAGCAGCTGCGAACGCTTCTTGCTCGGCCAGCGTCAAGGCTGAAAACCATTGATAAAATCGATCGAAGTAATCTTCGCCGGGGCCCATGCGCCAACCGATGTCTCCGGCTGGCAGCTGGGGAAAAGCAATCCAAGGCGCGTCCATTCCAAGACCATGACGCGGGCGGAACGACCACAATGGGGTCGTTAGCCGACCGGCAGCTTTCAGGAAATCAATGAGGGTTAGCTGCCCCAATTGACCCCACCCTAAAGCCCCAACCCCTTCGCCGTCCAATAGGTCAGCCCCGCCGCCACATAGGCCGCCGCGAAGAGATAGACGATCATCACGATCGGCCATTTCCAGCCATTGGTCTCACGCCGCGCGACCGCGATGGTCGAGAGGCATTGCGGGGCGAAGACGAACCAGACGAGGAAGGCGAGGGCGGTCGGGAGGGGCCAGCCCTGTGCAAGTTTCTCGCCGAGCGCGGCGGCGCCGGTTTCTTCGTCCGGGGCGTCGATGGCGTAGACGGTCTGGAGCGCGGAGACCGCGACTTCGCGCGCGGCCATGGCGGGGATCACCGCGAGGCTCATTTCATGGTTGAAGCCGATCGGGGCGAGGACGACTTCAAGGCCCGATGCGATGCGGCCGGCGACCGAATATTCGCTTTGCTTCACGCCTTCGGGTGCCACCGGATAGGAGGCGAGCAGCCACAAGGCGACGGTGACGCCCATGATGATCGTGCCCGCGCGGCGCAGGAAGACATAGGCGCGCTGCCACAGGCCGATCAGCAGGTCGCGGAGCGAGGGGAGCTGATAGCGCGGCATTTCCATCATGAAGCCGCCGCTCTTGCCGCGCGTCGCGGTCAGGCGCAGCACGAAGGCGGCGAGGATCGCGCCGACGATGCCGAAGACATAGAGGCCGAACAGCACCAGCCCCTGAAGCCCGATGCCCGGGCCCACGTCGCGCGCGGGGATGAACGCGCCGATGATCAGCATATAGACCGGTAGCCGCGCCGAGCAGGTCATCAGCGGGGCGATCAGGATCGTGGTCAGCCGCTCCTTGGGATCGTCGATCGAGCGCGCGGCCATGATGCCCGGAATCGCGCAGGCGAAGGACGAGAGCAACGGGATGAAGGCGCGGCCCGACAGGCCGACGAGCGACATCAGCCGGTCCATCAGGAAGGCGGCGCGGACCATGTATCCGCTCGCTTCGAGCAGCAGGATGAAGAAGAACAGGATGAGGATCTGGGGCAGGAACACCACAACCGATCCGACGCCGGCGATGATCCCCTGGGTCACCAGATCGCCGATGAAACCGCTGGGGAGATTGGCCTGCGCATGCGCGCCGAGCCATTCCTGGGTCCCCTCGATCCAGCCGATCGGGGCTTCGGACCAGCTGTAGACCGCCTGGAACATCACGAAGAAGAGCGCGATCAGGATCAGCCAGCCCGCAACCGGGTGGAGCACGACATTGTCGACCGCGCGGGTGAAGGCGCGGCTACGCGGTTGATCGGTGATGGCGAGCGCGGCGATGCGACGCGCGTCGCGCTGGAAATGGGTGATGTCCGCGTCGGGGGTGGCGGGCGCGGCGGGTCGGCTTGCCCGAAGCACGCCGTCGAGCGCGACGCGCAGCGCGTCGAGGCCGCGCTTGCGCACCGCGACGGTGGTGACGACCGGCACGCCGAGTTCGGCGGAGAGCTGGTCGGCATCGATCGTCAGGCCGTCGCGGGTCGCCATGTCGATCATGTTGAGCGCGACCACCATCGGGCGGCCGAGCTGGCGCAGCTGGAGCACGAAGCGCAGATGGTTTTCGAGGTTGGAGGCGTCGGCGACGACGATCAGCGCGTCGGGGAGGCGCTCGCCTTCCTGCTTGCCGAGCACGACGTCGCGGGTGACCGCTTCGTCGGGGCTGGACGGATCGAGACTGTAGGTGCCGGGCAGGTCGACCAGCTCGACCGGGCGGCCATCGTTGAGCGCGAGGCGGCCCGAATGGCGCTCGACCGTGACGCCGGGATAATTGCCGACCTTTTGCCGCGCGCCGGTGAGCGCGTTGAACAAGGCGGTCTTGCCGGCATTGGGGTTGCCGACCAGCGCGACGAGCGGCTGGGCGTTCATGCGGCGGGCGCCTTGAGGTGGATCGCCTGGACGATGTGGCGGCGCAGCGCGACCGTCATCCGCCCGATGCGCACCGCGGCGGGGCCGCCGAACCAGCCGACCGGGCGGATCAGTTCGACCTCGACCCCTTCGTCCAGCCCGAACTCGCGCAGGCGGCGTGCCTCGTGCGGGGCGAGCGCGGACCAGTCGATCGTGGCGACGGTGGCAGGGAGATTGCGCGGCGCACGCGCGAGGGAGTCGGTCATGTTGCGAGCGATTATCAAGAGCGACGGGGAAAAGCCAGCGGGAATAACGTGACATGATATCCTGCACTGGCGGGGGAGGGAGCCTCTTTGAACCGATGCGCTTGCTTCGATCCCCCCTCCACCATGCTGCGCATGGTCCCCCTCCCCGTTCCGGGGAGGAATTGGCAGGTTGCAAATCGGCGCGCCTTCGCGCACCCGCAGGCTTTGCCTTCACATAGACAGATACAGATGACCGACAGCATTCTCCGCGACGCCGCGCTCACCTCCAAGGCCTGGCCCTATGAAGAGGCGCGCAAGCTGCTCAAGCGCTATCCGGAGGGGAAGCCCGGCGGTGCGCCGGTGCTGTTCGAGACCGGCTATGGCCCGTCGGGGCTGCCGCATATCGGGACGTTCAACGAAGTGCTGCGCACCACGATGGTGCGGCGCGCGTTCGAGACGCTGTCCGACCAGCCGACGCGGCTGATCGCGTTCAGCGACGATATGGACGGGCTGCGCAAGGTGCCGGACAATGTGCCGAACGGTGGGATGCTGGCGGAGTATATCGGCCATCCGTTGACCAAGGTGCCCGACCCGTTCGGCAAATATGAGAGCTTTGCCGCGCACAACAATGCGATGCTGCGCGATTTCCTCGATCGCTTCGGGTTCGATTACGAGTTCGCCTCGTCCACCGACTATTACGGGTCGGGCAAGTTCGACGATGCGCTGCGCTCGGTGCTGCGCAACTATCAGGGCATCATGGACGTGATGCTGCCGACGCTGCGCGCCGAGCGGCAGGCTACCTATTCGCCCGTGCTGCCGATCAGCCCGAAGACGGGGATCGTGCTGCAGGTGCCGATCGAGGTGCTCGACCCGGAGACGGGGATGATCGCGTTCACCGACAGCGATGGCGAGCGGATCGAGCAGAGCATCTTTGGCGGCAAGTCGAAGCTGCAGTGGAAGGCTGACTGGGCGATGCGCTGGGTCGCTTTGGGCGTCGATTACGAGATGTCGGGCAAGGACCTGATCGATTCGGTGACGCAATCGGGCAAGATCGCGCGCGTGCTGGGCGCCCGGCCGCCCGAGGGGTTCAACTACGAGCTGTTCCTCGACGCCAAGGGTGAGAAGATCAGCAAGACCAAGGGCAACGGCCTGTCGATCGAGCAGTGGCTGACCTATGGCCCCGACGAGAGCCTCGCCTTCTACATCTATCGCGAGCCGAAAAAGGCCAAGGCGCTGCATCTGGGGCTGATCCCGCGCGCGGTGGACGATTACTGGCAATTCCGCGCCGCCTATGCCGAGCAGCCGGTCGAGCAGCGGCTGGGCAATCCGGTGCATCATATTCATAACGGGCCGCCGCCCGCGGGGACGTTGCCGGTGACGTTCGGGCTGTTGCTCAATCTGGTCGGTGTAATGCGCGAGGCGACCAGGGAGCAGGTCTGGGGCTATCTCGCCAACTACCTCCCCGGCGCGAGCGCGGAGCAATGGCCCGAGCTGGATGCGCTGATCGGCTATGCGATCGCCTATGTCCGCGACGTGGCCGAGAAGCCGGTGCGGCGTGCACCCGAGGGGGTGGAGGTCGATGCCTTGCGCGATCTGGACGCCCAGCTTGCCGAGGCGGGGGCGGATGCCTCGGCGGAGGATCTGCAGAACATCGTCTATGAAATCGGCAAGGCGCGGTTCGGCAAGGAAGCGCTGCGCGACTGGTTCAAGGCGCTGTACGAAACGCTGCTGGGCAGCTCGCAGGGACCGCGCATGGGGAGCTTTATCGCGCTCTATGGTGTGGAGAACAGCCGCAAGCTGATCGCCGAGGCGCTGGCGAAGGCGTAGCTTGCGCCGACATCTTCTCCCCTCCCTGAAAGGGAGGGGCAAGGGGTGGGTTTAGTGGCAAGCGAGGCTCGATGCCTCGATTGCCGCTGTTTTGCCGTCCGGCCCGTTTGAGTCTGTTCGGCGCGCAGACGCGCGCACCCACCCTGACCCCTCCCTTGCAGGGAGGGGAGCGAAGGCTAGTTGGCCTCTTCCGGCGCGAGCCAGCGCAGGCGGGCGGCGCTGTTGCCGTTGCCAGTGACGCTTGCGTCGACGCCTGCTTCGGTCAGGGCGTTAACGACGGTCTGCGCACCGCTGCCTGATACACCGATCGGGAGCTTGATCCGCTGTGCCGCCCAGATTGCGGTGGCGAGCGCTTCGGCGTCGGGCTTGTCGTCCTCGACCGCGATGTCGGGGAGCGCGGCGACGGGCGGGATCAGGGTGACGATCCAGCCCTGAACCCCCGCCGCGACGCGGGTTTCGAGCGCGCGATAGGCGGCAAGGTTCGCGCCGGGGAGCGCGGCGGCGTTGACCACGGCGCGGCGATTGTCGCGGTCGAGCAGCACTGCGTCCGCTTTCACCCCGGCGATCAGCGCGAGCTGTTCCTGCGCGCGCGCGGCAAGGCGGTTGGCGGCGGTGGCGCTCGTCGCCTGCGCGGCGGCGACCTGAGCGGCTTCGGCCTGCGCGCCGGTGCCGACGCGGATCTGTTCGAGCTCGACCGCGACCGGACGGCCGACGAGCTGGGCAAGGACGCCCTGCGCGCGGCGTTCGACATCCTCCCGCACGCGCGGGGTCATGACGGTGGCGGTGACGCGTACCGGATCGGCCTCATAGTCGATCTCGACCTGACTCAGACGCGCCGCGCCTTCGAACTCGCCGCTGATCACGTCGCGGATCTGGCGCGAGGTGTTCGCTTCCCAGCCGAGCTGGACCAATACCAGCCCGAGCGGAATCGCGAACGCCGCCAGCGCGACGGTGACGACGATCGTCTGCAGCATCGTGTGCTGGGGCGAGAGGTGCGAGCCGAAGCCGTAGAGGCGCGCGACCACGGCGGCGGCGACCGCGATGGTGATGAGGTTGGTGAGGAACAGCAGCAGCGATCCGGCGAAGACGGTCCAGTTCCAGGTGGCGAGGCCGAAGCCGACCACCGCGAGCGGGGGCATCAGCGCCGTGGCGATGGCGACGCCGACCACGGTGCCCGCCCTGCCCCGGATCATCGCATAAGCCCCCGCGAGCGCAGAGAAGAGCGCGACCAGCAGGTCGAACAGATTTGGTCGGGTGCGCGCGGCGATTTCCGCGGTCACATTCTGGATCGGCGAGACCAGCACGAGCAAGGCGGTGAACAGGATCGCGATGACGATGCCCAGCGCGAGCGCGATGCAGGCGGTGCGGATCTCGTCCCAGTCGAAGGTCGCAAGGCCGAAGCCGAGACCGATGATCGGACCCATCAGCGGCGAGATCAGCATCGCGCCGATCACCACCGCAGGCGAGGATAGCAACAACCCCAGCACCGCGATGCCCGCCGACATCAAGGTCATGAATGCGTAGCGGCCGGTGAACCCGGCTTCCTCGCGCACCTTCTCGACGACATCGACGTGATCGACCGTGGCGATCACCCGTGTCCGCCACCAGGCAACGAGCGGATTGTCGGGCTTCAACAACGCGATGCTCATGGAAGAGGCTGTAGGGGGGTTTGCCCCGGCGGTTCCAGCGGTTAGGCAGATGGGCGAACCGCAATCACAGGGGAAGTTCATGGCCGCGCGTCACGACCATGCAGGACGATCGGTGCTGCGTACCTTTCTGAAGAGCGAGGCGGCCGGCGGCATCATCCTGATGGCCGCCGCAGCCCTGGCGATGATCGTCGCCAATCTGCCCGGCATTTCGGAGGCCTATTTCCACCTGCTTCACGCCGAGACCGGTCCGGTGATCAGCCCGAAATACGGGTCGATGACCGTACATCTGTGGATCAACGATGCGCTGATGGCGATCTTCTTCCTGTTCGTCGGGCTGGAGATCAAGCGCGAGTTCATCGATGGGCGGCTGGCGAGCTGGGAACATCGGCGGCTGCCAATCGTCGCGGCGGCGGCGGGGATGGTGGGTCCGGCTTTGGTCTATCTGTTCATCACCGGGTGGAGCGGGCCGCTGGTCAATGGCTGGGCGATTCCCGCCGCGACCGACATCGCGTTCGCGATCGGGGTGCTGGCGCTGCTCGGCAGCCGCGCGCCCGCGTCGCTCAAGCTGTTCCTGACCACCGTCGCGATCGTCGATGACATGGGCGCGGTGGCGATCATCGCGATTGCCTATACCGCCGAGCTGTCGACACTCTACATCGCACTCGGCGCGCTGGTGATGGCGACGATGTATGTGCTCAACCGCAGCGGGGTGAAGGCGCTCTGGCCCTATCTGCTGCTCGGCGCGGCTTTGTGGTACTTCGTGTTCATGTCGGGCGTTCATGCGACGATCGCGGGGGTGCTGACCGCGATGATGGTGCCGATCACCGCCAGCCCCGGCGCATGCGACGATGTCAGATCGCCGCTGCACATGCTGGAGCACGCGCTTGCCCCGTGGGTCGCCTATCTGATCGTGCCGGTGTTCGGATTTGCCAATGCGGGCGTCAGCCTGGCGGGGATGTCGCCGGCGATCCTGATCGCGCCGTTGCCGCTCGGCATCGCGGCGGGGCTGTTCCTGGGCAAGCAGGTCGGGATTTTCGGGAGCGTGTGGCTGGCGGCGAAGCTGCGCTTTGCCTCACCGCCGGGCGGGGCGACCTGGCTGCAAATCTATGCCGTGGCGATGCTGTGCGGCATCGGCTTCACGATGAGCCTGTTCATCGGCGGGCTGGCGTTCCCCGGCAACGAGGAGCTGGTCGACGAGGTGAAGATCGGCGTGCTGGCGGGGTCGATCCTGTCGGCAATCGTCGGTTACACGATCCTGCGGGTCGCCCCGCGCTGGCGCAATGACCGGGCCGACGATGCCGATGCCGACCGCGACATACGCGCAGCCAGCTGATGCGCTGTTTCTACGACCCGGGCCAGCTCGCCCATGCGCCGGCGATGGAGCTGCATAACGGCGCGTTCGTGCCCTATGCCGAGAAGCCCGAGCGCGCCGCCGCGATTGCCGCGACCTTGGGCGCGACCGAGCTGCCCGAGGATCGCGGCGAGGGCCCGATCCGCGCGGTGCATGATGCGGGCTATATCGACTTTCTGAAGACCGCCCCGGCGCGCTGGGCCGAGGCGGGGCGGCCGGGGGACGTGATCGGCTATATCTGGCCGACGGTGCGCAAGCGCGCGCTGAAGCTCGATCGGATCGACGCGCTGGCGGGGCAGTACAGCATCGACGCGTCGACCCCGCTGACCGCGCAGACCTGGGACGCGAGCTATCGCAGCGTGCAGTGCGCGCTGGCGGCGACGCATGCGGTGCTGGCGGGCGAGCGGACCGCGTTCGCGCTGTCGCGGCCGCCGGGGCATCATGCCGGGGCGGATTATCTGGGCGGCTATTGCTACCTCAACCATGTCGCGGTCGCGGCGCAGGCGGCGCGCGATGCGGGGGTGCAGCGGGTCGCGATCCTCGACATCGACTATCATCACGGCAACGGGACGCAGGATATTTTCTGGGAGCGCGGCGATGTCGTGTTCGCGTCGATCCATGCCGACCCGGCAACTGACTTCCCATTTTACTGGGGGCATGCCGACGAAGTGGGTGAGGGTGCGGGCGAAGGCGCGACGCTGAACCTGCCGCTGCCGCGGGGCACAAAAATCGATGCGTTTCGGCGGGCGCAGGAGCGGGCGCTGGCGATGATCGCGGCGTCGGGGGCGGAACTGCTGCTGGTCAGTTTCGGCGCGGACACATTTGTCGGCGATCCGATTTCGGCCTTTGCGCTGGAGACGGCGGATTATGCGGTGCTGGGGCGCGACATTGCCGCAGCGGGACTTCCGACGGGAATAGTGATGGAAGGCGGCTATGCGATCGACGCGCTCGGGGCGAATGTCGCGAGCTTTTTGAGCGGGTTCTAAGGCGCGCGAATTTTTTCGCGGCGCGTGGAACCAATCGTGGCGGGCGGGCGTTGTTGTCTGGCTTGATCGAGAGAAAGAGCATTTAGACGACCCGAACCCATGTGGAACGGATCGTCCAGGGAGCCCCGCCGCAGCGATGCGACGGGGCTTACTTGTTTTTAGAGCTTAAAGCAGTGGTCGCGGTGCCACTTTAGGAACTGCGGATGGGGATGTTCTGAAGCGCGCTGCGGCGCAATAGCGCGTCCGCTTCGGTTCAGAAGACCTTCGATACTCTGGCGATCATTGACGTGGCGCGACACGAGAATTGTCAGGTCGTCGGCGAGCGACACCAAACCCCTGTCAAACATCCAATGCACAGTGCCGGAGAGGGCAAGCCCGTTAGTCAAAATGTCGGGGCCATTCCGTTCGACTGGTTGGATATGCGCCGCCTGAACCTCGGCACGACCGCCGCCGTTGATCAGCTTTAGCCCGGTAAGCGCGCACCGCTCTCCATAGGCCGTCAGGACTTTTCTTCGAAATGCCCTGTCGCGGGAGATGCGAGATGTTAGCAGCTCCACCCTATCGCGCTCACCGAAGTCGAAGGGCGTGGGCTCTTCGCGCGCCCGCTGATCTCTAATCATCAGGTCGTCGCGAGGAAGCAGATCGTCATTCGCGGCATCGAGCCCGGCGTTTGCGATACTGATAAAGTCCTGCCGGCTTAGCGGTCGAACTGCAGCTTGGGCGCGTCCAGAAATCGCGCCGACGTCATTCAACAGGCCCTGTTCGATCAGCAAACCATCAGTCGTAAAGGGGATGTTCGCGCCAAACTCAACAAATGAGGACGTGTCGATGATCGCGTAATACATACCGGGGCTGTCGGGATCTGGCTCAATCCGCTCGACACGAGCCATAGCCCAATATCCCTTACTGTTCCGAACCTTTACCGGCTCGTAATAGACGATCCAGTCTCCGACGCATTGCTGTGCGCGGCCGAGATACTGTTTCGGAAAATGATATCGGTGGGCTGGCGTGTCCTTGTAGCGCGAGTCCTCACGATGGATGAATACGCCATTCGCCATGCATGCCTCCGCGGGCAGAGTGGCGACAAAATCGAGAAGATTCAAACGAAAGGCGCCGCCGACCCTGTGGCCAGCGGCGCCTTCTACCCTTCCGATCGGCTCAGAGCTTCTCGGTCAGTTCCGGGACGACCTTGAACAGGTCGCCGACCAGGCCGATGTCCGCGACCTGGAAGATCGGGGCGTCTTCGTCCTTGTTGATCGCGATGATCGTCTTGCTGTCCTTCATGCCCGCAAGGTGCTGGATCGCGCCCGAGATGCCGACCGCGACATAGACTTCGGGCGCGACGATCTTGCCGGTCTGGCCGACCTGATAGTCGTTGGGGGCATAGCCCGCATCGACCGCCGCGCGCGAGGCGCCGACCGCGGCGCCGAGCTTGTCCGCAAGCGGATCGATCAGCGCGTGGAACTGTTCGCCCGAGCCGAGCGCGCGACCGCCCGAGACGATCACCTTGGCGCTGGTCAGCTCCGGCCGCTCGCTCTTGGCGATCTCGGCACCGACGAAGCTCGACAGGCCCTTGTCGCCACCGCCCGAGACGGTTTCGACGCTGGCGCTGCCGCCCTCGGCCGCTGCCTTTTCGAAGGCGGTGCCGCGCACCGTCAGCACCTTCTTGGCATCCGACGAGGTGACGGTGGCGATGGCGTTGCCGGCATAGATCGGACGGGTGAACTGGTCGCCGTCGATGCCCACGACTTCGCTGATCTGCATGACGTCGAGCAACGCAGCGACGCGCGGCGCGATATTCTTGCCGGTGGTGGTGGCGGGCGCGACGAAGGCGTCATGGCCCGACATCAGGTCGGCGATCAGCGGCGCGACGTTCTCCGCCAACGCATGGCCGTAAGCGGCGTCATCGGCGAGCAGCACCTTCGACACGCCCGCGATCTTCGCGGCGGCGTCGGCGGCACCCTGTGCGCCCTGCCCCGCGACCAGCGCGACGACGTCGCCCAGCTTGCCCGCCGCGGTGACGGCGGCGAGCGTTGCGTCCTTGACCGACGCATTGTCGTGTTCGACCCAGACCAGCACGCTCATTTCGCAACTCCCAGTGCCTTGAGCTTGCCGACAAGCTCATCCACATCCGCAACCTTGACGCCCGCGGTCCGCTTGGCGGGCTCCGCGACCTTGACCACCGTCAGGCGCGGGGTGACGTCCACGCCATAATCGGCGGGCGTCTTGGCCGCGAGCGGCTTGCTCTTCGCCTTCATGATGTTGGGCAGCGAGGCATAGCGCGGCTCGTTGAGGCGCAGGTCGGTGGTGACGATCGCCGGGATATTGAGCTTCACCGTTTCGAGGCCGCCATCGACTTCGCGGGTCACGTCGACGCTGTCACCCGACACCTCGACCTTCGACGCGAAGGTGCCCTGGCCCCAGCCGAGCAGCGCGCCAAGCATCTGGCCGGTCTGGTTGTTGTCGTCGTCGATCGCCTGCTTGCCGAGGATGATCAGGCCGGGCTGTTCCTCTTCGGCGACCTTTGCCAGCAGCTTGGCGACGCCGAGCGGCTCGACCGGGCCTTCGCTGGTGATCAGGATCGCGCGGTCGGCACCCATCGCCAGCGCGGTGCGCAGCGTTTCCTGTGCCTTCTGCTCGCCGATCGAGACCACGACGATCTCGGTCGCGACGCCCTTTTCCTTGAGGCGGATGGCTTCCTCGACCGCGATCTCGTCGAACGGGTTCATGCTCATCTTGACGTTGGCGAGATCCACGCCCGTCCCGTCCGCTTTCACGCGGGGCTTTACGTTATAGTCAAGCACACGCTTGACCGGCACCAGCACTTTCATCGCGTCCTCCGCTCCAATCGCGTCGTTTTAAAGGTTCGAGTCTGTCGGTCCCTTGAAGGGATTCGGTATTTTTCGCAAGTACGGTATGGAATCACTCGATTGCCGTAACGTCATTGCGGGTACGAAAAAGGGGTCCGACGCGGTTGGTGCGCCGGACCCCCTTTCAATGGGCGTTCAAGGGGCTGCGATCAAGCAACCGCCTTCACCTCCGCCACGATCTTCTTTGCCGCGTCGCCCAGATCGTTCGCAGGAACGATCGGCAGGCCGGAGTTGGCGAGGATGTCCTTGCCCTGCTGGACGTTCGTGCCTTCGAGGCGGACGACCAGCGGGACCGACAGGTTCACTTCCTTCGCCGCAGCGACGATGCCCTCGGCGATGATGTCGCACTTCATGATCCCGCCGAAGATGTTGACGAGGATGCCCTTCACCGCAGGATCGGCGAGGATGATCTTGAACGCCGCCGTCACCTTTTCCTTGTTCGCGCCGCCGCCGACGTCGAGGAAGTTGGCCGGGAACATGCCGTTCAGCTTGATGATGTCCATCGTCGCCATGGCGAGGCCCGCGCCGTTGACCATGCAGCCGATGTCGCCGTCGAGCTTGATGTAAGCGAGGTCGTATTTCGACGCCTCGAGCTCCATCGGGTCCTCTTCGGTGGTGTCGCGCAGTTCCATCAGATCCTTGTGACGGAACATCGCGTTGCCGTCGAAGCCGACCTTGGCGTCGAGGACGAGGAGGTTGCCCTGCTCGGTCAGCGCGAGCGGGTTGACCTCGATCTGCTCGGCGTCGGTGGCGAGGAAGGCGGCGTAGAGCGACGACGCGACCTTGGCCGCCTGCTTCGCCTGGTCGCCGGTCAAGCCGAGCGCGGCGGCGACGGTGCGGCCATGATGCGGCATGAAGCCGGTCGCGGGATCGACCGAGAAGCTGTGAATCTTCTCAGGGGTCGAGTGGGCGACTTCCTCGATGTCCATGCCGCCTTCGGTCGAGACGACGAAGGCGATGCGGCTGGTCGCGCGATCGACCAGCAGCGCGAGGTAGAATTCCTTGGCGATGTCGGCGCCGTCGGTGACGTAGAGGCGGTTGACCTGCTTGCCCGCGTCGCCGGTCTGGATCGTCACCAGCGTGTTGCCGAGCATGTCCTTGGCATGCGCTTCGACCTCGTCGAGGCTGAAGGCGAGGCGGACGCCGCCCTTCGCTTCGGGGCCGAGTTCCTTGAACTTGCCCTTGCCGCGGCCGCCGGCATGAATCTGCGACTTCACCACGAACAGCGGCCCGGGGAGCTTCTTGGCAGCTTCGACCGCCTCTTCGACGGTGAAGGCGGCGTGACCGGCCGCGATCGGCGCGCCGTACTTCGCCAGCAGTTCCTTGGCCTGATATTCATGGATATTCATGGGATCGCCCTTTGCGTTGCAGCAAAATTCGCGCCGCTTAAGCACAGGGGCGCGGCGGAATCAAATGTCTTGACTTCGCCATTGCGACGCAGTTGCAATAGCGCTCGCGCCGGATACGAAACGAGTGGGTTAGCGCGCCTCTTTGGCAAGGCCGGTGGCGCATAATCCGCCCGAACTGGTGGCGACGGCGAGGATTTCGGGATCGCCCAGCGCGCGCACGCGGCGCAGGAAGCGGTCGAGCGACTCGGCTTCGCGTGCCTTGGGCAGATCGGCGATGCGCATCAGCTGGGCGAGGCTGAGGCGATCGACCATCCGCTCCGCCATGCACGCGGCGAGCGGCCTGGGCAGCCCGGCATTGGTGAGGCCGGTGCGCAGCTTCGCCTCCGGCACCGCGCAGGCCGACAGCGCGGTCAAAGCCGCAATCAGGGGAATCACGCGTCTCGCATCGAACATGACGGCTCGCTATATCGCGCGCATGAATCCCGCAATCGGCATCGCGCTGTTCCTGTTGACCGTCGCCCTGATGGAGGGTTTTGCCTATGTCGCGCATCGCTGGGTGATGCATGGGCCGGGCTGGTTCCTGCACAAGAGCCATCACGAGCCGCGCACCGGAAACTGGGAGCTTAACGATCTCTATGCGGTGATCTTTGCGGTGCCGTCGTTCGTGCTGCTGCTCGGCGGGGTGCATCTGGGCTGGTGGCAGGGCTGGGCGTGGATCGGCGCGGGGATCGCGGCCTATGGCGCGATCTATTTCGGGTTCCACGATGTGATCGTGCATCGACGGTTGAACCACCGCTACATCCCCAAATCCAATTACATGAAGCGGATCATCCAGGCACACCGGCTGCACCATGTGGTCGAGACCAAGCATGGGACGGTGAGCTTCGGGTTCCTCTACGCCCCGCCGCCGGAGAAGCTGAAGGCGCAGCTCAAGGCGCGCGGCAATGCCGGGGTGCGTGAGCCGGTAGGCCGGTTCTGATCCTCGACCCCGTCTTTTACGCGATCGCGGTTCCGGCGGTCGCGCTGCTGGGACTGTCCAAAGGCGGTTTTGCCGGTGCGGGCTCGCTGTCGCTGCCGGTGATCGCCTTTATCATCGATCCCGTGCGCGCCGCCGCGATCCTGCTGCCGATCCTGATCGTGCAGGACGTGGTCGGCATCTGGGCCTTCCGACGTACGGTCGATTATTTCGTGCTGGGATGGACGCTGGCCGGCGCGATCGTCGGCATCGCGCTCGGCTATTGGTTTGCGGCGAGCGTGTCGGCGGACGCCGTGCTCGCGATGGTCGGGGTGATTTCGATCCTGTTCGGGGCACACCGGCTGTGGAAGGACCGGCTGGGCGCTGGAGCCGCGTCGACCTCGCCCGGATGGGTCGGATCGCTGTTCGGAGTCGCATCGGGCTTCACCAGCCAGATCGCCCATGCCGGGGCACCGCCCTGGCAGCTCTGGGTGATGCCGCGCCAGCTGACGCCGGCCTATCTGGTCGGCACCACCGCCGTGTTCTTCGGGGCCGTGAACTGGATCAAGGTGCCGGCCTATCTGGCGCTGGGACAGTTTACGGCGGAGAATCTGGGGACGAGCGCGGTGCTGATGCCCGTGGCGATTGCGTCGACCTTCGCGGGGGTGTGGCTGGTACGGCGGGTGTCGCCGGAGCGATTCTATACCGCGATCTACTGGCTGATGATCGGGGTGGGTGTGGTGCTGGTGGCGAAGGCGCTTATTTGATTGGTTCCGCTGGCGCGGAACGCGGCACCGGCCCCTCCCCCACCCGGCCACCCATCGGCAGGATATTCTGACATGGGTGGCCGGGTGGGGGAGTGGGCCGGTGCCGCAGCGCGAAGCGCTCAATCAAACAGACTCGACACCGAGCTTTCATCCGCGATCCGGCGAATCGCTTCGGCGAGCAGCGGCGCGATGGTGAGGTGGCGTACGCGCTGCGACTGGCCGACCACATCGTGGTTGCCGATCGAATCGGTGATCACCAGCTCACGCAGCGCCGAACCGTCGACGCGGGCGACCGCGCCGCCCGACAGCACGCCATGGGTACAATAGGCGACGACGTCCTCTGCCCCGGCAGCCTTGAGCGCGGCGGCGGCGTTGCACAGCGTGCCGGCCGAATCGACGATATCGTCGATCAGCACGCAGAAACGCCCTTCGACATCGCCGATGATGTTCATCACTTCCGATTCGCCCGCCTTTTCGCGGCGCTTGTCGACGATCGCGAGCGGGGCATTCTCAAGCCGCTTGGCGAGCGCACGCGCGCGCACCACGCCGCCGACGTCGGGCGAGACGACCATCAGATTCTTGTCCGAGAAGCGCGCCTTGATGTCCTCGCTCATCACCGGGGCGGCGAAGAGATTGTCGGTCGGGATGTCGAAAAAGCCCTGAATCTGCCCGGCGTGGAGATCGACCGAGAGGACGCGGTTGGCCCCGGCGGTGGTGATCAAATTTGCGACGAGCTTGGCCGAGATCGGGGTGCGCGGGCCGGGCTTCCGGTCCTGACGCGCATAGCCGAAATAGGGGAGGACGGCGGTGATGCGCTTGGCCGACGCGCGACGCAGCGCATCGATCATGATCAGCAATTCCATGAGATTATCGTTCGCGGGGTACGCGGTCGACTGGAGCACGAACACATCCTCGCCGCGGACATTTTCGAGGATCTCGACGAAGATCTCTTCATCGGCGAAGCGGCGGACATTGGCCTTTGTCAGCGGAATCTCGAGATACGAGGCGATCGCCTGGGCGAGCGGCAAGTTCGAATTGCCAGCCATCAGTTTCATAGTGCGCGTCGCTCCCGGGCGAGTGTCATCGAATTGTCTCCCCTTAGGAGGGTGGATCGCTCGCGAAAAGGGGGCGTTTAGGCTAGTGTGCCTTCGCTTCAACGTCCCGTGGCGACACAGCCGAGTCAGGACAGCAATGCTGACCCATCTCGACAGGCGCGTTGAAACAATATAATCGGGCGCTGAAATAAATGTCCGCGCGCTGCGAGGCGACCCGGACAGCCCTTTAGCTGCTGGAGAGTGCATGGCGGACGTCCCGCGCAACCTGCCCCCGCTGAGCCTGCATGTGCCGGAGCCCAAGTTCCGGCCGGGCGATGCGGTCGATTTCGCAGCGGTGGAGGTGCCGCCCGCCGGTGCCCAGCCCCGCCCCGATACCGCCGCCGATCCGGCGAGCTTCCACGACCTTTCCTATACGCTGATCCGCGTGCTCGACGATGAGGGGCAGGCGGTCGGTCCGTGGAACCCGCGACTCGATCCCGACACGCTGCGCACGATGCTGCGCGACATGGCGCTGGTCCGCGCGTTCGACGAGCGGATGTTCCGCGCACAGCGGCAGGGCAAGACCAGCTTCTACATGAAGTGCACCGGCGAAGAGGCGGTGGCGATCGCCGCGACGCATGCACTGAGCCGCGACGACATGTGCTTCCCGAGCTATCGCCAGCAGGGCATCCTGATCGCGCGCAACTACAGCCTGGTTCAGATGATGAACCAGATCTATTCGAACAGCGGCGACGTGCTGCAGGGCAAGCAGCTGCCGATCATGTATTCGTCGCGCGACGACGGCTTCTTCTCGATCAGCGGCAACCTGACTACCCAATATCCGCAGGCAGTGGGCTGGGCGATGGCGAGCGCGGCGAAGGGCGATACGCGGATTGCCGCGACCTGGTGCGGCGAGGGATCGACGGCGGAGGGCGACTTCCACTCCGCGATGACCTTTGCCACCGTCTACAAGGCGCCGGTCATCTTCAACGTCGTCAACAACCAATGGGCGATTTCGAGCTTTTCCGGGTTCGCCGGGGCCGAGGCGACGACCTTTGCCGCGCGCGCGATCGGATATGGCATGGCGGGGCTGCGCATCGACGGCAACGACGCGCTGGCGGTCTATGCGGCGACGCAATGGGCGGCGGAGCGGGCGCGGACCAATCAGGGGCCGACGCTGATCGAGCATTTCACCTATCGCGCCGAGGGTCACTCGACCTCCGACGATCCGACCCAGTATCGCAGCGCGGGCGAGCCGGGCGCATGGCCGCTGGGCGACCCGGTCGCGCGACTGAAGGCGCATCTGATCGCGATCGGTGAGTGGGACGAGGAGCGCCACGCCGCGCAGGACCGCGAGGTCGCCGAGCTGGTCAAGGCGGCGCAGAAGGAAGCCGAGAAGAACGGCATCCTCGGCCACGGCCTGCACCAGCCGCTCGATTCGCTGTTCGACGGGGTGTTCGAGGAGATGCCCTGGCATCTGCGCGAGCAACGCCAGCAGATGCTGGACGAGGAAGAAGCCAGCGGGCGTCCATGGGCGAGGAAGGCATGAGCGACGTGATCGAGACCGCCGCGACCGGCGAAGCGGGCGAAACCGTCCGCATGAACATGATCCAGTCGATCAACTCCGCGATGGCGGTGATGATGGAACGCGATCCCAACGTGATCGTGATGGGCGAGGATGTCGGCTATTTCGGCGGCGTGTTCCGCGCGACGGCGGGGCTGCAGGAAAAGTTCGGCAAGACCCGCGTGTTCGACACGCCGATCACCGAATGCGGCATCATCGGCGTGGCGATCGGCATGGGCGCCTATGGCCTGCGCCCGGTGCCGGAGATTCAGTTCGCCGATTATATCTATCCCGCGCTCGACCAGCTGGTGAGCGAGGCGGCGCGGCTGCGCTATCGTTCGGCCGGGCAGTTCACCGCCCCGCTGACGGTACGCTCGCCATTTGGCGGCGGCATTTTCGGCGGGCAGACGCACAGCCAGAGCCCTGAAGGCATTTTCACCCATGTCTCCGGCGTGAAGACGGTGATCCCGTCGACGCCGTATGACGCCAAGGGGCTGCTGATCGCGTCGATCGAGGACAATGATCCCGTCATCTTCTTCGAGCCCAAGCGCATCTATAACGGCCCGTTCAACGGCCATTGGGATCGCCCGGCGGAAAACTGGTCGAAGCATCCCGGCGGCGCGGTGCCCGAGGGCTATTACCGGATCGAGCTGGGCAAGGCGGCGATCGTGCGGCCGGGCAATGCGCTGACGATCCTGGCCTATGGCACGATGGTGCACGTCGCCAAGGCGACGGTCGAAGAAATGGGGATCGATGCCGAGATCATTGACCTGCGCACCTTGGTGCCGCTCGACATCGAGACGATCGAGGAGTCGGTCAAGAAGACCGGGCGCTGCATGGTGGTGCATGAGGCGACGCGCACCGGCGGGTTCGGTGCGGAGCTGTCGGCGCTGGTGCAGGAGCGGTGCTTCTATCACCTCGAAGCGCCGGTCGAGCGCGTCACGGGATTCGACACGCCCTATCCCCATAGCCTTGAATGGGCTTACTTCCCCGGGCCGGTCCGCATCGGACAGGCGCTCAAGAAACTCCTGAAGGACTGATCGGCATGGCGCGCTTTACGTTTCGTCTTCCGGACATTGGCGAAGGCATCGCCGAAGCCGAGATCGTCGCCTGGCACGTCAAGGTGGGCGACCGGATCGAGGAGGATCAGCAGGTCGCCGACATGATGACCGACAAGGCGACGGTCGAGATGGAATCGCCGGTGTCGGGCGTGGTGGTCGAGCTGGCCGGTGAGGTCGGCGATCAGGTTGCGATCGGCGCGGCGCTGATGGTGGTGGAGACCGAGGAAGCAGTGGCGGAGGAAGCTCCGGCTGCGGCGGCTCCGGTTGCCGAGGCGGTCGAGGAGCAGGTCGAGGCGGAGACGCCGGGGGTTCCGGAAGCCATTGAGGCACCCGCTCCCCTCCCGCTTGCGGGAGGGGCTGGGGGAGGGCCTGTCCAAACGGACCCGACCCCTGAGGAAACAAGCCCTCCCCGACCCCCTCCCGCAAGCGGGAGGGGGAAGAAGGGCGCCACGTCCTCGCCTCCCCGGCCGTGCGCGCGAGGGCGAAGGACCTAGGCGTCGACCTTTCCGAGGTGAAGCATGACGGGCAGCATATCCGTCACGCCGATCTCGACGCCTATCTGCGCTATGGCAGCGGACAGGGCTATCACGCCCCCCACGCCAGCCGCGCGCGCGAGGACGAGACCGTGAAGGTGATCGGGATGCGCCGCCGCATCGCCGAGAATATGGCGGCGGCGAAGCGCGCGATCCCGCACTTCACCTATGTCGACGAGATCGACGTGACCGCGCTGGAGGCGATGCGCGCCGACCTGAATGCCAATCGCGGATCACGGCCCAAGCTGACGATGCTGCCGTTCCTGATCGTCGCGATCTGTCGCACCCTTCCCGATTTCCCGATGCTCAACGCGCGCTATGACGATGAGGGCGGCGTGGTGACGCGGTTCGGGCGCGTCCATATGGGCATGGCGACGCAGACCGATGCCGGCCTGACCGTCCCCGTCATCCGCGACGCGCAGGACATGAATGTCTGGCAGCTGGCGAGCGAGATCGGGCGCCTGGCCGAAGCGGCGCGCACCGGCAAGATCAAGTCGGAAGAACTGCAGGGCGGGACGATCACGATCACCTCGCTAGGTCCGCTCGGCGGCATCGCGACCACCCCGGTGATCAACCGGCCCGAGGTGGCGATTATCGGCCCGAACAAGATCGTCGAGCGCCCCGTCTTTGCCGGCGACGACATCGTCCGCGCGAAGCTGATGAACCTGTCGATCAGCTGCGACCATCGCGTCGTCGATGGCTGGGACGCGGCGAGCTATGTCCAGGCGCTGCGCAAGCTGCTCGAAACGCCGGTGTTGTTGTTCGCTGACTGAAGATTGATCCTCCCCCGCAAGGGGGGAGGATTAAATCACTCCACCCAATCCTTGCGCAGGGTGCGGACGGCGAAGAGCATCAGCACCGCCGCGATGACGTAGAAAGACAGCGCGGCGACCGCCGAGTAGCGCAGCGCTTCGTTGCCATAGCTCGCAGTCATCGCGTCCGACATCGCGCCCATTACCCATGATCCCGCGCCCAGCCCGATCAGGTTGTTGATCAGCAGGAAGCTGGCGCTCGCGGTCGCGCGCATATGCGGGGGGACGAGGTTCTGGACCGCCGTCGTCACCGGGCCGAGCCAGAGGATGTTGAGGCCGTTCGGGATCAGGAACAGGAACCAGGCGAGCGTCACATTGTCGGTCAGGAACCCGCCCGCGAACAACGGCACGCAGACCAGCCAGGCGATCGCCGGAAGCTTCGCATAGACGCCGCGATCGCCCCCGCCGAGCCGGTCGGCGAGCACCCCGCCCATGAACACGCCGAGCGTTCCGCCGACCAGCAGGATCGAGCCGAAGAAATAGCTGGTGGTGGAAAGGTCGAAGCCGAAGCTGCGCACGAAGAAGGTCGGTGCCCAGAAAGCGAGGCCATAGCCGCACATCGAGCTGAACCCGGCGGCGAACGCCATCAGCCAGAAGCTGGGTTTTTTCGCGAGGATCGCGAAGACCTGGCTGACCGGCACGCGCTCTGCGGCAGTGGTGGCGACGGGGGCGCGGCGGCTCCTTGACCATCATCCGGAAGAAGGGCGCGATGACGACCCCAGCCAGCCCGACGACGATGAACGCCATGCGCCAGTCGACGGTCGCCGCGATCCACGCGCCGAGCAAGGTGCCCGACGCCAGTCCGATCGGGATGCCGAGCGAGTAGATGGCGAGCGCGCGGGCACGCTGATGCTGGGGGAAATAATCGGCGATGATCGCATAGGAGGGCGCGACGCCCCCCGCCTCGCCCACCCCGACACCGAGGCGATAGAGGAACAGGGTCCAGAAGCCGTTGGCGAGGCCGCACAATGCGGTGAAGCCGCTCCACACGGTGAGCGAGATCGTGACAACCCAGGTGCGGCTGGTGCGATCGGCGAGCAAAGCGAGCGGGACGCCGAGGGTCGAGTAGAGAAAGGCGAAGGCGATGCCGCCGAGCGCGCCGAGCTGGGTATCGGTGAGGCCGAGATCGGCCTTGATCGGCACGGCGAGGATGCCGAGAATCTGCCGGTCGAGGAAGTTGAAGGTATAGACGAGGAGGAGCATCGCGAGCACCTGCGCCCGATAGCGCGGCGTGCCATAGCCTCCGCTAGGCGCGGCCGTGGCGGCGGTTGCGTTCATCCTGGCATTCCTCCCCTTCGAAAAAAATCGGCCGGGCGCCCATCCTTAGACGCCCGGCCGGATCAGTCTGGCAAACTCAAGGTCGCAAAGCGATCAGAACTTCACTTCGAACGTGCCGGTCACGGTGCGCGGCGGGCCGTAATAGCCGATGATCGAGTTGCCGGTGAGCGCGCCCGGGAAGTTGTAGCCGCCGACGCGATAGCGTGCGTCGGTGAGGTTGCGCGCCGCAATGCCGAGGCGATAGCGCCCGTCGCCCGAGGTCCAGTTGAGCGAGGCATCGACCAGTGCGTAGCCGTCCTGATCCAGCGCCGGGGTCGCCAGCTCGAACATCTGGATGTCGCTGCGCAGCGAGACCGCCGGAGTGAAGGCGAGAACGCCGCCCGCGACATCGTTCGACCAGGTGAAGGATGCGTTGGCAGTCCATTCCGGCGTGTTCTGGAAGGCGCGCTGGTTCGACACATCGACCGGGGTGGTGCCGCCGCCGATGAAGGTGAAGAACTCCTTATAATCGGCATTGGTGTAGCCGACCACGACGCTGGCTTGGAAATGGCGCGACGGGACCATGCGGGTTTCGAGCTCGAAGCCGTAGATCACGCCCTTGCCCGCATTGTCGACGAAGCTGGCGATGCCGCTGGGCAGCGCCGGCACCTGGATCGTGACCTGCTGGTCCTTGTAGTTGGAGTAGAAGCCGGCGGCGTTGACGAACAACGTGCGGTCGAGGAACGCGCCCTTCATGCCCAGTTCGTAGCTGTCGATCGTCTCCGGCTCGTAGCCATTGACCGTGGTCGGGGTCAGGATCGCGTCGCCGCGCATGTCGAACCCGCCCGACTTGTAGCCCTTGCCATAGCTGGCGTAGAAATTGAGGTCGGCGTTGGGCTGATAGCTGAGGCTGATGCGCGGGGTCAGCTTCTCGAACTCGCGGCTATTGGTGTAGTCCGAGCGGATCAGGCCGGGGACCGCGGCGGCGTTGCCGAAGCGCGGGCTGCGCAGGCCGGTATAGTTGCGGCGGAACACCGTGCCGGTCTTCTCATCGCGGGTGTAGCGCAGGCCGGCCGAGATCTTGAACTGGTCGCTCACGTCGAAGCTGAAATCACCGAACGCGGCATAGCTCTTGGTGAACACCGTGCCCGAGGTCAGCGTGGTGAGGTTGGCGAGGCCGATCACCGTGTCGAACGCACCGCTGGCGCGGCCGTTGAGGTAATAGACGCCGAACACGCCCTGAAGCCGGTCGCCCTCATAGAGCAGCTGGAGTTCCTGGGTGAACTGACGGTCCGAATAGTCCGCCGGGATGTCGAGCGTCGGCAGGATCGTGTTGTCGAAATCGATCACCGTGTCGGTGCTGCCGTCGCGCCAGGCGGTGATGGTCTTGAAGGTCAGCATGTCGGACAGGCCGATTTCGCCGGTGACCGACAGGCCGCGCGTTTCGACGCGGTTCTCGTCGCCGATGCCGGCGCGCGTGTCATAGACGCTGGCGGTCGGGGCATAGATCGGGTCGGTGCCGTTGGGCAGCAAGCGGGTGCCGTGACGCGGGTTCGACCGGTCGAGCACGCGGTCGCCCGCGACGCGCACGAAGATATTGTCGGTCGGGGAGAATTCCGCCGACACGCGCGCGGCGAGCACGTCCTTGTTGTAATGCTCCGCCCCGGTGGTGAGGTTGGTGCCGTATCCGTCGCGCCAATATTGCGCGACCGCAGCGCCCAGCGACAGCGTGTCACCAACCGGGATCACCACCTGACCGACCAGATCGATCTGGTTGTACGAGCCATAGGCACCGCGGAACGACGCCTTGAAGTCATTGCCCAGGCGGCGGGTGACATATTTCACCGCGCCGCCGATGGTGTTGCGGCCATAGAGCGTGCCCTGCGGTCCGCGCAGCACTTCGACCCGCTCGACGTCGAAAATGTCGAGCACCGCGCCCTGGGGCCGGGCGACATAGACATCGTCGATGTACAGCGCGACGCCGGGTTCGAAGCCCCACAGCGGGTCCTGCTGACCCACGCCGCGGCTGAATGCGATCAGGGTGGAGTTAGAGCCGCGCGCGATCTGCAGCGTCAGGTTCGGGGTCTTGTCCTGCAGCGCGGTGATGTCCGCCGCACCGCTCTTGACCAGCGAATCGCCGGTGACGACCGACATCGAGATCGGCACGTCGATCAGGCTTTCCTCACGCCGACGCGCGGTGACGACGATCTCGCCGCCGTCCTGGGTTTCGGCGGCTTCGTCGGCAGGAGCATCCTGCGCGATTGCCGGAACGGACGCGAGCGCGGTTAGCGCGGCGCTGGCGGTCAAAAAGGTGCGGACAGACGGATAGAGACGCTTCATGCTTTCCTCCCCAAAATCGGCCGGCGACCCCCGGCCTTGTCAGTGGTTGAAGATGCCTATAGTGAAACCTGAACCGGGTTTCAACTTCCGGATGAAGGAGGGGAGAAATGACGAGCGATCGTGGCAAGACCGCCACACTGCCCCCCGCCCTGCATCTGGGCGACAGTGCGGCGAGCGAGGGCAAGGAGCCACGCACCGCACGCGGCCGCCGCACGCTGCGCGCGATCCTCGACGCTGCTGCCGCCGAGTTTGGCGAGAAGGGATTCCATGAAGGGTCGGTGAGCGGCATCACCCGCCGCGCGGGCGTGGCGCTGGGCAGTTTCTACACCTATTTCGATTCGAAGGACGCGGTGTTCCGCGCTTTGGTCCGCGACATGAGCGATCAGGTGCGCGAACATGTCGCCCCCGCGATCCGCGCCGCGCCGGAGCAGATCGCGGCGGAGCGTGCGGGCCTTGAAACCTTCATCGGCTTCGTGCGCAAGCACAAGGAAATCTACCGCATCATCGACGAGGCCGAGTTCGTCGATCCCGAGAGCTTCCGGCTACATTACCAGACCACCGCCGAGCGCATCGAAAAGCGGCTGAAGGCAGCGGCCGAACGCGGCGAGGTGCGCGCCGACGTGTCCGACGTCCACGCCTGGGCGATCATGGGGATGAACGTGTTCCTGGGCCTGCGCTACGGCGTGTGGAGCGAGGATGCCGAGCCGGGCGAGGTCGCGGATACGGTGGCGGAGATGCTGGCGCGGGGGTTTGGGGTTCGGTAGCTTCCCAATCTATCCTCCCCCGCCAGGGGGAGGTGGCGCCGAAGGCGACGGAGGGGGAGGACGGCGATGCGGCTTAAGGGATCGGAGCAGGCCCGCCGCAATGCAAAACGACTGCGCTGGACCATGACGCCGCCGGAGATCGCCCTCTGGCTTGCACTTCGCGTGAACGCCGCAGGGTTGCGGTTTCGCAAGCAGCATGCAGCCGGACCGTATGTTCTCGACTTCTATTGCGCGCCGGCCCGGTTGGCGATCGAAGTCGATGGTGAAGCGCATGAGCGCGGCGACCGACCCGAGCGTGACGCAGCGCGCGATACTTGGTTGGCGGAGCAGGGTGTTCGCACCCTTCGCTATCCCGCCGCCGAGGCTTTAGGGGATCTGGATGGCGTGGTGCAGCAGATCATCACGGTCGCAGTCGAACGGGTCGCAAGTAACAAAGTGCGTCGCCGCCCTCCCCCTCCGTCGCCTTCGGCGCCACCTCCCCTGGCGGGGGAGGATAGATTGTCTGGTCATGCCGAGCGCGTGGTCGGGTCTTCACAAATCAGTTGAAGGAAGTACCGACACGCTTCGCCTTCACTGGCGAACTCGCGTAGCCCCTGCTCCAAGCCACGCTCACTGTAGAATGTTGTCCAGAAGTCTGGCTTTCCAACGATTCCGGACGGTCGCCTCCGGAGAACATAGACCTCGCTCGTGTTCTTGCCTTCGTCGCTGACATCGAACGAGCTCGGGCTAACTCCATGCTTAGCCAGAGCCGCGAGTAGCTCCTGACGGTTCGTCACCTCGCTCACCCCGCCTCCGCGATCCACGCCGCCGCTGTCTCGCCGTCCCAGTCCATGTCGCCCGAGACGCGCCACACTTCCTTGCCCTGCGCGTCGTAGAGGATCGTTGTCGGCAGGTTGACGCCGTATCCGGTCGAAAATTTGACGTCGGGGTCGAGATAGGGCTGGAGCGCGGCGAACTTCGCCTTTTCGAAGAAGGGCGTGACCTTGGCCGCGCCGTCCAGGTCCTGACTGATCACCAGCACCTGGAGCCTGTCCTTTTCGCGCACCGCGAGCCGGTCGAGCGTCGGCATTTCACGGACGCACGGCGCGCACCAGGTCGCCCAGAGGTTGACCAGCAGCGGCTTGCCGCGGAACGCCGCCAGCGTCACCGGCTTGCCTGCGGGGTCGAGAAAGCCGTGGTCGGGTGCGGCCTCGCCCTTCTTGCTGCGGTCGACCGTGCCGACCCGCTCGGGCTCGTCGGTCGCGTTGGCGGCCCCAGCCGCGCTTTCATCGGCGACAGTTGCGGTTGCTTGCGGCTGCGGTTGCTTGCCACTATCGCAGCCGGCGGTTCCAAGGCCCAGTATAAGGAGAAGCGCGATCGTCGAGCGCAAGGGAAGCTCCAATTCCATGTGGGGCGGGCGCTTCGCCGAAGGCCCGTCGTCGGTGATGCGCGAGATTAACGCATCCATCCCGTTCGACAAGCGGATGTGGCGCCAGGATATCGCCGGGTCGAAAGCGCATGTCGCGATGCTGGGACAGCAGGGCATCGTGTCGGCGGAGGACGCTGCGACGATCTCGGCCGGGCTGGATCAGGTCGCCGAAGATTACGCGCGCGACGGGGTGCCGGAGGATCTGGCGCTCGAAGACATTCATATGCTGACCGAATCGCGGCTGGCGGAGAAGATCGGGCCGGTCGCCGGGCGGCTGCATACCGCGCGCAGCCGCAACGATCAGGTCGCGACCGATTTCCGCCTGTGGGTGCGTGACGCGACCGATCAGGTGCTGGCCGCGCTCGACGCGCTGCAGGGCGCGCTGCTGACGCGGGCGGAGGAGCATGCCGACAGCGTGATGCCGGGCTTCACGCACCTGCAGAGCGCGCAGCCGGTGACGCTGGGGCATCATCTGATGGCCTATTTCGAGATGATCGCGCGGGACGTTTCGCGGTTCAGCGACAATCGCGCGCGCGGGAATCTCTGCCCGCTGGGGTCGGCGGCGCTGGCGGGGACGGGGTTTCCGCTCGACCGGGAGATGACGGCGGCGGCGCTCGGCTTTGACGGGCCGACGCGCAATTCGCTCGATGCCGTCAGCGACCGCGACTTCGCGCTCGATTATCTGATGGCGGCGGCGCAGTGCTCGCTGCACCTGTCGCGGCTCGCCGAAGAGTTCGTGATCTGGGCGAGCCAGCCGTTCGGCTTCGTCAAGCTGAGCGACCAATGGTCGACCGGCAGCTCGATCATGCCGCAGAAGCGCAATCCCGATGCGGCCGAGCTGGTGCGCGGGCATAGCGGGCGGATCGTCGGGTGCCTGACCGCGCTGATGATCACGATGAAGGGCCTCCCACTCGCCTATTCCAAGGACATGCAGGACGACAAGCCGCCGGTGTTCGAGGCGCACGACCTGCTCGCGCTGTCGATCGCGGCGATGACCGGAATGGTCGAGAGCGCGGACTTCCGCACCGATCGAATGCGCGGCCTTGCCGAAAGCGGCTTTGCCACCGCCACCGACCTGGCCGACTGGCTGGTGCGCGAGGGCGGCATCCCGTTCCGCGAGGCGCACCACATCACCGGGCGCGCGGTCGCGGCGGCGGAGGCGAAGGGCGTGCGGCTCGACCAGCTGGAACTGGCGGAGCTGCAGGCGATTGACGGTCGTATCGACGGGCGCGTGTTTGACGTATTGACGGTCGATGCTTCGGTCGCGAGCCGGACGAGTTTTGGTGGCACGGCCCCGGCGCGGGTGCGTGCGGCGATTGCAGCCGCCCGGGCTGCAAGAGGAGAATGAATATGCGAACCCTGGTGGTCTTCACGGCGCTTCTGCTGGCCGCATGCGGCAATCGGGGCGACCTGAAACCGGCCGCCGGGGAGACGCTGCCCCCAAACCCTATGGGGCGGTGGCCACGCCGGCACCGGCAGACCTGACGAAGGCGCCGCCCCAGACGCGACCGACGCGCAGCGACGAAGTGCTGCGCAGCTCAGAGGAACGGCGCAGCGACGAGTTCGACCTGCCGCCGCAGTAAGAAGATCGATTTCATGGACCATTTCAACCGCAAGAACGGCGTGCTGCACGCCGAGGACGTCGCCATTCCCGCCATCGCGGCGCAGGTCGGCACGCCCTTTTACGTCTATTCGACCGCGACGCTGGAGCGGCATGCGCAGGTTCTGAAGGCTGCGCTGTCCGATCTGCCGCGCGTGCATATCGCATTCGCGATCAAGGCCAACCCGAACCTCGCCGTGCTCGGCGTGCTGGCGAAGCAGGGCTATGGTGCCGACGTGGTGTCGGGCGGCGAGCTCAAGCGCGCGCTGGCGGCCGGGATGAAGCCCGAGGACATCGTATTTTCGGGCGTCGGCAAGACCCGCGCCGAGCTGCAACTGGGGCTGGACGAAGGGATCGGCCAGTTCAACCTGGAGCTGGAAGAGGAGGGCGAGGTGCTCGCCGACCTCGCGCACGCACAGGGCAAGACCGCGCCGGCAGTGCTGCGCGTGAACCCCGATGTCGATGCGGGGACGCACGCCAAGATCTCGACCGGCAAGGCGGAGAACAAGTTCGGCGTTGCGATCGACCGCGCGCTTGCGATCTTCGACCGGCTGGCCAAGCGTCCGGGCATGAACCTGCGCGGCGTGGCGATCCATATCGGCAGCCAGCTCAAGACGCTCGCGCCGCTGGAAGCCGCGTATAAGCGCGTCGGCGAGCTGGTCGCGGAATTGCGCGCGGCCGGGCACATGATCACCCATGTCGACCTCGGCGGCGGGCTGGGCGTCCCCTATGAGCCAGGCGACAAGGTGTCGTCGGCCGAGGAATTCGGCGCGATGGTCAAGCGCGTCACCGCCGACTGGGACGTGACGCTAATGTTCGAACCGGGCCGCTTCATCTGCGGCAATGCCGGGGTGCTGGTGACCGAGGTCATCTGGGTCAAGCCGGCGAGCATCAACCCCTATGTCATCGTCGATGCGGCGATGAACGATCTGGCGCGCCCCGCCCTCTACGACGCCTATCATGCGTTCGAGGCGGTCGAACCGACGGGCGAAAGTTCGTCGCCAATATCGCGGGGCCGGTGTGCGAGACCGGCGACACGTTCGCGATGGGGCGTGAGATCGATCTGGTGAAGTCGGGCGACCTCGGCGTGTTCCGCACCGCCGGTGCCTATGGTGCGACGATGGCGTCGACGTACAACAGCCGCGCGCTGGTGCCCGAGGTGCTGGTGTCGGGGGACAAGTTTGCAATCGTGGCCGACCGCATCCAGCCCGAAACGATCATGGGGGCCGAGCGCGTCCCCGAGTGGGTGCGGTGAAACGCTCCGGCCTGCCCGTCTTTCTGCGGCTGGACGGGCGGCCGGTGATTCTTGTGGGCGACGGCGCGACGGCGGAGGCCAAGCGCCGGTTGCTCGAACGCGCGGGCGCGGTGATGGTCGGCGAGGACGGTGCGGCGCAGGTCGCGCTGGTCGCGTGCGACGATCCCGAGCCGGTGGTGGCGCGCTTGAAGGCGCGTGGGCTGCTGGTCAATGTCGCGGACCGGCCGGATCTGTGCGACTTCACTTTGCCCGCGATCATCGAGCGCGATCCGGTGACGATCGCGATCGGCACCGGCGGCGCGTCGGCGGGGCTGGCCGCAGCGTTGCGCCAGCGGATCGAGCCGTTGATCCCGGCGTCGCTGGGCGCGCTGGCAGATGCGTTGGCGGCAGCGCGCGACGCGATGCGCGCGCGCTGGCCCGATGGCGGGGCGCGGCGGCGGGCATTGGGCGCGGCGCTGGCCGGGCCGCTCGATCCGTTGCAGGCTCAGAATGGTGATGCCGTCGCGCGCTGGCTGGCGTCACCTTATACGCCCGGCGACCGGATCGAGCGCATCGTGCTCACCTCCCCCGACCCCGACGACCTCACGCTGCGTCAGGCGCGCTGGCTGGCGCAGGCCGATCGCGTCACGCATCGACCCGATGTGCCCGCCGCGATCCTCGACCGCGCGCGCGCCGATGCCGAGCGGATCGCGTGCGATGTCCCGCCAAGGGGCTTGCCCGGCCTCACCGTCGATGTTTCAACCGCGCGATGAGCGGATTTGCCTATCGCGTGACGGCCGACGCCGTGGAGGAGATCACCCCGCGCAACGCGCTCGAGTGCGCGGCGGAGTTTGTCTGGATCCACCTGACCTCGCGCGATGAGGAGGTGCAGGCTTGGCTGCGCGATCATGCGGCGCTCGACCATTTCACGATCGACGCGCTCACCGCGCTGGAGACCCGCCCGCGCTGCGAACAGATTGACGGGGCGGCGGTGCTCAATTTGCGCGGGATGACCCATGAAGAGATGGCGAGCAGCGATCCGCTCGCTTCGATTCGGCTGCGCGCTGACGGTGCGCGCGTGATTTCGGTCACCCGACTGCCACTGGACGTCCTCGACACGGCACGCGCGGCGATGGAGGCGGGGCGGATCAGCGACGCAGGCGACCTGATCGCGACGCTGGCGTCGGCAATCACCGAACAACTCGACCCCGAGGTCGCGCAGCTCGGCGATTCGCTCGACGAGTGCGAGGAACAGCTTGATCCGCGCGCAGCGTTCGACCTGCGCCGCAACGTCAGCCGGGTGCGGCGCCGGGCGATCGGCTATCGCCGCTTTCTCTATCCCCAGCGCGCGGCGTTGGAGAAGCTGGCGGGGTTGCCTGTGACGTGGTTGAGCGACGAGGATCGACTGCACGTCAGTGCCGCTGCGGACCGCGCGGCGCGCATGGCCGAGGAGCTGGAAAGCATCCGCGAGCGCGCGGCGCTGATCCACGAGGCGCTGACCGACCTGCGCGCCGAGGTGATCGACCAGCGATCGCTGTTGATTGCCGTGGTCGCGATGATCTTTCTGCCGCTGACCTTTATCACCGGTCTGTTCGGGATGAACGTGGACGGCATCCCCTATGCCCACCATGCGGGATCATTCTGGATCATTACCGGGTTCAGTCTGGTGATCGCCGCGGGGGTCGGCCTGTATTTCGTCAGGCGGCACTGGTTCCGCTGAGCGATTCCACTTTGGCACTGAGCGCGTCGATCGAGCCCAGCAGCCGCGCGCGATCGGCACGAGAAACAGCGAGTTCGCTGCGCGTCTCGCCCAGTTCGATCGCCCGCGCCGCGATCCGCGCATCGAGCGAGGCAACGGTGCGCTTGAGTTCCACGATCCGGCCGGCGCGCTCCAGCGTGCGCTCGATCCGTGCCTGAAGCACGCCAAAGTCGAACGGCTTGGCAAGATGGTCGTCGGCTCCCGCCGCCAGCGCCTCGACGGCCCCGCGCGAATCGCTGAGCGCTGTGATCATGATGACCGGCAAATCGGCGGTGTCAGGGGCGGTACGAATCTCGGTCAATACGTCGAGCCCGGACATGCCGGGCATCACCATATCCAGCAGGACAAGGTCGAAGCCGCGCCCGGAAATCAGGTCGAGCGCTTCACGCCCGCTATCGGCGAGCACGACCATATAGCCCATCGCGCCGAGCCGACCGCCAATGACGTGCAGATTGGTCCGGCTGTCATCGACGACCAGGATCGTGCGTGTGCCGCGCCGGCGCGAATCGCCTCTCTGATAGGTGGTGCTCACCATCCGACAATCTTATGCCGGGAGCGTCACGATCTTGTTAACGCTGCGCTGGGCTGCGGTACCGGCCCACTCCCCCCACCCGGCCACCCATAGAATACACTGGCGTTGGGTGGCCGGGTGGGGAGCGGGCCGGTACCGTTCAATCGAAAACTTCAGCGTTTCAAAAACCACAGGATCTGATCGACCATCATGCGCAGCTGCGCATCGGCCTCGCCCAGCGGGTCGCCCGGCGCGCCCATGTTGATCGCGACACCCAAGGGGGTCGGCCAGCCGCGCAGTGCGTGGACGATGGTGCGCAACGCCGACATGGTCGACACCGCTGCTTGCCAGCCGCCCGCGGTCGCGACCATACCGACCGGCATCCGGTCGAAATAGACGCGGTCATCCCCGCGCAGCAGCTCGACATGGTCGAGCGCGTTCTTGACCAGCCCGGACAGCGTGCCGTGATAGCCGGGCGAGCCGACGATCAGCGCATCGGCGCTGCGCAGCACATCGACGAAATGCGCGACATTGCCCTCGGGCACCGGATCGCACAGCTCATAGGGCGGGAAGTTTATCGCCTCACCGGTGAGCAGCGTCGTGCGCGCACCTGCTTCCTCGGCGATCGCAAGACACCGCGCCAGCGCCCGCCCGGTGGCGGATTCGGGTCGCGAAGTTCCACCAAGGGCGACGATATGCGGCTTGCTCATGGCGTGGGGCTAGCCGAAACCGGAGCGATGGGCCACCCTGATCGGGCAGGTCAGCAATGGAGAGCGTGGGGTGCAGACCAAGGGGCCGCTTGCGGGAGTGCGCATCGTCGAGATCGACGCGATCGGGCCGGTTCCGTTCGCCGCGATGCTGCTCGCCGATCTGGGCGCGGATGTGGTGCGCGTGGTCCAGCCAGATGCGAGCGCGAGCCATGTCGTCCCCGGCCTGTATCGCGGGCGACGCGAGCTGGAGCTGGATTTCCGTCACCCCGCGTCGCTGATGGAACTGCGCGAGCTGATCGACCGCGCCGACGGGTTGATCGAAGGGATGCCGCCGCGCTCGATCGAGGCGCTTGGAATCGGTCCCGATGCATGCCGCATGCGTAACCCGCGACTGGTTTATGGACGAGCGAGCATATGGGGGCAGGACGGGCCGATGGCCGAGCGGCCGGGCAGCGATATCAACGTGCTCGCGCTCACCGGTGCCCTCCATGCGATCGGCACGCCCGAGCAGCCGGTGGTGCCGCTGACGCTGATCGGCGACCACGCCGGGTGCGGCATGTTTCTGGCGCTGGGGATGGTGAGCGCGATCCTGGGCGCGCAGGCGAGCGGAGAGGGGCGGATCGTCGATGCCGCCGCGTCGGACGGGGTCGGCACGCTGATGGGGCTGACCCAGAGCCTGATGGCAAGCGGGCGCTGGCTCGACCGGCGCGAGGCGAACCTGGTCGATGGCGGAGCACCCTTTTACCGCACCTATCGCTGTGCCGATGAGCGGCATATTGCGGTCGGCGCGATCGAGCCGTCCGCCTTTGCCGAACTCTGTGCGGTGCTGGGGCTGGAGGCATCGAAGATCCCGCAATTCGACCGCGCGGGATGGCCGCACATGGCCCGCGAATTCGCCCGCCGCTTCGCCAGCCGGACGCGCGACGAATGGGTCGCGCAATTCCCCGACGGGGCGGCGTGCGTGACGCCGGTGCTGAGCCTGACCGAAGCTGCGCGCCATCCGCATGCCCTCGCCCGCCGCCCGCTGGCGAGCGGTCCGGCCGGTGGGCCGACCGCGCCGCAATTCACCCCGCGCGCTCCGGCAACGGGTCCGGCGGTGGTGACGAGCGTGGGGGAAATGCTGGGGCGCTGGGTGGATTGAGCCACCCAAATCCTCCCCCGCCAGGGGAAGGTTTAAGGCGTGAGCTACGCCGCGCGCGCGGCGCTCCATGCGCCCGCGATTTCCTCAAGGTCGTCGGCAACCGCCCGGAAGGGGGTGGGATCGTTGCCAATACTGGACTGAACGATCTGGGTGCGCAGCCCGTGATAAAGCGTCGCGAGCGTCCGCGAAACCTCTCCCCCCGCGCTCGAAATCCAGCCCGCCCTCCAGCGCAAACAGGATCGCGGTCGCGCGGGCGATGCGCTCGCTCTTGACCGGGTACTGGCCCTTTTCGGCTGCGAAAGCCGCGGAGCGGAGCGCAGCGATGCATTCCTTGTACATCAGTTCGACCAACTGGTGCGGGTCTGCGGCGGCGGTGCGCCCGACCGCGTCGATATTGCGATAGGTCGCGGCGGCATTGGTGGTGAGGCGGATCGGGCGGGTCATCATCAATCCTGCCGGTTCCAAGCATCGACCTGCGATTCGAGGAAGCTCATCGTCGATTTATAGACAGCGACCTTGGCGTCCATGCTGGCGAACTGGCGGGTCATGCGGGTGCGCGTGTCTTCGACCTTGGCGAGCACCGCCGCCTTGTCCTCGTCGAGATCGGCCTTGGCGCGGGTATAGCCCGCTTCGCTTGCCCCCAGCCCGCGCGTCGTGCTCGCCGCCGCCGTCGCGATGGCGTTGAGCGCGCCCGCCACGCCGTTGCCGGTGGCGTTGGTGCCGACCGGTTCGGCGAACAGCCGCTCGACCGCCTGCGGATAATCGACCAGCGCACGGCTGAGCGCGGCGGTGTCGACGCTGAGCGTCCCGTCGCGTTCGGTGCGGATGCCGATCTGCGCCAGCGTGGTCGGCTCGCCCGCAGCGCCGGTCGCGACCTGCGCGATCGTAATCTGCTGGAGCTGGCGCTTGACCGCCTTGGCCGCCGCATCGCCGCGCAATGCGCCGTCGAGCGGGTCGAGATCCTTGTTCAGCGCCGAGAAGACCTCGTTATAGGTCGCGACGAGATCCTGCGCGGCCTGGAGCAGCGCGTTGGTCGGCGTGGTCCGCCCGATCGAAACGATCGTCCCCGGCTGGGCGGAGGACAGATCGAGCCGCACGCCCGGAACCAGATCGGAAATACTGTTGCCGTCGCGGCGCAACGCGATGCCGTCGACCGCGACGATCGCGTCGGACGCCGCGCTGCCGATCGTGGTGCCGGTCGCGCCGATGCCGATATTGAGCGCGGCGAGGCCAGTGTGACCCGGCGTTTCGGTCGCGGTGAGGGTGAAGGCGCGCGCCTCCCCGCTCGCGCCCTTGACCACCAGCCGGGCGCCGCCGCTGTCGGTGACGACCGATGCGGAGATCCCCGCCTTGGCCGCATTGATCGCGGCGGCGATGCCGTCGAGGCTGCTATTTTCCGGACCGATGGTGATTGCAACCGGCGCGGCAGCGCCGGCGGTGAAGCCGGTCATCGCGCCATCCGCCACGGTCGCGGTGCCGAATGTGAGGGTCAGCGTCCCCTGCCCGATCGCGGCGGTGCGGTTCACGACCGGCGCGCTGGCGGCGCTTTGCGGCGCAGCGAGCTGGCGTATCTCGACCTTGGCGTTGAGGCTGGCGAGGTTAGCGCCCGCGAGGCGGGTAACGCCGAGGATGCTGGGATGCGAGCTGGTCGGCTGGGTCGCCAGCGTGCCGCCGCGCGTCAGGCTGGCGAGCGCGGTGGCGAAGCCGGTGATGTTGCTCTTGTGGGTCGATGCTGCCGTGATCTGCGCGGTGAGCGTCTCCTCGCGCTTGGTGAGCGCGGCGTTCTTGAGCTCGAACTGCGCATCGACCAGGCTCTGGACGAGCGCGGTCGTGTCGATGCCCGACCCGGTCCCGATCGTTTTCGCAATCGATTCAATGGCCATGGCCGTGATCCCCCATGCCTCGATAAACGGCGGTCATCGCGCGCCCTTAAGCCCCGTCTGCACGCCATTTTCGTCGAACAGCGCGGTTTCCGGCACCTTGACCGACGGCATCGCGCCACCCGCGCGCTTGTCGAGGCCGAACACGAAGGCCAGTACCGTCGCAACCGCCAGATACAGGTCGTCGCGGATCTCCTGATTCTCGCGGCTGGTGAAGTAGAGCGCGCGGGCGAGCGGGGGCAGTTCGATCCGCGGCACCGCAAATTCGTCGGCCAGTTCGCGGATCGCGAGGGCAATCTCGCCGCGTCCCTTGGCAACCACCACCGGCACCTGATCCTTGCCCTGATCGTAGCGCAGCGCGACCGAGAAGTGGGTCGGGTTGGTGAGCACGACATGCGCCGTCGCGACGCTCTTGCGCATCCCGCCCTTGGCGATCTCACGCTGGCGCTGGCGACGCGCGCCCTTGGCCTCGGGCGAGCCTTCGGTTTCCTTGTATTCGTCCTTCACTTCCTGATGGCTCATCTTGAGCCGCTGCATGTGGCGGAAGATCTGGATCGGCAGATCGACTCCCGCGATCAGCAACAGCCCGCCCGCCATGACGAGGACCAAAGTCGCAAACGTGTCGCCCAGCACCCCCACCGCAGTGCCGAGATCGGACGACACCAGACCCATCGTCGGACGCGCCGCCCCCCACAGCATCCACGCGCCCATCCCGCCGAGCAGCACCACCTTGAGTAGCGACTTGCCAAGCTCGATCCAGCCGGTCGGGCCGAAGATGCGCTTGAGCCCGGAGCCGGGATTGATGCGATTGCCCTTGGGCGCCATCAGCTTGCCGTTGAAGCGCAGCGATCCCAGCGCGGCCTGGCTGAGCACCGCACCGCCAAGCGCAATGGCGAGCAGTGCCCCGAGCGACGGGGCAAGCTTCCACCCGGCGGTGGCCAGCGGCTTCCAGGGCTGGAAGCTTTCGATATCGGCACGACCGAAACTGAAGCTCGCCGCCATCACCTCGCGGATCGCACCCAGAAGTTGCGGCCCCATCAGGATCATCCAGCCGCAGCCGAGCAGGATGATCAGCGCGGCACCAAACTCGCGCGACTTGAGCAGGTCGCCATCGTCGCGCGCTTTTTGCTTGCGCTTGGGTGTTGGTGCTTGGGTCTTTTCGCCCGCGCTCTCCGACATCAGCCGAGCCCCCCGAGCACCAGCGCCTGCGCGGCGTCGAGCGCCTCACGCACGATGACGAGCATGTAATCGCCCATCGCCGGCATGCCGGCGAGCAGCGCGAGGACGCCCATGGCGAGGCTGGCGGGAATGCCGATCGCGAACAGGTTGAGCGCGGGGGCAGAGCGCGAGAGCATGCCCACGACGATGTTGAGGCACAGCAGCAGGAAGCCGACCGGCAGCGCGAGCAGCAGCCCGGCGAGGAAGGCATAGCCGCCGAACAGCACGATGTTCATCAGCTTGCCCGGCGCGAGCCGAGGCGCCGCCCGGGGGCAGCAATTCGTAGGAACGCACGATCAACTCGACCAGCACGAGATGGCCGTCGACCGCGAGGAACAGCAAGGTGAGCAGCACCGTCAGAAACTGGCCGAGCGCCGGGGTGGACTGGCCGGTCTGCGGGTTGATCGCGGTGGCGAAGCTAAGGCCCATCGACACGCCGATCACCTCGCTCGCCACCAGCGGCGCGGCAAAGGCGATCTGAAGGATGAAGCCCAGTGCGAGGCCGACCAGCGCTTCGGCCATTACGGCGAGGATGGTTTCGAGCACGAACACCTCGCCCGGCACCGTGATCGGTGCGGCGTGCATCGACAGGATCGCGACGGCGGCGGTCAGCAGGATGCGAACGTTCAATGGCACCGCGACCGCGCCGAACACCGGCGCGGCGAGGAAGGCGGCACCGACCCGCACCATCGTGAACAGCAGCGCCCAGAGCTGCGGTTCGATCGCGAGGCCGAAGCCGAGCATGTCAGTGGATGCTGGCCGAGGTCGGCGCCCAGCGCGTGCGGAACAGATCGTCGCGCCGCACATCGGGGCGACGCAGCAACGGGCGCGGCGGCTGGGGCGGGGCGGCGGGAACGGGAGTGCTGAAGGTCATTTCACAAGGTCCGGAATGCGTTCGAAAATAGTGGTGGTGAAGTCGCCGAGCAGGGTCAGGATCATGCCACCGAAGATGACGAGGCTGACCCCGACGATCGCGAGCTTGGGCACGAAGGTCAGCGTCTGTTCCTGGATCGACGTCGCCGCCTGGATCATGCCGAGGATCAGGCCCGACAGCAGCGCCGGGATCAGGATCGGGGCGGAAGCGAGCGCAAGGATCCACATGGCTTCGCGCGCCACCGACAGGAAATAATCTGCGTCCATGGGTCCCTATCCCGAGAAGCTTGAGGCAAGGCTGCCCATCGTCAGCGCCCAGCCATCGACCAGCACGAACAGCAGCAATTTGAACGGCATCGAGATGATCGTCGGCGACATCATCATCATGCCCAGGCTCATCAGCACGGTGGCGACGATCAGGTCGATGACGATGAAGGGCAGGAAGATCAGGAAGCCGATCTGAAACGCGGTCTTGAGCTCGCTGGTGACGAAGGCCGGCAGCAGGATCGAGAAAGGCGTGTCCTGCGGGTTGGCGATCGGGCCGGTCTTGGCGATGCCGGCGAACATGGTGATGTCCTTCACCCGCGTCTGCTTGAGCATGAAGGCGTGGAGCGGCTTGCCCGCTTCCTCGATCATCTGCGTCGCGCCGATGCGTCCCTCGGCATAGGGCTGGATCGCGGTGCGGTTCATCACCTCGATCGTCGGGGCCATGATGAAGAAGGACAGGAACAGCGACAGGCCGATCAGCACCTGGTTGGGCGGGGTCTGCTGCAGCCCCAGCGCCTGACGCAGGATCGCGAGCACGATGATGATCCGGGTGAAGCTGGTCATCATCAGCAGGATGCCCGGCAGCACCGTGAGCAGGCCCATGATGATGAGCACTTGCAGCGACAGGCTGAGCGGCGCGTCGCCGCCGCCCAGGTCGCCGAGCGCGCGGTCGATCGCGTCGCCCGCTCCGGGAGTCGCGGCGGCAGTGGGCGCTGCGGCGGCAGCCTCCTGCGCGAACGCCGGGGCGACCGCGAACAGCGCGAGCGCAAGCGCGCCGAGCAGCAGCGCGAGGTGACGCAGCATCGGGCTCATCCGTCGATCCGGTCGATCAGCGTGACGCCATTGCGGCTGACCGAGACGAGCAGACGCTTGCCCTCGACCTCAAGCACCGCGATGCGCGTGCCGGTCGAGACCATCATCGTCTCCTTGACCTTCAGCATGCGGTCGCCCTGATTGCCGGGCAGCCGCGCCTCGAGCTTGCGCCAGAGATAGAGGCAGCCGATCAGCAGACCGCAGACGAGCGGCAACAGCACGACCAGCTTGAGGATGTAGGACCACATCATGGTCGATCAGCCCCGCTTTTCGGGCGCGACCAGCTCGGTCATGCGCACGCCGAACTTGTCGCCGACCGTCACCACCTCGCCCCGCCCGATCAGCGTGCCGTTGACGAACACGTCGAGCAGCTCGTCGGCCTCGCGATCGAGTTCGATCACGCTGGTTTCGGCGAGAGCGAGCAGTTCGCGCAGCGTCAACGTGGTCGATCCGATCTCGACGGTCAGCTTGACCCCGACATCCTGGAGCAGATGGAAATTGGCGGCGGCCGCGGTTTCGGCGGCGAAACTGCCGGTCATGTCGTTCATCGTGCGTCCTCGAGCTCAGGGGTGTCGAAACGGGTCAGGCGGATGGCAGCGCGGCCATTGGCGGTGCCGACGGTGCCGCTGCCGATGCGGCGCGGACCGACCATCACCGGCACATCGGGGCCGAAGCTGATCGGAATGACGTCGCCGGGCTTGAGCGACATCAGCATCGCGGCGGGCACCACAGGCTCGGCCAGCACCGAGCGGACGGGCAGGCGCACGCCCAGCGCGGCGCGGGTCAGCGCATTGCGCCAGTGCGGCTCGACCTCGGGCTCGCCGCCGATCACCTTGGCGGTAAGCGCCGGGCTCCACGGCTTGAGCGCGCTGACCGGGTAGAGGATGTCGATCCAGTGCGGCTTGGCATTGCCGTGCGCGACACCGATGCGGGTGACGACCATCGCGTCGCCGCCGTCGATTTCGGGCGCGACGGACAATGGCGTGTGTGCAGGGGCAAAAGCGAAGTCGATATCCGCGAGCAGTTCCCAGGCCGGGCGCAGCTGTGCGGCGATGCTCTCGGCAATGCGGCGGAGCAAGGTTTCGGCCGATCCGGTGAAATCGGCGGGCATCGGGTGCGGTGCCTCGCCATCGCCGCCAAAGAAGCGGTCGAGCATTTCGTAGCTCAGCTTGCCGTCAATCGCGATCAGCGCGCGACCGCGACCCGGCGTCATCGCGAGAGGCAGCCAGGCGGTCAGGCCATCGGGCCGCTCGGCGCGGTAATCGGCATGGCGCTGCACCGACAGCGGCTCGGCCCACAGGCGCAGTCCTTCGCCGACCAGCGGTTCGAACACCGGCTTCAATGCCTTGGCCAGCCGCGCGGTCAGATGCTGGACGCCGTGCAGGTCGCCGAACGGATTGAGGTTCGCGGCCCCCAGGGCAGGCGCGTGTTCGGCACCAGCGCGTGAACGCTCGCGCCGCTCGGGCGCTTCCCCATCCGGGGTCAGATCTGAAGGGCCGTTAACCATGCCCGTTCACTGAACGATGAAATTGGTAAAATAGACGTTAGCAATCCCCCCAAATCCCTCTTTTTCCTTGAGGACCGCGTTGATTGCGGCGGACAGGCGCTTTTGCAGCTTGGTCTTCCCGTCGGCGGTGAAGACCTCGTCCTCATTGGTTTCGCCGAGCGCGAGCAGGATCGCCGAGCGCACCGCGAGCTCGTGCGTCTTCAGATTCTCGATCACGCGATTGTCATAGGGGGTCGAGATCGCGACCCCGACCTGCACGAAATGCACGCTGTCGCGCAGGTTCGACGTGAATTCCTTCTCCATCTGGTAATAGGTGGAGGCGAATTTGTCGCCGCCCTGGCCCTTGGGGGTGGGCTTGCCCTTGCCCTCGCCGCCTTCCTCGCCTTCCTTGGCTGCAGCGCGGACCTCTTCGCTCTTGGGAACGAGGCGCGGCGTGTCGGCATCGGCGCTCTCGGCCTGTGCGCCGCCGCCGATCAACCCGGAATTGGCTGCGTACAGTCCGCCGCCGACGCCGCCGCCGATCAGCACGACCAGTCCGGTTCCGATCATCAGCCATTTCATCATCCCGCCCTTCTTCTTCACGGGCGCGGCGGCGGTTTCGGTGTCACTCATGGATGTTCCCCCTCAGAATGGTTCAGGCGATCCGCGCGTCGGACGCGCTGCCGGTGTCCGCGCGCGCCGTCGCCGGGCGGGCGGGTGTGGATTGGTGATTCGGTTGCTGTTCGCGGCGCGATTCGCTGCCGCCGCCATCGACGCTCGACTGGCCCATCTTCAGCCCGCGCGCTTCGGCGAGTTCGGCAAGGCGCGGGGCGGCTTCGGCGAGCAGCTGCCGGGTCACGGGGTTTTCGGCAGTAAAATGAATCTGGATGCGATCGCCGTCGCGACGGATCGAGACATCGACCGTGCCGAGATTTTCCGGCGCGAGGCGGATGCGGGTGTCCGCCGCCTCGACCCCGTCGCGCAGCGCGGCGATCCGCTCGATCATCTTGCCGGTCCAGTCGTCGCGGCTGAGGTCGAGCGGGGTCTGATCCGCCTGGGCGGGTGCCTGAACGGTGGTGCGCTGGAGTTCGACGGCACGCAGCATCTGGACCTCCGGGCTCACCGGGTCGGCAGGGGTGACGGGATCAAGCGCATCGCCCAGGGGAACGGCAAGAGCGGCCGCAAAGACCTGAGCGGCGGGCGCGGGCTGTGATGTCCATGGCAGCGGCGGCGCAGGCGGTGCGATTGGCGCGGGGGCGACGGCAGACACGGAAGCGCGGGTGGGCGCGACCGCGATCTGCGCAGCAGCGGGAGCGGGCGCGATTCCCGTTTCCTGCGACCCGCGGACCGCACCGGCGCGCGCGACAAGCTCGGGCGTCGCGGCGGTGGCACGGTCGAACCGCACCTCCGCCGCGACGGCCCCGCCCCGGGCGCTCGGCTCGGCCTGGGCCGGAACCGGATCGCGCCAGGTGCGAAGCGGGGTGGAAGCTGGTGATGCCGCCAGCGCGGTGTTCGCAGGTGCAGGCGGGAATAGGGGCGCATTCCCCTCCGCCACGCCAGCGACATCGGCGGGGGAGCGGAGCGGTCTCGACGATCTCGACGATCTCGACCGGCTGCGCAGGGGTACCGACCGTATCGGCAATCGGGCCGTCAATGTGCGCGCTGGGCGTCCCGACCGCGACCCGCCCGGGCAACGGCGCATCGAGCGGCAGCGGCATCAATCCTTCGGGCATCCATGCCAGCAGCGCTTCGTCGTCGTCGATGTCGCCGTCTGTCACCTCGTCAGCGGAGACCGGCAAATCCTTGCCGTATCCGGCAACCGGTTTGCCGGTCGGCGGCGCGACACCCGGCACCGCGCAGTCGAGCGCGAGCGTGAGATCGAAGCCTGCCGCCACGGCGGCGGGCACCGCACGCGGCGTGAATCCGGGCGGGGACAGGGTAAGGGCGGTCGAGGCGAGCAGGTCGGTCACGTCGGGCGAAACTCCTTCGCCCGCAGATCAGCAAGGATCGTGCCGTTTTCTCGAAGTGGCCGGCATATCCTCCAGCGCGCGCATTGCGCGGCGAGCGGCATTGGCCTCGGCGCGCTCGATCAGCTTCTCGATCGCGCTCTGGTCGCGCTTGGCCTCCTGCGTGGCCGAACGGGCATGATCGAGGCCGCGCTGTGCATCGACGACGCGACGCTCGGCGGCAAAGGCCGACTGGTGCAGCCGCTCGCGATAATGGGCCGCAGCGATCAGGCTGGTGGCGCTGCCCGGGCGCGGTGCCAGGGCCGGCGCGACGCCCTGCGCCAGCGATTCTGATGCGCGCGCGCAACGCCTGTTCGGCGGCGACCTTCTCGCGGGCAGCGACCTCGCCCGCACGGACCATGTCGAGCTGGAGCGTGCGGACGCGGAGCAGTCGGTCGAGCTTTTTCGCGTGCTTATCAGCCATATTGGGGCTCCGGCTCCAGCCCGCTCCCCCACCCGGCCACCCAGACGGTACACTTAGTGGGTGGCCGGGTGGGGGAGCGGGCCGGTGCCGCCATCAAACTACGCATCGCCGAACACGCCGACCAGTTCGGTCACCGCTTCGTCGAGGCTGACCGTCTCGTCATAAGCCTGGCGGATATAGTCGAGCACGGTGTCGTGGCAGGCGATCGCCGCGTCGATCTGCGCATCTGCCCCGGCGCGATAGGCGCCCATCAGGACGAGATCGCGATTCTCCTCATAGGTGGCGAGGTGGCGGCGCAGCACGCGCGCGGCACCAACATGCTCCTTGGTCGCGATGTCGGTCATTACGCGGCTGACCGATGGCCCGAGGTCGATCGCAGGATAGACGCCGCGTTCGGCCAGCGCGCGGCTGAGCACGATATGGCCGTCGAGGATCGATCGCGCGCTGTCCACGACGGGGTCATTGCCGTCGTCGCCATCGGCGAGCACGGTATAGATCGCGGTGATCGACCCGCCGGTATGGACATCGGTCCCGGCGCGCTCGATCAGGCTGGGCAGCATCGCGATTGCCGAGGGCGGATAGCCGCGCGCGCTCGCCGGTTCGCCAAGCGCCAGCCCGATCTCGCGCCCCGCATGCGCGACGCGGGTCAGCGAATCCATGATAAGGAGGACCTTCTTGCCCTCGTTGCGAAAGGCTTCGGCGATGGCGGTGGCGCGCAATGCGCCGCGGATGCGCAGGACGGGCGAGTGGTTGGCCGGGACCGCGACGACGACCGAGCGCGCCCGCGCCGCGCCCGCGACCTTGGTCTCCAGAAAGTCGGACACTTCGCGCGAACGCTCGCCGATCAGGCCGATGACGATGACATCGGCCTTGGCGGCGCGAACCATCATGCCGAGCAGCACCGACTTGCCGACGCCCGATCCCGCCATGATGCCGACGCGCTGGCCCTGGCCGATCGTCAGCAGGCCGTTGATCGCGCGCACGCCGACATCCATCGGCTGAAGCACGCGGCCCCGGTCGAGCGGCGACTGGATCTTGCCCGCCAGCGGCCATTTTCCCGCCCCGCGGATCGGGCCGAGCCCGTCGATCGGCTTGCCCGCGCCATCGACCACGCGACCGAGCAGGGCAGCGCCGACCTCCGCCTCGCCCGGCGGGCCGATCGGGCGCACCGGAGCGTTGGGGAGCAGGGCAGCGGGACCGCCCAGGTTCATCAGCAATGTCCGGCCGCCGCGAAACCCGATCACCTCCGCCTCGACCCGGCTGTCGCCGGTGCCGATCGCGCAGACCGTGCCCACCGGAAGCGAGAGGCCGACCGCCTCCATCAGCAGCCCGTCATAGGAGGCGAGTCGCCCCGACACCTTGGGCCGGGGCCGGATATCGCCACAGGCAAGGCCGTCGAGATACTCGGCGGTAAAGCGGTTGAGCATGACGCCCCTTCAAATTTCGGGTGGAATCGGAATGCGGTCGATCGCCTGGGCGAGCTGTTCGAGCCAGAGTTCGGGGCCGTCCTCGACGATCGTCGAGGCGCTTTCGATAACAAAGGCACCGCGCTTGAGCTGCGCGTCGCCGACCGGGAAGACATTCTTGGGCAGATGGTCCTGTACCAGTGCGACATCGTCCGGATGCAGCCGCAGGATCGCCGATTCGGCGCTGTCCGCCAGCAGATCGGTCGCCGCCTCGATGCGGTGCGCGAGGACATCGGGAGCTACCCCGGCATCGCCGATCATCCGCGAGACGAGGTGGAGTACGGTCTGGCGCAGATGACCGGCCATGCGCGTCCGGTCGAAATGGGCGCCCCGCGACAACGCATCGCTGACCTGGGCGAGCAGGGCCGCCTGTTGCGCCGACGCGGCGTCCGCCTCGGCGCGACCGGCGGCCAGCCCCTCGGCATAGCCTGCCGCCCGCGCAGCGGCGACCGGGTCGACGAACTGCGCAGGCGGGGCCTTGGGCTCCACCGCCTTGTCGGCGTCGAACATATCCCAGCCCTGAGTCGGCTTGTGGCCTGGTGCTTCGGGCGCGAAATGGCGCGGCGTCGCAACTGCTTCGCGCGGGGCGATGGGGCGCGCGGCGAAGGCGCCGGGCGGAGCGAAGGCGCGCTTGAGCGCGTCGGCGATCCCTTCGCTGCGTGCGGCCAGACCGGGGACAAAGTTAGACATAATCGTCATCCCCGCCGCCGCCCGGCATCGTGATCGTGCCGTCCTTTACCAGCTGACGCGCGATGGCGATCATCGCCTTTTGCGCGTCGAGCACTTCGGCCATCTTCATCGGGCCGCGTGCTTCCATCTCGTCGCGGATCGTGTCGGCCGCGCGGCTCGACATGCAGGACAGGAATCGGGTGCGCGCTGCCTCGTCCACGCCCTTGAGGCTGCGGACCAGCACGTCGCTGTCGATGTTGCGCAGCAGCGTGCCCATATTCTTGTCGTCGAGTTCGAGCAGATTGTCGAAGACGAACATCGCCTCCTCGATCGCGCGGGCAATCTCACGGTCGATCTTGGCGAGCTTGGGCATCACCTTCTGTTCGGTGATCTTGCGCGCCGACGACATGATCTTCGCCGCCTCGCGCGTACCGCCCATCTGCAGACCGACAACCCGTTTGGGCTGCCCCGCATGACGTTCGAGCAACTGGGTCAGCGTCGCAATGGCGTCGGGCGTGACCGGACCCAGCCGCGCGACGCGGCGCAGCACCTGCGGCTGGATCGCCTCGGGCAACATCTCGAGCACCTGCGCGGCGACCGCCGGATCGAGATGCGCAAGCAGCACGGCGGCGATCTGCGGATGCTCGTCTTCCAGCATCCCGGCGATCTCGGTCGCGTCCATCCAGGCGAGCGCGCTGATCGATTCGGCGGGCTCAGGCGGCAGGATGCTGGCGAGCACCGTCCCCGCGCGTTCCGGCCCCAGCGCCTTGGTGACCACCGTTTCGAGCTTGGGGCGCGGATCGAACTGGATCGCGCTGCGCTCCTGCGCACGGCCGGTGAAGTCGTCCAGGACCTGCGCCATTTCCCATTCGCTGACGTCCGCAACGGCCATCATCGCCGAACCGAGCTGACGCACCTCGTCGGGATCGAGTTTCTGCAGGATCGCGGCAGCCTCTTCGTCGCCGACGACCATCATCAGAACGGCGGCACGTTCGACGCCGGTGAAGCGGCGGGGGGCGTTCATCTCACTGACCCTCCGTGCGGATCATGTCGCGCACCGCCAGTGCGGCGCGGGCAGGATTGTCGCGGGTGAAGTCACGCACGAGTCCCACGCGGTCGCCGAGCGACAGGCCCGATCCGGACAGCATCTGCGGGCTGACCGGCGTCGGCAGCTGCACGCCGTCAGCGGCACCCATCGGCACGCCCGAGCCGCGCGCATCGTCGCGGCGGCGCATCAGCGAGCGGGCGAGCGGGCGGACGCCGAGCAGAAGGACGAGCAGCGCGATCACCAGAGCGGTAACGTTGCGCGCGATCATCGCGAACCATGTGGTTTCGTAGAAGGGAATGCCCTCCGCCTCGGCGGCGGCGTTGGTGCTGAACTTGCGGCTGACCACCGTGACCTGGTCCTGGCGATCCGCCTTATAGCCGACCGTCGCCTTGACCAGCTCATCGATCTGGCGAATCTCGACCTGACCGCGGGGCTTGCCCGGCTCTTCGCGCAGCAGCACGGCGACCGACAGCCGCTTGATGCTGCCCGGCATGTTGCGCGTCACCGATACCTCACGCCCGTTGCTGTAGCTGCGGGTGAAGCTGTCGCTCTGCTTCATGCCCGGCGCGGCGACGGGTGTCGCGAGCTGGCCGGGCTGGGCCGGAGCATCGGGGGTCGGCGTAGCGACCGTGCTGGGCGGCGGCGGGACGTTGGACAGCGCGCCGGGGATGCCACCGGGGGCAGCCGCCGCATCGCGCGGCGCGCCGGTCCAGTTGCCCTGTTCGGCGCGGACGACGGTGCCTTCCTTGTCATAGCTTTCGCGGGTCGCCTGGCTTTCGTCCAGATCGACTTCGGCCTGCACCTCGGCGCTGAAATTGCCCGCACCGAGCAAGGGGGTGAGCAACTGAACCAGCTGCTGGCGCACCTTGTCCTCGACCCGGTTCTGGAAATCGATGCGCGCGTCGCCGGCGCTCGATTCCTGGCCGGACTTGCTGAGCAACGCGCCCATCTGGTCGACGATGGTCACCGAATCGGGCTTCATCCCCGGCACCGACGAGGCGACGAGGTTGACGATCGAGCGGACCTGCGCGTCGCTGAGGGCGCGGCCCGGCTGAAGCTTGACGATCACCGATGCACTGGGTTCCGCCTTGTCGCGGACGAACACACTGGCTTCGGGGGTGGCGAGATGCACCCGCGCCTCAGCCACCGTGTCGATCGCGCCGATCGAGCGGGCGAGTTCGGTCTCGCGCGCCTGGCGCAGCCGTTCACCCTCGACCGCGCGGCTCGCGCCCATGGGCAAATTGTCGAGCAAGGCATAGCCGCCGGGTGCCGCCTTGGGCAAATCCTGACCGGCCAGCAGCATCCGCGCCTTGTGATAATCGTCCTCACCGACAGTGATCGACCCCGACCCGTCGATGCCGTTCGCGATGCTGGCGGCGTCGAGCGCCTGCGCCACCGCCGCCTTGTCGCTTTCGGGCAGGTTGGCGAACAGCACACGCTGCGGCGGGGTCGACAGGCTTATCCAGGCGAGCGCCGCAGCGGCGATCAGCCCGAGCATGAAGATCAGCGGAAGGCTGCGCTTGACCGCTGGCTGGGACAGGATGCCGCCCAGCTGCTTCATCGGATTTGCCATCCCGGCATTGGCGGGGGCGGCGTCGGCGGTGGCGATGGCGTTGCTCATGGTCAGACCGGCATGCTCATGATGTCACGATAGGCGGTCAGCAGCTTGTTCCTGACCTGAAGCGTCGCTTCGAACCCGACCGACGCCTCCTGGCGGGCGAGCATCACCTTGGCGATGTCGACCGTTTCGCCGCGCTCATAGGCGGCGGAAAGCTCGCTGGCGCGGTTCTGCGCGCCATTCACCTTGCCGACCGCCTGCTCCATCGTGTCGATGAAGCTCGACGGCCCAGCAGGCTGGACGCCCGGCGTACCGACCGGGGCGGCAGCACCGCTGGTCGCGCGCTGAAGCGCCTCGTTGCGTTCGAGGATCTGGGCGCGCAGTTGCATCACCCGGTCGACGCCCCCGGCGCCGCCAATTCCGCCGACGCTCATGCGCTAATCCTCCGGACAAGATCCTCGCCTTGCTCGCGCGCCTTGGCGAGGCGGTAGCGCAGCGTGCGTTCCGAGATGCCGAGCCGCTTGGCGGTCTCGGTCCGGCTTCCGCCGCATGCTGCCAGCGTCTCGCGGATCGCCGCGAATTCGCTGAGCTGGACGATGTTGCTGAGCTGGCCGGGTTCGGCCTGCACCGGCGCGGCCAGCGTCGGCGCGCGGTCGAAGATCAGGTGATCGGGCGTGATCGCGTCGCCCATGCACAGCAGCAGCGCACGCTGGATCACGTTCTCCAGCTCGCGGACATTGCCCGGCCAGTCATGCGCCTGGAGCACCGCCAGCGCCTCGCGCGTCACCCACGGGAGTTGACCGCGCGGGCCAGCGTGGCGCAGCACCATCGCGGCGGCGAGCGCGGCGACATCGCCCGGACGCTCGGCCAGCGGCTTGGTCGACAGCGGGAAGACCGACAGGCGGTAGTAAAGATCGGCACGGAAGCGGCCTTCCATCACCTCGGTCTGGAGATCGCGGTTGGCGCAAGCGATGACGCGGACGTCGATCTTCTCGGCTGCGGTCGCCCCGATCGGAACGACTTCGCGCTCCTGCAATGCGCGGAGCAATTTGGCCTGCAGCGCCAGCGGCATTTCGGCGACTTCGTCGAGCAGCAATGTGCCGCCATTGGCCGCGCGGAAAAAGCCTTCGCCCGCCGCATTCGCACCGGTGAACGCGCCCTTCTGATGCCCGAACAGCAAGGCTTCGAGCATGGTTTCGGGCAAGGCCGCGCAATTGACCGCGATGAACGGGCCGTCGCGGCGAGTGCTACCCATATGGATCGCCTTGGCCAGCACTTCCTTGCCGGTGCCGGTCGGGCCGTTGATCAGCACGGTGATGTCGGCGGCGGCGACGCGTTCGGCCAGCGCGTAGAGCGCCAGGCTTTCGGGGTCGGCCGCGACCGGAGCATGCGCGCCGCGCAGCATCGCGCTGGCAAAGCCGGTCGCGACGGCGGTGTCATCGGCGCCATAGGACAGGCGCGCGGGATTACCGTCATGGAACGGGATCGCCGCGACCGGGCCGTCGGCCAGCACCAGGGTGCGGGCAGAGACCGGGGGCGCTTCGCCCTCGACGATCATGAACAGATCGCCGGGCATCGGCTTCACCTTGTCGGCCGCGCCGATCGTGAATCCCCTGCGAGCGAAGCGCCGAAACCAGCGCATAATTCTGGCGAAGGACTGCTGCCGACGGAAAGATGGTCTGCATTCGAGAACCCCCTGTTGATGGGGGGAATGCGGGATTGATGGTAAACGACCGGTAAACCAATTCAAAAAAAACAGCATTTTTCGGCTCCAGTTAGCCGCGCACGCCTCTACGCGCGCGCGAGACCTGCGAAAAACCGCGCAGAAAACTGCTTAATCCGCCGGCCACCCTGCCGTTCTACCCCATTGGCGGCTCGGGCTCTCTCGCATTCAGGGGGAACGGAGAGACGCCGGATTGAACGGAGACAAGACATGACTGTTATCGGAACGAACATCGCGAGCCTTCGCGCCGCGAACGCTTCGAAGACGGCGTCGGCCTCGCTGCAGACCGCCATGGAGCGTCTGTCGACTGGCAAGCGCATCAACACTTCGAAGGACGACGCCGCCGGCCTCGCCATCGCATCGACGATGACCTCGTCGATCCGCGGCATGAGCCAGGCGATCCGCAACGCCAATGACGGCGTCAGCCTTGCCCAGACCGCCGAAGGCGCGCTGAGCGAAGTCACCAACATGCTGCAGCGCATCCGCGAACTGTCGGTTCAGTCGGCTTCGGGCACCTATTCGGATAGCGACCGTGCGAACCTTCAGTCGGAAGTGACCGCGCTGACCTCGCAGATCTCGTCGGCGCTCTCGACCACCAAGTTCAACGGCGTGTCGCTGTTCACCACCACCTCGGGCGGCGCGGGAACGACGACCAGCATCCAGACCGGCTACAACTCCGGCGACACGGTTGCGATCACGATCGGCAATATCGACCTCAGCAGCATGTCGGCCGGCACCCGCGCCGCGACTCAGGCAGATGTCGATGCGGGCACGACCCGTGAAGCGACTGCGGACGACGTGACGGCAGGCGCGACCCGCGCTGCGACCGCCGCAGATGTGACCGCCGGTGCGACCCGCGAAGCGACCGCCGACGACGTGACGGCAGGCGCGACCCGCGCTGCGACGCAGGACGACGTCGATGCGGGCGTGACCCGTGAGGCGACGGCTGCGGATGTGACCGCCGGTGTGACCCGTGCGGCAACTGCGGATGACGTAACGGCCGGGGCTACCCGCCTCGCCACGCAGGACGATGTCGACAACGGCCTGATGCGCCCGGCGACTCAGGAAGACATCGACAACGGCTTTGGCGGCAATATCGGTGACGACATTGCGGCTGCAGTTGGCGACGAAGTTCTGGCCGAAGAAGGCGATATGATCGTCGTGAGCGAAGGCGACGAGATCACCGTTTCGGTCGGTGACCAGGTTGCTGCCGAAGAAGGCGACCTGATCGCGGCAGAAGTCGGTGACATGATCGCGGCGGAAGTGGGTGACGACATCGTGGTTTCGGTCGGTGACGATATCGAAACGACGGGCCTGTCGGTTGCGACCTCGGCCGCGGCGACCAGCTCGCTCGCCACGATCGACGCGCTGCTCACCACGGTGAACACGGTCCGCGCCGGCCTTGGCGCCAGCCAGAGCCGCCTGGAATCGGTGGTCAACAACCTGACCAGCAACGTGACCAACCTGACCGAAGCGCGCAGCCGCATCGAGGACGCCGACTTCTCGGCCGAAACGACGGCGCTCGCCAAGGCCCAGATCCTGAGCCAGGCATCGACCGCGATGCTCGCCCAGGCCAACCAGTCGCAGCAGAATGTTCTGACGCTGCTTCGCTAAGCGTGTGCCCGGTCGGGGTGTCACCCCCCTGACAGGCGCCACGGCCGGTCACCCTTCCCTGTTGGAAGGGCATGCGAGGAAGCCCCGGTGGTCGCGAGACCGCCGGGGTTTTTCTTTATTTGGTGGCGGTCCACCTCCCCCTGCGGTGCAGGGGAGGAATGAAGAGATCCCCTACTCCGCCGGCTTCCCGCCGGGGGTCCAGTCGGGGCGGAAGTCGGTATCGGCGAGCCAGCGCGCGGGGCCGATCAGCGACTGGACCGCGCGCGCCATGAACAGAATGTCGAGATTGGCGACGGTATCCTGCGCCGAATGATAGGTCGGCGTCATCGCCCAGCCCGAAATGGTGTGCGCCACCACCCCACGCCGCGCGAGCGCGAAATTATCCGAACGCTCGAAGAAGTTCTGCTCCGGGTACGGGTCCCTGGTGACCAGCGCCCCGCGTTCGGCAAGCGTCGGACCCAGGTTCGAACGCTCGAACCCGGTCATCATCATCGTGCCCTTGGGCAGCTTGGGGTCCTGCGCACCGATCATCTCAAAGGCGAGGTTCGCCACAATGTCGGTGAGCGGCACCGGCGGATTGGCGGCGAAGGCGCGCGATCCGAAGCCGCCCATCTCCTCCGCCCCGAACGCGGCGAACAAGATGCCGCGCTTGTGCCGCTTGCCGCTGCTCAGCGCATGGGCGAGTTCGAGCACGGCGGCGACGCCCGACGCATCGTCGTTCGCCCCATGCATCACCGTCCCGTCAGGCTGGACGCCAAGATGATCGACATGCGCGGCGAGCAGGATCACCCCGGCCTTGGGATCGGTGCCGGGAAGGTAGCCGACCGCATTGGTCGTCTCGACCTCATCGCGCACCAGGTTCAGGCTCATCTCGACCGGCTTGCCCGCCGACTTCGCCGCCTTGTCGAACGCCTCTGCCGGAAGGACGATCACCGACAGCCCGTCTTTGGGGGGCTGACCGGCGAGATAGGAGGTGAGGCGCGGCTGCTTGCCGATCATGTCCCACAATTTCGCGGTCGCCTCGCTCGCGCGCAGCACCAGCAGCTTGGTCCCCTTGCCGCGCACTGCGCGCATCGCGGCGGACGGCGATATCTTCGCGCTCGATACGAACAGGATGTCGCCCCCTGGAATCGCTGCGGCATCGTCACCGGCATAGACCACCGCATCGCCCGTCGCGCGATCCGCGCCGCCCAGGATCAGGGTCGCACCCTTCACCGCCTTGCCCGCGACGGTCACCGCCGGTTCGCCGTCGAGGCGCGGACGGATCACCTTCACCTTCTGGAGATAGGAATCCGCGCCCGGCGCATGCTGAAGCCCATAGCCCTGAAAGCGCGCGGCGACATAAGCGGCGGCAATCGCCTCGTCGCGCGTCGCGCTACCGCGCCCCTGCAACTCCGGCCCGGCAAGGAAGCGGACATGCGCCGCGATCCATTCGGGCTTCACCGTCCAGTCGGTCGCCGGGGCGGCGGTGGTGACCGGCGCAGGCGCTGCGGTCTGGGCAAAGGCAGGCGCGGCGAGCGCGGTGCAGAGCAATGCGGCGGCGAAGATACGCTTCATGAAAACCCCTCAAACTGATCGCGCGACCCTAGCGGGGCCTGCGCACAGGGCAAGGCGTCAGGCTTCGGGCCGGGTCCACAACCAGCCGCCGATCACGGCGGCAGCGCCGATCGTGACGAGCGGCCAGGGCATTGCGGTGAGGAACAGGGTCAGTGCGATGCTGACAGCAAAGGCGATGGTCGCCGCGACCTTGCCGCTGCGGCTCACCGCGCCCCGTTCGCGCCAGCGGACGATATGCGGGCCGAAGCGCGGATGGTTGAGGAGTCTTGCCTCCAGTCGCGGCGAGCTGCGCGCGAAGCAATAGGCCGCCATGATGACGAACACTGTCGTCGGCATCACCGGCAGGAGCGCGCCGATCACCGCGAGGCCGAGGCAGAGAAATCCGGCGATCAGATAGAGATGGCGACGCACCCTAACTGCGTAGCAGGGTTATCGCGACTGTCTCGCAAAAAGCGAACTACCCCAACCGCCGCATCAGCCCCTTTTTCAGCCGGTCATGCGCACTCTTCTTGATCTGGCAGACGCGCGCGGCGCCGACGCCGAGCACCTGGCCGATCTCTTCGAGGTTGAGTTCCTCGACATAATAGAGCTGCACCACCAGCTGCTCCTTTTCGGGCAGTTCGGAAATCGCTTCGATCAGCGCCTCGCGCTGGTCGGCCTCGGCGAGCTGGTCGAATGCGTTCGGCTCATCGGACATGAACCACGGGCCTTCGTCCGAATAGACATCGTCGATCGAATCGAACCGCACCGCCTCGGCGCTGGCATAGTCGCTGCGCAGCTTCTCCACCGTCACGCCCAGCTTCGACGCGACCGCCGCCTCGTCCGGTCGCGCGCCATCGGCGGCGAGCGCGCTCACCGCGTCCTGATAGGCGCGGCGGCGCTTCATCGCGCCGCGCGTGATCGTCGCTTGCCGGCGCAGCTCGTCGATCATCGCGCCGCGCACGCGCGTGTGGAGATATTGGTCGAAGCTGACGAGGCCGCGATCCTCGAAGCTGCCCGCCGCCTCGACCAGCGCGACCAGCCCGATCTGGACCAGATCCTCGACATCGATCAGCGTGCTCATCGACCCATGGACATGCCAGGCGAGCCGCCGGACCAGCGGCATATGCTTGCGCACCAGCGCGTCCATGTCGCGTCGCGTCTCGCCGCTGCGCGCATAGGTGAGTGCAAATTCATTCGGGGCGGGCTGATAGGTCATGCGGCAAGTGCCTCCGGTGCGCCGATCACGGCGACCACCTCGACCGACTTGTCCTCGGGCACTTCAAAGAAGCTCATCACCGGGGTGTCGGGCAGGACGGTGCGGACGAGTTTGCGGATCGCGATGCGGATCGTCGGCTGGACGACGAGCGCGAACGGCTTGGCCTCGGCGACCAGCGGCTGGGCGGCGCGCTGGAGCGCATCGACGATGCGGCGGCCAAGATCGGGCTCGATCGTGTGGCGCTTGGCCGGGTCGGAGCGGATCGCCTGGCCGAGCAGCGCTTCGAGCTGGCCCTCCAGCGTCATCACGCGCAGCGGTTCGCGCACCCCGCACAGCCGCTGGATGATCAAAGGCCCAAGTTCGGGGCGGATCAGCTCGACGATCTCGTCGGCGTCCGCGGTCTTCTGCGCGGCGAGCGCGATCGCGGCGGCGATGCGACGGAATTCCTTGAGCGGGATATTCTCGGCGAGCAGCCCGCGCAGCACCTGGGTCAGCGTCGTGATCGGCAGCGGGTTGGGCGAGAGCGAGGCGACCAGCTGCGCCGCGCGTTCACGCAGGCCGTCGAGCAGCGCCTGAACCTCGTCCGGGCCGAGCAAGTCGGACGCGTTCTGGATCAGCGCCTGGTTGAGGTGTGTCGCCATCACCGTGCCGGGATCGACCACCAGCCAGCCCTGGCCGGTCGCCGCATCGGCATCGGCGGGCGAAATCCACATCGCGTCGAGCCCGAAGGTCGGGTCCTTGGCGGGCTTGCCCGGCAGCGTGCCGACCGCCTGGCCGGTGTCGAGCGCCAGCATCTCGTCGGGCGAGACACTGTCCTCACCGATCACCACGCCGCCGACGACGATACGATAGGCATAGGGGGCCATGTTGATGTCGTCGCGCACCCGCACCTGCGGCACGACGAAGCCCAGTTCCTTCGACAGCTGGCGCCGCACACCGGTGATCCGGCCCATCAGCGCGCCGCCGCGACGCTCGTCGACCAGCGGCACCAGGCCGTAGCCGATGTCGATCATCACCTGCATATTGTCGGTGACCTCTTCCCAGCCGATCCGCGAAGGATCGACGGGTTCGGCGGCCTCGACCATCTCGGGCGGGGGCGGCAGCTTGCTCGCGCGCCACATCTTCCACGCCATGAAACCCGATGCGGCGGCGGCGGGAAGGATAATGAAGGCGGGCATGCCGGGGAGGAAGGCGAGCAGGCCGGTGATGACGGCGACCGGCGTCCAGGTGCGGTGGCTGCCGAACTGGCTGCCGATCTGGCCGGTCAGGTCCTGATCCTTGTTCGCGCTGACACGGGTGACGATCGCGGCGGCGGCGATCGACAGCAGCAGCGCCGGGATCTGCGCGACCAGCGCGTCGCCGATCGCGAGCAGCACATAGGTCTGCGCCGCCTCGCCCAGCGACATGCCATGGCTGACCGGACCCAGGATCAGGCCGCCGATGATGTTGATGAACAGGATCAGCAGGCCGGCGACCGCGTCGCCCTTCACGAACTTGGACGAACCGTCCATCGCGCCGTAGAAATCGGCCTCGGTCGACACCTCGATCCGGCGCGCCTTGGCTTCGTCGGGGGTGATCAGGCCGGCATTGAGGTCGGCGTCGATCGCCATCTGCTTGCCGGGCAAGGCGTCGAGGGTGAAACGCGCCGACACTTCCGACACGCGCCCCGCACCCTTGGTCACCACAATCATGTTGATGATGATGAGGATCGCGAAGACGAACAGGCCGACGACATAATCGCCGCCGATCATGAACGTCCCGAACGCCTCGATCACATGGCCGGCCGCCGCTTCGCCCTCATGCCCATGGCCCAGCACAACGCGGGTCGAGGCGACGTTGAGGCCGAGGCGGAACAAGGTCGCGAACAGCAGCACGGTCGGGAAGGCGGAGAAGTCGAGCGGCTTTTGCGCGTTGAGCGCCACCATCAGCACCGCGAGGCTGATGATGATGTTCATGATGAAAAAGGCGTCGAGCAGGAAGGTCGGCACCGGCACGACCATCATGCCGACCAGCACCAGGATGGCGGCGGGCAATGCGAAGCTGCGGAGCGCGGGGACGATGCCCCCTGAAAGGTCGCTGCGTTCATTGCGGATCAGGCTCCCAGCCGGGCGAGCATCAGGTAAGCGAGCTTGGCGGTCTCCGGCGTCGGGCGCAGCGGGTTGGCCGTCGGCATCGTCGACGCCTTGAGCCGTCCCGCGCTTTGCAGCCGGTCGAGCGTGGTCAGCCAGCCGCGATCCTGCCCGACCGCTTCATTGCCGAGCACCACTTCGACATCGTCGCCGAGCGAGGCGACGAGCGTCTGGAACTTCGCGTCGAGATTGCCGGAGGCGAGGCCGGTGGCACCGACCGCAGCTGCGCCGCGATCGAGCTTGCCGGCGAAGCGCTCATAGATTTGCCCGAGCGTGCGCTGCGACCCGTCCGAGGTGTAGAAGATGTTGCGGTTGGCGCGCGCTGCTGCGGGGAACATGCTCGCAGCGCCGCGCGTCGGATCGGCGTCCATCGCGCGCAGGAATTTGCGCGCGCCGCCCAGACCCAGGAAATGCGCCATATAGAGGTCGGTGCCGGTCGTCTCGCGACCCAGCGATGCTTCCAGCGACGCCTTGTTGTCGCTGGCGTGCTCCGCGGCCATGAGCGACGCAGCCTGTGGATCGTTGCGCAGCGACAGGATCGCCTGTCGGGTCGCTGCATCGGCGACGGTGAACCGGCCATTGGCGGTCTGGCGGATGCTGTCGGCCGCCCAGCCAAGGCCGTGCTTCTGCCCATGCTCCTTGACGACGCCGAGCCAGCTCTGCTCGATGAACTGATAGAGGCCGGTCGCGCTGGAGGTGCGCGCGCGCGCATCGGCGCGCAGCCCGCTTTCGACCTGTGCCTGGCCGAGCAGATAGTTGAAGTCGATGCCGGTCTTCTGGCTCGCCGTCGCGATCGCCGTGGTGACGGTCGTCCGGGCTCCGATCGAAGGTACGGTCATAGGCCTTGCTTCTCATCCCCTTGGGTCCAGGGAGATCAGCAAGAGGCGTGCCAATATTGCGAAATAGGCGTCACCCCAGCGAAAGCTGGGGTCTTTCGCCTCAAAAGACCCCAGCTTTCGCCGGGGTGACGGGCATGCAATCAGCCGGCGGCAAATCCGGGCCGGTAGGACGGCAAATCATTGCCGGTCAGTGCCGTCAGCCGCCGCCGCACATTCGCGGCCATCAGGTTGACATAGATGCGACAGCTCTCATTGAGCCGGTGCGCTTCCTCGGCGAGCGCCCTGAGCTCGCTGGACAACGCGGGATCGTCGTCATTGGCGGCCCCCACCGCCTCGATCCCGATCAACTTCTCGCGCGTCGCACGTTCGAGCGCGGCGACGTCGTTCGCCTTCAGCGCGGCGATCTCGGCATGCAGCGCCTCGATCACGCGGACCAGGGCGTCATGCCGGGTCATTCGGGTTCCACTGAAGCTTGAGCGCGAGCAGCCGGTCGGCGATGGTCGAGGGGACCAGCGGGAAATTGCCGTCGGCAATCGCCTTCTTGATCCGCGCCACGCGCTCGGCATCGACCGGTGCGCTGGCAGCGGCCGACTGGGTCAGCGACGCGGCGGCGCTGGTATTGGCAGCCTGGCTCGCGCCCTCCACCGACCGCACGGGCGCGGCTGGAGACACCGGCGTGAGCCGGGAAGCGAGTGATGCAGGCTTGAAGCCGACTGGATCCACCATGTCTGCGACCCTTTTTCTGCGGACATACGCGAAAACGACGCTTTGACGGGGAGCTTTAGGAAAAAATGCACGGGCGGCGATTTTTTCTGCCGCCCAGCGGATCAGTCGCCGAAGCCGGGCAGTTTCGCGCGACCCGGCGCGAGCGCGATTGCCGCGACGGGCGGACGTTTGTCGTCGGTCTTGACCAGCACGCGGCCGCCCACGGCCGCATCGGCCATCGCCAGCCCCTCGCGCGTGATCGAGAAGCCGGCGGCACCCGCCTCCAGCATCACGGGATCGCCGCGACGGATCACCAGTTCGGGCTTGGCCGCAGCCGGTGTCGGCGCGGCGGCCACCGTGGTCGGTGCGGCCTTGGGCAGCGCGTTGATCGCGACAAAGACGCGCCATTGCTGCGGCCCCTGGCACCGGATCACCACCGCGTCCTCGGCGGGCGAGCGCCAGCTGAGCTGCGGCGCATCGCACGCTGCAAGCTTGAGGCGCTTGTCTACCGCAGCGCGCGCACCGCCCTCGGCTCCAATCGGTGCACCGGCAAAGCGTTCGACGAGCAGGTCGAGCGCGTCGGTCGATTGAAAGGCCGCGGTCGGGCCGGACAGAGCGATCAGGAGTGCGATCATTGTTGGTCTCCAGCTTCTGATTCAGGATCGCCGGCAAAGCCGACGGACAGGGTCACGGCGCGGCGGTTGCCGGGCGCGACGCGAAGGATGAGGCGTTCGGGCGACACAGCACCTTCTGCCACAAGCGCGGCAGCAGCTGCGCGCGCACGGTCAGCGGCGAGGATGGCGGCGCTGCCGGTGCGCGGATCGGTATCGCCCTCGGGCGCGGTCGATCCGGTGATGGTGATGACGGTCCGCTTGTCGCGCGCGACATCGCGCGCCCAGCTGATCGTGGCGGTCAGATCGGCATAGGCGCTCCCCGGCGCATAGCCATCGACGCGCGCCCGGGCGACCGCCATCGGGTCGACCGGCGCGGGCGCTTCGACGCCGAATCCGCTGCGCAGGCCCGCGAGCAGGCGGGTGCGATCCGCTTCGCGATGCGCCTGAAGCAGCACGAAGAAGCCGATCAGCAGCAACGCCAGATCGGCGAGCGTGATCAGCCAGACCGATCGCGCCGGCGCGATGTCGTCCCAGCTGTCGGGGCTGAGCGCGCCGGTCATGCCGCCATCTCACGCTTGCGCGCACGCTCTAGAGTAGCAAGTCTTGCCAGTGGGGCTGCGAGCCGCAGCCGTTCAGCCGCCTCGACACGGGCGAGGCGCTTGAGCCGGGCAACGATCGGCATGGCGACGAGGTTGGCGAGCAGTGCTCCGTACAGCGTGGCAAGCAGTGCCACCGCCATCGCCGCGCCAACCCGGTCGGGATCTTCCATCGCCGCGAACATGCGGACCAGCCCCAGGATCGTGCCGATCAGCCCCATTGCGGGCGCGACCTCGGCCACCCCGCTCCACAGTTCGATCGCCGCGCGATGCCGCTCGGCACGGATCGCTGCGCGGTCGCGGATGGCCGCCTCGATGTCCGACGGGGTCGCGCCATCGACCGCCGCCGCGACCGCCGCCGCCATGTCGGGATCGTCGATGACCGAGCGGTCGAGCGCGATCAGGCCGTGGCGCTTGGCAATGCGTTCGAGCGACCCGGCCTGCGCAATCAGCGGCTCGGCGTCGAACGGACGACGCAGCAGCGTCTTGAGCGCGACCAGCCCGCGTCCGACGTCGGCCAGCCGGTGCCGCAGCACGACGCTGACCGCCGTGCCGCCCAGCACGATGGCAAGCGCCAGCGGATCGAGCAGCACGGAGGAGTCGAGCGGGGCGAACGCGGCGAGATCGGCGGATGCGGCACTGTTCATGCGCGTAGTCTTTGCAAGCGCCGGGCCAAATCGCCCGCCACCAAGGAATGACCGGCAAGATGACAGGGAACCGGCAAAACCGGCAAATCCGCTGCCGTCCGCGCGGCAAACTCTTGCCGCCCACAGTGTCAAATGCAGCAATCGCGGCGATTTCAGCCCGCTTCCCGCAAACTGGCACGCCCATTGCTAGGAACCCTGCGAACATTGGCATGAGGACCGTCAATATGGGCAGCAACAGTCTCTTCGGGGTGCACGGCGCGGCGCTCGAAGTGCGTTCGCAGCGCATGGGCGTGCTCGCGTCGAACATCGCGAACGCATCGACGCCCGGCTTCAAGGCGAAGGATATCGATTTTCGCGAGGCGCTGAGCGCGATCGAGACGCCCGGAATGGCCGGCGCCGATCCGATCGGCGGCGCGACCAAATATCGCACTCCGCTTCAGTCCAGCCTCGACGGAAACACCGTCGAGCTGGCCACCGAACAGACCGCCTTTGCAGAGAATGCCGTCGCCTATCAGACGACGCTCGCATTCCTCAACGGGCGCATCGACACGCTCAAGCGCGCGCTGAAGGGAGAGTAACCCATGTCCGAGCAGCCGCTTTCCATCTTCCAGGTCGCGGGCCGCGCCATGTCGGCGCAGCTCGTGCGGATGAACACCACCGCCTCCAACCTCGCCAATGTCGGCCAGGTCGCGTCCAATCCGGGCGAAGCCTATCGCTCGATGAAACCCGTCTTCCGCACGCATTTCGATGCGGCGAGCGGCATGGCGACGGTCGATGTCGAAAACGTCGTCGTCGCCGGCGAAGCGCCCACCAAGCGCTATGACCCCGGCAACCCGATGGCCGACAAGGACGGCAATGTCTGGGAAAGCGCAGTCGATGAGACCCGCGAGCTGGTCGACATGATGGAGACCGCCCGCACCTATCAGAACAATGTCGAAGTGATGCAGACGGCAAAGACGCTGATCACCCAGACGCTGAACCTGGGACGCAGCTGATGAGCTTCGACACGACCATGGCCAATCTGGGCATCGGCCGCACCGGCACGGCGCAGGCGAACACCAATTCGCTCGGCACTTCCGCGATGGATCAGTCCGACTTTCTGACGCTGATGACCGCGCAGATGAAGAATCAGGATCCGTTCGATCCGGTCGACAACACCCAGATGGTCGCCCAGATGGCGCAGTTTTCGTCGCTCGCGGGAATCAGCGAGATGAACACGACGCTGCAGGCGATCGCGGCAAAGCTCAACGCGACCTCGACCACCGATCTTGTCTCATGGGTCGGGCGCACCGTGCTGACCGAAGGCGCAGTGGCCTATCCACGCACCGATGGGTCGCTCGGCGGGATGATCGAGCTGGGCGCAGACGCCGCCGAGGTCAATGTCGTGATCGAGGGGCCGAACGGCGAGATCCTCAAGAATGTCTCGCTCGGCGCCGCGCCTTCAGGCCGCACCGAATTCGAATGGGACGGAACCACCGATACCGGTGAGCCGGCCGGCAATGGCCCCTTCACCCTCCGCGTCGCCGCGCGCGATGCCGATGGCGACGTCGTCACCGCCAAGCCGCTCGTCTGGGCTCCCGTGACTGCGGTCGCGATGGGCAGCGACGGCAACCCGGTCCTTACCCTGCCTGGCATCGGCCAGGTGTCCACCACCGCGATCCGCCAGATCGGCTGAGTTCAAACAGGAGCAATTCGATGTCTTTCTTCACCTCGCTCTCCGGTCTTCAGGCGGCGCAGACCGACATGTCGACCATCAGCCACAATCTGTCGAACGTCTCGACGAACGGCTTCAAGAAGAGCCGCACCGAGTTCGCCGACGTGATCGCGTCGAGCGTGTCGCTCAACCCCAACCAGATGATCGGTTCGGGCACGGTGGTGAAGGCGATCCGTCAGCAGTTCGGCCAGGGCGGAATGCAACAGTCTTCCTCCAGCCTCGACATCGCGATTGCCGGCGACGGCTTTTTCGCGGTCAAGCCGAGCCTGGAGGCCGCCGGGGTCAATTTCACCCGCAACGGCAGCTTCCTGGTCAACAGCGACCGCTACGTCACCGACTCGCAGGGTGGTTATCTGCAGGTTTATCCGGTTGATGGATCGGGCGCAGTGGTGGCGACGGGCCTTGGCTCCACCGTAAACCTGCGCCTGCCGCAGACCAGCGGCGTGCCGGAGGCGACCGAAAATGTCGCGCTCTCGCTCAACCTGTCCGCCTATTCGGCCGTCCCCTCGGAAGCATCGCGCTTCACCGAAGATACACCCTATGCGTTCGATCGTTTCGATCCGGGCACCTACAACAACTCGACCCAGACGACGATCTACGATGCCAGCGGCAACCCGCTTACGATGACCAGCTATTTCGTGCGCGAGACGACTGACGCGCCATCGACCTGGTCGGTTTACAGCTTTGTCGGCGACAAGCAGCTTGGCACCGATGCCGCCAATCCGCAGCCGGTGACGTTGACGTTCGACGCCAGTGGCGCGCTGACAAGTCCGACCGAGCCGACCCAATTCGCGCCCTTCACCGTCGGATCGAGCACGGCCGAGCAGAGCATCGCGCTCGACTTTGGGACGAGCACCACGCTGCTCGGCGCGCCGTTCAGCATCAACAGCCGCAGCCAGGATGGCAAGGCGGTCGGCCAGCTCGACGGCGTGACCGTGGGCGAGGACGGCATTGTCCGGGCCAGCTTCTCCAACGGCGACAGTCTGGCGCTGGGCAAGATGGCGCTCGCCAACTTCTCCAACCCGTCGGGGCTGCGCCAGCTCGGCAATTCGACCTGGGCCGCGACCGGCCTGTCGGGCGAACCGCGGTTGGGCGAGCCGGGGGTCAACGGCTTTGGCGGGCTGATGTCCGGCGCGATCGAGCGGTCCAACGTCGACATCACCGAGGAGCTGGTGGGACTGATCGCGGCGCAGCGCAACTTCCAGGCGAACGCCAAGGCGCTCGATACCGCGAGCCAGATCTCGCAGACCATCTTCAACATCCGCAGCTGATTTCAGCGATTTAGGAGGCATTCGCGATGGATAGACTCGTCTATACCGCCCTGTCCGGTCTCAAGGGCCAGATGCAGGCGCAGGCGACGATCGCGAACAATATCGCGAACGCCTCGACCATCGGATACCGCGCCGACCGGGTCAATTTCGAACGCCTGCTGGTGCAGGGCGACGGCCATGACAGCCGCCAGCCCAGCGTCGAGACGGTGGTCGACATGGACCGCCGAGCCGGCGCGATCACCCAGACCGGGCGCGGGCTGGACGTCGCGATCACCGACGAGGGCTGGCTCGCGGTCCAGGCCGCCGATGGAAGCGAAGCATACACCCGGCGCGGCGATTTGCGCGTCGCACCGAGTGGCGTCTTGGAAACCGGCGACGGTTTCCCGGTGATGGGGTCGGGGGCCCCATCACCGTGCCGCCGCACGACAAGATCATGATCGCCGCCGACGGATCGCTGTCGATCGTCCCGCCGGGGGCCGATCCCGCGCAGCCGCCGCAAGTGATCGACCAGATCAAGCTGGTCAGCGATGCTGGCAGCCGTACCGTCAAGGGACTGGACAATCTGCTCCACGTCCGCGGCGGCGGCGCGCTGCCACAGGATATGGACGCGACATTGATGTCCGGCGCGCTCGAAGGATCGAACGTCAACCTCACCCAGGCGCTGGTCGACATGATCGAGAACCAGCGCAGCTACGAGGTGCAGGCGAACCTGCTCCGCGAAGCCAAGTCGATGGACGAGAGCGCCGCATCGCTGATGCGCGTCAGCTAAGAATTTCAGAGAAGGATTAGACCCATGGGTTCCGCAGCAATGCACATCGCGCGCACCGGGCTTGATGCCCAGGACATGCGCATGCGGGTGATCTCGAACAACCTCGCGAACGTGAACACCACCGGGTACAAGCGCGACCGGGCGAGCTTCGAGGCTTTGGCCTATCAGGTCGTCACCGCGCCCGGCGCGGCGAGCACCGCCGAGACGCGCTACGCCACCGGCACCAATCTCGGCACCGGCGTGCGCATTCAGGGCACGGCGCGGATCGACACCCAGGGCGCGATGCAGACCACCGGCAACGCGCTCGACATGGCGCTCGACGGCAATGGCTATTTCCAGGTGCAGATGCCGGGCGGCCAGCTCGGCTATACCCGCGCCGGCAACTTCGCGCGCTCGCCCGAGGGCATGCTGGTGACCAGCGAGGGCTATCAGGTGATGCCCGGCATCACGATCCCCGAAGGCGCAACGTCGATCACCGTCGGCAGCGACGGCACGGTCAGCGCGACCATCGCGGGCCAGACCGAGGCAAGCCAGGTCGGCCAGATCCAGATCGCCGCCTTCCCGAACAGCGCAGGACTGCAGGCGATCGGCGACAACTACCTCGTCGAAACCGCCGCGAGCGGTGCGGTCAATCTCGGGATCGCCGGGCAGGACGGGCGCGGCAACATCCGCCAGGGCATGCTCGAAGGGTCGAACGTCAATGTCGTGGAAGAGCTGGTCGACATGATCGAGACCCAGCGCGCCTATGAGGTCAATTCCAAGATGATCTCGGCGTCGGACGAGATGCTCCAGTACATCAACCAGAATGTCTGAGGGCCATATGATGCGCACCGTCTCCGCCCTCGCCGCCCTCACCGCCTGCGCGTTCGTCGCGCAGCCGGTCGATGCGAAGCTGTTCGGCAAGAAGCAGCCGGCGGAGGATTTCACGGTCACGCTGCCCGCGCCGGTCGCGCCGCCGCCTGCTGCCAATGGGTCGATCTTTCAGGCGAGCGAAGGCTATGCCGCGCTCCACGAAGGCACGCGCGCGCGCCGGGTCGGCGATCCCGTCACGATCGTGCTGGTCGAGCGGACCAGCGCGTCCAAATCGGCGGGCACCAACCTCGACAGCGGCGGCGGCTTCTCGCTGACTCCGCCGAGCACCGGTGCGTTGTCGCTGTTCAAGGAAAGCGATGCCAGCATCAGCGGCAAGCGCGGGTTCAAGGGCACCGGCGCCGCCGATCAGTCGAACGCGCTGTCAGGCGAAATCAGCGTGACGGTCGCCGCCGTGCTGCCCAACGGCACGATGCTGGTTCAGGGACAGAAGCGCGTCACGCTCAACCGCGGTGACGAGTTCATCCAGATCAAGGGGATCATCCGCCCGACCGATATCGATGCGAACAACCGGATCGCGTCGACCCGGGTCGCCGATGCCCGCATCGCCTATACCGGCAAGGGCGATGTCGCCCGCGCCGCCCGCCAGGGGTGGTTCAGCCGCTTCTTCCAGTCGATCAGCCCGTTCTGAGGAATTAGACCATGATCCGCTTCCTCATCGCCCTGCTCGCCACCCTGATCCTTGCCCAGCCCGTCGCGGCGGAGCGGATCAAGGATCTCGGCAATTTTCAGGGCATCCGTACCAACCAGCTGACCGGCTACGGCATCGTCGTCGGCCTGCCGGGCACGGGCGACGATAACCTCGAATATACCGTCCAGTCGATGAAGGGCGTCACCGCGCGCTTCGGCCTGGCGCTGCCGCCGGGGGTCAACCCGGCGCTCAAGAATGCCGCCGTGGTTCTGGTCACCGCCGAGCTGCCCGCCTTCGCCAAGCCGGGGCAAAGGCTCGACATCACCGTCTCGTCGATGGGCAAGGCCAAGTCGTTGCGCGGCGGCACCTTGGTGCTGACACCGATGATGGGTGCGGACGGGCAGATCTACGCGATGGCACAGGGCAATCTCGCCGTGGGCGGGCTGGGTGCAGAGGGTGCCGACGGATCGAAGATCGTCGTCAACATCCCCTCGTCGGGCCGCATCCCCGAGGGCGCGACGGTCGAACGCGCAGTCGAGACCGGCTTCGCCACCGCGCCGACGCTGACCTACAATCTCGCCCGCGCCGACTTCACCACCGCGCAGCGCGTCGCCGATGCGATCAATGGCCGCTATGGCTTCGGCACCGCGCGCGCGATCGACGCCGTATCGGTCGCGGTCACCGCGCCGCAGGGTGCCGATGTCCGTGCCCAGATCATGAGCGAGATCGAGAATCTCAACGTCGAATCCGCCGAAGCGGCAGCCAAGGTAATCGTTAACGCACGCACCGGCACCGTGGTCATCAACTCGGCCGTCCGGGTCAGCCCCGCTGCGGTAACACATGGTAAACTTACCGTTCGTATTGATGAATCCCAGCGCGTCAGCCAGCCAATGCCGTTCAGCCAGGGCGAGACCCGGGTCGAGCAGCAGAGCGGCGTCGGCGTCGAGGAGGAGAAGCGGCCGATGTTCCTGATGGATCCGGGTCCCAAGCTTGCCGATGTGGTCAAGGCGGTGAACGCGATCGGCGCGTCGCCGGCCGATCTGGTCGCCATCCTCGAAGCCCTGAAGCAGGCCGGCGCGCTCAAGGCGGAGCTGATCGTCCTGTGACCGACCTTCGCGCCCCCCGCACCCGCAGCGCTCAAGCTGACCGGCAGCGTATCCACGGATACCGCGCGCCTTGGCACGCGCGACAATCTGGACGCGGCGGGCGAGAAGTTCGAGGCGATCTTCACCAAGATGATGCTGTCGTCGATGCGCAAGGCGAAGCTGGCCGACAGCCTGTTCGAAAGCCAGGCACTCGACCAGTTCCGCGACATGCAGGACCAGAAGCTCGCCGAGAATATGGCGGCACACACGCCGATGGGCATCGGCAAGGCGATGACCGAATTCCTCGCCAAGGCAGGCAGCGTGGAGGCGACTCCGGTCGCCGACGTCGACAAGGGTAATATGCCATGACCGACATGCTCTCGATCGGCGCAAGCGGGGTGCGCGCATACCAGACCGCGCTGACCACGACGTCGGAGAATATCGCGAATGCCGGAACCGCCGGCTATTCGCGCCGCATCGCGTCGACCCGCGAGGTGGCCGCACCGAGCGATCCGTCGAACCGCATGCTCAACGGCCTGGGCGTCACCGTCACCGGCATCACGCGTGCGGGCAGCGACCTGCGCAATGCCGAAGTGCGTGCCGCCGGGTCCGATCTGGCACGCAGCGAGGCGGGGATCGTGTGGCTCGACCGGATCGAGAGCGCGCTGACCGGCAACAAGCTCGACGAGCGGATGACCGCCTTCTTCAACGCCGCGACCGCGCTCGCCGCCGATCCGTCGGCCAGCGCGCCGCGCGCAACCTTCCTGCAAGCGGCGGCGACGCTCGCGCACAGCTTCACCGCGACCGCGTCTGCGATCGACGGCGCGGCCGCCGATCTCGACGGCACCGCCGATGCCGCCGTCAACGATCTCAACGCGCTCACCGCCGGCCTCGCCAAGGTCAACGGGTCGCTGGGTCGCACCGCACAGGGCAGCAGCGCGCAGGCCGCGTTGCTCGACGAGCGCGACCGGCTGCTCGATTCGATGGCGGCGCTCACCGATGTCTCGGCCAGCTTCGACGCCGCAGGTCGCGCCACGGTGCGCGTCGGAAGCGGTGGGCCGTTGCTGGTCCAAGGCGACCAGGCGGCGATCGCAACCTATGCGCGCAGCGAAGGCGCCGTATCCTTCGCCGTCTATGGCATCGAGGGTTCGCAGGCGCTGACCCCCGGCGGCGGTGCGCTCGCGGGCCTTGCCGAGGGCGCGGCGCGGCTCGCCGATGCGAAAAGCGCGCTCGACCCGCTCGCGACCGATTTCGCCGACGGCGTGAACGCGGTGCAGGCGGGCGGCGAGAATTTGGGCGGCAATGCCGGCGAACCGATGTTCGCCGCGACTGGCGCGTGCGATTTTCGACTCGTCCTGACCGATCCGCGCGGGATTGCTGCGGCGGCTCCGGGCGGGGGCGAGCGCGACAATGGCAACCTCGGCGCGCTCGCAACGCTGCGCCGCGACGAGGGGTTTGAGAGCCAGGTCACGACGCTGACCACCGGCAATGCCAGCGCCCTCGCGGGCCGTCGCGCCATCGCCGAGGTTCAGTCGACGATCCGCAGCAACGCGGTCGCGGCGCGCGACTCCGTGACCGGCGTCAATGTGGACGAGGAAGCGGTCGACCTGATCCGCTTCCAGCAAGCCTATCAGGCGTCGAGCCGGGTGATCCAGGTCGCCCGCGAAACACTCCAGACCCTCTTCGACATCCGGTGATGCCATGCGCGTGACGACCAGCCAGAGCTTCGACCGCCCCTCGCTGCTGATGGCGAGCCTGAGCAGCCAGGCCGACCGGCTGCAGACGCAGGTGGCGACGGGAAAGAAGATCCTCGCTCCGTCCGACGGCGCATCGGGCTGGCAACAACTGGCCGGCCTCAAGCGCGCCGGCGCGGACGACGGTGCCTATGGTGCCAATATCAAGGCGGCACAGGCGCTGCTTGGCGCTACCGACACCGCGCTCGATCAGGTCGAGACCCAGCTCCAGCGCGCCCGCACGCTCGCGGTACAGGCGGGCAGCGAGACGGTGAACGCCGAGGGACGCGCGGCGATCAAGGTCGAGATCGAGGCGATCCTCACCGACCTGATCGGCGTCGCCAACAGCAAGGACACACGCGGCCATCCGCTGTTCGGAGGCACCTCGGGCAGCGCGGCTTACAGCGTGCAGGAGGATGGCAGCGTTGCCTGGACCGGAGGTGGCGATCCCGCGGCGATTCCGATCGGCGACAATGAATCGATCGCCGCAACCACTAGCGGGGCTCGTGCGTTCGGCGGCATCACGGGGTCCAGCGGGACCACCGACATGTTCCAGATCCTTTCCGCCTTCGCCGCGGCTCTCGGGCCGGACGGAGCGGAGGACGGCGTCGGGGTCGCGATGAGCGACCTCGACGCCGCTCTCGATCATCTCGGCGCGACCCGCGCCTCGGTGGGCGCGCGCGCCTTTCGCCTCGACCTCGAGGCCGAACGGCTGGGCGAGGCGGAGATCACGCGCGAGGCTGCGCGGACCGGCATCGAGGATGCCGACACCGCAACCTCAATCGCCGAGCTGCAGAAGACGCTGACCATTCTTCAGGCGACCCAGGCAAGCTTCACCAAGCTGACCAGCCTGTCGCTGTTCGATTATCTGCGCTGACGCCCTCAAGTTCACAGTGAATCGGTCGTTTAGACAGTTTGAATAGGCCGCCCGCTCGGGAGGCTCCGGTGACTTCGGGGGAAGATCGCGCTCATGTTTCCAGCAATCGGCTTCGTTGTCCTGATCGCGATGGTGTTCGGCGGCTTTGCGCTGACCGGCGGCGCGCTCGGCCCCGTGATGGCAGCCGTTCCGCACGAGATGATGATCATCGGCGGCGCTGCGGTCGGCGCGCTGATCATCGGCAATTCGGGACGCGAGCTGAAGGCGCTGGGCGGCGGCTTCATGAAGGTGATGAAGGGGCCGAAGTACAAGAAGCAGGACTATCTCGACGTCATCTTTCTGGTCAGCAAGCTGATGAAGCTGTTGCGGATCGACGGCCCGATCGCGCTGGAACCGCATGTCGAGGATCCCAAATCTTCGGCGATCTTCGCGGAATATCCGCGCCTGCTCGCCGACCATTCGCTGACCAACCTGATCGCCGACACGCTGCGGCTGGTGGTCGTCTCCTCGGGTACGCTCGACGTGCATGCGGTGGAGGAAGTGATGGACAACGCCATCAAGACTCACCACCACGAGGTCGCCGAACCGCAGCACGCGCTCCAGAATCTTGCCGACGCACTGCCGGCGCTCGGCATCGTCGCTGCGGTGCTCGGCGTGGTCAAGACGATGGGATCGATCGACAAGCCGCCCAGCATCCTGGGCGCGATGATCGGGTCTGCGCTGGTCGGAACCTTTCTTGGCGTGTTGCTCGCCTACGGTCTGGTGGGGCCGCTCGCCGGACGCCTGAAGCAGATCATCGACGCGGACGCCGCGATCTATCACACGGTCAAGCAGATCATCATCGCCTCGCTCCACGGCCACCCGCAGCCACTGGTGATCGAGGCCGCACGGTCCGGGATCGCGCATCACAATCAGCCCGGCTTCGCCGAAGTGTTCGATGGTCTGCGCGGGCGGTAATTCGTGATGTTTGTCGTTCCTGCACCGGACCGCTCCTCCACCCGGCCACCCGATCCGGTTACTCTCGTGGGTGGCCGCTTGGGGGAGCGGGCTGGTGCCGCCTCGCGCCGTGAGGCGCGCAAGCCATGACCGCGCGTGCACCTCACGCGGCGAAGCAGCCGCCCAAGATCGTCGTCAAAAAGATCTACATCGGCGGCGAAGGCGGTCATCATGGCGGCGCGTGGAAGGTCGCCTATGCCGATTTCGTGACAGCGATGATGGCGTTCTTCCTGCTGATGTGGCTGCTCGGCGCGACCAATGAAAAGCAGCGCAAGGCACTCGCCGACTATTTCGCGCCGACGCTGATCGAGTTCAAGCAGAACAGCGCCGGCTCCAACGGCCTGTTCGGCGGCGACGCGATTCAGGGCAAGGACAACTACCCCACCAACGCCAAGCAGACGGGCACGCGGTCGATGACCATTCCTGCCGGGGCGGTCGGCGGCGACCGGGTCGGTACCGGCGAGCAGGGCAGCCTCAAGAACAAGGAGGCGATGGACGCCGCCGACCGCAAGAGCTTTGCCAAGATGAAGAGCGAAATCGAGCGGAAGATGAAGGCCAATGGCCTGACCCGACTCGGCAAGCAGGTGCGGTTCGTGCCGACGCGCGAGGGGATGCGGATCGACCTGATGGACGATGCCGACTATTCGATGTTCGCGCTGGGCACGACCAGCTTCGTCCCTGATGCGGCCGCGCTGGTAAAGCTGGTCGCGCAATCAATCGCGGATTCTGGAGAACCCGCTGATGATCCGCGGCCATACCGACAGCCTGCGCTATGGCGACCCGACCAACATGAACAACTGGATGCTGTCGAGCGCGCGATCCGAAGAGACGCGTCGTCGGCTGGTGGCGGCAGGGGTCCCCGAAACGCGCTTCGAGCGGATCGAGGGGGTCGCCGACCGCGAGCCGATGATTGCCGACAACCCCGCCGACCCGCGCAATCGCCGCGTCGCGATCACCCTGCTCTATCGCAAAAGCAAGCTGGGGCGTTGATTGCTTCAGCTTCGCAGAGGGTGCGGCACCGTCCTTCGCAGCCTTCCGCCGATGCTTCGCATCGTCGGAGCCTGGGCTGCGCCGCCGCACGCGTCGCATAAGCGACGCCAGGTATCCCTCAGAAGAACAGCTTTCGCACGCTGATCCGGACGGTCCGCCCGACCGGATCGAGCAAGGTCGGCTGATAGCTGTACGGCGTCCCACCGGTCGCGTCGGTCACCTTCAGGCGGTTGTCGAAGACATTGTCGACCGACAGTACGATGCGCGTCCCCGCTAGCCAGCGATTGTCACGGACGAATTTGAACTGCGGGCCCAGGTTCGCGAACAGGCGCAAATTCACAGTCGCGAAATCGTCGAAGCGAAGCTGACCGGTGCCAGTCGCCCCCCGGCGACGCGCGTCGCGCTCTGCCAGTCGGCGTTGAGGCGCAGGCCGATACCGTCGCGCACCACACCCGCGCGCACCTCGACCTGATGGCGCGGCGATCCGCCGCGACTCCCGGTCGCCGATCCGCCGAGCAGGTCGAGTTCGGGCAGGCCATCCCGAATCGTGATCCGGTCGGTGAGCGCGACGGTGTGAAATACGCCGAATTGCAACCGCCCGCCGCCGCCCCCACCACCGGGACCGCCAAAGCCACCGAAGCCGCCGCCACCCGGGCCACGCCCGCCACCGCCGCCAAAGCGCGGACCACCGCCCGGTCCTGCGCCCGGAGCTCCCTCGCCGCGTCGCGGACCTGCGCCTTCGGGTGGCGGCGGCGCATTTTCGCCCGCTTGGCCCGGCTGCGGCTGGCCCTGTTGCTGCTGGCGTTGGCGTGCGGCAATCATCGCCTCACGCCGCGCACGGAACTCCTCCGCCGCCTTGCGCGCCAGCGGCGAGCTGATCGGCGCGGAGAAGTTGATTCCCCAACGCAGCTGTTCTCGTTCGCTGCGCGCAAAGTTGACCGGGCGATTGTCGATGCGGATCAGCTGGCCGGCACCGTCGCGTTCGAACCGGTCCGGGAACGCGGCTTCGATCTCCGCCGTCGCGGTAGGAAAGGACGAGATCGGATTGCGGATCGTGATTTTGGTGTAGTCCAGGTTGAAGCTCAGATCGAGCTTCTGGATCGGCTGATAGTTGAGGCCCAGTTTCATCACGCTGCGATTGTCGGCGGACAGGCCCGGGTTGCCGCCATCGGTGCGGATGATGTCGACGGTCTCGCCCCGCACGAAGTCGAACACGCGGACATTGGGCGTCGCGACCACCGGATTGCCCAGCTGCTGAGCGCTGGGCGCGCCCTCCTCCTCGGTGAACGACGCGAGCATGCGCAGCCCGTCAATCGGTGACCAGTTGACGCCATATCCATAGGTCAGCAGCGTCCCGAAGTCCGACAGCTGCTCAACCTCGGCATTGGCATTGAGCGACAGATTGCCGAGCGGCCCGAGCACCGCCTTGCTCCGACTGGCGATCGGCAGGTCGATATTGGCGCGCGCGCTGCCACTCGTCCGACCGATATCGGTGACGGTATAAACCCCTGCGCGGCGTGACTGCGCGTCGAAATCGCTGGTCCGCGCCGCCAAACGCAGGCTGCTATTGATTGCGCCGGCGGGCAGGTCGGCGAGCGGACCGTTGACGAGGCCATCGACCGACCCGACGTTCGACACTGATTGCGCCCAGTCGGTCAGGCCGGTGTTGCGATCGGTGAGCGTGCGGGTTTCGGCGCGGTCCCAGTTTCCGGTCAGCGACCAACGCCATTTGGTCGAGATGTCACCGTTGAACGAAACGCCGCCCTGCAGCGTGTTGGTGCTGCTGCTGCGCTCGAGCGGATCGGTGCCACCAGTCGGCAGGCCGAGCAGCGAGTCGCTCCAATTCTGCTCCATCCGGAGATTGGCGGTCGCGACGGTCTTGCCGATATTGCGGCTCAACACGCCGTTCATCGTCAGGCTCTGCGTTGCGGGGCGCAGCGAGCGGAAGTCGATATCCGAACGCGGCGACGCGGGATCCTGAACGATGTCGCGCTCACTCTCCAGCAGCATCGAATCGCGCTCATATTCAAGGTCGAGGTTGATCCGGCCATTGGGATTGAGGCGGAGCATGCTCAGCTCCACATCCTGTCCCGCCGTGCCACCATCGGTCGCGGCGCTTCCGTCCAGCTCGACCGTGAACGAACGGAAACGGCGGCGGAGCACGATGTTCACGACCCGCTGATCGGCGCGATAGCCGAGCTTGAGTGCAGCCTCCTCGGGCAGGATGTCGATCCGCTCGATCGCCTCGGGCGGAATATCGCGGATTTCGCCGAATCCCGAAATGCGCCGGCCGCTGAGCAGCAACACCGGTGCACCGCCGCCGCGCCCGCGACCGCTGCGCGTCTGGGGTTCCAGTTCGGTCAGCAGTTCGGCGAGCGATCCGACGCCGTAAGCGCGGATGTCGGCAGGGTTGAGCACCAGTTCGGGCTTGACGTCACCGGGTACCGATCCGCGCGGGGCGGAACCGGTGACGACGACTTCCTCGACATCCTCCGCCATGTCGCCGCCGCCGGGCGCGCCCGGGTCTGGATCCTGCCCGCGTTGCTGCGGTGCCGCAGACGGTGCGACAGACCCGGACTGGGCACTCGCCATCGCCGCGGGCGAAGCCGTCGTCATCAATACCGCCATCATCCAGGCCGCTTGCCGCATCACATCACTCCAGAACGCATGAACACGCGCCGAAAAACTCGGCATCGGCGCATTAGCCGCGCTTTGTCGCAAAATTGTGCCGCTGCGAAGACGCGGTCAGGCGAACAGCGTTTTGGGGATATGCGAAATGCGGCAGGCAAGGTCCGCCTCGCCGCTCGCAACGATCCAGCCGTCGCCGGCATCGACAATGCCGGTGGTGAACACGACCGGGGCGGGCAAATAGCGACGATCGGCGATCCCCTGAGTCAGCGCGGGCCGCTCCTCCAGCAGCGGAGCATCATCCTGCTGCCGCACGACCAGCGACGGATCGTCGCGGTCGAGCAACGCCCAATAGGTGCGATAGACGCCGATCGTGTCGCTCCGCTCCACCCCATGATACAGGGTCAGCCAGCCCTGCGGGGTCAGCACCGGCGGCGTGCCCCCGCCCATCCGCAAATTGGTCGCGGTCCCGCGCCGTGCGCGCAGCCCAGGCGCGTCGAGCGGCTTCCAGTGCAGCCCGTCGGGGGAGTGGGCGAGCTGGATCGCCGGGCCGCCGGCGAACGGGCTGTCGGGCGGCGGCGCGAACCACGCCTCGCCCAGTGGGCGGGTCAGCGCCATGAACTTGCCCGCAACCTTCCCCTCGAACAGGCACATGTCCTTGTTCTGGTGGTCGAGCACGATCCCTTCGCAGCGATAATCGAGCCCGTTCACCGATCGGTAGAGCGCGGTGCACTGCCGCTCGTCCGACACCGCGCACACGGTCATGTACCATGCGCCGCCGATCAGGCTGATCCGCGCGTCCTCGATCCCCAGCCCCATATACGAGGCCGAGGGCTCGATCGCCTTGTCGTAATGGACCTTCACCACGCTGCGCCCGTCGCCCGAAATCTCGACTGGCAACAGCCAGGAGAGCGAGGTCAGTCCCGACAGGCGCGGCCCGTCTCCACGCAGCCGAAAGGTGCGCGGATCGTCCATTTCGATATCGCACAGCGGATAGCGGTCGAGCACATAGCCATCGGGGGTCCAGCGGATCGCGCGGGCATGGTCTCCGACTACCGGCTCGGTCAGCGCCTCGGCCACGCGGACCATCAGCAGCAGATTGCCGCCGGGCAGCCGGGTCAGGCCGGGGTTGAACGCGCCGAGCACATAGGTGTCGGCCCCAAGCGATCGGCGCAGCGGCGAGCGTGTCAGATCGACATCGTCGGGCGTGAAGATCAGCGTGTCGTCGATCACGGCATCTGCGCCCCTGCTGCCACTATCTGCGCCAACCGCACCACCACTTACTCGGTTCCCGACGAATCCTGCATTCCGGCGTGGTGGCGGATCACCTCGTCGATGATGAAACGCAGGAATTTCTCGGAGAATTCGGGGTCGAGATCGGCCTCCGCTGCTAGGTCGCGCAAGCGGGCGATCTGGCGCTCCTCGCGCGCGGGATCGGCGGGGGGCAGGTTCGTTTCCGCCTTGAACCGCCCGACTGCCTGGGTGATCTGGAAACGCTCGGCGAGGAGAAACACCAGCGCCGCGTCGATCCGATCGATGCTCTGGCGATAGCGCTGTAAAGTCTCTTCGCTCATCTCATGCCCTTCGCATTTGCCGCCGCGCGCCTTCTCGCCGCGCTTTGGTGCCTGCGCAACCCTCAACGCTTGCCTTTGCGTCAACTTGCCGCCATCGCGTGCGGCATGAGCGCGACCATTCATCGCATCGGCCGTGGCGCCGAACCCTCACTCGAACCGATGATCGCGCTGGTCACTGGCGACATGAACCATGTCAACGCCGTGATCCTTGACCGGATGCAGTCGCAGATCCCGCTGATCCCCGAACTTGCGGGTCACCTGATCGCGGGCGGCGGCAAAAGGATGCGTCCGATGCTGACGCTGGCCAGCGCACGGCTGCTGGATTATCCGGGCAACCGCCACCACCGGCTCGCCGCCGCGGTCGAGTTCATCCACACCGCGACGCTGCTCCACGACGATGTCGTCGACGGCAGCGACATGCGCCGGGGCAAGCGCACCGCCAATCTGATCTGGGGCAATCCGGCGAGCGTGCTGGTCGGCGATTTCCTGTTCAGCCGCAGCTTCGAGCTGATGGTCGAGGATGGCAGCCTCAAGGTGCTCAAGATCCTGTCCAACGCCAGCGCGGTGATCGCGGAGGGCGAGGTCAACCAGTTGACCGCCGCGCGCCGCATCGACCTCGACGAAGGCCGCTATCTCGACATTATCGGCGCAAAGACCGCCGCCTTGTTCGCCGCCGCCTGCCGCATCGCCGCGGTCGTGGCGGAACGCAGCGAGGCGGACGAAGCCGCGCTCGACGCCTATGGCCGCAACCTCGGCATCGCGTTCCAGCTGGTCGACGACGCGATCGACTATGTTTCCGACGCCGGAACGATGGGCAAGGATGCCGGCGACGATTTCCGCGAGGGCAAGATGACCCTGCCCGTCATCCTCGCCTATGCGCGCGGCAATGACGAAGAGCGCGCCTTTTGGCGTGAGGCGGTGTTGGGCCGCCGCAACGACGACGCGGATTTCGCGCATGCGGTCGAACTGGTCCGATCGAGCCGCGCGGTCGACGACACGCTTGCCCGCGCGCGTCACTATGGCCAGCGCGCGATCGATGCCATCGGCGGATTCCCGGCGAGCGCGGCAAAGGATGCAATGATCGAAGCGGTCGAATTCGCGGTGGCGCGGGCGTATTGAAGGACAGCATCCGTCATCCCCGCGAAAGCGGGGACCCATTTCCCGGACTGTCCAACCACTTGCCGGCTCGGTGCGCCGATAGCGTAGAGATGGGGCCCCGCTTTCGCGGGGGTGACGACCGGGGCATCGCGAAGTGCGCGACCTATTCCTCGACCGGCTCGTCCGCGTCCTCATCGACGCCGAGCACGTCTTCCTCGTCCACGTCGAGCGCTTCGCCGATCGCGTCGGCGATCAGGTCGAGCTGTTCGTAGCTGGCGGTCAGCTCGATCGTCTCGCCATCCTCATCCTCGAAATTGAGCAGATAGTCGCCGCTGCCGTCCGCCGCGACCGTGAAGCTTGAAACCGTCCGTGCCATACGCCGTCTCCTTTCCGATTGGGCGCAACGCATGCCGCGCGATCCGGTGCCATCGCGGCTTCAAGCATCGCGCCGAATTGCGTAGGGCGAGCGGGTGAGCGACCTTCCGATCCATGCCGTCCTGCCCGATCTGCTTGCCCGCCTGCGCGGTGCGAGCAACGCGGTGCTGGTCGCGCCGCCGGGGGCGGGCAAGACGACGGCGGTGGCACCCGCGCTGTTGGCCGAGCCATGGTGCGACGGTGAGATCCTGCTCCTCTCCCCCCGCCGCCTCGCCGCGCGCGCTGCGGCGGAACGCATGGCGGCGCTGGCCGGGGAGAAGGTGGGCGCGACCTTCGGATACGCGACGCGGATGGACACGCGGCGGTCGGCTGCGACGCGGGTCACGGTCGTGACCGAAGGGATTTTCGTCAACCGCATCCAGGTCGACCCCGAGCTGGCCGGAATCAGCGCGGTATTGTTCGACGAGGTCCATGAACGCAGCCTCGACAGCGATTTCGGGCTGGCGCTGGCGCTGGATGCTCAGGGTGCGTTGCGGCCCGACCTGCGCATCGTGGCGATGTCGGCGACGCTCGACGGCGGACGCTTCTCCGCGCTGATGGACGGCGCGCCGGTGATCGAGAGCGAGGGTCGCAGCTATCCGCTGGAGCTGCGCCATCTTGGCCGCCCGGCCGAGGCGCGGATCGACGAGCCGGTTGCCGCCGCGATCCGCCAGGCTTTGCGCGAGGCTGAGGGCGGCATCCTCGCCTTCCTGCCCGGCGTTGCCGAGATCGAGCGCACCGCCGAGCGGTTGGGCGATGTCCCCGGTGCGGTGGTCTACAAGCTCCATGGCAGCCTCGACCCCGGTGCCCAGCGCGCCGCGATTGCCCCCGATCCGCAGGGGCGGCGCAAGATCGTGCTGGCGACGTCGGTCGCCGAAACCTCGCTGACCCTCGACGGCATCCGCGTCGTCGTCGATTCGGGACTGGCGCGTCGCCCGCGCTATGACCGCGCGGCGGGGATGACGCGGCTGGTGACCGAACGCGCGAGCCAGGCATCGGCGACCCAGCGCGCCGGTCGTGCGGCGCGACAGGGGCCGGGGGTTGCCTATCGGCTCTGGGAAGCCGCCGCGACAGCGGGGATGCCGCCATACGACCCGCCCGAGATCCTGGAGGCCGATCTGTCGGCGCTGACGCTCGATTGCGCGCTTTGGGGTGTCGCCGATCCGCGTGACCTCAACTGGCTCGACCCGCCGCCGGCCGCCGCCGTGGCCGAGGCACGCGCGCGGCTGACCACGCTCGACGCGCTCGACGCCGCTGGCCGCCCCACCGCGCATGGCAAGGCGATCGCCGCGCTCCCGCTCCCGCCCCGGCTCGGCCATATGCTGGTGCGGGCAGGGGAATTGGGGTTGGCGACCATCGCCGCGCAGGTCGCGGTGCTGCTCGGCGAGCGCGGGCTGGGCGGCCCCGACGCCGACCTCGAAACCCGGATGCGGCGCTGGCGGAGCGAACGCGGCCAGCGCGCCGAGGCGGCGTGGAAGCTGGCCGAGCGCTGGGCGAAACTCCTCCCTCTCCCCTCCGGGGGAGAGGGCCGGGGATAGGGGCGGTGCCATGCCCTCTCCACTACTGCCCCTCTCCCAACCCTCTCCCCGGAGGGGAGAGGGCTTTGATGACGTCGCCCTGTGCATCGCCCTCGCCTTCCCCGACCGGATCGCGCGGCGGCGCGACGCATCGGGCGAGACCTGGGCCTCGGCCGGCGGACGCGGGTTCAAGCTCGACCCCGCATCGTCGCTCGCCCGCCACGAATGGCTTGCGGTCGCCGAAACCCAGGGGATGGCAGCGGGCGCGCGCATCCTGTCCGCCGCCCCGCTCGACCCCGCGCAGATCGAGACCCTGTTCGCCGATCGCATCGAAACGCGCCGCCATGTCCGCTTCGACCCCGCCACCGGGCGGGTCGAGGCCATGCGCGAACGGCGGCTGGGCGCGATCCGCCTGTCCAGTGGCCTCGACACTAGCGCCGACCCGGACGAGGTCGCCGCCGCCCTGCTTGAAGGAGTGCGCGCGCATGGCCTGGCGCTGCTCCCCTGGTCCGACACCGCGCGGGCGCTGCGCACCCGCGCCGCCTATGCCGGGTTGGAGCCGCTCTCGGACGCCGCGCTGATCGCCGATCTCGATGACTGGCTCCCCCGGCTGCTGACGGGCAAACGCCGCCTCGACGCCGTGTCGGCAGAGGGGCTGACCCAAGCGTTACAGAACCGCATCGGCTGGGACGGGCAAAAGACGCTCGACCGCCTCGCCCCCGCGCGGCTCGAAACCCCCCGCCGGGTCGAGCCATGCGATCGATTATGCGGCGGAGGGCGGCCCGACGGTCGAGGTGCGGGTGCAGGCGCTGTTCGGCCTTGCGACGCACCCGATGCTCGGCGACGGCACGCCGCTGGTCCTGTCGCTCACCTCCCCCGCCGGTCGCCCGATCCAGACGACCCGCGACCTGCCCGGTTTCTGGAAGGGCAGCTGGGCCGACGTCGCCAAGGAGATGCGAGGCCGCTACCCCCGCCACCCCTGGCCCGACGATCCCGCCGCCGCCAATGCGACGCTGCGCACCAAAAATGCAGATGCACGGCGCAGCGGTTCGCGATAAAGAGCGCGTCATGGCAAGCGCACGCATCTATCAACGCCCCAAGAACGCGATGCAGTCGGGTCGCGCCCGCACCGACCGCTGGGTGCTCGAATTCAGATCGACCGACAAGCAGCGCCCCGACCCGCTGACCGGCTGGGCCGGATCGGGCGACACGCGCGCGCAGCTGCGGCTGAACTTCCCGACGCTGGAGGCGGCGCAGGATTATGCGAAGCGCGAAGGAATCGACGCGCATGTCGTCCCGGCGCCGGTAAAGACGCTCAAGCTCCAGGCCTACGCCGACAATTTTCGCTGAGGCTCAGGGAAGCAGGCTGCTTCCCAACGCCAGTAACAGCTTCACGTCGATCGCCACGCCGCGTGCGCGGCAACCCGCGACATAAGCCGGGACGTCCGCCAGCTTGACGCGGTGGACGATGATATTCTCGCCTTCCACCCCACCGCCGTCGCTCACCCGCGTCAGGCCATGCGCGCGGACCAAAGTGAAACTCTCGCTGACCATGCCGGGCGACGAGAAGAACTCCCCCAGCGATTCGACCCGCGCCGCGCGATAGCCGGTCTCTTCCTCCAGTTCGCGGGCGGCGGCGATCTCGACCGCCTCATCGTCGCCGCCATCGCCGATCAGCCCGGCGGGCAGCTCGAGGCAGTTGCGGCCGAGCGGCACGCGATATTGCTCGACCAGCAGCAGATGCCCGTCGTCATCCACCGCGACGATCACCGCCGCGCGAATCCCGCGGGCGCGGGCGACATATTCCCAGCGGCCCTGGCGTTTCGCCGTGATGAACTTGCCCTGCCAGACCGTCTCGACCGGCGCGTCGCTGTCGGGAAAGCTCACAGCTCGATCAGCCGGTCGGGCAGCTCGTTCTGGTCAGTCGCGGTTTTGGGGAAGTGCGTGGTCAGCACCGCGCCGATCCGCGTCACCGCATCGGCCATGCCGCCCGCCGGGTCGCCGGCGCGCACCTTGTCGACCAGCGCGACCATCGCCTCGCCCCACACGCCTTCCTCGACCTTGGCCAGGATCGCTTCATCCGCGACGATCTCGGCGCGGTGTTCGGCAAGGCTGACATAGAGCAGCACGCCGACACGCGCGGCAGTGCGCTTTTCGGCGCTCGCCTTGAAGAACTGCACCGCGCGCCGCCGCACCCGCCGTCCGCGCACCGCTCCGGGGATCAGCACCCCGCGCATCGGCAACGCCTCGAAGCCGAAGCGCACGCCTAGGAAGACCAGCGCCTGAACCACCACCAGCAGCGCCAGCTGAAGATGCCGCTCCGCCTCCCCCAACCGCCGGTGAACAACGCGAGCTTGGCGTCGAGCAGGTCGGGGAAGAAGGCGAACAGACCCAAGGCCGCCAGCATCGCCGCGCCGGCATAGTAAAGCGAGACATCGTGATAATGATCCGACCAGTCGGTGACAATTGTCACGATCTCGCCATCGGTACCGCGCTCAGCCTCCGCCACCGCAGCGGTGACGCGGGCATGTTCTTCAGCTGTAAAACGCCGTGCCATCACCATCCCCCCGATGCGCCGCCGCCACCGAAACCGCCACCGCCGCCGGAAAAACCTCCCCCGCCGCCAAAGCCGCCTCCACCACCCCAGGAGGAGCCACCGCCTCCGCCCCAGGACGATCCGCCGCCGCTACCCCAGCCGGGTCCCCAGATCACCACCGGCGCGCGGCCACGGCGATATTTCTTGCCGCGCGCCGCGCCGATGATGATCGGCAGCACGACGAAGATCAGGATCGCGAGCCAGAAGATCAGCACGATCAGGCCCGCGCCGTCTTTCTTGCGCGACTTGCCGCTGTCGATTAGCTGCTTGGCGCGCGCCTCAGCGGCTTCGAGCGGGAGCTTGAGTTGTTCGTTGATCGCGGTTGCGCCCGCCATGATCCCGCCGGGCATGTCCCCATCCCTGAAGCGTGGGATGATCGTGTCGCGGACGATCATCCCCGACAGCGCGTCGGTCATGATCGGCTCAAGGCCATAGCCGACCTCGATCCGCACCTTGCGCTCATTGGGCGCGACCAGCAGGATGATGCCGTTGTCGGCATCCTTCTGCCCGATCTGCCACGTGCGCCCGAGCTTGTAGCCGAAATCCTCGATCGGATAGCCTTGAAGGTCCGGCACCGTGGCGACCACCAGCTGACGCCCGGTCGCCTTCTCGGTCGCGTCCGACATCGCGGTCAGCTCAGCCTCCTGTGCGGGGCTCAGCAGATTCGCCGCATCTACGACCCGCCCGGTCAGCTTGGGAAAATTCTGCGCCGATGCCGCCTGCCCCGCAAAGGCGGCGAGCAACAGGGCGAGAAGAAGGTGCATCAGCCTCATGGCGTTGCTCCGGGTACATTGATTTCACGGATGATCGCGGCGCTTCCGGCTAGAATGGCCCCGGACATGTTGCCCGATCGGATGCGCGGAATGATCGTGCGGGTGATAATCGCCTTTGCCTCTTCGTCGCGTAGCACGCCTTCGAGGCCATAGCCGACCTCGATCCGCACCTGACGTTCATTGGGCGCGACGATCAGCATGACGCCGTCATCGACATCCACCCTACCGATACCCCATTTGCGACCCAGCTCCACACCGACGTCCTCGATCTTGCGGCCGTGCAGCGTCGGCAAGGTTACGACGACGAACTGGCCGCGCGTTGCGCGCTCGGTGGTCTGCAACGCACGGTCGAGCAGCGCCTCCTTGTCCGGCGACAGCAGGTCCGCCGCATCGACAACCCGCCCCGTCAGCGCGGGCAATGTCGGCGACGCATCCGGCGTCGACCCCGACCCTGCCGTCCCGCACCCGGCGAGGAGCAGGAGCGGCAGAAGGCGGTGCGCGATCAGTTGCTGTTCCCGAAGTCCACCTTGGGCGCGGTGTCGGCGCCCGGCGTGGTCGCCTGGAACGGGGCCATCGGCTTGGCACCGTAGAAGATCTTGGCGCCGATCGCGTCGGGGAAGGTGCGGATGGTGGTGTTATAGCTCTGCACCGCCTCGTTATAATCGCGGCGGGCGATGCCGATGCGGTTCTCCGTCCCCTCCAGTTGGCTCATCAGCGTCGCGTAATTGGCCTGGCTCTTGAGCTCGGGATAGGCCTCCTGCAGCCGCTGAAGCGACAGGGTCACGCCGGCCTGCACGCGGTCATAGGCGGCGAGCTTGGCGGGATCGGTCAGGTCGGCGTCGCTGACGCGCACCTGAGTCGCGGCGGCGCGCGCCTGCGTCACCTCGGTCAGGATCGCCTTTTCCTGTGCGCCCGCCGCGCGGACGGTGGAGACGAGATTGGGGATCAGGTCAGCGCGCCGCTGATATTGATTCTGCACCTCGGCCCATTTTGCCTTGGCAGTTTCTTCGGCGGTCGGAACGCTGTTGAGCCCGCAGGCGGACAGCATGGCCGCGGCAACCAGCGCGGCAACCAGACGAAGCTTCATCGCGGTGAATCCCTCATAGTGTGTCGCATCCATACGACACCGCACATTTAGGGGGCGCTCGGGTAGTGCGCAATGGAAACCGGAAATTTGCAGCGGAGCGAGGCGTTGGCTAGCCTCACCACGCACTCAAAGGGGGATCGCCCATGCTCAACGAATTCAAGGCCTTCATTGCGCGCGGCAATGTGCTCGACCTCGCCGTCGCAGTGATCATCGGTGCCGCGTTCGGCAAGATCGTGACGTCGTTGACCGAGGACATCATCATGCCGGTAATCGGCAGGATTTTTGGCGGCCTCGATTTCTCCAGCTACTTTCTGGTGCTGGGCGACGTCCCCGAGAACCTTCAGGGATCGACCGACTATGCCGCACTGAAGAAGGCAGGCGTCCCGCTGTTCGGCTATGGCGAGTTCGTGACCCAGGCGGTGAATTTTCTCATCATCGCCTTCATCATCTTCCTGCTGATCCGCGCGGTGAACCGCATCGTGCCGAAGCCCGAAGCGGCGGCGCCGAGCGATCCGGCCGACGTGGTGCTGCTGCGTGAGATCAGGGACGAACTGCGCAAGCGGAACGAAAGCGCTTGAGTTGAGGAGGCACCGTCAGGCGCCAAGAAAATTAGGCCGCCGCTAGATCCTCGGCGGTGGCATCCGCCAGACTGGTCCCGTCGAGGATGCGTGCGGTTTCGTCGCGTACCCGCGCCATGGCATGACGGATCGCGCACGCCGCCTCGTCCTTGCAGTCGAGGCAAGGGCGATAGGCGGTGCGGCTGACGCATGGCACCAGCGCCAGCGGCCCTTCGATCACCCGGATGATCTCGCCCAGCGAGATCAGGTGGTTGGCACGCGCGAGCCGGTAGCCGCCCATCTTGCCGCGCGTCGACAGGATGAACCCTGCTTCACGCAGATCGGCCAGGATCAGTTCGAGAAACTTGCGCGGCACATTCGCTTCGGCGGCGATCCGCGTCATCGGCGTCGGCGCGCCATCCCGCGGCTGCTTCGCCAGAAACAGCATGGCGCGCAGGGCATAGCGAGAGCGCTGAGTCAGCATGGCATGCTCTTTGCGCGCGGTTTATGGCGATGGGAAGGCCAAATCCCATCGTTCTTGTTAGATTTCGGCACCGACCCGCGCCAGAACCCGCTCTTTTCAATCGGATTTGGCGTCCCTATATCGGTGAGGCCGGGTTCGCCCGGCTATGACGATAAATTGTGGCGTGCAATAGACGCAGCGGACCCGGGGGCAGTACCCGGCGGCTCCACCAGAAATGGTGGCTTTCTGGAGACCGTTTCTGACGGGGCCGAACCAGGATCGACGTGTGTTGAAAAGCGTTTCTTTCGTTCGGAATGGGACCACCGCGACGGCCCATACACACAAGTGCCAACGATAACGAAGCACTCGCTATTGCGGCCTAACCCCAAGTCCTAACGGACTAAGGTTAGACTAAAATGCGCGGTTGGACCGCACCGGGCAACAGAAGCGGATTCCAGCGGTACGGGGAGCACCGGGCAACAGAAGCTCCCCACTATCTGCCCTTTGCCAGCTTCTCTTCCTCGACGCTGAACGCCGACCGCCCCTTGCTTGTGGGCGGAGTTGCGGTGGCGAAGAAGGCCACGCCCTTCCCCGCCGCGCGGTCGATCCACAGCCCCGAGCGTAACCCATAGGCCTCTCCGGCATGGCCGATCCGCGTGCGGCCATCGCCGAACAGGTCGTCGTCGCATCCGGCCCGCGCAGTCGGCAATGTGGTAACTGCCAGCCCATACTGGCAGTAGAAGCCACCCGTCGTGTCACCATTGGCGCCGTCGAAGCGCCACGCTACGCGCTCCAGCTCGGCGATCGACTCCTTCCTGAGGAACCTGCCGTCATTGCGCAGCAGCATCGCCCCAATCACCGCCAGGTCGCGCATCGACGCACGCAGCCCGCCCTGTGGCGAGAACAGCGCGCCATTTTCCCCCAGCCGGTATTCGCCAAGGTCGCAGCCATCTTTGGCGATCACCGCGCACTCGGGCCGCTTGCCCTTGAGGTCGTCGAGCGCGGTCTCCCCGCTCGCACGGTACAGTACGACATGCCGCGCAATCTTCGCGTCCGAACAAGTCGACCAGTTGAAACAGGCATCGAGCTTCAACGGCGTCAGGACCAACCGCTGCATCAGCCGGTCGAACCGCTCGCCACCGGCCTTCTCCATCACGCTCGCGATCACCGGGAATGCAACGTTGGAATAGCGGAAATAGCTGCCCGGACCGTGCTGTGCGTCCCATAACGTCGGTCGCGCAATCACATCGGCAAGCCGGTCGCCGAGCGGCACGCGATACTCCTCCGGGTCGATCAGCCCCGAACGATGCGACAACAGATGGCGCAGGGTCACCGGCGCGTCGGGAAAGGCCGGGTTGCGCATCCGCCAGCCCAGCACTTCCGACACGTCGCGATCCAGGGCGAGCTGCTCCGCCTCGACCATCCGCATCACCCCGAGCGCGACCACCAGCTTGGAGATGCTGGCGATCCGCACCGGATCGTCGGCGGTGACGCGGCGTCCGGTGGTGCGATCCGACACACCGTTCGCCCGCGCCCCCGTCACGCCCTTCGCGTCAAAGGCGACCCGCACCTCGGCCGGGCCGGTGGTCGCGCAGCCCGCGAGCAGCAGCCCGGCGACCAGCACGACCGACCGCATCGCGCTCAGCCCTTCTTCGCGGCGATGTAGCGGTCGACTTCCTCGCTCAGCACGTTGAGCGGCACCGCGCCATTGGCCAGCACCACCTCATGGAAATCGCGGATGTCGAACTTCGCGCCCAGCGCGGCTTCCGCCTTCTTGCGCAATTCGGCGATCTTGAGCTGGCCGATCATGTAGCTCGTCGCCTGGCCCGGATTGTTGATGTAGCGATTGACCTCCCGCTCGATATCGGCGGGCGAGATCGACGAGTTCGCCTTGAAATAGTCGATCGCCTGTTCGCGGCTCCACTTCTTGGCGTGCAGCCCGGTATCGGTCACCAGCCGGATCGCCCGCCACATCTGGAGCGAGAGCATCCCGAATTCCGAATAGGGGTCGGCATATCCGCCCATCTCCTTGGCCAGCCGCTCGGTATAGAGGCCCCAACCCTCGCTATAGACGCTGTATCCGCCGAAACGGCGGAACTTGGGCAGCCCCTCCAGCTCCATCGCGCGCGCAATCTGGAAATGATGCCCCGGCGCGCCTTCATGCACCGCAATCCCCTCCAGCTGGATCTTCTGCACCTGATCCATATTGGCAAGGTTGGTATAGTAGATGCCGGGTCGAGATCCGTCGGGCGCGGGGCGGTTGTAGAAAGCGACCGACGCGGTCCCCTCACGCCATTTCTCGACCGCACGCACCTCCAGCTTCGCCTTGGGCAGGCGGTGGAACCAGCGCGGCGCTGCCTCCATCATTTTGGCGACCACGGCACGCGCTTCGGTCAGATAGGCTTCGCGACCGGCATCGGTGTTGGGGAATTTCAGCTTGGGATCGGTCCGGACGACCTCGAAGAAGGATTCGAGACTACCGGTATAGCCGATCCGCGCCTTGACCGCTTCCATCTCCGCGCGGATCGCGGCGACCTGATCGAGACCGATCTGGTGGATCTGGTCGGCGGTCATGTCGGTCGTCGTATTCTGCGCCAGCCGGTTGGCATAGAAGGCCGCGCCATTGGGCAGACTCCACGCCCCGTCATTTCCTTTCGACTTGGGCTCGATCTCGTCGAGGACTGCGAACAGCGTGTCGAAGCCGCGCTTGAACGGGCCGGTCAGCGCCTTTTCCGCGTCCGCGATCAGCGCCGCCTTCTCGGCATCGGGGATTTCGAGCGCGGTCACCTTCTTGCGAAAATCAGCGAGCAATGTGCTGTCCTCGCCCGGCCCGAATGGCGCGCCGGTGATGACCTTGCGCGCGTCCTCGCGCGCAGGCTTGAATACCATCTTGGGGGGCACGATGCCCTTCTTCGCCTGATCGCGCATCGTCGTGGCGACCTCGCCCATCACCCGCTCGACCTCGGCGATCCGGGCAATGTAAGCGCGCGCATCCGCGACCGTCGCGATGCGGTGATTGTTGATCAGAAATACCGGGATCTGACCCGCCGGGCTGCCGTTGGTCGACACCGGAAAGCCATAGTCGCGGAACATGTATGACGCGCGCGACCGTTCGACTTGGGTCTCGAACAGGCGATAGCTCAGCCGCGCCTGCGGGCCGAGTTTCGCAGGATCGAACTGCGCGCGCATCTGTTTCAGCGTCGCCTCGGCCATCGCCATGCGTTTCTCGCCGCTGGCGCGGCTATAGTCGTCGAGCTTGTCGTAATTGGTCTTGAGGCCGAGCGCGGTTTGCGATTCGGGGCTCAGCGCGACATTGGCGTCGAACGCAGTGTCGAGAAACGCATTGAGCCGCGCATCCTCGGCCCGGGTATCGGCGGCGGCGGGCGCGGCCTGCGGCGCGGCGTTCGAGACGAGCGCGGGGGCGGCGACGCCGGCGAGCAGCAATGGAAGGGCAAGGCGAAGCGTCACGGGCGGTTTCCTGTGCGGGAGGAGCGAGATAGCCCACGCTACCGCCAGTTTCCGGGTCGAGCAAATGGCGCAGAAACGAAAAAGGGCCCCGGTTTCCCGGAGCCCTCTTCGTTCTTGCGACCGTCAGGCGATCAGTCGTCGCTGCCACCGGTCAGGAATGCCGGGAGGCCGATATTCTCGCCGCCCTCGTCCTTCGACTCCGAACGCTCGCTGCGCGGGCGGTCGTTGCGGTCGCCACGGTCGCGGCGCGGGCCACGGTCGCGGTCGCCACCACGGCCACCATCGCCGCGTCCGCCTTCGCGACGGCGATCGCCGCCACGGGCGCCTTCGCGATCACCACGCTCGCGCGGTTCACGGGCGGGACGGGTATCTTCCAGCTCGGCACCGGTTTCCTGATCGACGACACGCATCGACAGGCGAACCTTGCCGCGCTGGTCGATCTCGAGCACCTTGACCTTGACCTCCTGACCTTCGGACAGGACGTCGCTGACCTTCTCGACGCGCTCGTTCTTGATTTCCGACACGTGAACCAGGCCGTCCTTGCCGCCCATGAAATTCACGAACGCGCCGAAATCGACCAGGTTGACGACCTTGCCGTTGTAGATCTTGCCGACCTCGGCCTCTTCGACGATGCCCTTAATCCAGTTCATCGCAGCTTCGATCTGGCTGACGTCGGACGAGCTGACCTTGATCACGCCCTCGTCGTCGATGTCGACCTTCGCGCCGGTGGTGGCGACGATCTCGCGGATCACCTTGCCGCCGGTGCCGATGACGTCGCGGATCTTCGACTTGTCGATCTGCATCGTCTCGATGCGCGGCGCATGGGCCGACAGCTCGGTGCGGGTTTCGCCCAGCGCCTTGGCCATTTCGCCCAGGATGTGCGCGCGGCCTTCCTTGGCCTGCGCCAGTGCAACGCGCATGATCTCGTCGGTGATGCCGGCAACCTTGATGTCCATCTGCATCGTGGTGATGCCTTCGGACGTGCCGGCGACCTTGAAGTCCATGTCGCCCAGGTGATCCTCGTCACCAAGGATGTCGGACAGGATCGCGAAATCCTTACCTTCCAGGATCAGGCCCATGGCGATGCCCGACACCGGACGCTTGAGCGGAACGCCCGCGTCCATCATCGACAGCGAACCGCCGCACACCGTCGCCATCGACGACGAGCCGTTCGACTCGGTGATGTCCGACAGGACGCGGATCGTGTAGGGGAACTCGTCCTTGCTCGGCAGCACCGGGTGCAGCGCGCGCCATGCCAGCTTGCCATGACCGACTTCGCGACGGCCCGGCGCGCCGAAGCGGCCGACTTCGCCGACCGAATAGGGCGGGAAGTTATAGTGGAGCATGAAGTTCGAGTAGGACAGGCCGTCCAGCCCGTCGATCATCTGCTCGGCGTCCTTGGTGCCCAGCGTGGTGGTGCAGATCGACTGCGTCTCGCCACGCGTGAACAGCGCCGAACCATGCGCACGGGGCAGGAAGTGGACCGCCGCCTCGATCGGACGGATCTGGGTGGTCGAGCGACCGTCGATGCGGGTGCCGTCCTTGAGGATGGCGCCGCGGACGATTTCCGCCTCCAGCTTCTTGACCAGCTTCATCGCGGCCATCTGATCCTGCGGGGTGGCGTCGGAGAACGCCTCCTTCGCCTTGGCGCGTGCGGCGTTCAGCAGGTCCGAACGCTTGGACTTGTCGGTCACCTTATAGGCGGCGGCGATGTCCTTGCCGATCAGCTTCTTGAGCTTGTCCTTGGCGGCCGAGAGGTCGGCCTGCTCGGCCATTTCCCACGGATCCTTCGCGGCCTGCTCGGCCAGGTCGATGATCGCGTTGACGACCTGCTTGCACGCCTTGTGCGCGAACTGGACGGCGCCCAGCATGACCTCTTCCGACAGCTCCTTGGCTTCGGATTCGACCATCATCACGGCATTGCCGGTGGCGGCGACGACCAGGTCGAGATCGCCCTCTGCAACCTGCTCATTGGTCGGGTTCAGCACGTAGTCGCCATCGACATAGCCGACGCGCGCCGCACCGATCGGGCCCATGAACGGCACACCCGAGATCGTCAGAGCAGCCGATGCCGCGACCATCGCCAGAATGTCCGGCTCATTCTCGCCGTCATAGGACAGCACCTGACAGATGACGTTGATTTCGTTGTAGAACCCTTCGGGGAACAACGGGCGGATCGGGCGGTCGATCAGGCGGCTGGTCAGCGTTTCCTTTTCGGTCGCGCCGCGCTCACGCTTGAAGAAGCCACCCGGAATGCGGCCGGCGGCCGAGAATTTTTCCTGATAGTGCACGGTGAGCGGGAAGAAATCCTGCCCTTCCTTCACCGACTTGGCGGCGGTGACGGCGCACAGCACCACGGTTTCGCCGAGCGTCGCCATCACGGCGCCATCGGCCTGACGGGCAACCTGCCCGGTTTCGAGTGTCAGGGTTTGTCCGCCCCACTCGATCGATACGGTTTTCTTGTCGAACATGTATTTTCCTTTGGACCGGACGCCCAATGCGTCCGGGGCCTGTGTGCAAGCTGTCCGGCTTGCGCGGTGCGGGGTGACGTCACCCCTGTTGCGGGTTCATGGCCGAATTGCCGGTGACCCTGGATTCGGGCGGATGCCCGAAATGGCAAAAAGGCGACCCGAAGGCCGCCTTTCCGGTTACTTGCGAAGCCCGAGCTTCGCGATGAGGGCGGTGTAGCGATCCCCGTCCGTCTTGCGGAGATAGTCGAGGAGGCTGCGGCGCTTGTTGACCATCATCAGCAGGCCGCGGCGCGAATGGTTGTCCTTCGCATGGCCCTTGAAGTGGCTGGTCAGGTTGACGATGCGCTCGGTCAGGATCGCGATCTGGACTTCGGGGCTGCCGGTATCGCCTTCGGCGCGGCCATGTTCCTTGGTCAGTTCAGCCTTGCGCTCGGTCGTGATCGTCATGTGTTTTCCTTCGACATCATTCTACAGGTTGAAGCCGCGCACGACGCGGACGCTTCTGTCCGAAACCTCGACCAGCGCGACCGGCGTTTCGCCGTCCAGCGCAAAGTGTTGGCCATCATTCGCGGCAATCCCGGTCAGAACTTTCCCCTGGCGGAGAGCCCCTGCCTGACCGGGTTCGAGGAATAGAGCCGGGATGTCGTCCAGCCCCGCCCTCAGCGGCAGGAGGCAATGTTCAAGGGTGCGGCCCTTAGCGGATTCGGCCAGTTTGTCCAGCGATATCGCCGAATCGAGCGTGAATGGCCCGGCCTTTACGCGCCGGAGCATCGTGACATGGCCGACGCTGCCCAGCGCCAGTGCGATATCGCGGGCGAGGCTGCGGATATAGGTGCCCTTTGACACATGGGCAGTCAGTGTCGCCGAATCGGCATCGGTTTCGCCCAGCGTGAGCGCATGAATCGTCACCGCGCGGGTCGCCAGCGTCACCACCTCTCCCTTTCGCGCAAGGTCATAGGCGCGTTCGCCTTCGACCTTGAGCGCGGAATAAGCGGGCGGCACCTGATCGATCGGCCCGGTAAAGCGTGGCAGGACCGCCGCGATCTGTTCGCGAGTCGGGCGCACGTCCGATTCGGCGACGGCCTTGCCCTCCAGATCGAGCGTGTCGGTCTCCACCCCGAACCGGATCGTGAAGTCGTACACCTTATCACTGTCGAGCATCCGCCCGGCAAGCTTGGTCGCCTCCCCCCACCGCGATCGGCAGGACGCCGGTCGCCAGCGGGTCGAGCGTGCCGCCATGCCCAACCTTGGGCAGGTCGCGCAGCTTTGGCCCATAGCCGCTGTCGCGCAGGGCGCGCTTGACCGCGCTGACCCCCTGGGTCGAGCCGAGCCCCAGCGGCTTGTCGAGAATGATCCAGCCATGCATCGGGGTACGCGCCTAGACGGTGAGGTTCACGAGTCCCAGCACGAATCGTGTGATCGCATTGATCATTGGTGCGGCGATCCACTCCCCGACTCGCGCGTGCGGGTCGAGCAGCGGGATCGCCACCACCGTGGCGATCACGGCGAGCACGACCAGCCGTCCGGCGAGCCGCAGCCGCTGCCGCGCGGGGACAGGCAACAGCGCGCTCAATGCCCGGCCCATGTCGAATGGCGGGACCGGCAGCAGGTGAAAACTCGTCATGCACGCATTCGCAAGGATGAAGTTGAACAGATTGCTCGTGACGAGCCAGCCCATGCCTCGCTCGGACATCGTTCCGTCCGAAGCTGCGACCACCGCGCCCAGCGCCATCGCCGCAACCAGCGCCGCGGCAAAGCTCGCCACCGGACCAGCCAGCGCGCTGATCAGCCGCCGCCGCCGCGCCAGCGCATCCTCGCCCAGCGCGAACGGACGGTGACGCGGCCAGCCGAACACCGGTGCGCCGGACAGCGCCAGCGCGATCGGGACGATCACAGTCCCCACCGGATCGACCGCGCGCAAGAAACGGGGCAATCGGCTGGGCATTGGCTCGGGTGCATCGGCTTCGGCGGGCAACCAGCTCGCCACCAGCCGCTGCGCAGCATCATGGAGCAGTACCGCCGCAATCGCGGGTAACGTCCACACGGCCAGCGAATCGACGATCGGCTGCATCATCCCCCCGTCACACACCGTGGCCGAAGGGCGCGCGCGTCTCCACCTGATTCCTTGCGGGCGGCAGTCGCGTAACGGGACGTATTGAACCCTAATCCGCGGCTGCCAGCGCCTCGGTGAAATGCCGTCGACACAGCGCGACATAGCGGTCGTTGCCGCCAATCTCGGTCTGCGCGCCGTCGGCCACGGCGCGGCCCTCCGCATCGACGCGCAGGTTCATCGTCGCCTTGCGCCCGCAGCGGCACACCGACTTGATCTCGACCAGCGCGTCGGACAGCGCGAGCAGCCGCGCCGATCCGGGGAACAGCGCGCCACGGAAATCGGTGCGCAATCCATAGGCGAGCACCGGTATCCCCAGGACATCGGCTACCGCCGCCAGCTGATCCACCTGCGCCCCGCTCAGAAACTGCGCCTCATCGACCAGCACGCAATGCACCGGGCCGTGATCCATCTCGCGCTCGACGTGGAGGCGCAGATCGGTGTCGGCGGCAAATCCTACCGCCTCGGTATCCAGGCCGATCCGCGACGCGATCCGCCCCGCGCCCGATCGATCGTCGAGCGCCGCGGTGAACAGGAGGGTGCGCATGCCGCGCTCGCGATAGTTGAAATCGGCCTGCAACAGCGTGGTCGATTTACCCGCATTCATGCTGGCATAGTAGAAATAGAGCTTGGCCATGGCGCGACCCTAGCGCGGCTCCAGCAAAACGCGATCAGCTTTCCGCATCGCCTTCATCTCCCAGATCCCGCGCCACCTTGGGGTCGCGCAGCAGCTGGTCGATATGGCTGCCCTCGTCGAAGCTCTCGTCGGCCAGAAATTTGAGTTTCGCGGCGTATTTCATCTTCATCCGCCCGGCGACCTCGCGCTGGAGATAGGCGGTGTTGGTGCGCAGCGCCTTGATCACCGCTTCCTCGTCCTTGCCCAGCAGCGGCTTCACGAAGACGGTGGCGTGGCGCAGGTCGGGCGACATGCGCACTTCGGTCACGCTCACCACATGGCTGGTCAGCACATCGTCATGCACCTCCCCGCGCGCGAGGATGTCCGAGAGGATATGGCGCACCTGCTCGCCCACGCGCAGCAGGCGGACGGAGCGGGTCTCGGGCGTGTCGTTGTGCTTCATGAACTCCCTCTCCCCTTCAGGGGAGAGGGCCGGGGAGAGGGGCAGTGCGAGACTGCCGCCGTCCGGCTAAGGGACAGGCCCCTCTCCCAACCCTCTCCCCTGAAGGGGAGAGGGCAATTTGATTACAGCGTCCGTTCGCGCAGCTCGACCTCGAACGTTTCGAGATAGTCGCCCGGCTTGATGTCGGTGAAGTTCTGCGTGAACGTCACACCGCATTCCAGACCCGCGCGGACTTCGGCGACATCGTCCTTGAAGCGGCGCAGTGACGCGATCTCGCCCTGATAGATGATGACGTCGTCGCGCGTGATGCGGGCCTTGAGCGCCTTGCGGATCGCGCCGTCGGTGACCAGCAGACCGGCCGCCTTGCCATGCTTGCCCGCCGAGAAGACCTCGCGGATTTCGGCACGGCCGACCACGGTTTCGAACGCTTCCGGGCCGAGCTGCCCGGCCATGCCGGCGCGGATCTCGTCGGTGAGTTCGTAGATCACGTCATAATATTTGAACGCGACCTTGTGGCGGTCGGCGATCTCGCGCGCCTTGGCGTTCGGACGGACGTTGAAGCCGATGATCGGCGCGCCCGAGGCCGCAGCCGCGTTGACGTCGCTCTCGGTGATGCCGCCCACCCCGGCGTGCAGCACGCGCGCCTTGATGTCGTCGGTGCTGATCTTGTTGATCGCCGCGACGATCGCCTCGACCGTGCCCTGGGTATCCGCCTTGACGACCAGCGGATATTCCATCGCCTGCTTTTCCTTGAGCGCGCTGAACATGCTCTCGAGGCTGGCGGGGGTGTTGGTGGTGCGCTTGTTCTGGATGACGCTGGCGCGATAGGCGGCGACCTCACGGGCGCGCGCTTCGTTCTCGACCACCTGGAGCAGGTCGCCCGCCATCGGCACGCCCGACAGGCCGAGGATCTCGACCGGCATCGACGGGCCCGCTTCCTTGATCTGGCGACCCTTGTCGTCGATCAGCGCACGAACCTTGCCGCTCTCCGCGCCGACGACGAACACGTCGCCGACCTTGAGCGTGCCGCGGGTGACGAGGATCGTCGCGACCGGGCCGCGACCCTTGTCCAGCTTCGCCTCGACCACATTGCCCTCGGCAGCGCGATCGGGATTGGCCTTCAGTTCCATCAGTTCGGCCTGGAGCTGAATCTTCTCGACTAGCTCGTCCAGGCCGGTCTTTTCCTTCGCCGAAACCTCGACATCCTGGGTCTCGCCGCCCATCGCCTCGACCTGGATGTCATGCTCCAGCAGGCGCTCGCGCACGCGCTGGGCATTGGCCTCGGGCTTGTCGATCTTGTTGATCGCGACGATCATCGGAACGCCCGCCGCCTTGGTGTGATTGATCGCCTCGATCGTCTGCGGCATCAGCCCGTCATCGGCGGCGACCACCAGCACGACGATGTCGGTGACGTTCGCGCCGCGCGCGCGCATCTCCGAAAACGCCTCGTGACCCGGAGTGTCGAGGAAGGTGATCTTCGACTTGTCCTTCAGCGTCACCTGATACGCACCGATATGCTGGGTGATGCCACCGGCCTCGCCGCGCACCACATCGGTGCCGCGCAGCGCGTCGAGCAGGCTGGTCTTGCCGTGATCGACATGGCCCATGATCGTCACCACCGGCGGACGCGGCTTCAGCGACTCCTCGGCATCCTCGACCGTGTCGACGGCAAGGTCGATGTCGGAATCGGAGACGCGGACGATGTTGTGGCCGAATTCGGTCACCAGCAGCTCGGCGGTGTCCTGGTCGATCGTCTGGGTCAGCGTGACGGGCATGCCCATCTTGAACAGCGCCTTGACCAGGTCCGCGCCCTTTTCGGCCATGCGGTTGGCGAGTTCGGAAACGGTGATCGCGTCCGGCACCTGGACGTCGCGGACCTGCTTGGCCTGCGGCTCGCGCGGGCCGGAGTGGCGACGTTCCTTGTCACGCGCCCGCTTGAGCGCGGCGAGGCTGCGCGCGCGCGCGCCATCGTCGCCGCCCAGTGCGCGGTTGACGGTCAGTTTGCCGCCGCGACGCTCGTCGCCCTTGCGGTCACGCTGTTGCGGACGCTGTGGCTCGGGCGCACGCGCCGGTGCGCGGTTCGGGCCTAGATTGGCGCTGCGCGGAGCCGCTGCACCGCCACCACTGCTCGCCGGGGCGACAGCTGCGGGAGCGGGTGCCGCCGCCGGTTCGGGCTTGGCCGGCGCGGGGCGCGGGATTTCTGGACGCTGCACCGGCGTGAACCGGCGGGGCGCGGGACGGCTGGGGTCGAGCTGCAGCGCGACCGGCTCGGGGGCCGGCGGTGCGGCTGGCGTGGGCGGCGCAGCAGGTGCAACCGGCTCAGGACGGGCCTCGACGACGGGCTCGGCCTGCGGCTCGACCTTGGGTGCCGCCGCCGCTTCGGCTTCGGCGCGCGCCTTTTCCTCGATCCGGCGCTGCTCTGCCTCAGCCGCTTCGGCACGCTCGCGCTCTTCGCGGCGACGCGCTTCCTCATTGGCCTGCATGCGCTGGTCTTCAGCCTCGCGCAGAAGGCGAGCCTGACGCTCCTGGGCGGTCTCGCCTGCGGGCGCGGCGGAGCGCGGCGCAGGGGCCGGCGGCGGCGGGGCGGCAACCGGCGGCGGCGGGGGCGGCGCAGCCTCTTCAACCGGGGCACCCGTCTGTGGACCCAGCATGCGGCGGCGCTTGACCTCGACCACAACGGTGTTCGAGCGTCCGTGGCTGAAGCTCTGCTTCACCTTGCCGGTCTCGACCGTGCGCTTCAGCCCCAGCGGCTGGCGCATTCCGAGTTTCGGCTTTTCGTTTTCGGTATCGCTCAAGTTTCTGTTCCTGCTTTTCTTCGTCGTTCGTCGGATCGCCGCAAGGCCCGATGCGCCTTGCGAGTGGGTTTCGCAAGGCTATGGGGCCGGGTCGGGTCCGATAAAATGGAGCAGACGGTCGAGTGCATCGCGCACCCGCCCCGCCGCTCTGGGGTCGGTCAGGCCAGCATGTACCACATTTTCGCGGCCAAGCGCCAAGGACAATATGGTGCGCGGAAACGGCAATGTGAACCCCGTGTCGCCCGAACCCTCGCGGTCGGAGCCGACCCGCAATGCCTGATCGAGCTTGCGCGACCCGTCCGCGCCCGCGTCGGACGCATGGAACAGCAGATGAAGCTTGCCCATGCGGCCCGCTTTCTCGATCCGCTCGCCGCCGATCACCACGTGACCAGCCTTGGCTTCCAGTCCCAGCCGATCGAGAAATGCGCGCTCGAGCTGCGCCACAATGCGCGCGCCGAGATCGTCGGGAATATTGAGGTCGCTCGTCTTGAACGCCCGCGCCAGAGCACCGCGCAGCTGCTTGCCGCTGGCGTCAAGCTCGGCGCGGGTCACGCCTATCCACGCACCGCGACCGGGTGCCTTGGCGCGGACATCGGGCAGCACATCGCCATCGGGCGACACGGCAAGCCGGATCAGCCCGTCGCGAGGTTGCCCTTCGCGCGAGAGGATACAGGTGCGGATGGGACCCCCATCCGCACGCTGACCGTCCGTCAGTTCAGCCGGGCGCTCATTGCTCGGAGTCCGCAATTGCGTCCTCCTCGCCGGCCGAAGCCGGTTCTTCATCCGCGAACCAGTGTGCGCGGGCGGCCATGATGATCTCGTTGCCCTGCTCGTCGGTCAAGCCGTACTCGCCGAGCACGCCGCCCTTGTCCTGCTCGCGCATTTCGCGCTGCGGGGCGGCGGGACCGTCGCCACGGCGGCGGGGTTCGGCGCGCTTCTTGGCGACCAGCTCGTCGGTGGCGAGATCGGCGAGGTCGTCGAGCGTCTTGATCCCGGCCTTGCCCAGCGTGACCAGCATCGCTTCGGTCAGATAGGGCATGGTCGCCAGATCGTCCTCGACGCCCAGCGCGCGGCGGGCTTCGCGATTGGCTTCCTCGCGCCGCTCCAGCGCCTCGGCCGCACGACTCTGCAGCTCCTGCGCGAGGTCGTCGTCGAACCCTTCGATGCTCGCCAGCTCGTCGATCTCGACATAGGCGACTTCCTCGAGCTGGCTGAAGCCCTCGGCGACCAGCAGCTGTGCCAGCGTCTCGTCGACGTCCAGCTCGTTCTGGAACATCTCGCTGTTCGCGACGAATTCCTGCTGGCGCTTCTCGCTCGAATCGGTCTCGGTCAGGATGTCGATGGCCTTGCCGGTCAGCTGGCTGGCGAGGCGGACATTCTGGCCGCGACGGCCGATGGCAAGGCTGAGCATGTCGTCGGGGACGACCACTTCGATGCGGTCATCCTCTTCGTCGATGACGACGCGCGCGACATTGGCCGGCTGCAGCGCGTTGACGACGAAGGTCGCGGTATCGGGCGACCAGGGGATGATGTCGATCTTCTCGCCCTGCATCTCCTGCACGACCGCCTGCACGCGGCTGCCCTTCATGCCGACGCACGCGCCGACCGGGTCGATCGAGGAGTCATGCGAGATCACGCCGATCTTGGCGCGCGAACCCGGGTCGCGGGCGGCGGCCTTGATCTCGATGATCCCGTCATAGATTTCGGGGACTTCCTGCGCGAACAGCTTCTTCATGAAGTCGGGATGCGCGCGGCTGAGGAAGATCTGCGGGCCGCGCGTCTCGCGCACGACCTTCAGGATCAGGCTGCGGACGCGGTCGCCGACGCGCACCACTTCGCGCGGAATCTGCGCGTCGCGGCGGATCACGCCCTCGGCGCGGCCCAGATCGACGACGACATGGCCGAACTCGACGCGCTTGACGACGCCGGTGATGATTTCGCCCTGGCGGTCCTTGAACTCTTCATACTGGCGCTCGCGCTCGGCGTCGCGGACCTTCTGGAAGATGATCTGCTTCGATGCCTGCGCCTGGATGCGGCCAAATTCGATCGGAGGCAGCGGATCGACGATGAAGTCGCCGACCTTGGCGTCCTTCTGCAGCTTCTGTGCGCCCTTGAGGTCGACCTGCTTGAAATAGTCATCGACCGCCTCGACCACCTCGACCACGCGCCACAGGCGCAGGTCGCCGGTCATCGGGTCCAGCTTGGCGCGGATGTCGTTCTCGACGCCATAGCGGTTCTTGGCGGCGCGCTCGATCGCGTCCTCCATCGCCTCGATGACGATCGCCTTGTCGATCATCTTCTCGCTCGCCACCGAATTGGCGATGGCAATCAGCTCGGCCTTGTTGGCGGAAATGGCGGTGGCCATCAGTCCTGTTCCTCTGCTTCGAATTCGTCCGCGCCCTCGGTCGAGAGCGGCTTGGTTGCGGCAATCAGCCGGTCGGTAATCATCAGCTTCGCGTCCTCGATGGTCGCGAAGGCGATGTTGTGGGTCAGCCCGTGCCCGTCGGTGATCGCGATCGACTCGCCCTCCACCCCGGCCAGGTCGCCCTTATATTGTTTGCGCCCGTCGATCTTCTCGGTGAGCGTGATGCGCGCCTCATGCCCCTGCCAGTCCGCGAAATCCTTGAGCCGGGTCAGCGGCCGATCGATACCGGGCGAGCTGACCTCGAGCCGATAGGCTTCGGGGATCGGGTCGCGGCCGGCCTCTTCAAGCGCGTCGAGCTGGTCGGAGATGCGGCGCGACAGGTCGGCGCAATCGTCGATGTTCAGCTGGCGGGTGTCGGGCCGCTCGGCCATCACCTGCAGCGTGCGATCGCCCTCGCCGCCGAACAGCTTGACGCGCACCAGGTCGAAGCCGAGCGCACGCGCCTCGGGCTCGATGATTGCGGTCAGGACAGCCAGGTCGGCCACGCGAAAACTCCAAATACGTCGGAAACACCCCATCGCCGCCGGACCCTGTGGGCCCGACCTCGGCAAGGTTTCCAATGTCGAGAACGGTTCCTCTATAGAGCCATGCTGTGCGAACGGCAAGGATTTCGAGTCAGCGGGAGGCGACTCTTTGCGCGCCGTCGCTCTTGGGCGGTCGGGCGAGCGCCGCGACGTCGATCCGTCGCCATTCGGGCTTGCGGCCGAGGCGGGCGTGAAAGCGACTGTTGAAGCGCATCTCGTCGATCAGCTTCGCATCGAGCGATTCGCCATAGGCCGCGCGCACCGCATCGGGAGCATAGCCCATCAGGCGCAGCAGCGTCGGAAACAACTGGTAATGGCTCGCCCGATTGCGGTTCAGCGCAGCAGCGGCGGGCCACATGCCTGTTGCGTCCGCATCGGTCAGCACCGCCAGCGGCACCGCGCCCTCTTCGGGCACGGGGTCGGTGCTGCAATGGGTGTGCACGCCCGATCCACCACGCTCGTTCAAATCCTGGCCGTGATCGGCGGTATAGATCACCGTCGCGCCCTGCAGCGAGCCGGGTGCCAGCAGCCGGTCAAAGAAGCCGCCGACCTTCCACAACAGCGCATTGCGATAGGCGTTGCGATAGAGCTGCCACTGGTCGTCGCTACCGTCGAACCCGTCGCGCTTGCCGGTATCGGCAATGCCCAGGAACCCGCCGCGTGGCAGCGCGGGGCGATGCACCGCGTGACTGTCGGGATATCGGTCGTGCACGGGGAAATGCGCGCCGACCTTGTTGACCAGGATGAACTCGCGCCGACCGTTGGCCAGCAACGCGGCAATGCGATCGGCCGCGGCGATGTCGCGCTGCTCGACGGGCACATCGTCGAACTGGATGAAGGTCGCGATGCGCGCCTGTTCGGCCGCGTCCATTCCGTTCTGCAGCCCCCCGCCGGTGCGCTGCGCATCGATATAGACCGGCGCGAAGCCGGCCTTGCGCGCATAGTCCCAGATCGCCGGGCCGGTTGCATTGAGCTTCATATAGGCCGCGCGCGTGCCGCCGTGACGCAGGGTGAGGTTGGTGCCGAGCGAGCAGTTGGTCACCGATGCCGCGACGCCGAAATTGTGTACCGCGATCCCGGATGGCGGAGTCAGCAGGCCGGAGCGCACCCCGGCGGGGTCGACGAAATCGAGATAGCGCGCGGCAACGCTCTCATCCACGATCAGCACCACGTCGCCGCGTGCCGGCACCGGTCGATGCGCCATCGTCACTGCGCGGCGGGGGCCGCCGCTCACAAGCCCCTCACCGGTCGCAAGCGCGAAATAGGCGATCGGCGTGAACGCCCCGGGCAGACCCCGCGCTCCGTCTCCGCCGCGCACGAACAGGATCGCGACCAGGATCGCGAAGGCACCAGCCGGAACGCCTGCCCAGCGCAGCCGAAGCGCGCCGGGAGAGCGCGGCCTCAACCCGATCCCCGGCAACAACGGCAGCGCCACGAGTGCACCGACCAAAATCCGCGTACCATGTTCGCCCAATGCATCGCCCGCAAACCCGGTCGATCCGGCCAGGTTGAGGAATGCGTCATAGGTCAAATGGTCGCCCAGTGCGCGCTCGCTCGCGCCGATGAACGCCGCGCCCGCGAACAGTGCAAGGGCGACCAGCCAGCGCAACCAGTTCGCATCGAGCCGCGACGCAACCCACAACGCAGCAGCGACCATCGCATAGAGCGCCACATAGCTGATGAGGGACAGTGACAGGCCGAGCGACTCTACCCGCTCGACCAGGGCACCCCAGTCCGCGACCAGATACAGGAGAATCAGCGCCTCCTTGATCGGGAAGCGGCGGAGCGGGTGCATGCTTGTCTCCGTTGACTCGCCCACTCCATGACACGCTACCCGTTGCCATGCCGTAAAGGTCTCGCCGCGCGGGCGCGCGCGTGCAACAAGCAGCCGCTCAATGCGTTGCGCGTTCACCACCGGAGGAATTCATGCGCCTGTTACCGATCGCTGCCATCTCGCTGACCCTGATCGCCTGCACAAGCGCCCAGCCGGGGAACAGCCAGGAAGCGGCAGCCGCGACCGACGGCCTTCCCTTCACCGTGACCCCGGTCGCCGACTTCGACGCGCCTTGGGCGATGACCTTCCTGCCCGATGGCCGGATGCTGGTGACCGAGAAGGTCGGCAAGCTGATCCTGCTGAGCGCCGACGGGCAGACAAAGACCGAAGTCAGCGGCGTTCCGACGGTGGACAGCGTCGGCCAGGGCGCATTCAAGGACATCGTCCTCGCCCCCGATTTCACCACCAGCAAGCGCGTCTATTTCAGCTTCTCCGAGGCCGGGCAGGGTGGCAAGGGCGTGGTGCTCGCCCGCGCGATTCTGGCCGATGGTGCCAGTCCTGCGCTGACCAATGTCGAGCGGCTGTTTCAGGCGACCCCCTATGTCGAGGGCAATGGCCATTATTCGGGCCGCATCGCCTTCGCTCCGGACGGCAAGCATCTGTTCTTCGCCAATGGCGAACGTCAGAAGTTCGAGCCGTCGCAGGATCCGAAGTCCACGCTCGGCAAAATGCTGCGGCTGACCCTCGACGGAAAGCCGGCGGGCGACGCGGGGCTTGCCGCGCGCGGGTTTCACCCGGCGGTCTGGTCCTATGGCCATCGCAACCTGCTCGGCATCGCCTTCGACGCGGAGGGCAATTTGTGGGAGCAGGAAATGGGGCCGAAGGGCGGGGATGAGGTCAATCTGATCCTGCCCGGCCGCAACTACGGCTATCCGATCGTGTCCGACGGCGATCATTATGACGGGCGCGACATTCCCGACCACAAGACCCGGCCGGAGTTCGAGGCACCCAAGGTTTCATGGAACCCGGCAATCTCCCCCGGCGGCCTGATCGTCTATTCGGGCAAGATGTTCCCCCAATGGAAGGGCGATCTGTTCATCGGCGGCCTGTCGAGCCAGGCGCTGGTCCGCGTCGATGTCCGCGGCACCAACGCGGTCAAGGGCGACCAATGGCCGATGGGCGCGCGCATCCGCGAGGTTGAGGAAGGCCCGGATGGCGCGATCTGGCTGCTTGAGGATGGTGGGCGCGGCTCGGAAGGGCGGCTGCTCAAGCTGACGCCCGCGAAAGTGAGCGGGGCAAAATGACCGTCAGGCGCCGGGTCGCGTTCGGCGCCGCCTTGCTCGCCCTCGCCGCGTGCGATTCGGGTGGGGTTGGCGGCGGCGTATCGACACCGGCGCCCAGCCCGACCGCGTCGCCCTCCCCTTCGCCGTCTCCCTCGCCCAGCCCCAGCCCCAGCCCCAGCCCCGCCCCGATCACCGGGGTCCGGACGACTGCGGTCGCGACGTTCGCGTCGCCCTGGGCAATGGTCTTCCTGCCCGATGGTCGCGCCCTGGTGACCGAAAAGGGCGGGACGTTGCGTATCGTGACGCAGACCGGGGTCACGTCCGCAGCCCTAGGCGGCGTTCCCGCGGTCGCGGCGGGCGGCCAGGGTGGCCTGCTCGACGTCGCCTTGCACCCGAATTTTGCGAGCAACGCGCTCGTCTATCTGAGCTTCTCCGAATCGGGCACCGGCGGGTCGGGCCTTGCGGTCGCGCGCGGAACTTTGGTCGAGGATGCGGGCGGTCCGCGCCTGACCGGGGCCAGCACGATCTGGCGCCAGACCCCCAAGGTATCGGGCAGCGGCCATTTCGGCGGGCGCATGGCCTTTGCCCCCGACGGCACGCTCTATGTCACTGCGGGCGAGCGCCAGCGCGGCAGCCCGGCGCAGGACATGGCGCAGACATTGGGCAAGATCATTCGGATCAATGCCGATGGGAGCATCCCCAGTGACAATCCCTTCGTCGCGACCACAGGGGCGCTGACCGAAATCTGGTCGCTCGGCCACCGCAACCCCTATGGCCTCGCCTTCGATGCCTCAGGCCGGCTGTGGGAGCATGAGATGGGACCCGAGGGCGGCGACGAGTTCAACCTCATCACGCGCGGCGGCAATTACGGATGGCCGAACGTCTCCAACGGCCAGGACTATGGCGGGGGCAATATCCCGGACCATGCACCCGGCGACGGCTATGTCGCGCCCCTGCTGTCCTGGACCCCGGTGATCGCGCCGGGCGGAATGATTCTGTATTCGGGCACCCTGTTCGCCGCGTGGCAGGGCGACGCGATCATCGCAGGGCTGGTCAGTCAGGGACTGGTCCGCGTGCGCTTCACCCCGACCAGCGCGAGCGAAATGCAGCGCATCCCGCTCGGCGCGCGCATCCGTGAGGTCGAACAGGGGCCGGACGGCGCGATCTGGGTGCTGGAGGATTCGAGCAGCGGTCGGCTGCTCAGGCTGGTGCCGAACTAATCAGGAAATTCATCCGCGCCGCCGCGACCGGACGCTCGGGATCATCCTGCCACGCGAACGCCTCGACATTGGCGACCCGGTTGCCGAGACGGCTGACCTTGCCCTGTGCGCGCGTCACCTTCTCACGCCCGCCGCGCATGAAATCGACGGTGACGTTGACCGGCTTGATCCGGGACTGCCCGCGCCCGTCCGCCGCCAGCGCGTGTTTGAGCGCTGCGATCGCCGCCATCTCCAGCAATCCCGACAGCGCGCCGCCATGGACGAAGCCGGGGCGCCCCAGCACGCCGCTGCCGAACGGCATCGCCAGCACCGGCGCGCCGTCGCCAGGCTCGATCACAATACCGATCGTCTCGGCATAGGGCGGGAGGGTGAAGCTCATGCCGACGCTTCCATGAACATGAAGGTGCCGGCGACATGCGCGACCGGATCGTTGGGATCGCCATCATGCGCGATGCCGCGCACGAAGCCGACCGATCGGGTGATTCGATAACATTCGCCCCGCCCGATCACCGTCTGCCCAGCCGCTGCCGGGCGCAGATAGTCGACGCGCAGGTCGAGCGTCGCATGCGGCAGGAACCCGCCCCGCTTCATCCACACCGCGACGCTGGTCGCCATGTCGAGCAACGTGATGATCGGCCCCGACGCCAGCACCCCGCGCTCGACATCGCCGATCAGCCGCGAATCGAAGGGCAGCGCCAGCTCGCACCAGTCCGTGCCATGCGCGCGATAGCGGATGCCCAGCGCATCGCCATGTCCGCCGACGCGGCGCGCGAAGAACATTGCAGGGTCGAAGGGCGTCGGTGCCGTCATGGGCAGCGCGCTAGCTGGCGCGCGCCTTCGCCGCAACCCGGGGCACGCCGCAACATAAAGTGGAATTAACTCAGCCCAAGGCCCGCACCGGCCTAGCTTGGGCCTACCAACAATGGGGGGACCGACCATGCTGACACTCGCACTGTCCGACATCGCTTCGCTTGGCACCCAGGTCGCGATGCACGGCTCGATCCGCGCCTCCGAAGTCGCCGGGGACGAGATTTTCGAGATGATGGTGGCCATCGTCGTCATCGTTTACGAAGGCTGAAGCCGCGTACGTGTCAACCGCCGCCGCCAACGCCGCCTTTGCAGAGTCGGTTCAACTCGCAATCGCGCCGCGCTTTGCGGGTCTTGCGGATGCCGACGCGGTGCTGGCGGCGGCGCGTGCATTGCTCGCCGACCATGTGTGGATCGCCGATCTGATCGCGCCATTGGTCGACCACTTGCGCACCGATCCGTGGTTTGATCCGGCGCTGCGTTTCACCCGCGATGTCCTGCGCACGGCGGTTGTCCTCGCCGACCTGCCCGAAGTGACGCTGACCGCCAGCGTCACCTCCGCCGCAGCGTTGGCGCAGCTAGCGCTTCCCGCGACGGTAGTGCTGTCGGGCCGTCGCGCGCTCACCCGCTATGTCCGTGCCGACGGGGCGCAAATGCGGCGATGGCGGCTGGCCGACGACGCGCCGCACCGCTGTGTCGAGGTCGCACCACTTCACCTTCGCGATGGCGAACTGATCGCACTCGACGGGGGGCGCGAGGGGCGGCTGATCGTCGCCGCGCCGCGCGATGTCGTCGCGATCACCGCAACCGCCAAGCCGGGAGCCGACGCGCTGATGCACGAATTTTCGACCAGCGATGGCCACCACGTCCGCAGCGCCACCGCCGACGACCGCGCCTCGCGCGCCGAACTACTGCTCGCGCTGCTGCGCGCCAGCGGGCGGAGCGACGCGGCCGACAGTTTCGACGCGATCAGCCGCGACTCTGCGTTTCACCTGCGCTGGGCGGCGATGCGCGAATGGCTGATGCTCGACGCACGCGCGGCGCGGCCCCGGCTCGCGGAGATGGCGGCGAGTGACCCCGATCCCGGGGTACGCAGCGCCGCCGCCCAGACGCTCCAGCGGCTGGACGCACGGATCGCGGCATGACCAGGATCATCGATCCGGGTCCGGGCGGCCCGATGACACTCGACGAACTGGTCGACGCGCTGGAGACGACACCCTTCGATCCGCATGACGAGGAAAGCTTCGCGGCGCTCGGCCCGCTGCTCGCCCGGCTGGGGCGCAATCGCGCCTTCCTCGCCGATCTCGCCATCGCCGAACTCAAGCAGCGCTGCGCCGGGCAGAGCGCCGCCAATGGCTATGGTGCGCAGGTTTTCCTGCTGCGCCCGCCCAATGCCCGCTTCGTGCTGCGCGCCAATTTTTGGCCCTCACATGACGATGGCATCCTCCAGGCGAGCGGGACCGCGCCGTTCGTCTATGGGATGGCGCACGATCACAATTTCCCGTTCCTGACCTATGGCTATCTCGGCCCGGGCTATTGGAGCGATTATTGGGAGCGCGACCCCGATCGCCCCGAGGACCCGATGCGCTTCACCGGACGACGGCGGATCGAGCCAGGGCAGCTGGCGCTCTATCGCATGCGCCGCGACGTCCATGCGCAGCTGCCGCCCGACGCCTTCTCGGTGACGCTCAACATCTTGGGCAGCCACCCATCGCACCGCTGGATCGACCAGTATCGCTTCGACCCGACGACTGGCGGAATCGCCGAAGTGCTCACCACCGCCCCCTCCGAAGGGCTGGCGACGATCGCCGCGCATCTCGGCGGCGGCAACGGGCTCGACCTGATCGACCATCTTGCCCGGCGTCACCCGCATCCCCGGATGCGCGCCACCGCAGTTGCGGCGCTGGCGTCGGCGCGGCCCGGCGATCCGGAGGCGCTGACGCTGATCGCGCGCGCCGTCCCCGACCACCCCGTTTTGGATGCATCTTCGGCAGACAGGGTGCTGCCGGCCCGCGCAATAACATCGGGTGGCCCCGGTGATTCTGTCCGAAGTCGAGATACCGCAGCTTGAGCGCGCGATGCACGCACGTGGCTATGTTCTAAAGATCGGGGCGCTGGAGGTCGGCGACCCGGTGCCCGATCCGGCATCGCATGTCGCAGCAATCCTGTGCCGGTGGCGGACCGGACAGGCGATCGCGGCAGGATCGGTCCCGCGCATCGCACTCGCCAGCAACAGCGCGGCGCTGATCGCCGCACTCGATGCGGGCGCGTCCGACGCCGTCGCGGTGCCGGTCGATCCCGACGAGCTGGCCGCGCGAGTCGACCTCCGCGTGCGCCGACATGCCGCCATCCCGCTCAGTGTCGGTGCGCTGACACTCGATCCGGTCACGCGCACCGTCATCCGATCGGGCAGCCGCATCAGGCTGGTCCCGCGCGAATTCGCACTGCTCCGCTACCTCGCCGAGCACTCCGGCCGCTTCGTCACCCGCGCCGAGCTGCTCGAAGGCGTCTGGAATCTGCACTTCGACCCCGGCACCAATGTCGTCGCGGTGCACGTCTCAAACCTGCGCGCCAAGCTCGACCGGCCCTTCCCGACGGCAATGGTCCAGAGCTGCAAGGGGCTAGGCTATCGCCTCGTTGCTGGTTAACGTCCGCGTCAAGCAAAGCCGAATGGAGCGGATATGACCGAACAGCGCGTGACCATCGACATCGCCAATGGCATCGCCGACGTCCGGCTGGCCCGGCCCGACAAGATGAACGCGCTCGACCCGGCAATGTTCGCCGGGATTGCGGGCGCAATCGACCAGCTGGCCGCGACGCCGGGGCTGCGTGCGGTAGTGCTGTCAGGCGAAGGCAACGCCTTCTGCGCCGGGCTCGACATGGCGAGCATGGCAGGCGGTGGCACCGGGCTCGACATCCATGCGCGCAGCCATGGCGAGGCCAATCTGTTCCAGCAGGTCGCCTGGGGCTGGCGCAACCTGCCCGTCCCCGTCATCGCGGCGGCGCACGGCGTCGCGTTCGGCGGCGGATTTCAGATCCTGTCCGGGGCCGATATCCGCGTCATGGCACCGGATACGCGCTGCTCGATCATGGAGATGAAGTGGGGGATCGTCCCCGACATGGCCGGATTCGCGCTGTGGCGGACGACGGTGCGCGACGATGTGCTGCGCGAGCTGACCTATACCGCGCGCGAATTCCTTGCCGAGGAGGCACTGGCGCTGGGCTTCGTCACCCACATCTCCGACGCGCCCTATGCCGCAGCGATGGACATCGCTGCCGCGATCGCCGCGCGCAACCCTGACGCGATCCGCGCCGCCAAACGCCTCGCCAACCTGTCCGCTGACGCCAGCGCTGGCCCGATCCTCGCCGCCGAGAGCGCCGAACAGGCAAAGCTGCTCCGCTCGCCCAACCAGATGGAGGCAGTGATGGCAAACATGCAGAAGCGCACGCCGAAATTCACCGACTGATACTTCCAATTGATCGCCCCTCACGATAAAGGATCGCCATACCCGATATACGAATGAGAGGATGTCCATGCGCGAAGCCGCGATCGTCTCCACCGCCCGGACGGGCATCGGCAAGGCCTATCGCGGCGCGTTCAACGCGACCGAAGCACCGGTCCTCGCCGGCCATGTGATGAACGCAGCGGTCGAACGCGCGGGGATCGACCCGGCACGGATCGATGACATCTTTTGGGGCGTCGGCAACCAATGGGGTACCCAGGGCGGCAATGCCGGGCGCATGGCGGTGTTCGCCGCCGGGCTGCCGCAAAGCGTTCCCGCCTTCACGCTCGACCGCAAATGCGGATCGGGCCTCACTGCCCTCGCCCTCGCCGCGCGCTCGATCATCGCGGGGGACATCGACGTCGCGCTCTCCGGCGGCATGGAATCGATCAGCTTGACGGTGACCAAGGATGCGCCGCGCTTCGCGAACAAGTCGGTCCTCGCCAACGAGCCGCATGCCTATATGCCGATGATCGAGACCGCCGAGATCGTCGCCGAACGCTATGGCATCAGCCGCGCGGCGCAGGACGCCTATGCCGCACAGAGCCAGCAGCGCGCCGAGGCGGGCCTCGCCAATGGTGCCTTTGCCGAGGAGATCGTTGCCGTAACGGTCGAGAAAGCGCTGTTCGACAAGGAAGGCAACCGCACCGGGACCGAGACGGTCACGGTGACGCAGGACGAGGGTATCCGCCCCGGCACCACCGCCGAAGCGCTCGCCGGACTCAAGACCGTGTGGAAGGACGGGCAGGTCATCAAGGAGGGGCGCCACATCACCGCCGGCAATGCCAGCCAGCTGTCGGACGGCGCGGCGGCGCAGATCGTGATGGATCGCGCCACCGCCCAGGCCGAGGGCAAGGAGATCCTCGGCATCTATCGCGGCTTTCAGGCGGCGGGATGCGGCCCCGACGAAATGGGCATCGGCCCGGTGTTCGCGATCCCGAAGCTGCTCGACCGCGCGGGGCTGTCGGTCGCCGATATCGGGCTGTGGGAGCTTAACGAAGCGTTCGCCAGCCAGTGCCTCTATTGCCGCGACACTCTCGGCATCGACCCCGAGAAGTATAATGTGAACGGCGGCGCGATCGCGATCGGCCATCCGTTCGGGATGACCGGCGCGCGGCTGGTCGGCCATGCGCTGATCGAAGGGCGCAAGCGCGGCGTGCGCTGGGTCGTGGTGTCGATGTGCACCGCGGGCGGCATGGGCGCGGCAGGGTTGTTCGAGATCGTCTGACCCCTTCGACATCGCCGAAACGCTTCGCTAGACGGCGCACATGCTTCTCCGTCTCGGTACCCGCGCGTCGCCGCTCGCTCTCATTCAGGCCAATATGGTCCGCGACGCGCTGCTCGCAGCGCATGGCTGGTCGCCCGACGCGATCGAGATCGTACCGATCCGCACCACCGGCGACAGAGTGCAGGACCGCCCGCTCGCCGAGATCGGCGGCAAGGCGTTGTGGACCAAGGAACTGGACCGGGCGCTGCTCGACCGCGCGATCGACCTTGCGGTGCATTCGATGAAGGATGTCGAAACGATCCGGCCCGACACGATCGCGGTCGCGGCGATGCTCCCGCGCGCCGATGTCCGCGACCGGCTGATCGGCGCGGCATCGATCGACGCGCTGCCGCATGGCGCGCGCATCGGTACGAGCTCGCCGCGTCGCGCGGCGCAGTTGCGTCGCCTGCGCCCCGATCTCGCCATCGTTCCCTTGCGCGGCAATGTCGACACACGCCGTGCCAAGGTCGCCGCGGGCGAGGCGGACGCGACGCTGCTCGCCGCAGCGGGCCTCGAACGGCTGGGCTATGCCGATATCGGTGTGGCGATCGACGTCGATCTGCTGCTCCCCGCCCCGTCGCAGGGCGCAGTCGGGATCGAGGTGCGCGCCGAGGACGCCGCGACCCGCAGCCAGGTCGCGGCGATCGGCGACGCCGCCACCGAACGCTGTGTCTGGGCCGAGCGTGCCCTGCTCGCCGCGCTCGGCGGCGATTGCCACTCGCCGATCGCCGCGCTTGCGACACTCGAGGAGGACGGGCTGCGTCTTCGCGCCGAAATCCTGAATGCGGACGGGTCCGAGCATGTCGGGGTCGAGCGCCGCAGCCTTCACGGCACGGCCCAGGAGGCCGTCGCGCTCGCGCAGGCACTGCTCGGTCGCGCCTCGCCCCAACTGCGCCGCATGTTCGGGCATTGACGCGACCGATCGCCATCTTGCGCCCCGCGCCGGGCAGCGACGCCACCGCGAGTCGGGTGCGCGACGTCGGGCTCGACCCGTTGCTGGTGCCGCTGTTCAAGGTGGTCCCGCTTGACTGGACGCCGCCCGACCCTGCCGAATTCGGCGCGCTGTTGCTGACCAGCGCCAATGCAGCGCGTTACGCCGGTGACGGACTCACCATGCTCGCTCGGCTGCCGGTGCTGGCGGTGGGGCCGCAGACCGGGCGCGCTGCGGAGCACGCCGGGCTTCGCGTCGTCGAATGCGGCAGTCGGGGCGTCGCCGCCTTGTTGGCACGCCAGCCGATGTGCCAGCGGGTATTGTGGCTGTCCGGGCGCGACCGGATGACGATCGAGCATCCGGCGATCCGCGCGGTCATCCCGGTCTATGCCAATGAGGGGGTCGATCTGACCCGTGACGCCGCGATGCGGTTGCCGGGCAGCGTCGCGCTTGTCCATTCGGCGCGCGCAACCCGTCAGCTCGCGGCCCAGCTCGATGCACACGGCATCGCGCGCAATTGCGTGCGGATCGCGGCGATCAGCGCCCGCGCCGCCGACGCCGACGGGCGCGGATGGGACCGGGTCGCAATCGCCGCCGAGCCCAACGACACCGCATTGATCGCCGCCGCACACCGGCTGGCGATTGACCCCTGATCGCTTCGGGAGAATAAGCAACCCATGACCCCCGACGCCCCGGTTCCCACCGCCCCCACGCGCGGCAATCCCATGATGATGATCCTGGGCGCGGTGCTGGTCGCCTTCGTCACCGGCCTCGCAGTGATGGCCGTGGTGTTCCGCGCCGGCGACTGGTGGGGCCAGGCCGCGACCGCGCCCGTTGCCGTCGTTCAGCCGCCGATCTCCGCCGCTCCCATTGCGGCTCCGGGAATGGATGTCGCCACGCTCGCCGCGCGCGAGCAGGTTCTTGCCGCCCGGCTCGAGATCGCTCGATGCCAGACTGAAGGCGACCGACGCCGATGCGCGCGTCGCGGCAAGCTATGCCGGGCGGGCCGAGGCGATGATGCTGGTGTTCGGCGCGCGCCGCGCGCTCGAACGCGGACAGGAGCTGGGAATCATCGCGGGTGAGCTGCGTCGCCGCCTGGGCGGGGCCGCGCCCGAAGCGGTCGCGACCGTCATCGCCGCCTCGGGCGAGCCGATCACGCTGGAGGATCTGCGCGTCGCGTTCGACCAGATCGCGCCGCGCCTCTCCACTTCTCAGCCCGATGACGGCTGGTTGAGCGCGATCCAGCGCGAACTCGCCACGCTGGTGATCATCCGCAAGCAGGACGCCCCCAGCCCCCACCCGCGCGAACGGCTGGCGCGCGCACGGCGCCTGCTGGGGCAGGGGCATGTCGAGGCAGCTCTGGCCGAAGTCTCGCGCTTGCCCGGCGCGCAGGGCGCGGAAAGCTGGATGGCGGCGGCGGGCCGCTACATCGCGACGCGACGCGCGCTCGACACGCTCGAAACTGCTGCGATCGAGGGGAAGGCCCAACCCGTCCCCGGCGCAGCCAGCCCCGCTTCGCCAGTACAAAAAACCGTTCAGGGAGAGTAAGATGGCCGCCATGGGCCGGTTCGACTGGCAGGATCCGTTCGCGCTCGACGCGCAGCTGACCGACGAAGAGCGGATGGTCCGCGACGCGGCGCGCGCCTATGCGCAGGAGCAGCTGCTGCCGCGCGTCACCCGCGCATTCCTCGACGAGAATTTCGACCGCGAGATCATGTCGGAGATGGGCCAGCTCGGCCTGCTCGGCCCGACCATCCCCGAAACCTATGGCGGCGCGGGCCTTGGCTATGTCGCCTATGGCCTGGTGGCGCGCGAGGTCGAGGCGGTCGATTCGGGCTATCGCAGCGCGATGAGCGTGCAGTCGAGCCTGGTGATGCACCCGATCCACGCCTATGGCACCGAGGAGCAGAAGCGGAAGTACCTGCCCAAGCTCGCCAGCGGCGAATGGGTCGGATGCTTCGGTCTGACCGAGCCCGATGCCGGCAGCGACCCCGGCGGAATGCGCACCCGCGCGGCCAAGATCGACGGTGGCTACCGCCTGACCGGATCGAAGATGTGGATCACCAATTCGCCGATCGCCGATGTCTTCGTCGTCTGGGCAAAGAGCGAGGCGCATGGTGGCGGGATCAAGGGCTTTGTCCTCGAAAAGGGCATGAAGGGTCTGTCCACGCCGAAGATCGAGGGCAAGCTGTCCTTGCGCGCATCGATCACCGGCGAGATCGTGATGGACGGCGTCGAGGTGAGCGAGGACGCGCTGCTCCCCGAGGTTCAGGGGCTGAAGGGACCGTTCGGCTGCCTCAACCGCGCGCGCTACGGCATCGCCTGGGGCACGATGGGCGCGGCGGAGGCCTGCTTCCACGCGGCGCGCCAGTACACGCTCGACCGCGCCCAATTCGGCCGCCCGCTCGCCGCGACCCAGCTGGTGCAATTGAAGCTCGCCAATATGGAGACCGAAATCGCGCTCGGCCTTCAGGCAGCGCTGCGCGCGGGCCGCATGTTCGACGAAGGCAGCCTCGCCCCGGAAGCGATCAGCATCATCAAGCGCAACAATTGCGGGAAGGCGCTCGATATCGCCCGGGTCGCGCGCGACATGCATGGCGGCAACGGCATCTCCGCCGAATTCCATGTGATGCGCCACGCGATCAACCTCGAAACCGTCAACACCTATGAGGGCACGCACGACGTCCACGGCCTGATCCTCGGCCGCGCGATCACCGGGATCGCCGCGTTCTGATGTGCAGTTCAGCTCCGCTGAACTGGGCGGCATCCAGCCCGCTCCCCCCACCCGGCCTCCCACAGCGTATCCTGAATGGGAGGCCGGGTGGGGAGCGGGCTGGCTGGTCCGGCGCAGCCGGACACCCAAGCAATGACGCCGGATCGGCAGCCGACACTGCACGGCGAGTTGGTCACAATTCGCCCGCTTGTTGCGGAGGATTGGGACGCCCTCTTCGCCGTCGCCTCCGACCCGCTGATCTGGGAACTCCACCCTGCCAACGACCGCTGGCAGGAGCCGGTGTTCCGCAAATTCTTCGCCGAGGCACTCGCGTGCAGCGGGGGACTTGCGATCCTCGACAAGGCGACCGGCGCGGTGATCGGCTCCAGTCGCTACGATTATTGGGTTCCTGAAGACGACGAGATCGAGATCGGTTGGACCTTCATATCTCGCGCCTATTGGGGCGGCACCTACAACCGCGAAATCAAGCGGCTGATGCTCGACCATATCCACCGCTTCGTGAACCGTGTGGTGTTCCTCGTCGGACAGGACAATCTCCGATCACGCGGCGCGATGGAGAAGATCGGCGGACGTCTGATCCCGGGCCGCACCCATCGCGGCGGCGGGAAATCCTTCCCCGACCATGTCGTGTACGAGATTTGCCGCGCATGAAACCGCTCGCCGGGATCAAGGTTGTCGAACTCGCCCGGATTCTCGCCGGACCGTGGTGCGGACAGCTGCTCGCCGATCTCGGCGCTGAGGTGATCAAGGTCGAGCGTCCGGGTGCTGGCGACGACACCCGCCACTGGGGCCCGCCCTTCCTGCATGACGCCGATGGGGTCAGCCGCGACGCCGCCTATTATCACGCGGCCAATCGCGGAAAGACCGCGCGCTTCATCGACATCGCGACGCCCGAAGGTCAGGCTGAAGTCCGCGCGCTAGTGGCCGAATCCGATGTCGTGATCGAAAACTACAAGGTCGGCGGCCTCGTCAAATACGGCCTCGATCATGCCAGCCTCAGCACGATCAACCCGCGCCTGATCACCTGCTCGATTACCGGCTTCGGCCAAACCGGCCCCTATGCGCACCGCGCCGGATATGACTTCATCATTCAGGGAATGGGCGGGATCATGTCGCTGACCGGCGAGCCCGACGGCGCACCGCAAAAGGCGGGGATCGCCTATGCCGACATCTTCACCGGCGTCTATTCCGCCGTCGCGATCCTCGCTGCTTTGCGCCAGCGCGATGCGACGGGAGTTGGCGCGCATATCGACATGGCGCTGCTCGACACCCAGGTCGCGGTGCTCGCCAATCAGGCGCTCAACTGGATGGCCAACCCGGCAAAGGTGCCGCACCGCATGGGCAACGGCCACGCCAACCTCGCCCCCTATCAGGCGTTCACCGCCAGCGACGGCGACCTGATCATCGCGGTCGGCAATGACGGGCAATTCCGAAAGCTGTGCAGCGTTCTCGGCCTCACCCTCGCCGAAGACCCCGATTTCGCGACCAACCCGGCACGCGTGCGCAACCGCGCCCGCCTGATCGCGCCGCTTCAGGCGGCGGTGGCAGGCTGGACCAAACAGGCACTGTCCGACGCGCTCGAGGCACAGGGGGTGCCCGCCGGGCCGATCAACACCGTGGACGAGGTGTTCGCCGACCCGCAGGTGATCGCGCGCGGCATGGCGATCATGGCGCAGGGGCTCCCGGGAGTCGCCAGCCCGATCGTGATCGACGACCAGCGCATGGTCAGCGACCGCGCCAGCCCCGCACGCCCTGTGGAGGACTGAGCTGCCCCCGCTCGACATCGCGGTGGCAGGATGCGGCACCGCCGGACTTGCCGCTGCGCTGCTGCTCCATCGAGACGGCCATCGCGTCACCTTGTTCGAGCGATTTGATTCGCCGCGCCCGCTCGGCTCGGGCCTGCTGATCCAGCCAACCGGGCAGGCCGTCCTGCGTGCGTTGGGCCTCGAAGCCGAGCTGCTCGCGCGCGGAGCGCGCGTCCAGCGGCTGATCGGCCATGCCGACGATCGCTGCGTTCTCGACGTGCGATACGCCGCGTTGAAGCGAGGCGGGATCGGGATCGGCGTCCACCGTGCGACACTCTTCGCGATCCTCCACGATGCCGTTTTCGAAGAAGGTATCGCGATCGAGGCAGGGCAAGCGATCACGGGTTGCGCCGATGGACGACTACAGTTCGCGGTCCGCGCAAGCGCAGGGCCATTCGATCTGATCGTCGACGCGATGGGCAGCCGCTCGCCGCTCATCCCCGCGGCGCCGCCGCTTGCGTTCGGCGCGCTCTGGGCCGATCTCGACTGGGCGGGCGACTTCATCCCCGATGCGCTCCAGCAACACTATCGCCGCGCCAGCGTGATGGCCGGAGTGCTGCCGATCGGCACCCCGCGCCACGCGAGCGGACCCCGCGCGGCCTTGTTCTGGTCGCTGCGCGCCGACCGGCTGGCGGACTGGCGCGCAGCGGGTCTCGCGATGTGGAAAGAACAGGTGCTGGAACTATGGCCCGCCACCGCGCCGTTGCTCGACCAGATCGCCGACCCGCAGCAACTGACCTTCGCCAGCTACGCCCACCGCACCTTGCGCCAACCGGTCGCCGACCGACTGATCCATATCGGCGATGCGTGGCATTCGACCAGCCCGCAGCTGGGGCAGGGGGCGAACATGGCGTTGCTCGACGCCTATGCCCTTGCGCTTGGTCTGCGCCGGAGCCGCGCGCTGCCCGACGCACTCGCAGAAACGGTGCGGCTGCGGCGCGACCAGATCGCCCTGTATCAGTTGCTCAGCCGCGTGTTGACACCGGTCTATCAATCCGACGGTACGGCGATCCCATGGCTGCGCGATCGGGTGATGGGTCCGGTGTCAAAGCTATGGCCGTTTACCGCAGCACAGGCGGCATTGGTCAGTGGTGCGGTGGGTCACCCGCTCGCTCGCCTCGGACTCAGCGCGTGAGGTTGGCCAGCGCGCGTGCCCCGGCGGGTGCGCGCACCTTGCCGCCATGGATCAGGAATACGAACGTCTCGCGCGGCACTGCCGGCGGATCACGCTCCTCGACATAGGGCAATCCGGCAGGCCGACCGCCCGACGCCCAGCATTTTGCCACATCGGCCCAGCGGTCCAGCTCGCCCTCGGGATAACAGAGCGGATTGTCGTCCGCACCCGACTCCAACCGCGCATAGACGAAGTCGCCGGTCACATCGGCGATGGCGGGATAGTCGGGCGAATGCGCATAGACGATCGCCACCCCCGCATCGCGGCAAAGCGCCACGAACTCGGGCACCGCGAAGCTCTCATGCCGTACCTGCACCGCATGACGTAGCGTGACTCCGTCATGGCTGGCAGGGAGCAGTTTCAGGAACGCGCCGAAATCGGCCGCGTCGAACTTCTTGGTCGCCATGAATTGCCACAGGATCGGGCCAAGCTTGTCGCCCAGCTCGACAATCCCCTGTCCCACGAATTTCGCAACCGATTCGCCCGCTTCCGCCAGCACCTTGCGGTTGGTGCAGAAGCGCGACGCCTTCACCGCGAAAACGAACCCGTCGGGCACGCTCGCCGCCCACCCGGAAAAGGTCGCGGGCTTGAAGCCGGAATAGTAAGTGCCGTTGATCTCGATCGCGTTCAGCTGGCGACTGGCGAACTCCAGCTCCTTCTTCTGCGCCAGACCCTCCGGGTAGAAGGTGCCGCGCCAGGGCTCGAAGGTCCAGCCGCCGATGCCGGTGCGAATGGGTGCGTGCGTCATGCCGCGTGCTTAGCGCGCCGCGGCACCCCCGCGCATCACGAAATACGCTTCCAGGTCTGCGACTTGCAGATGAACCCCAGCACGCAGCCCTTCCCGATCATCGAATCGCCCTCGATCCGCATCTGCCCGCTGAACGTGCGGTTCATGTCGGGCACGAACACGCGCCCCTTATATTCGCCCGGCCCCACCTGACGGAATTCGCGGAAGAGGTTCGCACCGATCAGCTTCTCGGTCCCGCCCTTGCGCGCGTCCGCCTTGGCCTTCTCGCTCGCCCAGATCACGGTGCCGCAAACCTGACCCTCGCCACAGGGCGCGATCCGGACATGCACCGTGTTCTTTGGATTGCGCCACACGCTCGCCACCGGCAACGCCGCACCCCTTGCTCCCGGCCGACGCCGCAAGCGGGGCGGTCAGCATCGCCAGACCTGCCAGCGCCATCATCCATGCGCGCGGACGCGCCGTGCGCCGCACCGGTCCTTCGATCATCATGGTTGAATCTCCTGTCATCTGTTCACGGCCACGCTTCGCGCGACCGAAACCCTGTTTGAACAGATAATTAGGTACGAGACCCGGCACGAAAAGGGCGGGAAGGGGGGCAATTTGCCAAACGGCGTGTTCGCGAAAACGTTACACGCCAGATGTGGTGAGAGTGCGCGATCATCGCGCGGCGACTGGAGCGGGCGAAGGGATTCGAACCCTCGACCCCAACCTTGGCAAGGTTGTGCTCTACCCCTGAGCTACGCCCGCTCTCTGGCGCCATATGTGCCCACTCGGAACGCCGAGGGGGCGGGGCAAGGTGGCGGCCTCTAGCAGCGGGTTTCTGGGTCTGCAAGGGGGAAGTTGCGGGATTCGCGATTCGCGCGCAGGGGGTTGGCCCTGAGGATGCGAGCGCCCAAATAGGGCTTTAATTCTCGTTCGAACGACAAGGGATTCGCCGTGGCCACGCTTGGACTTTCCGCCGCCGACAAGGATGCCGTCGAGGCTTTCCGCCGCGACATCGCCGAACCGTCGATGACGAAGCTCGTCATCCTCGATTTCTGGGCGGAATGGTGCGGGCCGTGCAAGGCGCTGGGGCCGGTGCTCGACAAGGTCGCCGCCGACTATGCCGACAAGGGCGTGATGCTCGCCAAGATCGACGTCGACGCCAATCAGTTCATCGCCGCGCAGTTCCAGGTGCGCTCGATCCCCACCGTCTATGCGATGTTCCAGGGCCAGCTCGTTGCCGACCTGACCAACGCGCGCACCGAATCGCAATTGAAGTCGATGCTCGACCAGATTCTGGGCCAGCTGCCGATCCAGAGCGATGCCGCGGCGCAGGCCGCCGAGCTCGAACCGTTGCTGGCGATGGGTGAGGAGGTACTGGCGGGCGGCGAAACCGAGCGCGCGCTGTCGATCTTCGAACAGATCGCCGAAATCGCCCCCGACAACGCTCAGGCCGCCGCCGGTCGCGCCCGCGCGCTGACCGCGCTGGGGCGCCTCGATGAAGCCGCCGCCGTGCTCGATGCGCTGCCCGCCGATCCCGCCAAGGCGCAGGAGGTCGAGCGCGCCCGCGCCGCGCTGAGCATAGCGCAGGAGGCCCCCGCTACGTCAGACGACAGCGAACTGGGCGCGCTGCGCGCCAAGGCCGCGGGCGGCGACATGGACGCCCGCTACGAACTCGCCGGCGCGCTGATGGCGAGCGACCGCGAGGGCGCGGCGGAAACGCTGCTGGCGATGATCGCGGAGGACAAGGAGTGGAACGAGGGCGCCGCCCGCGCACGCCTGCTCAAGCTGTTCGAAGCGGTCGGCCTGGAAGACCCCTGGGTCTCGGCACAGCGCCGCAAGCTCTCCGCCATCCTGTTCGGATGAGCGCGACGCGGCTCTCGATCTTTCCGCTGCCCGGGGCGCTGCTGTTCCCCGGCATGCATTTGCCGCTGCATATCTTCGAGCCGCGCTACCGAGCGATGGTCAACGACAGCCTTGCCCGCGACCGGCGCATCGCCATGATTCAGCCCAAGGGCGGAGGCGACAAGCCGCCGCTGTTCGAGATCGGCTGTGTCGGTCGCATCGCCGATGTCGAGGCGCTGGAGGATGGCCGCTTCAACCTGGTGCTGGAGGGCCTGTCGCGCTTCCGCATCCTGCGCGAGCTGGAGGTGACGACATTGTTCCGCCAGGTCGAGGCCGAGCTGATCGCCGATCCGGCAGACGAGACACTGTCGCTGGGCGCACGCGCCGCGCTCGAACTCGAATCGCGCCGCTTCGCCGAGTTGCAGGGCTATGCGGTCGATTGGGAAGCGGTGACGCGGCTCGACGACCAGAATCTGGTCAACGGCATAGCCCAGATCGCCCCCTTCGACCCCGCCGCCAAACAGGCGCTGCTGGAAGCGGACTCGCTCAGCGACCGTGCCGAGCTGATCACCCAGCTGATGCAGTTTTTCGGTCGGCACGAGGGGGAAGAGGGGACGTTGCAGTAGGCGGCGTTCACAGCACGTCTGATTTCAATTGCGGATCAAACTTGGTTCCGATCGACACCGCGCCGCAAGTCGTGGCCGCATCCACCACATTGTTCGCGAAAAAACCGTGGTGGACGATCAGATTTGATGGCCCGTCCCATTCCAGCCGGACGCGGTCTGTTCCATCACCCAGAAACGCGCGGCAGCTCCAGCCCGGCGTGTCGGGCGGGAACCACGCCTTCTTGATGAAGACAGCTTTGCTCCAGCCACAAGGCGCGCCGCAATCATCGAACTGGACGCGGGCCTCATTGGACCCGTCGGGCGACAATGCGCGAGCATAAACGGTGCGTTCGCCGGCAGCCCATAGCGCCAAGCCAAATAGAAGGCCGGGACTCAAAATGAGAAGCCCGGCCATGCCCAGACAGCCGACCGCGCAACCGACCTTTCTCAAATTGATATCCATGTTCCCCCCTTTTCAATTAGCCGGGGGTATCCGGACATCTGTTCCAGATCATGAGCGTGTCATGAGCTTTTGCTGAGCATGGTCTCGGATTTGCAGGGCTGGCAGATCGCTCGGCTCAAACCATCTCCCCATGCAGCAATCGCGGCACCTTGCCCGATTCTGCCGCGCGCTTCGGCCATGAACCAGTTCTTTAGGCTAGGCACCTTGTCCACGGCCGACAGGCCGAACCGCCGCGCCGCATTCGCCGCACCGCCCGGAATCCCGAACAGATGCGTCAGCGCGTCGGTGGCGATGCTGACCATCATCGTGTCGAGGCTGCGCCAGCGTTCGTATCGGGTCAGCAACGCAGGATCGCCCATGTCGAGCCCCAGCCGCTTCCCCTCGACCAGCACCTCGGCCAAAGCCGCGACATCGCGGAATCCGACATTGACCCCCTGCCCCGCAATGGGGTGGATGCCGTGCGCCGCGTCGCCGACCAGCGCCAGCCGGTCGGCGGTGATCTTCGCGGCATGGTGAAAGCCGAGCGGGTGGCTGAAACGCGGGCCGAGCGGCCCCAGCTTCCCCAGAAACCCGCCCATCTTCTTGTCCGCCTCGGCCAGGAAGCCGCGTTCGGACAGCTTCATCATCCCCGCTTCCTCGTGCCGCTTCACCGACCACACGATCGCCGAGCGATGCCCGCGATCATCGTCACGCAGCGGCAGGATCGCGAAGGGCCCCTGCGGGTAGAAGATCTCGAACGCGGTATTCTCGTGGCTGTGCTCGTGATGGAGCGAGGTCACGATCGCCGCATGGTCATAGGTCCAGCGCGCCACCCGCAACAGCGCCGCATCCCGCGTCGGCGAGGCGCGGCCCTCCGCCCCGATCAGCAATTGCGCGCGCACGCTCTCGCCGCTGCTCAGCGTCGCGGTGACGCCATGCGCGTCGCGTTCGACCGACAGCGCGCGCGTGTTCATCCGCACATCGGCCAGCTTCGCGCGCGCCGCCGCCGTCATCAACGCGCGGCGCAGGTCGCGATTCTCGAACATCGTGCCGAGCGCGCCCTCACCCTCCTGCGGATCGAAGTCGAGCTTGCCCGGCTTCAGCCCATCCGACACGCGGATGCTCTCGATCGGACAGCCCTTGCCCGCCAGATCCTCGGCCAGCCCGATTGCCTCCAGCATCCGCAGCGGCGCGGCGGCGATGGCCGATGCGCGGCCGTCATGTCCGGCGGACAGGATCGCGTCCGGGTCCGCCGGGTCGATCACGATGCTGGAGATGCCATGCGCGTCGAGCGCCACGGCAAGCGCGCTCCCGACCAGTCCGCCGCCAAGGATCAAGAGGTCCGCATTACTCATGCCATCCCGTTATCCCACCCCCCGCCTTGACGCCAGACTCCGCAGGGGGGATGATTGGAACGATTATCGAACACGGGTGGGGACGATGGCGAGCCGGGTGCAGCCGATGCTGTGGCGTGACACGATGAAGGCGGGTGCAAGGCGAAGCGGGGCGCTGATCGGCGCGATCGCTTTGTTCCTGTTCACCCTCGCCGCCGTGCTCGCCGTCGGGACATACAATGGCGAAGATCCCTCGCTGAATACCGCCGCGGGCGGCCCCGCGCGCAATCTGCTCGGCGAACCGGGGGCGTGGCTTGCCGACCTGCTGCTCGCGATCGGCGGGCTACCGGTCGTGCTGCTCGCGCCCGTCGGGATCATCCTCGGCCTGCGCCTCTGGCGGGGCGAGGGCGCGGGACGCTGGCGGCGGATGCTGCTCGGCGCGCTCGGCGGCATTGCGCTGATGGGCGCGGCGCTCGCCTCGATCTCGAACAGCGCGGTGATGGAACTTCCGGGCGGCTGGGGCGGCGTTGTCGGTCTCGCCGTCGCTGGGGCGATACGCGGACTGCTCGGCCTGATCGGCGACCCGATGGTGACGCTGTGGGGCACCCGCGTGCTCGGCCTGATCGTCGGAATCGGCGGCGTGATCCTGTGGGCGCGCAGCGTGCAGTTCGATTTCCGCCAGCATCTCCGCCTTCCGAAGATGCCCCAGCGCGACGCGGCCGCGGCGCTTCCGTTCGATGTCGACGACGCCGACGAGGTGTTCACCCCCGCCGCGCCGCGCCCGCGCAAGGTGGCGCTGCCCGATGCCCGTCCCGGCCCGGTCATCGCCGACCGCACCCCCGCGCCCCAGCCGCCCAAGGCCAAGCCGGTCCAGGCGACCCTCGACTTCAAGGGGACCTACCAGCTTCCCCCGCTCAAACTGCTCAAGGAACCGGCGAAGAGCGGCAGCACGGCGATCGACAAGGCGGCACTGGAGCGCAACGCCCGGCTGCTCGAATCCGTCCTCGACGACTTCCATGTGAAGGGCCAGATCGTCGAAGTCCGCCCCGGCCCGGTGGTGACGATGTACGAGCTGGAACCCGCCTCGGGCATCAAGGCGAGCCGCGTGGTCCAGCTCGCCGACGATATCGCGCGCAACATGTCCGCCGTCTCGGCCCGCGTCGCGACCATCCCCGGACGCAGCGTGATCGGCATCGAACTGCCCAATGTGAAGCGCGAGACGGTGTCGCTCCACGAACTGATCGGCAGCGCGACGTTCGAGGATATGGGCGCACAGCTCCCGATCGTTCTGGGCAAGAATATCGCGGGCGATCCGGTCATCGCCGATCTCGCGCCGATGCCGCATCTGCTCGTCGCGGGCACCACCGGCTCGGGCAAGTCGGTCGGGCTCAACTGCATGATCCTGTCGCTGCTCTACCGGCTGACCCCGGACCAGTGCCGCATGATCATGATCGATCCCAAGATGCTGGAACTCAGCATGTACAAGGACATCCCCCATCTGCTGGCGGATGTGGTCACCGATCCGCCCAAGGCGGTGCGCGCGCTCAAATGGGCGGTGGAGCAGATGGAGGAACGCTATCGCATGATGGCGTCGGTCAACGTCCGCAGCCTCGGCAGCTTCAACGACAAGGTGCGTCAGGCGCTCGCCAAGGGACAGAAGCTCGGCCGCAAGGTCCAGGTCGGCTACGACCCCGAAACGCGCAAGCCGCTGTACGAAGAGGAAACGCTCGACCTCACCCCGCTGCCGCAGATCGTGATCATCGTCGACGAACTCGCCGATCTGATGATGACCGCGGGCAAGGAAGTCGAATTCCTGATCCAGCGCCTCGCACAGAAGGCGCGCGCGGCGGGCATCCACCTGATCATGGCAACGCAGCGCCCCTCGGTCGACGTCATCACCGGCGTGATCAAGGCGAATTTGCCCACCCGAATCAGCTTCCACGTCACGTCGAAGATCGATTCGCGCACGATCCTGGGCGAACAGGGTGCCGAACAGCTGCTGGGCAAGGGCGACATGCTCTACATGCCCGGCGGCAAGCAGATCGCCCGCGTCCACGGCCCGTTCGTGTCGGATGAGGAGGTGATGGCGGTCGCCGATCACTGGCGCTCGCAAGGCGCGCCGGACTATATCTCCGCCGTCACCGAGGAGCCGGAGGGCGGCGAGTTCGCACTCGACGGTGCCCCGACCGGAGAGGATTCTCCGGAGGAACAACTCTACCGCCGCGCGGTGCAGCTTGTCGCGGAAAGCCAGAAGGCGTCGACGTCATGGCTGCAACGCCAGCTGCGCGTCGGCTACAACAGCGCGGCGCGCCTCGTCGAACGGATGGAAAAGGACGGCCTCGTCTCCCGCCCCGACCATGTCGGCCGGCGCGAAGTGCTGATGGATCAGGACGGGCGGCCGCTCTAGATCCGGGCCGGAACGGGCAAGCATCTCGCGCCGCTCAGCGGCCGCTGATCGCTTGCCCCTCTCACCCCTCGATATCGAACAACCCGATCAGCCAGTCGTGGAACAGCTTCACCGGCCGCTGCTCCAACGCGCGGGGGCGGCACACGAACCAGTAGCTGTACGGGCTCTTGACGCTCGGCTCCCCGAACAGCGTGCCGATGCGCGGGTCGTCGGGGTCGATGCGGTGCGAATCGAGCATGAACGCGATTCCGACTCCCTGCGCCGCCGCCTCCAGCAGCAGCGATCCCGAATCGAACAGATCGATCGACACCGGCTCCAGATCGGGCAGACCCAGCGCCGAACGCCAGATCTCGAAACTGTCAGCCATGTCGCGATGCGCGAGGATCGAGTAGCCGGCCAGCTCCTCGGGCCGCCCGATCGCTTCGGGGCCATAGACCAGCCGCCGCGCCGCCACCGGGCGGATGCGGTTGCGGTCGAGTCGCCGACCGTAGAGCGTTGGTTCGATATCGCGCGCCAGCACGATCGCGGCGTCCAGCCCGTCGCCCAGCCGCGACATGCCGTGCCCGCCGGTATCGATGTCCAGGTGAAGCTGCGGATGCACTGCGCGCAACGCGGTAAGATAGGGCAGGAGCCGCTGGCTCGCGAACAGCGACGGCGTGCCCAGGCGTAGCCGCAGCACCTCGGTCCCGCTGTTCATGCTCTCGATCGCGTCGCTCATCGTGTCGAGCGCCGGCGCGATCAGGCCCAGCAACCGCTCGCCCTCCGCATTCAGCTTCATCGCCTGATGCCGCCGCTCGAACAATTGCTTGCCGATGAAGCGTTCCAGCGCCTGGACCCGCCGACTCAACGCGGGCGACGACAGCGCCAGTTCCTCCGACGCGGCCTTGACCGATCCCAGCCGCGCGACCTGGACGAACGCCTCGATGGCGGTAAGGGGCGGCAACCTGCGCATCGGTTACATTTCTGTGGTGCAGCGTAGCATATTGCAACCCATTCCGGGTGAGGCGATCACGATGACACCCCTGTCATCGGCTATAATCAGGGAATGTTACAGATTGCAGAATCTGCAATCGCATAGGTAGTTCTTCGCACTTGCACAAAAACACGCCGCACTGCACATAGGACGTGCCTTTCAGGCATCCTCTCCTAAACCTTTCAAAGGGCTGGTCTTCGGACCGGCCCATTTTTTTTGCCTGGATCGTGTGCGAAACGGTCCCTGACCTAGCTGATCCGGAACTACGTGCCTATCTGGCGCGTCACCCCCCGGACGGGCGAAGGGAAGGAGAGCCGATGGCCGACACGGAATCAGACACGCGCAAGCTTCAGGTCGCCAATGCGCGGCCCGAGGATAGCGGTCGTGGCCTCGCGCACCTCCCGCGCGCGATGATGGAGTCACTCGGCCTGCAACAGGGCGACGTGGTCGAAATCATCGGCAAACGCACCACGCCCGCGCGCGTCGTCTTCCCCTATCCCGAGGATGAGGGGCTGGAGATTCTCCGCATCGACGGGCTTCAGCGCGCCAATGCCGGCGTCGGCTCGGGCGATTTCGTCGAAGTGCGCAAGGCCGAATCGCGACCTGCGACCCGCGTCGTCTTCGCCCCCCGCCCGCCGCGACCTGCGACTCGAAGGATCGGGCGACGCTCTCCGCCGCACCTTCCTCGGCCGCCCGCTGTGTCAGGGCGACACCATCTCCACCGTCGGGCAACAGCGCGTGTCGGACATGCCCCCTAATGTGCTCCAGCATCTGCGCGCGCCCGCCTACGCGCTGCAGGAGATCCGCCTGGCCGTCGTCTCCGCCGTCCCGCGCGGCATCGTCCATATCGACGCGGAGACCGAGATCGAGCTGCGCAACGAGTTCGAGGAAGCGCGCGAGTTGCGCCGCGCCGATGTGACCTATGACGACATCGGCGGCATGGCTGCGACCATCGATCAGCTGCGCGAGATGGTCGAGCTGCCGTTGCGCTATCCCGAACTGTTCCAGCGGCTCGGCGTCGATCCGCCCAAGGGCGTGCTGCTCCATGGACCGCCCGGCACCGGCAAGACCCGCCTCGCCCGCGCGGTCGCCAACGAATCCGACGCGCAATTCTTCCTGATCAACGGTCCCGAGATCATGGGGTCGGCCTATGGCGAATCGGAGAAGCGGCTGCGCGACGTGTTCGAGGAGGCGGCGAAGAACGCCCCCTCGATCGTGTTCATCGACGAGATCGATTCGATCGCGCCCAAGCGCGGCCAGGTGTCGGGCGAGGCCGAAAAGCGCCTCGTCGCCCAGCTGCTGACGCTGATGGACGGGTTGGAGGCGCGCGCCAACATCGTCGTCATCGCCGCGACCAACCGGCCCGAAGCGATCGACGAAGCCCTGCGCCGTCCCGGCCGCTTCGACCGCGAGATCATCGTCGGCGTCCCCGACGAACGCGGTCGTCGCGAGATCCTCGGCATCCACACCCGCGGCATGCCGATCGAGGAACGCGTCGATCTCGACGAGCTCGCCCGCACCACCTTCGGCTTTGTCGGTGCAGACATCGCAGCGCTGGCGCGCGAGGCCGCGATCGAGGCGGTGCGGCGAATCATGCCGCGGCTCAACCTCAGCGAGAAGACCGTCCCTTCCGATGTGCTCGAGACGCTCGCGGTCACGCGCGAGGATTTCGTCGAAGCACTGAAGCGCGTGCAGCCGAGCGCGATGCGCGAGGTGATGGTGCAAAAGCCGAACATCAAATGGGAGGATGTCGGCGGCCTCGATGACGCCCAGATGCGGCTGAAGGAAGGCGTCGAGCTGCCGATGCGCGATCCCGACGCGTTCCGCCGCCTCGGCATCCGCCCGGCCAAGGGCTTTCTGCTCTATGGTCCCCCCGGCACCGGCAAGACCCTGCTGGCCAAGGCGGTGGCGCGTGAGGCGGAGGCGAACTTCATCGCCACCAAGTCGAGCGACCTCTTGTCCAAATGGTATGGCGAGAGCGAGCAGCAGATCGCCCGCCTCTTCGCCCGCGCACGCCAGGTCGCGCCCTGCGTAATCTTCATCGACGAGCTCGACAGCCTTGTTCCCGCACGCGGGTCGGGGATGGGTGAGCCGCAGGTGACCGAGCGCGTGGTCAACACCATCCTCGCCGAGATGGACGGGCTGGAGGAGCTTCAGTCGGTCGTCGTGATCGGCGCAACCAACCGGCCGAACCTGATCGACCCCGCGCTGATGCGTCCGGGCCGACTCGACGAGCTGATTTATGTCGGCGTCCCCGATGCCGAGGGGCGCGAGCGCATCCTCAAGATCCAGACGCAAAGGATGCCGCTCGCCGACGATGTCGATCTCGCCGAGGTTGCCGCGCGCACCGAGCGGTTCACCGGCGCGGACCTGGAGGACGTCACCCGTCGCGCGGGCCTTGCCGCGCTGCGCGAACGCCCGCCGGCAAGCCAGGTGACGATGGCGCATTTCGAAGCGGCACTCGCCGATTCGCGCGCCACCGTCACACCGGAGATGGAGCGCGAATATGAGCAGATCGTCGCCAAGATGAAGCAGGATGCGGTGGCGCTCAACCCGATCGGCTTTATCGCTCCGGGGATGCTTCAGGGCCGGACTCGCTTGTCCGAAGACTGAACCAGCCATAGGCGACGAGGATCGCGAGGGCGGCGGCCGCGACCAGATAGGGGAGCGGCCGCCACCCACCATAGAGCGCGACGCCGATCGACGGGCCGAGGATGAAGGCGGCGCCGTTGATCGACGTCACCTTCCCCGCCACCGATCCCTGCGCCCCCTGCCCCACCGCCAGTGACGACCCGGCGGTGAACCCCGGGCGCGAAAAGCCGAAGCCCATCGTCGTCAGAGCGTAAGCCGTGGCGATGCCGTAGAGCGACGTCGCGGTGCCCGTCGCCAGGCACCCGACCGCACTCAAACTCAGCCCGATCAGCATCAACTGACGCGGGTTGAGCCCCAGCAGCGGAATGATCCCCCATTGCACCAGCAGCGCCGACCCCGCGCCCATCATCAGCACGAGTCCCGTCGCCTCGATCGCCTCCAGCGGCGCAACGCCCAGCCGGTCGATGATCAGGAATCCGATCACCTGCCCCGCCATCGCCTGTGCATGGCCGAGCACCAGGCCACAGATCATCCAGGCGCGCACGCGCGGATCGAGAAAGCCGATCGGCTCGACCTTGTCCGCAGTCGCCGCGGTGACGCTCGCCCCGCTCGCCTGCCCCCGATCGAGGGATAGCTCGACGCCGCACCATGGCTGACCGATTCGTCGACATCGCGCGGAAGCAGCCGGGCGACCGCGAACAGCATCGCCAGCGCGACGATGCTGAAGATCAGCGCCGGCCCCGCCAGTCCGATCGTCGGTCCGCCGCGCCACAGATCGCCGAGCACCAGATAGGGCGCGATGGCGGGACCCAGGATCGTGCCCAGTCCGAATGCCGAACCGAGCAGGGTCAGCGCCTTGGTCCGCTCATCCCGGCTGGTGCGCGACGCGACGATCGCCTGGATCGCGGGCGGTGCCGCCGATCCGAACCCGCCATAGAGCATCCGCGCAGCGACGAAGAAGGCGAAGGCGGTGACCGGCGCGATCCAGCCATTGATGCCGGCGGCGAGGAACAGCCCGCAAAAGAACAAGGACGCGGTCAGCCCAACCTGCCCCAGCAGCACCATGTTGCGCCGCCCGTGCCGGTCGGACCGGTTGGCCCAGAAGGGGGCAACCAGCGTCCACAGCAATGCCGACACCGAAAATGCCGCCGCCACCGCGCTGTCGGGGACGCCCAGCGACCGCCCCAGCGCGGGCAGCACCGATTGCAGCGCGGTATTGCCCGCCGCGATCACGAACATCACCGCGAACAGGATCACAAATGTGCGATCCATTCGCGCGGCGCTCACCGCGCCCACTGATGCCCGCGCCGGATATCGACAACCATCAGGTCATAGCGCTGGAGCCATTTGCCGCGCCCCTCGTGCTGGATGCGGGCATGTTCGGGGTGTTCGCGCCAGGCGACGGCGCTGGCATCGTCGGCCCAATAGCTGATCGTGATCTCGCCCCCTCGGCGCTGCCGACCCAGTCGACTCCGCGAAAGCCCGGCTGCTCTGCGACTAGGATCGCCATCGCCTCTGCGGCGGCGGCGTAACCCGGTTCATCCGCGCCGGTGGATTCGGACACGAAGATCACCGCGACCTGGCCTGTGCGTGGGTGCTCCATGCGTTTCAGGATGAAACGTTTCTCCCTTCCGCGCAACCGGCGCGGCGAGAACAACGTTAATGCGCCACGTCGATGATGACAGGACCGTTGCAACTGTCCTACAGCTACGCGACACCGACTTGAGGATTGTTGATGACCGGTTCGACCACGATTGCCCGCACGAAGCGCAAGACTTCGCGCCCGCTTTCGCCCCAGGCGCTGTTTCTCCAGGGATTTTTCAAGCATCCGGTGATGGTCGGTTCGATCATTCCTTCTTCGGGCAAGCTGATCCGCAAGATGCTCGGCCCGGTGGATTGGGACCGGTGCAACCTGTTCGTCGAATATGGCCCGGGCGTCGGCACCTTCTGCCGCCATATCCTTGACCGGCTCGGCCCGAACGCCAAATATATCGTCATCGACACCAACCCGGATTTCGTCGCCTATCTGCGTGCGACGATCGTCGACCCGCGCTTTTCGGCGATTCACGGATCGGCGGCTGACGTGAACGCGATCGTCGCCGACCATGGCGAGACGCATGCCGACTATGTCCTGTCGGGCCTGCCCTTCTCGACCCTGCCCGCCGGAGTGGGCGAGGAAATCGCCGAGGCAACGCATCGCGTCCTGCGCCCTGGCGGTCAGTTCTTGGTCTATCAGTTCAATCCGAACGTGCGCAATTTCCTGACCCCGCATTTCCCGCGCATCGATCATGCGATGGAATGGTGGAACATGCCCCCGGCACAACTGTGGTGGGCGTGGAAGGATGCACCCGCCGATTGACGGGAGCCACGGCGCACCACACATCTGCGCGCATGGATCAGCTCAACCTGCCTGAGTCGGAGTGGCGCCAGCGCCTTACTCCCGAACAATATCATGTGCTGCGCGAAGCCGGGACCGAGCGCGCCTTTTCGGGCCATTATTCGGACAACAAGGCCGACGGCATCTATCGCTGCGCCGGGTGTCAGCTCGAACTGTTCGACAGCGACGACAAATATGATTCGGGATCGGGCTGGCCCAGCTTCACCCGACCGGTCGCGACCGATCATGTCAGCGAGCATCGCGATGTCAGCCACGGCATGACCCGGGTCGAGGTCCGTTGCGCCCGATGCGACGGACATCAGGGCCATGTCTTCCCCGACGGCCCGCCGCCCACCGGCCTGCGCTACTGCATCAACTCGGTCGCGTTGGAGTTCCGCGCCCGAGCAGCGTTATCGGACGAATGATTCACGCGATCGAAACGCTTGTGACAGCATCGGTTCACTCGTAAATCGTCACACAGCGTCCAATGGCCATCCGCAAACCAACGCTCTCGCCCAAGGCGCGCCGCATCCTTATCTGGGTGGCTGGCGGAGCCGCGCTCACGGCGCTCGCGGCGTTCATCGCGCTGCTGATCGCGGTCTATACGGCCAAGGCGTCGCTGCCGAGCTATGAGGAGCTCAAATCCTCGCCCAACGGCCAGATGATCCGCGTTCATGCCGCCGACGGCACGGTGATCGTGTCGCTCGGGCCGAGCTATGGCGAGTGGATCGAATATGACAAGATTCCGGAGCCAATGCGCGACGCGATGGTGGCGATCGAGGATCGCCGATTCCGCTCGCACTGGGGCGTCGATCCGGTCGCGCTGATGCGCATCACCAAATTCGCGATCGACAATCGCGGCACCGGCCGCCGGCTTCAGGGCGCGTCGACGATCACGCAACAGGTCGCGCGCACCATCTTCCTGTCGAACAAATACGATGTCGGGCGCAAGTTCCGGGAGATGATCCTGGCGCTCGCCCTGGAGCGCAAGTTCACCAAGGACCAGATCCTCGAACTCTACCTCAACAAGGTCTATTTCGGCGGTGGTGCCTATGGCATCGACGCCGCGTCGCGCACCTTTTTCGGCCATCCGGCGACCAATCTGACCCTGTCGGAAGCGGCGGTGATCGCGGGTCTGGTCAAGGCACCGTCACGCTACTCGCCGACCGCCGATGCGCAGGCAGCGGTCGGGCGCGCCAGCGTGGTGCTCGACGTGATGGTCGAAACCGGTGCGCTGACCGCAGAAGAGGCCGCGACCGCAAGCCCCGCCAAGGTCAAGCTCGCCGCCGCGCCCAAGCAGAACAGCGTCCGTTACTTCACCGACTGGGCGCTGCCCCAGCTCGAAGTGCTGATCGACGAGACCGTTGCCCCGCTCGACGTGTGGACGACGATCGACCTCAAGATGCAGAATGCCGCGACCCAGGCGATTCAGGCGAACACGCCGGCAGGGGCGCAGGGTGCATTGGTCAGCCTCGATCGTGACGGGGCGGTACGCGCGATGGTCGGCGGGCGCGACTATGTCTCGTCGATCTACAACCGCGCGACCCAGGCGACCCGCCAGCCGGGATCGGCGTTCAAGCTGTTCGTCTATCTCGCCGCGCTGGAATCGGGGCGCAAGGTCGAGGACCGCGTGGTCGATGAACCGGTGACGATCAACGGCTGGAGCCCGCGCAACAATAGCGGACGATTCAGCGGCGAGATGACGCTGCGCTCTGCCTTCGCCTATTCGATCAACACCGTCGCGGCAAAGCTGGGACAGGAGACCGGCTTCGGGACCGTCGCCGACATGGCGCGGCGCTTTGGCGTCACGACGCCGATCAATACTCAGCCGGCGATGGTGCTCGGCACTTCCAACGTCCGCCTGATCGACATGGCCCGCGCGTTCGCATCGGTCGGGCAAAAGGGCGTGGCGGTCACCCCCTATGCCATCACCCGCGTTACCGCGAACGGCGCGGTGATCTACCAGCATGAAGTCGATACCTCGCGCGTGCTGGTCGCGCCCTATGTCGCGGCGCAGATGACCGATCTGCTCCAGACCGCGGTCAACACCGGCACCGGTCGCGCGGCGCAGATCGGCCGCCCCGTCGCGGGCAAGACCGGCACGACGTCCTCGAACAAGGATGGCTGGTTCCTCGGCTTCTCCTCCGGCCTCACCACCGGCGTATGGATGGGCCGCGACGATGCCAAGCGCGTCGGCGGGCTTCAGGGCGGCACCGCGCCCGCACGTGCCTTCGCCAATTTCATGCGCGTCGCCGTCGCCAATCGCCCGGTCGAGAATTTCGAGACCGAGGTGACGCTGCCCGAATGGCAGCTTGAGCCTGATGAAGAGGCGTGGGGTGAAGCCGATAATGGCGTGTTCGTCGATGAAGACGGCAATCCGGTCGCGCGCGACGGCGGCGAGGGTGGCGAGGCGATCGAAGGCGAGCCCGCAGCGAGCGATGAGGGCGGCATCAGCCAGGACTGGCTCGACCGCATGACCGGCCGCGACGCCCCGCGCGACCCGCAACCGGCACCGCGCCGCGACCCCGCCGACCGCCCGCCGCAGCAGCAGCAACAGCCGCCGCGCGAGCCGCTACGCGCGCCTCAGGACGACCGCCCGAACGAATGAAGCCGCATCGCGTTGCTGCGCAGCCACGCCCGTTCCGGCACAGGGTCGCGGCCATAGAGCGTGCGGACCAAGTCATGGAACGCCGGGCTGTGGTTCATGTGCGTGCGATGTGCCACCTCATGCGCCACCGTCGCGCGGCGCACGGCAGGCGGGGCGAGGATCAGCCGCCAGTTATAGCGGATCACCCCCGACGACGCGCAGCTGCCCCAGCGCCCCTTGGGATCGCCGATTGCAACCTTGCTGACCGTAACCCCGGATAGGGTCGCATATTCGGCGGTCTCGGCGCTCAGCGTGTCGAGCGCCTGTCTACGCAACCAGCGTTCGATCCGTCGCTCACAGCCCTCCCGCGGCCCGCCCACGATGATCTGCCCATCGTCGAGCACCGGGGTGCGCGGAAACCCGCTGTCCCAGCCCAGCGCAACCTCTTCGCCCAGATACAGGATCGTCGCCCCCGGTTCGAATGGCGTCGGCGCGGCGCGGTTGGCGAGTGCCTTCGCAATCCACTCCCCCTGCCCCTCGGCCCAGCGCAGCGCCGGCCCGGCGGGCGCGCGCGGCGGAATCGTCAGCCGCACCGCACCGGTCGCCTGATCGACCGACAACCGCATCGTCCGCGCTCGCGGATGGCGCACGACCTGGATCGGCACGCTCACAGGATACGGTCGACCATATGATGCTCGAGGTCGCCGGCGACATCCTCCGAAATCGTCCAGCCACGGGTCGATTCACCCGCCTCATGCACGCTCTCGCGGCTGCCAGAGATCAGATAATGCCAGTCGGGCAGCGGTTCGCCCGCCGCGCGCAGCCGATAGGCACAGGTCACCGGCAGCCACGGAATGTCGTCGACATTCCCCGCATTCAGCCGCACGCATTCGGCGACATAGGCGTGGCGATGGCGATAATCGCTGCACCGCCCCTGATCGCGATCAAGCAGGCGGCATGCGACATTGGTCGCATAGAGGTCACCGGTATCGGCGTCCTCGATCTTGTGCAGACAGCATTTGCCGCACCCGTCGCACAGCGCCTCCCACTGCGCGCGGTCGAGCCGGGCGAGCGGCATTTCCCAGAAGCGGGTCAGCCGATCCACCGCGTGATTTCCGCGACGATCGCGTCAGGGCTCTGTTCCTGCGGCAGCAGCGCGATCGGTTCGCCATTGGGGCCCATCAGATAGGCCTGACGCCCATGGTCCATCAGATAGCCGGTCGGCGTCTCGCGCTTGGCATAGGGGACGCGATAGACCTTGGCTGCCGCATCGACCTGCGCCGCGCTCCCGGTCAGCCCGACCATGCGCGGGTGGAACGCGGCCGTGAACTCCTTGACCACCGCCGGCGTGTCGCGCGCCGGGTCGATCGACACGAAGACCGGCACGATCTTCGCCGCCAGCTCGGGATTCTGCTGATCGAGCCGCTTCATCGCGCCGCCGATATTCTGGACATCGACCGGGCAGACATCGGGGCAGAAGGTGTAGCCGAAATACATGATCCGGTACTTGCCGGCGAACGCCTTCTCGGTGACGGTCTTGCCGTCGCCATTGACCAGCGTGAACGGCCCGCCGATCGACGCTCCGGCGAGCGGGGCGTCGGCGAGCGACTTGGGTTGCGGCGCACCTCCGCCGCAGGCGGCGAGCGCCAAAGCCAATGGAAGCGCGAAGAAGGATATCCTGTTCATGACAAGGCGACCCATGATCTGATAGGGAGGGTTAGGCAAGGCTTGCATCCTATCGGGGGTTTGTTCCGACCATGTTGACCGTTTCGTCCCGGCTCGTATTCGCCGCGGTACTGCTGTGCGTTGCGCTTCCCGCTGGTGCCCAGCGCTTTTCCGAAAGCTATCTGTTCCTCAAGGCTGTGCGCGAGCAGGATGGCAACAAGGTCACCGAATATCTGAGCGCGCCCGGCCAGACGATCGTCAACGTCAAGGGCGACGATGGCGACGCGGCGATCCATATCGTCGCCAAGCGCCGCGACATGACCTATCTGCGCTTCATCCTCGCGCGCGGGGGCAATGTGAATCTGCAGGACGGGCAGGGCAACAGTCCGCTGATGCTTGCCGTCGAGGCCAACTGGCCCGAGGGGATCCGGGAAATCCTCACCCGCAAGGGCAATGTCAATCTGGCCAATAATGGGGGCGAGACTCCGCTGATGCGCGCCGTCCAGCGCCGCGATCTCGAACTGGTCCAGCTGCTCCTCACCAGCGGTGCCGACCCCGACATGGTCGATCGGCTTGCGGGCCTGAGCGCTCGCGACTATGCCGCCCGCGATACCCGCGCGCCGGCCGTCGCCGAAGCGCTCAAAAATGCCCCCAAGGTCCAGAAGCGCGCGGTCTCCGGCCCGAGTTTCTAACTACCCCAACCCAGTCCATCCGCTTCGGGGTCGGTCAGCGTGATCACCCGCCGCGCCGCGCGGCGGGCAAAGGCCAATGTGCATTTGCGCCGTGTCGCGCTCGCCAGCGGCACGGTCCGCGCCTCGCGCACGATCGCCGCGTCGTAGCGGTCGGCGACGATCACCCCGGCGCGCTCGGGCAGGAAATCGGGACGGTCGAACGGCGCCAGATCGAATCCAGCCGGCACGGCCCAGAAATAACGGTCGCAATGGGCGAGATAGTCGGTCCACTTGCCGTCGCCGATCAGGTCGGCGCGCGACACCTTGACCTCGACGATCACGATCTCGCCGCGCAGGTTGAGCGCCATCAGGTCGGCGCGTCGTCCATCGCCCAGCGGCACTTCCGCCATCGCAATCGTCTCGTGCCGCAGCAGCATGCGGCAAACGCCGCGCGTCACATCGGCGGCGATGAGTGGCGCAGCCGCAGCGTCGAGCTCTGGATCAACGGGAAAGGCCGGGGAAGGCATCGAAACCATCCCCGGCCCTTAGAACATTTGACGAACGAACGAAAGCCCGTCCGGCAGGATCAACGATAGAAGATATGGTTGCCGACGCTGCCGACCCGCGCGCGGCGCCAACCGGGCGAGACATAACGGGCATGGAAGAACAGCGCGTTCGATACGCTGCTGTCCCAGGCATCGTCGCGTGCGACCTGTGCCACCGCGAGCGCGGTCTTCCACGCACGCGCACCCGCCGGTGGCTGGACGAGACGACCGCCGCGGACGAAGGAGAACTGGCCGCGCTGGGTGAGCACGCCGCACACCGATGCCGGGAAGCGGCCCGACTTGGCGCGGTTGAGGATCACCTCGGCGACCGCGAGCTGGCCCTCGAGCGGCTCGCCCTTGGATTCGTAATAGACGCCGATCGCGAGGCAGTTGAGCTCGGCATCGTCGGCGACCGCGTCCTGCGCGGCGACCGCAGCGGCCAGCGTCGCGTAGGTGGCGGATTCGGAATCTGAGTCCTGGGGGAGGGCGGCATCGTCGGCGTCGAGCGCGGCAAGCGATTCGCCCATCGTGGGAACCTGTTCGGTCGCGGCTTCGTTAATCGCCTGGACCGGGGTCTTTTCGGCTTCTCCGGCGATACCCGGGGCCGTTGCGCCAATGCCTGCGGCAATGGTCAGGGTCGTGGCCGCGATCATCGCAGCCCGGAACGAGAAAGACATTCAACATCGATACTGTGCGGTTGGTGCGCGATTCGGTCCCACGGGGTGCTTTTGCACGGACCGATCGGGCTTGCCCCCGACTGCGTAACCACCGGCCTCTGACCCCGACGGCACAACGCTATTTATAACGTCGCGCGCCTCTGCCGCCGATGTTGCGGTGCGTCAAGCGCCGATAATCGTTTCAGCGGCGAACCGTTCTGCCGCTGCGATATCCAGTTCGACCACCCACAGGTCGGGGTCGCGGCTGCGGCGACGCTGCCAGTAGTCGCTCACCCCGAACGGATCTTCGAACGCCGATGGGCCGCTGCGCACCAGCGCTGGCTCGCCATCCGCCCCGATTCCGCGCTCGAAAAAGCCGGGATTCATGCCGCGCTCCAGCGTCAGGACCAGGATCGCGCCCGCCTCTTCATGCCCCCTGGCAAGCACCATCGCGCTCCCGCCTTCGGCATTGACCCGGCGGATCAGCGCATTGACGATCAGCCCGCTGGCGAGCCGGGCGCTCATCGCGCAGTGCGATAACCGGGCAGCCCGGCCAGCGCGATCCGCGACTTCATGAAGGTGCCGGTCCCGCGCGCCGCCTCTTCGCCGCTCGCGTCGATCAACCGCGCCTCGGCGACGAACACCCGCCTTTGCCCGCTGACCCAGCGCCCCTCGGCGGTCACGGGTCCCGGACCCAGCGGCTTTGTGAACAGCAGGTTGAACGCCGTGGTGAGCAGGAACCGGTCGGTCACCAGGCTGTTCGCCGCATAGAAGGCGGCATCGTCGAGCATCTTGAAATAGCTCGTCCCATGCGCCGCGCCGCCCGCGTGGAAATGACGTTCGTCGATGGTGAAGCGGATATGCGCCACGCCGGCGCGCGCGATCTCCAGCCGCGATTCGAACAGCTGGTTGATGGGCGCGGCGGCATAGAGCGATTCGAGCGCGCGATGATGCGCCTCTGCCCCGACCGCCGCGATCGCGTCAGGCTGCGGCGTCACGCGCTTCGGTCCCCGCGAGCAGCGCATAGATGGCATCGGCCGACCCGGCGCCGCGCAATTTGGCGGTAAAGCCGCGATCGCGCAGCCGCCGCGACACCCGGGCCAGCGCCTTCAGATGCTCGGCCCCGGCATTCACCGGCGACAGCAGCATGAACACCAGATCCACCGGACTGTCGTCCACTGCGGCGAAATCGATCGGCCGGTCGAGCCGCATCATCACCCCGCGCACGCTCTCCAGCCCCTCGATCCGCCCGTGCGGAATCGCGATTCCGCCGCCAAAGCCAGTCGTGCCCAGCCGCTCGCGCGCCGCAAGCGCGGCAGCGACGGTCGCGGCGTCGAGCCCATAGGCCCGCGCCGCGACGTCGGCGAGCAGCGCGAAGAGCTTCTTCTTGCTGCCCGCCGTCACGCCCGAAGCCACCGCCTCGGGCGTCAGCAGATCATGGAGATCGTGCATCGTCCCGCGTCAGGCCGCCCGGTTGGGTTCGACCCAGCCGATCGTGCCGTCGGTGCGGCGATAGACCATGTTGTAGGTGCCGGTTCCGGTATTCTTGAACAGCAGTGCATTGGTGTTGCGCAGGTCGAGCATCATCACCGCGTCCGACACGCTCGCATCGGGCACGTCCACCCGCGTTTCGGCGATGATCGGCGGCGCGTCGGCGGCCTCTTCCTCATCGGTCTCGATCTGGAAAACGGTGTAGCCCGCGTCATAGGCGGCATCCATCATCGCCTGCTGCTGGCCGTTGTTGCGGTCCTTCAGGCGGCGCATGTACCGGCGCAGCTGCTTTTCGATCTTGTCGGCGGCACCGTCGAACGCAAGGTGCGCCTCCTGCGCGGCATGCGATCCCTTGAGCACCAGCCCCTGCATCACGTGCGCGACGATGTCGCAGGTGAAGCCGTAATCATGCGGCCCCTTGCCGAACGTGACCTGGGCCGAGATCGCGCGGGCGAAATATTTCTCGGCGATACCCTGGAGCCGGTCGTCCACGTGCTGCCTCAGCGCAGTGCCCGTGTCCACCTGGTGACCAGAAACCCGGATATCCATATTTTCCTCCGTCCTAACAAGAGGAGCACCTAGGAATGGGGGCCGACAGCGTCAACCGGACGCCTCCGTTCCCCACACTGGGTCCTCGAACCCGGCCATAAACGCCGAATGGCGGGCCAGTTCCGCATCGCTCGGCACAAAAATGCGTGCCGGTCGCACATGCGTCTTCGCGGCGCCGAACTCGATCCGCTCGGGTCCGGCCGCCTGTTCCACCGCGAGCCCAAGCGCAATCTGGCGTCCGCCGGTCAATTCGATGAACACCTGCGCCAGCAACTGCGCGTCGAGCAGCGCGCCGTGCAGCTCGCGCGCCGACAGGTCGACGCCATAGCGCACGCACAGCGCGTCGAGCGTATGCTTGGCCCCGGGATGCTTGGCGCGCGCGATCTGCAGCGTATCGACGATGCGATCGACCGGCAGCAGTGCGCGCCCGCACGCCTTCAGCTCGCCATTCATGAATCCCAGGTCGAACATCGCATTGTGCGCGATCAGCGGGCAATCGCCCAGAAATTCGATCAGATCGTCGCAAATCTCGTGGAACCGCGGCTTGTCGGCCAGGAACGCCTCCGACAGGCCATGCACCGCGAACGCCTCGATCGGCATGTCGCGATCGGGATTGAGGTAGCGGTGGAAATGACGACCGGTCGGCACGCGGTTGATCAGCTCGACGCACCCGATTTCCACCAGCCGGTGCCCGGCGCTGTAGCTCAGGCCGGTCGTTTCGGTGTCGAACACGATTTCGCGCATGCCCTGCTTATCCGCCTGTTTCGCGCGCGAGGCAAGCGATCAGCGCGGCAACTTCGGCCCTTGTCTCATCCTTGGACCCGCCGGTCGAAATCACGAAATCTGCGCGCGCGCGCTTCTCCGCATCGGGCAGTTGCCTGGCAAGGATCGACTCGAAGCGTTCGACCGTCATGCCGGGCCGCGACAGCACTCGTTCACGCTGAATTTCGGCCGGCGCGGAGACGACGACGATCTTGTCCACCTGCCGCCAGCCACCCGCTTCGAACAGCAGTGGCACGTCGAGCAGCACCAGCGGCTTGTCGGCATTGGCCTTGAGAAATTCATTGCGCGCATGCGCAACGGCGGGATGCACAATCCCTTCCAGCCGCTTGAATGCTTCCGGGTTGCCGAACACCGCCTCGCCCAGCAGCGTGCGATCCACCCCCAGCTCGGTCGTCGTATCGGGAAACTCGGCTTCGATCTGCGCGACCAAAGCACCGCCCGGCCCCTGCAGCCGGTGCACCTCAGCATCGGCGTCGAATACCGGCACCCCTGCCTCGGCAAACATCGCCGCGACGGTCGATTTGCCCATGCCGATCGACCCGGTGAGACCGAGAATCAGGGTCATGCCAGCAGCAGCGCTCGCAACTCGGCATCATGTTCGCGCGGTGCCGGTTCGCCAAAGAACAGCTCGAACGCCAGCGCCGCCTGGCCGATCAGCATCTCCAGCCCGTCGACCGTCTCCAGATCGCGCGCCCGCGCCGCCGCGAGCAGCCCGGTCTCGAGTGGCGCATAGACCGCGTCATAGACCAGCGCATCTTCGGGCAGGTTCGACAAGTCGAGGTCGAGCGGCGGATGCCCCACCATTCCCAGCGAACTGGCATTGACCAGCAGCGCCACCGGCGGCAGCGGCGCGTCGAGCGGCACCGCATCGCCCTTCAACCCGAAGGTCGCAAGCAGCCCCATCGCCTTCAACGGCGATCGGTTGAGGATGGTGACCCGCTCCACCCCCGCCCGCGCCAGCGCGAACAGGATCGCGCGCGCCGCGCCGCCCGCACCGACCACCGCGACCGGCGCGCCCTCCAGATCGAACTCGGCAATCGGCGCATAGAAGCCGGCTGCATCGGTATTGGTCCCGATCAACGCGCCATTCGCCCCGCGAAACACCGTATTGATCGCGCCTATGCTGTCGCGCACCCCGCCCGGATCGGGCACATGGTCGAGCGCCGCCACCTTGTGCGGGGCGGTGATGTTGCACCCGCGCCAGTCGGGGTCGTCACGCCGCGAGGCGAAGAAATCGCCCAGCCCCTCGGGCGTTACCAGCGTCTTGGCATAGCGGGCGTCGAGCCCAAGCTTGTCGATCCAGAAGCCATGGATCAGCGGCGACTTGGACTGTGCAATGGGGTCGCCGATCACCTCAGCATATGGGGGGCAAAAGGGGTGGTCATGACGTCAACTTGCCTCTGGTCCGCAGAAAATCGAGGATGTTGAGCAGCGGCATCCCCAGGATGGTGTAGTGGCTGCCCTCGATCCGGCTGAACAGCTGAACCCCCGGACCTTCGACCCGGTAACAGCCGACACAGCCCGAAATCGCGGGCCACTCGGCATCGAGATACTCGGCGATGAACCGATCCGACAGCGGCCTGACCCACAGCCGCGCGCGATCGACATGCCGCCACAGCGCTTGGCCATTCTCCGCGATCACCGCCGCGCTGTAGAGATCGTGGCGCTTGCCCGACAGCATCTTGAGGTGCCGCTCGGCATCGGCGCGATCGACCGGCTTGTCGACCAACGTCCCGTCCTCGATCGCCACCACCGAATCCCCCGCCCAGCACCAATGTCCCCGGCACACGCTGGCTGACCTTGAGCGCCTTCATCTCGGCCAGCGCATCGGCCAAGTCGCGCGGCGCGACTTTTCCAAGGCTCGCCTTGACCGCATCCTCATCGACATGCGCTGGCAGCGCCTCGTGCGCCACGCCCGCCGCCGCAAGCATCGCGCGCCGCGACGCGCTGGTCGAAGCCAGCACGATCATGGCCGCGCCTCCGCGTTGACGCGCTCATTGGCCATGGTAATGATCGCCGCCGCTGTCTCCTCGATCGACCGGCGCGTCACGTCGATCACCGGCCAGCCATTGTCGGCGAACATGCGCCGGGCATAGGCGACCTCCTTCTGCACCGCTTCCTGCTCGATATAGCTGGTCTCATCCTGCTGGTTGAGCGCGAGCAGCCGGTTGCGCCGCACCTGGATCAGCCGCTCGGGGCTGGTGGTCAGCCCGACCACCATCGGGTTCTTCAATCGATAGAGCAGGTCGGGCGGCGGCGATTGCGGCACGATCGGGATGTTTGCGACCTTGAACCCGCGATTGGCGAGGTAGATCGACGTCGGCGTCTTCGACGTGCGCGACACGCCCGCCAGCACGATGTCCGCCTCCTCCCAATTCTCCCAATTCACCCCATCGTCATGCGCGATGGTGAACTGGATCGCGTCCACGCGCGCGAAATAGGCGGCGTCCAGCATATGCTGCCGCCCCGGCCGCGCCTTCATCTCCTGTCCCAGCAGGTTGGACAACGCATGATTGACCGGATCGAGCGGTGCGACCGCTGGCAAGCCGATCGCGCGGCACCGCGTCTCGAGCTGGCGGCGGATCTCCGGATTGACCAGCGTGAAGATCACCAGCCCCGGATTCTGCGCGATTTCGGCGAGGATGCGCTCGAGATGCGTTTCGCTGCGCACCATCGGCCAGAAATGGCGCAACACCTCGACATCGTCGAACTGCGCCAGCGCCGCCTTGGCGATATTCTCCAGCGTCTCGCCGGTGGAATCGGAGAGAAGGTGCAGGTGGAGTTTCAAAGATTCCCCCTCCCGCTTGCGGGAGGGGGCTAGGGGAGGGCGTGTCCACTCCGGAAACATCCAAAAACAGGCCCTCCCCGACCCCTCCCGCAAGCGGGAGGGGAGGAAAACGCCTAGTCTGGACGGATCTGTGGAAAACATGGGGAAATCGCTAGCGCAACGCGCAACACCCGCCAAGCGTGGGAGTCGGTCCACGCTCCGGATCATTCGTCCACAACCGCGCCCACAGCCAGGCGATCCGCCACACAGGCTGTGGATAACGGGGACGACTGAATCGAATCGCGGCGGAATCGCGGGAGTCCGCCCGGTCAATCTGTTGGCAGAATGGGGACGAACGCCTAAGCCCCGGCATCCACGCACCAACGTACAACTACATCCTACTTAGATTCTTCTTCTTATTTTTGTTGAGAGAGACGGACGGTCCTGTGACTCCGAAGAAACTGCTCCGAGTGCTGTCAGGCGAGCGCGTCGATGCACCGCCGATGTGGCTCATGCGTCAGGCGGGCCGATACCTTCCCGAGTATCGCGCGCTCCGGGCCGAAAAGGGCGGGTTTCTCGAACTGGTCAACGACAGCGACGCCGCGGCGGAGATCACGCTCCAGCCGATCCGCCGCTTCGGCTTCGACGGCGCGATCCTGTTTTCCGACATTCTCGTCGTACCGCATGCGCTCGGCCAGGATCTGTGGTTCGAGGCGGGGGAGGGGCCGCGCCTTGCCCCCCAGGCTGGTCGATCATGCGCTGGAAAGCCTCACAGCGGCCCCACAGCGGCTCGACCCGGTCTATGGCACTGTGCGCCGCGTCGCCGCCGCCTTGCCGCCTGAGGTGACGTTTCTGGGCTTTGCAGGAAGTCCGTGGACCAACGCGACCTACATGGTCGCAGGACAAGGCAGTCGCGACCAGAGCGAGACGCGCCGCATGGCCTATGCCGATCCCGGTGCATTCCAGGCGATCATCGACGCGATCGTCGCAATGTCGATCGACTATCTGGCGAAGCAGATCGAGGCTGGGGTCGAGGCGGTGCAGCTGTTCGACAGCTGGGCCGGGTCGCTCAGCCCCGCGCAATTCGAACGCTGGGTGATCGCCCCCAACGCCGCGATCGTCGCGGGCCTGCGCGCGCGTTGCCCGGATGCCCAGATCATCGGATTCCCCAAGGGTGCGGGCGGCAAGCTCGCCGCTTACGCCCGCGAAACCGGCGTGGACGCGATTGGCCTCGACGAGACGGTCGATCCGGTCTGGGCGCATCGCGAACTCCCCGCGGGAATGCCGGTTCAGGGCAATCTCGATCCGCTCGCGCTGATCGCCGGCGGTGAGGAATTGCGGGCCGCCGCCACCCGCGTGGTTGATGCCCTGCGCGACCGCCCCCATATCTTCAATCTGGGCCACGGCATTCAACAGGATACGCCGATTGCCCATGTCGAACAGCTGATCGGCATCGTCAGGGGGACGCGTTGATGACCGGATTTCTCGGCAATGCCTGGCTGTGGGCCAAGGCCGCGCACGTCATCTTCGTGATCTTCTGGATGGCCGGCTTGTTCATCCTCCCGCGCTATCTGGTCCATCATCAGGAGGCGCTGGCCGACCCGGTCCAGGCCAAGGCGTGGAAAGAGCGTGAGGCAAAGCTGCGCCGCGTGATCCTCACCCCGTCGCTGGTCATCGTCTGGCTGCTCGGCATCGCCCTCGCGATCAATCTCGGCCTGTTCGAAGGCGGCGCGGGTCTGGGCTGGCTCCATGCCAAGCTGCTGCTCGTCCTGCTGCTCTCGGGCTATCATGGCTGGGCGGTCGGCTATTCGAAGAAGCTCGCGACGGGGCAGGGGTCGCTGACCTCCAAACAGCTGCGCCTCGCCAACGAAATGCCCGCGATCTTCGTCGCGCTGATCGTCATCCTGGCGGTGGTCCGCCCGTTCTGATCGCGCGTCCAATATGCTTGTAATGTTGGATTTTCTTTGTTCTCCTCGGCGCGCATCCCCGGATGCCGCTCTTTGACCGATTGAACCTGTTATCTGTAGGCGCGATCCCGCTGCGTCATTGTCGCGCGGCGGTCGATAGCTGTCGCGGTGCGGCCTGTTTCTGTCGCATCAGGCGCGCGCATGTGGTGACTCGAAGTCCCGCACGTGTCGCGCCGGTGTCGCGTCGCGGTTGCTTTCCCGACCCGAACCGGTCGCAAACCCGTCCCGTTCGCCGCAAACCCGTGTGTTTCTGTCAGTCTGTCAGGCTGATGTCAGCCTGATCGCTTGACTTGCCACAGGGCGAATCCTAATCCGCTGGGGTCGCGTCGCCGTCCTGGCGGCGGCCCGGCGTCCCTCCTTTTTTCCTCAAGCCATCGCGACCTGCGCGTCCAAACGCCCGAAAACCCATAGCGATCGCCAGACGGACTTCTCCCATGCACTTGAAAGATTTGAAGAAAACCGCGCCCGCCGAACTGGTGTCGATGGCCGAGGAACTTGGTGTCGAAAGCGCGTCGACGCTGCGCAAGCAGGATTTGATGTTCGCGATCCTCAAGGCCCAGGCCGAGAATGGCGAACTGATCATGGGCGAGGGCACGATCGAGGTGCTTCAGGACGGCTTCGGCTTTCTGCGCAGCCCCCAGTCCAACTATCTCGCTGGTCCCGACGACATCTATGTCTCGCCCAATCAGGTCCGCAAATTCGGCCTGCGCACGGGCGACACCGTCGAAGGTGAAATTCGCGCCCCCAAGGATGGCGAGCGCTATTTTGCGCTGACCAAGCTGGTCAGTGTCAATTTCGACGATCCCGACGCCGTCCGCCACCGCGTCAATTTCGACAACCTGACCCCGCTTTACCCGGATCAGAAGCTCACGCTCGACCCCGCCGATCCGACCCAGAAGGATAAGTCGGCGCGGGTCATCGACATCGTGTCGCCCCAGGGCAAGGGCCAGCGCACGCTGATCGTCGCACCGCCGCGCGTCGGCAAGACGGTGATGCTGCAGAACATCGCCAAGGCGATCACCGACAACCATCCCGAGGTGTTCCTGCTCGTCCTGCTGATCGACGAGCGACCCGAGGAAGTCACCGACATGCAGCGCAGCGTGAAGGGCGAGGTGGTCAGCTCGACCTTCGATGAACCCGCCACGCGCCATGTCCAGGTCGCCGAAATGGTGATCGAAAAGGCCAAGCGCTTGGTCGAACACAAGAAGGATGTCGTCATCCTGCTCGATTCGATCACCCGCCTCGGCCGCGCCTACAACACCGTCGTGCCCAGCTCGGGCAAGGTGCTGACCGGCGGTGTCGACGCCAATGCGCTCCAGCGGCCCAAGCGCTTCTTCGGCGCCGCGCGCAACATCGAGGAGGGCGGGTCGCTTTCGATCATCGCGACCGCGCTGATCGACACCGGCAGCCGCATGGACGAGGTGATCTTCGAAGAGTTCAAGGGCACCGGCAACTCCGAAATCGTGCTCGACCGCAAGGTCGCGGACAAGCGCATCTTCCCGGCGCTCGACGTCGGCAAGAGCGGCACGCGCAAGGAAGAGCTGCTGCTCGACAAGCCGACGCTGTCGAAGATGTGGGTGCTGCGCCGCATCCTCATGCAGATGGGCACCACCGATGCGATGGAGTTCCTGCTCGACAAGATGAAGGATTCGAAGACCAACGAAGACTTCTTCGACAGCATGAATCAGTGACCAAGGCGGCCTGATTTAGCGCTGCTAGATCAGGACTCGTCGAAGCGTCCGAACGGCTCGTTCGACGTCATGGGCTTTGCCCATGACGGACCCGCGATGTTTGATTATGCGTTGCGCTGTGCAGACCAATAAGAAGGGGAACCCATGACCGAAATCTGGGGTCATATCGTCAACGACTTTGCCGGCCTGTTCTCAGGCAGCGGGTCAGCCTGGCTGGCGTTCGGGCAGGTAATCCTGATCGACATCGTGCTGGCGGGCGACAATGCGATCGTCATCGGCGCGCTTGCGGCGGGTCTTCCCGCGGATCAGCGCAAGAAGGTGATCCTGATCGGCATCATCGCGGCATTGGTGCTGCGCATCGCGTTCGCGCTGGTCGTGACTCAGCTGATGGCGATCATCGGACTGATCTTCGCTGGCGGCGTGCTGCTGCTGTGGGTGGCGTGGAAGATGTACCGCGAAATCGGCCATGGTGCCGGTGAAAGCGCCGGCTCGCCCGAAATTGCGGGTGACGAGCATTCGGGCCTGAAGCCGGCGAAGAGCTTTGCGGGTGCCGCCTGGGCTGTCGCAGTCGCCGACGTGTCGATGAGCCTCGACAACGTGCTGGCCGTTGCCGGCGCGGCGCGCGACCATCCCGGTATCCTGATGGTCGGCCTGGTTATCGCGGTGGCACTGATGGGCGTCGCGGCGAACGTCATCGCCAAGTACATCGAACGCTATCGCTGGATCGCTTGGGTCGGTCTGCTGGTGATCGTCTATGTCGCCGGGTCGATGATCTACACCGGGATCACCGACCAGGATGTCGGCATCCTTCAGCTGTTCCGCTAAGGGTCTGATCCCACAACAGAAAAGGGGCGGTGTCCGTTACGACGCCGCCCCTTTTTCGTGTCAGCCGATATGCTCGGCGAAGAACGCTTCGGTCCGGCTGTCGGCCAGCCGCGCCGCCGTATCCGACCGCCTGTTGCCCATCTCGGTGGCAAAGCCGTGGTCCTCGCCCGGATAGTCGTGCAGAGTCACCTTGGGGTGGCCGTCCAGCCCGTCATGCATCGCCTTCTGCACCGGGGCGGGGACGAATCCGTCCTCGCCGGCGATGTGCAGCATCAGCGGATTGGCGATGGCATGTTTTTCGCCGAGCAGCCCGTCCACGCCCACCGCATAATAGCCGACGCTGGCATCGCTATCGGTGCGCGCCGCGGCCATGAAGGCGAGGCGTCCGCCCAGGCAATAGCCAGTAACCCCGACCTTGCCGCCGCTTGCGGCGCGCGCTGCGCGGATTGTCGCCTCGATATCCGCGACGCCCTTGTCCTGGTCGAACTTGCCCATCCAGCCGAGCGCTTCCTGAAATTCCGACTCGATATCGGGGTCGAGCTGGATGCCGGGCCTCAGCCGCCAGAACAGGTCGGGCGCGAACGCCATATAGCCGAGTGACGCAAAATGATCGCACTTGCGCCGGATGCCTTCGTTGACGCCAAAGATTTCCTGAATCACCACGATTGCGCCGCGCGGTGCGCCTTCGGGGTCGGCGCGATAAGCGGCAAAGCTTCCGCTGCCGTCGATTGCCTGGATGTCGGTGCTCGCCATGAAACTCTCCTTCGGGTCAGGCGTGGCGCTGCTCGTGGTCGAGCAGCCATTTCTTGGTCGCGGGGCCGTCGCCCGCCGAATAGCTCCCCAGCGCGCCGCCCGCGGCGGTCACCCTGTGGCACGGGATGATGACGGGCAGGGAATTGCGCGCGCACAGTTGCCCGATCGCACGCGGCCCGGAATCGAGTCGCCGGGCCAGCTCGCCGTAGCTCGCGGTCTCGCCATAGGGAAGGGCGACCAAGCCGTCGCGAAGCACCTGGCCGCGCGCCGAAGCGATCATGGGAAGGGGGAGGTCGAAGCTCTTGAGTTCGCCCGCAAAATAGGCGCGCAGCTGTTCGGCCGCGGCACGGACAGCTGCATATCTCCCGTCCGCAACCGGTTCCGCGACACCCAGCGTCACGCGCAGTACCGTTTCTTCGTCGCCTTCGATCCGGATCGGGCCGATGGGCGTTGCGATCAGGGCATGGTCGCGCGCATACATGGGGCGAGCGTAGGGCAGGGGATGCTTCGGGCTCAAGTGGAGAAGACACATGAAGATCAATGTCGAGGTCGACTGCACCCCCGAAGAGGCGCGTCGCGCGATGGGCCTGCCCGATTTCACCCCGGTGCACGACCGCTACATCCAGATGATGCTCGATCGATCGAGAAGGGCGGGATCAATCCCGAGATGATCGAGTCGATGATGAAGAGCTGGACCCCGATGGGTGAGGCCGGGATGAATTTCTGGCGCGGCATGTTCGATATGGGCAAGCGCAGCGGCAGCGAGTGAGCGAGACGATCTACGCGCTGTCGAGCGGGGCATTGCCCGCCGGCATCGCGGTCATCCGAATTTCCGGTCCTCGGGCGTTCGCCGCCGTCGCCACGCTGGTGGGCGAGTTGCCCCCGCCGCGTCGCGCATCGCTGCGGACCTTGCGGCGCGATGGCGAACCGCTCGACCGCGCGCTGGTGCTGGTCTTTCCCGGCCCCGCGACCGCGACCGGTGAGGATCTTGCCGAACTTCACCTCCACGGCGGCCGCGCGGTGGTGCGCGCGGTCGAGGCTGCGCTTGCCGCGCTTCCGGGGCTGCGCGGTGCCGAACCAGGCGAGTTTACCCGCCGCGCGCTCGCTCACGGTCGGATCGACCTGACCGAAGCCGAAGGATTGGGTGACTTGCTCGCCGCCGAGACCGAGATGCAGCGCCGCACTGCACTGCGTGCGGCAGAAGGCGGAGTGCGCGCTCAGATCGAAGGCTGGGCCACCAGCGCGCTTCGGCTCTCTGCGTTGATCGAGGCAATGCTCGATCATGGCGACGAAGAAGATGTGGCCGCGGAGGGCGATGTGCTCGACGCGGTGGCTCGCGACGCCGACCTGCTTGCGGTTGCGATCGAGGCGGCGATCGCCCAGCCGCCGGTCGAACGGGTTCGCGACGGCATCCGTATCGTGCTCGCCGGATCGCCCAATGCGGGCAAATCGACCTTGCTCAACGCTTTGGCGGGTCGCGAAGCAGCCATCGTCTCACCACTCGCGGGAACCACACGTGACCGGATCGAAGTGCCGGTGATGCGCGACGGGGTCGCGTATCTGCTCACCGATACCGCAGGTCTGAACGAAACCCCCGCGGATATGGTCGAGGAAATCGGGATCGCCCGCGCGCGGTCGGCAATCGAGACTGCGGACCTCGTGCTGTGGCTCGACGACGGACCGCCGTCAGTCGAGGTGGCGGCGGTCAACCATCTGCTGATTCGTCCCCGTATTGACGAACCCGGTCGTGGACGTCCGGTCGATGCGCGCCATAGCGTATCGGCGGCGACCGGGCAGGGCATCGAAGCCCTGTGGACCATGATTGGCGGAGTTGCCGCAACGTTGCTGCCGCCATCAGACGCCGTCGCGCTGAACGCGCGTCAGCGGGGGCTCGCGGGGCAAGCTGCCTCGGCGCTGCGTCGCGCAGCGCGGGAGCGGGACGCGCTGCTGGTGGCGGAGGAGCTTCGTACGGCGCTTCGCGCATTTCATCGCGTGACGGGTGCCGCCGATGTCGAAGCGATGCTCGACACCTTGTTCGGGCGATTCTGCATCGGCAAGTGAGTGTTCCACGTGGAACGTTTTTGACGTGATCCCCGCACATCGCTATGCGGCACCCATGCACACATATGACGTGATCGTGATCGGCGGCGGCCATGCCGGTACCGAAGCGGCAGCTGCGGCTGCGCGCTGCGGTGCACGGACAGCGCTTGTTACCTTCGATCCCGCGATGATCGGCGCAATGTCGTGCAACCCGGCGATCGGTGGTCTGGGTAAGGGCCATCTCGTCCGTGAAGTCGACGCGCTCGACGGCCTGATCGCCCGCGCCGCCGATGCCGCCGCAATCCATTATCGCCTGCTGAACCGCTCCAAGGGCCCAGCGGTGCAGGGCCCCCGCGTCCAAGCCGACCGCATACGCTATTCCGCCGCGATCCAGACGATGCTCGCCGCCCAGCAGGGACTGGGGATCGTCGCGGGAGAAGCGGTCGCGCTGCTCCTTGAAGGCGGACGCATCGCCGGTATCCGCCTTGCAGATGACACCAAGCTGCACGCCCACGCCGTCATCCTCGCCAGCGGCACCTTCCTGGGTGGCCGCATCTTCCGCGGGGAGGAGCGTGAGACGGGTGGCAGGGTAGGGGAGCGCGCTGCGACCGCACTCGGTATCCAGCTGCGCGACTGCGGCCTGCCGATCACCCGACTCAAAACCGGCACGCCGCCTCGGCTCGACGGCCGCACGATCGACTGGGCGGCGCTCGAGGAACAGCCGAGCGACGCCGACGACTGGCGCATGTCGCCGATGACGCGCGGACCGCGTCTGCCCCAACTTGCCTGCGCAATCACCCGTACCACGCTCGAGACGCATGCGATCATTCGTACTGGATTAGATCGTTCACCCCTGTTCAGCGGGGCGATCGAGGCCGGGGGTCCGCGTTATTGCCCATCGATCGAGGACAAGATCTTTCGCTTCGGCGACCGCGACGGGCATCAGGTCTTCCTGGAACCCGAAGGGCTCGCGACCCACCTCGTCTATCCCAACGGCCTGTCGACCTCGCTGCCGACCGACATTCAGGCGGCGATGATCGCGTCGATGCGGGGGCTTGAACACGCGCGCATCGTTACCCCGGGCTATGCCGTTGAGTATGACCATGTCGACCCCCGCTCGCTGACGCACCAACTGGAGTGCCGGGATCTTCCTGGCCTGTACTGCGCCGGGCAGATCAACGGCACGACCGGCTATGAGGAAGCCGCCGCGCAGGGTCTGGTAGCGGGCATTAACGCCGCCGCTGCGGCTCTCGGTCGCGCGCCCACGCTGTTCCCGCGTCAGATCAGCTATATCGGGGTAATGATCGACGATCTCACGCTTCAGGGCGTGACCGAGCCCTACCGCATGCTGACCGCGCGTGCCGAACATCGGCTGTACTTGCGCGCCGACAACGCCCAGACCCGCCTCGCCGCATTGGGTGACGCAGCCGGCTGTCTTGGCCCGGAGCGTCAGGCATTCATCAGCGCCCGCGCCGCCGCCCGGCAAGCGCTCGACCAGCGCTTCTCGCACAGCATCACCGCCCATGCGATGGGGCAGGCGGGGTCGCTTGTTGCGCAGGACGGCGCGCGGCGCACCGCGTTCGAATGGCTGCGCTTTCCCGCAGTGACGCTCGACCATCTCGGCATCGACACCGCAGACAGTGACCCGGCGGTCCTCGGCGAACTGATCGAGGACGCCCGCTACGCCCCCTATCTCGAACGCCAGGCGGCGGAGGCTGCGGCCATGATCCGTGCAGATGGCACCCGCATTCCCGATTCGCTCGACTATTGCGCTGTCCCCGGCCTCTCCAACGAGATGGTCGAACGACTCGGAGCGGCGCGCCCGGCGACGCTGGGCGACGCAGCGCGCGTGCGTGGCATCACCCCCGCCGCGTTGACCGCAATCCTGCTCCATGTGAAGCGGGCTGCATGACCGAAGACGAAGCCCGCCGCTGGATCAGCGCACGCCATGATGTTTCACGTGAAACACGGCTCGCGCAATTTGTGCATCTGTTGCGCGATGAGGCGACGCGACAGAATCTCGTGTCACCCTCCACGCTCGATGCGATCTGGGCGCGGCATATCGTCGATTCGGCGCAGCTGCTCAAGCATGGCGATGCCGGCGGGCTCTGGCTCGATATCGGCAGCGGCGCCGGCCTGCCCGGTATCGTCCTCGCGATCCTCCGCGATGGCCCGGTCGAATTGGTCGAACCCCGCAAGCTGCGCACTGCGTTTCTTCAGCATTGCGCGGATACCCTTGGCCTGACCAATGTCACGATCCACACGGCAAAGGTCGAGCGGACCAAGGGGCGCGCGGCGGTGGTAACGGCACGCGCGGTCGGCACTCTCGACACCGTCTTCCGCATTGCCCGGCATCGCACCGACAGATCCACAATCTGGGTGCTCCCAAAGGGGAGAAATGCACAATCGGAGGTGGAAGATGCCAAGCTATGGTGGCAAGGTTCGTTCCACGTGGAACCGAGCGTGACCGCACCGGACTCGCTCATCGTTGTCGCCAAAGAGGTACGCCCCAGATGATCTGCATCGCCATCGCGAATCAGAAGGGTGGGGTGGGCAAGACCACGACTGCGATCAATGTCGGCACGGCGCTCGCCGCGACCGGCCAGCGGGTGTTATTGCTTGACCTCGATCCTCAGGAAATTGCTCGACCGGCCTCGGAATCGGCCGCGCGGATCGCGAGCGCTCGACCTATGACCTGCTGATCGGTGAGACCAATCTGGAGGATGTGGTCGTCCCCACCCGTGTACCCGGCCTGGATATCGTCCCCGCGACGGTCGACCTGTCGGGCGCAGAGATCGAGCTGATCGAGTTCGAGGCACGCACCCACCGCCTCGCCACAGCGATCGAGCGCAGCGCCAAGCGCTGGGACGTGGTGCTGATGGACTGCCCGCCCTCGCTCGGCCTGCTCACGATCAACGCGATGGTCGCGTCGGACGCGCTGCTCGTTCCGCTGCAGTGCGAGTTTTTCGCGCTGGAAGGGCTCAGTCAGCTGCTCAACACGGTCGAGCGAATCCGCGGCCGCTTCAACCCGGGCCTGTCGATCCTCGGTGTCGTCCTGACCATGTATGACCGCCGCAATCGCCTGACCGATCAGGTCGCCGATGACGTCCGCGCCGTGCTGGGCAAGGTGGTGTTCGACACGGTGATCCCACGCAACGTCCGCCTGTCCGAAGCCCCGAGCCACGGGCTGCCGGCGCTGATCTATGATTATCGCTGCGCCGGATCCGAAGCCTATATCGCCCTTGCGCGCGAAGTGATCGATCGCCTGCCCAAGCTGAAGAAGGCCGCATGACCGAAGAGACCCCGACTCCCGCTGCCGCGCCACTCAGCACGCGCAAGGCGCGACCCGGCCTCGGCCGCGGCCTCAGCGCGCTGCTGGGCGATGCCGAGCGCGAAGAGCCCGTCCGCCCCGGTACCGAACCATCGATGGGGGTGCGGATGCTGCCGGTCAGCTCGCTTGCCCCGCACCCGGAGCAGCCGCGCCGCCATTTCGACGAGGATGCGCTGGAAGAGCTCGCCAAGTCGATCGCGATGCGCGGGCTGATTCAGCCGATCGTCGTGCGCCCGCACGGCAAGGATTATCAGATCGTCGCCGGTGAGCGCCGCTGGCGCGCCGCCCAGCGCGCGCGGCTGCATGAAGTGCCGGTCATCGTCCGCGACCTCGACGAGGCGCAGACGATCGAAATCGCGATCGTCGAGAATATCCAGCGCGAGGATTTGAACGCGATCGAGGAGGCTGAGGCCTATTCGAAGCTGATCAACGATTTCGGCCATAGCCAGGAGGCGCTGGCGCGGATCGTCCACAAGTCGCGCAGCCATATCGCCAACCTGATCCGCCTGCTCGACCTGCCGCAAAGCGTGCGCCAGCGCGTGGTCGAGGGCGGGCTGACGATGGGCCACGCTCGCGCGCTGATCGGCGCGCCCGACCCGGAGAAGCTCGCCAAGATCGTCGTCGAACGCGACCTCTCCGTCCGCGAAACCGAAAAGCTCGCCCGCGACGCCAAGCCGCGCGCGGCGGGGAAGGGCGGCGGCGACAAAGCGGGCGGCGGCAGCAACGCCGACATCGCCGCGCTGGAGCGCCAGCTGGGCGACGTGCTCGGCCTCAACGTCAAGATCAGCTTTGGTGAAAAGGGCGGGGCGCTGACGCTCGCCTACTCGACGCTGGATCAGCTCGACATGATCTGCCAGCGTCTGACGGGCGAAAAAATCTAGTTAAAACAAGAATCTAATGACGATCTTCTTAAGCCCCTCCCGCTTGCGGGAGGGGTTGGGGAGGGTCTTCTTCTTTCTCATTCTTCTTCAAAAACTCCTCCCCCGGAGGGGGAGGGGGACCGCCGAAGGCGGTGGAGGGGTAGCTCTCCGCTGGGCGATGTCCCTCGACGAAACTACCCCTCCGTCATCGCTACGCGATGCCACCTCCCCCTCCGGGGGAGGACTGGTGGAACCTTGCCCCCCTCGTCACCCCGGCCCTGTGCCGGGGTCCACCGGGCGGCAAGCGCGGAGCTTGAACTTCAAGCCGCCGGACGTGAGGATGAGTGGACCCCGGAACAAGTCCGGGGTGACGAACAGATAGAGTCGACTTGTCGCCTGCGGAATCCGCCGCCAGATAGTCAGCGTGGAAATAGAAGGCCTTACTCCGGCAGCCCTGCGGGCTCTACCGAGCGATGAGCTCAATGCACTGCTCGCATTCGGGCGACCCATCACGTTCCGCATCGGATCGGCAACCGTGCTTGCCGAGTTCAACAAGGATGATGATTGCCTCACCGTCAATCTCGCGCACATCGACGGTGGCGGGGAGGGCGTGCTTGTATCGCTATGGAAGCTCGTCACTGCGTTCGCGAAGGACCGCGGCTATCATTGCGTCTTGTGGAACGTCCACGCACTCACCTGTGACAACCCGAACCCACGCCTCCAGAAGTTCTTGTGTGAACGCGGGTTTGTGGAAACGCACAGCGAACGCCACGGTCGGGTCTTGAGTCGTCTTGAGCCGATTCAATATCCCTAAACTGGCCGCCACTCACCCCCGCGCCGCCCCCCGCGCCAGCACCGCCAACTCATGATCCGCCAGCACCTGCCCTGCATTCCCCCCGCCGCGCGTCATCGCGCGTTCCGCTTCGCGCGCACGTTCCACGGCGCGCGCCAGCATCGGGCTGTTCCACCGTTGCAGTGCGCGGATCGTCGCGGCTTCTTCCTTGAAGAAGACGCGGTGCTTCTTGACGACCTCGGCGGGGCTCAGCCCATGATCGATATCGGCGCGCATCTCGGCCAGCGCCATCAGGCGGCGGACCAGCCCGCGCAGCAGCGGAATCGTCGAAACCCCCGCCGCGTCCAGCCGCGCCAGCTCGACGCCGATCTCGGCCGGGCGACCGCCCACAACCGCCTCGATCGCGCCGGACATCTCGGCCTCACCCAGATCGGCGCCAATCGCGTCGAGCGCCTCGATCCCCGCCTCACGCGGCCGATCGGGCGCGGCGTCGAGGAACAGCGACAATTTCTCGATCTCGCGCGCCAGCACCGCGCGATCGCCCCCTGACATGGCCGCCAGCCGATCAGCCGCCCCGCCCACCAGCCGCAAGCCATGTTCGCGCGCGATTCCGGTCGCCAGCTGCCCGGCGGTGCGCGCATCGGGGACATAGCAGGCATGGACCATCACATTGGGCGCGGCGAGCGCAAGCTTGAGCAGTCGTCCGGTGCCTTTCAGCCCGCCGCCGACCGCGACTACGGGATTCCCGGCCGTCTCCGCCTCGATCAGCATCCGCACCGCATCGGTGCCGCCATCGTCGATCCCGGAAACCCGAATGTAGCGCGCCCCACCGAACAGCGACAGCGACGCTGCCTCGCCGGCAAGCAGCCCGGCATCGTCCTTCAGCGCATTGCCCTCGATATCGATACGCTCGGCATCGGGACCCATCGCCCGACCCAGCCGCGCGGCGAGGTCGTTGGCCCCCCGCCTCATCGGGGCCGTAGAGCAGGAACAGGCGAATATCGGGGCCCGGCTTGTCCAGCCGCGCCCGAATCTGCGCCTCGCTCGCCTTCACTTGGGGCTAGAGCTGCGCGCGTACCGGGCCAACCGCGCGACGATCTGGTCCGCGACGATGCCCGACAGCCGCTCCAGCGCGCTCCGCTCCGCCGCGATGGTGGCATATTCCGATCCCGCGACGTCGATGCCCGCATCCGACTCGGCGGTCGCATCGAGCACCGTCTGTCCGGTCGTCAGGTCGATCAGCTGATAGCGCGCGCGCAGCGTCCGCCGCTCGCGCGTCACCACGTCATCGCTGCGCACGCCCAGACCCTCGATCCGGTCGTCCAGCTTGATCTCCAGCCGATAGGCCGGGGTGCCGCTGCGCGTCGCCTCGATCCGGTCGCGCACCGCATTGGAGACCAGCCAGCCGGCCTCGCCCTGAATTGGCGCAACCTCGACCCCCGACAGCATCGTCTGCACCGGGCCACCCACGCCGCCGCCGTAGAGCGGTCGCAGCCCGCAGCCCGACAGGGTCATGCCCGCAACGGCGAGCGCGAGGAGAAGGGCAGGGCGCGTCATGCGACGATATTCACCAGACGGTCGGGCACGACGATCACCTTTCGGGGTGTTGCGCCGTCCAGAATGCGCTGCACATTGGCGTTTGCCAAGGCCATGGCTTCCAGATCGGCCTTGTCCGCCCCCTTGGCCGCCGTGACCGTGTCGCGCAGCTTGCCGTTGACCTGGATCGCGATTGTCACCTCGTCATCGACCAGCAGGGCGGGATCGACCGCCGGCCACTCGGCATCGGCGATCAGGCCGTCATTGCCCATCGCGGCCCAGGCTTCCTCGGCCAGATGCGGCACCATCGGTGCGGCGATCAGGATCGCGGTGCGGATCGCGGTTGCGCGCGACGCGCTCGGCGCGGCCTTTTCGATCGCATTGACCAGGGCATAGAGCTTGGCCACCGCCTTGTTGAACTGCAGCCCTTCTATATCCGCGGCGACCCCGGCGATCGTCTGGTGCAGCACGCGGTCGAGGCCCTTGTCCTCGCCCTCCCATGCTTCCAACTGGTCGAACAGCCGCCACAGCCGTTGGACGAAGCGCCAGGCACCCTCGATCCCGTTTTCGGTCCACTCCAGATCGCGCTCGGGCGGCGAATCCGACAGCACGAACCACCGCACCGCGTCCGCGCCATACTGGTCGACGATCGGTTCGGGATCGACCGTGTTCTTCTTGGACTTTGACATCTTCTCGATGCGCCCGACCGTGACCGGACCGCCGCTCGCGCGCTCGACGAGCACGTCGTTGCGCCGCTCGATCTCGTCCGGGGACAGCCAGCGGCCATCGGCCGCCTTGTAGGTCTCGTGCGTCACCATCCCCTGGGTGAACAGCCCCTCGAACGGTTCGGCGATGTCGATCATCCCGATCCGCTTGAGCGCACGCGTCCAGAAGCGGGCATAGAGCAGGTGCAGGATCGCATGCTCGACCCCGCCGATATATTGGTTCACCGGCAGCCATTGTTCGGCCACCGCGCGGTCGAACGGCTTGTCGCCCGGCTGGCTGGCGAAGCGGATGAAATACCAGCTCGGATCGACGAAGGTATCCAGCGTATCGGTCTCGCGCCGTGCCGGTTTGCCGCATTGCGGGCAATCGACATGCTTCCACGTCGGATGGCGGTCGAGCGGGTTGCCGGGGATGTCGAAACTGACATCTTCGGGCAGCACCACGGGCAGCTGCTTCTTGGGCACCGGCACCGCACCGCAAATCTCGCAATGCACGATCGGGATCGGCGTGCCCCAGTAACGCTGGCGCGACACGCCCCAGTCGCGCAGCCGCCAGACGGTCGTTCCCTTGCCCCAGCCTTCGGATTCGGCACGGCGGATCACCTCGCGCTTCGCATCGGCGACATCCATGCCATTCAGGAAGTGAGAATTGACGAGCGTTCCGGGGCCGGTGAAGCTTTCTTCCTCGACATATTCGCTTTCGGTTTTTTCGCCATCAGATACGACTCGCCGGATCGGGAGCCCATATTTGGTCGCGAATTCGAAATCGCGCTGGTCGTGCGCCGGCACGCCGAACACCGCGCCGGTGCCGTAATCCATCAGCACGAAATTCGCGATATAGACCGGCAATTCCCACGCGGAATCAAAAGGATGCACCGCGCGAATGCCGGTGTCAAAGCCGAGCTTCTCCTGCGTCTCGATCTCCGCCGCGGTGGTGCCGCCGAGCTTGCACTGCGCGATGAACTCTGCCGCTGCCGGGTCCCTGGTGGCCAGCGCCTGCGCGATCGGATGGTCCGCCGCGATCGCGACGAAGCTCGATCCGAAGATCGTGTCCGGGCGGGTCGTGAACACCTCTACTTCATTGAAATCGCTGGACGAAAGCTTGAAGCGGAACTGCATCCCCCTGCGACTTGCCGATCCAGTTTTCCTGCATCAGCCGGACCTTGTCGGGCCATTTGTCGAGGCTTTCGAGCCCGTCGAGCAGCTCGTCGGCAAAGTCGGTGATCTTGAGGAACCACTGACTGAGCTTCTTCTTTTCGACCAGCGCCCCGGATCGCCACCCGCGCCCGTCGATCACCTGCTCATTGGCAAGCACGGTCATATCGACCGGGTCCCAGTTGACCGTCGATTCCTTGCGATAAACCAATCCGTTAGCGAACAGATCGAGAAACAGTGCCTGCTCGTGGCCGTAATAGTCCGGCTCACACGTCGCCAGCTCGCGGCCCCAGTCGATCGCCAGGCCCAGCCGCTTCAGCTGCGCGCGCATCGTCGCGATATTGTCGCGCGTCCAGCCGCCGGGATGGACCTTCTTTTCCATCGCGGCATTTTCGGCGGGCATGCCGAACGCATCCCACCCCATCGGGTGGAGCACTTCCATGCCCTTCATCCGCCGATAGCGCGTCAGCACGTCGCCCATCGTGTAGTTGCGGACATGCCCCATATGGATGCGCCCCGACGGGTAGGGAAACATCTCGAGCACATAGGATTTGGGCTTGGGCGAGTGATCGTCCGCGGCGAAGGTACGGCGTTCCTCCCAGACCTTCTGCCACGCGGAATCGGCGTTCAGCGCGTTGAACCGCGACATGGTATTTCCTCAGGCTCGGCGTCGGCTCGCCCCTGCCCGGGTCCGCGAGTCCGTCGCCGGGTGGAGGAGCAGGCCGGTGCCGCTAAACTAAACTACAGCTCAATTCCCGGCGATGGCAGCGCGGCGCAGATCGCGCGCCTTGGTGAGGATGATATCCTCCAGCTTCTGGACCGTTGCCGCCTCGACCGGGGCATCGACCCACTGGCCGCCGCGGTTGACCTGACGCTGGACGCTGACGCGCAGCGCATCGGCGCGCAGATCTTGGTCCAGGATCGCGACGGTGATCTTTACCCGCTCGGTCGTGAGGTTGGGGTTCACATGCCAGTCGGTGACGATCACGCCGCCGTTCGATCGGTCTGGGCGATCGGCGCGAACGACACGGTGTCGAGCGCGGCGCGCCACAGATAGGCGTTGACGCCGATCGTCGTGACCTTCGACGCGGCAAGGTCGGCGCGCGGGCGATCGCCACCGCCACCGCATGCGGCGAGGGTGAGGGCAACGCTGCCCAGGATCGCGGTGCGCAACTGGCGGTTCATCGGCATCATCCTATGGGAAGTCTCATCTATTCGGTGTGCATCTATAGATGCTGGCGCGCGCGCCGCAAGCGCAAGCCGCCGCGTGGAACGATGGTGTGGCGCGGCGGGGCTGTGCGTCTTGTGCAACACCTGCGGCGAAATCGGATTCGGCCTGTGGAACATTGGGGCCGAATCATGGTAGCGCTATGAGCGAGTAAGGGGTTCTTCATGCGTTTTCGTCGGATCATCGCTGGCATGGGACTGGGGGCGCTGGGCGTCGCCGGGCTCGTCGCTGCGCCGGCGATCCTCGCGCAGACCGGGACACCACAGCGCGCTACGCCTGCGCGCGCCGCTCCGATCGCCGGAATCGGCACCTTCACCCCGGCATCCGCCGATCCGCGACTCGCAGCGGCACTGGCGCGCAGCGGGCTGTCGGGGACCGGCTTCCGCTTCACCCCGGCCGATACCCGCGGGACCAGCAATCGCAGCGTGACCGTTGCCGTCCGTGCGCGCACCGCGCGTCCTTCGGCGGCGGTTGCTGATCGTGGTGCTGCGGCACCCGCTTCGGTCACGCTTCAGCCGATCGCCTATAATCTCGGCGTCTCGGTGGGTTGGAAGCGCTTCGCCATCTCGGGCGACCTTGCCAAGATGGACCTGGCTGGACAGCCGGGCAGCAGCGAGAAGATGGATCTGGGTGTCTCCTACACCGGCAAGCGCGCAACGGGCCGGATCAAGGCAACCAGCGAGAAGCCCACTGAGCGCGGGCCGCGCCTGCTGACGGTCGATCCGAATTACTCGATCGATGTCGGTGGTGCCTATTCGATCACGCGCAACCTCGATGTGACGGCGGGCGTCCGCTACACAACCGAGAAGGATCGCCTGCCGCAGCTCAACGACGACCGCCGCGACAGCCAGGCGGTCTATGTCGGAACCGCGATCCGCTTCTGATCGCTGACGTTGGGTTCAGGCCCAGGCGTCGATCCCGGCCCATCCATATACACCGAGTTGCCGGAGTGTGCGCCAGCGACGTTCATCCATGCCGCCCAGCGCAATCACCGGCAGCTTGAGCCCGCGGATCATCAGTCCGAGTCGCACACGCCCGAGTGTGGGGGCGCCGACATGTGAGCGTGTCGGGTGGACGGGGAAACGAACAACAGCGCCGCGCTGGCGCGAATCGCGGCGATTGCTTCTCGGCGAGAATGGACCGGCGCGGTGAGTGCTCCCCGCTCGCGACCATGGCGGGGCAGGGGCCCGCGCCCGACTCGGGGACCGGCGACCAGCAGCAAATGTCCCCCACGTCGCGCGGTGCCGCGCACCCGATCGAACAGTGCGCGCCGTGCGCCCGCCGGCGTCGCATAGTGGCGAAACACGATCCCCGACCCGCGCGGCAGCGCGTCGATCGCACGCCATAGCGCTTCGTCCATCCGTTCGTCGGTCATCAGCCAGCGGCGCGGCAAGGTGACGGGGCAGGGGTGGCGGCGCGGCATCGCCTTTCCTATAGCGCGCCGCATGTCCGCCGAAACCGCTTCTTCCCGCCTCGCCGCTATCCGCACGCGAATCGCACGCGCCACCACACTGGCCGACCGTCGCCCCGACGCCGTCACGCTGATCGCGGTCTCCAAGACGCATGATGCCGATGCGATCCGACCGCTGCTCGACGCGGGCCAGCGCGTGTTTGGCGAGAATCGGGTGCAGGAAGCGGCCGAGAAATGGCCTGCGCTGCGTGCGGCGCACCCCGATATCCGCCTGCATCTGGTTGGTCAGCTCCAGTCGAACAAGGCGGCGGACGCTGTCGCGCTGTTCGATGCGATTCATTCGGTCGATCGTTCTTCGCTCATCGCGGCGCTCGCCAAGGCGATGGCCGAGTCCGGTAAGCGCCCCGATTGTTTCATTCAGGTCAATATCGGGGACGAACCGCAAAAGGGCGGCGTCGCGGTTGCAGAGCTACCCGCGCTGCTGGCCGAGGCGATGGCGGCTGACTTGCCGATCGTCGGGCTGATGGCTGTTCCGCCGGTGGGCGTCGATTCGGCCCCCTATTTCGCGCTCCTGGCAAAGCTGGCGCGCGAGGCGGGGCTGGAGGGCCTCAGCATCGGCATGTCGGACGATTTCGACGTCGCGGTCACGATCGACGCGACCCATGTCCGCGTCGGCACCGCATTGTTCGGGGCGCGCGCATGACCCTCTCGGTGCGCTTCGACGCGCTGATCTTTGATTTCGACGGAGTGCTGCTCGAAAGCGAGTTCGAGGGCAACCGGCACATCGCCGAATATCTGACCGGCATCGGCCATCCAACCAGCCCCGAAGAGTCGATGGCGAACTTCATGGGTCTGGCCGGGCGCGAGTTTCTCGACGCGATCGAAACCTGGATCGGGCGAACGCTTCCGGAGGACTTCCACACCGCGCGCGAGATCGAAAATCGCCGCGCGCTGACCGAAGGGGTGGCGGAGGTTGCGGGCGCAATCGCCTTTGTCCGCGCGCTGCCCGCCGACCTGCCGCGTGCCATCGCCTCGTCGAGCAACAGCCGCTGGATCGGGACGCATCTCGACCATTTCGGCATCCGCGATGCGTTCGACGGACGGATCTTCAGCGGGCGCGAGCATGTCGCACGGGGAAAACCCGCCCCCGACATCTATCTCCACGCCGCTGCGCAACTGGGCGTGCCGATCGAACGCTGTGCGATTCTGGAGGATTCACCCGTTGGCGCGACCGGCGCGGTGGCGTCGGGCGCACATGTCATCGGCATCTGCGCGGGCAATCATTGCGGGCCGGATCACGCGACCCGGCTGCGCGAAATCGGCGTTCACGACATCGCGCACGACTTCACCGAAGTTGCGCGGCTGCTTGCCTAAAGGGTGTCAGTTGCTTGAACCGTCCTCCTGCGAAAGCAGGAGTCCAGGGCCGCAAGCGATGCCGTGCCTGCTCTGGACCCCCTGCTTTCGCAGGGTAACAAAGCTTGTTTGAACAGAGCAGGCTTTACGCCGCCGTTCCGCCGACCGTCAGCCGCTCGACCAGCAGGCTCGGCTGACCGACGCCCGCAGGCACGGACTGCCCGCCCTTGCCGCACATGCCGATGCCCTCGTCGAGCGCAAAATCATTGCCGATCCCGATTACCTTGGTCAGGCAGGTGGGACCATCACCGATCAGCGTCGCGCCCTTGATCGGGGCGCCGATCTTGCCGTTCTCAATCTTGTACGCCTCGGTGCAGGAGAAGACGAACTTGCCCGACACGATGTCGACCTGACCGCCGCCGAAGCTCTTGGCGAAGATGCCCTTCTTGACGCGGCTCAACAGCTCGGCGGGGTCGTCCTTGCCCCCCCTTCATGAAGGTGTTGGTCATGCGCGGCATCGGCGCGTGCTGGAAGCTCTCGCGTCGGCCGTTTCCGGTGGGTTCGACCCCCCATCAGCCGCGCGTTGAGGCGATCCTGCATATAGCCCTTGAGGATGCCGTCCTCGATCAGCACCGTCTCGCGCGTCGGCGTGCCCTCATCGTCGATCGACAGCGATCCGCGCCGGCCCATGATTGACCCATCATCGACCACGGTGACGCCGGGTGCAGCGACGCGCTCGCCGATCCGGCCCGAAAAGGCGCTGGTCCCTTTGCGGTTGAAATCGCCCTCAAGGCCATGGCCGACCGCCTCGTGCAGCAGCACACCGGGCCAACCCGGTCCGAGTAGCACGGTCATCTCGCCGGCCGGCGCATCGACCGCGTCGAGATTGACCAACGCCTGCGCCAGCGCCTCGTCGATCGCGTGGTTCCACGTCACGGGCTCGAACAGTCGGTCATAGAGCGCGCGACCGCCGGTGCCGAAGCTGCCAGTCTCGCGCCGCCCATTTGCCTCAACCACGATGCTGACATTGAGGCGGACCAGCGGGCGGATGTCGGTCGCGACAAAGCCGTCTGGCCGCACGATTTCGACCACGCTCCATGACCCCAGCAGGCTCGCCGACACCTGCACCACGCGCGGGTCGCGCGCGCGGGCGGCTGCATCGATCGTCTGGCAGAGGTTCACCTTGTCGGCGAAGGGAACCAGGTCGAGCGGGTCGGCGTCGGTGTAGAGATGGCGATTGGTGCGCGTCGGGGCAGCGGCCTTGGGCCCGGTCGCCGGGTCGATCAGCGCCATCGTCTCGCCCGCGCGGCGGATCGCGGCTTCGCTGATCTCGTTGGCGTGCGCGAAGGCGGTGGTTTCGCCGCTCACCGCGCGCAGGCCAAAGCCCGAATCGGTATTGTACGACGCGGTCTTGAGCCGTCCGTCGTCAAAGCCGAACGCTTCCGATTTGCGATATTGCAGGTAAAGCTCGCCATCCTCGGCCTTGGCGAGGATCGATGCGGTCAGGCGCTGGGCGGCATCGGCGTCAAAGCCGTCGCGGTAAAGAAAGCCTCGGGGATCGCGGTACATTCCCCGAATATAGGTAAGTTAGATGCTCGCGCCAGACGCGATATCGGGCAGGTCGCCCTGATTGCTACCATCGACGGGGCCGCCGATCAGCACGAAGCGGCGGTCGCAATAGCCGCAATCGACATAGCCATGCTCATCGATCTGCAAAAACACGCGCGGATGGCCCAACACGGCGGGAATACCGGCGTGCGCGCCGTCACAGACGACGCAGGCGGTGGTGACGCGGGTGACTTCGGGCGGCGCGATCATGGGGACGCGGTTAGCAAAGCGCGCGCGCGCGGGCAATCGCGGCGTGCACGGTTGCCTACATTGATCCGGTCGAGCGTTCGAACTCGCTCGCGCATTGCTCGGCCAACTTCGCCGCGCCGTCGATGCCGCCTGCCTGCATCGATTCCGCCACCGCATCGATAGCGGGGCCGAGCATCGCCGCTCCGCTTCGCCCGACGATCTTGCCCAGGAAAAAAGCTCATCGTCATCTCGAGTCCGGGCTTGTCGGTCGCGGAGGCGCTTTCGCCCAGCATCGTCATCGCAAACACGCATTTCGCGTCGGCCTGATCGGCGGGGGTCGGGGTGGCCTGGGCAATTGCGAGCGCGATTGCATGGACGATCAGCATCGTTTTTCCTCCCCGGATGGTCACCAAGCCTGTGCCCTGCGGCCGGTTTTGGCAACCGATCTGCTTGCCAATCGCGACGCACCGTCCCACTTCCGCCCGATGAGCGACGCGGCGATCGAGATCGACGGCCTTTCGAAGGTCTATAAGGGCGGCAAACAGGCGCTGGACGGGGTGAGCTTCTCCGTCCCGCGCGGACAGATTTTTGGGCTGCTCGGGCCCAATGGTGCGGGCAAGTCGACGCTGATCAACATCTTGGCGGGTCTGGTCAACAAGACCGGCGGCACCGCGCGCATCTGGGGATTCGACATCGACGCCAGTCCGCGCAACGCCAAGCGCGCGATCGGGATCGTCAATCAGGAGATCATGTTCGACCCCTTCTTCACGCCGGTCGAGACGCTGGAGATTCAGGCCGGGCTGTACGGCGTGCCGAAGGGCGAACGGCGCTCGATGGAGTTGCTGCGCGCGGTGCATCTGGAGGACAAGGCGCGCGCCTATTCGCGCACTTTGTCGGGCGGGATGAAGCGGCGGCTCATGGTCGCCAAGGCAATGGTGCATTCGCCGCCGGTGCTGGTGCTCGACGAACCGACTGCCGGCGTCGATATTGAACTACGCCAGCAGCTCTGGGCCTATGTCCGCACGCTCAACGACGCCGGCGTGACGGTGGTGCTGACCACACACTATCTGGAGGAAGCGGAGGAGCTGTGCGATCGCATCGCGATCATCAACCACGGCAAGCTGATCGCCAACGAGCCGACCCGTGAGCTGGTCGGCAAGACGCAGGAAAAGGCGGTCGAGGTCGTCGTGGACCGTGACATCGCCGATCTGCCCGCCAATGCCTGTTTCCAGAAGATCGAAGCCAAGGGCGAGCGGACCTTGGTCATCACCTATCGCAAGGACCGCGCGAACGCCGGCGAAGTGCTGGGCGCGGTGCAGGCGGCGGGGTTCGGCATCGTTGACGTCAGCACGCGCGAGGCGGATCTGGAGGACGTGTTCCTGAGCCTGACGCGGGCGGCGAACGCGGCCTAACGCCGATAGCGCGCGAAGAAGCGCCACATCGCGTCATTGTCCGCAGTCCAGACATGCCCGCCGCCGCGCAGGATATGGGCGGCGACTTCGGCGCGCGCCCGGCATTGCGTATGCAGCCGCTCATAGAGGTTCGCGGCGAGGTCGCGGCGCAGCGGGCCTGCCTTGCACCCGTTGAGCGCGGCCCAGCGCGCCTCCGCAGCCTCCATCGTATATTGCCAATAGCCCGCGCCGCCACCCTGCACCGGGTTGGTGCCGTCGGCGTCTCCGGCAAAGGCGATCACCGGCATCGGGTGCTTGGGCGTGCAGGTCGTGGGGTCCGGGCGGGCCGTGTCGCTCGCCAGCGGGTTGCCGGCGCGAAGGCCCACGACCGGGGCGATCACGGCGAAGCGGTCTGACGCGACGCAGCCCAGCCATGACGTCATCCGCCCGCCACCCGACAGGCCGGTGGCATAGACGCGCTTGCGGTCGGCACAGCCGCTGTTCGCCAGCCAGTCGATCGCGGTCTTGAGGAAGGCGACGTCATCGGCATCGCCCGGCCCCGGCACCTTGCCGGTGACGGTCGGGACGCCCGGAATGTTCCAGACAAAGCCGCGCTCGACCGGGATGCCAGCGTCCGGCGCGGCGACAAGGAATCCGTGGCGGTCGCTGCTCGCCTCCAGCTTCGACTGCGCCAGGATGGCGGCGCCGTCGCCACCGCTGCCGTGCAAGGCGAAGACGAGCGGAAGGCGACCCGGCGGTGCATTCGCGGGAACGTGGAGCAGCATGCTGCGTCCGGTATTGCCGACCGTCACCCGCGCCGTGGTGCCGGAGACAACCGGGCAGCCCGGTGCGGCGAGTGCTGGCACAGTCGCGACGAACAGGGCAGCGGCGGCGGCGAGGATCAGGCGCATCGGTATCTCCTTGTAATCCGCTCGCTATGACCTGCGCTGTTATGCGGCAACCGCAGCGTGTTTGAAATCGCCGCGCTTTGTCGCATAGCGGCCCACCGCCATGAGTGCGCGAAGGAATAAGAGTGGCCCACGACCCCCATCAGTGCGACGTGCTTGTCATCGGATCGGGCGCCGCCGGGCTGACCGCCGCGCTCAATCTTGCCCAACGGTTCCGGGTGACGGTGCTGGCCAAGGGCGGGCTGGATGAGGGGTCGACCGCCTGGGCGCAGGGTGGGATCGCCGCGGTGCTCGAGCCGGGCGACACGTTCGAGGCGCATATCGAGGATACGATGATCGCCGGCGCGGGCCTCAACGACCGTGCGACGGTAGAGATGGTGGTCGAAAACGCCCCCGCCGCGATCGAACGGCTGGTCGAGTTGGGCGTGCCATTCAATATGGACGGCAACGCACTGCACCTGACGCGTGAGGGCGGGCACAGCGCGCGCCGCATCGTCCATGTCGACGACGCCACCGGTTGGGCGGTGCAGGAGGCGCTGATCCGCGCCGCGCGCGCCAATCCCAACATCACCCTGGTCCCAGACATGGTCGCGATCGATCTTGCCACCAGCCGCCATGAGCTGCGCTATTCGGGGGCGGGCAAGGTGTGGGGCGTCTATGCCGTCAACCGCGCGACCGGGGGCGTCGAGCTGTTCACAGCGAACGCCACGGTGCTGGCGACCGGCGGGGCGGGGCGCACCTATCTCTTCTCGACCGCGCCCAAGGGGGCGACCGGTGACGGCATTGCGATGGCGTGGCGCGCGGGGTGCCGCATCTCGAACATGGAGATGATGCAGTTCCACCCGACCTGCCTCTACAATCTCGACGTCAAGAATTTCCTGATCACGGAAGCGGTGCGGGGCGAGGGCGGGCGACTCTTCAACCCGCAGACCGGCAAGCGCTTCATGGCGGATTACGACCCGGAGCGGATGGAGCTGGCCCCGCGCGATGTGGTCGCCCGCGCAATCGACGCCGAAATCAAGCGCGACGGCCTCGATTTCGTCCATCTCGACATCAGCCATATGCCCGCCGAGTTCGTAAAGGGGCATTTCCCCAACATCCATGACAAGCTGATTGGCCTGGGCATCGACATGACTTCCCAGCCGATCCCGGTGGTGCCGGCGCAGCACTACACCTGTGGGGGGTCGTCATCGACCTGGACGGGCGCACCGATCTGCCCGGGCTCTATGCCGCTGGCGAGTGTAGCGAGAGCGGGCTCCACGGCGCGAACCGGCTGGCGAGCAACTCGCTGCTCGAATGTTTCGTGTTCGGCGAGGCGGCCGCGCGGCATATCGCGGCGAACTGGAATGATCTGCCCCCGCCACCGCCGATCCGCCCATGGGACGAGAGCCGCGTCACCGATCTGGATGAAGAAGTGGTGATCAAGCAGAACTGGACCGAAATCCGCCGCTTCATGTGGAACTATGTCGGGATCGTGCGGACCACCAAGCGGCTCGAACGCGCCGCGCACCGCATCAAGATGCTCAACGAGGAGGTCGCCGACTATTACGGCCATTTCCGCGTGACCCCCGACCTGATCGAACTGCGCAACCTGCTCCAGTCAGCCGAACTGATCGTACGATCGGCGCTCCACCGGCATGAAAGCCGCGGGCTGCACTACACGCTGGATCACCCGCAGACCGACGAAATCGCCCGCGATACTGTATTGGTTCCCTGAAATTTTGGCCGAATCTTCACGCTTTGCCGTCATATTCCGCGCGTTCGTCGCAGAAGTTGCCGTCGACTCTTGGCCGGAACGCCGCGACGCAGCATGATCGCTTAGGGCAAGGGGCGTGGTATCGTGTTGGGGATGCAGGAGTTTACGATTCTTCAGCGTGCAATGACTCTGGCGGGCCTCGCGCCTGTCCTGTTGATCGGTGCCGGCGTGCACCGCGATGACCTCCCCAAGGATCTGACCCCGGCCAGCTATCGCGTGTCGATGCCGATTCCGGCTGCGCCGAAGCCACTCCCGGTCTTTCCCGCCCCCGCCGCTCTGACCGTGACGGTCGATGCGCTTGCGCGCGATTTCGGCGGCGTGGTCGGCATTTCGGTCCGCAGCCTCGAATGGGGGTGGCAAGTCGACGCCAATGGCGACCGCCGCATGCCGCAGCAGAGCGTGAGCAAGCTGTGGGTCGCGATGACCGTGCTCGATGCCCGCGACAAGGGCCGTCTGACGCTGGACGATCCGGTCGAACTGCGCCGCGAGCATCTGACCCTGTTCCATCAGCCGATCGCTTCGCTGGTGGTGCGCGACGGCGTCTATCGCACCACTGTGCGCGAGTTGCTGTTGCGCGCGATGCAGTCGAGCGACAATACCGCCAATGACCGGTTGCTGACCCTGGTCGGCGGACCGCAGGCGGTACGCGCCTTCATCGCCGATCGCGGATTGGGCGAAATTCGCTTTGGGCCGGGCGAGCGGCTGTTGCAGGCGGGCACTGCCGGGCTGAGCTGGGACCAACGCTATTCGATGGCGGGTGAGTTCCAGCGCGCGCGTGCCGCATTGCCGCCGACCGTGCGGCGCGCGGCATTCGATTCCTATGTTGCCGACCCGGTCGATGGCGCGGCACCCTCGGCGATCGCGCTGGCGCTGGCGCGGCTGAAGGCCGGGGAGCTGCTCTCGGCCTCATCGACGAGTTTTCTGACCACGGTGATGTCTGGCACGCGGACTGGCAAGGCGCGGCTGCGCGCGGCGGTGCCGGTGGGCTGGACTCTGGCGCACAAGACCGGGACCGGGCAGGATCTGGGCGCGCGTACCGCCGGGTTCAACGATATCGGCATCCTGACCGCGCCGGATGGCAAAGCCTATTCGATCGCGGTGATGATCGGCGATACCCCGCGCCCGGTGCGCGAACGCCAGCAGCTGATGCAAGCGGTCGTCGCGAGCGTAGTGGCGAACCATCGCTGAGGCTTAAGCTCTCGCCCATGCGGTTTCGCGCTGCTAAGCCTCGCCAATGCCCCATCTCTATCTTGTCGACGGCTCGAGCTTCATCTTTCGCGCCTATCATGTGCTGCCCAAGCTGACCAACAAGCATGGCGAACCTGCGGGTGCGGTCTATGGCTATGTGTCGATGCTGTGGAAGCTGGCGAGCGAACTGCACAAGGCCGAGGGCCCGACGCACCTGGCTGTGATCCTCGACAAGGCGGAGGAGACGTTTCGCAACCAGCTTTACGACCAGTACAAGGCGAACCGTCCGCCGGCTCCCGAAGATCTGCGCCCGCAATTCCCGATGATCCGCGACGCGACGCGCGCGTTCAGCCTGCCCTGTATCGAGGAACTGGGCTGGGAGGCGGACGATCTGATCGCGAGTTACTCCAAGGCAGCGCTGGCGCAGGGGTGGCAGGTGACGATCGTCAGTTCCGACAAGGATCTGATGCAGCTGCTGACCGAACCGGGCATCGACATGCTCGACACGATGAAGGACCGGCGCATGGGGCCGGAGGCGGTGGTCGAGAAGTTCGGGGTCGGGCCGGACAAGCTCGGCGAAGTTCTGGCGCTGATGGGCGACAGCGTCGACAATGTGCCGGGCGTGCCGGGGGTGGGGCCGAAGACCGCGGCCAAGCTGATCCTCGAGCATGGCGATGTCGAGGCGGTGCTGGCCGCCGCGCCGACGATGAAGCCGGGCAAGCTGCGCGACAACCTGATCGAACATGCCGATATGGCGCGGCTGTCGCGCAAGCTGGTCGCGCTGGCCGAGGATGTGCCGCTGCCCGAACCGCTCGACAGCTTCGTCCTTGACGGAATCCCGGATGCGCCGCTGCGCGCGTTCCTCGAGCATCACGGGTTCAAGACCTTGCTCGCGCGGCTGGGCAGCGGTGGTGAGTCGGTCGCGGATGCGCCGGTCGAGACCCATGAGGTGCCGGGGCTGGAGCCCGATCCACCCTGCGATCACGATGCCTATGAAACGGTGGTCGATGAGGCGGCGCTCGACCGCTGGATTACCGTTGCCCGGCATCAGGGCTGGGTCGCGATCGATACTGAGACGACGGGCACCGACGCGACCCGGGCCGAACTGGTCGGGGTCAGCCTGGCGCTGCACCCCAATCTCGCCTGCTATATTCCGATCGGCCATGGCGGGACCGACATGTTCGCCGAGAAGCCGGTGCAGCTCGACCGCGCGACGGTGCTGGCGCAGCTCAAGCCGCTGCTGGAGGATCCGGCGGTGCTCAAGATCGGGCACAACCTCAAATATGACCTGATCATCCTGGGCCAACTGGGGATCGATATCGCGCCCTATGACGACACGATTGTGATGAGCTTCGATCTCGATGCCGGGCTGCACGGCCATGGCATGGACGAGCTGGCGGCGACGCATCTGTCGCACAGCTGCATCGCGTACAAGGATGTGACCGGGAGCGGAAAGAAGCAGATCGGCTTTGCCGAGGTCGATCTGAAGGCCGCGACGCGCTACGCCGCCGAGGATGCCGATGTCACACTGCGGCTGTGGCGGCGGTTGAAGCCGCGATTGGCCTATGAGGGCGCGACGCGCGTCTATGAGATGGTCGATCGGCCGCTGGTGCGGGTGATCGCCGACATGGAGCTGGCGGGGATCAAGGTCGATGCCGGGGTGCTGGCGCGACTCTCCAGCGAGTTTACGACGCAGATTGCGGCGCTGGAGGCGGAAATCCACGCGATCGCCGGGTTCAAATTCACCATCGGCAGCCCCAAGCAATTGGGCGACGTATTGTTCGACAAGATGGGGATCAAGGGCGGGCGCAAGGGCAAGTCGGGCGTGTACTCGACCGACGTCAACGAGCTGGAGCGGATCGCGGCGGACAAGGATCTGCCCGGGCGGGAGATGGTGCTGAAAGTGCTCGACTGGCGCCAGCTGTCGAAGCTCAAATCCACCTATACCGATGCGCTGCAGGCACAGATCAACCCGGCGACGGGGCGGGTGCATACCAGCTATTCGCTGACCGGGGCGCAGACCGGGCGGCTGTCGTCGACCGACCCGAACCTGCAGAATATCCCGATCCGTACCGAGACGGGGCGGCAGATCCGCGACGCCTTCGTGGCCGAGCCGGGCAACGTCATCCTGTCAGCCGACTATTCGCAGATCGAATTGCGCTTGGCCGCGCATATCGCCGATGTGCCCGCGCTGCGCGAGGCGTTCGAGCAGGGCGAGGACATTCACAACCGCACCGCGATGGAGCTGTTTGGCGAGGTCAACCGCGACACGCGCGGGCGGGCGAAGACGATCAACTTTGCGATCCTCTACGGCATCAGCCGCTGGGGGCTGGCCGGACGGCTCGACGTCACGCCGGACGAAGCGCAGGGGATGATCGACCGCTATTTCCAGAGCTTCCCGGGGATCAGCCGCTATATCGCCGACACGCTGACCGAGGCGAAGGCGCGCGGCTATACGACGACCTTGTTCGGGCGCAAGACGCACTTCACGCGGATCAACGCGCCCAACCAGAATGAGCGCGCGGGCAGCGAGCGCGCCGCGATCAACGCGCCGATTCAGGGGACCAGCGCCGACATCATCAAGCGCGCCATGGCGCGGATGGGGCCGGCGCTGCTGGACGCGGGGCTGCCGAATGTGCGGATGCTGCTGCAGGTGCATGACGAACTGGTGTTCGAACTGCCCGAAGGCGATGTCGATGCTGCGTCGGCGGTGATCCGCCGGGTGATGGAGACTGCGGCGGAACCCGCGATAGCGCTCACCGTGCCGCTCGGCGTGGAGATCGGCACAGGCCCCAGTTGGGGCGCGGCGCATTGAGCAGCGCGACCGCACCGGGTTCGCAACCCGACGATCTCAATGCGCTCGCAAAGGGTGGGCGGACCAATATTCTTGGCTTCATGCTGCGTTTACTCGCGCGGTTGCCGTTCCTGTTCATTGCCGGGCGCCTCTATGGCGCGGAGACAGTCGGGCGGTTCGCGCTCGCCGTCGTCGTGGTCGAGTTGGCAGCGCTGCTCGCCACCCTGGGCCTCAAACGCGGGCTGGCACAGGCGCTGGCGTCGACCGACCGACCGCACAGTCATGTCGTGTGGGACGGGATGGTGGTCGCGTTCGTCGTCTCGGTGCTGGCGAGTGCATTGCTGTTCGTTTTCCCGGATCTGATGTTTCCCAATAGCGGGACCACCGGGCTCGACCGCTATCTGGCAGTGATCGTGTTCGCGATCGCCTGGTCCGATGTCAGCCTCGCCGCGCTTGCCTACCGCCACAATGTGAAGGCCACGGTGACGGCGCGCGCGATCGTGGAACCGTGGACGATCAGTATTGCGGCCTGGGCGCTCTATTATGTCTCGGCACGCGACGGACTGATTATCGCCTATGTCCTGTCGATGGCGGCGGCGCTGGTCGCCAGCCTGATTCCCTTTATCCGCAGCTATGGCCTTCCGCATGGCTGGTCGCCGCGGGTGACTCCATTGCTCCAGCTCGCCCGGCGCAACATGCCTCTGGCGGGCGCGGATGCGATCGAATGGGGGTCGCGCAATATCGACCGATTCATCCTGGGTCTGCTGTTCCCGCCAGCGATCGTCGGCATTTATTACATGGCGCAGCAGGTTTCCTCGATCCCGCAAAAGCTCAAGACCAGCTTCGATCCGGTGTTGGGGCCGGTGATCGCGCGCAATCTGGCCGCAGGAAACCGCAGCGCAATTGCGGCGCAGGTCAAGCAAGTCGGTTTCTGGATCATCACGCTTCAGGCGGCATTGCTGCTGATGGGCGGAATCCCGGCGGAAGGGGTGATGGGCGTTGTCGGCCCGCAATTCGTGGTCGGCGCAGTGGCACTTTGCTTCCTTCTCGCAGCCGAGGTCGCCGCAACGCCCGGCGCGGTGGCAGAGGCCGGGCTGGTCTATATGGCGCGGCACCGCAATCTGGTGGTATCGCTGCTGCTGCTCGGCTTTCAGGCGGCACTGAGCTTTGCGCTGGTGTTCCAGATGCGGGCGATGGGGCTGGATGTGCATGTTCAGGCGGTGGGACCGGCAATGGCGCTGGTACTGACGCTGGCGCTGGGATCGACCATAAAATGCTGGATGCTGGCCAAGCTGACCAGCGCATCGGTGTTCAGCCTGCGCCCCGGCTTCGTGGCCGCGATCCTGGTTGCTGGCGCGGTCGGATGGGCGTTCACGCGACTGCCGCCGCAGCTCGAATGGCTGGAACTGTCGGTCGGCATCCCCGCGATCTTCATCGCCTATTTTGCGGTGATCGCAAAATGGGCGTTCGGGCCGGAAGACCGGGCGCTGTTCAAGAAGATGCCGAAGAGCGAACCGACACTGCCCGACGAGAAAGTTTGACCCGCACCCCGTTTACGCTGATGACCAAGTCGCCAAAGCTCCCAGCTTTGGCTGGAACATCCGGGGACGTTCCACTTGGTCATTGTCGAAGCGCGGGCGCAGACCTCAGGGGCTGGCCCTTCGAAAGGCTCAGGACAAACGGAGAGTGGGCATTTTCGCTCAATGCCGGAAGTGGCGCATCCCGGTGAACACCATCGCGAGGCCAGCCCCATCCGCCGCCGCGATCACTTCATCGTCGCGGATCGATCCGCCAGGCTGGATCACGGCAGTCGCGCCCGCCTCGACGGCCGCGAGCAGGCCGTCGGCGAAGGGGAAGAAGGCGTCGGAGGCGACCGCGCTGCCGATCGTGCGCGGCTGGGACCAGCCGGCCTTTTCGGCGGCGTCCTTGGCCTTCCATGCGGCGATCCGCGCGGATTCGAGGCGGTTCATCTGCCCCGCGCCGACCCCTGCGGTGCTGCCATCCTTGGCATAGACGATTGCGTTCGACTTGACGTGCTTGGCGACTGTCCAGGCGAACAGGCAGTCGGCAAGTTCCTGATCGGTCGGCGCGCGTTGCGTGACCACCTTGAGCGCGTCCTGCGTCACGCTGCCATTGTCGCGCGACTGGACCAGTGCTCCGCCCGCGATCGTCTTGAGCATCAGGCCGGGTCGCGTCGGATTGGGCAACTCGCCGCAGATCAGCAGGCGGAGGTTCTTCTTCGCGGCGAAAATGGTCTTGGCTTCATCGCTCGCACCGGGAGCGACGACGACTTCAGTGAAAATCTCGGTGATCGCCTTCGCCGTCTCGGCATCCAGCGGACGGTTGAGCGCGATGATCCCGCCAAATGCCGAAACCGAATCGCAGGCGAGCGCGGCCTTGTACGCGTCGACCAAAGTCTCGGCGGTGGCGACGCCGCAGGGGTTGGCGTGCTTGACGATCACCACCGTCGGCGGGCCGTCGCGGAATTCGCTGACCAGTTCGAGCGCGGCATCGGCGTCGTTATAGTTGTTGTAGCTCAGCTCCTTGCCCTGCAGCTGCTCGGCCTGCGCGATCCCCGGCGTGGCGGGACCGGCGGGGAGGTAGAGGGCGGCGGACTGATGCGGGTTCTCACCGTACCGGAGCTCTTCGCCGCGTTTGAACACCAACGGGAGCGTTTCGGGGAATTTTTCGCCCTGATCGGCGAAGGCGAACCAACTGGCGATGGTCGAGTCGTACTGGGCAGTCAGGGCATAGGCCTTGGCGGCAAAGCGCTTGCGGTCGTCGAGCGTGGTCTCGCCGGTCGCGACCACGGCATAGTCGGCGGGATCGGTGACGATCGCGACAAATGCGTGGTTCTTGGCGGCAGAACGGACCATCGACGGGCCGCCGATGTCGATATTCTCGATAATCTCGTCGCGGCTCGCGCCCTTCGCGACAGTCTGGGCGAAGGGGTAGAGATTGACCACGACCAGGTCGATCATCCCGATCGCATGTTCGCTGGCCGAGGCCATGTGGCCAGCATCGTCGCGCACCGCGAGCAGACCGCCATGCACCACCGGGTGCAGCGTCTTGACGCGGCCGTCCATCATTTCGGGGAAACCAGTGAGGTCGGAGATGTCGCGGACTTCCAGCCCTGCCTCACGCAGCACCTTGGACGTGCCGCCGGTCGAAACGAGTTCGACTCCCTTGGCGGCGAGCGCCTGACCGAGTTCGACGATCCCGGTCTTGTCGGAAACCGAGAGGAGGGCGCGGCGGATCGTGATGCTGCTCATGGCCGCGCGCTTTAGCTTGCGGGGCTTGCTCTGCAAGCCCCGAGTTGCGGCACCGGCCCGCTCTCCCACCCGGCCACCCATCGAAGATACCTTGAAGTGGGTGGCCGGGTGGGGAGCGGGCCGGTGCCGCAACGCTTCAGCTATGCTGAAGCCGACAACTATCTCGCGCGGTGGAACAGCCAAGAGACACTGGAGCCGCCGGTCAGCGCCTCGCCGGTCAGGACGATCTGCTGGGTTTCACGTGGAATGCCCTTGGCGTCGATCCACACGCTTTCCTCGATCGCCAGCGCCGCGCCGCGCGCACGGAACTGCCACACCGATCCCGACCGCGTGCGGAGCAAGGCGCCCGAGCCATCGGCAGTGGGGGTGGCGTCAACCGCAGGGTGGAGGTGGAAGCGGACGGTGAACGGCACGGCGCCGCCCTTGCCCCCGCGCTTCTCCGCGGGAAGCAGACTGTCTTCGCCGCGCACGTCGCGACCATCGGTGCCGAGCGCGATGGTGCGGCGGTGGATCACGCCGTGGCGGCGGGCATAGCCGTCATGGCTCGCCTCGATCCGGCTGGCGGTCTCGGTCTCGTTGCGGCTCAGCTCCATCTCGACCACCCCGCGTCCGAGCGTGCCGTCGGGATGGATCGCGGTGGAATTGCTGTCGCGCACGACCAGGGTCGAATGCGCCGCAGTCGTCCGCAGCCCCTCGGTCAGCGCGGTGGGCAGGCGCAGGTCCGCGCCGCGCGCGCCGCCGCAACTGACGACGATCCGCTCCTCGCCATCGGAGAATTCGAAGGCGAGGGTGGAGGCGCAGCCCCCGGCCATCACTCGTGCGATCGGCGGCGGGGCGGCGTCCATGATGAGCACCGTCCCCTGCTGGGCGAGGCGCTGATAGCCCCATTCATGCGCCTGACGCAGCGGGCGGACACGTGCCCCGGTCGCTTCGACCGTTTGGTCGACGACGTCACCGGGGACGGGTAGTCCGCCCTGCCAGCTAGCCAGGCCACGATCGCCATGGCTCACGCCGAGCAATGCCGAGACCATGCGGCCGATCGCCTCACCGACAAAGGGCGGCGCATCGAGGCGACGCGCAGCATAGGTTTCGCGAAGCAGCGTGAGCAGCTGGATCGCGTCGAGCAGCGCTGCGGGCGAGCGACCGGTAATCCCGCCATCGCGGCTGACCGCACCGATGATCGCACGGAACAGTCCCGCCTCACCGAACGAACGGCGCGGATCGCCGCCTGGAATCATCAGCCCGGCGGTAAGCACGCCGCACCATGCGGCAATGCGTGGTGCTCCGACGGGCGCGCGGTCGGCGGCGCGATCGAGATGGCGCGCGCCACGGGCGAGCGCGTGGAGAACTTGCGAGCGATAGACGAGGTCGGTGCTCGACAGGATCAGCGGCGCGTGCGCGGTCCAGAATTGCAGGCGGCGACCCCATAGATCGGCGCGCCACGCTGGATCGCGTACGCGATTGGCATGCGCGGCGAGCCATTTGCGCATCAGCGCCTCGGCAATTGGTGCCGCTTGCTGCCGGGTGGCGACGGTGGACAGGTCGCGCAGCCAGGCGAAGCTGTGGAGATGATCGCCGAACGGCACGGACCAGGTCGGTCGGGCGAGGTCGAGCGACTCCACGTCATGGCTCTCGCCGCGAAACACGAGGCGTCCCTCGAGCAACGCATTGCCGCGCGCCGGATCACCCATGAACGGGTCGTCGGTCACCGCGATCAGCTTGAGGGGGTGTCGGCCTTTCAGCCGCAGCGAATGAATTGGGGTCCGCCAGCTCAAGCGGAACAACTTTTCGGAAATGCGGTCGGCGAGAGACAGGCCGCGATCGCCGCCGATCCGGATGAGCCTTTTGCCCTGCTCGATCCCGTCGGTGGCCGCCCCGTCGGCGGGCTCATCGCCGCCAATGCTCACCCCGCCCGCAACGCAGCGATATTGTCGGCATAAGCCGACGGGCCGCCCTTGAACGCTGCGGTGCCCGCGACCAGCGCGTCGGCCCCTGCCGCGATGACGCGCGCGGCGTTCGTGCGATCGACCCCGCCATCGACCTCAAGGTCGATCGACCGGCCGCTGGTGTCGATCTTCGCGCGCAGCGTCGCGATCTTGGAAAGCTGGCTTTCGATGAACTTCTGCCCGCCGAACCCCGGGTTGACGCTCATCACCAGGATCAGGTCGATCAGGTCCATGACGTGGTCCACCACGTCCACCGGGGTCGCCGGATTGAGCACCACGCCGGCGCGCTTGCCCAGCGCCTTGATCGTCTGGAGCGTGCGGTGGAGGTGCGGGCCGCTTTCGGGATGGACCGACAGGCAGTCCGCGCCCGCCTCGGCAAAAGCCTCCAGCATCGGATCGACCGGCGCGATCATCAGATGGACGTCGAACGGCTTGGCGCTGTGCGGGCGCAGCGCCTTGATGATGGCGGGGCCGATCGTGATGTTGGGGACGAAATGTCCGTCCATCACATCGATATGGATCCAGTCGGCCCCGGCCACGTCGATCGCGCGCACTTCATCGCCCAATTTGGCGAAATCGGCGGACAGGATGGACGGGGCGATACGGACCGGGTTCATGGCCTTCCTTTATCACCTCGAAGCTAGGCGGCAACTCGCATCAGGCGCACCATGAAAAACCCGTCGAGCCCGCCTTGTTCCGCGAGCATCCCGGGAAGGGTGCGCAGCCAGCCGCGCGGATGGGCAGACAACCCCTCGGGCAGTTCGTCGGGCAGGATCGGGTCGATCGCGAATTCCGGATGCTGGGCCAGGAAACGCTCGATCTGCTGTTCGCCCTCTTCGGGCTCGAGCGAGCAGGTGGCATAGACCAGCAGCCCGCCGGGCCGGACCCAACGCGCGGCACGCGGGAGCAACTGCGCCTGAAGCTCGGCCATCTCGGCGATCAGGCGCGGGCGGACACGGTGGAGCACATCGGGGTGACGGCGGAAGATGCCGGTCGCACTGCACGGCGCGTCGAGCAGCACGGCGTCGGCCTCGAACCCCGGTGCCCACCTCAGAAGATCTGCTGCGACCACGGTGGCGGACAGCCCGGTGCGCTCGAGATTCTCGTGAAGTCGCGCCAGACGACTTTCCGAGACATCGACGGCAGTGACGTCCCATCCGGCGGCGGCGAGCTGGAGCGTCTTGCCGCCCGGCGCGGCGCACAGATCGAGCGCGCGGCCTGAACCGCCGCCGATCAGGCGGGCGGGGAGCGAGGCGGCGATGTCCTGCACCCACCAATGGCCTTCCGCAAAGCCGGGGAGTTCGAGAACGGTCGAGTCGGAGGGCAGGCGATAATGGCCGGGCCGTAGGCTCGGCGCGTTGGGCCAAGATGCGTCGTGGGCCGGATGCATCGTGAGGTCGAGCGGCGGCGGGGCGGCAATGGCGGCGCAGGCGGCGTCGGCGACGCGCGCCCCCCAATTGGCGGCGATCCGGGCATAGACATCGCCCGGCAGCGCGGGCGGGTCGGTCAGCACGGCATTCTGGCGCATCAGCGTGCCGAACACGCCATGGACCAGCTTGCGCGGACCGCCATCGACCAGCGCCAGCGCGGTGGAGATCGCGGCATGCGGCGGGGTGCCGAGCCGCAGCGCCTGTACCAGCGCGATCCGCAGCACGAAGCGCGCCTTGGCGTCATCGGGCAGGCGATTGCGCGTGGCGCTGTCGATCAGGTCGTCGAGATCGGTGAGGCGGCGCAGCACTTCCGCCGCGATGGCGTGCGCCAGACCGCGATCGGAGGGGCAAGCCCTTGGGTCGAGGTGTCCAGTGCCTGTTCGATCGCAAGGCCGCGACGGAGCACGGCATCGAGCAGGCGCAGCGCCGCGCGGCGGGCGGGGGTGCCGGGGGGATCGGCGGGGCGGGGCGGAGGGCGATGACCGGTAGGGCGAGGCATCACCGCCCCCCTACGCCGAATCGCGCGCGGGTTCACCCCCAAAGCATCAGCCGCGCCGGTTCGGGTCGAGCGCGCTTCCGCGACGCGGTGTCGCGCGCACACCCAGTGCAGACGGACGCTCGGCGGGGGCAGGGGCAGCGAATGCGTCGAGCGGGGCGCTCTGGCCCATGGTGACCGCGATTTCCTCCAGCGCTGCGATGCGGTTGCCGGTGTCGGGGTGGGTCGAAAACAGGCTGTCGCCGCCGCGCGCCAGGCCCGGGACGATGTAGAGTTGTGCTGCGGCAGGATTGCGTTCCGCCACCGGGTTCGGCACCGCCGCCGCGCCGCGCGCGAGCTTGGCCAGCGCCGAGGCGAGCGCGCGCGGGTTGCCCGAAATCTCCGCGCCGCCGCGATCCGCGCCATATTCGCGGGTGCGGCTGATCGCCATCTGGACGATCATCGCGGCGAACGGCGCGACGATCACCGCAAGAATGGTAGCGAGGAACGCGCCGCGGTTGTCGTCGCCGCCGCGAAAGAACAGGCCGAAATTGGCGAGCATCGAAATCGCGCCGGCGATCGTCGCGACCATTGTCATGATCAGCGTGTCGCGGTTGCGGACATGCGCCAGCTCATGCGCCATAACGCCCGCAATCTCCTCACGGTTGAGGATGTTGAGCAGGCCGGTGGTCGCCGCAACCGCCGCATTCTCGGGATTGCGCCCGGTGGCAAAGGCGTTGGGGTGGGGCAAATCGATGATGTACACCTTGGGCATCGGCAGCTGCGCGCGCTGGGCAAGTCCGGCGACCAGATTGTAGAATTCGGGCGCGGATGCACCGTCCACCTGACGCGCGCCGTGCATCTTCAGCACGATCTTGTCGGCATTCCAGTAGGTGAAGAGGTTCATCCCCACCGCGACCTGCAGCGCGATGATCATGCCCCCCGCGTCCGCCAATGGTGAAGCCCAAAGCCATGAACAGCGCCGTCAGCGCCGCCAGCAGCATCGTCGTCTTGAAACCGTTCACTTGGATTCGATCCTTTCAGACCCCAATGTGGGGGCTGCAATCCGCGCGTCAATCTGAGGACCGATCATGGGCAAGCGCCCCCCGCATGTGAAGCCGCCCGTATATCTGTCGAAGAGCCCCCCGCTGCCAAAGCCTGAGACCGGGAAGAAGGCGGAGACCGATCCGCTGGGCAATGATCCCACCCGCTATGGCGACTGGGAGCTGAAGGGCATCGCGGTCGATTTCTGAACCGGCTGCGGAACGAAAGCAGGGACGGCGCGTCCTGCGCCGATGACCGCCCCAACCCGTACCCTGATGATCCGGATCGCCATCGGCATCGCCGTGGCGATCTTGTTGCTGTTGCTCGCGCTGGCGATGATGCCCTGGGGCGCGTTCAAGGGCCGGGCTGAGCGCGCGTTGTCCGACCGGTTCGATGCGCCGGTGACGATCGGCGCGATCGAGCGGCGCGGACTGTTTTCCTTCGCGCCATTGCTCGACATTCGCGACCTGCGCATCGCTCAGCCGGCCTGGGCCGGGACGGGGGAGATGGTGCGGGTCGAGCGCGTCACCGTGCGCCTTCCGGTGCTCCCGATCCTGATCGGGCGATTCGCGCCCGAGCCGGTCGAGGCGGCGAATGGCCGGATCATGCTGGTTCGCGCGCAGGACGGCCGCAAGAATTGGGACCGCAGGCCCGAGCGCGGCAGCGGCGGGGGGAGCGGGCTCGACCGGTTGGCGGTGCGCAACCTGATCCTCGATTACCGCGACGCGCTCAAGGATCGGCGCGCGTCGGTGCGGATCGACTCGGACACCGCGGGGTTCCGCGCTTCCGGCACCGGCGCGCTCGCCACGGAGCAGGTGAGCATCGAGGTGCGCGGCGCGCCGGTCGCCGGGCGCGCGCGCTGGCCGTTCCGCGCGCGGATTGCCGGGCCGACCACGCGGATCGCGGTGCAGGGCGCGATGGCGGCGCCGTTCAACACGCGCGACATGGCGTTCGACATTGCGACACGGGGCGCCGACCTGCTCGATATCGATCGGGTGATCGAGGCAGGGCTGTTCGGGACCCAGCCGGTCGCGCTGGCCGGACGCGTGTCGCGCAAGGGCGATCAGTGGCGGATCGAGCGACTGGCCGGGACGATCGGCGGCTCCCGCCTGTCGAATGCGATCGCTACGGTGGACAAGAGCAAGCCAGGGCGTACGCGGATCGAGGGCGATGTCGTGCTGGCGAGCCTGGCGTTCGACGATCTTGCCAATGACCGCGGGCTTGCCATCGCGGCGGCGCGGCGCGCGCGGCTGGGCGACCGGCTGGTCCCGGCGACCGCAATCGACCTGAAGAGCGTGAGCGATGTCGATGGCGTGCTCCGGGTTCGCGCCGACCGGATCGTCGGCACGCCGGGCTTCAGGTCGGCCGAGGGGGTGCTGACGCTCGACAATGCGCGATTGACCGTCGATCCGTTCGCGATGGGGATGACACCCGGCAGCCTGAGCGGACGGGTGGTGATCGATCAGCGTGACGGCAAGCCGCAACCCAGCTTGACGCTCGACCTGCGGCTGCACGGCAGCAGGATCGCCGCGCTGGCGGGGGATGGTGTGCTCGATGCCCCGTTGCAGGGCCGCGCGCGGTTGACCGGCGCGGGCAAGACGATCCGCGATGCGATCGGGCGGTCCAGCGGCAGCGTCGCGCTGGTCGGTGGATCGGGTCGGATTCCGGCGAACATCGCTTCCTATCTGGGACTGGATGTCGGGCGCGGCGCGCTGGTCGGGGACGAGAGGGTCGCGGCACTGCGCTGCATGATCCTTAGGCTGGACGTGAAGAATGGAACCGGGCGGATGAATCCGTTCCTGATCGACACGTCGCGCGGCCAGTCGCGCTTTACCGGCACGGTGGACCTGCCGGACGAGCGGTTGGCGCTGGCGATGACCGGGTCGCCCAAGAAGGAAAGCCTGTTGCGGCTGACCAAGCCGGTGCCGGTGTCGGGGACGATCAAGGCGCCTGTGATGCGCCTGCCCGAAGGTGCGAAGCCCAATGTCGGCGGGGTGCTCAAGCTGCTGGGCGACGCGATCGCCGGGGACCGCCCGCCGCTGGCGACCGATGCCGATTGCAATGCACTGGCGGCGAAGGCGCTGCGCTAGAGCGCGTCGCGAATCTTGAGGACGGTATTCCAGTTGCGGGCGGTCGTAACCGGGTCGCGCGTCGCTTTTCCTAAGGGCGCGTGGAGCATCGAGCGCGCCTGACCTTCCGGGAAGTCGATGTAAAGTTCACGATCGATCGCCTGCGCGCGTTCGGGGCCGTCATAGTCGGCCATCAGCGCGGCGACCGCGTCGCCATCGACCGGTTTTCGGTGGAAGGTGACGACCAGGAAGCTGGGACGGTCTCGCGCGGCATCGGGAAAAGGGTTGGTAGCGACCACGGCAGCCATGTCTTCAGGCGTGCGGACGAAGATTTCGGATTTGAGGCCGGTTTGCTTCTCAAGTTCATCGTGGATTTGCGCTTCGAGCGCTTCGGCCTTCGCCCCGGGAGCGGTAAAGACGACATTACCCGAGGCGAGCAGGATCTTGACGTCAGTGAAGCCCAACCCCTCGACCACCGCCTTCAACTCGGCCGATTTGAGCTGACGCTTGCCGAGGTTGATCCCCCGCAGCAGCGCCGCCCATCTCATGCGGCTTCCCCGCGCGTCGGGCGGGCGAGCAGCGCGTCGACCACTGCGCGTACCGGGGTGCCTTCGAGCAGGGCGCAGACCGCTTCGGTTACCGGCATCTCGACCCCGGCGGCGCGTGCCGCTTCGCGCAGCACCGGGGCGGTGGCGGCGCCTTCGGCTACGGTACGGCGGTCGGCGAGCAGCTCCGACGCCGCCTTGCCCTGACCCAGCCCGACGCCGAGCGAGAAGTTGCGCGAATTGGTCGAGGAGCAGGTGAGAACCAGGTCGCCCAAGCCCGACAGCCCCGCCAGCGTCTCTGGCCGCCCGCCGCGCGCGACGCCGAAACGGGTCATCTCGGCAAAGCCGCGCGCGATCAGGGCGGCGCGGGCGTTGAGGCCCAGCCCCGCACCCTCGACCACGCCGCATGCGATGGCGAGGACGTTCTTGACAGCGCCGCCAATCTCCGCGCCGGTGACGTCGGACGAGCCATAGGTGCGGAAGGTCGGCCCGCCGAGCCGCTCGGCCAGCGCGTCGCGCAGGGCAGCGTCCTCGCACGCCAGCGTGACGGCGGTGGGCAGCCCCTTTGCCACCTCATGCGCAAAGGTGGGGCCGGAGAGGACCGCGACCGGCGCTTCCGGGTGCAGCTCGCGCGCGATTTCCGCGACCAGCTTCTGCGTCCCCGCCTCGATCCCCTTTGCGCAGAGCACCAGCGGGCGGTTGCCGGCTGGAAGCTGCGACAGGACCGAGCGGAGGAACTGCGCCGGGACGACCACAAGCAGGGCGTCGCTATCGGCAAGTGCGGCAAGGTCGCTGGTCGCATGGATCGACGGGGAGAGGGGGACACCGGCGAGGAACAGCGCATTCTCATGGGCCGCGTTCACTGACGTCACGACGTCATCCTCACGCGCCCACAACATCACCGGCTCACCGCCGCGCGCTGCCACCTGAGCGAGAGCGGTGCCCCATGCGCCGCCACCGAGCACACCGATCTTCATGCCTTCACCCCCCGCTCCACGCACCTTCTCCGCGTCCGGGTCGAGCGGCCAGCGCGGGCGCGCGGGCACGTCGAGCGGGTCGCTGTATCCGGCGGCGAAGCGCTCCGCCCCGGCCCAGGCGATCATGGCCGCATTGTCGGTGCAGAGCCAGAGTGGCGGCGCGACGAAGCGCAGGCCATGTTCGGTCGCGAGCGTCTCAAGCGCTGCGCGCACCGACGCGTTGGCGGCGACTCCGCCCGCGACGACCAGAGCGGTCGCGCCCATCGCCTTGCCCAGCGCGATGCGGGTGCGATCGACCAGGCAATCGACCACCGCCTGCTGGAACGATGCGGCGAGGTCGGCGGGATCGAACTTGCCGACTTTGCGCGCGACGTCGCTCTTGAGGCCCGCGAAGGAGAAGTGCGGCTCGCCCGATCCGACCAGCGGGCGGGGCAGCGGGACCGCGCGCGGATCGCCATACTTCGCCGCCGCCTCGACCGCGGGGCCACCGGGGAAGCCGAGGCCAAGCAGCTTGGCGGTCTTGTCGAACGCCTCACCCGCCGCATCGTCGATCGTGGTGGCGAGGCGGCGATAGGCGCCGACTCCCTCGACCAGCAGCAGCTGGCAATGCCCGCCCGACACGAGCAGGAGCAGATAAGGGAAGGCGAGATCGGGGTCGGTCAGGCGGGGGGACAGGGCGTGGCCCTCGAGATGATTGACCGCGACCAGCGGCTTGCCCGCCGCGTGCGCCAGCGCCTTGCCGGTAACGAGGCCGACCATCACCCCGCCGATCAGTCCTGGCCCGGCGGTCGCCGCGACCGCATCGACATCGGCGAGCGTGACGCCCGCCTCTTCGAACGCGGCGGCGATCAGCGGCTCGAGCGCCTCGACATGCGCGCGCGCGGCAATTTCGGGGACCACGCCGCCGAACGGCCGATGCGCCTCGTCCTGCCGGGCAAGGCGGTGAGAGAGGATGCGGCGGTCCGTGGTCACCAGCGCGGCGGCGGTTTCGTCACAACTCGATTCGAGGCCGAGGATCAGCATCGCGCCGATCTAGGGAGTCGCGGAGCAATTGTCGAAGGGGGCTAGGAAGTCGCGATTCCTGCCTTTGCCATCACCTCCGCGCCGGTCAGCCGCTCATGGTCCCCGGCAAAGGCATAGCCGGCGGGCTGCTCATCGACGAAAATCTCTTCGGTGAGCGGAAAGGCGTCGACACCCTCGAACAAACCCGCGCCGAACGAATACCCGTCCTTCGGCGCATAATAGTAGAAAAGATGCGTCCCGCAGTTGCGGCAAAAGCCGCGCTCCGCCCAGTCGGACGAATGATAGCGGACAATGTGTTCAGCGCCATCGATCTGCGGATCGGTGACCAGCCGCAGCGATAGTAAAGGCCCGCCGCCCCAGCGCCTGCACATGCTGCAATGGCATGCCTCAATCACCGGCGCGGGGGCGGCAATCCGCACCCGCACCGCGCCGCACAGGCAATGTCCGTCGAGTTGCTTTGCGTCTGACATCGCGCACCTCCGTCGCATGGGATAGCGCGCTGCGATGCAGGCGGATAGTTCAGCTGTGCGTCGACAGCACCTCCGCCACCCGCGCCTCCGACCGGGCATGGAGCGCCCAGAAGTCGCGAACGGGGTCGCCGGCCAACAGCCCTTGCAGCACTGCAAAGTGGGCGTGCCAGCCGCCCCCGAAATTGGCCATCGGCGCGGGGCCGGTGATGCCGCTGTGAGTGAGGATCAGGCGAGTCTTGTCCGCCCCGTCGGCGAACAGTTCGAACCGGGCGGTTCCTTCCTTCCCTTCATCCCAGCTGATCGCGAAGACATGTGGCGGATCATATTCGACCACCCGCTCGCACCCGACCGCGCCTTTCCATTTGGCGTATTCCTCCGGATAGGGAACGTCATCGGTCGACAGTTCGTCATGGTCGAATACCAGATCCACTTCGCCGCCCCGCCGCGCATCGGTGCCGCCCGCGAACCACCGGCGGCGTAGATCGGCGTCGACCAGGTAGCGCCACACCGTCGCGGGCGGTGCGTCGAGGATGCGGACCATGCGAATCGTATCGGGCGCGAGGCGTTCGAGGTCGGGCATCGTGGCGGTCATGGCGTGTCTCCCTTGGGAAGGTCGGCGAGCAGGATTTCGAGCTGGTCGAGGCGCGCGTTCCAGAAGTCTGCCCATTGCTGCAGCCACTGGTTCGCTTCGGCGAGCGGCGCAGGATTGAGCGCGCAGCGATGCGTGCGGCCATCGCGGCGGCGCACAACCAGGCCAGCGCGTTCGAGCACCTGAACATGCTTCGACGCCCCGGCGAGGGTCATCGCATAAGGCTGCGCAAGTTCGCCGATGCTCTTTTCGCCTTGGGCGAGTGTGGCGAGCATCCCGCGCCGTGTGGGATCGGCGAGGGCGTGAAATGTGGCATCGAGTCGTTCAACCATTTGGTTGAATTACACGGTCGCCCTGGGACTGTCAACCGACCGGTTTAGCTTTGCGCCATCGCGCGATCCGATACGAACGGGTTGGTCTTGCGTTCCTGCCCGAAGCTGCTCGGCTGGCCATGGCCCGGGACGAACACCGTGTCGTCACCGAGCGGCCACAGCTTGGTGGTAATCGCGTCGAGCAGGTCCTGATGATTGCCCATCGGGAAGTCGGTGCGGCCGATCGATCCCTGAAAGATCACGTCGCCGACGATGGCGAGCTTCGACGGCGCATGGTGGAACACGACATGCCCCGGGGTGTGGCCGGGGCAGTGATAGACGTCGAGCGTCAGGTCGCCGACCGTGACGGTGTCCCCATCGACCAGCCAGCGATCGGGCTCAAACGGTTTGCCGTCGATGCCATATTTGCGGCCATCATCGTCGAGCCGGCTGATCCAGAAGCGGTCGGCCTCATGCGGCCCCTCGATCGGCACGCCCAGCTCCTTGGCTAGCATGCCCGCCTGGCCGCAATGGTCGATATGGCCATGGGTAATCAGCAATTTTTCGATGGTGACGCTATGCTGCGCTGCCGCCGCCTTGAGCAGATGCAGGTCGCCGCCCGGATCGGTGAACGCACCACGCATGGTGCGGGTGCACCAGAGCAGGGTCGAATTCTGCTGGAGCGGAGTGACGGGGACGATCGCGGCGCGCAGTGGGGGCGTGGGGGTGGTGGACATGGCTGTTGCAGATAGTCTGCCCCCGATCGTGCAGCAACAGAGGCTTGCGGGCAGACGTTTAGCGCTTCATGGCCGGTGCGATGCGACCCGACACACCGTTTGTGCTGCTCGACGATGCCCGGCCGGGGGGCAGTGACGCGCGGCTCTACACCGTGCCGGTGCGGGTGGTCGTCGCACATCGCCCGGAAGAGGTCACACCTGCGCTCGCCGCGCTGGACGCCGCGCGGGGCGAGGGACTGCATGCGGCGGGCTATATCGCTTACGAGGCCGGACATGCGATCGAGACACGACTTGCCGGGCTGAGCCGCACGAAAAGCGATACGCCGCTCTTGTGGTTCGGATTGTTCGAGACGGCCGAGCATCTGGCCCCAGACACCGTCGCCGCACGGCTGCCCGACCCGGCGGGGGTTGGGTCGGACGGCCCGCACCGGGGATTAGCCGCGCCGACTATGACATTGCCTTTGCCCGCGTGCATGACTGGATCGAGGCGGGGGATATCTATCAAGCCAATTTGACCTTTCGAGCTGCGGTGCGCGTCGCGGGCGACCCGCTTGCCGCCTATGCCGCGATCCGCGCGCGGGCGGCGGCGGGCTATGGCGGGATTGTGTGGACTGGCAGCGACTGGCTGTTGTCCTTCTCGCCCGAATTGTTCTTTGCGCTCCGCAGAGGCGAGCTGATCGCGCGACCGATGAAGGGGACGACGCCGCGCGGTGCTACGCCGGAGGCAGATGACGCGGCGCGGGCCGAACTGGCGCTGGACGAAAAGCAGCGCGCCGAAAATCTGATGATCGTCGATCTGATGCGCAACGACCTCACCCGGATCGCCGCGCCGGGCAGCGTGCATGTGCCCGAATTGTTCAAGGTCGAAACCTATCCGACGCTGCACACCATGGTGTCGACCGTCGCGGCAAAGCTCGCGCCCGACATCGGCCCGGGGCAGGCGCTGGCGGCGATCTTCCCGTGCGGGTCGGTGACCGGCGCGCCCAAGATTCGGGCGATGGAGGTGATCGCGGCGGTCGAGCCCGATGCGCGCGGTGCCTATACCGGATCGATCGGGCGGATCGATCCGGATGGCGACGCCGCGTTCAATGTCGCAATTCGCACGCTGCATTTGCGCGATGGAGCCGATGAAGCGACGATTGGCCTCGGCTCGGGCGTGGTTGCCGATTCGCGCGCGGGTGAGGAATGGGACGAATGCCTGGCCAAGGGCGCATTCCTGACGCGGGGCCAGCGGCGCTTCGACCTGATCGAGACGATGGCATTCGATCCCGTCGGGGGGATCGCGTTGCTCGAACGGCATCTTGAGCGGATGCGGGCCAGCGCCGGGGCGTTCGGGATACCGTTCGACCGGCACGGCGTGCGCAACGAGCTGCAGGCCGCGACCTTCCGGCTGCGTCATCCGGCCAAGGTGCGGCTGCTGCTGTCACCCGAGGGACGACTTGCGATCGGCACCGGACCGATGCCCGGGGCACCGTACGGTCCGGTCACGGTCGCGCTCGCCCGCCGCCAAGTCGCGCCGCGCGACTTTCGCCTGGTCCACAAGACCAGCGACCGCAGCCCCTGGCCGCGTGTCGCGGGGGCGTGGGAGACGGTATTCGTCGATGACGAGGGGTATCTGACAGAGGGCAGCTTCACCTCGCTCTTCGTGCCCGGCGACGACGGCGTTCTGCGCACCCCGCCGCTGGCGCGCGGCATCTTGCCCGGCGTGTTGCGCGCCGAGCTGATCGCTACCGGCCGCGCGGTCGAGGCCGATCTGCAGCCCGAGGATTTGCGCCAGGGATTCCAGCTCGGCAACGCGCTGCGCGGACTTGTTTCGGCTGTTACGGTTGCGGAAGTGGAACCCTCCGACCTATAGGGCGCGCGATTTCCATTCAGAGAGGCGTTTTCCATGCAGACCTCCGCCGCGCTCAACCGCATCCAGCCCTCCGCGACGCTCGCGATGACGAGCCGCGTGTTCGAGCTGAAGCGCGCGGGGGTCGATGTCATTGGCCTGGGCGCGGGCGAACCTGATTTCGACACGCCCGATTTCGTCAAGGAAGCGGCGATCGAGGCGATCCGCCGCGGCGCGACCAAATACACCAATGTCGACGGCACGCCCGAGCTCAAGGCTGCGATCGTCGCGAAGTATGCGCGCGACAATGGCCTGACCTATGCCGAAAGCCAGATCAGCGTGAATTCGGGCGGCAAGCACACCTTGTTCAACGCGTTCTGTGCGACGATTGACGCGGGTGACGAGGTGGTGATCCCGGCACCCTATTGGGTCAGCTATCCCGATGTGGTCGAGTTTGCTGGCGGGAAGCCGGTGTTCGTCGCGGCGGGTGCCGACCAGGCCTACAAGATCAAGCCCGAACAGCTGGAAGCGGCGATCACCGCAAAGACCAAATGGGTGGTGCTCAACTCACCGTCCAACCCGACCGGCGCGGCGTATAGCGCGGCCGAGCTGCGCGCGCTGGGCGAGGTGCTGGAGCGGCACCCGCATGTGCTGATCTATGCCGACGATATGTATGAGCACATCCTGTACGACGGCTTCGAATTCGCGACGATCGCACAGGTGTGTCCGGCGCTCTACGACCGCACGCTGACCGCGAATGGCGTGTCGAAGGCCTATGCCATGACCGGCTGGCGCATAGGCTATGCCGGTGGCCCGCAATGGCTGATCAAGGCGATGGGCAAGCTCCAGTCGCAGTCGACCAGCAACCCGTGCAGCATCAGCCAGGCGGCATCGGTTGCGGCGCTCAACGGCGATCAGTCGTTCCTGGCCGAGCGCAACGCCGCGTTCCAGACGCGCCGCGATCTGGTGGTGTCGATGCTCAATGCCATCGACGGGATGACCTGCCCGACGCCGGAGGGTGCCTTCTACGTCTATCCCGAGTTCAGCGCGCTGATCGGCAAGACCACGCCCAAGGGGCTGAAGATCGACAGCGACGAGACGATGGTCGGCTATCTGCTCGACGACGCGAAGGTGGCTGCTGTGCACGGCGCGGCGTTCGGCCTGTCGCCGGCGCTGCGCATCAGCTATGCGACCAGCGATGCGCTGCTGACGCAGGCGTGCACGCGGATTCAGGAGGCGTGCGCCGTGCTGCGCTGACCAGCGATATTTTTTCGCTGAGCGCTGAAACCTTTTGCGCGGGTTTCCCGAATATGAACGGGAAGACCAGCGCAGGTTCAGCGCGGGAAAGTTAGTCTTTGCTTGGAATTCGAGGTGGCACCCCCATCTCCGCGCCAAGCACAAAGGATTTGTACCATGATCGCGGCTTTCAAATCGCCGTTTCTCCGCCGTTTCCTTGCCGGTTTCTCGCTTGGCGCGATCGGAATGGTCGCGCTCCATGCGGAGCAGGTGATGGCGGCGCCGCTGTTCTGATGCTGCGCGCGGTCGCCCTCGGCCTTGCCAGCTTGGGGGCGATCGGGTTCGCGCATGTGGCGGGCCTGGCTCCCCCCGTGTTCGCCGGCGGCGGCGAAAAGGCCGTCCCGATCCCCGCTTCCACCACCGATGTCGCGCCCGCGCCAGGCGATCAGGTCGCGGTCCTCGCCGGCGGCTGTTTCTGGGGCATGGAGGCGGTGTTCGAGCAGGTGAAGGGCGTGAAGACGGTGACCAGCGGCTATGCCGGTGGTACCCGCGCGACCGCGACCTATGCCCAGGTGGTGACCGAACGCACCGACCATGCCGAGGCGATCCGCATCACGTATGACCCGCGGGTGGTCAGCTATGCGACCTTGCTGCGCATCTATTTCTCGGTCGCGCACGATCCCACTCAGCTCAATCGGCAGGGGCCGGATATCGGCCCAAGCTATCGCTCGGCGATCTTTCCGCAGAACCCGGGACAGGCCCGGGTCGCGCGCGCCTATATCGATCAGCTCGGCAAGAGCGGTGTCTATCGCGCGCGGATCGTGACGAAGATCGAGAGCGGCGAATATTATCTGGCCGAGCCGGAGCACCAGGACTTTGCGCGGCGCAACCCGAACCACAGCTATATCGTCCGTTGGGACAAGCCCAAGGTCGCGGCGTTCCGCGCGGCGTTCCCCAGCCTCGCGCGCTAGAACCCCAGTTCGGCCAGCTTTCCCGCAAGTTCGGGCGGAAGTGACGCCATGTCGCCGCTGCCCAGATCGGCGGGCGCATCGGCCCCTTCCAGATAGCGCCAGCCCTGATGCGCGCGCTTGGCTTGCGGCACGACCTGCACCAGCGCGGGGTCGAGCAGGATCGCGGTGCGACCGCCCTCTGCCTCGGCAAAGCCCAAGATGGGGGAGCGCGCGACCAACTGGTGCTTGAGGATCCAGAACAGCGACCCCTGACCGGCGATCTCTTCATGCCGCTTTGGCAGATAGCGGGTGGTCAGCGCGACCGGGCCGTCGAGGCCGCGCAGTGCCAGCCGCTCGCGCAGATGGTCGACCCCGGTGGTCCCGAACGCGACTTTGGTAAGGTGGAGCGCCATCGCCGCGATCTGGGGACCGGGCGGCTGCCGGTCAAGCTACCAGCCGACCAGCCCCGATGCGACGGCGAGTCCGAGAAAGGCGAGAAATCCCATCGAATCGGTGACCATCGTCACGAACACCGACGATGCGACCGCAGGATCCTGGTTCATCCGGTCGAGCGCGACCGGGACCAGTACCCCCCGCGAGCCCGGCGACCAGAATGTTGATCACCATCGCCGCCGCGATTACGCCGCCCAGCGCCGGATTGCCGAAGACGATTGCCGCACCCAGGCCGAGCAGCACGGCGATCGTGCCGCCGTTGAGCAGGGCGACCTTGATCTCGCGCTTGACCATCCGCATCGTGTTCGACTGGGTCAGCTGATTGGTCGCCAGGGCGCGCACGATGATCGCCATCGTCTGCGTCCCCGCATTGCCGCCGACCGATGCGACGATCGGCATCAGGATCGCCAGCGCCACCATCTGCTCGATCGCGCCGCCGAACAGCGCGATGATGGTCGATGCGACCAGCGCGGTGAACAAATTGGCGATCAGCCAGCGCACGCGCGCGATATAGGAATCGCGCACCGGCTCGTTGATGTCGCCATCGCCCGCGCCCGACAGCAGCAGTGCGTCCTCGCCCGCTTCCTCGGAGATGATATGGACGATGTCGTCCACCGTGATCATGCCGACCAGCCGTCCGGCATCGTCGATTACCGCGGCGGAGATCAGCGCATATTTCTGAAAGATCAGCGCGACCTCTTCCTGATCCATGCCGACCGGGATCAGCGTCTGTTCGCGCTTCATCACGTCCGCGATCGACACCGATCGCGGGGTGCGCAGGATCCACGACAGCGCGCAGGTGCCGACCGGGTGGTGCGCCGGGTCGACGACGAAGATTTCCCAAAAATCGGTCGGCAGCTCCTCCTCGCCGCGCAGGAAGTCGAGCACGTCGCCGACCGTCCAATGCTCGGGTACCGCGATCAGCTCGCGCTGCATCAGGCGGCCGGCGGATTCCTCGGGGTAGGACAGCGCCTCTTCGATCGCGGCACGATCGTCGGGGTCGAGCGCGCGGAGGACGGCACGCTGGTCCTCTTCCTCCATGTCCTCGATGATCGCGACCGCGTCGTCGGTATCGAGTTCGGCGGCGATATCGGCGACTTCGTGCGGCTCGAGCGCCTCGATCAGCGCCTCGCGCACCCAGTCGTTCATCTCGGCGAGCACATCGCCGTCGATCAGGCCCGAGATGGCAGCGGCGAGCGCATGGCGCTGGTCGGCGGGCGTCAGCTCGACCAGGTCGGCAATGTCGGCGGGGTGAAGCGGTTCGACCTTCTCGCGCGCCGCCTCGACATCGCCCGACTCGACCAGGTCGAGGACGGTCCGCACGAACTCGGGAGACATCCGCTCATGCGCCTCGTGCGCGGGCGAATCGGGGGTACCGGCCGTGGTTTCGGTCTCGTCGATCATCGAGCCTCCCCCGACTGTGCTGCCCGCCCCCTCTAACGCGCTCGAATCGCGCTGCCAATCCGCTGCAGGCGCGCCATGATTTGCAACCCGCTCCGCGCCGCCCTAGGGGAGGGAGGTCTCATTTGTTTCCACTGGAGTTTTCCTTTCGATGTCCGATCTTCCGACGCGCCTTGTGATGACGCTCGACAGCGGCGACGTGCACATCCAGCTGCGCCCCGACCTTGCCCCCCAGCATGTCGAGCGGATCGTCAAGCTGGCCGACAGCGGCTTCTATGACGGCGTCGTGTTCCACCGTGTGATCGACGGCTTCATGGCGCAGGGCGGCGACCCCAGCGGCACCGGCATGGGCGGGTCGAAGGAGCCCAACCTTCCCGCCGAATTCAGCCGTGAACCGCATGTCCGCGGCGCATGCTCGATGGCGCGCACCAACGATCCCAACAGCGCGAATTCGCAGTTCTTCATCTGCCTCGACGACGCAACCTTCCTCGACGGCCAGTACACCGTCTGGGGCGTGGTGACCGAAGGCATGGAGCATGTCGACGCACTGCCCAAGGGCGAGCCGCCGCGCAACCCGGGCAAGATCGTCCAGGCGCGCAGCGCAGCCTGAACTATCGGTTCACACCGAGTTCAACGCGGAACCGGCAGGGGCGGGACATGTTTGGCAATAGCATGATGTTTCGCCCCCTCGCGGCTGTGGCCGCCCTCACCCTCGCCCTGCCGGCCGCGGCGCAGCAGGGCACGCTGGCGCAGGTGCAGCAGCATCTGCGCGCGACCCAGTCGATGACTGCCGCGTTTAGCCAGACCGATCGGACCGGCAAGACGCTCAACGGCACGATGACGCTCAAGAAGCCGGGCAAGATTCGGTTTCAATATGAAAAGGGCGTCCCGCTGCTGATCGTCGCCGATGGCAGTTCGCTGTGGTTCATCGACTATTCGGTGCGCCAGGTGCAGCGCTGGCCGGTCAAGGATTCGCCGCTCGGCATCCTGATGAATCCCGATCGCGACGCCGCGCGGTACGCCAAGGTTGTTCCGACGGGTAACCCCGATGTGATCAGCGTCGAGGCACGCGATCCCAAGCGGCCCGAATATGGTCGCATCACGATGGTGTTCGCGCGCAACGCGTCGGCACCGGGTGGACTGATGCTTCAGGGCTGGGTCGCGCTCGATGCCCAGAACAACCGCACGACGGTGCGGCTATCGAACCAGCGGTTCAACGCGCCGGTCAGCGACGGAGCGTTCCGCTGGAACGACCCGCGGAAAACCGGCGGTCGTCGCTGACATCCGCGTTCATGTTGGTGACAGCTTTGACACGCTAGATCGGTTTCGCGGACGGGGCCTTGGGATTTTTCCCCCCTGTTGCCCGAGGCACATCCCGTCCCGCCTGCGTGACGAACGCCAGGTCGGCCCTCGCTCCATGCCCCCGGAGCGGGGGCCTTTTGGTTTTTGGTGGTGTTTGTGCGCCTATCGGCGCAGCGGCACCGGCCCGCTCCCCGCCCCGCCACCCATCGGCAGGATATTCTGGAATGGGTGGCGGGGCGGGGGAGCGGGCCAGCGCCGAAATCTGAACGTCGCGCTGGTATCGGCGGAGGATCGCCCCTAGATCACGCGCGATGAAGATCGCCTCCTGGAACATCAACTCCGTCCGCTTCCGCATGGAGATCGTCGAACGTTTCCTGCGCGAGGAAGCGCCGGATGTGCTGTGCCTTCAGGAAACCAAGGTGATCGACGGCGATTTCCCGCACGCGCCCCTGCGCGCGCTGGGTTACGATCATATCGTCATCCATGGCCAGCGGATGCACCACGGCGTCGCGATCATCAGCCGGGTGCCGCTGGTCGAGGACGACCGGCTCGACTGGCAGGCGAATGGCGAGGCGCGGCATGTCGGGGTGCGGCTGCCCAACGGGGTGCGGCTGGAAAATGTCTATGTCCCGGCCGGCGGCGACATTCCCGATCGCGAGAAGAACCCCAAATTTGGCCAGAAGCTCGATTTCGTCGAACGCATGACCCGCTGGTCGGAGGGGCTGGGCAGCCTGCCCGTGATCGTCACCGGCGACTTCAACATCGCGCCGCTCGAGTGCGATGTGTGGAGTCACAAGCAGCTGCTCGACGTGGTCAGCCATACGCCGATCGAGGTCGAGGCGCTGGGGCGGATGCAGGCGGCGAACGACTGGGTCGACCTTGGCCGCCGCTTCATCCCGGCACCTGAGCGCTGCTTCACCTGGTGGAGCTATCGCGCCAAGGACTGGGCGGCGTCGGATCGCGGGCGGCGGCTCGACCATATGTGGGCGAGCGGCGATGTCGCGGCACAGGCGACCGCGCATCGCGTGTGCGAGCCATGCCGGGGCTGGCTCAAGCCGTCGGACCATGTCCCGATCGTCACCGAGTTCGCCTTTTGAACGGCAGCACGCCCGATCCCCGTGCGGCGGCACGCGCGGTCGATGCGATGAGGCGCGGCTGGCCGTTCGCGGTTCGCGGGAGTACGGGCGCATTGTCGCTGCTGGCGGTCGAAACGGCGGATGCCGCAAGGCTCGCCGAGTTCGATCCGGGGATCGCGGCGCCGTTGCTGATCACGTCGGGCCGCGCGGTGACGCTCAAGCTCGCCAATCAGGCGGCGGCGGCAGTTCCGGATTCGCCGGTGATGATCGCGCGGCGGCCCTGGCTCGATTTCGACGCAGCTGTGGCGCTCGCTGACCCGCAACTCGACCTGCGCACGCCCCTCAAGGGGCCGTTCCGCGCGGTGCCGGCGATGGCACCCGATGCGGCGGCGGCGGCGCTGCGGCTGGCGCGGATCGCCGGGTTGCTCCCGGCATTCTTCGCGCGCGGCGAAGGGCCGGGGCATCGGATCGACGATGCGGTCACCCCGGCGGATATCCAGGCGCATGAGGATCCGGCGCGGCTGCGGCTGGTCACGCGCGCGCGGCTACCGGTGGTCGGCGCGGAGGATGCCGAGATCGTCGCGTTCCGCTCCCCCGAATCGCCCGACGAGCATATCGCGCTGCTGATCGGCCAGCCCGATGGCAATCCGCCGCTGGTGCGGCTGCACAGCGAATGCCTGACCGGCGATGTGCTCGGCAGCCTGAAATGCGATTGCGGGCCGCAGCTGCATGCGGCGATCCGCGCGATTGCCGCCAGCGGATGGGGCATCCTGCTTTACCTGCGGCAGGAGGGGCGCGGGATCGGCCTCATCAACAAGCTGCGCGCCTATGCGCTGCAGGATCAGGGCTTCGACACGGTCGATGCAAACACGCGGCTGGGCTTTGCGGTCGACGCGCGGGATTTCGGCGTGGCCGCGCGGATGCTGACCCATCTGGGCCAGAACCAGGTGCGACTGTTGACCAACAACCCCGACAAGGTTGCGGGGCTTGAGGCGGCCGGCGTCGCGGTGGCGGAGCGGGTTGCGCACCAGCTTCCCCCAACCCGCACAATGCCGCCTATCTGGCGACCAAGCGCGACCGCACCGGGCATCAGCTCTAACGCGATCCGTTCGTGTTGCGCTTGTTGAGCCACCATCTTCCACCTTCGCAGCTGTTCGACCTCGGCCCTTCGTCAGGCCCAATGCGGCTGGATGTTGGGATTGGATGCCTATTGCGCGAGCAGTGCTCTGCGCAGCCTAAAAATTAGGCACGCCTTCGCATCTGCACAATTTTTTACCTTTCGGTAACAATCGCCCGCGACGGAATCCCCGGAATCCTGCCTTTTTCGACTCTGGCACGCCCTTTGCTCAATGGCCTCCGGGTCAAACGCGAAAGGGGGCGGAATGAAACTCGTCATCGCTATCATCAAGCCGTTCAAGCTCGATGACGTCCGGGAAGCGCTCACAGAGTTGGGCGTTGCGGGCATGACCGTGACCGAGGTGAAGGGGTTCGGGCGGCAAAAGGGCCAGACCGAAATCTACCGCGGCGCGGAATACAGCACCAACATGGTGCCCAAGCTCAAAATCGAAGTGGTCTGTGCCAGCGATCTGGCGGGCCGGGTGGTCGAGGCGGTCCAGGCCGCAGCGAACACCGGCGCGATCGGCGACGGCAAGATCTTCGTGCTCGACGTCGGTCAGGCCGTGCGGATCCGCACCGGCGAAACCGACCAGACCGCGTTGTGAAGGGGGTAACGATGAAAACTGCACTCAAACTGGCTGCAGGCGCGGGCGTCGCGCTGTTCGCGGCCCTGCCCGCCTGGGCTCAGGACGCGGCTGCTGCTGCCGCGCCGACTCCCGACAAGGGCGACACCGCGTGGATGATGACCGCGACCGTGCTCGTCATGGCGATGATCGTCCCCGGCCTCGCATTGTTCTATGGCGGCCTGGTCCGTACCAAGAACATGGCATCGGTGCTGACCCAGGTGCTGGCGGTCGCGGCGTTCGCGATGCTGCTGTGGGTGATGTACGGCTATGCGCTGTCGTTCGGCGGTGACGCCAACCAGTTCATCTCGACCGGCAAATTCCTGCTCGCCGGGGTGACCGCCGACTCAACCGTCGCGACCTTCACCGACGGTGTCGTCATTCCCGAATTCGTGTTCATCGCGTTCCAGATGACCTTCTCCGCGATCACCGTCGCGCTGGTCATCGGCGGCCTGGTCGAGCGCATGAAGTTCAGTGCGCTGATGATCTTCGCCGCGATCTGGCTGACGATCGTCTATTATCCGATCGCGCACATGGTCTGGTATCTGGGCGGTACCGATGAAGCGACCGGCCTGATCTTTGGCTGGGGCGCGCTCGATTTCGCGGGCGGCACCGTGGTTCACATCAACGCCGGTGTTTCGGCGCTGGTCGGTGCGATCATCCTGGGCAAGCGCAAGGGCTATCCGACCGAGCGCATGGCACCGCACTCGCTGACCATGACGCTGATCGGTACGGGCCTGCTGTGGGTGGGCTGGTTCGGCTTCAACGCCGGCTCGGCGCTCGAAGCCAATGGTTCGGCGGGCCTCGCGCTCATCAACACCTTCGTCGCGACCGCGGCTGGCATCCTGTTCTGGATGCTGACCGAGCGGGTGCTGGGTCACAAGGCTTCGCTGCTGGGCGCATGCTCGGGTGCGATTGCCGGTCTGGTCGCTGTAACGCCGGCTGCGGGCAACTCCGGCCCGTTCGGTGCGATCCTGCTCGGTGCGATTGCCGGTGTGGTCTGCGCGATCTTCGTCATCGCGATCAAGCCGAAGCTGAAGATCGACGAATCGCTCGACGCATTTGGCATCCACGCTCTCGGTGGCATCGTCGGTTCGGTCCTGACCGCCGTGACCATGCTGCCGGTGCTCGGTGGCCCGGGCGCGGAAGACTATGAACTGGGCGCTCAGCTTTGGATCCAGATCAAGTCGGTCGGCGTGGCCGTGGCGTGGGCAGCGATCGGTTCGGCCATCGCCTTCACCATTGCCAAGGCACTCACCGGCCTGCGCGTCAGCCCCGAAGTCGAGCAGGAAGGTCTCGACCTCGGCGAGCATGGCGAGCGCGCCTACAACTACTGACGCAATTGGGGTCGCACCCGCAGCGGTGCGGCCCCTCACGATGTTCCTCCTGCGGACGACTGGGCCGGCTCTCTCCTGAGCCGGCCCGTTTTTTTATGTAAGGTCGGCCCGGACGAAATCGGCGCAGCGTTCGCCGATCATAATGCTCGGCGCGTTGGTGTTGCCGCCGATCAGGCGCGGCATGATCGAGGCGTCGGCGACGTACAGCCCCTCGACCCCGCGTACCCGCAGCTGCGGGTCGCACACCGCGCCATTGTCTGACCCCATTCGCGCGGTGCCGACCGGATGATAGATGGTGTCGGCGCGCGCGCGGATCAGCCGCTCCAACGTGGCATCGTCGTCGAACGGGTAGCGGTCCTTGCCTCCGAGCGCGGCCAGCGGCTGCTGCTCGAGGATGCGGTACATCATGTGCGTCCCCTTCATCAGCAGTTCCAGGTCGCGCGGATCGGACAGGAATTGCGGATCGATCAGCGGCGCGGTGCGCGGATCGGGCGACTTCAGCCGCACCGTTCCCCGACTCTCCGGGCGCAGGACACAGGCGTGGCAGCTATAGCCGTGCGCCTTGACCTTGGCCCGTCCATGGTCCTCGACGATCGCGATCAGGAAGTGGAGCTGTATGTCGGGCACTTCCAGCGCCGGATCGCTCCTCAGGAATGCCGCACCCTCGGCATAGGGTGACGTCATCATGCCGCTGCGGCTGCGGAACCAGCGCCACATGCCGCCGAGCCCCGCCAGCGAACCGCGCAGCGAGCGGCCGAGAAAATCATATCCCGGCGTCTCGAACGCAGCGACATAATCGAGATGGTCCTGAAGGTTGCCGCCCACCTCGGGCCGGTCGATGCGGACCTGAATCCCCATTTCCTTGAGATGCGCAGCCGGACCGATGCCTGACAGCATGAGCGTTTGCGCGGTACCGAACACGCCGCCCGCCATTACGACGGCGCGGCGCGCGCGGATCATCTTGGTCTGTCCTCCGCGTGAATAGGCGACGCCCCACACGCGCCCTTCCTCGATCAGCACGCGTTCGACGGTGGCTTCGCAGATGATGTTGAGGTTGGGGCGGTCCTTCAGATAGCCGCGCGCGGCGGTCCAGCGCTCGCCGTCCTTCTGCGTCACCTGATAGACGCCGATCCCCTCTTGGCTCGGCCCGTTGAAATCGTCGTTGCGCGGGATCTGCAGCGCCGCGCCCGCTTCGACGAACGCGCGGGTTCCGGGGTGGATGAAACTCTGGTCGCTGACATGGAGCGGGCCTTCGCCGCCATGATAATCGTCCGCGCCGCGCTCATTCGCCTCGCTGCGCTTGAACACGGGGAGCACATCGTTCCAGCCCCAGCCGGGGCAGCCGAGCCGTTCCCAATTGTCATAGTCCCACGGCACGCCGCGGATGTAGAGCATCGCGTTGATCGCGCTCGATCCGCCCAGCCCGCGCCCGCGCGGCTGGTATCCGCGACGACCGTTGAGGCCGGGCTGCGGCACCGTCTCATACGCATAGTTGGTCGCGGGGGTCTGCATCGCGATCCCGCCGGGCATCAACGTGCGGAAGCTGGTGTTGCGCCCCCCGCCTCCAGAACGGCAACCGAGTACTTCCCGTCCTCGCTCAGCCGACCTGCTGCGGCGCTCCCCCGGACCCGGCTCCGATGACGACGATATCGGCTTCTTCCACTGGACCCCCGCCTTTTCCCGCGCCTCCCAGCGCGCCTTGATTATCTCGGATGTATCGCGGCTGCCGTCATGGCTCCAGCCGGGCGGCGCGATCATGTACATGAGGCGGGCGTGCCAGTTCGGGGCAGCCCAGACGTCCTGCGCGATCCCCCACCATTCGTGAAAGGCGGCGCGGACGAGGTTGAAGTCGGGCAGGTTCTTGACGATGCCATAGCGCGGGCGATCCTCATCGCGCTCCGCCTCGAACGTGCCGAACATGCGGTCCCAGATGATGAACACGCCGGCATAATTCTTGTCGAGATAGCGCGGGTTGGTCGCGTGATGGACGCGGTGGTGCGAGGGCGTGTTCATCACCGCCTCGAACCAGCGCGGCATCCGCCCGATCACCTCGGTGTGAATCCAGAATTGGTAGACGAGGTTTACCCCCGCCACGAAGAACACAATCGCCGGCGGAAAGCCGATCAGGAACAGCGGCAGGCGGAAGATGAAGCCGAGGCTGAAGAACCCGGTCCAGGTCTGCCGCAGCGCGGTCGACAGATTATAGTGTTGCGAACTGTGGTGGATGACATGGCTTGCCCAGAACCAGCGGACGCGGTGCGCCGATCGGTGGAAGACATAATAGGCGAGATCGTCGAGCACGAAGGCGACGACGAACCAGTACCAGGCATAGGAGATGTCGAAGAGGCGATATTGGTGCACCCACACCGCCATCGCGAAGACGAAGCCACCCGCCAGCACGCCCGCGATCGTGCTGCCAAACCCCAGCATCAGCGATGTCAGCGTATCGCGCAGGCAATAGCGGCTGCGGTCCTTGATCCGCGCGACCACCATCTCCGCCAGCACGAGCAGGACGAAGGCCGGGACGGCGAGATCGACCGGGTCCGGCAGATTGGGCATTCGCTCTCCTTACACGCGTGTAAATAAGCGTGTCGGATCGACCTTGGCAATGGTTAGCCGAGCGCGTCGGTTAGGGCGTGCGCCGCGTCCGCATCGGCAACAGTGATGCGAAACACTGTGCCCGGTTGCAGCTCCAGCGCGATCTTCAGGCCGTCCGCCTCCGGATGGGTCATCACGACGCGGGCCGACTTGAACCGCGTCGCCCGGTGTCGCGCGCCGAGTGGTTCGATCACCACCAGATCGGCGGTGCCCCCCGCCACCATGGCGCGCGTGCCATCGGTGGCGACGACGCCGACCTTGCCCGAAAAGCCGGATACCAGCGCCTCGGCGAGGCGGATCGCGTCGTCTCCAGTCTGCAGCCGTCGTGCGCCACCCAGCCCGAGCAGCGAGGCAATCCCGGCCAGCGCTAGCACCGCCGCCAGCGATCCGCCGACCAGCCACCAGTTCATGACGTCACGCCTTGCCCGACAGCGCGTCGAGCATCGGACGGAGACCGCTGATGTCGTATCCCGCCTGTGCGGCCTTGCCGATCAGCGTCTCGGGATCGCCACCGCGGCTCGCCTCGGCGAGCGCCCACAGGTTGGTCGAGCGCGTGCCCGATCGGCAATAGGCGAAGACCGGACCATCTGCACCCTCGATCGCCGCGCGCATCGCCTCGACCTGCGGCATCGAGAAGCCGGCATGGGTGACGGGGATGGCGTGGTAGGACAGGCCCAAAGTCTCCGCGACCGCGCGGATCGCGTCGCCCGAGGGCTGGCCAGGCTCTTCCTCGTCGGGGCGGTTGTTGACGATCGCCTTGAACCCCGCGCGCGCGATGTCGGTCACGTCGGCCGGGCTGATCTGCGGGGCCACCGAAATGGTTTCGTCGATCGTGCGCATGTCAGGCGGCCTCTTGGATCACTTGCAGGAAGGTATCGCCATAATCCGCCAGCTTGCGCGCGCCAATGCCCGGAATGCGCGAGAGGTCGGCGAGCGTCGCCGGGCGCGTCGCTGCCATTTCGCGCAACACCGAATCGTGGAAGATGACATAGGGCGGGACCGCCGCCGCCTGCGCCAGCGCGCGGCGCTTGTCGCGCAACGCCTCGAACAGCGGATCGCCGACAGGGTTGGGCGCGCCGGTGCTGCTGCCCTTGCGGCGGCGTTCGCGCTTGGGCGGTATGACCAGGTCGAGGGTGGCTTCGCCCTTCAGGATCGGCCGCGCACCGGGGCCGAACTCAAGTCCTCCATGCGGATTGGTACGCAGCGCGTCGCGTAGCAGTAGAGCGCGACCAACCGGCTTGATCAGCGCAGCTTCATCCCCCTCGACGATGCCCCAGACCGACAGCGCCTCATGCCCGTTCATCAGACTGCGTTCGGTCGACTGGCCGGTCAGCACCTGTTCGATATAGGTCGCGCCGAAACTCTGGCCGGTGCGGAACACGGCGGAGAGATATTTCTGCGCCGTTACGCTGGCGTCGATTGCCTTGGGCGCTTCGAGGCAATTGTCGCAATTGCCGCAGGTCGCGGGCGGTTCCTCGCCGAAATGGCGCAGCAGGATCGCGCGGCGGCATCCGGCGGTCTCGACCAGCGCACCAAGTGCGTTGAGCCGCGCGCGTTCGCCCGGCTGACGCTCGGGTTCGACCTCGCCGATGCGCTGGCGGGCGCGGGCGAAATCATCGGCACCCCAAAAGAGTTGCGCCACCGCCGGGTCCCCATCGCGCCCGGCGCGGCCGGTCTCCTGATAATAGGCCTCGATCGACTTGGGCAGGCCGGCATGGATGACAAAGCGCACATCGGGCTTGTCGATCCCCATGCCGAACGCGACCGTGGCGACGATCACCATGTCCTCGCTCGCGACGAACGCGGCCTGGTTGCGGCGGCGCACGGCGGGGTCGAGCCCGGCATGATAGGGCAGGGTCGGACGCCCGGTCGCGGCGAGCTTCTCTGCCAGCTGCTCCACCGCCTTGCGCGTCTGGGCATAGACGATGCCAGGGCCGCTCTGCGTGGCGATGAAGTCGGCGACCTGACGCGGCACATTGTCGCGCGGCGCGATCTGGTAGCGGATATTGGGCCGGTCGAACCCGGCGACGATCAGCCCGTCCTCGGTGATGCCGAGCTGGCCGAGGATATCGGCGCGGGTGTGCGCATCGGCAGTGGCAGTCAGCGCGAGGCGCGGGACGTCGGGGAATGCATCCATCAACGGGCGAAGCAGGCGATAGTCGGGGCGGAAGTCGTGCCCCCATTCGCTGACGCAATGCGCCTCGTCGATCGCGAACAAGGCGAGCGGGGCGGAGCGGAGCAAGTCACGGAAGCCGCTGCCCGATGCGCGCTCGGGCGCAACATAGAGCAGGTCGAGCTCACCGTTGCGGAATCGTTCGACCGTTTCGGCGCGGTTCTCATCGACGCTGGTCAGCGTCGCGGCGCGGATGCCCACTGCCTCGGCGGCGCGCAGCTGATCGTGCATCAATGCGATCAGCGGGGAGATGACGACGCAGGTGCCGTCGAGCATCGTCGCGGGCAGCTGATAGGTCAGCGACTTGCCCGCACCGGTCGGCATCACCGCCAGCGTGCGTTGCCCGGCGAGGACGCGAACGACCACCTGCCGCTGGACGCCGCGAAAGTCTGGAAAGCCGAAAAGCGTGTGCAATACGTCTTGGGGATTCAGCGGGCGCGGGTCACTCATGCGGCGGGGATATAGCCAGTCTCCGCGAGGAATGCGCGCAGTCCGGTTGGATAATCGGGATATTCGACCAGCTGGCCCTCCGGGCAGTCGCCATCCTCGCTGCGATCGACCCTGCATCGGTCCGGCCAGATCGCGGTTTCCTTGCGATGTTCGGCGAGGATCACCGGCCACACCGCGTCGAGCTGGCCCAGCCGCGCGGCGCTCGCGGCCCATGCGGCACAGGCGCCATTGGGATAATCTTCGCCGATGCACGCTTTGCGCGCGCGCACTGCGGCCATCGCGAAAACCTTGGCGAAGCGGGGTTCGGCCGACACGTCGCGCACTGCCCCATCGACAATGTTCAGCACCTTTGGCGGTGCCACGCTCGCGGCATAGCTTTCGAAGGCGTAGAGGAAGCGGTCGTCGCTCACCACGAAATCACGAACCCCGTCACCATCGACGTCCCTTGGCCAGCCGATCTCCGCCCCGTCATAGCCACCGAGCTCGACGATCTTCAGCCCGTTCGCGCTCCGCACGATCACGCGCAGTTGCTGGCAGCAATGCATCCCGCCGGTATAAGTCTGGAGGAACGCGACGACGGGCCCGCCCTTGTCGAGCGGCCCCAGCATCAGCGTGGCGGCCAGCGGCAGATCGTCGAGCGTCACCGACCTGCCGTCTGCGGTACTGAGCACGAGCCTCGGCTCTAGCTGCTCCTCCTCGCATTCGTCGCCCAGCGGTGCGCACTGAACGCGGTCGAAGGTCGCGGTCAGGTCGCCATGGCGAAACGCCTTGCGCCCGTCGCCCATCGACCATTGAACTGCTTCGCCCGCGCGCACCTGCCGCGCCGGCGAAGCCGCACCGCCGAGCATCAATGCCACCAAGATCAGCGTGAAAAGCCGCATCTTCAAGCGATTGTCCTCCGTTCCCGGATCGCTACCATCGCCCCCGATGCACGGCAATCGGGAGGCGGGTGATGGATTCTGACGAAATTCGCGACAATGCGGAACGGAACCGGTTCGAACTGATCGTGGACGGCCATCTGGCGCGCGCCGAATATGTGATCGACGGCGATATCATCACCTTCACCCACACCATCGTCCCGCCTGCGCTGGAAGGACGGGGAATTGCCAGCCGGTTGATCCTGCACGCGCTGACCGCCGCGCGCGACCGTGGGCTGCGGGTGATCGCGCAGTGCCCGTTCGTCGCCGCCTATATCCGCAAGCACCCCCAATGGGCGGAGCTGCTCGCCGAGCCGCTGGATTAGAGGCGGCAGGGCTCGCCGTTGTTGAGGACATGGGTGCAGAGCTGGGCTGCTGCACTGTCCTGGGCATCGAGCGCGGCGACCGCGACCCAGCCCTCGCTCCGCCAATGCGCCGCCGTCGCCGCATCGGTGCCGAACGGCAGGAACAAGCGCCTCCGCTCCGCCGGGGCCAGCCCTGCGTCTAGCAAGGGATCGGCATAGAGCGAGAAGCCGACGGCGGGTTCCTCACCCTGCGCGCCGATCACCGAATAGCTGCCGCCACGCCCGATTTCGCCGCGCACGCCGCGCGCGAACAGCGAGAATCCGATCCAGCTCTGATATTCGAAGCCATGCCGTTCGGTCGGGTCGAGCGTGAGCGCGGCCTTGCCCGCCACCGCCTGGGCGACCGCCTCCAGCCCGTCGAGCCGGCTGGACAGCGCCCCTCCGGTGTCGTGCGCGCGCAGCCGGGCAACCGCCGCGTCGAACGGCCCCGCCGCCTCGATCAGGGGCAAGAATGCCGGGTCGATCGCCGCGACCGAAGCGGCGTCCTTGGCGTCGAGCGCGGCGCGCAGGGCTGTGAGCTGGTCGGGCGCCATTTCGGGGGCAAGCTGTTCGACCAAATCGGGCAGGGTGAAGTCGATCGCGAGGCCGGGAACGCCCGCCGCCTCCAGCGCCGCTACCGCGACGCTGACGATCTCGCGCACCGCAGCGATGCTGTCGCGCCCGATCAGCTCGCAGCCGATCTGGCGCATCGCGCGCTCGGGCCGCAGCTCGCTGGCGCGCAGCTTGAGCACCTGCCCAGCATAGGACAGGCGGACGGGACGCGGATGGTGCGCCATGCGCGTCGCGGCGATGCGGCCGATCTGCGCGGTGATGTCGGGGCGGATCGCCAGCGTGCGGCGCGACACCGGATCGGTGAAGCGCACCGCATCCTTGCCGCTCCCTGCCTTCAGCCGTGCCCCAAGCGATTCCTCGAACTCGGCAAGCGGGGGATCGACCCGCTCATAGCCATGCAGCCGCGCAACATCGAGCACGCGCGATTCGAGCGCCGCCGCCGATCGGCAAGCGGGGGCAGGCGGTCGTGGAATCCTTCGGGAAGTAGTCCGTTCATGCCCGCCCCCATAAGCGCGTCAGAACTTGAGCGCCATGGCGGTCTTGACGCCCGGCAGCGCGCGAACCTGCGCTACCAGTTCCGCCGTAACCGCCTCGTCCACCGAGAGCAGCAGCACCGCTTCGCCACCGGCATCGCGGCGGCCGAGGTGGAAGGTGCCGATATTGACCCCGGCATCGCCCAGCGCGGTGCCGATCCGGCCGATAAAGCCGGGGGCGTCGGCGTTGACGACATAGAGCATGTGCCCGGCGAGATCGGCCTCGACCTTGATCCCGAACAGCTCGACCAGCCGCGGCTCGCGGTTGTTGAACAATGTGCCCGCGACCGAGCGTTCACCGGCATCGGTCTTGACCGACACGCGGATCAGCGTGTGGTAATCGCCTTCCTTCTCGGTCTTGACCTCACGCACCTCGATCCCGCGCTCCTTGGCGAGGAAGGGGGCGTTGACCATGTTGACCGTGTCGGTCTGGGTGCGCAGGAACCCGGCGAGCACCGCGCTGACGATCGGCTTCTGGTTGACCTCGGTCGCCGCCCCCTCGCTATGCACCGACACGCGCGGGATATCGCCATGGGTGAGCTGGCCGACGAGCGAGCCCAGCTTTTCGGCCAGCGCCATGTACGGCTTGACCCGCGGCGCTTCCTCGGCGGTCAGGCTCGGCACGTTGAGCGCGTTGGTGACGCCGCCATTGACGAGGTAATCGGCCATCTGCTCGGCGACCTGGATCGCGACATTGACCTGCGCCTCGTTGGTCGACGCGCCCAGATGTGGGGTGGCGACGAAGTTGGGGGTGCCGAACAGCGCGTGTTCCTTGGCCGGTTCGGTCACGAACACGTCGAGCGCCGCGCCCGCGACATGGCCGCTGTCGAGCAGCTCCTTGAGCGCCGCCTCGTCGATCAGCCCGCCGCGCGCGCAGTTGATGATGCGCACGCCCTTCTTGGTCTTGAGCAGGTTTTCCTTGGACAGGATGTTGCGCGTCTGGTCGGTCAGCGGCGTGTGCAGCGTGATGAAGTCGGCGCGGGCGAGCAATGTGTCGAGCTCGACCTTTTCCACGCCCATTTCCACCGCACGCTCAGGGCTGAGGAACGGGTCGAATGCGACCACCTTCATGCGGAGGCCATGCGCGCGATCCGCGACGATCGACCCGATATTGCCCGCACCGATCAGACCCAGCGTCTTGCCGGTCACCTCGACGCCCATGAAGCCGTTCTTGGGCCAGGTTCCCGCCTGGGTCTGGGCGTTCGCCTCGGGCAGCTGGCGCGCGAGCGCGAACATCAGCGCGATGGCGTGTTCGGCGGTGGTGATCGAATTGCCGAACGGGGTGTTCATCACCACCACGCCCTTCGAGGACGCATAGGGGATGTCGACATTGTCGACGCCGATGCCGGCGCGGCCGATGACCTTCAGATTAGTCGCGGCGTCGATGATCTCCTTGGTCGCCTTGGTCGAGCTACGGATGGCGAGGCCATCATATTGGCCGATGATCGCCTTCAGCTCCTCCGGCGTCTTGCCGGTGATCTCGTCCACCTCGACCCCGCGCTCGCGGAAGATCTGGGCGGCCTTGGGGTCCATTTTGTCGCTGATCAGTACCTTGGGCATTGTTATCTCCCTCTCCCCTTCAGGGGAGAGGGCCGGGAGAGGGGCAGTGTCTCGTCCGGCCCTGTCAATTGAAATGGAATGTTCGAGAGGGACTGCCCCTCTCCCAACCCTCTCCCCTGAAGGGGAGAGGGCTATAGAGGTCAGCCCGCCTTGGCGGTGGCGTAGGCCCAGTCGAGCCAGGGGCCGAGCGCCTCGATATCGGCGGTGTCCACGGTCGCGCCGCACCAGATGCGCAGCCCCGCCGGAGCGTCGCGGTATCCGGCGACGTCATAGGCGGCGTCCTCGGCTTCGAGCAGCGACGCGAACTTCTTGATGAAGGCTTCGTCTGCCCCTTCGACCGTCAGGCACACGCTGGTGGTCGATCGGACCGCTTCGTCCGCAGCCAGATTGCCGAGCCAGTCGCGTTCCGCGACCAGCTTCTGCAATGCGGCGGCATTGGCGTCGCTGCGCGCGATCAGGCCTTCAAGCCCGCCGAGACCCTTGGCCCATTCGAGCGCAAAGATCGCGTCCTCGACCGCCAGCATCGACGGCGTATTGATCGTCTCGCCCTTGAACAAGCCCTCGGTCAGCTTGCCCTTGGCCATCAGGCGGAACACCTTGGGCAGCGGCCAGGCGGGGGTGTAGCTTTCCAGCCGTTCCACCGCGCGCGGGCCGAGGATCAGGACGCCATGGCCGCCTTCGCCGCCCAGCACCTTTTGCCAGCTGAAGGTCGCGACATCGATCTTGTCCCACGGCAGGTCGTAGGCGAACACCGCGCTGGTCGAATCGGCGAAGGTCAGCCCTTCGCGGTCGTCGGGGATCCAGTCGCCATCGGGTACGCGCACGCCGCTGGTGGTGCCGTTCCAGGTGAACAGCACGTCGTCGGCGAAATCGACCTGAGTCAGGTCGGGCAGCTGGCCATAATCGGCGCGGACGATCGTCGGATCGAGCTTGAGCTGCTTGACCGCGTCGGTGACCCAGCCTTCGCCGAACGATTCCCAGGCGAGCGTCGTGACGCCCCGCGCACCAAGCATCGTCCACATCGCCATCTCGAACGCGCCGGTGTCGGAACCGGGGACGATGCCGATGCGGTGCGTGTCGGGCAGGCGCAGCATCTCGCGCATCAGGTCGATGCAGTATTGGAGACGGGTCTTGCCGAGCTTCGAGCGGTGCGAGCGACCGAGAACCTCGGTCGCGAGCTTGGCGGCATCCCAGCCCGGAGGCTTGGCGCAGGGACCCGAAGAGAAATGGGGGCGAGCCGGCTTCGTGGCGGGCTTGGCGATGGACGCAGTTCCGGCGTCGGCGGCAACAAACTCAGTCATGTCAGTCTCTCCTCGCAGAGAGCACGCGCGGCGTTGGGACCGCGTGGCCCGTCGGCGGCCCTAACGATGGGGGGCGGTAAGTCAAGCAAAGAGCGGTATCGGGTGAAACGGGTGGAATCCGGGTGGGGCGGATAAGCGCGGGTTAACCACAATGGGTTACAGGGGGGCATGGTCATGCGCGCAATCCTGACCCTGTGCTTTCCCCTGTTGCTCGCCGGATGCGTGTTCGGCGGTGACGACGACCGTGCAGCGCCGTCGCGCGCGCCGGTGCGCCCGGACCCGCGCGGCCCGGTGACGCTCGACATTCCGACCAGCCGCGAGACGCAGCAATGCTATGCCGATCTGTCGCGCGCAGAGGTGCGGTTCAGTCCGCTGCCCGACCGCGACTATGGTGGCGGATGCATGGTGATCGGCGCGGTGCAGCTGATCGATGTCGGGATCCCGGTGTCGGGGCTGAAGGCAATGCGTTGCCCGCTGGCGCGCAATTTCATTGCCTGGATGCGCCACGCGGCGGTCCCGGCGGCGCGCGAGATATTGAATGGCGAGCTGGTGCGGGTCGAAACCTATGGCACCTACTCCTGCCGGGGGATCGTCGGTGGGAGTGCCGCGTCGTCGCTCAAGGTTTCCGAACATGGGCTTGGCAATGCGATCGATGTCGCCGCCTTTGTCTTGCGTGATGGACGCAAGATCAGCGTGCTGGGCGATTGGAGCGGCGGGACGGCGGAGGAGCGCGAGTTCCTGCGCGTCGTGCACCGTTCGGCGTGTCGCCGCTTCACCACGGTGCTGGGCCCCGACTATAACAGCGCGCACGCAAACCATTTCCATTTCGACCTCGGCGGCAAGCCGTTCTGCCGCTGACGCTCGGCGCTTTGCGTCCGAAGCGAAACCGGCTAGTCCCGTCGCAATGACAGACAAGAAAGTGCCGTCGCGCGTCTTTGCCCGCGCGAGCCAGGATGCGGAGACCGCGCGGACCGCCGTCTCCACCCCCCAGACCGAACACCCGGCCTATCGCCTCGCCTTTCAGGACATGGACTTCCTGTTGCGTGAGGATCTGCGTCCCGTGCGGTTCCAGCTCGAGCTGTTGAAGCCCAGCCTGTTGATGGACGAGGCGAACATCGCGTCACTGTTCGTCATCTACGGATCGGCGCGGATTCCCGAGCCGGCCAAGGCGCAGGCGCTGCTCGACCTGGCGACCGATGACCAGTCGCGGCGAATCGCCGAGCGGTTGATCGAGAAGTCGAAATATTACGATGTCGCGCGCGAACTGGCGGGACTCGCCAGCTGCTACCCGCTCGACGAGAATGGCGACCGCCATTTCGTCGTCACCTCGGGCGGCGGGCCTTCGATCATGGAGGCGGCGAATCGCGGCGCGACCGAAAAGGGCTGCGAGTCGGTCGGGCTCAATATCGTGCTGCCGCATGAGCAGGCACCGAATGAGTATGTGACCCCGTCACTGAGCTTCCAGTTCCACTATTTCGCGCTGCGCAAGATGCACTTCCTGCTCCGCGCGCGAGCGGTCGCGGTGTTCCCCGGCGGGTTCGGGACGTTCGACGAATCGTTCGAGTTGCTGACGCTGATCCAGACCGGGAAGATCGCTCCGATCCCGGTGCTGTTCTACGGCAAGGATTTCTGGACCCGCGTTGTCAATTTCGAGGCGCTGGTCGAGGAGGGTGTAATCAGTCCTCGCGACCTTGGCCTGTTCCACTTCTGCGAAACCGCCGAGGAGGGATGGGAGATCGTCCAGAAATTCTGGGAGGACCGGGAGGAGTAAGAAAAAGGGCGGCCCGTTGAGGCCGCCCTTTTCGCGTTCCAGTCCCGAGGCCGAATTATTCCTTCTTCGCGGCTTCCGCGGCTGCGGCGGGATCGACCGAGGGTGCGCCAGAAGCCGGAGTGCCGGCATTGCCCAGTTCGGTCGGTGTCACTTCGTTGCCAGCTTCTGTCTCACCCTCGGCCGGAGCCGCTTCGGGGGCTGGCAAAGGCAGGTTCGAGCCCTGCGCGTTCATATAGGCGATCACGTTCGCGCGTTCCTGCGGATCGGACAGGCCGGCAAAGGTCATCTTGGTGCCGGCGGCATATTTGCGCGGGCTGGCGAGCCATGCGTCCATCGCCTCGAACGTCCAGTTGCCCGGAACCGCCTTGAGCGCGTCGGAATAGGCGAATCCGGCGACATGGCCGTGCGGCTTGCCCATCGACGCCCACAGATTCGGCCCCACGCCATTCGCACCGCCCTGGGTGATCGAATGACATGCCGCGCATTTGGCGAACGATGCCTGACCCTTGGCGACATCGGCCTTGGCCAGGCGGTTGGCGATCGGCTCGACCGCAGCGGCACCGCTGCCGCCCTCCGGGCCGTCCGCGCTCTCGACCGGATAGCCTTCCTTCTCGGGCTTTCCACCATGATAGATCATGCCGCTGGCGATCGAGAGGCCGAGGGCAGAGGCACAGCCGAACAGGACCCAGCCTGCGATCGTGTTCATGCGATTGTCCATGTGCGCCCGTTCTGCCCCGTGTTGATCTTGGCCGGGTTCTTTAGTGTGGCCTTTTGATCCCCGCAACCCGGGCTTGCCGCAAGTTGATCGCGCGGTTACGCGCGCGCCGATGGACAATTTCGCCGCCCCCGCCCGCCCGATCGTCGAACGGATGACGCAGGCCGCTCTGGCCGAGCCCAAACGCGCGGTCGCGTTCCAGGGCGCGCCGGGCGCAAATTCGCACATGGCTGCGCTGGAGGCCTTCCCGACCGGGCTGCCGCTCCCCTGCTTCAGCTTTGAGGATGCGATCGACGCGGTGCGCGACGGGCGCGCCGATTGCGCGATGATCCCGATCGAAAATTCGCTGCACGGGCGGGTCGCCGACATCCATTTCCTGCTGCCCGAATCGGGCCTGGTCATCATCGGCGAGCATTTCCTGCCGATCCGCTACGCGCTGATGGGACTGGGCGCGCGCGCCGGGGTGCGTCAGGCGATGAGCCATCCGCAGGCGCTGGGCCAGTGCCGCCACTGGCTGAAGGCTCAGGGGATCGCACCGCTCTCCTACCCCGATACCGCCGGGGCGGCGGCGGTGGTGGCGGAGGAGGGCGATCCCGCCGTGGCCGCGCTCGCCCCGCCGGGCGCTGCGCCGCTCTATGGTCTGACGATCTTCGACAACGACGTCGCCGACGCCGATCACAACATGACCCGTTTCGTGATGCTCTCGCGCAGTGCGCCGCCGCTGCGCGATCACGGGCCGTACATGACCACGTTCGTGTTCGAGGTGAAGAACGTGCCCGCCGCGCTGTACAAGGCGCTGGGCGGCTTCGCGACCAATGGGGTAAACATGACCAAGCTGGAAAGCTACCAGCGCGGCGGCAGCTTCGCGGCGACGGAATTCTATGCCGACATCGTGGGTCGTCCCGGCGACGCCGCAGTCGATCGCGCGCTGGAGGAACTCAAGTTCCACACCAAGTCGATGCGTGTGCTTGGCACCTATCCGCAGGCGCGCGCGCGTCCGGAGTGACGTAAACTTGTGTTCCTGCGAAAGCAGGAACCCAGAGCTACAGGCGATTCGGGTTGAAACTCTGGTGTCCTGCTTTCGCAGGGGCGCAAATCCCTACCGCTCGCGTGTCGCCATGAACTTCACTTTGGAATAGCGGTCGGCGATATAGCCGACTTCCCACGCCGATTTGGCGAGGAACACCGGGTTGCCGTCGCGGTCCTTGGCCATTGCGGTGCGGTTGAGGTCCATGAATTCCTTCACATCGCCCGCCTCGCCGCCGACCCAGCGCGCCGTGTCGAACGGTGCCGGCTCAAGGTTTGCGCCGACCTTATATTCGGCATCGAGGCGACTGAGTAGCACTTCGAGCTGAAGCTGGCCGACCACGCCGATGATCCAGTTCGAGCCGATATCCGGGTAAAAGACCTGGATCACGCCCTCTTCGGACAGGTCGTCGAGCGCCTTGCGCAGCTGCTTGGTCTTGGTCGGATCCTTCAGCACCACGCGGCGCAGGATTTCCGGCGCGAAATTGGGCAGGCCGGTAAAGCGCACCGCCGCCTTTTCGCTCAGCGTATCGCCGACGCGCAGCGTGCCGTGGTTGGGAATCCCGATGATGTCGCCCGGAAACGCCTCGTCCGCCAGTTCGCGCTGCTGGGCGAAGAACATGATCGGCGAATGGATCGCGATCGGCTTGCCGTGCCCGCTCGGAGTCAGTTTCATGCCGCGCTTGAAGGTGCCCGACACCAGCCGCATGAACGCGATTCGGTCGCGGTGGTTGGGATCCATGTTCGCCTGCACCTTGAACACGAATCCGGTGACTTCGGGATTGTCCGGCGCGACTGGCGCGGGTTCGGCGGGCAAAGCGTGCGGGGGCGGGGCATGGGCCGCGAGCGCGTCGATCAGCGAATCGACCCCGAATTCCTTGAGCGCTGACCCGAAATAGACCGGGGTCAGATCGCCATTGCGATAGGCGTCGCCATCGAACGTCGCATAGCCCGCCAGCCCCAGCTCGGCTTCCTCGCGAACCTTGGCGAGCGTCTGCGCCGAGATCAGCGTGTCGAGCTGGGGGTCGTCGAGGCCACTGGTCTGCACCACCTTGCCCTGAAATTCGCGGCTGTCTCCCTCGGGAAGCAGCAGGCGATGGTCGACCAGGTCGTAAATCCCCTCGAACTGGCCGCCCATGCCGACCGGCCAGGTCATCGGCGCGACGTCGAGCGCGAGCAGGTCGGCGATCTCGTCGAGGATCTCGAACATCTCACGGCCCTCGCGGTCGACCTTGTTGACGAAGGTGATGATCGGCACGTTGCGCAGCCGGCACACTTCGAACAGCTTGCGTGTCTGGCTTTCGATGCCCTTGGCGGCGTCGATCACCATCACCGCCGAATCGACCGCAGTCAGCGTGCGATAGGTATCCTCGCTGAAATCCTCGTGCCCCGGCGTGTCGAGCAGATTGAAGGTGATGCCGTCGCGCTCGAACGTCATCACCGATGAGGTGACCGAAATCCCGCGCTGCTGTTCGATCTTCATCCAGTCCGACCGTGCGCGTCGCGCCTGGCCGCGTGCCTTCACTTCGCCGGCAAGATGGATCGCGCCGCCGAACAGCAGCAGCTTTTCGGTCAGCGTGGTCTTGCCGGCGTCAGGGTGGGAGATGATCGCGAAGGTGCGACGATCGGGAATCACATTTTCGGGCATCGCGGCCCTCTAGCGGCAAGTGGCGCGTGAATCGAGGGGTCTCACCCCCGCCGCTTCTTGGATCGCCGCCGCGCGCGCTCCATCATCACGATCCGCTCAAAGCACGCCATCACCTCCTCTCGCGGGTGGCGGCGCTCGATCCGGCGCAGGCGGAAATGGACGTGCGCCATCTTCTGATAGTAGCGGGTGAAGACGGTGTTGATCGCCGCCCCGGTCGCGGCGCTGACCACCGGGGCGGCGCGTGCGGCGATCGTCTGGCCCATCGTCCGCCCCAGCCGTGGCACCACCGCGCCGATCACGCCCGACACCGATTGATGGCTGAGCGCGATGCGTCCGGCCCACAGCCCGGTATCGGTCGCGTCGTCGTCGCTGAGCGGGCCGCCCAGGCCGAACACCGCGATACACTGCGCGCGCACCTCCGGATCGTCGATATCCTCGCCATAATGCGCCGCGATCTGCTGGATAGATCGCAGGATCAGCGTGGTGGTAACCGCAAGGTCGGCCAGCGTGGTGCCGACCCCGCCCAACCCGCCGATCGCGCCGGTGAACCCGGCGGCGAAGCGGTGAAACCCCTCGCTATTCTTCACCGGCCGCGTGTCGCCGGGCGCGCGACGGTTGGACTTGTTGGTGCGGAACGCGAAAGCATAGCTCTGGCGCAGCGCCAGATCGAGCATCCCCTGCAGCTTGGCCTCCCAGTCGTCGGGGAGCCACTCGATGATGGAATCGGCCTGTTTCCCCGCCTGTTTGGCGAGGTTCATCAGCACGCTGCCCGCGTCCTCATGGAATTCGGCGATGGCGAGCAGCTCGACGAGATCGTCCTCGCCGAACGCAGCGCATGCATTGCCGGGATCGATCGACTCCATCACCTGCCCCCCGGCGGACAGGCTATTGGTTAACGCCGCGATGGCAAGGGGCGCGACGCGGCCGATCCCGTCGCGGGACTCGTCCTACGCCTCGCGATGCACCGCAAAGCCGGCGAAATCCTGGTTCACCGGCATCAGTTCGAGCCGGTTGATGTTGAGGTGCGGCGGCAGGGTCGCGACCCAGAGCAGGGTTTCGGCGATGTCCTCGGCGGTCATTGGATGGACGCCCGCATAGAGCCGGTCGGACGCAGTCTTGTCGCCGCCGGTGCGCACGGTCATGAACTCGGTCTCGACCATCCCCGGCTCGATCGAGGTCACACGGACCCCGGTGCCGTGCAGATCGGCACGCAGCGCGAGGCTGAAATGATTCACGAACGCCTTGGTCCCGGCATAGACATTGCCGGCCGGATAGACATAGCTGCCCGCGACCGAGCCGAGATTGATGATCGCGCCGCGCCGTTCGATCAGCATCGGCAGCAACTTGTGGGTGATCGACATCATCGCAGTGACGTTGGTGTCGACCATCGTCTTCCAGTTATCGAGATCGGCCTGCTGCGCCTTCTCAAGGCCCCGGGCGAGCCCCGCATTGTTGATCAGCAGATCGATGTCGGCAAACGGTTCGGGCAGCGATGCCAGCGCGGCATCCCGCGCAGCCTCGTCGCGAATGTCGAATTCGAGCGTGTGGACGCCGTCGCTCTTCAGCGCCGCCAGCCGGTCCGCCCGGCGACCCGTCGCAACGACATGCCAGCCAGAATCGGCAAAGGCATGCACCGCCGCTTCGCCGATCCCTGCTGTCGCGCCGGTGATGAGTACGGTTGGCATGGTCCGGGTCCTTTCGCTGGAGACCCACGCCCTATGGTCATTCGTCCGACACGCTGCAATGATCGCCCACCGAGAGCATCATGGAATCGCTGAAAATCATCCTCTTCGCGATCTTGGCGGCGGTCGTTTACGGTATCCTGCACGATCAGGTGACCGCGCATGTGTGCGTCGAGTATTTCACGATCGGGCATCCACCGGTCTTTGCCACGGACTCACCGTTTCTTCTCGCGATCGGCTGGGGCGTCATCGCAACTTGGTGGGTCGGCCTGATCCTCGGGATCCTGCTTGCGTTGGCTGCGCGAGTGGGCCGTGCTCCAAAGCTCAGAGTCAATGACGTGCGCGCCGGGATCGTCCGGCTCATGCTGGTAAGCGCTGGCGGGGCAGCGGTCGGCGGCATAGTCGGGGCGCTACTCGCCGCGCAGGGTGCCATTTGGCTCGTCGGCGAGATGGCGGCCCGTGTTCCGGAAGACCGCCACGTCGCCTTTCTAACCGTCGGCTTCGCGCATAGCGCTAGCTATGCAATCGGGATACTGGGCGGCCTGTTCCTGGCCGCATGGACGTGGCGCAGACGGCGGCGCGCCACCGCTACCCGACCGCTAGCCGGGTAGCGGGCAAGGTTCAGCCGCGCAGGCTCGCGCCCAGCTTTGCTGCCGCCGCGACGACCTTGTCGGCCACCGCCTTGATCTCCGCGTCGGTGAAGCTCTTTTCGCCCGGTTGCAGCGTCACTTCGACCGCGAGGCTCTTCTTGCCGTCCTCGACGCCCGCGCCGGTGAACAGGTCGAACAGGCGGGCGTCGGTGATGCTGGCTTTGTCCGCACCCTTGACCGCGCGGACCAGATCGCCCGCCGCCAGCGTGCTCGGCACGATGAACGCGAAATCGCGCGTCACCGCCTGCAACGCCGGGGGCGTGTAGGCCGGACGGGCGAAGCCGGTCGCGCGCTTGGTCGGGATCGCGTCGAGGAACATCTCGACCGCGGCGACCGGGCCGTCGAGGTCGAAGCGCTTGGTCAGGCTCGGGTGGAGCATGCCGAATGCGGCGAGCACTGTCTTCGGACCCAGCCGCAGCGTCGCCGACTGGCCGGGATGCCAGGCCGCACCCGCTTCGCCCATCACCTGAAGGTTGCCGACCGGCGCGCCGGCGGCTTCGAGCAGTGCCAGTGCCTCACCCTTGGCATCGAACGCGCCGAAGGGCTGCGCCTTGCCGTTCGCCCAGCCGCGCGGGCTGCGGTCGCCCGTGAGCAGGACGGTGAGCGTCAGCTTCTCGCCATCGGCCAGATAGCGGCGGCCGAGTTCGAACAGGCGCACGCTCGTCGCGCCGCGCTTCACATTGCGCGCCGCCGCCATCATCAGGCCGGGCAGCAGCGAGGGGCGCATGACCTTCAGGTCTTCGCTGATCGGGTTGGCGAGCGTCCATGCGCCGCCACCGACCGCTTGCGCCTCGCTCTCGGAGATGAAGCTCCACGTCACCGCTTCGTTGAGGCCGCGTGCGGCGGCGGTGCGGCGGATGCGGCGTTCCAGCTTCTGCTCGGGCGTCGCGGTCGGCTTGGCGACGCCGGGCGCGCGGGGAGGGGGGTGGAGGGGACCTTGTCGATCCCCTCGATCCGGATCACTTCCTCGACCAGATCGGCGGGGCCGTCGACGTCGCGCCGCCAACTGGGGGCGGTGACGCGGAAGCCGTCGCACGCGTCGTCCAGCTCACACGGGTCGCCATTGGCGTCGAGCGGCTGGACGGTGAAGCCCAGCGATTCGAGGATGTCGCGCTGCCGCTCTGCCGGGATCGCCATGCCACCCAGCGTCTCGGCGAGACGCGGGTCATAGCCGGTGGTGATGCCGACTTTCGGCACCGTGCCCGCGCGCGTCACTTCGCTCGCGGTTCCGCCGCAGATCTGCGTCACCAGCCGCGCGGCGATGGCGATGCCGTCGTCAAGGAACTCGGGATCGACGCCGCGCTCGAACCGGGTGCGGGCGTCCGAAGTGAGCAGCAGCTTCTGCCCCGCTCGCGCAATCGCCTCCGGCTCGAAATAGGCGCATTCGATCACGACGTCGGTGGTCGTTTCCGACACGCCGGTGTCCTCGCCGCCCATGATCCCACCGATATCGTGGACGCCATTATCGTCCGCGATCACCGTGATCGTCTCGTCGAGCGTGTAGGTCTTTTCGTTGAGCGCCAGCACCTGCTCGCCCGGCTTTGCCTTGCGCACGGTCAGCGCACCGCTGAGCTTCGCCTTGTCATAGACGTGGAGCGGGCGGCCGAGGTCAATCATCACATAGTTGGTGATGTCGACCAGCGCGCTGATCGGGCGCTGGCCGATCGCCTTCAACCGGCGCTGCATCCAGTCGGGCGCGGCACTGTTAGTGACGCCACTGACGGTCTGGCCGAAATAGGCAGGGCAGCCTTCGGGTGCCTCGATCCGCACCTCCGGCCCCGGCCCACTGGCGGGAACCGGGGTGGCGTCGAGCGGCTTCAACGTGCCGAGACCCGCAGCGGCAAGGTCGCGGGCAATGCCACGTACGCCCATGCAATCCTGACGGTTGGGCGTGATCGACACGTCGATCACCGGATCGTCGAGCCCGGCATAATCCGGGAACGCCGTGCCGACCGGCGCATCCTCGGGCAGTTCGATGATGCCGTCATGATCGTCGCCCAGCTCCAGCTCGCGGCTGGAACACATCATGCCGTTCGATTCGACGCCGCGCACCGCCGCGACCTTCAGCACCATGCCGTTGGCGGGCACCGTTGCGCCGGGCAGGCCGAGCACGCCGACGAGGCCAGCGCGGGCATTGGGCGCGCCGCACACGATCTGCAGCGGCGCGCCGTCTCCGGCATCGACGGTCAGCACCTGCAGCTTGTCGGCCTGCGGATGCCGCTCGGCGGTCAGCACGCGCGCGACCTTGAACGCGGCCAGCGCCGCGCCGGGATTCTCCACGCCCTCGACCTCATGCCCGATGCGGTTCAGGGCATCGAGGACGTCGGTCAGCGAGGCATCGGTGTCGAGATGCTCCTTGAGCCAGCTCAGCGTGAACTTCATGCGCCAACTCCCCCGACAGCGTGGGCACGTCGAGTGCCGAGAAGCCGTAATGCTTCAGCCAGCGCAGGTCGCCGTCGAAGAATGCGCGCAAATCGTCCATCCCATATTTGAGCATCGCGAGGCGATCGACCCCGGTGCCGAAGGCAAAGCCCTGCCATTCATCCGGGTCCAGCCCGCATGCCTCGATCACCCGGCGGTGGACCATGCCGCTGCCCAGCACCTCCATCCAGCCGCCGCCCTCGGCATCGCCGCTGCCGCCGATCACGCGCTTGCCGTTGATCCAGGTGAAGCCGACATCGACCTCCGCGCTCGGCTCGGTGAATGGGAAATAGCTCGGGCGCAGACGCAGCACGATGTCGTCACGCTCGAAATAGGCCTTGAGAAAGGTCTCCAGCGTCCATTTGAGGTGGCCGAGCGTGATCCCCTTGTCGATCACCAGCCCCTCGATCTGGTGGAACATCGGCGTGTGGGTCGCGTCGCTGTCGCTGCGATAGACGCGGCCCGGCGCGATGATGCGGATCGGCGGCGTCTGGCTGGTCATGGTGCGGATCTGCACGGGGCTGGTGTGCGTGCGCAGCACCATGGGCCGCTCATGCTCGCCGGCGAGGTAGAAGGTGTCGTGCATCGCGCGCGCCGGATGCGTCTCCGGAATGTTGAGCGCGGTGAAATTGTGCCAGTCGTCCTCGATCTCCGGCCCGGTCGCGACGGCAAAGCCCATATCAGCGAAGATTTCGGCGAGCTCGTCCATCACCTGGCTGATCGGGTGGACGGTGCCGGCGGGCACGCTATCGACCGGCAGCGTCATGTCGAGCGTCTCGCTGGCGAGCTTCGCCTCGAGCGCCGCGGATTCGAGCGTCGCCTTCCGCACCGCGATCGCCTCGGTCACCACTTCGCGCAGGCCGTGAATGCGCGGGCCGGTCTCCTGCCGCTCTTCCGGTGACATCCCGCCGAGTGTCTTGAGCAGGCCCGTGACGGCACCCTGCTTGCCCAGCGCATGCACGCGCACGGCCTCCAGCGCGTCGACGCCGGCAGCCGCGTCGATCGCGGCGAGAAGGTCGGCCTTGAGTTGGTCGAGATCGGTCATCGAATTTCCGTTCATTGGTCTATTGGCCCGAACCGCAGACGGGCGCGAAGGTCAAGCCCGACTGCCCAGCAAAGCGATGCCGAACGCGACGAACACGCCGCCGGTCACCCGGTTGAACAGCCGCTGACGGTTGGCAGGCGCGAGCCAGGCGGACAGCGACCGCCCGCCCAACGCGTACATGCTGAACCAGAATGCCTCGATCGCGGCAAAGCTGACGATCAGGGTTGCGAGCTGTGGCGCGAACGGCGCGTTGGTGTCGATAAACTGCGGGAATAGCGCGGCGGCGAAGATGATCAGCTTGGGATTAGAAAATCCGGTGCCGAGCCCGGCCCCGAACATTGCGGGGAGGGAAGGCGGGGCAGGCTTCTCCGCGTCGGCATCGCCGCCGACCGGCGCCCGCCACGCCTTGATCCCCAGCCACACCAGATAGCCGACCCCGGCATAGCGCAGCGCATCGAACAGCACCGGTGACGCCTTGAGCAGCGCGCCCAGTCCGGCGGCTGAGGCGAGCAGACAGACGAGGTTCGCGGTCATCAGCCCCGCCATCGACGCAACCGACCGGCGCGCGCCGTGATGGATGCTCTGCACCATGACGTGAAGCATGTTCGGCCCCGGCGTCGCGGAGATCAGGAACACGGCGGTGACATAGAGCCACCAGGTCTGGAGCGTCATCGGTCGAACCCTCTCGGGGGACAAGAAAAAGGGCGCCGGTGGATGTCCACCGGCGCCCCATATTCGGTCGCTACAGGCTTGCCTCAGGCGGCCTGGGGCAGAGCCGCCTTCGCCTGCGCGATGATGGCGGTAAACGCCTCACCTTCGTGCATCGCGATGTCGGCCAGGACCTTCCGGTCCAGTTCGATACCGGCGAGCTTCAGCCCGTGCATGAACTGCGAATAGGTCAGGCCCTCGGCGCGGACGCCGGCGTTGATGCGCTGAATCCAGAGAGCCCGGAAGCTGCGCTTCTTAACCTTGCGGTCGCGATAGGCGTATTGGCCGGCCTTTTCGACGGCCTGGCGCGCGATGCGGATGGTGTTCTTGCGACGGCCATAATAGCCCTTCGCCTGATCCAGAATCCGCTTGTGCTTCGCCTTGGTGGTTACACCACGTTTGACACGTGCCATGGTCTGCTACTCCTTACTTGAGGCCGTAGGGCGCCCAGAGGCGCACATGGCCGGCATCAGCTTCGGACAGGACCGACGTGCCGCGGTTGGTGCGAATATATTTCGCGTTATGGCTGCTCAGGCGGTGACGCTTGCCGGCGACGCCGTGCTTCACCTTGCCCGTCGCGGTGAATTTGAAGCGCTTCTTCACACCGCTCTTGGTCTTCATCTTGGGCATTTCCGTCTCCTTTTACGCGCGACGATCACGAACAGCCCCGGCAGCCCTTGTTAGCCGGGCGGTTCCCCTGAATCGCGGAAAGGCGGGCCAGTAGCGAGGAACGGTGGGAAAAGCAAGGTTCGGAACTGAATTGGTATCCTGAGTCTTTTCACGCTGTCATGGCCGACCGGGACGCCCCGATCGTCACGGCGGATGCCGAGCCTGTCGATCCGCCCGAGACGTCCGAACCCGCCGCCACTCAGAGCGGTGGGGATGACGATCTGCCCGTTGAGCAGCGCCGCTGGCCACGCTGGATGGTCATCACCGTGCGCGTCATCGGCGGTGTCCTGCTGGCGTTGTTCATCGCCTGGGCGATTCTCTACATCACCAAGGGCCGGTTCCTGAAGGGGACGTTCGAGCGGATCGTGAGCAGCCAGACCGGGCGCGAGGTGCGCGTCGCGGGCGATTTCCAGTTCTATTTCAACCCGATCAACCTCAAATATGTCTCCGAAGAGCTGACCGTCTCCAACCCGATATGGGTGGGGGAAGGCAATTTCTTCGCGGCCAAGCGTATCGAACTCAATGTCGCCACCTTCAGCTTTCTGTGGGGTGGCCGGCGTATCAACGTGCTGGACCTTCAGAGCGGTGCGGTCGACCTGCGTTGGGACGAAGCCGGACGGCGCAACACATGGACGTTCAGCGAGGAGAAGGGCGAGCCGCTCGACATTCCGCTGATCCGCCGCGCAATCGTCGCCGAAAGCAAGCTCAGCTACCGCGACCCCAAGATGGCGCTGTCCGCCGATATCACGATCGAGACGGTCCAGGCGACTGACGACCGGTTCGACGAGGCGATTCGCTTCCGCGGCACCGGGATGGCGCGCCGCACGCCGTTCACCCTGTGGGGCGCATTGCTTTCACCCAACGCCACGGTTGCGGGCGGCCAGAATCAGCTCGCGCTACGAGTAGAGGGCGCGCAGACCCGCGCAGACATCACCGGAACCCTGCCCGAAGCGACGCAGATCGAGGGAGCCGACCTTAAGGTCGATGTGCGCGGCGGCAACCTCGCCGATCTGTTCAGCGTTGCCGGGGTCGCGGTGCCCGATACCCGCACCTATCGCCTGCGCTCGGCATTGACCAAGGCGGGCGACGAATGGCGCTTCACCGGACTGCGCGGCACGTTCGGCGACAGCGACTTGGGTGGACGGCTGACCGTCCGCATGGGCGAACCGCGCATCTTACTCGACGCCGAACTTGCCACACGCACGCTCGATATCGTCGATGTCGGCCCGTTCATCGGCTACAGCCCAGGAGCGTCGGCTGCGGGCGCGGTGACGCGGATGGAAGGCGGACGCCCGCATATCCTGCCCGATGCTCCGCTGCGGATCGAGGCGCTGCGCAATTTCGACGCCAGGCTCAACTGGAAGGTTGCGCGCGTCCGGGCAGAGCAACTGCCACTCAGCAACGTGACGCTCGGCCTGACGCTCGACGACCGGCTGCTCACCCTCTCTCCGCTGAACTTCGCGATGGCGCGTGGCACAGTGTCTTCGGACATCAAGATCAACGCGCGCAATCCGGCGGTTCTCACCGACTATGATATCCGCCTGTCGCCGACGCCCATCGGGGTGCTGCTCAAGGGATTTGGGGTCGAGGAATCGGGGACAAGCGGTACGCTGTCGGCGCGCGTCAAGATGACCGGGACGGGCGACAGCGTGCGCAAGTCGCTGGCCGCCTCCAACGGCCGCATCGCGGTTATCCTGCCGCGTGGCAGCTTCTGGACGCGCAACATCCAGCTGTCCGAACTCGATATCGGCACGTTCATTCAGAAGATGTTCGAGGGGAAGCTGAAGGAACCTGTCCAGATCAATTGCGGCTTGATCGCCTTTACGGTGCAGCGCGGGATCGCGGCGGCGGACCCGATCCTGATCGACACGCAAAAGAACGTCATGCTCGGCCGCGGCGGCTTCAGTTTCCGCAACGAAACGCTCGACCTCGCCTTCCGCGCCGATTCTGAAGAAGTTCAGCCTGTTCGCCGGCCAGTCGCCGGTCGGGATCGGCGGCTACTTCGCGCAGCCCAAGATCGACGTGATCACCCCCGAACTGCTCGGGCGTGCCGGAGCCGGTCTCGGCCTAGGCGTGGCAGCCAGTCCGCTGGCGGGCATTCTGGCATTCGTCGATGTCGGCGATGCCAAGAGCGCGGCGTGCGGCCCGGTCCTTGCCGGTGCGACGGCCAAGGCCCAGCGCGACACCAAGGGCCGCCCGCGCGACGATGTCGGCAAGGGGACGACCGCCAAGTCCGAGGACGGCTCACGCACCAGGGCCGAGCGCAAGGAGCAGCGGAAGAAGTTTCTGGGGATTTTCTAGGGATTAGTGACCCCGACAGGCGAGCGCCTCGACGATTTCCTCGATCCGCGCGGGGTCGCCCGCCGCGATCACCTCGCCATTGCTCCCGGCGTGCAGCGGGTCGCCCTGCCAGTCGCACATGCGCCCGCCCGCGCCCTCGACCACCGGGACCAGGGCGGCGAAATCGTGGAGCTTCAGCCCCGCCTCGATCACCAGGTCGAGATGGCCCGATGCGACCAGCCCATAATTATAGCAGTCGCCGCCCAGTACGGTGCTCAGCACCGCCGCGTCGACATGCTCGAACGCATGGAGCTGGCCGTCGGTGAACAGGGCGGGGAGGTGGTGGCGAGCAGCGCCTTGGACAGCTCGCGGCACGCACGCGTTTCTGCGAGCTTGCCGTTGAACAAGGTGGTGCGCCCGGTGACGCCCAGCCAGCGTTCGCCGATGATCGGCTGGTCGATGATTCCCAGCACCGGCCAGCCATCCTCCAGCAACGCGATCAGCGTACCGAAGATCGGTCGCCCGACGATGAAGCTGCGCGTCCCGTCGATGGGGTCGAGCACCCAGGTTCGCCCGCTGCTGCCCTCACGTTCCTCCTCTTCCTCGCCGATGATCGCGTCCATCGGCCGTTCGGCAATGATCAGCCGCCGCATCGCCGCCTCCGCCGCCTTGTCGGCGAGGGTTACCGGCGAGGCGTCATCCTTGGACTCCAGCCCATGTTCGGCGCGGAAATAGAGGGCGGATCGCCGCGCCCGCCGCATCGGCGAGGCGCTGGGCGAGATCGATATCGGCTTGGGATACTGGCATGCGCCCCGCCTAGCGGGGAAGGGTGCGGGCTTCAAGTGCCGCACCCGGTTCAGCGTCGCTGAGCCGAACCTAAAACGGCAGCCAGCGCCGCTTTTCGCTGAACTTCATGTATCCGACGTTGGCGCCCGCGCGCCATCCGACGCCCAGCCGTACCGGGATCAGCACCACGTCGCCACGGCGCAGATAGCTGGCCGAAAAGCCGCCGACGAAATAGAGCCGCCCCTCGCCCGCCGGGAAGCGCTTGTAGAGCTCCTGGCTGTCGTAGAGATTGTACACCAGCACGAACACCTTGTTGGCGTCGCCACCGATGTCGAAACCGACCGACGGTCCCGTCCAATAGACATCGCGCTCGCCCTCGACCGCATGAACCATCGTGCCCGATCCGTAGCGCAGTCCGACGACCACCGCGCCCGATCCTTCCGACCCGGCGATATAGGCGTTGGGTTGGCCCTGATCCTTCAGGATATCCTCGATCAGCGCGGCGAGGCCCGTCGCCCCCTTGCCGAACACGCCTTCCGCTGCAGAGACGAGGCGCACCTGGTCGAATGTGGTCGGGGCTTCCGGCTTTTGCAGCTCCGACTGGGCCTGGGCAGCCGGGGGCACCGTGGGTGCCGGTGGCGGCACCTGCCCCTGCGCTGGCGGGGCCTCATCGGGTGCGCCGGGATCGACAGGCTCGTCCTGCGGCGTGGGCTGGGCGGGGATCGCGGTCTGCGGCCGGTCGAGATCGGCGTCGATCGCGGTGTCCGGATCGACCTTCTGGATGCTCTGCGCCAGCGCGGGCGCAACCGCCAGCGATGGCAGCGCGAACGCCATCCCGATCCAGAGCATCAACCGTCGCATATGAACCCTCCCGCAGCGTCGCACTTACCTCCTGCCATGACCGGGCGGCAATGAACCGGCGATGACCCGAGTCGATTTCGCGCCCAGCCGCCGCAAATCCGCCCATTGATCGCGTGGCAGACGCTCGCTATAGCCCCCGCTCGCCGCAGGCATCCGGAGACGTGGGTGAGTGGCTGAAACCAACGCTTTGCTAAAGCGTCGTACGGGGAACCGTACCGAGGGTTCGAATCCCTCCGTCTCCGCCATTTTGGACCTTTTTAGGGTCGTCGCGAACCCCAAAAATTGCTAAAAACTCCCGGAAATCAGCGGTTTTTTGGTCCCGCTGAGTTCCATGCTGTCCCATGCGTTCCTGATCGAAGTGTGGGGTAAAGTGTGGGGTAAATCGGAGTGGGACGCGATGGGAAAGCTCACAGCGGCCAAGGTTCGGTCATTGTCCGAGCCCGGCAAATATTCCGACGGCGACGGTCTGTTTCTGCAGGTGAATGGGAAGGACTCGGCGCGATGGGTGCTGCGCATCCAGGCCGATGGGCGTCGGCGGGATATCGGGCTTGGATCTTTGAAGGCGGTTTCGCTCGCTGATGCCCGTGAGGCGGCATTCACAATGCGCCGCAAAATCGCTCAGGGAATCGACCCGGTAGCAGAGCGTAAGCTCGAGCGGGTGACGATCCCGACGTTCCGCGAGGCTGCGATCATGGTTCATGAGGAGCACTGCGCCGCCTGGAAGAACGGCAAGCACCAGCAGCAGTGGATTTCGACGCTGGAGTCCTATGTATTTCCGGCGTTCGGCGATCGACCGGTCAACGAGATCGAAGGACCGGCCATTCGCGACGTTCTCGCCCCAATCTGGTTGAGCAAGCCGGAGACGGCGCGTCGCGTGCGCCAGCGGATCGCTACGGTACTCGACTGGGCGTGCGCTAAAGGGTTCAGGAGAACCGAAGCGCCGATGCGGTCGATCGCGAAGGGGCTGCCGCGCCAACCCAAGAAGGATCGGCACTTTGCCGCGATGCCATATGCTGATGTGCCTGCATTCATCGAGAGATTGCGGGAGCGGGAGTCGGTTGGCCGGGTTGCCCTTGAGGCGCTGATCCTGACCGCTGCACGGTCAGGGAGATCCGCGGTGCATGCTGGTCGGAGCTCGATCTCAAAAACCGCATCTGGTCGGTCCCCGCCGAGCGCATGAAGATGGGGCGGACCCATCTTGTGCCTTTGTCGGACGAAGCGGTCGCTGTGTTCGAGCGGGCAAAGGCATTCAAGGTTGGGGCGAGCGATCTCGTGTTTCCGGGGCAGAATGTGAAACGACCGCTCTCCGACATGACGCTGTTGAAAATTCTGCGCGACATGGAGCTTGGCGTCACCGTCCACGGCTTCCGGTCGGCTTTTCGCGACTGGGTCGCGGACAAGACCGATTACCCCGGCGAGGTGGCCGAAGCTGCGCTGGCGCATGCGGTGTCCAACAAGGTCGAGGCTGCGTATCGGCGGACCGATTTCCTCGACAAGCGCCGATTTCTCATGGCCGATTGGGGCGCATTTATCTGTGAGCGTGAGGCTACAAGAAACTATATGGGCGGGGAAGCAGACACTTGAGCGTCATAGCCTGAGCTACCTTAGCTCAGGAGTCTTCATTGTCTGCTACTTTGCGTCCCAAGCCTGTCCGTCGTGTATGCCCTACGACATCTAGCGCTGCAGTTGTATCGCCGACTCTCACTCGACGCGGGCCAAAGCCGCGCCCCATAGTTGAGTTCCCCGAACCTCTGACCACCGACTGGATCGATCCACCCTCTTTTCCTGAAGCCTTCGCGCTCCAGCTAAAGCGGCACGGCGATAGCTGCCATCATCTGCACCGAGCGGTGTGTCGGCCCGGCGAGACATTCGACCGCAAGACATTTCAGCAATGGGCAGCGGGCGCAAAACTACCGAGCGCCGTGCAGAGCTTCGAGATGCTGGCGCGGGTCGAGCACCGCTACCGACTGCAACCGGGCTATTTTCGTGGAAAGCTCGCAAACACCGGGCGGGCCATTGCTGGCCACAAGTTCGCGACGATGCCCACAGCGGAGCGTCGTCGCCTAGCGTGGCACTTGCCGGAAGACTTCGACCAGCGCCCGCAAGCGGAGCGCGCGGAGATCCTTCACTGGATCCGATCAGTGATCATCTCCGGCTCGACCGACTATCGCCGCTTTCAAGCAGAGGCGATGAAGGTTCGCTTTTCGCTGCGCTTCCCTGACTTTTTACCCTCGGCGTCGTCGCTGGAAACGGACACCGGAGGGCAGGTTGCAGGCGATGGGGTGCGCCCCGCCCCGCCAGGGCTTGTGATGGAGATGAGTGACCTCATTCGGTTCAAGACCGCGACGCTCACGCAGATCGGCGTCAAGCGCTCTGGCGTATGGGGCGAAGAGACGGTTACCCAGAAAATTGAGCATTTCGGTCTTATGTTCGGGGCACTTGCTGGCGACCCGGAACGACCGGTTTTGGGCCTTGGTGTACCGCTGCAAAGCCTGACCATGGCGCTATTGATCTTCCCCGCCTTCTGGGACTGGTACCTGCAATGGCGCGAGGCGCGGCGCGGCTTCTACACGTCGTGGGAGGTCAACATGCTGGCGCTCGGGATGGCGTTTAGTCGCCGCGAGACTGGATGGATTCGTCAGAGCGAATGGCTAGCGGAGAGATTGACACCCATTCCCGGTCTGATTTCGCAGGAGGACATTGCGTACGCGCGGCGCGACTGGAATGGGGCGTGCGATCGTATTTATGACCATGCCCTGGCACGGTCGAAAGAGCTGGCACGAGTGGTGCGCATCCATCGTGACCCGTTCGAGCCGATCCTCACGATACTGGAGGATGACAGCCCGGTCGGAGCCTATCGGCGGATTGCCGACGAAATCATCGCACGCATGCCCGACGAGCGGCGGTATCCACGTCCCGCGGCCGAAGCGATGCGCGGGTTTCTGATGCTTCGGCTGGGGTTGCATTTGGGGGTTCGGCAAAAGAATCTGCGGCAGCTAATGGTCTGCCCCCGTGGCCAGACGCCGCGATCCGAGCGGCAACTCGAGCATTTGCGTCGCGGTGAATTGCGCTGGAGTTCGCGCGATCAGGCGTGGGAGGTTCTGATCCCGTCGGTGGCGTTCAAGAACGCCAATTCCTCATTTTTTGGAAAGCAGCCCTTTCGGTTGACCTTGCCCGATCTCGACGGGCTGTACGCCAGGATCGACGCCTATATCGGGTGCTACCGCCCATTGTTGCTGGGAGAAGCCGAAGATCCGGAAACGTTCTTCGTGAAAACGGTCAAGCGAACCAGCCGCGACGCGTCCTATGATCAGAATACATTCTACGAAGCCTGGCGGTTGGTGATCCAGCGCTACGGAATCTTCAATCCCTATACCGGGCGTGGCGCGATCAAGGGTCTGCTCCCGCATGGCCCTCACAATGTTCGCGACGTGCTGGCGACCCACATCCTGAAAAAGACCGGCTCCTATGAACAGGCCAGCTATGCGATTCAGGATACGCCCGAGATGGTCGCTCAGCATTATGGACGGTTCCTGCCGCAGGATAAGGCCGCCATCGCTGCACGTGTTCTCAATCAGGTTTGGGAGGGCGCCTAGCGCTGCCTGAGGCAGTACGCGGGTTCGAATGAGCGTACACTGGCGGCTTCCTGCGGAACCGCCAGAGGCCGCGTAGTTGGTGTGCCGCGTGGCACACTCGATCCGACCGGAGGGCGCGGCGGCGGCCGGCGCACAGCTGCGCGCGCACGCCGCCGCGACGGCCGTCCGGCTTCAAGAGTGCGTGTTTGGTGGGCTCCTGGCGGAGCGGCAAGCGCTTGGCGCTTGAGGATGCTGCGGTCAGCGCTTCGCGCTGGCGTTGTTGGTCTCGGCCGCGGCCAAGGGGGTGGGCGTCGCTGCCTTCTAGTCCCGCCGCGGCGGGCCGCAACCGGCTTTGCCGGTCCTTCACGTTGTTACGGCCCTTCGGGTGCCGCCCGCCTCCAGTCGGCGGGACTGCCAGTCCGCTCCTTGCCGCCCACCCCCTTCGCCGGGGCCGGTGCGGTTCAGGAAGAAGGAGTAGACCCATGGAACTCAAGCATATCGACCTCACCAACCTGTCTGTCTCGACCGCCAATATGCGGGGCGTGAAGAAGGTGCCCGATCTCACCAACATCCTGCCGTCTGTACGGGCGCGCGGCGTGCTGGTGCCGCTGATCGTGCGGCAGAATGGCAGTCCCGACACCTATGAGATCGTCGCGGGCAAGCGGCGCTACCATGCAGCCCTTGCCGTGGCCGAAGAAGGCGGCGGGAGTGACGCGCTGCCGTGCGCGATCATGGAGGCGGGAGACGACGCAGCGGCGCTTGAAGCCTCGCTGATCGAGAACATGGCCCGGCTCGATCCCGACGAGGTGACGCGATGGGAGACGTTCACCCGGCTGATCCGCGAGGGTCGCAGCCCCGAGGATGTCGCGCTGACCTTTGGCCTCACCGAGGTGCAGGTGAAGCGTACGCTTGCGCTTGGCAATTTGCTGCCGCGCATCCGCAACCTCTACCGCCACGAGCAGATCGACGCGGTGACCGTGCGACACCTGACCCTCGCGAGCAAGGCGCAGCAGCGCGACTGGCTAGCGCTGGTCGACGATCCCGAGCAGCGCGCTCCGGTCGGTCAGCAGCTCAAGGCGTGGCTGTTCGGCGGTACGTCGATCCTGTGCGATGCTGCGCTGTTCGACGTTGCCGAGTACAAGGGCGAGATCGTCTCCGACCTGTTCGGCGACGAGCGCTATTTCGCGAGTGTCGAGACGTTCTGGACCGCGCAGGAGGCGGCGATTGCCGCGCGGGCCGAAGCATATCGCGAGGCCGGGTGGAGCGAGGTCGTGGTGCTGGAGCGCGGCGACTATTTCCGCAGCTGGGAGCATGAGCGGCGCTCAAAACGTCAGGGCGGCAGGGTGTTCATCAGCATCGGTCATCGCGGCGATGTCACCTTCCATGAAGGCTATGTCACCACCAAGGAGGCGCGGAAGCTGGAGCGGGGCGAAGCTGTCGAGAAGCCGACCCGGCCCGAGGTCACGGCGACCTTGCAGGACTATATCGACCTGCATCGCCATGCAGCGGTGCGTGCCAAGCTGGTCGATGCGCCGGGCGTGGCGTTGCGGGTGGCGGTCGCGCACATGATCGCGGGTTCGCCGCTGTGGAATGTACGTGTCGAGCCGCAGCGCGCGGCCTCCGATGCGGTGACCGAGAGCGTCGAGGTCAGCGCCAGCGAGGCGGCGTTCGATGCCAAGCGGCGCGCGGTAATCGCGTTGCTCGGGTTCGATCCCGAGGCACCGACGGTGACCGGTGGAAACGAGGGGAGCACTACCGCCCTGTTCGCCAAGCTGTTGTCGCTCGACGATGCACAGCTGTTGTCGATCCTCGCCATCGTCATGGCCGAAACCCTCGACGCGCGCAGCGACATGGTGGACCTGTTGGGCGAGCATCTGGCGGTCGACATGGCCCCGGTGTGGGAGGCCAACGATGCGCTTCTGGACGCGGTCCGCGACCGCGAGGTGCTTGGCGCGATGGTCGAGGAAGTGGCGGGCAAGTCCGTTGCCGAGGCGAACGCCAAGGAGAGCGGCAAGGTACTGCGCACCATCCTCAAGGACTGCGTTAGCGGCTCCAACGGGCGCGCGAAGGTCGAGGGCTGGGTCCCGCGCTGGCTGCGCTTCCCGGCATCGGCCTATACGCCACGCGGCGGCGTCGGATCGGTACGGCGCTCGGCTGCGGTTGCAACGCTGATCGCGCCAGAGGGCGAGGACGGTTTGGAGACGGTTGAGGGGAGCCAACCCAATGCCGCCGAGCCGCACACCGCGCAGCCTCCCGAAGCCGCATGACCATCCATCCGGGGACCGGCGCGCGCGAAGCGCCGCCGGTTCCTGCGCAAAGGAGCCGGATCATGGCTCACCATCTGCCCCTGCCGGAACTGCTCCGGCGCATCGATCAGGCGCTCGATACGATGGAGCCGCTGCCCTATGCGGTGTTCGAGCGGCACCGCTTTTCAGGTCTCGATTACGCCCGGATCGCCATCGAGCTTGGCGTCAGCGTGGACGAAGTCGAGCGCGCCCTTGCCGACGCAATGTTTCATATTAACCGCAGCGTCGAGCAGGGCGGGCTATGAGGCCCGCCTTTCGCTCTTTGGCTTGCCAGACTAAGCCGGGCGCGTGAGTGTGCAGCGATGAAGTCCGAGATCGACCATCTTCCCGAGCAGCAGCAGCGTGAACTCGAGCGCGTGCGCGCTATCCTGCTCGAGGAATTCGACAGGGCGATCGGTTCTGCAACCGCCGCGCACAAACGCAATGGCAAAGTGCTCAAGATCATCCTGTTCGGCAGCTATGCCCGCGAGGACTGGGTCGATGAACCCGACAATGGCTATCAGTCCGACTTCGATCTGCTGATCGTCGTCAGTCACGAAAACCTCACCGACATCGCCGACTACTGGTACATCGCCGAGGACAGGATCGCGCGCGATCCCAGCATCGCACGCCCGGTCAATATCATCGTCCATGCGCTGGACGAGGTGAACCGCAGCCTCTCGCGCGGCGAGTATTTCTGGACCGATATCGCGCGCGACGGCATCGCGCTCTACGAGCTGCCGGGCCATTCGTTGGCAACGCCCAAGCCGCTTACAGCGGCCGACGCGCACCGCATGGCGCGCGAGTATTTTGAGCGATGGTCAAATGGCGTCGATGACCTGCTGGCCGGAGTGCAGCTTTATCGGGAGCGTGATAACCCGAACCTAGCCGCGTTCACGCTGCACCAAGCTGCGGAGCGGCTCTATATCTGCTTCCTGCTTGTGCAGACGCTGTATTTCCCGCGCTCGCATAACATCAAGTTTCTGCGCTCGCTTGCCGAGGACAAAGACCCACGTCTGGTCGATGCGTGGCCGCGCGCGACCAAGGCCGACCGGGCACGGTTCGAGCGGTTAAAACGCGCCTATGTCGAGGCGAGATATTCGGCCAGCTATGCGATCACACGCGAGGATCTTGACGCGCTTGCCGCGTCCATCGAGCAGCTGCGCGACCTTGTTGCCGCGCTCTGCACCGAGCGGCTCGAAGAGCTCAAGGCCGCCGCAGAAAGCTGACCGGCCGCGCTGCGGCCGGTCTTTCATCACTTATTCAGGCAGATTTCGGCGCACGCTTCTTGGCCGCACGGCCTTTGTTACCCAGGCCGATCTTCTTCGCCATCGCGCGGCGCGCTTCCGAATAGCTTTCCGCAACCATCGGGTAATCGGGTTTGAGGTTATAGCGCGCGCGATACTCTTCCGGTGTCAGACCGTGCGTCGAGAGATGCCGCCGCAGCGTCTTGTACGGCTTGCCGTCGATCATCGAAATGATGTGATCCTTCGACCCGAGCGACTTGCGAACAGTCACTGCCGGCACGAACTCTTGCGCCGGTTCGGCGTCATCCTGAGGTGCATTCGGCGCGGAAGTTGCGCCCGAAAGTTCGGTCAATGTCGCATGCATCGTGCGCAGAAACGTCGGCACTTCGTCCGCCTGCACGCGGTTGTTCTGGTTTCCGAGCCACGCAATCGTCAGCTCGGTTGCAAGCTCGACCGGGTTCAAATTCGTGTCTTCAGACATGGCATTTCCTTCTCAAGCAGCGCAGCTGATCTCTCAATTTACCTCCATATTGGATGTATTCTGATTGTCGAGGGCTCGGTCCTTGGCGCGGCCTCGGTTGCATTGGTCGGGGGCGGCGGAGAGGACGGGGAGAAGCGGCGGGTGAAGGGGGAGGAGTGGATGCAAGATAAAGGCAGTGTCTCGCACCCGTGCTTAACCCATTGTCTGCACATCCTTTTTATGGAGATACCGGTGGTGAACGAGTCTCTTGTTCGGGCCGGTTTCCGCCAAGCCATTGTAAAGGCGTCAGTTTCGGCTTGGCTTAGAGAGACTATCGGTGGCTCGTGCGGGCTTTTGCCGCATAGAGAAACCAAAGGCAGCGCCTTGCCCGTTCCATCTTTGTTCGGGCTTCGCTAAACCATGCCAATGACCGATCCGACCGTCCGAAAGATCATCCATATCGACATGGATGCCTTCTTCGCTTCGGTCGAGCAGCGCGACGATCCGGCGCTTCGGGGAAACCTGTCGCCGTCGGCTCGGCGGCGGCACGCGGCGTGGTGGCTGCGGCAAGCTATGAGGCACGTACGTTCGGGGTGCGCTCGGCCCTGCCATCGGTGACCGCATTGCGGCGTTGTCCGGAGCTGGTATTTGTGCCGCCACGCTTCGAGGTTTACCGCGCGGTCTCGGCGCAGATCCACGCCATCTTTGCCGACTATACCGACCTCATCCAGCCGCTCTCGCTGGACGAAGCCTATCTCGATGTGACCGAGGATCGCCGGGGGCTGCAGACCGCCTGGGCGACCGCCAAGGAAATCCGCGCGCGCATCCTGGAGCAGACCGGTCTCACGGCATCGGCAGGGATCTCCTACAACAAGTTTCTCGCCAAGCTCGCTTCGGATCATCGCAAGCCCAATGGGCAGTTCGCGGTCACGCCCGAAATGGGCGCGGCCTGGGTCGAGCAGTTGCCGGTCGCCAAGTTCCACGGAGTGGGTCCGGTGACTGCCGCCAAGATGAAGCGGCTGGGCATCGAAACCGGGGCCGACCTCAAGGCGCGATCGATCGCGTTTTTGGCCCAGCATTTTGGTAGTTCAGCCGAATGGTATCATGGCATCGCGCGGGGCATCGACGATCGCCCGGTAAACCCGAGCCGTGAGCGCAAATCATCGGGGGGCGGAGACGACGTTCGACCGCGACCTTACCGACCCCGCTGAGATCGAGGCTGGCGTCCTGAAAATGGCTGGCGATGTCGCAGCATGGTGTTTGGGCCGTCAGCAGTTCGGGCGGACTGTCACAGTCAAGGCGAAGTACGCGGATTTCAGGCAAGTGACTCGCAGTCGAACCCAGCCACAGACGGTGTGCGATCCGAGCGATTTGCGGTCGACGGCAATCGAGTTGATCCGCTCCCTCTATCCGCTTGAGCAAGGGGTGCGGCTTGTCGGTGTTACGGTGTCGAAATTTGAACCGATGACGTGGGATATGCCGCTATTCTCGGATGACAAGTCGCTCGAGTGAGTGGCGGCAGCTTTGCGCCTCAAAGTCCGCCGTCCCGCCAATCCGCAAGCAAATCCGAAAGCTGTCGTTCGCATATGCCCGGCGGGGTGTCTGCAACGAGCGGAAAGCGGAAGGCAGCTTGCTGCGCTGCGCCCGCCGCTAGCGTAACGAACACCCTTGCTTGGCGAACGCACCCATCGCACTTCGCGCGACGAACTGGCTGATCAGCCTCGTCGCAAAGGCCGGCGTGGCGCTACTGGATAACCCGAGCCCACATGGGGAATGCGATTCTGCCTCAGGTTTCCGGGTGCATCCGATATTTATTGAAGTTCTTTGATCGCCGGGCCACTGAGCGCGTCGGCAGCGATAACCGTGCCTTGACCGCTAAATGAGTAGAGCGACAGGATACGCGCACCATCCCAGACAAATCGAAAGTGATCCGCCTGAACACTGCGTTCCAAGACGCCGCTGTTGAGAACAGCCAAGCAAGAAGCTCCGCTGCGCTCCGGGCAGTTGAACAGCACACCGTCAACTTGCGCCTTCACAAGTCGATCACCGATTGTCCAGCGCTCACTCTTATTATCAGGAAGAGCCGCACCACGAAGATCGGCAAACTCCCCGCGTATCCTTGTCGTGAGAACCCGCATATCAAGTCCTAACTTGGGCACACGGGTACTTCTTAGGAATCGCTCGCGTCGAACAACTGAGACGGCAAGCGCTGTCTGCAGCGTGTCAAAAAGCTCAAGCACCGCAATTGCGGGCCTGAACAAAGCGCTTCCTTCAGGGTTGAGATAAGTGAACGGCGCGTGATTCCAATTCTGTAGCTGCGGGCTGGCTTCATCGACCGCCCCGATGCCAATCAAGCGCTGCCGAGCCCGCACGCGTGGGCTGGTGAGCACCTCCAGTTCGGTGACCGCGTCATGCTGATCATTCGCGGCGATACGCTCATACACCCGGATGGGGGGGAAGCGCGATGGAATGAGCCGATGCCAAATCTGGTCAATTGATGCCAACTGGAACTGCTCAGCATCCACGCTGAGCGTCAAGATACTGTCTGACGCGGTAGATATCAACAACTTGCCCTCCGAGCATAACGTTGAGCGCGCTTTGGCCATCAAAATAGTCATTTTCCCGACGCACCCAACTATCTGCAGCGTCGGCGTCAGGGATCAGTATCTCGAGTGCTTTGAAGATCGACAGGATATGCGAGATGCGTTCCAGCGTGTCCGCCGGGATGACGCCGCCGTCCTTCTTCCATTTGAAGTAAGTCGATCGCGCCGGCGACCCCAGCAGCTTGATCTGTTCGTCGCTCGAGAGGCGCCAAAGTTCGGCAATTTTGAGGAAAGCTTCAAATCCGGCTGAAACCGATGGCATATCGCTACCCGACAGGGGGCCAGCTAAATTTTCAGCCATTGACACACTCCCTCACTCGACAGTCCGAGATTGGACTTGACCTCACATTAAGTCTCAACGTAGATAATCCAAATCCAGACACTTTTGGCGTTTTAGTCCAACCGATTCGATCGTCAAGCCTGGATCAACCTATGCGGCATGGCTGCGCGGGCCGCGCGCATCCTGGAACGGAGATCCGAGCGATGAAGGTCTATATCCATCCCCACGTCACAGGAGCGCTGCGCACGGCGATCAAGGACCTGTTGAATGCGATCGGCTGCGAGATCGTCGATGAACTGGAAGACTGCGAGATTGATCTCACGCCGTCCGAGCCGGCAGCCGATGACGATAACGATGACGTGCAGATCGCACCCGCATGCATCGTCGTGCTTGAGCCTGGCCTGACCGAAGACGATCTCGAGCCTGAATTGACGGCGGCGATCGCGCATGGTTGCCGCGTCATCGGCGTCTGGGGTCCGGGAGCCGATGGCGACCTGTCGCCGCTAGCCGACTATGGTGCGGACACCGTCGCCTGGGACGCGGAACGCATCCACGACGCCGTGTGCGGTGTGCCGCAGCACCAGGATCCCGCCGGAGCCGCGACACCCACCCCCACACCGACGACCGGCGGATGCTAAGCGGATGACCGTCTACAGTTATGTCATCGAGCACGACTTAGGCTTCGCGCCGAATCCGTTCCACGGCGCCTGCACGCTGGCATGCTGCAAGCCGGATATCCGCAAGGCAGCCAAGCTCGGCGATATCGTCATAGGGACAGGCGCGACTGCGACCGGACTGGTCAATAATATGGTATACTGGATGCGGGTCGACGAGATCATCGATTTCGACCAGTATCGCACGGCGCGGCGCTTTCGCTCCAAGCGTCCGGACATGCGTGCGCCGGGAAAGGCCGAGCGGTTCGGCGACAACATCTATGAGCGCGACCCGACGACGGGCCTGTTCAAGCAGGATTTCTCGTTCCACAGCAATGCGGACGGTAGCCGAAACGAAAAGAATCTGAAACGGGATACGGGCAAGACCGAGCGTATCTTGATCGGACGCGACTTCGCCTATTTCGGTGTGAAAGCGCCAGAAATTCCCGAGGAACTACGAGACCTTATCAAGAAGGGGCCCGGCCATAAGTGCCGGTTCAGCGCGGCCCGCGCCGAGGCTTTCGAGACTTGGGCGACCGGCCACCCAGAGCGCGGCTATGTCGCTAAGCCGACGCACTGGGCCTCGTTAAAGTAGACAGAACTACGGCTATCTTGCGATAGCGGCACTCACTCCTTGCCGTTGAGCCGCCAATCTCAGGACCCAATGACCCCGACCTCCGTCTATAACAGCTACTGGCGCTTCGCCGCCGAGCGCCACGCGATCTACGAGCGCCGCCTTTCCGACCCCCCAAGGGCCATGGACGGATGATCCGATCCTCGCCACCTACCGCTTCACCAACACTTATCGCGCCGCAGACCGCGTCAGCCAGTATCTTATCCGCAACGTTCAATACCGCTCGGACCGTTCGCAGGCTCCGGCCGAGCTATTCTTCCGCACCCTGCTGTTCAAGATTTTCAACAAGATCGAGACGTGGGAACTTATAGAAACTCAGCTAGGTCCGGTTTCCTGGCAGAGCATGGACCTATCCGCGGTCGATGCTCTGCTTGATCGAGCGATGACTCACGGCGCCCGTATCTACTCGGCCGCCTACATCATGCCTTCGCCGCAGCTCGGACATGCGCGAAAGCACGCGAATCATCTGTCGTTGCTCGCGCGGATGATGGATGATGGCCTGCCGGCACGGGTGGAGCGCGCGCGCAATCTTGCTGAGGTGTACGAACTGCTCAGCCCGTATCCTGGACTCGGGCCGTTCCTCACCTTTCAGTATGCGATCGACCTCAACTACTCGAATCTACTCGACTTCTCAGAGGCTGATTTCGTTGTAGCGGGGCCGGGCGCGCTCGATGGGATCGCCAAATGCTTTGAAGACACCGGTGGCCGCTCAGCGCGAGAGGTGATCGAGCATATGGCCCAGGTCCAAGACCGAGAGTTCGCCAAACTTGGAATCGACTTTAAGGGGCTGTTCGGACGCAAGCTCCAATTGATCGATTGCCAGAACATCTTCTGCGAAATCTCGAAGTACGCTCGAGTTGCGCATCCAGAAGTCCGCGGCGTTAGCGACCGTAAGCGCATCAAGCAGTCGTATCGGGCCTCCCTGCGCGCCGAGCCCGCCCCACTTTTTCCACCTCGTTGGCAACTGGAGGTTCCGTCAATGGATAACGGATTGACGTTGAAATCTTCAAGCCGCCAAGGACAGCTTTTCTAAAAAAAGCCGATTTCAGCTTGACTGGAATAAACAAAGCAAGCCAGCAAGGTTGGGGAGGGCTCGATGCTGAAATTATTTCGGGGAGAAAAAGGTGACCCGGGACCGAGAGGCGGCTTTTGGTCAGCCCAACGAATTCGTGCGCAGCACGAGAAAGCCACTCCCCTCTTCTGGGTGCCGAAAGAAGAGGACGACTCCGATCCCGGTCAGTACACTTTAGATGACGCGCAACTGAAGGCCGCTTCATACAATATCAAGATGGGGCGTGAAGCTTATGTGACCCCTGTCAGCGACACTGACCCGAAGAGCATCCGTAAACTCGAATCGAAAGAATCTTTTAGAATACCGCCGGGACAATTCGCTTTCTTGTTAACCGAGGAGGCTGTACGAGTTCCGCCTGATGCGTTCGCTCTTGTTGCACTTCGTGCTCGAGAACTTCAATTTAAGGGGCTGATCAACGTCTCCGGCTTCCACATCGACCCGGGATACGACGGACGCCTTGTCCTCGCAGTATATAATGCTGGCCCTAGCGAAGTTCATCTGAAAGCGGGGCAGGCCTTGTTCGAGGTATTTTTTGCTGACCTCGATGAGACGACTGAACGACCTTATGGCGGCGAACAAAGCAAAAGCAAAAAGCCTCTCTTCCATATCGAGCCCGAGGCAATATCCGCGATCGCTGGAGAGTTCGAAACCCTGAAGGGATTAAAGAACAAGATCGAGGAGGTCGAGTCAGAGTTGGATGATCGCATCCGATCGCTTGAACGTGAACAGACCGTCACCCGATGGGCAAGTGCGCTTATCCTGGGCGGGTTGATCGCTTTTGGCGTTCGAGAGTGCTCGCCGAAGGTCGTATCGGCTGCGGAGTTTACTGCAGGAGTCGGCATTGATGACTGACGTCAAAGCTTCCCCGCCGGGCAAGCAGCCGAGAGTTCGCAGAGTGGGTCCAGCTTATCGGGCGAGGTGGATCACGGTCGCTCTCACTCCGTTTTTTGTCGCGATACTTATCTTGGCGCTAAGCCTACCGGCAAACTGGGAGACCATAGCTCAAGCAGGCCTGGTACAGCCAGCCGTCGCCGCGCTCATTTCCCTTAGCATCGTCCTTAGCTTGCGCCTCACTTGGGGGCGGTATTCAAATGACAGACGGAAGGGCGTGGTTTCGGCGTCAAGCGCAACTATCGCGGTAAAGCTCTGGGCGATTTGTTTCACTTTACTGTTCGGATCAATGATAGTTTCATCAGTCGCGAACAGGTGGTCCGGTGCAATCACCAAGAACGGCAATTCGCCCCCACAAGCTACAGAGACCCAACTGGAAGTGAGTACAAACCAATCCGCTCCCGTCGTAGCCAAGGCTAAGGTCACGCGGTGACTGCGTTCCTGCCCCTCGATCAGGTGCGTCGACAGCTCGCTCCACGCCGGAATTTCACCGACGATCTGATGCTCGATGAGTATCAGCGATACGCCGGCGCGCTCAATCGGACGGGTCTCCGGGATGACGCTGCTCGCGATTTTCTTATGATGGGGCTTTTCGGCGAAACCGGAAGCCTGCTCAGCGAGGTGAAAAAGAAGCAGCGGGACAAGCGTGCGTATCTCTCCTACCGCGCATCCTCGGTGGAGGAACTGGGTGATGTGCTTTGGTATTTCGCCAACGTCGCGCGGCTAGTCCCCGTAAAGATATCGGACCTTGCTGCGCGTGCTGTTCAGAGCCGGGGCTGGGGGTTCAAAGGCTCGCAGCATCGCCCTCGCACTTTCACTGCGCTCCAGCAGGCGGGACGAAATTTCGGCGAGCCGGCAAGCGGCCGGCAGGTCGAGCGGCGCCTGCTGATTTTAGCTAGTCGTGTCGGTGCCTTCCTCGAAATTGGCCGCGGCGCCAACGCCGAAAGGGAGACAATAATTCAATCGATGGTCGAAATTTTCCGCGGGCTCATCGCTGCGGCGGATATCGCTCATCTCAGCCTAGACGAAGCTGCTCAATTTAGCCTCGCAAAGTCGCTCGACCGTTTCCCTGTCGTTCGCGACTGGGGAGAACCATTCGACAACGACTTCGATGCCGACGAGCAGCTCCCGCGACGGATGGAAATAACTTTTCGGGAGAAGCTGACAACGAAGGGTGCGCCGTACGTCATCCAGCAATGGCATGGCATCAACGTCGGTGACCGGCTTACAGACAATGCGCTGGTGCCCGACGATTATCGCTACCACGATGTCTTTCACCTCTCCTACATCGCCTTCCTTGGTTGGTCGCCGGTAATGCGTTCACTCCTTCGCCTAAAGCGCAAGAGCCGCCCCGAAATCGACGAGCAACAGGACGGTGCGCGCGCGATCATCGCAGAGGAAGGTATTTCCAACTGGATATTCGCGCATGGACTGCGCCATCATGCCTTCGAGGGGGTGACGGGGCTCGACTACGGACTACTGAAGACGATCCGTCAGATGGTGAAGGGCTATGAAGTCGAATCTCGGCCGCTCTGGATGTGGGAGGAAGCGATCATCCGGGGGTTCGAAGTGTTTCGTGAGCTCCGTAAGAACAAGGGCGGCGTGGTCGTCGCCGATATGATTCGCCATCGTCTCACGTACCGGTCATTGAAATGAGCATCACACTAGCGGTGGAGGAATTCGTCGAAGCGGTCGCCATGCTCCGAATGGACAACTGCTTCAATCCCTACGCTGACCGTTACGATCCTTTCGATGTGGAGGACGCGCCAAAAATCCGCAGATCTAATCTGCGGCACGTCCTGAAGGCTGCGGCGGAAACGAGTGTAGACGACCTTTGGATTGGGCTTGAACTTGGCCATAACGGAGGCCGCCGGACCGGTCTTGCTATGACAGATGATACTCACCTTCTGGCACATGGCAGCCGTTTCGGAGTAGCGGGCTTGTTGCGTCGTGCGACTCAAGCGGGTCCGACGAAGGAAGTGACCGCCGGTACCGTTTGGGAAGCGCTAAGCCGTGTGGAGCGACCTGTGTTTCTCTGGAATGTGGTTCCTGTTCATCCGCATCGCCCCGAAGAACCCCTTTCTAACCGGCGGCACACCGCAACTGAGCGCGAAATTTGTGTATCGCATCTCCATACCCTCATAGAATTGCTCCGGCCGAAGCGGATAGTCACAGTGGGCACTGATGCGGCAATTGCACTAAAGCGGTGCGGATATCCTCACGTGCCAGTGCGCCACCCTGCCTTCGGAGGAAGGCGCCAGTTCCTCAAGCAAATCGCCGCCCTCGACCAGTAGCGAGCGAGCTTAGCGTGGCATGCGTAGCCCGCGATGTCTGAATTTGCCCGATCTCCGCTCCAAAGCGGACATACTGCAATCGGCCCAGTTTCCGCCATTACCTCATGCGATCTGGGGGCGACCGGTTTTGGCCGAGAGCCGACTGGCGACATTGGGACGCCCGAACGCGAAAGCGGGCATTCGCAGAATCTATCGTAAGAGTTCACTAGAAGAGGTGACAGGCGCCGGTTGGTAGGGAGAGGAAGAAACGGTGACGTTCAGACTGAAGATGCTGCCCGCTCTCGACGGCGACTGCCTGCTTCTGTCCTGGGGCGACGACGGGCCGCTCCACCACATGGTGGTCGATGGCGGCAGGAAAGGCGCCTACGCCTATCTTCACGACGAGTTGGCCGCGATCAAGAAGGCCGGGGAGAAGCTGGACCTCTACGTGCTCTCGCACGTGGATGCGGACCATATCGAGGGCTCCCTCGCCTACTTCGACGACGTCAACCGCCCGCTGTTGCCGGAGCAGGTTTGGTATAACGGCTTCGAGGAGATGGGACGCGCGGGCGTTCGCAGCATGCGGCAGGGCGACGACTGGTCGAAGGCGATCGCGCGGCTGCGCCTGCCGCTCAACACGCCCTTCGAGGACGGCGTAGCGGCGATTGAGAAGGCGCCAGGTCCGATCGACGTCGAAGGTCTGAAGGTCACGATGTTGTCGCCGGACGCGGCGCATCTGGCTGCGATGCGTGTCAGGTGGGAGGCCTACCGCAAGACGATCGCAACCGCGCGGTCCGGCGTGCGCGGAGGGGCGAGGGCGGCCCGACCGCCGGTGAAGCCGCCGATCGTCGTCGACGACTATGTGGCCGACGGCGAGATCGACACCGAGATCCCGAACGGGACTAGCATCGCGTTCGTCGCCGAGTGGCGGGACCGGCGCGTCCTGCTCGCGGGTGACGCACATCCTGATCTGCTGACGTCGTGGCTGAAGCCTCTCGCGAGGGAGGAGGGCGGGCGCTACCGCCTCGATTTTCTCAAGGCGTCCCACCACGGCAGCAAGAAGAACACGTCGCGCGAGCTCATCGAGAGCATCGATTGCCGTCAGATCGCGATCTCCACCAACGGTTCGCTGCATCAGCATCCCGATCCGGAATCGATCGCACGGTTCATCCACTACGGCGTGCCTGGCGTCAAGGATGTGTGGTTCAACTACGGATCGGACTGGACGCTACCGTGGGGCGATGACGACACGAAGGCGAAGTACGGCTACAGGGCTCACTTTCCGCCTGCGGACGGCCAGGGAATCATGGAGATAGACCTGATGGTGAATTCGGCGCCCTGAGACGAGATGGTTCCGAAGCGGAAGGGTCCTCTTGAACCGAACGTCCGCCCGGTTGACAATCGGTCAAGCGATCGGCCGCCAAGGCCGACGAGAGAAGTGTGGCGGGGGCCAATGATGGACTACGGTTGGACGAGCATCGACGAAATTGGGCACAAGCTCGCCGAGATCCTGTCGGCGCGGTATCCCGGCGAGGTGACCGAGCTGGACGTCTTCATCGAAGGCGACACGATTGTCCTGTCCGGCGAGGTGGCGAGCGAGGCCTGCCGCGGCGACGCGAAGCGTCAGCTTCTCGCGTTCGACGGCGTGTTCAAGGTGTCCAACCGGCTCGAGGTCGCCGCCTTCCTAGAGGGTGCCAGCGACTCCTCCGACGAGGACGACTACTTCGACAAGGTCGAGACGGAGGAGGTCGCGCGATCGGACGGCGAGGGCGCCCCCCGGAATCGAGGCCCGCTGGCATCGCAAGAGCGCCAATCCCGTATGGGACGAGATGTACAACGGCGGCGGCAGCGGCCGGATCGAGGGCCCCGGGGTCGAATATGCGTCCTACGACGGGGACGAGGAGCTGGATCCCGTCGAGGTCAACCGCTATCCTATCGTGGAGAGTTCGGGCGAGCCGTCGGCCGGCGCCGTCCTCGACGTAACGGTGGACCTGACGACGGATGCGAATGGCGGAGAGAGGCTGATCAACGTCGGCAGCTTCGCCGCCGACTGGACCGAGATCGAGCTGTCGGTGCAGATCGTCGGCGACTGGCTGAAAGCCGTGACGCCCCTGACCGGTTCGATCACGCTACGCAGGGACGGGCCCACGACCCCGGCCACGTTCACCTGTACCGTTTCTCCGGACTACGTGCGGGGAACGCCCGCTGTGCTGCAGGTCTACTATCTGCACGGCACGCGCATCTGCGGGTCCACGCGACGGGACCTGGCGGCGGCCGATGCGCCGCGGAAGGCCACCGATGCTGAGGAGCAGGCGAAACCGGCACAGCCGAAGGCTCCTCCCGCTGCGGCCAGCGTGGTCACGGTGGCGCCCGACGCGTCGGGCCCCGCGCTCGTCGTTATGATCGCGGGCGTGGAAGGCCAGCAGCAGTGGGTCTGGAAGACCTACGGGCCGGACGGATACCGGACCGGCAGCGGGACCGTGCAGCTCGGCGGCACGGCGAAGACGTTCGCCGACACGCTTCTCGCGTCATGCCCGGACCTACCGGTCGAAAGCTTCCGGCGCACGATGCGCGGTATCGGGGAGACGATCTGGCGCAAGGCGCCTGACGGCTTCCGCGACGCCTATCTGCGCTGCCGCCAGGTCCTAGGCGGCGACTTTCCGATCCAGTTCAGCAGCGACGACCCGCACGTGCCGTGGGAGATGATGAAGCCCGACATTGATGGCGGGAAGGTGGACCACCTCTACATTGAGCATCCCGTCGCCCGGTGGCCGCTGAACACGAACGGCGCGCTGCGGCCGACGTTCCTGCCGGGAGACATCCTGTCCTTCGTGCCGGACTATCCCGTGCAGAAACTGGCTTCGGCGGCGGCCGAGAGCGCGTGGATCTGCTCGACCCTAGGTGCCATTCGCATGGACCCGACGCGCGACGCATTTCTCGACTTGCTGGATGGGAAGCATCCCCGTCCCGTGCAGATGATCCACTTCGCGGGACACGGCATGGCCGACACGGGCTCAAACGATGGCGGCATCGAGCTTCAGGACGCTCCGGTCGGCCTGATGGAGGTTAACCAGTCCTCGGTCCAGATCGGTCACCGGGACGGGCCGCTGATTGTGCTGAACGCCTGCGAGGCGTCGGCCGGCGCCGAGATGCTGGGGATGAACACAGGCTGGGGCGCGATGGTCCCCGCCACCGGTTTCGGCGGCCTGATCGCGCCGCTCTGGGCAGTGCAGGACGCGATGGCCTTCCAGATGGCTCAGGACACTCTTCCCCAGCTCGTGAGCGGGCGCGTAACCCTCGGCGCTGCGGTGCGCGATGCGCGCTGGAAGAACGCGGACGCGTCGGTCGCCGCGCTCGCCTATCTGACGCACGGCGACGTGATGGCGCGGTTCGCTACGTCCTGACTAGGCTGGGGACGTCGACCAGCGCCGAGGCGGGGACGATCGCCCTTACCTCCGACACGAGGTCGTTGGTGGTTTCCGGCGTCCTGATCGATACGATGAGGCTGAAGGGGACCGCGAGGTTGGCGGGCGGGGTCTCGGCGTTGGTCGCCCACCATCCCCGGCTAGGCGCCACGTTGAGCAGCCGACGTCCGACGAGCTGATAGGCCGGACCGCGCCAGACGTCGTGATGGAGCGTGCCCCGGTTGCGCTTGCGCCAGCCCAGCGCCCAGCCGTTGTCTGCGGTGCTGGATTCCGACGCGAATACAGCGCGGTTGACCCGCCGCTCCGCGCGCGCCTCGCTCTCCTCGAAGCGCTGGAAGTCGAAGCTGAGGCCGTGCGAAGAGTAGAGCTGCGGGCGCTGCAGCCCGGCGCTATGGAGGTCCGGCTCGATAAAGTAGGACAGCGTGCACCGCATCTCGACTTCGGTAGAGCCGAGGGCGCCGAGGGCATGGTCCGGCCATGGCAGGCGGAAGGACTTCATCTCTTTGAGTGTGACCCCGCGGCCCTCATCTTGCTTGAACGGCCTGAGCGTGTCCTGCGCGATGAGCGTGAGCGCGTTGTCGGCGCTCCAAAAGACGCGCTCTTCGTCGGGAACGCCCCAGCCGAAGCAGTCGAGCGTCGCGAGAGTCGCCTCCTCCTCGGTGGCGCCGGCGGCGATCAGATCCTGCCGTCGGGCCTGCATGATGGCGGTCCACTCCGCGCAGTGGACGAGCAGGCCGCGCACGGTCTCCGGCCGCATGGCCGGGTATCGGGCGAGCACGCGGCCGGCGAGGCGCGAGGCGGCGGCGCATGCCGCGCTCGTGTCGCCCGTGAAAGTGATCGGCCGGCGGGTGGGATCGTTGGACGTGGTCGCGATCATGTCGGGGGCGTGCGGATGCGAGGTGCGCCCGCCCGGATCGATGCCGTGGTTGCCGCCCTCCATGACGATATCGGGCTTGTGGTGCTTGGGGCGGAAGCGCCACGGCTGGGCGGTGCGCGACCGCGGCGACAGTCCGCCGGTGTCGGCGAGAGGCGACGGACCCGTGCACTTGTGCGTAAGCGCGCCGACCGAGAGCACGTTCAGCGCCTGCGCGGGCGACTGGATGCCGTGGTCCCCATTGAGCGTCGCGTAGGAGGAGACGAGGTAGGGCGCGGTGGCGGAGGTCTCGACGTTGCCGACCGCGACGCAGAACAGCCTCGTGTTGCGCCTGTCGTTGAACGCGAGCTTGTCGAGCGTGGACGAGGTCGAGGTCGGGCGGCCGTCCTCGGGCTCGCCGACGGCGGTGGCCGCGAGGCAGTAGACGCGCCGGTGCTCGTCCTCGGCCTCGGCGGCTCGGACGCCGCGCGCGATCGCGTCGCGCGCCGGGATGCGGACGGGGCTGCCGGGATTGAACACCGCGACAGACTCAAGGCCGATTTCGAGCCTGACCGCGTCGGTGCCGCCGGCGACGTCGGCGAGGTCGCCGTAGAGCGCGACGCCTGCCATCTTCGTCCCGTGGCCGTCCGGGTCGAGGGCGTTCCACGCGCGGGCGACGGCGCGGCAGCGTTCGGCAGGCAGGGCCGGCGAAATCAGTGCGTTCGCCCGGTTGACCCCGGTATCCAGAAGCGTGACCCACGGCGCGGCCGGCGGCGCGGGCACGATCCGGTCGGCGATGGCCTGATACTGCGCGAGGCGCGCGGGCGGCGGCAGGTCGGCGTGCTCGGCGATGAAGCTGGACGCACCGCGCAGTTCGACAACAGCCGCACTGCTGCCGATGAGGCGGTCGAGCGCCGCCTTGGTCGCGATGACGTTGTAAACCAGGATGTCCACGAACTCGGACCGGCGTCCCGACGTCTCGATTCCGAGCTCGTCGACCGCGGCCTCGAAGGCGTCGACCATCGGCGCGCGAACCCAGATCTCCCATTCGGCCTCTCCGCGGCCGCCGGGGAATCTCTCCAGCGTGTCGGTCCAGAGGTCCTCGATCGTCGCGCGCCGGAACTCGGCGGCGCTCTCGAAAAGCCAGAAGTTACGCGGCCGCTTGATCGAGTCCCCGGTGTCGGGATCGAACTCCTCGTTGCGGCGGTCATCGCCGTCGGGGTTCCACTCCTCGTAGGATGTCAGCGACTTGCCCAGCGACTCGATCGCGCTGCCGGTCAGGAAGTAAATGGCGCGGTCATGCCCGCGGTTCTCCTCGACCTTGGCGTGCCGCTGCACGTTGAGGAGCTGCATCCCTCTACTGGTGGAGCGCCTGGCGGTGCCTGTGACCAGCTCCTCGCCCTCGCGCGACGTCACCGCGACCGTGAGACCGCGCTTCCGCGCCGGGACGCCCATCGCGGCCTGCTCAATCCGCGCATCTCGCATGCTGCTGGAGAGGTTCGCGAGGTCGCCACGCAGGCGGCCCGCATGGGCGGCCCTGTTCTCGAGGGCCGAGGGCGCGCGGTTTGAGCCGCCGCCGTGCGGCTGGAAGTCATCGGACGCGCGACCAATGCCCTGGACAATAATGTGACGGTGTCGAGCCATTCCAGCTGGTTAGCACTCGGCCGGGTCGTGTGCCAGATGAAGCTACTGCCGATCCGGATGCTTACGGTCCGAGATCGCCTGCAGGATCGTGGCGCCGGTCAGGCACCCGCCCTCCTCCAGTACCGCATCGCGCGCCGCGTCGTCCGCCGCGGCGACGATGTCGGCTTGGCTTAGGCCCTGGGCTGTCGCGGAAACCTCGCTCCACGGCACGCCGGACAGGTCGAACTGCGGCAAGCGCTGAGTGAGGATCCGACGGACGTGGTCGGGCGGGGGCAGATCGTAGCGCACTATGGCTTCGAACCGCCGAAAGAACGCGCGGTCGAGCAATTCTTGGTGGTTGGTTGCGGCTAGGATGAGGCTGCCCGACGATTCCTCGTCCAGGAACTGGAGAAACGAGTTGAGCATCCGGCGCGCCTCGCCAATGTCGTTGTCGGCGCCGCGCCTTGTAGCTAGCGCGTCGACCTCGTCGAAGAAGTAGACGCCTCGCGCGCCCTGCATGGCGTCGAACACGATGCGCAGCTTGGCGGCGGTCTCGCCCATGTACTTGGTGATGACGCCATCGAGTTGCACGGTGAACAGCGGCAGCCCCAGCTCGCCAGCGATCGCCGCGGCGGTCAGGCTCTTGCCGGTGCCCGGCGGACCCGACAGCAGCACCTTGCGCCGCGGCAGGAGCCCGCTAGCGGCGAGGAGTCCGCGCTCGCGGTGCTCGCGCACGATCTTGCGCAGCCGCTTCTCGACGTCGTCGGCGAGCACAACGTCGGACAGGCGCGTCTCAGGATAGGAGGCGCGAACCAGCGAGGCGAGCTCACCCCTCGGCGCCGCGATCATCGTCGGTCGCGAAGCGACGCGCCGCTCGTCGGTCTCCTCGCGCAGGGATCCGACCAGCGTGCCGATCTCGTCCGCCATCCGGTGGTGGCCGGCCTTGCGGGCGTCGGATGCAATGTGGTCCGCGATCGCGAAAAAGCGCTCGTCGTCGCCGGCCGCATGGCTGCGGATCATCGCGATAAGCTGCTTGCTGTTGGCCATGCGGGTGCTCCTATTTACTCGCGGCGGATTGGTCGAGTGCTTGGATCAACAACCGATCTGCGCGTTCGCGCAGCCTATCCGAAGCCGAGATTAAACGCAACGCTTTATGCACCAATTCACTTACAGACTCGTCCGATCTGACTGGATCGACGACGTTGCGTAAACGCTGCCGCACTCGCTTCGAGAATGCGCCCTTTTTGAGCGATCGGCTGAGAGTAGATTTGTCTATGGCGGCCATATCGGCCACCTGTCCAACGCTAAGCCGAAAAACCTCCATATGTGAACGCACTTGGTCGGCCAGGTTCGGGTCTTCAATGCGCGTGGGTCGGGCCATGGCCTTTGATTGCATAAACCGTTGCATAAATGAAGTACGAAAACGGTTTCGGAGGTTTGCTGGCCGGCTGCGACGGATCGGTGCGTCACATCGGCACGCTGCCTTTAATAAATGCTCCCGACCAAATGACCGATGATGCCGATGTGGATGTAACTTGGGCAGCTGAACCTCTCGGGAAGCGGGATCGCCCAATGGCGCGCGGCGTTGATACGGATCTCCCACGGCGGCGATCTCACTCTGAAGCGTTCCTGCCCCAGCCCTGTAGGAGGCTGTTTTGAGTTAGAGGTCAGGCTACCGGACGCCTGGTTTCAGGATCACACACATGGGGCCGCGATGACCGATTAAAGGGCGCTTTTCAGACTGGCAGATTATGCTGAAAACAGCCTGGCCGCCCATGGGGCGACAGCAAGCGAGGTTGCTTTTGCGCGGACAGATGCCAAAGCGGTCACATGCCAATTACCACTTCCGCTGGCGGTCAGTGGGGGGCGTAAGGCTCTCCCATAGCTCAGGCCTCGCCGATCGACAAAGTGGGCACAAATCCATGGCCGGGTGCCTGATCGTAAACCCGCATTTCAAAATCCGCCTTCGGCATTCACACTCGACCGGTTTCCACTGCAAGAGATGCAGGCAAGACTGGAAACAAGTGCAACACCTGACCCGCGCAATGCGGCGCCTTGATCCGATCGAAGAGGCCGCGCAACGCGATGACGAGGCAATGGGGACTATCGAACCGCAGAGGCCCGCACGGCTTTCAAGGCGATCGGCTACCTCGGCGCGTATCTCGGGTGGGACATTGTCGGCAGGAACGCGGACCGGCTCATGGCGCGCGATCCTCTGGCGATCGTGGAAGGGCTTCTGGACGACGAGCGACTTCCCCTGGAATTCCGTGAACACAATGTGGTGAATTGAATCTCCCGAATACGTAATATGCGCCAGAAAAGCCGTCCCGCTCGTGCCGCGATGGCGTAATGATGATGTGCTGATCAAATGGTAGCAGGCGCAAGATTACTCCAAATCGGACCCTTTCCGACCTGTAAGGAATAGCGATGTTCGCGCATAGCCATGTGGCATATTTCGCGTTTTACCGATCCAGGGTAGTGCTGGCAGCGTTCAACATTCTACCGTGCTGGCTGTGCGGTGCTCGACTGGGGAGGTGGAGACATGCGAACATGGGTGACCGCGATCCTTTTCGCTGGATTCTCGAGTCCCGCCATGGCGCAGAGCTTTCCCTGCAGCGGGGCTGCGGTTTCGCCTTATCCAGCTCTCGTCGCGACGGATCATGATCATCGTCGCCTCGCCCCGAAGGCGGGTGTTCTCAGCAAGGCGTTCACTGCATTTTTTGCTGCGTTCGATGACGCCGATGATGACGATGGGAATGGGGAACGCGATGTTCGTCTCAATCCTGAATTCGTGGCGTATGAACTGCGCGGGCTGGCACCCAATGCCGATGGCGATTATGCCGAACCCAGGATATCGATCGAGCGCCCGAGCCGCTGGTACACCTCGCCTGAGCTCGTGCCGCTGGTCGACACAATTGAAGGTGTCACCAATCGCCGCATCGACGACAGCTATCGGGGGGGCTGGCACAGTCTGGAACCGCGGTCACCTGGCGATGAGCGATCATGCCCAGCGCATCAGCGCTGAGGCGAGCTGTAACACCCATAATTTCTGGAACGCATCGCCGCAGGCAGCCGACCTCAACCAAGGTCCGTGGATGCATCTGGAGAATTACTCAGCCGCCGCCTCGAACAAATATCGCAGCATCTGGGTGATCACCGGGCCGATCTTCGATCCGGCCACGCCTCGCTTATCGATCGGCGATGCCGGAGAACTGCCGGTCGAGATTCCGGACGCGTTCTTCAAGATCCTCGTACATGAAAGTCCGTCCGGCATCGACACGCTTGCTTTCATCTTCGAGCAGCCCAACGCGCTCGACGGTCAGGGTAAGCCTGTTCCGACTGCGACCTGGGTCAGCTGCAGCCGAGCAAATGCACTTGGGCATGTCTACGACCATCGACCCCAGCTCGTGTCGATCGCGCAGATCGAGCAGCGCACAAACTTGCGTTTCTTCTCCGATCGGGCGGACCGACAGCAGCTAATTGACGCGCGCGCGACAGCCCTATGGCCCGTGGAGACGCGGTACTGGGATCCGGGAAATGCGGTGTGCGCCAGACAGCGCGGTCATCCGTCCTCAGCTGATTGAGGGAGAGCACCGTGCCCAAGAATATTGTCATCCTGCTCGACGGGACCTCAAACGAGATCGAGTGCGATCGCACCAACATTCTCCGCCTCTATGGCGTTCTCACCAAGGACGCCGAGCAGCTCGTCTACTATGATCCCGGCGTCGGGACGTTCGGTGCGGAAGGCGCCTGGTCGCGCTTCTGGCGCAAGGCGCACGAGGTCTGGGGACTGATGACCGGATGGGGCCTCGATCACAATGTGAAGGAGGCATATCGCTTTCTCGTTGAGAATTATGACAAGGGCGAGCGCAAGGGCGTCAAAGGTGGCGAGCGCGACCGGATTTTCATCTTCGGCTTCAGCCGCGGAGCCTATTCCGCGCGGGTGCTGGCAGGGTTTATCCATGCGGTCGGGTTGATCGAGCCACGCAACCTCAATCTGCTTGATTATGTCTATCGCGCCTACAAATCGATTGGCGAGGATGGTCAGGAGGCGGAAAAGGCATTTGCCGAGGTGCGGCTTTACGAACGTCTACTCGGTCCAGATCGACCGCCGATCCGAATGCTGGGATTGTTCGACACCGTCGCTTCGGTGATCGAAAGCGGGCGGCATGGTCCCCAGTTAAAGTCACACGCGTTCACCAGCCGGAATCAGAGCGTCGAATCCGTGTCGCATGCGGTCGCGATCGACGAGAAGCGCACGATGTTCCGCCCGCAGCTCTGGCCGGCCAATCAGGAATATTGGGGCAATCCTTTCAACAGCGCCGCAGCGAGGCCCCAGGATGTGAAGGAACTCTGGTTTGCCGGGGGCATGGCGATGTCGGCGGGGGCTATGCCGAGGCGGAGAGCGCCCTGTGCAAGGTGCCACTCGTATGGATGATCGAACGCGCGAAACTGTGCGGCCTCAAGTTTCGTCAGCAGAGCATCAACGCGGTCGTATTGGCGTCCTCGCGGGGCGCCAAATATACGGCGCCGACGGGGACGGGGCGCTCGCACAACACCATGACCTTTGGCTGGTCGATCCTTGAATTCATTCCCCACCGCAAGCCAGGGGGTTCATCCCGTCCCTCGCTGTTCGGCATCAGCTTTCCTTTTTTCGAGCGGCGGCACATTCCGCAGGGAGCGCTGCTTCACAGCTCGGTAATCCAGCGGCGAACGGAACTTGGACTTTGGGCGCCAAATATTCCGGATTCATATGGGATAGAACAATGATCTGCTTGCCATTCGAGCGATCGACAGGCCCAGGCGACCGATCCTGCGGTGGCGTTGCCTGCGCGATGCGGGGACGCGTCGCTGCCACGTGCGCATGGCCGGATAGTCGGAGATTGATCATGCCTGTCGGAGGAGCCGGAAATGGCTGACGCGGTCGATTTGGCTCAGGCTGGCGGCGGCGTTGTCGATTTTCACGAGTGGCTCACGCCCTTTGTTTCATTGACGCTCGCCAAGGCGGCTGGCGTTGCCGTTGCTGATCAGCTGGAACGTTGTCTCGCCGACATCGAAGCCATTTGCGCTGCCGAGGAACATCCTGCCACGTCCGATTTCACGCGGCTCCGGGCCCGCGCAGCGGCCGGCGTCCGATTACAGTCGATGTGGTACAAACGCACGCTCAAGCCGGCTTGGACCGACGATGCGAGCTTCATCGATGTGCAGCACCATCTGGTCATCGCGCTTGTTCGCAAGGGGCATTTGGCGCTCCATATCAGCGACCCTAAGGTCAAGGGACCGCTGCGCGCTGCGCTGATCGGCGAGCTCGATCCGGGCGCCCCCCTTACTTGGCTCTCGCCGATACCCCGCGCGATCATGTCCGCGGCCTTTCTGCAGAACGGCCAGGCCCGAACACTGTGGCTTTCTGGTGTGCATCGGCGAAGCGCGACCAAGGCCGACGCCAAGATTCTGGCCGGCCAGGATCTCGATTACTCCCTCGACCCCTTTGACGACCAGAGCTTCTATTGGTCGGCTGCGCGCTCGCGGAACGCCGCGCTGGAGATCACCGTCGGCGTATCACCCAAGGCGTCGCGGGTCTGGCTCGGCAAGGCCAAGTCGATCGACGGGTTTGCTGCGTCGACCGCGCTGCTGATCGATGCCGTTGCCGCCGCGAAGCAGGGCAGTGATGAGCCGTTCCGCTTTCTTGCGACCCCGATGGAAATGCTCGATCCGGCAAAGGTCACCGGAGGATATGATCTTTCGATCCTGCCACCTGACATGCTTGAGGATGGGGACGAGGACGCCGATGCGGTCAATGCCGACGCCGCGCTTGTGATCGCCACCAATCTGATCGCAGAACCGGCAAACGGCTCGAACCTGAGCGTCTCGGTTGAGATCAATAGCGAGACCATCGGGACGCTGACCCTTGAGGTCGCCATCGCGCGCGACGGTAAGGTTAAGTTCAAGGCCACCGATCCAAAGCCTGCGGGAGTCAATGACGAGGCGTTCAACCGGATCAAGGCACTGCTCGGGCGCGGTGTCGGCGTGAACGTCCGCTACGACAGCGGACATAGTGTATCTGACCGCCAGATATACGCCTTGAGAATGCCTCGTATCGCCTTCTCGCAATATGAGGCGACGGATTTTAAGGGCTATCTGGTAAAGCAGGAAAAGCCGAAAGACCTGACCAAGATCGGTGCGGAGAAGAGCCTGTTCTGCTGGGTTCAAAACACCCATAAGGGATGGCTCGCTTGCGACGATGGCGCAAATGAGAAGGCGGATTTCATCCATCTCGACATCAGCGGCGCAAAGCCGGTTCTTTCGCTCATCCATGTGAAAGGCGCTAACAGCGACAAGGCCAGCCGCAGGCTCTCCGTTGCCGCGTATGAGGTCGTCACCGGTCAGGCGATCAAGAATCTGCAATGGCTCGACAAGCAGGCGCTCGCCAGAGGGCTTTCGCAGGCGGTGCGCGCAACCAACTATTGGTGGAAGGATGGTAAGCCAGTCGCGAAAGACGAACTGGTGGCTGCGATTGAGAGTCTCGGTGACGAATATGTTCGTCGCGTGATCATTGTGCAGCCCCATGTCACTGAAACCGCGCGGACAAAGGCGGAGGCGGCCAAGGATGGCGTCAATCGATTGCGTCTCGATCAGCTCAACACACTGCTTGCCAGCGCGTGGCGCAGCTGCAACGGTCTAGGCGCCGAATTCAAGGTGATTTGGGCGAAATAGCTGGCCTTGCCGCGTGCCCATGGCGAGGCCGCCGTCCTCGACATAAAAATCATCAGAATTTCCGTAGCGGCGTGAAATCGGAACGATGGGGGGCGCATTGGCCACCGCGTGTACCCGGCAGACGTCAGCTTTCGGGATTCGCAGATCCGACGCTGGACAATGGCTATTGGGGCGCAAAGCGGTCAGAACGCCTCATACTAGCTCCTACGCTCTCGCGCTAAGTGTGGGGCAAAGTGTGGGTCAGTATAGCCCATTAGCCAGATTTATGATTATTTATCAAGATGTTAAGTGGCTCAATGGTATTCCTCCGTCTCCGCCATCTTCCGAAGCTGCATTCTGGCCCGGGGCCATTGCCGGACCATCGGCGGGCCTCGCCTTGCAGTCGATTCTGACTCGCAAACGTCACGGGCCGCTGGCATCCGGGTGCGCGATGCGAAGCCTGACCCTTGTCGCCGCCGCGATGCTGGCGGTCCCCGCCACGGCGCAGGTCCGCGCCGTACCGACCCAGCCCGAGTCCGAAGCCGGTGCGTTGCGCGGGGTCGAGGTCATTTTGATCAACGAGGGTGCCGCGCCCGTCGCGGCAGAGGGGCCGCGGATCATCGAGGTGACCGCCGCAGACGGCACGCGCCTGGTACTCGAGCGCCTGCCTGCGCCCGCCACGACGATCGCGCCGGGCGGGTTTGCCAAGGCGCGCTATGTTCCGACCGGCTATGCCGCGCGACCCGTGACCCGTCCGCTGCCCGGGGCACCCTTGCCCGACGGCGTCGGCGCAGCCTGGGCCGACGGCGCACCTGCCCGTGCGCGTGCCGTGACCGATACGGCTGAGCGTGAGGTCGAGGCATCTGCCGGCACTGCTGCGGGCTTTCTCGACCGTTTCGCGCCGCACGAGCCGACTTATGGTGCGTTCGGTTTCGGCGATTCGGGGGGCAAGCTACAGGTCAGCTTCGCATTCCAGCCGATCGGCGGCGACGGGGCGTTCAGTCATCTGCGCTTCGCCTATACCCAGACGATGTTCTGGCGGCTCGACCTGCCGTCCGGTCCGTTCACACACACCACCTATTCGCCCGAAGTCTATGTCGAGCGCGCGGTCGATCCGACCGCGACCATCGGACTGGGCTGGCGGCATGATTCGAATGGCGAGGGGCCGGCGACCTCGATCGATTCGAACCGCATCTTCCTGCGCGCGACCAAGCGGTTCGATCTTGGCGATGGCTGGCGCGCGGAGGTGACGCCGCAAGCCTGGGTCTATGTCGGCAAACAGGGAGTGGCGCCCGATCTTGATCGTTATTGGGGCAACGGGTCACTCGGCTTGGCGCTGGTCAAGCCCGACAGCCTCAAGCTCGCGCTCACATTGCGCGGCAGCCCCGATAGCGGGCGTGGCGCGGCAGAGCTGTTCGCATCCTGGCCGCTCGCGCGACTCGATGACGATCTCGGCTTCTATCTCTTCGCTCAGGGCTTTACAGGCTATGGCGAAGCACTGGACGATCATCGCCGCCGCGATACCCATGCCCGGATCGGTATTGCGCTGACCCGGTGACGTCCGATCGAGGAGAGACCCATGCGCCTGAAGCTCGCTCTTGCCGCCCTGATCCTTCCGCTTGCCATGCCGGCCACCGCCGCACTCGCGCCGGGGGCGAAGGCACCTGATTTCAAGGCCAAGGGCGCGATCGCGGGGCGCGATTTCACCGTCCATCTCGCGCGCCAGCTCCAAAAGGGGGCCGTCGTCCTCTATTTCTTCCCCGCAGCGTTCACGCCGGGATGCAGCGCGGAGGCGGCGGCGTTCGCCGCAGCGGTCGACGATTTCAAGGCTGCGGGGGCGGTCGTGATCGGCATGTCAGCCGATCCGGTGGACAAGTTGCGGGATTTTTCGGCGAAGGATTGCGCCGGAAAATTTGCGGTCGCCAGCGCCAGTCCCGAAGTCATTCGCGGCTATGACGTCGCGTTGGGGCGCCAGATTCAGGGCCGCGACGTTACCAACCGGACCAGCTATGTCATCGCACCGAATGGAAAAATCATCTACGCGCACAGCGATCTGAACCCCGCCGCTCATGTCCGCAACACCCTCGCCGCAGTGCGTGACTGGCGTGCGAAGCAAAAGCGCTGAAAGGCCGAATCGGGTAGCTCGTTTCACCGGATATTAGCAGTTTCGGGATTAGCTCCGGTCTCGAACAGACCGCCGTGCATGGTGCGCGTCGGGTGGCTGACCGGAGGAAGGCGTTGGTGAGGCTGGCGAGGGCGTCACGTGCAGACGGTGCCGTTGATCCGGACCGCCAACTGTACGAGCGCATCGGCACATTTCTGTTCGATCAGCGGCTCGAACCGAGTCCCGCGAACTTTGCCTTTGCCTGGCACCTGCTTCACGATCCCGGCGGTCCGCTTGCCCTCGCGGTAGAGAATATGACCGAGGGCGGCGTGCGCCTTACGCAGCGTGACATCGAATCGCTCGGCTGCGAAGCCCCTGCAAACGCGGCCAAGGCGCGCGAAAAGGTCGACGGCCTAGTCGCCAAGACGCAGATGCAGGTCGAGGGTTTTCAGGACATGGTCCAGGCGATGCGCGCCGAGACCGCGGGCTTTGGCCGCGACCTCGCCGCCAGCGCCGATGCGATCCGCCGGTCGAGCGAAGGGCCGCAAGGCGACGTGCTCGAAGAGGTTTCGCGGATCACTGCGACGATGCTGGAGCGCGTGCACCGCGCCGAATCGCAGCTCGAAAGCGCGACGCGCGAAGCGACCGAATTGCGCAGCGCGCTGGAGGAAGCGCGCGACAATGCCCGTCGCGATGCGCTCACCCAATTGCCCAACCGTCGCGCATTCGAGGAAGCGTTCAGCGCGCAACAGGCGTCGGGTGCGCGGCTGTGCATCGCGGTGTGCGACGTCGATCACTTCAAGTCGGTCAACGACCGGTTCGGCCATGCCGTGGGCGATCGCGTGCTCCGCACGATCGCGCAGGCTCTGAGCGAAGTCTGTGTCGGCCACCTCGTCGCTCGTCATGGCGGTGAGGAGTTCGCGATCCTGTTCTCGGGCATCGGCATCGCCAAGGCGCGCGACATCATGGAAAATGCGCGGTCGCTGGTCGCGTCGAAACGCTACCGGTTGCGCGAATCGGACATGCCAATCGGTGAGATCACCTTCTCCGCAGGCCTCACCCGCGTGCATATCGGCGAGTCGCTGGTCGACAGCTTCGACCGCGCCGATGCCAAGCTCTATGAGGCCAAGAATACCGGGCGCAACCGCATCATCGGCGGCTGACACTTGGTGAAAATTCCCAACCAGGCCGGTGAATTTTCCCAGTTCACGCAGTAACAAAATTCCAAACCACGTAAAATCAACATGTTATGGGAGTTGGCACGCTCCCTGCAATCCATCTGGCATCCCCGACGGAACGGTCCGGCGGGAATGAAAGAGGGAAATATCAATATGGCACTTCGTTTCGAAACCTTCGCCCGCTCCGCCGTCGCATTCGCCGGCGCTGCCGCCTTCACCCTGATGATGGTCGCCAACACCGTCAGCCTCGGCCCGGTCGCCTGATCAGCCGCATCCAGACAGGGAGATAAGAAAATGGTTCGTCAGCTTTGCGTTGCGCTCATCTCGCTCGGCCTCACCGCCGCCATGGTCGCCACCACCATCGCACCCCAGTCGGCAGGTTTCATCGCCTGACCGGCGGGGTGCGCCCCCGCTTCATGCGGGCCGCGCATTCTCTGCCTTTGCGGGCTCGCCGTCCCCACGCTTGATGAAGCTGATCCGCCCTTCGGGCTCCAGGATCGCCCAGGCGACATCGCGGACCGCGCCGATCCCCGCCAGCCGCATCTCCGATTCCAGCTCGCGCCGCGTCAGCCGGTCGCGTCTCATATTCGCCTCGATCCACGCGCCATCGCGGATCAGCACGCGTGGCTCGCCCTCGATCGCCCGCTCCGCGCGCGGCCAGCGATAGCTCACCCAGCCCAGCACGCTCGCCCAGAAGGCGAAGGTCGCGATCGCCAGCGTCGCCCCGGTCAGGCTGAAGTCATTGTGCGTGATCCCCTGCTGGATCAGGTCGCCCAGCACCACCAGCAGCACCAGCTCGAACGGCGTCATCTGCCCCAGCTCGCGCTTGCCCATCAGGCGCAGCAGCCCGAACAATATGGCGAACATCACCGTGGCGCGGATCACGATATCCATCAGGGCAGCACCGTGATCGCGAGCGGGACCGTCGCCAGTTCACGCTCGCCATCGAACAGCGCGATCCGCCCGCGCGTGCCGGCTAACAGCGGCGGGTTGATCTGGCCGTCGATCTTGATGGCCAGCGTCTCGCCGGCCTTGAGCGGGCCAAAGTCGAATTCGAACGCGCCATCCTTGAACGATTCCTCGCCCGCAGCGGGGATCATCGTGTTGATCGTCATGTCGCGCCACAGCCCGGCATCGATCGCGACAACCGCTTTCGCTACCGGCGCGCGCGCGGTCACGCGGATATGGGTCTCGAAAAACTCGCCATTGCGGATCACGCGCGGCGTGCGGATTTCGAGCCGCGCGGCGCCACTCTCGACGATCACCGGCCGTGCCTTGCCCCCGCCAAATGCGCCGAGCAGCGCGGCCAGCATGATCGCGGCGAGCAGGAGGACCGCGATCCAGCGCCTCCAGGCCCCTCCGCGCGGCTCGGCATGTGCGGGGTCGATCCCGTCAGGATAGGTGGAGTGCGCCATCGCGCAGGTGAAACGAGCGTCCGCGCGACTGGTTGCCGGAACTCCCGGGTCCCGCTTCGGTTGTTAGGCTGGCGGGGGATGACCGGAGCGAGCCATGACCGACACCGCCGAAATGATCCATGAAGACGCGCTGCCCGGCGAGGAGCGGACGCTGGACCCCAAACCCGAATGGCAGCCGCGCTATCCCGGATCAGGTCGGCTGGACGGCAAGGTCGCGCTGATCACCGGCGCGGACAGCGGCATCGGTCGAGCGGTCGCCGCCCTGTTCGCGCGCGAAGGAGCGGATATCGCGATCCTCTATCTGCTCGAAGATGCCGATGCCGAGGAAACCAAGCGCATCGTAGAGGCGGAGGGCCGCCGCGCGATCCTGATCAAGGCCGATGTCGGGTCGAAAAAGATGTGCGACCGCGCAGTCGCGCAGACGATCGACGCCTTCGGACGGATTGATGTCCTCATCAACAATGCCGGCGAACAGCACCCCGACAAGGACATTCGGGACATTACCGAAGAGCAATTGCTCCGCACGTTTCAGACCAACATCTTCGGCATGTTCTACCTTGTGCAGGCAGCATTGCCACACATGGGGGAAGGTGCCGCGATCGTAAATTGTACATCTGTGACCATGTATCAGGGGTCGGCCGAGCTGCTCGACTATTCGAGCACCAAGGGGGCGATCACCGCCTTCACCCGCTCGCTGTCCGAAAATCTGATCGAACAGGGCATCCGCGTGAACGCTGTCGCGCCCGGCCCGATCTGGACCCCGCTCAACCCCTGCGGCGGCGCATCGCCCGAAAAGCTCGAGACGTTCGGGGAAAACACTCCGATGGGTCGCCCGGGCCAGCCCAATGAGGTAGCCCCCGCCTTCCTCTTCCTTGCCTGCGAGGACGCGAGTTACATGTCGGGACAGGTGCTCCACCCCAATGGCGGGACGATCATCAACGGCTGATTGACCGGAGTCGCGTGGCGGCGCATCTGGGCCGCCATGCGCTTCTTCTCCGACAACGCCGCCCCCGCCTGTCCCGAAGTCATCGCGGCGCTGACCGCCGCGAATGTGCAGGACACCGCCTATGACGGCGACCGCTGGAGCGCGGCGCTCGACGCCCGCTTTTCGGCGTTGTTCGAAACACCGGTCGCGGTGCTGTGGCTGCCGACCGGCACCGCCGCCAACTCCCTCGCGCTCGCCTCGCTCTGCCCGCCTTATGGCGGGGTGGTGTGCCACCGCGAGGCGCATATCCAGATGGACGAGGCCGGCGCGCCCGAATTCTTCACCCATGGCGCCAAGCTGATGCTGGGCGAGGGGCCGGGCGCGAAGCTGAGCCCCGATGCGGTCAACGCGGTGCTCGATGCAGTCAAGCCGGGGGTGCACTGGGTCCAGCCGCATGCGATCTCGATCACCAACGCCACCGAGTACGGGTTGGCCTATACGCCCGACGAGGTCGCGGCGATCGGCGACATCGCCCGGTCGCGGGGCCTGGGCTTCCACATGGATGGCGCGCGGTTCGCCAATGCACTCGCGCATCTCGGCTGCCACCCTGCCGATATCACCTGGCGCGCCGGGGTGGATGCGCTGAGTTTCGGCTTCATCAAGAATGGCGGGATGGGTGCGGAGGCACTGATGTTCTTCCGCCCTGATCTGGCCGAAGCGTGCAAGGTGCGCCGCAAGCGCGCCGGGCATCTCCAGTCCAAGGGCCGCTTTCTCGCCGCGCAGCTTCTCGCGATGCTCGACGATGATGTGTGGCTGCGCAACGCACGCGCCGCCAATGCTGGTGCGGCGCTGCTGGGTCAGGCCGCGCCGCACCGGCTGGTCCATCCGATCGAATCCAACGCCGTGTTCGTGCGCCTGACCGCAGACGAGGCGGCGTCGCTGCGCGCGCAGGGCTTTGATTTCTACGATTGGGGACCGGGTGAGGCGCGCTTCGTCGTCGCTTGGGATCAGGACGCGGCAGCGGTCGCACCGCTCGCCGACGCTCTCGCCGCGCTGTGAGCGAGGGCGCACCAGCGGCCCCGAGGCCCAATTCTACCAAGCTCGCGGTGCTGATTCCGTTCGGGATCGTCACTCTGATCTGGGGATCGACCTGGCTGGTCATCACCGGCCAACTTGGCGTGGTGCCGCCGACCTGGTCGGTCACCTATCGCTTCCTGGTCGGCGGGCTCGCGATGCTGGCCTGGGCTGCCTGGTCGCGCCAGCCCTTGTGGCTCGATGCGCGCGGCATGGGGTTCGCCGCTTTGCTTGGTCTGATGCAGTTCGTGCTCAACTTCAACTTCGTCTATCGGGCGGAGATGCATGTGACCTCAGGCCTTGTCGCCGTGGTCTTTGCCCTGCTGCTCGTGCCGAACGCGATCCTCTCGCGCATCTTCCTGGGCCAGCGCATGGGGCGACAGCTGCTGGTCGGATCGGTGGTCGCGATGGCGGGGGGTCGCGCTGTTGTTTGTCCACGAGATCCGCCGTGACCCGTCGGCAAGCGGCGAGGTCTATTACGGCATCGGCATCACGCTGCTGGGTGTGATGTGCGCTTCGGTTGCCAACATCATGCAGGCGACCGAGACGTCGAAGGCGTATCCGATGGCAACGATGATCGCCTGGGCGATGCTGCTCGGAGCGACGATGGACGGGGCCTTCGCCTGGCTCACCACCGGCCCCCCGGTGTTCGAATGGACCGCGACCTACATCGCCGGCGTGCTCTACCTCGGCGTGGTCGCGTCGGCGGTCGCCTTCCCGCTCTATTTCGGGATCATCCGCGTCATCGGCCCGGCCAAGGCGGCCTATTCCAGCGTGCTGATCCCGGTGATCGCGATGCTGCTGTCGACCCTGTTCGAGGGCTATCGTTGGTCGCTGCTTGCGGCGGCGGGCGCAGCGCTCGCGGGGGTCGGGCTGGTCGTCGCGCTCAAGGCGCGCAGGCCCGCGCGGTAATCGGGATAGCGCGGCCGCCAGCTCAGCACCCGCTTCGCCTTACCGTTCGCGATCCTGCGATTCTCGGCATAAAAGGCGCGCGCCTGGGGTGAAAGGTTCGCTTCCTGCAAAGGGACGAGCGGCGGCACCGGCAGCCCCAGCAATCTGCAGCCGAATGCGATGACGTCGGACTGCGGCGCGGGTGCGTCATCGGCGAGGTTGTACGCCCCCGGCGGCGCATCGAACCCGGCAATGATCCCCGCAGCAAGATCTGCGACATGGATGCGGCTGAACACCTGCCCCGGCACGTCGATACGCCGCGCCTCGCCCGCTACGATCCGGTCGAGCGGTGAGCGGCCCGGCCCGTAGATGCCGGGCAGACGGAACACCCGCGCCTCGAGCGCCAGCCATTCGGCATCCGCCGCGGGCGCGCAGTGCGCCGCCCGGTGCCGGTCGGCGCGCTTTCGTCCACCCATGCGCCCTGCGTGTCGCCATAAACGCCGGTGGAGGAGAGATAGCCGAGCCATGCCGAACTCCCTGCCAGCGCCGCGCCATAGGCTGCCAGCACCGGATCAGTCTCCCCTGGCGGGACCGAAGACAGGATATGCGTTGCCTGCGCAATCTCGAACCGCACCCGGTCGCGGTCGTCGAAGGGGAGGTTTCCGGCGCTGCCCGTCGCGACGATCCGCGCGGCGGGTAGCAACGCGGTGATGTGCCGCGCGCTATAGCCAAGGCCGAAGACGAGGAGGCGCATCACGCCTCCCCGATCCGGTTCAGCTCACTTCGCGCCATATCCGTTGTACAGCGTGCCGAAGAAATCGCCCTTTTTCCACGCCGGGCGCTGGTCGGCGTCGGCGATCTCGCGCGCGATCACGTAATTCGCCTCGATGAAGCGGACGCCCTGATCCCACATGATTTCGGGATTGGTAATCTCGTCCGACGGCTTGTGATAGCGGTTCGTCAGAAAGCGTTCGAAAGCCTCCTTGCCGACGCCCGCCATGCCCGGCCACAGGAAGACCGACGGCACGCCCTGCTGGACGAAGCGATAATGGTCGGACCGCACGAAGAAGCCCTGTTCGGGCATTGGATCGGTGCCCACGCCGACCCCGACGCTCGCGGTGGCGCGCGCGACGGTCTCGCCCAGCGTCGAACGCGCCGCACCGAACGCGATCATGTCCTCGAACTTGTAGGTGATCACCGGCATGTCGAGATTGACGTTCGCGACAATCTTGTCCTTCGGCACGGTCGGGTTGTGCGCAAAATAATCGGCACCGATCAGCCCCTTTTCCTCGGCGGTGACCGCCAGGAACATGACCGAGCGGCGCGGCGCCTTGCCCGAATCGCGGAAGCGCTTGGCCTCCTCGATCAGCGACGCGATGCCCATCGCATTGTCCATCGCGCCATTGTAAATCGTGTCGCCCTTCGCATCGGCGCGGCCGACGCCGACATGGTCGAGATGCGCGGAGAGGACGACGACTTCGTCCTTCAGCGCCGGGTCGCTGCCCGGAATGATCCCGGCGACGTTGCTGCTCATCACCATCTTGCGCTCGGTCTTGAGCGCGGCGGCGAGCGTCGCGCGCGCGGCGAACGCCTTGAGCTGCGGCTTGTTCGCCTCGACCGCCTTGATCGCGGCGGCCCAGCCCTTGTCGTCGCCGAACAGCTTTGCCGCACCCGCGATGCTGATCACGGCGAGCGACGGCGTGCCCTTGGCCGGGAGATGGCCGTTACCCTTGGCATCGGCCCAGGTCATCCGCCATTCCTGCCAATGGTCGGCGAGCTGCGCGAAGGGGCGGCGCGACCCCGGCGTCTCGATTACGATGACGCCCGCAGCACCCAGCTTTGCCGCGATCACCGCCTTGTTGGCGTTGCTGCCGAAATGCGCGCGCTCCTCGCCGTCGAAGCCGCCCGGCGCGCCGGACAGGATCGCGACGATCTTCCCCTTCGCGTCGACGCCCTTGTAATCGTCGCGCTTGAGGTGCGGGGCGACGATGCCATAGCCCGCGAACACCACGCCTGCGTCGATCACCGTGCTCAGTCGCTCGGGGTCGCCACCGGGGATATAGTCCTTGCCGAACTCCAGCGTCACCGGCGTCCCGCCGCGCGTCACGGTCAGCGTTCCCTTGTCAGCGGGACGGAAGCTCAGCAGCGGCACCGACTGGAGGTAGCTGCCGTTATCCCCCGCAGGGCGCAGCCCCGCCGCATAATATTGCGCGGCGACATATTGCGCGGCGATGTCGTACTCGGGCGACCCGGCGTCACGGCCCTTCATCGCATCGGACGCGAGGAACATGACATGCGCCTTCATCGCCGCTTCGGCGGGGGCAGCGGCGCGTTGACGCGCGCATTGTCCTCGGCGCTGGGGCCAGCAGGAGCCTTGGCATCCTGCGCCAGCACGGTGGGGGACAGTGTGATCAGCGTGAATGCGATCGTCGAGCGCAGCAGACGGGATTTGATCAAGGCTTCGTACTTCCCATTGAACCAAAGAATGGGTTGAGGCGTAGCATTCCGACGATACACCGCAATCGAATTTCGCGTGCTGTCCCCCGCGCCCGCGCGTAAAGGCCAAAACATGATCGACGTTCTCGACGCCACACCCACCGTCCAACCCCGCGTGATCCGGCGCGAAGACTATGCCACGCCCGACTGGCTGGTGCCCGACATCGCGCTCGATTTCGACCTCGCCCCCGGCTGCACCCGCGTGCGCGCAACGCTTTCGGTGACGCGCAATGGCGTGCATAATCGTCCGTTGCGCCTCGACGGTGACGCGCTGACCGCGCTTGCAGTGCGGGTCGATGGCGCGGAGACCCAGTGGCGCATGGACGGCCCGACGCTGGTGATCGACCTGCCCGGCGATGCGCACGAGATCGAGACGCAGGTCGAGATCGTGCCCGAGCGCAACAGCCAGCTGATGGGCCTCTACGCCTCGGGCGGTAACCTCTGCACCCAGTGCGAGGCGGAGGGGTTCCGCCGCATCACCTTCTTCCCCGACCGCCCCGATGTGCTGTCGCGCTATCGGGTGAAGATGACGGCGGACAGGGCGCGCTATCCGGTGCTTCTCGCCAATGGCGATCCGATTGCGTCGGGCGATGCCGGAGATGGCAAGCATTGGGCCGAATGGCACGATCCCTTCCCCAAGCCCTGCTACCTGTTCGCATTGGTCGCGGGTGACCTTGCCGCCAATCGCGGCAGCTTCACCACCGCGAGCGGGCGCGAGGTCCAGCTCGCCATCTGGGTGCGCGAACAGGATCTGGCGAAGACCGACCATGCGCTTCACGCGCTCAAGCTCAGCATGGCGTGGGACGAGCGCGTCTATGGCCGCGAGTACGATCTCGACGTGTTCAACATCGTCGCCGTCGACGATTTCAACTTCGGCGCGATGGAGAATAAGGGGCTGAACATCTTCAACAGCCGCTACATCCTCGCCGACCCCGATACCGCGACCGATTACGACTATGACGCGGTCGCCGCAGTGGTCGCACACGAATATTTTCACAACTGGTCGGGCAACCGCGTCACCTGTCGCGACTGGTTCCAGCTGAGCCTCAAGGAAGGCTTCACCGTCTATCGCGACCAGTGTTTCTCTGCCGATCAGGGCTCGGCTGCGGTCAAGCGCATCGAGGATGTCCGCGGCCTGCGCGCCGCGCAATTCCCCGAGGATGCCGGCCCGCTCGCCCATCCCGTGCGACCCGACGACTATATCGAGATCAGCAACTTCTACACCGCGACGATTTACAACAAGGGTGCCGAGGTGATCCGCATGATCGCCACGATTCTGGGTCCGCAGAAATTTCGCGCGGGCAGCGACCTGTATTTCGACCGCTTCGACGGGACGGCGGCGACGTGCGAGGATTTCGTCGCGTGCATGGAAGAAGCGAGTGGGGTCGACCTTGCCCAGTTCCGCCTGTGGTACGCGCAGGCAGGAACCCCGCGCGTCTCCGCGACGCTGGAGCATGAGGTGGACGGCGCGCGCGCGACGCTGACACTGCGCCAGAGCCTGCCACCGACTCCAGGCCAGCCGGTCAAGGAGCCGATGCTGCTTCCGCTGAAGATCAAGCTGTTCGGTGCCGAGACCGCCGCACCGCTGGCCGATGAGCGACTGGTGCTGCTCGGCGATCCTCAGACGGTGATCACATTCGACGGGGTGACGGAGCGTCCGGTACTTTCGGTCAATCGCGGCTTCTCGGCTCCCGTCATCGTCAACACCAACCGCAGCGCTTCCGATCTCGCCTTCCTCTCGGCGCATGATGACGACCCCTTCGCGCGGTACGAGGCGATGCAGCAGTTGATGCTCGATACATTGGTCGGTGCAGTGACCCGCGGACATGTCGATCACGGTCCGGTGATCGAGGCGGTGGCAAACACCCTTTCCGATCCCGCGCTCGACCGCGCCTTTGTCGCCGAAGCGGTGCTGCTCCCGTCGGACAGCTTTATCGGCGACCAGCTCGCCGTGGTCGATCCCGAACTGATCTTCCAGAAGCGCGAGGCGTTGCGCCGCGATCTCGGTCGTGCGCTCGAGCAGCAATGGCGCGCGATCTACGAAGGCGAACGCGCCAACCGCTTCGAATATTCCCCTGCGGGGAAGGGGGGCGCGGCGGATCAAGTCGGTAGCGCTTGGATATATCAATGCCAGCGGTGCCGCAGACGGCCCGGAACTGGCATTCGCCCAGTTCGAAACAGCCGACAATATGACCGATCGCCAGGGCGGGCTGATGACGCTGGCCAATCTCGCCTCCGAAACGGCCGATGCGCGGCGCATCGCGGCGCTCGACATCTTCTACCAGCGCTATCGCGACAATGGCCTCGTGCTCGACAAATGGTTCCAGACCCAGGCGCTGTCGACCCGTCCGGATACGCTGGCCGCGGTGCAGGAACTGTCGCGGCACCCCGACTTTACGCTCGCCAACCCCAACCGCGCCCGCGCGCTGGTCGGCGCGTTCGCAGTCAACCAGCGCGCATTCCACGGTGCCGATGGCGAAGGCTATCGCTTTGTCGCGGACCAGTTGATCGCGCTCGACAGGCTTAACCCCCAGACCGCCGCCAAGCTGGTCCCGCCGCTCGGCCGCTGGCGCCGCTTCGACGCTGCGCGCGCGACCAGGATGCGCGCGGAGCTGGAACGCATTCTTGCCCAGCCCGGGCTGAGCAAGGACATGACCGAACAGGTGAGCAAGAGCCTGGAAGGGTGAACAATCACACCATGACATTGCGGCTGCGCGCTATCGTGGCGTTGGCCACATTGAAGCTATCCGGAGTAAGTTGATGCGCAAGATCGCCCTCGCCGCCCTGCTTCTCGCAACCACCGCCTGTGGCGGCGCGCCCGACGGCAACCAGAGTGTCGCGCAGGACGCGGGCTATGACCTTGCCGGGCAGAAGGCGAAGCTCGCCGTAATCGAGATGAAGCCCGATACCAGCTTCCTTACCGAAGAAGAGCGGCGGGTGGTCAATCTGCTGATCGAGGCGTCGAACATCATGTCCGACATCTACCGTGCCCAGCGTGACCCCAACTGGCGTGACACACGCGCTGCGATCGCCAAAGAGGGCGATGCCTTGAAGCTCGAAATGTATGACCGATACTTCGGTCCGTGGGACGAACTCGCCGAAAAGCGGGCCTTCTGGGGAACGGGCGCGATGCCCGAAGGTGCGGGCTTCTATCCGACCGATCTGACGCGCGAGGCATTCGACGCCTATCTCGCCGCGAATCCAGGGGAAAAGGCGGCGCTGACCAGCCCTTACACCGTGGTGGTGCGTGACGGGACGAAGCTCAAGGCGATCCCCTATTCGGTCGCCTACAAGCCGGAGCTGACCAAGGCAGCCGCGCTGCTCGAACAGGCGGCGGCAATCACCACCAATCCCAGCCTGAAGAAGTTCCTGACGCTGCGCGCAAGGGCATTCCTGACCGACGATTATTATGAGTCGGAACTGGCGTGGATGGACCTCAAGGACACTCCGATCGAAGTCGCGATCGGGCCGTATGAAGTCTATACAGACCGGCTCCACGGCCAGAAAACCGCGTTCGAAAGCTTCGTCACGCTGAAGGATCCCAAGGAGTCCGCCGCGCTCGACAAGTACAAGCGGTATCTGCGCGACATGGAGGCGAACCTCCCGGTCGAGGAGTGGCTCAAGAACTTCCAGCGCGGCTTCGAATCGCCGATCGCGGTGGCGGAGCAGGTGCGTGGTGGGGGCGACAACGTCCCCGGCGTCCAGACCATCGCCTTCAACCTGCCTAATGACGAACGGGTGCGTGAGGCGAAGGGCGCCAAGAAGGTGATTCTGTCGAACGTGCTCGGCGCGAAATATGACCGTATCCTCGCGCCGATGGCACCTTTGGTGCTGGTTCCCGACCAGTCGAGGCTGGTGGTGAAGAAATATATGCAGCTCGGCACGCTGTTCCACGAATTGTCGCACAGTCTGGGGCCGGGGACGATCACCGTCGGGGGCGCGAAAACAACGGTCAGCGAGGCGCTCAAGGATCAGGCATCGGCGCTCGAAGAGGCGAAGGCCGATGTCATGGGCGCGTGGAATATCCTGTTCATGATGGGCAAGGGCGAGATCCCGGCTGCGGAAAAGCCACAGCTATTTGCCACCTATCTCGCCGGGACCTTCCGATCGATGCGCTTCGGGATCGAGGAGGCGCATGGTCGCGGTGCGGCTATGCAATATGGATATATGAAGGCGAAGGGTGCCTTCGCCTGGGACGAGCAGTCTGGCCGCTACCGCATCGACGATGCGAAGTTCGAGGCGGCTCTGCGTGACCTGTTGCGCGAGATGATCGTGCTTCAGCACAATGGCGATTACGCAGGGACCAAGGCGTTCATGGCGAAATGGGCGGTGCTCGACGACCCCGCAAAGCGCGTGATCGCGTCGATGGGGGGCGATTCCGGTCGATATCCGCCCGATCTATCCGGACCGCGTGTGAATATTGCCCATGCGCCGCGTTGGCTGATCCTGCTCGCGCTCGCGCTGGCGGCGCGGGCGATCACCTTCGGCAACCCGATTCTGCATGTCGACGAGGAGTTCTACTTCGTCACCGCGCGGGCGATGCTCGACGGCGCGCTGCCCTTCATCGAGATCTGGGACCGCAAGCCGATTGGCCTGTTCCTGCTCTATGCCCCGGCGGCCGCACTGGGATATCCGGCGGGGATCTGGGCCTATCAGGTCTTCGCGCTGATCGCGCTTGTCGGGACAGCGGCGCTGGCGATGCGGCTGGCGGAGCGCGCGGGGTGGTCTCGCGGCGCGCTGCTCGCGGGTGCGGCGGTCGTGTTCTGGCCGAACCTGATCGACGGGCAGGGCGGGCAGGCACCCGTCTTCTACAATCTGCTGGTGATCGCGGCGGTCACGCTAGTCGCGCCGCGCGCGGACGGGACGATTCCATCGCGACTGGTCTTGCGCGGGTTCGGCGCGATGGCGTTGATGGGGTTGGCGCTCCAGGTCAAATACTCGGCGGTGTTCGAGGGCGCGTTCATTGGCCTGTGGATGATGTGGGGTCTGTCGCGCAGCGGCGCTACGCTGCCCCGCGTCTTCTCGACCGGGGCCATCTGGGCGGCGGTCGCGCTCGCTCCAACCGCGCTTGCGTTTGGGGCCTATGCCGCGCTCGGACAGGGCGAAGCATGGCTTTATGCCAACTTCCTCTCGATCCTCGACCGCAACCCCGATCCGCTGACCGCGCAGCTCACCAATCTCGCGATCATCGTCCTCATTCTCTCACCGTTGCTTGCTTCGGCATGGCTCGCATGGTGGCGGGGCGAGCGGACGCCGGTGCGCGGCTTTCTGTTCCTCTGGGCGGCGGCGGCGCTCGCCGGGCTGCTCGCCTTTGGTTCCTATTTCGACCATTACGCCCTGCCGTTGATCCCTCCCCTGGCAATCTGCGCGGCTGGCTTCTGGGGCGACCATCGCCGCTTCGCACTGGCCATTCTCGCGCTCGTGCTGGTCGGCGGGCAGGTGGTGCTGATCGCCAAGCGCACAACGCGCGGCACTCCGGGCGAGATCGCGGCCATAGCGCGGACGATCGGCGCGGGGCCGGGTTGCCTGCACGTCTATTCCGGCTCGACGATACTCTACCCGATGACAGGAAGGTGCACGGTTACGCCCTGGGTATTTCCCAGCCACCTCAGCCGCACGCGCGAACGCGGCGCGATCGGCGTCGATCAGGCGGCGGAAATCGACCGGATTCTGGCCCTGCGCCCGGAATGGGTGGTGATGCGCAAACCCTATCGCGGCGAGCGGTCCGAAATCCGCGCGCAAATGCTGACGGGGGTCGAGGCCGGCTATGCCCGCGTTGCAGTGATGCCGCTCGGCAACGAACGCTACGCCCTCTGGCGCCGCGGCAGCCCCTCGGCGCGTTCGGCGATCAGTTCCGAATAGAGCGAGACCAGCGCGATCGCGTGATCCCGGTCGGACAGCACCTGTGCGGCGGCGTGGCGCGTCGCGGCACGCAGGATCGCCGGCTCGCGCGCGAACATTCGCCCGATCGCGTCGGCGCAGGCGCGTGCGTCGCCCGCGCGGTATGTTTCGGCATAGAGCGGATCGGCGACCTCGGCGCACCCGCCATCGTCGGGCACGATCAGCGGCAATCCACTCGCCAGTGCCTCGCACGCGACCAGCCCGAACGGTTCCTGGTCCGATCCGTGAATCAGCGCATCGGCGCTCGCCATGATTCGGCTGAACCGTTCGCGGTCATAAACCGGGCGGAACAGGCGGATATGCGTGTTGCCCGCGATCTGCCGTTCCAGCGCGACGCTCTGCGGCCCTTGCCCCAGCAGCATCAGGCCGACCGGGACATCGGCACCGGCAGCCTGCACCGCGTCGATCACCAACGGCCAGCGCTTCTCCTTATGGTGCCGCCCCAGCCCGATCAGTAAATGCCCCTCGGGTGGCAGGTCTAGCTGCGCCAGCATCGACGCACGCAGCGCCTCGTCGCGCAAATCGGGGGAGAAATGGTTGCGGTCGATCCCAAGCGGCATCGCGGCGTCGACGTGGAGCCCGCGACGGCGGTACCGCTTCGCCAATGCCGGGCCATTGGTCACGAAGGCATCGTATTTTGCCAGGAACCTGCCCATGTAACGGGTGTACCAGCCGAACATCCGCTCGACCCGGTCGATGGTCGCGATCCCCTCCAGCCAGCGCTGGGCATAGGCACCGATATTGTCGTTGTGCGCAAAGAACACCTTGAGCGCATCGCCTGCCCAGTCGCCGATGAACCAGGCCGGGCGCCAAGGGGAGCTGTTCTCGACCACATCAGGCTTGAGATCGTCGAGCAGCCGGGTGACCGCGCCCGGATCGTTGAACAGCCAGTAATTGCGGTCGACGATCAGCGACGGCGACTTGACCCAGTAGATGCGCCCGCCATCGGGGCGGTCCTCGACCCGATCCTCGTGGAACGGGGCTATGACGATCAGTTCATGACCAAGCTCGGCCATGATCCGCATCTTGCGGTCGAGATAGGTCCGCACCCCGCCACCGGTCGGCGAGTAATATTCGTTGATATCGACGATCCGCATGGCGCGCGTCTCAGTCCGCCAATGGGGCAAAGCCGGACAGACCGCGCAGATACTGTGCGCGGATCGTCACACTGGTGCCGCCCGAACCCACGTTGATGACCGCTTCGCTCAGCTGCGGCCGACTTCTCCCCAACTTCCGGTTGCTCGGGAACCCGGCGCCGTCGCGCCAGAAATTGAACTTGTTCTTGCCGTCGCGGTCATGGGTAAACAGCAGCGCATACCGACCGGGCCGCGGCGCGCGGATGCACAGATTGACCGCGCCGTTCTGGGCCGGGGTCGACCAGATCCGTGCGAAGAACTTGCCCTCGTTCTTCAGCTTGGTGTCGTCTTTCAGGAAATCGTCCTCGTTGGCCGGATACAGCTCCAGCTTGAACCTGCCGGTGCGGTCCTTGAGGCCGGTGACGGCGACACGCACCGACGGGCTGCTGCCGTTGCACGCGGCATCGGCATCGATCAGGATCTGCGCCCCGGCGGGGGCGGCTCCGAACGCGGCGATCAGGGCGGCGGACATCAGCAGGCGCACGATTCTCAGCTCTCCTTGGTAGCCAGCCCGAGCAGCGCGAAGCCGGCGATCAACGCCATATGGACCAGCAAGGTTAGCGCTGCGGTGAATGCCAGCAGCTCCGACAGCGCCTGGCCCTGGCCGATCAGAATGATCGCGAAATTGGCGAACAGCAGATCCTTGTTCGGGACGAAGGGCAGGCGTGACACCAGCAGGCGCGCGGCGGCCAGGATCAGCCACATGCCCAGCGAGACGTCGGGCATCGCGAAATGCCAGGCAAGGGCGACCAGAATCGATCCCAGCAGGATCCGGACCGAATGCATGCCGAAGATCCACCACAACATGCTGCGCTCAAGCGAAAACACCCGCTTGGAGAAGATCAGAAACGGCAGCGACATCGCGATGATGATACCGATCGATGCCAGCGCGGTGTTGTACTGCGCCGGCGTCAACAGGTTCGTGGCGAGCGGAAGCGCGGCGACCAGCATCGCCAGCGTGATGCCGTTGCCGGCAATCGCCGAAAGGATCGAGACGTCCTTGACCGCGCCGAACGGTGCGGCGACCATTCGCGTCCGCTGTCGTGCCCAGGCATAGAAATAGGCTTCGCCTGAATAGCCGAGCACGACTTCGTTCGCGATGCGCTTGCGGTGCAGCGCGATCATCCCGCTGGGCGGGATCGCCCATAGCCGCCGGAAGATCAGATAATCGAAGGTCGGCGGGCCGAGGTAGAAGAGCGTGAAGAAAATGTAGAAGACCCAGCTGTCTGGCGCGGTCTGTGAGAGTCCGGCAAGTCCCTTGTCGAGCAGTTCCTTGGCCAGACCGGCGACCATGAGCAGCGATACCGCCGCGCCCAGCAGCATCGGCCAGCGACGCCGAATCTTCTGGATCGGCTCCAGCGCGGCAAGATCTTCGGCACCGGGAAGCGGTGCGGGATCGGCGACAGTCGTGTTCATCGAGCCTTGCGCTCCCGGCGGTTCAACATCGGCCAAATAGGACGCCCTCTCCGGGAACATTGCGGTCGCATATCGTCACGTCGCGACCCGACAAAGCTCCACAGCCTTGCCCGTTGACGACAGATTGCGGTTTCTTCGCGGGGCGATTTGGGCTTTAGCAGGGCAAGCTACAAGCCCATGGCAGATTTCCGTGACCCCGCCGCCCACATATTGAGCTTCGCCCAGACGCTGAAGGGCGGGGGAGTCGAGCGCGCGCTGCTGCGCATGGCCGACGGTTGGGCCCGCGCCGGACGGCGGGTGACGCTCGTGATTGGTGAGCCAGGCGGGGCGCTGGCGCATGAGCTTCCCGACGGAGTGGCGGTGCATTCGCTGGGCAACACCGCCTATCGGGCATTGTTCGCCCTTCCGGATATCGTCCGCGCGCTCCGTCCCGACATCGTCTTCTGCCCTGGCAACCACTACACCGGCGCGGCCTGGTGGTTGCGGCGGCGGCTGCGCGGCGCGTGCCCCCCGATCGTCGGCAAGGTCTCGAACGCGCTGGTCCGTCCCGATCTGCCGCGCGGTGCCGGTGTTGCCTACCGCGCTTGGCTGCGCATGCACCCTTCGTTTCTCGACGCGGTCGTCGCGATGACCCCGGCGATGGCGGAGGAGGCCGCGCGCACAATGGGCCTGCCGCCGGGGCGACTGGCGGTCATTGCCAATCCTCCGGCGCTGCCAATTCCCAATGCGGTACTGCCGCCGATCCCCGAGGGGCGCTTCATCCTCGGCGTGGGCCGACTCGCGCCCCAAAAGCGCTGGGAGCGACTGATCGCAGCGGTGCCGCGCCTCCACGATGCCGAGGTCAAGCTCGTGCTGCTTGGCGAGGGCGAGGAGCGCGCGCAACTCGAACGACTTGTCGAGCGGCTCGGCCTTTCGGATCGCGTGTCGATGCCCGGCCATGTCCCCGACCCGCTCCCCGCAATCGCGCGCGCCGACGTCGTTGCGCTCACCTCCGAGTTCGAAGGTGTTCCCGGCGTGGTGCGGGAGGCGCTCGCCGCTGGAACGCCAGTGGTCGCAACCGATTCTGAGCGTCGCGATCCATGAGTTGATCGACTGCGCGTCGCGCGGTTCGGTGGTCCCGCCGGGCGACCGCGCGCGGCTGGTCGGCGCGCTCAACCATTGGCTGATGCCGGGGCGTCAGCGACCCGAACCTCTGGTGGAATCCGGGCCGGAGCCGATCGGGGCGTATCTCGATCTGTTCGACCGTCTCGTCGCTCAGCGGGGGCGGTAGCTGACGCCGATCCACAGTGTGCGCGGGCTCGAACGCTCAATCACGCCAGTGCCGCTGACCGCCGTTTCGACCAGGGCATCGGTCAGATTTTCGCCCCGCGCCTCGATCGCCACGGCGCTGGTGATGGGCACGCGCAGCACGGCATCAAACGTCAGCGCATCTCCCAGTGCGCGCAGGTTGAGGTCGTCCTCATACTGCGTCGCGACGTAGCGCGCAGTCGCGGACAAGCTCAGCCGCTCGCCCGAATAGCCAAGATTTGCCGAAATCTGATGCGGCGCGGTCTGGGCGGGCCGCAGCCCGTCGAGCAGCGCGGCGGCTCCCGATGCCTGCACCCGCGCATCGGTGAAAGCCCAGGACGCCCCCGCGCGCCATGGTCCGCTCTGCCAGCCCAGATCGACCTCGACTCCGCGCGATTCGATCGCGTCGAGATTGCGCCGCGCGCGATAGGCACCGCCCGCCGCGACGAACCCGACCCCGGGGAAATTGCCCGGCCCGCTGCCCAGCGTCACATTGCCGATCGCATCGTCGAGCCGATTGAGAAACGCCGTCGCGCGCAGGCTGAGCCCCGTTACGGGGATCAGGTCGATCCCGACCTCCGCCCCGCGCAGCCGCTCGGGCGATAGCAATGGGTTAGCGGCGGTCGCATCGGCTCCGGCACGGAACGGGCGATACAGCTCGTTGAGCGTGGGCAGCCGCCAGCCCGTATAAGCCGCAGCGCGCAGCGTGACGTGGTCGATCGCGCGCACCGCCGCGCCGATCCGCGCGCTGCCCTCCCAGCCGGAGCGGTCGGTATGGCGGGTATCGGTGAGCGGGGTTCCGCCGGCCAGCAACGCCTCGAACAAGCGGCCGTCGCGGATCGCCCAGCGATCCGCGCGTGCGTCGGCGGTGAGGGTCAGGTCGCCGCGCTCGAGGGAAAGGTCGGCGAACAACCCGGCCGTGCTGCTCTCTCCGCCCGCGACCCGTCGGCGCGTCGGACTGCCCGCGACGAAGCTGTAGAGTTCGTTGGTTTGCCCGCTCACCATCCGCAGGTCGCCGCCCGCGCGCAGCGTCCAGCCGGCGCCGACCGGCGGCTCGATCTCGATCCGCAGCCCGCTGCCGCTTGCGGGGACATGCTGGTCGAGCGTCGGGGTCGCCGTGTCACGCGTCGCGCTGATGCTCGCAAAGCCGCTTGAGAAATCGCGATGCTGGAGCCAGCCCGTCGCCGCCCAGCGCCAGCGCCCACTGCCGATCAGGCGCAAGCTGGCGTCCGCACCACGGCTGAGCACCGGGGTGAAATCGGTGCCGCGATCGCGCGAATCGGTGAAGGCGGACAGGTTTGCCTGCAATTCGACCCCCGCCGCGACCGGCGCGACACCGCGCAATGCGATGCCCATCTGCTCATAGGGGGCCGCACGATCCGCCGCGCCACGCTGGCCCGCGACGATCGGCACAAATCCGTCGCCGCGCGCGAATTGTATCGCCCCCGTCAGTTCGCCGCCGCCGCGCTTCGCGCCGCCGGTCGCGACCAGTTCGACCGAGTCGCGGCTGCCATAAAAGCCGGTCAGCGCCACCGGCCCCAGCGTCGCCGCATCGGCGCTGAACAGCTCGACCGTCCCGGCAAGCGCGCCCGCGCCATGATAGCCGCTCCCCCCCCGCGCGTGACGCGCACCCGCGCCAGCCGCTGTGGGAGCGTGGCGGGGAAGGGGACCCAGCCGCCGAACGGATCCGCCTGCGGCACGCCGTCGAGCAACAGAAGCGCGCGGCTCGATGCATTGCCCCCGATACCGCGCAGGCTGATTCCCTGCGCCGTCGGATGCGCCGAGCGCGAATCGGCGCGGCGGAACTGCGCCACCCCGGCGACATCGCGCAGTGCATCTTCGAGCCGTCCCGACGCGCTGTCGGTCAGCCGGTCGCGGTCGATCTCGACCGTCGCCAGAGCCGCCTCGCCCGGCGGCGCGTCGAGCCCGCGCCCGACTACTACTACCTCCTGCGCGGCGGCGGGGAGGGGCAGGGCAAGGAGTAGCAAAGGGGCCGCGCCCCTCATGCCGGCTTGGCTCGCTCCGGGCTGGCCGCGACAAAGGCGTCGAGCCCGCACGCCGCCGCATCGGCCGCCAGCAGCGTGGGGAAGGCGTCGAGCGGCACGTCGAACCGCCGCGCATTATACATCTGCGGCACCAGCATCACGTCCGCAATCCCCGGTGCAGTTCCGCCCAGGAACGGTCCGGCCCGCGCCGTCGCCTCCAGCGCGGTAAACCCCTCGACAATCCAGTGACGATACCAGTCGGCCTTGCCCCCCTCGTCCGCGCTGAACCGCGCCTCAAGTGCCTTCAGCACGCGCAGATTGTTGAGTGGGTGGATGTCGGCGGCAATCAGCAGCGCCTGTGCCATCGCATCGGCGCGCGCAAGCGGGTCGACCGGGATCAGCCGCGGCTGCGGATAGGTCGCGTCGAGCCATTCGATAATCGCGAGGCTTTGAGTCAGGATACGCCCGCCGCCGATATCGAGTGCGGGCACGAACCCCTGCGGGTTGCGTGCCAGATGCGCGTCGCTGCGCTGTGCCCCCTCGACCAGATGCACCTCGCGCCGCTCATGCGGCACGTCCTTGAGATTGAGCGCGATTCGCACGCGATACGCGGCGCTGGACCGGAAATAATCGTAGAGGATCACGCTGTGTTGCCTTCTTCCTTGGGGTCGGGCGGCGGGGTGGCGTCGTCTGAGCCGTATCCGGCCGCGACCGCCTGTTCCGACCGCCGTTCCAGCGCGACCTTGATCATCGCCACGATCGGATCGGCGAGCGCGAGGCCGAGAAAGCCGAACAACGTGCTCATCAGGATCTGCGATGACACGGTGAGCGCCGGGGGCATGTCCACGGTCCGCTTCGCGACCAGCGGCAGCAGCACATAGCCGTCGAACGTCTGCACCCCGAAATAGATGGCGATCGCCCACAGCCCTTCGGTCGGCCCTGCGCTGAATCCCACCGCGACCATCAATACGCCCGAGATGAACGCGCCGATATTGGGAATGAAGGCGAGCATCCCGGTGATGATGCCGAGCAGCAGCGCCATCGGCACGCCGACCACTTCGAGCAAGACCCAGGTGATGAAGCCTTCGAACACCATGCCGAGCAGGCGTCCGGCGAGCAGGATGCGCATCGTCCGCGCCATCCGCGCCAGCGTGATCGCGAACTGGTCGCGCGACGCCATAGGAACCATCCATTGCAACCCGCGCTCATAGATTCGCGGCTCCATCGCCACGAACAGCCCGATGACGAGGACGAGGAAGAAGCTCCCGATCGCCCCGATCGCGCCGCCGATAAATGAGGTCAGGCGCCCGACCGATCCCAATGCCTGTTGGGCAAGGCCAGTCAGGTCCGAAGCGGCGGGCATGATGCCAAGCTCGCTCAGCCAGGCGCTGATCCGCAGCGCCTGTGCCTCCAGCGTCGCGCGGAGCTGTTCGGCCTGCGCGGCGATCTCGACCCCGGTCAAATAGATCACCCCGCCGATGAACGCGACCACCCCGATCACCACAATCGTCAGCGCCAGCCCGCGCGGGATCGGCATCGCGCGACGGATGAGCCGCGCGCCCCCGTCCAGCATCGACGCCACGACCAGCCCGGCAAAGATCAGCAGCAGCGGCTGGATCAACAGCACCACCAGCGCTGCTGCGATGGCGAGTCCGAACCACACCGACGCGCGGCGCAGTTCGGCGCGCATCACCGGATCGCGCATCTCGTTGGGGCCGGGGGCCTGGGTCACGTTCACGGATTCGTCGGCGGCACTCGCCATCAACTCATTCCTCCGGTCGGTCGGGGTGCAGCGAATTTCCCGCGCGTCCCGATCGGAACGATCCTGCCCAACTCAACGGGTTCCAGCTTGCGCTGCCGTCGAGACTGAAGGTGATAAACTCCGCGCGCCCGCCGATATTCTCGATCGGCACCGCGCCGCCCAGCCCCTGCTGGGCCTGGGTCATGCGGCTGTCCGCGCTGTTGTCGCGATTGTCGCCCATCAGCCAGACATGGCCGGCCGGGATCCGCAGCGCCGGGAAATTGTCGGCGCGGGTCGGGCCGATGTCGATGGTATCGTAGCTTGCGCCATTGGGCAGCGTTTCGCGGACAATCTCGACATTGCACACCGCCGCGCCCGATGCGTCGCGGCCCAGCGCGCCGGGATAATGGTCGGGATCGCAGGTCAGATTGCCGTCGACCTTGAGCGCGCGATTGCCCAGCTTCTCGCGCTGCACCGCTCGCCCGTTGAGATAGAGGATGCCGCCATGCATCTCGATGGTGTCGCCGGGCAGGCCGATCACCCGCTTGATATAGTCCGACCGCGCATCGGTGGGGGTCACAATGACGACGTCGCCGCGCTCGGGCAGGCTGCCGAACAGCCGTCCCTTCATGAATGGCAGGACATGGAAGGTCGGGGTGACATAGCTGTATCCATAGGGATATTTTGTCACCACCAGCCGGTCGCCGACCAGCAAGGTCGGCATCATCGACTCCGACGGGATGTAGAAGGGCTTGGCGATCAGGCTGTGGAATCCCAGCACCGCGATCACCAGCCAGAAGATGCCGCGCGCCTCGCTCCACCAGTCGGTGCCGCCGCGCCCTTGGTCTCCCTCGCCCGTCAACGCCAGCTCCTCGGCCATTCCGTCTCTCTCACCCGCCCGATACGGGCAGCGCTTCGATCACCACCAGCGCCTGCGCCCAGGGGTGGTCGTCGGTCAGCGTCAAGTGCACCTTCACGACGTGACCCGGTGGCGTCATCGCGTCAAGCCGCGCCTTGGCACCGCGGGTCAGGGCCAGTGTCGGCGCGCCGGACGGTGCATTCACCACGCCGATGTCGCGCATGAACACGCCAGACTTGAAACCGGTCCCGACCGCCTTCGAAAAAGCCTCTTTGGCAGCAAAACGTTTCGCGAGCGTTGCGGCATAGCCCATCGGCCGCCGCGCCGCCTTGCGCAGCTCGAGTTCGGTAAACACCCGCTTCTCGAACCGCATGCCGAACCGGTCCAGCGAATTCTGGATTCGCTCGATGTTGCACAGGTCAGAGCCGATGCCGATGATCACGGCGCATTTGTCCCGATCTGGCGATCGGGAGTGCGGCACCAGCCCGCTCCCCCCACCCGGCCACCCATTCCAGAATATCCTGCCGATGGGTGGCCGGGTGGGAGCGGGCTGGTGCCGCTGCGCCGTCAGGCGCAAAAAGCTTCACCGCGCCGCATCCATCAGGTCGCGCATCCGCCTCACGACCGGGGCCAGCCCCTCGAAGATCGCCTCGCCGATCAGGAAATGCCCGATATTCAACTCCGCCAGCTGCGGGATCGCCGCGATCGGCACGACATTGTCGAACGTCAGGCCATGCCCGGCATGCACCTCGATCCCGTTCTTCGCCGCCAGCGCTGCGGCGTCGGCGATGCGGCGCAGTTCGGTGGTCTGCGCCTCGCCCTCCAGCTCGCAATAGCGACCGGTGTGCAGTTCGACGACCGGCGCGCCCAGCCGGATCGCCGCTTCGATCTGCGCGGGATCGGGTTCGATAAACAGCGACACGCGGATATTCGCGGCCTTCAGCTCGGACACCATCGGCGCCAGCAGATTATGCTGCCCCGCCGCGTCCAGACCGCCCTCGGTCGTCCGCTCCTCGCGCCGTTCGGGTACGATGCACGCCGCATGCGGGCGATGGCGCAGCGCGATGGCGAGCATCTCGTCGGTCGCCGCCATTTCCAGATTGAGCGGGACGGTCAGCTCCGCCGCAAGCCGGGCGATATCATCATCGGTGATGTGCCGCCGGTCCTCGCGCAGATGTGCCGTGATCCCGTCCGCCCCGGCCTCAGCCGCGAGCAATGCCGCGCGCACCGGATCGGGATAGCCGCTTCCGCGTGCATTGCGCACCGTGGCGACGTGATCGATGTTCACGCCAAGGCGGAGGTGTTGGGTCACGCCGCCGCCCGGCTGCCGGGCTTGATCGCCGGGATTGCCGCCAGCTCGGGCGGAACCGCGTCGGCATCATAACTCGGCACATCGAGCCGGATCAGCGGGAAGAAGGGGACGCCAAGGTCGGCGGTGCCGTTCGACCGGTCGACCAGCGACGCCGCCGCGATCACCTCGCCGCCCGCTTCGGCAATCGCCTTCATCGCCTCACGCGACGAAAGCCCGGTGGTGACGACATCCTCCATCATCAGCACCTGCTGCCCCGGCTCCAGCCGGAAACCGCGTCGCAGCTCAAAGGTACCGGTGGGTCGCTCGACGAACATTGCGTCGACATTGAGTGCGCGCGCGACTTCCTGCCCCGCAATGACCCCACCCATCGCCGGGGAGACGACTGCAGTAATCCGGTCGCGCAGCTCTGCGGGAATTTTTGCCGCCACCGCCTGTGCCAGCCGCGCCGCGCGCGCCGGGTTCATTAACACGCGCGCGCATTGCAGGTAACGCGGGCTGCGCAGTCCCGACGACAGGATGAAATGCCCCTCCAGCAGCGCCTCTGCCGCCCGGAATTCGCCCAGCACCTCGTCGTCGGTCACGCGTCCATCCCCGCCTGATTGTTTCGCCCCGCATCTAGGGTTCGGGCGGGTTCCCCGCAACACCGCGACCAAAAAGAGGATTCGACAAGCTTGAGGCGCGCGCGCAGGTGCTATAGGCCAGCCTCGACGGGCGGATTGCGTCCGCGCGACCGGCAGAGCCGGCGCCCCCGCACAGGGGCAAGAAGGACAGGGGTTGATTGAGACGATGCGCATGCATGGATTGAAGGCGATCGTGCTGGCTGCGGGCCTGGCGCTCGCCGGGGGCATGGCCCAGGCACAGACCGCGCCAGAGGCGCCGGCAGCCACCGCGCCGGTGACGGCTGCGACGCCGGGGGTCGCGCCCGCTGCGGCCGCTCCCGCCGATGCTGCGGCTCCGGCTGCGCCCGCAGTGGCCGACCCGACGCTCAACGCTGACGGTACGCCCAAGACCGCGCCGGTTCCCGGTATCGGCCTTCCCGTGGACGGAAAGCTGGGCATCCAGCCGCAGGTGACGGCGCTCGGTGCCAGCGCGGCGCATTTCCATGACTGGATTTTGCTGCCGATCATCACCCTGATCTCGATCTTCGTCCTCGCGCTGCTCGCCTGGACGATCATCCGCTACCGTCGCAAGGCGAATCCGGTACCGTCGAAGACCAGCCACAACACGATGATCGAGATCGTGTGGACTGCGGTGCCGGTGCTGATCCTTGCCTTCATCGCCTGGCCGTCGATCGCGCTGCTCGCCAAGCAGTTCAAGCCCGCGCCCGACAATGCCGTGACGATCAAGGCAATCGGCAACCAATGGTACTGGTCCTACGAATATCCCGACCATGGCGGCATTTCGATCACCGCCAACATGCTCAAGGAAAAGAGCGAGGTTCAGCCCGGTCAGCGCTTCCGCACCGACGCGGACGGCCCGCGCCTGCTGGCCGCCGACAACCGCGTCATCGTGCCGGTCGGCACGCCGATCCGCCTGATCGCGACTGCCAACGACGTGATCCATAGCTGGGCGATCCCTGCATTCTGGATCAAGATCGACGCGATCCCGGGCCGCCTCAACGAAACCAGCTTCACCGTCGAGAAGCCGGGCGTCTATTTCGGCCAGTGCAGCGAGCTGTGCGGTGCGCGCCATGCGTACATGCCGATCGTCGTCGAAGCGGTCAGCCCCGAAGTCTTCGCGCAGTGGATCGCGGCCAAGGGCGGGACGATGCCCGCCGCGAAGACGCCGTCGGCCGCCGCCCCGGCCCAGCCGGGCAGCGACGCCGCCGACGACACAGCGACTCCGGCGAACGGCATCGTCCCCGCCGGCAACGACACCGTCGACGCGACCGCCGCGGGCGCCACCACCAATCAAGCCGCCACCGGCAACACGGACAATTGAGCATGACCGACGCAGCACGCGACGCGCACGCCTTTCAGGCGCATGACGACCATCACCACGACGCGGACCACAAGCCCGGATTTTTCGCGCGCTGGTTCCTGTCGACCAACCACAAGGACATCGGCACGCTGTACCTGATCTTCGCGATCGTCGCGGGGATCATCGGCGGCGGCATTTCGGGCATCATGCGCCTTGAGCTGGCCGAACCGGGCATCCAGCATCTCGGCTGGATCGCGGAGATCGTTCATGGCGGTCCGCAGACCTTCGACGAGTCGCTGCACTTCTGGAACGTGCTGATCACCGCGCACGGCCTGATCATGGTGTTCTTCATGGTCATGCCCGCCATGATCGGCGGCTTCGGCAACTGGTTCGTTCCGATCATGATCGGCGCGCCGGACATGGCGTTCCCGCGCATGAACAACTTGTCCTTCTGGCTGCTCGTCCCGGCCTTCCTGCTGCTGCTCGCCTCGCCCTTCTTCGGCGGCGGCGCGGGCGTGGGCTGGACGGTCTATGCCCCGCTCTCGACCTATGGCGAGCCGGGGCCGGCAGTCGACATGGCGATCCTCTCGCTCCACCTTGCGGGCGCCAGCTCGATCCTGGGCGCGATCAACTTCATCACCACCATCTTCAACATGCGCGCGCCGGGCATGACCCTGCACAAGATGCCGCTGTTCGTGTGGTCGGTGCTGATCACCGCTTTCCTGCTGCTGCTCGCGCTGCCGGTTCTAGCCGCCGCGATCACGATGCTGCTGACCGATCGCAACTTCGGCACCACCTTCTACGATCCCGCCGGCGGCGGCGATCCGGTGCTGTACCAGCATCTCTTCTGGTTCTTCGGCCACCCCGAAGTGTACATCATGATCCTGCCGGGCTTCGGCATCGTCAGCCAGATCGTCGCGACCTTCAGCCGCAAGCCGGTGTTCGGCTATCTCGGCATGGCCTACGCCATGGTCGCGATCGGCGTGGTCGGCTTCGTCGTCTGGGCGCACCACATGTTCACGACGGGCATGAGCGTGAACGTGAAGATGTACTTCACCGCCGCCACCATGATCATCGCGGTGCCGACCGGCATCAAGATCTTCAGCTGGATCGCGACGATGTGGGGCGGGTCGATGAGCTTCAAGACCCCGATGGTCTGGGCGATCGGCTTCATCTTCCTGTTCACCGTGGGCGGCGTCACCGGCGTGGTGCTCGCGAATGGCGGCGTCGACGATTACATGCACGACACCTATTATGTGGTCGCGCACTTCCACTACGTCCTCTCGCTGGGCGCGGTGTTCGGCCTGTTCGCCGGCTTCTACTATTGGTTCCCGAAGATGTCGGGCCGGATGTACAGCGAACTGCTGGGGCAGCTGCACTTCTGGGTGTTCTTCGTCGGCGTGAACGTGCTGTTCTTCCCGCAGCACTTCCTGGGCCTTCAGGGCATGCCGCGCCGCTACCCGGACTATCCGGACGCCTATGCGTACTGGAACGAGATCTCCAGCTGGGGCTATGCGATCATGCTGGTCGGTATGGCGATCTTCTTCATCAACCTGTTCTGGTCGCTGTTCGCGGGCAAGCCCGCCCCCGACAATCCCTGGGGCGAAGGTGCCACGACGCTGGAATGGACCCTGTCCAGCCCGCCGCCGTTCCACCAGTTCGAAACCCTGCCGGTGATCGACGACGACAAGCATCACTGAGCTGTCGAACGGCTGAACTACGAAACGCCCCGGGAGGAAACTTCCGGGGCGTTTTTTGTGATGGATTTGCCCCGAGAGCCGATTAACTACGGCTGTTCAAGATTGGGGGCTTCGACAATGCAGGATGTCGAGTTAGATCTAATCCGTTCAATGCTGCGTCGAGCTGAAACTCTGCATAAGGAATTGGGTCGAACATACGGCCGTGATCTCCACAATAAGACCATCAGTCATGACGCGCTGAATCTCACTCATGAGATAATCGAAAAATGCTCCAATGCTCTCGACCAGGCGATGGCGCTGCTTTGGCAGCGGAATATAAAGCCACATCTGTCGAAAGTTCCAACGAGAGGGGGTTATTTTCCGGCGGCGAAAGATGAGAACGGGTATCGCTCGACTATGGGCCAGTGGGGCGTAGCCAACTTGGCTGCTCTAAATCCGACAATCGACGCGAAGTTGCGGCAGCTCCAGCCGTTTGCTCGATCCGAGAACAGCATTTATGCACGCATCAAAGAGATCGCAGCAACAAAGCACACCGGTCTCCAGCCTCAACGAAGGTATGAACAACAAAGTCGCGTGAATGTCATTTCGGGCGCAGGTCAGGTGTCGTGGGGGCCGGGAGTGACGTTCGGCCACGGGGTGTCTGTGCTGGGAGTGCCGATCGATCCGCGAACTCAGATGCCTGCACATACGCAGGGCATTGACGTGACGATCGAGCATTGGGTCAGTTTCCATTTCGAGAAAGGTGGCGAGGATGCCCTTGGCTTCTGCCAAGCTGCAATCGTTGCAGCTCGCCGAGCGATAGGTGTAATGTTCGATTAGGCGCTGCCACCCTCGCCACCACACCCTTCCCCCGCGCCCCAACCGCGCCTATAGCGCCCCACAAATGTCCGTTGCCAACCACGCCCTGACCATCCCCGCCGACTGGCGCGATTTCCTTGCGTTGACCAAGCCGCGCGTGATGAGTCTCGTCGTGTTCACCGGCCTGTGCGGCATGATCGCGGCCCCGGTGCCGATCCACCCGGTGATCGGCTTCACCGCGATCCTGTGCATCGCATTGGGCGCGGGCGCGGCGGGGGCGCTCAACCAGTGGTATGAGGCGGATCTCGACGCCAAGATGAAGCGGACGCAGAGCCGTCCGCTGCCCGCCGGGCGGATGGATCGCCAGTCGGCGCTCCATTTCGGCGTCGGCGTCGCCGCGCTCTCGGTCATCCTGATGGGCCTCGCGGTCAATTATGTCGCGGCCGGCATCCTGCTGCTGTCGATCCTGTTCTACGTGCTGGTCTATACCGTCTGGCTCAAGCGGCGGACGCCGCAGAATATCGTGATCGGCGGCGCGGCGGGGGCGTTTCCGCCGCTGATCGGCTGGGCGGCGGCGACCGGCGATGTCGCGTTGCTCCCGGTGCTGCTGTTCGGCCTCGTCTTCCTGTGGACCCCGCCGCATTTCTGGGCACTGGCCCTGTTCGTGAAGACCGACTACGCCAATGCCGGCGTCCCGATGCTGCCCGTGGTGGCGGGGGAAAAGGCGACGCGGGTCCAGATCGGCCTCTACACGATTCCCATGGCGGTCGCGGCGGTCGCGCCCTGGCCGCTCGGCCTGACCGGGAGCCTCTATGGCGTGGTCTCGATCGCCACGACCGCGCTGTTCGGCCTGCTCGCGCTCCATGTCGCGACGCGCATGGCTAGCGACGACGACACGATGAAGCCCGAAAAGCGTCTGTTCGCCTATTCGATCTCCTACCTGTTCATATTGTTCGGCGCGGTTGCCGCCGATAGGATGATGGCATGACCCCCGACGACCAAGAGCTGATCCGCGCCCGCCAGAAGTCGCGCGCCCGCGTGCTCGCCATTCTGTTGTTCGCGTTCGTGGTCCTCGTCTTCGCGATCAGCATCGTGAAGATTCAGGCCGGCATGCCGCTGAGGGCGACATGATCGTCGCGCTGCCACAGGATCGGAAACTGCGCACCGCGATGTTCGCGGTGCTGGGCGTGCTGGCGATGACCGGCCTCGCCTTTGCCAGCGTGCCGCTCTACCGCCTCTTCTGTCAGGTCACCGGCTTTGGCGGCACCACGATGCGCGCCGACGCGGCTCCAGGCGCGGTGGACGGCAAGATCACCGTCGCGTTCGATTCCAATGTCAGCCCCGCGCTGAGCTGGAAGTTCAAGCCCGAGCTGGCGTCCGACACCATCTCGATCGGCGCGCGCGACATGGCCTTCTACACCGCGACCAACAGCGGCACCGTGCCGATCACCGGCACCGCGACCTACAACGTCACGCCCGAGGCGGCGGGCAAATATTTCAGCAAGATCCAGTGTTTCTGCTTCACCGAGCAGACGCTTCAGCCGGGCGAGACGGTGCGGATGCCGGTGATCTATTTCGTCGATCCGAAGATCATGACCGATCCGGATACGAAGGACATTGAGAAGATCACCCTCTCCTACACATTTTACCCAGTGGATTCCGCCAAGCCCAAGGGCTAGGGAAGCCGACGAATAACGCCAGAAACGAACAGGGACGGACGATGGCAGGCGCCAAGAACCACGATTTCCACATTCTCCCGCCCAGCCCGTGGCCGCTGCTGACGTCGCTCGCCGCTTTGTGGCTGGCGGTCGGCGGCCTCATGTACATGAAGGAAGCCGCGCATGGCGGCTGGGTGCTGCTCTCGGGCTTCGCCGCCGTCCTGTTCTGCATGATGTCGTGGTGGGTCGAAGTGGTGCGTGAGGCAAAGGCCGGCGACCACACCCCGGTGGTCCAGCTCCACCTGCGCTACGGCATGATCCTGTTCATCGCGTCGGAAGTGATGTTCTTCGTCGGCTGGTTCTGGGCATGGTTCGACTATGCGCTGTTCCCGGTGGCGATGACCGTCAGCGATCATGGCAGCGTCGTCGATCTGGCGGCGGACGCGGTCGCGGTGTTCCCGGCCAAGGGGCTGGAAGTGCTCCCGGCGTTCGAGTTGCCGCTGCTCAACACCTTCATCCTGCTGCTGTCGGGCACCACGGTGACCTGGGCGCATCACGGCCTGATCCACAATCAGCGCGGCGGTGAACTGAAGGGCCTTTGGGGCGCGATCGGCGTTGGCGAGAATGATGTCGTCAAGAAGGGGCTGTGGCTGACGATCATCCTCGGGCTGATCTTCTCGGGCATCCAGGCGTATGAATATGCCCATGCGCCGTTCGTGTTCGGCAAGACCAACTATTCGTCGGCCTTCTACATGGCGACCGGCTTCCATGGCTTCCACGTGATCGTCGGCACCATCTTCCTGATGGTCTGCCTGCTGCGTGCCTATCAGGGCGATTTCACCCCGCGCCAGCATTTCGGCTTCGAAGCCGCTGCCTGGTACTGGCATTTCGTCGACGTGGTGTGGCTGTTCCTGTTCGTCGCCGTCTATGTCTGGGGCAGCGCGGGTGCGCCGGTCCATGGCGCCTGACGTGAGGCGATGAGCGAGGCACCGCCTCCCATCATCGAGTCGGCAGTGAAGGGGGCGTGTCCGCGGTGCGGCGCGCCCTCGCTGTTTTCCGGCTGGGTGAAGTTCGCCGATCGCTGCCCGAGCTGCGGCCTCGATTACGGCGCGTTCAATGTCGGCGATGGTCCGGCGGCGTTCCTGACGCTGATCGTCGGCGCGATCATCGTGATCCTGTCGGTCTGGCTGGAGCTGTCCGCGTCACCGCCGGTCTGGCTACACCTGCTGATCTGGCCGCCGCTGACATTGTTGCTGGTGGTGTTCAGCCTGCGCTGGGCGAAGGGCGCGCTGCTCGCGCTCGAATATCGCAACGCCGCGCGTGAGGGGCGGCTCAAGGACCCCGAGGCATGAAGTTCCTGCTCGTTCCCACTATGCTGGTCGGCCTCGCCGTCGCGGCGATGATCGGGCTGGGTATCTGGCAGCTCGACCGACGCGGGGAGAAGGAGGCGCTGATCGCCCGCCTCGCCGCCAATCACAACGCACCGCAAATGGCCTTTCCCAGCCCGCCGGTCGGCGACGAATATCTGTTCCGCCGCGCCGGGTTCATGTGTCTGGAAGTCGTAGCCTGGACCGAACAGGCGGGGCGCGACGCCAAGGGCGGCAAGGGCTGGCGCCATCTTGCCGAATGCCGCACCGGGGCAGAGGGGATGACGGTCCGGGTCGATATGGGCGTCACCACCGCCCCCGGCACCACCCCGGCGTGGAAGGGCGGCGCGGTCACCGGCACGATCACCCACGCGCCCGATTCGACGCCGTTGCTCGCCTCGCTGTTCGGCACGCGCCCGCCGCGCAACCTGATGCTCGTCGCCGATGCGCCTGCTGCGGGCCTGTCGGCGAGCGCCTCGCCCGACCCGTCGAGCGTGCCGAACAACCACCTCGCCTATGCAGTACAATGGTTCCTGTTCGCGGGGATCGCTGTGGTGATCTACCTGTTGGCACTTCGTCACCGCGCCCGGCGCGCCACGCCTCCACCCGCGCCACCGAAAAGCTAGACTTTCTTGCCGCACTGCGCTGCGGAAGCTAGTCCCGCGCCCATGCGCTACCAGAGCACCCGCGGCACCGCGCCCGAACTCGATTTCCGTGAAGTCACCCTGGCCGGGCTGGCCAGCGACGGCGGCCTGTACATTCCCGTCGAATGGCCGCGCTTCACCGCCGACCAGATCGCGGACATGGCCGGCCTGTCGTACGTCGAGACGGCGGTGCGCGTCATGGCCCCGTTCGTCGCGGGCAGCCTCAGCGAAGCCGAGCTGCGCGATCTGTGCACCCGCGCCTATGGCCGGTTCAGCCATGATGCGGTAACCCCGCTGGTTCAGCTCGACCACCGCCATTTCCTGCTCGAACTGTTCCACGGCCCCACGCTGGCGTTCAAGGATGTCGCGCTGCAATTGCTCGGCCTGTTGTTCGAAAAGTTCCTGACCGGCACCGACCGCCACCTCACCATCGTCGGCGCGACCAGCGGCGACACCGGGTCGGCGGCGATCGACGCGGTGGCCGGGCGTGAGGGGATCGACATCTTCATGCTCCATCCCAAGGGGGCGGGTCAGCGACGTTCAGCGTCGCCAGATGACCACGGTTCTCGCGCCCAACGTCCACAACATCGCCATCGAAGGCAGCTTCGACGACGCGCAGGCGCTGGTGAAGGCGATGTTCAACGACGCGGACTTTTCGGGCCGCTTCCACGTCACCGCGGTCAATTCGATCAACTGGGCGCGGCTGATGGCGCAGGTCGTCTATTATTTCTACGCCGCCGTCCGCCTTGGCGCCCCGGCGCGTGAAGTGGCGTTCAGCGTCCCCACCGGTAACTTCGGCGACGTGTTCGCCGGCTATGTCGCGGCGAAGATGGGGCTTCCGGTCGCCAAGCTGATCGTCGCGACCAACGTCAACGACATCCTCCACCGCGCATTGTCGAGCGGCGACTATTCGGCCGGCACCGTCACCCCAACCGCCGCGCCGAGCATGGACATTCAGGTCAGCTCGAACTTCGAACGCCTGTTGTTCGACCTGGCCGGGCGCGACGGCCCCCGCGCTCGCCGCGCAAATGGCCGGATTCAGATCGAGCAAGGCGATGCGCCTCACCAACGCCCAGCAACAGGGCGCGGCATCGCTGTTCGCCAGCGACCGGATCGAGGCGGACGACATGTCGCGCGCCATGGCCTGGGCGCATGCCCGCGCGGACGAGATCCTCGACCCCCACACCGCCATCGGCCTCGCCGCCGCGCGCCGGGTCGAGCTCGCGCCGCATATCCCGATCGTCACCCTCGCGACGGCGCACCCGGCCAAGTTCGACGACGCGGTCGAACGCGCCACTGGCATCCGCCCGACTCTGCCCCCGCGCGTCGGCGACCTGTTCGACCGCGAGGAACGCTACGACGTGCTGCCCGCGACGTTCGCGGCGGTCACTGAGTATGTGGCGGCCCGCGCGACGCCCAAATCCTGATCGTCACCCCGGCCCTGTGCCGGGGTCCACTCCGCCTCCCGCGCGAAGCTCGAGGCCGCTTGCGCCGCGCCTGCCTCCCGGTGGACCCCGGAACAAGTCCGGGGTGACGGTTGATTTTTGGCTGCGGACAAGCGCTAAAGGCCCCATGAACCTCATCACCCTCACCGGCGAGCCTTGGGCCGACTACGGCCTTGTCGACTCAGGCCATGGCCGCAAGCTCGAACGCTATGGCGATTACCGCTTCATCCGCCCCGAGCCGCAGGCGATGTGGGCGCCCGCGTCGCCCGACTGGGACGCGCATGGCGAATTCATGCCCGCGCCCGATGACGAAGGCGGCGGGCGCTGGGTGTTCACCAAGCCGGTCCCGCGCGAAGGCTGGCCGCTCGCGTGGAACGAGGCGAAGTTCACCGCCCAGACCACCCCGTTCCGCCATCTCGGCTTCTTCCCCGACATGGCCCCGGTGTGGAGCTGGATGCGCGAACAGACCGCAGGGGGTCGATGCGCCGACGGTGATGAACCTGTTCGGCTATACCGGCGTCGGCACGCTGGCGATGGCGGCAAGGGGCGCGCAGATGGTGCATGTCGATGCGTCGAAGAAATCGGTCGAAGCGGCCAAGGGCAATGCCGCGCTGTCGGGCATGACCGACAAGCCGGTGCGCTGGATCATCGACGACGCCGCCAAGTTCGTCGCGCGTGAGGTGCGCCGCGGCCGCCGCTATGACGGCATCCTGCTCGACCCGCCCAAATATGGCCGCGGCCCGACCGGCGAAGTCTGGCAGCTCGAACGCGACCTCCCCGGCCTGATCGCCGATTGCCGCCAGCTATTGGACGCCGATTCGCGCCTCCTGTTCCTGACCGTTTACGCGATCCGCATGTCCGCGCTGGCGATCGGCGAACTGCTCAACCAGCATTTCGCCGACCTTGGCGGCAAGGTGGAGTGCGGCGAGCTCGGCGTGCGCGAAGAGGCTAGGGGGCTGGTGCTGCCGACCGCGATCTTTGCGCGGTGGAGTCGGTGAAGCCGTAGTGCGAGGAGAGTTGGCAATGGTTGACTGGGACGAACTCGGCACTCTTGACGATGTGGTCGGTGGCTATGAGATTCGGACCGACCCGCTCTGGATCTTGGTCACGACCGCCAAACAAGGTCATATGGGATCGGTTGAAGACATGCGGATTCGCATGGCAAATGGGGCAGTCTATGGTCCAAGTGACATCTATGCACTTGCCCGAAGGTCGGACCGAAAGAATTTCCCCTAACCCCGCCCCATCCGCATCGCCGCCCCCCGCTACGAACGGGCACCCGGCCACCAGCAGCAAGCTCACCGCGCCCAGCAGCTTCACCGCGCTCGGATCATTCCCCATCGCGCCCGCGCCAAAGATCAGCAGCGGCACAGCGAAGGGGAGCATTACCAGCCCCGCCACCGCGCCCGCGCCGCGCAGCCCTGCGGTCAGCGCCGCCGTCGCGACGCCCAAAGCCGCCAGTCCCGGCGTGCCTACAGCCAAACTCACCCCCGCCGCCAGCGCCTGTTCCAGCGAGAGGCCCAGCAACCCGCTCGCCACCGCGCACGCCAGCAGCAGGGCAGGCGCAAAGCCCAGCCAATGCCCGACGATCTTCGCCGCCGCGACGCTCGCGTCGTTCCAGCCGCGCACCGCCAACTGATCCAGCACCCCGCTCTCCAGATCGGGCGCCACCAGCCGCTCGACGGGCAGCAACGCCGCCAGCAACGCCGCCGCCCAGATCACCCCGCCGCCGATCCGCGCCAGCAATTTCGGCTCCGGCCCCACCGCGAACGGAAACAACACGGCCACCAGCAGGAAGAAGGCGATCGGCAGCGTCAGCCCGCCCGCCGCCCACGCCCGGCGCAGTTCGCGCGCGACCAGTGCGCCGAATCCGCTCACGCGCCACCCCCGATCACAATCTCGCCCGCGCCCTGCATCCGGATCGGCAGATGCGTCGCCACCACCGCAATCCCGCCCGCCGCGCGATGCGCCGCGATCAGTCCACCCAGTACCCCGATCGCGCCATGGTCGAGCCCATTGGCCGGCTCGTCGAGCAGCCAGATCGGCGCCCCGCTCGCCACCACCCGCGCAATCCCGACGCGTTTGCGCTGTCCGGTCGACAGCATCCGCACCGGCACCGGAGTGAGATGCAGTAGGCCGACCGCGTCCAGCGCCCCCTCGACCGCATCCCGCCGCCCATCCAGCCCGGCCCAGAAGCGCAGCGCCTCACCCACCGGCAATTCCGGGTCCAGCCCCGCCGCCTCGGCCAGCAATGCGCGCTCCCCCGTCACCGAAACCCGCCCCGCGCTCGCCTTCAGCAACCCCGCGATGATCCGGATCAAACTCGACTTCCCCGCGCCATTCGGCCCGGTCACCAGCGCCCCGCCCCCGGCTCGAGGTTCAGGTCGAGCCCCTCGAACAGCATCCGCCCGCCGCGCGCGCACGCCACGCCCTCCAGCCGGATGCCGCAATCGCTCACGCGACGCTGTCTTCCAGCGCGTGCATATCGTCGTCCGACAGGCCGAAATGATGCCCCACCTCATGCACCACGACATGCGTGACCAGCGCTTCCAGGCTCACGCCCGTCTCGACCCATTCGGCGAGCAGCGGGACGCGGTAGAGGTGGATCGTGTCGGGCTGCGGGATTTCGCCGGGCGCGAAGCCCTGTTTCTCGCCCACCGGCCGCCCCGAATAGAGGCCGGTCAGCTCGAACGGATCCTCCATCCCCATCTCGCGCAGCGTGTCCTCGTCCGCGAAATCCTCCACGATCAGCACGATGTCGGGCAGATGACTGGCGAACGGTTCGGGAATCCGCGCCAGCGCCGCGCGCGCGAGTGCTTCCATCTGTTCGGCACTTGGCGCAAAGGTCTCGGTCACAGCGGTCATGGCCCCGGCTATGCCGCACGGAACTGCGGAGGGGAAGAATGGTCGAACAACTGAGCCAGGCGGAACGCGACGACGCGCTCGAAGGGCTGCCTGAATGGGATCACGACACCGGTCGCGACGCGATCACGCGCAGCTTCACCTTCGACGATTTCAGCCAGGCCTTCGCCTTCATGACGCAGGTCGCGTTGCTCGCCGAAAAGGCCGACCACCACCCCGAATGGTCAAACGTCTGGAACCGCGTCGACATCCTGCTCACCACCCACGACGCCGGCGGCCTGTCCGGCCGCGATATCGACATGGCGAGGGCAATCGACGCGCTAGTGGATTGAACTCCCGTGCTCCTGCCTGCGCAGGAGCACTATAGTCCGACCTTCGCTGCCAGCCATCGCGCGGCCTGATCCGGCGAGCGCTTGTCGGCATCGCGGTCGACCATCAGATTCGCCTCGCGCATCGCCTCCACCGGAATCGCGCCGACCAGCGGGCGCAGCACCGCAGCGAACCGGGAATCCCCGGCTCGATCCGGCGCGACCAGCAGGATCGCGTCATATCCCGGGATCGCCCCCTTGGGATCGTCCAGCACGGTCAACTTGTCCGCCGCGATCCGCCCGTCGGACGAAAAGGCCGGGATCACATCCGCCGTGCCGCTCGCCAGCGCGCGATACATGAAGGTCGGCTGATACGGTCGCGCCGACCGGAAGCGCAGCCCATAGGCATCGCGCACCGCGCGCCATTCGGGCCGCTCCAGAAACTCGACATCGGTGGCCAGGTTCAGCTGCGGCGCCTGCGCGGCAAGGTCGGCCAGCGTCGAAATCCCGCGCCTTGCCGCATCGTCGCCCCGCATCGCAAAGGCATAGGCATTTTCGAACCCCAGCGACCCCAACAGGGTCACGCGGTGCTCGGACTCAACCCACCGACCGACCCCCCGCCACGATCGCATCGCGCGGCGGCACGTCGCGGCGCCCCATCTGGTTGGTCCAGATCGTCCCGGAATAGTCGACATAGACGTCGACATCGCTCGCCGCGAGCGCGCCGAACGCCACCGCTGAGCCCAGCCCCTCGCGATATTCGACGCGATATCCCGCCGCTTCCAGTCGCTGGCCGATCAGCCGGGCGAGGATGAACTGTTCGGAAAAGCCCTTGGCACCCACCACCACCGTCTTGCCGCCCGTCGCCGGAGCCAGCGCGAAGGCGGCGGCACAGAGCGCGGCGAGCAGCGCCCCTGCGCTCATCCGCACCAGCAATGGCTTGCGGTTGCGAATGCCGCCCTCCGCCACCGACAGAATCAAATCGACGCCCAGCGCCAGCGCCGCCGCGCCGATGCACCCGGCCAGCACCAGCGCCCAATTCTGCGTCTGCAATCCGGCAAAGATCAGATCGCCCAGGCTGGGCTGGCCGACCGTGGTGGAGAGTGTCGCCGCGCCGATGGTCCACACTGCTGCGGTGCGGATGCCCGCCATCACCACCGGCGCTGCGATCGGGGCTTCGACCAGCCACAATTTCTGCCGCGCGGTCATCCCCACGCCGTCCGCCGCCTCACGCAGCGCCGGGTCGAGCGTCGTCAGCGCCGTGACCGCGTTCCGCAGCACCGGCAGGATGGCGTACAGCGTCAGCGCAAGCAGGGCGGGGAGAAAGCCGAGCGCGGGCAGCCAGTCGCCAACCACTCCACGCAACGCCAGCAGCACCGGATAGAAGAGCGCGAGCAGCGCGAGCGACGGGATCGTCTGGATCAGGCTCGCCGCGCCCAGCACGACGCGCCCCAGTTGCGGATGCCGCGCCGCCGCGACCGCCAGCGGGAGGCTGATCGCAATCCCCAGCGCCATCGCCGCCATCGCCAGCAGCAAATGGCTCGCCATCAGTTCGGGCACGCGGGCAAAGGCGTCGCTCATCCCTTCAGCGCCTCGAGCGCGTCGGCCTGGGCCATCGGCACTGCGATCAGCGCCTGCGCCTCCGCCCCGCCGCCGCCGCGCGCCAGCACCGTCGGCGTGGCATCGGCGACGATCTGCCCGTCCTGCATCACCAGCACCCGCTCGGCCAGCAACAGTGCCTCGGCCATGTCGTGCGTGACCATCAGGGTGGTGAGGCCAAGCCGGTCGTGCAATGCGCGCACCGCGCGCCCCAGTTCGTCGCGGGTCACGGGATCGAGCGCGCCGAACGGCTCGTCCATCAGCATGAGGCCCGGCTGTGTCGCCAGCGCACGCGCGACGCCGACCCGCTGGCGCTGCCCGCCCGACAGCTGATCGGGCATCCGCTCTGCGACATCCCCGGGCAGGTCGACCAGCGCCAGCAATTCCGCCACCCGCGCTGTTCTGTCGAGCTCACCCGCGATGCGCAGCCCGATCGCGACGTTCTCGGCGACATTCATGTGCGGGAACAGCCCGACATTCTGGAACACATAACCGATCCGGCGGCGCATCAGATGTGGCGCGCCGTCACGTACATCCGCACCGCCGATCGCGACCCGCCCGGTATCGGGTTCGACCAGCCGGTTGATCGTCTTGAGCAGGGTCGACTTGCCCGACCCCGATTGCCCGACCAACGCTACGAAGCTGCCCGCCGCGATCTCCAGCGACACCCCGTCCAGCGCCCGTGTCACGCCATAGCTTTTTGGTCACGCCCGCAAGGGCGACCGAAGGACCGGTTTGCGCTGGCATCGGCGGGCATGATGGGGAATGATCGCGCCAAGGTCAAAACATGGGGGAGTGGGTATGCAGGCGATCTTCATCACCGGGGGCGGATCGGGGATCGGTCGTGCGGTCGCCCGCTACTTCGCGGCGCGTGGCTGGCGGATCGGGCTGGCGGATGTGAGCGAGACGGGGATGGCGGAGACCGCGGCCTTGCTCGGCGATGCGCCGGTGACGACCCACAAGCTCGATGTGCGCGACCGTGCGGCATGGGACGGCGCGCTCGCGGACTTCACGGCGGCGAGCGGCGGGCGGCTCGACGTATTGTTCAACAATGCCGGGATTGGCGTCGGCGGGGTGTTCGCCGATACGCCGGTGGATGAACTGCAACGCTGCGTCGACATCAATCTGATGGGCGTCGTGTGGGGCGCGCATGCCGGGTACAAATATCTGAAAGCCAGCGGGGGCTGCCTGCTCAACACCGCTTCGGCGGCGGGGATCTATGGCACGGGCGGGGTGGCGATCTATTCGGCGACCAAATTCGCGGTGCGCGGCTTCACCGAATCGCTCGACGCCGAATGGGTCGCCGACGGCATCCGTGTGCGGGCATTGCTCCCCAGCTTCATCGACACCGCGATCCTCGACGGGATGCCGGTGGGCAGCAACTCGACGATGCGCGAACGGGTCAAGGCGGCACGGCTGGAATTCACGCCCGTCGAAGAGGCGGCGCGGCTCGCCTGGGAAGCGGTGCATGGCGACCAGCTGCACACCTTGGTCGGCAAGACTGCGCGCCGCATGTGGTTCGCGTCGCGCTTCATGCGCGGGTCGATGCGCAAACAGGCGCGAGGTGGCAAGTGAAGGCCGCGCTGCTCGCCACCGCCGCGCTCGCGCTGACGGGCTGTGCCGGACAGGATCGTCCGCCCAACCCGCAGGACGGTTTCATGCGCGCCATCGCCGCGCATTGTGGCAAGGCCTATGCCGGGCGTGTCGTCACCACCGACGCGGCTGATGCTAGCTTCGCCAGCCAGCCATTGGTGATGCATGTCGCATCCTGCGAATCCGACCGTGTCCGCATCCCCTTCCATGTCGGCGAGGATCGCTCGCGCACTTGGGTGCTTACCCGCACCGCGGACGGCGTTCGGTTGAAGCACGATCACCGGCACAAGGACGGGTCGAGCGACGTGCTGACGATGTACGGTGGCGACACCGCCACGCCCGGCACGGCGGAACGGCAAGACTTCCCGGTCGATGCCGACTCGATCGCGCTGTTCCGCGCCAATGATCGTGCGGTGTCGGTCACCAATGTCTGGGCGATGGAGGTGACGCCGACCCGCTTCGCCTATGAACTGCGCCGCCCCGGCCGCCATTTCCGGGTGGAGTTCGATCTGACCCGGCCGGTCGCGCCGCCGCCGATGCCATGGGGCTGGACCGACTAGGCCCGGATCGTCCCCGCCCAGGCATAGCCGCGCAGCAGTGTCTCGAACCCGAACTCGCGCCCCTGTTCGCGGCTGACATGGCGTAGCGCGACCGGCAGCTCGCGGCGCGGCGTGACGTGGAACCGGGCGAGCCAGCCGAACAGCATGGTGCGCCACCAATGCGGCAACCGCTCCTGCTGCCCGAAATCGACCAGATGCAGCTGCCCGCCCGGTGCCAGCGCGCGTGCGCCCTGCTCGATCGCGCCGACCCAATCGGGGATCATCGACAGCGTGTAGGACAGGAACACCCGGTCGAACCCGTCGCGCCCGAACAGCGCCTGCGGATCAAACGCCGTCGCATCGCCCTGCGCCAGCGTGATCCGGTCGGCCAGCCCGGCCTTCGCCACCTTCACCCGCGCGGTCGCCAGCATCGCTTCGGAAATATCCAGCCCAAAGAAATGCGCCTGCGGCCAGCGCCGCGACGCGACGATCAGGTTGCGCGCGGTGCCGCACCCGACCTCCAGCACCGTCCCGCCCGGCGGGGGCGCGAGCTGCTCGATCAGCCGGTCGCGCCCCAGCAGATAATATTTGCGCGTCGCGTCATAAATGTGCCGCTGCATTGCATAGACGGCGTCCATGCGCCCGGCATGACCGGAATTCGCTGTCACGGCTTGAGGCGATAGAGGTGCACGCCGCCATAAATGGCCGAACGGTCGCGCGCGGTAAAGTCGCGCGACTCCGCCTCTGCATAGTCCCAACGATCGAGGATCGCGTCCGGCACGCGCCCCGGCAACAGGGTCGGCGCGGCGGCGGTCCGGAACAGAACGCGCGCACCCGGTTTAGCCGTCCGCGTCATCGTATCCCACAGCCGCGTCAGCTGCGCATCGGTCATCCAGTCCTGGGCATCGAGCAGGATATAGCGGTCGAGCGACCCGTCCGGCATCGAGTCGAGATACTCGACGAAATTCTGGTGCAGCACCTCGACCCGCTCCGCCCGGTCGCGGACCATGTCGTAATTCGCCGCGCGCAGATAGGGCGGCAGCGGCGCATTCTCGCCCGCGCCATAGCCACGCCCGAATGCCTGCCACGCGAAATAATTGTCCGACAGGTCGAAATCGCAGGCGAGCTTTTCCAGCCGCGCGCGCAGCACCGCGCCGATTCCGCGCGGATCGTCCCCGGCCAGCGCTTCGTACTGCGCGGGCGGGATTCCCAGGCCGAACAAAGACGCCGGCTGGTCGATCAGCCAGCGCACGAACTTCTTGTCGAACACCGGGGCGAGGCGCGTCTCGAAGATCGCGCGCTGCTCCTCGACACTTTTCGCCGCGAGCAATTCGCGCGGGTCGATGCGATAGAGCTTGGCCAGCAGATGCGCCGCGCCAATGAATCCGCCGAGCAGCCCGCGCTTGTAGAAGCCCCCGGCAAAGCCGCGGATCCGCCGCCGCCCGGCCAGGTCGCGGCCCTCCCAGTAGCGCCGCGTCGCATCGTCGAGATGGGGACGCAGCCATTCCTGATACGCCGCGACATTCTCGGGCCGGTTGGCCTGCGCGAAGAATCGATGGAACGTCGCATGATCGGGCAGGTGAATCGCCGCCGCGCGCTTCAGCTTGTTTAGCGCGATATGCGCGGTGTTGAGGTCGACGGCCGTTATCTTCGCCGGGTTCGCGGTCAGGTAGGACAGGACGTTGCACCCGCCGCTCGCGATCGTGACGACATGGCAATCGGGCGTGATCGCCAGCGCCTCCATATCGACCTCGGGGTCTTCCCAGATCTGCGCATAGACCAGCCCCCGGAACGCGAAGGTAAAGGCGCGCTCGAGCAGCCCTTCCTTGCTCAGATGCTCATGGCGGTGGACGGCATTGCGGACAGCCTCGTTGCGCGGCTGGCTGGCAGTTGAACCCATGCGATCGGCTCCCCGGGAAACCGGCTTCCCTCCGGGGCGCGCATATGGTGGTTGCGTGTCAGCTACGTGACCGCCGCCGTAACCGAACCGTCACGGATCAATCCCGGCAATAACCCTCGCCCGGGGCGACGATCAGGCAATCCTTCTTGCCCGCCAGCCACTTCATGCCGGTCGCGTCGCCATCGCCCGCGACCAGCTCGACCCGCGTCTCACCGCGCCGGAACACGATGCCGTCCTCGCTCGCGCGGCCGTCGAATGTCCCTGTATCGCCTTCGTCCAGGCTCCAGCTGTTGGTGATGCGATAGCGGCCCGGTTCGTCGCCCTTGGCGATTTCCAGCACCAACCCCTCGACGCCGACCCATTTGCCGATCCACGCATCGCGCTGCGGCGCCCGTTCGGCCAGTCGGTCGCGCCGGGCCTCGCGCGTCACATTCTGCGCCGCCGCCTCCGCATTGGCGATGGCATTCTCGACTAGGGCCGCCTGCTGATCGTTGCTCAACTCCCCGCCGCATCCGGACAACAACGCCACTGCACCCATCCACAGCAAAAGCCGCACTTGCACCCTCCACAGCTTGAATCGTGCGATCCGGTGTAGCCATCGCCGCGGCGAACGCCTAGAGAGCGCGTCATCCATTCAGCTCAAGGGTCGAACCGCTCTTCCCATGCGTATCGCCATCGCTTCGGACCACGCCGCCATCGACCTCAAGGCGGCGCTTGCCGACTGGTTGCGCGGCGCGGGCCATGACGTCGCCGATCTCGGCCCGGACAGCAACGCCAGCGTCGATTATCCTGATTTCGGCTACAAGCTCGCTTCGGCGATTGCCGACGGCAGTGCGGAACGCGGCATCGCGCTGTGCGGCAGCGGCATCGGCATCTCGATCGCGGTCAACCGCAACCCCGCTGCGCGCTGCGCGCTGGTTTCGGAGCCGCTCTCCGCCACCCTCGCGCGCGAACATAATGATGCGAACGTCATCGCCATGGGCGCCCGGCTGATCGGGGTCGAGATGGCAAAGGCCTGCATCACCGCATTTCTCGCCACCGAATTCGGCGGCGACCGGCACCAGCGCCGCGTGGACAAGCTGACGTCCCCGGCTCTCTGAAGGACCAGACTATGAGCACCAATCCAATCAGCGCCATCCGCTCGGACGGCTTCTTCACCACCGCGCTTGCCGATGCCGATCCCGCCGTATTCGCGGGCGTCGCGCACGAGCTGGAGCGCGAGCAGTATCAGATCGAGCTGATCGCCAGCGAGAATATCGTGTCGAAGGCGGTGCTGGAGGCCCAGGGCAGCGTCTTCACCAACAAATATGCCGAGGGCTATCCCGGCAAGCGCTATTATCAGGGCTGCCACCCCTCGGACGAAGTCGAGCAGCTCGCGATCGACCGCGCCAAGCAGCTGTTCAACTGCGGCTTCGCCAACGTCCAGCCGCATTCGGGCGCACAGGCCAATGGTGCGGTGATGCTTGCGCTGACCAAGCCCGGCGATACGATCATGGGCCTCAGCCTCGACTCGGGCGGTCACCTGACCCACGGCGCCAGGGCGGCGATGAGCGGCAAGTGGTTCAACGCGGTCCAGTACGGCGTCGATCCGGTTACCCACCTGATCGACTTCGACGAGGTCGCGGCCAAGGCGCGGGAACATCAGCCCAAGCTGATCATCGCCGGCGGATCGGCCTATCCGCGCCATATCGACTTCGCCAAGTTCCGCGCGATCGCGGATGAGGTCGGCGCGCTGTTCATGGTCGACATGGCGCATTTCGCGGGGCTCGTCGCCGGCGGCGTCCACCCGACCCCGTTCGGCCACGCGCATGTCGTCACCACCACCACGCACAAGACGCTGCGCGGCCGCGCGGCGGCATGATCATGACCGATGACGAAGCCATCGCGAAGAAGATCAACTCGGCGGTGTTCCCCGGCCTGCAGGGCGGCCCGCTGATGCACGTGATCGCCGCCAAGGCGGTCGCGTTTGGCGAAGCGCTGCGCCCCGAGTTCAAGAGCTATGCCGCCGCGGTGGTCGAAAATGCGAAGGTGCTCGCCGCGACGCTGACCGAGCGTGGCGCAGCGGTCGTCTCGGGCGGCACCGACACCCACCTCGCGCTGATCGACCTCACCCCGCTCGGCGTCACCGGCAAGGATGCGGACGAGGCGCTCGAACGCGCCGCGATCACCTGCAACAAGAACGGTATCCCCAACGATCCGCTCCCCCGGTCAAGACCAGCGGCATCCGCGTCGGATCGCCCGCCGGCACCACCCGCGGCTTCGGCCCGGCCGAATTCCGCGAGATCGGCAACATGGTCGCCGACGTGCTCGACGGCCTGCGGAACAAGGGCGAGGGCGGCGACCCCGAGGTCGAGGCGAATGTCCGTCAGCGCGTCCGCACCCTGTGCGAACGCTTCCCGATCTACCCGGAGGCGTGAGGATTGCGCTGCCCGTTCTGCGGACATGAAGCCTCACAGGTAAAGGATAGCCGCCCCACCGAAGACGGGGCGGCGATCCGTCGTCGGCGCCAGTGCGAGGCGTGCGCCGCCCGCTTCACGACGTTCGAACGCATCCAGCTGCGCGAACTGTTCGTGCTCAAGTCCGAGGACAAGCGCGAGCCGTTCGACCGCGACAAGCTGATCCGGTCGGTCTCGCTCGCGTGCCGCAAGCGGCCGATCGACGCCAATCAGGTCGAAAAGCTCGTCTCGGGCATCCAGCGCCAGCTCGAGACTTTGGGCGACCCCGAAATCCCGTCGCAGCGCATCGGCGAGATGGTGATGGAGGGACTCAAGCACCTCGATTCGGTCGCCTATATCCGCTTCGCCAGCGTCTATCGCGATTTCCGCGAGGCCAGGGATTTCGAGGAATTCGCGAGCAATATCAGCGAGGTCGGGAAGCAGTGAACCCGGTCATCGTTCTGGTGCGGCCCCAGCTTGGCGAGAATATCGGCAAGGCGGCGCGCGCGATGCTCAATTTCGGGCTGACCGAAATGCGCCTGGTGACGCCGCGCGATGGCTGGCCCAATCCATCGGCGGGTCCGGCGGCGAGCGGCGCGGACATCGTGCTTGAAAAGGCGCAGATGTTCGACAGTGTCGCGGAGGCCGTCGCCGATTGCCCGCATGTTTATGCCACCACCGTGCGCAAGCGTGGGGTGACCAAGCCGGTGGTGAACCCGGCAGAGGCGGCGGCGGAAATCCACGCCGCGCCGGGTCGCAGCGCGATCCTGTTCGGTGCCGAGCGTTCGGGCCTCGCGACCGAAGACGTCAACCTCGCCCGCACGATCCTGACCGTGCCGATCAATCCTGAGTTCGGCTCGCTCAACCTTGCCCAGGCGGTGATCCTCGTCGCCTATGAATGGTCGAAGGCGCAAGGTCTCGCCCAGCCGCCGCGCACCGACCTCGACGTCCCGGCTCCGCAGGCCGAGTTGGAGGGACTGATCGGTCATTTCGAACGGCTTCTCGCCGACAGCGGCTATTATTACCCGCCCGAGCGCGTCGGCGTGACGCGGCTGACGCTGCGCAACCTGCTGACCAAGCCGGGCTGGACCGAACAGGAATTGCGCACGATGCGCGGCGTGCTGTCGGCGCTGGAGGGGAAGAAGCGCAGCCGCGCCTGACGGGTTGCAGCGCGTCAATGTCGCGGTACAAGGCGTTGATCTGTAGCAGGAGTTTGCCATGTTCGGCGCCATTATTCTCGCCCTGTTTGCCGCCGCCCCGATCGATGAGGCCAAGGCACCGGCACCCAAGCCGACCAAAGAGCCCAAGATCTGCCGCATTGACGAGGAAACCGGCAGTCGCATGGGCGTGCGCAAGATCTGCAAGACCGCGGCCGAATGGCGCGCGCTCGAGGATCCGACCGGCATGGTCGAGGAACGCAAGGAGCGTCGTCGGACCAAGCCCGATTGACTCGCCGCCACGCCGCAGCTAAGCGCGCGCCTTCGCAATCGGCCCTGCACTCCGGTGAAGCAGCGGCCCTGTGCGCATGCACAGGCGATACCGGAATCGCGATCAGGCAGTTCGCTGCCGGGTCAACGTCGTAGCAATTGTTAGGAATTTATCATGTCGAAGCGCTCCAGCGCCAAGTACAAGCTCGACCGCCGGATGGGCGAGAACATCTGGGGTCGTCCCAAGTCGCCCGTCAACAAGCGTGAGTACGGCCCCGGCCAGCATGGTCAGCGTCGCAAGGGCAAGATGTCGGACTTCGGCATCCAGCTGCGCGCCAAGCAGAAGCTCAAGGGCTACTACGGCGACGTGACCGAGAAGCAGTTCAAGCGCGCCTATGAAGATGCGTCGCGCATGAAGGGCGATACCGGTCAGAACCTGATCGGCCTGCTCGAAATGCGCCTCGACATGATCGTCTATCGCGCCAAGTTCGCGCCGACGATCTTCGCCGCGCGCCAGCTGGTCAACCACGGCCACGTCAAGGTCAACGGCGAGAAGTGCAACATCGGTTCGCGCCGCATCAAGGTCGGCGAAACCGTCGAGCTGGGCAGCAAGGCGCGCGAGATGGCGCTGGTGATGGAAGCGCAGAGCCTGGCCGAGCGCGACATCCCCGACTACATCGCTCCGGATGGCGCGTCGAAGATCACCTTCACCCGCGTGCCCACCCTCGACGAGGTGCCCTATCCGGTGAAGATGGAACCGAATCTGGTCGTCGAATTCTACTCGCGCTAAGTTTCGGCGTCAGCTGAACAAGCAAAAGGGCGGTCCGCAAGGGCCGCCCTTTTTCGTTGTGTGGATCGTTCCGGATCGGGCCGGGGCGGAAGGGGCGCGACGCCGGCCCCTTCCGCCCTCGAATTCACTTCACCGGTGCCTTCAGGAACGCTGCCGTCTTGCGCAGCATCTGTTCGCGCACGGCGCTGTCCTCCAGATAATGGTCGAGGCCCGGATACTCGATCAGCTCGCTGGTGGCACCTGCGGCCTTCAGCTTGTCCTGCATCAGCCGCGCCTGGCCGATCGCGACATTCAGGTCCTGATCGCCATGGAACATCAGCACCGGTGCCTTGATCTTCGCGGCTTGCCGGGCGGGCGACCCTTCGATGACATGCGGTCCCGATCCCACGAAGCGCGACACCACGACATAGCTTGAATAACCCTCGTTGTCCGACTTGAGTTTTTCCAGATCGGTTACCGGGGCGATCGCCACCACCCGCTTGAACAGGTCGGGATCGACCACTGCCGATTGCAGCGCCGCATAGCCGCCATACGACCAGCCAAGGATGTTGAGCTGTGCCGGATCGGCGATCCCCTGCTTGACCAGCCAGCGCCCGGCATCGGACACATCGCCGATTGCAACCTTCCAGTCCTGGAATCCGTTGCGCTGGAACCAGGCATCGCCATAGCCCGCCGACCCGCGGAAATTGGGCTGCAGCACGGCAAAACCCTGGCTGGCATAGAATTGCGACAGCCAGTCGAAGCCCCAATAATCGCGTGCGCCTGGCCCGCCATGCGGCAGCACGATCGCAGGGATGTTCTTGCCGCTGCTGCCCGGCGGCAAAGTCAGATAGGCCGGGATCATCGTACCGTCGGCGGCGGGGTAGCTGATGTGCCGCATCGTCCCCATCGCGACATTTTCCAGCTCGGGGCGGGTCAGCATCACCTCGGACAATTGCTTGGTCGTGCGGTCGAACAGAAAATAGCGGCCCGGATCGGTATCGCTGCCGGCCCACACCAGCATCCGTTTCTCGTCCTCGCTCGAATCGACGATGTCGAGCAATGGCAGCTTGGGCAGCGCCCGGGCCAGCATCGTGCGCAGCGTCGCGACGTCCTTGTCGAAATAATGGACATGGCTCTTGTCGGTGGAATAGCTCACCCCGACCACGCGGCGGTTACGACCGATCCGGACCAGCCCATCGACATCGACTGCGGGGTGGGCATAGACGAGCGTCTCCGTCCCGCTCCCGTCCAGCGCCTTGCTGAACACCGCCAGCCGTCCGTTGTGGCGCTTGAAGCCATAGGCGATGTCCAGCGTCGGATCGACCGCCTGGGGCATGAATGCCGGATCGGTTTGGTCGGTCGAATCGGTGCGGCTCAGCGCCTCCCATTGCTGCTTGTCCTTGCGGCGGAAGGAATAGAGGCGGGGGCCGGTCGAATAGCCGTCGCGCAGCACCACGCGCGCGATGATGCGGACATTGCCCCGCCCATCGGTGATGTAGCGGGTCACGTCCTCGGCGGGCCGCTCGACATTGCGCACCTTCATCGTGGTCACGTCGATCAGGTCGACGCCCACCCCGCGTCTGGTCTGCGCCAGCCGCGTGCCGGTATCATATTCGGGGACATAGCCGCGCATCATCAGCACGCTGCCGTCGGTCCCGGGGTTCCAGTCGATGACCGATCCGCCATAGCTGGTATCGCCCAGCAGTTCGCGTCCGGTACCCGGCTGTTCGATCACCCCGACATTCTTCCCGTCCGCGTCCATCGCGATCAGGCGCGAGACGGTCATCAACAGCGGATTGGCGATGATCCCCCAGGCGCTGCACAGCAGCCGCGTGTTGCTCGCCCAGCGGCAATAGCCGACGCGATCGGGCTTGCCGTCGGTGACCCCGACGCGCACCGGCGGGGCAGAGCCGTCGAGCTTTGCCACATAGACCGCCGATCCCCGGCCAGCATGGGGCGCGACATAGACGATGCGTGTCCCGTCGGGCGACAGGCTGACCTGACTCACCGATTCGCGCGCACCGAACGCCTTCGCGGCGTCGAAATTCTGCGCGGCAGCCGGAGACGCAGCCACGGCAAGCGCGGCCAGAATAATCGAAAATCGCATAATACCCCCTTTGCCGGGTCAGGCTATTGCCGGTTTGAGTATTCGGCAAGCCGGGTGATGGCAGCCGGAGATTGCGGCGATTGGCACGGCGCGGGCGCGTCGCACCCGCCGCTTGCCCCCGCTGCCGCCCCCTGCCAATAGTCCCCGCATCACAAGTATCTGTGGAGACGATGCCCCATGCGCCTCGCGTTGCTCGCCCTGCTGGGCCTTGCCGCCTGTTCGACCGCTTCCGACACCGCGACGGTGCCGGACGTCGCGCTGCCCGCCATGCCGATGGACCTGATGAAGGCGGCCACCCAGACGCTGTCGTCGGATGAGTTCGAAGGCCGCGCCCCCGGCACGCCGGGCGAGGAAAAGACGCTCGCCTATCTCGTCGACCAGTTCCAGAAGGCGGGGCTTCAGCCGGGCAACAACGGCAGCTGGTTTCAGGACGTGCCGCTGGTCGCGATCACTGCGCAGAATGTCTCGCCGCTGAGCTTCACCGGCGGCACCGCGCCGATCAGCCTGAAATACGGCTCCGAAATGGTCGTCAGCACCTATCGCGTCACGCCCAGGATCGCGGTCAAGGACAGCCCCGTCGTGTTCGTCGGATACGGCATCAACGCGCCGGAAAAGGGCTGGAACGACTATGCCGGGGTGGACGTGAAGGGGAAGACCGTCGTCATCCTCGTCAACGATCCCGACTGGGAGACTGCGGGGCTTCAGGGCGATTTCGGCGGCCAGGCGATGACTTATTACGGCCGCTGGACCTACAAGTACGAGGAAGCCGCGCGTCAGGGTGCCGCCGCCGCGATCATCGTCCACGACACCCAGCCCGCGGCCTATGGCTGGAATGTCGTCGAATCGAGCTGGACCGGCGAGCAGCAGGTCGCCGACGCCGCCAACGGCCATATGGACCAGACCGCCGCCAATGGCTGGATCCAGCTCGACAAGGCCAAGGCGCTGTTTGCCAGCGCGGGCCAGGATTTCGACAAGCTGTCCGCCGCCGCGAAGGTCAAGGGCTTCAAGGCCGTGCCGCTGGGCGACGTCAAGGCATCGGTCAGCTTCGACAACAGCATCCGCAAACATGCGTCGAAGAATGTCATCGGCATCCTCCCCGGTGCCAAGCGGCCCGACGAATATGTCCTCTACACCGCGCACTGGGACCATCTCGGTCGCTGCCAGGCCGCGCCCGATGGCGACGACATCTGCAACGGCGCGATCGACAATGCCACCGGCACCGCCGCGCTGATCGCGATCGCAAAGGCGAACAAGGACGCCGGTGCGCCGGACCGCAGCCTCGTCTTCCTCGCCGTCACCGCCGAGGAATCGGGCCTGCTCGGCTCCAAATATTATGGCGACAACCCGGTCTATCCGCTCGCCAAGACCGTGGGCGGGGTGAACATCGACGCGATGAACCTGACGCCGCCTGCAAAGAATGTGGTCGTCATGGGCATGGGCAAGTCGGAACTCGACACCTATCTCAAGGCCGCGCTCGCCAAGCAGAACCGCATGGCCAATGCCGAACCGACCCCGGAAAAGGGATTCTACTATCGCTCCGACCATTTCATGCTCGCCAAGCATGGCGTGCCGATGCTCTATTTCGACGCGGGCGACGACCTGATCGAGGGCGGGCGCGACGCGGGCCGCGCCGCCGCCGCGGACTATGAGAAGAACAAGTACCACGGTCCGAAGGATGAGTTCGATCCCAACTGGAACTGGGCGGGCGCGGAAAAGGACCTGCAAATCTATTACGCGGTCGGCCGCATGCTCGCGATGAGCGCCGCCTGGCCCAACTGGGTCGAGGGCGACGAATTCCGTGCCGCCCGCGACAAATCCCGCGCAGGAGCCAAGTAAACACGTGACGACCCCGCACCTTCCCCCCGAATGGGCACCGCACAAGGCGGTGTGGATCGGCTTTCCCAGCCATCCCGAACTCTGGGACTCGCTCGGCGCCGCGCGCGCCGAGGTCGCGGCCTTCGCCCGCGCGGTCCATGCCGATGGGGCGGGGGAACAGGTGCTGCTGGTCGCCGCCGATGACGAAGCGGCGGGGGCCGCATCCCTGCTCGTGGGCGATACCGCCAAGGTCGTGGTCGCCCCGTTCGGCGACATCTGGCTGCGCGACACGGGCGTGATCGTCGACGACAAGGGCGTTGGCCACGCCTTCGGCTTCAACGGCTGGGGCGGGAAATATGAATATGACGGCGACGAGGATATCGGCCGCCGCCTCGCCGCGAAGCGCCGGATCGACACGGTCGAGCATGATTGGATCCTCGAGGGCGGATCGATCGACTGGGACGGCACGGGCCTCGTCGTCACCACCGAACAGTGCTTGCTCAACCGCAACCGCAACCCCGGCCTGTCGCAATGGGAGGCGGAGCGGCGGCTGCGCGAGGATCTCGGCTTGGATCGCGTGCTGTGGCTCGGCAACGGCCTCGCCCACGATCACACCGACGGCCATGTCGACAATCTCGCCCGCTTCGTCGGCGAGAACCGCCTGGCGATCCCGGTGCCGGAGGAAAACGACCCCAACTGGCTGGTCTATGCCGACGCCAAACGCCGCGCCGAAGCCTTCGGGGTCGAGGTCGTCCCCATCCCCTCGCCCGGCCGCGTCATCCATGGCGATGAGGTGGTGCCGGCAAGCTACATGAACTTCTACATCGGCAACGCCGCGGTGGTCGTGCCCGTCTACGGCCAACCCAATGACCGCAAGGCGGTGGAAACGATCGGCGCGCTCTTCCCGGGCCGCGAGGCAGTGGGCTTGCGCGCGGACCATATCCTGACCGGCGGCGGGAGTTTCCACTGCATCTCGCAGCAGATTCCGAAGTGAACTCGGACGGCGGCCTTTACGCTGACTGGTGGTTCTGGGCGACGATCCTCCTAGGGCCCGCCATATTGGGTTTCGCTTTGGCGCAGCTTCGGATGCGTCGGACCCGGCGGGCGATGCTGGCAGCGCTGGCTGTGGCTCCGTTGACGATCTACACGACTGTCTTCTTGGCCGCACGGGTTGCTGATCCGTCTTGGTTCTCTTGGTATGTGGCCGGGCTCGCCTTGATCAGTGTCCCTACGATGCTGTGGGTCGGTGCTGCGCTGGTTGGCTATCGTGCCGGGCGCTCGCGTTTAGGCGATCCCCAACCCCGCTCGTCAGCCCGGCCTTGAGCCGGGCCAAGGCTTCTTCTTCGCGCTACGGGAGAGAAGAACAGCCCCGTCCCGGGTCAAGCCCGGGACGACGATGGTAGAGGGCGGCCTTCCCCACAATCGTCACCCCGGCCCCCGTGCCGGGGTCCACCCCGCCGCCAGCGCACCGCTCGCCGTCATGCCGATGCGCCCGCCGCCCGGTGGACCCCGGAACAAGTCCGGGGTGACGAAGGGAGGCCCACGCCCTAAATACCCCCGCATGACCCAGATCACCGTCGCCGCGCTCCAGCTCGCTTTCACCACCGACACGGCGCAGAACATCGCCAACGTCACCGACCTCGTGCGCGAGGCGGCAGGGAAGGGCGCGCAGGTCGTCCTCCCCCCGAATTGTTCGAAGGCGAATATTTCTGCCGGGTCGAGGACGAGGCGCTGTTCGCGACCGCCAGACCGCTCGCCAGCCACCCCGCCGTCACCGCGATGCAAAAACTCGCGGCGGAGCTGCAGATTCACATCCCGACCAGCTTCTTCGAGGCGGACGGGCCGCATTTCTACAACAGCCTCGCGATGATCGGACCCGACGGGAAGGTCGCGGGGGTCTATCGCAAGAGCCACATTCCCGACGGCCCCGGCTATGAAGAGAAATATTATTTCCGCCCCGGCAATACGGGGTTCAAGGTGTGGGACGGCCCCGCGGAGGACGCGGCGCTCGGCGTCGGCATCTGCTGGGACCAATGGTATCCCGAAACCGCGCGCACGATGATGCTGATGGGCGCGCAGCTGCTGTTCTACCCCACCGCGATCGGGTCGGAGCCCTATGACGCCGATCTCGACACCAGCCGCATGTGGCGCCGCGCGATGATCGGCCATGCCGTGTCCAACGTCGTCCCCGTCATCGCCTCTAACCGCATCGGCACCGAGGGCGACCAGCGCTTCTACGGCCACAGCTTCATCTGCGACGAATGGGGCGACATCCTTGCCGAATTCGGCGCGGAGGAAACCGGCGTCCTCACCGCCACGCTCGACCTCGACCGCGCGCGCAAGCACCGCGCCGGCATGGGCTTCTTCCGCGACCGCCGGCCGGAGCTGTACCGGCGCATGGTCGAGGACGTCTGATCAGTCGAAGCGGCGGCGTCTTTCTCTCCCCTCCCTGGAAGGGAGGGGTTGGGGGTGGGTGCCGCCGAGGCACTCGGCGGCTGTCGCCAGAATATGCAGGGCCGCGCCATCGGGGTTCGCCAGCACGTCCGAATTCCACAGTCGGATGATGCGCCAGCCCTGGGTTTCCAGATACTGCGTCCGCCGCGCATCGGCGTCCAACGCATCCAGATGGTGGCTGCCGTCGAACTCGATGCCACGTCGTGCCTGTCGGCAGGCCAGGTCGATGATGAACGGCGCGACGACCAGCTGTCGCGTGAAGGCGGGGCGATAGCGCGCGATACGGTGCCAGATCGCTTTCTCTGCGGACGTCGGATTGTTGCGCAGCTCACGTGCCCTTCGGGTCAGCTCTGGGTCGATCCGGCGTCGCATGGGGTGAGCGTAGAATGGCGTGCTTCGCCCGCCAACCCACCCCCGACCCCTCCCTTTCAGGGAGGGGAGGCATGATGGGCCAGACTTCGCTGCTGTGGCCCCCAGAACCCGCTTTCCTACAGACCCTGATCAGGCATATCTCATCTGCCCCTTCGACACTCGGGGACAGCCACCATGCCCTTCGCTAACAGCCTGACACCCCGCCACCCGGCGTCGCGCAGCCGTCGCGCCGGTGTCGCGTTGCAGTCTCGAACCGGTCGCTTCACGGTCGCCTCAGCCGGAAACGCCATCGAAAACGTCAGCTTCGTCGGACGCTCACACCGTTCCGCGCAACTCGAGCGCCCGCGCGAACACCGCCTCGAACATCTCCGCCGTCAGCCGCCCGGTATTCTGGTTGTAGCGCGAGCAGTGATAGCTATCGATCAGCACCCGCCCATCCGGCATGCGATGTTCCGCCAGATGCCCGAAGCGGCACTTGGGCAGCTTGCCGCCGAGGATCTTGACCGCGCTCTGGTGCGCGATCTGGCCCAAAGCGATGAAGATGCGGGCATTGGGCAGCGCATCGACCTGCGCCTCGGCAAAGGGGCGACAGGTTCGTGCTTCCTCGGGCGTCGGCTTGTTCTCGGGCGGCAGGCATTTGACCGAATTGACGATGATCGCGCCGTTCAGCTGCAAGCCGTCATCGGCGCGGCTCTCATAGGTTCCGCTGGTGAACCCGAACTTGGCCAGCGTCGCGAACATCAGGTCGCCCGCGAAATCCCCGGTAAAGGGCCGCCCGGTCCGGTTCGCGCCATGCTTGCCGGGGGCCAGGCCGATAATGCCCAGCCAGCCTGTCGGATCGCCGAACGCCGGGACCGGCGCGTTCCACCAGTCGGGATACTCCGCCCGCAACTCCTGCCGCAGCGCGACGAGGCGCGGGCAGCGCGGGCAATCGCGGGGCGGCTCGGTATCGGGCAACGGGCTTGGCGGGATCATGCAGCCGGGATAGGCGGGGCAGGTGAGCGCCTCAACCCACCATTATGTCATTGCGCTGGGATCGAACCGGCGCGGCCGCCACGGCTCGCCGCGTCAGGAACTGGCGGCGGCGGTCGCGGCGATCGGCGGGGTGGTCGCGCGCTCCTCCGTGATCGAAACCGCCCCGCTCGGCCCCTCCCGCCGCCGCTTCGCCAATGCCGCGATCCTGATCCAGACCGCCGAATCTCCGACCGAACTGCTCGCCCGCCTCAAGCAGATCGAGCGCAGCTTCGGCCGCCGCCGCGGTCGTCGCTGGGACGCGCGGGTGATCGACCTCGACCTGATCCTCTGGTCGGGCGGCGCGTGGAGCAGCCCCGGCCTCACCGTCCCGCACCCGCTGTTCCGCCAGCGCGATTTCGTCCTGCACCCGCTCGCCAGCATCGTCCCCGAGTGGCGCGATCCGCTGACGGCGCGCACCATTCGCCAGCTTGCGGCCCGCCTCCCCGGTTGACCCGCCGCGTCCGCGCCCCTAGGTGCAGCGCCTGACCCAGCATGGGGGCCCTTAGCTCAGTCGGTAGAGCAACTGACTTTTAATCAGTAGGTCGATGGTTCGAATCCATCAGGGCTCACCAGTTCAGGCCGGCATCAGCCCCAGCCGCGCGACCGCCGCGAAATATCCCCGCATTGCATCCGCCGCCCGCGCCGACAGCATGATGTGCGCTCTACGCCGATCGCCGGGATCGGCCTCGCGCTCGAACAGCCCCGCATCGTGCATCGTCCCGATCCAGCGCAGCGCAGTGGTCGGCGGGACCGACGCGGCGATGCACAGGCTGGACACCGACACCCGGCCCCTTTCCAGCCGCGCGGCGTAAAGGTCGAGCAGCATGTCCCAGGCGGGATCGGCGAACAGCTCGGGCGCGAAATGCTGGTCGCGCAGCCGCCGAGCGCGGATCGTGGCGCGAACGGTGCGCGGATCGGGATCGGGGACTGCGCTCGGCTCCGCGCGAAAACTGGGACCGCGTTCGCGCAGTTCGCGTCGGACCGGGTCGGCGGCGAAATCGGACAATACGGCGGCGAGCCGCGCGACTTCCTCGTTGAGCAACCGCAACCGCTCCGTCTCGCGCTCACGCGTCGCGTCGTACAGTCGGGCACCCGGCGGCACCGTCGCCAGGGCCAGCGCGGCGGCATAGTCCGATGCGGCTGGATCGCACAGCAACATCGCGCCCGCATCCAGCAATACCGGCGCGGCGAGGTCGAGCGCGTCCCGATCGAGCAGGGCGACGATCCTGCAATCTCCGCCTCGCGCCCAGTCGACGATCCGCTCTGCACTCGCCGCCGCGCGATCGGGGGCGAGACCGACGCCGTCGATCAGGATCAGCTCGACGACGATCAGCGACTCGAGCGCCACCTCCAGTCCATCTGGAACGACTGTGCGCAACACCCGCGCTCCGCCTGCTGCGAGTGCTGTGGCATGCCGATCCTGCGCGGCAACCGGCGCGACGATCAGCGCGCGGGCGATGGCAGGTTCGGCAACCGGCATGGCGTCATTCATCGCAATCCCTCCGCTTTGCGCTGCAATGCGGATGTAATCGCGGGGCGAGGTGGCGCGTCAGCACAAGGTGGCTCCGATATCAACCGGCCTGCCGCCAGTTATCTCCAGAACGGATCAAGAACGCAAGGCCTCAGCCGAACACGTCCTCGGCGTCGTCCATTTCGTCCTGAAGCAGCAGCTTCGCGGCAGTAGCGACGCTCCCGCCGGTCAGCGCGACGCCAAGTCCTGCCACGATCGCCGTGCCGAGCGAGGACAGGATCATCACCGGACTGAACTGCGCATAGGATTGCGCCTGCGCCTCCGCCGCCAGGGCCACGGCCTCAGGGTTGCCTGCTGCACCCATCAGGTCGAAAAAATAGCTGCCCATGGTGAAGACCGAGACGGCGATGTTGAGGATCACCAGGATCAGCGTGATGACGAACGTCGCTCCGAACAGGCTCCAGAACCGCCCTCGACTGAGCGTCCACGCCTCGCCAATCACGATTTTCCCGCGGTACAATGTGAGCGGAAAGGCCAGCGAGAAGCGGACGATGAAGAAGATGAAGATCGCGAACACTGCGATCATGAGCAGGAAGCTCATCAGCACCGAACCCATCCCGGCTTCGGTGCTTGCCATGATGCCCACGCTGACAAGGCCGAACGCCATCGAAATACCGAACATCAGCACCATCCCGACAATAGCGAAGATGATGCACAACCCGATCAGGCGCAGCTCATCCATCCCCAACCGCAGAAAGGCGAGCCCGCCCGCGTCGGGCCGAAGCACGGCACGCATCGCCGCAGCGTAGAGCACGGTCGCGATCAGCAGGAAGACCGGGATCATCGCGAACATCGGCAGCATCGCCGCGAGCATCGCGCCGGGATCGGACGCCGCAGCGGGGTTCATCGCCGCTCCCATCATCGGCATCAATGTCAGCATGAACGCGATGTTGCAGGCCATATAGATGCCGATCCACACCGCGACGGCGACGAAACGCTCGCGCACCAGCCCGAACGCGCCCTCCAGAATCCGCCCGACACTCAGCATTGCTCATCCCCCCAAATGATTGCTGGGAGATGCTGTCCCGATCGCGCCCGGATATCAAGCGATTACGGGCGTCCGGAATCAGACACATTCAGTCGAGCGACTTGACGATCTCTTCCACCATCTTCTTCGCGTCGGCGAGCAGCATCATGGTGTTGTCCTGGTAGAAGACGTCGTTGTCGACACCGGCATAGCCGACCCCGCCCATGCTGCGCTTGATGAACAACACCGTCTTGGCCTTGTTCACGTCGAACACCGGCATGCCATAGATCGGCGAGGATTTATCGGTCTTCGCCGCCGGATTGACCACGTCGTTCGCGCCGATGATGAAGGCGACGTCGGTCTGGCTGAACTCGCTGTTGATGTCCTCCAGCTCGAACACCTCGTCATAGGGGACGTTGGCTTCGGCGAGCAGCACGTTCATGTGACCGGGCATACGGCCCGCGACCGGATGGATCGCGTATTTGACGCGGACGCCATGTTCCTTGAGCTTGTCGCCCATTTCGCGAAGGACGTGCTGAGCCTGCGCCACCGCCATGCCGTATCCCGGGACGATGATGACCTGTTCTGCCTGTTGCATCAGGAAGGCGGCGTCCTCGGCGGAGCCGCGCTTCCACGGACGATCGGTCTTGGCCGCAGCAGCGCCACCGCCGCTGTCGCCGCCGAAACCGCCCGCGATCACGCTGATGAAGCTGCGGTTCATCGCCTTGCACATGATGTAGCTGAGGATCGCGCCCGAGCTGCCGACCAGTGCGCCGGTAATGATCATCGCGGTGTTGCCGAGCGTGAAGCCCATCGCGGCGGCGGCCCAGCCCGAATAGCTGTTGAGCATCGACACCACGACCGGCATGTCGGCGCCGCCGATCGGGATGATCAGCAAGAAGCCGATGACGAAGGACAGGACCAGCACAGTCCAGAACACCCATTCGGGCGCGCGCAGCTCAATCGTCAGGAACGCGATCAGGCCGAGGATCGCGGCGAGCGTGCCGAGGTTGATGACATGGCGCCCGGGCAGCATGATCGGCGCGCCGCCCATGTTCCCGTTGAGCTTCAGGAACGCGATGACCGATCCGGAGAAGGTAATCGCACCGATCGCGACCCCCAGGCCGAGCTCGATCCGGCTGACCGGCAGGATCAGGCCGGCATTGGGCGATCCGGCGGGAAAGACGATGCCGAACGCTTCGGGGTTGAGATAGGCGGCGACGCCGACCAGCACCGCGGCAAGGCCGACGAGCGAGTGGAAGCCCGCCACCAGCTGCGGCATGTCGGTCATCTTGATCTTGCGCGCGACGATCCAGCCGAACCCGCCGCCGATCGCGATCGCTGCCAAAATCTCGATGAGCGTTGTTACATCAAGTTCGAACATCGTGCGGCCGATGCCGTCCGAAAGCGTCGGGGTATGCGTGACCAGCGTGGTCACCACCGCGATCAGCATGCCCGCCATGCCGAAACGGTTGCCGCGACGGCTAGTCGCGGGCGAGGACAGGCCGCGCAGCGCGACGATGAAACACACGCCTGCAATCAGATAGGCGAGCGCGACCCAGGGGTTCAGCGGAGCAACTTCATGCATCGGCTCAGCCCTTCTTCTTGTACATGGCGAGCATCCGCTCGGTCACGGCGAACCCGCCGAAGATATTGACGCTGGCCAGTGCCACCGCGATCAGCCCCAGCCATTTGGCGGTCGGGCTGCCGGCAGCGGCCGAAGCGATCAGCGCGCCGACGATGATGACGCTGGAAATCGCATTGGTGACCGCCATCAGCGGCGTGTGCAGCGCCGGGGTCACCGACCACACGACATAATAGCCGACGAAACACGCCAGCACGAAGATCGACAGGATCGAGATGAAGTCCATGTCAGCGCCCCCTTGCGCAAAAATCAGGCGAGCAGACGCTCGTTCACTACCTTGCCATCCTTGGTCAGCCGGATCGCGTCGCCGATCTCTTCATCGAGCACCGGCTTGCCAGATTCCTTGTCCCAGAAGGCCGAGAGAAAGTTGTAGAGGTTGCGCGCGAACAGCGCCGAGGCATCGCTCGCCAGCCGTGAGGACACGTTGCGGTGGCCGACGATCTTGACGCCGTGGCGCTCAACCACCTCACCCGCGACCGCGCCCTCGACATTGCCGCCGGCTTCGACCGCTAGGTCGACGATGACGCTGCCCGGCCGCATCGACGCGATCTGTGCGTCGGTGATGAGGCGCGGGGCCGGGCGGCCCGGGATCAGCGCAGTGGTGATGACGATGTCCTGCTTGGCGATGTGCGACGAGACCAGCTCGGCCTGCGCCGCCTTGTATTCGTCGCTCATCTCGGTGGCGTAACCGCCCGAGCCTTCGCCCTCGATCCCCGCGACATTTTCGACGAAGATCGGCTTGGCGCCGAGCGACTGGATCTGTTCCTTGGTGGCCGAGCGCACATCGGTTGCCGACACCTGCGCGCCGAGGCGGCGGGCGGTGGCGATCGCCTGAAGCCCGGCGACGCCGACGCCCATGACGAACACCTTGGCCGCGGACACGGTGCCTGCAGCCGTCATCATCATCGGGAAGATGCGGCCATATTCGGACGCGGCGTCGAGCACTGCCTTGTATCCCGCGAGGTTCGACTGGGAGGAGAGGATGTCCATCGACTGCGCGCGTGTAATGCGCGGCATGAACTCCATCGCCAGCGCCTCGATCCCCAGCGCCGCATAAGCATCGACGCGGGCGCGCTCACCGAACGGGTTGAGGCCAGCCGCCAGCCAAGCACCGGGCTTGATCCCCGCCAGCGTCGCTGGATCGGGACCCTGCACGCCCAGCACGATATCGGCATCGGCCAGCACCTGCGCGCGTGAACCGATGGTCGCGCCCGCAGCTTCGAAGCTTGCATCGGATAGGAAACCGGTGTCACCCGCCCCGAGTTCGACTGCGACAGCAGCACCCAGCGAGACGAATTTCTTGACGGTTTCCGGCGTCGCGGAGACCCGCCGCTCACCGGCGGCGGTCTCCTTGAGGACCGCGATCTTCACGTCAGGCGATCAGCCAGACGACGATCGCGGCGAGGATCACGGAAATGATCGTGCCGACCTTCAACAGGCGCATGAACCCGCCATAGGTCGCTTCATGTGCCTTCATGTCACCGCTCTGGGCCATGCGTCTTCCCCTAAACACGCTTCGTTGCGGCCCGTCTTAGACAGCGCTCGCCCGCCCCTCAACCCCTGTGCGCTTTAGGCAGCCTTAAGCCCGTCTTTACCCGACCGTTCTATGCTGGGTGACCGAAGTTGGGACAGCCGGGACAGGCGGAGGACGCAAAGATGACGCGCAACGGACAGCGCCAGCTGATGCTGATCGACGAGGAACCGGCACAGCGCCGGTTGATCGCGGCCATCGCCGCGCGTCGCGGTTGGCGCACAATCTTTGCCAGCGACCATGAGACGGCGGTGGCGACATTGGGCACGCCCGACGGGATGGCGCTCGACGCGATTATCCTCGATCATTGGGCGCCCGATTTCGATGCGGCGTCGCTGATCGCCGAGCTGCGTCTCAACCGCCCGATGCTCCCGATCCTGCTGCTGACCGCAAATGGCTCGGTCGCGGCGGCGGTCAGCGCGATGCGCGCGGGTGCCACCGATTTCCTCGTCAAGCCGCTTGCCGCCGAACGGCTGCTCGCCGCGCTCGACTGTGCGGTCGGGGCCAAGGTTGGGGGCGAATTGCGCCCGCTGACCGAGAAGATGTCGGCACACCTCGCCTTCGACGAGATCGTCGGGTCCGCGCCGCAATTCCGCGCCGCGCTGGCGATCGCGGCCAAAGCGGCGCGCGCGCGTGTGCCCGTGCTGATCGAGGGCGAGAGCGGGGTGGGCAAGGAAGTGGTCGCCGAGGCGATCCACGCCGCTTCGCCGCGCCACACCAAGCCGGTTGTGCGCGTCAATTGCGGCGCGATCCCCGCCAACTTGGTCGAATCCGAACTGTTCGGCCATGAAAAGGGCGCGTTCACCGGCGCCTTCGAACGCAAGATCGGCCGGTTTCAGGAGGCCGATGGCGGCACCATCTTCCTCGACGAGATTGGCGAGATGCCGCTGGAAGCACAGGTCAAGCTGCTCCGCGTCGTCCAGTCGGGCGAAGTCCAGCCGATCGGCGCGCGCCACGCCTCGCAGGTCGATGTCCGCGTCATCGCTGCGACCAACAAGACCTTGCTGACCGAGGTCGAGCAGGGGCGCTTCCGCGAGGACCTTTATTACCGGCTCAACGTCGTCCAGGTGACGATCCCGCCGCTGCGCGACCGCGCCGGCGATGTCGCGCCGCTCGCCCGCCATCTGCTCGCGCGGATCGCGGAGCAGCCGGGGCTGCGGCCGCTCGGCATTACCGACGACGCGCTGGCGTTGCTCGGCGGCTATGACTGGCCGGGCAATGTCCGCCAGCTCCAGAACGCTTTGTTCCGCGCGGCGGTGCTGTGCGACGGCGACGCGCTGACCCGCGCCGATTTCCCGCAGATCGCGCAGCTGGCCGGCGGACGTCCTGCGGGTGGCGCGCAGTCGCATGGCGGCGCGGCGCAGGGGGGCTGGGGTCACCTTGTTCAAGCCCGACGGTAATCTGCGCGCGCTAGAGGAGATCGAGGCCGATGTCATCCGCCTCGCCATCGGCCATTATCGCGGGCGCATGACCGAAGTCGCCCGCCGGCTCGGTATCGGGCGCTCGACGCTCTACCGCAAGCTCGGCGAGCTGGGAATCGACCAGAACGCCGCGTAGCCTGTTGGGACACGGCACCGGCCCGCTCCCGCACCCGGCCACCCCGACGGTACACTCGGTGGGTAGTCGGGTGGGGGAGCAGGCCGGTCCCGCACCAAACAAAAGCGCCCTAGATCTCGTCGTCCTGGTGGCTTTGCTTGAGCCCCGGCAGCATGCGGTGGAACACCACATCCTCGTCGAAGAACTGGTGCTTGAGCGCCCCGCCGATATGCGCGGCGATCAGCGCGAGGGTCGCATAGACGACCAGTTCGTGCAGGTCGCCGAACATCGTGCGCAGCTCGACTGACTTGCCTACCGGCAGGTCGAACCACTGGATTACGCCGAACAACATGCCCGTACCGCGCGTGCCTGCGGATACTGCGGCCCACCCCAGCAGCGGTACTGCCAGCAGGAGGACATAGAACGCGATGTGCGTTGCGCGCGACGCGGCGCGTTCCCAGTTCGGCATCGTATCGGGGAAGCGCGGCCAGGGATGGGTGACTCGCCACGCGACCCGCACCAATGTCAGCAGCAGCACCGAAATGCCGATCGACTTGTGCCAGACGAACCAGGCGGGGTCGCTGTTCATGGCAATCGCGATGATCACGTTCGCCACCAGCAGCCCGGCGATCAGCCAGTGGAGCAGGATCGATATGTTCGAGTAACGGTCATAGGCCTCGCGCATCGCTACCTCCCAAACCAGGTTCGACTCTGTGGTCGTAACCATGGCATGCTACACCCATGAGAGACGGGTTTGAAGGGCGGACTGCGCTGGTGACCGGGGCGGCGTCCGGGATCGGGATGGCGGTCGCGCAATATCTGGCGGATGCGGGTGCGGCGCGGCTGATTCTGGTCGATCGTGACGCTGCTGCGCTGGAATCGCTGAGGGTCGCGGGCGAGGTGATTCGTGTCGCGGGCGATGTTTCCGATGAGTCGCTTTGGGATCGCGTCGATCTTGGCGCGCTCGATCATGCGGTGATCAATGCCGGGGTCGCCGGGGCGGGGCCGATCGCCTCGCTCGATTTCGCTGAGTGGCGGCGCATCCTGTCGGTCAATCTCGACGGCGCGTTCCTGACACTGCGGGCGGCGATGCGGGCGATGGAAGGGCGCGGAGGCAGCATCGTGCTGACCGCGTCGGCGGCGGGGATCAAGGCCGAGCCAGGGGTCGCCGCCTATGGCTGCTCGAAAGCTGCGCTGATCCACCTCGCCAAGGTCGCGGCGAAGGAGGGGGCGGCTGACGGCATCCGCGTCAACGCCATCGCGCCTGCCGGGGTCGAGACGGCCGTGTGGGATGCCGTGCCGATGTTCGCGGCGCGTGCGGCGGAAATCGGCCGCGATGCCGCCTTTGCCGAGTTGGCAGCGATGGCGACCCCGCTGGGTCGTTATGCCAAGGCGGAAGAGGTGGCGGCGCAGATCGGGTTCCTGCTCGGCGACCAAGGTGCGCTGATTACCGGTACGACGTTGCTTGCCGACGGCGGCTACACATTGTGAGGCTGGCGAAGCGCGCGCTGCTTCCCATATAGTCGGGCGATGCTGCGCTTCCTCGTCTTCGCTGCCGCCTTCCTCGCGCTTGCGGTAATCGCCGTGATGCTGGTCACCGCTGGTGCGGCGGCCTTTGGCGCGTGGTTCGGCATTCGGCGACTGCGCGCGAAGCTTGATCGCTATCGCCTGCGCCGCGGGCAGGCCGCCGATCCGGGCGACCCGCTTGAGGCGGCATGGACGCTGACCGCGACCGAGGCCGACTGGGCGGTCAGCCGCGTCGCGGCGGCACGGACCAGCTGTGCGCGGCTGCTCGCCGTCGCCGATGGCGATCCGCTGGCGACCGATGCGGTCGACTGGGCGAACGTCATCCGCCGTCGCGTGCCCGATCTGGTCGCCGCCTGCATGGACGAGTGTCGCGATGCGACCGCGAGCGAACGCCGCCGCAATCTGGAGGATCTGGTCGACAGCCTCGAAAAGATCGGGGCCGAGGCGGAGCGCCGCCGCGACCGGTTTCGCGATACCCGCCCCAGCGCGTTCAACGTTCAGCGCACCTATGTCGATCAGCGCACGCGGCCCGGGCCGCTGAACTGAGCGTTATCCCGGCTGGCCGACCAGCCCGTGATCCTTCATGCCGCGCCACACGCGTACCGCCTGCACCGTTTCGGGCACATCATGGACGCGCAACAGCTGGCAGCCCGCCTCCGCCCCTTTCATCGCCAGCGCCAGTGAGCCGCCCAGCCGCCGTTCGACCGGGGCCTCATGGTCGAGCGCGCCGATCATCCGCTTGCGGCTCGCGCCCAGCATGATCGGCAGGCCCAGGCCGTGGAACAGCGTCAGGCCGTTCATCAGCGCGAGATTGTCGGCGAGCGACTTGCCGAAACCGATGCCCGGATCGACCAGAATGTTGCTCCGCTGGACCCCGCCCGCGACCACCGCATCGACCCGCGCCTCAAGCCAGTCGAACACGTCGATCAGCGGGTCGCGATAGCCGCTTCCGCCATGCGGCGACTGCGCGGGGTCGGGCGAGTGCATTAGGATCACGGGACATGCCGCCCGTGCCACCACATCAATCGCGCGCGGATCATAGGCGAGCGCGGCGACATCGTTGACGATATGTGCGCCGGCGGCCAGCGCCGCCTCCATCACCGCTGCCTTGCGCGTGTCGATCGAGACGGGGACCCCGGCCTTTGCGAGCCGCTCGATCACCGGGACGACGCGCTTGATCTCGTCGCCCTCCCACACCGCCTCCGCCCCGGGCCGGGTCGATTCGCCGCCGACATCGACCAAAGACGCGCCAGCGAGCCCCATGTCGAACCCGGCCTGTGCGATCGCTTCGGGATCGCCGCCATGCTTGCCACCGTCGGAGAAGCTGTCGGGGGTGACGTTGAGGATGCCGGCGACCAAGGGCTGGTCGAGCCGCAAGGTCCGCTCGCCGGCGCGGATCACCGGACGCGGCGCGGAGATGGCCGTGGCTAGGGTGCGGAGCCGCTCGGCCTGCGTGTCCGGAAGCTGGGTAAGCAGGGCGGGAAGTTGCTCGACGGGTAGCAGTCGCTGGGCGACCCGGCGGCCGCTCTCGACCGCGATCAGCTCATAGGCGGCGAACCAGCCCAGCCCCCCGGCGAGCCGCGCGACCTGACCATCGTAACCGATCGGGCTGTCGACCGGCGCGACGGGGCGGAGGTAGAGGCGGGCGGCGGGGGGAATTTCGCTCATCGCGCAGCCATATCAGCGCGCCTGCGAAAGCAGGAGCCCAGAGTTTCAAGGGCAGCGCGTGTGACCCTGGGCTCCTGCTTTCGCAGGAGCGCAATGGGACTTACGGTTGCGTCGCGAGCAGATAGGTCTGGCGCAGCGTGTCGATCGGCTCGAGCCGATCGGCGCCCTGATGGTGCCAGAAGGTCCAGCCGTTGCACGACGGCGCGCCCTGCAGCGTCGCGCCAACCTTGTGGATCGATCCCGCCACGCCGCAATCGGTGAGCAGCGATCCGTCGGCCTTCACCGTCGCGCGCCAGCGGCGCTTGGCGTCGCTCAGCACGGTACCGGGGGTGAGGTAGCCGGTCTCGATCAGCGTGCCGAACGCGACGCGCGGCGCCTGGCGCGGCGCCATCATCGTCGTGACCGCGCTCTCGTCGAGCGGCAGCGCGGCGGCGATGCGCTCCTGCGCCGCCTCGACATAATTGCCCTCGCGCTCGATCCCGATCCAGTGACGGCGCAGCCGCCAGGCCACGGCGCCGGTGGTGCCGGTGCCGAAGAACGGGTCGAGGATGATGTCGCCCGGCTTGGTGCAAGCGAGCATCACGCGATACAGCAAGGCTTCGGGCTTCTGGGTCGGGTGGACCTTGGTGCCGTTCTTCTTCAGCCGCTCCTGCCCGCCGCAGATCGGGAATTCCCAGTCGCTGCGCATCTGAAGCTCGTCGTTGAGCGTCTTCATGCTGCGGTAGTTGAAGGTGTATTTCGACTTTTCGCCCATCGACGCCCAGATCAGCGTTTCGTGCGCGTTGGTGAAGCGGGTGCCCTTGAAATTGGGCATCGGGTTGGCCTTGCGCCAGATGATGTCGTTGAGGATCCAGAAGCCGAGATCCTGGATCGCCGATCCGACCTTGAAGATGTTGTGGTAGCTGCCGATCACCCAGATCGTGCCGTTGGGCTTGAGCACGCGGCGCGCCTCGGCCAGCCAGGCGCGGGTGAAGGCGTCATAGGCGGACAGCGAATCGAACTTGTCCCAATCGTCGGTGACCGCGTCGACATGGCTGCCATCGGGGCGGTTGAGATCGCCGCCGAGCTGGAGGTTGTAGGGCGGGTCGGCGAAGATCATGTCGACCGACGCGGCGGGAAGGGCGCGCATCGCCTCGATACAATCCTGCTGGATGATCGAATCGAGCGGGAGCACGTCGACCCAGTTGCGGGTGCGCACCTCGACCGCTGCCCGTGTCGCCTCAGCGACCTTTTCGATGACCCCCATTAACCACTCCAAACCCCGTTGAACCGGTGAAACGCCACGAACGCTGGACTCCGTCAAGCGAACATTGGTTAACGAAAAGGCTTGGGATTCCGTTAACTTGGCGGAACATTTCGGCACTGGTCCACATATTGAGTCCCAAAGTTATCCACAGGCACAAGGTTTGGGGTGTGGCGAAAAGACTCGCCGGGGGCGATTCCGGCTCGTTGCCATCAGTCATAAATTTACAAAAAAACAGAACTGTCGGGCCGATCTAACGACTTCGCAACCGCAGCACGGCGCGATTTGGCCGGAAATCGTTGATCAAAGTGAATAGTCATACTCGCAATACAGTGAGGTGACGCAATGACCTATATCGACGAGATCGCCCGGGCCGCTGCCCCCATCGATGCGCAGAACGGCCGCTGGAACGGCATCGACGCCGAATCGGTCGCGCGGATGCGGTTGCAGAACCGGTTCCGCACGGGGCTCGACATTGCGAAGTACACCGCGGGGATCATGCGCCGCGACATGGCGGCCTATGACGCCGATCCGGCGGCCTACACCCAGTCGCTCGGCTGCTGGCACGGCTTCATCGCGCAGCAGAAGATGATCGCGATCAAGAAGCATTTCGGCAGCACCAAGCGGCGCTACCTCTATCTCTCCGGCTGGATGGTCGCCGCGCTGCGCAGCGATTTCGGGCCGCTGCCCGACCAGTCGATGCACGAAAAGACCAGCGTCCCGGCGCTGATCGAGGAACTCTACACCTTCCTCAAACAGGCCGATGCCCGCGAGCTGGGGATGATGTTCCGCGATCTCGATGCGGCGCGGGATGCCGGCAATGCGGTCGAGGCGGCGCGAATCCAGAATGCGATCGACAATTACGAGACGCATGTCGTGCCGATCATCGCCGATATCGACGCGGGCTTTGGCAATGCCGAGGCGACCTATCTGCTCGCCAAGAAGATGATCGAGGCCGGGGCCTGCGCGCTCCAGATCGAGAATCAGGTGAGCGACGAGAAGCAGTGCGGGCATCAGGACGGCAAGGTCACCGTGCCGCACGAGGACTTCCTGGCGAAGGTCCGCGCCTGCCGCTACGCCTTCATGGAACTGGGGGTCGATGACGGGATCATCGTCACGCGGACCGATTCGCTGGGTGCCGGGCTGACCAAGCAGATCGCTTACTCCAAGGAGCCGGGCGATCTGGGCGACCAGTATAACGCGTTCCTCGATTGCGAGGAGGTCACCGACCTGTCGGGCGTCAATGGCGATGTCGTCATCAACCGCGACGGCAAGCTGATGAAGCCCAAAAGGCTGCCGTCGAACCTGTTCCAGTTCCGCGAGGGGACCGGGGCGGATCGCTGCGTCCTCGATTGCATTACGTCGCTCCAGAACGGTGCCGACCTGCTGTGGATCGAGACCGAGAAGCCCCATATCGAGCAGATCGCGTCGATGGTGGACCGGATCCGCGAGGTCGTTCCCAATGCCAAGCTGGTCTACAACAACTCGCCCAGCTTCAACTGGACGCTCAACTTCCGCCAGCAGGTGTTCGACCGGTGGAGCGAGCAGGGGCTCGACGTTTCGGCCTATGACCGGGCCAGGCTGATGAGCGTGGAGTATGACGGCACGCCGCTGGCGGAGGAGGCGGACGAGAAGATCCGCACCTTCCAGAAGGACGCGGCGGCGCGGGCCGGCATCTTCCACCACCTGATCACCTTGCCGACCTATCACACCGCGGCGCTGTCGACCGACAATCTGGCGAAGGAGTATTTCGGCGAGATGGGGATGCTCGGCTACGTCAAGGGCGTGCAGCGGCAGGAGATCCGGCAGGGCATTGCTTGTGTGAAGCACCAGAACATGTCGGGTTCCGACATCGGCGACGATCACAAGGAGTATTTCGCCGGTGAGGCCGCGCTGAAGGCCGGCGGGGTCCACAATACGATGAATCAATTTGCCGCGTAGCCGCTGAGGCTCGCGCTCCACATTTCCTGGGGAGGAAAGGAGGCCCGTCGTCACGCTTTGGCGTGGCGGCGGGCCTTTTCCCTCATGTCAAAGAGCGGGGACCTCCGTCCCGTCATTCCTCAAATTCGACCACGACCGACGATGCGCTTTTGCGTGCTTCACCGTGATGGACCGCCTCGATGTTGTTGCCCGCAGGATCGAGCAGGAACGCCGCGTAATAGCCCGGGTGATAGGGCCGGTTGCCCGGCGCGCCATTGTCGGTGCCGCCGGAGGCGAGGCCGGCCTGATGGAATGCGTCGACCGCTGCCCGATCGGCTGCCTGAAACCCGATATGGTGGCGGCCGGTAAGCTTGCCGAGCGCCGCCTCGCTATCCGCAGTCGAGACGAACAGTTCGTCCGCCCAGAAATAGTCGTCGCCGCCGCCACCGATCGGGATGCCGAGCACGCCCAACACGGCGGTATAGAAGCGGCGGCACGCCTCGATATCGGCAACGACGAGGTGGATATGGTCGATCAGGCGGCCACGATGAAGCTGCTGGGTTTCCATCCACACTCTCCTAGGCGCACTGAACCACCGGTCCGAAATCCAGTTCCGCCTGTGCCACCGGCGCGAAGCTGCGGCGGTGGTGGGGGGTGGGGCCGAGGGTTCTCAGCGCTTCCTGATGGACGCGGGCGGCGTAGCCCTTGTTGCTAGCCCAGCCATAGCCGGGGTGGAGTGTGTCCAGTTCCGCCATGATGCAGTCGCGGCGGTGCTTGGCGACGATCGAGGCGGCGGCGATCGACAGGCACAGCGCGTCGCCGCCGATGACGGCCTCGCTGGCGTGGGGCCAGTCGGGACAGCGATTGCCATCGACCAGGACATAGGCGGGGGCAGGTCGAGCGCGGCGACGGCGCGGGTCATCGCCAGCATGGTTGCCCAGAGGATGTTGAGCCGGTCGATCTCCTCGACGCTGGCGATACCGATGCCGACGCGGGCGCAGCCGAGGATCGCTTCGCACAGGGCAGCGCGCTTGGCGGCGGCCAGCGCCTTTGAATCGTCGATCCCGTCGGGGATGCAGGCGGGATCGAGTATGACTGCGGCGGCGACCACCGGCCCGGCGAGCGGGCCGCGACCTGCTTCGTCCACCCCGGCCACAGGACCTCGGACGGCATGGCGGAGTTCGTAGCTCAAATCAGGCATCGTCGTCGTCACCCTCGCCATCGACGATATCGAACGGGACCATGCCGAGCGCATGGCCGACCGGGCCATGGCCTTCGCCCAATCCGGGGGCGTTGAGGATGGCGAGGCGGACGAAGCGCACCGCCTGAATGAACGCTTCCCCGATCGACAGGCCCGAGCCGAGGCCGGTGGCGAGCGCGGCGGCGAAGGTGCAGCCGGTGCCGTGCGTGTCGGGGGTGTCGATCCGCTCGGCCTCGACCTCCATGACCAGCCGGTCCTTGGGCGCATAGAGCTGGTCGACGATCGTCGGCCCTTCTTTGTGCCCGCCCTTTTCGGCGAGGTGGCAGCCATAGGCGAGCACCGCCTGACGCCCGCCGAGTGCGGTGAGTTCGGGGAGGTTGGGGGTCACCACGGATGCGATGGTCATCAGCCGTTCGAACGCGGCGATCGTCTCGGGGTCGGCGAGCACCGATCCGCTGGTGGCGATCATCACCGGATCGAACACGATCGGGCAGTCGAGCGCCTCCAGCCGATCGGCGACCGCGTTGGCGATCTCGGCCGATCCGATCATCCCGATCTTCACCGCGTCACAGCCGATGTCGGAGGTCACCGCGTCGATCTGCGCCAGCACGATCTCGACCGGGACCGGGTGAATGGCGGTGACGCCGAGCGTGTTCTGCGCGGTGATCGTGGTGATCGCGGTCATGGCATGGCCGCCGAGCATGGTGACGGTGCGGATATCGGCCTGGATGCCCGCCCCGCCGCCCGAGTCGGACCCGGCAATGATCAGGATGCGGGGGATGCTCATGGCGCGGCTGTCCGGACGATTCTGACGAAAATGGGCGTGTATTGGGGCGAGGCGACCGGGACGGGGCGGGTTTGCGGCTGTGACGCGACGGGGACACGACACGCGCGCGACATCGGGGCGACAGGTGCGCGACGGCGGCGCGACAGGCTGACAACGGGTGGGCGACCGGGCCGGGCCGGGAATGCGACGGTGGCTGGGCAGGTGGGCGACCGAAGCGCGACGCGGGCGTCGGGCCGATGGGGGCGAGGTTGGGTGGTCGCGGACATTGTGGTCAAGCCATGACACAGGCGGGGGGCTGTAGGAAAGGGTGGGTGCGTCCTTGTTGCCCTCTCCCCTTGATAGGGGAGAGGGATACCGCAGCTTGGCAGCGTGCTGCCTAGCGAAGGTTGGGAGAGGGGTAGAGCGGAGCTTTGCTCCGCGCGGCTACTGCGTAGCCGCCCACCCCTCTCCCAGCTCCGACTAAGGGCCTTGCTGCGCAAGACCCAAGTCTGCGCATCCCTCTCCCCCTCCTGCGGAGGGGAGAGGGCGCGTTAGCGGCTGGTCGCCTTCCGCAACACCACATCTGCCATGCGGTTCAGTGGCGCATCGATGCCGTGCCTTGCCCCCAATCGCGCGATCACGCCGTTGCGGGCGTCGGCCTCGGTCGGGCGGCCGGCGAGGCGGTCGGCGTGGATCGAGTTGATCGAATCCGGCGGGCTGTTGCGATAGCCCTCGACGATGCTGTCGGGCAGGTCGTCGGGAAGGGTCGCGCCCTCGGCGCGGCCGACCGCGATGCATTCGCGGATCAGAGCGCGCATCAGTTCGGCGGCTTCTGCGTCGCGAGCGATGCCGGACGGCTGGAGGGTGAGCGCGTTGACCGCGCCCGCGCAATTGATCGCGAGCTTGCGCCACGCGGCGCTTTGCCAGTCGTCGGTCAGGATCGTGTCGATCGGGCTGTGCGCGAACAGCGCGGCGAAGGCGGTTCCGGCGGGGTCGTTCGGGACGGTGAGGCTGCCGCTGCGGCGCTGCACGACATCGCCGGGGGGCGCGGCGTTCGGCGGGGATATCGACGATCACCGGCACGATGCGCGCGGGGTCGATGCCGGGAAAGCGGCTGCGATGTTCGACCCCGTTCTGGAGGATCGCGACATTGGTGTCGGGGCCGATCAGATGGTCGAGCCAGCGCTGTGCGCCGGAGGCGTCATAGGTCTTGGTCACCACCAGTACCCAGTCGACCGGCTGCGCGGCGGCGGGGTCGGTGAGGATGCGGGGCTGGCTTTCGAGAACCCCGTCGGGCGTCTCGACGCGCAGCGTGTCGAACGGCGTGCGGGCGCACAGGGTGACGTCATGGTCCGGCGCGGCGATCAGCCAGGCGGCGACGCTCGCCCCGACCGCGCCGGTGCCGACGACCGCGATTGCGCTCAATTGTCGTTGCCGCTGAACCGTCGCGCGGTGCTGGCCGGATATTTCTTGAGCGCATCGCCGACGCGCGCCGGGCGGTCGAGCAATTCGCCGCCGCAATTGGGGCAGGTTTCGTCAAGCGCATCGGCGCAGTCGGCGCAAAAGGTGCATTCGAACGAGCAGATGAACGCCCCGCCCTGATCGGCGGGAAGATCGCTGCCGCAGCGTTCGCAGTCGGGGCGCATTTCGAGCATCGCCGACCCTTACGGCAGCGCGGCGCACATGCAAAGCCATGCGGGGCGGGCGCTCATGGTCGCTTCGCCGCCTTGCCGTCGATCAGCACGGCCTGTTGCCATTTGCCCGGTGCCTTGTCGGTGCGGTGGATGCATCCCGCCCAGCAACAGGGCCGGCGTTTGCCGGCGCGCAGCTCCTCCCCCATCCGTTCGATCCGGCGGGCGCGGGTCGCCGCCTGCTTGGCATCGTCGATCCAGCAGAGAAACTCGTTGCGACCGAGCGGCGTCAGGCCTTCCCATTGCGCGAGCAGACCAGCGTCTTTGCGCAGCGCCGCCGCGACATCGCTCGACACGTGGTGCACGGTGCCGGGGGCGATGGGATCGGCCACCGCGATCAGGCTGCCGCCGCGCGTACCGCGTCGCAGATACGATCGACCACTGCGGTGACCTGCGCCATGTCCTCGCCCTCCGCCATCACGCGGATTACCGGTTCGGTGCCCGACGGGCGGATGACGAGGCGGCCGGTGCCCTGCAATTCGGCCTCGGCGGCGGCGATCACATCCTGGACCGAACCATGCTCCAGCGGCTTGCCCCCGGCGAAGCGGACATTCTTGAGCAACTGCGGCAGCGGGTCGAAGCGGTGGAGCACCTCGCTCGCGGGTGCACCCGCGCGGACGATTTCGGCGAGCACCTGAAGCGCGGCGATCAGGCCGTCGCCGGTGGTGGCATAGTCGGACAGGATGATGTGGCCCGACTGCTCGCCGCCGACATTATAGCCCGAGGCGCGCATCTTTTCGAGGACATGGCGGTCGCCGACCTTGGTGCGAACGAGGCCGAGCCCCTGCGCAGCGAGATGGCGTTCGAGGCCGAGGTTCGACATGACCGTGGCGACCAGGCCGCCGCCGGCGAGCCGCCCCTGTCGCGCCCATCCGCCCGCGATCGCCGCCATCAGCTGGTCGCCATCGACCACCTCGCCATGTTCGTCCGCGACGATCAGCCGGTCGGCGTCGCCGTCGAGTGCGATGCCGATATGCGCGCCGGATGCGACCACGGTCTCGCACAAGGTGAGCGGAGCGGTGGAGCCGACCTGGTCATTGATGTTCTTGCCATTGGGCGACACGCCGATCGCGACGACTTCGGCGCCGAGCTCCCACAAAGCCGAGGGCGCAACCTGATAGGCGGCTCCATTGGCGCAATCGACCACGATCTTGAGGCCGTCGAGGCTGAGTTCGGCGGGGAAGGTTGCCTTGGCAAAGTGGATGTAGCGGCCCTTCACATCGTCGACGCGGCGGACGCGGCCAATTTCGGACGAGGGGGCAAGGTCCACCTCCGCGTCGATCAGCGCTTCGATCGCGGCCTCGTCCTCGTCTGACAGCTTGTAGCCATCCGGACCGAACAGCTTGATGCCGTTGTCCGCATAGGGATTGTGGCTGGCGGAGATCATCACGCCAAGGTCCGCGCGCATCGAATGGGTGAGCATCGCGACAGCCGGGGTCGGCATCGGGCCGACGAGCGTCACGTCCATGCCGACGCTGGCGAACCCGGCGACCAGCGCGTTTTCGATCATATAGCCCGAGAGGCGGGTGTCCTTGCCGATCACCACGCGGTGGCGGTGATCGCCGCGCACGAAATGCTTGCCGGCCGCCATGCCGACCTTCATCGCCATCGCTGCGGTCATGTGGCCCGCATTGGTCTTGCCGCGGATTCCATCGGTGCCGAAATATTTTCTTGCCATATTCATCCGCTTTGCGACGTTGCATCACTCTCTTCGGCGCGGTCATAGCGCCGCTTTTTCTCAAGGGCGAGCATGTCGCAAGCAACCCGTATCTTTGTTGCCCTCATCCTGGCGCTGGTCATCGGCGTCACGGCCGCGGCGCTGGCCCCCGAACGCGCGCTGATCGCCGCCGACTGGGTCCAGCCAATCGGGACGATGTGGCTCCACGCGCTGCAGATGACGATCGTGCCGCTGGTGGTGTCGCTGCTGATCACCGGCATCGCCGCGACTGCCGAAGCCGCGCGGGCGAGCACGCTGGCGACACGGGCGTTCATCACCTTCATCATCCTGTTGTGGATCAGCTCGGCCTTGGGCGGGGCGCTGACCCTGGGCCTGTTGTCGGCATTTCCGCTGGGCGCGGATCTCGCCAATGCGCTGCGCGAGGCATTGGGCAGCGCGCCGCCGACCGGAGAGGTGCCGCCCTTCTCCGCCTTCCTCGTCGCCTTGGTGCCGTCCAACCCGATCGCGTCGGCGGTCAACGACGCGTTCCTGCCGATGATCCTGTTCACCACCGTCTTCGCCTTCGCGATCACGCGGTTGCCGGTGGAGGAGCGCGCGCGGCTGACCGGGTTCTTCCAGGCGCTGGGCAATGCGATGCTGGTCGTGATCAACTGGGTGTTGTGGCTGGGGCCGATCGGGGTCGGCGCGCTCGCCTATGTCGTCGGGGCGCGGGCGGGGACGTCGGCGTTCGGGGCGCTGCTCCATTATGTCGCGATCGTGAGCGCGGTGGGGATCGTGCTGTGGCTGCTCGCGGTGCCGTTCGCCTGGGGCGTGGCGAAGGTGTCGCCGGGGCGGTTCGTGCGCGCGATCCTGCCGAGCCAGGTGGTGGCGGCATCGACCCAGAGCTCGCTCGCCAGCCTGCCCGCGATGCTGCGCTCGACCGAATCGCTCGGCGTGCCGGTGGCGCGGGCGGGCGTGGTGCTGCCGCTGGCGGTGGCGCTGTTCCGCTGGACCGGGCCGGCGATGAACTTTGCCGTCGCCATCTATGTCGCGCACTGGTTCGGGATGGAGCTGACCGCGGGACAGATCGCCGCGGGCTGGGCGGCGGCGGCGATCACCACGATGGGCGCGGTGGGGCTGCCCGGGACGATCAGCTTCGTCTCGTCGATCGCGCCGATCGCCATCGCGATGGGCGTGCCGATCGCGCCCCTGGGGCTGCTGGTCGCGGTCGAGACGATTCCGGACATCTTCCGCACGTTGGGCAATGTCGCGATGGACGTGGGCGCGACGCGGGCGATTGCGGGCGAGGGCGAGGCCGACAGCGAGGCGGATGCGTTGCTGCGCGAGGGGGGTAAGGCTTGCTCAAATGGTTTATGCGCATATATGATGCGCATATGACTCGACAGGCTGTCCGCCGTAGGGCGACCAACATCTCACTCGACACCGATCTGCTCGAAGTCGCGCGCGCGTTGGATATTAACGTATCGCGGGCGTGCGAGCGCGGGCTGACGGAACAGATCGCGGAAACCCGCGCGCAGCGCTGGCTGGCCGAGAATGCGGAGGCGATTGCGGCGTCGAACCGGCATGTCGAGACGCATGGCCTGCCGCTGGCGCGTTATCGCCAGTTCTGATGGCGCGCTACGACGTGTGTGTCGGCCCGGAGGCGGGAACCTATCTGCTTGATTGCCAGACCGACCTGTTGTCGGGACTGAACACGCGGCTGGTTGTGCCTCTGCTGCCGCTCGCTGCTGCGCCCCGACCGGCGGCGCGGCTCAACCCGGTGTTCGAGATTGCGGGGGTGCCTCATGTGATGGCGACACAGTTCATGGCAGCGGTCCCGGCGTCGCTGTGCCGTGAGCGTGTCGCATCGCTACAGGATGAGGCGCTGACGATCGGCAACGCGATCGACATGCTGCTGTCTGGGTTCTGAATTGCTCCCGCTTGCGCGGGAAGGCCATATCACTTCATCAACACCAGTTCTTCCGCCATGCTCGGATGCAGCGCGACGGTCTGGTCGAAATCGTCCTTCGTGAGGCCCGCCTTCACTGCCACTGCCGCCGCCTGAAGGATTTCGGGGGCGTCGGGGCCGATCATGTGGAGCCCGAGGACTTTGCCTGACGTCGGCTCGCAGATCATCTTGTACAGCGCGCGTTCGTTGCGGTTGGCGAGGACGTTCTTCATCGCGCGGAAGTCCGAGGTGTAGACCTTCACCGCGCCGAATTTCTGCTTCGCCTGGCTCTCGGTCATGCCGACCCCCCGCGATTGGCGGGTGGCTGAACACGGCAGCGGGGATGCAGTTGTAGTCGACGGTCGTCGGCTTGTTGCCGAAGATGGTGTCGGCGAACGCCTGCCCCTCACGGATCGCGATGGGGGTGAGCTGGACGCGGTTGGTGACGTCGCCGACCGCGTAGATCGACTCGACGCTCGACTTGTTGTCCGCATCGACCACGACCGCCCCCTTGGCGTCGAGCTCGACCCCGGCTTCGGCCAGGCCCAGATCATCGGTGTTGGGGACGCGGCCGGTGGCGAAGAGGACGCAGTCGACCTCCATATCCTCATGGTTGGTCATGCTGACCTTGAGCGAGCCATCAGCCTGCTTCTCGATCCCCTTGAACTCGGCGTGGAAACGGAAATCGATACCCTTGGTCATCGAAATCTGGAGCAGCCGGTCGCGGATCTGCTCGTCATAGCCGCGCAGGATGACGTCGGAGCGGTTGATCAGCGTCACCTTGCTGCCGAATTCGTTGAAGATGCCGGCGAACTCATTGGCGATGTACCCGGCGCCCGCGATCAGCACGCGCTTGGGCAGCGCGTCGAGGTGGAACACCTCGTTCGAGGTGATGCCATGTTCGTGGCCGGGGCAGGAGGGGACCAGCGGGCGCGCGCCGACCGCGATCAGGATCTTGCCGGCGGTGACTTTCCGCCCGCTCGCCAGCGTGACCTCGTTCGGGCCGGAGACGGTGGCGCGTTCGTGGACGATCTCCACGCCGTGGCTGTCGAGCGTGTTGGTATAGGCGCCATTGAGCCGGTCGACCTCCGACAGGACATTGTCGCGCAGCACCGCCCAGTCGAAATCGCAATCGGGGACGTTCCAGCCAAAGCGGCGCGCGTCCTTCAGATCCTCGGCGAAATGCGCGCCATAGACGAGCAGCTTCTTGGGCACGCAGCCGCGGATGACGCAGGTGCCGCCGACGCGATATTCCTCGGCAATCGCGACCTTCGCGCCGTGCGCGGCTGCGACGCGCGAGGCGCGGACGCCGCCCGAGCCTGCGCCGATGACGAAGAGGTCGTAGTCGTAATCGGCCATTTGGGGCTCCTGTTGGGTCGTCGGAGCGGGAGATAGGGGGCTGGGGTGGGATTGCCAACGCGAGTGGTGCAATTGCGGAGGTGCCATCGGCGTGCCATTCCCTGGCGATGAACTGCACCCTGACCTTTGAGTATGAGTTCAGCCGCGACGACGACGATTTCGGGTGGCTCCTCGCGCGCTTGCAAACGCCCGATTTCAGCGGGCGCAACGGGATGTGGGTACAGTGGCAGGACCTGACGGAGTTTGCCGCGTCGTTGTCGCGATACCCGTTTGATGCCGCGAACCCAGCCGCCTGCGAATGGGGCTTTGGTGACGAGGCGAAGTTTACGCCGGTCACGAAACTCAGTCTCAGTGCCGCTGGGGTGAGGGGCGGTTTGATCGCCGATGTATTTCTCGCCAACTATTACGAGCCGGCCAATTTCGCTCAAAGCAGGTTCCAGACCGACTATCCCTCGGTCACCGAGTTCCAGCGCCAGCTTGAGAGGATGATGCGCCGAGAGGGTTCGGACGCGACGCTGATTGGGTCCAAGTTAGACCATAGTTAGTCACCCCGGACTTATTCCGGGGTCAACGGTGCCGCGCTTCCAGCGCTTGAACCTCTTGCTTCGCGCCCCGCCTCCCGGTGGACCCCGGCACAAGGCCGGGGTGACGATGGGGTGGGGGTCACCGTTTGCGGACGAATTCGGCGTGGAGGACGAGGCCCTTGATCCCGTCGAACTTGCAGTCGATCTCCTGCGGGTCGCCGGTGAGGCGGATCGATTTGATGAGGGTGCCGCGCTTGAGGGTCTGCCCCGCGCCCTTGACCGTCAGGTCCTTGATCAGCGTCACCTGATCGCCATCGGCCAGCAAATTGCCGACCGAGTCGCGGACTTCGACCACGTCCTCCGCCGGAGCCGCGGTCACCTGCGAGGCGGGGACCCATTCGCCGCTGGCCTCGTCATAGACATAGTCTTCGTCGGACATCAGCCGAACGCCCGCCGGATCAGGTCGTCGGTCGACGGGTCGAATTCCTGTCCGCCGCGCTCGGCCGCCTTGGCCATTTCCTTGCCCAGCTCGACGCCGAACTGGTCGAAGGGGTTGATGCCGAGCAGCGCCGCGCTGACGAAGGTGCGGTGTTCGTAGAAGGCGATCAGCGCGCCGAGCGTGCGCGGGTCGAGTTCGTCGAGCAGGAGCGTCATCGACGGGCGGTCGCCGGCATAGGCGCGGGCGGGGTCGTCATTGGCGCGGCCGGCCATCAGCGCGGCACCCTGTGCGAAGCAGTTGAGCAGCAGGGCGCGGTGGTGATCCTCGGCCAGCGTGTCGCCGCCCTCGATCACCGCCAGGAATTCGAGCGGGATGAGGTGCGTGCCCTGGTGCAGCAGCTGGAACACCGCGTGCTGCGCATCGGTGCCGACGCCGCCCCAGGTGACCGGCGCGGTGGCGCGGCCGACGGGCTGGCCGTCGGCGGTGACCGACTTGCCGTTCGATTCCATCTCGAGCTGTTGCAGATAGCTGGGGAGCAGGCGCAGCCGCTCGTCATAGGCGAACACGCCGCGCGTCTCGCAGCCGCGATTCTGGGTGTAATAAAGGTCGGCAAAGGCGGCGAGGACCGGCGCGTTGCTGCGCAGATCGGTCAGGCGGAAATGGCGGTCCATCTCCGCCGCGCCGTCGAGCAGTTCCTCGAACGCGTCCCAGCCCAATGCGATCGCGGCGGGGAAGCCGATCGACGACCAGAGCGAATAGCGCCCGCCCACGCTCTCGGCGAAGGGCAGGATGCGGGTTTCGTCGACGCCCCATTCGACCGCCTTGTCCGGGGCGGCGGTGAGCGCGATGACGCGGCCATAGGGATCCTCGACCCCATGTTCGCGCATCCAGTCGAGCGCGCTGGTGGCGTTGAGCAGGGTTTCGGTGGTCGTGAAGGTCTTCGACGCGACCGCGATCAGCGTGGCGTGGGGGTCGAAGGCGTCGATCGCCTCCTCGAGCGCGCAGCCGTCGATATTGGAGACGATGGCGACGTCGTAGCGGTCCATGTCGCGGCCGAGCGCGTCGATCAGCAGCTCCGGCCCCAGCGCAGAGCCGCCGATGCCGATGTGCAGGATGTGGCGGACGGGGCCAAGCGCCTCAGCCTCGATCGCGTCGATCAGGCCGCGCATGCGGGCATGATAGGCGGCAGCGCGGGCAACGCTGTCCTCAGCGCCCTCGCCGCGTTCGGCGGTGTGCTCGGCGGCGCGGCCTTCGGTGGTGTTGACCGCTTCGCCCGCGAACAGCGCCTCACGCTTGCCGGCAAGGTCGGTCGCCTTGGCGAGCGCGGCGAAGGCGTCGAGGGCGGCGGCGTCGAGATGCGTCTTGGAAAAGTCGAAATGGATGCCCGCGACATCGGTGCTGAGCGATGCGAGGCGGTTCGCGTCGGCGGCGAACAGGTCCTTGAGCGGGGTGCGCGGCAGCGATTCGATCGCGCTCCAGTCGGGGGTCGCCATGTGCCTGTCTCCTTTTGGGTCGCGGGGCGTGTAGCGTGATGGGTGGGGGAGTGAAAGCGGGGGAGTTTTGTTTTGGGGCTTCGGCTGCGCCGAAGCGCGGCACCGGCCGGTTCCTCCACCCGGCCACCCATTTCAGAATATCCTGCCGATGGGTGGCCGGGTGGGGGAGCGGGCCGGTGCCGCAAACCAAACAAAGGTGCCTTGACGATGCCACACACCCAATTCACAGCAGCACCATGGACGATACCGCCCCGGCCCAGCCCGCCGCCGCCACCGAAACCCTGAAGCCGCGCTCCGAGCTTCGCGACACGATCAGCTTCCTCGTGAAGCTGGTGATCCTGGTGTTCATCGTGCGCAGTTTTGTCTTCGCGCCGTTCAGCATCCCGTCGGGGTCGATGCTGCCGCGCCTGCTGGTCGGCGACTATCTGTTCATCACCAAATGGAATTACGGCTATTCGAAGCATTCGCTGCCGTGGAGCATGCCGCTGATCCCCGGGCGCGTGTTCGCCAAGGATCCGGCGCGCGGCGACGTGGTGGTGTTCAAGGCGCCGCCGGACGCCAAAACCGACTGGATCAAGCGCGTGATCGGCGTTCCGGGCGACACGGTGCAGATGCGCGACGGGCAGTTGATCCTCAACGGACAGGCGATCCCCAAGCAGCGCGTGGCGGATTTCGTGCTCCCGATGACGCCCAATGCCACGTGCGACGGGACGCTCGAGGCGGCGGCGGACGGCACCGCAGTGTGCCGAATCCCGCGCTTCCGCGAGACGCTGCCGGGCGGGAAGAGCTATGACGTGCTCGACGCCGGGGAGAGCGAAGGCGACAATACCGAAATCTTCACCGTGCCTGCCGGCCATGTCTTCCTGATGGGGGACAATCGCGACAATTCGAGCGACAGCCGGTTCGAGCCGCTGATCGTGGGGGGCGAGAACAAGCGCGGTATCCGCTTTGTCCCGATGGAGAATATCCAGGGCAAGGCGGTGGTCAGCTTCTGGTCGACCGATGGCAGCGCGAGCTGGCCACTGCCCTGGACCTGGTTCAGCGCGGCGCGGTTCGAGCGGATCGGGGAAGGCTTTTGAGCGAAGACCTGCCCGGCTGGCTGGCCGGGGTGCTGGGCCATGCGCCGGACGATCTGGCGGTGTATCGGCGCGCACTGACGCATGGCAGCCAGGGCGCGGACAATTACGAGCGGCTGGAATTTCTGGGCGACCGGGTGCTCGGGCTGACGCTGGCGCAATGGCTGTATGAACGGTTTCCCGGTGAGCCCGAGGGGAAATTGTCGCGCCGCTTCAACGCGCTGGTGACCGGGGCGATGTGCGCCGAGGTCGCGCGCGAGATCGGCGTGTCGACGCATCTGCGCCTCGGCAAACAAGCGCGTGACGATGGCGCGTCGGACAGCGACAATGTGCTGGGCGACGTGATGGAGGCGCTGATCGGCGCGACCTTCCTCGACCAGGGGTTCGACGCGGCGCGCGCGCTGGTGCGGCGATTGTGGGACAGCCGGATCGACGCGCAGGCGGCGGCACCCAAGCATCCCAAGTCGGCGTTGCAGGAATGGGCGGCGGCGAACAACCGCCGCGCACCCGATTATGTGCTGGTCGAGCGATCGGGACCGGGCCATGCGCCGCGCTTTCGGGTAAAGGCGGAGATCGCCAAGCTGGCCGAGGCCGAAGGCGCGGGGTCGAGCAAGCAGGAAGCCGAGACTGCGGCGGCGGCGGCGTTGCTGGCGAAATTGAGCGGCTGAACGCCGCGACGGAGTGATGATGAGCGAGAATGAACAACGCTGCGGCCTGATCGCCGTGGTCGGCGCGCCCAATGCGGGCAAGTCGACTCTGGTGAACGCGCTGGTCGGGCAGAAGGTGGCGATCGTCAGCCCCAAGGCGCAGACGACGCGTGCGCGGCTGATGGGAATCGCGATCGAGGATCAGACCCAGCTGTTGCTCGTCGACACGCCGGGCATCTTCGATCCGGCGCGGCGGCTGGACCGCGCGATGGTCGCGGCGGCGTGGGAAGGGTCGCAGGGGGCGGACCTGATCGCGCTGGTCGTCGACGGCAAGGGCGGGATCGGGCCGAAGGTGCGCAGCGTGGTCGCGGGGCTGAAGGATCGGCGCGAGCGGAAGATCCTGATCCTCAACAAGGTCGATATCGCCGACAAGCCGCGCCTGCTGGGCCATGCTGCGAGCCTCAACGAGCTGGCGGCGTTCGAGGATACGTTCTTTGTATCGGCGACGACCGGGGACGGGGTGGCGGAGCTGAAGGCGGAGCTGGCGAAGCGCATGCCGGAGGGGCCGTGGCATTTCCCGGCGGATCAGGTGTCGGACGCGACCGACCGCATGCTGGCGTCGGAGATCACGCGCGAGCAGCTCTATCACCTGCTCCACGCCGAACTGCCCTATGCGACCGCGATCGAGACCGAACGCTATACCGAAAAGCCCGACGGGTCGGTCGAGATCTACCAGCAGATCCTGGTCGAACGGCCGACGCAGCGCGCGATCGTGCTGGGGCAGGGCGGGTCCAAGATCAAGGAGATCGGATCGCGCGCGCGGGCCGAGCTGGCGAACCTGCTGGGGGTCAAGGTCCAGCTGTTTCTGCACGTGAAGGTGCGGCCGGGCTGGGAGGAGGATCGGTCGCTGTACCGCGAGATCGGGCTGGATTGGGTGGATTGAGGCTTCTTCAATCCTCCCCCGCCAGGGGAGGTGTCAGCACAGCTGACGGAGGGGGCGGAAACGATGGTCCAGAGGCTCGAGCACATAGCCGTCCTCCCCCTCCGTCGCCTTCGGCGCCACCTCCCCCTGGCGGGGGAGGATTGATTGGGTCAGCCCAGCAACGACTCCACCCACTCCGGCACTAGCGTACCGGCGAGGCCGAGGCGCGATTCCGCGAACCACGCGCTGCCTTCCGAGCGGTCAAGGTTGAGTTCGAGCGTATCCGCCCCGTGGTAGCGCGCGGTGCGGACGAAGCCGGCGGCGGGATAGACCGCGCCCGAGGTGCCGATCGACACGAACAGGTCGGCGCGGGCCAGCGCGGCGTCGATCACGTCCATGTGATAGGGCATCTCGCCGAAGAACACGATGTCGGGGCGCAGCGCGGGCGCGTCGCACGATGGGCAGGACGTGCCGGGCGGGAGCGGGTCGGGCCATTCGCTCTGCACGCCGCAGAGCGCGCACAGCGCGGACTTCAGCTCGCCATGCATGTGGAGCATGCGCCTCGATCCGGCGCGATCGTGCAGGTCGTCGACATTCTGGGTGACCAGCAGCAGCTCGCCGGGCCACTCCGCGTCTAGCCGGGCGAGCGCGTGGTGCGCGGCATTGGGTTCGACCTTCGCCAGGTTGGCGCGGCGTTCGTCGTAGAAACGGTGGACCAGATCGGGGTCGTGCGCGAGCGCTTGCGGCGTGCACACATCCTCGACGCGATGCCCCTCCCACAGCCCGCCGGGACCGCGGAACGTGGCGACGCCGGATTCGGCGGAGACGCCTGCGCCAGTGAGGATGACGATGTTGCGGGGGTGCGTCATGGGGGTGGTGTAGCCATCTCCCTCTCCCATTGGGAGAGGGAAGGGGCCCGCGCGCGGAGCGCGTGGGAGGGGTGAGGGTGAGTGGGGGGGTGGGGCAGTCACCCTCACCCTTCCGCCGACTGCGTCGGCTCCCTCCCTCTCCCAATGGGAGAGGGATTCTTAGTCATCCTCGTCCTCATAGCCCGCTAGTTCCAGCGCGCGCGCCTTGATCTGGTGGGTGCGGCACCAGTGGACCAGGGCGTCTTCGCGGCCGTGGGTGACCCACACTTCCTTCGGGGCGATTTCGCGCAGCGTCGTGGTCAGCTCGTCCCAGTCGGCATGGTCGGAGAGGATCAGCGGGAGTTCGACATTGCGCTGGCGGGCGCGCTGGCGGACGGTCATCCAGCCACTGGCCATCGCGGTGACCGGGTCGGGCAGGCGGCGCGACCAGCGGTCGTTGAGCGCGCCGGGCGGGGCGAGGATGATGCGTCCCTGCAATTCCTTCTTCGCGACGCCGGTGGCGGGGCGCAGCTCGCCGAGCGGCACGCCATGGTCGATGTACAGGTCGCACAACCGTTGCAGCGCGCCATGGATGTAGATCGGGTCGTCGAACCCCATGCCGCGCAGTTCGGCGATCACCCGCTGCGCCTTGCCCAGCGCATAGGCGCCGACCAGCACGCAGCGTTCGGGTTCTGCGCGCAGCGCGGCGAGGAGCTTGTCGATCTCGTCGGTGGTTTCGGGGTGGCGGAAGACGGGGAGGCCGAACGTCGCTTCGGTCACGAACACATCGCATTTGACCGGGCGAAAGGGTTCGCAGGTGGGATCGGGGCGGCGCTTGTAGTCGCCCGAGACGACGATCCGCTCGCCGCGATGATCGAGCACGATCTGCGCCGAGCCCAGGACATGGCCGGCGGGGACGAAGCCGATGTCGACGTCCCCGGCCTTCACGGTCTCGCCATAGGCGACCGGGCGGGCGGTCTGGGGGCCGTAACGCGCCTCCATGATCGCCAGCGTTTCGGGGGTCGCCCACACTTCGCCATGCCCGCCGCGCGCGTGGTCGGCATGGCCGTGAGTGACGAACGCGCGCGCCTTGGGCTGTGACGGATCGATCCAGATGTCCGGGCCGGGGACATGGATGCCTTCGGGATGCGGGGTGATCCAGTCGCCCAATGCCATGGATGCGATATGCGCGAGCGGGCCGCGTGGTTCCAGAGGATCAATCGCACCCGCCTTTCGTTGGGGCAGTGAAGGAGATGGTGACATGGTCGATACTGGCGGCGGCGGTCTGTGGGGCGTGATGACGATCCTCGGCCCGATCATCCTGGCGGCGGTGATCCTTTGGGCGATTTTCAACAACCGCACGACCAAGCGCGAGAAAGAGCGTACCGAAGACGCGACGCGCGCGATGTATGACGCGCAGAATGAAGAGGACACGCGACGCGAGCCTTGAGCCTGCGCTAAGACGCCGCGTGTGAGCGATCTTCCCGCCCCGTTGGCAGACTGGTTTGCGGCGCGCGGCTGGGCACCGCGGCGGCATCAGATGGAGATGCTGGCGGCGGCGCGGCGGGGAAGCCATGCGCTGCTGGTCGCGGCGACCGGGGCGGGCAAGACGCTGGCGGGATTCCTGCCGACGCTGAGCGAGCTGATCGAAGCGCCGGGCGAGGGGCTGCACACCCTCTATATCTCGCCGTTGAAGGCGCTGGCGGTGGACGTGCAGCGCAATTTGCTGACCCCGATCGACGAAATGGGGCTGAACATCCGGGTCGAGACGCGGACCGGCGATACGTCGCATGAGAAGAAGGTGCGCCAGCGCGCACGGCCACCGCAGATTCTGCTGACCACCCCGGAATCGCTCAGCCTGTTGCTGTCCTATGAGGACAGTTTCCGGATGTTCGCGGGGCTGAAGACGGTGGTGGTGGACGAGGTGCATGCCTTTGCCACCGGCAAGCGCGGCGACCTGCTGGCGCTGGCGCTGGCGCGGTTGCAGGCGATTGCACCGGACATGCGGCGGGTGGCGCTGTCGGCGACGGTGGCGGACCCGGACGGCTATCGCGCCTGGCTCGCCCCGCATGGCGATATCGACAGCGTGGAGCTGGTGGTGGGGGAGAAGGGGGCGGACCCCGATATCGCGATCCTGCTGCCTGAAGGACGCGTGCCGTGGTCGGGGCATAGCGGCGTCTATGCGATCCCGCAGGTGATGGCGGAGATCGAGACGCACAACACCACCATCGTGTTCTGCAACACGCGCGGGCTGTGCGAGCTGGTGTTCCAGAATCTGTGGAAGGCCAATGACCTGCAGCTGCCGATCGGGGTGCATCACGGCAGTTTGAGCCTGGAGGCGCGGCGCAAGGCCGAACAGGCGATGGCCGATGGCAAGCTGCGCGCTTTGGTCGCCACCGCCAGCCTCGATCTGGGCGTCGATTGGGGCGATGTCGATTGCGTGATCCAGATGGGTGCACCCAAGGGATCGTCGCGCCTGCTGCAGCGGATCGGGCGCGCCAATCATCGGCTGGACGAACCGAGCGAGGCGGTGCTCGTGCCGGGGAACCGGTTCGAATATCTGGAGGCGCGCGCGGCGCTCGATGCGGTCGAAGCGGGCGAGCTGGACACTGACATCTTCCGCCCCGGTGCGCTCGACGTGCTGGCGCAGCATGTGATGGGAGTAGCGTGCGCCGCGCCGTTCGATGCCGCGAACTTGCTGCGCGAGGTGCAGGGGGCGTTGCCCTATTCGGCGCTGGATGCCGAGACGTTCGACCGCGTGCTGAACTTCATCTCCGATGGCGGTTACGCGCTGCGCGCCTATGACAAGTTCAAGCGGCTGACGCGCACGCCCGACGGGCTGTGGCGCGTGACCAAGCCGGCCTTTGTTGCGCAGCATCGGCTGAATGCGGGGATCATCGTCGAGGCGCCGATGCTCGACGTGCGGTTCAGGAACGGGCGGCGGCTCGGCAAGGTCGAGGAGAATTTTGGAAGCCAGCTCTCGCCCGGCGACAGTTTCTTCTTCGCGGGACTGGCGGTCGAGGTGGAGCGCATCGAGCTGACCGATGTGATCGTGCGCGCGACCGCAAAGCCGGCGCGGATCGTGTCCTATATGGGCCTGCGGCTGTCGATCAGCTCGACACTGGCGGAGCGGGTGCGGCGGTTTCTCGCCGATCCGCGCGAATGGGCGCGCTTCCCCGACGATGTCCGCGAATGGCTCGAGGTGCAGCAGCGCCGCTCGCAGCTGCCCGCGCCGGGGCGGTTGCTGGTCGAGACCTTCCCGCATGAAGGGCGGCACCATATGGTGGTGTACAGTTTCGAGGGGTGGAACGCGCACCAGTCGCTGGGCATGCTGGTGACGCGGCGGATGGAGGCGCTGGGGCTCAAGCCGATCGGCTTCGTCGCAAATGACTATGCGCTGGCGGTGTACGGGCTCGAGAAGATCGATGATCCGGCGGCGCTGTTTTCGCCCGATATCCTCGAGCATGAGTTTGTCGACTGGGTGCAGGGATCGGCATTACTCAAGCGCGCATTTCGCGAGGTCGCGATCATCGGCGGGCTGGTCGAGCGGCAGCAGCCGGGGAAGAAGAAGACCGGGCGGCAGGTCACCTTCTCGACCGACCTGATCTACGACGTGCTGCGCAAGTACGAGCCCGATCATCTGCTGTTGAAGGCGGCATGGGCCGATGCGCGGGCGCGGATGACCGATGTCGGGAGGCTGGCGCATCTGCTCGATACTGCGGCAGCGCAGATGGTGCATGTCGACCTCGACCGCGTCAGTCCGATGGCGGTGCCGGTGCTGATCATGATCGGGCGCGAGACTGTGGCGCAGGGCGCGGCGGAGGATGCGATGCTGATCGAGGCCGAGGCGCTGGCGGTCGAGGCGATGCGGCTCGACTGACCGCATCTGCCTTTCGACCAACCGCAATTGCTGCGCAGCATGGAGAGGTGTAGTCTGTCGCCATGCGGTACGCACTTCTTCTGCCGCTTGTCGTGGCATTCGGCGCGGCTCCGGCCGTGCCCCAGGACGTGCCCGCGATCGCGGGGCAGGCTGATGCCGGCGAGGAACTCGTCGAGCTGGGCGCGCTCGCGACGCGGATGACCGTGCCGGTGTCGATCAACGGCGCTGCACCCCGACCCTTTGTCATCGACACCGGGGCCGAGCGATCGGTGGTGTCGCGCCAGCTCGCCGGACAACTCGGATTGACGGCGGGGCCGCATGTCCGGTTGACGACGATGACCGGCATCTCGCGCGTTTCGACCGTGGTCGTGCCGTCGCTGTCCGTCGGCCCGGTGCGTGACCAGCGTGCGTTCAATGCCCCGGCGCTGGAAGCGACGCATCTGGGCGCGCATGGCCTGCTGGGGGTCGAGCAGTTGCGCGGGCATATGGTCGCGATCGACTTTACCCGGAAGGAGATGGCAGTACGCCCCTCGCGCGGGGCGATCGCCCCGAAGCTTTTTCGCGGCGATGCGGACGAGATCGTGATCGTCGCGCGCAGCCGGATGGGCCAGCTGATCGTCACCGAAGCCACGTTCGAGGGGCATCGGGTGACCGTGGTGCTGGATACCGGGTCACAGATCAGCATGGGGAATCTGGCGCTGCAGCGGCGGTTGCGGCGCATCCCGCTGAAAGGTCCGATCGAGCTGACCAGCGTGACCGGCGAGAAGCTGATGGCCAATTACCACATCGCCAGCAATGTGCGGATCGGCGGCGTGGTGATGGGCGGCGTGCCGGTGGCGTTTGCCGATGTTCCGCCCTTCGCCCATTTCGGGCTGCAGGATCGGCCCGCGCTGATGCTGGGGATGGATGCCCTGCGTGCGTTCAAGCGGGTCGAGATCGATTTTCCCGCACGCCGGGTGCGATTCATGATGACCCGCCGCGACGTGCCGCGCACGGGTTCGCTGATCAGTTGACGCCGCGCCCCGGCGGCGCGATAGCGGGCGCATGGTTCCCTTTTCGTTCGCTGGCCACGAGTTGTGCGCGCTGCCCGAGGCGGCGCTCTACTGGTCGGCGCGGCGTGCGCTGATCGTCGCCGACCTGCATTTCGAGAAGGCGAGCTGGTTTGCGCGCTGGGGCCAGATGCTGCCGCCCTATGACAGCCTGGCGACGCTCGATGCCTTGGAGGCGCTGGCAGCACGGACAGGGGCGCGGGAGCTGTGGTGCCTGGGCGACAGCTTCCACGATTCGGAAGGGTGTGACCGGCTTCCCGAAGCGGCGCGCGAGCGGCTGCGTGCGCTGACCGGCGCGCTGGACTGGACCTGGATTACCGGCAACCATGACGCGGCGCTGGCCGACCAGAGGGCGATCGACCATTGTGGCGGGCGCGTCGTCGTCGAGGCCGAGGTCGATGGGTTGTTGTTGCGGCATGAGGCCGAGCCGGGCGAGCTGCGCCCCGAACTGTCGGGGCATTTTCACCCCAAATTGCGCGTGCGGTCGCGCGGACGACAGGTGGCGCGGCGCTGTTTCGTGGCGACCGGAACCAAGCTGATCCTGCCCGCATTCGGCGCGCTGACCGGCGGGCTGGACGTCGATCACCCCGAGATCGTCCGTGCGGTCGGACGCGGCGCGGAGGCGCTGGTGGCGCTGGAGGATCGGCTGCTCAGGTTTCCGATCGCGGCTTGATCTGCTCGGCTTCGCTGGGGCGCGGCGCCGGCCTCCCTACTTCCGCCGGTCGGTCTTGCCCGTGCAGCTCGCCGGGCCGGGGCCGCTGATCAGGCAGGCGGCGTTGCCGGTCACGCGCACCGTGCCGGTGCCGAGCGTCGCGATCTGTGCGGTGTAGCGCGCGGCGAAGCGGCTGTCCCCGGCGCTTTGCGACTGGACGGTGAGGTCGTTGACGCTCATCCCCGTCGCGTCGATCGATCCCGCGCCATAGGTGGCGAAGCGGGCGGCGCGGGTCATGCCGCCGTTGAGCCGTACCGCACCGGTGCCGGTCAGCGTGACCGCGAGCTGGTCGGCGTCGAGCCGCGCGATGTTGAGTGATCCCGCGCCGTTGACGCCCAGATCGACGCGCTGTCCGCTCATCCGGTCGACATCGACCGATCCGCCGCCATTGATGTTGATGCCGCGCAGCCCGCGTGCGCCGACCGTGACGGTGACCGCGCCGCTTTGCTCGCTCCAGCCTTCGAAGGTCTGGTTGCGCGGGCCGATCACCAGCTGGCCGCCCATGTTGCGGACGCTGACCCTGTCGACCGCGCGGCGGTCGCCGGTGACGATCGCCTTGGGCGGCTGGCCGTCGATGACCTTGACGAGGAACGGGCCGTCGACGCGCAGCCGCTCGAACCCGGTGAGCATGACGGTGGTGCTCTCCGCCGCCTGGGGCACAGGAGCCGCAGCGGAGGCGAAAAGCAGGACGGGCAGTGCAAGCATGCGCATCAGGCGAGCATCGCACTGATTGCCCGCCCCGCGCAAGTGAGGGGGCTCAGCTACAGCGCGCGTCGCCCGAGCCCATCTTGCTGACCGAGCATTTCGCGCCGCCGGTCAGCTCGACATCGCCCGACCCGACCAGCGAGATATCGGCGTCGCCGCTCACCTGGGCGCGGACATTGCCGGAGCCGGCGATTGAGATGTCGGCGCTACCCGCCTTCAGGCCCGCGGCGCCGACATTGCCGGAGCCAGCGATCGACACGTCGAGCGCGGTCGCGGTGCCGCCGCCGACATTGATGTCACCCGACCCGGCGATCGACAAATCGGCCTTGCCTCCGGCGAGGCTGGCGAGGGTCATGTTGCCCGATCCGGCAACCGCGCCCGAGAAATCGCCCTTGGCCTGGTCGATCGTCATGTCGCCCGACCCGGCGATGTCGGCGCTGGCGAGCGCGGGGAGGGTGACGATGACCTTCGCGGCCTTGTCGCCGCCCCAGTTCCATTCGCCGTCCTTGCGGCCGATGCGTAGCGTGTTGCCGTCCTTGCGGATTTCCAGCCGGTCGAGCAGCGCCGTATCGCCCTCGGCGGTGACCGAAAAGGCGCCGGTGCGGACCTCGACATTGTCCGCGCCGCGCAGCGACACGCCGGTGAAGTCGGCGACCTGGAAGCTGCGCGTGCCGCCCTGGCCGCTCGGCTGGACGACGTCTCCAGTCATGCCGTTGGCGAAGTTGCAGGCGGACAGCGACAGCGCGGCGGTGGCGACAAGTGCGATGCGGAAGCGGGTCATCGGCTCTCTCCAATGTGTGTTGTTGAGATAATACACGCTGTGCGCGGCGGGTGCAACGAAAAAGGGCGGCCCCGGCGGGACCGCCCCCTTCGTCATCGGATCGGCGGGGCGCGATCAGGCGCTCGCCTTCTCCTTGTTGTAGATCGCGGCCGAGGCGCGCAGGATCTCGAGCAGCTTTTCCAGTGCGGCCTTTTCGTCGATCTGCTCCATCGCCGCGAGTTCGCGCGCGAGGCGCGAGGCGGCGGCTTCGAAGATCTGGCGTTCGGAATAGCTCTGCTCGGGCTGGTCGTCGGCGCGGAACAGGTCGCGGACCACTTCGGCGATCGACACCAGGTCGCCCGAATTGATCTTGGCTTCATATTCCTGGGCGCGGCGCGACCACATGGTGCGCTTGACCTTGGGCTTGCCCTTGAGCGTGTCGAGCGCCTCACGCAGCGTCTTGTCGCTCGACAGCTTGCGCATGCCGACGCTTTCCGCCTTGTTGGTCGGAACGCGCAGGGTCATTTTCTCTTTTTCGAAGCGGAGCACATACAGCTCGAGCTGCATGCCCGCGATTTCCTGTTTCTGGAGCTCAATCACACGGCCAACGCCGTGCTTGGGGTATACGACATAATCGCCGACATCGAAGGACAGCGCCTTGGCAGCCATGTGCGGGAAGCCTTTCTTTTGAACTCAAGCCCCTGAAGGGATTGCTTCACAGGCCCGGTGCAGTTACCGGGCGGGTGAAGGCGGTTCGGGGCAAATCAACAACGGTCTCCAGTACCGAAACGCGATTCCTCGCGTCCGACGCCGTATTTAACACAGATGCAATAAAATTACCACCCCGGAATCGCGCGCGCCCGAAGGCAGCGCGCGGCGTGATGCCGCGTGGAATAAGGATCGGGGCCGCAGCCGGTCGCCGAACCGGCCGGACTGGAAAACCTCAGTCGCCCTTGCCGGGTTCGGGCGAGAAATACTTCTCGTACTTGCCCTCTTCGCCCTTGTGCGCGTCGGCGTCTTCGGGGGTTTGCCCCGCATTGCGCGTGACGTTGGGCCATTGCGCGGAGAAGGTGTTGTTGAGTTCCAGCCACTGTTCCAGCCCGCTCTCGGTATCGGGCAGGATCGCTTCGGCCGGGCATTCGGGTTCGCACACGCCGCAATCGATGCACTCGCTCGGGTTGATGACGAGCATATTCTCGCCCTCATAGAAGCAGTCGACCGGGCAGACCTCGACGCAGTCCATATATTTGCAGCGGATGCAGGCGTCGGTGACGACATAGGTCATGGCAGGTTCGGCCCCTCATGCGCCCGATCGGGCGGTGTTATCCCCTTTCTGCTATGCCCGGCTTTCGGCAAGGTCAATCAAGACGCGCTTTCTGCGATACATTCTCAATTTTGGATCAATCCGGCGGAGGGGCCGTGCCGGGGGGTGAGTTCGGTGTAGCAGTCGCGTGCCTCGGCAGGTGGGCCGCGGCGATGTGGTAGCGCCTCGACCCTTACGACGCGCACCTGGCCACCATGGGTGACAAAGGCGAGGATGTTGCCGGGCCGCACCGGAAGGTGGCAGCGCTCGACCCGGCGCCCGTCGATGCGAAAATGGCCGGACTCCGCGAGCGCGCGGGCAAAGTTGCGCGACGCGGAGATGCGCGACCACCACAGGAAGCGGTCGAGGCGCATCGCGTCAGCCATCGATCAGGTCCGCAAGCGCCGCAAAGGCGTTGTCGCGCGGCGCGGCCCTGGGCTTGGCGAGCGGGGTCAGCCCCTTCCACACCCAATGTTGCGGCTGGCCGGGGCGGGCGCGGACGCTCTGAAAGCCGAGCTGCGCCATCAGCCGCGCGAGCGTGTCTGCGGTAAGGCCCATCGAGGTGGCGAGCGCGGGGTCGGGGGCGAAGGGTGTCCGGCCCTTGCGCGCATCATGCGCGGCGCGGGCGATGCGTTCGGCCAGATCGACGCGCACCGCCTGTTGCCCCAGTGGGCGATAGCCATGATTGAGCGATGCGCCGGGCGCACCGCGTGGGAGCACGCTCGCGCCCTCCGCCGGACCTTCGCCAAGGTTCAGCAGAGCGCGACGCGCGGCGGCGGTGCGGGGCTTGAGCAGGCCGGGCATGAACAGGTCGAGCGTGCCGATCACCAGCCCCGCCTTGCGCAGCCGCTTGCGGTCGTCGGGTTCGAGCGCCTCGACCAATGCCCCGGCGGCGCGGCGCGGCATCAGCCCGCCCGACCGGACCAGCAGCCCGGCGAGCGCGCGCACCCGGCTGCCCGCCGCCGCATCGCGGCTGAGCGCGTCGAGCGTGGCGAGATCGGGCAGGTCGGATGCAATGCGGGCGTCGAGCCAGTTGGCCACTCGAGCCTGCGCGGCGGCCTTTTCGCGCACATCGAGGATGTCGAGGGTTCGGCACAGCCGGATCGCGGGGCGGATCGGATTGGCGGTCGCGTCGAGATGCGCGACGCGCACCCCCTGCCAGTGCAGCTCGTCACCCACGCGGCTGAGCGTATCGTCGCGCGCATCGGCCAGTGCGGCGGCGCGGCGGCGCAGTTCGGGGGCGAGCCCCTTTTCGGCAGCGGCGAGCAGCATCCTTTTATCCGCCGCGCGCGCATCGGGCGACACCGCAAAGTGGAAGCCGCTGAGCTGGCCAAGGACATGATCCTCGACCGTCACCTCGCCTTCGGGGCCGATGACGACCGGAAGGTGCGATGCGTCCGCGCCGATCTGGCGCAGCAGCACGGTGGTGCGCTTGTCGACGAAACGCTGGGTGAGGCTGGCGTGGAGCGCGTCGGAGAGCTTTTCCTCCAGCGCGCGGGTGCGGTCGGCCCAGTGCGCGGGATCGTCGAGCCAGTCTGCGCGGTGCGCGATATAGGCCCAGCTGCGTGCGGCGGCGATCCGGCCCGCGATGCTTTCGACATCGCCATCGACTCGATCGAGCCGGGCGATCTCGTCGGCGAACCATGTGTGCGGGAGATGGCCCTTGCCCTCGCTCAGATGGCGGAAGATGCGCGAGACGAAGCGGGCATGCGGGTCGAGCCCGAGCTTGCGGAAATCGGGCAGGCCGCACGCCGCCCAGAGCCGCGCGACGGCGCGGGGCGAGCGGACACGGTCGCGCACCCACGCCTCATCGGCGAGGCGCTTGAGCACCATCAGGTCCGCCGCCTCGGGCGCGGCGCGCAGCATCGGGTGATCGGGCTTGGCCTCAAGGCTGGCGATCAGCGCATCGATGCTGGACAGGTCGGGCTCGCCCTCGCGCCAGTAGAGATGTTCGAGCGGGGGGACGCGATGCCCTTCGATCGCCGCAATCTCCTCGGGGGTAAATGCGCCCGGCCCTTCCTCGACCAAGGCGCCGAAGCTGCCGTCGCGCTGGTGGCGGCCGGCGCGCCCGGCGATCTGCGCCATTTCGGCGACGGTCAGGCGGCGCTGGCGCCGGCCGTCGAACTTGTTGAGGCTGGCGAAGGCGACATGATGGACATCGAGGTTGAGGCCCATGCCGATCGCATCGGTGGCGACGAGATAATCGACCTCGCCCGCCTGGAACATCGCGACCTGCGCATTGCGGGTGCGGGGCGAGAGCGCGCCCATCACGACCGCCGCGCCGCCGCGCAGCCGCCGCAGCGCCTCGGCCACCGCGTACACCTCCTCGGCGCTGAACGCGACGATGGCGGAGCGTTTGGGCAGGCGCGAGAGCTTCTTCGCGCCGGCATAGCTGAGCGTCGAGAAGCGCGGGCGGGTGACGATCTCGGCATCCGGCACCAGCCTGCGCAGCACCGGGCGCAGGCTGTCCGATCCCAGGATCATCGTTTCGTCGCGGCCGCGCGCGCGCAGGATGCGGTCGGTGAAGACATGGCCGCGCTCCGGGTCCGCGCCCAGCTGTCCTTCGTCGAGCGCGACGAAGCTCACTTCGCGGTCGAGCGGCATCGATTCCCGCCGTGCACAGGAACCAGCGCGCGCCGGGCGGTACGATGCGTTCCTCGCCCGTGACCAGCGCGACTTCCTTGGGCCCCTTGAGCGCGACCAGCCGGTCATAGACCTCGCGCGCAAGCAACCGCAGCGGAAAGCCGATGATGCCGCTCGAATGCGCGGCCATCCGTTCGATCGCCAGATGCGTCTTGCCGGTATTGGTCGGGCCGAGCACCGCAGTGACCGGGCTGGTGGAGAAGAGACTCATTATGCGCCAAGATTGCCCCGACTCGATTGCGGCGCAAGCGGCGCATACGCAGTTTCCGTAGCGTTTTCGGTTAACAACACGACCCGTCCCCGCGCCAGAACGACTCGCCGCAAGAACTTGGCCGCCGCGACCTGCTTAATTTGACTTTAGCATATACTATCCACAACCGTTCGGGCTGAAGCCGGGGGAACGGCGTTTCGTTCAATCGATTTGGGTGGGGGCAGCGCGCCTTGTTTCTGCGCAATGATCATGGGTTGGAGCAATCGGGCGGCGCTGCGGCGTTGTCGTTCGGGCGCGGCGTCGACAGCCGCAAGCCCGGCCTCGCCGAGCGGTTCCGCGAACGCTATCCCGATTTCGAGCTGATCCCCGACCTGGGGTCTCGCATCGGCAGCCGCGAATGGTTTCGCGGCGCGGCGACGTGCGGCGGGCTGTGCGCGTTCGTATTTCTGCTGTCGCCGGGGTTCGAGCGCCCGATCTATGGCGGGGTCCCCTCTGCCCATGCCGCCAGCGCCGACCTGATGCGTGCTCAGTCGATCGCACCGTTGGACAAGGGCGGCGTGACCGGCACCCGGCTCGCCGCCAACCGGCTGGTCACGACGCTGACCGACACCCCCGAACGCCCGATCATCCAGCACAGCGTGACTTTGGGTTCGGGCAGCGGGCTGCAGGCGGCGCTCGCCCGCTCGGGCGTTGGCAAGGGTGAGGCGGCGCAGGCAGCCGACCTGATCGCTGGCGCGATGGCGCTGGGCGATTTGAAGTCGGGCACGCAGCTCGACCTGACGCTCGGCCGCCGCGTCGACAAGTCTGCGCCGCGCCCGCTGGAGAAGCTGGCGTTCCGCGCGCGCTTCGACCTCAGCCTTGAGCTGGTTCGCACGCCGACCGGTCTCGCGCTCAACGAAATTCCGATCGCGGTGGATCATACCCCGCTGCGCATCCGTGGCCGGGTGGGTGAGAGCCTCTACCGCTCGGCGCGGGCCGCTGGCGCGCCTGCGCGCGCGGTCGAAGCCTATATCCGTTCGATCGCCACCCGCATGCCGATCGGCCGGGTCGGATCGGACGCGGAGTTCGACATCATCGTCGAACAGGCTCGCGCCGCAACCGGCGAAGTCCAGATGGGGAACCTCCTCTTCGCGGGGCTCAGCGGCGGCGGGTCGGGCAAGCTTCAGCTCGTCCGCTGGGAAGAGGATGGCAAGGTCAGCTGGTATGACGGGGCCGGGAAGGGCGAGCGCAAGGGCCAGATGGCGATGCCCGCAGCGGGCCGGATCAGCTCCGGCTTCGGCTTGCGCCGCCACCCGGTGCTGCGCTTCACCCGGATGCACAAGGGACTCGACATCGCCGCAGGCTATGGCGCGCCGATCCGCGCCGCGAATGACGGTGTCGTCGCCTTCGCCGGGCGCAATGGCGGTTATGGCAATTTCGTGCGGCTCAACCATAGCGGCGGCATGGGCACCGGCTATGGCCATATGAGCCGGATCGCGGTGCGCGGGGGCCAGCGGGTCAGCCGGGGCCAGGTGATCGGCTATGTCGGATCGACCGGCATCTCGACCGGTCCGCATTTGCATTACGAACTCTATCGCAACGGCGTCGCGATCAACCCGCGCTCGGTCAGCTTCTCGGTGGTCCAGCAGCTGGGCGGCAACGATCTGCGCGCGTTCAAGTCGAAGCTGGCGCAGCTGCTCGCGGTGCCGGTTGGGGGCACGCGCGGCAAGCCCGCCGACACCGCCGACGCGGAGTGATCGGTCGCCGCGCGCTGATCGCCGGCGCGGCGTTCGCCGGCGTCGTGCCCGCATTCGCGAAGTCGCGTGGCGAAATCTGGAAATTTGATTCGCTCTCCCGCATCGGCGGGCTTGTCCCGCAGGTCGAGGGCGCGCCGAAGCTGATCGACAGCCCGTTGGGCAAGGCGGTCTTGTTCGACGGCGTGCGCGACCGGCTGTTGATCCCGCGCCATCCGCTTGCGGGCACGCCGCGCTTCACCTTCGAGGCGCTGTTTCGCCCCGATGGCGGCGCGTTCGAACAGCGCTGGTTCCATCTCGAGAGCGGCGACGGAGCGAACTCGACTGCGCGCGACGGCCAGCGGATGCTGTTCGAGATCCGCACCGAGGGGAGCGAATGGTGGCTCGACACCTTCCTGCTCGGCCCCGGCTATCGCGCGCCGCTGATCGATGCGACCAAGCGTTGGCCGGTCGGGCGTTGGCACCATGTCGCGCAAAGCTATGACGGGCGGGTCTATCGGGCCTTCGTCAACGGGGTGGAGCAGGCACGCGCCGAACTCGCCTTTGTGCCGCAAGCAGCGGGGGTGGCGTCGGTGGGGATGCGGATGAACGCGGTGAACCCGTTCAACGGAGCGGTGCGCGCGGCGGCGTTTACGCGGGGGGCGGCGCTGGGGCCGCGTCGTTACGTGCTGAAGATTCCGCGCTGAGAGGGTCCCGTGCTCCTGCCTTCGCAGGAGCGCAAGAAACTCAGCGCCCCTGTGCGCGCCAGCGGCGAATCGTGCGGTCGAGGATCTGGTCCTCGCCGCCCATGTGCCGCCACAGTTCGGAGAAGAGCGGGTCGCCCGATGCGGGACGCTTGTTTTCCTCGAGCGCGTCGAATGCGACGCGGACCGGGGGTGGCGACGCCTTCGCCGACCATGATGCACTCGCGGTTGCGCAGCGCGGGGATCGCGTCGAGGAAGCCGCGCGCGCCTTCGGGCATGGCCGCGCGGACGAACGCCTGGTCGCGGTCGTTGTTGAGGCGCATCGAGATGATCGTGCCGCACTGCGACAGCACGCCTTCCGCCAGGTCGGACGGGCGCTGGGTGATCAGGCCCAGCGACACGCCGTATTTGCGGCCTTCCTTGGCGATGCGGCTGAGGATGCGGCCGACCGACGACCCATCGGCGTTGCGCTCATTTGGGACGTAGCGGTGCGCCTCTTCGCAGACCAGCAGGATCGGGCGCTGCGCCTCGCCGCGCGACCAGATCGCATAGTCGAACACCATGCGGCTGAGCACCGCCACGACGACGCTGGTGATCTCGCTCGGCACGCCGGACACATCGATGATCGAAATCGGCTTGCCGTCACCGGGCAGGCGGAAAATGCGGCCGATGAAGCTCGCCATCGTGTCGGAAACGAGCATACCGCTGAACATGAAGGTGTAGCGCGGGTCGGCCTTGATTTCGTCGATCTTGCCCCTCAGCCGCAAATAGGGGGCGGTGTCGGTCGCCTTGTCCATCTTGCCCATTTCGAGCTGGATGATTTGCGTAAGGTCCGACAAGAGATAGGGGATCGGCGCATCGACGGTCAGCTTGCCGAATTCGGCGGCGAGCCGGTTCTTCTGCTTGGCCATCAGGATGCAGCGCGCAAGGATGTCGGCATCGACCTGGCGATCCGACCCCTGAGTGGTCAGGAACACCTCGCAATGTTCCTCGAAATTCATCAGCCAGTACGGCATGGCGAGGTTCGACACGTCGTACAGCGCGCCATTGGTCTTGAAGGCCGCGGAATATTCGCCGTGCGGGTCGATCATCACGATATGACCCTGCGGCGCCAGCTCGCAAATGCGGTGGAGGATCAGGGCGGCAGCAGTCGACTTGCCGGTACCGGTCGAACCGAGCAGCGCGAAATGCTTGCCCAGCATCGAATCGATATAGAGCGCGGCGCGGATGTCGCGGGTCGGATAGACGTTGCCGACCTCGATATGCGCGCGGTCGTCGGCAGCGTAGATTTGCTTGAGGTCGGCGGTCGAGACCGGAAAGATCGGGGTGCCGGGGACGGGGTAGCGGGTGACCCCGCGCCGGAAGCTGTAGAGCTTGCCGGTCAGCTTTTCCTCATCGCCCTCGCCCAGGAAGTCGACCTGTGCCACCACCGACCCGCTGCGCTCGTCGAGGCGAAGCGCACGGACGTTGGCGATCAGCCAGCTGCTGCCGGCGCGCAGCTTGATCTGGCTGCCCACCGTGCCCGCACCCGCAACTGCCGGATCGGCGCTGTTGGCGAGCGATTCGAGCGCCGCGGTGTCGAACACGACCTCGCTCGAGGCACCGCCGATCGCCGACACCGCGCCGATGCCATGGGCCGCTGCGCCAGCGTTATGGTCGCTGGCTTCGGAGGCCGGACGGATACGGTCAGAATCGTTGGCCGCCCAGATCTTCGCTCATCACGCGGTGCTGCTCCCCTGCAAGACGGGGTGGTTCTACCGGGCGTCGGTAAAGAACTCGTTGGTAAAAGGATTAGAATCTTCGCCAGATTGCGCCGGCGGCCCAGCCCAGGCCAATCGACAGCAGCACGGCGGCAATGCCGTAGAGGATCGAGTTGCGTTCGGCGGCGCGCGCGACCCAGCGTTCGAAGCCCGATTTGCGAATGTCGATCTCGCGCACTGCCGCCGCGAGCACGCGGCCGTCGCGGATCAGGAAGGTTTCGGCGGTGAAGCGCCCCACGGGCACGCGCGCGGGATCTCGATGCGCCCGCGATACAGGACATTGTCGGTGATCTCGACCGTGCCCGGGGCTTCGTAATAGAGGCCGGCGCGGCGCTTGAGGTCGACCAGCCCCGCGTCGAAGCGCGACTGGACCGTCGGCGTGTCGCCCGAGGCGGGGGAAAGCTGGAGGCTGTCGAGCCCGAGCTCGTAGATCGCGCGGGTGCGTGCATCGACGATGCGCTTGATCGGCCGCGACGAGGCGATCGCGTAAAAGGACGGGGCGGAGCGGTAGCGGGTGCGGTCGGCATTGACCCAGATCCCGGCAACCCGCTGTTTCTCGCGGACGATCACCGATTCGGTCGGTCCCTTGACCACCACGACGATGTCGGTGGGCGGATCGCCCGGCCGTGGCGTGCTGTTGCCCGGCTGGACGATCGCGCCGAACAGCAGCAGCTCGGCCCCGGTGAAGGAGTAGATGATCTCGATCTCGCGCTGCGACACGTCGGGGACGAGCGTCGGCTTGGCCTGGCCGAGAAGGAGCGGCGCAGCGAGGATGAGGAGGAGCGGTGGGAGCTTCATCCCAATTCCACCGAATAGATCTCGTCAGGACGCCAGGCGAGGCCGAGCACCATCTGGAGCGCGACCAGCAGCACCATCACGCCGAGCGCGAGCCGCAGATATTCCGGGCGTGCGCGGGCGGCGAAGCGCGCGCCGAGTTGTGCGCCGATCACCGACCCGAGCAGCAGCAGCGCCGCCAGCACGATATCGACCGCCTTGGTCGTCATCGAATGGACCATTGTCGCCGCAGCGCTGACGAACAGGATCTGGAACAGCGACGTGCCGACCACGACCTGCGCGGGCATGCCGAGCAGATAGAGCATCGCCGGAATCAGGATGAACCCGCCGCCGACGCCGAGCAGCATCGTCAGGATCCCGGTCGCGAATCCCAGCAGCAACGGCGCGAACGGCGAGATGTACAGGCCCGATCTGTAGAAGCGCCAGCGCAACGGCAACGCGGCGACCATCGGATGATGCCGCCGACGCTTGGCTCGTGCCACTGTTCCGGTTCGCGCGGTGCGGATCGCGCCGAGCGATTCGGACAGCATCAGCCAGCCGATCGACCCCAGCATCACGACATAGAGCAGCGCGATCACGGTATCGATCTGCCCGCTCGCCTGGAGCAGGCGGAACAGCAATGCCCCAGCCCCCGACCCCAGCACGCCCCCACCGATCAGCACCCAGGCCATGTGCAGATCGACGCCGTTGCGGCGGAAATGGGCGAACACGCCCGATACGCTCGCTCCGGTTACCTGGCTCGCCGCCGATGCCGCCGCGACGGTGGGCGGGATGCCATAGACGATCAGCAACGGCGTGGTCAGGAACCCGCCGCCGACCCCGAACATCCCCGACAGCAGTCCGACGCCCAGCCCCAGCACCACGATGACGAGCGCGTTGACCGAGAGGTTGGCGATGGGGAGATAGAGGTCCATGCGGGTTTCTGCCTAGCCGTTCGTGCGCTCAGGCGGAAGGCGAAGGGGATCAGAAATCCGCCCCAAGCGTGAGCGCCGGTCCCGATCCCGGTCGGGCATCGCCGCCGATCCGCTCGCGCCAGTCCACGGCGATGCGCAGCGTCTGGCCCGATATGGGCAGGGTGGTGACCGCGCTGGGGCCGATATCGATCCGCGCCGCGTCGCGCTGTGCCGCGCCCCATGCACCCGCGCCGACCGCCAATTGGGCCTGGCCCGTCGCCGCGACGGTGCGCGTGATCCGCAGCGCGCCGTCGGCAAAGGGCTCGATCTCGTCCGCGCGCGACTGCGCCGGCCTGGCCATAGGCTTCGAGTTCGAACGCGAAGGGCAGATCGCCGCTTACCCCCCGACCGCAGCGACCGCCGGGCCGGATCGGCCATGATCCAGCGCGATGCGCTGTTCGGCGAGGAAGCGCATCGGCGCCCGCCACGGCCGCCATTCGATCCCCAGCGCGAGTTCGCGTCCCGTCCCCGCCATCGGCGCGCTGGCACGGGCGTAGAGCGCCAGCCGCCCGCGCCGGTCGATCGCGCGCGCAACCCGCACCCCGGCCTGATCGCCGCCGAGCATGGCCCCGCCGGCGGGACCGCCCCGGCGGGTGACCAGCCACGCGCTCGCCTGCCAGCGGTTGGGCACGGCGCGCGAGGCGAGCATCGCGGGTGGGGCCGGGATGCGCGGCAGCGGCCGGGCGTCGGGCGCGCGCTCCTGCTCGGCGCCAAAGGCGACCAGGTTGAGCAGCGCCATGCTGGCCATCGGCGGCGGCACCGCTATGGCGGGCGGCGCGGCATGGCGTGCCGGTGCGGCACCCGTGCGGAGGATGGGGCGCATCACCGCGATGCGCGGCTGGGGCGTCACGTCGACTGGCACCGGTTCCGGTGCTGCAGCCTGTGCGAGACGCAACGGCATCGCCGCCTCAATCGCCTCGGGCAGCGTCGCGTTCTCTGGCCAGAGGAGAATGACGCGCATCGCAACCCATCCGACCGCGACCATCGCCACGAAGCGCAGCGGGCGGCCCCTCCCGGTAGCCTCGACCCCAATCACGCGGCTTCCTCGCCCGGTTCGGGAAAGTGGTGCGCAGTCTTGTCCCACCGGGCAGCATCGCCGCGCAGCGTCGGCCAATAGATCGCGACCGCGCGCCGTGCGGCGAGCAGCGCGATCAGGTTCGCGACCAGCACGCGCGGCACCGCGAGCGCGGCCTGAATGGGGCCATGCGCCGCGCCGGTGAACGCGACCCGCATCGCCACGCGCCAGCCGAGCAGCGCCGCGTTGATCGCCAGCAGCCAGGCGACAGGCCCATCCGGCACAGGAATCGCGCTGCCCGCCAGCCAATGGCCAATCAGCGACAGGCCCCATGCGACAAGCGCGAGATAGGCGATGGCGAGCACCGGAATTGCGAGCGTCGCCCGGCGGTCGCGCATCCGCATCCAATGTTCGCCGAGCGATCCGCCGCGCTGCCACCCGACCCGGTCCCATCCGGCGAGCGCGATGCCGGTCAGCCAGCGCGCCTTTTGCCGCACCGCTGCGGGCAATTCGGCGGGGAAATAGGCGCGCACCGCGATCAGCCCGCCCGCCGCGTCGCGCGCGCGGACGAAGCGGGTGCGCCCGCCCAGCGCCGCGACAGCGAGGCCCAGCTCATAATCCTCGGTCAGGCTGGCGGCGTCGAATGGCTGGCCACCCCGGCTGTCGGCGATGCGGCCCAGCATCTCGCGCCGGATCGCGCAGCCGACCCCGGCAAACGGAATCGCCGCGCCCAGCAACTCGCGCACAATCAGATTCTTGCCATGGCTCTCGGCAAACTCGTCGAGATAATGGCCGGCGACGAGCGGCGAGCGCGCATCGGCGAGCGGCCGGACCGGCAGCTGTACCGCGTCATGGTCGCGCAGCCAGGTGGCGAACAGCGGCAGTTCGAGCGGGTGGACCAGATCCTCGGCGTCGTGCAGCACCACCGCCGCGAAGCGGTCCCCGCCGCTTCGTCGCGCAGCAGCGCGCGCCACATGGCGTTGAGACAGTCCGCCTTGGTCGACGGACCGCGCGCGGGGCCGACAACCAGCTTCACCCGCCGATCGGTCAGCGCGACATCTGCAACCCGCACGATGGTTTTCAGGTCATTGGGGTAGGTGCCGACATAGATGCGATAATTGCCCTCGCCGTAACGCGAGAGCGTCGCGCGCAGCATCGGTCCGATGACTGTCGCCTCATCCCATGCAGGAACGAACAGCGCCATCGGCGGTGGGGTTAGGGAAGTCGTCGCGGCCTCGCGCGCCGCATCAGATCGCGCAGCCGCGCCACGCCATAGGCCAAGTCGACCAGCAGATCGTCGATCCCGCCGATCAGGAAGCCGATCGCCGCGAACAGCATCGCCTCGCGCGCGATGGTGTCGATAACGAACAGGATCGCCGCGCTCGCTTCCAACCCGACTCCCCCGATCGGACGCGACACTCTCCGATTCGGATCGGCGGGGATCAAGGGAATAGTTCTAACCGGCTGTGCGGATGGGTTACGGCACCGGCCCGCTCCCCCACCCGACCACCCACAAGGTATCTTCGATGGGTGGTCGGGTGGGGGAGCGGGCCGGTGCCGGCCGCCCAACAACGAAAAGGCCGCCGCCCGATGGGGCAGCGGCCTTTCGTCAGGCAGCGATAGCGGCGGGATCAGCCGTCGTAATCGGCACCCAGATTCTGGTTGCGCGGCGGCGCAGCGGCGGTGAGGCGCAGCGCTTCTGCCGATGCGGCGAGGCTGCCGACGTCATCGGGCGCTTCCTCGTCGTCGATCTGCACGCGCTGCAGGCTTCCGACCAGCGATTCCTCGAGATTGTCGGGACGCACGGTCTCTTCGGCGATCTCGCGCAGTGCGACGACCGGGTTCTTGTCGCGATCGCGATCGATGGTCAGCTCCGCGCCGCCCGAAATCTGGCGCGCACGCTGGGCCGCGAGCAGCACGAGATCGAAACGGTTGGAGACCTTGTCGACGCAATCCTCGACAGTGACGCGCGCCATGGAACGCTTCCTTTGGGCAGAGATACAGGAAAGGGGGCCATCTAGTTGGTGTCCTCCGCCGAGTCAAGGAAATCGCCCGATGCCCGGCGGGGCTGGCGCAGTCGGGACAAAGGGTGCAATCCCATGAGGATGGAGCCGGCCCCCGATCCCTCGCCCGCCATTGCCACCGGCCTGCCGCCCGAACCGCCGCCCCAGCCGGTCTTTGCGATCGCGGGCAGTCGGCTGCAACTGCTCGACACCGGGCCGCGCCGACTCGACGCGCTGCTCGGGCTGATCGCGGGCGCGCGGCATTCGCTGCGTCTGCTCTATTACATCTACACCGACGATACGGTGGGGGAGCAGATGCGCGACGCGCTGGTCGCGGCCGTCGCGCGCGGGGTCGAGGTGACGCTGATCGTCGACGGGTTGGGCAGCGATCCGGCCTATGACACCGACTTCTTCGCACCGCTCCGCGATGCGGGCGGGCGGGTGTGCTTCTTCGTACCGCGGCTGGGGCGGCGCTATCTGTTGCGCAACCACCAGAAGATCGCGCTGGCCGATGGCGAGAGCGGCGATACCGCGCGAATCATCATCGGCGGGTTCAACATCCAGGACGATTATTTCGGCGCGCCGGGCAGCGACGGATGGCGCGACCTGGGGCTGCTGGTCGAGGGGCCGGCCGCGGCGCGGCTGACCGGCTATTTCGACGCGCTATGGCGCTGGACAGTGCGACCGCGCGCGCCGATGCGGGTGCTGCGCCGTGCGCTCAAGCAGTGGAGCGAGCCGGAGGGACAATTGCGCTGGCTGCTCGGCGGACCGACGCGGCGCCTGTCGCCTTGGGCACGCGCGGTGCGCCGCGACATGAAGGGCGCGCGCACGATCGACATCCTCGCCGCCTATTTCTTCCCGAGTCCCGCAATGTTGCTGCGCCTCGGTCGCGCGGCGCGGCGGGGCGGGGAGGTGCGGGTCGTGGTGCCGTCGATCACCGACAATCATCTGACGCTGCACGCCGCGCGCTTCACCTATCGCGGGCTGTTGCGGCGCGGCGTTCGGGTGTTCGAATATCTGCCGACCAAGTTGCACACCAAATTGTTCGTGATCGACGACAAGGTGCAGATCGGATCGGCCAATTTCGACATGCGCAGCCTGTTTCTGAACCTCGAGGTGATGCTGCGGATCGAGGATCCGGGGTTCGCGCATCACGTCCGCGCCTATGTCGATGCGGAGGTCGCCCGCTCGCTGGAGGTAACGCGGGAACTGCATCGCGCGCGCACCGGCTGGTGGACGCGGATCATGCAGGCGGCGGTCTATTTCGTGGTCGGCGTGCTCGATTATCGGGTAACCCGATCGCTCAACCTGACCCGCGAGGATTAGCCCCGGACGTCGCGCGCCCGGGGCCAAGCCATCACTCCACCGCAGCGAGATCCTTCTCGACCTTCGCGAGCACTTCCGGCGTCAGCTTGTCGGCGGCATAGGCCTTGAGCTGGTTGAGGCTCATGCCCTTGAACATTTCATAGCTTTCATGCGTCGAAACGCCGGGCAGCGCGGCGTCGAACGCGGCCTTTGCTGCCGGATTGGCGACGATGTCCTGGATCGGGGTGTCGAGGTTGAACTTGGCGGCGGTCGCTGCGGTCGCGGCGGGCGCGGCGGCGTCCTGCGCGAACGAAGCGGGGGCGAGCGGCAGGGCCGACAGCGCAACGGCAAGCAACAGGGTCTTCATCTGGTAATCCCTCCCACGGCGCGCGCGAATCGCGCACCGACCTTTCCGGTGGGTTGACGCTAGCGTGAAGCCGGGAGCTTCGCGAGTGGGATTGGCGCGGCGCTGGCGGAACCGGTCGCATCGCGCCATGTTGAGCGCCCATGCGCGCCTTTGCCGACCTGCTCGACCGGTTGATCTACACGCGATCGCGCAATGCGAAGCTGCGGCTGATCGGCGCGTGGCTGCGCGAAACGCCCGACCCCGATCGCGGCTGGGGGCTGGCCGCGCTGACCGGCACGCTGGACCTGCCGGCGGTGAAACCCGCCGTGATCCGCGCGCTGGTGGGCGAGCGGGTCGATCCGGTGCTGTTTCGGCTCAGCCGCGATTTCGTCGGCGACACGGCGGAGACAGTTGCGCTGATCTGGCCCGAACCGCTGACACCACCGCCCGAGTCCGAACCGCTGACGCTCGGAGCGGTGGTTGACCGCCTTGCCAGCCTGTCGCGTTCGGACGCGCCCGCCGCGCTCGGCGCGATGCTCGACCGGCTGGCGGCGGACGAGCGCTATGCCCTGCTCAAGCTCGCCACCGGCGGCTTGCGGGTCGGGGTGTCGGCGCGGCTTGCCAAAACCGCGTTCGCCGAGGCGTTCGGGGTCGATGTCGAGGCGGTGGAGGAGGTGTGGCACGGCCTCACCCCGCCCTATGCCCCGCTGTTCGACTGGGGCGAGGGGCGCGGGCCACAGCCGACCACGACCGACGTCCCGGTGTTCCGCCCATTCATGCTCGCCCACCCGCTGGAGGAGACGCAGGTCGACCTTGCCGACTATGCAGCCGAATGGAAATGGGACGGCATCCGCGTCCAGATCGTCCACGTCGCGGGCGAGACGCGGCTCTACAGCCGTGCGGGCGACGACATCACCGCCAGCTTCCCCGATGTGGCGAGCGCGTTCGCGACGCCGGGCGTGCTCGACGGCGAGTTGCTGGTGCGCGGCGAGGCGCAGGGGGGTGAGGCAGGGAGCTTTAATGCGTTGCAGCAGCGCTTGGGACGGAAGGTCGTGTCGGCGAAGACGCTGGCGGAGTTTCCGGCGTTCGTGCGGCTGTACGACCTGTTGTTCGATGGCCTAGAGGATCTGCGCGAGTTGCCGTGGCATGCGCGGCGCGCCAGGCTGGAGGCATTCGCCGCGCCGCTCGACCCACAGCGGTTCGATGTCTCCGCGCTGATCGAAGCGGAGGATTTCGCCGCGCTCGAAGAATTGCGCGCCGGTGCGCGCGACGCGGCGATCGAGGGGGTGATGCTCAAGCGGCGCGATTCCCCCTATGTCGCCGGGCGGCGCGTCGGGCTGTGGTACAAATGGAAACGCGACCCGCTCACCGCCGATTGCGTGCTGATGTATGCCCAGCGCGGCAGCGGCAAGCGCTCATCCTTCTATTCCGACTATACCTTCGGCGCATGGACCGATGGCGGCGAGCTGTTGCCGGTCGGCAAGGCCTATTTCGGGTTCACCGACGAAGAGCTGAAATGGCTCGACCGCTTCGTGCGCAACCACACCGTTGCGCGCTTCGGCCCTGTGCGTGAGGTGGAGAAGTCGTTGGTGCTGGAGGTCGCGTTCGATTCGATCCACGCATCCAAGCGGCACAAATCGGGCCTCGCGATGCGCTTCCCGCGGATCAGCCGCATCCGCACCGACAAACCCGCGCATGAGGCGGATACGATCGCGGGGCTGGAGCGGCTGGCTACGTAGGCACGTTCGCCTCCAGCTCGTCGAGCCACGGCCTCGCCACGCCGTCCGACGGCGCGCGCCAGTCGCCGCGGGGGAGAGCGCGCCGCCGGCCGACACCTTTGGCCCATTCGGGATCGCGCTGCGCTTGAACTGGCTCTGCGCGAAGAAGCGGATCAGGAATCTCTCCAGCCAGTGGCGGATCGTGGGCAGGTCATAGGCGACGCGCTGGTGCGGCGGCACGCCCAGCGGCCATTCGCCCGCATCGGCATCCTTCCACGCCTGCCATGCCAGAAACGCGATCTTCGACGGCGCGAGGCCGTGGCGCACGACATAATGGACGAAGAAATCGTTGAGCGCGTACGGACCGATCTTCGCCTCGGTGCTCTGCATCGCGCCGCTGGCGTCGGCGGGGACGAGTTCGGGCGAGATTTCCTGCGCCAGGATCGCGTCGAGCACCGCATCGGTCTCCGCGTCGAACTGGTTGGTCGCGACGCACCAGCGGATCAGGAACTGGATCAGCGTCTTGGGGACGCCGGCATTGACGGCGTAGTGCGACATATGGTCGCCGACGCCATAGGTGCACCAGCCCAGCGCCAGCTCCGACAGGTCGCCAGTACCCAGCACGAACCCGCCGCGCTGATTGGCGAGGCGGAAGAGATAATCGGTGCGCAGCCCGGCCTGAACATTCTCGAAGGTGATGTCGTAGACCGGCTCGCCGTCCGCATAGGGATGGCCCATGTCGGTCAGCATTTGCCGCGCAGCCGGGCGGATATCGACCTCTTCGGCGGTGATGCCCAGCGCCTTCATCAGCGCCCAGGCATTGCCCTTGCTCCTCTCGCCGGTGGCAAAGCCGGGCATGGTGAAGCCGAGAATGTCGCTGCGCGGTCGGCCCAGCCGGTCCATCGCCTTGGCCGCGACGATCAGCGCATGGGTCAGAATCGAGCCCGCCCGAAATGCCGATGATGATCTTGCCATTGCCGGTCGCGACCATGCGCTTGCGCAGCCCCTCGACCTGGATGTTGAAGGCTTCGTAGCAATCCTCGTCGAGCTTTTCGGGCGCGTTGGGGACGAACGGAAAGCGGCGGATCGCGCGGTGGAGGCCGATATCGTCGAACCCCGGCTGATGCTCGAACGCGATGCGGCGAAAGCGCTGCTCGGGATGACCGGCGGCGGCGGCATTGTCGTTGAACGTGCCGAAGCGCATCCGCTCCTGCCGCAGCCGCGCGACATCGATATCGGCGGTGATCAGCTCGTCCTCGAGGTCGAACCGGCCCGATGCGGCGAGCAGTTCGCCCAGCTCATAGATCAGGCTCTGCCCGTCCCAGGCGAGGTCGGTGGTGCTCTCACCCGGCCCCGATGCGGAGAAGAGATAGGCCGATGCGGTGCGGCTGGATTGCGCCGCGCACAGCAATGCCCGCTCGCGCGCCTTCCCGATGACGATGTTGCTGGCCGATAGGTTGCACAGGATTGTCGCGCCCGCCATCGCGCCGAAGGTGGAAGGGGGCAGCGGCCCCCAGAAATCCTCACAAATCTCGGCATGGAAGACGAAATCGGGCAGGTCGGCGGCGGCAAAGATCAGGTCGGTGCCGAATGGTGCGGTCTGGCCAGCAAGTTCGACCGTGCCCGACAGGCCGATGCCCGAAGCAAACCAGCGCTTCTCATAATATTCGCGGTAATTGGGGAAATAGCTTTTGGGCACCACGCCCAGCACCCGCCCGCGTGCGATGATCACCGCGCAATTATACAGCCGCCCGTTGCGTTCCAGCGCCGCGCCGACCAGCAGCACGGGTTTCAGCTTCGCGCTCGCCGCGATCAGCTCGTCCAGGCCCTGCGTCGTGGCGCGCAGCACCGCATCCTGCAGGTGCAGATCGTCGATCGCGTATCCGGTGATGCCAAGCTCGGGGAACAGCAGCAGGTCGGCACCCGCCGCATCGCCCTGTTTCGCCAGCGCGATGTGCGACGCGGTGTTCGCGGCGATATCGCCCGCGCTCGCGCTGGGTGTGCACGCGCCGACGCGCACCATTCCATGCGCGTGGATCGAGTGGAACCGGTGCTTTGCCACTAACCTATCGCCTCGCCGATCATCTCCAGTGCGACGCGCATACAGGCAATTCGGGTCGGTCCGCGACCAATATCGCCAAAATGTTCTTCGCGATGCGCGGTCGGGCGGCCATTTCGGGCGCAGGCGAAGTGGACAAGGCCGGGTTCGTCATCAGGTCCGCCGGGTCCGGCAAAGCCGGTGATGGCGAGCGCGATATCCGCGTGACTCGCCGCCAGCGCCCCCTCCGCCATCGCCACCGCGACCTCGCGGCTGACCGCATTGCAACGCTCGACCGTGTCGCGCGCAATGTGCAGCAACTCGCACTTGGCATCCTTCGAATAGACCACGAAGCCGCGCTCGAACGCGGAGCTGACACCTTCGACATCGGTGAGCAGCGATGCGAGCATCCCGCCCGTGCAGCTTTCGGCCGTGGAGAGACTCAGCTTCGCGTCGCAGGCGGCCTGAAGTACGTCGCGCGCGGCGCGATCAACGTCGTCGGGCAGCGCCGGATGAAGCGTTTCGGTCATGCGATCCTCCCGATGGTGGGGGGATCAACGCGTGGGGCGGGCCGGTTGCTCCGCCTCAGACCTTGGTCGCGTAGATCATCCGGCCTTCGCCGAGCAGCGCGAACAGCGTGTCGAGGTCGCGCTCACCCACCGCGAAACAGCCCTGGCTGCGGCCGAGCTTGCCATGCTTGGCGATCATCTCGGGGTTCGAATACCAGGCGGCATGGACCACGATCGCGCGGTCGAGCGCGTTGTAATTGGTCGGGTCGAGCCCGATCAGCCGCTGTGACAGCTGATGCTTGCCGACATAATAGTTGGCGGCGAGGAACGCGCCTTCGCAGGTCGCTTCCGAATTCACCTCGTTCGAGAAGCGCTGGAGCATGCCGGTATGCTCAGGGTCGGACCCGATGCCGTGGCTGACCAGCATCGAGCGCGTGGCGCCGTTGATCATGTCCACGAAGTGGAAGCGCAGTCGCGAGCTGGGCAGCGAAAAATCGGCGATCGCGATCCGGTCCTGCTGGCGGATGCGGGTCGAATGGCGCTGCATCGCCGCGACCGCGCGCTCGAACAATTCGGGGCGAATGCCGCGCGGCGCACTGGCGACCGCGCGCGGCGCGGCGGGAACTGGCGTGGCGACCGGCGGTGGCGGCACGGGAACCGGCGTGGCGGGGAGAACCGCAGTGGTCACGCTGCGCGCGGCGCATCCGGCGAGCAGGCCGGTGCCCGCAACCATGCCGGCGGTCCTCAGGAAAGCGCGGCGGGATGCCGCAACGTCAATCATCTTGTCCATGCGACCTCTGTGCCCCCACAAACTTCGCCTATCGGATGTGAACTATAGCAAAGGTCGCGGCCGATTCGTCCTAAGGGACTCCACGGTTGTGCGTCGGTTCGCCGCAGAGTCGGAGCGCCTTGTCGAAGCTTGTGCCAAATCGAGCGTGGCGATCAACGCGGCTTACGGCTTCGTGGCGGGTGCCAGGCACGCGTTCGAATCTGCGACCCAATCCACTTCATCTGTCGCAGGGACCTTGACCTTTGCGGGTGGCGCGGTCTTGGCCGCACCGGGCGTATAGGTGATCCAGCCCATGCTGTTGTCGAACCCGGCGATTCGCTGATTGTCCTTGCGCGCAGCATCTGCGTCAATCTCCGGCTGCTCGACCCTGGAGGCGCGCACCATGCGGATCGACTCCGGGCGGACGTCGAAGGCGCGGTAATAGTTGATCCCGAACATGCGCGTGTCGAAGCCGGCTCGCGTCGTCCAGGCGCCTGTCCGCGCGGATGCAGGAACGCGCACCGTTGTCACATGGCAGGTAAAACTCGGCTCCTTGTAGAACGGGATCTGTTGATCCTGTTGCGCTGCGCGCACCCGCCGCTCTGGCGGACTGAAGCCGCCGCCAGGCAGCGCCATCGATCGCTCGCCGCCGTCATCGTCCCAATCTGGAGCCCATGTCCCGGTGACCGTGAGTATGCTGGCCCCGGCCTTTGTGTCGTAGCGCCATTTGACATCCTCGACGCTTTGCCACGTGTCGCCGACGATCTCCTGCCGAAAGCTCTCGGTAAGCTGGCCCGGGGTCAGCCCGGACAGCTGGACCTGCTGCTGCAGGCCCTTGATGCCGCGCATGATCGACGTCGTGGTGACACGGGGAGGCGCATCGAATCCAGCACTCGCGTCAAGATCGACCAGCTGGGTCTCATCCGGCTTCTGTGCCGGCGACCACGGCCGCGCCTCGATCCCGCTGCCTTCCGCGCTGAGCGGAAGCACCCAACGATAGGGCAGTATCGGCGCGGTGGACGGCGGGGCGGCCGACGGCAAGGTTCCGTCCATCCAGTAAATGCCATCGCCGATCCGTGCCCGGACCAGGACATGGTCAAACATGCGCGGGCTGGGCAGACGGGCGTCGAGACCGTCGTCGCTGCCGTTGTTGTTGGCGAGCACCGCCTCCGCCGTGATTCCGAGACGGGCGAGCAGGGCGAGCAGCATGGCCGTCTTGCCCTTGCAATCGCCATAGCGCCGTTGCCATGTTTCCTCGGCGGTCGCGGGGGTCAGATTGCCGCTGTCCAGGCCGACATAGATGTAGCGGACATCCTGCTGGACCAGCTTCAGCGCCGCCCGCGCCCGTTCCATCGGATCGGCATGCGCCGCAGCGATGCGGTCGGCTTCGCGGGCGAGTGCCGATCCATCGGCCAGCTTCGCCGCCCTGACATAGAGTGGCGCGAAATGGCGTGAGATCGACTTCCAGTCCGCGAAGTCGCTATATTCGACGATCCGTTGCCATTGGTACCGCGACGGTGCGTCCTTTGGGGGTACAAGCAGGGCGGGGTTGTCGAACTTGAGTTCAAGTCCGTCCTCGCTCAGCTGTGCGGCTCCGGTCAGATCGGGTGTCAGCTTGATTGCGGGCTTCTGACCCTTGTCCCAGCTCAGTCCGAGCCGGTAGCGCCCTGGGGCGGGGTTCGGCCCAAGCATCAGGAAACCTGAATCCTGCCCGGCGAGCGTGGGATCACTTACCCGCGTGGTAAAGGCAACTTCCAGCTCATCTCCCACGCGCAGGTCAGCGACCTTCAGCACCGCCGTAAGCACGCCGTTGAGCATCATCGCCTCGAGCTGATCCTCTCGACGCAGTACCTCGAACTTGGTGGTCTTGAGCACATCGATGATCTGTCCGTCGCGATGCACCCTGACCATGTGGACAATCGGCGCCCCGTGTGCGGGATTCCATGCGATCGAAATATTGCCCGCCTGCAGGGCGTTGGGGTGAAGAATGCGGAAATGATAGCCAAGATGCTGGTTCAGTCCTTTGGCATCCAACCGCACCAGCACGTCCTGCCGCCGCACGAAAACCAGTCCGCCGGGATTATCCGGAACCGCGAGCGGCGTGGACGGTGACACCCAATTCGGAACCGGGCCGCGCCCGACACCATCCGCCTGAGCGAGTGCAGGCAGTGGCCCAACCAGCGCTGCGACCAGCAGCGGAGCAACGAAACGGCGCATCTTATCCCCCCGATTTCACTCCATAATGTCCCAGCGGGCTTCAGATGCAACGCCAATCAGGTGGGGCGAGCCCACTGTACTTAGGAAATTTCCGTGATGTGCGGGGGAAAGGGCTACGGCACCACCTTGCCCTGAACGGCGTTAACCATGATATGTGGGGCATTCGCCCGCGTAACGATGGAGTCTTGCGAATGGCGTCTGCGATGGCGCGGACAGTGCGGGCAGTGGCATTCGGCCTAATGCTGTGCGTGGCGGTTCCGGCCGGTGCGCAGGAGGTAGCGGCGGATAGCTCGGCCGAAATCCTGCTCCGCAACGGCCAGTGGACCTGGATCGAGGACGCGGCTTTTCAGCCTGCGGGCGGCGCGTCGGGCGTCACCATCCTGATCAGCATTCCCGCCCAGGTCGCCTATGTTTATCGCGACGGCGTGCTGATCGCGGCCTCGACGATCTCGACCGGAAAGCCGGGCAAGCGCACGCCCGCGGGTGAGTTCACCATCCTGCAAAAGCGGGTGCATCACCGCTCCAATCTCTACAGCAACGCGCCGATGCCGTTCATGCAGCGGCTGACCTGGGACGGGATCGCGCTGCATGCGGGGAAGCTGCCCGGCTATCCCGCATCGCATGGCTGCATCCGTTTCCCGATGGAGTTTGCGAGACGCCTGTTCGGGATCACCGCACTCGGCACCGCAGTCTCGGTCGTGGATTACGAGATCGTCGATCCCCGCGTCCGCCGCGGCGCGCCGCGCCTTCCGCCGACGCAAATGGCGAAGCGCGCCGATCCGCCCTTTCTGCGCGCCGACTATGCCGCTTTCCGCACCGGCGATTATGACGTGGTGACGTCGAGCAACGATGTGATCATCCCCGCTTCAGGCGGCCAGTCGGTCTCACCTGAAGGTGTCGTCTTCGCGCCCATGGAACCGGTGGTGCAGAAGACGCGGCGGAAGCGCTAGGCTTGTTTCAGCTTCGCTGAAATGCGGCACTGGCCCGTTCCCCCACCCGGCCGCCCAAGCAGAATATCCTAGATGGGTGGCCGGGTGGGGAGCGGGCCGGTGCCGCACCCGGCGTTAGCCGGGTCAACTAACTGTCGGTGGGCTTGTAGTTCACCGGTTCGACCGACCAGGCGAACGGTCGCAACGGCCCGCCGAGTGCGGCGACCAGCGCGTCCTCGATCCGCCGCCGACTCTCCGCCGCGATCGCCTTGCGACCGGGAAAGTCATGCGGGTCGAACGGGTCGAGATAGGTGATGCGCAGCGGAAAGCTGCCCTTGCGCGACAGAATGCGCCGCGCATTGTTGATCCCGCCCTCATCGCCGACCCAACCGATCTCTTCACCCGCCGCGCCATAATCGAGCAGAACCGGCTGGACCATCACGCCCGGCGGCGGGGGTTCGAGCACGCGCAACATCGGCGTCTTGAACGGCAGCAATGACTTGCCGTCGGTGGTCGTCCCCTCCGGAAATACGGTGATCGCCCAGTTTTCCGCGAGCGCGTCGCGCAGCGCGTTGATCTGTTCGGCGACCCCCATCCGGTTCTCGCGCTTCACATAGACGGTGCGGTTGAGCCCCGCGAGCCATCCGACAACCGGCGATGCGCCGATCTCCGCCTTGGCGACGAAGGCAGTCCCGCTCGCCCCGCCCAGCGCGAGGATGTCGATCCACGACAGATGGTTGGAGACGTAAAAGACGTCGCGCCGCAACGGCGTGCCGACGATCTCGACCCGCGCCCCGGCGATCCGCCCGGCGCGTCCCAGAAACCAGCGCGGCCACGGGGAGGGGAGGCGCAGCAGCCGCCAAAGGTAATGCATCGGCACATGGGTCAGCACCGCGAGCAGCAACAGCCCGACCCGCCGCCAGAATCGAAACAATTCTGTTGCGGTCAGCGGGGTCGGCAGCCCAAGGGCGGCGTCGTGGCGCCGCGGATCGACGCCATCGGCCATTGCCTCAGGTCTTGCGCTCGAGCGCGACGCCGTACAGTTCCATTCGGTGATCGACCAGTCGGAAGCCGAGCCGCTCGGCGATCTGCTTTTTGCAGCAATTCCAGCTCGGGATCGACGAACTCGATCACCTTGCCCGTTTCGACATCGATCAGGTGATCGTGATGCGCCTCGGGCGCGGGTTCGTAACGCGCACGGCCGTCACCGAAATCGTGGCGGTCGAGAATGCCCGCCTCCTCGAACAGCCGCACCGTGCGATAGACGGTCGCGATCGAGATGCCCGGATCGATCGCCGATGCGCGGGCATAGACCTTCTCGACGTCGGGATGGTCATCCGCTTCGGACAGGACGCGCGCGATCACCTTGCGCTGTTCGGTAATGCGCAGGCCCTTTTCGTGGCACAGCGCTTCGAGATCGATCTTGCGGCTCATTGGGACGGTGTAGCGGCAACCGCGGCGGGGGAAAAGGGGCGGAGCGCGTTTGCTGTGCCGGTCGGCGCGTTCGGTCCCGGGCCGGTGCCACCAATCCGCAACGCAAAAACGCCGGGGCGGGGGTGATCCGCTCCGGCGTCTGCAAATCCGATATGGAAACTTCAGCGCTTGCGGCGCTTGGTGCCCAGGCCGATCTTCTTCGCCAGGGTGCGGCGCTGTTCGGCATAGTTCGGCGCGACCATCGGATAGTCGGCGGGCAGGTTCCACTTGGCGCGATAGTCATCCGGGGTCATCTGATAATGAGTCATCAGATGGCGCTTCAGCATCTTCAGCTTCTTTCCGTCCTCAAGGCAAACAATGAAGTCCGGCTTGATCGAAGAGCGAATCGAAACGGCAGGCTCCTGCTTCTTCACTTCGGGTTCAGGCTTCGCACTACCCAGATTGGCGAGTGCGCCGTGAACGTTGGAAATGAGCAGCGGAAGATCGGAAACTGCCACGCTATTATTGCTGACATGCGCCGCAACAATATCCGCGGTCAGCGTGATCAGCGTTTCCTGCATGTCATTCTGCGTGTCCATTTTCGTCCTTTCACATAACGCGGCGGCGATAAGATTTACGGGCCGTCAATTGAGCTATCACGCCATGACGCGACCTTTGCAAGTCATTCTGTCCGATTTCGGGTGGGATCAGTCGAGCATTTTGGAAAATGTGTGCGCGTCGAACAGCTTGCCGTCATTTCCGCGATAGTAATCGCGACGTTCACCTATCTTCCGGAATCCTTCGCCCTGATAGAGCGCAACCGCGTCGTTGTTCGCGCGGACTTCCAGATGCATCATCGTCGCGCCGCGAATCCGTGCATCGGCGATCACCGACCGCAGCAGAACCCCGCCGATCCCGCGACGGCGCAATGTGGGGCAGGTCGCCAGCAACAGCAGTTCGGATTCGTCGAGCACCGCGCGGGCGAGCGCGAATCCCGCGACCCGCTCGTCGACACGGGCCAATGTCAGCCACGCGCCGGGCAGCGCCAGCATCCCCAGGCACTGGCTGGGCGTCCATGCCTCGCCATAGCGAGGTTCGAACGCCTCGCCCATGATCGCGTTCACCGCGCGCAAATCGGCGGCGTCGCCGCGAACGATCTCGATCGGCCAGGGCGCGGTGCTCATGCCGCGATCGGTTTGGCGTCCGGCGCGCGACCATAGATCGGGCGCGGCGGCAATGCGCAGAGGGCGGCGGGGGAGCAGTCGGGCGTCGGCGGCGCGGGGCAATGCCTCGCGCAGATCGAGTGCGGGGTCGAGCACGGCGAGGTGGCGCACGCCGTTGCCGACCGCGACCCGCCCGGCCAATTGCGCGCGCGCGGCTTCGGGCTTCAGCGACGCAAAGGGCGCGATCTGCGCGAGCTGGCGGTCATAGGCGGCCATGAACACCTCACCATGCCCGCCTTCGAGCACGACCGCCACCTCCGCGATACCCGGATCGGCAGCAAACGCGCCGGCGGCAACCAGCGGCAGCGAGGAAAAGCCCTGCGCCGTGATGCCCCAACCAAATGACAGCCCGCGCGCAGCGGCGATGCCGACGCGGATTCCGGTAAAGCTGCCCGGCCCGCAATCGACCAGGATCGCTCCGGCGCGGCCGCCATCGGGCAACTCGGCGATCATCGGCACCAGCCGCTCGGCATGGCCGCGTCCGACTTCCGCGTGATTTTCGGCGACCAGCGTGTCGCCGTCAATCAGGGCGACCGAACAGGCGGCGGTCGCCGTCTCGATGACGAGAAGCCTAGGCAATCTTGTTGAACTTCCCGAATTCGGGGCGCGGCGAGCGGCCGAAGATGGTCGCGGGATCGCCCTTGCCGAAGGTCGAGATGAAATTGACGCGCACCGACGGCTGGTCGGCGAGGAATGCCGCCTCGACCTTTGCCGCGTCGAACCCCGACATCGGCCCGGTGTCCCAGCCCAGTGCGCGCGCCGCCATGATGAAATAGGCGCCCTGCAACGACCCGTTGCGGAACGCGCTGTCGCGGCGCTTTTCCTGCGGCCCGACGAACCAGCTCTTGGCGTCGGTATGCGGGAACAGCCAGGGCAGTTCCTCATGGAAGTCGAGATCCATGCCGATCACCACCGCAGCGGGTGCCTTGCGGATCTTGTCGGGGTTGGTCCCGGTCGCGCATTCGGCCAGCTTGTCCTTCGATGCCTGCGACAGGCACCAGACGAAGCGCGCCGGCTGCTGGTTGGCCGAGGTCGGCCCCATCTTCACCAGATCGTAGATCGCCTCGATATCCGCCTGGGTCACTTCACCCGGCAGATAGCCATTATAGGTGCGCGCGGTGCGGAACAGCGTGTCGAGCGCGGCGTCGTCGAGCGGCGTTCCCATCAGACGGCCCGCACTTCGGTGACTTCGGGTACATAATATTTGAGCAATTGTTCGATCCCGTTCTTGAGTGTCGCACTCGATGAGGGGCATCCGGCGCAGGCACCCTGCATCTGCAGATAGACCTTGCCCTTGTCGAAGCCGCGATAGACGATATCGCCGCCATCATTGGCGACGGCGGGGCGCACGCGCGTCTCGATCAGATCCTTGATCTGCGCGACGATGTCGGCATCCTCGGGATCGTCGGTGAAGTCGGCTTCGGGCGGGGGGACGCTGAAGCCGGCGCTGCCCTGGCGGAACAATGGCATGTCGGCGCTGAAATGGTCGAGCAATATGCCGAGCACATCGGGCTTCAGGCCGGACCAGTCGACCCCCGGCGCGGCGGTTACCGAGATGAAGTCGCGGCCGAAGAATACGCCGGTGACATCACCCAATCGGAACAGCGCATCGGCCAGCGGCGACACCTCTGCTTCCTCGGGCGTGGCAAAGTCGCGCGTGCCGCTGTCCATCACGGAGCGGCCGGGCAGGAATTTGAGCGTCGCCGGGTTGGGCGTCAATTCGGTTTCGATCAGCATGGCCCCCATTTGGCGACGAACGCGCGCCGCATCAAGCGAACAGCGGGAAACCATTTGTTGCCGCGCCATCGGCGCATGATCGGCGCGCTTCCCTTTTGCGTGCAGTCGGAGTAAGGCACCGCGACTTTTTCTGATCCGTACCAAGAGGTTTGTTTGGCCAAGGAAGAACTGCTTGAAATGCGCGGCCGTGTTGTGGAGCTTCTCCCCAACGCGATGTTCCGTGTGAAGCTTGAGAATGATCACGAGATTCTCGGCCATACCGCCGGCAAGATGCGCAAGAACCGCATCCGCGTGCTGGTCGGTGACGAGGTGCTCGTCGAACTGACGCCCTATGACCTGACCAAGGGCCGCATCACCTATCGCTTCAAATAAGGGCCGCGTCATGCGGCTCGTGCTTGCCTCCACCTCCCCGCGCCGCCGCGATCTGCTGGCGCGGATCGGCGTCGTGCCGGATCGCGTGGCGGCTCCCGATATCGACGAGAACCCGTTGAAGGCCGAGTTGCCGCGTACCTATGCGCTGCGGCTGGCGGAGGCCAAGGCGCGCGCGGTGGACCGGGCTGACGATGAGATTGTCCTGGCGGGCGACACCACCATCGCGCTCGGTCGCCGCATCCTGCCGCCTGCCGAGACCGAGGATGTGCAGCGCGACCTGTTGGCCAAGCTCTCCGGACGCCGCCATCATTGCCTGTCGGCGGTGTGCCTGATCGGCCGTGACGGGCGTGCCCGCGTGCGCCTGTCCGACACGGTCGTCGCGTTCAAGCGGCTGAGCGAAGCCGAGATCGATCGTTACATCGCGTGCGGCGAGGGGCTGGGCAAGGCGGGGGGCTACGCCATTCAGGGTCGCGCAGAAGCGTTCGTGCGCTTTATCTCCGGCACCCATTCGGGCGTGGTCGGGCTGCCGCTCTACGACACCCGCGCCTTGCTGGAGACTGCCGGATACGATCTTGGCTGAGTGGCTCTACGAAGCAGGGATCGGCGAGAACCGCGCTGCGCTCGTCGCACGCGGCACCATCCGCAAGGCGCGGATCGAGCTGCCGGGCCTCCGCGCCGACACGGTCGCCATCGCCAAGCTGATCGACCGCGGCACCGGCAAGGTGATGCTGGCAGATCGCGGTGAGGCGCTGTGCGACCCGCTGCCCAAGGGGTGACGCAGGGCGTGTCCTTCCCGGTGCGCATCGTCCGCGAAGCCGTCGCCGAGCGCGGACGGATCAAGCTGCCCAAGGCGGTACCCGCGCCCGATGCCACGCCTGCGCCCGGCCCCGATTTGCTCGCGCGCATCACCGCGAGTGGCATTCCCGTCCGCCATTGCCGGCCGCATGAAGCGGATGCGCTGGAGGAAGCGGGCTGGTCCGAAGTGCTGGAGGAAGCGCGCGCCGGCGAGATTCGCTTCGCCAGCGGCGCGCTGCTGCTCTCGCTCACCCCGGCGATGAACCTGTTCGATGTCGATGGCGGCCCGCCGTTGGGACCGCTGTCGATCGACGCCGCGCATGCGGTTGCCGCAGCGATGGAGCGGCTCGACATTGCCGGGTCGGTCGGGGTCGATTTCCCGACGCTCGCCAACAAGAATGAGCGCAACGCGGTCGGCGAGGCAATCGACGCCGCCTTGCCCCAGCCGTTCGAGCGGACTGCGATGAACGGTTTCGGCTTCCTTCAGATCGTCCGGCGCAAGACGCGCATGTCGCTGCCCGAGCTGATCGCCGCCGACCCGGTCGGCGCAGCGCTGCGGGCCGAATTGCGCCGCCTCGAACGCCTTCCCCGCCCGCGCCGGATACCCATATCCTGCCCGCAGCGCTGCTGCGCCGGATCGAGCGTGAGCCCGACTGGACCGCGCAACTCCACCGCCGCACCGGCGGACATACGCGTTTTGTGGAAGCAACATGAAGACCGATTGCCCGATCTGCGGCGCCAAGCCGACGCCCGAGTTCAAGCCGTTCTGCAGCCGCGGCTGCAAGGATCGCGACCTGCTGCAATGGCTGGGCGAAGGCTATCGCATCCCCGGCCGCGCCGCCGATCCGGAAGAATTGCAAAGCGGGCTGGACAGCGGCCAACCCCGCGACTAAGAGCGCGCCTTCATCCGTGCCCGGATAGCTCAGTTGGTAGAGCATGCGACTGAAAATCGCAGTGTCGGCGGTTCGGATCCGTCTCCGGGCACCACTTTCCAGACATTGTCGAGTGTATGTTTCAGCCAGGCGTGAAACACGTGCGGCACCGCCTCACTGGCGGCGCAGCGTCTTGTCGAACCCCTCATTCGCCTTGGTCATTTTCGCCACCTTCCTGAACCAGGCGCGTACATGCCGCTCGAACCGGGCGTCGTCGTACAGGCCGGTCGCGCGATACTCGTCCTGAGCGATCAGATCCTTGATGCGTTTGGCGAACGCCACCTGATCGTCGACCGGGGCGTCGGCCAGCGCGCGGCACGCATATTCCTCTGCAGCGGCCTGATCATAGTCGTCGCGATAGTCATAGCCGCGCCGATCCGCCGCCGCCTGATCCAGCCGCGATGCCACGAGGCGGCGTTCGAGCCAGGTGCGGACCAGCGCCGCGTCCCAGGGCTTGGATGGGGTCGTCATGGCAGGTTCCAGTTCGTTTCGCGGCAACTTCATGATAGCGGCATCGCGCTATGGCCCGCAGGCGTTCAAAACACGATCCCTATGATCACCTTCCACCGGAGGACGAGGCGCCACCTGCGCCGGTGCTCTGCTGGCTGTGCGGCCGCCCGACCGGCAAGACAATCGTCTGGCACCATCCCGTACCCAAGAGCCGTGGCGGCCGCGACGTCGTGCCGATGCATTCGATCTGTCAGCAGACGGTGATCGCCAACTTCACCAATTCCGAACTGCAGCGCCACGGGATGGAAGTCGCGGGGCTGCTCGACAATCCGAATGTCCGCAAGTTCGTCGATTGGGTTGCCAACAAGGATCCCGATTTCACCGCGACCATCGCCAAGAAGCAGCGGTGAAAGCTATACCGGCAGCGCCGTGGTCGACTTGATCTCCGACAGCGCGACCGTCGAGTTGATTTCCTGCACCCCGGGCAGGCGCGAGAGTTTTTCGAAGAAGAATTGCTCATAGGCCTCGATATCCGCCGCGACCACGCGCAGCATGAAATCGACCGTCCCCATCAACACATAGCATTCGAGCACTTCGGGCAGCTCGTGAATCGACGCGGCGAATTCGTCGAGATTGGCGCGGCCATGCGCGTTGAGTTTCACCAGAGCGAAGACCTGCGCGCGCAGCCGATCTTGCGCCGGTCGAGCAGGGCGACGCGCCGCTTGATATAGCCCTCGCGCTCCAACCGGTCGATCCGCCGCCAGCAGGGGGAGGGCGACAGGCCGACCGCTTCGGCCACCGCCGCAGTCGAGAGCGAGGCATCCTCCTGGAGCACGCGGAGAATGCGGCGATCGTGCGAGTCGAGTGGTTCGGGCATGAATTGACCTAGATTGCGGCGATATGCGGTCAGAGTTTAGCCAATTCTCGCCAAAACGCGAACAAATAGGTCAGAAAATTCCGGTGTCAGCCGTTACGATCGGGGCTTCGCGATCAAGGTGACCCGCTATGCCCGAATTCTCCGCCCCCGTTCCGCCCGAAGAGGTGCTGCGCCTCGACGACCCGCAATCGGGCCTGTCGGGGGTGATCGTGATCCATTCGACCGCGCTCGGCCCGGCGGCGGGCGGGTGCCGGTTCCACCGCTACGCCAGCGATGCCGACGCAGTGACCGACGCGCTGCGGTTGGCGGAGGGGATGAGCTACAAGAATGCGCTGGCCGGGCTGCCGCTGGGCGGGGGCAAGGCGGTGGTGCGGATGCCCGACGGGCCGTTCGATCGCACCGCATTGTTCCGCGCATTCGGGCGTGCGGTCGCATCGCTGGGCGGGCGCTATGTGACCGCCGAGGATGTCGGGACGAGCGTCTCGGATATGCAGTGCGTCGCCGATAGCACGCGCCATGTCGCGGGCCTTCCAGCGCGCGTCGGAGCGGCGGGGGCGATCCGTCGCCCTGGACCGCGCTCGGCGTGCTGCGGTCGATGGAGGTTGCAGTGCAGCGCCATCTGGGTGCGTCGCTGTCGGACGTGACCGTCGCGGTGCAGGGGCTGGGCCATGTCGGCTTCGCGCTGTGCGAACAACTCCACGACGCGGGCGCACGGCTGGTCGTCGCCGAACCGCGTGCCGAAGTGGCGGCGGAGGCCGCGCGGCGCTTTGGCGCGAGCGTGGTGGCGTCGGAGGAACTGGTCTCCGCAAAGGCCGAGGTGTTCGCCCCCTGCGCGCTCGGCGGCGTGCTCGACGCGGTCGCAGTGGAGCGGATTCAGGCCGCAGTGGTATGCGGCGCGGCGAACAACCAGCTGGCAAGCCCGGCACAGGGCGATGCGCTGCTCGCGCGCGGCATCCTGTATGCGCCCGATTATGTCGTCAACGCGGGCGGGATCATCAACGTCGCCGCCGAACATCTCGGCTGGGGCGTCGATGAAGCCCGCGCGCGGGTCGAGGCGACTGGCGAGCGGCTGGCTGCGGTGCTCGACCATGCAGCCGCCGAACGGATCGCGCCGCATGCTGCCGCCGATCGCCTCGCCCGCGCGGCCATCGCCCGCGCGCCTCGCCAGCCGGGGCTCGCCGCCTGACATGTCCTTCAGCGAGTCGATGGGCACCGCGACCTTTGTCGTGACCGCTGCGCGCTGCCCGCAATTGCTGTGCCGCCTGCTCGGGCTGTTCGCGCAACAGGACCGGATGGTCGACGCTCTATCGGTCGAGGCACGCCCGCGCGGCTATCGCGCCGCGATCACCATTGCCGGGATCGACGCGCACCGCGCCGAGATCATCGGACACAAGATGCGCGCAATCGTCAGCGTGCGCACCGTGCGGCTTCGGTTCGGCTGACTCCGATATCTCGCGATCCGATTTGACAATTCTCTAAATAGGATCATCATCGCCAGATCAGGACGATTCACCCGCGTCGCGCCATTGGCTGCACGGGAAGGGTCGCGACGTTACGGGGAAGGGAAACGCGATGCGCGTATGGACGCATAAGGTCAAACTGGCGGTAGCGGCGGTACTCGCGCTGACCGTCGCGATACCGGCTTCAACCCAGCAGGCGCCATTGGTGCCTAAACCGACCGAGGTTCCGGTCGGTGAGACCGCATCGCCCACCACCCCGGTCGGGCTGGACCGGCTGACCAAGACCGATGTCGACACCTGGCTCGACGGATATATGCCCTATGCGCTCGCGCGCGGCGATATCGCCGGCGCGGTGGTCGTGGTGGTCAAGGACGGCGCGGTGCTGACGCAGCGCGGCTTTGGCTATTCCGATGTCGCCAAGCGCGCGCCGGTCGATCCCGACAAGACGCTGTTCCGCCCCGGTTCGACCTCGAAGCTGTTCACCTGGACCGCGGTGATGCAGCAGGTCGAGGCGGGCAAGATCGACCTTGACGCGGACATCAACAAGTACCTCGATTTCACGATTCCCGCCTATGACGGCAAGCCGATCACGATGCGCCAGGTGATGACGCATACGGCGGGGTTCGAGGAGATCATCAAGGGTCTGCTGGCGTTCGATATCCAGCTGAAACCCCTGGGCGACATCCTGAAGGAGCGGATTCCCGAGCGCATCTACGCCCCCGGCACCACGCCGGCCTACTCCAACTATGCGACGGCGCTGGCCGGCTACGTCGTCGAGCGCGTGTCGGGTCAGACGTTCGACGATTATGTCGAGCGCAACATCTTCGGACGCCTCGGCATGCAATATGCCAGCTTCCGTCAGCCGCTCCCCGCCCGGCTCAAGCCGTTCATGTCGCAGGGTTATGAATCGGGTGCGGGCAAGGCGCAGCGGTTCGAACTGATCGGCATGGCGCCCGCCGGCGCGATGTCGGCGAGCGGTGCGGACATGGGCAAGTTCATGCTGGCGTTCCTCAACGACGGCGGCCCGCTGCTCAAGCCCGCGACCACCGCAGAGATGCTCACCGCGCAGAATCTGAGCGTCAAGGGCGGCAACCAGATGGCGCTCGGCTTCTACGAAAACTGGATCAATGGTCGCCGTGCGCTCGGCCATGGCGGCGACACCGTCTATTTCCACACCGACCTGAAGATTTTCCCGGCGGAGAAGGTCGGCATCTATGTCTCGGTCAACAGCCAGGGCAAGGGCGGCGCGCCCGGCGCGGTGCGCGGCGCTTTGGTCGACGGCTTTGCCGATCGCTACCTCCCTGCCGCCGACGCAAAGCCGCCGGTCGAGCTGGCGACCGCGAAGGAACATGCCAAGATGCTCGTCGGCAGCTGGACCAACAGCCGTCGTGTCGCATCGAGCTTCGCATCCTTCGTCTATCTGCTCGGTGAGCAAAAGATCGGGCTCGACGAGGATGGTCGCCCGCTGGTTTCCGGCATCCCCTCGCTCGGCGGCGCGCCGCGCAAGTGGATCGAGGTCGAACCGTTCGTGTGGCAGGATGCCTATGGCAAGGAGCGCCTCGTCGCCGAAGTCCGCGACGGAAAGATCGTCCGCTGGACCTTCGGCATGGTCTCGCCCTTCATGGTGTGGGATCGTACTCCCTGGTATGCGACGGGCGCGTGGCTGATCCCGGCCCTGCTGTTCGCGCTCGCCGTCATCCTGATTACCGCACTCGGCTGGCCGATCGGCTGGATCGCGCGCAAGCGGTACGGGGCGCAGCTTGCACTGACCGGCCCGTCGCGCACGGCCTTCCGTGCCGTGCGCGGGCTTGCCTGGCTGGTCGTGCTGGTGCTGGTCGGCTGGCTGGTCGTGGTCACCGGAATCGAGAATTTCGAAGGCCATGGCAAGAATGACTGGCTGATCCTGACGCTGCAGGCGGTGGGCACGCTCGCCTATCTGGGCCTGCTCGCTGCCTCGGTGTGGAACGCCTGGCTTGCGTTCAAGGGGCGTCGCGGCTGGTTCTCCAAGCTCTGGTCGGTACTGCTGGTGCTCGGCGCCTTCGTCCTTCTGTGGGTGGCGTTGGTGTTCAAGCTGGTGAGTTTCGGCACCGGCTACTGATCGGCTCCGGCGATCCGGGCGCGGCACGCCGCCGCGCCCGGATCGCGCCAAATCACGATTGACAATTGTCCATTTGAGACAACACTATCCCAATCAGAAATACCGCGCGCCGGATTGGACCCGTGCGACAGGCGGGCTCAGGGAGACTCACATGACACGGCATATCAACTCGACCCGTATCGTCCTGTCCCTCTCGACGGCTGCCGCCGCGCTGATGCTCCCGGCATCGGCGCTCGCACAGGATGACGGCACCGGCGTCACCGTCGATCGCGACGAGGTCGTCGTGACCGCGCAAAAGCGCAGCGAGCGCGTCCAGGACGTTCCGATCTCGATCACCGTGGTCAGTGGCGCGGCGATGCAGCAGAGTGGCGCGTCGCAGCTCTCCGACTATGCCGCGTCGATCCCCGGGCTTCAGGTCGACAATGCCGGCTCCCCCGGCCGCTCCACCCTGTCGCTGCGCGGCGTCGCACCGATCGGCCCCAGCGCCACGGTCGGTATGTACCTGGACGATGCCCCGATCGGATCGAGCGGCATCTACAACCGCTCACAGGTCTTCACGCTCGACCTGATGCCCTATGATATCGAGCGGCTGGAGGTGCTGCGCGGGCCGCAGGGGACACTGTACGGCGCCAGCTCGATCGGCGGGCTGCTCAAATATGTGACCGTCCAGCCGGATCTGAACAATCTCACTGTCCGTGGCGGCGCTGAAGTCTTTACCGTGGCGCATGGTGACGGAGTTGGCTGGGCGGGGAACGCCATGGTCAATGTGCCGCTCGTGCCCGATCAGCTCGCGGTCAGCGCCAGCTATGCGCGCCGCGAGACGCCGGGTTATGTCGACAACATCCAGACCGGTGAGGAGGACGTCAACGACGCGGTCCAGCAGGGCGGCCGGGTGGCGTTGCTGTGGCGGCCGGATCCCGCGCTCACCATCAAGCTGAGCGGCGTGTGGCAGTCGGTCGACTCCGACAATGTCAGCATCGTCTACGAAGGCATGGGCAATACGCCGATCGCGCCGGGCAGGTCGTTCTTCAGCACCAACACCCAGCTGGCCGAACCCTTCACCAGCGACTTTCAATTCTACTCGGCCACGATCGGCTATGATCTGGGCTTTGCCGAGCTGAGCTCGACCACCTCCTACAGCAAGCTCGAGATTCTCCGAGGTGACCGACGCGAGCCGCGTGTTCGGCGGTATCTTCGGCGGCTTCGCGCCCTATCCGGCGACGCTGGAACAGAAGAAATGGACCGAGGAGCTGCGCCTGACCTCAGCGCCGAGCACCAGCCTCGAATGGATGGTCGGCTTCTTCTACACCGATGAGGACAACACCCACAGCCAGGTGGTCCGCGCGCTCGACGCCAGCGGCACGCCGATCCCCGGCTTCGATCCGTTCGCGATCGTCGGCCTGCCCAACACGTACAAGGAATATGCCGTCTTCGGGAACGCGACCTGGAAGATCAGCGAGAAGTTCCATTTGACCGGCGGACTGCGCTGGGCGCGCAACGACCAGACCTTCACCCAGTCGACCGCAATCCCGCTGCTCGGCCTCAACGCCAGCGGCGACGGCGAATCGTCGGAAGAGATCGTCACCTACAGCGTCAGCCCCCAGATCAATCTGAGCCGCAACTCGATGATCTATGCCCGCGTCGCCAGCGGCTATAAGCCGGGCGGGCCGAACGTCGCGCTGCCGGGCTTCCCCGCCACCGTCGATGCCGAGAAAGTGACGAGCTATGAAGTCGGCGTGAAGGCCAGCTTCCTCGACCGTGCAGTCAGCCTCGATGCGGCCGTGTTCATGCTCGACTGGACCGACCTGCAGACCGCAGCCGCCTTTGCCGCCGGCATCAATGGATTGGTCAACGCCGGCACCGCGCGCAGTCAGGGCGTCGAGGCATCGCTGTCCATCACGCCGATCACGGGCCTGAATGTCGGCGCGAACTTTGCCTATACCGACGCCAAATGCACCGAGACGACGGCTGCCTGTACCGATGGCGACCAGTTGCCGAGCGTGCCGAAGATCGCGGCGGCGATGACTGCGGACTATAGCTTTGCGGTCGGCAGTTCGGCTGAGGCCCGGCTGGGCGGTTCGGTGCGCATCGTCGGGGATCGTATCTCTGCGGTCGAGAGTTCGGCGCTGGCGGTGCCGATCGACGGCTATGCTGCGCTCGACCTCAACGCAGCCGTCACCTTCAACGACAAATGGACATTGCGTGCCTATGCCCGCAACCTCACCGATTCCGAGGGGCGGATCACCAGCAACGTCGCAACCACCAATCCCGGCTTCCTGTCGACCGTGCCGCTGCAACCCCGCACGTTGGGCCTGGCCATCGACCTGTCCTTCTGATCGCGCCGGGCATGAACGCTCCGTTCAACGCGCCGTCGTCGGACGCGACGCTGCCTCAGCCCTATCTGCTCTTTCTGGGGGATACGGTCGAGCGCGGCTTTGCCAAGACCGCGCTGGGGTTGCGCGACTGGGCGGCGGACAAATGCGTGGGGGAGCTGCGGCTGACCGACGCGACCGTGTCGACCGGGCTCCCGCAAATGACGCCGGCTCAGGCGCGGGCACAGGGCGCGCGGGCGATGGTGATCGGGGTCGCCAATCAGGGCGGGATCATCCCGCTCGCCTGGCGCGCGTCATTGGTCGAGGCGCTGGAGGCGGGACTCGATCTGATCGCGGGGATGCATATGCGCCTTGCCGATCTGCCCGAGATCGCGGCCACGGCGCAGCGGCTGGGGCGGACGCTGCACGATGTGCGCGTGCCGCCCGCCGACATCCCGGTCGCGACCGGGCGGAAGCGTAGCGGCAAGCGCCTGCTGACCGTCGGCACCGATTGCGCCTTGGGCAAGAAATACACCGCACTGGCGCTCGCCCGCGCCTTTGCGACACGCGGCGTGCCGACCGATTTCCGCGCGACGGGGCAGACCGGGATCATGATCGCGGGCAGCGGCATCCCGATGGACGCGGTCGTCTCGGATTTCGAGGCGGGTGCGGCTGAGATCCTGTCGCCCGACGCCGCGCCCGATCATTGGGACGTGATCGAGGGGCAGGGGTCGCTGGCGCACCCCGCCTATGCCGCCGTGTCGCTCGGTCTGCTCCATGGCAGCCAGCCCGATGTGTTCGTGGTGTGCCATGAGCCGGGGCGCACTGCGATGCTTGGCACGGCAGGCTATGGCGTGGTCAGCGTCGAGGAGATAGCGAGCCTCGCCATCGCGCTCGGGCGCCGCACCAATCCCGCTATCCGTTGCGGCGGATATTCGTACAACACCGCTGCGCTTGACGCCGACGAGGCCGAGGCGCTGATGGCCGCCGAAAGCGCGCGGCTGGGCCTGCCCGTCGCCGATCCAATCCGCGGCGGTGCCGCATTCGACGCGCTGGTCGACAATTGCCTGAAGGGCGCATGACGATGACCCAACCGACGCTGTTCCAGCGCTTCCTGCTCCCCGGCCTCGCCTTCAAGGGGGTGGTGATCGGGGGCGGCTATGCCACCGGGCGCGAGCTGGCTGAATTCTTCATCCCCAGTGGGCCGCAAGGCGGGTTGATGGCGATGATCCTCGCGATGCTGATCTGGAGCGCGGTGTGCGCCGCGACCTTCGCTTTCGCGCATCTGACGCGCAGCTATGACTATCGCAGCTTCTTCCAGAAACTGCTCGGCCCCGGCTGGATCGCGTTCGAGATCGTCTATGTCCTGCTCCTGGTGCTGATCCTCGCGGTGGTCGGGGCGGCGGCGGGGGAGATCGGGGCGAGCTTTGGCGCACCCGCGATCCTCGGCACGTTGCTCCTCACCGTGACAATCGCTGTGGTGACCGGCATGGGCACCGCATCGGTCGAGCGTCTGTTCAAATATGCTTCGACCCTGCTCTACATCGTCTATGCGCTGTTCCTGATCCTCGGCCTGTGGCTGTTCGGCGACCGCATCGGTGCGAACCTCGCCACGCCGACCCCGACGACGGGCTGGGTGATGGGGGGCATCGCCTATGCCGGCTATAACCTGATCGCCGCCGCCGCAGTGCTGCCGCTCACCGCGCATTTCACCAGCCGCCGCGATGCCGTGATCGCCGGATCGATCGCCGGGCCGCTGGCGATGCTGCCGGCGTTTGGTTTTTTCCTGTGCATGATCGCCTTCTACCCTGCGATCGGCGACGAAACCCTTCCGTCCGCTTTTCTGCTGGGACAGATGAATATTCCGGTGTTCACGATCGCGTTCCAGGCGATGATCTTCGCCGCCTTGCTCGAAACCGGGGTCGGCATCATCCACGCGGTCAATGAGCGCGTGTCCGGCGTCTGGCAGACAAGGCGTGGCGTGCCGCTCGGCAGCGGGCCGCGCGCCGGCATCGCGCTCGCCTTGCTGCTTGGCTGCGTGTTCGTCGCCACCGCGATCGGCCTGATCGACCTGATCGGCAGTGGCTATCGCATGCTCGCCTTCGCGATGCTCGCCGTCTTCGTCCTTCCCGTGATGACCCTGGGCGTCGTGCGCATCCTGCGCGCGCGGCCCGAAGTGGAGACTGTTGCATGATCCGCGCCCTGATCGCGCTTCCCGCGCTGCTGCTCGCCACCGCGCTCCCCGCCGCCGCCGACCTGCCCAAGGGGTTCGCCGAGAAGGTCGAGACGCTCCGCGCGAAAAGCGGCGCGCCCGGCATCGCCATCGCGGTGGTGCACAAGGGCAAGGTCGAACTGGCGCAGGGCTGGGGCACGACCAAGCTCGGCGGCACGCAAAAGGTCGATGCCGACACGATTTTCCAGACCGGATCGACCGGCAAGGCAATGACCGCCGCCGCGCTCGCCATCCTCGTCGATCGCGGCAAGATCAAATGGGACGACCGCGTGATCGACCACATGCCCTGGTTCCGCATGGCCGATCCGTGGGTCACGCGCGAGATCACGATCCGCGACCTGCTGGTCCATCGCAGCGGGCTGGGGCTCGGTGCGGGCGACCTGCTCTACGTCCCGCGCGGCAAGCTGTCGCGCAAGGAGACGGTGAAGCGCCTCGCCTATATCCAGCCCGCGCGCAGCTTCCGATCGGGCTATGCCTATGACAATATCCTCTATTCGGTCGCCGGGCAGCTGATCGAGGAAGTCAGCGGCAAGAGCTGGGAAGACTTCATGGCGCAGGACGTGTTCGCCGCGGGCGGGATGACCAGCGCGACGGCGAATTACGAAAGCCGCCTCGCCAACCCCAATCGCGCGCATCCGCACGCTCGGATCGGCGGCGCAGTGCGCGGCGATGGCCCCGTGTCGATGCTCGACGAGCGTGCGGCGGAGCTTGGCCGCGCGGCGCTCCCGGCGGGCGGCCTCGCGCTCAGTGCCAAGGATCTCGCGCGCTGGCTCCAGATCCAGTTGGCCAAGGGCGCGCTGCCCGGTGGCGGGCGCCTGTTCAGCGCGGCGCAGTCGGCGGAGATGTGGAAGGGGGTGACGCTCCAGCCGATCTCACCGATGCCCGGCCAGCTCGCGCCGCTGACCCCCAATTTCAGCTCTTACGCGCTCGGTTGGAGCGTCACCGACTATCGCGGTGTCCGCGTGATCGCGCATGGTGGCGCGGTATTCGGCGCGATCGCCTATGTCATCCTGCTCCCGGATCAGGAGGTCGGCATCGCCGGGGTGGTCAATGCCGAGGAGACGGCGCTGCTGCGCGGGGTGATCCATACATTGGTCGACCATTATCTGGGCGTGCCAGATCAGGATTGGCCGACGCGCTTCAACAGCTTCATCGAACAACGCATCACCGGGGCGAAGGCGGCGCTGTCGACCACCCGCGCTGCACCCGCCAAGGTCGGGCCGTCGCTGGCGCTGGACCGCTATGTCGGCACCTATCGCGACGCCTGGTATGGCGATGTCGTGGTGGGCAAGGGCGCGGATGGCGGGCTGACCATCGACTTCACGACTACCCCGGCGATGAAGGGGAAGCTGGTTCACTGGCAGTATGACAGCTTCGTCACCCGCTTCGACGACAAGTCGCTCGAGCCCGCCTATGTCACCTTCGCGCTCGACGCCGATGGCAAGGTCGCGCGCGTGTCGATGAAGGCCGAAAGCCCGATCGCCGACTTCAGCTACAATTACCAGGATCTGGACCTGCGTCCGGTGGGAGCGGGCAAGTGAAGCGTTTCTCGACGCTCGCCCTGCTACTGCTCGGCGCCTGCACCGCCGCGACGCCCGAGAAACCCGCCGAAGACACTGCGGCGCTGCACAAGCGCCTGCTGGTTCTCGACACCCATCTCGACACGCCGCTTCATTTCGGACGTCCCGGGTGGAGTTTTGGCGACAGGCACGACCCCGCGACAGACATTGCGCAGGTCGATATGGGGCGGATGGAAGAAGGCGCGCTCGATGGCGGCTTCTTCGTCATCTACACCGATCAGGGGCCGCTGACGGCCAAGGGCTATGCCGATGCGCTCGCCTTTGCGCGCGGGCGATCCGACGCGATCGACACCACCCTCGCGCAGTTCCGTGACCGCATCCTGCCTGCGACCACCGCCGAAGAAGCGCGCCGCTACAACGCTGCGGGCAAGCTGATCGCGTTCAAGAGCATGGAAAACAGCTATGCGCTGGGCGAGGACCTGACGCTGCTGGCCGAGTTCCACAAGCGCGGCGTGCGCATGGCCGGACCGGTGCACGGCAAGAACAACCAGTTCGCCGACAGCTCGGGCGACAAGCCGCGCTGGAACGGGTTGAGCCCACTCGGTCGCCAATGGGTGGCGGAGATGAACCGGCTGGGCATGGTGATCGACGCCAGCCATTCCTCCGATGCGGCATTCGACCAGATGCTCGCGGCCTCGCGCGCGCCGATCATCCTGTCGCATTCGAGCGGGCGGGCCGCCTATGACCACCCCCGCAACCTCGACGACACCCGCCTCCGCGCGCTGGCGGCAAAGGGCGGGGCGATCTGCATCAGCACGATCTTCCTGTCGGAGATCAACCTGGCCGGTGAGCGCGGCGCATTGTTCGCGCAATATGAAAAGATCGCGACCCTCACACCCGCGGAACAGGCGGAGCTGGTGCGCAAGTGGCGCGAACTCGACAAGACCCAGCCGCTGTGGGACGCCGATTTCGAGAAGTACATGGCGATGGTGCTGTACGTCGTGAAAGTCGCCGGACCCGACCATGTCTGCTTCAGCGGCGACTGGGACGGCGGCGGCGGGGTCAAGGGGTTCGAGGATATCTCGGCGCTGCCTTTGGTCACCGCGCGGCTCAAGGCGGCGGGCTATTCGGACGAGGATCTGGCGAAGATGTGGGGCGGGAATATCCTGCGCATCGTCGCGGAGGCACAGGCGAAGGCGGAGGGCTGAGGGGCAAACTCCGTTGGTCACCCCGGCCTTGTGCCGGGGTCCACTGCGCCGCACTTCCCGCGCTCAAGCTTCTTGCGTCGCGCCTCGCCTCTCGGTGGACCCCGGCACAAGGCCGGGGTGACGAGGGAGGGTTGAGGGTCAATCAGCTGCCGGTTGGCTTCCGACCCCATTGCGGGCGCTGACGGCAGGGGGCGCAAAACTGCATTCCCTGGACCATGCTGTCCGCTGATGTCGAAACTACAATCCGCCGGATCATCGTTGCAGTTTCGACGGGCGACTATCGAAGCGCCTTGGCGGAAGTCAGTCGATCGCGCTGTTCGGCAGAAGACCTTTCACGCGCAATTTCCGAGCATGGACGAGCGCTTTCAGCGCCCCCGTTTGCTGATTGGGACGTCATAGCGGTCGGCAATGAGGTCGGGCAGGAATGGTCAGTCCGAGCGCCGCTGTGGAGCCAAAGTGAGGGTGGGCGGTCTGATTTGGAGCTTCGCCTGACAGTGATGAATGTGGATGGCGAAACTTCAATCGAACTGGACGACATACTTGTCGCTTGATGGCAGTTTCCCACTCACTAGCCGTCATCCGAACGGCACCGTCGCGGTGTGCGGCCCTACAACGCCGACTTCGACCGCCGCTGCCCCCCCGCTTCGACCACTTCCTGCCCCTGCAGGGTCATCAGCGATTCCATCAGCCGCTCCTCGGCGCTCGAACACACGCCCAGCACGGTCGCCTCGGCACAGCCCTCGGCGGCGATATAGGCGTGGCCCATGTTCGAATCGATGTAGATCGACTCCCCCTCGTGCAGCACCACGGGGTCGTAGAATTCGGTATGCACCTCGACCGCGCCCTGCAGGACGTAGATGAATTCCTCGCCCGAATGGCGGACCAGCTCGCCGAACTCCTCGACGGTGCGCGCGCGGATCCTGGTGACGATCGGGATCATCCGCTTCCGACGGAGTTCGGTATTCATGTAGAAATAGTCGTAATTCGCGGTCTCGACCCGCACCGCGCGGTCGAGCTTGCCGACGCTGCGGCGCGCGGTCACCGGCTGCTGCTGCGGATCGGCGGGCTCGCTGCTTTCGGCGAACAGCTCCGACATGCGCAGCCCCAGCTTCTGCGCGAGCTGCAGCAATTTGTCATAGCTCAGCGTCAGGCGGTTGTGCTCGATCTTCGACAGGGTCGATACGGGAATCCCGGTCCGCTCGCTCATCTGCTTGAGCGTCCAGCCCTCCTGACCGCGCAGGCGGCGCAGGAAACTGCCAAGAGTGGGGGCATCAGACATAGAGCGCGATCACCTCAAAGTTTCCGATCAGGACAGTCCGTCCCGATCGGCACCCTTTGGTGATAGCAGCGTCTTGCCGCCAGACAATCCCGTTGCGGACCTAAATCCCCGGGCACGGATGGCGCAGCACGCGCCCTGCGCGCGCGCCGGTCGGCTGACCCTTGTCGAGCGCCAGCGCGCCGTTGACGATCACCGTGTCGATCCCCGTGGGCGGGGTGGTCGGCGCGTCGAACGTCGCACCGTCCTTGATCGTGTCGAGGTCGAACACCACCACATCTGCGCGCATGCCCGGACGCAGCAGTCCGCGGTCGGACAGGCCCAGCCGATGCGCGGGCCATCCGCTCATCTTGCGCACCGCGTCGGGCAGGGTCAGCACCTTCCGCGCCTTCACATATTCGGCGATGATGCGTGGGAAAGTGCCGTTGGCGCGCGGATGCGGGCGTCCCTGTTTCTCGGGATCGACGGTCGAATCCGTCGCGCCGGCATCGGTGCCGACGCTGACCCAGGGCTGCTTCATCGCCAGCGCGATGTCGGCCTCGTCCATCATGAAATAGAGCGCGGTGGCGCGTGCGGGCAGTGCGTCGAGCCAGATGTCCCACGCGGCGTCGGCGGGATCCTTGCCCAGCGCCTTGCCGATCTCCGCGAAACTCTTGCCGTGGAACCGGGCGTACTTCTCGTTCTGCGCATTGGCGAGGACGACGTTCGTCCACCCGCCCGAGGCATGGACCAGGTTCGACCAGTCGGGCTGCGACCCCGCCGCCAGCTCCTTCTTGATCTTCGAGCGCACTGCCGGGTCGCGCAGCGCGGCGTGCGCCGCCTCGCGCCCCTTGGCGAAGACATGGGTGGGGACGGTGACGTCGAGTCCCGTGCCGCCCGCGCGATAGGGATAGATGTTCGCGCCGACATCGACCCCGCGGCTGCGCGCAGCCTCGATCCGCGCGATCGCCTGCGGCATCAATTTGCCCCACAGTGGTGCATAGGCGGCCTTGATGTGGAATATCTCGACCTTCGCTCCGCTGCGCTCGCCGATGCTCACCGCCTCGTCGATCGCGGTCAGCAGCTTGTCGCTCTCGTCGCGCATATGGGTGGCGTAAAATCCGCCGCATTTGCCCGGGATCGCCGCCAGCCGGGCGAGGTCGCTTTCCGACTGGAAGGATGCGGGGTGATAGATCAGCGCCGTCGAGATGCCGAACACGCCCGCACGCATCGCAGTGCGGACTTCGGCCTCCATCGCTTTCAGCTGGTCCTCGGTCGGGGTGCCGGCGGCGTCGCCCATCACCTTCACCCGCGCCTGCACCGCGCCGTAATAGGTGCCGAAATTGACCGCGATGCCCTGGCGCTCCAGCTGGTCGAAATAGCTGGTCAGTTCGCCTGCCGGGACCGCGGTGCCGCCCTCGCCCGCGATCAGCGTGGTCACGCCCATGCGCAATTTGTTGACCGCCGACCCGTCGTTGAGCAGCGCGCGCTGGCTGTGGTCGAGCATGTCGATGAACCCGGGCGCGACATAGCGGCCGCGCGCATCGACCTCCTGCTTGCCGGTGCCGGTGACGGTGCCGATCGCGACGATCTTGCCGTCCTTGATCGCCACGTCCCCGCTGACCCAGGGATTGCCCGCCCCGTCGAGCACGCGCCCGCCCCGGATCACGATGTCGAACATTGGATCGGCCGGGGCGGTGGCCCCGATCAGCAAAGGCACGGCGAGCAGGGCGAGCGATCGGATCATGTTTTGGGTCCCCAGACACTGTCGTCACAACTGACTTTGCCGTCGCGATAGACGATCGACGGGGTGCGATCCTGCTTCAGGAACGTCGGGCCGTCGAGATCGACGATGTTGCAGCGCTGCGCGAGAATGAAGGCCGGGGCCATCGACAGGCTGGTGCCGACCATGTTGCCGACCATCACGCCCAGCCCCAGCTCCTCGGCCAGATCGGCGATCCTCAGCGCCTCGGTCAGCCCGCCGCATTTGTCGAGCTTGATGTTGATCACGTCAAACCTGCCGCGCGCGCTCGCGACATCGGCGAGCGTCAGGATGCTCTCGTCGCCCGCGAGCGGGATCGGGGAGGTATAGCCGTCCAGGTCCGCCTCACGCCCGCGCTTGAGCGGCTGTTCGAGCAGGTCGACATTCGCCTCCACCAGCACCGCGACCAATGCGTCGAGCCGGTCGATCGTATAGCCCTGATTGGCGTCGACGCCGAGCCACACATCGGGCCGCGCCGCGCGGATCGCGCGCACGCGGGCGGCGTCGAGATCGTCGTCGCCGGTCAGCTTGACCTTGATCGCGCGCGCATCGGCCCAGCCGCGCGCTGCCGCTGCCATGGCTTCGGGGTCATCCGCGCCAAGCGTGAAGGTGGTGACCACCGGATGCGGTGCGTCGATCCCGGCGACTTGCCACACCGGCACGCCCGCGCGGTCGGCCTCCAGCTCCCACAATGCCGCGTCGACCGCGTTGCGCGCACCGCCCGCCGGCATCAGCTCGCGCAGCGCCAGCCGGTTGATCCCGGCCTCGATCCCCGGCCGCGCGGTCTCGATCGCCGCGAGCATGTGATCGACGTCATCGCCCAGATAATAGACCCCCGCCGCCTCGCCGCGACCCCGCGCGCCGTCATCCTCCAGCGTGACGACGACGATGTCCGACGTCTCGAACACATGGCCCGAAATGCGGAACGGGGCGTTGAGCGGCAGGCTCTCGCGCGCGACGGTAAGCTTCATGGAGTCCCCTCAATCCTCGACATAGACATATTGGTTCTGCTGCCCGTCATTGATGGTCAGCGTGCGCTTGCCGTCCTTGACCCCGACCAGCGCGTCGACGCCGATATTGCCCGGCCCGACCGAGATGATCGAGATGGTGCCATCGGCATTCTTGCGTGTCGCGATCGGTCCCTCGACGAACCCGGCCTTGATCCACTTCGCGCCATTCTTCTCGCTGATCGCTATCTGGCCCACCGCCGGGTCGGAATAATGGCCTGCAAGGTTGCCGAGCACCGCCGGATCGCCCGGATAGGTCAGCCGCCCGCGCCGCGCCGCCGCGCCCGCCTTGATCCGCGCCGCCGCTGCCGCGACATCGCGCTCCGCCTCAGGCTGGCCGTCATACAGGATTTCGAGCAGGCGGCGCAGCGTCGGGGCGAGCAGTGCCGCGCCCGGATCGCTGTTGGTCAGGATCACCATGCCGACCCCGCTCTCGGGCAGCGCGTACCAGTTGCTGTGATAGCCGAGCAACGTGCCGCCATGGGTGACGACGTTGACGCCCTTCGCATTGGTCTGGAACAGGCCCATGCCGTACCAGCTGTCGGGGCCGACCTGGACGCCCTTCTTGCGCCGCTCTGTCAGGTTCGCCTCGCTCACCACGCGCTTGCCGTCGAGCACGCCCTTGCCCAGCTCGAGCTGGACATAGCGGATCATGTCGGCTGTCGTCGCGAACGCCGCACCTGCGGGGCGATAGGGGTAGGGCGACCAGTTGAAGTCGTTCGACATCAACGTGACCTTGCCATCGATATCGAGACCATGCGGTGCCGCCCAGTTGCCCGCCATCCCCTCGGCATAGTCGAAGGTCGCGTCCTTCATGCCGAGCGGCTTGAAGATCTTCTCTTCCATCGCGCGGTCATAGCCCGCGCCGAATTCCATCTTGGGATGCAGGACATAGCCCGCGACATAGCCTGCCGCCGATGCCAGCTGGTTGTTGTACTGGAAGAGGTCGCCGAACTTGCTGGTCGGCATCGTCGCGGCGAGCTGCGCGAAGGTGTCCGATGCGGGCTGGCCCTTGTCGGCGAGGATGAAGGCGTAATCCTTGCGCGGCAGGCCGGTGCAGGCGCAGACCAGATGCTTGACCAGCACCGACTGGGTCACCTCGTCATTGCCGAGGCGGAACTGCGGATAGAGGTCGACGACCTTCTGGTTCCAGTCGAGCTTGCCCTCGTCGGCGAGGACCGAGAGCAGCAGCGTCGTCATCCCCTTGGTGTTCGACGCGACCATGAACTTGGTGTTCTGGTCGACCTTCTCCGGCGATCCCAGCGCGCGGACGCCGAACCCGCCCTGCCACAGGACCTTGCCGTCATCGATCAGCGCGAAGCCGATGCCCGGCACCTCCAGCGTCTGCCGCGCCTTTTCGACGAAATCGGTGAGCAGCTTGATCCGTTCGGGGGTCAGCTCGTGCGCGGTCTTGCCCGCGAAGCTCTCGGCCTGAAACCCGGCGGGCTTCAGCCCCGCCTGCACCACCGACATCGCGGCGGAGCGCTTGGCGGCCGTTCCCGCGCCGCCATCGACGATCAGCACCGTCCACGCCGTCCCCTTGCGCAGCGCCAGCGCCGAACGCACCGCGCGCTCGGTCGGTGCGACTTCATAGGCAAGACTCAACCGTTCATCCCAGCCATCGCCCGCTGGCACCGGGGTGGTCAGGCGCGGCTCCGGTCCGGCGGCGCCGCGCACGGCGACCCATGCCTTGGCCGCAGCATCCTTGCCGTCGCTCGCCGCGCCGATGTCGATCACGGAGATGCGCAGATCGCCCTCGGGCGCGGTGAAGGTCACCGCCTGCCCGCTGCGCGCGGCGGTCCAGTCCTTGGGCTGGACGAACTGGACGCCGCTCTGGGTCTTGCCCGGCGTGTCGGCGGCCACGCTCTGCGCGAGCGCGGCGGCGGGCAGGGTCATCAGGGCGATGGCGGTCAGGAACTTCATGCGACGTCTCCTTGGCACGATCACGGCTTTACCTGGTGGAATGCGACATGCGGAAGCGAACTGAACCCCAGCCGCCATTTCCCCTCGCCGCCATAGAATTGCAGCCGCTCGAACGGCCCGCCCGCGCGCGCGCCGGTGCGGCGTTCGTACAACTGCGGCCCGATCCGCTCCCAATGCGTCTTGGCACCCTCGACGACCAGGGTGATCGCGTCCGGCCCGGCCGCCTCGACCTTCCAGTCGCGGTCGGGGTTGGCCGGGCGCGCATAGTCGCGGCGGTTCATGCGATAGGCGCCGACCGGCACCCTCTCGCCCGCCGGGGTCGCGACCTTTGGCGCGGCATTGACCGGGAACAGCCGCCCGATCAGCGCCTCGACCAGTTCGGTGCGCCCGCCATAGCTGCCCTGCCCCCCGGTCTCGGACACGAAGAAACCCAACCCCGCCTCGGGTGCGAGGATCATGTTCGAATGAAAGTCGCCGGTATTGCCGCCATGGCCGACGAGACGCGGCCCGGCCTTTCGCACCACCATGAAGCCATGTGCCATGCCCTGCAGGCCGGGCGCGTTGGCGCGCGAATCGCGCATCAGCAATGCGACCGATTCTGCCTTCAGGATGCGCTTGCCGTCGAGCGCGCCGCCGTTCAGCATCGCCAGCATGAACCGGCTCATGTCCGCGCCGCTGCTGCTCGCCGAACCGGCCGGCATCACCGGGCTGAACAGCTCGAACGGCTCGGCGACCAATTTCCCGTCCTTGACCACATAGCCATTGGCCATGCGCGGCGCGAGCGCGGGCGGCAGCGGCTCGCGGAAGGTGGTTGAGGTCATGCCGAGCGGCGCGAAGATGTTGCGCTCGACATAGTCGGGGAAAGGCACGCCCGACACCCGCTCGACGATGTAGCCCGCGATCGCCGATCCATAGTTGGAATAGGAAATCTCGCCATCCGCCGGCCACAGCCGTTCGGGCACGCGCTGCTTGAGCCAGGTCTGGTACGGGATCAGCTTGTCGACCGACGGCGCGGTCAGATTGCCGACATCGCTCATGCCCAGCGCGTGCGACAACAGGTCGCGCACCCGGATCGGCTTGCCCTCGAACGGCGGAATCTTGAAGTCGAGATAGGTGTTCACGTCCGCGTCGAGATCGACCTTCCCCGCCTCGACCTGCTGCAACAGCGCGGACCAGGTGAACATCTTCCCCGTCGACCCGGGGCGGAACAGCGTGCGCATCCCGTCAACCGGTACGCCCTTGTCGATATCGGCAAAGCCGTAGCCGCGCGAGAACAGGATCTTGCCCTGATAGACCACGGTGACCACCGCGCCCGCTACCTCGCGCGTCGCAATCTGCTGCGCCATCACTCCGTCGACAAAATCGGCGAGACCGGCGATGCGGGCAGGGGGAGTGGAATAGGTCGCGACGGGCGCGGGCTCGCGACCGCCGGCGGCGGCGGGCAGCGCCGACCCGATCAGCGCAAGCGCGGCGGTGCCGCGCAGCCAGGACGATGGACGCGGCATCTTACTCTCCCCTTGAACGAAGTTCAGCGGCGGCGCGGCGCCCGGATGCTTCCCGGTGCGCCGCGCGCCGATCATGCGAGGCAGCTCGCGACGAGTGCGTCGAACGCGGGGCCGCCGCGGATCGGGTCGGCGACCGGCAATCCCAGCCGCTCGCTCTCACGCGCCATCAGTTCGGCCGCTTCTTCGGCGCTGAACGCCGATGTGTTGAACGCGAACCCGCCACAGCGGATCGCTGCATTGGTACGACTGCCGAGGCGGATCGTCAGATCGACGATCTCGTCGATCGATGTCAGCGCATAGCCCGCCGTCCCCAGCATCTCGCGTCGCCCCGGCTCGTGGCACACCACGAACACATCGGGCTGGCTGCCATGGAGCAGTCCCAGCGACACCGCGGCAAAGGACGGATGCGTCAGCGCGCCCTGACCCTCGATCACGTCCCAGTGATCGGGCGCGGCGTCGGGGAGAGGATTTCGGCGGCACCGGCCTCGAAATCGGAGACGACCGCGTCCATCGGCACGCCACCGCCCGCGATCATGATCCCGGTCTGGCCGGTCGCGCGGAAATCGCTGTCGATCCCGCGCGCCTCGAACGCGCGCCACAATGCGAGCGCGGTGTATTTCTTGCCCAGCGCGCAATCGGTGCCGACGGTCAGCAGCCGCTTGCCGGTCCGCTTGCGTCCGCTCGCCACCGGGATGTTCGCTGGCGGCACGCGCACGTCGATCAACCGGCGGCCCAGTGTCTCAGCAACATGAGCAAGCCCCGGAATGTCGGACAGCCGCGCGTGCATCCCGCTGACCAGATCCAGCCCTGCCTCAAGTGCGTCGAGCAGTGCCGCGCGCCAGCTGTCGGGAATCACCCCGCCCGGATTGGCCACACCAATCACCATCGCCCGCGCGCCGCGCGCCTGTGCCTCGGCCGGGGTCATTGCGGTCAGCCCGGTGGTGACCTCCGCCTCGGCCAGCGCATATTCGCCGACGCAGCGCTCGGGTGCCCAGTCGCGCAGGCCGAACGCGGTCTTGGCAAAGCCCGGCTCGCGCGTGTCGCCGAGGAACAGCAGATAGGGCTGGGGCAGCGCCAGAGCATCCAGATCGGGTCCGTCGCTCGGGACGGTGAGGGTGGTAAAATTGCCCATGATCAGCCGCCCCAGGTCGCGGTCAGCAGCCGCTGGAAATTGCCGCCCAGCACCGCCTTGATATTCGCATCGGAATAGTTCCGCCGGATCAGCTCGTCGGCCAGCGCGTACATCTTGAGCGGGTGGTCGAACCCGTCGACATCGATCTTTTCGCGAAAGGCGTAACTGTCCTTGTAGGCGCCGCGCAGCATCTTGTTCATCTCCGGCGAGGTGTCGTCATAGCCGTACAGGTCGGAATCGGTGCCGATCCCGACATGCTCGATCCCGGTCAGCTTCACGACATGATCGATATGGTCGGCATAATGGCGGATGGTGGTCGGGTCGGTCTTGCTGATGAAGTTGCGCACCCCGGTGATGCCCATCACCCCGCCCTTGGCCGCCATCGCCTTGATCGCCTCGTCGGTCTTGACGCGCGGATGGTCGACCAGCGCGCGGCAATTGCTGTGGGTGATCGACAGCGGCTTGGTCGAGATGGCGATGGCGTCGAGCGTGGTGCGGTCGCCGCAATGCGACACATCGATCAGCATCCCGACATCGTTCATCGCCTTGATGATCTCGGCGCCGAAATCGCTCACCCCGCCATCGACCCGGTCGGTCGATCCCGACCCGATCCGGTTCTGCGAATTGTAGGTCAGCTGCGCGCAGCGCTGGCCCAGGTCGTAGAAGGTCTTGACGTCGGCCGGGCGCAGGAAATGGTCGGCATTTTGCAGCCCCATGATCACCGCGACCTTGCCGTCCTTCTTCGCGCGCAGGATGTCGGCGAACTTGCTCATCCCGGTCAGGACATGGCTGTTGCGCGCGACATAATTGCCCCAGATCGCGAAGAAATTGAACGCCGCTTCCTTGGCGTTGGGGCCGCCCAGCCCGACCGCGTGGTGAATCGCGGTAATGCCGCTCGCGCGAAAGTCCGCGACCATCTGGTCGCTCATCGGTGCGGCATAGAATTCGGGGCTGAAGTCGATCTTGATCGGGGCGAGCATGTCGACGACCACCGACTGGCGGACCAGCTCGATCGCGCGCTTCGAATAGCTGCGCCCGGTGACCGGATCGACCTGGAAGCTGGCGCGCGCGATGTGCGGCGCGGCAATCGCGACGACCCCCAGCCCGCCGATGGCCTGACGACGAGAAACCCGCATTGCCCCATCTCCCCGAATTTTCTGATGAGGACGCTATAGTCCCGAATGGAGAAGGTCAACCGGTCCCGCGCGACTTGTCGCGGCCTGCTTTGGGTGCGCGGCGACCTGTTGTGCGTCCAATCGACTCAAAATAGTGGAGAATCAGGGGGATAATTGCCCACATCTTGCACCATAGGAAATATATTGTCCTGATCGGGACAATGTGTCACTTTTCTTTCCCTGGGAGAGGATGGCCGCCCGGGAGGCAGGCCAACAAGGGGAGAAGACATGCGCAAGCTCGTATCGAATCGGAAACTCGGCATCGCTCGCGGGAGCAGCGCCGCCGCGCTGGTCGTCGCATTGCTGTCTGCAACGCCGTCATTCGCACAAACCGCGCCTGCCGCGCCCGCGGAGGCTGTCGCCGAGGACGATACCGTCGTGGTCACCGGGTCGCGCATCGTGCGCGACGGGTTCGACCAGCCGACCCCGACCACGGTGATCGGCGAGGCCGAACTGCGCCAGGGGCAGCGCCCGAATCTGGCTCAGGTGCTCAACGATTCGCCTGCCTTCCGCCCTAGCGTCACGCCGCAGGTGTCGGTCGGCAATACGTCGAGCGGCAGCGCGCCGGTCGACCTGCGCGGCCTGGGCACCAACCGCACCCTGACGCTGCTGGAGGGACGGCGCTTCGTCGGCAACAACAATCTCAACTATGTCCCGATGAGCCTGGTCGAACGGGTCGAGGTGGTCACCGGCGGTGCCTCTGCGGCGTGGGGCTCGGACGCCGTCGCGGGCGTGGTCAACATCATCCTCAAGGACAGCTTCAAGGGCGTGACCGTTGGTGGCGTTGGCGGCATTTCGACGCGCGGCGACGGCGCGCGTTACGGTGGCGACATCACCGCGGGCACCTCCTTCGCCGATGGCCGGGGCCAGATCATGGTCACCGCCGAATATGTGAAGGACGAATCGATCCCCGATCGCAATTCGCGCGACCGGCTGGGCAGTGCGGGTATCGTCCGGCTCAACCCGACCTCGACCACCGACCTGCGCCAGATCCTCGTCCCCGACGTCAATTACGGCAACCAGACCCCCCGGCGGCCTGATCACCACTGGCGTGCTGGCCGGACAGATGTTCAACAGCGACGGCACGCTGCGTACCTATGGCGCGGGCACCTCGCTCAACGCCAACCCGGCGATCCGCTTTCCATCACAGGTACTGGGCGGTGCCGATGCGGTCGGGCTGTACGACGTCGTCGCCGTGACCACGCCGCTGGAGCGTATCAGCGCCTATGGCCGGGCCACCTATGATTTCGGCGCGGTGAAGCTATGGGCGGATGTCAGCTATGGCCGGTCGCAATCGACCTATGCCTTCCTGCCCGACATCGGCATTTCGCCGGCGCTGACGATTTCGGCGACCAACCCGTTCCTGTCGCAGACGATCCGCACCACGCTCGCCAATGCCGGCGAAACCAGCTTCACCCTCGGCCGCTTTTTCACCGGTCCCTACAGCCTGATCTATGACGGCACGCGCGAGCAGAAGGAGGGCGCGATCGGGATCGAGGCCGATCTTGGCGGCGGATGGAAGGCCAATGCGCATTTCAGCCATGGCGAAGTCGATCAGGCGCAGCGCATCCGCAACGCGCGCATCGTTTCGCGCTTCAACGCCGCGATCAACGCGGTGTCGAGCGGCGGCCAGATCGTGTGCGGGATCAATGCCGACGCCAGCACCACCAATGACGACGCGGCGTGCCGCCCGCTCAACCTGTTCGGCCTGAATGCGGCCTCGCCCGAGGCGCTCGCCTATATCCGCGGCACGCAGCAGAACGACACGGTCAGCAAGCTCGATTCGGCGGCGGTGCAGATCCAGGGCGACCTGTTCTCGCTCTGGGCGGGGCCGGTGACGGTCGCGTTCGGTGCGGAAAGCCGGTGGGAGGAGCAGAAGTCGGTCAGCGGCGCGCTCGACCTGGCCGGTGCGTTCGGCCCGCTCAACCTTTACGGTTCGCCGGTCAGCGGCGGGTTCGACGTGCAGGAGGGCTTTTGCCGAAATCGCGCTCCCGCTGCTCGATATCGAGGGCACGGCCAAGATCGATACCACCGGCGCGGCGCGCTATTCGGATTATAGCCGCAGCGGCGGGATCTGGTCGTGGAAGGGCGGCGCCAACGTCACCCTGTTCGACACGGTGATGTTCCGCGGCACACGCTCGCGCGACATTCGCGCGCCGACCATCGGCGAGCTGTTCTCGACCCGCGCGATCAATGTCGGTCCGCTGGTCGATCGCGACACCGACGGGCGGGCTGCTGCCAACGCTGCCTACAACCCGACCCCGGCGACGGTAACCACCTACAGCGGCGGCAACCCGGACCTCATGCCGGAAATCAGCCACACCACCGCGCTGGGCGTATCGTTCACGCCGAAGTTCATCCCGGGCTTCAAATTGTCGGTCGACTATTACGACATCAAGATCGACGGCGCGATCAGCACCCTGTCGGGCTCCAACCTGACGCTGGCGTGCAAGAACGGCAACGCCGCCGCCTGTGCGCGGATCACCCGAGATGCGACGGGCACGGTCACCGAAGTCCGATCGAACTCCCAGAATCTGGCGATCTTCGAAACCGGCGGTGTCGATATCGAGGCATCCTATGTCTTCCCGATGTCGGCGATCGCGAACATCCCCGGCACGATGCGCATTCGCGCGCTGGCAACCCATGTTCGCGAATTCGTGATCGACACCGGCGTGTCGCGCGTCGACACGGCGGGCGATGTCGGTGCGGGCACCGGCAACGCGATCCCCAGCTGGCGCGGCGTCCTCAGTTTCGCCTACCAGAACGAGGTACTCGGGCTCGATGCGCGCGTCCGCTATGTCGGCGCGGGCAAGTTCAACAGCCAGCTCGACCAGTCGGTAAACCCGACCGGCTATCTGGTGAACAACGATATCGGTGCCTACACCTATCTCGATATGGGCGCGCGGGCGAAGGTGATGGACCGCGTCACTTTGTCGCTCAACATCAACAACGTGCTCGACCAGAAGCCGCCGCTCAGCCCGGTCGGTCCGGTCTTCTACGACGCGATCGGCACCTATTTCACCTTTGGTGCGCGCCTGAACTTCTAAGCCCGACCCCTTGGGCGAACGGGGGCGGCCCGGGCATCGCACGATGCCCGGGCCCTTCTGCTTTACGGACCCCAATCGCGGCCCACGCGTTGGCGGGGCGTGACCGAAATGATCGACCGCCATTTCGCCCGCATCCGCGCGCGCCACAGCCTCGACACGGAGGAGGAGCGGGCGATTCGAGAGATCATCGGCGCTCCCCTGACCGTCCCGGCGCAGCGCACCTTTATCGAGGCGGGGACCCGGCTCGACCACAGCATCCTGATCCTCGACGGCATCGCAGCGCGCTACAAGGACTTGAGCGACGGTCAGCGCCAGATCACCGAACTCCACGTTCCCGGCGACTTCGCCGATCTGCACAGCTTCACATTGAAGCGTCTCGATCATTCGCTGATCGCACTGACCCCGTGCCGCATCGCCGCGGTGCCCCATGCGCGGATCGAGGAACTGATCACCCGATACCCCCGCATCGGGCGGCTCTACTGGTTCTCGACCAATCTCGACGCATCGATCCACCGCGAATGGGTGCTGTCGATGGGTATCCGCGATGCGCTCGCCCGGATCGCGCATCTGTTCTGCGAACTGCACCTACGGCTCGGCATCGTCGGGCTGGCCGATCCCGATTGCTATGCGCTCGCGCTCAGCCAGACCGATCTAGCCGAGTGCCACGGGCTCACCTCGATCCACGTCAACCGCTCGCTCCGCCGGTTGCGCGAAATGGGGGTACTCACCTTCCGCGCCGGGCGGGTCGAGATCACCGATGCGGTCGCGCTGCGTGCGATTGCCGAGTTCGATCCCGCCTATCTCTATCTCGATGCGGACCCGCTCTAACACGGGTTAGCCGGTCCGCCTCGCCCGACGCGCTACGCCTCCGTGAACAGGAGGACGCGCCATGGAAGCTGATCTCGACTATTACCGTGCGCGGGCGGCGGAAGAGCGGGCGCGTGCGGAAGCCGCCATCGATCCCGCAGTCCGCGCCGCGCACCGGGCCATGGCCGAACGTTATGAACGCGTCGCGGCGGGCGAGAAACTCACGCTTGGCATCGTCGAGCGCGGGTAGGGCCAACGTCGTCGCGACGAAATGGTATGAAGACCCCTTGAAGTGTTACGACCAATTGGTTAGTCCAATGGGTATAGAGAACAGATTGAGGGGATCGGGATGCGGATTGGGGCACTCATTGCAGTTGCGGTGATCGCCGCGCCGATGCCCGCGTTCGCCGCAGACTATCTCGTCGCCGACCCCGCCGCCTATGCCGCTGCGGTCAAGAAAGCGAAGCCCGGCGATCGCATCATCCTGCGCGACGGGGTGTGGCGCGACTTCCAGATCGTCTTTACCGGGCGCGGCACCGCCGACAATCCGATCACGCTGACCGCACAGACCCCGGGCAGGGTCATCATTTCCGGTCAGTCCAACCTGCGCATCGGCGGCGAACATCTCGTCGTCTCCAACCTCGTCTTCCGCAACGGCTTTTCGCCGACCAAGGAACTGATCGCGCTCCGCCGCGATTCGAAGACGCCCGCATCGCACACGCGCCTGACCGGCATCGTGGTCGATCGCTTCACCAATCCCGATCGTCGCGCGGAGGATATCTGGGTTGCGCTCTATGGCACCGACAACCGCGTCGACCACAGCTGGTTCGCGGGCAAGGGCAATGGCGGCGTCACCCTCGCGGTGATCCGGCCCAAGGGACAGGGGCAGGAGAACCGCGCACGCATCGACCATAATTTCTTCGGCCCGCGCCCCCGCTCGGCTCCAACGGTGGCGAGACGATCCGCATCGGCACCAGCGACGAATCGCTCAGCGATTCGAAGTCGATCGTCGAGAATAACTGGTTCGAACGCTGCGATGGCGAGGTCGAGATCGTCTCGGTCAAGGCCGGTGGCAACATCATCCGCGGCAACATGGTCGTCGAATCGCAGGGCGCGATCGTGCTGCGCCACGGCAACGGCAATCTGGTCGAGCGCAACATCTTCCTGGGGCGCGGCAAGCCGTCGACCGGGGGTATCCGCGTGATCAACCGTGACCAGATCGTACGGCACAATTATCTGGAAGGCGTCACCGGCACCTCGTTCCTCAGCGCCATCGCCGTGATGCACGGCGTGCCCAATTCGACGATCAATCGCTATCACCAGGTCGCCAATGCGGTGATCGAACGCAATACGATCGTGGACGCCGCGCGCATCACCTTCGGCGCGGGGGCGGATGCCGAACGCAGCGCGCCGCCGGTGTCGAGCAGGTTCGAGCGCAACCTGATCTACACCGCATCGGGCAAGGATATCGTCCGGGTCGAGGGCGATGCGTCGGGCATCGCCATGGCCGGCAACGTCCAGTCCGGCCCGGCACCCAAGGGGCTGACCGGTTTCGCGCGGGCCGACATCAAGCTGGTTCGCGCGGCCAATGGCCTGCTCTATCCCGCCGACCCCGCGCTCGCGAACGTCGGCGCGCCCCGCGACCTCGTCATGCTCAAGCGCGAGGATGCCGGCCCGGCCTGGTATCCCAAGGACGCCGCCGCCGCGAGCGGTCGCACGCTCGACGCGGCCCCCGGCGCGCTGGCGCAGGCGGTGGCAGCATCCGGCCCCGGCGACACGATCCGCGTCGCCCCCGGCACGCATCGCGTCACAGCGCCGATCCCGGTCGGCCACAGCCTGACGCTCACCGGCCCGCGCGCCGCGATCCTCGAAAGCGCGTCGCCGACCCTGTTCCAGCTGCTCCCCGGCGGAAGTCTTCACTTCAGCGGCGTCACCCTCTCCGGCGTCGCTGCCTCACCGGCTGCGGCGCGCGCCGCCCTCATTCGCGCGCCGCAGTCGGTGAGCATTTTGAACTATCGCGTGTCGCTGACCGATGTCGCCGTGCGCGGCGCGGGCGATGTCATCGCGACGACTGCAGGCACCTTCGCCGAGGATATCGAAATCCGCCGCTCGAGCTTCGCCAACGTCTCCGGTGCGGTGGTCGCAGCCGCCGCCGAGACCGGCAGCAAGGGCCTGTACAGTGCCGAGCGGATCACCGTCGCCGACAGCGACTTCACCGATGTGGCGACCATCGCCGATGTCGCGCGGCTCGGAACTGATGAAAGCACCTTCGGTCCGTGGTTCGCGATGACCGGCAACCGCGTTGCCGGCGGCGGTGCGGTGCGCCTCTCGCGGGGTTCAGAATGTCACGATCAGCGGCAACCGGTTTGAGCGGGCAGGGGGCATCGCCATCGCCAACAGCGTCGGCGCGCCGGTGGTGCGGATCACCGCCAATGTCTTCGCCGCGACGCCCGAACCGGCAATCACCCGTCTCTACCCACAGGGAGCGCCCGACATTCTGGTCGCCGACAACCGCGTCGAGGCGCTGCAATGATCCGCATCACGCTCGCCGCATTGCTGCTCGCCAGCGCCGCGCCCGCCTTCGCGCAGGACGCTGCGACCGCGCCCGTCCTCACCAGCCTCGAAGCCTATCGCGCGATGACCGCCGGCGCCGAGTCCGCCCCGCTGTTTGCGCGCGAGCTCGCCGCCGCACGCAAATCGGTCGATGCCGCCATCCGTGCGGGGATCGACGTGCCGATCCCAAAAGATCGCGGCGGCGGGCCGACGCATGAGCGGCACAAGGCGAACTACAAGCTGATCCAGCAGGCGGGGACGCTCTACCGGGTGACCGGCGAGCGCCGCTACGCCGACTATGTCCGCGACTTGCTGCTCGCCTATGCGAAGCTGTATCCGACGCTTGCGAACCACCCTGCCGCGTCGAATCAGGTGCCGGGCCGGCTGTTCTGGCAGAGCCTTAACGACAGCGTCTGGCTGGTCCATGCGATCCAGGGTTACGACGCGGTCCGCGCCGACCTGACCGCTGCCGAGCGCAAGACGATCGACGAGCAGGTGTTCCGTCGCATTGCCGCGTGGCTGACCAGCGAGCCCAAGACGTTCGACCGCATTCACAATCATTCGACCTGGGCCAATGCCGGGGTCGGCATGACCGGTTACGTCCTGCGCGATCCCGTATTGGTCGAGCAGGCACTCAAGGGCAGCGACCGCTCGGGCAAGGTTGGCTTCCTGCGTCAGCTCGATGAACTCTTCTCCCCCGACGGCTACTATGCCGAGGGGCCGTACTATCAGCGCTACGCGCTCCAGCCCTTCGTCGTGTTCGCGCAGGCGATCGAGGCGAACGAGCCGCAGCGAAAGATCTTCACCTACCGCGACGGGATCGTGCTCAAGGCGATCCGTACCGCGATCCAGACCAGCTACGGCGGCTATTTCTTCCCGATCAACGACGCGATGCCCGACAAGAGCCTCAAGACCGAGGAACTCTATCAGGGTGTAGCCATCGGCTATGCCGCGACCCGCGATCCCGGCCTGCTCGGCATCGCCAAATGGCAGGACAAGGTCGCCCTCTCGCCCGAGGGCTTCGCGGTCGCGCGCGACATTGCGGCGAGAAAGGCCAAACCCTTTGCCTTCGCCTCCACCCTGCTCCGCGACGGGCCACAGGGCCGCGACGGCGCGCTCGCCATCCTGCGCTCCGGTCCGCACGACACCGCGCAGGTGGTCGTCGCCAAGAATACGGCGCAGGGCATGGGCCACGGCCATTTCGACAAGCTCAACTGGCTGCTCTACGACAATGGCCAGGCGGTGGTGACAGATTACGGCGCCGCCCGCTTCCTCAATATCGAGGCGAAGGACGGCGGTCGTTACCTTCCCGAAAACGACAGCTGGGCGCAGCAGAGCGTCGCGCACAACACGCTGGTCGTGAACGAAACCAGCCATTTCGACGCGAAGCTCGCGCCGGCTGAAAAGGTGGCGCCGGTCCAGTTGGCGTTCCAGGGCGAAGGACCGGCCCGCTATTCGATCGGCGAGATGGCGGGTGCCTATCCCGGCATCGTCTTCCGCCGCGCGCTGGTCCAGATCGACATGGGCAAGAACGCCCCGCTCGTCCTCGATCTGATGACCGTAAAGAACGCAGGCAAGGCAACCTATGACCTGCCGCTCCACTTCGCCGGGCACATCATCGATACCGACGTGAAACTGGCATCGAACGTCACCACCCGCCCGGTGCTGGGCAAGGCGAACGGCTATCAGCATCTCTGGGTCGATGCGACGGGGCCGCTTGCGAACGGGCAGGGGCGCGTTACCTGGATCAATCAGGGGCGCTTCTACAGTTACCGCATGGCGACGCCCGGCGCGCAGCTGATCGTCGCCGAAAGCGGCGCGAACGATCCGCGCTTCAACCTGCGCCGTGAACCGGTGCTGATCCAGCGGCTGAGCGGGGCAGGGGACGCCGCGTTCCTCAGCCTGCTCGAACCGCATGGCCGCTACGACGCCGCGACCGAGACCACGACCGGCAGCCGCAGCGCGGTGACCGGCCTGACCATGACCGAAACGGGCGGCGCGCGCGTCGCGACGATCACCCTCACCGGCGGGCGCAGCATCCTGATCGCCATCGCCACCGACACCACTGCGGGCAAGGCGCACAGCGTCACCGTGAACGGGCGCAAGCTCGACTGGAGCGGCCCGGTCGGCCGGTTCGATGGAGAGAGCAAATGAAATCCGGGTTCCGCTGGTGGATCATCGGCCTGATCGCGATCGCGACGGTCATCAATTACATCGACCGCAATGCGCTTGCGGTGATGTGGCCTGAAGTCGCCAAGGACATCGGCGCGACCAAGGAAGATTATGCGCTGCTGGTGACCATCTTCATGGTTTTCTACGCGCTCGGCCAGTCGATCTTCGGCAAGATTTTCGACGTGGTCGGCACCCGCATGGGCTTCGCCATCTCGATCGTCGTCTGGTCGCTGTCGATCGCCGCGCACAGTCTGGTCCGCTCGATGCTCGTCCTGGGCGTGCTCCGCGCTGCGCTCGGCGTCAGCGAGGCGGGCAACTGGCCCGGCGCGGCCAAGGCCAACGCCACCTGGTTCCCGCGCTCCGAACGCGCCTTTGCGCAGGGGATTTTCAACGCCGGCGCGTCGATGGGCGCGATCGTGTCCGCGCCGCTGATCGCGATCCTGTTCGGCTTTGTCGGCTGGCGGACGACCTTCGTCATCATCGGCGTGTTCGGCTTCCTGTGGCTGCTGCCGTGGATCTGGGTCTACAAATCCGACCCCGACGCCCACCCCTGGCTCAGCAAGGCCGAGCGCGAACACATCCTCGGCGCGAACGAGGCGGAGGGCGGCGTAAAGAGCGCCGGCTACGCCCCCTCGATGGGCCAACTGCTGCGCCATCGTCAGGCATGGGCGGTCATGTCGGGCCGCTTCTTCCTCGATCCGATCTGGTGGCTGTTCGTCTCGTGGCTGCCGATCTACCTCAACGAAAGCTTCGGCTTCGACGTCAAGCAGATCGGCATGTTCGCCTGGGTGCCGTTCGTCGGCGCGATGGCCGGATCGCTGTCGGGCGGCTGGCTGTCGGGCAAGCTCATCCAGCGCGGCTGGAGTACCGACCGGGCGCGAAAGAGCGTGATTGCGCTCGGCTGCATCATCATGCTGCCCGCACTGCTGCTCACCGCGACCGCCGCGACGCCGCTCTATGCCGTGCTGCTGATCGCCGCGATCCTGTTCGGCTTTCAGGTCGCGATCAACAATATCCAGACGCTGCCGTCCGACTGGTTCGGCGGTGGCGCAGTCGGCTCGCTCGCCGGGATCAGCGGCACGGCGGCGGTCGCGGGCACGCTGATCACCACCTGGCTGGTCCCGTCGATGACCGCGACCAGCTTCGCACCGATCTTCATCCTCGGCGCGGCGCTCGTGCCGCTGTCGCTGATCTGCATCTTCATCGGCGGGCGCATCGAGCCCGTCCAATCGAACACTCAAGACCAAGGGGCATAAATGCGTTTCAAGGACAAGCTCGCCATCGTCACCGGTGGCGGTCGCGACATCGGCCGTTCGATCTCGCTGCGACTCGCGGCAGAGGGCGCGAAGGTCGTCATCAACTATCGCAGCGACGAGGCAGCGGCACAGGACACACTGGCTACGGTCGAGGCAGCAGGCGGCACCGCGTTGCTCCACCGCGCCGATGTGACGAAGTCCGACGAGGTCGCCGAGCTGATCGCTGCGGCGGCACAGTTCGGCGGCGGCGCGATCGACGTGCTCGTCAACTGCGCGGGCGGCATGGTCGCGCGCAAGACGCTGTCCGAGATGGACGAAGCGTTCTTCGACACCGTCATGGACCTGAACTTCAAGTCCGCCTTCCTCGTTACCAAGGCGGCGCTCCCGCACCTCGCCAGGGGGTCGGCGATCGTCAACCTGTCCTCGCTCGCCGCGCGCGACGGCGGCGGGCCGGGCGCGAGCATCTATGCCGCGTCGAAGGGCGCGCTGACCACGCTGACGCGCGGCTGGGCGAAGGAGCTGGGTCCGCAGGGCATCCGCGTCAACGCGCTGTGCCCGGGCCTGATCGGCACTAGCTTCCACGACATCTTCTCCAAGCCCGAGGGACGCGCCGCGGTCGCCGGCAACACCCCCGCTGCGCCGCGAAGGCCATCCCGACGAGGTCGCTGCCGCAGTGGCATTCCTCGCCTCCGACGATGCCTCCTTCCTCACCGGACTCAACATGGACATCAACGGGGGGCTCGCCTTCTCATGACCCGCATCCTCGCCACCGCCGCGCTCGCCGCCGTCGCCCTCGCGCTGGCTCCCGCCATTGCCAGGGCGCAGACGAAGGAGCGCACCGACGCACCGCCGCTTCAGCCGTACAAGATCGTGCTGGTCGGCGATTCGACGATGGCGGTGGCGAGCGGCTGGGGGTCGATGTTCTGTGCCCGTCACGTCAAGTCCTCGGTCGCCTGCCTCAATGCGGGGCGCGGCGGGCGTTCGACGCGCAGCTATCGGCAGGAAGGCGGCTGGGACATCGCGCTGGCCGAGGCGAAGGTGCCGGGTTATCGCGCCACCTATGTGCTGATCCAGTTCGGCCATAACGACCAGTCGAGTGTCCCCGAGCGCTGGACCGACCGCACCACCGAATTCCCCGCGAATTTGACGAAGATGGTCGAGGAGGTCCGCGCCGCTGGGGGAATTCCCGTCCTCGTCACCCCATTGACCCGCCGCGTGTTCAAGAGCGGCAAGCTCGACAACAATCTCGACGAATGGTCGGAAGAGGTGCGCAAGGTCGCGACCGCGACCAAGACCCCACTGGTCGACCTCAATCGCCGGAGCGCCGCAGTGGTGCAGAAGCTGGGCGCGGAAGACTCGATGGCGCTCGCCCAGGCCGAACCGACGGCCGAGGAACGCGCCGCCGCCAAGGCCGGCACGACGCTCAGGCAGCGCTCGACCGAGGAAGCGCGCGAGCCCGATCTGCCGACCCGGCCCGGCGGCGCGCGCGGCCAGCACACGCGCAAGTTCGACTACACCCATCTCGGGGAAACCGGGGCGGGCGTATTCGCGCGCCTGGTCGCCGACGACCTCGCCCGCGCGGTCCCGGCGCTCGCATCGCAATTGGTGCCCTGACAAATTGGTAGGACCAATTGCGATAATAGGACTAAATAACAGGTTGACAGAATCGCCCTGACCGGCGACCAAGCTGGCATAACATGAACTTTGGGGAGAGGGCCGATGGCCATGCTCGATCAGGCCGCACGCACGCCGCGCGCACTTCGTAACATTCTGCTGGCCGGAGCCGCGCTCCCGCTGTTCGCCGCTGCACCCGCTTTGGCGCAGGACGCCGATGCCGCGGCGGAGGACGAGGTCGTCGTTACCGGCATCCGCGAAACGCTGCGCACCTCGATCGACGTCAAGAAGCGCGAGACCGCGATCGTCGATGCGCTGTCGACCGAGGAAATCGGCGACCTTCCCGCGCTGTCGGTCGGTGAGGCGATCCAGACGATCACCGGCGCGACCACGCACCGCGAAAAGGGCGGTGCATCGGAAATCGCGCTGCGCGGCCTTGGCCCATTCCTCAGCAACACGACCTTCAACGGCCGCGACGCCACCAACGGGTCGGGCGACCGCGCCGTCAACTTCAACCAGTTCCCGTCGGAACTGGTCAACAACATCAAGATCTACAAGTCCCAGCAGGCCGACCTGGTCGAAGGCGGCGTCGCCGGCACGATCGACATCGGCACGCTGCGCCCGCTCGACTTCGGCAAGATGCGCGTGCAGGGCGAGATCAAGGCAAACTACAGCCCCTATCAGGACAAGGTCACCGGTTCGTCGGCCTGGGGCTGGCGCGGTACCCTGTCCTATGTCGACCAGTATCAGCTGGGCGGCCTCGGCGAGGTCGGCATCGCGATCGGCGTCCAGCGCAATTCGACCAACAACCCCGAGGAAACCGTCGCGGGCAGCTCGACCTGGACCGCATGCAACGCGACCATCGTCGTCGCCAACAACAATTGCACCCCGGTCACCCGCCCCCCAGGCAGCGGCCGGCACGCCCTTCTACCTTGCGCCCAACGCGATGGCATGGCGGCAGATCAGCGAAGTCGACACGCGCGACGCGGTGTTCGGCGCGCTGCAATGGCAATTTTCGGACCGGGTCGAACTCAACCTCGACGCACAATGGTCGGACCGGACGTTCGTCGAGAACCGCCGCGACCTCAACATTTCGGAAATGCGCTACGGCCTCACCAACGTCGTCTATGACGAAAATGGCGTGATTCAGCGGATGAACGGCCTCAGCGCGGTCGAATCCACCGCCTCCAACCTGTCGCGCGCCGAGGAATATCTGGGCGCAGGTGCTAACCTGCGCTGGAGCGGCGACCGTCTCACTGTCGCACTCGACGGCGCCTATTCGCGAACCATCCGCACCGAAATCGAGCGTCAGGTCCGCCTGCGCACCGACCCGTTCGACATGAACGGCACCCGCAATTTCTTCGCGACCGCGCCATTTGCCACCAACAGCATGCGCGTCCCCTACACCTATGAAGTGCTGCCGGGGAACTTCGCGCCGACGGTGACCTTCGATCCGCGCTTCGACCCCAACAACCACGCATTGTTCTGGGACGACGCCCGCGCCCGCCGCGACGAAAGCCGCCGCCATAACGAGATCTGGGGCGCGCGCCTCGACCTCGACTACCGGCTCGACGGCTTCATCACCAACATCGCCGTCGGCGGTCGCTGGGCGCAGCAGACCTTCACCGATTACGATGTCCGGAACGAAGTCACGCTCAACCCGTTGGGTCCGCCCGCTGCGGGGCGTGAGGATGCGCGCATCAACACGCTGTGCCGCACCGCCTTCCCGCAGACTGGCTTCCTCGAGCGTGCGGAGGGCAACAGCATCACCAGCTGGGCGACCTTCGACCCGCTGTGCCTGATGCGCGAATATACCGGGTCGGAAGACCCCGGGCGCCCGGCGGACCTGCGCTCGCCCGCCAATCGCGACGTCACCGAAACCACGCTCGCCGGCTATGTGATGGCCGATTATGCGGGCGACCTTGGCGACATGCCGGTGCGCGGCAATGTCGGCGTGCGCGTGGTCAACACGCAGCTGACCTCGGTCGGGCTGCGCAGCGCGTTCACGGTGGTCAACAATCCCGACGGCACGGTCACGCTGACCCCGACGCCGGGGACGTTCGACACGGTGACGCTGGAAGCGCAGACCACCCGGGTCCTGCCGAGCGTCAATGCGATCTTCGAGCTTCAGCCCAACCGGCTGCTGCTCCGCGCCGCTGCATATCGTGCCCTTTCGCGCCCCGCACCCAGCGCGCTCGGTGCCGGCCGCACCTTCGTCCTCGACGCGAGCGGCACCAGCGTCGCCGACGCGATCAATGAAATCCGCGCCAATGGCAGCCCGGCGTTGAAGCCGCTGATGTCGTGGAACGGTGACATCGCGCTCGAATACTATCCGAACCGCGACTCGCTCTTCTCCGCGACGCTCTATTTCAAGGAATTCAGCGGCGGCTTCATCCCGTTCGTCACCAACGAAGACTTTGTGATCGGCGGCCAGAATGTAAGCGTCCCGGTGATCCAGACCGCGAACAGCGACCGCAAGAGCCAGCTCTGGGGCGTCGAGGTCACGCTCGCCAACCGCTTCTCCTGGCTGCCCAAGCCGCTCGACGGGTTTGGCGGCAAGCTCAGCTACAACTATGCCGACACCGATTTCGAGAATGAGGATGTCAGCCTCGGCGACATTCTCGATCCGCTGACCGGCAATGTCAGCGAGGGGATCATCCCGCCGGCTGGCCTCAGCGGCTTCTCCAAGCACGTCGTCTCGGCGCAGCTCTATTACGAGATTGGCGGTTTCTCGCTCCAGGGCATCTACAACTATCGGTCGAGCTATTATCAGGACTTTGTCGGCGGCAACACGCAGCTGCGCTATGTGCGCGGCAACGAGACATTCGACCTGCGCGCCTCGTTCAACGTCAACCGCAACATCTCGCTGCGCGCCGAAGCGACCAACATCTTCGATTCGCCCAAGGTTACCGATATGCCGGTCGTCGGCAGCATCCGGCAGTACCATTATTACGGCCCGCGCTACTTCATCGGCGCGCGGTTCCGGATTTAGGGGCTTGGGGGAGCCGATCGGCACCGCACGCATGGCAAAGCGATGCTCGGAACCCTCTTCGCTTGCGCTTTGGTGCGAAGGCAATAAGGATCGGGCCATGCGAATTGGTGAGGAGCGCAATGGCTGACCGGCTATACCAGGGGATCGCCGACCAGATCACCGCGCTGATCGATCAGGGGTGTTCCCCCCGGCACCCGTTTGCCCGGCGAGCGAGAGCTGGCCGAACGGTTCGGGGTCAGCCGCGTGACGATCCGGGAGGCGGAGATCGCGCTCCAGGCGATCGGTCGGATCGTCATCAAGACGGGATCGGGCGTCTATGTCACCGACGGCAAGTCCGCGCCGACCGACACGCCCCCTTCGGTCAGCGCGTTCGAACTGACCGAGGCGCGCTCGCTGTTCGAAAGCGAGGCGGCGGCGCTTGCTGCGTCCACCGTCACTCCGGAAATGCTCGCCCGGCTCGACGAGCTGCTCGAAATCATGGGTCGCGACGACAGCGACGACGCTGCGTCGACCGAGGCGGATCAGGAATTCCACCTGCTGATCGCTTCGGCATCGGGCAATCAGGCTGTGATCCACGTCATCAAGCAATTGTGGCGGATGCGCACCGAAATGCCCGAAGTGCGGACCACCTATGCCAGCGTGTGTCAGCATGACGGACGCACCCGCCAGCGCGAGCACGCCGCGATCGTCGATGCGCTGCGCGCCGGGGATTCGGGTGGCGCGCGCATCGCGATGCGCCAGCATTTCAACCGCCTGCTCGAAGCGATGCTGGACGCGACCGAAGAGCGCGAGATCAGCGAATTGCGCCGCAAGGCCGCCGAAAGCCGCGAACGCTTCCTGATGACCGCGCGTCTGCGCTAAGGCGCGCAGATGCTTCGCCAGTTCCTGTTTGCCGCGCTCGCGCTCGCGATCCCGCTCTCCACCGCAGCGCAGGACGAGGGCGTGTCCGAATCCGGCGACACCCGCCGCCGTGCGGCCGCCGAGGCGATCCGCGAAAAGATCCGCAACGACGTGCTCGCCCCGACGATCGCGCCGCGCGGTTATGACGTCACACTCGTCGTCTTCTCCGACTATCAATGCGGCTATTGCCGTCGGTTCAGCCCGACGCTCGACGCGTTGATGGCGGAGGACCGAAAGGTTCGCGTCGTCTATCGCGACTGGCCGATCCTTGGCGGCGGCTCCGGCCCCGCTGCGCGCGCCGCGATTGCCGCCAGCTTCCAGAAGAAGCATCTCGCGTTCCACCGCGCGCTGATCGCGCAATCGGGCCGGATCGACGCGGCAAAGATCCGCGCCGCGGCCGATGCCTCCGGCGTCGACTGGAAGCGGCTCGACAGCGACCTGGTCAAACGCAAGGGTGAGATCGACGCCTTGCTCGCGCGGACCAACGACTATGCCCGGTTGCTCGGCTTGACCGGCACCCCCGGCATGATGGTCGGCCCCTATCTCGTCCCCGGTCTGGTCGATCTCCCCACGCTCAAGCGCGCCGTCGCACAGGCGCGCGAGCGGCGCTAGCCGACCCGATCCCGCTCCAGCAATTCCTCTCGGACGTGCACCGCCTGCACCGACAGTCGTACCTCGACCAGAAACGCGACCAGTCCCGCCGTCAGCAACAGCATCGACGCGATGAACGCCACCGCGACCACCACGCCGATGTCGAGATGGACGATCTCCGCCCCGAACAGCAACGCGACCACCAGGCAGATCGCGATCGCGCTCGCCACGCACAGCCAGATCGACGTGTTGATGATCGACAGTCGCCGGTCGATCAGCCGCAGCTCCCACACCTGCCGCTCATGCTCCGCGCCGGTCGACACCGGGTGGAGTTGCTCCAGCTTGCGCGCGCGATCCACCACCCGCGCCATCCGCCCGACAAGCACGTTGAGGATGCCGGCGATGCCCGCCAGCAGGAACACGGGGGCGATCGATATCTGGATCGTCGCGGCGACGGTGGAGATCATCGGGGCCTGCATCGAAAGCCTTTGCTTGGGTTCAGACAAGCTGAACCCGTGGCGGCACCGGCCCGCTCCCCCCACCCGGCCACCCATAGAATACACTGTCGTTGGGTGGCCGGGTGGGGGAGCGGGCCGGTGCCGTTGCTGAGCGCAGCGAAGCAAACACTAGGAGCGCCGCGCGCGAGTGCAAGCACTTCCACCCATTCGTAACGACTTGCCGGTAGAGCGGAGCTATGACGAAGCCGATGCCGCTTGCCGACTTCACGCGCCTGCCGCCCGTGCTGACCGCCAGCATCGGGGACGGGTTGGCGAGCGCGATCGACAGCGTTGCCGCATCCGCCGCGCCAACCCACCGCTTTCTGCGCTATGGATGGTTTGCCGCCGCGCTCCACGTCTATGGCGGTGAAGCGCGCACGCTGACCATATTGCGCGAAGGCGTGCCGGTGCTCGCGCTGCCGCTGATCCCCACTGGCCCCGCGCCACTGCGTCTCGCGCAAGTCCCCGGCTGCTACTGGCCGTTTCGAAGTTTCCCGGTTGCGCAGGAGGCGGGGACCGAGGCGTTCGAGGTCGCGCTCGACCTGCTCGCGCGGCACGCCAACGCGCTGCGCATCGGCCCCGTTTATGACGGCGACCCGGCGCTGGAGGGGCTGCGCGCCGCCGCCGCGACGCGCGGCTGGGTCGCGCTCGACCGCTTCGTCGCCGAAAGCTTCCTGCTCGACATGGCCGCATTGCAGGCCGAAGGCACCTGGCCCCGCAATTCGACCCTGCGCAAGAACCGCTTCCACGAAAAGCATCTCGCCGAACATGGCGAACCCGACTGGAGCTTCGTCAGCGGCGGGGACTGGACCGCGCAGGCGTTCGACGCCCTGGCGGAAATCGAACGCAAGAGCTGGATCGCCGACCGCACCGACGGGCGCGATGCGAAGTTCACCGACACCGGCCACGGCGCATTCTGGCGCGCGGCGGCGCAGGACCCGGTGGTTGCGCAGATGCTGTGGGCCGCAGTGCTGCGCATCGATGGCGAACCCACCGCCTTCTCCTTCGATCTCAACGCCGGGACGCTCAAATACGCGATCGCCAACAGCTATGACCCGCGCGTTGCCAAGCATTCGCCGGGGAAATTGCTCTATTACCGCAACCTCGTCCGTGCGCTCGAGGACGGCATTACCGATGTCGACTGGGGTGCAGGGGACAGCGGTTACAAGCGTGTCATCGGCGCGGACACCGGTCCTGCGATTCGCGACTGGCTGTTTGTGCGGCCGGGACTGCCTGGCGTCGCGGCGCGGCTGCTGCGCCGCCGCTGGCGCGCGAGCGGGGCTGTGGAGCCGAATGGATAGCCTCAGCGCTCCGGTCGCAGGAGCGCATCGCTACGGCGCAACCTCCGCCGCCCGCGCCTGCGCCAGATACAGCGCGAACAGCCCGGCATCATCGGTCCATGCGCGCGTCACGCTCCACCCGCCTGCCGCGAGCAGCAGCCGTGCGTCGCGATCCCCATATTTGTGGCTGTTCTCGGTATGGATCGTCTCGCCCGCCGCGATTGCAAAGCCGCGTCCATCCACTTCGAACGCCACCGCGCGTTTCGCCTCCAGATGCATCTCGATCCGCGCAAGGTCATCGTTCCACTTCGCCACATGCGCAAACGCATCGACCGGGATCGTGCCCGACAGCTCGGCATTGATCCGCTCGATCAGGTTGAGGTTGAACGCCGCCGTCACGCCAGCCGCATCGTCATAGGCGGGAACCAGCACTGCGGGATCCTTGATCCGGTCGATCCCGATCAACAGCGCCGACCCTTCGCCCAGCGACGCCCGCATCGCGCGCAGCAGGTCGACTGCGGCGACAGGCGTCATGTTGCCGATCGTCGATCCGGGAAAAAAGCCCAGCCGCGCCAATCCGCCAATTCCTGCGGGCAGCTTGAGCGGCTTCAGGAAATCCCCCTCCACCGGCTCGACCGCCATCACCGGAAACTGTGCCGCGATTTCCCGCGCGGACGCGCGCAGGAATTCGCCCGAAATGTCGATCGGGACATAGGCGGCCGGGCGCACCGCGCGCAGCAGGATCGGCGTCTTGGCCGACGAACCCGACCCAAACTCGACCACCGCACCGCCCAGGCCCACTTCGCGTGCTACCTCCGGGCACACACGCTCGAGCAGCGCCGTTTCGGTCCGCGTCGGATAATATTCCGGCAACCGCGTGATCGCCTCAAACAGCTCCGACCCGCGCCGGTCGTAAAACCAGCGCGCCGGAATCGCGCGTGGCCGCGCTGCCAGCCCGTTCAGCACATCCGCGCGAAACGCCGGATCGGCCAGACCCGCCTGACCATCCTCGATTTCCCGCTTCAGCATTACAGATCCTTCGCCAGCCGCACCCCGGTGAACTGCCAGCGCTGGTGCGGATAAAAGAAGTTGCGATAGCTGGCGCGCGCATGGCCGCGCGGCGTTGCGCAGCTTCCGCCGCGCAGGGCGAACTGCCCGCTCATGAATTTACCATTATACTCGCCGACCGCGCCCTCGGCGGCGGCAAAGCCGGGATAGGGGCGATAGGCGCTCCCGGTCCATTCCCACACATCGCCGAAGAAGGCAGGGCCGGTGGGGGAGGGGCGCGGCTCGACCGGCCCGGCGCGGTCGAGCTGGTTGCCGCCCACCGGGTCATGTCCCGTCGCCGCGACCTCCCACTCCGCCTCGGTCGGCAATCGCGCGCCTGCCCAGCTGGCATAGGCGTCGGCCTCAAAGAAACTCACATGCGTCACGGGCGCGGCGGGGTCGATCGGCCGCCGCCCGTCCAGCCCGAACCGCGTCCAACCGCCGTCGCGCATCTCCCAATAAAGCGGTGCCTCGATCCGCTGCGCCTGCACCCATGCCCAACCATCGGACAGCCAGTGGCGCGGATCGCGATAACCGCCATCGGCGATGAACGCCGCCCATTCGCCGTTGGTCACCGTCCGGTCGGCAATCGCATGCGGATGCAGCAGCACGCGATGGCGCGGTCCTTCGCAATCGAACGCAAAGCCATCGCCGGTCGCGCCGATCTCGGCGACACCCTCGGCACCTTCGATCCAGCCCATCGGCCCCGGCATCGCCACCGGCACCTTCGGATCGCCCGGCCACACCGCCGGCTCGACCGGATTGCATGAAAACAGATGAAGCAAGTCGGTCAGCAGCAACTCCTGATGCTGCTCCTCATGGTGACAGCCAAGCTCGACCAGCGCCAACACCGCCTCGGGCAAATCCGGCAGCGCGTCGATCACCGCCGCTTCCACCGCCGCGCGGTACGCCAGCACCTCGTCCAGCGTCGGCCGCGTCACCATCCCCCGCCGCGCCCGCGCATGGCGCTGTCCCTCGGCCTCGTAATAGCTGTTGAACAGGAACGGGAAGCGGTCGTCGTGCAGCCGATAGTCTGGCACATGATCGCGCAATACGAACGTCTCGAAGAACCAGGTCGTATGCGCCAGATGCCATTTGGCGGGGGAGGCGTCGTCCATCGACTGGACGCACGCATCGGCGTCGGACAGCGAGGCGGCGAGATTGGCGGTCAGCGCGCGAACCTTGCGGAACCGCGTTTCAAGCGTTGAACTGCACGCGACGGGACTCGCACTCGTTCGCATTTTGTTCCTGTAACCCGAAACCGGGGCGCGGGTCAAATGCCGGAAATCAGCGATGCGCCCCTGGAGTCCACAAAACGTCGCCCGACGCCGATTGGTTCATTTCGCGCGCCAGCACAAAAAGCAGGTCCGACAACCGGTTGAGGTACGCGATCGCCTGCGGATTGATCGCAACCTGTGCTGCTGCCGCGGTCGCGCTGCGCTCCGCCCGCCGCACGATCGCGCGTGCGAGATGCACCGCAGCCGCGCCCGCCGATCCGCCGGGCAGGATGAAGCTGGTCAGCGGGGACAGCGATTCATTCGCTGCGTCGATCGCGACCTCCAGCCGCGCGACCTGCGCGGGGACGATGCGCAAGCTCATCTCGCCCGGCTCGAAATCCTCGCTCGGTGTGGCCAGGTCCGCACCCAGGTCGAACAAGTCGTTCTGGATCGTGGTCAGCAACCGCGCCGGATAGTCCTCGCCGATTGCCGCAATCGCGACCCCGATCGCGCTGTTCGCCTCATCGACATCGCCGATCGCGGCCATGCGAGCGTCATGCTTCGCCACCCGCGACCCGTCGACCAGACCGGTGGTGCCGTCATCGCCGGTGCGCGTATAAATCTTATTGAGCTTGACCACCGCTCAGGCAGCGCCTCAGCCGTTGCTGGCGAGCAACAGCAACAGCGCGACGATGGCAATCGCGATGCCCTGGAACAGGATGCGCTGCTGCATCGCCTTGTTCGACTTCAGCGCCGACGCGCTCGGCCCCTCGCCCGATTTCAGCTCCGCCTCGGTCGTGCGCAGGAATGCGACGATTCCCTTGATGAGGGCGAAGACGGTCGCAAGCATCGCGGCGACGAGGAGCAGGACGAGGAAGAGTTGCATGGGCGTAATCTAGGGGTTGTTGGCACGCGATGAAAGCCCCGCACCGATCTCAATCGGCGCTGACCATCCGAACAAACAATCGTCACCCCGGGCTTGGCCCGGGGCCCAGCTGCCTTGAGCGCCCGAAGAAGCTGGGCCCCGGGTCAAGCCCGGGGTGACGTCAGGGTGAAAATTTCGCCCCGCCGCAGTGCATCCGCCAGTGCCCGCCCATCAGCACCGGTTTCGCGCAGCGCCGCCAGCGTCGGCGCGCCATGCCGCTTGGCCAGCCGCTCGCCATCCGGCCCGGTCAGCAACCCATGGTGGTGGTAGCGCGGCACCGGAAGTCCTAGCAGTTCCTGCAACAGCCGGTGGACATGCGTCGCGGGCAACAAATCCTCGCCGCGCACGACATCGGTGGCGCCCTGCGCCGCATCGTCGATGGTGACGGCAAGATGGTAGGACGCCGGCGCATCCTTGCGTGCAAGGACGACATCGCCATGCGCTGCGGGGTCGGCGATGACCGGGCCGAAGCGCGAGTCGGTGAAGGTCAGAGCCTGGACGCTCCCCCGAGCGCCGCCGCCATATTCAGCCGCCAGCAATGCGGCGCACTCAAATCCGGTGCCTCAAGCCCGCGACATGTCCCCGGATACACCAGCCCCTCCGGCCCATGCGGCGCACTCGCGCTCGCCGCGATATCGGCGCGGGTGCAGAAACACGGATAGATCAGGCCCCGCGCCCGCAGATCGTCCAGCGCCGCCTGATACGCATCCAGCCGTGACGACTGGAACAACACCTCCCCATCCCAGTCCAGCCCCAGCCAGCGCAGATCGTCCAATATCGTCGCGACATGCTCCGCCCGGCTGCGCGTCCCGTCGATATCCTCGATCCGCAGCAAAAACCGGCCGTCGCGTTCGCGCGCGAAATCATGCGCGGCAATCGCGGAAACGGCATGGCCCATGTGCAGCCGGCCCGTCGGACTCGGCGCAAAGCGGGTGACGATGGTCTGGCTGTCGGACGGCACCTTTTCCATGTAGAGCCGCACCATGTTCCTCGCCATCCTCTTGTCGGCGCTCGCGATGACCCTGATCGTCGGGGTCCGCTACCTGATCGTCTCGGGCGCCTTCGCCTGGGCGACGCGGGTGCGACATCCCGGCCTGTACGCCGGGCTCGACGGCCAGATGCGGCGCGAAGTGATCTGGAGCCTCGCCAGCGCCGCCATCTACGGCATCCCGGCCGGCATCGTTGCGTGGGGCTGGCAGAATCACGGCTGGACACGGATCTACACCGATGTCGCCGACTATCCGCTCTGGTACCTTCCGCTCTCGGTCTTCCTCTACCTCTTCGCCCACGACACCTGGTTCTACTGGACGCATCGCTGGATGCACCGCCCCCGACTGTTCCGCATCGCGCACGCCGTCCATCACGACAGCCGTCCGCCAACCGCCTGGGCGGCAATGAGTTTTCACCCCGTAGAGGCGCTGACCGGGGCCGTGGTAATTCCGTCACTGGTCTTCGTGATTCCGGTTCATGTCGGCGCATTGGGCTTTGTGCTTGGAATCATGACGGTTATGGGTGTGACCAATCACATGGGGTGGGAGGTGTTCCCGCGGGTGATGTGGCGGGGGCCACTTGGGGCGTGGCTGATCACCGCGAGCCATCATCAGCGGCACCATGAGCAATATGGGTGCAACTATGGTCTCTATTTCCGTTTCTGGGACCGGCTGTGCGGCACCGACCGGGGGATTGGCGATTTCGAAAAAGCACATGCGCGCGCTGCTGCCCGCAGCCCTTCTGCTCCTCCCGGCGGCCTCGCCGGTCAGCAGCATCGACGTTGAGTTCACCGGGCTGCGCGATGCGAAGGGGGTGCTGCAGATCTGCCTGACCGCGCGCCCGGACAGCTTCCCCGATTGCAAGGACGACCCCCGCGCCGTCTCGCGCACCATTTCCGCCGCGCACCCGGCGACCCGCTTCGAAGGACTGGCCACCGCCACCTATGCCGTCGCGGTGATCCACGACGCGAACTCGAACAAGAAACTCGACACGATGATGGGCATCCCGCGCGAAGGCTTCGGCTTCAGCCGCAACCCCGTCATCACCTTCGGCCCGCCCAAGTTCAAGGCAGCCAGCTTCCCGCTCGACGGCGCGAAGCAGCAGGTGAAGATGAAGTATATGCTTTAGGGCGGACGCCGACCTGCCCCCTTTCCATTAACCAGACTGAAACCGGAATGGGCGCACGCATCCATTTGTGCGCTGCGGCGTTGCGCACCTGAAACCGTTTCAGGATACAACCCGTATGCGTCTCCTCGTCCCCGCGCTCCTCGCTTCAGCCTTCGCCACTCCCGCCGTCGCGCAGGACGGGGCGCCCCCCGCCGAACAGGCCGAGGTCGCGAATGAGGCGCGCGCGCGGCTCAGCATCGGTGGCGGCGCGGCGTGGATCCCCGACTATGAGGGGTCGGACGACAGTCGCTGGACGCCCCTGCCTGCCGCCAACGGCACCGTCGCGGGGATGAGCTTCACCGTGCTCGGCAACCGCGCCAGCCTCGACGTCATTCCAGATGTTGCGGACAAGGACTGGAACCTCCAGCTCGGCCCCGTCGCGGTCATCAATCTCAACCGCACCAACCGCGACGCGATCGCCGACCCGCGCGTGCGCGCGCTGGGAGAGGTCGACACCGCAGTCGAGGTCGGCGGATATGCCGGCATCGCCAAGACCGGGATCCTCCACGACTATGACACGCTCTCGGCCAGCCTCAGCTACCGCCACGACGTGACCAAAATCCACCGCAGCGGCATCTTCACCCCCTCGGTCACCTACACCACCCCGCTCAGCACCAAGGCGCTGGTATCGCTCTTCGCCACGGCGGAGATCGTCGAAGACCGCTACGCCCGCACCTATTTCGGCGTCACCCCCCACGGGCAGCGTGCTCAGCGGCCTGCCCGCCTTCACGCCGGAAGGCGGACAGAAGGACATCACCTTTGGCGGCATGTTCACCCATTCGCTCACCGGCAACCTGACCAAGGGTCTCGCGCTGGTCGCGGGCGGCACCTACAAGAAGCTGATCGGCGACTTCGCGGACAGCCCCCTCGTCGCCATCGCCGGCTCGCGCCATCAATGGACCGGCGGCGCGGGGCTGGCGCTGACCTTCTGACCCGGCTACAAGACCGCATCCCCGGGGGAGCGCTGACGCGCGCTTGAGAGGGTGGCAGCAGCCACCGACCCGCTGAACCTGATCCGGTTGACACCGGCGTAGGGAGTGGGCGGCTTTCACCCGAAAACCGTGCGCTCTCCGCGATTTTGGAGCGCATCATGGCCGACATCCCCGCAAAGACCGAACTTGCCGTCACCACCGGAGCGATCCGCGGATCGACCAAGATCCATGTCGGCCCGCGCAAGGTCGCGATGCGCGAAATCCATCTCGAACCGTCGAGCGGCGAGCCCCCGGTCCGCGTCTATGACACCAGCGGCCCCTATACCGACCCGCAAGCCCGCATCGACATCATGGCGGGCCTCCAGGAACTGCGCCGCGACTGGATCCGCGATCGCGGCGACGTGGAAGAGGTGACCCAGCGCGAGGTGCGCCCGGAGGACAACGGCCAGCTCGGCCCCGACCGCAGCGGCGGCGTCCAGCCCTTCCCGAACGTGCGCAAGAAGGTGCTGCGCGCCAAGCCCGGCATGAATGTCAGCCAGATGCACTATGCGAGGGCCGGCATCGTCACGCCCGAAATGGAATATGTCGCCACCCGCGAAAATCTCGGCCGCCAGATGCTCGCCGAATATGTCCGCGACGGCGAAAGCTGGGGCGCGTCGATCCCCGACTATGTCACCCCCGAATTCGTCCGGGACGAGGTCGCCCGCGGCCGCGCGATCATCCCCAACAACATCAACCACCCCGAGTCCGAGCCGATGGCGATCGGCCGCAACTTCCTGGTCAAGATCAACGCCAATATCGGCAACTCCGCCGTCGCGTCGGACGTGGCGCAAGAGGTCGACAAGATGGTGTGGGCGATCCGCTGGGGCGCCGACACGATCATGGACCTGTCGACCGGCCGCAACATCCACGACACCCGCGAATGGATCCTGCGCAACTCGCCCGTCCCCGTCGGCACCGTCCCGATCTATCAGGCGCTCGAAAAGGTCGGCGGCATCGCCGAAGACCTGACCTGGGAAATCTTCCGCGACACGCTGATCGAACAGGCCGAGCAGGGCGTCGACTATTTCACCATCCACGCCGGCGTCCGCCTGCCCTATATCCCGATGACCGCCAAGCGCGTCACCGGCATCGTCTCGCGCGGCGGCAGCATCATGGCCAAATGGTGCCTGGCGCACCATCGTGAGAGCTTCCTCTACGAGAAGTTCGACGAGATTACGGAGATCATGAAGGCGTATGACATCGCCTATTCGCTCGGCGACGGCCTTCGCCCCGGATCGATCGCCGACGCCAATGACGAGGCACAGTTCGCCGAACTCTACACGCTGGGCGAACTGACCAAGCGCGCCTGGGAACAGGATGTTCAGGTGATGATCGAAGGCCCCGGCCATGTGCCGATGCACAAGATCAAGGAGAATATGGACAAGCAGCTGCAGGCCTGCGGCGAAGCCCCCTTCTACACGCTCGGCCCGCTCACCACCGACATCGCCCCCGGCTACGACCATATCACCAGCGGCATCGGCGCCGCGATGATCGGCTGGTACGGCACCGCGATGCTCTGCTACGTCACGCCCAAGGAGCATCTCGGCCTCCCCGACCGCGACGACGTCAAGGTCGGCGTGGTGACCTACAAGCTGGCAGCCCACGCCGCCGACCTCGCCAAGGGCCACCCGGCGGCCAAGGTCCGCGACGACGCGCTGAGCCGCGCCCGCTTCGAATTCCGCTGGCGCGACCAGTTCAACCTGTCGCTCGACCCCGACACGGCCGAACAATATCACGACCAGACGCTACCGGCGGAAGGCGCCAAGACCGCCCATTTCTGCTCGATGTGCGGCCCCAAATTCTGCTCGATGAAGATCACGCAGGAAGTGCGCGACTTCGCGGCGAAGCAGAATCAGGATGCGGATGGCTTCATCGCAGCGCAATCGGTGGATGTGGCTGAAGCCGAGGAGGGCATGGCGCAGATGAGCCGGGTGTATGACGAGATGGGGCGGGAGCTGTATCTGGGTTCGGGCGGGCGGGAGCACGACTGAAGGGATGGCGCCGCCGATACCCCATCGCCCCGGCGCAGGCCGGGGCCGCCAAAGGCGTGCCCCACGCCCCACCTCGACTCCCATCGTCACCCCGGCTGCCGTGCCGGGGTCAATCCATCTCCGCGCTTAACGGTCGAGCCAACTAAGTGTTATGTCCCCGGAATTGGTGCCTCTGGGTCGGCGCGTGATGTAGAGCGAGTCACGCGCGGGTCAGTTGACGCCAGTTATTCTGGAACAGGTCGGCGCAGGTATCTCGTTCCTCGAACGCGCGACACGGCGCGCCTTGCTCGTGGAGCACGCGCTTTTGCAACAGATGAGCCAGATCCGCGCGAACCGTTTCTCTGTCTGTTTGGCTCACGCCGCGAGACGTAAAGAAGACACGTTTCGCATTTGAAACCTGTCCGGTATCAAGGATATCGAGATTCTGGGGGAGCCAGCCGAACCCGAGGAACACCAGTGTTTCTGCCGCTACAATACGGTTGCGGATCGTCTCAACGGTGGCGCTGTCGGCTGACTCGGTGAAGGTCTTTATTCCTTCGGCAAGCGCAGGAAAATCGGCACCATAATCTAGGCCAAACGGCACATCTCCTCCCTTCCAAGGCGGCGATCCAACGGAACCGTAGACGTGCAGAACCTCCAGCTTCGATGCTATTTCGGCCGCTCTGTTTTCTGGCAAACCAAAAGTCTGCTTCAGCCATTCGAAAGCAAAAGTCTCGATACAGCGGTCATAGTTGAAAGTGATAAAGCTTACGTTGTCGAATATCGAATCGACGTTCTCCAGCGTGACATTCTGAGTCAGTAAGCGACCGAAGTGGACGTACCACGACGCATCATATTTCTCATTTCCGCCAAAGCTGAATACGATATCGTCGCGCGTTTGTGTTGGAAGCTTAAATTTTGAGAAAAATGCCGAGTTACGTTCAGCTTCCAAGATTGCGATTACTATCGCCATTTTTTCCTACCGCAATCATCGCTTCATTACCGCGATGAATATCAAGATAGGTGTCTATTGAGGCGACGTTGACGAGGCCCAGACGAAGCTGCTGTAGGGCGATGTGCACATGCTGCCACAGGGACTGATTGTTCTCACACTTTCGGTGAACCGCAAGTTCAAAGTTGCGATTTGAGAACCCCGAGTTGCGATCAAAGTAAGTCATTTCGATGATGCGGTCGCGAAGTGCGTTTCCTATCGGGAGGCCGATTTCACAGCTTGCGCCAGCGCCAACAACGAAAACAGTTTTAGGTGAGAACATGGGGCTTCTTCCGCACGACTAACTCGCAGACGGTAGGGCATGGGCACTAACAGCACCAGAGCCGACTCGAATTCGGGGTGAATTCCGGAAACACAAATTCCGGCGACACAATACCTGTCTCAATAATGATACCGACACTGCGCCACCTGCAGCGTCTGATCCTTCCCGTTCCCGGCCACGCGGTACACCAGCCGATGCGCCTGATTGATCCGCCGCGACCACCAGCCTGACAATTGCCGCCCGTCCCCGACGCGCCGTTATCCGGCCGCCGTCCGCCGCTTCTTCCAGTCCAGCGACACGCCAATCCGCTCGCTGATGCTCCCGCTCCAGTCGGTTTGCAGGCCATGGGCGTTCAGCTTGGCGACGATTTCATGCCCGATCGCGACTGCCGCCGGTGCGCCTTCTTCGATCGACCCATAGTTCAGGTACAGGCCATCGCCCTCCACCGCAGACTCGGTGTCCTGCTGGTGAAAGAAGGCATATCCCCTTGCCGACAAACCAGCGCCTTCCGCCGCCTGAACATGATCCCAGATTTCCGCCGCGCCGCAGCTGCCGCAGCACGTGAAATCCTGTCGTGAGATAATCCCGTCCGCATCGAGAGCGGCAAAGGCGGCATCGAGCCGGTCGCAATCGGTGGTCTCCGGCCATTGCGCCTGTGCCGATGCATGCGCTTTCAGCGCGGCGTCGGTCGCGCGTTCGGCCTCGGCGCGCTGCGCATCGCCATCCGCCTCGACATAGGCAAGCGCGGTGTCGATGATCTCGTCTCGCGGCATAAAACCCGCAGCGACCAGTCGTTCGACATAGTCTTGAATATCCGCTGTCGCGTCCGCGCTGAAAGTGACGGGGGCGGGGATCGACGGGGCGGGTTTCGTGCCCCCAAAGATTCTCGACAACCACGACTGGGACATAGCTACTCCTCGGATCGAAACGCGACGCTATCACGTCCCAAACCAACCGGAAATCGGGTCTGTAGCATGCGCGCCTGACGGATGCCCCCACGCCACACCCCACCCAAAATCCATCCAACACGCCCCGCCACCCGCTGTCCTACACGCCCGCAATCCGCTTCATCCTGCCGGATGACTCAGCAACCCCCACTCGCCCGTGCGCACTGGACCCCGGCCAAACAGCGCATCTTCCTCGCCGCCCTTGTCGAAACCGGCAGCATCGCCCGCGCCGCCCGTGCCGCGGGCATGTCGCGGTCCAGCGCGCATGCGCTGCGCAACCGCCTCACCGGCACGCCCTTCGACCATGCATGGGCCCGCGCGCTCAGGCTCCACGCCGCGCGGCTCGCCGATCCCTTCGGCCCTGATCCACTCGCCCCGCGTGATCCCGTTGCGCCGCGTGCGCCCAGACCCGCACCCGTCGCGCCGTCGTCGCTTCGCTGATGCCGCGCCGTCGCGTCCTGTCGCCAAAGCGTCGCGTGCCCGTCGCCCGATGTTCAGATCGCGTCGCGACACAGTCGGGCATGCGTCGCGCAATCGTCGCGCACCCGTCGCGCCCGTGTCGCGCACCTGTCGCGTCGCGGGCGCTTCGTGGGTGCCATCCCGTCCTGTCGGCCCGCAACCCGCATGTTTTCGTCAGCTTCGCCGGGCGGTGTCAGGCGCAAATCCCTGTCCCCGGAAGCGAAGCGCCGCCGCGCTGCCGCGATCTGCGGCGCGCGCGACGGCGTTGCGGGTCACGCCCCGCCGCTGACCCCGATCACCTCGCCGGTGATCCAGCGCGCCTCGTCCGACGCCAGGAACACCGCCGCCACCGCGATGTCGTCGACATGACCGACCCGGCCCAGCGGCGTCTGCGCGACGATCTGGTTGGCGAAGTCCGATCCCTCGACGATGCCCGCCGCGTCGGTGCCCTCGGTCATCGTCATGCCGGGCGAGATCGCGTTGACCCGGATCTGGCGGGGGCCCAGCTCGCTCGACAGGACGCGGGTGATCGCGTCCACCGCCGCCTTGGTCGCGGTATAGAGCGATGCGCCGGGCATCTTCATGCGGGTGATGTTGGACGAGATGTTGATGACGCTCGCCCCCGCGCCCAGATGCGGCACCGCCGCCTTGGTCACGTTGAGCAGGCCCAGCACGTTGATCCCGAACATGCGGTGATATTCGACCGGGTCGAAGTCGTCGATCGGGGCAAAGGCATAGACGCCGCTATTGTTGACCACGATGTCCAGCCGCCCGAATTCGCGCGTCGCCGCGTCGATCAGCGCCGCGGCCTGTGCGGCGTCGGCGACATCGCCCTGGACCGCCAGTGCCTTGCCGCCGGCGCTCTCGATCGCCGCGACAGTGGCGTCCGCGCCCGCGCGGCTGCTCGAATAGTTGACGACGACCGCCGCGCCCTCGGCGGCCAGCGACCGTGCGATCGCCGCGCCAATCCCCTTGGACGCGCCGGTGACGACCGCGACCTTGCCCTGCAAGCGACTCATGATTTCAATCCCTTACTTCTCGCCCGCCGCCGGAATGGCCGCGTTAGTGCGATAGTTCAGGAATATGGAACTGTTGAACCATGCGGCAAGGGGGCCTATCTGAATTTTATCATGCGCCCTCTTGTCCATCCGTCCGTCGACAGCGTGACCCCACAGGCGATCCTGCACGCGCTGTCCGATCCGGAGCGCGCGCGCATCTATGCCGAGATCGCCGGGCTGGGCTGTGTTCGGGGTTGCGCGACGCTTGCCGACACCGGGGAGCGGGTGATCCCCAAATCCTCGCTGTCCCAGCATTTCCGCATCCTGCGCGAAGCCGGGCTGATCCGGTCGGAGCGGCACGGCGTGGAGATGCGCAACTATGCCCGTTGTCAGGAGATCGACGGCCGCTTCCCGGGGCTGCTCAAGGCGATCATGGGCGCCTATGCGGAGGCTGGCGAGACGGCGCGCTGAGGCGGTCGCCCGGTCACGCTTGCCTTCCCCCCGATTGCGCGACTCGCGCGACAGGCGCATGATCGGCGCGGCTGGTCCTGAACAGGGGAAGCAGGATGCGCAAAACGCCGTCGTTGCCGCGTCACCGGGTTCCGTTGCTGGCGCTTGTCCTCATCGCGCCGCTGATGCTGGGGGCCGCCCCCGACCTCACCCCGGCGCAGGAGGCAGAGGTCGCCGCCGCCGAACGCGATCCGGTGGTCGGCGCGTCGCTGGGGGAGGCGATGCGGCTGCGCTTCGAAGGGGCGTGCCAGGCGCGCACCGCCGCGATCGCCCGGGGCCAGCGCGACCTGCGCCCGGCGCGGCGCGAGCGTCCCGAACGGCTCACCGCCGCGGAATGGCGCACCGCGTTCGACCGCGCCCGCACCAGCTTCGACGCGGAGGCAGCGCGAACCTGCACCCCCGCCACCGACGATGCCCGGCTCGCCGATGCCGCCGCCCGCCTCCCACGCCTGTCGCCGATCACAGCGGAGGTGCCACCCCAGATCGCCGATGCGATCCGCCACGGCACCTATGAAGTGGGCGAGCATGGCTATGCGCCAAAGCTTGCGACGATCTTCGCCGATACCCGCCGCTGCGAGGTGCCAGTGGCGCAGGCCTATATGTCGGTATGGCGCGCGATCGTTACGATGCTGGGGCAAAGCGCCGATCGCGCGCGGATGAAGGGTGCCTTTGCCCAGGTCGATCCCGAGACGGCGGAGCGCGTGTTCCGCGCCGAACAACGCGATTTCGACGCCGCCGAGCTCGATTTCCTCCGCTACCGCGCGGCCTGTGCAAAGCTGCTCGGCCCCGCGCCGCCGCCGCGCGCCACAGTCGCAGCCCCGGTCACCGCTGCGCCGGCCCCCGCCCTGGCCGGCTGGGGGCTGCTGCTCGGTCGCTGGCGCAATGTGCAGCAGGGCAACGAGATCGAGCTGCGGCTGGAGGCCGACGGGACCATGTCGGGCATCATCGTCACCGCCGGACCGCGTGCAATGGCTCAGGGCTATGCACCGGGGCTGGTGATCCTCCGCGGGTTCAAGCTCGGCGCACCGTTCGGGTCGCGACGCGCAATGGCGACCGGGGGCAGCTACTTCCTGCCCCCCGATGCCCGGCCGCCGCGCGCACGAACTCTATGGCACCCCCAGCTGGGATGAGGGCGTCGTCTATCTGCTCAAGGGCGACCCCGACCAGCTCGAGCTGCCCACCCCGATGGAATCGCGGATGAATGCCTATGGCGGCATGCGGCGCTAGGGTCGCCGGATGTGCAATGAAGCCTATCGCAAGCGCGAGCTCGCCAAGCTGCTCGCCGACTGGCCGACCCAGTATGTGCCGCTGCGCTTTCCGGAGGGGCGACCCAATTTCGCCCCGCTCGACGGCTTTCGCATCACCGACCGGGTCGAGATCATACGTCCCGCCACCGCCGAAGCGGGGGTGGCGGAAATGGTGACGCGCCGCTGGAGCTGGCCCGCCGCCAATGGCAAGCCGGTGTATAATGTCCGCTCCGATGGCCGCGCGATCGCGCATGCCAGCCGCTGCCTGATCCCGGTCGACGGCTTTTACGAATATGGCGATGCTCCGGACGACGCGCCCCCCACCGACCTGTTCGGCGCCTCGGTGCCGGTGCGGCGGGGCAAACCGCTCAAGGCCAAATGGGCCTTCACCCTGTCGGGGGCAGAGGGGTTCGCGATCGCCGGGGTGTGGCGCGCCGACCCGGTGGTGGGGGAGGCATGGGCGATGCTCACCTGTCCGCCCGGCCCCGATGTCGCGCCGATCCACGACCGCCAGCCGGTGGTGCTGCCCCCCGCCGACTGGGCGCGCTGGCTCGACCCGGCGACGCCCAGTTCAGAGCTGTGCCGCCCCTTGCCCGGCGGCAGCCTCACCGCGACGCGGGAGCGCTGACCGAAAGGAAGACAGAAACTGACCGTTGCGTGAAATTTGTTTCGGATTAGCAATGATGGTCCGCGCCGAGACGCAGATGGATTGGAGAGAGAGCGATGGCCCGATATCGGTTGACCCCAGCGTTGGCCGCCACCGCGCTAGCCTTCGCCCCGCTCACCGCCACGGCCCATGCCGCCGCCGCATTGCCGGTCACCCGGACCACCGACGCCGCCCTCGTCCATCCCGATCACGCCGCAATCGTCGCGCGGATGGAAGCGATGTACGCAATCCATTTCCTCCCCATCCCGGTGCTTCAGCAGCGCGCCGCGACGGGGGATCTGCGTGCGATCTACGCATTGTCGCTGAAGTATCAGAACGGTCTCGGCGTCAAGCAGAGCTGGCCCGAATATGAGCGGCTGAGCAAACGCATCCTTCAGATCGCCCCCGCGCTTGCGGAGCAGGGCGATCCCTATGCGATGTACCAGCTGGCGTTTCAGCGATGGCTCGCCGAACAATGGACCGACGACCGCAAATTCGCGGCCTATCTCGCGGCGGCGGAAGCGGGTGACCCCGAAGCGGCGGCGGGCGTCGGCCAGGCCTATGATCTGGGTCGCGGCGTTCGTGCCGACCGGGCGGAGGCGCTGCGCTGGTATGTGCGCGCGGCGACCGCGGGGCATTGCGATTCGATGACCAAGATCGGTTATCTGCTCTCCGATCCGAAGACCGGAGCGGTCGATGTGGCAGAGGCGGTGCGCTGGTACCGGATGGCGGCGGAGAACCCCGTTGCCTGCGGCAACGGCGCGAACTACGCGCTCGCGCTGCTCTTCTCCGAAGGGCGCGGCAACCTCCCCCGCGACTATGGCCAGGCGCTGCGCTGGTTTCTCGAAACCGCCAGGCGCGGCAACCCGGTCGGCGCGATGCAGATCGGCTTTTACTATGAAAAGGGGCTAGGCACCCCGGTGAATCGGGCCGAGGCGCTGAGATGGTTCAAGATCGCCGGCTTCCCCTCGGTCGCCGCCGCGCGCGCAGAAATGGCGCGGCTGCGGATCAAGGAGCCCGGATGATCCGCATGTCGCCCACTTGGGCTGACCGCATCGGATCTGCGGCGATGCGGACGCTGATCCTGGCCACACACACCCGCTTTTTCCACAGCTTCGCCGGACAGCCTCTCCCCCGTCGCGACAGCCATAGCGGCGGGGGAGGGGGGCGTTGCCCTCATCCCTTGATCGTCACCATCGCGACCGGCTTGTCCTTGGTCGATGGGTTGGAAGCATTCGCCTTGGGCGGGGCTTCCTTTTTGGGTTTTCGGAGTTCGCGGTTCGATTTCTTCTGGCTCTTGGCCATGACCTGTTCCTTCGCGGGCGTTGCGCCCGGCGCACAGCCTACGCGCTTGGCGGGGCGCTGGCTTGCGAATTCGCGTTCCGGTCCGCTCGGCGCGCTGGGTCAGTGGATCGCGCGTTCGGTCAACAGCGCCGCCTTGCCGTCCTTCCACGCGATCTCCATCGCCGGTTCCTTCGGCTTGCCCGGCGCGAACAGCTCATAGATCGTCCGCCCGTCCTCGACCTGGCGGCTCTCGATCACCCGCTCGGGGGTAAAGGCGTCGGCGGTCGCGGCGGCGGCGGCGCGCACCGGTGCCGGGGCGTCAGCCCAGGCGATGTCGCGCTGCACCTCGACCGCCTTCAGCGACCCGTCGGGCTGGACCAGCATGTCGATCTCGACGTCGCTCCCGTCGGGTCGCGTCCCCTCGACATCATAATAGGTACGCCCCTCGCGGTCCTTCCGCTCCGCCTCCGCGATCCGCATCCCCGGCACCGTCGCCTCGGCCAGTTCGGCGACTCCGGCGGGCAGATCGACCGCCGCGACATTGCTGATCACCGCCTCCGGACCTTCGGGCAGCGTGCCATTGGCCGGAGCGGCCTCGTCGCCAGCCGGGGAGCAGGCGGCGAGCGCGAAAAGGGGAAGGGCGAGAAAGCGCATGACGAAACTCCGGTTCTGGATACCGGTGTCATGGTGCGCCCGGACGCGCGCCGACGCAACCCGCCGGCGCGCGCCCTGTCCAGTCGATCAGCGCCGGTTTTCGATCCGGGCGTCGTCCGCGTCGTCGATGGCGTCGGCCTTGGCCTCGCCCGCGTCGCGAACATTGTCGGCCTGCTGCTCCAACGCCTCTTCCATCGTCTCGTTGGGGGCCATGTCGGCCTGTTCCTCCAGATTGTCGGCCTGCGCCTCTGCCGCCGCCTCGACATTGTCCGCCGCGCGGTCATCGGCATCGCCGCCACACGCTGCCAGCGCGAACAGCCCGGCTCCGGCCAGCGCGGCCTTGAAAATGATTTTCATTGGATTTTCCTCCTGTTGATGCCGCGCATCAATGAGTGGAGGGCAAAGCGGTTCCACGCGAACCGCACGCGCGACCCCGCACGCTGCGGGCAGGGTTAGGAAAAAATGGTGCTGCCGGTGAGGATTGAACTCACGACCTCAGCCTTACCAAGGATGCGCTCTACCACTGAGCTACGGCAGCACTCGGCGCGGGCGGAAGGTCCGTTCCACGCGGGAGCGGCCCTTTCGCGCGGCAACGCCCGGTTGTCAAGGCGCAGCACCCCGGTTTATCGCGGCGGAATGACCGATGCCGACAAAAAGGCCCGCCTCGCTGCCGCGCTGCGCGAAAATCTGCGCAAGCGGAAGGCACAGGCGCGGGAAGCCGCGGACCTGCCCGGCCCGCCGCCGGCCGATTCTACCGCGCCGCGATAGGCCGGCACTTGCCCTCCAGCCACGCCCGCTCGTCGGGCGACAGCTGCGGGCCGAGGATCTCGAGCACGCGCGCATGATAGGCGTCGAGCCAGCGGCGCTCTTCTTCGGTCAGCAATCCCGGTTCGATCAGCGTCCGCTCGATCGGCGCAAAGGTCAGCGTCTCGAACCCGAGCATCACCGATTCGGCGCCCGGAATGTCCTTCTCGACCACCAGCACCAGATTCTCGATGCGGATGCCGAATTCGCCCGCCTTGTAGTATCCCGGCTCGTTCGACAGGAACATGCCGGCGCGTAAGGGTTCGGCCGGGCCGCCGCCGGGATAGTTGGGCGCGGCGATGCGCTGCGGCCCCTCATGCACCGACAGATACGCCCCGACCCCATGACCGGTGCCATGCCCATAGTCGCAGCCGACTTCCCACAGCGGGCGGCGGGCGAACGCGTCGATCTGGCCGCCGGTGGTGCCCTCGGGGAACACGGCGGTTGCAATCGCGATATGGCCCTTGAGCACGCGGGTGAAGCGATCGCGCATCTCCTGCGTCGGCTCGCCGACCGGGATCACGCGGGTCACGTCGGTGGTGCCATCCTCATATTGCCCGCCCGAATCGACCAGATAGAGATGGCCCTGCTCGATGGGCAGGCTCGACTCTTCGGTGACCTTGTAATGCGGGATCGCGCCATTGGGCCCGGTGCCCGAAATCGTGTCGAAGCTCAGGTCGCGCAGCACGCCGGTTTCCTCGCGAAACGCCTGCAGCCGCTCGGCGGCCGACATCTCGGTTACCCCGCCCTTGGGCATCTCCGCCTCGGCCCATTTGAGGAACCGGGCCAGCGCCGCGCCGTCACGGGCCTGCGCCGCCTTGTGGCCCGAAATCTCGGCGTCGTTCTTGATCGCCTTGGCCAGCACCACCGGATCGCGCGTCGCCAGGATCGTCGCGCCGCCCGCATCGAGCGCGTCAAAGATCGCCGCGACCGACCCCATCGGATCGGCGGCGACGCGCTTGCCCGCAAACTGCTTGAGCGCCGGGGCAAAGGCGCCGCGGTCATGCAGGCGCACGGCATTGCCCAGATGCTGGGCGACGTCGTCACCCACCTTGTCCTTCGCCACGAACAGATCGGCGGTGCCGTCGGCATTGACGATGGCATAGGCGAGCGCGACCGGCGTGTGGCTGACATCGGCCCCGCGGACGTTGAAGACCCATGCGATCGAATCGAGTGCGGAGAGCACCACCGCATCCGCCTTGCGCTCGGCCAGCCAGTCGGCGATCTCGGCGCGCTTGGACGCGCTGGTTCGCCCCGCCGCATCGTCACTCTGCACCGCAAGTTTCGCGTCGGACGGCGCGGGCTGGTCGTCCCACACCGCGTCGATGGGGTTGCGACTGACCGCGACCAGCTCGGCACCGCGCTCGGCCAGCGCCTTGCGCGCCTCCTCGACCCAGCCGCGCGTGTGCAGCCACGGGTCGTACCCGATCCGCCCGCCCTGCGGCGCATGATCGCGCAGCCAGTCGGCGATGCTCACCTGCGGCACCGGGACATAGTCCCAATGCGTGCCATCGACCTGCTGGCGCACCTGAATCGTGTAGCGCCCATCGGTGAAGATCGCCGCGGCCTCGGGCAGCACCACCGCGCTCCCCGCGCTCCCCTGAAACCCGGTCAGCCACGCCAGCCGCTGCGCATAGGCACCGACATATTCGCTCATATGCTCGTCGGTCAGCGGCACGACGAACCCGTCGAGCTGGTCGCGCTGGAGCTGGTCACGCAGGGCCTGAAGGCGGGCGGCATGGGTCGACATGGGATCGGTCCTTGAATGCGGTGTGGGCTGCGACTCCGCCCGATATGGGGAGCGGATCGCGCGCCGTTAAGGCGCTCTGGTGGCCCAAGCGACGCGGGTTGAAAAGGGGTGACGACGCAGAGGTTAACACCCCCGCGCCCTGTCCCACGGCGATACGCGCGCAAATCGGGGGGTGGTCAGGCGCACCCCGATGGACGATCTGGCGTTGATGGACTGGAGGAGAATGATGCGCGCGGGTGGATGGATGGTGCGGACGGGGATCGTGGCGGCGCTTGGCGTCGGCGCGATGGCTGCCGCTGCGCTGATCCCCCCGCCCGAACCGGCCCGCAGCGCCCCGCCGGTCAGGGCCGTCGCCCCCCGCACCAAAGCCGGTGGTTGCTGCTCCCGCACCGGCCCCTGCGCCGCCTGCCACAGCCGCACTGCCGCCCGCCGCCCCGGCACTGGAGGCGATGACGGTCAAGCGCATTCTCGATATCCCCGGCCCGATCAGCTTCGGCACCTATTACTGGGACACCGACGGCGTCCCCGCCAACGGCCCGCTCGTCATCACCGTCGACCTCGAAGCGCAGACCATGTCGGTGTTCCGCGACGGGTACGAGATCGGCGCGACCGCGATCCTCTATGGCATGGATGGCAAGCCGACCCCGCTCGGCGTGCATGAGATCAAGCAGAAAAAGGTGCACCACATCTCGAACCTCTACGGCGCGCCGATGCCGTACATGATGCGCCTGACCTGGGACGGGATCGCGATCCACGGGTCCGAGGTGGAAGAGGGGCGCGCGACCCATGGCTGCATCGGCGTGCCCACCCCCTTCGCGAAACTGGTGTTCGCCCAGGCCAAGCTCGGCGACAAGGTCATCATCACCCGCGGCAAGCGGCTGGGATTGGGCGGCGTCGTCACCCCGGACTGAGCCTTCGACGCTCAACCTTGCTCCCCTCCCGGAAAAGGAGGGGTCGGGGGTGGGTGCGCGCGTCTGCGCGCTCAAAAAGACTCTCGACCCCCTGTAAGGAAGCGCTAGGCGAGGCATCGAGCCTCGCCCAGCGCTAAACCCACCCCTAGCCCCTCCCTCCCAGGGAGGGGGATTGTTGGGCCGTCTTACTCCTGCCCCAGATAATGCCGCTGCGCCGCGTCGGAGGCATTGACCGCCAGCAGCGCATGCCGCTCCACCGGTCGCGGCCGTCCCTGCCGGTCGCTCGCGGCATCCAGCACGCGATCGAGCATCCGCTGACCCTCGGCCCACCAGCCTAGGTCACTGTCGGCGTTGAGGTGCCCCTGCGGCCCGGCATCGACGAACACGCTGCCCCAATTGGCGGCCAGATTGCGCGAATGGTCGATATGCGCCCAGGGATCGTCGCTGCTCGCGACCAGGATCGACGGGAAGGGCAGCGGCTTGGACGGCGACGGCGCAAAGGCGCTCAGCGCCGCGTGATTGCCGCTATCGACATCGGCCGGCGCGACCAGCAGCGCACCCGCGACCGGCGTGCCATAGATCTGCCCGGCCAGCTCCGCCCACCAGGCGACGGCAAGGCAGCCCAGGCTGTGCGCGGCGAGCACCACAGGCCCCTGCACCGCGCGGATCGCCTGATCCAGCTTGGTGACCCAGGCATTGCGATGCGGCGTGTTCCACATCCCCAGCTCGACCCGGCGGGTGTCGGGGCGCGACACTTCCCACAGGGTCTGCCAGTGCGACGGCCCCGATCCGCCAAGGCCGGGGACGGTCAAAACGACGGGCTCGCGCGCGTCGTGCGGTGAGAAAATGGACATGCATAGTCTCCTGCGAAAGGCGGCTCCCTTGCAGGTGAATTTATTCCTACTGATTTAGTATGCAATAGACTTGCGCCGAAGCGATGGCGGCGTGCGCCCGACCGCTATTCGCGGATCGTCACCGCCTCCCCGACCTTCGCTGCCGCGATCTGCGCCGGGCTGAAAGGGAATCGCACCCATTTCTTCTCCGAATAGAGCCGCGTCTGATCGCCATGCCAGGGCGATTGCGGGTCGGGCGACTGGGAGTAGGTCAGGATCGTCTCCGCGACCGGCCCGGCGTCATCGAACCCCACCACCTGGACATAGCTCGACCCGTGGCGCGGCGTGACCCCGCCCTGCGTCGGCACCATGATCTGGACGTTGAGCACGCCCAGCACTCCGTCGCCGCCATGCACCGGGATCCGGTCGGTGAGCCGCCGCGCAAAGGCGACGTCGCCCCAGCGCGCATCGAGCGCGATCCCCGCCTTGGCGACCTCCTCCGTCGCAGCCTTGAGCGCCGCGATCAGCTTGTCGCCCACCTCACCGCTGGTGACCAGATCGCGTGGGGTATGCACCGGGTCCTTCACATCGAACGGCACCGCCCATAGCCCCGGCACGCTCCGCGCCTTCATCCAGAACCGGTCGAACAGCCACGCCGCGCGACTGTCATTGTCAAAGCGCCCGTCCCATTTGCCCAGCGCTGCGCACGCCTCCGCCACCTCGGCCCGGCCCGCGCACAAAGCGAGTAGGGGTTTGAGCGCCAGCTCGCCCGCATGGCTCTTGTTGGCAAAGGCCATCGCCTTGGCGCGGTCATGATCGACCTTGCCCCCGCGATCAGCGCGCGGGTCTCGATGAACCCCGATCGCGTGCGCAGGCTGACCGGCTTCTCCGCCTCGCCCAGCATCGGCGACAGCACCCGGTGCGGATGGTCGGCATTGCTCAGCCAATAGCTGTCGTTCATGTTCGCGACGTAATCGCGCCGCGCCTGCACCGCCTGATCGCTGGCGGGCATCAGCCCCGGCACCGGCGTGCCCGCCGCCGCGTCCCACGTACAGTCCGATTTCGACCCGTCGAGCAGGATCGCGGTCCGCGCCACCACCGCCGACAGCGGCGTCGCGCATGCCTTGGCCTTCTCCGCCGATACGTTGGGCACGGCGGTCACATCGGCGTGCAGCGCGTCGCCATGCCGGTCGGCGACGATGGTGTTGACCCACGGAATGCCCAGCGTCTCGCTCACCGCCGCGCGCACCTCGCCGACGTTCTTGGCCGTCGCGATCCGTACCCAGGTGCCGATCCCGCGCTGATTGCCGGCATTGGCGTCGCGCATCGCAAAGGCGGCGGTCTTGGTCCAGTTCGCCATCGCCTGCGGGATCACGATCACCGCCCCGAAGCGCGTCGAATACAGCGTGCGCGTCACCGGAGCCGCGCCATCGGGCATCGGCACGGTCACGGTCTTCGCGACCATCTTCTCCGACTTGCCGTCGACCAGATAGGCGGTGGGATCGTTCGGATCGAGCGTCAGCTGATACAGCGTAAAATGCCGCGCCGCAGTCACCGTATGCGTCCAGGCAATGTCCTTGTTGAAGCCAAGGGTAGGGAAGGGCGACCCCGCAATCCCGACACCCGCCACATCCATCTTTCCCGGATCGTCACATGCATCTGCCAGAAGCGGCTCGGCCCGTGCCACGGGAAGTGCGGGTTGCCGATCACCATCCCCTTGCCGTTGGCGGTGACATCGCCGCCGAAGGCCCAGCCATTGCTGGCGATCTCGAACTGCGCCGGATCAGGCAGCGCCATGCCCACCTTCGCCGCCGGTTCGCCCCCCGGCGGCACCGCATTGGCGATGGCGGGCGCGAAGTTGAGCGAGCTGGCAAGCAGCATCTGCTTCTCGTTCAGCCGCAGCATGTCGTCGGCGGTGATCGCCCGCACCCACGCCTTGCCGCGACACTCGCTCGGCACGCGCTCCGGCCCCAGATCCTTGAGATAGCGATTATACCCCGCGACCCAGCCCGCCGTCAGCGCCAGCGCCGCCGCCCCCCTGCGCCTTCGCCCCGCGCCGCAACGCCGGCAGGTCGATCGCGGAGCGGAAGAACAGGTCCGACGACAGATTGTCGACGCTCTGGAACCCCAGGGTCGCGCTGCCCTTCGCCCCGAAATGCAGCGACCGCTCGCCTGCCACCGTCGCGAACTCCTCAGCGATCATGCAGAGGTTGTCCTGCGCATAGGCGTACCCCACGCCATAGCCCGCCCCGCGCCAGTCCTGCGCGACGATATGCGGCACGCCATGCGCGGTACGGGTGATCGTCGCGGCATAGCGATACTTCGCCTCGGCGGCCCCGCCCCAAAGCAACGCGACACCCGCCGCCGCCAACACCACCGCCTTGCCCATCCGATCCGCTCCCGTTGCAGTCCCATCTATCCTCCCCCGCCAGGGAGGTGGCGCCAAAGGCGACGGAGGGGGAGGACGGCTGTGTCCTCTCGACCGTCGTGCTTCCGTCCCCTCCGTCAGGCTACGCCTGCCACCTCCCCCTTGCGGGGGAGGATTGGAGTGGCTTTCCGCCAAGTATCGAATCACCCTAGCGCGGCTTACGTTTACGGCAACCGTTTGCGGTCGCGCGTGGCTGCGCTAGAGCGGCGGAATGAGCCAGACCACGCCCCCCGTCGCCGCCACCCGCCCCTTCTCCTACGAACGCCACGGCGCGACGATCGAAGACCCGTGGAACTGGCTGCGCGACCCCGGCTATCCCGATGTGAAGGACAAGGACGTCCTCGCCTATCTCGAGGCCGAAAACGCCTATTATGAGGGCGTGATCGAACCGCTCAAGCCGCTCTCCGAAACGCTGTTTCAGGAGATGCGCGGCCGGATCAAGGAGGACGACGCCACCGTTCCGCAAAAGGACGGTGCGTATCTCTACTGGACCGACCACGAGACCGGCGGCGAATATCGCCGCTGGTGGCGGAGGCCCGTCGCGGGTGGTCCGGACGAACTGATCCTCGACGAACCCAAGCTCGCCGAGGGCAAGGAGTATTTCGTCCTCGGCGGCTTCTCGATCAGCCCCGACGACCGCTATCTCGCTTACGCGTTCGACGACAACGGCTCGGAACGGTTCGAGGTGCGGGTCAAGGGCCTCACCACCGGCGACCTCCTCCCCGACACCATCCCCGGCGTCCTGTCCGACCTCGTCTGGACCTCGGACTCAAAGGGCTTTCTCTACGGCGTCGCCAACGACCAGTGGCGCACCGACAATGCCCGCTGGCACAAGCTCGGCGATCCGGTCGACCAGGACATCGAACTCTATCACGAGGATGACGAGGGCTATCGCGTCGGCGTCGGCGAGACCCAGTCGCGCCGCTTCCTCGTCATCTCGACCGGCGATCACGTCACCAGCGAAGTCCGCCTGCTCCCCGCCGACAATCCGCTCGCCGAACCGATCCTCGTCGCCCCGCGCCAGACCGGGCGCGAGTACGATGTCGAGGAGCATGACGGCACGCTCTACATCCACACCAACGACACCCACACCAACTGGCGGCTCGTCACCGCCAGCCTCGATGCACCCGGCGCGTGGCACGAGCGGATCGCCCCGTCCGAAACCTTCTACATGACCGGCGTCACCACCTTTGCCGACTATTTCGTGGTCGAGGGGCGCGAGGCCGGCCTCGATCAGATCGAGATCCACCAGTATGAAGGCGGTCCGGGCAAGCGCATCGCCTTCCCGGAAGCCAGCTATGTCGCCAGCCTCGGCGACAATCCCGAATATGCGATGGCAAAGCTGCGCATCGGCTATGAATCGATGGTCACGCCCGGCACCGTCTATGACTATGACGTCGCGACGGGCGAACTAGAGACACTCAAGGTCCAGATCATCCCATCGGGCTATGACGCGAGCAAATACGCGACCGAACGGCTGCACATCGCCGCGCGCGACGGCACCGACATCCCCTGCTCGATCGTCTACCCCAAGGACTTCCCGCGCGACGGCACCGGCAAGCTCTATCTCTACGCCTATGGCGCGTACGGCTATGCCATCCCGCCCGGCTTCTCGACCGCGCGCATGTCGTTCCTCGACCGCGGCGTCGCCTTCGCCATCGCGCATATCCGCGGCGGCGACGATCTCGGCCAGCAATGGTATCTCGACGGCAAGCTCGAAAAGCGCACCAACACCTTCTACGACTTCGTCGATGTCGCAAAGGGGCTGATCGATCGCGGCTACACCCACAAGGGCGGCATCGCCATCGCCGGGCGCAGCGCGGGCGGCGAGCTGATGGGCGCGGTGGTCAACTCCGACCCGGACCTGTGGGGCGTGGTCGTCGCCGACGTGCCCTTCGTCGACGTGCTCAACACCATGCTCGACGACAGCCTGCCGCTGACCCCGGGCGAATGGCCCGAATGGGGCAACCCGATCACCGACAAGGCCGCGTTCGACCTGATCCGCAGCTACAGTCCATATGACAATGTGAAGGCACAGGATTACCCGCCGCTGTTCATTTCGGGCGGTCTCAACGACCCCCGCGTCACCTATTGGGAACCCGCCAAATGGGCGGCGAAACTGCGCGCGACCAAGACCGACGACAATGTGCTGGTCCTCAAGACCAATATGGGCGCGGGCCATGGCGGCAAGTCCGGCCGCTGGGAAAGCCTGCGCGAGGCGGCGGACGAAAACGCCTTCATTCTGTGGCAGCTGGGGCTGGCGAATGCGTGATGCCATTCGGGCATCGGCGGCCCTGCTGCTCGCGTTTGCAGCGCTGGTGCTCGGCACGCCCGCCGTGCGGGCCGACAGCTGGGGGCCACCTCAACCAGCCAGCTACAGCTCGGCCAATGGCAGCTTCCGCCTGAACGTCACCCCGCGCAAGCTCCGCGGACAACTCGGCTATTTCGAGGACAAGGTTGCGGGCAAGGAACCCGCCGGTCAGGCGAAGGGCGAGACCGCGACCACTGCCAGCGCGGTGCTCGAACGCCGCGACGCTGCGGGCAAATGGACCCGCGTCTGGGCCGCGCCGCTGGTGAACGAGGTGGCGCCAACGCACGCGCTGGTGGCCGATGACGGTCGCCATGTCGTGACCTTCGACAATTGGCATTCGGTCGGCTTCGGCCCCGATGTCGTCGTGATCTATGGCGCGGACGGGCGGCGCATCCGCTCACTCGGGCTCACCGACTTGCTCCCGCCCGCCTATATTCGCGCGCTCCCGCACTCGGTCAGTTCGATCTGGTGGGGTGGAACGCATCGCCTGTCGCCGGACGGCGCGCGCGCGATCCTCGCCATCGTCGTCCCCGAACAAGAGCCGTTCGCCGGCGCGAAGGAGCATGTCGAGATCGAGATCGACCTCGCCTCCGGCACCCCCGTCGAGCCGTCCGGCGCGGCATGGGAACGCGCGCTCGCCAAGGCGCTGGCTGTGGCCAAGGCCTATGATGCGGCCGATGCGGAGCGCCGGGCGGCGTTCCTCGCACCGCTTGTCGGGCCAGCGAACCCCGACGAGCAAGACTGGCATGACTATTTGCGGGAGGCCTATTATCGCATCGATCCCGATTGGGAGGAGGGATTTCCTGCGACTGCTGTCCTGCAAGATCCGCGTGCAAGGGACTATAAGCAGTCCGTGAAATGGCTCCACGACGAGCTTAAGGGGCAGGCGCTTCTCGCCTCGGGGCTCTCGCTCGCAACGCTCGCGCCACCCGAACATTTCCTGCTCGAACTCGAAAAAGGCCGCGCGCGCAATCAAGGCCGGAGCGGCGGCAGGCGCCCGCATCTATGTCGCGATCTCCGCCGCATGGAAGGACCGCGTCGCCGCCGCGTTGGCCCCGACCGGCGCAATCTTCATCCATCTCGACCCCGCTGTCCCGATCCCCCAGCGCCCGGAACGGCTCGAAAAGCTGCGGAAAGCCGAGGCCGAGGCCGCCGCCGAGGGCGCGTAGCCTTCCTCCGTAATGGCGGGACTCCCGCCATCGCGGACCCGTCGTTTAAGGAATTGGTGAGCCCTGCGCCTTACCCTCGCCTCCCATGGAGGCGTTGGCGTGAAGCACCCGTTGGATTTGCACCGCTCTCGGCGCAGTTGGTACGGCTGGAACCAGGAGGGCGCGCTGCTGCGCCGCCGCAGCGCGCGCTTCAGCTTCGGGCGCAACGAACTGGCCGGGATGCTGCTCGCCGGGATCGTCGGCGGGCTGGCGTGGACGATGCTCCCCGCCGCGATGCCCGGGCCCGTCGATCCCGCGCCAGTGCCGCGCGCCAATTTCGGCTTCTGCCATAGCGGCGGCGGCACCAATTGCGTCGTCGATGGCGACACCTTCTGGATTGCGGGGGTCAAGATCCGCATCGCCGATATCGACACCCCCGAAACCCACCCCGCACGTTGCCCTGAAGAAGCCCGGCTCGGCGCGGCGGCGACCCAGCGGCTTCAGGCGCTGCTCAACAGCGGCGCGGTCACCCTCCACGCAATCGATCGTGACACCGACCGCTATGGCCGCAAACTGCGTCTGGTCGAAGTCGATGGCCGCGGCGTCGGCGATACGCTCGTCGCGGAGGGGCTTGCCCGTCCCTATCGCGGTCGCCGCACGGGGTGGTGCGGGTAGGGCCACGCACATAAAGAGCGGGAGAACCGCTCGCTACGCTGTCCGCGCGAACGATCCTCCCGCCCTCCCGAACCCCAGGTCCGGGCCGTCGAGCTGGTCAGCTTATTGCGGGAAGACCGCTACATCCTCCTCGACGATCACGCTGCCCTTGGGCAGCACCACGCCGCGCTCGGCCATCTCCTTGCGGAAGTCCTTTTCGGCATCGGCGATCTCCGCCTCATATTCGGCGATTGCGTCGATCCGGTCGGCCTCGTCATTGGCGCGGGCAAGGTCCTTGCGCAGCTCGCGCTTCGCCTCGCTGATCGACGTCTTGTAATCCAGATAGTGCGAATTGCTGTCGGTAAAGACCTCCGCATGCGCCACGTCGCGCGCCAGCGCCGGGCTGGCAAGCAGCGTCATCGCGGTCGCGATGATCAGGGGGTACGCATCGTGTTACTCCTCATGTTGCCATGAACCTGACGCCAGGAACGGCTGACCGGGCGCACGGGTTTCGAGGAGAGAACGGCTGACTCGCGCGCGTTCATGCGTTGGGGCGGGACGGGTCGTGGCGGATAAGCGACGGCCCGAACCGGGATTTTCAGGCAGTCGCGGCGACCTGATACAGGAAATCGGCAAAGGCGAACGCCGCGCCGTCCAGCCCCGCGACCTTCGGATTGCTGCTGTCGATCACGAAGAACTCGTTCGGGGCATGCGCGCCATAGCCGCGTCCCACGCCGAACTGTCCGGCGGGCAGGTTGAGCGGCGGCCCGGTGAAGATCACTCCCGGCCAGCTGCCCGGGCTGCGCGGATACAGCGTCACCGGCAGCCCCAGCCGCTTGAGCGTCGCAATCTCCGCGCGCACCAGCGGGCTATTCTCGTCGGTCTCCGTCGGCCCGTACCCGCCCGACACATTGACCTCGATATCGCCGAACCCGCGCTTGGCGAGATGCGCCTTCAGCTTGGCGACGGTGTCGTCATAGGTCATGTCGGGGACCTGGCGGATTTCCAGCTTCGCGGTGGCCTTGTTGGGCAGGATCGTCTTGCCGCCCGGCCCGGTATAGCCCGCCACCAGCCCCTGGATATTCACCGTCGGCGCCTGCGCCAGCCGCACGAGCGACGCCTCCCAGTCGAGATCGTCGATGAACTTCTCGACGCCATAGGCTTTCTTGAACGCCGCCTCGCTCGTCGCGCGCGCGTTGATCGCGATCAGCTCCTTCTGCCGCGCGGTCAGCGGCTTCACCTTGTCGGCGATCCCGTCGATCAGCACCGTATTGCCGTCGGCCGAGACAAGGGTAGAGAGTGCGGCGACGAGCCGCCACACCGGGCTGTCCAGCCGCGCCTTCTGGCTCGAATGGATATCGACCTTTGCGCCGCGCCCCCACTTCTCGGCGCTCGCGATCAGCTCGAACTCGATCGCGCCCTTTGCGCCCAGCGTCAGCGTCACCCCGCCATCTTCGCCCTGTCCGGCCGATGGGATGATGACGCCCACGCACTTCTTCATCGCCACCATCACCTGCGGCCTGGTCACGATCTCGTGGAAATTGGGGGAGGCGATCTCCTCCTCGCCCTCGGCGACCAGCACCAGATTGACCGGCAGCTTGCGCCCCGCCGCCTTGAAGGCGTGCAGCGCGGCGAGGAACGCCGCCTGTGGCCCCTTCTGGTTCACCGTCCCCCGGCCCATCATCACCGTGCCGAATCCCGGCTTGTCGACCAGCTTCGCGTCGAGTGGCGGATGCTCCCATTCCGCCGCATCGAATTGTTTGACATCGTACATGAAATAGATGCCCAGCGTCTTCTTCGCGCCCGCGTCCAGCGTCGCGAACACCCCCGGCTTGCCCTTGGACGGCACGATCTCGGCATGCTGGAACCCGGCATCGAGCGCGAGCCGCTTCATGAACTCCGGCCCCTCGGGATAGCCGCGATCCTCCGCCGCAATCGACGGCAGCCGGATCCAGTCCTGCAACCGCTTGACCGACGCATCATGCCCTGCCGCGATCGCCGCCTTGACCGTCGCCAGCGGATCCGCCGCCATTGCCGCGCCCGGCGCGGTCAGCGCCGCCCCTGCCGCCGCCGCCTTCAGCATCGTGCGCCGCCCGATCGCTCTGTCCATTGTCGCCCCCTGTTCCTGATCCCGATGTTCGCGCGCTCAGCGCACCCCGTCCAGCCCCGGCCCGGCATCCGCACTGGGCAGGTAGTGTGGCGCGACCCGCGCGCGCGCCTGCTGCTCAAAGGCATAGCCCGCCTTCAGCACCTCGGCATCGCGCCATGCGGTGGAGAAGAAGCTGAGCCCAACCGGCAACCCATCGACCAGCCCCATCGGCACGGTCAGATGCGGATAGCCCGCGACCGCCGGCAACCGGCTCGCCGACGGCCCGCTCGCCTGATCGCCATGCACCGGATCGGACAGCCACGCCGCCCCGCGCGTCGGCGCGACGATCAGCGCGACCTCCGCCTTGGCAAGCATCGCGTCGATCCCCTCCTTGCCCGCCAGCCGCAGCGACGTCGCCCGCGCCGCGCGATAGTCGGGATCGTCGAGCCCCTTGGTCTTCGCGGCGTCGAGGAAGATTTCCTGCGCAAAGAACGGCATCTCCGCCGCAGCATTGGCGCTGTTGAACGCGATCACCGCGTCCAGCGTCCGCGCGGTCACCGCCGGCGGCGTGGTCGCGAGATAGGCGTCGAGATCGGCCTTGAGTTCGGTCAGCAGCACCTTGAACTCCGCCCCGCCCAATTCGGGCGCGGGCGGAATCTCGACCGGCACCAGCACCGCCCCCGCCGCCTTCATCTGCTCCAGCGCGGCGTCATATACCTTGGCCAGATCGGGCGACATGTTCCCCGGCCGCACCACGCCGACGCGGACCCCGCGCAGGCCGGTGCCGTCCAGCCCCGCCGCATAATCGACCCGCTTCGCATCCGCCTGCGCCGTCGCCGGATCGGCGGCATCGCTCCCCGCCATCGCGGTCAGCATCAGCGCGGCGTCGCGGACATTGCGCGTCATCGGCCCCGCCGTGTCCTGGCTATGGCTGATCGGGACGACATGGGTGCGGCTGACCAGCCCCACGGTCGGCTTCATCCCCACCACGCCGTTGCTCGACGCCGGGCACACGATCGACCCGTCGGTCTCGGTTCCCACCGTCGCGGCAGCCAGGCTTGCCGCCGTCGCCGCGCCCGACCCGCTCGACGATCCGCACGCGGTGCGGTCGAGCGCATAGGGGTTGCGGACCAGCCCGCCGACCGCGCTCCACCCGCTCATCGACCGGGACGACCGGATATTGGCCCATTCGGACAGGTTCGCCTTGCCCAGGATAATCGCCCCCCGCCGCGCGCAGCCGGGCCACCAGCGGCGCATCGCGATTGGTCATATTGTCCTTTAGCGCCAGACTGCCCGCCGTGGTCGCCATCCCGACCGTGTCGATATTGTCCTTCACCAGCACCGGAATGCCATGCAGCGGCCCGCGCAGCTTTGCCCGCGCGCCGCTCGGCATCCAGCAACCGCGCCTCCGCAATCGCCTGCGGGTTGGTCGCAATCACCGCCCGCAATGTCGGTCCCTTGCGGTCGATCGCGGCGATCCGCGTGAGGTAAGCGCGCACCAGCTTTTCGCTGCTCGTCCGCCCCGCCGCGAGATCGGCGGACAGGTCGTCGATCGATCGCTCGACGATCCGCGCATCCGTTGCCGCCGGTACCGGCTCGGACGGCGATGCTGCGACAGCAGGAGCGGCGAGGGCGAGGGACAGGAACAACAGCGACATCGCATTCTCCGAAGGGCGTCTTCGAAGGCGAGGCTAGCCGTGCACCAACGCCCCCTCAAGCGGTGTCGTGTGCAACGATCATGGCTTGGCCCGCGCGCTCGCCACGCTGCGCAGCGCCGCGATCCGCGCCTGCAACCCCGCACGCTCGGATCTCGCTCAGCCCGTCACGGGCATAGCGTTCCTCCAGCGCCGCGATCCGCCGGCTCTCGCGCCGCAATTCCCGCGCCTCGCGCCGCGAAAGCTCCTCCGCGTCTCGCGCGTCGCGGATCGACCGGTCGACCTGATCCAGTTCGCGCGCCACCCCGGGCAGCGCCGGGCGCGGCGCGGGCCACCCGGCATTGCTCCCCGCCGGATCGCGAATCTGCGCGGCGGCGGGGGCGGTGGCGAGCAGAATCGGGATCAACAGCTTGCGCATCGGGCATCTCCTCTGCCCTGATCGTCGCATGCGAACCCTGTCTGATCGCTGACCGGTCGCTCTGGGGTCAGAAATCTGTGGATGAACCTGTGCGCGAAAAAAATCCCATGTTCGCCCGTCGTTCTCTTGCATTCTGAAAAGGCGAGGAAGGTCCGCGCGTCGCACCGCATCGGCGCTGGTAAACATGCCATGAACCGAGTCATATCAGCGACGAACCGAGTCGCTTAACTGTCATTTACGCTATTGCCTCCCGCGCCGGATTGGCACAATCTCTAGTGGTCACACAGGGGGACAAGCCCAAGCACTGGTGGAGCATGGCTCGCGATCCTATATCGCGGGGCGCTTTGCCGTCGCCTGGGCAGGAGGGGGTGGACATGTTTTGTTCTCTCCGTTCCGGATGCTAAGGTGCTACGATCGGCACCGCCCCCGAGTCGTGACGATTGGACGTGGCAGGGGACGACCGATGGACTTCAGAGAAAGCCAGGAAACGAGCGTGAGTGAAACCGTGACCGATACCGTAGAGACGCTCGTCGAGCCCAAAACTGCTGCGCCGGAAAAGGCTGCCAAGACGAAGAAGAAGATCGACACCAAGTCGGTCGCCCCGCGCATCTACCCGGTCGAGGTCGATCATTCGCGCGACGCGCTGCTGACAGAATTCGGCAAGGACACGCTCAACGACCGCTATCTGCTGCCGGGCGAGAATTATCAGGACCTGTTCGTCCGCGTCGCGTCCGCATATGCCGATGACGCCGCGCACGCCCAGCGCATCTACGACTATATCTCGCGCCTGTGGTTCATGCCCGCCACCCCCGTGCTGTCGAACGGCGGCACCGGGCGCGGCCTGCCGATCAGCTGCTTCCTCAACTCCGTCCCCGACAGCCTCAACGGCATCGTCGACACCTGGAACGAGAATGTGTGGCTCGCCTCGCGCGGCGGCGGCATCGGCACCTATTGGGGCAATGTCCGCGGCATTGGCGAACCGGTCGGCCTCAACGGCAAGACGTCGGGCATCATCCCTTTCGTCCGCGTGATGGATTCGCTGACCCTCGCGATCAGCCAGGGCAGCCTGCGTCGCGGTTCGGCCGCCTGCTATCTCGACATCAGCCACCCGGAGATCGAGGAGTTCCTCGAAATCCGCAAGCCCAGCGGCGACTTCAACCGCAAGGCGCTGAACCTCCACCACGGCGTGCTGATCCCCGACGCGTTCATGGAAGCGGTGCGCGCCGGCGCCGACTGGGACCTCAAATCGCCCAAGGACGGCAGCGTCCGTGGGTCGGTCAACGCCCGCGCGCTGTTCCAGAAGCTGGTCGAAACCCGCCTCGCGACCGGTGAGCCGTACATCGTGTTCGCCGATCACGTGAACAACAACATGCCCAAGCATCACCGCGATCTGGGCCTCAAGGTCTCGACCTCGAACCTCTGCTCGGAAATCACCCTGCCGACCGGCAAGGACCATCTGGGGAACGAGCGCACCGCGGTCTGCTGCCTCTCCAGCCTCAACCTCGAAACCTGGGACGAGTGGAAGGGCGAGAAGGGGTTCATCGAGGACGTGATGCGCTTCCTCGACAACGTCCTTCAGGACTATATCGACCGCGCCGAGCCGGGCATGGAAAAGGCCGCCTATTCGGCCAGCCGCGAACGCAGCGTGGGCCTCGGCGTGATGGGCTTCCACAGCTTCCTCCAGGCGCGCGGCCTGCCGTTCGAGGGCGCGATGGCGAAGACCTGGAACAGCAAGATCTTCAAGCACATCAAGGCGCAGGTCGACGAAGCATCGATGCAGCTCGCGGTCGAGCGTGGCCCGTGCCCCGACGCCGCCGATATGGGCGTGATGGAGCGCTTCAGCTGCAAGATGGCGATCGCGCCGACCGCGTCGATCAGCATCATCTGCGGCGGCACCAGCGCGTGCATCGAACCGATCCCGGCCAACATCTACACGCACAAGACGCTGTCGGGCAGCTTCTCGGTCAAGAACCCGTATCTTGAGAAGATTCTGATCGAAAAGTCGAAGAACAGCGACAATGTCTGGAACTCGATCCTCGAGCGTGGCGGCTCGGTCCAGCATCTCGACTTCCTGACCCAGGAGGAAAAGGACGTGTTCAAGACGTCGTTCGAGATCGACCAGCGCTGGCTGCTCGAACTCGCCGGCGACCGCGCGCCCTATATCGATCAGGCCCAGTCGCTGAACCTGTTCATCCCGGCCGATGTCGAGAAATGGGACCTGCTGATGCTCCACTTCCGCGCGTGGGAGCTCGGCATCAAGTCGCTCTATTATCTCCGCAGCAAATCGGTGCAGCGCGCCGGGTTCGCGGGCGGGGTCGAGGCCGACAACACGATCGACGCGCCGCAGTTCAACCTGGGCGAATCGACCGATTACGACGAGTGCCTGGCTTGCCAGTGAGCTAAATTCCCTCTCCCCTTGGGAGAGGGAGGGAGCCGCCGCAGGCGGCGGAAGGGTGAGGGTGATGCGTCTGTATCAGGACCAGCCATCTGGAACGGTGGATCAGCTCCGCACCCTGCGCCGCCACGCAACCGAGGCGGAGAAACATCTCCGCCGCGCGCTGCGGGAAGCCTTCCCCGAAGCCAAATGGCGCTTTCAGGCTCCGGTCGGCCCGTTCCGCGTCGATTTCCTGTGGTTCGCGGCGCGACTGGTGATCGAGGTCGATGGCGGCCAGCACGCGGAGGACGCCGAATGCGACGCCCGCCGCACCCGCTTCATCGAAGGTGAAGGCTATCGCGTGATCCGCTTCTGGAACAATGATGTGCTGAACAACACCGACGGCGTGATCGCGACAATCGCAAATTCCCTCTCCCATTGGGAGAGGGAGGGAGCGCCAAAGGCGCGGAAGGGTGAGGGTGACACACCTCAAGGCCATTCCCGCTCACCCTCACCCCGCGCCGCTGCGGCTTGCCCCTCTCCCAATGGGAGAGGGGATGAAGGAGCACCGCCCATGATCCGTCTCCTCCCCCTGCTGGGCCTCACCCTCCTCGCCGCCTGCGCACAGCAGGTCGCGACCGGTGTCGAGCCCGGCGCGCCCGGCTTCCTGCTCGGGCTGTGGCACGGCTTCATCTTCCCGGTCGCCTGGGTGCTCTCGCTCTTCGTCCCCGACGTCGCGGTCTATGCCGTGCCCAACAATGGCGGCTGGTATGATTTCGGCTATTTCCTCGGCATCTGCGTGTTCGGCGTCGGCGCGCATCGCGGGAAAAAGGTCGTGGTCAAGGAGCGCGTCGTGGTGCGCGACCGCGATCCCCTGTGACGAGCCTTCTGCCATGAATAGGGCCCTCGCCATTCAGGCCGGGATCGGCATCGCGTCGGGCGCGGCGGGCATCGCCCTGCTGCGCCGCCGCGCCGCATCGCGTGAGGGCGCCTATGCCCTGCGCATTGGCGGCACGATGCTGGTCGCGCTCTGTCTGTTCCTCACCGGCTTCGCGCTGGTCGCCAGCATGGCGGGTGGGGTATGACTAGGGGACTCGCGACCGGCTGGGCTTTGTTCTGGCTGAGCTTCCTGCTCGTGCTGTTCCCGCATCTCGCTGCGCGTATCGATGACCGCAATCTGGTGCGCTGGATCGCGGTTCCCGTTCTCATCGTGTCGGCAATCGGGCTGGCCGATCATTATTTCGGCCTCGGCCTGTCGACCCTTCCCCCGCCGTCCAGGGCGGGTTGAATCCAGTTTAGGAGTAATCCCATGCCTCTTCTCGAAGCCCGCAAGACCTACAAGCCGTTCGAATATCCCTGGGCGTTCGACTTCTGGAAGCGTCAGCAGCAGATCCACTGGCTCCCCGAAGAGGTGCCGCTGGGTGAGGATTGCCGCGACTGGGCGCAAAAGCTCACCGATCACGAACGCAATCTGCTGACCCAGATTTTCCGCTTCTTCACCCAGGCGGATGTCGAGGTGCAGGATTGCTACCACGAAAAATACGGCCGCGTGTTCAAGCCGACAGAGATCAAGATGATGCTCGCCGCCTTCTCCAACATGGAAACGGTGCACATCGCGGCGTACAGCCACCTGCTCGACACGATCGGCATGCCCGAAAGCGAATATGGCATGTTCCTCGAATATGCCGAGATGAAGGACAAGCACGATTACCTTCAGAAGTTCGGCGTCGATAATGACGAGGATATCGCCAAGACCCTCGCGATGTTCGGCGGCTTTACGGAGGGGCTTCAGCTGTTCGCGTCCTTCGCGATGCTGATGAACTTCCCGCGCTTCAACAAGATGAAGGGCATGGGCCAGATCGTCAGCTGGTCGGTGCGCGATGAATCGCTGCACTGCGAAGGCATCACCCGCCTGTTCCACGCCTTCACCAAGGAACGCGACTGCCTGACCAAGGCGGTGAAGGACGACATCATGGACGTCTGCCAGACGACCGTGCGGCTGGAGGATGCGTTCATCGACCTGGCGTTCGAACAGGGCCCGGTCCCCGGCATGACGCCCAAGGAGATCAAGAAGTATATCCGCTTCATCGCCGACTGGCGCCTCAACCAGCTGGGGCTGAAGCCGATCTACATGATCGACGAACACCCCCCTGCCGTGGCTCACCCCGCTGCTCAACGGCGTCGAACACGCCAATTTCTTCGAAACCCGCGCGACCGAATATTCGAAGGGCGCGACCAAGGGCAACTGGAACGAAGTGTGGGATTCGTTCGACAAGCGCCAGAAGGCCAAGGCGGCTCCGGCAGCGAACGAGGATGCCGCTGAGGGCGGGTTGTTCGATGGGACGGTCGCGGCGGAGTAGAAGTTGGGTAGCCTTGCAGCCTTCTTCGCAACAGACGCCGGATTTGCGGCTGCATTTTCTGCGGTCGCAACTCTGTCGGCGACCTTTCTCGGTCAGGCTATTCGAGGAAGGGTGCGGCTGATTTGGTTTAGCCCAAATTCAACTCATTTTACTCTGCATTCCAACGAGCCAGGCGTTCAGCCCGTCCACATCAATTCAGGTCAGATCATTATTCAGAACCTCGGGCGGCAAGCTGCCGAGGGCGTGCAAGTTACTTCGATCCCGGGCGCTCCGCCCGCTGGTTACGTATTAATCCCTTCACTTGTGCATGAGACACGTTCTGGACCACGGGGCGAGTGGATTGTCGAGATACCCTTCATCTCGCCCGGGGAGGTCGTGACGCTCCAAATCCTGAATGGGCCGCCTATCGACTCCGTAAGGTCTGCTGGCGGAAGTGGTCGGCTTGTTCCGGTTATCCATCAGAGGCTCTATCCGAAGTGGCTTCAAGCCTCAGCGGGCGCTCTCATGTTTGTGGGTGTTGTCGCTCTCTTCTTCGCTTTGGGTTGGCTGATTTCAAGGCTTTGATTCGTCACCCCGGCCTTGTGCCGGGGTCCACTCATCCGCGCGCTATCGCCGTCAGCGGTTCCAGCCCCAAACCCACCGCCAGATCGTTCCACATGGGGTTCTCGCGTTCGATCAGGTTGCGCTTCCACTCCCGGCGATACCGCTTGACCTGCTTCTCGCGCCGGATCGCGGACTCCATCGTCCCGCCGACCTCGTAATAGACCAGCCGGTGAATGCCGTGGCGCTTGGTGAACCCATCGAACGTACCTGCGCGATGCTGGACGATCCGGCCAATCAGGTCGGAGGTCACCCCGACATAAAGCGTGCCGTTAAACGCGCTGGCGAGGATATAGACGCAGGGTAGGCGCTCGATCATTGGAGACATTGTCGGCCTTCCGGTGGACCCCGGAACAAGTCCGGGGTGACGGTGGACTTAGGACGTAGTGCTTGGCCTCTTTCGCCACCCGCGGGGGCCACGGTTTCGCAGGCGATGCGCTCGCGATTCCTCAACCGATCAGTCGATATGTCCCCCGATCGTCCACGAACTCTAATGAACCGCGATCTCGCATATCCTGCAACTCGCGGCTCAGTGTCATTTCTGGTGTTGCGCCCGTCGATCCGGTTTCAAAAACGATTGTACTCAACTCGTTCTCGATCAGCGACTGGCGGGTGAACTCTCCATTACCCGAGTGCGCCGCATGGCGTCGCACAGCTGCTTCGACAGCCTCGGTCCAGCTTGTCATTCATTCACTCCAGAACGCAGGAAACTTGATCCAAAACGAAGGAAACTCACCGATATCACGGAGCGAGCAGGCTATTCTGGCCTCTCGATCAAAATGTGAGTCATCCATGGCGCATGTTACCTTCACTTGTGAAGCCTGCGGAAGCAAGCTCGTTACCCGGGACGCTTGGGCGGAGTGGAACGAGGACACACAGAATTGGGTGTTGGGCGCTGCCTTTGACTACACGTTCTGCCACACGTGCGAAAAAGAGACTCGCCTTGTCGAGCAGAAACTTCCTAAACCCCCCCTTTCCTACACGAACCAAATAGGTCAACTGAATCGACTCCAACCAACCGGAGTCGAGTCGATGCGCGACCAACCCACACCCGCCGCGCCGCCAGCGCGCAACCACTGGACCCCCGCGCGTCAGCGCATCTTCCTCACCGCGCTCGTCGAAACCGGCAGCATCGCCCGCGCCGCGCGCGCCGCCGGCATGTCGCGCTCCAGCGCCCATGCGCTGCGCAACCGCCTGACCGGCACGCCGTTCGACCATCACTGGAGCCACGCACTCAAACTCCACGCCGCACGGCTCGCCGATCCCTTCGCCCCCGATCCGCTCGCCCCGCGCGAACCCGCCACAGCCCGTAGCGCCCCCGTCGCCCCGGCGTCGCGTCCATGACGCGGCGCGGTCGCCAACCCGTCCAGACCCGGTGTCAGCCCGTCGCGCCGCTGTCGCGCACCTGTCACGTCGGAGTCGCGCCACCGTCACCCCACGGGTGTCAGCGTGTCGCAAACCCGCCCGCTTGCCGTCCCGAACCGGTCGCTTCTCCCGTACATACCCCCCATGTTTGTCAGCATCGTCGGACAGCGCCCGTCGCCGAAGTCGAATGGTCATTCACCTTTTCGCGACCGCCCCATACCACGCCCTGGCGGGGTGGTTCGATCGGCTATGGCGGATGACGTTACGGAAACCGGCTTCCTTTCGCTCGCAGCACAATATGGTGTCCGCGACGACCCACGACCCGCCCCGCACGTGCGACAGACCGCGTGGTTAATTGGCCGATCCGCAAAAGCCCCGGCTTGTACCCCTGCACAAATCGCGCATAATCCTGCCCATGTCCGGAGGGGTGTGTCCGGGCTTCAACACTTTATGGAGCCTCCGGGTGATGACACGCGTATCGTCCTCACATCCCGTTCGTTCGGGATTCAGCCGCTGATGTCGAACACCCGCCCCCTGTTCTCGCTGCCCAGTTCGCAGGACGCCTGTGCGGCGATCGGCGACGAATTTCTCGTCGGCGGGATCGTCGGTTCGGCGCATGTCCTGACGCTCGAAGAGGTCCGGGCCGAGCGTCCGCGCACCTCGTCGACCGCGTGGCGCATGCCCTATTCGATGTTCCTGCGCGGCGCCCCCGGCGCATCGCTGCCCCAGGGCCTCTACTGGGTCTCGCACCATCATTTCGGCCGGATGTGCCTGTTCCTCATCCCCCGCAGCCGCGAACCCCGCACCGGCGCGGTGCGCTACGAGGCTGTGTTCGACTGACAACGCTAGCGGCGCAAAAGACGCCCGAACACGCTTCGGTCCTTCAGGATTTCCCGCGCGGCATTATGCCCCGGCGCACCGGTCACCCCGCCGCCCGGATGGGTGCCAGCGCCGCAAAGGTACAGGCCGCCGATCGGCCCGCGATAATCGCCATGCCCCAGCACCGGCCGCGCCGCCCAGAGCTGGTCGAGCGACATGCGGCCGTGGAAGATGTCGCCATCGACCAGCCCGAACTTGCGTTCGAGGTCGGTGGGGGAGTGGATCTGGCGGGCGATGATGGCGTCGCGGAAATTGGGGGCGTGCTGCGTCACCGTGTCGATAATGTCGTCCGCCGCCGCCTCGCGTTCATCGTCCCAGCTCCGCCCGTTGGGCAGGACGGGGGCGAATTGCTGGCAGAACAGGCTGGCGACATGGCAGCCCGCCGGGGCCAGGCTGTCGTCGACGGTGGAGGGGATGGTCATCTCCACCACCGGCGCGTTCGACCAGCCATAGCGGACCGCGTCCTCATGGGCCTTGTCCATATAGTCCATGGTCGGCGCGATGATGATGCCGCTGCGATGATGCTCGGCATCGCTGCCGGGAAGCACCGTGAAATCAGGGAGTTGTGAGAGCGCGACATTCATCCGGAAACTGCCCGATCCGGTCTTGAACCCCGCAATCCGCCGGTTGAAATCGGCGGGCAGCTCGCTGGAATCGACCAACTGGCGGAACAGCAGGGCAGGGCCGACATTGGCGACGACCGTCTTCGCCGCAATCTCCTCGCCACTGGCAAGGCGCACCCCGGCGGCCCGACCACCATCGACCAGCACCCGGTCGACCGGAGCCTCCAGGCGGATCACCGCCCCGGCCTCCCGGACCGCATCGGCCATCATTCCGGTGATGGCGCCCATCCCCCGACCGGATGGCCCCAGGCACCCTTCTTGCCGTTCACCTCGCCAAAGACATGGTGCAGCAGGACATAGGCCGACCCCGGCGCCGCCGGCCCGGCAAAATTGCCTACCACCGCATCGAACGCGAATGCCGCCTTGACGTGTTCATTCTCGAACCACCCGTCGAGAAACTCCCGAGCCGACTGGACGAACAGGGCGAGGGCATCCCGCTGCCCCTCGATCGGCAGGGAAGCGACCTGCCGCCCCTGTGCCGCCGCCGCCACCAGCGCCGCAATCCCACCCCCGGCATTGGGCGGGGTCTTGAGCGCCATGCTCCGCAACAGGTCCGCCACCCGCTCCAGCGCGGCCTCGTAACCGTCCAGCGCCGCGGCATCCTTTGTCGAGAAGCGGGCAAACTCCGCCCTTGTCCGCTCCGCCCCGCCGCCCAGCTTCAGATAATCCCCGTCCAGCGGAAAGAAGTTCGACACTGGCCGCTCGATCACCCGGTAACCCCGGTCGACCAGCTTCATGTCAGCAATGACCTTGGGCTGGAGCAGGCTGACGGTGTAGCTCGCCGCGGAGTTGCGGAACCCGGGGTGAAACTCCTCGGTCACCGCCGCCCCGCCGACCACATCGCGCCGCTCGATCACACAGACCTCGAGGCCGGCGCGGGCGAGGTAGAAGGCACAGGTCAGCCCATTATGCCCCGCCCCTATGATGACCGCGTCAAACCTTTGGGTCATGCCTTCAGCCGCTCCGCGTGCCAGGCAACATGGTCGCTCATGAAGCTGGAGATGAAATAATAGCTGTGGTCATAGCCGGGCTGCATCCGCAGTGTGAGGTCGATCCCCGCATCGCGGCACGCCGCGGCCAGCAATTCGGGCTTGAGCTGTTCGGTCAGAAACGCATCGGCATCCCCCTGATCGACCAGCAATTCGGCAACGCGCAGCCCATCCTCGATCATTGCAACCGCATCATACCGCCGCCATGCCTCGCGATCATCGCCCAGATATCCGGTCAGCGCCTTCTGCCCCCCACGGGCACAGCGACGGTGCGACGATCGGGGCGAATGCGCTGATCGACCGGAACCGGTCGGGGTTGCGCAACCCGATCGTCAGCGCGCCATGCCCACCCATCGAATGGCCCGTGATCCCCTGACGGCTGAGATCAGCCATCGGAAACTCCCGCAGGATCAGCCCGGGCAACTCATCCTCGATATAAGAGCGCATCCGGTAGCTCGCCGACCACGGCGCCTGCGTCGCATCGACATAGAAACCAGCGCCCTTGCCAAAGTCATAGGCTTCGTCATCCGCCACATCATCGCCGCGCGGCGAGGTGTCCGGGGCAATGAAGATCACGCCATGCTCGGCGCAGGCCGCACGATACTCGCCCTTTTCGGTGACATTGGCATGGGTGCAGGTCAGCCCCGAAAGGTACCAGAGCACCGGCAGCTTCGCGCCTTCGGCATGATCCGGAACGAACACCGAGAACGTCATCGGCGTGCCGGTCGCGGTCGATGAATGGCGGTACACGCCCTGCACTCCGCCATGCGCCTTGTTGGTCGAGACCGTCTCGAAGCTCATCTGAACACCACCGTGCGATTGCCGTTGAGGAATACCCGTCGCGCTCCGATCGCATCGACCGCGCGCGCCAGCACCTGCGCCTCGATATCGCGGCCGATGCGGATCAGGTCGTCGACGCTGTCGCGATGGTCGACCCGCTCCACCGCCTGGTCGATGATCGGCCCTTCGTCGAGGTCGCTGGTCACGAAATGCGCGGTCGCTCCGATCAGCTTGACCCCGCGATCATGCGCCCGGTGATAGGGCTTTGCGCCCTTGAACCCCGGCAGGAAGCTGTGATGGATGTTGATGCACCGCCCCGCCAGCCGATCGGCAAACTCGGGGGTCAGCACCTGCATGTAGCGGGCGAGCACCAGATAGGGGGCACCCGCGGATTCCATCACTGCTTCGATCGCGTGTTCCTGTGCCGCGTTGCCGCCGGCCTCGACCGGAAGGTAATGATACGGCACGCCATGCCATTCGGTCAGGCCGCGCAGCTTCTCATGGTTCGATACAACCGCGACGATCCGCGCCGACAGCGTCCCCGCCTGTTGCCGGTGGAGCAGGTCGTTGAGGCAGTGCGACCCCTTCGACACTGCAACCACCAATGCCGGCTTTTCGTCGCTGGCCGACAACCCCCAGTCGAGCTCAAAGCGCGTCGCCACCGGGGTGAAGGCGGCGACCAGCGCGTCCCGATCGACCGGAAAGCGCGGCCCGCCCGATGTGAATACCACCCGCATGAAAAAGCGGCCGGTCTCCAGGTCGGCATATTGCTGGCTGTCGAGGATGAACCCGTCCTGCTCGGCCAGGAATCCGCTCACCCCCGCGACGATGCCCACCCGGTCGGTGCAGGTCAGCGTCAGGATCCAGCCCGCACTCACTTCGGGACGCGATACATCGCGCAGACCTTGTTCCCCGCCGGATCGCGCAGATAGGCAAGGTAGAGCGCGCCGAACGCATTTTCGCGGATGCCCGGCGGATCCTCGATCGCGGTACCGCCATGCGCGAGACCGGCAGCGTGCCAGGCGTCGACCATTTCCGGGCTCTCTGCAGCAAAGCCGACCGTGCCGCCATTGGCGTGGCACGCGGGCTGGCCGTCGATCGGCTGGCTCAGCATGAAGATGCCGCCATTGTGCATGTAGAAGGCGCGGCCCTTGGGATCGACACTGCCCGCGCGGGCACCGAGCGCGCCGAGCGTGGCGTCATAAAATGCCTTGGACGCCGCGACGTCGTTGGCGCCGAGCATGATATGGCTGAACATGGCTTCCTCTCCCCTTGTTTAGTTTCAGAACACCACGACGCTGCGAATGCTCTCCCCCGCATGCATCAGGTCGAACCCCTTGTTGATGTCCTCCAGACCCATGACATGGGTGATCATCGGGTCGATCTCGATCTTGCTGGTCATGTACATGTCGACGATCTTCGGAACATCGGTGCGGCCCTTGGCGCCGCCAAATGCGGTGCCGCGCCAGTTGCGACCGGTGACCAGCTGGAACGGGCGTGTGGCGATCTCCTTGCCCGCTTCGGCCACGCCAATGATGATGCTGGTGCCCCAGCCGCGATGGCAGGCCTCAAGCGCGATGCGCATCACGTCGGTGTTGCCGGTCGCGTCGAAGGTATAGTCGGCGCCGCCATCGGTCATCGCGACGATCCGGGCCACGACATCCTCACGGCTCATGCCGCGCGAATTGAGGAAGTCGGTCATCCCGAAGCGGCGGCCCCATTCCTCACGGTCGGGATTGATATCGACGCCGATGATCTGGTTCGCGCCGGCGAGCCGCGCGCCCTGGATCACGTTGAGGCCGATGCCGCCGAGTCCGAACACGACGACATTGTCGCCGACCTGCACCTTGGCCGTGTTGATCACCGCGCCGACCCCGGTGGTGACGCCACAGCCGATATAGCAGCTGGTCTGGAAGGGCGCGTCCTCGCGGATCTTTGCGACGGCGATCTCGGGCAGCACGGTGAAGTTCGAGAAGGTCGAGCAGCCCATGTAGTGATAGATCGGCTGGCCCCTGTAGCTGAAGCGCGTGGTGCCGTCGGGCATCAGCCCCTTGCCCTGCGTCGCGCGGATCGCGGTGCACAAATTGGTCTTGCCGCTGAGGCACGACTTACACTGGCGGCATTCGGGCGTGTAGAGCGGGATGACATGATCGCCCGGGGTGACGCTGGTGACGCCTGCGCCGACCTCGCGCACCACCCCCGCGCCCTCATGCCCCAGCACGCTGGGGAAAATCCCCCTCGCTGTCGAGCCCGTCGAGCGTATAGGCATCGGTGTGGCAGATGCCGGTCGCCATGATCTCGACCAGCACTTCGCCCGCCTTGGGACCCTCCAGGTCCAGCTCGACGATCTCCAGCGGCTTCTTCGCCTCGAACGCAACGGCGGCGCGGGTCTTCATGGTTTCAATGCTCCTTGCTTCGCTGCGCTTTTGGCAAGGGATCGCACTCCGCGCCAGCCCGAACCGATTGTATGTGAAACTTACAGTTCAGATCGCCGCCATGTCCGCCTTGTAATGGTGCCAGGCCAGGATCGCCGCGGCACCGCGATGCGGCCGCCACGCTTCGGCGATCTCGCGGGTCTGCTTTTCCGACGGACGCTCGGCATGGCCCATGATTCGGCCGATCTCGATCTGCACCGCCAGGTCGCCCGCCGGCCAGATGTCGCGTCGCCCCTCTGCGAACAGCAGATAGATTTCCGCCGACCAGCGCCCGATCCCCTTGATCCGGACCAGCTGAGCGATCGCTTCCTCGTCATCTGCGGGCAGCGCGGTCAGGTCGATCCGGCCGCTCGACACCTCTTCGGCCAGGCTCCTGGCATAGCTCGCCTTTTGCCGGGAGAGCCCGGCGGCGCGCAATGCATCGTCGGGAGCGGCGGCGACGATATCGGGCCGGGTCAGATCGCCGATCCCCGCTGCCAGCTTGCTCCAGATCGATGCCGCCGCGGCGACACTCACCTGCTGCCCGACGATGGTGCGCAGCAGAGTCTCATAACCCGGTTCGCGGATGCGCGGCTCGGGATAGCCGACCCGCGCGACCGCTGCGGCCATCAACGGCTCGTCTGCCGCGATCGCATCCAGCGATTCGCGCAGCTGTTCGGCAGTCAGTCCCATCGTTCGGATCCTTGAAAGCGGCGGCATTCCCCGGCATGGGCGCGGAACACACAGGAGAAGATCATGCCCAAGCTTATCGTCGTCACACGCGAAGGAGAAGAACGCGAAGTCGAAGGCGAAGTGGGCCTGAGCGTCATGGAAGTGATCCGCGACAACGGGTTCGACGAACTGCTCGCTTTGTGTGGCGGCTGCTGCTCGTGCGCGACCTGCCACGTTCATGTCGATCCGGAATTTGCGGCCAAAATTCCGCCGATGAGCGAGGACGAGAACGACCTGCTCGACAGCTCGTCGGACCGCAACGAGAGGTCGCGCTTGTCGTGCCAGCTCCAGTTTACCGCCGCGCTCGACGGCCTCAAGGTGACGATCGCGGCCGAGGACTAAGCAGGGCGCGCTGCGATCCGTTCAGGAGCGCGGCGCGACCTTGACCACCGCCATCGGGGCGTCCTTGCTCAGAGGGGTCGCCTTCCAGGTGACGGTGCGGCGGGTGCCATCGGTCTTCGCGCCATCCTCGTTATTCTGGCTGACGATCTCGCCGTCGGTGACCAAAGTGAAGGTGCCGTCCAGCTTGGTCTTGGCGTCGTCCGACTTGCCCTTGCCGGGCGAATCGCTGTCGCCGAACGCGGGTGCCTTGACCCGGACGGTGTCCGCCCCGCGCAGTTCGAGCACGACGAAGGGAAAGATCACCTCCGCGTCGATATTGTACGGCCACAGGAAATTGTGGGTCAGCTTGCCGCCGATCTGGTAATCCACCACAAACACGCCGTCGCCCTTGTAGGTGACCGAACGATATCCCGCCTCCTTGGTCAGCGCCTCGGCGATCGCCTTGAACTTTGCCTCCTTCTTGGCGGCCTCCTCGGCATCGTCCTTGGTCGAGTCTTCCTCGGCGGCGGCGGGGGCATCCTCGTCCTCCTGCCAGGTGGCATCGCGGAGCAGGCTGGTCGTGGTCTTCGTCTTGTCGTCCTCGTCTCCCATCCCCTTGAAGGCGTCGCCCATACCCTTGGCCATTTCGCCAGCGATATCGACCGCGATCACCTCACCCTGATAGCTGAAGGTAAAGCTGCGATCGGCGAGGATGGTGAGGGTGGAGACGAACTTGCCCGGACTGAACGCACATCCGACCAGCAGCACGGGGGCAAGGACCGCGAGCGCAATCCCCTTGAACCGATCGAACATGGCGTCATTCCCCCGTTGGCGCGGACCGGTGGGTCAGCGCGAGATAGCTGCGTACAGCGCGATGGCTGCGGCGTTGGATACGTTCAGGCTCTCGACGCGAGGCGAGATCGGCAGGCGTGCCAGCTCGTCGCAATGCGCGGCGGTGTTATGCCGCATCCCCTCGCCCTCGGCGCCCAGCACCAATGCGGGGCGCGTATCGCCCATCACCTCGCCCAGCGTGCCCTTGGCCTCGCCCGCCAGGCCGATGCGCCAGAATCCCGCTTCGCCAATCTCGTCGAGCGCGCGGGCAAGATTGACCACACGGACCCACGGCACCAGCTCCAGCGCCCCCGATGCGGCGCGCGCGAGCGATCCCGATTCGGGCGGCGCGTGACGGTCCTGCGTGACGATGCCGAGCGCGTCGAATGCTGCCGCCGAGCGCAGGATCGCGCCGACATTATGCGGGTCGGTGACATGATCGAGCACCAGCAGCGGGCGACGATCGTCCGCGCCCTGCTCCAGCAGATCTCCCAGCCAGATCTCCTCCAGCGGATCGACCTCGATCACGATGCCCTGGTGCGGCGCGTCGGACGGGACCATCCGGGCAAGATCGGCCACGTCGGCATAAGTGATCGGCAGGATCGGGGGCAGGTCGAGCGCGCCCAGCGCCTCGCGCGTCCCCCACACCTTGCGTACCCGCCGCTCGGGATTGGCCAGCGCCGCGGTCACGGCGTGGCGGCCCCAGAAGCGGGGGCGGTTGCTGTTCGATCCGGATTGGGGACGATGCCCCCGTCTTGGCCTCTGGCTCATAGCTCACTCTAGGTTCCGCTGGCGCGGAACCGGGCGCGGGCCGGTGCCGCAACGCTTCAGCAACTTTGAAACGACTTAGAAGCCACAACCCGCGCGCGCAAGGCGTTGACAGCGCCGCGCCGCTTCGGCATTGGCGCGCACTCGCTTCGGCGTGCCGCATGGAAGGGTGGCCGAGTGGTTAAAGGCAGCAGACTGTAAATCTGCCCGCGTGAGCGTACACTGGTTCGAATCCAGTCCCTTCCACCATCCCTTCGGCCGCTGGAACAGAAGCGATCCCTGGCGGGGTGTTCGGGCCTTGGCACCCACTGTCTCCCAAAGGAAACCTCCCGGCGCGGAGGCACGCGCCAGGAGGCTGATAGGGCGGCAGTGTCGCGCGATCAGAAGCGGATCGTACCCGAAACCCCGAAGGTCCGCGGCTCGCTCGCCATCACGCGGTTCGCGGTGCTGCCAGGGAACACCGTATTGTTGAGTCCGAGTGCAGCGCCGAGCGGCTGATAGACCGACAGCGGCCGGTATTTGGTATCGGTCAGGTTGCGGGCGAACACCGCCAGCGACCAGCGATCGTCACGCCCATAAAGCGTCAGGCGCGCGCCGAGCAGCGCATAGCCATCCGCCAGCGATTGCGGGTTGTTGTCGTTGACCGTGCCGACGAACTGGTCGGACACGAGCGATAGATTGGCGTTTGCCTCCCAGCTCATCCCTCCGGTGCCGAGGTCCCCGGTCCAGTTGATTGCGAAATTGCCCACCCATTCGGGCGAGAAGGTGTTGGGCTTGCCGGTCAGGTCCTGCGTTCCGGTCAGGCCCGGCAGGTTCGACGCGGTGGTGAAGGAGGTGAAGGTCGAGTCGAGATAGGCCAGCGACGCGCTGAACGAAAAGTCGCGGGTCGGCGCGATCACCGTGTCGAACTCGAACCCCTGTTGGCGCAGATTGCCGGCGTTGCGCACGATGAAGCTGACCCCGTCGAACGCGCGGTCCTGGAACCCGCCGATATCCATCCGATAGAGCGTCAGATTCGCCTTGAGCGCGCGGTCGAGCCAGGTCGATTTGATGCCCAGTTCGTAATTCTTCACCGTCTCGCGGTCGAATAGCCGCTTGGTCGAGATCAGGTTGCCGCTGCCATCGAAGGTCGACAGCGACGGCGTGCCACCGCCCGAATTGTACCCGCCCGACTTGTAGCCGGTCGAATGGTTGGCAAAGATCAGCACGTCCGCGCTCGGCTTGTAGTTGAGGCTGACGCGATAGGTGAAGCGGCTCTCGCTGATGCCGGGGAAGGTCAGCGCCTCGGGCGCGCGCAGCGTCTGGGTGAAGGGGCTGGAGGTCTGGGTATAGGTCCCTTCCTTCTCATCCTTGGTCCAGCGCCCGCCCAGCGTCAGCGTCAGCTGATCGCTGAGGTGCAGATTGCCCTGCGCATAGGCGGCGATGCTCGTCACCTTCTGGAACACGTCCTGATCGGTCGCGCCGATGCCGCCGGTGCTCGTGTAGTAACCAGTGCACGCCGTCCGCCCCCGGCCCGGCCGGGACCAGCACGTTGCAGAAGCTGCTGCCGAGATTGAGCACCTCGCTCAGCGCGAAATCCTCCTGGAAGAAATACAGGCCCGCGACCATGTCGAACATGCCGCCCATCCAGCCGCGCTCGGGCGAGATGAACTGAAGCTCGTGATTGTGGCTCTTCGAATCGAACAGGCTGCGTCGATTGGCGAGCGACACCGGGAAATAGATGATGTCGCCGTCGAGCTGGTCGTTGGTCCATACGCGATAGCTGTTGATCAGCTTGAGCGTCGATCCGCCGATGTCGAGCGATGCGGTGCTCGACACGCCCCAGTTGGTGTCGATCAGTCCGGTCGCCATGAACTGGTTCATGTTGCGGTCGTCGAGATTGGTGTCGGGCCCGCCGGCAAAGGCGGCCTGGATGAAGGCGAGTCGCGCGGCGCTGACCGAATTGGCGTCGAAATCGAAATTGGCCACGCCGTCGCCGTCGAGGCGGGTGTAATCGCCGCGCACGATCCATTCGACATTGCCGAGATCGGCCTTGATCGTGCCGCGGAACGACATGTCGTCCGACCCGCCATAGCGCTTGCCGTCGAGCCGGTTGACCCACGGCCCCTGATACCATTGCCCCATGCCGGCGAGGCGCATCGCGACATTCTGGCCGAGCGGAATGTTGACATGGCCGCTCAGCTTGTAGCGGTCGAACGAGCCGATCTCGCCCGAAACCTGGCCGGAAAAACTGTCCTCGGGCAGCGCGCTGCGCAGCGAGAGCGCGCCAACGCTGGCGTTGCGGCCGAACAACGTGCCCTGCGGTCCGCGCAGCACCTCGACCCCGTCAATGTCGAGGAACGCGCCGAGCACCGATCCCGAACGCGGCACATAGACGCCGTCGACGAATACCGCGACGCTCGGTTCGATCAGCGTGTTGGCGAGCGAGCCGACGCCACGGATGCCGATGCGGGTCGATCCGGTGTTGGACGAGCGCACCGTCTGGAAGTTGGTGGCGACGCGACCCAGGTCGAGCACCGTGGTGACGCTCGCCTGTTCCAGCGTCTCTTCATTGAAAGCGGCGATCGAGATCGGGACGGTCTGCACGCTTTCGGAGCGCTTTTGCGCGGTGACGACGATCTCGTCGCTGTCGCGCTCTTCCGCTGTAGCTGACGCGCTGTCCTGCGCGAATGCGGGTGCGCCGAGGCAAGCGGCGACCAACGCGACACCACTGACGCACAGACGCAACTGGGGCATGAACTTCATGACATCCTCTCCCAACACTTCTTTATCGTTACGGTCGTGCTACCGCTGCGACCGACACAAGTTTTCACATTTGACGACAGCGATTTTGCAATCCGCGTCAGATCAGCCCGGTTGCGAGCAATCCGAGCACGAGCGCGGCGAGCAGGACCGTCTCCGCGATCATCAGCAGCACCGGGCGCAGGCCGAGTTTCACCATGTCGCCGATCCGCGTCTTCATCCCGATCGCGGCGAGCGAGACCACCAGGCACCAGCGCGAGATGTCGGTGCCGAACGCAACCGCCGGGGCGGGCAGCGCGACGATGCTGTTGAGCGCGACCAGCGCGACGAACAGCAGAACGAACCACGGGAGCAGTGGCGGCCGCGCCGCTCCGGCCGGGGTGCGGCCGCGCGTGATCTGACCGGCGACCAGGATCACCGGCAACAGCATCGCGACGCGCAGCAGCTTGACGATGGTCGCGGTGTCGCCCGCCTCGGGCGAGATCGCATAGCCCGCGCCGACCACCTGCGCGACATCGTGGATCGTCGCGCCGATGAACAGCCCGGCGGCGCGATCGTCCAGCCCCAGCGCATGCGCGATCATCGGGTAGAGGATCATCGCCAGCGTCGACATCGCCGACACGCCGACCACGGTATAGAGCGTCGCCTGTTCCTTGCGCTCATGCGCGGGGAGCGCCGCCGACAGCGCCAGCGCCGCCGACGCGCCGCAGATCGCGGTCGCGCCGCCCGACAGAAATCCGAACAGCGGGTTGAACCCCATCAGCCGCGCCATGACGATCGACACGCCGATCGTTACCGCGACCAAAGCCACCACCATCCCAACCGGCCCCCAGCCGAGCGCGGTGACCTGATCCCACCCGATCCGCAGCCCGAGCAGCCCGACGCCGATGCGCAGCACGGTGCGCGCGGCGAAGTCGATTCCCGCGCGGGTGCGCTCCGCCTCGGTCAGGAAGTTGAGGCCCATGCCGAGCAGCAGCGCATAGAGCATCACCGGTGCCGAATAATGTTCGGACATGAAGGTCGCCGCCGCCGCCACGACCAGCGCGACGCCCAGCCCCGGCGCGACGGCGCGGGCACGATCCGCGACGCTGGCCATGCTCAGCGCTCCGCCCGGCCGGTATCGAGATCGGCGAGGTAGCTTCGGCGCATCAGGAAGAAGACCAACGCCGCGGCGAGGCAGGCGATCGGCAGGAAGCGGAAGGCGTCGAGCAGCCCGATCGCATCCGCGATGCGCCCGGTCAGGATCGGCCCGGGTGCCAGGCCGATGAGATTGTTGGCAAGCGTCAGCGTGGCAAAGGCCGAACCGTGAATCGCGCGCGGGGTGAGGTTGGCGACCATCGCGCCGCTCGGCCCAACCGTCCCCGCGACTAGGAACATCACGACGCCGAGCAGCACCAGCTGGGCGGGTCCCGCAGGCAGGAGCAGCGCGAGCGTCAGGTTGACGCCGGTGCCGAGACTGTAGATCGCGGCCAGCGCGATCTTGCGGTCGGGCCGGTCGCGCGACAGGCGGTCGCTGAGCATCCCGCACAGGATCATGCCGACGCCGCATACCAGCAGCAGCAGCGCCGCGAGCCGACCCGCGCGGTCGACAGACAGGTCGTAATAGCGGTTGAGATAGCTGGGCAGCCAGGCGGGCAGGGCGCCCGCCGCGAGCAGTTGCAGCCCGCTGCCCAGATAGGCGAGCCGCACCGAACGCGACGCGATCAGGCTGCGCAGCGGCGCGATTGGCTGGGCGACGTCATGCGGCGCGTCGAGACCAGCAAGCGCGCGCACGCGGCGCTCCCGCACCAAAATCGGATAGAGGAGGCCGAGCACCAGCCCCGATACGCCGATCGCGACAAAGGCCATGCGCCAGCCATGGCTCGCGGCGATCTCACCCCCCAGCGCGACGCCGAGCACCTGACCGAACAGCCCGCCGGCCATGAAGGCGGCGGAGAGGGTCGCGCGCAACCGGGTGGGGAAAACGCTGATGACAACGGCGATCCCGACGCTGCCATAGGCGGCCTCACCCACCCCGACCAGGGCGCGCCCGAGCAGCATCATGCCAAAGCCGTTTGCCGCAGCGCAGAGCAGGGTGGCGAGGCTCCACAGTACCGCCATCAGCGCCAGGCTGCGCACCCGCCCCCAGCGGTCGGCGGCGAGCGAGAGCGGGAAGGTCAGCAGCCCGACCATCACCGCGACGATGCCCGACAGCAGCCCGAGCTGGCCGTCGGTCAGTGCCCATTCGGCCTTGATCAGCGGGAATACGGCATTCAGCACCTGCCGCGCCATATAGTCGGAGATCAGCAGCCCGAAGGTGAGCGCGAACACCAGCCAGCCATAAAGGGTGGCGCGCGCAGGACCGGGGGCGCTGTCATCGGCGGACGGGATCGGACCTGCCATGCTGCGTTCCCCCTGTTCCAAGCGCGGTCAGGCGACCGCGCTCTCCTCCGCCAGCCCTTCGAGCAACTCCAGTGCCACCGGCCAGGGACCATAGCCCGCAGCGGGGTTGAGGTGCCCGACCTCCCCGGCGTCATATAGCGGAACCTGCCAGCTCTGCGCGAATGCTGCGACGCGGTCGAACGCCGCGAGCGGATCGTTGCGGCTTGCGACGACCAGTGCGGGAAAGGGCAACGGCACGCGCGGGATCGGCAGCCATCCGTTCGCGGCCAGCTTATCCTGCTCAGGATAACCCCAGGGCAATGGATGTTCGACATCGGCCGGGGTCACTAGCAGTGCCGCGCGGATCCTGCGCGCCGCAGCGGTCGCGGCCCAATGTGCGACCATCAGGCATCCGGCGCTGTGCGCGGCAAGGATGATGTCGCCGTCGATGGCTGCAATGGCGCGATCGAGCGCGGCCACTCGCAGCGCGCGACACAGGCCGTTGGTCTCCATCGGCGGAACCGTGCGCGATCCCGGCAGCGCGCGGGCGGCATGGGTCTGCCAATGGTCCTCGACATGATCGCGCAGGCCGGGGACGAACAGGACGGTGACATTGTTCAGTGCCGACATGCCGGGTTACGCCATCTCGCGGATCGGCACCGCGAGCGTCCCGCGCTCGCGATTGGGTGCCATGCCGAGCCGGGCGAGCGTCTCTTCGGTCGAGTTATACTGGGTGCCGATCTTGTAGATCGCGCGCGCTTCCTGTCCGTTGGCGACGTCGCGGCCCAGTTCGCGGGCGATGCGGACGAGCTGCTCGACCTGGGCGATCGACCCCATCTTGTTGCCCTTGGTGTCGTAGATATTGTCCTCGTTCCCGCAGCGGCAGTGCATGCCGAGCGCCATGGCGATCGTGTTGATCGGCAGGACATTGCCCATCACGCTTTCCAGCGTGATCGTGGATCCATCGGGCGCGCGGCGGATGAATTCCATGAAGTTCGCCGGGTTCGGCCCGTCGAAACCGCCACCGATGCCGACCCAGGTCAGGTTGAGCGGCCCCTTGTAATGGCCGCGCCGCACCAGCCGCTCGACCGTTTCGAGGTCGGGCATGCAGGTCAGCTGGAAATGCGGCTGGATGCCGCTGGCGGTCAGGCGGCGCAGATGCTCCTCCACCCACTCGGGACCCGCCGGCACCACCATCTCGCGATAGGCGTGATAGAGTGCGGGATTGCCGAGCGTAGTCTGGCGATATTCCTCGTCATGCATCAGGTCCATGATGTTCATCTGGGTCGTGTTGACCGCGATGGTGACCTGTTCGGGTGCAGGGGTGAGGTCGGCGAGCATATGGCGCACCTCGTCGGTCAGCCACTTGGCCTGCGCACCATCCTCCTCGCTCTCCGGCGCAAAGGAGATCGATCCGCCGACCTGAATGATCATGTCGGGCACCGCGGTGCGGATGCGGTCGATCACCTCGTTGAACACCGACAGCCGCTTCGACCCGTGACCATCGGGCTCGCGGCAATGAAGGTGCAGCACGGTGGCGCCGGCATTGTAGCAATCGACCGCCTTCTGCACCTGCTCGTCGATCGTTACCGGGATATCCTCGGGGAAATCCTCCGGCATCCATTCGGGGCCATAGGGGGCGACGGTAATGACCAGCTTTTCCTGGTTCCGCGGAAGCAGGGAGTCGTCGAGAAACTGCATCTTGGCTCTCCAGTGATCGGGTGCGGTCGGTGCCGCCAGGGTCAATAGGGTCGGTCGCCGATGATCCCCGCCCGCTCCATGCGGCGGACGGTGGGGGCGTAATCCATCACGGCGTAATGCTGGGTCGCGCGGTTATCCCAGATCGCGACCGAATTGGGCTGCCAGCGCCAACGCACCTGATATTCCGGGATCGCCGCGCGCCCGATCAGATAGTGGAGCAGCTGTGCGCCGCCGGGCGCATAATCCTGCCCGTACCGAACGTTCTCGACCGTGTGGTAGTTGGTGAAGTGCGTGGTGAAGGCGTTGACGTAGAGGATTTTCTCCCCCGTCTCCGGATGGGTGCGCACCACCGGATGCTCGGCATCGGGAAACTGCGCCTTCAGCGCGTGGCGCTTGCCCTCGTCCATCCGCGCACCGAACGTCGCCTCGATCGAATGGCGTGCCTTGAGCGGGGCGATGGTCTGTTTGATGTGCTCGGGCAGATCGGCATAGGCCTTGCCCATGTTCGCCCACATCGTATCGCCGCCGACCGGCGGACAGGCGACACAGCGCAGGACGCAGCCCATCGGCGGCGCGTCGCGCCAGGTGGCGTCGCAATGCCAGGAGTTTTCGTAATAGTCGGGCGGCGAGTCCGCGTCCTTGTAGATCCGCACCAGCCCTGGATGATCGGGATCGCTGCCTGCTACGGGATGGTCCTCGAGCGACCCGAAGCGTTCGGCAAAGGCGACATGGTCAGCGCGGTCGATATGCTGATCGCGCAGGAACAGCACCTTGTGGTCGAGCAAGGCGGCCCGAATCTGCGCAAACAGATCGTCGTCGCGCGCCGCATCCGCCAGGTTCACGCCGATCAGCTCGGCGCCGATATGCGTGGTGAGCTTCTCGATCCGCATGACGCCCACTCCCTCAGACGGTGAAGATGGACGAGCCGATGGTGCGCCCCGCCTCCAGGTCGCGATGCGCCTCGACGCACTGGTCGAGCGTGTAGCGCTGGCCGATCTCGACCTTGACCCGTCCCGACGACAGATGCCCGAACCACAATGCCGACAGTTCGGCACGCTCGGCCGGATCGGCGTAGAAATGCGCGAAGGCCGGGCGGATGAAATAGACCGACCCCTGCATCATCAGCTGGAATGCGTCGATCGGCGGGAACGGCCCCGATGCGGTGCCGCATCCGACCAGCACCCCGCGCCGCCGCAGCGATTTGAGCGAGCCTTCGAACGTGTCCTTGCCGACGCTGTCGAACACCGTCGCGACACCCTTGCCCTCGGTCAGCTCCATCACCCGCGCGGCGACGTCCTCGTGCCGGTAGAGGATGATCTCGTCGCACCCCAGCGCCCGCGCGCGCTCCGCCTTGGCCTCGGACGACACGGTCCCGATCACGCGCAGCCCCATCAGCTTGGCGAGCTGAACCGCAAGCAGCCCGACCCCGCCCGCAGCGGCGTGGAGCAAGATCGTGTCGCCCGGCTGCATCATCGGGTTGGCGCGCGCCAGCCAATAGGTCGCCGACAGCCCGCGCATCGTCGATGCCGCCGCATCCTCGAACGAGACGCTGTCGGGCAGCTTGAACAGCGAGTCCGCCGGCATCACCCGCACATCGCTATACGCACCGAGCGGGCTGCCATTATAGGAAACGCGGTCGCCCGGCGCGAAGGCGGTGACGCCGTAGCCCACCGCCTCGATCGTCCCGGCCGCCTCGACGCCGATCCCGGCGGGCAAAGACGCAGGGTAGTAGCCCGAGCGGAAATAGGTGTCGGCGAAATTGCATCCCACGGCGGCATGGCGCACGCGGACTTCGCCCGGCCCGGGATCGCCGACCGCAACCTCCTCCAGCCGAAGCACCTCCGGCCCGCCAGCCTCGTAAAAGCGGACAGCTTTTGCCATCGCCGCATTCCTCTCCATGTTCCTTGCCCAGGGCATAGCGACGGGGGCGTTGCCTTTTTGCATTTCGTGACATTCTTTTCCCATTCGACGCCAGCGCCGGGGGAGGAGAAGCATTTGAGCGAACTGGTGCGCGTCGCCGCGCTGGCGGGCTATTTCGAGGTGATGACGAGCTTCGGGATCGAGCCGCGCCCGTTGCTGCGCGAACAGGGGCTCGACGCGCGCCTGCTGACCAACCCCGAACAGCTGATCCCCGCGCGCGCCGTCGTCCGCCTGCTCGAACGCAGCGCGCAGGCGACCGGCTGCATGACCTTTGGCCTGCGCATGGCGGAGGGGCGCGCGATCGCCAATCTGGGTGCGCCGAGCCTGTTGATCGCGCTTCAGCCGACGCTGCGCCGCGCGCTCGCCGCAGTTGCCGAGTTTCGCGAACGGATCAATTCGACATTGGTGCTGAGCATCGAGGAGCACGATGGCGAGGCGGTCCTGCGCGAGGATTTCTCGTTCGAGCGCCCCGAGCCGTCACGTCAGGCATCGGACTTGGCGATGGGGGTGCTGGCGCGGCTGTGCGGCGAAGTGCTGGCGGATCGGTGGCAGCCGCTGGCGATCTGTTTCGCGCACCCGCCGCCGCCCGTCGCCGACAGTGCGATCGTCGCGCGGCTGTTCCGCTGCCCCGCGCAGTATGACTGCGACTTCAACGGGTTGCTGGTGCGGTCGAGCGACCTCGACATGCCGCGTTCCGGTATCGACGATCAGCTGGCCGGCCATGCACGCCAGCTGCTCGAAGCGGTGATGAGCCCCGCCGAGCGCAGCGCGACCGACGAGGTGCGGCACCTGATCAAGCTGATGATGCCGTCGGGCCGGGTGACGATTCAGGCGTGCGCCGCGTCGATGGGGGTGACGGTTCGCACCCTGCAGCGGATGCTGGACGCCGAAGGGGCAAGCTTCAGCGACCTGCTCAACACCGCGCGGATGCAGCTGGCGGTGCAATATCTCGCGAATCCGCGGATGCGCGTCACCGATATCGCGATCATGCTGGGCTACAGCTCGATCGGCGCATTCACGCGCTGGCACAGCCAGACCTTCGGCCGTCCGCCCCGCCAGATGCGACGCGACGCGGCGGGGTAGGGTTCAGAGCAATCCAGCTTCCTTGGCAAATGCGACCGCGCCGCCGATGGTCTGCGCCTTGAGCTTTTTCATCAGGCGGGTGCGGTGCATTTCGACCGTGCGCACGCTGATCCCCAAGTCATAGGCGACCTGTTTGTTCTGGAGCCCCTTGGCCAGCGACTCCAGGATCTCGCGCTCGCGCGGCGTCAGCGGCTTGAGCGCGCCGAATTCCGCCGCGCGCTCGCGCGCCGCCAGTTCCGCCTCGACCACACTCTGCGCGCGTTCGAGCGCGGCGAGCAGGTCGGCGTTGCGGAACGGCTTGCGCAGAAAATCGACCGCCCCCTCGCGCATCGCCGCCACGGCTTCGGGCACTTCGCCCACGCCGGTGAGCAGAACGACCGCATGGCCGGCCTTCATCGTCCGCAACTGCTCCTGCACCTGCAGGCCGTTGAGGCCGGGCATGTTGTAATCGAGCAGCACGCAGCCGATCGTCAGGTCCAGCGCGACCGACAGAAAGGCCTGCGGGTTATTGAAGGATTGCGTCTCATATCCGGCGCGTTTGAGCGTGATCGCCAGCGAGGCGAGAAGATCGCTCTCGTCATCGACCAGATAGACTTGCATCCCCACCCCCGACTTCAGTGACTGCCCCGCTGTTCCAGCACGCCGGCGATCTTGCGCGCGATTTCGGCGCGACGATAGGGTTTTCCGATGAACTCGAATGGCAAGCCGTCAAAGTCGATTGCGTCCTCGACATAGCCCGACGTCAACAGCACGGCGAGATCGGGATGGCGCGACTGTGCCGCGCGCCCCAGCTCGATCCCCGCTGCGCCCGCCCGGCAGCAGGACATCGCTGAACAACAGCGCATAGCCGGGTTCCGCCGCGAGCGCGGCTTCGGCCTGTTCGGCGCTCTCGACCGCATCGACGCGATAGCCGAGCCGGGTCAGCATCGCGGTCACATGCTGGCGCACCAGCGCTTCGTCCTCGACGAGCAGGATGCGTTCGCTGGCACCCGCCGTCTCCGTCGCGCGCGATGTGGCAACACCCCGGGTCGGCGCATCGGCCGCGCGCGGGAGCAGGATGGTGAAGCAGGAGCCCTCGCCCAGGCGCGTGGACAGCTGAACCTGTCCTCCCGACTGGCGAACGAAGCCGTCCACCCCCGCCAGGCCAAGCCCGGTGCCGCGCGTCTCCTTGGTCGTGAAAAAGGGCTCGAATACCCGTGCGGCGACTTCAGGAGTCATGCCCGGGCCGGTATCGGTCACGGTGAAACGAACATGGTCTCCGGACTCGGTCGCCACATTGTCGACCGCGATCGCCACTCGCCCTCCACCCTTGCCGGTGGCGCGTATCGCATCACGGGCATTGACGGTCAGGTTGAGCAGCGCACTTTCAAGCTGTGCGAGGTCGGCCTGGACCGGCCAGACGTCCACCGCCACCGCAACATCGAGCGCGATGTCGGCACCCAGCGCGCGGATGAGCAGCGGCGTAAAGTCCCGCATCAGCGGTGCTATGGCGATCGAGCGGGACTCGAGCGGCTGACGGCGCGAAAAGGCGAGCAGCTGCGCGATTATCCCCGACCTGCGCTCTGCCGCCTCAAGAATCAGTCGCGCCTGATCGTGGATTTCGTCATTCGTTCTTGTGTCGCGGATCGCTTCGGCAGAACCAAGGATCACCGTCAGCAAATTGTTGAAGTCATGGACCAGCCCGACGGTCATCTGCCCCATCGCATTGAGCCGCTCGGCCCGGGTCAGTTCATCCACCATCGCGCGACGGCGAACCAGACGCGCGATTCTCCCGGCCACCGCTGCGACCAGTTCATGTTCCTCGGGCAGGAAGCCGTCATCGGCTGCAAGCCCTGGAGGATAGGCAACCGCGACGCTGCCGATTTCCCGTCCTTCCACCGTGACGGGTTCGCGGATCCAGACTGCGGGCGACGACCAGTTGGCTGATTCGATGACCCCGCTGTCGAGGATGATGCGAACCATCGTCGCGTCCTCGTGCAGAAAGCTGCGCATCAGGATATCGACGATACGGGAACAGATTGAGGGGGATTGACTCGGCGGAGTCCGACGCAACCGCCAGAACCTCATACAAACAGCGCAGTTCCTTGACCCGCTCGCGCAACTGCCCTTGCGGATGGTCATAGGGAAAGCGGGCGAACAGGTCGCGCGCGTGGTCCGTCGATAAATCACGTTCCAACCGGTGGCTGTCAGACTTCATGATGGCACCGCCCCCGCGACCGAATGGCGCGCGTCGGCAACCTAAGCCGATAACGATATTCCGGGCAAGCCGGTGAGGGGGGCCGGGCGGCGGAGGGATGTCGCCGCCCGGCAGGGGTAGCGCCCGACCGACGGGGGCGCCTAAGCGAACCGGCAATCCGCCAGGCTGTGGTACGGGGGGATGTCCGACCCGGCGCCGATTGCATGTACATCATCGCGCGGATGCCGGACTGTGGATAGCTAGTGCTATTACCGTATCCCGGTATCGTCGAAGGCAGCGGGAATTACCGACCGGACCGCCTCGACCAGCTGTGCCCGGCGGAACGGCTTCGCCAGCACCGGCGCCTCGGGCATATCCGGCGTTCGTTCGCGCGCATCGACCGCGAAGCCTGACATGTACAGGACGGACAGTTGCGGGCATCGCACCAGCGCCTGCCGCGCCAGATCGAAACCGTTCATCCCGCCGGGCATCACGATATCGGTCATCAGCAGGTCGAATCGCGCGCCGGACTCGATCCGCTCCAGCGCCGCGGGTCCGGACTCGGCCTCCTCAACGTCGAAGCCAAGACCGCGCAGCAGCAAGGCGACGTGCCGCCTGACGGCATGCTCGTCGTCGACGGCGAGTACCCGCAGACGATGACCGATACCCGCCCCGGCGGAAGGGCGCGCGTCGATAGCCGGGTCGGTGCGGGGCAGGATCAGGCGGACCTGGGTTCCTTCACCCGGCGCGGACACGATTCGCAGGTCGCCGCCCGACTGCGCGGCGAAACCATAGGCAGTGGCAAGGCCCAGCCCAGCCCGCCGTTGTCCGTCACGCGTGGTGAAAAACGGTTCACAGGCGCGGCGCAGCACCTCCGCACTCATGCCTGTCCCGGTATCGCTGAGTGTGATGCACAGATAATCGCCACTCGTGAGCACTTCGGATGCCGGTGCGTCGCTCGGTACGACATGGCGCGCGGTGGCGATGTGAATGCTGCCGCCATCGGCCATCGCGTCCTGCGCGTTGAGCGCGAGATTCAGCAGGACGAGTTCAAGCTGGCTGCGATCGGCCATCACGCGCCAGCCATCACCCTGTCGGTCGAAGGCGAGCGCGATGTCGGGACGCAGCGTCCGGCGCAGCAGCGGCGCGAACCCCTCGATCAGCGCATCCGGATCGACCGCCGCCGGCTTGAGTACCTGCCGCCCGGCAAAGGCGAGCAGGCGATTGGTCAGCTGCGCACCGCGCTCGGCCGCCTCCATCGTCAGTTCGGCCAGTTCGGCCAGCTCGGCGTCGTGCTCCAGCGCGTCCTTGAGTACTTCGGCGTTGCCCAGCACGATCGCGAGCAGATTGTTGAAATCGTGCGCGATGCCGCCGGTCAGCTTGCCGAGCGCCTCCATGCGCTGGCTGCGCCGGACATGCTCTTCCAATTGCCGCTGCTCGGAGATGTCGACCAGGCTGCCGACGACCCGCGCCGGTGCGCGGTCGGAATCGCGCACAAGCAACGCGCGCTGGAGCAATGTCCGGATCTCGCCGTCACCGCGCCGGACACGGAACTCGGCGCGGAAACGGTCCGTACCACTCTCCAGAAAATCCTCGACCCCGGCGGCGACGGCGGCGCGGTCGTCTTCGACCACGAAATCGAGCCACTCAGCGAGCGAGGCAGGTGGCTCCTGCCCCGGGCAGCGCATCTGCTCGACAAAGTTGCTGCCCCACCAGATCGCGCCGGATGCGACGTCGAGATCCCAGACAAGGTCGGTCGAGACCTGGGTAATCAGCCGCAGTCGCTCGAACTGGGCGGCGGTCTCCGCCTCCTGCCGCTTTCGGGCGGAAATGTCCCGGAACACCGTCATCCATAACAGGATGGCGTCGCCGGTCTGGCGGACGGGCACCATTTCATACTCGACATCCACCGGATGCCCGTCGCGATGGTAAAGGATCGCCTCCCCCTTCGTGCCCATGCCCTCGATCGCGCGGTGCTGCACGTCCCGAACCTGCTGCGCGTCGGTCAGGGGACCGAATATCAGTTCGGCGGGCGTCCGTCCGATCGCCTCTTCGCGCGAATAACCGAAGATGCGGGTGAACGCCGAATTCATATAGACGATCGCGCGCCCGCGGACCTCTTCCGAATAATCGAGATGCGAGACCACGAATGCATCGCCTGCGCGGTCGATCGCCGCGTGCAGCATTTCGAATTCATGGTCCATGTTGCGATGATGCGGGACCGGGTCCGACGCGGCAAGCGTCGCCTCGACCGAGAAACTACGGTCTTTACAAGCCAGCAGCACGACGGATGTCCGCGAGTTGCTCGACGCTCAACGGATCGCTCAGCATGATTCCCGCCTTGCCGTCCTGCGACCACCGCACCACGCCGCGACACTCGATCTCGGGCGAAAGCCGCGCCACGATCGCCAGGCCGGGCCGGAAGCGGCCATCATGCGCCAGCTTCATGCCCGACTGTGAGATATCCTCGATCCGGACCATCTGGATGCCAAATTCGCTGCGCACGATCGCCGCCCTCGACAACGGCACGCGCATCGGGCGCCAGCGCCGACTATGCCGTTCCTCGAACAGGCGCTTGAGCATCGCGGCACCGTCGACCGGCGTCGCGAACCTGACACCGCAGCGTTTGCTGTCGTGCCACATGATGGTGCCGGTAAGGGTACAGCTGTCGGAAAGATCGACCGTCACCTGGTCGCCGGAACACAGGTCGAGCGGGGTCGACATCATCATCCCCAGGTCGGACAGGTTGAACACCCGCGCCAGTCCATAGACCCCGCCACAGGCAACCCGCGCAACGCGATAGACGGTGCGCAGACGCTTGCTCCCACGCTGCTCTGCCGCAGCTTGCGGTATGATCGCGACACTGGGCGCAGCCTCGTTGCGTTGCAGTTGACCGCTCATGGCCCCGGATCCTCTCCTTGAAACCCGGGGATCATGCCCATGGCGTCCGCTTGTCATAAGATCGCGAAACTACGGCCTTCCCCGACATTGAGTCTGGGAGGGGCCATGATCGAAAGCGAAAACGCTCGAATTTAGAGAGACTTGCGCCTCATTCGGTCGATTTGGGAAAGGGCGGCTGGAGCGGGTAGCGGGAATCGAACCCGCGTATTCAGCTTGGAAGGCTGCTGCACTACCATTGTGCTATACCCGCCCGCTCTGGCCACATGGCCGCCGTCGAAGGCGCCCGGACAAGCCGGGTGAACGCGCGCACTGCCATGACTGGACGCCGCCGGTCAAGCGGGCCGGTCAAATGCACTCGCCGACAATCAAACTCGCAGATAGCGGAAGTACCACACCTCATGCCCCTGCCGCCGCGCCTTGCGCTCGTAGCGCGTCTCGGGCCAGTCGGCGGGGCGGGTGAGGAAGTCCTTTGCCTCCTTCGCCTGCCAGGCGAAATCGCGGCGCTGGTTCATCACCATCATCGACCAGCGGCAATAGGTGGGATCATCGGTCCCGAGCCGAAACTCCGCCCCGGGTTTGAGCTTGGCCGCGATCAGGTCGAGCGGACCGTGATTGACCATGCGCCGCTTGGCATGACGCGCCTTTCGCCACGGATCGGGGTGGAGCAGATAGACGCGGTCGAGGCTGGCGTCGGGCAGCCGCTCAATCACGTCGAGCGCGTCGCCCATGTGCAGCCGCACATTCTTGAGGTCGCCGTCGCGGATATGGCCGAGCGCGCCGACCATGCCATTGAGAAACGGCTCGCAGCCGATGAAGCCGTGGCCGGGTCGCATCGCGGCTTGCCCCGCAAGATGCTCGCCCGCGCCAAAGCCGATCTCGATCTCGAGCGGGCGATCATCGCCGAACAGGCGCGCGGCGTCGATCGCCCCTTCGTCGGGGACTGCGAAACGGGGCAGGGTTTCGTCGACCAGCGCCTGCTGGCCAGCGCGCAGCTTGTGCCCCTTGGCGCGGCCATAGAGGCGGCGGATCGTGCTGGGATCGTTCATCGCCAGCCCCTTGGCCGGTGATAGCCCGCCGGGCAAGGGGGAGGCTCAGGCTGCGGGACGCAGCCTGGGCTGTTCGAGCACGCCGATCCGCGGATGGGCGATATAATAGCCCTGAAAATAGCGCACGCCGAGCGCCAGCAGCTTGTCGTAATCGGCGCGGGTCTCGACGCCCTCCGCGATCAACCGCACCGCCCGCAACCGTGCCATTTCGATCATCTTTTCGACGAGCAGTCGGCGCGACCAGCTGGACGACAGACCGCGGATGAGGCCGGGATCGAGCTTGATCGCATCGGGGGTAAAGCGCGACAGCAGGGCGAGGCCGACATCGCCCGATCCGAAATCGTCGAACGCGGTCTGCATGTGCATCTTGCGATGCGCCTCGATCGTTTCGGCCATGCGGCAACCGTCCAGCCGGTCATGCTCGGCAAATTCGAACATCAGCCGTTCGGGCGGCAGGCCGGTCTCCTTGGCGACGCGCATCGTCCGCTCGCTGTCGGCAAAGGGATCGGTGATCACGTCGGGGAAAAAGTTGATCGAGAGCAACGCGGGAACCTTGAGGATGCCCGCCGCCACCGACTGTTTGATCGCGGCGACGCGGCACTGCTGATCGAAGGCATAGCGGTCCTCGGGCTTGATCGCGTCGATCACCTCGCGCGCGGATTCGCCATTTGGCCCACGCACCAGCGCCTCATAGGCATAGACTTCGCCAAGCCGGGCGTCCCAGACCGGCTGGAACGCCATCGTCAGGTTGAAATCGGGCTCGGCCTTGGCCGAGGTCAGGGTCGAAACAGTCTGCATCAGCATCTCCACCCGTTTCTTCTAGGACGGCGAAAGGGCGGATGGTTAATCGTGCTCAGGATTCTTGCACAGGCAGGCGTCAGCCAACGGGTTCGAAGTCGATTCTGCGCTGGGCGGGGTCTGCCCTGGCCAGCGTCAGCACGACCGCGTCGCCGGGCGTAAGGCCGGCGGCGTCGATCCGGGCGGTGATGGGGAGGGTGCAGAGCTGGATCGCTGCGCCGCGTTCGTCGATGGCGGTCACCACCGCGTCGAACCGCTCGCCTTCCCGTCCTGCGAGCATTACCGCTTCGGCCATCGCGATCACCGCGCGGTCGATCTGGCCCGCGCGGCTGTCGGCACGGGCCATGACCTTGGGGAGCCGCGCAAAGGCTGCGTCGACATATTCCGGCAAGTTCCGGGCATTGGCGACGGCCAATGCAGCCTCGACGACATAGCGGTCGGCCAGCCGTCGCAGCGGTGCGGTGGCATGGACATAGGGGGCGGCAACCGCCGCGTGCCATGGCGTCTCGTCCGACGCGAAGGCGCGATAGCCTGCGCCATTGCCGGCGCGGCGGATCGACAGCATCAGCGTGGCGTGGCGCGGGTCGGCGGGGTCGAGTCCGCGCTCGAACTGAGTGAGCGTCGCGGTGCTCGGCCAGTCAATCCCCAACGCGCGTGCGGTCAGGCGCAGCCGCGCGACGGCGCGGTCATCAGGCTCGTCCATCACACGGAACAACCCCGTGCCATGCGCCATCAGCAGCTGCGCCACCGCCATGTTGCAGGCGAGCGAGAGCGCCGCGTTGCGATCCTCGCTGGGATGGCGCGCGCGAAAGGCGAGGGTGAGCCGCCCGTCCGCGCCCTCGGCCACCTCCTGCTCTGGCGGGTCGATTCTGCGCGGCACCGCGTGCTGCCTCGGCGCGGATCAGCCGGTCGGTGAGGGTGGTGAAGCCGGGCGGCAAGTCCGCCTCGGTCACGGTCGCATATGCGAGCTTGGCGCGGCTGCGGATCACGGCGCGGGTCACCGCGTCCAGCGCGACCGTGCCTTCCGCATCGACGCGCACGCTGAAGACGACCGCGGGGCGGGGGCCGTCGGGCAGCAGACTGGCAGCGCCCTGGGAGAGTAGCGGGGGGTAGAGGCTCGCCTTGCCGTCAGGGAGATAGAGCGTCTCGCCACGCCGCCACGCCTCGGCATCGATCCGCCCGTCGGGATCGACGAACCAGCCGATATCGGCGATCGCATAATGGAGGAGATGCGCGTCCCCCGCCGACTCGATCGCAAATGCCTGGTCCAGGTCCGTCGAGTGCGCCGGGTCGAGCGTGACGAAGGGATGGCGCGTCCAGTCGGCATGATCGCTGGGCGCGCGCCGCGCCGCCCGCTCCGCCGCGATCAGGACCTCTGGCGGGAACTCCTCCGGAACCTGAAATTCGCTGCGGATCGCCGCCAGCTCGCGGGTCAGAATTTGGGAGGGGTCGGCGAGGGTCTTCATGCGCCGATGCTAGCCGCGCCTGTCCGAATCAAAAAGGGCGGCGATCCGCAGACCGCCGCCCCATTTGATGCCGTCAGGCGCGCCGGATCAGGCCAGCGCGGCCTTGAGATCCTCGACCAGGTCGGTGCGCTCCCACGGGAAGAAGTCGCCGTCCGCCTTGCGGCCGAAGTGACCATAGGCCGCGGTCGGGCCGTAGATCGGCTTGTTGAGGCCGAGATGCGTGCGGATGCCGCGCGGGGTCAGGCCGCCCAGCTTCTCAATCGACGCGATCGCTTCCTCGATCTTGTCGTCGCCGACCGTGCCGGTGCCGTGCGTGTCGACATAGAGCGACAGCGGCTTGCTCACGCCGATCGCGTAGGCAAGCTGGATCGTGCAGCGCTGGGCAAGCCCGGCGGCGACGATGTTCTTGGCGAGGTAGCGCGTGATGTACGCCGCCGAGCGATCGACCTTGGTCGGATCCTTGCCGCTGAACGCGCCGCCACCGTGCGGAGCCGCGCCGCCATAGGTGTCGACGATGATCTTGCGACCGGTCAGGCCGGCGTCGCCGTCAGGGCCGCCGATCTCGAAGCTGCCGGTCGGGTTGATGTGGTACTCGGTCGCGTCGCTGAGCAACTCGGCCGGGATCACGTCCGCCACGACCGACTTCACATAGGCCTTGAGCTCGGCTTCCTTCTCGCCCTGGTCATAGCCCTTGGCGTGCTGGGTCGAGACGACGATCGCGGTGCAGGCGACGGCCTTGCTGCCCTCGTAGCGCAGCGTGACCTGGCTCTTCGCGTCCGGCTCCAGGAAAGGGGCCGCGCCCGAATGGCGGTCGGCGGCCATGCGCTCGAGGATCTTGTGGCTGTAGTCGAGCGTCGCCGGCATCAGGTCCGGGGTGTCGTTCGCGGCATAGCCGAACATGATGCCCTGGTCGCCCGCGCCTTCGTCCTTGTTGCCGCTGGCGTCCACGCCCTGCGCGATATGCGCCGACTGCGGGTGCAGGTTGTTCTCGAAGCGCAGCGTCTCCCAGTGGAAGCCCGCCTGCTCGTATCCGATGCGCTTCACGGTATCGCGGACGGCCTTTTCGACCTCGTCCTTGACGCCCGGAGCCCAGTTGCCGGCTTCGTCCATGATGCCCTTGCCCCGGATTTCACCGGCGAGCACGACCAGCTGGGTGGTGGTCAGCGTTTCGCACGCGATGCGCGCTTCGGGGTCCTTGGACAGGAACAGGTCGACGATCGCGTCGGAAATCTGGTCGGAAACCTTGTCCGGATGGCCTTCGGAAACCGATTCGGACGTGAAGACATAGCTGGAACGCATGGTTTTCCTCAAAAAGGCCGGGCCGTTGCCATGCCCGGCTGGGGGTAAGGGGAGATATAAAGCTTCCCTTATATGACGCCGCCCTAGCGAGCGAAGCGGCGGAAGGCAATGGCGATGGCGAGCAGCAATGCCGCGACGAGTGCCGCCGCGAGGTTGCCGAGCCGGGCGAACAGGGTGGGCGGGAGCGCCGTCGGCATTGGTGCCTCGATCGCCTTCGCGTCGCCCATTCCCGCCGCCGAGACGACCTTGCCGCGCGCGTCGATGATCGCGGAGATGCCCGTGGGCGTGGCGCGCAGGATCGGCAGCCCCTCCTCGATCGCGCGCATCCGTGCCTGCGCCAGGTGCTGGGGCGGACCCCAGCCGCCGAACCAGGCGTCGTTGGAGGGGTTGAACAGGATCGCCGGGCGCTTCGCCGGATCGACCGTCTGGCCGGAGAAGATGATCTCGTAACAGATCTGCATCCCGATATCGCCAAAGCCGGGGACGTTCAGCGTGCGCGGGCCGGGGCCGGGCTCGTAATCGATCTCCCCCGCCACCAGCCGCGACAGGCCGAGCGGCTGGAGGATCGTGCGCATCGGCAGATACTCGCCATAGGGGACGAGATGCGCCTTGTCGTAACGGCCGAGGATTGCGCCGCTGGCGTCGATCGCGAATACCGAATTGGTCGCGGCGTCGAGTTGGGTGTCACCCTTGAACAACAGGCCCGTGGCCCCGACCAGCGCGATGTCTTTCGGCCCCAGTGTCTGAGCGATCATCGCGCGCACGGTGCGGGGATCGTTCTTGCTGTACCAGGCGGCGGGATAGCCCTCCTCGATCCAGTAATCGACCGTCCCCTCCGGCCACACGATCAGGCGCGGCACCGGGCCGCCCGGGAGGATGGTGGCGGTGTCGTTTGACAGGCGCAGCAGCTCGCTAAGCGCCTTTTGCGCGTAGCTGCCGTCGAGCACGGTTTCCTGCCCGACGTTCGGCTGGAGCACGCGGACGATCGGGCGGACCGACTGGATGTCTGGCGGGGTCGGGCGGAACAGGATCGGGGTCAACGCCAGCAAGACGATCGCCGTGGCAGCGCCCGCCGGAAAACGCCAGTGTCGCTGGCTCGCGAGGAGAAGTGAGCCTGCGACAAGGATGGTGAGCCCGGAGAGCGCATAGGTGCCGACCCAGCTCGCGACCTGCGCCACCCCCGGCACCGGAAGCCAGATCACGCCGAGCGGGTTCCACGGATAGCCGGTGAACAGCACGCCACGCAGATACTCTGCGACGATCCACGCCGCGCCCGCGACCAGCACGAAGGCCAGGTCGAGCTTGCGTCCCTGTCCGAACCGCCACGCCAGCCCCATGGCCAGTGCCGGGTAGATGGCAAGGTAGAGCGACAACAGGACCACCGCGACATAGCCCAGTTCAGCGGGCATCTTGTCCTGATAGGTAAAGGCGTGCTGGATCCAGTTGTTGCCGACGGTGAAATGGCCAAGGCCGAACAGCCAGCCGCGCAACAGCGCCTGTTTCAGGCTCGACGCCTCATGCGTGAGTCGCAACAGGATGGCGAAACACACCAGCCCCGCGACCCACCAATCGAGCGGGGCAAAGGCGGTGGCGGAAACGGCGCCGGTCAGCAGCGCGAGCAGGCGGGGACGGGGCAGGATCATCGGAGCCACGCTATCGCCCCGGACCGTGACAGATACAAGCACGGTGCGTATTATGTCCCCATTACACCAGAGGAAGCATCATGCCCGAACCCGTGATCGTCGATATCCCCCACAAGCTTGGCCGCGATGTCGCGCGGGCGCGGATCGCGGGCGGCGTCGGCAAGATCGGGTCGATGTTCCCCGGCGGGGGGACGGTGGACGAGCGGTGGGAGGGCGACACGCTCCACTTCACCGTCGCGGCGCTGGGGCAGCGCGTCGCCAGCCGGCTCGAAATCCACGATGCCCATGTCCATGCCGAAGTCGATCTGCCGCCGATGCTGGCGCTGTTCGCCGGAAAGATCCGCGAGAAGCTGATGCAGGAAGCGCCCAAGCTGCTGAAATAGGGAACCGCGTTTCGCCTATGCCGTTGAACGCGGCGAGGAGACACGCGATGAATCGATCGCCCCGCCCCTGGCCGCTGATTGCCGTCGCCCTGCTCGCCACGGGCGGGCTGGGCAGCTGTGCCGGCACCGTGGCCGCGCATTATACCGTCACCGGGATGCTGCCGCTCGCGCCATCGGGCGGAGTCCCGGAGTATCAGGCCGAACTACGCGCCCGCGATGCCGTCGCGCCCGCCAGCACCAGCTGGGGCGAGGATGCGAGCTATTCCGACCTGTCCTACGCCGCCGCGGATTACTGAGCCGGGGCGCTGACCCGCCAGATCGTGTTGCCGACATCGTCCGCGACCAGCAGCGCGCCGGTGCGGTCGGCAGTCACCCCGACCGGACGGCCCTGCGCCCTGCCCTTGGCATCGAGAAAACCGGTCAGGACATCGACCGGCTTGGCGTCGGGAACCGGCAGCCCGCGTTCACCGAACGGCACGAACACGACCTTGTAGCCTGACGCCGGAACGCGGTTCCACGACCCGTGCAGCCCGACGAACGCCCCCTTGGCGAACCCGCCGCCCAGCTTCACATCGGTTGCGAAGGTCAGGCCCAACGGCGCGGTGTGCGGCCCCATGGAATAGCTCGGCCGAGCGCTATATTCCCGCAGATCGGGCCGTTCGGGCTGGACACGCTCATCGACATAGCCGCCCCAGTAATTCCACGGCCACCCGAAGAACTGGCCCATCGTAACCTGGGTCAGATAATCGGGCGGTCCATCGGAACCGAGCATGTCGCGCTCATTGACGACGGTCCACACGCGCTCGGTTTCGGGATGGAGCGCGAGGCCGACCGGGTTGCGCAAGCCGGCGGCGTAGATGCGGGAGCGCTTTGCCTCCGGATCGACCTCTAGGATCGTCGCGCGGTTCTTTTCGACCTCAAGGCCCTTTTCGGCGATGTTCGACGCGGAGCCCACGCTGACCAGCAGCTTGCCCTCCGGCCCGGCGATCACGTCGCGGGTCCAGTGATTGCCGCCGCCGGGCAGGTCGACGACCTTCTCGCCCTTGCCCGTGATCTTGGTCTCGCCCGGCTTGAACGGGAAGCGGATCAGCGCATTGTGGTTGGCGACGTAGAGCGTCTCGCCGACCAGTACCATGCCGAACGGCGAATCGAGGCCGTTGTCGGCGCTCAGCAGCACCGACCGCGCCTCTGCCACCCCGTCGCCATTCGCGTCGCGCAACAGGGTGATGCGATTGGCCGACGCGCCGCCGGCACCGGCGCGGCCCATCAGGCGCTTCATCACCCAGTTGGTGATCCCGCCCCCCGCGCGGCGGCGAGTTGCTTTCGGCGACCAGCACGTCGCCATTGGGCAGGCGATAGAGCCAGCGCGGATGATCGAGCCCGGTGGCAAAGGCGTTGACCTTCAGCCCCTTGGCCGCGACCGGCGCGGCTCCGGTGGGCCAGCCGACCGCGTCGGCGATCTTGACCGTCGGGACGGTTTCGGCGCGCGGGGCGATCAGCTTGGGCCGCACTCCACTTGCCGCCTCGACGCTCAGCTGCGCGACATCGGGGCGCGAGGCCACCCAGTAGATGCCGCCGCCGATCACGACGATTGCTGCGGTGGCGATCAGAAGTTTGCGGCGCAATGGTCAGTCCTCGGCTTCGACTAGTTCTTCGGGCGGATGCAGGCGCAGGCGGCGGACGCGGGTGGCGTCGGCCTCCAGGACTTCGAGCGTCCACCCGCTCGGGTGCCTGAGGCACTCGCCCGCTTCGGGAACGTGTCCGGCCAGGATGAAGGCGAGCCCGCCGAGCGTCTCGATATCCTCTTCGACCTCACCCAGCCGGGGGTCGATCGCCGCGGCGACATCCTCCAGCTCGGCGCGGGCATCGGCATCCCAGCCGCCATTGTCGAGCGGCACCCATAGGGCTTCGGGCGCGTCGTCATGTTCGTCGTCGATCTCGCCGACGATTTCCTCGACCAGATCCTCGATCGTGATCAGCCCCTCGGTCCCCGAGTATTCGTCGAGCACGATGGCGAGATGGGTGCGGCTGGCCTGCATCTGGGCGAGCAGGTCGAGCGTGCCCATCGACTGGGGGACGTACAGCGGCTGGCGCATCAGGTCGGTGATCTTCGACGGCGGTCCGGCGCCGGCGGCAAGGACCGCGAACACGTCCTTGATATGGATCATGCCGATGACGCGGTCGAGCTTCTCGCGATAGACCGGCAGGCGGCTATGGCCAGCTTCGGCAAAGATCTGGACCAGTTCGGCAAAGCTCGTGGCTTCGTCCACCGCGATGACGTCGGCACGCGGCACGCCGACATCGCCCGCGTCGCGCTCACCGAAATGGAGGAGATTGCGGAGCATCTTGCGCTCAAGCGGGGAAAGGTCGCCCTTTGCGGGCTTGCCGTCCTTGCCTTCTTCCGCCTCGTCGATTGCATCCTCGATACGCTCGCGCAGTGTTTCCTCATGCTCTTCGCCGAAGAGCAGGGAACGAAGGCCGCGCCATATTCCGCCTTCGCCGCTACTGTCGCCGTTCCCGTTGCTACTGGGGCCGTCCGTCATCTTGGAGCTCAATCCTCGCGTATCAGATAGGGGTCAGGGAGCCCCAAGGTTGCGAGCGCGGCGCGCTCCATCGACTCCATCGCCTCGGCTTCGAATCCCCCTGATGATCATAGCCTAGCAAATGCAGCACCCCATGGACAATCAGGTGCGTGGCATGCTGTTCGGCCGAAATGCCCTTTTCCGCTGCCTCGCGCGCGCAGACACCGTGCGCAAGGATGATGTCGCCCAGAATCACCTCGCCATCGTCGCTATTCTGGGTCAGCGATTCGATCAGGTCGGGTTCGATCATCGGAAAGGACAGGACGTTGGTCGGCTTGTCCTTCTGCCGATATTGCGCATTGAGCTGATGCACCTCGGCATCGTCGGTCAGCCGGACTGCAATCTCGATCATCGCCTCGTTGGCGGCGAGATAGCCGAACGGCGTCTGCGCGACCGCCGCCGCAGCCGCCTGCGCGCCCAGCGCATCCCAGTCGAGTTCGGGCCAACCAGGTTCGGCCTGGACTGCGACATCAAGCATCAGGCGAGGTCCGTTCTGGCAAAATCATCGCCCTTGGAGAATTGTCCCCGCCCTCATAGGCCTCAACGATGCGCCCGACGATCGGGTGGCGCACGACATCGCCGATGCCGAAGCGGACGAACGCCATGCCCTCGATCCCCTCGAGCTTGCCGACCGCGTCGTTGAGGCCGCTCGCTGACGGGCCGCCGGGCAGGTCGGTCTGTTTGGGGTCGCCGCACACCACCATCCGGCTGTTCCGGCCGAAGCGGGTGAGGAACATCTTCATCTGCATCGGCGTGGTGTTTTGCGCCTCGTCGAGAATCACGAAGGCGTCGGCCAGCGTGCGGCCGCGCATGAACGCGATCGGGGCGATCTCGATCTCGCCGCTGGCGATGCGCCGCTCGACCTGCTCGGCGGGCAAACAGTCGTAGAGCGCGTCGTAGAGCGGGCGCAGATAGGGATCGACCTTGTCCTTCATGTCGCCGGGCAGGAAGCCGAGTCGCTCGCCGGCCTCGACCGCCGGGCGCGACAGGATCAGGCGCTTGACCGATCCGGTGATGAGCTGGGCCACCGCCTGCGCCACCGCCAGATAGGTCTTGCCGGTGCCCGCCGGGCCGAGCGCGAAGATGATGTCGTTCGAGACCAGCGCGCGCATGTACGTCGTCTGGGTCAGCGAGCGCGGGACGATCGTCTTGTTGCGCGTCCGGATCATGATCGGCGGCGCGGTGCCCGATTCGTCATTCTCGGCGCGGACGATGCCGGTCAGCATCGGCTCGGTCGACATGGCGATCACCGCATCGATCAGGCCGGTGTCGATCGCCTCACCCCGGATAACGCGGCTGTGCAGCTCGATCAGGACTTCGCGCGCATGCGCCACGGCCTCGGCGCTCCCCCTCGATCACCACGCGCTGTCCCCGGGCATGGATATAGACGCCGAGCCGTTCCTCGAGTGCGAGGATGTTGCTGTCATATTCGCCGAACAGTTGCGGGAGCAGCTGGGGGCGGTCGAAATTGACCTCGACGCGGGCGCGCTGACCATGTTGGGCGGGGACTGGCTTGCGGCTCATGCGGTCCTTTCGGGGGCTGGAAGGTCACAAAGGTCACGGGGCCTTGCGGTCATCGACGCGAACGCGAGCCGACGAACCTGACATAAATGTGCGTGTGCGGACGACAGCGGGCCATGATGGGCCGAACCGGTTTCCAGAGCGGAGGTTCCGTATCGCATGTCGTAGCGCGAGGATGGCAGAGCCCCGGCAGGTAGGACAGCCCAAATCGACCCCCGCGCCAATTGGCGCAGGGGTGACGCAGCGAAGCAACACTGGCGCGCTCAGTCGGTCCCGAGCCAGGCGCGGCGAAAGGCGAGCTGGGCCGCGCTCGGCGAGCCACCCGCCTTTTCGAGCGTGACGATGGTCAGCTTCGGATCGGCGACCGGGGTGATCGTCGCGCTGCCGGGTCCGGTCCGGGTGGCATAGGCGATGGCCATCGGCTGACCCGGCTTCATCGCGCTCAGGGCGGCCCGCCAGTCGGCGAGGCTCGCGATCGGCTTGCCATCGACCGCCACGATCGTGTCGCCGCGATCGAGCCCGGCGGCATAGAGCGGGCTGCCCGGGACCGGAATTTCACCGAGGCGGACGGGGTCATCGCCGCCGCCGGTGATGTTGGCCGCGCCGATCCACGCCTTGTTCGCGTCGGCCGGGCGCAGCACCAGCCCGGCCTGGGCGAGCAAAGGCGCGAAATCGGGCAGGTCGCTGCTGCGGATATGCGCGTCGAAGAACCGCTTCGCGAAACCGGGGTCACGGGTGAGTTCGGCAAGCCCGGCTTCAAGATCGGCGGTCGTATAGGGTTTGACCGGCGCGAAGTTGCGCTGCGCTTCGCCATGTCGCTTCCACAGGTGGCGCATATAGGCGTCGAGATCGTTGCCGAAGCGCTGGCGCAGGGTGAGGTCGAGCGCGAGCGCGATCACCGCGCCATAGGGGTAGTAGGAGGTGAAGATCCGCTCGTTCACGGGGTCGATCGAGGTCGCGGCGTCGACGAACGGTGCGCGCAGGCTCATCTCCTGCGGCGATCCGTAGCGGCGACCGGGATTGTTGACGATATGGTCGAGCGTGGCGGCGAGGCCGACGAGCGTCGCGTCCAGCGTGGCCTCTTTCGCGCGCAGGATCGCCAGCGGGCCGTAATATTGGGTGAAGCCTTCCGCGAACCACAAGGACGGGCTGGGGTCCGCCTGAGTGAAGTCGAACGGTTCCAGCTCCGCTGGACGCAGCCGCTCGACATTCCAGGCGTGGATGAATTCGTGGCTGAGCGTGCCGAGCTGCGCGAACTTGCCCGCCTCCAATGTCCGCGGCTGGCTGATGATGGTGGAGTTGCGGTGCTCCATCCCGTCGCCGCTGATCTGCGGCACATAATCGGCGATGAAGGTGTAGGTGCCGAAGTCGAATTCGGGCGCGGTGCCGAAGATGCGGATCTGTTCGGCGACGACTTTCTTCGCCTTTTCGGCATAGGCGTCGATTGTTTCGGGCGAGTCGGCGCTGTGCACGGCGAGGCGGATCGTCTGGGTCCTGCCGCCTGAAGTGATCGTCCATTCGCGCAGGTGATGGTCGGACAGCTCGGTCGGGCTGTCGAGCAGATACTGGAGGTGCGGCGCCCAGAAGGTGGTCGCGCTGCCGGCCACAGGCGCAAGTTGGGTCGCGATCTTCCACTTCGGGTCGGCAGGGCGGAAGGTGACGCGGATCGGGCGCTCGTCATAACCCTTCGCCCAGATCAGCGTCGCGGGCATGTTGAGATGCGCGTGGGTCTGGTCGATCTGGCTGTAGGTGCCGTCGCCGCGGTCGCCATAGAGAGTGTAGGCGAAGGTGACCGTGCCATCATGGCCGCTGACCCGCCAGCTATAGGGATCGCTGCGATCGATCTTCAGCTCGCGGCCCGCGCCGTCCTTTGCCGAGACCGAATAGACGTTCTTGGCGAATTCATGGATCGCGTAGCGACCGGGGGGAGGAGCGCGCCATGCGGAACTCGACCGCGCCGGGCTTGAGCTGGCGATAGGTCACCGCAATCCGCGCCTCGCGATGCGCGGCGTTGTCGAAGCTCAGCTCGTAGGAAACCGGGGCGTTCGGGCCGGGGTCCTTGGCCTGCTGTGCGAGCGCGGTGGTGGCGAGGAGGAGCGGGGGTGGCGAGCGCGAACAGGCGCGCGGTCGAGGTCAGGTTCATCGCCGGAAGGTGGCCGAGCGGGCCGGGAGTGTCCAGCACCTCCGTCACCCCGGCACAAGGTCGGGGTGACGATGGAGTCAGACGACCGTCCCCGCCAGCGAGTTCGGTCCCGCACTCTCGAGTCGCACCGTCACCAGATCGCCGATCGCGGCGTCGGTCATCAGATGCACCGATTGCAGCCAGGGCGACTTGCCCAGCATCTGGCCGGGCAGCTTGCCCTTGCGTTCGACCAGCACGTCACAGGTCTTGCCGACGCTGGCGGCGTTGAACGCGGCCTGATCGCGGTTGAGCGCGGCCTGCAGGCGCTGGAGGCGGTCGTCCATCACTTCTTCCGGAACTGCGCCGCCCATCTCCGCCGCCGGGGTGCCGGGGCGGGGGGAGTATTTGAAGCTGAAGCACTGGGCATAGCCGACCGCATCGACGAGGCTGAGTGTATCGCGGAACTCTTCCTCACTTTCGCCGGGGAAGCCGACGATGAAGTCGCCCGACAGCGCGATATCGGGTCGCGCCGCGCGGACGCGGTCGAGGATGCGCAGGTACGAATCGCGGCTGTGGCTGCGGTTCATCGCTTTCAGGATGCGGTCATTGCCCGCCTGCACCGGCAGATGGAGGAAGGGCATCAGCTTCTCGACCTCCGCATGCGCGCGGATCAGGCCTTCCTTCATGTCGTTGGGGTGGCTGGTGGTGTAGCGGATACGCGCCAGTCCATCGATCCTGTCGAGCGCGGCGATCAGGCCGTGCAGGCCGGTGCCGGCGTCATCGTCCCATGCATTGACGTTCTGGCCGAGCAGCGTGATCTCCCGCGCGCCGGCATCCACCAGCGACTTGGCCTCATCGACGATCGCCGCGAACGGTCGGCTGACCTCGGCGCCGCGCGTATAGGGGACGACGCAATAGGTGCAGAATTTGTCGCACCCTTCCTGCACCGTCAGGAACGCCGTCGGCCCGGTCTTGCGCCGGGCGGGGAGCGCGCCGAACTTGGCGATGGCGGGCATGTCGGTGTCGATCGCGCGGCCCTGCGCCGAGGCCTGGCGCACCAGATCGGGAAGGTTGTGATAGGCCTGGGGCCCGACCACGATATCGACCTTGGCGCGGTGGGCGATCTCTTCCCCCTCCGCCTGCGCAACGCAGCCAGCGACGGCGATCATTGGCGCGGCGCGATCGGCAAGGCGCGCATTCTTCCGCACGCGGCCAATGTCCGAATAGACCTTCTCGGTCGCCTTTTCGCGGATGTGGCAGGTGTTGAGGACGATCAGGTCGGCGCTGTCGGCGTCGGCGGCAGCGGTCATGCCCTGTGCCGCCATCAGCTCGGCCATGCGCTCGCCGTCATAGACGTTCATCTGACAGCCGAAGGATTTGACGTGATAGGTCTTGGGGGTGGCGCTCATGGCGCGGGCCTATAGTCGAAAGGGGGCGGTGCGTGAACAATCTTCCCTTCCGGCCCCCTAGCCAATAGAGACCCGCTCCAAATGGCACGGATAGAAACCCCCAGACGCGTGCGTGGCACGCAGGACATCTTTGGCGACGAACAGCGCCGCTTCGCCCGCGTGGTCGAGGCGTTCGAACATGTGCGGCGGCTCTATTGCTTCCAGCAGGTCCAGGTGCCGGTGTTCGAATCCACCGCGGTGTTCGCCCGCTCGATGGGCGAGACGTCGGACGTGGTGTCGAAGGAGATGTACACCTTCCCCGATCGCGGCGACGATCTGCTGACGCTGCGGCCCGAATTCACGGCGGGGATTTGCCGGGCGTATATCACCGAGGGGTGGCAGCAATATGCCCCGCTCAAGCTGACCACGCACGGGCCCGTGTTTCGCTATGAGCGGCCGCAAAAGGGGCGCTATCGCCAGTTCCACCAGATCGACGCCGAGATCATCGGCGCGGCGGAGCCGCAGGCCGATGTCGAGCTGCTGACCATGGCCGACCAGCTGCTCAAGGAGCTGGGGATATCCGAGGGCGTGACGCTGCAGCTCAATACGCTGGGCGATGCGGAGACGCGCGAGGCATGGCGCGCGGCGCTGGTCGCGCATTTCGAGGCGCACCGTGAGGAGTTGAGCGAGGACAGCCTGACGCGGCTCGAGAAGAATCCGATGCGGATTCTGGATCCGAAGGACCCGCGCGACCGGCCGATTGCGGATCTGGCGCCGGATATCGATGCCTATCTGACCGATGAAGCGCGCGCGTTCTTCGACGCAGTGACCAGCGGGCTGGACGCGGCGGGCGTGGCGTGGACGCGCAACGCGCGGCTGGTGCGCGGGCTCGACTATTACCGCCACACCGCGTTCGAGTTCGTCACCGACCGCCTGGGCGCGCAGGGCACGGTGCTGGCCGGCGGGCGCTATGACGGGCTGATCGGCAATCTGGGCGGGCCGGAGACGCCTGGCGTGGGCTGGGCCGCGGGGATCGAGCGGTTGGGGATGTTGCTGGAGCCTCCAATGGGCGAGCAGATTGAGGTAGCTATCGTCGCTGAAAAGAACGCGGTGAACGATGTTGCTATTCGCGCGACAGCGACCCTGCGCCGTCATGGAGTTCGCACCGAAATTTTTCTCTCGGGTAGTGAGCGCAAGCGTTTCCCCAAAGCCAAGGCGGCGGAACCCCTACTTATCATTTCGATTGATCAGGCTGTATCGCCGCCTGACGGTCACTCACTGGCTCGACTTTCGTTCACCTCGCCCGACACCGGCGATCTTCAGCGACGGGTCGATGGCGCCTTGCGGACGGGGTATCGCTTTGACGACCCAGCTGGGTTGCTCGCTGGTGGGACGCGATCGATGTATGAGATCGGCAACGGATGACCCGCATCTCCCCCGAGCGGATCGCGCAGATCGAGGCGCGGCGGGATGAGCTGTCGGCGATGATGGCGACCGGCGACCTGCCGTCGGACAAGTTCGTCGCGGTTTCCAAGGAATACGCCGAGCTGGAGCCGGTCGCGGCGGCGGCGGGCGAGGTGCGGCGGCTGCGCGCCGAGGCGGTGAGCCTGGCGGCGATGACGCGCGAGGCGGATGCCGAGCTGCGCGCGATGGCGGCCGAGGAATTGCGCGCGAACGAGGCGGCGCTGGCGCAGGCCGATCACGCCCTCGCGCTGGCGCTGTTGCCGCGCGATGCGGCGGACGAGCGCGCGGCGATGCTCGAAATCCGCGCCGGGACCGGCGGGGACGAGGCGGGGCTGTTCGCGGGTGATCTGCTGCGCATGTACACCCGCTATGCCGAGCGGCAGGGGTGGAAGGTCGAGTTGATCTCCGCCAGCACCTCCGAAGCCGGGGGCTATAAGGAAGTCGTCGCCAGCGTCGCGGGCAAGGGCGTGTTCGCCAGATTTAAGTTCGAAAGCGGCGTGCACCGCGTCCAGCGCGTGCCAGTGACCGAGAGCGGCGGGCGCATCCACACCAGCGCCGCGACCGTCGCGGTGCTGCCCGAGGCCGAAGAGGTCGATGTCGAGATCCGCAACGAGGACCTGCGCATCGACATCTATCGCGCGTCCGGCGCGGGCGGGCAGCACGTGAATACCACCGATTCGGCGGTGCGACTGACGCATATCCCGACGGGGCTTGTGGTGATCCAGCAAGATCAAAGGTCGCAGCACAAGAATCGCGACAAGGCGATGCAGGTGCTCCGCACGCGGCTCTATGAGCTGGAGCGCGAGCGGCTGGCGACCGAGCGCTCGGGCGCGCGCAAGTCGATGGTCGGATCGGGCGACCGGTCGGAGCGGATCCGCACCTACAACTTCCCGCAGGGGCGGGTGACCGATCACCGCATCAACCTGACGCTGCACCGCCTGCCCGAAATCCTGGAGGGCGAGATGGACGAACTGATCGGCGCGCTGGTTGCCGAGGATGAGGCGGAGCGGCTGGCGGCACTCGACTCATGATTCCCCTCCCGCTTGCGGGAGGGGCTAGGGGAGGGCCTGTCCATTCGGGCCGCTTCCTATGGTGACAGGCCCTCCCCCGACCCCTCCCGCAAGCGGGAGGGGAGTTAGGGCGGCGATTGCCGATGCAGCTGCGCGGATTGCGTCGGCGACGTCCCGCCTCGATGCCGAGTTGTTGATGGCGCATGCCCTCGGCGTGTCGCATCAGGATTTGCTGTTGAAGCATCTGGGCGATCCCGAGCCGGACGGGTTCGCGGGGCTGGTCGAACGCCGGCTGGGCCATGAACCCGTCGCCTATATCACCGGTTCACGCGGCTTCTGGACGGTGGAGATCGGCGTCGGTCCCGGCGTCTTGGTGCCGCGCGCGGACAGCGAGACCTTGATCGAAGCGGCGGTGGCGCATTTCGCTGGAACGTCGGGGCCGAAACGGGTGCTCGACCTCGGTACCGGGCCGGGGACGTTGTTGCTGGCGGCGTTGGCTGAATGGCCCGAGGCGCACGGGTTGGGCATCGATGCCTCCGAGCGCGCGCTTCAATACGCTCAGGACAATGCGATCGATCTGGGGATGGACGAGCGAGCGCGCTTCAAGCTCGGCGACTGGAGCGAGGGTCTTGCCGGCCAGTTCGACCTGATCCTGTGCAACCCGCCTTACATCGGCACCGCCGAGGAACTGGGGCCGGAGGTACGCGACCACGAACCGCCCGCCGCGCTGTTCGCCGGAGCCGACGGCCTCGACGATTACCGCCGCATCGTCCCCGACCTCCCCCGCCTGCTCGCGCCGGGCGGAATCGCGGTGATCGAGATCGGCTGGACGCAGGCAGACCCCGTGTCGGCGCTGATGCGGGCGGCGGGGCTCGACCCCATCCTCCACCACGACCTTGGCGGACGTCCGCGCGCGGTTGCGGCAAAAATGCCGCGAAGTTGAACTATCGCTGCGTAGCACCAATATAAGGCTTGGAGATTGTTGCCGCGCGGGCTAAGGATTGGCTCGGGGCAGGCACCAGCAACCTAAATCGTTGAAAAGGTTCGCCGACCCAAATCAAGGCATGTGCGCTGCTGATTGTCCGGCAGCCATGCGGGAGCCGTTCCGGTTCGCAGAACCGGCGCGGCGCGCGGTGTAACACGCATCCGGGATCGCTGTTTGACCGATGGCGGATTGAGTAAGGACAGGACACACAGACGTTGATCAACAATCGTCAGGCGAACAACGGTCGCCGTCGCGGCCGTGGTGGCCAGCGCCAGCAGGGCGGCGGCAACAACCCCAATTCGGGCAACCGCATCGACAATCGCGCACGCGGCAATGCCGCGCAGCTGCTTGAGAAATACAAGAACCTCGCGCGCGACGCCCAGATGGCGGGCGACCGGGTGAACACCGAATATTATCTCCAGTTCGCCGATCACTATTTCCGCGTGCTGGCCGAAACGCGTTCGCGCTTCGAGGAACAGAATCCGCAACAACGCCGCCCGCGCGACGAGTTCGACGGCGACGAGGACGAGTTCGAGGGCGAAGAGGGCAATCGCAGCCAGGACGGCGAGTTCGCCGATGAGGGCGACGAGCAGGGTGAGCGTCAGGCGCGCAGCGACCGCGACAATCGCGACAATCGCGACCGGGGCGAGCGCAACGACCGCCGCCCGCGCCGCGACCGCGATGGCCGCGACAATCGCGAAGGCCGCGACCGCGACAATCGGAATCGCGATGATCGCCGCGAGCGTCAGCCGCGTGGCGTGGAGGGCGAGGAAACACCGGTAGCTGCGAACGAGGACGAGGCTCCCGCCGAGGAGCGCCGCCCGCGTCGTGGCCGCTCGCGTCGTGACGAGGCGAGCAGCGATGCCGGCCATGGCGGCGACATCGCAGCCGTTCTTCCGCCCGCACTGGGCGTCGAGGGCGAGGTGGTCGAGGTCAAGCCGCGCCGCCGCCGCGTGAAGAAGGAAGAAGGCGAGCCGGAAGCCGCCGAATAAGCGCTTCTCTGCAAAAAAGAAAAGGCCGGTCCGTGACTTACGGGCCGGTCTTTTTGCGTTTCGGGACCCTTGACCGTTGACATGGCCGCACCCGCTGGGGATGCTGGGGCATCAGATCATAGGGGGATGCGATGCGGCGTTTGACCTTGGCTCTTGCGGCCGGAGCCGCAATGTCCGGAGCGATGTTGGCAGTGCCTGCCTCCGCCCAATCGGCGCAGGGCGACGTCGCGGTCACCATCTACAACAACAATCTGGCGCTGGTTCAGGACAAGCGCGACATGCGCCTGCCTGCGGGCAAGTCGAAGCAGGATTTCCCGGACGTCGCCGGGCAGATCCGGCCCGAGACGGTGACGATCGGTGCCCCCGGCGCGACCATCGTCGAGCAGAATTTCGATTTCGACCTGCTCTCGCCCGAATCCTTGATGGAAAAGGCGGTCGGCCAGAACGTCACCGTGGTGCGCGGCGGCCAGAGCCTGCCCGCCAAGGTGCTCGCCTATAATGACGGCACCGTGGTCGAGATCGGCGGGCGGATCGAGGTGCTGGGCAAGGACGATCGGGTGATCTTCCCGTCGCTGCCCCCGAGCCTGCGCGCGCGGCCGACGCTGTCGGTGACGCTGGACGCCGATGCCGCGGGCGCGCGGCCTGTGAAGTTGAGCTATCTGACCTACGGCATGGGCTGGAAGTCCGATTATGTGGCGCTGTTCGACGAGAAGGCGGGCAAGATCGACGTTCAGGGCTGGCTGACGCTGACCAACAATAGCGGCGTCACCTATAGCAATGCCAACACCTTGCTGGTTGCGGGGGCGGTCGGCGGCAGCAACCGCGGGGCGTCGTCGGCGATGGTGCCGGGGACCGAGACTGCGGGGCGCGAGCGGATCGGCGACTTCTATGTCTATCCGATCCCCGGTCGCACCACGATCGCCCAGCGCCAGCAAAAGCAGGTCAGCTTCCTCGACGTCGCGGGCGCGCCGGCGGCGAAGGCCTATGCCTATCGCAACCCGTGGCTCGGTCGGCAGGATCAGCCGCGCAGCGTCGACACGGTGTTGCGCTTCTCCTCGTCGGCGGAAGGCGGGTTGGGCGATGCGCTGCCCGCCGGGACGGTGCGCATCTATATGCGCGACGCGCGCGGGGCACCGCAGTTCATCGGCGAGAATGCGATCCCGCACACCCCGATGGGGTCGCGGCTCGCGATCAAGACCGGCGAGGCGTTCGACGTGAAGGTCAAGTCGGTGGTGCAGACGCGCGAGCGCGCGGGGTCGAGCAAGTGGCGCACGACGATGGTCTATACGCTGACCAATGCGCGGCCCGACGCGATCGTGGTCGAATTGTCGCAGGGCGGGCTCGACAGCTGGTGGAAGGACACGCGGATCCTGGAGGAGACCCAGGCTAGCGAGCGGATCAACGCCGATGAGGCGCTGTGGAAGGTGAGCGTCCCCGCCAATGGCGAGGCGACGCTGACCGCGACCTTCGAAACCCGTTACTGAGGCGCGGCCGGTGCGGCGCGCCGCCCTGTTGCTGATCGCGACCACGCTCGCCGGGACGGGTGGGGCGTGGGCGCAGAACGTGCAGACCTCGGCCGGGCCGGATTCGGTCGGGGTGACGATCTATCGCGCACCACATCGCAGTGCAGACCAGAAGATCAGTCTGAGCTATTTGGGCGGCTATGCACTGATCACCGAGACCCGGACAGTGACGATCCCGCAGGGCCGCGCGGTGATCCGCTTCGAAGGGGTGGCGTCCGGCATTCTGCCCGAAAGCGCGATCGTCACCGGTCTGCCCGCCGGGGTGCGCGAGAAGAATCTCGACGGCGACCTGCTGTCTGCGGCGAGCCTGTACAGTCGCGGCTTCGCCCGACCGGTGACGTTGCGCCGCACGCGGGACGGCAAGACGGTGGAGGAGCGGGCGATCATCCGCTCCGGCCCCGATGGCGCGGCGATCGTCGAGACCGAGCGCGGGATCGAGGTGCTGAACTGCGGCCCGACCGAGGATGCGATCGTTTACGACGGCGTGCCGCCGGGGCTGTCGGCCAAGCCGACATTGTCGGTCGAGACCGACTCGCCGCAGGCCGGGACCGCGACGATCACGCTGTCCTATCTTGCTTGGGGCTTCGACTGGCAGGCGAACTATGTGGCGACATTGCGCGAGGGCAAAGGCGACGGCGGCGCCACCGCTGCGGGCGCAAGAACCGCCGACTTGTTCGCTTGGGTGACATTGGCCAGCACCGACATGACCAGCTTCACCGACGCCGAAACCATGGTGATCGCCGGCAAAATCAACCGCACGACCGGACGGACCCGCAACCCGTTCGAGACGGTCGAAAGTTTTGAATTCAAATGCTATCTCCCCGAAGGAGGAGCCGGGATCCCGCCGCCGCCCCCGCCACCACCGCCACCACCGCCGCCCCCGCCGATGATGGCCGCACCCGCAGCCCGGGATGAGGTGGTGGTGACCGGCGCGCGGGTTAGGATGGCGGTTCAGGAGGATCTGGGCGACCTGAAAGCCTATCGCATCCCCGATCGCACCACCGTCGCTGCAAAATCGCAGAAGCAGGTGGCGATGCTGGCCAAGGACGCGGTGCCGGTGCGCATCATCTATGGCGCTGAAATCGGGTTCGGTGGTGCCGAACAGCCGCAGATCCTGCTCCGGGCGTTGAACAAGGAGAGTGACGGGCTGGGGCTGCCTTTGCCCGCTGGGCCGGTGGCGCTGTTCGAGCAGCAGGGCAATCGGTCGCTGCTGATCGACGAATCGAGCACCGACGACAAGGCGGTGGGCGAGGAGGTCGAGGTCAAATTCCCGGCGACTGCCAATGTCACGCTGGAGCTGAAGCGGCAGCAGCCCCGACCGCGCCGCCATGCGTTTGAACTGGTCGTGCGCAACGCCAATCCGTTTCCGGTGCAGTTCGAGGGCGAGTTCGACATCGACCCGCCACTGATGCGCGGGGCTTCGACCCGGCTGGGCAAGAAGGACGGGCGAAACCTGTGGGCAGTGACGGTGCCGGCGAACGGCTCGCAGGCGCTGACCTATCGGGTGGACTTGCCGGACCCGCAAAAGCCGCAGCGTTAGTCCCGTCTCTTCTCCGTCGCGTCGCGCGAGCGTTCGTCATGGCCGGTGCCGGAGCTGAGGAACACCAGCCCCATCAGCGCGCCGCCGAGCAGGATCGACAGGCCGACCCCGATCGCCATTGCGATCGAGGCATGCAGCTGGAACTCCCCGACCGCTATATAGAGCGCGATCACTGCGACGATTGCCGAGACCAGCGCAAGCGCGCCGACGATCCCGAAGATGCGACGGTAGCGGCCCCAGGCGAGGCGGGCATAATCGGGATTGTCGAGGTTCGGCTCCATACCCTTTCATTTGGGGACGAAACGTGGAGTCTCAACCGCCTCAACAGGACAAAGGAGACTGGCGATGACGATCGCGGCAATCCTGGGCGGGAAGGGGCAGGATGTCATCACCATCGGCGGCGACGCGACCGTGCGCGATGCGGTGGCTTTGCTTGCCGAAAAGCGCATCGGCGCGGTGCCGGTGGTCGAGGGTGGCGTGGTGGCCGGCATCTTTTCCGAGCGCGACGTGATCCACTGCCTGAAGCGCGATGGACCGGCTGCGCTCGATACGCAGGTGCGGATGGTGATGACCGCGCCGGCGATCACCGTGACCCGCGCCGAACCGGTGATGGCGGCGCTGTCGCTGATGACCCAGCGGCGGATTCGGCATCTGCCGGTTGTCGAGGGCGGGACGCTCCTCGGTTTCGTGTCGATCGGCGATCTGGTGAAGTACCGGATCGAGAAGATCGAGGCCGAAGCGGACCAGATGCGGGCCTATATCCAGACGGCCTAGGTCGAACTGCGCACTATATATACGCGCCGTTTGCCCTGAGCCTGTCGAAGGGCCGAAGCCACAGCTGTCGGGGATCGCCCTTCGACAATGACCAGGTGGAACGTCCCCCGGACGTTCCAGCCAAAGCCGGGGGCTTTGGCGACCCGGTCATCAGGGCAAACGGACATTGAGGTAGCGAACTTTCGTCACCGCCGGATCATACGGATCGCATCCTCCACCGTCGCGCGCGCGAAGAACCAGAGCCAGGCACCATAGACCGCCGCCCCCCGTCGCGGTGAGCAATGCCAGATGGGGCAGGGGGGCGAGCGGCGGGAGCAGCCGGTCGACCAGCCCGACGATCAGTGCCATCGCGACCGCCGCCGAAACCGGCGGGAGAATCGCGCCGAGCCAGTCGCGCCAGCTCAGGCCGATCACCGGCAAGCTGCGCGCGGCTGTGATCAACAGAAACAGCGGCCACACTGCAACCCACGCCCAGGCGAGTCCCTCGACTCCCCATTTCACCCCCATCAGGAATGCCGCGGGAAGGAGCAGCGCGCCGATCGCCGCCGTCTGCGCGCCCAATCCGGGGCGACCGCGCGCGTCGGTCGCGGGGGGCGAACAGCACTTGCAGCGTCATGAACGGCATGGCGAGTGCGAGGAGATGGACGATCGGTCCCGCCTCGATCCACTTTTGCCCCAGCGCGACATGAACCAAGGGTTCGGCGGTCGCGGCGAGCCCGAGATAGAAGGGCATGGCCACAACCATGATGAGTCGGACCGAGCGGGCAAAGGCGACCGCAGTCCCCGCCGCATCGTCCTGCATCCGCGCATAGGCGGAGAAGGCGACCTCGTTCAGCGCGGGGATGAACTTCGACACGAGGATCTGGGTCAGGAACAGGCTGGTCGTATAGATGCCCAGCCAATGCGGGTCGAAGCTGCGCCCGGCGATGAACACATCCGACTGGCTCTGCACGAACCAGAAGAATTGCCCCGTGGCGATCAGGCCGCCAAAGCGCGCCACCTCCCCCGCGCCGCGAAAATCGAAGCTCGGCCACATCAGGGACCCCGCCGCCCAGGTCATCCCGACCGCGCGCGTGCCGAACAGGACGATGGGGGCAAGGACCAGCGTCCATACGCCAAGGCCAGCATAGGCACCGGCAACCGCAGCCAGCGCACCTGCGACTGCAGAGACCAGGTTCACCTGCGCCTGTTTGCGAAAGTCCATCGCGCGCGCGAGCAACGCATAGGGGAAGGCGATGAAGGGCGTCGCTATATAGAGGAGCGCCTGAACGCGGAGCAGGTCGGCGACGATCGGCTGGCGATAATAGGCCGCGGCGAGCGGGGCCGCGATGAACTGCAGCGCGCCCAATCCGAGGTTGAGCAGCAGCAGCATCCCGAACAGCTGACGAATCGCACGATCGTCGATCTCGGCCTTCTGGATCAGGCCGCTCGCAAGACCGTAGCCGTTGAGCAGGTTGAGCAGCACCAGAACAACCTGGGTCATCGCGAACAGGCCGTAATCGCTGGGGTCGAGGAGGCGAATCACGAGGAAGGTGGCACCCCAGGCGATGATCTGCCCCAGAATCTGGGTGCCCGAACGCCAGATCACCGCGCTGCGCACCTGATTTCGGAGCGATTCCCGGCCCTGATTCGTCGATTCGGAGGATGATTCGGTCATGAAACCCCTATCGCAGACACGTCTTGATGCCCCGTAAACCGCAGTTTTCTGCGGGTTTCAGGGGTAGCGCAATAAAAATGCAAAAAGGCTGTTGACCGGATCCGAAGCCGCGCATAGAAGCCACTCCACCGACGCGGTGCTCCTCACCGGAACGCTTCGACGGTCACCAAAAACCAGGCGCACAGGTCGCCCCGAGAAAAAGGGGTTAGACGGTGCGTCGGTCTTTGTCGCTCTTTGAAATTGTGATTTTGATGAAGGGACATGTGGGCGGCGGCCCCGGGTCTGACAGCTTCTAGGTGTCAGATACTCGGTAAAAGCCAAGCCGTTCCATGGACTTCGCTCGACGGGACTTCGGTTTCGGTGGCGAGTTCAAACATGTCCTATTACGTTCCATACGTAATAGAATTTGTGCAGGAACGGCTCCTAGAAATGAGCTGTACTGTCGGGCACATTCCGGCTCGTCAGTATGGTACATCAAACTTGAGAGTTTGATCCTGGCTCAGAATGAACGCTGGCGGCATGCCTAACACATGCAAGTCGAACGAGACCTTCGGGTCTAGTGGCGCACGGGTGCGTAACGCGTGGGAATCTGCCCTTGGGTTCGGAATAACTCAGAGAAATTTGAGCTAATACCGGATGATGACGAAAGTCCAAAGATTTATCGCCCAAGGATGAGCCCGCGTAGGATTAGCTAGTTGGTGAGGTAAAGGCTCACCAAGGCGACGATCCTTAGCTGGTCTGAGAGGATGATCAGCCACACTGGGACTGAGACACGGCCCAGACTCCTACGGGAGGCAGCAGTGGGGAATATTGGACAATGGGCGAAAGCCTGATCCAGCAATGCCGCGTGAGTGATGAAGGCCTTAGGGTTGTAAAGCTCTTTTACCCGGGATGATAATGACAGTACCGGGAGAATAAGCTCCGGCTAACTTCGTGCCAGCAGCCGCGGTAATACGAGGGGAGCTAGCGTTATTCGGAATTACTGGGCGTAAAGCGCACGTAGGCGGCTTTGTAAGTTAGAGGTGAAAGCCCAGAGCTCAACTCTGGAATTGCCTTTAAGACTGCATCGCTTGAATCCAGGAGAGGTGAGTGGAATTCCGAGTGTAGAGGTGAAATTCGTAGATATTCGGAAGAACACCAGTGGCGAAGGCGGCTCACTGGACTGGTATTGACGCTGAGGTGCGAAAGCGTGGGGAGCAAACAGGATTAGATACCCTGGTAGTCCACGCCGTAAACGATGATAACTAGCTGTCCGGGCACTTGGTGCTTGGGTGGCGCAGCTAACGCATTAAGTTATCCGCCTGGGGAGTACGGTCGCAAGATTAAAACTCAAAGGAATTGACGGGGGCCTGCACAAGCGGTGGAGCATGTGGTTTAATTCGAAGCAACGCGCAGAACCTTACCAGCGTTTGACATGTCCGGACGATTTCCAGAGATGGATTTCTTCCCTTCGGGGACTGGAACACAGGTGCTGCATGGCTGTCGTCAGCTCGTGTCGTGAGATGTTGGGTTAAGTCCCGCAACGAGCGCAACCCTCGCCTTTAGTTACCATCATTCAGTTGGGTACTCTAAAGGAACCGCCGGTGATAAGCCGGAGGAAGGTGGGGATGACGTCAAGTCCTCATGGCCCTTACGCGCTGGGCTACACACGTGCTACAATGGCGACTACAGTGGGCAGCAATCCCGCGAGGGTGAGCTAATCTCCAAAAGTCGTCTCAGTTCGGATTGCACTCTGCAACTCGAGTGCATGAAGGCGGAATCGCTAGTAATCGCGGATCAGCATGCCGCGGTGAATACGTTCCCAGGCCTTGTACACACCGCCCGTCACACCATGGGAGTTGGGTTCACCCGAAGGCGTTGCGCTAACTCGCAAGAGAGGCAGGCGACCACGGTGGGCTTAGCGACTGGGGTGAAGTCGTAACAAGGTAGCCGTAGGGGAACCTGCGGCTGGATCACCTCCTTTCTAAGGATAGCGGCGGAAAGCGCCCTGGCCACGGTCAGGGAAGAGCTTCCTCCCATTCCAAAGAACATAGCCGCCGTCCTCATGTCCCTTCATCACTGGATCAGCCCCTCGGGGCTGTACGCCTGAGCTGGCTCACGCCCCTCGCGGCCCTTTGGGTCAGCTTGGGTTTGGCGATGGGCCGGTAGCTCAGGTGGTTAGAGCGCACGCCTGATAAGCGTGAGGTCGTAGGTTCAACTCCTACTCGGCCCACCATCGCTTTGAGTGAACGATGTTCGCATCGATTACTTGGCAAGATTGGTAGGGGGCCTTAGCTCAGCTGGGAGAGCGGTTGCTTTGCAAGCATCAGGTCATCGGTTCGATCCCGATAGGCTCCACCATTTCTAACAGATATCCAGTGATGAGGATCATCAGATCCGCTGCTTCATAGCAGCGGTAGCGCGATTGCTACGGCGATCGTTTGCGTCTTTGACATTGTGAATGGGTTTTTCAAATCGATGCCGTGAGGTGTTTGATTTCTGGCGGACGCCGCCAGGATATCGAGCACCGATCAATTAAGGCTGAGATTAACAACCACACCAAAACAGCCACGCTGCTCTGCTCTGCCGAGTTTCGTGCTGGCGCAAGCCAGCCCAGAGTTGTCGTTGGTGGTGTGGACTCTCAAGCGTGAGGTAAGGGCGTTTGGTGGATGCCTTGGCATGTACAGGCGATGAAGGACGTGGCACGCTGCGATAAGCGTCGGTGAGTTGTGAGCAAACTGTGACCCGACGATTTCCGAATGGGGAAACCCACCTATCCCGATTATTCTTAATGTGGTTCGCCACAGTGAGAGTAATCGAGAAACAGGTATCACTTAGCTGAATAAAATAGGCTTCGTGAAGCGAACCCGGAGAACTGAAACATCTCAGTACCCGGAGGAAAAGACATCAACCGAGATTCCGTTAGTAGTGGCGAGCGAACGCGGACCAGGCCAGTGCCTTCATTTCAACTAGCAGAACAGTCTGGAAAGGCTGACCATAGCGGGTGACAGTCCCGTATGCGAAAGTGATGATGAAGGACTCGAGTAGGGCGGGGCACGTGAAACCCTGTCTGAACATGGGGGGACCACCCTCCAAGCCTAAATACTCGTACATGACCGATAGCGAACTAGTACCGTGAGGGAAAGGTGAAAAGCACCCCGATGAGGGGAGTGAAACAGTACCTGAAACCGAACGCCTACAAGCAGTTGGAGCCTCTTTATGGGGTGACAGCGTACCTCTTGCATAATGGGTCTGTGACTTAGTGTATCAAGCAAGCTTAAGCCGTTAGGTGTAGGCGCAGCGAAAGCGAGTCTGAATAGGGCGATTGAGTTTGATGCATTAGACCCGAAACCCGGCGATCTAGGCATGACCAGGTTGAAGGTGGGGTAACACTCACTGGAGGACCGAACCGTTTAATGTTGAAAAATTATCGGATGAGTTGTGTTTAGGGGTGAAAGGCCAATCAAGCCGGGAAATAGCTGGTTCTCCGCGAAATCTATTGAGGTAGAGCGTCGAGCGAATACCCTAGGGGGTAGAGCACTGGATGGTTGCGGGCGGCGCGAGCTGTACCAATACTAACCAAACTCCGAATACCTAGGAGTACTACTCGGCAGACAGACGGCGGGTGCTAAGGTCCGTCGTCAAAAGGGAAACAGCCCTGACCTACAGCTAAGGTCCCCAAGTCATCACTAAGTGGGAAAGCATGTGGGAATCCCAAAACAGCCAGGAGGTTGGCTTAGAAGCAGCCATCCTTTAAAGAAAGCGTAACAGCTCACTGGTCTAAACAAGGGTTCCTGCGGCGAAAATGTAACGGGGCTAAAGTGATGCACCGAAGCTTAGGGTGTGTAGTTTACTACACGCGGTAGCGGAGCGTTCCGTAAGCCTGTGAAGCGATCTGGTAATGGGTCGTGGAGGTATCGGAAGTGCGAATGCAGACATGAGTAGCGATAAAGAGGGTGAGATGCCCTCTCGCCGAAAGACCAAGGGTTCCTGCTTAAAGCTAATCTGAGCAGGGTGAGCCGGCCCCTAAGACGAGCCCGAAGGGGGTAGTCGATGGGAACCACGTTAATATTCGTGGGCCTGGTGGTAGTGACGGATTTCTTGTGTTGTACGTTCTTATCGGATTGAACGTGCTTCGACGAAGTCCCAGGAAATAGCTCCACCGTATAGACCGTACCCGAAACCGACACAGGTGGTCAGGTAGAGTATACCAAGGCGCTTGAGAGAAGTGTCCTGAAGGAACTCGGCAAATTGCCTCCGTACCTTCGGAAGAAGGAGGCCCTGGCATTGCGCAAGCAGTGTCAGGGGGCACAGGCCAGGGGGTAGCGACTGTTTAGCAAAAACACAGGGCTCTGCTAAGTCGGCTTCAAGACGACGTATAGGGCCTGACGCCTGCCCGGTGCCTGAAGGTTAAGTGGAGGGGTGCAAGCTCCGAAACGAAGCCCAGGTAAACGGCGGCCGTAACTATAACGGTCCTAAGGTAGCGAAATTCCTTGTCGGGTAAGTTCCGACCTGCACGAATGGCGTAACGACTTCCCCACTGTCTCCAGGACATGCTCAGCGAAATTGAATTCTCCGTGAAGATGCGGAGTACCCGCGGTTAGACGGAAAGACCCCGTGCACCTTTACTGCAGCTTCAGAGTGGCATTAGGAATTAATTGTGTAGCATAGGTGGGAGGCTTTGAAGCACTGGCGCCAGCTGGTGTGGAGCCTACGGTGAAATACCACCCTGTTGATTTCTGATGTCTAACCTCGTTCCGTTATCCGGAACAGGGACCCTCTGTGGCGGGTAGTTTGACTGGGGCGGTCGCCTCCTAAAGAGTAACGGAGGCGTGCGAAGGTTGGCTCAGGTCGGTTGGAAACCGACCGTTAGAGTGCAATGGCATAAGCCAGCCTGACTGCGAGACTGACGAGTCGAGCAGAGACGAAAGTCGGTCATAGTGATCCGGTGGTCCCTCGTGGAAGGGCCATCGCTCAACGGATAAAAGGTACGCCGGGGATAACAGGCTGATGATTCCCAAGAGCTCATATCGACGGAATCGTTTGGCACCTCGATGTCGGCTCATCACATCCTGGGGCTGGAGCAGGTCCCAAGGGTTTGGCTGTTCGCCAATTAAAGTGGTACGTGAGCTGGGTTCAGAACGTCGCGAGACAGTTTGGTCCCTATCTGCCGTGGGCGTCGAAATTTGAGAGGAGTTGACCCTAGTACGAGAGGACCGGGTTGAACATACCTCTGGTGTACCAGTCGTTCTGCCAAGAGCGCAGCTGGGTAGCTATGTATGGACGGGATAACCGCTGAAAGCATCTAAGCGGGAAGCCTCCCTCAAGATAAGATTTCTTAGGACGGTGGTAGACCACCACCTTGATAGACTGGATGTGGAAGCGCGGTAACGTGTGGAGCTAACCAGTACTAATTGTCCTATTCGCGCTTGATGAGTCCCACCATCAATGACAGCTTTGGCTGCTCATTGGGGTTGTGAACCTCATGCCTTGATTACATCGAAAGATGGTGCACGCATCGATTTGAAACCCAATCCACTGCCACCTGCTTCATTGCTTGGTGACCATAGCGTCAGTGACCCACCCGATCCCATCCCGAACTCGGCCGTGAAACCTGACTGCGCCGATGGTACTATTGCTCAAGCACTGGAAGAGTAGGTCGTCGCCAGGCATTGCAGCCGGTGGCCGTGGAATTTGGAAAAACCCATTCACAATGTCAGATACGCAAAACGCGCGTCGCGCTAATCGGCGCGGCGCGTTTTGCTTTTTGGGGCGTAGTTCGCTCGTTGATGGCGCGGGGTGGAGCAGCCCGGTAGCTCGTCAGGCTCATAACCTGAAGGTCGTTGGTTCAAATCCAACCCCCGCAACCATCACAAACAGCCGCCTTCGGGCGGCTTTTTTGCGTTTGGCGCAGATCGGTTTGGCGCACAGCGGTTGTACCGAGCTCCGCGCTCCGCCACGCTGCGCGCATGTCGGTCCTCTTGTCTCGCCGAACGATCCTGATCGGGTCCTGTTGTGTGTTTCCTGTTCCCACGCTTGCGCGGCGACCGAAGGACGTGCCCTATGTCCCGACGCCGCCGGAGGTGGTCGAGGGGATGCTCGACATGGCGGGGCTGAAGGCAGGTGAACGGCTAATCGACCTGGGGTCGGGCGATGGGCGCATTCCCCGCGCGGCCGCGCGGCGGGGTGCCATTGCGCTGGGGGTCGAGATCGACGCCGATCTGGTCGCGCGGGCGCGGTCACTGACCCGGCTTGAAGGGCTGGAGGAGCGCGCGCGCTTCGTTCGAGACGATCTGTTCACCGTGTCGCTGCGCGATGTCGATGTCGCCACCCTCTATTTGCTGCCCGCGCTCAACGAGCGACTGAAGCCCAAGCTTCTCAATGAGATGAAGGCGGGGGCGCGGGTGGTGAGCCATGCGTTCGACATGGGCGACTGGGTGCATGACGAGTTTCGGGAGATCGCCGACAAACGCGTCTATCGCTGGACGATCCCGGCGATTGCAGCAGGAGAATGGCAGCTGGTCCGCAACGATGGCACGATCGGGCGGATGAGCATCGACCAGCGTTGCAGCCGGATTTCGGGCAGGCTGGACGGACGGCCCATTGGCGGTGCGCAGTTGGCCGGAGCCGCGCTGAGCTTTACCGCCGATGGGAAGGCATATCGCGGCGTAGTCGGCGACCGTGCGATCGTTGGCGAAGGATGGCGCGCGGAGCGCATCGACTAACGACGCCTCCGGTCCTACATCCGCGCGATGCTGTACGACGCCAATCTCACCGCCGACCGCCCCACCTTTGTCACCCACCTCGAATGCGGGCTGACTCGCGAGCGCTATGACGCCGACACGCTTCAGGGCCTGTCACGGGTCGGGCGGCCGCTATTGGTCCGCTACGATCTCGATGCCGTGCGGGCGGCGGTGACGCCGGCGGATCTCGCGCTGCGCCCTGCGGATCTGTGGCGTTATCGCGAACTGCTGCCGGTGCGGAAGGCGGAGAATATCGTTAGCCTGGGTGAGATCGCAACGCCGATCGTCCCGCTGCGCAAAGTTGCGGCGGGGGCGGGGGCGGCACATCTGCTGGTCAAGGACGAGGGGCGGCTACCCACCGGATCGTTCAAGGCGCGCGGGCTGGTCATGGCGATCGGCATGGCGAAGGAACTGGGCGTCACCACCATCGCGATGCCGACCAATGGCAATGCCGGCGCGGCGGCGGCGGCCTATGCGGCGCAGGCGGGGATCGAAGCGGTGATCTTCTGCCCCGATGACACGCCCGAGATCAATGTGCGCGAGATCGCGGCACAGGGCGCGCGAGTCTATCGCGTCAACGGCCTGATCGACGATTGCGGCAAGCTGGTCGCGGCGGGGAAGGAGGCCAATGGCTGGTTCGACCTGTCGACGCTGAAGGAGCCGTACCGGATCGAGGGCAAGAAGACGATGGGGCTGGAACTGGCCGAGCAGCTTGGCTGGGAATTGCCCGACGTCATTTTCTATCCCACCGGCGGCGGTACCGGGCTGATCGGCATGTGGAAGGCGTTTGCCGAGCTGGAGGCGCTGGGCTGGATCGGATCGAAGCGCCCGCGCATGGTTGCGGTTCAGGCCGAAGGCTGCGCGCCGATGGTGCGCGCCTGGGAGGCGGGTGAGCGCCATGCGACGCGGTGGGAGGACGCCCATACCGTCGCCGCTGGAATCCGCGTGCCGCAGGCGGTGGGCGATTTCCTGATCCTCGACGCGGTGCGTGAATCGAATGGGTTCGCGATGGCGGTGAGCGATGCCGCAATCCTCGAGGCTATCGAGGATGCGGCGCGGCTCGACGGGCTGTTGCTGTGCCCCGAGGGCGGCGCGACGCTGGCGGCGTGGCGCGCGGCGGTCGCCGATGGACGGGTGTCGCCGGATGAAACTGCGGTGCTGTTCAACTGCGCGACCGGGCTGAAATACCCGATGGAGGATCGTTCACGCGCGCTCGACCGGCACGGACCGATCGATTTCGCGGCGCTTTAGCCCTCCTTCACCCGCGTCATCGCAAGCGCCGCCAGCACCAGCGTCCCCGCCGCAAAGGCCATCGTCCAGATCGGCTGATCGGGGAAGAATGCCTTCATGATCGACCCCATCACCGTAGCCACCAACAGCTGGGGTACGACGACGAACACGTTGAACAACCCCATGAAAATGCCAAGCTTTGCCTGGGGAAGGTTCGACGCGAGGATCGCATAGGGCATGGCGAGGATCGACGCCCAGGCGATGCCGATGCCGATCTCGCTGGCGATCAGCCATTGGGGATCGCGGATCAGGAAGAAGCTGGCGAACCCCACCGCGCCGCATATCAGGCCGATGATATGGGTGCGCACCTTGCCGAAGCGCGATGCGAGCAGCGGGAGCAGGGTGAGTGCTGCTATGGCAGCGACGCCGTTATAGACGGTGAACAACACCCCGACCCAATTTGCCCCCTCCTGATAGCGCGGATCGGCGGCGTCGGGCGCGCCGTAAAAGGCTCCGGCGACCACGGGCGTGGTGTTGATCCACATGATGAACAGCGCCGACCAGCTGAAGAATTGCACCACCGCTAGCCGCTTCATGATCGGCGGCATTCCGGCGAAATCGCCGACGATGCTGGCGAGCATGTTGGTGCCGCGCCCCGATTTTGCCAGCTGGATTGCGATCAGGCTGGCGACGCCATAGGATGCGAGCAGAGCCGCGAGCAGATAGACTTCCTTCTCAAGCTCGAACCATCCCACCGCGAGTGCGACCGCCGCGCCCGCCGCGATCCAAAGCAAACTTGCGATTGGATCGCGCGCGGCCAGGACGCGGATGCTGTCGTCGGCCGCCTCGGCGCGAGCGCCGTCGAACGCCGCCATCTGTTCGGGGCTGTATTCGCGCGTCGTTACGATCGTCCACAGTACCGCTAGGAACAAGGCAGCGCCGCCGAACCAGAAGGCGTAGCGAACCGTGTCGGGAATCGCGCCCAGCGGGGCTTCATTGGACACGCCAAGATGCTCGAGCGCGTAAGGGAAAATCGAACCGATCACCGCGCCCGCGCCGATGAACGCGGTCTGCACCGCATAGCCCGCGCTATGTTGGTCCTTGCGCAGCATATCGCCGACGAACGCGCGGAACGGCTCCATTGAGATGTTGAGCGAGGCGTCGAGCACCCACAGCATCACCGCCGCGACCAGCAGGACCGGCGCGAGCGGCATCACGAACAGCGACAGCGCGGCGAGAATCGCGCCGGCGAGGAAATAGGGGCGGCGGCGGCCAAGTCGGCCCAGCCAGGTGCGGTCGCTCATATGCCCGATCACCGGCTGAACCAGCAGCCCGGTGAGCGGCGCCGCGACCCAGAGCGCGGGCAGATCATCGATACTGGTGCCGAGTGACTGGAATATGCGGCTCATATTCGCATTCTGCAGTGCAAATCCGATCTGGATGCCGAAGAAGCCGAACGAGATATTCCACAGGCCCCAAAAGCCCTGGCGCGGTTTTTCCATTATAGGTCCTTGAAGGCTGTCAGGCCGGTGCGCCGCACGAGCGGCGGACGACGAGTTTGGCGGGAAGCAGGACGTCGTGGACGCGCTCCTCACGGATGCGGCCGAGCAGGGTCTCGACCAGCATCCGCCCGGCGGCGCGGGTGTCCTGCATCACGGTGGTGAGCGGCGGGTTGGTGAAGCTTGCCGCGGCGATATCGTCGAACCCGACCACGGCGACATCCTCGGGAACGCGGACGCCACGCGCAGCAAGTGTGCGCATCGCGCCGATCGCGATCAGGTCGCTCCCGGCGAGGATCGCATCGATTCTCGCGCCGCGCGCGATCAACGCTTCGGCGGCGGCGGCACCAGCTTCCTCTGAGGTGAGCGCATCGACCTGAAGCACGGGATCGTGAGCGATCCCGGCCTCCTTGAGTGCGGCAAGATGACCGCGATAGCGGTCGTGGAACTCGGGATAATGGCTCGACGCGTGGCCGAGAAACGCGATGTTCTTGCGACCCAGCTCGACCAGATGGCGCGTCGCCGCGCGCCCGCCGCCATGATTGTCGCACCCGACGGTCAGCCCCGCGCCCTCCGCCTCGACCGACCCCCAGCGCACGAAATGGGTGTTCTGCGCGATCAGTTCGCGGATCTTGGCACGGTACAGCTCGTAATCGCCATAGCCGAGCAGGATCAGCCCGTCGGCGCGCCGCGAATCCTCATAATCCTGATGCCAGTCGCTGCCGAGCTGCTGGAACGACACCAGCATGTCCTGCCCATGATCGGCGCAGGCGCGCATGATTGAGCCCAGCATCGAGAGGAAGAAGGGATTAATCGCGCTGTCGTCGGCGCTTTCGTCCTGAAAAATCAGCACCGCGAGCGTTTCGGCATGGCGGCTGCGCAGGTTCGATGCGGCCTTGTCGACGCGGTAATTCAGCCGGCGGGCAATCGCCTCGATCCGCATCCGCGTCGCTTCATTGACCCCGCGCCCGCCGCGCAGCGCGCGCGACACGGTCGGCTGCGACACGCCGGCAAGGTGCGCGATGTCGAACGATGTCGGCTTGCGTTGCATGGCCAGTGGCACCCAATCCCCTAAGCGTCCGCGGATGTGCCCTCCGCTTGACCCGTGAACGTTGAGCGCCTTTCCGCGCGGCGTCAATGTTGCGCAACGGACACGCAGCATGGCCTTGCCGGTGAATACGTATGCCGTTCGCTGGCGTATCGCGGCGCTTGCCCTGAATATTATGCGTAACGCGCCGCAAGGGTGCGCCCCGGCCAGATTAGGGGGCCGGCATAGGGGAGGATATGATGCGTCACATGCTTGGCGGCCGCGCGGCCGCACGACTTTCCAACGGAGCCAGCGGGTCGGCGATTGCCGCCGCGATCCTCGTCGCCGGACTGGCGATGCCCGCCCAAGCGCAGGACGCTGAGCCTGCAGCCGAGAGCGAGGAAGTCGTCGTCACCGGCTTCCGCGCCGCACTGGAAAGCGCCGTTTCGACCAAGAAGGAATCGGAGCAGATCGTCGAGGTCGGTCTCGGCCGAGGATATCGGCAAGCTGCCCGACGCCTCAATCGCGGAATCGATTGCGCGCCTGCCGGGTCTGACCTCGCAGCGCATCTCGGGCCGCAGCTCGTTCATCTCGATCCGTGGCTTTGGCCCGGACTTTTCGGCGACGCTGCTCAATGGGCGTCCGCAGACCTCGACCAACGACAATCGGGGCATCGAATTCGACCAATATCCTTCGGAAATTGTCAGCGGCGTCAACGTCTATAAGACCCCGAACGCTTCGCTGACCTCCCAGGGACTGGTCGGCACGGTCGACATCCGCACGATCCGCCCGCTGGAATATGGCAAGGAAGTCTTCGCGGTCGGTGCACGCGGCATCTACACCGACATGGGCAAGCTCAACAGCGGGTCTAAGGACTGGGGCTATCGCCTCAACGCGACCTATGTCGGCAAGTTCATGGACGATCGCGTGGGCGTCGCGCTCGCTGCGGCCTATGTCGACGAGCCCTATCAGATCGAGGAGTTCGAGGCCTGGGGCTATGCGGATGTCGGCGGTGTCAATCTGATCGGCGGCGTAAAGCCGTTCGTCACCACCTCTCAGCTCAAGCGGCTCGGCATTTCGGGCACGATCCAGGCCGATCTCGGCAGCAACTGGATGATGACGCTCGACGGATTCTATTCCAATTTCGACGATACCCAGATCAAGCGCGGCATCGAACTGCCGCTCGCGTGGAGCGGCGCGGCGCTTTCGCCGACCGGGCGGGAGACGACCGGCAACCTCATCACCGCGGGTACGTTCACCGGGGTCGAGGGCGTGGTCAACAATCACAATTATCTGCGTCAGGCGGACCTGTATTCGGGCGGTTTCAATCTGCGCCACGACGGTGACGACGGCTGGAACGTCAATTTCGACTTTGGCTGGTCGCGCACCGATCGCCGCGAGCTGATCCTCGAATCCAACGCGGGCACCGGACCCGGCGGCGGCGTCGGCGCGACCGACACGCTGTCGTTCCGCACCACCGGGACGGGCACCTATTTCACGTCGCATGTGCTCGACTACAGCAATCCGACGACGATCGTGCTGACGGACCCGCTTGGTTGGGGCGGCGGCGCGCCGGGTGGCCGCCAGCATGGCTATTACAATGACCGTATCGTCGACGATGAGCTGTTCAGCTACCTCGCCGAGATCGAGAAGGAGTTTGACGGCGGCTTCATCAAGAGCCTGCAGTTGGGTGCCAACTATGTCGATCGCGAAAAGTCGCTGGTTCCGGATGAATATTTCCTCCAGCTCGCGGGTGGTGCGTTGCAGGCGCAAGTGCCGACGCAATATCGCCTGACGCCGACCAATCTCGACTATCTCGGCCTTGGCCCGATGCTGAGCTACAACCCGCTCGACCTGCTCAATGGCGGGGTTTACACCCGCGTCGCCAACACCGCGCAGGACGTGCTGTTCAAGAGCTTCAGCGTCGAGGAAGAGGTGCTGAGCGGCTTCGCGATGCTGAACCTCGATTCCGATCTGGGCGGAGCGCGGCTGACCGGCAATCTGGGCGTGCTGGCACAGCACACCAACCAGAACTCGACCGGCTATATCATGACCCCGACCGGGCCACAGCTGCGCACGCTGGGCGACGATTATTGGGACGTGCTGCCCAGCCTCAGCCTGTCGCTGCGCTTCGACAGCGACTTCGTGATCCGCTTTGGCGCGGCGCGCGAAATCCAGCGGCCGCGGCTCGACGATATGCGGGTGAACATTTCCTATGGCCCGAACGTCGCCGAGCGCATCGTGACCGGCAGCGGCGGCAACCCCTCGCTGCGCCCCTATCGCGCCACCGCGTTCGACCTGACGTTCGAGCGGTATTTCGGACGGAGCGGATATGTCGCGCTGCAGCTGTTCCACAAGACGCTGCACAACTACATCTACACCGGGGAGCGGCCGTTCGATTATTCGAGCTATCCGATCATCCAGCCCACCCCGCCGGTTAGCACGATGGGTCGGATCAGCCAGCCGTTCAATGGCGAGGGCGGCGAGATCTATGGTGCCGAATTCGCCGGCACCGTGCCGTTCGAGACCTTTACCTCGGCGCTATCGGGCTTCGGCGTGACGGGTGGCGTATCCTACACCAAGTCCAAGATCGCGCCTGAGCCGGGCCAGCCGCCGGAGAATATCCCCGGCTATTCGGACTGGGTTGCCAACGGCACGGCCTATTTCGAGAAATGGGGCTTCAACCTGCGCGGCAGCGTTCGCTATCGCTCGACCTTCCTGGGTGAGTTCTCCGGCCTCGGCGCGGTCCGTCAGCGTCGCCGTGCGCTGGATGAGACGATCATCGATGCGCAGATCGGCTACGACTTCCAGCCGGGCAGCGCACTCGAAGGGCTGTCGCTGTTCCTCCAGGGTTCGAACCTGACCGACGAGCCGTTCGTGGCGATCAACCCGGGCCGACCGCTCGAGGTGATGAACCACCAGCGCTTCGGCCGTCGCTTCCAGGCCGGCTTCACCTTCAAGTTCTGATCTCTCCCGTATCCCCCGGCGGCTCGCCCGCCGGGGGAAAGGCGATACGATGTCTGAAATGTTGCGCAGCATCGTCATCGCCGGCGGCGGAACCGCCGGCTGGATGACCGCAGCGGCGCTCGCGCGCTTCTGCGGCAAGGGCTGGCGGATCACGCTCGTCGAATCCGAGGAAATCGGCACCGTCGGGGTGGGCGAAGCCACCATCCCGATGATCCGCAACTTCAATCAGGCGCTGGGCATCGACGAGGCGCAGTTCCTGCGTGAGACCCAGGGCACCTACAAGCTGGGGATCGAATTCGCCGGCTGGGGCGGGTTCGAGGATCGCTACATCCACGCCTTCGGGCTGGTCGGGCGTGGGCTGGGGCTGCTGCCCTTCCACCATTACTGGCTGCGTGGACGCGCTGCGGGCCGGGCGGGGCCGCTGGGTGACTATGTGCTCAACGCCGTCGCGGCTTATGGAAACCGCTTCGCGCATGTTCAGCGCGCGCCGGACAGCGCATTGCCGCCGATGCCCTATGCCTATCATTTCGACGCGGGTCTTTACGCCGCATTCCTGCGCCGCTTCGCCGAGGCGCGCGGCGTCGTGCGGGTCGAGGGACGGATCGCGGAGGTCGAGCGCGACGGCGAAAGCGGCGATGTCGCGGCGCTGACGCTGGTTGGCGGCGAGCGGGTCGCGGGCGAGCTGTTCGTCGATTGCACCGGCTTTCGCGGGCTGCTGATCGAAGGCGCGCTGGCGACCGGTTATGAGGATTGGAGCCACTGGCTCCCCTGCGACCGCGCGGTCGCGGTGCCGTGCGCGAGCGCCCGTCCGCTCACGCCCTATACCCGCGCCACTGCGCGCAAGGCGGGGTGGCAATGGCGCATCCCGTTGCAGCACCGCACCGGCAACGGCCATGTCTTTTGCTCGCGGCACACCAGCGAGGATGAGGCGACCGCGACGCTGATGGCGAACCTCGATGGCGAGGCGCTGGCCGAACCGCGCATGCTGCGTTTCACCACCGGCAAGCGGAAGAAATTCTGGAACCGCAATGTCGTGGCGATCGGCCTGTCGTCGGGGTTCATCGAGCCACTGGAATCGACTTCGATTCATCTGATCCAGACCGGGATCAACCGGCTGCTCGATTTCCTGCCGAGCGGGGCGGTCGCGGATGCCGATCGTGACGGGTTCAACCGGATGGCGGATTTCGAGATCGACCGGATTCGCGACTTCGTGATCCTTCACTACACCGCCAATGGCCGAGTGGGTGAACCCTTCTGGGACGCGCTGCGCACGATGGAGCTGCCCGAGCCGCTGGCAAACCGCATCGCGATGTTTCGCACCGACGGCCGCATCGTGCGTGAGCATGACGAATTGTTCGACGTCCCCGGCTGGTTGCAGGTGATGGTGGGACAGAACATCCTGCCCGCGCGCTGGCACCCGCTCGCTGATCAGCTCGACGACACGCAGCTCGACCAGTTCCTCTCGACCATCTCAACCGCTTTCGCCCGCGATGCGGCGCGGATGCCCGACCATGATGCATTCGTCGCGCGCTTCGTGGCGACCCCGCAATCTCAGCCCCAGGAAGTGACCCGCGTATGAAGCTGTTGCCGCTGATCCTAGCCACCGCGCTCGCCAGCCCCGTGCTGGCCCAGACCCCCGCACCGCAACTGCGCGATCGAACGGCGGAGCAAGAGGTACTCTACTTCATGCTGCCCGACCGGTTCGAGAATGGCGACCCTAAGAACGACAAGGGCGGGCTCAAGGGCGACCGGCTCACCCATGGCTTCGACCCGACGCACAAGGGGTTCTTCCATGGCGGCGACCTCAAGGGGCTGATCTCGCGGCTCGATTATATTCAGGGGCTCGGCGCGACCGCGATCTGGCTTGGGCCGGTCTACAAGAACAAGCCCGTGCAGGGCGGTCCGGGGCAGGAAAGCGCCGGCTATCACGGTTACTGGATCACCGACTTCACCCAGGTCGACCCGCATTTCGGGACGAATGCGGAGATGAAGGCGTTCGTCGACGCGGCGCATGCGCGCGGGATCAAGGTCTATCTCGACATCATCACCAACCACACGGCGGACGTGATCCAGTATCGGGAGTGTCCGGTCAGCGCCTGCGCCTATCGCAGCCGCGCCGACTATCCCTACCAGCGCAAAGGGGGCGTCACCGGCAAGGCCATCAATCCGGGCTTTGCCGGTGACGGCATCGGCACCGCGGAAAACTTCGCGAAGCTGACCGATCCCACTTATGCCTACACCCCGTTCGTGCCCGAGGCGGAGAAGTCGGTGAAGGTGCCAGCATGGCTCAACGACCCGATCTGGTATCACAATCGCGGCAACACGACCTTCCGCAACGAAAGCTCGACGATCGGCGATTTCGTCGGACTGGACGATCTGATGACCGAGAATCCGCGGGTGGTTCAGGGGTTCATCGACATTTACGGCGGCTGGATCGACCAGTTCGGGATCGACGGCTTCCGCATCGACACCGCGCGGCACGTAAACCCGGAATTCTGGCAGGCATTCGTGCCAGCGATGGAAGCGCGCGCGGCGGCGAAGGGCATTCCCAATTTCCACATCTTCGGCGAAGTGGCAAATGAGGGGGATGCCGGCGACTTGGCACTGCACACCCGCGTCCACCAGCTGCCCAGCGTGCTCGATTTCGGGTTCCGCGCAGCGGTGCAGGCGACCGTGGCGGGGAGCAAGGGGACCGACACGCTCGCGGCTCTGTTCGACCGCGACGCGCTGTATGAGGGCGGAGCGGCGACCGCGCTGCAGCTGCCGACCTTCATCTCCAACCACGACCATGGCCGCTTCTCGACCGATGTGCGCAAGGCGTTCCCCAAGGCGGACGATGCCGAATTGCTCGCGCGGGTGAAGCTCGGCCACGCGATGCTGATGCTGTTGCGCGGCGTGCCGACCGTCTATTCGGGCGACGAGCAGGGGTTCATCGGTGACGGCAACGATCAGGACGCGCGCGAGGACATGTTCCCGAGCAAGGTCGCGGTGTACAATGACAACACCCTGATCGGCACCAGCAAGACGACGGCGGATTCCAATTTCGACATGACGCATCCGCTCTATGTCGAAATTGCCAAGCTGTCGGCAGCACGCCGCGCGACGCCCGCGCTGAGCAAGGGGCGGCAGGTGACGCGCAACTATGACGAGACGCCCGGCCTGTTCGCGGTGTCGCGCTTCGACCCTGCCACCGGCGCCGAGGTTGTGGTCGCGTTCAACACCAGCAGCACCCCGATCACCCGCAATGTCGAGGTCGGTGTCGGGTCGACCGGCTTCACTGCGATTGTCGGCAGCTGCCCCGCCAGCGCCGCCGCGCCCGGAACCCTGACCGTCACGCTCCCCGCATTCGGCTATGTTGCCTGCGCCGCCACGGGAGCTGCCAAGTGAATCAGGCCGCACCGTTGACGATCACCGAAACGCAGCAGGACTGGTGGCGCGGAGCGGTCATCTACCAGATCTATCCGCGCAGCTTCGCCGATTCCAATGGCGACGGGATCGGCGATCTGCCCGGCATCACTGCGCGGCTCGACCATGTCGCCTCGCTGGGGGTGGATGCGATCTGGCTGTCGCCCTTCTTCACTTCGCCGATGCGCGATTTTGGCTACGACATCGCCGATTATTGCGATGTCGATCCGATCTTCGGGACGCTGGCCGATTTCGATGCGCTGGTCGCCCGCGCGCATGTGCTGGGGCTGAAGGTCATTATCGATCAGGTCTATTCGCACACCTCCGACCAGCATGCATGGTTCAAGGAAAGCCGGGCGAGCCGCGATAACCCGCGCGCCGACTGGTATGTCTGGGCCGATGCCAAGTCGGACGGGTCGCCGCCAACCAACTGGCAGTCGGTATTCGGCGGCCCGGCCTGGACCTGGGACGCGCGGCGCGGGCAATATTATCTGCACAATTTCCTGAGCAGCCAGCCTGACCTCAACCTCCACAATGCGGAGGTTCAGGATGCGGCGCTGGCGGCCGCGCAATTCTGGCTCGAGCGCGGGGTCGATGGCTTCCGCGTCGATGCGATCAACTTCGCGATGCACGACCCCCAGCTGCGCGACAATCCGCCCGCGCCCGATGATGGGAGACCGCGCACCCGCCCGTTCGATTTCCAGCAGCATCTCTACAACCAGAGCCACCCCGATATCGTCGGCTTCCTCGAGCGCCACCGCGCGCTGACCGATGCGCATGGCGGCGCGTTCACGGTCGCCGAGGTCGGCGGCCCGACGCCCGAGGCGGAGATGCACGCCTTTACGTCGGGAACGACGCGGCTCAACAGCGCCTATGGCTTCGACTTTCTCTACGCGCCCAAGCTGACCCCTGCATTGGTGAAGAGGGCGGTCGAGACCTGGCCCGATGCGCCGGGCACGGGCTGGCCGAGCTGGGCGTTCGAGAATCACGATGCCCCGCGCGCGGTGTCGCGCTGGGTGGAACCCGAGCATCGCGCTGCATTCGCGGCGATGAAGATGCTGTTGCTGCTGTGCCTGCGCGGCAATGCGATCCTGTTCCAGGGCGAGGAGCTGGGGCTGAACCAGGTCGAGATCCCGTTCGACAAGCTGCAGGATCCCGAGGCGATTGCAAACTGGCCACTGACGCTCAGCCGCGACGGGGTGCGGACTCCGATGCCGTGGCAGGCGGATGCGGAGAATCTCGGTTTTGGCGCAGGCGAGCCGTGGCTGCCGGTCGGGGCGGATCATGCCGCGCTGGCGGTCGATCGGCAGACCGCAGAGAATGGCTCGCTGCTCAACCTGACCCGTGGCCTGATCGCGACGCGCGCGGCCAACCCGGCGTTGCGTGAGGGCGCGATGGCGGTGGTCGCGGCGGGTGAGGCGCTGCTGGTGTTCACCCGCAGCATCGCTGGCCAGCGCCTGACCTGTGCATTCAATCTGGGCACGACTGCGCTGGCGTGGCATCCCGAGGTCCACGACCGGGTCCGGGTGATCGCGGCTGTCAACGGTGCGGCCTCCGGCATGCTGCCCCCTTATTCGGGCATGGTCCTCGAACATACAGACTGACGCGCTTGTGGCGTCGCCGACAGGAGAGTGAAAATGCGTGCAACCTTGACCCTGACAGCGTTGACGCTGCCGTTAATCGCGCTGGCCGGCCCGGCGCTGGCGCAGGATGTGGCCCAAGCGACGACGGCGCAGGCGGGCGGCGCGACCGCAGCATCGCCTGATGGCAGCCTGAAGGTCACTGTCACCACCGACGGCGACGGGCGCCCCTACTACAGCGTCACGCGCAACGGGAAGCCGCTGATCCAGCCGTCGCGCATGGGCTTCATCCTCGGCGATGCGCCCAAGCTTGAGCGCAATTTCGCGCTCGAGAGCCAGAAGGTGACCGCCGCGGATTCGACCTGGGAACAGCCCTGGGGCGAGTGGCAGAGCGTCCGCGACCGCCACACCGAATTGCGCGTGCGGCTCAAGGATCGCACTGCGACGGCGCGGGTCATGGACGTGGTGTTCCGCGTGTTCGATGACGGGTTCGGCTTCCGCTACGAACTGCCCGCCCAGGCTGACGGCAAGCCCTACCGCATCGTCGAGGAGCTGACCGAATTCGCGCTGGCCAGCGACGGCACCGCCTGGTGGACCCCGGCGGGCGAGTGGAATCGCTACGAATATCTCTACAACAAGACGCCGGTCAGCAGCATGACCCAGGCGCATACCCCGGTGACGATGAAGCTGGCCGACGGCACCCATGTCGCGTTTCATGAAGCGGCGTTGGTCGATTACGCCGGCATGTGGTTGCGCCGGGTGGAGGGGACACGTTTCCGCGCCGAGCTGTCGCGATCGTCGCAGGGTGCGGCGGTGATCCGTGAGGGTGCATTCACGACGCCGTGGCGCACGCTGCGCGTCGCCGACAGCGCGGCAGAGCTGTACATGTCGCAGCTCGAACTGAACCTAAACGAACCCAACAAGCTGGGCGATGTCAGCTGGTTCAAGCCCAGCAAATATGTCGGGGTGTGGTGGGAAATGCACCTCGACACCGCGACTTGGGGCACCGGCGAACGGCTGGGCGCGAAGACGGAGAATGTGAAGCGCTACATCGACTTCGCCGCGAAGAACGGCTTTCGCGGCGTGCTGGTCGAGGGGTGGAATGTCGGCTGGGACGGCAACTGGTTCGACAATGGCGATGACTGGGACTTCGACAAGCCGGTGGCGCAATTCGATATGGCGGTGCTGTCGGCCTATGCGAAGAAAAAGGGCGTCCATATCGTCGGCCATCACGAAACCGGCGGCGGCGCGGGGCAGTATGAGGCGCAGTCCGACGACGCCTATCGCTATGCGGCGGCAAACGGGATCGAGGTGGTGAAGACCGGATACGTAACCGATGCCGGACAGATCGATCGCGTCTGGGCCGATGGCCGGGTGACGCAGGAATGGCATGACGGCCAATATATGTCGCGCCACCACCTCAACATCGTCAGGACGGCGGCAAAGTACAAGGTCGCGGTCAATCCGCACGAGCCGATCAAGGATACCGGGTTGCGCCGCACTTATCCCAACTGGGTCAGCCGTGAGGGCGCGCGCGGGCAGGAGTATAATGCGTGGGGCGAGCCGAAGAATCCGCCCGAGCATGAGGCGAACCTGTTCTTCACCCGGATGCTCGCCGGGCCGTTCGACTTTACTCCCGGCGTGCTGAGCCTGGAGGGCAAGGGCGGGACGCCGTTCATGTCGACGCTCGCCAAGCAATTGGCGCAGTACATCGTGCTCTACTCACCGATCCAGATGGCGGCCGACCTGCCCGAGAATTACGCCAAATATCCCGGCGCGTTCCAGTTCATCAAGGATGTCGCGGTCGACTGGACCGACACCCGCGTGCTCAACGGCGAGGTCGGGGAGTATGTGACCGTGGTGCGCAAGGCCAAGGGGACCGGCGAGTGGTTTCTGGGCGCGGTAACCGACGGCACGTCGCGGACGACGACGGTTCAGCTCGACTTTCTGGAGCCGGGCAAGAGCTATGAGGCGCACATCTATCGCGACGGCGAGGGTGCGGATTATCGCACCGACAAGCGTCACGCGATCGTGATCGAGAAGAAGCGGGTGAAGGCGGGCGACAGCCTGTCGATCTGGATGGGACCTGGCGGCGGTGCCGCAGTGCGGTTCGTTGCCAAGTGACCAACCGCGGGTGAAATAAATTCATTTCGCGAAACGATGGTGGTGGCTTAGCTTGCGCCCAGACAGGAGGCGCATCGATGGCCACCACCTTCCAGTTGAACGGCAAATCCGAAACCTTCGCCGGCGATCCCGAAACGCCGTTGCTCTGGGTCCTGCGCGACCATTTGGGGCTGACGGGAACCAAATATGGCTGCGGCGTCGCGCAATGCGGGGCGTGTACCGTGCATCTCGACGGGATGAACCGGCGGTCCTGCGTGACCCCGGTCGGGATGGTCGCGGGCAAGAGCGTGACCACGATCGAGGGCGCGAGTGGCAAGGTCGCCGATGCGGTCAAGGCCGCCTGGGTCCAGATCGACGTGCCGCAATGCGGCTTTTGCCAGTCGGGGCAGGTGATGTCGGCCATCGGCCTGCTGACCGCCAAGCCCAAGCCGACCGACAAGGATATCGACGCGGCGATGGCGGGGAATATCTGCCGCTGCGCCACCTATGTCCGCATTCGTCAGGCGATCAAGGACGCTGCGGGCGTGAAGGGAGCACAGGCATGAACGCGGTCGCCAATCGCCGCGGCTTTCTGACTGGAAGCGCCGCGCTCACCATCGGCTTCACCCTGCCGGTCAAGGCGGCGAAGGCACAGGGGGGCGGCGCGACGCTGACCCCCAACGCATTCGTCCGCATCGGGACCGACAGCCGGGTGACGATCATCGCCAAGCATGTCGAGTTCGGCCAGGGGCCGGCCACGGGCGTGGCGACGATTATCGCCGACGAGCTGGACGCGGCATGGGATCAGGTGCACGTCGTCTTCGCCCCGGCCAATGACCCGCTCTATCGCAACCTGATGTTCGGCACGATGGGCGTCGGCGGATCGACCGCGATGCGCGAAAGCTGGGACCAGATGCGCATGGCGGGTGCGGCCGCGCGCGCGATGCTGGTCGAGGCGGCGGCAAAGCGCTGGGGTGTCGCGCCCTCCGCCGTCGCGATCTCCAAGGGCGTGGTCAGTGCTGGCGGCAACAAGGCTGGCTTCGGCGAACTGGTCGCAGACGCGGCACAGCTGCCGGTGCCGCAAAAGCCGGTGCCCAAGACCCCCGACCGCTATGTCTATATCGGCAAGCATGTCGCGAAGGTCGACAGCAAGGCCAAGACCGACGGGTCGGCGGTGTTCACGCAGGACGTCCGCCTGCCCGGCATGGTCCATGCCGCCGTGCGGCGTCCGCCTGCCTTCGGTGCGACGGTCAAGAAAGTCGAGGATAGTGCGGCGCGCGCGATCCCCGGCGTGCTCGACGTCAAGCCGATCCCGAGCGGGGTGGCGGTCTATGCCCGCGATACCTGGACCGCGCAGCGGGCGGCAGCCGCGCTGGAGGTCGACTGGGATTTGTCGAAGGCAGAGACGCGCTCGTCGGATCAGATGCTGGCCGAATATAGCGCCGCCGCGCGCACGCCGGGCAAGCAGGTCGAGGCGGCGGGGGATGCCGCTGCGGCGCTGGGCCGCGCGGCGAAGACGATCGACGCGATCTATTATTTCCCGTTCCTCGCGCATGCGCCGATGGAAACGATGGACTATGTCATCGAGAAGAAGGGTGAAGGGATTTCGGTCCATGCCGGCAGCCAGTTTCAGGTCGGCGAAATGGGCGCGATCTGTGGCGTCGCCGGGGTTCCGTTCGACAAGAGCGAACTGGTCCAGCATTTCGCCGGGGGCAGTTTCGGTCGCCGCGTCAATCCGATGATGTCCGACGGCAGCGAGGCGGCGGCGTGCGCGCGCGCCTACGGCTTTGCCGCGCCGGTGAAGGTCGTGGCGAGCCGCGAGAACGACCTGACCGGCGGATGGTATCGCCCGATGACCGTGCATCGCGTCCGCGCCGGGATCGACGCCACCGGCGCGATCAGCGGCTGGGATCAGGTGTGCGCCGCCAAGTCGATCATGAAGGATACGCCGTTCGAAGCGATGGGCATCCGCGACGGCATCGACGGCAACATGATCGAGGGCGCGAACGACACCAACCAGTACAAGATCGGCGATTTCCGGCTGGGCCAGCACATGATGAAGGGCGGCGTCCCGGTGCTGTGGTGGCGATCGGTCGGCCACACCCACACCGCGTTCGTCAAGGAAACGCTGATCGACGAGCTGCTCGAACTGGGCGGCAAGGATCTGGTGCAGGGGCGCATGGACCTGCTCAAGCATGAGCGGGCCAAGGGCGTGCTGGCCAAGGTCGCGGCGATGTCCGGCTTCGCCAAGCCCCCAAAAAAGGGCCGAGCCAAAGGGATTGCGGTGCATGAGAGCTTCGACTCCTATGTGGCGCAGGTCGCCGAGGTCTCGAAGGGCAAGGACGGCCTGCCCAGGGTGCACAAGGTCTGGTGCGCGGTCGATTGCGGGATCGCGGTAAACCCCGACATCATCCGCGCGCAGATGGAGGGCGGGATCGGCTATGGCCTGGGCCACGCGCTCTATGCCGAGGTGACGCTGGGCGAGGGCGGCGTCGTCCGGCAGACCAATTTCGACAGCTATCGCTCCCTGCGCATCGGCGAGATGCCCGATATCGAGGTCGCGATCATCCCCTCGACCGAAAAGCCGACCGGGGTCGGCGAACCGGGCGTCCCCCCGATCGCCCCCGCCGTCGCCAATGCCTGGCGCAAGCTGACCGGAAAGGCGGTGCGCCGCCTGCCCTTCGCGCATGGAGACAATGCATGAGCGTGCAACGTTACGGCCTGATCGCGCTGGGGTTCGCCGCGATCGCGCTGCCCGCCGCGGTGGTGGCATCGAGCCAGTCGGCGGCGCCGGTCGGGCTGAAGCCCGTCGCGGCTTTTGCGACCATTTCCGATCCGGCGGCGCGGTCGGCGGCGATCTTTACCGAGATGGGCAAGGTGCTGACGCATCCGCGCTGCATCAACTGTCACCCGCGTACCGACAGCCCGTTGCAGGGCGATGATATGCGCTTTCACATGCCCCCGGTCGAGCGCGGGTCGGGCGGGATGGGTGTCGCGGGAATGGAGTGTTCGACCTGTCACGGCCCGCGCAATGTCGCGTTCGCCGATGGCAAGGGCAGCATTCCGGGGCATCCGCTATGGCATCTCGCCCCGGCCTCGATGGCGTGGGAGGGCAAGTCGCTGCGCGAAATCTGCGAGCAATTGAAGGACCGCAAGCGCAACGGCGGCAAGACGCTGGCGCAGATCCACGAGCATAATGCCAGCGATACGCTGGTCGGCTGGGGCTGGAATCCGGGGCCGGGGCGGACCCCTGCTCCGGGAACTCAGGCACAGTTCGGCGCGCTGACCAAGGCGTGGATCGACAGCGGGGCGAAATGTCCGGGGTGATCGGCAATGGCGATGCGTGCGAGGTGGTCGATGGCCGCCACAAGGGCCGCGCCGGGACGGTCGAGGATGTGAACACCAGCAAGACCGGCTCGGTGACAATCACCGTGCGCGAGGGTGACGGGACGCGGTTCAAGACGCTGCTGAAGAGCGTGCGGGCGCCCGTTTAGCACGGAGAGAGTCACGCCAACCCGCGCACCCACTCCACCTTGGGATCGTCGAAATCGATCACGTCCGCCAGCTCCCAGACGTTCGAATAGCCATAGCCGACCAGATTGATGAACGTCTGGATATTGAGAGCGAGTGGCGCGGCCTTCATCGGAACCGGGCGGACGCGGTTCGAGAAATTGTTGTTGCAGTAGATCAGGACCATCCGTTTTCGGTCGCGCCCAATGAGATTGCGGAGCGACTCCGCATTGAAGTCGGGCAGTGGCAAATTGGCTGCGCCGCGAATATGCCCCTCGCGAAACGCCGTTTCGGACCGAGCGTCGAGCAACACCGTACCGCGCGATGCAGCCTGTTCCTTGAACTTGGCAAAGGGCAACAGCCGCTGCGCGCGCAGTCGGCGGACGTCGCCGGTCAACTGTTCGAATCCGCCATAGTCGATCTGCGGATTGGGCTCCTGGGGCAATTTGCGCTGGGCGAGTGCAGGCGTGGCTGCGGTCGCGCCGAGCGTGATGAGAAACAGGCGACGGTGCATGGCCGAACTCCGTTTTGCTGTCGCAACGATGCGCCTCGTCGCATGTCGCCGGGATGAACCGTTGACGACGCGGCAATCCCGTCGCACCCACGTGCAATAATCAGGGGGGACGGCATGGCCGACGGACTTTTTCGGACGAAAAGCGTGAAGGGCGCGGAAGATCACGCCCCCGAGCATCGGCTGGCGGCGACCCTGTCCTGGCCGCATTTGATCGCACTCGGCATCGGCGCGATCGTCGGCACCGGCATATTGACGCTGATCGGCGTCGGTGCCGGGAAGGCGGGGCCAGCGGTGATCCTGTCCTTCGTCATCGCCGGGGCGATCTGCGCCGCCGCCGCGCTCGCCTATGCCGAAATGTCGACGATGATGCCGGCGTCGGGCAGCGCGTACAGCTACAGCTATGCCGTGCTTGGCGAGATTATCGCCTGGGTCGTCGGCTGGTCGCTGATCCTCGAATATTCATTGGTGGTCAGCGCGGTCGCGGTCGGTTGGTCGGGCTATGCCGCGCCGCTGCTGCAATCTTGGGCCGGGGTGCCGATGGAGCTGATGCAGGGGCCGCATGCGGGCGGCATCGTCAACATCCCCGCCATCGTCATCATCGCGATCGTCGCGGGGCTGTTGTGCCTCGGCACGCGGGAAAGCGCGACGCTCAACGCGGGCCTCGTCATCGTGAAGATCGTTGCGCTGGCCGTCTTCGTCGCGGTCGCGCTGCCCTACTTAAACAGCGCCAATTTCGAGCCATTCGCCCCGTTCGGCTTCGCCAAGAGCGTGTCGGCCGACGGGGTCGAGCGCGGGGTGATGGCTGCCGCCGCGATCATCTTCTTCGCATTCTACGGCTTCGACGCGATCTCGACCGCCGCGGAGGAGACCAAGAATCCGGGCCGTGACCTTGCCATCGGCATCGTCGGGTCGATGGTCGCGTGCGTCGCGATCTATATGCTCGTCGCGGTCGCGGCGGTCGGCGCCCTATCCTACACGCAATTCGCCGACAGCCCGGAGCCGCTGGCGTTGATCCTGCGCGAACTCGGCCAGCCGCGTTTCGCCACCTTCCTCGCCATCTCGGCGGTGATCGCGCTCCCGACGGTGCTGCTCGGCTTCCTGTTCGGGCAGAGCCGCATCTTCTTCACCATGGCGCGAGACGGGATGCTGCCGATTGCGCTGGCGAAGGTGTCGTCGCGCGGCGCGCCGGTTCGCATCACCATCTTCACCGCGATCATCGTCAGCGTGATCGCGGGGCTGTTGCCGATCGACGAGATTGCGGCGCTTGCCAATGCCGGGACTTTGGTCGCCTTCGCGGCGGTCGCAATCTGCATGATGGTGCTGCGCCGCCGTGCGCCGGACGCGCCGCGCATGTTTCGCACGCCACTCTGGTGGCTGGTCGGCGCGATCGCGGTGCTGGGCTGCGCCTATCTGTTCTTCAGCCTGCCGGCCAAGACTCAGCTCTATTTCCTGATCTGGAACGTCCTCGGGGTTGTCATCTACTTCGCCTACGCCCGCCCTAAAGTGAGCAAACAAGGCGTGGTATGAGCAACTGGCATATCGGGATCATCGGCGGATCGGGGCTGTACGAAGTCGAGGGCGTCGAGGGCGGCGAATGGGTCAATGTCGCCTCGCCCTGGGGTGAACCCTCGGACGCGATTTTCACCGGACGGCTGGGCCATGTCCGCGTGTCTTTCCTGCCCCGCCACGGGCGCGGCCATCGGATCAGTCCGTCGGAACTGAACGCGCGCGCCAATATCGATTGCCTCAAGCGGCTGGGTGTAACCGATATTCTGTCAGTCTCGTCGGTCGGCGGGCTGCAGGAGGAACGCGCGCCGGGGACATTCACGATCGTCGACCAGTTCATCGACCGCACCAAGGGGCGTCCGTCGAGCTTCTTCGGCACCGGCATGGTCGCCCATGTCTCGATGGCCGATCCGATCTGCCCGCGCCTGTCTGCGCTTGCAGCGGACGCTGCCGAGGCGGCGGGGGCGAGCGTGCATCGCGGCGGCACCTGCCTGGTGATGGAGGGGCCGCAATTCTCGACCCGGGCCGAAAGCCACCTTTACCGCAGCTGGGGCTGCGACGTGATCGGCATGACCGCGATGCCCGAGGCGAAGCTGGCGCGCGAGGCGGAACTGCCTTTCGCGATGGTGGCGATGGTCACCGACTATGACTGCTGGCGCGAAGAGGAGGCCGCAGTCGATGTCGCGCAGGTGATCGCGCAGCTCGGCGCCAATGCGACCAAGGCGCGGGCGATGGTGCTGAACCTGCTCCGCGACTTGCCCGCCGAGCGGACGGCGTCGCCGATCGACACCTGCCTCGACACCGCGCTGATCACCGCGCCGTCCGTGCGCGATCCGGAACTCCTCGCAAAGCTCGACGCTGTCGCGGGCCGGGTGCTGGGCTAGCCGAGCATCTCCGCCAGCGCGCGGGCGAGATTTTCCAGCGTATAAGGCTTCTGCACCACCGGCCGGCCGCGATGCTGGTCTGGAAATTGCGCCTGTTCACCATAGCCAGTCGCGAACATGAACGGGATTTCCCGCTCGAGCAGCGCGTCCGCGATCGCGAAGCTGGTGGTGCTACCAAGGTTGATGTCGAGGATCGCCACCGTCGGCGGCGACGCGGCGATCAGGTCCAGTGCGGCATCGACCGATGCTGCGGTCATCACATCCGTCGCGCCGAGCCGGGTGGCGATATCCTCGGCATCGAGCGCGATGATCAGACTGTCCTCGACCAGCAACAGCCGTTGACCCTTGAGCAGGTCGGTGGGCGGCTCCTCGCGATGGCCGTGCGGTGCGCGCGGAAAGTGGATTCGCGGTGCGCCACCGTCACGCGGCTTTGAAACATGGCGTGCGGGAATGCAGAAATCTGCCTCGAACCCGCCTGCAGCATAGCGCATCGCTGCCTCGCCGCCGAGGTCATAGGGGACCGAGCGTTCGATGATCGTGGTGCCGAATCCCTTGCGCGACGGCTGCGCCACCTTGCGGGCCGTTGAGTTCGCGCCAATGGAGGAGCAGATCGCCGCGCGCATTGCATGTCCAGTTGAGCTTCACCGTTCCGCCCGGCACCGACAGCGCGCCATATTTGGTCGAGTTGGTGACGAGCTCGTGCAGGATCAGCGCCATCGTCGAATATGCCTGGGGGTTGAGCATCACCGGCTCGCCCTCGCTCAGGATCCGGTCGCCTTCCTCGGTAAAGGCAGCGGCTTCGGCGTCGATCAGCGCCTGGAGCCAGGCCGGGCCCCAATGATCCTCGGTAATCTGGTTGTGCGCGCGGGCCAGCGCGTGGATTCGCCCATCGACGACCCGCACGAAATCGCGCACCGCTTCTTCCTCCGGCTGCGCCTGGCGGATCAGCCCGCGGATCAGGCCCAGGATGTTGCGAACGCGATGATTGAGTTCGGCGATCAGCAGTTCCTGACGCGCGCCCGAGCGCTGACGTTCGGCAGACGCTTCGTCGGCAAGGCGCAGCACCACTTCGATCAGCGTCGCGCGCAACGTTTCGGCGACACGCAGTTCCGACGCGGTGAAGGGGCGCGATCGACCGCGCACCAGTTCCTTCCACTCCTCGAAACTCTCGCGCGGGGTCAGGCGCGGGCCGTTGGGGCCGTAATCGACCGGCTTGTGCGGATCGCCGGCCCAGCGGATCGAACGCACCATTTCACTGCGAAACAGCACGACATAGTCGCGCGGAGAGCGCGAGATCGGGATCGCGAGCAATCCGGCGGCGCTGCCCGCGAAGGGCTCCGCATCGACGATCAGCGATCCGATATGATCGGTCGCGAACACCTTGCCCGCTGCCGTCGCGTTGAGTGCGCGAATGATCCGGCGGAAATCGTCGGTCGGCGGCGTGATCCCGGAAAAGGCGTAGCTGCCGTTGAGCCACACGCCGACGCCATCGGCGGGGATGGCGTTGGTGAGGATGTCGGCCAGCCAGTCGGGGTCGCGCAGCAGCGTCTCGTCGGAAGCGACCGCGCCGAGCAGCTGGTCGGAAATGTCGCGTGCGCGTCGCTCGAACTCCACGGTCTGCTGCCGCTCGCGGCTTTCGAGGCGCATCGAGAACATCTGCGCGAACAGCTCGGAGATTGAGCGCCGCTCGAAGCTGGGGCAGCGGGGAGCATAATGGTGGCAGGCGAACAGACCCCATAATTTGCCATCGACCAGGATCGAGATCGACATCGACGCGTCCACGCCCATGTTGCGCAGATATTCGATATGGATCGGCGAGACCGATCGCAGCAGCGACAGCGACATGTCGAGCGGCTCACCCTTCTCGTCCAGCTCGGGCACGATCGGTACCGGGGTCGCGTTGACGTCGGCGATCACACGCAACAGGTTGCGGGTGTAAAGGACGCGCGCCTGCGTCGGGATGTCGCTCGCGGGATAGTGCAGACCGAGAAAGCGGCCGATGCCGGGTTTGCACGCTTCGGCTACCACCTCACCCGAACCATCGGCGGCAAAGCGATAGACCATGACCCGGTCATAGCCGGTCAGCGCGCGCACCTGACGCGCGCCTTCGCGGAAGAAGGACAGCATGTCACCGCACTGGTCGAGCCGGGCGATCATCGATCGCACCATGCCGGTGACGTCGCCGATCTCGCCCGACGAGCGTTCGCCCTCGATCACGATCTGTCCGCCCGACATGTGAATGGCGATATCGAACCGGCCCGCGTCCGGGGTCAGTTCCACGTCGAACAGCCGCTCGATTGCGTCCGGACTGCGCAGCATCGCGGTACGGTTGCGCAGGTCGTGGATGACCGGCGCGGGCAGCAGATCGGCGAGCGGATGGCCGACAATCTGCTCGGGATAAAGGCTCAGATACTCGGGCAGGTTCGCCGAACTGCGTGCGACGATCCAGTCTGCGGTCAGAGCGATCAGAAACCCGATCGGCTGGATCGTGCCAAGGATATGGATGGGTTCGCGATCACAATTGGTAAGATCGACGGGGTTCGGATCATTCAACGACGGGCATCCTTCCATGCTGGCGCGCGCTTCGCCAGAACAGGTCGAAGACGGCACGGGCAGCGCCTACCGCCGCATCACGCTGGTCTCCACTTGTGAGAGTCCCGTCCAGAACCTCGATCAAGCTGCGCCAGCGCTTCGGCGCAGGCTGGCAACGGATGAACCGGCCCGGAAGGTCCATCGGAACGTTACGCGCGAGCAACGCGCCGCCCAGACGGGAGCCTTCAAGGACATAGATCGCGCCAAGTGCCGCAGCATTATTCGGCAGGTCGAGCGCTGCGGGAGCGGGGATCGGGGCGTCGAGATCGGCCAGATCTGCGGCGATCAGGGGTGCGCGGCGGCGTTCGGGCCAGTCGGGCAGAATCGCGCGCGGATCGAACGCGTCGACCGCCGCCTCCACCGTCACCAGTGGTTGCGCCTGAGCGATCAGGAAAGCGCGATAGCCATCGCGGTTGGACAGGTCGAACCCGCCAAAGGCGTGATCGACCCGCTCGTGCGCGGACGCAGTGGCGCTGCGCAACAAGCTGCGGGTGGTGTTGGGGGGAGGCATTTGGATCGACTGTGGCGGATCGGATCACTGGCCACAAGTGATTGTTTCCAATCCGAAATGACAGTCATTGCGGGTGCTGGCAACGAGCGTTGGGCCGATTGCGCAACCGACAGGTTGCGCGATCCAGCAGGTTACGAGGTGGCGATGCGCGCCAGGATTGCGCGGCGGCGATCGTCGCTGGCGGTGAACCATTCGGCGATCTCGTCGAGCGTGCGGTGGCAGCCCTCGCAGACATTGTCGGCGCGCATCCGGCATACGCCGATGCATGGGCTGGCGATGCCGGGGACCGGCGTGAAGGCGAGGAAATCGTCCTCGTCTTCCTGAGCTGTCACGCTGGAATCGTGAAATTCAGGAAATCGGGGATCGGGCCGTTCCAGCCGCCCTCGTCGGGACCATCATCGCGTCCCTCGTAGCGGCGATCGCGGTCGCGGCGAGGGCGCTCGTCGCGGCGGTCGCGGGGGCGGTCATCGCGCGGCCGCTCGTCGCGTGTCTTCTCCGCGGGGCGCGTTTCCTCGCGCGGTGCCTTGGCTTCACGGACTGGCTTGGGCTCGCGGACCTTGGTCTCGACGACCTCATCCTTCGCCGGTTTCGCCGCGCGGCCACGTGGCTTTTTCGCCGCTTCGGGCTCACCCTGGGGAAGCTCGCCGACTCGTTCGATCTTCTGACCCTGGAGCTTTTCGATATTCTCGATCGCCTCGGCGTCGGCGCTGGTCACCAGCGTATAGGCGGTGCCCGTCGCGCCCGCACGACCGGTGCGACCGATACGATGGACGTAATCGTCCGGGTGCCAAGGCGCGTCGAAGTTGAAGACGTGGCTGACGCCCTTGATGTCGAGTCCGCGCGCCGCGACGTCGGACGCGACCAGGATGTTGACGTCCCCTGCCTTGAACCGGTCCAGCTCGGCGATGCGTGAAGACTGGTCCATGTCGCCATGGATTTCGGCGGAGCGGAAGCCGTGCGACCGAAGGCTCTTGTTGAGCTCGCGTACCGTCGTCTTGCGGTTGCAGAAGATGATCGCCGTGCGGACATCCTCTGCACCCAGCAGGCGGCGCAGCAGGTCGCGCTTGGCGAACGCGCTCGACGGTGCGGGCACGATGCGCTGGGTGATATTGGTGTTGGTCGACGCGGGCCGGGCGACCTCGATCGTCTTGGGGTTCGACAGGAACTTGTCGGCCAGTTTCTTGATCGGCGGCGGCATCGTCGCCGAGAACAGCAAGGTCTGGCGATTGGTCGGCAGCTTCGAGCAGATCGTCTCGATATCGGGAATGAACCCCATGTCGAGCATCCGGTCGGCCTCGTCGATCACCAGCAAATTGCAGCCGTTGAGCATGATCTTGCCACGCTCGAACAGGTCCATCAGGCGACCCGGCGTCGCGATCAGGACGTCCACGCCCTTTTCCAGCGCCTTGACCTGGTCACCCATCTGCACGCCACCGATCAGCAGCGCCATCGAAAGCTTGTGGTTCTTGCCGTACTTCTCAAAATTCTCCGCCACCTGTGCGGCGAGTTCGCGCGTCGGTTCCAGGATCAGGCTGCGCGGCATGCGCGCGCGGCTGCGCCCCTCGGACAGGATGTCGATCATCGGAAGGACGAAGCTGGCCGTCTTGCCAGTGCCGGTCTGGGCGATGCCGATCAGGTCCCGCATCATCAGGACTGAAGGAATTGCCTGGGTCTGAATCGGAGTCGGATCGGTATAGCCCGCCGCCTCGACGGTCTTCAGCAATTCGTCAGAGAGGCCGAGATCGGCAAAGCTCATTCAGATGTCCGGGAAAATGGGGCGCGCCCCTGTAGCAAACTGACGCGGCCTCTCTGCGAAACCGCGCAAAAAGTCAAGGTAAACGCAGATCAGCGACCAGGGGTCAGCGTCCGGAACGACTTGATCCGGCATTCGCCCCCCGAACGCGAACGGAACACGTCGCGCTTGGCGCACACCTTTCCGTCCTTGTTGGGCTTCACATAGAAGCCCGTATAGAAGTCGAGCGCGGGGCATTCATTGCCCAGCTTCGCGCGCACGCGCCGCCCGCCGGCCAGGACTAGATCGACGCTGTCGGAGCGGATGATCGCCGCGCCGGACAACGAGTCGGCAGCAACGCAATCGTCGGCGCGCTGCTCGACCCAGGCAATCGGGGGAAGAGGGGCCGGGGCGGGAGTGGCAACGCGTCGGACCGGATCGGGGCGGGGCACGCGGATGACGATGTGCTGTTGTATCCGCACCTGAGCGAGGCGGGTCGGCGCGGCGCTCGAAGATGGCGACGGCGAAGGCTTGCCCTGACCCGGCGCGCCGGGGGGCAGCAGAAGTGCGGCAGACACGGACGCGATCAACAGCTTCACCATTCCATCATGCCCTATACGTGGCCGGGTTGAACAGTGGATGAATTGCCCCGCGCCGTTTCGTCATGGTAGCGCGCCCGGATGACAGAGCCTGTTCCAACCACCGCGCTCCACAGGTTCGCCGCTGCCGTCGCGGAGCGAATCGGGGCGGATCCGGTGATAACCGATGTCGACACCATCGCGCCGTGGCTGATTGATTGGCGCGGGCGCTATCAGGGCGCGTCGTCGCTGTTGCTTCAGCCGCGTACTACGACGGATGTCGCGGCGATCGTTCAACTCGCCGCTGCGCATCGCGTCCCGCTGGTGCCACAGGGAGGGAATACGTCGATGGTCGGCGGCGCGACTCCGCCCGAGGACGGATCGGCCGCGATCCTGTCGCTGCGGCGCATGAACGCGGTTCGGCGGATCGATGCCGATGCGGGTCTGGCGGTGGTTGAGGCGGGGGTGATCCTGTCGGACCTGCACGATGCCGCGCTGGCGCAGGGGCGGCGCTTTCCGCTGACCCTGGGCGCGAAGGGCAGCGCGACGATCGGTGGACTGGTCTCGACCAATGCCGGGGGGACCCAAGTGCTGCGCTTCGGCACGATGCGCGCCCTTGTGCTGGGAGTCGAAGCGGTGCTGCCCGATGGCAGCGTCCATGACGGGCTTGCGCCATTGAAGAAGGACAATCGCGGATATGACCTTACCCAGTTGCTGGTCGGTGCGGAGGGGACGCTGGGCGTGGTCACCGCCGCGACGCTGCGACTGGTCCCCGCAATTGCGGCGCGCGCGGTCGGCTGGGTTGGAGTAGATTCGCCGCACGCCGCGCTCGACCTGTTGCGGCTGTGCGAGGCGGCGACGGACCGGATCGAGAGCTTCGAAATCGTGCCCGCGCATTCGCTTGCGCTGGTCGTGGAGCATATTCCGGGGACGCGCGACCCGCTCAATGGGCCGCATCCCTGGCATGTGCTGATCGAGGCGGTGGCAAGCGATGCCGGGGCGGAGCCGCCCGCAATCCTGCTCGAACGGCTGCTCTCCGGAGGGCTGGAACGCGGTCTGATCCGCGACGCGACGATCGCCACGAGCGAGGCGCAGGCGGAGGCGCTGTGGAAGCTGCGCGATTCGATTTCGGAGGCCGAGCGTGCGAGCGGCCCGGCGCTGCAGCACGATATTTCGGTACCTGTGGCGGGAATGCCAGATTTCATGATCGACGGCGCGGCGGCGGTCGAGGCGGCGTTTCCGGGAACCAGCGCCGGGGCGTTCGGCCATCTGGGTGACGGCAATGTCCATTTCCACGTGCGCGCGCCGGTCGGGGCGGATCGCAACTGGGTCGCGGAAAATTCCGGACAGAATCAGCCCCTTCGTCCATGATCTTGTGGTCGCGGCGGGTGGCTCGATCTCCGCCGAACATGGCATCGGCCAGATGAAGCGCGACGAACTGGCGCGGCTGTCATCGCCCGCGCGGATGCATGCGCTCATCGCAATCAAGCGGGCGTTCGACCCGGACAATCTGTTCAATCCGGGGAAACTGGTTACGCTTGCGCCCGCGCGCGCCGACCAATAGACCGCGCACACCTAAATCCAGGAGAATTTCATGGCCAGCGCGCCGCAAGCACAGGGTCTTCCCGTTTTCTACAACGACCTCCTCCCGCTCTCGAGCGAGTTGCATGGCAATTTCCGCATCCGTCCCGCGACGACCGCGCCGTTCCTGGGCAAGCAGCACGCGGTGCCGCTGACCGTCGAGGAATTCCCGCTGGTTCAGCGCCACATGCCGATCGTGTTCTCGGCGGGCGACGAGCCGGTGCCGCTGGCGCTGATGGGCCTGAACGAAGGGGTCAACGTCTTCTTCGACACCGACGGCAAGCCGCGCGGGACCGAGCCGATGTACATCCCGGCCTATATCCGCCGCTATCCGTTCCTGCTCGCGCGGTTGCGTCCCGAGTCGGAGGAGTTGTCGCTGTGCTTCGACCCGACCACCGACACGATCGGCGCGTTCGACGATGGCGATCCGCTGTTCGCGGACGGCAAGCCGACCGAACTGGTCCAGCAAGTCCTCAAGTTCAACGAAGAGTTCGAGATCGCGGGCCAGAAGACCGGCGCGTTCCTCAAGGAACTCAATGACATGGGCCTGCTGATGGATGGCGAAGTCGCGATCCAGCCGGAAGGCGCTGCACAGCCGTACATCTATCGCGGGTTCCGCATGGTCGATGAGGCGAAGCTCAACGACATGCGCGGCGACCAGCTGCGCAAGATTCAGCAGAACGGCATGCTGCCGCTGATCTATGCTCACCTCTTCTCGCTGGGCCTGGTCCGCGAGATTTTCGGTCGCCAGATGGCGCTCGGTGCGGTCGAGCCGCAGATCGCTCCGGCGGTCTGATCCTTTCCCTCCGGAGCCGCAGGCGCGGCTCCGGAGGCTGATTCTGCCGATTTCGGCTTGCAGATGGGTGATTTAGCCCATCCACCCCCTCCATTCATCGCATTTCGGATTGTGGCCTTGAAGCCACGGTCAAGCATAACTATACTGTTTTTAGCGCGGTTTCGTGTCCCCCCTTTCGCGGACCCGCGTGGCACGCCCTCGGGCGTGTCTCCTCCCTGAACCTAGGCCGCCCGGTGGCAACACCGGGCGGTTTTTTTATGGGCATGCTTTGTGTGTTCAGCCTGGCTGACGCGCGGCACCGGCCTGCGGCCTTCAGCCGATGCCTCACTTCACAGGAGCCTGGTGCCGCAATCCGGCAAGCTATTGCGCGGCGTTGGCCAGCGGCAATGCTTCGTCCGCGACGGCGTCGAGGATCGCGCGCAGTAGCGCCGCAGTTGCCTCCAGCCCCGGTCCCGGCTGGTCGCGGCGGCGATCGAGATAGAGGCTGCGGTCGAACTCCAGCTGGATCGCATGGATGTTTCTGGCCGGGTTGGCATGGCGCTCAAGCACATGGCCGCCGGCATAGGGGGTGTTGATCGCGCTGCGTACTCGCGCCGCATGTGCCACCGCCTCGATCCGCGCGACAAAGCGCGCGGCGCTGGAGCGACCGAAGCGGTCGCCGATCACCAGTCGCGCGGCACCGCTGGCAAGGGGGGCATCGAATGCACATCGATCAGTACCGCGACGCCGAATCGCGCCCGCGCCGCCGCAAGCGCATTGGCCAGCGCAGCATGATAGGGTCGGTGATCCTGCTCGATCCGTGCACGCACCTCCTCGGCAGCGAACCGGCGACGCCACAGGTCCGCGCCGCCCGCGCGCCGGGGAATCAGGCCAAGGCCGCTGCGCAGCTTGAGCGATTGCGCGGCGTCCGGCACAGGTTCGGCCCCCTCGTCGATTCGAGGATCGCGCTCATGCTCGGCGCGATTCAGGTCGATCCACGCACGCGGGCGGCTGGCGGAAAACATCGTCTCGATCCCGCGCGCCGCCAGCGCCAGCGTGTCTGCATGACGATCTTCAAGCGGCATCAGGTCGATCGCAGGAACCCTGAGCGCGGCGCGCAATGCGAGCGGATAATCGCGCCCGGCATGCGGGACCGAAAGGACAACCGGCGACGCGGGACGCTCGGGGCCGTGACGGTCGAAGGGGGGCGCGCGCTCACCTGTCAAATCTATGCCCGCATGGCCGGTGCGGCAACGCCCCGTATGGCTGGAATTTCTTAAGGGCTTCGCGCATAACATCGCGACGGGCAGACGCAGGCATCGGCCGCGGGCGAGGGGCGAATGATCAGGATTTTGTTGGCCGAGGACGACCAGGTGATGCGCGAGTATCTTGCGCGCGCGCTGGAAAAGTCCGGCTATTCGGTCACGGCGGTTGACCGTGGCACTGCCGCGCTCCCGCTGATCGAGGCGGAGCGGTTCGATCTGCTGCTCAGTGATATCGTGATGCCCGAGATGGATGGCATCGAGCTGGCCCAGCGTGCCGCCGAGATCGCGCCCGATATGCGCGTCATGTTCATCACCGGCTTTGCGGCAGTGACGCTGAAGGCGGGCAAGCAGGTGCCGCAGGCGCGGGTGCTGTCCAAGCCGTTCCACCTGCGCGATCTGGTGCTGGAGGTCGACCGGCTGTTCGAGTCCGAACAGATCCCCAGCCGGAATTGATGCCCAAGCGATTCCGGCGCTTGCATGGGGGACGACCCCCGCTAAAGCGCCGCTTCCCGAGATTCGCCGCCAGGCGAGTGGGCGTGTAGCTCAGTGGTAGAGCACTGTGTTGACATCGCAGGGGTCGCAAGTTCAATCCTTGCCACGCCCACCATATAGAGGCCCGCCAGCTCATTGAGTTGGTGGGCCTTTTCTGTTTCGGTGGGTCCGTTTTGCGACGAACGGGGGAGCGTTTCGGGGCATCCGATCGTTGTTCGGCCATGAGCGGGGGCAATCCGAGGAGAGTTGCCATGAACGAGCGTCAGCAGGACCAGACCCCAGGCGGTCAGCAGAACCAGCAGCGCAACCAGAATGTCGACCAGCAGCAGAATCAGCAGCGTCGCGAGCAGACCGATTCGCAGCGCGAACGCCGCCAGGACGAGATCGATGACGAGGGTGGCGCGACCGATCAGCAGCGCTGACCGGAATGTCCAATCATCGGAAGGGGTCGCTCGCGCGGCCCCTTTTTCGTGCGCGATACGAAACAATCGCACACTCATGCGTTGGCGGGACATGAAACGGCTGTGGTTCATCACCAATCCTCAATCCGGATCGGCGAGTCAGGAGAAATGCGAAGCACTGGAGGCAGTGTTCGAGGAGCGCGGGCTGGCGCTGGCCGGACGCACCGGCTTTCCACGCGACCCCATTCCCGACCGCGCCGCGCTCGATGCCGCCGATGTCGATACGGTCGTACTGTTTGCGGGGGACGGGACGATCAACACGGCGCTCTGCGCGCTGGCCGAATGGGACGGCGCCTTTCTGATCCTGCCCGGGGGCACGATGAACATGCTCGCGAAGATATTGCATGGCGATGCGCATCCAGCGGCTATCGTCCATGCCGCGCATCGCGGTGCGCAGCGGGTAGCGTTGCCCTATATCGAGGCCGGAGCCCATCGCGCCTTTGTCGGGCTGATCCTTGGCCCTGCCGCGCATTGGGGGCGGGCACGGGAGGCGGCGCGCGCGGGGCGAATCGCGCGGATGGCGGGTGCGGCGCGCAATGCCTGGCGCCGCACCTTCGGTCGGGGGCTGCGGGTGGACGGAGTTCCGGGAATGGCCGGTCGCTATCAGGCGATTTTCGCAGCCCCCGCCGACACCGGACTGCGAGTCGATGCGATCGACGCGCGCGACTGGGCGAGCATTGCCGAACTGGGCTGGAACTGGCTGACCGGCGACTGGGTCGCGGCACGCGCGGTCACCCAGCGGCAGGCGAAGCGCATCGCGCCGCTGAGCCGTCACCCCGTGCTTGCCTTGTTCGACGGGGAGCCGGTGACGCTGGATGGGGAACGCCTGTCGGTAGCGGCGTTACGCGACCGATATTCCTTGCGACGCTGGGGGATGCGGCATGACCCGGCTGTTCCATGTCAGCGACATCCATTTTGGCGCGGAGGATCGCGCGGCGCTCGACTGGTTCGCCGCAACGGTCGCCGCCGAGCGACCCGACGCGGTAATCGTCACCGGCGATCTGACGATGCGTGCGCGCCGACATGAATTCGCGGCGGCGCAGGCATGGCTGGAGGCGCTCGGGCGGCCCGTGACTGTCGAGGTCGGAAATCACGATCTGCCCTATTTCAACCTGTGGGCACGGTTCGTCACCCCGTATCGCCGGTTCAAGGCGCTGGAACGCATGATCGAGCGCCCGCTCGACCTGCGCGGGGTGTCGATCGTCCCGCTCAAGACCACTGCGCGCGCGCAATTCCGGCTCAACTGGTCAAAGGGCCATGTCAGCGACCGCGCACTCAGGCGCACGCTGACGCATATCGCCGAGGTGCCCGCGAATCATCTGTTGCTGGTGGCCTGCCATCACCCGCTGATCGAAGCGGGGACGCGCAGCACGTCGCATACCCGCGGCGGACGCGCGGCGCTGGAGGCGCTGGCCGATGCGGGCGCGCACGGCGTGCTGACCGGCCATGTCCATGACCCCTTCGATATCACCCACCCGACTCCCGCCGGCCCGATGCGACTGATCGGCGCAGGGACGCTGTCGGAGCGGGTGCGTGACACTCGACCGTCGTTCAACGAACTCCATGTCGTCGACGGCATGCTGGAGACGCAGGTTCGCGAAATGTCGTGAAAAAGGCCGCCCCGGCGAGGGGCGGCCTTCTCATGCGGCAACGTGATCGATCAGAAGCGGAAGGTGATCGATCCGCGATAGCTCTGCGCCGACAGGTCGGAACGCGCGATCGTCGTGTCCGCGGACAGCGACAGGTCGACCGAACCGGTGCGGAAGGTGATGCCGCCCGACACTTCGCCCCAGTCCTTGTCCTGCCCGTTGAGCGCAAAGGCGACGTCGCCGTTGATCCCGCCGATCAGCGTCGCACCGACAATCGGCGAGCGGTTCTTGAACTCATGGACATAGGTGGCGGTGACGAACGGCCGCAGTCCGTCCGACTTGCCAGCGACGGTCAGGCCGGCACGACCCTGAAGGCTGTTATAGTCCGCACGATTGATGTCGAGTGCCATAGGGCCGCCCGATTCCTGTGCGCTGCCGAAGTCGATCCAGGTGCCCCGCGCCGCAACGCGCGGTGCGATCTCGATCGCATCGGTTCCGGCGTCGAAGCCCAGGCCGACCTCACCGCCCACGACCATTGCGCTGTCCTTGGCGCGCAGCGTGTAGTTGGTGCCCAGGAAGGCTGCGGTACGCTGCGTCGTGGTGCCCAGCGCACCAGCGGTTACCTGTCCGTCGATCGTCGCACCGCCGAATCGCTGCTTGGCATAGAGCGTACCCTGGAACGCTTCGCCGCGTGCGGTCTGCGCTCCGAACGATGCCGTGCCGTCGGTGTCGGTGTAAGTGAAGGCAAATCCGACCAGCCCGGTATCGTCGATCGCGACTTCGAGGCCCGCGCCGACATACCAGCCGTCATAATTGTCGCGGCCACCCATTCCGGTCATCGCGGCACCGTCACCCTTGAGATAGCCGCCCGAGATGAAGCCGCTCATCGTTTCGGGGAGCGCGCCCTCCTGAACCATCGGCGGCGGCATATCCGCGCGCACCGGGTTCGCGCCCATCGGCGACAAGCCGACCGCAGCGACCTGCACCGGGCTGCCATAATAGGCCATCGAGCCGCCCAGATTGGCCGGATCGAGCCCGGCCAGGCGGTTGCGGATGAAGGTTGACGTCGAGTCGGTCGATGCGATGCCGAGCGTCCGCGCGGTGGTTTCGGCCGCCGGTGCCCAGCCGCTGAGCGTGCTGATGATCGTTGCCGCGTTCTGCAGGTCGAGCGGACCGTAGAGCGCGTCATAATTGGCCGCCTGCCCGCGATTCGCATCGAGGATGCGCGCCCAGGCGAAGCCAACCGGGTTCGACGCCGGGACCACGCTGGCATAGCTGCCAGCAACGACGTTCAACGTCACCGCGCTCGACGAATAGGTCAGCGTCGGGCGCAGGATCGCGCTGAATGCGGCCGGCGCGTTGAAGGTGCCGGTGACACCGGCCGGTGCGGACAGGATCGTGTAGCTGTTGCCGCCCCGAAGCGTCGCCGCCGAGAAGCTGATCTGCAGATTGCCGCCGATATTGGCGATGCCGCCGCTGCCCAGGACAATCCGGTCCGATACGCCGTTCGCGCCCAGGTCGACCAGATATCCAGAGCCCGACGAGAGGACAAGGCCGCCATGGAAGGTCAGCGTACCCGTCGTCCCGATCGTGCCAGGTGCGATGCTGCCCATCACGCTGGTGGTGAACGGGGCCGTGACTGTTCCGCTGCCGGTCAGCAGGCCGGACAGCAGCAGATAATCGCCGACCGATGTCAGCTGGCCATTATTCTGGATCGTGCCGGTGAGCTGCTGGATCTCCATCAGGCTGGTCAGCCGTGCGCCGCTCGCGATGTTCAGCTGCGAGGTCGCGCCCGCGATCGAGAAGCGATCGACGACCACTGCCGAATTCAGCGTGATCACGCCGGTGTTGCGCAGCGTTACGTCGTAATAGCGGCCGATCTGCCCGGTGGTGCGGACGCCATCGACATTGTTCGGCACGAAATTGGTCGCGCCAGGCAGGCCGTTGGCGATGGTCGGCGCCGGGCGAACGGTATCGGTATAGCCGGGATCGGCGGCAGCGGTTTCAAGCCCCATCGTCAGGCCGTAGCTGCCGGTGACGTCGGCGATCGCCGGTGCGCTGGCGTCAGCAGGACCGTTCGGGACGTTGTTGCGCGGCGCGCCCGTGGCGATGTTCTCGCACTCGTTGACGGCGGGGTTGGCCGACGTGCTGGGCGACTGGAAGCAGAGTTCGCCGAACTGCGGGCCGTTGCCCGAATTGGCGGCACCGGTATGCGTCGGTACGCCATTCACCAGCTGGCCGCCGGAGATGATCTGATAATTGGGATCGATTTCGGTCACCCAGGCCGTGCCGTCCTCCCAGTTGCGGTTGCCCGCGAGCGCCGTGACGTAACGATACGGATTGTTGGCGACGATCCAGTCCCAATAGAGGAACAGCGGCTGATAGAAGCTCTGCGTGCCGTAGCTGCCGCCCGGCTGACCGGTGAAGAAGGTCGATCCGCCCGACAGCACGCCGATCACGACCTGCTTCGAGAAATGGCGGTCGAGGATCAGCGGGCCGCCCGAATCGCCGGGGCCGGTCAGGCCTTCGCGTGGCAACGCATTGTCGCGGAAACCGTTGAAGTCACGCGGATTGGCGGTCGCGGTGCCGCGCGCGGGATCGTCGAAATCGAGGAAATAGAGCTGCTGCGGCCGCGAGGGCGAGCCAGCGGTGCCGAACAGAAACTCGTTGCGGGTGTTGATCGAGACGAGGGCGCCCAGCATGTTCTCCGCCGCGCGGCGGCGGAAATTGCCACTGCTCGCCGCACCCGTGGTTCCGGTACCGAAGCTGCCATAGCCGGCGATGTTGACATGATAGCCGGTGCCGGTCGCCGGATCGATCGATCCGGGGGTGGGCAGCGGCGAGAACAGCAGCGCCCAGGTCGGCACGCCGGCAGCGGGGGTGTCGAGCACGGCGGTCGCGACATCGGCCTCAAGGAAGCAGGAGGTCGGGCTGGTGCACGAGGCCGCGTTCCGCGAGCGCGGATCGTAAAAGACCTGATTGATATTGTAGAAATGCTGCGCCGTGTTGCTCTGGAAACGGCCCGCCTGGGTGGCACCGGTGCCGAACAGCCAGCGCACGAGTTCGTCGGTCTGTCCAGCCGCATTGGCGCGGGTATTGGTCTCGAACCCGACGCCAATGCCGACGCCGCCCGTGTTCGCGCCATAGGCGGTGGCCGCGCGGGTGTTTACGCAATGCGCGGCAAAGATCACGGTGCGCGGATTGATCAGCGTCCCGGTGCACAGGCCGACACTGCCACCGCCGGCGTCGGTGACCATCTGGCCAATGCCGGTGATGTTGGTCGGGTCATAGGCCTGGACCGGGGTGAAGTTGTTGTTGATCGTGATCTGCGGCGTTTCCTCCGCTTCGTCCGGCGAGACGAAGCCGCCGTTCGTCAGCGGGGCGCCGGGAGCGTGGGCGACGTCGATCGCCGCATCCGGGCGACTGCTATGCGCGTCCAGCGACGAACCGGCCGAGTCGATTCGCGGCCCTGCGGCGGTGCCGTCATTGGCCAGCGCCGGCGTGGCGATCGCGCAAAGGCCGAATCCTGCGGCCGACAGCAGCAGCGAGGCGCGCGTGGTGCGAGCAAAGATCATGATTTCCCCCATAAAATGTCGCGGGCCTCGTCAAAGCACGCGGTCAGAGAGGAAGGCTATGCAGCTTTGTACGCGCGTCAAGAGACGATCGTATCGAGCGTCACGTTGCGTAGTTTTACGATGCGTTCGGGCAACACATTGGCGCACAACGAAAAAGGGCGGCCCGATGGGCCGCCCTTTCGCATTCCGAAGATCGGACTGTCGACCGATCAGCGCTTCGAGAACTGGAAGCTGCGGCGGGCCTTGGCCTTGCCGTACTTCTTGCGCTCGACGGCGCGGCTGTCGCGGGTCAGGAACCCGGCCGCCTTGACCGGCGCGCGCAGCACCGGCTCATACTTGGTCAGCGCCTGGGCGATGCCGTGCTTGACCGCACCGGCCTGGCCCGACAGCCCGCCGCCCTTGACGGTGCAGATCACGTCATACTGGCCGTCACGCTCGGCAACGCCGAACGGCTGGTTGATGACAAGACGCAGCGTCGGACGCGCGAAATAGACTTCCTGATCGCGACCGTTGATCGTGATCTTGCCCGAGCCCGGCTTCAGCCACACGCGGGCGACGGCGTCCTTGCGACGGCCGGTCGCATAGGCGCGGCCCAGCTTGTCGATTTCCTGCTGGCGCAGCGGGGTGGTCGAAACGACCGGGGTCGCAACGCCGGCTTCGGCGGCTTCGGAAACAGGTGCGCCGTCGGCGATCGCACCCAGATCGGAAAGGGACTGGCGATTGTCGGACATTATGCGCCCACCTTGTTCTTGCGGCTCATGCCGGCGATGTCGAGGACCTCGGGGTTCTGCGCCGCATGCGGATGCTCGGCGCCCTTGTAGATGCGCAGGTTGCGCATCTGCTGACGGCCCAGCGGGCCGCGCGGGATCATGCGCTCGACCGCCTTTTCCAGAACGCGCTCGGGGAAACGACCCTCCAGCACCTTCTGCGCGGTCACTTCCTTGATGCCGCCGGCATAGCCGGTGTGCTTGTAATAGACCTTGTCCGCCAGCTTCTTGCCGGTGAAACGCACCTTGTCCGCGTTGATCACGATGACATTGTCACCGCAATCGACATGCGGGGTGAAGCTCGTCTTGTGCTTGCCGCGCAGGACGTTGGCGATGACGACCGCAGCGCGACCGACGACCAGATTCTCGGCATCGACGATGTGCCACTTCTTTTCCACTTCGGCCGGCTTTACCGACTTGGTGGTCTTCATGAGCGCCTTCATGGGGCCAGACCTCTTGGATTGAAATGAATGACGCCGCCCCTTGCCAGACTGGCGCAGGACGGCGCGAACGGCGGCCAATTGACGAAATGGGAGTCGAAAGTCAAGCAAATGGCGGGATTGCTGACGGGTATTGGGATACCCTATTGCGCAAGTCGCGTGACCGTCAGCCGTTCGGAGCGCAGGTTGCCGTCCGGCCCGAGCGTCTCGACCAACTCCCGGCTCTCGACCACCAGCCCGGTTTCGGGATTGACCCGGCGTAGCGTTTCGAGGGTGATCGTGGCGCTCGCTTGCCCATCTGGCCCGGCGACCGCGATCGGACCGGTAGCGCTGACCGAGATTTCGACCCCGTCGGGGCGGGACCGCACGCTGCGCAGTCCATCCAGTTCGGCCCGGCCATAGACCGATGTCGCGGGCACGCGCACCGCGCGGGGTGGGGCGGGGGTCGCAGCCTCGACCACCAGCTCGGGCGCGATCAGCGGCGCGACGAGCGAGGCGAGCATCTTGCGTCGCGCCGCTTCGGGCTGGGCCTGCAGCGCCGCGACGATCGCGCGGACGCGGGCGGCGCGGCGTTGCGTGTCCGGGTCGTTGCCATCGGGGGCGAGCGCCGCCATCCCTTCGACCACGGCGCGCCAGGTCGCTTCGGCATCGTCGACGCCGGTCACGGTCCCTGTGCGGTCGAGGTGCAGGACGACGGTGCGTCCCGCCAGCCGCGTGAAGCCGCTGCGCAGCAGGCCGGCGGGATCGCTTTCTTCCTCGCCCGCCCCGGCATCCTCCAGAGTCACCGCCACGCGATAGCCGTCCGGTGCGGCGGTGAACCGAAGCGTGCGGCGGGCGACAAAACTGCGTGAGGTTGGCCCTTCGGTGCGCACTGTTTCGGTCGTCATGGTCAGCGCGCGGTCGAGCGGCGGCGCGAAGACCGGCGCGGCCTGGGCCAGGATCAGCAGTGCAGCGGCGATCACCGAGTTTCGGCCCGCACCCAATCGATCACCGAATTGCCCGCCGCGACCGGCCAGATCTCGATCACCGGCAGGTCATAGCTATGCTGTGCCGCGATCGCATCGGCCAGTTCGCGGGCGAGTTCTGGTGTGGTCTTGAACAGCGCGCGATGTTCCTCGCCCCGCTCGACCGCGCCCTGCCAGCGATAGATTGACGTACACGGGCCGAGCAGGTTGACACAGGCGGCGAGCCGCGCGGCGACCATCGCCTGACCGATCCGCTCCGCCTCTGCCGCGTCGGCAAAGGTTACGTGGATCAGCGCGACGTCGCTCATCCGCGATAGCCGCGCACGCGCCGCCCGGTGACGTGCATGCCCCACGCGGCGGCAATGACCAGCAATGCGCCGACAAACTGGTGCAGCACGCCCAAAGTGATATCGACCCCGGTCATCACCGTCGCGATGCCCAGCGCAATCTGGATACCGAAGGCGCTGTGGATCGCCACCGAAGCCGCGCGGCTTCCGGCCGAACGGACGCGGCGGGCGAGCAGGATCAGCGCGGCGACCGCGACCCAGGCCCACCAGCGATGGATCCAGTGGATCATCGCCGGGTCATTGATGATGGCGTCGAGGAACGGGCGCACGGCGAGCACTTCGGACGGGAAGAGCTTGCCGTTCATCAGCGGCCATTGATCGGTGACCAGCCCGGCGTTCAGCCCGGCGGTGAAGGCGCCGTAGAGCAATTGCACGAACAGGATCAGCGCGACGACGAAGCCAAACCCGTTCAATCGCGCCTGGCGATAGCCGGGGTCGCGCGCCAAAAGGCGCAGGTCGAGGATGGTCCAGGTGAGCGCGGCAAGGATGAACAGCGCCAGCAACAAGTGCGCGGCGAGGCGGAAATGGCTGACATCGGTGCGCTCGGCGAGACCGGAACTGACCATCCACCAGCCGATCACGCCCTGAAGTCCACCCAGTGCGAACAGGCCGACCAGTCGCCAGCCATAACCGCGCGGGATCGCCCGTTTCCACGCGAACCAGACCAGCGGCGCTGCAAAGGCAAGGCCGATCACGCGTCCGAGCAGCCGGTGGATATATTCCCAGAAATAGATGAACTTGAACGCCGCCAGGCTCATCCCCTGGTTGACCTGCTGATATTCGGGGATCTGCTTGTACTTCTCGAACTCGGCGAGCCACGCCGCTTCGGACAGCGGCGGCAATATGCCCGAAACCACCTTCCACTCGGTGATCGAGAGTCCCGATTCGGTCAGACGGGTGATGCCCCCGACCACAACGATCAGGACGATGAGCGCGGCGACGACCGTCAGCCAGTTGGCGATGGCGCGCGGGCGGATAGGATGGCGGAACTCTGACACCCGCGCAGGTCTATGCGCCGAAAACCGTAAAAGCCAGAGTCGCGCGCGGATGTTATGTTGTAACTTTGCCGCTCCCGTTCTATATCGCGCCCATGCACAACGTGCTCGCCCCGCGATTCTGGGAACAGGTCGACATGCGCTTCGATCGCTTTGCGATCGGGCTGTCGAGCCTGTGCCTGGCGCATTGCCTGGCGACGACGGTGTTTCTCGCGCTCGCGTCAGCCGCCGGATCGCTGATGCACCCGCTGATCCATGAGGTTGGGCTGGTGCTGGCGATCCTGTTCGGAATCATTGCGCTGGGTCGGGGCATTCTGAAGCATGGTTATATGATGCCCGCCGCGGTCGGTGCCTTCGGCCTTGGCATCATGGCCGGCGCGCTGACGTTGGAGCATGGCGGGCCGGAAATCGTGTGGACGGTGATCGGCGTCGCGATTCTGGCGCTGGGGCATGACCTGAACCGCCGGGCGACTTACTGAGTCCGGCGCTTGCCCGGCGCACCGCACGCGCCTACATTTCCCTCATGCACGCGCACGATCATCACGAACATCACGGGTCCGACCTGACCGTCGCCGCCCAGGCGACTCTGGAAAAGGCGGGCGAGCAGTGGACAGCGATGCGCGCGTCGATCTTCGAGGTGCTGGCCGGGTTCGACAAGCCTGCGTCCGCCTATGACATCGCCGAGGCGGTATCGAAGCGCGAAGGGCGGCGGGTCGCGGCGAACAGCGTCTATCGCATCCTCGACCTGTTCGTGACGTCGAACCTGGCGCGCCGGGTCGAAAGCGCCAACGCCTATGTCGCGAACGCGCATCCCGATTGTCTGCACGACTGCATCTTTCTGGTGTGCGACTCGTGCGGCAACACCACGCATCTCGACGATGATTCGATCACCCGCACCGTCCGTTCGGCGGCGAAGGGCGCTGGCTTCTCGCCCGTGCGCCCGGTGATCGAGGTGCGCGGCAAGTGCGCCGACTGCGACTGAAGCCACCAATTTGAACCCGGTCGAGCTTGCCGCGGCGGCGCTGGGGCTGGTCAATGTCGCGCTGGTGGCGCGGCGCAGCCTGTGGAACTACCCGTTCGGCATCGCGATGGTCGCGCTCTACTTCTTCGTGTTCGCCGATGCGAAGCTCTACAGCGACGCCCTGCTCCAGATCTTCTTCCTCGCCATCCAGCTCTATGGCTGGTGGAACTGGAGCCGTAGCGACCGGGTCGATCATGGCGTTGCGGTCGGGCGGCTGACCAATTCGGCGCGGATCGGCTGGATCGTCGGGACCGCGCTCGCAAGCATCGCATGGGGTGCCATGATGGCGCGCTTTACCGATGCCGTCGCGCCCTATCCCGATGCGGCCGTGGCGGGGATGAGCGTCGCGGCGCAGATCCTGCAATCGCAGCGCCGCGTCGAAAGCTGGCTGTTGTGGATCGCGGTCGATGTTGTCGCGGTCGGGCTGTTCTGGAGCCGGGGCTTGTATCCCACCGCGATTCTCTACGCGATCTTCCTCGGCATGGCGGTGTGGGGGCTGTTTGCGTGGCGCGCGAAACTGGGCGCGGCGCGGTGAAGCGCGGCTTCCTGCTCGGCAAGTTCATGCCGCCGCATGCCGGGCATCTGACGCTGGCGCGTGCCGCGCGCGCGATGTGCGACCGGCTGACGGTATTGGTCTGCTGGCTGCCCGACGATCCGATCCCCGGCGAAGCGCGGCTCGCCTGGATGCGTGAGCTGCTGCCCGATTGCAAGGTGATCGGGCATGGCGCGCCGGTGCCGCAGTCGCCCGACGAAAGCCTCGATTTCTGGCCGATCTGGCGCGACATCGTCCGCACGGTGCATCCCGAAGCGATCGACCTGCTCTTCGCGGGCGAGGACTATGGCAAGCGGCTAGCGGCGGAGGTCGGCGGCCTGTTCGTCCCGCTCGGCGGGCGGATCATGGCGGCGGACCCCGAAGGGATCGGCGGCCTGTCGGGCAGCGCGGTGCGCGCCGATCCCTGGGCGCATGCCGCCTTCCTCCCCGGCCCGGTGCGCGCGCATTACACCCGCACGGTGGTGCTGCACGGGGTCGAGAGCACCGGCAAATCGGTGCTGGCTGAGCGGCTGGCACGGCATTTCGGCAGCGTCTGGGTGCCCGAATATGGCCGCGCACAGGCCGAGGTGCATGGGATCGAGATGGACGCCGCCGACCTCACGATGATCGGGGAGGCGCAGAGCGCGACGATCGCGGCGTGGAAGCGCTGGGCGACGCGCTTCCTGTTCGCCGATACCGATGCGTTGATGACCACGGCCTGGGCGCGGATGATGCTGGGCAGCGCGCCCGCCGCCTTGCTCAACCATCCCCGCGCCGACCTCTATCTGTTGCTGGAACCGGACGTTGCCTGGGTCGATGACGGCACCCGCGTCTATGGTTCGGACACCAGCCGCGCGCGCTTTGCCGGACTGACCCGCGATGTGCTGGAGGAAGCTGGCGTGAACTGGGTGTCGATTCGCGGCACCTGGGACGCGCGCTTTGCCGCTGCCGTGGCTGCGGTCGAAACGCTCGCACGCGATTGACGCTGCGTCGGCGCCGCTTTCACGCACATCTCAGTTTTTGCTCATGACCGTGCGCGGTGCCCGGTGTCAGTTGTTGGACAGGGCCAACACGCTGGAGTAAATGCGGTCGAATGTCCGAACGTCCCACGACCCCGCTGCTCGACACCGTCGACTCCCCCACGATCTGCGCAAGCTCAAGTCCGTGCAATTGCGCCAGCTTGCTGACGAACTTCGCGCCGAAACGATCAGCGCGGTGGGCACCACCGGCGGGCATCTCGGTTCGGGGCTGGGCGTGGTCGAGCTGACCGTGGCGCTCCATTATGTGTTCAACACGCCTGACGACCGGCTGGTGTGGGACGTCGGCCACCAATGCTATCCGCACAAGATCCTGACCGGGCGGCGGGACCGCATCCGCACGTTGCGCATGGGCGGGGGGCTCAGTGGCTTCACCAAGCGCGCCGAGAGCGAGTACGACCCGTTCGGCGCGGCGCACAGCTCGACCTCGATCTCCGCCGCGCTCGGCTTTGCGGTCGCGAACAAGCTCGCCGGCACGCCGGGCAAGGGAATCGCGGTGATTGGCGATGGCGCGATGAGCGCGGGCATGGCCTATGAGGCGATGAACAATGCCGAACAGGCCGGAAACCGGCTGATCGTCATTCTCAACGATAACGACATGTCGATCGCACCGCCGGTCGGCGGGCTGTCGGCCTATCTGGCGCGGGTGGTGTCCAGCTCAGAATATCTCGGGCTGCGCAACCTTGCCAAGAAGATCACCGGCAAGATTTCGCGCCGCCTGACCAACGCGGCGTCAAAGGCCGAGGAATATGCGCGCGGCATGGCGACCGGCGGCACCTTGTTCGAGGAACTGGGCTTTTATTATGTCGGCCCGATCGACGGTCATAATCTCGATCACCTGATCCCGGTGCTGGAAAATGTCCGCGACGCCAAGGAAGGCCCGGTGCTGATCCATGTCGTGACCCAGAAGGGCAAGGGCTATGCGCCCGCCGAGGCGGCGGCGGACAAATATCATGGCGTCCAGAAGTTCGACGTCATCACCGGTGCCCAGGCCAAGGCACCCCCGGGGCCGCCCGCCTATCAGAATGTCTTCGGCGAAACGCTGGCGAAGCTCGCCGAGACCGATCCGAGGATTTGCGCGATCACCGCGGCGATGCCGTCGGGCACCGGCGTCGACAAATTCGCCAAGGCACACCCGGAACGTAGCTTCGATGTCGGAATCGCCGAACAGCACGCCGTCACCTTTGCCGCAGGGCTCGCGGCACAGGGCATGCGGCCCTTTTGCGCGATCTATTCCACTTTCCTCCAGCGCGCATACGATCAGGTCGTCCACGACGTCGCGATCCAGAACCTCCCCGTCCGCTTCGCGATCGACCGCGCCGGGCTGGTTGGTGCCGATGGCTGCACCCATGCGGGCAGCTTCGACGTTACCTATCTCGCCTCCTTGCCCAATTTCGTGGTGATGGCCGCCGCCGATGAAGCGGAACTGGCACATATGACGAAAACGGCGGTCGAACACGATTCCGGTCCGATTGCCGTGCGCTATCCGCGCGGCAACGGTGTCGGGGTCGAAATGCCCGCCGAGCCGCAGGTGCTGGAAATCGGCAAGGGCCGGATCGTGCGCGAAGGCAAGAAGGTCGCGATCCTGTCGCTCGGCACCCGGCTGGCCGAGGCGCTCAAGGCCGCCGATGCGCTGGAGGCCAAGGGGCTGTCGACCACCGTCGCCGATCTGCGCTTCGCCAAGCCGCTCGACGAGGCGCTGATCCGCCGCCTGCTTACCACGCACGAGGTCGCGGTGACGATCGAGGAGAATGCGGTTGGCGGGCTCGGCGCGCATGTGCTGACCATGGCGAGCGACGAGGGGTTGATCGACGCGGGATTGAAGCTGCGCACGATGCGGCTGCCCGACCGGTTCCAGGATCAGGACAAGCCCGAGCTGCAATATGACGAGGCGGGGCTGAATGCGCCGCACATTGTCGAGACGGTGCTGAAGGCGTTGCGCTGGAACGAGGCCGAGGTCGGCGCCACCGCCTGAACGTTCACGGTTTAGCGCCGCATGCGCCTCTTCGCGCAGTGATGACCCGCGCCTGCGGAAGATTACGGCGGCGCGGCGCAAGCAATCGTTAGCCCGCGCCGCTGCGTACTGGCCGATCGCACGAAAAACCGGCGAATTCGCGTGAGTCGCGGCGTTCGTTACTCAAAATGGTTCGGCCGTTCACCACGATATTCAGAGTTTATCTGCCTGTAGCGCTTCAAAGATTCCTGAACTTCGAAAACCGAAACCGCGCGCCCTTCCTATCATAGCCTCGACGCCTTCTCCGTAGTTCTGCGGTGGGCGGAAACATGGGTAATGCCCGGCCGGGTGGCGCGGGCACAGATCTTCAAGGGTGGGCACGCACGAATGACCAAGTATTTTCTTCTCCTGGCCGCCGCGCCGCTGGCACTGATCGCGCCGGCACATGCACGCGACGCCGACACTGCCGAACCGGCTGCCGCGCAGAACGCGCCCGAGGCACGCAAGGAAGTGTTCTCGACCGGCGTGGCCAAGGGCCGTGATCGCCTCGATCAGGCGACCTCGACCAGCGCGATCCGCGGCGAGGAAGTTCACAAGCTGGAGCCGAGCTCGGTCGCGCAGATCGTGCGCAACATCCCTGGCATCCGCGTTGAGGCCTCGTCGGGGGTCGCCAACAACAGCTACACGATCCGCGGTCTTCCGCTCGCGTCGATCGGCTCGAAATATCTCCAGTTCCAGGAAGACGGTCTGCCGATCCTCGAATTCGGCGACTTCTCGTTCCTCGGCACCGACATGTTCCTGCGCGTCGATTCCTCGCTGAACGCGGTCGAGGCGATCCGCGGTGGATCGTCGTCGACCTTCGCGTCGAACGCGCCGGGCGGCGTGATCAACTTCATCACCAAAACCGGTGAAACCGAGGGTGGCGCAGTTCAGGCGACCACCGGAATCGGCGAGGAAATGTACCGCGCCGATTTCACCTATGGCGGTCGCCTGAGCGACACGCTGCGCTATCAGGTCGGCGGCTTCTATCGCGAGGGCGAAGGGCCGCGCGCGACCGGCTATACCGGATATCGCGGCGGCCAGATCAAGGCGAACATCACCAAGGAATTGCCGAACGGCTATGTCCGTCTGCACGCCAAATATCTCGATGATCGCGTGCCGACCTATTATTTCGCGCCGCTGCGCGTGACCGGCACCAATGACAAGCCGAACTACGAGAATGTCGCCAATTTCGACATCAGCAAGGATTCGATGCTGTCGGCCTATATTCCGACCCAGGTCACTCGCGACGGCAACAACGCCGTGCGCGCGTTCGACATGAAGGACGGCCTGAACCCGGTGGTCAAGGCGATCGGCCTTGAGTCGCAGTTCGACATCGCCGGCTGGACGATCACCGAACGGTTCCGTTTCGCGGACATTTCGGGCCAGATGCTCCAGAACTTCCCGCTGACTGTCGCGCCGGCGGCGGCGCTTGCCCAGTCGCTGGGCGGTCCGGGCGCGACGCTGAGCTACGCTTCCGGTCCGAACACTGGCCAGGCGATTGCCACGCCATCGGCGCTCAACGGCAACGGTCTGCTCGCTGCGTCGCTGCTGATGAACATCCAGATCAACAGCCTCGACAACATGACCAACGATCTGCGCGCCAGCCGGGTCTGGGACCTGAGCGGCGGCAAGCTGACCTTCACTGCAGGCTACTACAAGTCGCGCCAGTGGATGAACACCGACTGGCTGTTCACCTCGGTCATTAGCGATGTGCGCGGCAATGGCGAAGCGTCGTTGATCAACGTGACCACCGCCGGCGGCGTACCGCAGACGCAGAACGGCGTCTTTGCCTATAGCGCGGCGCTCGTCACTACCGGCTATCGCCGCAAATACGACGTCGAGTTCGACACCAGCGCGCCCTACGGCTCGCTGAACTTCCACATCGGCAAGGTCGCCATCGGTGCCAGCGTCCGCTTCAACAGCGGCAAGGCACAGGGGTCGATCTATGGCGGCGAGCTGGGCGGCGGGCGCACCCCGATCGCGCCGTTCGACATCAATGGTGACGGCGTGATTTCGGCACCGGAAACCCGTTCCGGCATCATCCCGCTCACCACCCCGGCACCGGTCGATTTCGACTATAACTTCGTGAGCTATTCGGCGGGCGTGAACTATCGCGTCGCCGAAGAGATGGCGCTGTTCGCCCGTTACAGCAAGGGTGGGCGCGCGGCTGCGACTGGCCCGCTGTTCAACCCGGGGCATAACTCGGTGACGGGCGGTCTGGTTGATCAGGCCGACGCCTATGACCTGGTCAAGCAGGCCGAGGGTGGCGTGAAGTTCCGCAAGGCAAACCTGACCCTGAACCTGACGGGGTTCTGGGCCAGCACCGACGAACGCAACATGCAGATCAACACCAGCGCAGGTGGCGTGACACAGGTCGAGCGCATCTATCGCACCTATGAGGCTTATGGCCTCGAGTTCGAGGGTGCCTATCAGTACGGGCCGTTCAGCGTGACGGCGGGCGCGACCTGGACCAAGGCGGAGATCGCCAAGGACCAGTTCAACGCCGCGGCAGTGGGCAACACGCCGCGCCATCAGCCGGACCTGATCTATCAGACCACCGCGCAATATGAGAGCAAGCGTTTCACCGTCGGTGCCAATGTTGTCGGCACGACGGGCAGCTTCGCGCAGGACAGCAACCAGCTGCGACTGCCCGGCTACACGCTGGTCAATGGCTTCGCGCAGGTGCGCCTGACCGACAATGTCCAGCTGGGCGTGACCGCGAACAACCTGTTCGACACGCTGGCTCTGACCGACGTCAACCAGCCGGCGATCCCGGCGAGTGGTGTGGTCACTGCCCGCGCGCTCAACGGACGCACGGTCGCCGGGTCGGTTCGCTTCTCTTTCTGACCTACGGGGTGCCGGGGCGTTCGCGTCCCGGCACCGACCTTATCTCTAGATTGAGCTGGAAGCTGCACGCATGCTGAAGTCCCTGAAGATTCCGAGAAAGCTGGGCCTTTCATTCCTGATCATATGCGCGTCCGCGGCGGTCATGATGGCGGTGTTCTTCTCGAACATTTCGGCGATCCGGTCGGTGACCGACGCGAACACGGCCGCGCAGAGCCGCTATGCCAAGGCGCTTGCGCTGGAAACGGCGCTCCTGCGGCAGAACAGCCAGATGCGCGGCTATCTCGTCACGGGCGACAAGTCCTACCTCAAATCCTATGAGGAAGGGCGCGTCGACTATGACAGGGCGTCAGCCGAACTCGAGTCCGAACTGACTGATCCCAAGCTGATCGAAGCGGTGCGGGTGTCGCGCAAGGAAACGCTCGACTGGCGCGCCAAATGGGGCGATCGCCTGATCAAGCGCGTTGACGGCGGAGATCTTGCGGGTGCGCAGGCCGAGGTGCAGGGCGCGGGCAAGGCGGTGCTGGTCAGTGCCGCTGTACTGCCGCTGCGCGACGTGCGCGACGCCGAACTGGCGATCATCGAAGAGGGCGCGAAGACGCAGGAATCGGCGATGGACACCGCCACGACGGTGCTGATCGTCGGCGGGATCGCGCTGATCGGCCTTGCCATCGGTCTGGCCTGGCTGCTCAGCCGAGCCATTGCGACCCCGATCGCATCGCTGACGAATACGATGAGCACGCTGGCATCGGGCCGCAACGACGTCGATGTCGAGGGTGCCGAGCGCGCCGACGAACTGGGCGACATGGCACGCGCGGTGCTGGTGTTCCGCGACGCTGCAGTCGCCAAGCAGGCGACCGACGCGGCGGCGGCCAAGGCCGAGGCCGAGCAGAAGATGGTGGTCGAGATCGTCTCGGCGCAGCTGTCCGAGCTGGCCGGGGGCAATCTGACGGCACAGATCGACGCCGACTTCCCCGCCGACTATGCGGCGGTGAAGGCCAATTTCAACGCCGCTGTCACCAGCCTGCGCGGATTGATCGCATCGGTGATGGAGGCAACTGCCTCGATCCATTCCGGCTCCGGCCGGATCGCCGAGGCATCAGAGGATCTTGCCCGCCGGACCGAGGCGAACGCCGCGAGCCTGGAGCAGACCTCCGCCGCGATCGTCCAGATGGACCAGCGACTCAAGACCACCGCAGCCGCCGCCGGCCAGACGGTCGAGCGTGCGAACGGCGCGATCGGCACCGTCGCCAATGGCCGATCGGTCGCCGAGGGGGGCGGTCGAGGCGATGGGTCGCGTGGCAGACAGCGCCAAGGGCATCGACAGCGTGATCGAGGGACTCGACAAGATCGCGTTCCAGACCCGGGTTCTGGCTATGAACGCGGCGGTCGAGGCGGGTCGCGCCGGTGAAGCCGGGCGTGGCTTTGCGGTCGTCGCCGACCTCGTCTCCGCGCTGGCGATGCGCGCCGAGGAAGAGGCGGGCCGGGCGCGTGACCAGCTGACCGCGACCCAGACCGATATCGTGGCTGCAGTGGAGATGGTCCAGAAGGTCGACAGCGCACTGGTCGATATCTCGACCGATGTGAGCGAGGTCCACTCGCTGCTCGACCGGATCGCGCAGGACAATCACGCGCAGTCGTTTGCGATCACCGAAGTCAGTTCGGCGATCGGGACGATGGACCAGACTACCCGCCAGACCAGCACGATGGTCGAGCAGAGCTCGGCCGCCGCGCGCGATCTGGTGAACGAGGTGACCCATCTCGCCGATCAGGCCGCGCAGTTCACCGTCGAAGGCGGGCGCAGTCCGGTCCATGCGATGCAGAGCCGCGTCGCGCAGACGATGGGTGCCGCTGTGTGGAACGCGGCGTGATCGAACCGGGCCGTGGTGGCGTCCACGGCCCGATTCAAATGAAATGTTGGGCCGCGTTTGCGCGGTTGGGGGGAAGTCGAATGAACATGATGACGCGCGTCGGTTCCCACGGGGAGCTACGCCGCCAGTCTCGGGTCATCCGCGCCCTTGGTTCCGATTTCGTCGCTTCTGTGCTGGAGGCCGGCGACCGCCAGCTGCACCGCGCGCCGCACACCGCAGCGCTGATCGACGGCTGGCCCGACGATCCCTCATCGGCGGCGCTGGCGATGCGGTTCAACGCGGCGCTGCACGCACTGGCGCGGGGCGGCAATGTCGCGGACCTTAGCGCGCTCTATCAGCGCGAGCATGACGAGTTCGACCGCGCGATTGGCGGCGCACTCGCCGCGCATGACGACTTCATCATTCGCTGGATGCAGGAGCCGACCCAGACCAACGAAGTCGCACGTGCGGCAGGTTTCGCGGCTGCGTTGATGGCGCTGCGGGTGCGAACGGGCATGCCGGTCGAACTGCTGGAGATCGGGTCGAGCTGTGGACTCAACCTCAACCTGGCCCGCTATCGCTACGATCTCGATGGCGTGATTGCCGGTGATCCCGCCTCGCCGGTGCGGATTGCGCCCGAATGGCGCGGGATGACACCGGTCGCGGCCCCGATCGAGGTGGTCGCGGCGCGCGGAGTGGATCTGAACCCGCTCGACGCCGCCGACCGGCGCGCGCGCGCGCGCCTGCTCGCTTTTGTCTGGGCGGATCAACCGCGCCGGATCGAACGGCTGAAGACCGCTTTGCGCATCGCCCGCGCACATCCGCCCGAATTGACCCGCGCCGACGCGACTCTGTGGCTGCCCGAACAGGTCGCCGCGCCGCAGAGCGAAGGGGTGTGCCGCGTCGTCTTCCACTCGATGGTGATCCAGTATCTCGGCCGCGCTGCCCGCAGTGCGGTGATCGACGCGATCCATGCGGCAGGCGCGCGCGCCACCGATGCGCGCCCGTTCGCCTGGCTCAGCTTCGAATGGACCGAGGGGCGCGAGAAGGTCGAGCTGGCGCTGACCTGCTGGCCTGACGGTGCTCGCCGCGTGCTCGCCACCTGCCATCCCTATGGCGAATGGTTCGACTGGCACGGTTGATCCTTCGCAAGATTCCGCGCAGCATCTCTCTTGCGCGCAAGACGCTTTCGCGTTTAGGTAGCGCTAACATAGGCGCGGATGGACCGGGCCAGGGGAGAGGAGAATCGGGTGACCCAGACATCGGGGGCGCAGGCCAATACAGGCTTGGTCTTCGCCATCGTCGCGGTGGCGACGATCGGCGGATTGCTATTCGGATATGACAGCGGTGCCGTGAACGGCACGCAGGACGGCCTGAAAACGGCCTTTGCCCTCAACGACACCAGCCTGGGCTTCACCGTCGGTTCGCTGCTCATCGGTTGTTTCATCGGTGCGTTCTTCGCCGGAACGCTGGCCGACAAGATGGGCCGCCGCAATGTGATGCGGCTCGCGGCCGTGCTGTTTCTCGTTGGTGCGCTGGTGCAGGGTTTTGCGCACGATCAGACGATTTTCGTCATCGCCCGCATCGTCGGCGGCATGGCGGTCGGTGCGGCGTCGGTGTTGTCGCCCGCCTATATCTCCGAAGTCGCGCCGGCGAATATTCGCGGACGCATGACCACGGTGCAGCAGGTGATGATCATCACCGGTCTGACCGCCGCGTTCGTGGTCAACTATTATCTGGCGCAGGCTGCGGGCTCGTCGCTCGCCTTGTTCTGGGCGGATATCGAGGCGTGGCGCTGGATGTACCTGATGCAGGCACTGCCCGCAGCGGTGTTCCTGGTCGCGCTGTTCTTCATCCCGGAAAGCCCGCGCTATCTCGTCGCCAAGGGCCGCGATGCCGAGGCGCTGACCGTGCTGAACCGGTTGTTCGGTACGGACGCCGGCACCGCCAAGCTCGGCGAGATCAAGGCAAGCTTCTCGACCGATCATAATCCGCGCCTCAGCGACATTTTGTCGAAGGGTGCGGGCGGCTTCCTCGGCATCCGCAGCATCGTGTGGGTCGGCATCATGCTGGCGGTGTTCCAGCAGCTCGTCGGCATCAACGTCATCTTCTACTATGGCGCGACGCTGTGGCAGCTCGCCGGCTATACCGAGAATGACGCGCTGATGATCAACATCGTGTCGGGCGTCGTGTCGATCGCGGCGTGCTTCATCACGATTGCGGTGATCGACAAGATCGGACGCAAGCCGCTGTTATTGATTGGTTCTGCGGGCATGGCCGTGACCTTGTTCATCATGGTCTATGCGTTCAGCCAGGGCTCGCTCGACGCGGACGGCAAGCTGGTGTTGTCGACCCAGCTCGGCATGCTCGCGGTGATCGCAGCCAACCTGTACGTCATCTTCTTCAACGTCAGCTGGGGCCCGGTGATGTGGGTGATGCTGGGCGAGATGTTCCCCAACCAGATCCGCGGATCGGCGCTGGCGGTGGCGGGCTTCTTCCAGTGGTTCGCCAACTATCTCATCGCCCAGACCTTCCCGGCCATGGCGACGTGGAGCCTGGCGGGTGCCTACACCTTCTACGCGGTGTGCGCGGTGATCAGCTTCTTCCTGGTCCAGCGCTATGTGAAGGAAACCAAGGGCCGCGAGCTTGAGGAAATGGAAGGCTGAACCGCCTTCCAGAAAGGGGGCAGGGGCGGGAGGCAACTCCCGCCCCTTCTTTTTGTTGGGATGCGGCACCAGCCCGCTCCCCCACCCGGCCACCCAAACAGAGGATACTAGATGGGCGGCCGGGTGGGGAGCGGGCTGGTGCCGCGCTCAGCGAAGCTCAGCCAAGCCTAAGCCGCCGCGCAGTTCTGCCGGATATATTCGGCGTGATCGGGCATGTACTCCACCGATTTGGCGACCGCGCTCGCGATATGCGCCAGCCGGTCGCGCGTCTCCGCCAGTGTCAGCAGCTCCGCGACCGGATCGTGCCGCGCCCAGCGCATCCCCTGACCCACCATCACGGCGAACCAGCTGGTGTCGTTGAACAGCTCCTCATGCTCGCGGAAGCAGCGGCCCGAGCTTTCGAACACGCGCATCTTTTCCGCCAGCCGCTCGGGGATCTCCATCGTCCGGCAATAGTCCCAGAAGGGCGAATCATTGCGGTCGGTGATGTGGTAGTGGAGGATCAGGAAGTCGCGGATCAGCTCGCTCTCCTCGATCATCAGCCGGTTGTAGCGCGCGCGCTCGGCCTCAGCGAAGCTCGAGTCCGGGAAGTTCGACAACAGCCGCGCGATACCGGTCTGGATCATCCAGATGCTGGTTGATTCGAGCGGCTCCATGAACCCCGCCGACAGGCCGATCGATACGCAGTTCGCGTCCCAGAAATGCGTACGATGCCCGGTGGTGAAGCGCAGGAAGCGCGGATCGGCCAGCGCCTCGCCATCGAGATTGGCGAGCAGGGTCGCCGCCGCCTCGTCGTCACTGATATAGTCGCTGCAATAGACCATGCCGTTGCCGGTGCGATGCTGGAGCGGGATGCGCCATTGCCACCCGGCACTGCGCGCGGTCGATCGGGTGAAAGGGGTGAGGCCGCCTGGCACCGATGCGCACGGCACTGCCACCGCGCGATTGCACGGCAGATGCGCCGACCAGTCGACATAGGGCACGCCCAGTGTCTTGCCGATCAGCAACCCGCTAAAGCCCGAGCAGTCGATGAACAGCTCGCCCGCCACCTGTTCGCCGGATTCGAGCGCGACCGACGCGATATGGCCGCTTGTCCCATCGCGCGCGACATCGACGATGCGCCCTTCGATCCGTTTGACGCCCATCTTCTCCGCCAGCTCGCGCAGATAGAGGGCGTAGAGCCCCGCATCGAAATGATAGGCATAGGCGATGCCCGACAGCGGCGAATTGCCCGCGTCGATCGGCGGCATGAAGCGGTTGGCGCGACCGGCGCTTGCCATCAGGGAGAAGGCGTCGATGTCGGCGAATTGCGCTTCATGCGCCAGCCGCTGCCAATAGGCGTGGAAGGACACGCCCTCCATGTCGATGCCATATTTGCCGAACGGGTGGAAATAGCGGCGGCCGAGTCCGCCCCAGTCGACGAATTCGATCCCCAGCTTGAAGCTGCCCTTGGTCCGGCGCAGAAACTCATTCTCGTCGATACCCAGCAGCCGGTTGAATGTGCCGATCTGCGGGATTGTCGCCTCGCCCACGCCGACCGTACCGATTGCGTCCGACTCGACCAGCGTGATCGTCGCATAATCGGGGCCAAGGATGCGCGCCATCGCCGCCGCGGTCATCCACCCCGCTGTGCCACCCCCCACGATCACGATCGACCGGATCCGTTCCGCCACGCTGCTTCCCTCCCCAAAAAATCGCCGTGCAGCATCGCTGCAACATCTGCGTCATTTTCTTTGTGGTAGCGCACAACATCTCTTGCCGAAAGCTGCACATTGGCATAAGACGAAGAAATGTTAGCGCTACCTTACTGGCGCAGCTGGCAGAAGAGCCGCCAAGGCTCTCGAACAAGGAGGGGATGGATGTCGAATTGGCGGAAGCGTGTGCGCACCGATGGTCGCGCCGCATGGGGTCTCGGAGTTTCGACCGCCGCGCTGATGACAGCGTTGGCCATGCCGACGGCGGCATATGCGCAGGATGCGCCGGCTGCCGAGGAGACCGACGCGGATACGGTGGTGGTCACCGGCTTCCGCGAATCGCTGCAGAGCGCTCAGACGCGCAAGCGGACATCGGACACGATCGTCGATTCGGTGACCGCCGAGGATATCGGCGCGCTGCCCGACCGGTCGGTGACCGAAACGCTTCAGCGCATCCCGGGCATCTCGATCAACCGCTTCGCGGCGGGCGTCGATCCCGACCACTTCTCGGTCGAAGGTTCGGGCGTCGTCGTGCGCGGCCTCACCTATGTCCGCTCCGAGTTCAACGGGCGTGAGGCGTTCACCGCCAATAACGGCCGCTCACTGAGCTTTGCCGACGTTCCGTCCGAGCTTCTTGGCGGGGTGGACGTGTTCAAAAGCCCTTCGGCCGACCGGATCGAGGGTGGCATCGCTGGCGTGGTCAACCTCCGCACCCGCCTGCCGTTCGACAAGAAGGGCTTCGTCCTCGCCGGCTCGCTCGAGCTCAACTATTCGGACTTCGTGAAGCAGGCCTCGCCGACTGCGGCACTGGTTGTCAGCAACACCTGGGACACCGGCATCGGTGAGATCGGCCTGCTCGGCAGCCTGTCCTATTCGCAGCTCTTCTCGCGCGCGGATCGCTTCCAGGTCTCCAGCTTCCGTGTCCGCCCGATCTATTCGGACGGCACGCGCACTGATGTGGTCCCGTTCGGCACCGCGACCCAGCGTGGCAGCGGCGTGTTCCCGCGCGGTGCCGTGATGGGCACGCAGGAGTTTGAGCGTCGCCGCTTCGGTTATGCTGCGGCCGCGCAGTGGCGCAGCAATGACCGCCGCGCCGAAGCGACCTTCCAGTTCCTGCGCTCGGACGCGCGTCAGGCGTGGACCGAGCACACGATCGAGATCGCGACCGACAACGTCGCGTCGAACGGCGACTCGCGCGCCCGTGATGGCACGTCGATCACCTTCGATTCGACCGGCCTGTTCGAAAGCGGCGTGATCACCGGCCCGACCGGCTGGCGCGCCGACCAGAATACGGCGGGCGACATCCGCACCCCGGCAATGGGCCTGCAGTCGAACAACATCCGCCGCGATCGTGACGAGCGTGCGGTGACCGACGATTACTCGTTCAACTTCCGCTATCAGGTCGCTGACAATCTCAGTGTCAGCTTCGACTATCAGCATGTCGACTCGTTCGTCGACATCGTCGACAATGGCCTGTGGCTCTCGTCCTACCAGGACGCGGCGATCCGGCTGAACGGCAGCGACTTTCCGACGGTCGAATTCCGCCCGCCGCAGAACTGCCCGACGCTGCCCTGCACGGGTGCGCCGGGAAGCTCGGCCAACTACCCGTCTTACTATACGGGCACGCACCAGAGCTTCTCCGACCCGTATAACAGCTTCTACCGCTCGGCGATGGACCATATCGAGCAGAGCGACGGCAATTCGGACGCCTTCCGTCTCGATGCCGAGCTGTCCTTCCCCGAAGGCAGCTTCTTTGAATCGGTTCGTGTCGGTGGTCGTTATGCCGACCGCGACCAGACGGCGCGCTTCTCGACCTACAACTGGGGTCGTCTTAGCGAGCAGTGGGGCAATAACGGTCCGATCTGGGCCGATGATCCCGTCGACAACGTCACCGGCGGCACCGGCGGCGCGCCGCTGCAGGGCGTCCGGCCCTTCTGCTTCGACAATTTCTTTGGCAACGCGGTCAGCAATCCGCTGGGTGGTCAGTGCCGCCTGTTCTATAACGCCAACACGGCAAGCCCGGCGGGCTATCCCGCCTATATCGACTATGCGAACCGCATCAATCGCGAGTGGGAACCCACCGTGGCGGGGGCCGGTGGACGTCAGATCAACGGCGGCTGGCGTTCGCTCGCGGATCGCCCCAACGCGATCCCGGGCACGTACTTCACCCCGGGTGAAGTCAATCCGCAGCAGGAGATCAACAAGGCTGCCTACGTCATGCTGCGCTTCGGCAACGAGTTCGGCAACGGCATGAAGCTCAGCGGCAATGTCGGCGTGCGTTACACGACGACCAACCGCAAGTCGGAAGGGTTCGTCGAATTCCCGTTCGCAACCAACCTTCCCGACGCGACGACATGCCGTGACTCGATCAACAACGCGCTGACGGGTGCGGGTGGATCGGTGAACACGCTGTGCGCACTGACGCCGACGCAGCTGACGCAGATTGGGGCGTATCTGAACGGTGCGACCGTCGCGAACAACTTCGATCTCGACTATGACTATTGGCTACCCAGCCTCAACCTGAAGCTGGAAGTCGGTGGTGGGCTTCAGTTCCGTGCCGCCTATTCGAAGGGGGTCTCGCCGCCTTCGCTGGGTCTGGTGCGTAACTACTTCCCGGTCAGCGTCACCGCAGCCCCGCGGGTCGACGCCACCGGCAACCAGATTCCGGTTGTGGTTACCCCGACGGCACCTGGTACGGGGGCCTTTGGTTCAGATGGTAACATCGCGCCGGGCCAGGTGCTGATCCAGGGCTCGTTCAACGCCGGTAACCCGGAATTGCTGCCGACCGAGGCGGACAGTTTCGACGTCACCGCAGAATGGTATTTCTCGCGGGTCGGGCAGTTGACGGCGTCGCTGTTCTACAAGGAACTGCACAACGTCCTGACCAACGATACGGTGCGGCGGAGCTTCTCCAACAACGGCCAGACCTTCGAAGCGGTTGTGACCACCCCGGTCAATTCGCGGGATGTGGGCAAGATCAAGGGCTTCGAAATCTCCTATCAGCAGGTGTTCGACTTCCTGCCCGGACCGCTCAAGGGTCTCGGTCTGCAAGCCAACTACACCTATGTGGCGAGCGAGGGTGTGCCGCAGAGCACGCTGTCGGAGACCGATCCGGACGTCGCGGCTGGCCGTCAGCCGACGATCACCGGCGCGAACTTCCCGCTCCAGGGGCTGTCGGAACATCAGTTCAACATCACCCCGTTCATCGATATCGGGCCGGTGTCGGCGCGTGCATCGTACAGCTGGCGTTCGCAGTATCTGCTGACGCTGCGCGACGTGATCACGCCGTTCGATCCGATCTTCCAGGAGGATTACGGCCAGCTCGACGCATCGATCACCGTGTCGATCACGCCGCAGCTGAAGCTGGGCATCCAGGGCGTGAACCTGACCAACTCGGTGACCAAGACGAGTGCGGCGGTGACCGACCAGAATGGCGCAGTGCGACTGGTTCCGCGCGGCTGGTACATGAACGATCGCCGTGTCACCGGCATGATCCGCTTCAACTTCTAACGGGTCAGACTTCCCAACCTCCCCGCCGTCGCCCCTCCCAGGGCGGCGGCTTTTTTTTTCTGGCGGAGGTGGGGAATGGCGGTGCGGCGCGACAAAAAATGCTGCGCAGCACGATGGCTGCGCAGCCGTCAGTTTCTTGGTTGGGTGAGCGATGCGCCCCGCCGCAACGGAGCCGCCTCGTGTCGTTACGCGATCGGCTTGGCCTCGGCGTAAAGGCGCGCAAGCTCGTGCCGCATTGGCTTGGCGCGGAAGCTGCTGTCATAGGGGCAGCAGCGCTGCGGCAGCCCGTCCTTGCGCGGCGCAAAACCCTGCAGCCAGCTATATTTGTCGACCATGCCCCAGGCGAGCACGTCGCGCAGCTGAGGGTAGGACAGCATCAGCTCCATATAGGCACGCAAATACGCGACGACGCCCGCGTCGCGCTGCGCCGGATCGCCGGGCAGCGCGTTGTCCTTGACGTCGAGTTCGGTGATCACGAGGCGATAGCCCATGCCCACCGCCTCATCGACGAACTTGCGCCATTCGGTTTCCTGACGCGGGCCGAGGCCGGTGGCGGGGTCGAGCTTGAACATCTCGATATGGCTCTGGATGCCCAGCGCATCGACCGGAACGTTCCGTTTGCGGAAGCCTTCGAGCAACTTGAGCACGCCGGCACGGTGCTTCTCGTTGCCGGGCTCCCAGCTCATATAGTCGTTATAGACCAGCTCCGCGTTCGGCATTTCCGCGCGCGCGGTGTGGAAGGCGAGATCGAGCAATGGTTCGACGCCGCCCATTGCCCTGGACAGCGAGGTTTCGACAAGGCCTGAAGTCTCGGGATCGACCGCCTCATTGACCACGTCCCAGCTGGAAATCGAGTCCTTGTAGCGGCGCATCACCGTCTGGACGTGATCGGTCAGGATCTTCTCTGCCGCAGCCCTGGGCGACGACCCGAAGTCATGGTCGTTGAGCCAGTTCGGAAACCATTTTGGGCGCGCCCAGAGCAAGGTGTGCCCGCGCACATCCAGGTTCTTGCTGCGTGCCCAGGCGACCATCGCGTCGAACCGGTCGAAGCGATATTCGCTGGGCGAGGGGCGGAGCGCCTGCCATTTCATTTCATTCTCGGCGACGATCACACCGCATTCGCGCTCAACGATCGCGGCATATTCGGGATTGTTGAACGACCCCCGGTCAGCACCCGGCGGTGCCCAGGCGACGGCAGTACCGAACCGCCGTCCCTTGCGCTGTGCCACCGCGTCGATACCCGGCGGCGGGATGCTCGCGCCCGCAGAGGTCGTGGCGACGAGCGGGAGCGCGGCGAGGCCGGCGAGCGTCTGGCGGCGGTTCGGGGTCATCGGGGCTCCTTGTGGTTACCAGTCGTGCATCGTGCCATCCTCGCGCCGGTTCACCGGCAGATAGGCACGCTTGTAGGGGAAGGTGGCGGCCAGGCTCTCGTCGAGTTCGACGCCCAGACCCGGCGCATCGCCGGGGTGCATCAGGCCATCGGCGAAGCTGTAGGCATGCGGGAACACCGCATCGGTCTCGTCGGTGTGGCGCATATATTCCTGCACCCCGAAATTGGGCACCGACAGGCCGAAATGCAGGGCGGCGGCCATGCACACCGGCGACAAATCTGTCGCGCCATGGCATCCGGTGCGGACATTGTGCAGGTCGGCGAACGCAGCGATCCGGCGCAGATGGGTGATGCCGCCGGCATGGACCACGGTCGCGCGGATATAGTCGATCAGCTGTTCCTCGATCAGGGTCTTGCAGTCCCAGATCGAATTGAAGATCTCACCCACCGCGAGCGGGGTGGTGGTGTGCTGGCGGATCAGGCGAAAATTGGCCTGGTTCTCCGCCGGGGTCGAATCCTCGATCCAGAAGGGGCGATAGGGCTCCAGATCCTTGCCGAGCCGCCCCGCCTCGATCGGGGTCAGCCGGTGATGGACGTCGTGCAGCAAATGCACGTCCCACCCCAGCGCCTCGCGCGCCGCAGCGAATAACGGCGGGACCGAGCGGAGATATTTCTCGCTCGACCAGACATTCTCGGTCGGCAGATCGGCGTCGGCGGGTTCGTAGAAATAGCGGTCCTTGCTGACGCCATAGGTCGAGGCAAGGCCAGGGACGCCTGATTGCAGCCGGATGGCCTTGTACCCCTGACGCTGATAGTCGAGCGCTGCCTCGACCGTCTCCTCGATCGTCGCGCCATTGGCATGGCCATAGACCATGCACCCCTCCCGAACCGCGCCACCGAGCAGCTGATAGAGCGGCAGGCCAGCGATCTTGCCCTTGATGTCCCAGAGCGCAGTATCGACCGCAGCGATCGCGCTCATCGTCACCGGGCCGCGCCGCCAGTACGCGCCCTTGTAGAGATACTCCCAGATATCCTCGATCCGGTGCGCGTCGCGGCCGATCAGGCAGGGGATGACGTGATCGGTCAGATAGCTCGCCACCGACAGCTCGCGTCCGTTGAGCGTCGCGTCGCCCAGACCCGTGGTCCCATCGTCGCATTCGATCTTGAGCGTGACGAAGTTGCGACCGGGGCAGGTGACGATGACGCGCGCGGAAACGATTCTGGGCATGTTGCGATGATCCTCAGACGATGGTGAGCAGGGTCGACTGAAGCGATGCGGAGCTGTTTCCGACACCGATGTCAACCTCGCCAACCTCGACGATCTCGCGCATGTTCGCGTCCCACAGGACAAAGGTTTCGGCGGGCAGGTCGAACCGCACGGTCCGCGCCCTCGCCGGGGGCCAATGTCACCCGCTCAAACCCCTTGAGCTGCAACACCGGCTGGGTGACCGATGCGGTGCGGCGGCTGATATAGAGCTGCACTACCTCGTCGCCCGCGCGCGCGCCGGTGTTGCGGACCTCGACCGATACGCTGACTTGGCCATCGCGCTTCATCGTCGCGGCGGACAGGATCGGCGCGCCGATCGCGAATGTCGTGTAGCTCAGCCCATGACCGAACGGGAACAGGGGGGACTTGTCGGCGAACAGGTACCCGCGCCGCGCCGATGGCTTGTGGTTGTAGAAGGACGGAACCTGCCCCGCGTCGCGGATCACGGTGACCGGCAGCTTGGCACCCGGATTGACCCGGCCGAACAGCGCCTCGGCCATCGCGGTGCCGCCCTCCTGCCCGGGATACCAGCATTCGAGCACGGCGTTGGCCTTGCCGATCACCGCCGGCCAGCTTGGCGGGCGACCGTTGATCGCGGCGATCACCAGCGGCTTGCCGAGCGCCGCCATCGCCGCGACCAGTTCATTCTGCTCGCCGACGATATCGACGCTGGTGCGGTCGCCGAGATGGGTTTTCGCGAACCCCTCGCGGCTGGTCTGTTCGGTGTCGCCAATGGCGAGGACAATCGCGTCCGCGCCCTTCGCCACCTCGACCGCCTGCGCGATCAGTTCGCGGTTCTTCGCCGGATCGGCGAGCTGGACATTGCTTTCGGAGCGATCCTCGCTGCGGGTGATGAACACGCCCTGCGCAGTGAGCAATTCGACCTTGTCGCCGACCAATGCGCGCAGCCCCTGGATCAGGCTGACCGTCTGCTTCGGCACGCTCGAATAGCCGCCGAGCCGCGCGATGGCGTGGTTGGGGCCGATCACCGCCAACTTGCGCACCTTGTCCTCGGCCAGCGGAAGCGTGCCGTCATTGGTGAGCAGGCACAGCGATTTGCGCGCGGCCTCCAGTGCCAGCGCGCGGGCCTCGGCGTTGCCGGTGATGCGTTCGGCCAGCGCAACGTCGCCATAGGGGTTTTCGAACAATCCGGCGCGGAACTTGAGCGTCAGCATGCGCGCGACGGCGCGGTCGATTGCGCTGACCTCGACCTTGCCCGCGCGCACCTGGTCCACCAGCGTGCGGTACGCCATGCCGTCGGGCAATTCGCTGTCCACGCCCGCGGCTAGCGCCAGCCGTGCGGTTTCGGCGAGGTCGGCCGCGACATGATGGATGCTGTCGAGTTCGTTGACCGCGCCATAATCGCTCGCAATCAGCCCGTCGAAGCCCCATTCGCCGCGCAGCACATCGCCGAGCAGCCAGGTGTTGGCGTGGCTCGGCACCCCGTCGATCTCGTTATAGCTCGGCATCACCGCGCCGATCGACGTGCGCTTCACGATCTCGCGAAACGGCGGGAAGAAATATTCGCGCAGCTCACGCTCGGACAGCTGCGCGGGGGCGACATTGTTGCCGCTCTCGGGCTGGCCATGGCCGGTCATGTGCTTGAGCGTCGCATAGACCTTGCCATCGGCGAGCTTGTCGAACTTGCCCGGCCCTTGCAGCCCCTCGACCGCCGCAACACCCAACTCGCCGACCAGATAGGGGCATTCGCCGAACGTCTCCTCGATCCGCCCCCAGCGCGGGTCGCGGACGATATCGACCACAGGGGAGAGGACGTAAGGCACGCCGCGCGCCCGCGTCTCGCGCGCGATCACCGATTGTACGCGCCGCATCAGATCGCGGTCGAATGCACCGGCGAGGCCGATCGCCTGCGGGAACATCGTCGCGTCGGTCGCCATGTAGCCGTGCAGCGATTCCTCATGGAACAGCACCGGGATGCCGAGCCGCGTGTCGTGAAGCGCCCAGCGCTGCACCGCGTTGATGAACTCGACCGTCTGGCGCGGGGTGCGCCAGCGCGCGGCGGTGCCGCCCGACGCCCCGGTGATGCCGGGCACGCCGCGCTTGTCCGACGGGCGGGTGACATGGCCGATGCCGTTGGGATAGGCGGCGCTCGCCTTGGCCGGATTGAAGGCGAGATCGTCGATCACCTCGGCCTTGCGCGCCCAGATGGCGATCATCTGGCCGACCTTCTCCTCCAGCGTCATCCGTCCGAGCAGGTCGGCGACGCGCGCGGGGACCGGCGCGCGCGCATCCTTGTAGAGCGGCGCGGCGAGTGCGTGCGCGGCGGGGGCGAAGCTGACCGCGACGGTGGCGGCGGAGGCTTGGCCCAGCAGGCGGAGCGCGGCGCGGCGGTTCATGGGGTCACCTTCAGCGTCACGGTTTGCAGCGTCGCGGAATCACCGCCGGTCATGATGTCGAACTCCCCGGGTTCGATCACCCGCTTCATGTCGATATTCCAGATCCGGAAGGCGTCGGGAGCGAGCGTCAGCTTCACCGTCCGCGTCTCGCCGGGCTTGAGCGTCACGCGGCGAAACGCCTTGAGCTCCTTGACCGGGCGGGTGACGCTGGCGACCTTGTCGCGCAGATAGACTTGCACCACCTCGTCGCCCTCGCGCGCGCCGCTGTTGGTGACGTCGACCAGCACATCGACGCTGTCGCCTGCCTTGATCGACGGGGCCGACAGGCGCGGGGCGGACAAGCTGAAGCGCGTGTAGCTGAGCCCATAGCCGAACGGGTAGAGCGGCTGGGTCGTGTCGAACAGATAGCCGCGCTGTGCACTCGGCTTGACGTTGTAGGTCATCGGCAGCTGCCCGACATGGCGCGCGACGGTCACCGGCAGCTTGCCGCCGGGGTTGGCCCGGCCGAACAGCGTATCGGCGATGGCATGACCCTGCTGCTCGCCGCCATACCAGGTTTCGAGGATCGCATCGGCCTGCTCGGCGATCTTCGGATAGGAAGGCGGGCGGCCGTTGACGAGCACGACGACCAGCTTCTTGCCCAGCGCCTTCATCGCGTCGAACAGTTCGATCTGCTCGCCGACCAGATCGAGGCTGGCCCGGTCGCCCAGATGCGCATCGGCCCAGGCCTCGCGGCTGGTCTGTTCGGTATCGCCGATGAACAACAGGATCGTGTCCGCGCCGCGCGCCGCCTCCACCGCCTGCGCGATGCGCTGGCGGTTCGCGGCGGGGTCGGCGAGCTTGACCTCGTCCGCCCACCAATCGTCATTTTCGGTGATCTTCACACCCTCGGCATGGACGATTCTGGCCCTGTCACCGACCAATGCGCGGATCCCCGCGAGTGGCGAGACCGTCTCGGGCGGGATGCCGTAATAGCCGCCGAGGCGAGCGACATCGGCATTGGGTCCGATCACCGCGATCGTCTGTGGCGCGTCGAGCGACAGCGGAAGCGCGGCGCCTTCGTTCTTGAGCAGCACGAACGACTTCGCCGCGGCCTTGCGTGCGAGTGCCACTGATTCCGGGCTGTGGTTGATCTTCGTATCCGCCAGCTTCGCGTAGGGATTTTCGAACAGCCCTGCACGGAATTTGATGCTCAGCATCCGCGCGGCGGCGGTGTCGATCGCCGACTGGCTGACCTCGCCCTTGCGCACTGCGTCGATCAGCGTCGAATAGGCGGTCGCGTTGGGCAGCTCGCTATCGACCCCGGCGGCGAGTGCACGATTGGCCGCTTCGGCGTTCGACCCCGCGATGCGGTGGATGCCGACCATCTGTTCGATCGCGTAGTAATCGCTGACCACCGCGCCGGGAAATTTCCACTCGCCGCGCAGCACATCGCCCAGCAGCCATTTGCTCGCATGGCTCGGCACGCCGTCGATCTCGTTATAGCTCGCCATCACCGCTTCGACCCCGGTGCGGGTGACGACCGCTTCGAATGGCGGGAAGAAAATCTCGCGCAGCGTGCGTTCAGCGATCGGGGCGGGGCCGATATTGGTGCCGCTCTCCGGCTGGCCGTGTCCCGTCATGTGCTTGAGCGTCGCGAATACCTTGCCCGGGCCGAGTATGCGCGCGCGGTTGGTGCCCTGCAGCCCCTCGACCGCCGCGACACCCATTTCGGACACGAGGTGCGGGTCCTCGCCGAACGTCTCCTCGATCCGCCCCCAGCGCGGGTCGCGCGCGACATCGACGACCGGGGAAAGCACGAGATGCACGCCGCGCGCCCGCACCTCGCGCGCGATGGCGGCGTTGATGTCGCGGATCAGGTCGGGATCCCAGGTCGAGGCAAGCCCGATCGCCTGCGGGTAGCTGGTCGCATCCTGCGCGGCGAGGCCGTGCAGCGCTTCCTCATGGAACAGCACCGGGATGCCGAGCCGCGTATCCTCGACGGCCCATTTCTGGATCGCGTTTACGTACGCGATGCTGTCGGCGATGCTGCGTGGCGGGGTGACGCGCGGCGATGCAGGCCCCTTGCGGTCGGACGGGCGGGCGAGCTGGCCGATGCCGTGCGGATGTTTCGCCTTTGCCTTGGCGGGGTCGAACCGGTCCTGCGAATCCTGGATCTCGACCTTGGTATCCCAGACCGAGGTGATCTGGGCGATCTTCTCCTCCAGCGTCATCCGCGCCAGCAGGTCGGCGACGCGCGCTTCGAGCGGGAGCTTCGCATTGCGATAGGGTGCATCGGTCGGGGGGCGTTGCGCACCGGCTTGAGCGGTGGAGGCGGGTGGGTTGGCCAGCACTGCGGGCGTCACCAATGCGCTCGCCAGCAACAGGGCGACCCAAGCCTTTCGCATCCCGAACTCTCCCGTCGCGACCGCAATACGGTCTTTATTGTTAGCGCTAACATGATATGAGGCGGTTGAGCTTGTCAACCCGCGACCGACCAGCAATCGGATCGGCGCGCGGCGAAAGGGTGAGGATGATGATCGCGCGACTATGCGCCCTGTTGCTGATCGCAGCGTCGTTCGGGACGGGCGGTGCTGCGCGCGCGGAAGACGGATATCGCCTCTGGCTGCGCAACGCACCGCTTACCGATGTTGCGCAGCAAAGACGCGCGAGCGTCACACTGGTCGGAAGCGATTCGCCGACTGCGCGACTGGCGCGCGACGAGTTGCAGCGCGGCCTTGGCGAGTTGCGGCTTGCACCCGCGATCACCCTCCGCAAGGTCGCGACACCGGGTCAGCGCGCCGGCGCATTCAGCATCAACGGCGCGCAGATTACCGCCGCGAGCGACACCGGACTGCTCTACGGGGCCTTCGCGCTGCTGCGCGAGCTGGGGCAGGGCAAGCCGCTTACCGCGATCCGGCGCGACGAAAGCCCGGCCTATGACCTGCGCATGCTCAACCATTGGGACAATCCCGACGGGCATGTCGAGCGCGGCTATGCCGGGCGATCGATCTTCGACTGGTGGCATCTGCCCGGCCATGTCGATGCACGGATGACCGATTATGCGCGCGCCAACGCCTCGATCGGGATCAACGCCACTGTCATCAACAACGTCAACGCCCGCGCGATGATGCTGGAGCCGCGCTACATCGCGAAGGTCAAGGCGCTGGCCGACACGTTCCGGCCCTGGGGCATCCGCATCTATCTTTCCGCGCGCTTTTCCGCGCCGCGCGACATCGGTGGACTCAAGACCGCCGACCCACTCGATCCGGCGGTGCGCGCCTGGTGGAAGGCGAAGGCCGACGAGATCTACGCCGCAATCCCGGATTTCGGCGGCTTTCTGGTGAAGGCCAATTCGGAAGGCCAGCCTGGTCCGCAGGATTATGGCCGCAGCCATGCCGATGGCGCGAATATGCTGGCCGAGGCGATCGGCGAGCGCGGCGTCGTGATCTGGCGCGCCTTTGTCTATGCCGCCGAGAACAAGGAGGATCGGGCGAAACAGGCGTTCACCGAGTTCCAGCCGCTCGACGGCAAGTTCGCGCAGAATGTCGTGGTGCAGGTCAAGAACGGCCCCATCGACTTCCAGCCGCGCGAGCCGTTCCATCCGCTGTTCGGCGCGATGCCGAGGACGCGGCTGAGTCTGGAGCTGCAGATCACAAAGGAATATCTCGGCTTCGCCTCGCACCTCGCCTTCCTCGCGCCGTTGTTCGAGGAGGCGCTCGACGCCGATACCGGCCGCAGCGGCAGCGTCGCTCAGACGGTCAGCGTGATCGCCGGGGTCGCCAACACCGGCAGCGATCGCAACTGGACGGGCTCCCATTTCGATCAGGCCAACTGGTACGCCTTTGGACGACTGGCATGGAACCCCCAATTGCCAAGCGAGACCATCGCCCGCGAATGGGCGGCGCAGACCTTCAGCCGCGATACCGCCTTCCTGAACGCCGTGGTGCCGATGATGCTGGGCAGCCGTGAGGCCGTGGTCGACTACATGACCCCGCTGGGACTCGCGCATGTCATGGGCACCGGCCATCATTATGGCCCTGCGCCATGGGTTTCCGACCTCGCCCGGCCCGAATGGAACCCGGTCTATTTCCATCGCGCCGATCGCGACGGGATCGGATTCGACCGGACGAAGACGGGCAGCGACGCGCTCGCCCAATATGCGCCGGATGTCGCCAAGCGGCTGCTCGCGGACGAGGAACTGCTGCTGTGGTTTCGCCGGGTGCCGTGGGATCATCGGCTGAGCACCGGACGCACCTTGTGGGAGGAGTTGCCACGCCGCTACGACCGTGGCGTCGCGACGGTCGAGCGGATGCGCGCGACCTGGGCAACGCTCGCGCCTCACGTCGACGCCGAACGTCATCGCCCAGTCGCCGATTTCCTGAAGATCCAGGTGGAGGAGGCGCAATGGTGGCGCGACGCCAGCCTCGCTTACTGGTCCGCCACGTCCGGCCGCGCCTTGCCGGCAGGCCATGCCGCGCCGCCGCATCCGCTGAGCTGGTATCAGGCGCAGAGCTTCCCTGAGGCACCGGGCGAATGATTGCGCTCCCAAATCAGGTCACGCTGCGCTTGCTGCGAGAGGCAAACGGGGCGTATGTGCCGTGACCATGGCCCCACCTGCATCCGCCAAGCCTCGTTCGTCGCGCCGCCGTGGTGGCGCTCCCACCATCGCCGATGTCGCGGCGGAGGCACAATGCTCGCCGATGACGGTGAGCCGGGTGATCAACGGCGAGGGCAATGTCCGCGAAAATACGCGCGAACAGGTGCTGGCCGCGATCGCCAAATTGAACTTCGCGCCCAACCGCGCCGCGCGCAGCCTGGCGGGCGGCGAGCAGCTGCGCATCGCGCTGATGTTCGACAATCCCTCGGCGTCCTACCTCAGCGAATTCCTGATGGGCGCGCTGGAAGAGGCGAGCCGCGCCGACATCCACCTCGTCGTCCAGAATTGCGAGAATGTCGCCGAGGCCAAGTCGCTGGTCCATCACCTGATCGACGGCGGGATCAAGGGCTTCATCCTGCCCCCGCCCTTGTGCGACGACCAGAGTGTGCTCGACCTGATCACCGACGCCGGGGCCGTCGCCATCGCGGTCGGGCCGGGCAAGGCGAGCGGTTCGCATGCCGCAGTGCTGATCGACGATTTCCAGGCCGCCTATGACATGACGCGGCACATCATCGACCTTGGCCATAATCGCATCGGCTTCATCATCGGGAACCCCGAACAGGTGTCGAGCGGCCGCCGTCTCAACGGCTACAAGGCCGCGCTCGAAGCTGCCGGCATCCCGGTGCGCGAAGAGCTGATCGCGCAGGGCCGCTTCACCTATCGCTCAGGCATGCAGGCGTCGGAGCGGCTGATCTCGGTCGATCCGCGCCCCACCGCGATCTTCGCGTCGAACGACGATATGGCGGCGGCGACCGTCGCAGTCGCGCACCGGCTGCACCTCGACGTGCCCAACGACATCACCGTGTGCGGCTTCGACGATACGGCGATGGCGAGCACGATCTGGCCCGAGCTGACCACGGTGCGCCAGCCGATCCGCGGCATGACTGCCTGGGCGGTGTCTGCGGCGGTGCGCATCCTCAAGGCCAAGCGCAACGGAGAGCCGCTGGAGGTCGAGCAGAAGACCTTGCCCTATACGTTGGTCCGCCGCGATTCGGACTCGGCGCCAACCCTGGCCCGCCGCGCCGCGCCCAAACGGAGTCCCGATGCCTGACGATTTCCCCGTGCGGCTGCGGTCGCGCGACTGGTTCGACAATCCCGACCGCTGGGACATGACCGCGCTCTATCTCGAGCGATTCATGAATTATGGCGTTACCCCCGAGGAGCTCCAGTCGGGCAAGCCGATCATCGGCATCGCGCAATCGGGCAGCGACCTCAGCCCCTGCAACCGCATCCACCTCGACCTTGCGAAGCGCGTGCGCGATGGCATCCGCGACGCGGGCGGCATCCCGATCGAATTTCCGGTCCATCCGATCTTCGAAAATTGCCGCAGGCCGACTGCGGCGCTCGACCGCAACCTTGCCTATCTCGGTCTGGTCGAACTGCTCAATGGCTATCCGATCGACGGGGTGGTGCTGACCACCGGCTGCGACAAGACCACACCGAGCCAGGTGATGGCGGCGACGACCGTCGACATTCCCGCCATCGTCCTGTCGGGTGGGCCGATGCTCGATGGCTGGCATGAGGGCGAGCTGGTGGGGTCGGGCACCGTTATATGGCGCAGCCGCCGCGCATTGGCTGCGGGCGAGATCGACGAGGCGGAATTTCTGCGCCGCGCGACCAGCAGTGCGCCGTCGGCCGGGCATTGCAATTCGATGGGCACGGCATCGACCATGAACGCCGTCGCCGAAGCGCTCGGCCTGTCGCTCACCGGCTGCGCGGCGATCCCGGCGCCCTATCGTGAGCGCGGGCAGATCGCCTATCGCACGGGCCAGCGCATCGTCGAGATGGTGCGCGAAGACCTGCGCCCGTCGAAGATCCTGACGCGCGAGGCGTTCCTCAACGCCATCGCCACGGTCACCGTCTGCGGCGGATCGTCCAATGCCCAGCCGCATATCGTCGCGATGGCGCGCCATGCGGGGATCGAGCTGGAGCCGGAGGTCTGGTACGACCATGGCTATCACCTGCCGCTGCTGGTCAACATGCAGCCAGCGGGCAAATATCTAGGTGAGCGCTTCCACCGCGCGGGCGGGGTGCCCGCGGCCATGTGGGAATTGCTGCAGGCGGGGGAAGCTGCACGGCGATTGCCTGACCGTCACCGGGCGCAGCATTGCGGAAAACCTGAAGGATAACGAAGCCAGCGACCGCGAGGTGATCCGCCGGTTCGCGGAGCCGTTGCAAGAGAATGCTGGCTTCCTCGTGCTGAGCGGAAACCTGTTCGACTTCGCGATCATGAAGACGTCGGTGATCTCGCCGGAATTCCGACGCCGCTATCTTTCGCGGCCGGGCGCGGAGAATGTGTTCGAGGCGCGGGCAATCGTGTTCGACGGGTCGGACGATTATCACCATCGCATCAACGATCCCGCGCTCGACATCGACGCGGATTGCATATTGGTGATGCGCTCATCCGGCGTGCTCGGCTGGCCGGGTTCGGCGGAGGTGGTCAACATGCAGCCGCCCGACGCGCTGATCCGTGCTGGCGTGAACTGGCTGCCGACGCTCGGCGATGGCCGTCAGTCCGGGACGTCCGACAGCCCGTCGATCCTCAACGCCTCGCCCGAAAGCGCGGCGGGCGGTGGGCTGGCGTGGCTGCGCACCGGTGACACGATCCGCATCGACCTCAACACCCGCCGTTGCGACATGCTGGTCGCGCCCGAGGAGATCGAGCGGCGCAAGGGCGATGGGCTGCCGGAGGTTCCGGCGAGCAACACACCATGGGAACAGTTGGCGCGCGAAAAGACCGGGCAGCTGGGCGAAGGTGCCGTGCTGGAGTTCGCGCTGGAGTATCGCCAAACGTCGAAGACGCTGCCGCGGCATAATCATTGAGGGTCAAAATCCTCCCCGGAACGGGGAGGGGGACCAGCGAAGCTGGTGGAGGGGGCCCGAGGCAAGCGCCTCGCTTGGAGGAGGGCCCTCTCCGTCAGCGCTGCGCGCTGCCACCTCCCCGTTCCGGGGAGGATTTAGTCTACTCCACAACCAATTCGAACGAGGTCGGCGTCATGTTCGCCACGTCGTACAGATTCACCACCGGCGTATCGGCCCAGGCATAGCGCACCCGCGTCACCGGCTGCCCATCGCGCAGCACCCGGACCGTGCCGCCCTCGACCCGCGCGGCCGCAAAGCGACAGCTCTGCGCGCACAATTCGAATCCGATCGGCGCGCCGCTCCAGCTGGTGAGCGCGCCCTCGACCCCGCTGAACGACACCACCACATCGCCGCCGTCGCGCCGTGCCGACACCGCCTGCGGTCCCGGCTTGCCGAGTGCCGCGCGGGCGAGGCGCTTGCCCAGCTCATTCTTGTCCCCCGGATGGATATCGGTGCGCGATCCCAGGTCGATCGCCGAAACCAGCGCCGTTCCCGGTGTTGTCGCGACCGCGCGGCGCTGTTCGTCGCGCAGCCGGCCCCAGCCACTCTCGACCGGCGTCGCCCCCCGGCGCGCCATAGCCCGCAAGGCCCACCACCAGCACCGGCAGCGCGGGATCACCCGACTGGCGACGATAGCCGTCGATCAATCCGCGCAGCCGCACGTCATAGCCGGTCTGCCCTGAATCGCTCTCACCCTGATACCAGGCGACGCCGCGCAGCCCGATCCCGCCCAGCGGTGCGACCATCGCGTTGCCGATCAGGCCAAGGCCCGCGATGGTATCCCATGGCGGGCGCGGCGGCGTGCCTTTGGCCGCCGAAATCCAGTAGCGCCACTGGTCGCCCAGCGGGATGCTCGACCCGTCGGCGAGGGCCAGCTTCAGTCGCTCTCCCGGACCCATGAAGCCGCCGGTGCCATAGCTGTTCCAAACCGCAACCAGCACTTCGTTGGCGCCGGCTTTCCAATAGCTGCCCGGCACCTCGTAGTCGCGCGGGTTAGACCAGCCAAAGCTGTTGCCGACCGGCTTGCCGTTGACGAACGCCTGATCGCCATCGTCGATGATGCCGAGCGACAATGTGCCGCCGCTTTTCGCCTGTTCCGCCGTCAGCGTAACCGTGCGGCGGAACCAGACCCAGCCGGTAAAGCCGCGCAGCGGTGCTTCGCCGAGGCCATCCCACGGCCCTATTCCGGGCACCGGCGACCATTGGACCGCATCGGGCATAATCCAGGGCTCAACCTTCTCTCGTGACCGCCACCAGTCGATCCAGCGCGGCGCGAATTGCACGTTCGCGGCGAGTTGGTCGCGGTCGTACAGCGCGAGCAACGCCGCGTCCTCCGCGCCATAGATCGCGCGCGTCGCGACCGGATCGAGCCAGGCGCGGATCGCGGTGCCGCCCCAGGTCGCATCGATCAGGCCGATCGCGACCCCCGGCTCGGCCTTGCGCAGCTCGCGCGCCATATACCAGCAGGCGGCGGAGAATTCGGGCGCCGTCTCGCGCGTCGATGCCTGCCAGCTGGCCGGTTCGCCGAATGTGCGGCGCGGCTGGGTCGCCGTCGCCTTGGGCACGGTCAGCATGCGCAGCATCGGATCGGCGGCGCTGTTCATCTGATTGTCGAAATCGAGCGCGCGGCGGACCGGAAATTCCATGTTCGACTGGCCCGAGCACAGCCAGACATCGCCGACCATCACGCCCTTCGCCTCGACCGCAGCGTCGAGCGTCGCGGCGCGCAACACATACGGCCCGCCCGCCTTCATCGCGGGGAGGGTCGCGCGCCACTGGCCGTCCTTGCCGGCTTTCGCCTGCGCGATCGTGTCGCCGAGCGTAACGGTCAGGCGCGCGCCGGGCGCGGCCGCACCCTCGACGATGATCGGCTTGTCGCGCTGGAGCACGCCCTGATCGCCGATGGCGGGGCTGAACGTGAGTTGCGCGGCGGCGGGCAGGGGGGCAAGCATTGTCGCGGCGAGCAGGACCGCCGCGCGCTTCATGCGACGTGCGCCCGCGCGAGCTTGTGTCCGGGAACGCTCGCCTCGAACGCGAACAGGTCGCCGGCATGCGGCTGGGCCGCGCGCTCCTGCGCACTCAGACCCTTGGCGGCGGTGGTGGCGTAGAGCGTCTTGAGCCCATCGCCCCCGAACGCCAGCTTGGTCACATTAGCGACCGGCAGGCGGACGAACTCGATCTCGCGCCCGGCGGCATCGAAGCGGCGCGCGCCATGCCCGGCGAAGAAGCCGACCCAGACATTTCCCTCAACATCGGTGATCGACCCGTCGGGATAGCCTTCATCGCCGGTGAAGGTCAGAAAGGGCTGAACCGCGCCGAGCGATCCGTCGTCATGCAGCGGCGCGACCCAGATGCGCCGCCCAATCGTGTCGGTGAAATAAATGCGATCCCCGGCGGGCGACACCGCCGGGCCGTTGGTGATGCTCACCGGCCCCGGCCCGACCCGGTCGAGCTGCCCGGCATCGAGGCGGTAGAAATGTCCGGTCGTAGCGCTTTCGGCATTGTCCATCGACCCGAACCACACGCGGCCCTGCGCGTCGGTGCAGGCGTCGTTGAGGCGATTGCCGGGCAGGGTCGGCTCGACCACGCGCCAGAAGGTGAAGGCGCGCGTCTCGGTGTCGAACCAGTGCAGCCCATTCTGCAGACCGCACAGCAATCGGCCATTATCGGCGGGCAGCGCCCAGCCGATCTCGCCGGGCGCATCGGCGCTGCTCAGCGCACCGGACGGGGGGTCGAAGCGGTGGAGCTTCTTGCCCTTGATGTCGACGAACCACAGGCAGCCACGCTGCGCATCCCAGACCGGGCCTTCGCCCAATGTCGCGCCCAGTCGCGCGACGACTCGTGGTTCGTTTACCGCCATCCGGCATCCACCCAATAATTATGCGCGGTGCACATGCGTGCGTCGTCGCTGGCGAGGAAGGTCGCCATCGCCGCGATATCGGCGGGCTGAATCCGCCCTTTCAGCGCCTGTGCCGACACGATCTCGGCCTCGCCCTCGGGCGTGTACCATTTCTCCTGTCGTGGCGTCTGGACGTTGCCGGGGACGATGGTGCAGGCGCGGATGCCGTGCGGGCCAAGCTCGCGCGCCAGGCTGCGGGTCAGCCCCTCGATCGCTGCCTTGGCGGTCTGGTACAGCGTCAGGTCGGGCAGACCGAGATGCCAGCTGATCGACCCGAAATTGATGATGACGCCATGGCCGGCATCCTTCATCCCCGGAACCACCGCCTGCGTCGCGAAGAACAAATGGCGCAGGTTCACCGCCATCCGTTCGTCCCAATAGGCCGGCGTGACCTCTTCTATCCCGTGGCGGTCGTCGCTCGCAGCATTGTTCAACAGGATATCCACCGGACCCCGTTCGGCGATGGTCGATGCGAGACAAGCCTGCAGCGCTGCAACATCCGTGACATCGCATGTGCTGAAATGCGGCGCATGGTTCGCGCCGGGCGTGAGCCGCGCGACCAATTCGGCGGCAGCATCCTGTTGCACGTCGACAAAGCTGACCCGCGCGCCCTGCGCCACGAACGCCTCGACCAGCCCTTCGCCGATCCCCGACGCGCCGCCGGTGACCAGCACATGCCGGTCACGCAGGCTGGGATAGATCGCGCGCATCGCGGCTGATCCGGTGGACTTCTGCAACAACGTCAATCCCCCGAATAGACCGTCTTGACGGTGGTGTAGAATTCAACTGCGGCGAACCCCTGCTCGCGCGCGCCGTAGCTCGACTTGCGGGTCCCGCCGAACGGCACATGATAGTCGACCCCGGCGGTGGGCAGATTGACCATCACCATGCCCGCCCGGATCCGCTTGCGGAAATCGCGGGCGTACTTGTGGCTGGTGGTGACGATACCCGACGACAGGCCGAACTCGCCCTGATTGGCGATTTCCAGCGCATGTTCGTAGTCCTTCGCGCGGACGGTCGAGACGACCGGGCCGAACACTTCCTCGCGGTTGATCGTCATGTCGGGATCGGTGTCGGCGATCAGCGTCGGGGCCATGAAGTATCCAGGCGTGTCGAGCTTGAGCGGATCGGGTCCGCCGCTGGCGACGCGCCCGCCTTCTTCGATCGCCTTGCGGACATAGCGCAGATTCTGCTCGAACTGGCTCTCGCTCGACGCCGGGCCGACCTGGGTGTCGGCCGCCAGCGACGGGCCGACCTTGAGCGCCTTGGCACGCTCGGCGAGCGCGGCGACGAAGCGGTCGTGGATCGCATCCTCGACGATCACCCGGCTCGACGCGGTGCAGCGCTGCCCGGTCTGGAAGAAGCCGCCGTCGAGCGCGATCGCCACCGCCTTGTCGAGATCGGCGTCGGCGAGCACGACCAGCGGGTTCTTGCCGCCCATCTCGAGCTGCACCCGCGCCTGTCGCGTCATTGCGGCCATGCCGACCTTCGCGCCGACGCCCTGCGACCCGGTAAAGCTGATCGCGTCGACATGCGGGTGATCGACGATCGCCTGCCCGACGCCGCCCTGACCCAATACCATGTTGAACACACCGGGAGGTGCGCCGCATTCCTGGATGATGTCGGCGAGCGCGCTGGCGACCGCCGGCGTGACGTTGGCCGGCTTGATCACGACGGTGTTGCCGAAGGCGAGCGCGGGCGCAGCCTTCCACGCCGGAATCGCGATCGGGAAGTTCCACGGCGTGATCAGGCCGACCACGCCGACCGCCTCGCGATAGGTCGCGACGTCGAGTCCCGGCCGCGTCGATTCGAGCGTCAGGCCGTGACGGCGCAGCGCCTCACCCCCGAAATAGCGGAAGATGCGCGCGGCGCGCATTACTTCGCCCATGCCCTCGGCGCGGGTCTTTCCCTCTTCGCGCGCGAGCAGTTCGCCCAGCTCGGCGGCGCGCGCCATGATCGTCGCGGCGACCTTGTCGAGCAGGTCGGCGCGCACTTCGGGCGACGCGGCGGCCCAGCCGGGCTGCGCGGCGCGGGCGGCCTGCACCGCAGAATCGACTACCGCAGCATCGCCCGCAGCAAAGGTCGCGACGACCTCGTCCGTGTTCGACGGATTGCGGCTCTCCAGCGGGGTGTCGACCGCGACGCGCTCGCCATTGATCAGGTGGGTCAGCTTCATGATGCGCAGTTCCTGCAATTCAGAGTTCAGATCCGGTCGGCGAGCCCGCGACGCGCAAGGTCACGAACAAGAACACCGATTCCAATTTCCCATATGGGCGCATTTTTCGACGTCGTCACCGTATTCGCGAGCGTACCAAGCCGCGATGACGAGATTGTCACGCGATCGCCGACCTTGTGGGTGAAACCGCCGCCCGGCACATCGCGGTCCTGGGTCGGCGCAAAAAGGGTGCCGAGGAACAGGACGAAGCCGTCGGGATAGTGATGCTCGCTCATCGCCTGGGCCGCGATTTCCAGCGGGTCGCGGCTGATCTCGCTCATCCGGCTCGCGCCTTCCAGACGGAAGCCGTCAGTGCCCTCGATTGTCAGTGCGACATCGGCGCTGCGCACATCGTCGATGGCGAAGCCGCCATCGAACAGCCGGATGAAGGGCCCGAGCGCGCAGGACGCTGTATTGTCCTTGGCCTTGCCCAGCAGCAGCGCCGAACGCCCTTCGAAATCGCGCAAATTGACGTCGTTGCCCAGCATCGCGCCGACTGCCTCGCCCCGGCGCGATATCGCCAGCACGATTTCGGGCTCGGGATTGTTCCAGCTCGAATCCGACCGCACCCCGATCGGCGCGTCATGGCCGACCGCCGACAGGACCGGCGACTTGGTGAAGATCTCCGCATCCGGGCCGATCGCGACCTCCAGATATTGCGACCACATGCCGTCCTCGATCAACGCGGCCTTGAGCGATGCTGCTTCGGCCGAACCCGGCACGACCGACCGGATGCCGCCACCGATCCGCTCCTCCAGTCGCCCGCGAATCTCGGCGGCCTTGCTCGCATCGCCGCGCGCGCGCTCCTCGATCACGCGTTCGATCGCCGAGACCGCGAAGGTGACGCCGGCCGCCTTGATGCATTGCAGGTCGATCGGGGCAAGCAGGGCGACGCCGTCGGGCAGTTGCGGATCGGCGGCATCGAGGTCGGCGATGCGCTTGCCGAATTCTGGGCTGGTTAGGCCACGGTCGATTGCGCCAGCGACGGTTGCGACATGCGGGGTAAGGTCGAACAGCGCGCCATCTGCGATCAGCACCGGCACCGGGCCGTCGCCCAGATCGACCCGCCCGAGGAAGCGACCCGTCCGCCAATCGTCCGGCAATATGCCCGCAAGCGAGACGGCCATCGCGCTTCACCCCTCCGCCATCATTGTTCTTGATAGCGCTAACATCATGCTCCTATGAAGGTGTCAAGCATCGCGCGGAAAAAACGTCGATGCAGCTGCGGGGAAAGCCGCAGAGAGAAGGAGAAGAGGAGCGAGATGAAGGGTTTGGCCGCCTTGTTGGCGTTGGTAATCGCTGCGCCCGCTGTTGCGCAGCAGAGCACCGCGCGATCCGATTTCGTCGCCTATTCGGGCGACTCCGATGCGCGGCCTTTGCCTGCCGGGCATTATGCCAATCCCGTGCTGCCGGGCTTCCGCCCCGACCCGTCGATCGTGAAAGTGGGGCAGGATTTCTACCTCGTCACTTCGACCTTCGCCTGGTTCCCGGGCATCCCGGTCTATCACAGCCGCGACCTGATCAACTGGCGTCAGATCGGCAATGCGATCGACCGTCCGGAGATGCTCGATTTCACCGGACTCGCGCTGGATCGCGGCGTGTTCGCGCCGACCATCGATTATCATGACGGCACCTATTACATCCTCAACACCTGTGTGGGGTGCCGCGACAATTTCGTGCTGACCGCGAAGGACCCGGCGGGGCCGTGGAGCGGGCCGCACTGGCTCGACTTCGGCGGGATCGACCCGTCGATCTATTTCGAGGACGGGCGGGCGTGGATCGTCAATAACGACGCGCCGCCCGGAAGGCCCGAATATGACGGGCACCGCGCGCTGTGGATGCAGGAAATCGACCTGACCACCTTCAAGATGAAGGGGCCGCGCCACCTGCTGGTCGACAAGGGCGTCGACCCGTCGACCAAGCCGATCTGGGCAGAGGGGCCGCACATCTACAAGGTCGATGGCTGGTATTATCTCTCCGCCGCCGAGGGCGGTACCGCCGACCAGCATGCGCAGACTATCTATCGCTCGCGCAACCTGACCGGTCCCTATACCCCCGGCCCGGTCAACCCGATTCTCACGCAACGCGACCTGCCCGAGGATCGCCCGAACCCGGTCCAGGCGACCGGCCATGCCGATTTCGTGAAGCTGGACGATGGCAGCTGGTGGGCGGTGTTCCTCGCCACCCGCCCGTTCCGTGGGCAGGAAACGCTGCTGGGTCGCGAGACCTTCCTGTTGCCGGTGACGTGGAAGGATGGCTGGCCATCGATCCTGCCGCCGCGCACCCCGCTGCCCGCCAGCGCCGCGCGACCCAAGCTGCCCGTCTCCCCCTCGGGCGAACCCGCGTCCTGGGTGGAGGAGTTCGATACGCCGAAGCTCACGCAGGACTGGCTGATGCTGCGTACGCCCAAGGGGTCGCCGTGGTGGCGGATCGCCAGCGGGTCGTTGACGCTCGACGCGCGCCCGGTCGCCGCCGGCGCGCTCGCTCAGCCGAGTTATATCGGCAAGCGCATGCGGCACGCGAAGGCGAGCTGGACGACGCGGGTGACGTTCGATCCCAGAAGCGCTGCCGATCGCGCGGGTCTGCTCGCCGTGGCGGACGAAAATCACTTGATGTTCGCGGGGCTTGAGGGCGACAAGCTGGTCGTGCGGCGGCGAATTTCCAAGGATGAGCCTGAAAATGGCGTGGTGGTCGCATCGGTCCCGCGTGGCGGCGCGACGCAGGTCGATCTGAAGCTGAGCTTCGACAGGGGCGTGGCCCAGGCGGAATGGCGGCCGGTCGGCGATACCGCGTGGCGCAGCATCGCGCGCGACATCGATGTGTCGCGGCTCGCAACGATCCATGCCGGGCTGTTCATGGGGCTGGTCGTCGGTCCGCACGCGGCGTCGGGAACACCATGACCGATCCGGTGCGCGTCGTCATCGTCGGGGGCGGAACCGCAGGGTGGATGACCGCATCCGCCCTTGCGCGGTTCCTGCCGGGCGTGGCGGACGTGCGCCTGATCGAATCCGAGGAAATCGGGATCGTCGGCGTGGGGGAGGCGACGCTGCCGCACCTGCGCGCGTTCCTCCAGCGGCTCGGCATCGACGAGGCCGAGATGATGCGCGCCACCAACGCGACCTTCAAGCTGGGGATCGATTTCCGCGATTTCGGCAAGATCGGCGAGCGCTATGTCCACCCGTTCGGTGCCTATGGTGTGGACCTCGCCGGGGTCGGATTCCACCATTATTGGCTGCGCGCGCGCGAGGAGGGCCTGCGCCACAGCATCGAGGATTATTCGCTGCCGATCATGGCGGCGCGCGCCAATCGCTTCGCCTTTCCGCCGGCGGATGGGGACTTTCTCGCCACGAGCTATGGCTGGGCGTATCAGTTCGATGCGACCAGGCTGGCGCCGATGCTGCGCGGCTATTCGGAGGCGCGCGGTGTCGTGCGGACCGAGGGTCGGGTGACCGGAGTCGAGCGCAACGGAGAGAACGGGGACGTCACGCAACTTGTGCTGGAAAGCGGCAAGCGCGTTGCGGGCGACCTGTTCATCGACTGCTCGGGCTTCCGCGCCTTGCTGATCGGCGGGGCGATGGATGCGGCGTGGGAGGATTGGTCGCGCTGGCTGCCCTGCGACCGCGCCGCCGCATTGCCGACGCAGAGCATGCCCGGCGCGATCGAGCCCTATACCCGCGCCACCGCGATGGGTGCGGGGTGGCGCTGGCACATCCCGCTGCAGCATCGCGTCGGCAACGGCTATGTCTTTTCGAGCAGCTTCCTGTCGGAGGATGCGGCGTGTGACGCGATCCTGGGCGCGGTCGAGGGCACGCCGCTGGTCGATCCGCGCGTGCTGCGCTTCCGGGCCGGGCGGCGGCGCGAGAGCTGGGTCGGCAATGTCGTCAGCATCGGGCTCGCCAGCGGGTTCCTCGAACCGCTCGAATCGACCAGCATCCATCTCGCGCAAATGGCGGTGATGCGGCTGATCGAGCTGTTCCCCGAACGGCAGATCGACCCCGCCGACCGCGCCGCGTTCAACGCGACGGTCGATTATGAATATGACCGCGTCCGCGACTTCCTGATCCTGCACTATCACGCCACGACGCGCGACGATTCGGACTTCTGGAACCATGTCCGCACGATGGAACTGCCCGACAGTCTCGCGGGCAAGCTGGAGCTGTGGCGCGAGAGCGGCCGGATCGAGCAATATGGCGAGGGGCTGTTCCTCGAACCCAGCTGGATCGCGGTCTATCTGGGGCAGGGTATGATGCCCGCGCGGCACGATCCGCGTGCCGACAATCCGTCGACTCCCGTACTGGCGAAGGCGCTCGACGATATCTCGCGCACGATCCGCGAGCGGGTCGACGCGATGCCCGATCATGAAGCTGCGATCCGTGCGCATGGCGCATGGGGGACGGCGTGAGCGGCCCGGCCAGCGTCGCGGTGCTGGGCAGCGGCGTGGTCGCGCTGTCCGCCGCCATCGCCTTTCGCCGTGCATTGCCGACGGCGCGGATCACCCTCGTCGATCGTCCCGCCGATCCCCGGTCGCTGCTTGACCGGATCGGCGCGGCGACCATCGCGATCGACGGGTTCCACCGCGCGATCGGGCTGGACCAGCAGCTGTTCATTCGCCGCACCGGTGCGGTCGCGATCCGTCGCGTGACGCTGGACGGCATCGCGCTGGGCGCACCCGGCGCGATCCCGCATGTCGAGGGGGTCGCGCTGCACCAGCTCTGGCTGCGCAGCATCGCCGATCGACTCGATGCCGCGCCCGATTGGGCGGAGCTGACCGCGCCGGGGGCTGAGCCGTTCGGGGTGCGTTTCGACATGCCGGCCTATGTCGCGCTGCTTGCCGAAATGGCGGCGGCGCTGGGGATCGCACGGGGGAGGCCGATGAGGCCGAATTGCTGCTCGACTGCACGGCTCCGGGGAGCGACTGGACCGACGCCCCGCTACCGCGCCTGATCGCCGAAGCGATCCCGCCGGGCGGCCCCGAGGGCGAGACGCTGGCGACCGGTGCCGCCGTCGCGTGGCAGGCGCCGCCCTGGGGCTGGCGGCTGGAGCGGGGCGAGGGACTGCCCCCGGGCAGTCACCCGACGCCACGCACCGGCAACCGCATCGCACTCGGCGAAGCGGCGCTCGTCGCCGAGAGTTTCGACGGTCATGCGCTGTCCGCAGCCCATGCCGATATCCTGCGCGCGATCGAATTCATGCCGCACGCCGACCCGAGCGCGCGTGAGGCCGCCGAGTATAATCGTCGCACCGCCATTGCCCATCAGCGCCTGCTCGACTGGGCCATCGAGCGTTGGGGCGGCGTGCCGACCGTTGAACTCACCGCCTTCCGCGCGGGCTTTGTCGCACGCGGGCGCGTCCCCTATCGCGACTGGGATCCCGTCACCCCCCGGCGAATGGGTCGGCTGGTGGTTCGCGCGCGGGGTTCGCCCCGCCCGCGTCGATCCCACGGCCCGCGCCGTCCCCACACGACCAACTGATCCGCATCATGGAGAGGAATAGATGAAGCGTTTGATGCTCCTGGCGCTCGGCGCCGCGCTGGCCGCACCGCTGGCCGCGCAAGAAAGCCCGGTGAACCCCGAAATCTGGCCCAGCCCGACCTGGCCGCAGCGGACAGACAACGCTGTCGAGGCGAAGATCAAGGCGCTGATCGCCAAGATGAGCGTCGAGGAGAAGGTCGGCCAGATCGTCCAGGCGGACATCGCCAGCGTCACCCCGGCGGATGTGCGCACCTATCATCTCGGCTCGGTCCTCAACGGTGGCAGCAGCGGCCCCTATGGCGACGATTTCGCCGCTGCGCCCAAATGGCTCCAGCTTGCCGATGAATTCTACGAAGCGTCGGTCGACAAGAGCGGCGGGCGCGTCGGTGTGCCGATCATCTGGGGCACCGATGCGGTGCACGGCCACAGCAACATCATCGGCGCGACGCTGTTCCCCCACAATATCGGCCTCGGCGCGATGCGCGATCCGGACCTGATCGAGAAGATCGCGCAGGCGACCGCGCTGGAGATCCGCGCCACGGGTCAGGAATGGACCTTCGCCCCCACCGTCACCGTCCCGCGCGATTTCCGCTGGGGCCGCGCGTACGAGGGCTATTCGTCCGACCCCGATCTGGTCGCCTCTTATGTCGAGCGGATGGTGCGCGGGTTGCAGGGCCCGGGCAGCGGCACCAACCTGCTCAGCGGTCCCTATGTCCTCGCATCGACCAAGCATTTCCTCGCCGATGGCGGCACACATGAGGGGCGCGATCAGGGCGATGCGCGGATCAGCGAAGAGGAACTGCGCGACATCCACGGCGCCCCCTATATTCCCGCGATCGAGCAGGGTGTGGCGACGGTGATGGTCAGCTTCTCCAGCTGGAACGGCACCAAGATGACCGGGCACAAGGGGCTGCTGACCGATGTGCTGAAGAAACGCATGAATTTCGGAGGCTTCCTCGTCTCCGACTGGAACGCGCACGGCCAGGTCGAAGGCTGCACCAACGCTTCGTGCCCCAAGGCGGTCAATGCCGGGCTCGACATGTATATGGCACCCGACAGCTGGAAGCCGCTGTGGAACTCGCTGGTCGCCCAGGTGAAGTCGGGCGAGGTGCCGATGGCGCGGCTCGACGACGCCGTAGCGCGCATCCTGCGCGTCAAGATGCGGCTCGGTCTGTTCGAGGCCGGCAAACCCTCGACGCGCAAATATGCCGGCGACTGGTCGCTGCTCGGTCACGCCGATCACCGCGCGGTGGCGCGCGACGCAGTGCGCAAGTCGCTGGTGCTGCTCAAGAACAGTGGCGCGCTGTTGCCGGTGAAGGCAGGCGCGCATGTGCTGGTCGCCGGCGATGCCGCCGACGACATCGGCCGTCAGTCGGGCGGCTGGACGCTGACCTGGCAGGGCACGGGCGTTACGAACGAGCAATTCCCCGGAGCGACCTCGATCTGGAAGGGGCTGCAAAGTGCGGTGACCGCGACCGGCGGCAGCGCGGAGCTGGCGGCGGACGGCAAGTTCGCCAAGAAGCCCGATGTGGCGATCGTCGTGTTCGGCGAAACGCCCTATGCCGAGTTCCAGGGCGACCTGAAAACGCTCCAGCTGCGCCCCGAACTGCGCAAGCCCTATGAGACGATGAAGGCGCTCAAGGCGCAGGGGATTCCGGTGGTCGCGGTAATGGTCACCGGCCGCCCGCTGTTCATGAACCCGGAACTCAACGTCGCCGACGCCTTCGTCGTCGCCTGGCTGCCGGGATCGGAAGGCGGCGGCATCGCCGACCTGCTGGTCCAGCGCAAGGATCGCCGCGCGCCATATGACTTCACCGGCAAGCTGCCCGTCGCCTGGCCCGCCACCGCGCGCGCCGACGGTCCGACGTTGTTCCCGTTCGGCTATGGCCTGACTCTGGCCGGTGGCCCCGCTGCGTGGAAGCCGCTGTCTGAGGATAGCGGGGTCGCCGATGAGGATGCCGGCCATGTCTATTTCGCGGGCGGCGTTCCGGCCGCGTCATGGTCGCTGCTCGTCTATGGCGACCCGGCGGATTCGACGCGGATCACCACCGTGCCATCGGTCGCGGCGAGCGGGCGGGTCCGCGTGACCGCAGTCGACCATGTCGTGCAGGAAGGCGCACGGCGCTTTGCCATCACATCGGGCAATGCCGATGTCGCGCTCGCGACCCAGGCACCGCTCGATTTGACGCGCGAGACCAATGGCGACGTCATGCTGGTCGCGACCATGCGCGTCGATGCCAAGCCCGCTGGGCCGCTTCACTTTCGCATCGGCAATGCTGCGGTCCGCGCGACCCCGATCGAAGGGGCGAAGCCGGGAGACTGGGTGAGCTACGGCGTCCCGCTCAAATGCTTCGCCGCGGGCGGGACGAATCTGGGCCGGGTCGAGGCTCCGTTCGTGCTGCGCAGCGAAGGCGCGTTTACGTTCAGCCTGTCGCGCGTCGCGCTGGGGACGGCGGCGGACCGGGTGGTCGGTTGCCCCTGACCATTCCTTCTCGTCACCCCGGCTCAAGGCCGGGGTGACGAAACTCTAACCCTGCCGAACCATCGCCGCGATCTGGTCGGCGTGGCCGGGCAACTGTCCTGCCACATCGGCATAGGTCGCGGCGATGTGGCGCATCGCGGCGGTCACTCGCGCATCGTCCATCGAATCGACCAGCGGGTCGTGCCCCTCGGGGATGATGCGCTGGCCGAGCAGCACCGCGACCCAGCTCGGCACGCCGAACAGGTCATGGTCGTACCGGCGGATGCGCCCGCGCTCGCGCCACAGCTCGAGCTTGGCGGCGAGGCTGTCGGGGACGGTCATCTCGCCGACATGCCGCCAGAAATCGGTGTCGCGCCGCTCCGTCGCCTTGTAATGTAGCACGATGAAATCGCGCACATATTCATACGCTTCATGCATCAGCCGGTTATATTCGTTGCGCCCCGCCGAACCCATGTTCCGGTCCGGGAACAGCCACATCAGCTTCGATATGCCGGTCTGGATCAGGTGGATGCTGGTCGATTCGAGCGGCTCGACGAACCCGGCGGACAGGCCGAGCGCGACGACATTCCCCTCCCATTGCCGCTCGCGCACGCCCGCCGTGAACGACAGGCCGCGCGGTGCGTCGGTCGCGGGGGCGTCTAGGTTTGCCAGCAGCGTCTCGCGCGCCGCCTCCTCGCTGCCGAACGCGCTCGCATAGACGATGCCGTTGCCGGTGCGGTGCTGCAGCGGGATGCGCCATTGCCAGCCAAAGTCGTGCGCGGTGGCGCGGGTCAGCGGGGTCAGCGGATCGGCACGCTCGCACGGCACCGCGATCGCGCGGTCGCACGGCAGCCAGTTCGACCAGTCGCGATAGCCGACCCCCAAAGCGTCGCCGAGCAACAGGCTGCGAAACCCGGAACAATCGATGAAGAAATCGCCCGCGACCCGGCGGCCATCGTCGAGCAGCACCGCCGCGACATGGCCGGTCTCGCCGTGGCGCTCGACCGACGCGATCTTTCCCTCGACGCGCGCGACGCCGCCCGCTTCGGCCCGGCGGCGCAGGAACGTGGCGTAGAGACCCGCATCGAAATGATAGGCATAGGCAAGCCCGCCCAGCGGTGAACGCGGGTCGGGGGCGGGATGCGCGAAGCGGTCGCGCCGCGCCGCCTGGGCCGCCATCCAATAGTCCTCAAGGTCCCCGATGCGGTGCTTCAGCCAATATTGGTGGAAGGCGACGCCCTCGAAATCATGCCCCAGTTCGCCGAACGGGTGCAGGTAGCGGTCGCCCTTGCGCGCCCAGTTGACGAATTCGATGCCCAGCTTGATCGTCGCGCCGGTTGCGCGCACGAACTCGCGTTCGTCGATGCCCAGCCGATGGTTGAACTCGCGGATCGGCGGGATCGTCGCCTCGCCGACCCCCACCGTTCCGATCGCATCGGATTCGACCAAAGTGATTTGGCGCTTGCCGTCATTGAGGAAGCGCGCGGCGGCGGCGGCCGCCATCCATCCGGCGGTGCCGCCGCCGACGATGACGATGCTGGAAACCGGATCGGTCATGGCGCTGCGCTACCAGCTTCCCGCCACCGCCGCGACATTCAGTTGCCCGACGGGTTCAGCACCGCCTCTTCGCGGATGACATAGACCGGCCCGACCTCGATCTCCTGCCGTGCACCGCCGGTGTGGAGCGACAGCTGGCCGGCACCCTTGGCGATGTCCATCGGGGCCTGTGTGCGGAACTGATAGAGTCGCCAGTTCGGCCCGACCTGGACCTGCTTGTCGAGGAAACCGTCATAGGGCGCGGCGTTCTTCTGGATGCGCACCGACAACAGTCCCTGACCGTCCGCCGTGCCCGCCGACAGCGCGCGCGCGAGCACCGCGACGAGCAGGACGTCGCCGTCCTTGATCTCCTCGTTCAGCGCGATGCTCGCGCCCGAGGCATAGGGCGCGGGTCCGGCGGTTGCGACGGTGAACAGCGTGCCGACGCGGCCATAGACATTGGTCACCGTCGCCTTGGTCGTCTGGCCCGCGCCGTGGAATCCCCAGTCGCGATTGGCGGGATCGTTGAGCATCCTGCCCTTGTCCTTGAGCTGCGGCGGCAGCTCGGGATCGGGCGCGGCGGCGGTCTCGACGCGCTTCACCGTGCGGATGCTGGTCGCGCCCTCGACGATGATCACCTGGCCGATCTCGATGGTCTGCTTGGCCCCGGCGAGTTGGAGGCCGACCACCGCCTGTCCGGTCGGCAGCGCCTTGTCCGATCGTGCGGTGACTTCGTACAGCGCCCATTCGCTGCCGATGTCGAGCACCGTGTCGCCAAAGCCGGCATAGGGCGCGGCATTCTGCTGGAAGCGCACGCCGATCTTGCCCTTGCCGCCGGGAGCCTCGGACTTCAGTGTCCGGGCGTAGAAGGCGACGGTCACGTCGCGCCCGGCCGCGATCCCGCGCCGGATCGGCACGTTCGCGCCGCTGTCATAGATATTGGCGCCGGCGCGCGGCACATCGACTCGCACGGCGGCACCGCCACCCGGGATCGACGGGTCCTGCACGTTCTTCGTCTTCTGCTCGGCGCCGTAAAAGGCCCAGTCCATGCGCGACGGATCGTTGATCAGCGTGCCGGGCAGCGCATCGTCGAGCGCCTGAAGCTCGGCCGTTGGCTGGTCCTGCGCCATGACCGCGGTGGGGAGCAGTGCGGCCAGGGCGACCGCAGCGATCAGAACCCGCTTCATTCCGGCAGCCCCATCGCGCCGCGCAGACCGGGAAGCCATTGCTTCTTCTCCTTGTCATAGAATGGGAAGGTGTTGCTGTACGCCCAGGCGCACATGCCGATGTCCATTGGCCCGAACGCTGCAGTGACCGCGCGGTGGTACGCGACGCGCTGATCCAGGCTGGTGGTTGTGTGCGCCCCGGTTTCGCCCATGAACGGCGTCTTGCCCGTGCGCGCGATATAGGCGCGGATCTTCTCGACATCGCGCTTCAGCCGGATCGCATCCTCTGCGGTGCCATAGGTGCGTCCGACCGGCGGGGCGGGGTTGACCCAGCTCGCGCCCTGATGGGTGAAGTCGAACGGCTCATAGTAGTGGAAGGTCGGGACGATATGGGGATCGTCGGGCAGCGGCAGCGTCGCCAGACTGTCGATCCCGCTCCACAGTTCGCCGCCGATGATGACCGGCCGATCCGGGTTGGTTTCACGGATCGCCTTCAGCGCCGGCGTCAGCACCGCCAGCAGATTGCTGTGGTCGAACTTTTCGTGCGGCTCGTTCTCGATCTCGAACCACACATGGTCGCGCGGCATGTCGGCAAAGCGCGCCGCGATCTGCCGCCACATCGCCGCCAGCTGCGGCGCGCTGCCCAGCGGATCCTTGTGGATCGCGCCGAAATGATGGCTGTTGAGGATGACGTTGAGCCCCGCAGCGCGCGCTTGTTCGACGGCGGTGCGGATGCGCTTCATATAGGCTTCGTCGATCTTGAAGTCCGGCCCCGACCCGGCATGCGTGTCCCAGCGGACGGGCAGGCGCACCGTCTTGAACCCGGCCCTGGCGATGATCGCCATATCGTCATCGGCCAGCGGCTTGCCACCCCAGGCGGATTCGGCCGGCGGCTCGAACGTGTTGCCGATGTTGATGCAGACGCCGACCGGCAATTTGTCGGTGCGGGCGGGAACCGCTTGCGGTGTGGCGGTCAACAGGGCGGCGAGCGCCAACGGGCCCATCATGCGCATCTCTCCTCGTCGATCCGGCCACTAGCGGGCCGTATTGGAATAGATTGGTAGCGCTATCAGACAACGCTGGTCAATCGGGCTTTTATGAGACGGTTTGGATATTACGGAAGGCGCACGGCACCCGCCTCACGCAGCGCCGCGATGCTCGGAAAACCGTCGACCGCCATCAGCAGATCAGCCTCGGCCAGGATCGATCGCAGCACATGCGCTGCCCCCTCGGCGCCGCCGAGCGCGAGGCCGTAGCAATAGGGGCGACCCACGCCGACCGCAGTTGCGCCCAGCGCCAGCGCCTTGGCGACGTCGCTGCCGGAGCGGATGCCTGAATCGAACAGCACCGGCACAGTGTCCGCCGCCGCGACCACATCGGGCAACAGGTCGATCGCCGCGATTCCGCCATTGGCCTGCCGCCCGCCATGATTGGAGCAATAGATGCCGTCCGCCCCCTCGTCGATCGCGCGGCGCGCATCGTCGGGGTGGCAAATGCCCTTGAGCACGATCGGGAGCTTGGTCAGCGACCGCAGCCACTTCATGTCGGCCCAGGTCAGCACCCGCCCGAACGTCGCCGCCCAGGTCATCACCGCCGCGCGCGGGTCCTCCGCCGCGGGCTTGGCAAGCATCTTCCGGAAACGCGGATCGGACCAGTAATTCGACAGGACATGCCCGCGCAACTGCGGAAAGTTTGCGGTGTTGAGGTCGCGCGGCCGCCAGCCGGTCACCCAGGTGTCGAGCGTCACGACGATCGCCTTGTACCCCGCCGCCTCGGCGCGGCTGACCAGACTCGCGGCGAGTTCTGGGTCCTTGGGCGTGTAGAGTTGGAACATCCCCGGCGTGTCGCCCATCGCGGCGGCGACATCCTCCAGCGGGTCGTTGGTCAGCGTGGAGACGGTGAGCGGCACGCCGGTCAGCGCGGCGGCGCGCGCCGCGGCGATGTCGCCATGCCCGTCCTGCGTGCACATGCCCGCCACGCCTACCGGGGCCATGAACAGCGGGGAGGGGAGCTTCAATCCGAACAGATCGACCGACAGGTCGCGGGTCGAACAATCGACCATCATCCGCGGCACGATGCCCCAATGGCGAAAGGCGTCGGCATTGGCGCGCTGCGTCTGCTCGTCACCGCATCCGCCCTGGACATAGGATAGCAAGGACGGCGCCATTGCGGCCTCGGCGCGCTTCTCAAGGGTCGCGAAATCGACCGGGATCGTCGGCACCACGCCCTGCAACCCCGCGCCATAGATCGCATGCTGATAGTCGCCGAAATGCGGCATCGAATCCTCCCCCGGGGCTTCCGCTTCGCGCGGAATGACTGGTGCCCGGCTGGGGTCGAAGCTAACGCCAAGCCTCGACGTTTAGAAGTCACACCCATTCCGACCTTGATCTTTTGGCGAAGATCCGTATCGGGGGAGCGACAAAATAGCGGGATTGAGCCCGCCAGGCATACGAGTGCGTGACGCACCACGGGGCCGTGGAATGGGAAGGGATCCTATGTCTGCGGCTTATCAACTATCCTCCTGCATCGAATGGCAGTTCGCCGACGCCGGCGCGCTCGATGCGCGCGTGCGGGCGGCCAAGGCGGCCGGCTTTGCGCTGGCCGAATTCCACCTGTGGCGCGACAAGCCGATCGATGCGCTCGCCGCCGCGCTCGACGAAACCGGCGTGCGGCTCACCAGCCTGTGCGTCGACCCGCGCCGCTCGATCGTCGACCCGGCGCAGCGCGATGAGATGGTCACAGCGGTGCGCGAAACGATCGCCGCGACCGAGATTCTCGGCAAGCCGAACCTGATCGTCGCCTCGGGCTTCCGGGTCGAGGGGATGAGCGAGGAAGAGCATTTCGCCAATGCCGTCACCGCCCTGCGCGCGGCGGCGGATGCGGCGGAGGAGGCGGGCGTCATGCTGCTGCTCGAGCCGCTCAACACGCAATTGTTTGCCACCATGTATCTCGTCAGCACCAAGCTCGGCCTCGATCTGGTCGAAGCGGTGGGCAGTCCGAACCTGCGCTTGCTGTACGATGTCTGGCACAGCGCCGTGATGGGCGAGGACATGGCGGAGGTGCTGGCGGGCCGCATTCACCTCGTCGCGCATGTGCAGGTCGCCGACATGCCCGACCGCAACGAGCCGGGCACCGGCAACCTCGACTGGACCAAGGTCACGCGCACGCTGCGCGACATTGGCTACACCGGCGCCATCGGCCTCGAATATTTCCCGACCATGCCGATGGACCGGTCGCTGGCCCAGTCGCAGCGGATGCTCGCCGACTGACGCCCGCCGGGCCGAGCCTCCTACCGCCGTCGCCGACGGCGCATTATTCAGATGGACGACGCGATGAACCTCGATCGGATTGCGATCAGCCTGGACCTGATCAACCGCCACTATCAGGAGCCGAACCGCAACCGGTTCGAGAGCCGCTATTTCTGGGAAGAACTCTATCCGCTGATCCGCGCGAGCGGGTTTCGATCGATCGAGATCCCCTATGAGCCGGTCTGGCAGTTTGGCGGGCGCAGCGGCGTTCCGATGAACCGCTATTGCATCAACACCAAATATGAGTCGGCCGCCAACTATCGGGCCGTGCTGGCCGACAGCGGCATCGACCAGGTCGCGGGCGTGACGTTCGACCCCAATTTGTTCATGCGGAACGACAATCTCGATTTCTTCTTCGGCGCGAGCGGACATTTCGCGGGCGAGGCGCTGGCGCACGCCGCCGATCTGGGGGCCGACTATTTCGCGATCAGCCCGTCGCCCTGTTACGGGCGCGTCGCGCACTATCACCCCGATATCGAGGCTAAGCGCGCGACCTTTACCGAGCGGACCCTCCAGTTGCTGGGCGGTTTGGCGGAAAAGGCGGACGCAGCGGGCGTCACCCTGGTGCTGCGCAATGAATATTGGAGCCTGTTCCGTGGCGAGGATGTCCGGCCCTTGCTCGACGCGCTGCCCGACAGCGTGAAGCTCGACGTCGATGTGGCGAGCCTGACGATCGCCGGCGTCGATCCAGCGGCGTTCATCGAAGCGCAGCAGGGCCGCATCGGCTGTGTGCACCTCACCGACACCCAATTCGTCGATCCGGGCGATGTGTGGAAAAGCGCGAACCCTGAATTCCCGGCGCAGCGCGCGACGCAGGTATTCCGCGATCCGGGCACCGGCAATGTCGATCTGGCCGGCGTGGTTCGGCTGCTCGATCGCCTGAACTACACCGGCCCGGTCGTGTGCAGCGCGCGTCAGACCCGCGATCCCTTCCGCGCGCTGCTGCGCACCCGCGCCCTTCTCAACCAGTTGCAGAACTAAGTCGGACGGAGCCTCCGCCATGCCCAATATCCGCTACGCCAACATGTGCCATTGGAAGACCATTCCGTATCGGCAGATCGACAATTTTCGCGAATTTTATTATGAGGATAAGACGAATACCGCCTATTATTCGGACTGGGACACCATCCTGAAATACCAGTCGGCGCTGGGGTTCGAGGGGATCGAGATCGCACCCTGGGATCTGGCGGATATCCTCCCGCTGTTCGGATCGCCCGAGAAGTTCACAGCCTTCGCGAAGGAACGCGGGGTCGAGGTGATCGGCATGTTCCATGGCGCCCATGCCTCGCACGACGCCGGCCATTTCGACGAAGCCGTGCGGGCCGGCCGGGAGGCGGTGGACACGATCGTCAAGTTCGGCGGCACCTACATGAACACCTGTCCGACGCAGAATTATTGCGGGACCGGGCCGCTGAGCCGGGACGAAGTGCAGCAATGCGCAAAGGTGATGAACGAGATCGGTCGCTATGCCACCGATCACGGCGTCAAGATCGGCCTGCACAACGAGTTTTTCTGTGCGATCAACATCGAGAACCACCGCGAGCTGATCGGATCGACTGACCCGAAGCTGGTGCATTATTGCATCGACACGGCCCAGATTTCGATCATGGGCGAAGACCTGCTGACCTTCTACAATGACTATCACGACCGGATCAGCACCTTCCACCTCAAGGACACCGGCTCGGCGCGCCAGCCCGACAGCGTCCGCTACGCACGCGATCCCGAGATTACCGACGATGGCACACGCTGGTTCTGGGAGCCGGGTCTGGGTGAACTCGATCTCAAGGGACTGTACCGGCTGCTCAAGCAGCACGCGTTCAAGGGCTGGATGTCGATCGAGTATGACGGCTCGCCCGATCTCCTCGCCTCCATGGCGCTGACCCGCTACCACCTCGATAACGAGTTGCGGCCCATCTACGATTGAGCGGTGATGGCCCGGCGCGACAACAGGGTCCGTCGGGCGGGGGCGTGTACGGGATGACCGGCTGATTGGCGCCCCGCGCTGGACAAACATAACGAATACGGATCGCCGTTTACACTACCATAGAACCGCTGCTTGGCGACGGCTATCGACATGCGCCGCACTGCGGCGCCGCTGGCCCTGTGAAAAGCAAAGGTTGGCCCAAGCGGATCGTCCGCTTTGCGAAGGCAAGGCAATGAAGCGGACCTCTATACGGATATTTCCACCCCGTTGGCTGTGACCGGGCGCGCCCCGGGCGTCCCTAATCAAGTTGCATGCACCTGCCCCCGCCCCGCAACAGGTGGCATGCCAACTCTAATAAAATGCGAATTTGCCCCTCGAGTGAAGCCAACGTGGGGACGGTTTTGCTTGTCGCTGTCGAGTGTATCCTTGATGTCTTACTCGTGCGGCAGCTTCTCAAGTTGCTCCGCTGGCTTCGCTCCATCCCAGCCCAAGCGACTTCTGAACCGCGACGTAGCTGGCAGTGAGCGCTGCGACGGCGCTGCGCAGGTTGGCCTCTGCGAGCAGACGCTGGCGCTCGGCGTCGAGGCTGTCGCCCAGCGAAATGACGCCACGCTCGTAGCGCTGCCGCATGAGCGCGGCCGACTGCTCTGCCGACCGACTGATCTCGGCGAGGGCGGCGACGGTGCGCCTTTGCTGTGCGAAGCGGGAGAGTGACGTCTCGGCGTCCTGCAGCGCGCCGAGCACGACCTGCCGATACTGCGCCTCGGCCTCGTCGCGGCCGGCGCGGGTCTGCGCGATCGCAGCCGACGTTCGCCCGAAGTCGAGCAGGCCCCACTGGAGCTGGGGGACGGCAATCTTCGAGATGTTGCCGAGGTCGACCAGGTCTCCGATCGTCGTTCCACCGATACCGAGGATTCCCATGAAGCTGATCTTGGGAAAACGGGCCGCTTCGGCCACTCCGATGCGCGCCGTCGCGGCCGCTAGGTTGCGCTCGGCAGCGCGGATGTCCGGCCGGCGGCGGAGGAGCGAGACAGGATCGCCGATGGCGACGCTGTCCGGCGGCAGCGGAATGTCCCGCGGAGGCGCCAACAGCGGATCGAGCGATCCCGGCGCCTCACCCGCAAGCGCGGCCAGCGCGTTGAGGTAGATCTCGATCTCGGCTTCGGCAGCGGCGAGATCACTGCTCGTTGCCTGCACGGCGCGGTCCGCCTGGCCGACGGTGAAGGCCGGAACCGTGCCCCGCCGGAAGCGCTGCTGCGCAAGCTCGAGCTGCTGCTGCTGGAGCTCGAGGGCGCGGTGCAGGGCGGCGGCGCGCTGCTGCCGGTCGCGAAGGTTGGTGTAGGTTTGCGCCACTTCCGCGGTCAGCTGGACCTGCGCGTCCGCCGCGTTGTAGGCGGCCGCGGCGGCCAGCGCATTGGCCGCCTCGATTGTTCGCACCTGCCCGCCGGCAAGGTCGATCTCCCAGTTGGCGTTCAGCCCCAGATTGTAGAACCGCAGGGATGTGTCCTGGTCCTGTGCCGACGGCGCCGGAGCCGGAGCTGGCGTTGGCGTCGGCGTTGGGGTGCCTCCCTGGCCTGACTGGAGGTCGATCCCGGGGAGATCGGCGAACACGGCTGTCCCTTGAGCGCCCGCAGTCGGAAAGAGGTTGCCGCGCTCCTGACGAACCGACGCTCGGGTCTGGCGGATTCTCGCTTGCGCGGCCTCCAAAGAAGGGTTGGCCGCAAGCACGCGCCGCTCAAGCTCGTCCAGCACCGGGTCCTGAAGCGTCGTCCACCAGGTGGCGACGGCCGGCTCGTTCGGTACCGCACCTGGTGCCTGACGGGCAAACGTGGCTTTGGGGGTGGCGCGGCCGAGCTCCGGCGGTCCAGCATAATCCGGGCCGACGACGCATCCGGCGAGGAGCAGTGGAGAAAGGATGAGAAATCGGAACTTGGACATTTGAGCCTCAGTGCATGGAAAGCGACAGCCCCTTGGGCAGCGGACGAAGGAACAATACGAGCGGAACGGTCAGGAGCGTCAGCAAGCCCATTCCCCAAAAGATGTCGTTGTAGGTCATCACGAAGGCCTGCTGCTGGATGGTTCCGGCGAGCGACTGAAAGGCTGCCTCCATGCTTCCGAGTGAATGCGCGAGCCCTCCAAGATAGTCCTGGACCTGCCACTGGTTGGCCGGCAGCGTCTCTTCGATGCGGCGGCTGTGGAGCCACATGCGCTGGTCCTGGAATGAAGCCAGCGCTGCCAGGGCGAATGACCCTCCCAGGTTCCGGGCGGCATTGAAGATGCCCGATGCGTCGCCTGCGTCCTCCTTGCTTACCGACGCGATCGTCGCCTGATTCAAGAAGAGCATGGTCAGGATCATGCCCACTCCGCGTATCAGCTGTCCTTGCGTGAAAGCTTCGCCGCCTGATTCTGCTGTTAAGCTGGTGCTTACGAAACAGCTGATGGCCATGATCGCCAACCCAGCGCCGACAGCGATCCTGATGTCGATCAGCCGGATCATGAAAGGAATGAACGGCATCAACAGGAAGGCAGGAACACCCATGAGGAAGATGACCTGCCCTGTCTGGAGGGCATTATAGTCAGCGATCAGCGCCAGGAACTGCGGAATGACGAACATCGAGCCGTACATCACCATTCCCAGCGCCAGCGCCATGACGACGACGCTGCCGAACTGACGACTGAGGACCAGCCGAAGCTTCAACACAGGCCTTGCCGCCCAGAGCTGCCCGATTCCCAACAGCACAAAGCCGACCACCGTCACAATCGTCAGCTGGACGATGAGCGGCGACTCGAACCATTCCTCGCGATGGCCCTCTTCAAGCACGACGGTCAGCCCTCCCAGGCCGAGGATCATGCCGATGATGCCGAGCCAGTCCGCCTCGCGCAGATATACCCAGTTCGTTCGTTCGTGCGGAAGGCCGAGCAGCAGGAGCAGCAGCAGCAGCGCGCAAACGGGTACGTTGACGAAGAAGGCGTAATGCCAGCTTAGATTCTCGGTCAGCCATCCGCCCAGAAGCGGGCCCAGAACCGGCCCCAGGATCACGGTCATCCCGAACAGGGCCATCCCGATTGGCTGCTGGTGTGGCGGAAGGCGCTTGGCAACGATCGTCATCGCGGTTGGGATCAACAACCCTCCCATCAGGCCCTGACCAGTGCGGCCTATGATCATCGTCGTCAGGTCCGTCGCGACGCCGCACAGGATCGAAAAGCCGGTAAAGGCAGTCACGGCGATAAGAAGCAGGGTCCTCAGTCCGAGAAGACGCTCGAGCCAGGCGCTCAATGGAATGACGACGATCTCGGCGACGAGAAAAGAGGTCGCGATCCAGGTTCCCTCGGTGCCGGTTGCGCCGATCTCGCCCTGGATCGTGGGCAGCGCCGAGTTGACGATAGAGATGTCCAGGGTCGCGAGCAGCGCCCCCAGCGCGCCCGCGGCCACGGCAATCCACGCCGTCGCGTCGGCTCTCTCAGGACGCGCTGCACCTGCGGGAGCTGCGGCTGTCGCCACCGCTTAACGCTCCCGGCTCGTGGCCCGTCGAATCCTGTCCAGCTCTCCTTTGGCCGACCGTGTGTCGACGGTGACTTCCACCGACATTCCCGGGACGAGGAGTCGCCGCACTGCGGGAGGCGCGTCGATCGCTATGCGAACTGGCACGCGCTGCACGATTTTCGTGAAGTTGCCGGTCGCGTTCTGCGGCGGAAGGACGGAGAACTGCGCGCCGGTACCCGGAGCAAAGCTTGCCACGCGCCCGGTGAGCTCAACGCCGGGAAGCGCATCCACCTCGATGCTGACCGGCTGGCCGACCCGCATGAGGCCGAGTTGGGTCTCCTTGAAGTTCGCCTCGATGAACAAGCGGTCGACGGGCACCAAGGTCATCAGTCGGGTGCCGGGCTGGACGAACTGCCCGACGCGAACAGCGAGGTCACCGACCCGGCCGCTGATGGCCGCCCTGAGCAGGGTCGACTCCACGTTAAGGCGAGCAGCGGCGAGTTGCGCCCGCGCGGAGTCGGCCTGCGATTGAGCCTGCCGGATCTGCGCGCCGAGCGTGCCGACCCGCCGCTGCGCGCCAACCAGGCCTGCTCGTGCAGCATCGGCCCGCTCGCGTGCCTGTCTGGCCTGTGTCTGGAGTTGGGCGAGCCGTTCGCGCGGCTCGGCGCCGGATTCGGCAAGAGGCTGGTAGCGCGCGACCTGCTGCGCCGCGAACGCGGCTTCGGCGCGTGCGGCGTCGAGTTGCGCCTGCGCCTGTGCGATCGCGGCCTGCTGCTCCGCAATCTGGGACCGCGTGGTGTCGGCCGTCGCTGTGGCCGCGCCGATCTGGCTGGTGATCTGCTCGGATTGCGCTCGATACTCACGCGGGTCGAGTTCGGCCAGTGGTTGGCCCTGCCGAACCGTTTGGTTCTCGGTAACCAGGACGCGCTCGACATAGCCGGCGATCTTCGGCGCCACGACAACCGAGGTCTGCGGCAATGTACGCGTTATCGGTGCCCTGCATGTATATTCCGCGGCTCTGGCGATCGGAATACCAGATGAGGCCGGCAACGAGGACCGCGACTGCGCCAATGAGCAGCGCCAGCCGCACCCGTGGCGACTTGAGCGGGGAACTCCGGCGCTCTCCGGTGTTTTCAGTTTCTGCCGCCGCGACTGTCGATTGATCGGCCATGCCAGGATTCGTCCACTTCCGGGATTGAGGCGCGCGCCCTTGCCACACCGACTGAAACTAAGGCAATACCGTATTATATGGAACCTCACGAACAGCGTTTACGATCGATTGCCACGACTTTCGGCTGGACGTGGTACAGGATGCGGCGTTTGATCGACGCGCATCTCGCCGCTCACGGCGCATCGATGGCCCGGCTGAAGCTTCTTGCTTTCCTTGTGGAGCAGCCGCGCCGATCGACCGACATCGCCAGCTTTTTCGATCATGCGCCACGTACTGTGACCCAGGCGATCGACTCGCTTGAGCAGGCTGGCCTGGTCACGCGGTTGCCGGTCCCCGGCGACCGTCGTGCCAAGCTCGTGCAGATCACGGATGCCGGCAGGGCGATGCTGGAACAGGGCATGCCGCTCTACGACGGCATTGTGGCCCAGACCTTCGGCAGCCTGACCGTGGAAGAGCTTGCGGGATTGGACGGCGCTATCGCGCACCTCAGCCGGATCGTGGACGGGCTCGAAGACGAGGCCGGCTTCCGACAGGGTCCGAGCGCCACTCGCGCGGTGGAGAGCCGTGGCTAATCAAGACCTGGTGAACGAGCCTGACAGCGCTGCGCTGAAGGAGCGGGAGCGTTTCGCTCAGATCGCGGTTCTGTTCGGGCGCCACGGCCTCAAGGGCTTGGCCGCGCGCCTCGGCCTGGGGTCCGCCCGCGACGAGCCGATTGAATATGCCCGCCCGGAAGCCGTGGTCGCGCTACTGCGCGACATCGGCCCGGTTGCGGTCAAGTTCGGCCAGATCCTCGCGATGCGCGGCGACCTGCTGGAGCCGGAATGGATCGCGGCGCTCTCGAAGCTGCAGGACCGGGTTCCACCACTGCCGTTCGCCACCGTGCTTCCGCTCATCGAGGAAGCGATCGGCGGGCCGATTGGGAACTGCTTCAGCCATTTCGACGAGAAGGCGATCGCAGCGGCCTCGATCGCCCAGGTCCACGCCGCGACTCTGCTCGACGGGCGGGACGTCATCGTCAAGGTTCGCCGCCCAGGGATCGAGCGGATCGTCGATGCTGACCTGCGGCTCTTACGGCGCCTAGCGCGCATTGCCGAGCGCCGCATTCCCGAGATCGCGCGGCTGAAGCCGGATGAGCTGCTGCGCCACTTCGCCGAAAGCCTCGACCGCGAGATGGACCTCAGCGCCGAAGCTCGCTCCAGCGATTCGATCGGCGCTTTCCTCAAGGACCTGGGCGTTCGAACCGCCCGCTTCGACTGGGAACTGTCTGGCAGGCGCGTCAATATCCAGGAGCGGTTTCGCGGCATCCCGGCGAGCGACCTGGAGGCGGCGCGCCGCGCCAATCTCGATCTCACCGCGCTGGCCAGCACCTATGCCCAGGTGGTGCTGCGCATGATCATCATCAACGGTCACTTCCATGCCGACCCTCATCCGGGGAACGTGTTCTTCCTAGAGGACGGAGCGCTCGGGCTCATCGACTTCGGGGCGGTGGGAACGCTGCTTCCGAAACGGCGCGAGGAACTGGTCCGGCTCGGGCTGGCAATCGCGTCGGAGGACACCGCCGGAGTCGTCGACATTCTCATGCTTTGGGCGGGCGATCCGGACGTCGACCGGATCAGGCTGGAAGAGGCCCTTGCCGAGTTGATCGACCGCTTCAGCAACGTCCTGCTCGAACAGATCGACCTTGGCGACATCTTCCAGCGGGTTTTTGCGCTCCTGCGCGAGTTTCATCTCGCCCTCCCTCCCGATCTGGCCCTGGTGCTCCGTACCCTGCTTACGGCCGAGGGCTTCGTCCGGCGCATCGATCCGTCGTTCGACATGACTCGCGAACTCGCTCCCCTTGCCAGGGAGTTGATGCGGGAGCGGACCAGCCCGGCACGGCTACGCGGCGAAGCGGGCAAGCTGCTCGCCGCGCTGGGGAGAGCGGCGCTATCGACGCCGAGCCTCGTGGGGCAGATTGAGAAGGTCGCCCGAACCGGTACGATCCCGATCAGCATCGCCCCCCGAGACCTCGAGCGGTTGCGCGGTGGGGGGCGGGGCAGCGGCGGCAATCCGCAGCTTTATCCGGCGGCACTCGCGATATGCGCGGCCATCGTCTTTACCTCCGAGCCGCGGCTGGCGGCGCTGCTCGCGCTGCTTTCCGTGGCCCTGGCCATTGCGGACTGGCTGAGGCGGCGGCGATGAGTCCGAGGCGATGTTAAAGCGCTTCTGAGCTGATTGGAATTGCGCGGGGTGAGGTGACATTCCGGATAGTCGGTCACGCTGTTCCCGACCTAGTGCGAGGTAATGCGGCGTTCGGCATCGACAACCATCTTTTAAGCCTCACCGTCCCGGATTTCCGCCCGTGAACAATCCCATTCTGTCTGGGCAAGATCCGCTCTGCGGCACCCTCGCGTTTCTTTCGCGCGTGAGATGCTCCTGAAGGCGTTGAGGTCGTAAGCTGCAGAACATCCCTCGATGAAGTCATTAGCTCCCATCGAGGTCCGCTATCGGCACTCGCCGCGACTTCCGCCACTGCCCGTCTCTGGCGCAAAGCGGCCGCCAAAACTGGCTATTGAAGTATCATTCCGCGATGATCGCCGCTTGCAACATGCCGGCATAGAGGCGGCGGTCCTCAGGCACGGCGCGGCGGCAGTCGACGGTATTTGGCGCCCCGCTCTGGATAAACATAACGAATATGTATCGCCCCTTGCACTACTATAGAGTCGCCGCTCTACGCCGGTTCCCGGTTTACACCGCATTGCGGTGCCGCTGACACTATGAGGGGCAAACGCAGGCCGTTAGCTGACCGGCTAGTTGTGGCGGCTATCGAGGAATAGCGGGCCTCCGGCTACGTGCACCGCTCTGCGCACCTAGCAGGTGACACTATCAACCAATGTGAACGAATGAGGAACAACAGGCTTGTAAAGCGACTCTTTACAGGGCACAGTCGCTGAAATGCCGCAGAAGTAGGGGAGGCGGTCATATGCGAGCTGCAGTCCGCGCGATAGAGCCCGGCCATCCTGGTGGATTCGTCAAAAGCGAGATAGTCGAGGCCAACGGCCTGTCTGTGACGGATGCCGCACAGGTGCTCGGTGTGACCCGGCCGGCGCTCTCGGCGCTGCTTAATGGCCGCGCGGACCTGACACCACAAATGGCTGTCCGCATAGAGAAGGCCTTTGGCGTGCCTATCGAGCAGCTGATGGAGATGCAGACCAGCTTTGACATCGCGGAAGTCCGGAAGCGGGCCGACGAAATCAAGGTGGCGCCTTTTAAGTCAACAATGGCTAGGGCGCCGACGGGGGAGGAAGAGATGACAAATTCCAGATCATCCGCGCGCTTGAAAAAACCAGCGCCGATCGACCCGGCCGTTGCCATCGACTCCAAGCGCGTCGAGCTGGCGCGCGCCCGCGTCATGGCGCGGGCCTGGGCAGAAACGATCGCGGAGACACGCCGCACCGACCAGGCAGCCCTTTTCGCACGGGCAGCGATTGAGGCATTTGCCGCCTGTGTGGCGCCCCAGCTGACCCTCAGTCCGCCCTTTGTGACGGTGCGCGGAAAGCTCGACACGACCGCGCGCCAGCTCGCCACATCCGTCGGGCGCGAGGCTGCGATGCTGCCGATCGTGGAAGGTGGCCACTTCCTGACCAGCCTCTACACGACGCTACTGCCGGGGGGAGCGTAGCGCCCTCGGGGCATTTTACACGCCTCCGGCGCTGACCCAGCGCCTTCTCGATCTCGCCGGCGAAGGTGGCGTCGATTGGTCAAGCGCGCGTGTGCTTGACCCGGCGAGTGGCGGCGGCGCCTTTCTTCTGGAAGCCGCGTCCCGCATGCGCCGGGCGCTCGAAGGCAGCGAACCGGCTTTTATCCTTGCGCAGCTCGGCACTCGTCTTTCGGGCCTCGAACTTGATCCGCACGCGGCATCGCTCTCACAGGCCGCGCTTGAAATCTTCCTATCTGACCTCAGTACGGCGAGCGGCCGCGCCGCGCCGATCTTCGTGAAGGTCTGCGACACGCTCGAAGAGACGCCCGTGGCGCAATATGACTTGGTGATCGGCAATCCACCTTACGGGCGCGTGACCCTCTCGGCCGCGCAACGCGCCCGCTATGCACGCAGCCTGTACGGTCATGCCAACCTGTATGGCGTATTCACCGATGTTGCGCTGCGATGGACGCGGCCAGGCGGTGTGATCGCCTACCTGACGCCTACAAGCGTTCTAGGCGGGCAGTATTATACTGCATTGCGTCAGCTTCTCGCCGCCGAGGCTCCGCCCGTCGCGATAGATTTCGTCCATGCGCGCCGTGGCGTCTTCGAGGATGTGTTGCAGGAAACCCTGCTCGCGCTCTACCGCAAGGGCGGAAAGCGCGATCGTTTCCAAGTCCACTATCTCAATGTCGATAACGAGCGCGAAGCGCGCCTAACCAAGAATGGCAAGGTCGGCCTTCCAATCAACGCCGGCGCGCCTTGGCTTGCGCCCCGCGAGCCCGGCCATGTGGGGTTGATCAAGGCGGCCGAAGGCATGGCCGCGCGCCTGTCGGATTGGGGATATGGCGTTTCGACCGGCCCGCTCGTGTGGAACAGGTTCAAGTCTCAGATGCGCACCCGCGCGGCGCGCGGGCTGCATCCACTGATTTGGGCGGAAGCGGTGACGGCCGACGGGCGCTTCGTCTTCCGGGCGCAGAAGAAGAATCATGCACCCTATTTCAAGACGGAAGCGGGGGATGAGTGGCTCGTAGTAAACCAACGGTGCGTCCTCGTGCAGCGCACCACGGCCAAGGAGCAACTGCGCCGTCTCATCGCGGCCGAACTGCCGCAGGCCTTCATCGACACGCACGGCGGGGTGATTGTCGAAAACCACCTGAACATGGTGCGGGCGCTCGGAAAGCCGATCGTGACGCCCGCTGCCGTCGCCGCCGTCCTCAACAGCGATGTGGTCGATCAAGTATTTCGTTGCATTAGCGGTAGCGTCGCCGTCTCGGCGTTTGAGTTAGAGGCCATTCCGCTACCGCCCGCGTCGGCCATGGCGCCGATTGAGCGGCTTGTCGCTAATGGCTCTCCGCGCGGGGCAATCGAAAAGGCCCTGCGTGGTCTCTATGGCCTCAAAGCATGACGCTGCCAGCACTCCTGCCCTGGAATGAGATCCACGGCCGCCTACCCGAAATATTCCCGGAGGGTTTGCAAAACCGCGAGCACTCGATTTGGGAAATCTCGGCCAAGACAATCTTCGTGATGCTCTACACTGGCGCTATCGAAGGCGCAGACCGCTGGATTCGCCCTGATCAGGTCACGCGTATGACCGATGAACAGGCGGCGCAGACGGATGATGAGGCACGCGACGCTTGGGCGAGGTTCTCCATCAAGCCAAGCAAGGCTGACGTGCCCGGCCGCTGGTATGCGGTGAACACGCGGGAATCGATCCGTGACGACACGATCCGGTATGCGCTTATCCAGAATGGCGCCGTGATTGAGCGTCCCGGCCTCTCCACCACGTCGCCGGCGGGGCGCTATGCCCTGCAGGGCGATTTCGCGGGCCTGCTGTCGCCAGGTCTCGATAATGCCACGTTCATTGCGAAAGCAGCCGCTTGGCGGGAAAAGCACCTCAACGCGGGTGCGCTAGCGCGGATTGCGATTGTCCGCAGGGGCGCGGCCGGCGGTGGCGCGTACGAACTTGTGACGTTTCCCAACGGCGAAACCCGCCGCATGACGACGGGGCCGAGCGCCGACATTTCCAAGGCTGTAATCGAGGTTTTCGCGCCCAAGTTCCTGCAAAAGCCGGGCGTGATCACGTTGAGCGAGAGCGGCAATAAGGTGGTCGCAAGGGATGACGAACTGGCCAAGGCGATTGGCTTGACGATCCCGTCCGACAAGAGCCTCCCTGACATCGTGCTGGTCGATCTCGGCCCAGCGCATCCGCTACTGATCTTCGTCGAAGTCGTGCATACAGACGGCCCCGTCAATGACGCACGTAAAGCGGCGCTCCTGCAGATTACGGAGGGGGCCGGCTTTGCACCGCAGCATGTGGCGTTCGTGACAGCATATCTCGATCGCGCGTCACCGACATTCCGCAAGACGGTCAGCAACCTGGCCTGGGGCAGTTACGCTTGGTTCGCATCCGAGCCCGACAGCCTCATCGTATTCAGCGGCAAGCCGCTGCAGATCGAGGGCGGCTGACGGCGTGGCTCGCGTACGTCTTGTGGAGGGCAGCGACGGCGCCCAAGAACGCCAGCCGCGTACGGGAACAAAACAGGCGCTGCTGGTCGCCATGCTGTCGCGGAAAAGCGGTGCAACCATCCGAGAAATTATCGAGGAAACAGGCTGGAAGGCCAACACAGTGCATGCCGCCCTTTCGACTTTGCGGACGTCCGGCCGACAAATCGCAGTTGAGCATGCCGGAAGCGTAAAACGCTATCGCATCATGAACTAGGCGACGATCTCGATCTCCTCTTCGGCGAACCAGCCCTGCTTCACCATCGCAGCCCGCGCGGCGTCGACAGTCTCGGCGTAATAGACGACCGCCAAGCTGTCCTCGGCGCGGCTGCAGGTGACGTAGAACAACCGCCGGGTACGGTCGATCGTCGTCTCCTTGCCGGCCGCCTCGTTCTTGAGATCGGTATCGCTTTTGCCCTTGGCACCGAACAGTTTGTCATAGGCGAACATGAAGCCCCGCGCTTCCTCATCGCTGACGATCACCATCACGCGAGGGAACTCCAAGCCCTTGACGCCCTGATGCGTGTCGAATCTGGAAGTGCCGCTAACATAGCGATCGTACCGCTCGATTTCGTCAAGCGGCGCTTCGAGCGCCTGACGCCATCCCCCAAGTTCAGTCTTTAGATTCAGCTCCTCCTCGTCCGTGCCCGAGGCTCCTTCGTCGTCCGTGGGTTCGTCCGGCACCGTGAAGGGGGCCAGCACGTCGGGAATCGTGAAAAGCCGCGTCTCGGCGATGTAGCGCAGCACCTCTCGCGCCGTTGGCATGGCATGGCCCGAAACCAAGGCCAGCAGACCATCGCATGCCGCCTTCGCGGCGGCGAGTACCTCGGCCTGGCCTTCGCCAGCCTCCTCAAGCGCCTTGCTGTCGAGGAGCGGCGACGTCTTGCGAACGATCGATGCGACCGCGAACCGGTCGGCAGCTCGTAATGCTTCGACGAGCGGCAGAACCTCGCGCGTGAAAAAGCCGATCCCGGCCCCCGTGCCCTGTAGGAAGCTCGTTCTAATCCGCTCGACGGCGTAAAGGGGGCCGAAGAACCGTTCGAACCCGAAACGCCTAGCGGACATTAGGTGCTCGAGCGCGAGCGTCTTGATGGCGTCGGAGCCTTCGGACCAACCTTCGTCGCCGGTGATCGCCTGCATTCGAGCGGCGACCGCCGCTTCCGTTGCCGACTTGTCCGCCCTCTGCGGCGCGATGAACAAGCGCACGGTGCCGGCTGCGGCATCGCTCCGCGGCAGCTGCTTTTCGCCATCGTCATCTTGCCGGACGCGGTTGATCAACTCCACCACCCTTGTCGGGCAGCGATGGTTCATGCTCTTGCGCGGCCGAGCCCAGGCCTCCGGAATGGCTTCCGCCAAGCGCTCTTTCCCGTCCGCGTAGATCCTTTGCATCATGTCGCCGAAGAGCCCGAGGCAGAACGTGTCCCGATGCGCCGCCTCGACGTCGAGCAGCACATCCATGAGTTGGCGGCTGGTGTCCTGACTTTCGTCAATCAACAGCACGGGGAACCGCGTGACGAGAAGACGACGCAAGCCCGGCTTGGAGGCGAGGAAATCGGCCGTCATGGCGATCACCTCGGCGTGATTCAGAGAGTCGCGCGTTTGGTTGTCGCCGGTCGGGCTGTAGATAAAGCGGATGATCGACCCCAGGTTCTCGTGTCGGTGTCGCTTGCTCTCGATCGAACGGGCTCGATCGGCGGCCGCCTTGCTGGCCGCGCGCCCTTTCGCCTGCGCTTCCTCCAACTCCGCAATGTCCTGGAGCAGCCGGCCGGCTAGCCATCCCCGGATGTCGTTGTCGTAGCCGGAGATCAGAGACCAGGCGAAAGCATGGATAGTCGACACTTCGACGCGCGGATCGAACTCAAGCGCTGCTTGATCTCGTCGCAGGCCGCATTGGTGTAGGTGATCACGCCGATCTTCTGGCCGCTCAGCGACAGATCGCGACCTTGCCGTTCACAAACCGTTCGAATGGCCTCGACTAGCGAACGCGTCTTCCCTGACCCTGCGCCCGCATAGACGAAGAAGCTGCGTGGCTTGGCGATATCTAGACAGCCGATAATCGTCTCATCGGCCGCGACGTCGTGGAGATCGTCCGCACCGCTCATCACGCGACCTGCTCTGGCTGCGGTGCGTTCGGCTCGGCAAGCTCGATCTCGGGCAGGATTTCGACCTGCTTCTTCTTCAGTTGCGCCAACAGCCATTCCAGGCCTTCGGCGATGTAGCGTGGTACGACGAGGTCATCGAACCCCTCGGCCTCCAGCACATCAAGGGCAAACTCGGCCTTCTTGCCGTCCTTCAACGCCTGATACATGCGGCCGCCAATCGCGGCGGCACCACCGCCAGCTTCGATCGCCGCCCTGAACTTCCGCACCAGCCCGGTCCCCTCGAACGCCGCGAAGAACGCGATGTTCTCGAACGCAAACGCATCTTCAAAGGTGTACGGAAATGCGGTGTCCGCGCCTGCGGTTCCGGGAGGCGTTACCTTCACGGGCGCCTGATAAGCGACGCGGACTGCAAAGAGCGGATCGCCGTCGGATCGCCGGGTCTTCGCCTTATCATCAGCATCGATGAGCGCGTCAACGTCATCCGTTGCCGGAATCCACGTTTTCAGTGTGGCGTTATTGGTCTTCTGGCCGGTCCCCTTCGCGGGCTGAGCCGAAGCGCCGCCGGTTCCCGTCAATGTGTCTAGGTCCGTGATGACGAGCGTCAGGAGGCCGAGGTGCTCGATCAAGGGCCGCAGCCGGTGAGCGTGGCTTCCCCCGATTTCGAGCAACGTGATGTAGCATTGGTTCAGCTCGTCATAGTGCGCCCGGATGAAGTTCGGGACGAGCATACGCTCTGCCGGCCCTTCCACGAGAATGGCGGCGTCGGCGAAGAATAGGTCGGCGTGTTGCGCGCGAAGGTATCGGGTTACGAACCGTTCCGTCTCGCCATTGGCCCCGAACACCTCCGACATGTTGATCACCGTCGACACGGGCACCTTGGCGGCCATCCCAGCCGGCAGGCGACGAAAGTAGCGGAGACACGAGAACGAGGTCTCGTGGGCGACGTGGCTAGAGTGGGTGCTGACCACGAGCTGGGTGCGCAGCTTCAAATTGTCCCCAAGGTCCTCATGGGCGCGCAGCACGGCGTAAGCCTTTTTGATGAAGACCTGCTGCACCTGCGCGTGAAGGTGCGCCTCCGGCTCCTCAATGAGCACAAGGTGGAGCGGTTCGGTATGAACCGCTGAGATGGTTTTCGAGGCCTTTCCGACGCGCATCCACGCATCGCGGAAGCTCATCAGGCGAAAGATCATCGAGATGAGATTCTGATACCCCAAGCCGTTGTTCGCTTCGGGCAGGCGTAGGATCGGCGTCATTCCGCCGTCCTCGGCGATCACGTCGACCTCGAAGGTGATTGCTGCGCCGTGATTGAGGCCGTCGATCGCCTTCAAACGGGTCGACACGCGCGGCCGGGGGTCGGTCACGCCGGGATAGCCCATGCCCTCGACCTCGGTGAAGGCGGCCTTGAAGCTTTCGGTGAGGCGCTTGTCGAATGCATCCTGCGCGGCTTCGATCGCCTGCAGCGCGCCCAGGTCCTTGGGGTCCGGTCCCTTCGTCGGGTCGAGGTGTTTGGCGTAGTAGCTCTTCAGCTGGTCTGAAAGGCGGCTTCCCGCCGCGGCCGCTGGCGCGTCTTCGTCCTCCTGCGAAGGCTGCTCCTCGCCGAAACCGCGCTGCGCCGGAATGTCGTGCACGCGAATGAGCCCGGCCAAGACATCGCTTCCGATGGGGAGGGAGGTTGGCGGCAGAACCTGGGGCTGGGCCTGGGACTTGGTCGGTTCCACGAGCTTGGCCGGATCGAGCGAGTAAGCCTGAACCGTAAAGTAGGTCGACAGGCGCTTACTGAGGAAGTCGACGAGACTTTCCGGCCAGATCGTCAGCTTGGGGGCGCCGGCGGCGGATCGGCGTCCGGGTGCTCGGCCATTACGGCGGCAATCGCCGCCGCCCGCATCGCCTCGGCATCGCTAAGCGCTCCCATGAAGTCCTTGTAGAGAAGCTTCAGGTCCTTCGGCTCATAGCGGAGTCGCACGCCGAGACTGCCGCCTTCCCAGTCGAGCGTCGGAATGAGGTCGCGCACATGGTGCATCTCGCCGGGTTCGACATGGAGCCAAAGATCCAGCGTTGGCAGGGCCGACGCCCACGGCTCGACGACGAGATCGACAATCTCTTCCTTGTCCCGCGCCTCGACCCAGCTTTTCCCGATGCCGATGATCGTCGGCCAGTGGGAGAGGGTAAAGTCGTGGATCTCGAAGGGGCAGCGCCGCGGCGATAGGAAGCGTCGCAGGGCAAGCATCGCCGAGGTCTTGCCGCTGTTGTTCGCGCCGACAAACAGCGTCGTCGTTGCGGCAAGGTCGACTCGGATCGACAACAGCTTCCGAAAATTGGCAATCTCAACGAACTTGATGTGCATCGTCCCCATCCCCCGGTGTCGGTGCAGTCGTTAACGCGATGTCCGTCGAGTGGACTCGTCCGCACTAGCTCTATGCCCGGACCATTACCTGCCCTGCCAGTATCCATAACTCCAGCGTGCGACGACACGATGCCTGTCGATAGCGACAAGGAAGCGCTTAGCCGCTGTTCTACCCGACACGATTCGAACTTTTCGCCGCCATGCACCGCCGTACCTACGACTATGACAATCCTCAGTTTTCGATGATCGTAGCCTTGGCGGCTTTAGCGTAGAATCGGCGGACTATGGCGGTATTTGGTGCCCCGTGCAGGATAAACATAACGAATACATTTCGCCGTTTTCACTACTCTAGAACCGTCCGAGGCAGTAGCACGCCGCCTCCCCCGCCGTGCCTAACCATGATCGCTACTGCATAGGCGGGAGCTGCCCGGAAAGGCGCGATTTGAGCGGGAATCTCGATTCTATGAGCATCACTGGCTTACAGCCTCATCGTGCGCCGCTTTGGTCCTCGGCTGTCCAAAGCGGGTATACAGCGTCGGCAGTACGAACAGCGTCAGCAGCGTCGCGGAGATCAGCCCTCCGATAACGACCGTCGCGAGCGGCTTTTGCACCTCGGCGCCCGCGCCGTGTCCAAGCGCCATCGGGACGAAGCCGAGCGATGCGACCAGCGCGGTCATCGCCACCGGCCGGAAGCGCAGGAGCGCACCCTCGCGCGCGGCCTCGGCCCTGGTTCGCCCCTGCCGGACCAGCTCCTGCACCGAGCTGAGCATGACCAGACCGTTTAGGACCGCGACGCCCGACAGCGCGATGAAGCCGACCGCGGCCGAGATCGAGAACGGCATCCCTCGCAGCAGCAGGGCGAGGATGCCGCCCACCAGCGCCAGGGGCACGCCCGTGAAGACGAGCGCGGCGTCGCGCACGCTGCCCAGCGCGCCGTACAGGAGGAGCATGATGGCCGCGAAGCAGACCGGCACCACGATGGCGAGCCGCGCCCGGGCAGAGGCCAGGTTCTCGAACTGGCCGCCCCATTCGAGATATGTCCCGGGCGACAGCTCGACCTGCGCCGCGATCGCCTGCTGCGCCTCCTCGACGACGCTCGCGACATCGCGGCCGCGCACGTTCGCTTGCACCACCACGCGGCGCTTGCCGTTCTCGCGGCTGATCTGGTTGGGGCCTTCGCCGATGCCGATCTCGGCCACGCTCGCGAGCGGCACGAACGAGCCGCCGGCGGTCGGCACCGGGATCTGCCCCAGCGCCTGCAGGTCCGCGCGCGAGCTCTCGGCGAGCCGGATTACGACCGGGAACCGCCGGTCGCCCTCGAAGATCATCCCCGCCTCGCGGCCGCCGACCGTCGCCGCGACGACGTCCTGCACGTCGCCCGCCGTCACGCCGACGCGCGCCATCGCATCGCGGTTGGGGCGGATGTCGAGCAGCGGCAGCCCTTCGGTCTGCTCGACCCGAACGTCGGCTGCGCCGCCAACCGTGCGCAGGACCGCGGCGATGCGGTTGGCCGTCGCGTTCATCTGCGCGAAGTCGTCGCCGAAGACCTTGACGGCGAGATCGCCCCGCACGCCGGCGATCAGCTCGTTGAAGCGCATCTGGATCGGCTGCGTGATCTCGTAGGCATTGCCCGGGATGGTCGAGACCTTGCGCTCGATCCGCTCGACGAGCTCCGCCTTGGAAAGATCGGGATCAGGCCATTCGCTGCGGGGCTTGAGGATCACGAACGTGTCGGTGGCGTTCGGCGGCATCGGATCGGACGCGATCTCCGACGTGCCCGTGCGCGAGAAGGCGTAGCGCACCTCGGGCTCGCGTGAGATCATCCGCTCGACCGCGAACTGCATCTGCTGGCTCTGCTCGACCGACGTGCCGGGCGGACGCCAAGCCTGGACGAGGATGTTGCCCTCGTCGAGCTGCGGCAGGAACTCCTGCCCGAGCGCGGTGAATGCGAGAGCGGATGCGGCGATTGCGGCGACCGCGCCGCCGATCGTGAGGCGCGGGCGGCGCATCGCGGCATCGAGACCCGGCTCGTAGCGCCGCTTCAGCCAGGCGACGATCCGGCTTTCCTTCTCCTCGACGCGACCCCCGAGCCAGGCGGCGATCGCCGCCGGCACGAACGTCAGCGAGAGCACGAAGGCGAAGGCGAGCGCGATGATCACCGTGAGCGCCATCGGCTCGAACATCTTGCCCTCGACGCCGGAGAAGGTGAGCAGCGGCACATAGACCAGGATGATGATCGCCTGGCCGTAGACCGATGGCCGGATCATCTCGCGGGCCGACGCCGCGACGATGTCGAGCCGCTCGCGCAAAGACAGGCGGCCTCCCAGCTCGTGCTGTCGCTCGCCGAGGCGCCGCAGCGCGTTCTCGACGATGATCACAGCGCCGTCGACGATGAGACCGAAGTCGAGCGCGCCGAGGCTCATCAGGTTGGCCGATACGCCCGCGCGGAGCATGCCGGTTGCGGTCAGCAGCATGGTGATCGGGATCACCAGCGCGGCGATGAGTGCCGCCCTGAAATTGCCGAGCAGCAGGAACAGGACGACGATCACCAGCACCGCGCCCTCGGCAAGGTTGCGCGCAACCGTCGAAATCGTCGAGTTGACGAGGTCGGTGCGGTCGAGAACCGGCTTCACCACGATGTCCCTCGGGAGCGACCGTCCGATCTCCTCCAGTCGCCCGCGCACGGCAATCGCCACGGTGCGGCTGTTCTCCCCGATCCGCATCACGGCGGTTCCGACGACCACCTCCTGGCCGTTCTCCGAAGCCGATCCGGTGCGAATGCCCTGCCCAGCGCGCACCGTCGCGACCTGGCTCAGCAGAACCGGGGTGCCCTCGCGCGTGGCGACGACCGAACGGGCGAGCTCGTCGGCGGTCCGGACACGGGCATCGGAACGCACGAATAGCCCGGCGCCGTTGCGATCGACGGTGCCGGCGCCGATGCTCGTGTTGCTGCGTTCCAGCGCCCGGGCGAGATCGTCGATCGTCAGGCGGAGCGCAGCGAGCCGCTGCACGTCGGGGATCACCAGAAATTGCCGGTCGAACCCGCCCAGCGAGTCGATGCCGGCCACGCCATCGGTTCCGCGAAGCTGCGGGGCCACGATCCATTCCTGCACTGTATGCAGATAGGTTGCCTTGTCGCGCTCGGAGACGAGATGCTCCCCCTCCGGCGTGATATAGCTGCCGTCGCGCTGGACCCCGGGCTCGCCGTTGCGATGGCGGGCGCTGTCGAGCTCCCGATACTCCACCGTCCACATGAAGATGTCGCCGAGGCCCGTGGCGATCGGTCCCATCTCGGGCATGACGCCTTCTGGCAGGCTCTCCTCGGCGGCGCGCAGCCGTTCGGCGACCTGCTGGCGCGCGAAATAGATGTCGGTCGAATCCGAGAACACCGCCGTGATCTGGGCGAAGCCGTTGCGGTTGAGCGAGCGGGTATGTTCGAGGCCTGGAATGCCCTTCAGCGCCGTCTCGATCGCGAACGACACCTGCCGCTCGATCTGGTCGGGCGACAGCGACGGCGCCATCACGTTGATCTGGACCTGATTGTTCGTGATGTCGGGAACCGCGTCGATCGGGAGCCGCTGGAGCGCGAAGACCCCTGCCAGCGCCGCGATCGCCGTGAAGAGCAGGACGAGCCAGCGCCGCTCGACCGAGAAGGTGACAAGGCGGCCGATCATCAGTCCATGTCCATTTCGCCGCCCTTGCCGAGCTCGGCCTTGAGCGTGAAGCTGTTCGTCGTGGCGATCCGCTCCCGCCCCGTCAGGCCGGACGTCACCACGACCTGGTCGCCGTCAGGGCGCCCGATCGTGACCGGTACGGCGCGGAAGCCGCTCGCCGTTCGCACGAACACGACGGTGCGGTTCTCGACCGTCTGGATCGCCGTCGAAGGCACCGCGATGCCGCTTGCGCCGTTCGACGGCAGGATGATCGCCGCGGTGACCGGCTCTCCGACGCGCCAGACGCCCTGAGCGTTGTCGAGCGTGGCGATGACCCGCACGAGGCGAGTGGTCTCGTCGAGCACCGGAGAGACGAACGTCACGCTTCCTTGCTGTCGGCGCCCCGCTGCGGTGATCTCCACGCGGGTGCCGGGACGCACGCGCCCCGCATCGGCAGGTTGAAGCGACATCGCGACCGTAATCCTCGACAGGTCGGCAACCCGGTAGAGCTCCGCGTTGGCGTCAACGGTCTGTCCCAGCACCGCAGGGCGGGCGATGACCTGGCCTGAGATCGGCGATCGCATGGCGATCCGGTTGAGCGCGCCGGCGCCGCCGCCAGTTGCGGCAAGTTGCTGCTGGGCAAGCCGCAGCGCGATGTTCGCCTCCGTGGCGGCCGTGCGAGCGGCGATCAGATCCTGCTCCGGCGAAACGCGCTCGGCGAACAGGCGCTGCTCGCGCCTGAGATTCGACTGCGCCAGCGCCGCGCGTGCGCGGGCCGCCTCGACCTCCGCCCGAAGCGAGGCGGCCTCCCGGCTTTCGATGATCGCCAGAGCGTCCCCGTGGCGGACCGGTTGCCCGAGATTTCGGGTGAGCGAAACGACACGCCCGCCGATCGTGGCGGAGACCACTTGCACGCCCTGGGGGTCACCCTCGATGAGGCCGGGCACCTCGATCGTGCCGGCAATCCCGCCAACCGTCGGGCTCGCCACCTCGATGCCGGCATCGGCGATCTGACGTGGGGTCAGCGTGACCACGTCCTTCTCGGCGTTCTCGCCGGCCTCGCCCTTTTCCATCCCCTCCATCTCGGCCGCCTCGCCCGCCTTGTTCTCGGGGGCGCCGCCGCACGCGGCGAGGACAAGCGGGAGGAGCGCGGAGGCGAGCGCCCGACGCCGGAAGTTCTTCATTGTGAGTCCTTCGCGAAGTCGGGGGCGGGCGCGACCAGTCTCTCGAGCCGAGCCCGCGCGTCGTGATAGGCGGCAATTGCGTCGACCGCCGTCGCGCGCGTTTCGGCCAGGGTCCGCTCCGCTTCGAGCAGGTCGAGCTGTCCGAACTTGCCCTCGCGGTAGCCGATCCGGGCAATGCGGGCCGCCTCCTGGGCCGCTGCCAGCGCCGGCCCCGTCGCCGTGCGGGCGTTCGTCTCCGCATTCGCCAAGTCAGTCTCGGCCGTGGCGATGGCCTGGTCGGCATCGAGGAGCGCGATGCGCCGCTGCGCCTCCGCCTGGTCCCGCTGCGCGCGGGCCGCATCGAGGTTAGCCCGCCCGTTGTTGAAGAGCTGAATGGGAACGCTGACCCCGAACACCGCGGCGACGTCGTTGGTCTCCTCGAGCCGGCGGGCGCCGGCCGAGATCGTGAGGTCGGGAACTCTCTGGCTGCGCGCAAGCCGGACCTGGGCGTCGGCGGTCGCGACATCTGCCCGCGCCGCAGCGAGGGCAAGCGTTCCTTCGGCCCGGGCCGGCAGCCTCGGCCCCAAGCCGCCGATCCGGTCGAACCAGTCGAGCGCCAGCGTTCCGGGCTCGCGGCCGATCAGCCGGCCGAGATTGGCGCGTGCGAGCGCCGCTGCCCGCTCGGCACGCTCCGCCGCCGCGGCCCCGTTGATCCGGGTGACCTCGGCCCGCTGCTCCTCGAGCGGCGAGGCCCGGCCTGCCCGCACGCGCACCTGGGCGGCTCTCAGCGCTTCGGACGAAATCCCTACTTGGTCGCGGGCAACGCCGACGCGCCGTTCGGCCGCCACGGCTTCGATGAACGCCTGGGTGACGCGCAGCCTCAGATCGGCACCCGCCACCGCGACCTCCAGATTGGCGCGAGCGGTCTGCGCATCGGCGACCGCGATCCTGGCCGAGCGTTTTCCGCCGAGCTCGAGCGGCATCGACATCATTGCGGTGGTCTCGGCCGCGTCGAAGCTCCGATAGGGTCCGGAACCAACTACATTTTCGGTCTCGACCGAAACCTCGGGGTTGGGCCTCAGTCCTGCGGCGCGGCGCTGCGCCTCGGCGGCACGCACGCCGCTCGACGCAGCCGCCATGTTCGGCGAGCTCGCGCCGCCCAGCTCCAGCGCCCGCTCGAGCGTCAGCGGCTCCGTCGCCGCCTGCGTTTGGGCGCTTGCTGCAGGGGCGCAGAGCGGAACCATCAGGAGAGCGGCGACGACGCGGTGCATTCGGGTGCTCCTGAGGGCGATTTAATGAGCGTGCGCTCGCCTGCCGATCCGACGTGGCCGACTCGGTACGGGCGCTATATGCACCCTCTAGTAGCTCTAGGGTCAAGGACGCGAGGATGAAGATTGGCGAGTTGGCGAGGGCGACGTCCACCAAGGTCGAGACGATCCGCTTCTACGAGAAGATCGGGCTGCTTGCAGAGCCAAGCCGGACCGGCGGGAATTATCGCGACTACGGTCCTGCGCACTTGGCGCGATTGTCCTTCGTCCGTCGCGCCCGCGACCTCGGATTCACCCTTGATCAGGTGCGCGAGCTGCTCGCACTCGCGGACGATAGGGACCGGTCATGCGAGGCGGTCGACGTCGTCGCTCGCGAGCATCTGGCGCAGATCGACCAGAAGATCGCCGATCTGCACGCGCTGCGGCGGGAGCTCGACGACATCATCGGGCAATGCCGCCACGGAGCCATTTCCGATTGCCGGATCATCGAGGCGCTCGGGCCAGGCACGATCGCCCGAAGCACAGCCGCCTCACAGCCGGGTTGACCCTATAGCGGCTAGAGGGTGCAAAAGTGTGCGCGACTCGCTGTGGAGGTGATGATGAGCGATTGCGGATGCGAGGCGGATACCAAGCGGGCCGGCGTCGATCCGGCCTACCGCCGCGCCCTTTGGATCGTCGTGGTGCTGAACCTCGGATTCGGCGTCTGCGAGCTCGTCGGCGGGTTCGTCGCCGGATCGCAGGCGCTGAAGGCGGATTCGCTGGATTTCCTCGGCGACGGCTCGATCACGCTCGTCGGCCTGCTGGCACTCTCCTGGTCGGCCACCGCTCGCAGCCGCACCGCCCTGACGCAGGGCTGTTTCCTGGCCGCACTCGGTATCGGCGTGATCGCGTCGGCGGGGTGGCGGGCGTTCAATGCCGTTCCGCCGGAGGCCGATTTGATGGGCGGCATCGGCGTGGTCGCGCTGATCGTCAACGTGACCGCAGCACTGGTGCTCGCCCGGTTCCGGGGCAGCGGCGACGCCAATGCCCGGGCGATCTGGCTGTTCTCGCGCAATGACGCGCTGGCGAACGTCGCGGTCATCGCGGCTGCCGGCCTTGTCGCCTGGACCGGGAGCGCCTGGCCGGATCTCGTGGTGGCCGCGGTGATCGCCCTGCTTTTCCTGCATTCGGCCTACGACATCATCCGCGATGCGCGGAAGGAGCTGGCCGAGCATCGTCGTGGTGCGGCGGCATGAACGATGCGGCCTATACCCCACCGCTCGGAACCGGCGATACCGCGGACTACGACCGCGCGATCCGGCGCTGGACGCGCGAGATGCGCTGGCGTCGCGCGATGGTCGATGCGCTCGCGCCGCGGCCCGGCGAAACCATCGTCGACGTTGGGTGCGGCACCGGCAGCTTCGCCGTGATGCTCAAGGCTGCCGAGCCGGGCGTCGAGGTGGTCGGCATCGATCCCGACGAGGAGGCGCTGGCGATTGCGCGGGCCAAGGCGGACGCCGCCGGCCTCGCCATCCGCTGGGAACGCGGCTTCGCGCGTGACGTCGGCACGCGATCCGCCGACGCGGTGGTGTCGAGCCTCATGTTCCACCAGGTCCCGATGGTCGAGAAGCAGACAGGGCTGGCGGCGATGCATGCCGCGCTTCGTCCCGGCGGCAGGCTCGTGATCGCCGACTATGGCCGCCAGCGCGGGCTGATGCGCCTGCTGTTTCGCCTGACTATCCAGCGACTCGACGGCGTGGCCGACACCCAATCCAATGCCGACGGCATGCTTCCCGGGCTCGTCGCGGCGGCCGGGTTCAGGAACGTGCGGGAAGCGGCGCGCATTCACACGATAACGGGTACGATCGCGCTGATCGTCGCGGAGCGGCCCGGCTGACAGGGGGAGGTGGCACGATGGACCTCAAGGCCGAGCAAAGCCAAATCCGGAAGCAGTCCGCGCTGGCCTTTCTGCTGTGCGCCGCCGTGTTTGCGGCATGCGTCCTGTTCCTTCCCCGTTGGATCGCGTTCCCGTCGGAGATCGGCGCCCGGCTCGCCTTCGCGATCCAGACCAGCCTCGTCCATTTTGTAATCCTCCTGCTGGCGGTCCGCCTGGTGTCGAGCGGGCGTTACCGCTCGGCCGCCGACATCGGCGGGTCGGCCAAGGGACCGCCGAGCCCAGCCCTCGCGGTCAAGGCCGCCTTCCTGCAGAACACGCTCGAGCAGGCGTTCCTCGGCGTCGGCGCGCATCTGGCGCTGGCCTCGGCCGCCGGCGGACGCTGGCTGGCGCTGCTCGTCGCGTCGGCCGTCCTGTTCGCGATCGGCCGGCTCGCCTTCTACCGCGGCTATCCGGGCGGTGCCGGGGCACGCGCCTTCGGCATGGCGACGACTGCGCTGGCGTCGCTCACTTGCTATGTCGCCGCGCTTGCTTTGCTGATCGGCCGCCTAGTCGGAGGGTGATGCCGGCGAGCGCGCGGCCGCCGCGCCGCGGCCGCTGAGCCAGAAGCCCGCCGCGAGGATGGCGATCGCCGCGACCTGCGCGAGCACGGTCTGCACGGTCGGGAACAGGCCGAGGATCTCGACGCGCGGCACGCTGTCGAGCGGCCGGATAGCAAGTATGCCCGCCTCCTGCAGGCCGGCGATGCCCTTGCCGGCGAGCACGACCGCGAGGATGGCGATCAGGATCGCGCTCCACGAAAAGAACTGGGTGATCGGCAGCCGGGCACTGTAGCGCAGCATGACCCAGGCGATCAGCGCGAGCAGACCGGCGGCGACGCCGGCTCCGGCCAGCATGGCGACGCCGTTCCCTTCCGCCCATAGCGCGGCATAGAAGAGGATCGTCTCGAACACCTCGCGATAGACCACGATGAAGGACAGGAGGAACAGGAACCAGCCCGACCGTCTCGACAGCGCGGCGCTGACCTTCTCCTTCACATAGCGCTGCCACGCCTCCGCGTTGCTCTTACCGTGCATCCAGATGCCGACGGTGAGCAGGATGATCGCGGCGAACAGCGAGCCGAAGCCTTCGGTGAGCTCGCGCGACGCGCCGCTCACGCTGATGAAATAGGTCGCGACGAACCAGGTGGCGACGCCGGCGACAAGCGCCGCGATCCAGCCGCCATGGACGAAGCCGAGCACCTCGCCGCGCTCGGTCTTCTTGAGGAACGCGATCATCGCGATGACGATCAGCAGCGCCTCTAGGCCTTCGCGAAGCAGCACGCCGAACGCGCCGAGGAAGCTCGACAGGCCGCTCGCGCGCTCGGGCGCCAGCGCGGCTTCGGCCTCGGCGAACAGGCTGGCGAGCGCCCGGTTGGCGACCTCGACCTCGCCCACCGGGCGGCCTTCGCCGACCGCGGCGCGCAGTTCGGCCATCGCGCGCTCGATCCTGCCCATCAGCGCGGCATCGCGCGCGGCGAGCACCGGCTCGACCGGCTCGAAGCCGTCGAGATAGGCGGAGAGCGCAAGGTCCGCCGCGCCTTTGCGATCGCCGGCGCGATAGGCGGCAAGGCTCTGGTCGAGACGCTCGCGGGTCAGCGCGAGCGAGCCGTCGACGCGAGCGGTCACCGCCTCGGGATGGCGGCGCAGAAAGGCGGTGAGCGCGGTCGCCCTTTCGGCGCCGAGATCGGCCGCCAGCGCGGCAGGCGTTGCGCCGACCAGCGCCGCGAGGTTGGGATATTTGGCACGCACTGCCGCATCCTCGCGCCACAGCCGTTCGCCCTCGCGCGCCGCCGCTTCGGGATAGGCGAGCTGGCCGACATGGAAGGCCAATGCCCAACGATCGGCTTCGGGCAGCGCTACGAAGCTCTGCATCGCGGTGCCTTCGAGGCCCTGATCGATTACCTGATAAAGCCCGAACAGACTGCGCTGGTCCGCGCGAGCCTTGTCGGTGAAGGCGATCGGCGGCGGATCGAGCTTGGCGGCATCGGGACCGCGGCCGTCGCCGTTGGCACCATGGCAGCTGGCGCAGTTCTGCGCGTAGAGCCCGGCGGCGCGGGTCAGGTCAGGCGGTGCGGTCGGCGCCAGCGGCACCGGATAGGCCGCGAGCAGCGCCGAGGCGAGCGCCCGGGATTGTTCGGCCACCGCCGCGGGAGGCGCCTTGGCGCCGATCGCGCTGCGCAGTGCCCCGGTCCGGCGCAGCAGGTCCGGCTTGGCGGACGTCGGCGCAAGGGCCTGTATCCGCGCATCGACTTGCCCGGCGAACTCGATCATCTCGGCATATTCGGCGTCGCTGATGACTTTGCCGTTCGAGACCGCGCCCGAATAGTCGACCGCGATATAGTCGAGCAGCCGCCAGGTCGTCTGCACCTCAGCGGCGCTGCCCTGCGCCCGAGCGGGAAACGAAAGGAGCAGGATCGCGAGCATAAAAACAATCCAGGCCATCCGGAATGGCAGGCGGGCGACGGGTGCGGTGATGGAGGCAGCAGGGTAGCCGGGGCGCATCGACGAGCCTCTTGTTAAGAATCGTTCGCGGTTTGCACCCTCTACCCGCTAGAGGGTCAAGCGCGATTTGCAGGCGTGGCGGTTGGATTGAGAGAAAGTGCGACCGCTAGCAGCCGTACATCGGCAGGTCGTCCACTTCGAAGCCACAGTATGAAGCTCCATACACGAGCCTGGCGCCGATCCCTCCTTTCGGAGGGATTGCCCGCGCCACTACCACCGCTTCTAATTCGGCCAAATTGCCGCCGGACGTCGCCGCGGTGCGATTGGAGCATGATGATGGTCCCCACTCTCAGCCAGCCGGCTTCGTCGCCCGGAGATGACGCTCGCTCATTTTCGAGTGGGAATAGGCCGACGACCCCGCCGATCGAGCTTGCAGAACTTCATCGCATCCATTGTGGGCGATTGCATCGCTTTTTCGCGCGCCACGGCGCACGGCAGGACGCCGCTGATCTCGTTCAGGAGAGTTTCGCCCGGCTCGCCGGCGCACGGGCCAAACGGTGCGCGGCGATCGAACGGCCAGAAGCCTATCTCAGCACGATCGCCTCCAACCTGCTGCGGGACAGGGCCAGGATCGCTCTAAGTCGGTCGCTGGCCCGGCATATTCCGATCGACGAGATTCCGCTTGCAGGACACGATCCGATTGCCGCGCTTGAGGCGCGCGATCAAATCGAACGGCTCCAAGCCTCGCTGGCCCGTTTGTCTCCAAAGACCCGATCGATCTTTCTTGCCCATCGTCGCGACGGGATGACTTACAAGGATATCGCCAACCAAACTGGTCTGAGTGTAAAAGCGGTCGAGCAGCGTATGTCGAAAGCCATCGCCCATATTGACCGCGTGCTGAGGCACGGCTGATGCGTAGCCAAGAGCCGGCTGGCACGATCAGACAGGCGCTGCAGCTGAAGGACAGCGCATTATCGTGTGAGATTATCTATGACGAACGCTTTGGACTCGGCACAGCTTAGAGACTTCGAGGAAGTCTACAAGGCGTGTAAAGCGGCCGAGAATAGTGCGCGACTCTCTGAAGTGATCGACGAGGCAATCCAGCAATTTGGTTTTCGTTGGTTTGCCCTCGTCGATGACGGCGACCTGTACAAGCACCGTTCGGGCTGCATGATGTTGACCAACTACCCGTCATCTTGGGTAGACGAGGTCATCAGCGCGCGACTGTATAGGGATGATCCGGTTCATGCCGCCAGCATCCGAAGTCCCACCGGCCTCTGTTGGGAACGCATTCCCGAGGTGATCGCCCCTACGCGGGCGCAGCTGTCGGTTCTTGAGCGCGGCCGAGCTCATGGTCTGACCACGGGTTACACGGTACCCTTTCGCATTCCTGGTGAGCGTGGCGCCTTCTTCAGCATAGCCCGCCCAAAAGATCGGCCTTTTACCTACTCCGAAGCAATTGCGGCACAGCTGATTGGCGGAATAGCGTTTGAGACGGGACGCGCACTGGTCAAAGGCCGCGCGGTCAAAGCTCATGGCGCGCCCCTCACCCCGCGCCAAATTGACTGTCTTCGGCTGATTGCCGCCGGAAAAACTGAGTGGGAAATGGGTAAAATCCTCGGTCTTAGCCCCAGCACGATCCATGAATACGTTGAGGCCGCCCGCCGGCGTTATGGCGTGAAGACCCGAAGTCAGCTCGTGCTTGCTGCCGCTCGGGACGGTTATGTCAGCCTCAATTATCTGACTTGATCAGAACACCCCTCTGTTCAGCGGGATTGCCCGAAATCACCTTGTGCCGTCTATTTCCGGAAATCGTGAACCGGCAATTGAGGGCGCACGTGCACGGAGAGGACCAGTTTATCGAGGATGTCTATGCGCGCGAGGTGGTCATGGCCCGCGTCGGGCACCTCATCCGGAGAAAGCAACAAGAAATCGAACGTATCACGCGCATCCTGCGCGCGGCCGCTTCCTTCGAGGGCGTGGCGGCTCCGGTCTCCGGCAAAATCCTGAAGATCGTCCTTATTGGTCCCTATGCCCGACGCACTTGGTACGAGGACAAAGCCTCCCTCTATTTCTCGGATTACGAATTCTGGGTTGTCGTCAATCATACGCTCTATGCTGACGAAACGCGGTGGTGCCGTGCGAAGGCGATCATCGCTCGTGAATTGGGAAACCGCTGCGCGGTGTCCCTGTCTGTGTTTTCCAAGGCGGACATCAAATCCGCCAAAGCCAGCAAAGATCATTTCATTCTGGACCGGCTCGAAGCGGGCATTGTGCTGTTCAAGGCCTCGCGTGACGCCCCGTTGCCGCGATTCAAGAGTAGCGAGCGGGATGATGTCGTTTGACATCCGCCAACTACGCTACGCAATCGCTGCCGCCGATCACGGCAGCTTCTATCGAGCGGCGCGTACGCTCGATGTCGAGCAATCGACGCTCAGTCGGGCTATCCTGAAGCTGGAGCGCTCGATCGGAATGCCGATCTTTGAGCGCTCGCGCGCCGGCGTAACGACGACGCTGGCCGGAAACGCTTTCATTCGCGGCGCGAAACCAATGGTGGCAACGGCCGACAAGCTCGTGGCGATGATGCGGGCAGCCGGCCAGGGCCGCGCGGGTGGTCTCGTGCTGGGGCATAACAGCTCGGTTTCCGCCGGCAATTTACGTGCAACAATGATGAGTTGGTGCGACGCGCACCCCGACGTCGAAGTCGGATGCGTCGAAGCGGACCGCAGCATCCTGCTCGCCGGCCTTGATACAGGGGAGATCGACATTGCGATCCTCATGGGTGCCGCCAGCCATAACGGATTCCGCTGCGAGCCGCTTTGGAGCGAGCGGATGTTGGCCGCGCTTCCACTCTCGCATCCGCTCGCGGAACGCGACGTGGTTCACTGGACGGATCTTCGCGGCGAGCGGTTTCTGCTTCCGGCCGCTGATCCCGGCCCGGAGATACGGGATATGTTGCTGGGCCGTTTGGCGGTTTCGAGCGTAAAGCCTGACATCCGAATGCTCCAGGCGAGCCGCGAGACAGTGCTGAGCGTTCTCGGTGGGAGCTCCGGCATCAGCATCGTTTGCGAAGGCTCCACCGGAGCGCGCTATCCCGATATCGTCTATCGAGCGATACACGGCGAACAGGGGCCGGCCTTAACGGGCCATTCCGGTTGCTGGCGCGCTGACAACGACAACCCGGCGCTGCGGCGTTTCCTTGAATTCATCAAAGCACGCTACGCGCTCTCCTTTGATTTCGCCCAGATATTTCAGTAAATTAAACTGCCTGTTCTTGGAGTGACTGTCATGGGTCAAGGCAAGACAATCATTATCATGCTCGTCACCTTGGTCATCGGGTTCTCATGCGGATTTTTGTTGCGGCCGGTGATCGCGCCAGCGCAGCAAGCCGCCCTAGCCGCTGCCGTTCCGCCCGCGGCCCCTGTATCGAGCGAGGCGCGTGGGACGCAGTATTTCATGGCGAATATCGACGAGGCCCGTCAGGTCGTGGCCGGATGCCGTGATGGTTCGGTGCGTGGTGGCGAATGCGCCACGGCCGAAGAAGCGATCATCAAGGTCGATGCCGCTGAACGCCGCAGGCACTTCCTCGGCAACTGATCCTCGCGCGGCGCTCAGCCGTTCGCGCTACGCCGTCCGCGCGCAAAGCCACGGTCGCTCGCCATGAACCGCGCGAGCATCGGCGCAACCAGCTTCTCCGGCGTCACAGCGTCGCCGCCGGTCTCCGCTGCCAGCGCAGCCGCGTAGGCTGCAAGATCGCGGTGGACGGCGGCGGGCAGCTCCACGGTCAGCTTCACCGGCCGGTCGTCAGCGAGCGGCCCCAGCTTCAACTTCGTCATCGCGTTGCTCCGATCGGTTCGAGCACGAGGTCGCGGGTGATGACCACGCGCAGCGGATGGCCTGGCCGGATTGTCAGCGTCGGCTGCACATTGAGCTGGCGACGCACGATCTGCTGGCCGGTCTGGTTGATCGTGTCCTGCGAGCCGCGCCGGAGGGCGCGGGTCAGGTCGTCCTCGCTGTCCGCGCCCAGCTCGGCGCCGACGCCGAGGAGCGTCGAGACGGCTGCCGCCTTGAGGAGATTACCCCAATGCTGGTTCACGCGGTCCTGTAGCCCCGCGAACCCAGCTCCGTCGGCGCCGGGCTGGCGCTCGAGAACGATCGAGCGCCCGTCCGGCATGATAAGGCGGTCCCATGCAAGCAGCACGCGGGTCTGCCCGGCGGCGATCTCGCTGTCATACTCGCCGATCAGCCGTGCGCCCTGCGGAATGACGAGGATGCGCCCGGTCGGGCTGTCATAGACGTTGGCCGTCACCTGGGCGGTGATCTGGCCGGGCAGGTCTGAGCGGATGCCGGTGATGAGCGCAGCCGGGATGATGCTGCCGGCCTGCACGATGTTGGGCGATGCCGGTGCCGTCAGCCGCTCGACGCTGACCGTGCGCTGGTTGGGTGCCTGCGCCATGAAGGCGCGCTTGGCGGCCTGGTCGCTTTCCGCCGCTGCATCGGCTGTCGCTGGAGGTGCCGGGTTCGGCGCTGCGAGGCCGAGGGAAGCCGGGGCCGTTGATGACGCCGCGCCGCCGCTGCTGCCGAGGAAGACCGAACTGGTCCGCGCCGCGTCGCGCTCTTGTTGCGCGCGCTGGCGGGCGGCCTCGGCGGCCTGAGCGCGGGGATCGGGATGACCTGGCTGCGCGCCGACCGGCGGCACGGGGACATTCTCGCCGCGCTGCTGCGCGGAGACAATAGGGCCGCCCAAGTCGCCGGGGAGCGGCGGGCCGAGCCGGGGCGCCTGCGCATAGTCGCTCGGCCCGGAGGTGATAGTCTCGGCCGTGGTCCTACTGTCGGTGTTGTAGAGTTCCTGCGCGGTCTTCTCGCCGGGCGGCCGCAGCGCATAAATCAGCGAGCCGCCGATCCCGAGGCCGGCGGCGACGCCAACGACGGCGAGCGCTTTGCGCGACAGGCGCATGACGCGCGGTGGGTCTCCGCGAAGCTGGAAGGCCTGCGGATCGGAGCGCGGCGCGGCGGGCGCGGCGGCCGGGGTGTCTACGGGCTCGCTCACGGCCGCCCCCCGCCGTCCATCGGTGCGCACGATCCGGACACGCTGCGCGCTGCGCCGGTCGCCCAGCCGCAGTTCGGCGGCGGCGAACAGGCGGTCCACGACCATGTAGCGGCCCTGCACCCGGTAATTGACCAGCTCGGCTTCGCCAGATGCGCCACTTACGAACAGCGGCGGCATCTCGCCCTGCGAGATCCCGGCCGGAAATTCAATGAACACCTGCCGTCCATCGTCGAACGCGCGCGCCGGTCGCCACGGCGCGCGATCGCCGTCGATGCGATAGCGGAAATTGAGCGTGGACAGGTCGATGCCGCTCGCCACAGGCGCGGCGGCTGCGGCCGCTGCGTTGCGGCCCTGCAAGGCGATCAGTGCGTCCTGTGGATAGGTCCAGCTCACCGACGCCATGTAGGTCGAGGAGGTGGCGCGCAGTTCCAGATGATAGGTGCGCCGATCGGTGTTGATGACGAGATTGGTGGTGAGATCAGGCCGAGTTGGCTTGACGAGGATGTGGACGCGCGCGGTGAGACCGCTGCCGCTGATGGTGTCGCCGATGATCCAGCGCACGGTATCACCGGCCGCGACCGGCCCTGGCCCTACGAGTTGCTCACCTTCCTGCAAAGCGATGTCCGTCACCTGACCCGGCGCGGTATAGACCTGATAGAGCGCGCCGTCGGTCCACGGATATTGCTGGATGGCGTTAAGGAAGCCGTCGCGCACCGGCTGGACGCGGGCGGCTGCGTTCGCCGCGCCGACGCGCTGGCGAGGATCGGTCGGCTCCGGCGGGCGGCGTGTGTCGGGCAGGGGCATCAACTGGCCCGGAAGCGGCAGCGGTTCGGGGATCGTCACCACTTCGACGGCGCGGGGCGCTTCCGGGGCGAGCGTCGCAGCGATCTCGGCCGGGGGATCGTCATAGGTGATGGCTGGAGACCGCGCCGATGTGGTGGCGCATCCGGCGAGCGCGGTGGCGGAAACGAGCAGCGCCGCCGATGCGGCACGGCGATGTGGACTGACGGTCATTGCGACAGCTCCTTTGACCAGTTGAGGGCATTGACGAAGACGCCGAGCGGATTCTTGCGCAGGGCGTCGGGCGTGCGCGGGGGCTGCACGACGACGGTAAGGATCGCGGACCAGCGCTCGGTCGTGGCGAGGCTGCCGTCTTGATAGCGGCGTTCGGTCCAGGCGACGCGGAAGCTGTCGGGCGAAGCCCGGATGACGCTCGACACGTCCACCGCGACCTGCACCCTTCCGACATTGGCGAAGGGATCGTTGGCGCGCGCATAGTCGTTGAGCGCCGCCGCGCCGCGATCGGTGGTGAAGTCATAAGCGCGGAGCCAGTTCTGGCGGACGATCACGGGGTCGGCCGGGATCGAGCGAACCTGCTCGATGAAGCGCGCGAGGTGGAACGCGATTTGTGGATCGGTCGGGCGATAGCCGGCCTCGGCCGGCGCGACCGCCTGCGCTTCACCGAGCCGATCGACCTGCACGACCCAGGGGACGATATGGCCGCGCGCCGATTGCCAGATGAGGCCGGCGGTCAGGCCGCCAGAAAGCGCCAACGCGCCGAAGAAGGCGACGCGCCAGTTCTTCGCCTGCACGCGGGACGATCCGATCCGGTCGTCCCAGGCTTGCGCGGCGCGCTGGTAAGGGGTCGTCGGTTCCGGCGTCTGGCCGTAGCGGAGGGTGGGGCGTTTGAACATGGATCAATCCTTCTGGCTGACATCGACCGACGCGCCGCCGCCGCCGCCGTCGCCGGAGCGCAGCGTATGGGCGGCGACCGTCGCGCCGTGGGTCATGGTTTGGCGGCGCTTCATGGCGGTGGCCCAGGTCGGCGGGCCACCGGACGCCTCCGGCGCGGGCGCTGCGCCGCCGCCAGAAATCGTGCCGCCCGTGGCGGTGACGGCGGCGCGTCCGCCGGAGCGGTAGCTGTCCTTGAGTGACCCGGCGGCTTTTCTGAGCGGCGAAAGCGCGGCGCCTACGGCCGCCCGCCCGACGCCGGCCGCGCCACCCGCTGCGGCGGCTGCGCCGGTCTTTCCGGCAGAGCCGAGCGCGTAGGCGCTGTTTGCTGCGCCGGAGGTGAACGCCGCGCCACGGGCCGCGCCGCCAACCGCACCGGCGACTGCGCCGGCACCGAGGCGAGCGGCGGCAGCGCCACCGACCAGCGCGCCCCCGGCGGCGAGTGCGGTCCCGGCCGCGGCGCCAGCGCCAAGTGCGGGACCGCCTGAGACGATGCCGTTGGCGATCGACGGGCCGAAGATGCCAAGGCCGAGCAGACAGAGCGAGGCAAGCGCGACCGCCATCGCATCCTCGATGGTCGGCTGCGCGCCGCCAAAGCCGGCGCGGAACTCGTCGAACAGGGTGGAGCCGATGCCGACGATGACGGCGAGCACCAGCACCTTGACGCCCGACGAGATGACCAGCCCCAGCACGCGCTCGGCCATGAAGGCGGTCTTGCCGAATAGGCCGAACGGGATCAGCACGAAGCCGGCCAGCGTCGCCAGCTTGAACTCGATCAGCGTGATGAAAAGCTGGATAGCCAGGATGAAGAAGGCGAGGATGACCAGCACCCAAGCGAACAGCAGGCACGCGATCTGGATGAAATTCTCGAAGAAGGCGATCCAACCCATCAGGTCGGAGATGGATTCGAGGATGGGCTGACCCGCCTCAAGGCCGACCTGAGCGACGCGGCCCGGCTGGAGCAGCTCGGCGGCCGTGAAGCCGGTGCCGGACGCTTTCAATCCAAGGCCGGCGAAGCTCTCGAAGACGATCCGCGCCAGGCTGTTCCAGTTGCCGATGATGTAGGCGAAGACGCCGACGAACAGGGTCTTTTTGATAAGCCTCGCAAGGATGTCGTCGCCCTCGCCCCACGTCCAAAACAGCGCGGCAAGCGTCACGTCGATGACGATCAGCGTCGTGGCGATGAACGCCACCTCGCCGCCGAGCAGACCGAACCCGCTGTCAATGTAGCGGGTGAAGACATCCAGAAAGCGATCGACGACGCCGGTGCCGCCCATGTCAGTTCTCCTGCGGGTTCGCCCCATCGGCGATGCGGGCGGCGGGACGCGCACCAGGCGCGAGGAAGCGGCGGCGATTTTCCGCCCATGCGCGGAGGCAATCGGGATCGCTCGCGCCGGCCTGTCCGAGTGACTGGCAACGGCGCAGTTCGATCAGCAGCGGGTCCGTCGCCGGGGTTTCGGCGACGGACCCCGGCGCCTCGGGCATCGGCTCGGGTGCGCGCGCCATTTCGATCGCCGTCATCGTGATTGCGATGGCGACGAACACGATTGCACCGATCCGAGCGAGGAGCTTGCTGTCCACGGGCGTCAGTCGCGGAACATGCGGGCGTTGCCCGGCTGATAGCCGGTGGATGGCGTCAGGAAGCGCCGACGCCGCTCACGCCCTTCCTCCTCCGCCGCCGTATGGCGAGCCGCATTCAGCGCCTGCGCGCGGCCCTGCGCCGCGACCAAGGCCGTGAGATCGGCGATCTGCTGCGATTGCAGGGCGAGAAGCTGGTTGCCGGCCTGCGCGGCCTGAAGGGCGCCGGTCGCGGACTGGCTCGACGAAACGAGGCCGTTCATCGCCGTGCGCGTGCCGTCGATATTGCCGACGACGCCGGCCTGAACGCGCAGCGCGTCCTCGAACGCGCCGACGCTATCCTTCCAGCGCGCATTGGCGTTGGCGACCATCTGCGCGTGGGTGCCGGTGAGCGCGGCGCCCCTGTAGCGGCCGTTGAACGCCTGCTGGACGTTCTGCACGTCGTAAGCGATCCGCTGCGCCTCGCCGAGAAGCTGCTGTGTGCGCTGCACCTGCTGTTGGAGCTGCTGGAGCGAACTGAAAGGCAGCGAGGCGAGATTGCGCGCCTCGTTGGTGAGGCTCGTCGCTGCTTGCTGGATTTGCTGAATTTGGTTGTTGATCTGCTGGAGCGACCGGGCCGCCGTCAGCACGTTCTGCGCGTAGTTCGTCGGGTCATAGACGATCCCGCCGAATTGGGCGTGCGCCGGTGTCGCGGCGGTGATGCCGATCGTGCTCGACGTGGCGATGGCGCCGGCCAGCACGGCGCGGCGCAGGATGGAGGGCTTCATGGTTCGATGTCCTTCAAGGCTAGGGGAAGCTGGCCGGTATCTTCCCGGCGGCCGGCCAGCGGATAGGGTTGGGGTTCGGGAAGAAGCTCGACCGCCCAGGCGCAGCCGCGGCGCCGCAGCCATTCGGCCGCAAAGCCGGACTGGCCCCGCGCCTCGATGATGTCGGCGATGGCGAGCTGATCGGTCTTGGCGGAGGCGCCGGCGAACGCCAGCGCGACCTCCCCAAGTCCCAGCTCGAAGAGGCGGTTGCCGCGCCGCGACTGGCAGTAATAGTCGCGCTTCGGCGTCGCCCGGCTCAGTATCTCGATCTGGCGCGCATTGAGACCGAACCGCTCGTAGATCGCGGCGATCTGCGGTTCGGCCGCGCGCTCGTTGGGGAGGAAGATGCGCGTCGGGCAGCTCTCGATGATGGCCGGCGCGATGTCACTCGTCTCGATGTCGGCGAGGCTCTGCGTGGCGAAGACAACGCTGGCGTTCTTCTTGCGCAGCGTCTTCAACCACTCGCGGAGTTGGGCCGCGAAGTCCGGGCTGTCCAGAACCAGCCAGCCCTCGTCGATGATGAGGAGAGTCGGCGAGCCGTCCAGCCGATCACCGATACGGTGGAACAGGTAGGACAGCACCGCAGCCGCCGATCCTGCGCCGACCAGGCCCTCGGTCTCGAATGCCTGCACGTCGGCTTCGCCGATCCGTTCGGCCTCGGCGTCGAGCAGCCGGCCCCACGTCCCGCCGATGCAATATGGCGCGAGCGCCTGCTTGAGCTGCTGACTCTGGAGCAGCACGGCAAGCCCGGTCAGGGTCCGCTCCGCGACTGGCGCCGACGCCAGCGACCCGAGCGCCGACCACAGATGCTCCTTCGCCTGCGGATCGACCGCGACGCCTTCGCTGCCAAGGATCGCCGCCAGCCATTCCGCCGCCCAGGCGCGCTCGGCCGGATCGTCGATATGTGCGAGCGGCTGGAGCTGCACGCCGTCGCCGGTCTCGTCGGCGAGCATCCCGCCGAGATCCTGCCAGTCGCCGCCCATGCCGATCGCGGCGGCGCGGATGCTGCCGCCGAAGTCGAAGGCGAAAACCTGCGCATTCTCGTAGCGGCGGAACTGCATCGCCATCAGCGCGAGCAACACCGATTTGCCAGCGCCGGTCGGGCCGACGATCAGCGTGTGGCCGACATCGCCGACGTGAAGGGAAAACCGGAACGGGGTCGAGCCTTCGGTCTTGCCGTAAAGCAAGGGGGGAGCGCCGAAATGCTCGTCCCGTTCCGGCCCCGCCCATACCGCTGACAGGGGGATCAGGTGGGCGAGATTGATGGTGGAAATCGGGGGCTGGCGGACGTTGGCGTAGATGTGGCCGGGCAGGCTCCCCAGCCATGCCTCGATCGCGTTCATGCCCTCTGGAATGACGGTGAAGTCGCGGCCCTGGATGACCTTCTCGACCAGCCGCAGCTTCTCGCCGGCGATGGCCGGATCGCGGTCCCACACCGTCACGCTGGCGGTGACATAGGCCATGCCGGCATAGTCGGCGCCCAGCTCCTGCAAGGCGGTGTCGGCGTCGGCCGCCTTGTTCGAGGCGTCGCTGTCGAGCAGCGTGCTCGCCTCGTTCGTCATCACTTCTTTCAAGATGGCCGCGACCGACTTGCGCTTCGCGAACCATTGGCGGCGGATACGCGTGAGCAGCTTGGTCGCGTCGGTCTTGTCGAGCATGATCGCGCGGGTGGACCAGCGATACTCGAAGGCGAGCCGGTTCAGCTCGTCGAGCAGGCCGGGAAAGGTGACGCTCGGAAATCCAACGATCGTCAGCGTGCGGAGATGATGGTCGCCCAGGCGCGGCTCCAGCCCGCCGGTGAGCGGCTCGTCCGCCAGCAAGGCATCCAGGTGCATCGGGGTTTCCGGCACGCGCACGCGCTGGAGCCGTGTTGAAATCGTGCTGTGCAGGTAGGTCAGCGTTTCGGCGTCATCGAGCCAGCGGACCTCGGGCATGAAGCCTTCGACCAGGTTCAGCACGCGGTCGCTGCGATCGGTGAAGCCTTTGAGCAGCTCCCACGGATCGACGCCGGTGGTGGAGCGGCCCTCGTAGAGCCAGCCTTCAGCCCGCGCGGCTTCCGCGGCTGGCGGCATCCACAGCAGCGTCAGATAATAGGCGCTCTCGAAATGCGCGCCTTCCTCGCGGAACTGTTCCCGCCGTTCCATATCGACCAGCGCCGACACGGGATCGGGGAAATCGTCCTCAGGATAGTCGAGCGCGGGCGTCCGCTGCGCTTCGACGAAGATCGCCCAGCCCGAACCGAGCCGGCGAAGCGAATTGTTGAGCCGCGAGGTCGTTGCCACCAGTTCGGCCGGCGTCGCGCTGTCAAGATCGGGGCCGCGGAACCGGGCGGTGCGCTGGAACGAACCGTCCTTGTTGAGCACGACACCTTCACCGACCAGCGCGGCCCAGGGCAGGAAGTCGGCAAGGTGTGCCGCTTGCCCACGGTATTCGCGCAAGTTCATCATGGCCGCATCCAGCTTGGGTAACGGAGGTGGCGCCGGGCCACGTCCACGAATTGCGGGTCGCGGCGAGCGGCCCAGACGGACAGCGCATGGCCGATCGCCCAGATGACCAGGCCAGCGATCCAGAGGCGCAGGCCGAGGCCGATCGCGCCCGCCAGCGTCCCGTTGACGATGGCGAGCGAGCGCGGTGCGCCGCCGAGCAATATCGGCTCGGTCAGCGCCCGGTGGACGGGGGCGTAAAAGCCCGTGATCGGCTCGGCAGCGTCCAGCATCAGACCAGCGCCCCGCCGCCGAAGCTGAAGAAGCTCAGGAAGAAGGAGCTGGCGGCGAAGGCGATCGACAGACCGAACACGATCTGGATCAGCCGACGGAAGCCGCCCGACGTGTCGCCGAACGCGAGCGTTAGGCCGGTCACGATGATGATGATGACCGCCACGATCTTCGCCACCGGCCCCTCGATGCTTTCGAGGATCGACTGGAGCGGGGCTTCCCACGGCATCGACGAACCGCCGGCATGGGCCGGGACGGCGAAGGTCAGCGCGACGACGCTGGCGGTGGCGGCGAGCATGGCGCGGCGTGCGCCACGCCGGAAGGCATGGATCATGGCAGGTCTCCTGGCTGGGATTGGGAAAGCGGGATGAGGCGGTAGTCGCCGGTCGCAGGGTCGAGCCCGTCGACACGGGCCAGTTCGGCGAGCCGGCGGCCGTGTCCGTCGCGGACCAGCACAGCGATGAGGTCGATGGTCTCGGCCAGCAGCGCGCGGGGGACCGTCACGACGGCCTCCTGAATGAGCTGCTCCATGCGGCGCAGCGCGCCGAGCGCGGTTCCGGCGTGGATAGTGCCGATCCCGCCGGGATGTCCGGTGCCCCAGGCTTTGAGGAGGTCGAGCGCCTCGGCGCCGCGCACCTCGCCGATGGGAATGCGATCGGGGCGCAGCCGCAGCGAGGACCGGACGAGATCGGACAGCGAAACGACGCCATCCTTGGTCCGCATGGCGACGAGGTTCGGCGCGGCGCATTGCAGCTCGCGCGTGTCTTCGATCAGGACGATGCGGTCGCCGGTTTTGGCGACTTCGGCCAACAGCGCGTTGACCAGCGTGGTCTTGCCGCTCCCGGTCCCTCCCGCGACAAGAATGTTGGCACGAGTTTCGACACCGTGCCGCAGCGTCTCAGATTGAGCCGCCGACATGATGCCGGCCACCGAATAGTCATCGAGCGTGAACACCGCGACGGCGGGTTTGCGGATCGCGAAGGCAGGCGCGGCTACTACCGGGGGCAAGAGCCCCTCGAACCGCTCGCCTCCTTCCGGCAGCTCGGCCGACACGCGCGGGCTACGGGCATGAACCTCGACGCCGACATGGTGTGCGACCAGGCGGACGATGCGCTCGCCATCGGCGGCGCTCAGCAGCTCACCCGTGTCGCTGATTCCTTCGCCGAGCCGATCGAGCCACAATCGGCCGTCCGGGTTTAGCATCACTTCGATGACGGCGGGATCGTCGAGCCAGGCCGCGATTGACGGCCCGAGCGCCGTGCGCAGCATCCGCGCGCCGCGTGATCTCGCCTCGGATCGGATCGGGTGGACGGTCAAGACATGGCCCCTGCAATGGACCGGGCGAACCGCCGCCCGGTGTCAGGAGCACATCAAGAGAGCCAGAAATTCAGCCGCTGCAACAGTTAGTTGAGGGCGTAGTAGAGGCGGCGGTATATACTTGCGTGGGGCGGATCAGCCGATTGTCACCACGCCGTGCATGGAGCCGACTATTCCGAATCAGTTTGATTCTGCGGCCATATATCCTCGGGAATTTCGTCCATCAGGCTCTTACCGCTCGCATAGCGCCGGCCGAGCGTTTCGATGAACCCTTCGTAGCGCTTGCGTCCCTTCACCTGCGCTGCGGCCTGATCCTCATCGGGCAGCGGCGGCGTCACGGACAGCCAGAAGCGGACGAACAGCGCCAGCGCCTCGGTCGAGAGCCCGGTGTTCCGCTCCAACCGTTGCACTTGGCGCGACAGCCGGTCGAGCCGGCGAGCGAACGCCGCCTCCATACGATCGGCACCATCGGGCGACAGGTAGGACGCCACCGCCGCCTCCACGATTGCGGAGCGTGAGATTCGACGCCGTATCGCCAGCTCGTCGACTTGTTTGGCGAGCGCGGGCGGAAAATAGACATTGAGCCGGACACGCATGATCGCCGCCTACAGCTCGATACCGTCGCCGGGGTCGAGCGACGCCTGCCGCGCGAGCCCCTGCATCCGGCGCCGCACGGCGGCCGCCTGCCGCGCAGCATCTTCGGGTTCGTCGTCCACGATCGCAAACTCCTGCGCGGGCGGCGGCGGAGTCTCCGACGCGATGGCGACATGCTCCGGCAGTTCGGGTTCGCGGCGCAATCCACTGTTGGCCGCGTCCTCTGCCGAACGGACGATCCGCGCCACGGCGGCGGGATCGGCGACGACGGCGCGGCCCGTCCAGTCATCGGGCCGCACCTGGCCGGCGTCCGGGGTGGGTGCGGACATGATCCGCTCGGCGAACCGGGCGTCGCGGTAGTAGCGGACCTTCTTCGCCCGGATCGGATGGACGCCCGCCACCATGACGATCTCGTCATCGGGCGGGAGCTGCATCACCTCGCCCGGCGTGAGGAGCTGGCGCGCGGTCTCTGACCGCGACACCATCAGATGCCCGAGCCAGGGCGAAAGCCTGTGGCCCGCGTAGTTCTTCATCGCCCGCATTTCGGTCGCGGTGCCGAGCGCATCCGACACGCGCTTGGCGGTGCGCTCGTCGTTGGTGGCGAAGCTCACGCGCACATGGCAATTGTCGAGGATCGCGTTGTTCGGGCCGTAAGCCTTCTCGATCTGGTTGAGAGACTGCGCGATCAGGAATGCCTTGAGACCATAGCCAGCCATGAAGGCCAAAGCGGACTCGAAGAAGTCGAGGCGGCCGAGCGCCGGAAACTCGTCGAGCATCAAGAGCACGCGATGGCGGTTGCCGTTCGGCGTCAGCTCCTCGGTCAAGCGGCGACCGATCTGGTTGAGGATGAGCCGAATGAGCGGCTTGGTGCGCGATATGTCGCTGGGCGGCACGACCAGATAGAGCGTCGCCGGCCGATCGCCCTCGACCAGATCCGATATGCGCCAATGACAGGCGCGCGTGACCTGCGCCACGACGGGATCACGATAGAGGCCGAGGAACGACATCGCGGTGCTGAGCACGCCGGATCGTTCGTTGTCCGACTTGTTCAGCAGCTCGCGCGCGGCGCTGGCGACAACGGGATGGACGCCGGCTTCGCCGAGGTGCGGCGTCGCCATCATCGCGGCCAGCGTCTGCTCGATCGTGCGCGATGGGTCCGACAGGAATCCCGCAACGCCCGCCAGCGTCTTATCCGGCTCGGCATAGAGGACATGAAGGATCGCACCGACCAGCAGCGAATGGGAGGTCTTCTCCCAATGGTTTCGGCGCTCCAGCGAGCCTTCGGGATCGACCAGCACATCGGCGACATTCTGCACGTCGCGCACCTCCCACTGTCCGCGCCGCACTTCGAGCAACGGATTGTAGGCGGCCGACGCCGCGTTGGTCGGATCGAACAGCAGCACGCGGCCGTGCCGGGCGCGAAAGCCCGCGGTCAGCGTCCAGTTCTCGCCCTTGATGTCGTGGACGATTGCCGACGCGGGCCAGGTCAAAAGCGACGGCACAACCAAGCCGACGCCCTTGCCGCTCCGTGTCGGGGCGAAGCACAGCACATGCTCAGGCCCATCATGGCGCAGATAGTCGCGCGCGAGCTTGCCGAGGACGACGCCGTTCGGCCCCAGCAGCCCAGCGCTGCGAACCTCCCGCTCGGTTGCCCAGCGCGCCGAGCCATAGGTCTCGGCGTTCTTCAGTTCGCGCGCGCGCCACACCGACATACCAATGGCGACGGCGATCGACACGAATCCGCCCGAGGCGGCGATGAACGCGCCGGTCTTGAAGATGTCGGGCGCATAGGCATCGAAGCTGAACCACCACCAGAAGAAAGCGGGCGGCGGATAGATGCGGTAGCCGAAGGCCATGAACCACGGCGGGCCAAGCTCCGGCTGGTATGCGAGCGCGGCGGCCGTCCATTGGGTTGCACCCCACACGGCGGCGAGGACGATCAGGAACACGGTGATGACCTGACCCCACAATATCTTGGTCGCGGACATGGATTTTCCTTTCGGGGTTACAGGCCGAGGTCGCGCTTGCGGCCCAGCGTCCAGTCGATGCCGCCACCGGCGTGCACGACGCCGGATACCTGCCGGCCGAGCTGCTGTTCGAGGGTGCTGGCCCAAGGCACGAGCCGGAAACCAAGGCCGTCGTCGAGCATGGCGAAACGGCCGGACGCGAGCGCAAGCCGCTGGCGGACGACGCCGATGATCTTCTCGCCGCCTGCGGCGGGGCGGTAGGCAAGCCCGGTCTCGCCGGCGATCTTCGCGCCGACCGAATCCAGCTCGCGCTTGCGCAGCGTGTCGAGCAGCCCGCGTTCGAACACGGTGCGTTCGCCGTAGCGACGCGCCAGCCCTTCCTTGACGAGATGATCGGTGCGCGCGTCCATCGCGCGGCGCACCTCGGCGCCGAACCCGCCGTCCACCACGCCGGCGCCGCGCTCGATCAAGCGATGGTCCAGCCAGGTCGCGCCAGGCGCCTTGACCTGCGCGGCAAGGTCGAGGTCCGAGCGGGTGGCGAGCACCAGCGTCGGCTTATCCTCGCCGGGTCGTCCGATCGCCCGAAGCTCGACGATGCCACCGAGCTTCGGGCTATGCTCGAGCGCCTCGATGCCGGGCAGGCGGACATGGTGGGTGCGGCCATCCGTGCCGTCGATCACGGCATAGGCGGTGCCGGCCAGCTCGTCGTGCAATCCCTTGTCGATGAGCCGGCCGGCGATCGGCTTCTCGGGAGCGCCGCTGACGACGGCATAGCTGTCGAGCGGCCGATCCTGCCCGCGCTCTTTAAGCGCCGCGCCGATCGTGCGGATGATGTCGCCGCGCGTCCCCAGGTCGCGCAGCTTCGCCGCCGCGCCTTCGGCGACCGCCCATCGTCCCGGCTCCCCTTCGGCCGCGAGTCCCATCGTTTCCAGATGCTGCAACCGCCCGACCATCAGCCGGCGAAGACGCGGGTCGTCCGGGCCGGGCCGCTCGGCGCGCAGGTCGATCACGCCCAGCTCGTCGGCGGCGCGTCCGATCTCGCCGTCGAGCCGCGTCCAGCGCTCGGCCGTCACCTCGCGGTCCAGCGCACGTTGCACCTCATGTTCAGGCTTCGGCCCCAGCTCGGCGAACGCCAGCTCCTCGGCGCGCGAGCGCAGGTTGTGGCTGATGTAGTCGCGGGAGATGACGAGGTCGCCGCCCTGGTCGTTGACGCCGCGCACGAGCAGATGGACGTGCGGATTGTCGGTGTTCCAATGATCGACCGCGACCCAATCCAGCCGCGTCCCCAGGTCCGACTCCATCTGGCGAACGAGGTCGCGGGTATATTCGCGAAGGTCGGTCAACTCGGCTGCGTCCTCGGGCGACACGATGACCCGGAAGTGATGCCGGTCATCCTTGCACCGCTCGGCGAAACCGCGATCGTCGGCACGGTCGCCATGTTCATCGAACATGCGCGTGGACGAGCCGTCGCGAGTGACGCCTTCGCGCTTCAGATAGGCGATGTGCGCGGACAGCGGCGCCATACGTCGCCCGCCACGGCCTCGGGTGGCGACGGGCAGCATCTTGACGATGACGCGCCGGCCAGAACCGAACAGGCGGTTGCGCGCGAACGCCGTGCGCCCCCGGCCGAAACTGGACTGACCACCCCGGCGCGACGCGCCGCCGCTGCGCCGCCCGCCGCTATGGATCGCGGCAACCCGTAGCACCTCGGCCACCAGGCCGCGCGCATTGCGGCCCTGCGCCTTGCTGCGCTTGGCCTTGCCGGGCCGGACGCGGAAATCGCTGTCCTTGCTCACGGCCAGACCGCTTTCGGCCGAAATTGGCCTATGGTGCCATTCGACGCGCTGTTTTTACTGACTTTTCCCTTCCGCGCGGCACGCGCGCCGACCGACGCCCCCATGTGAAGCCACGGAAAAGCCCCGGCTTTTCCGCGAAACGGGGTGCGGCTTATATCTTGCCCTCGCACTTCCCCCCTGTTTCCTGCCCTCCCGGTTCCCTTCTCGAATCCGGCGGCCGATCGGGAGCGAGCGCCGATCATTGCTGTCGGCCCGCGCGGGCGCGGGGGACGAACAACGTATCCGCCTGCGTGTCCGGTGACGAAGAAGCCGCACTCTCTTGCGCTTCGGTGGCGCGCGCCACGACCGATCCCGGCGCATCGGATGTGTCGTCCGATTGCGCGGCGGACGGCGCGGACCCGCTGCCGGTAATGCGGACGAATAGCGCCGCACGACGCCACGCGAAGCGGTCCGGCGGCGCACTCACCGCTGTTTCGGCCGCTCCCCGCGCGCGGACTACGGCTGTAAGCTGGGCGAGGTAGCTGACCGTCTCGGCGGGCAGCGGACGGCCTCGCGATACATAGTCGTCGTAACGCCCCGGTCCGGCATTATAGGCCGCCAACATCGCGCTCGCGTTGCCGTAGCGGTCGTGCATCTCGCGCAGATAAGCCGCACCCGCCATGATGTTGTCACGCACGTCAAACGGGTCCGGGCCGAGACCGTAACGGGCGCGCAGCCCCGCCCAGGTCGCGGGCATGATCTGCATCAGTCCCATCGCGCCAGCCCGCGAGACGGCGCGCGAATTGCCCCGGCTTTCGACGCGCATGACCGCCCATATCCACGCTTCGGGAATCCCGAACCGCCGCGCGGCGTCGGCGACATGACCGGCATAGGGATGTGCAGCGGCCGGGGCGGCAACGGGCGCTTCTTGCGCCCAACCAGCTCCCGGCGCAGCGCCCCCGGACAGCAGGACGGCGGTAAGCAATATGGCCGATCCGACTCCGCTTCGCCGCCAGCCTGCCAGCGTGCTCGCTGCGGTAAAGGGTGCGCGCGAAGCGCCGGCCTTCGGCCGCCCTTGACCTTCGCTGCGCGCTCCGGCCGGCCTGCGACCGAGCGGGACGGAGGGATGAGACGGCTTTCCCGCGAACAAAGGGATGATGGGGAAGCGCACCGGATCAGTCCTGCTCGCGCGACTTCGGCTGGCGGTTCCAGCGCAGCGACCAGGCCGATTTGTCGTTCGCGCTCTGGAACAGCGCGGCGCGGATCGGTTGCGCGAACGCGGGGTCGTCGATGCGCAGCGAGACGTAATCGCCAGCGCGCTCGCCGGTCTCGTTCCATCCGGCGCCGATCTCGGGGCCTTCACCCCCGTCGCCGCGGTGGACGCGCCAGTCCGGCGCCCTTTCGGCGTCGGTCGGGTCGGCGGGAACGATCGAGATGCGGATGTCGAGCGTCGCTGTCTCGATGATGCCTTCATAGCCGTTGGCGGTGCGGAAAAAGCTGCCGATCTGCATGGGAATGTCCTTTCGTTTGGCGGGTTGGATGCGGGTCAGGACCGGGCGGCACGCCACGTCAGCGGCGCTTCGGGGTCGTCGCGGGTGAGGATCGGGATCGCGCGGCCGAGCACGGTCGAGGCCGGCAGCGGCCCGAAGTAGCGCCCGTCCAGGCTGTCGGGATGATCGGGATTGAGCAGCAGCAGCTCGCCTGCTGCGAGCGTGCGGCAACCTTGCCACGCGGGCAGCGGACGGCCGATCCGGTCACGGATCACGGCGACGGCAACCGCCCGTCCATCAACGCTGACCGTCACGCCGATCCGACACACGCGCTGCCCGGCCTTGGCGGAGACGTGCTTCAAGAGCGGTACGTCCTCGCCGAGATAGCCGCGCTCGGCCAGCCATTGGCCGAGCCGCTCGGGCGGCGTGACGGCGACCAGCGCGCCGACTGGTGGATCGCGTTCCGGCTCTATCCGGTAGAGGCCGAGCGGTGCGCTGGCGCTGGCGTTCCAGATGAGGCGCGGCAGCGGGTCAAGCACCGCAACGGCGGTGAACGACACGGCGAACAGCGACGCGGCGGCTGTCGTCGCGATGGTCCATCCACGGCGCGTCATCCTTCGATCTCCCGGCGTTTGAGCCAGGCGCGATGACGCTCCAGCGTATAGGGGCGCGGCTGATGTCCGGCGGCGATGCGGTTGGCGACGTGTCGCCAGTGATCCGGTGCGGCGTCGCACGGATCGACGCCCGCGGCCTCCGCCGCGTCGATCGCGGCGAGAACCTGACTGACTTTGGGCCAGCCCTCGATCTTGAGCAGGATTTCTCCGCCCGGTCGCACGAACGGAAGCGTCGTGAACGGCTCGTCCGCGTCGACCGCGCGCACGATGTCGATGCGCGAGCTGACCGTGCCGTAGTCGTTCGCCGCCCAGCGGACGAAGGCGAAGATCGCGCCAGGCCGGAAGCGGACGATGCGGCGGCGGCGATCGACGATCTCGTCGGCGGCGACGCGGCCGAATCTGATCCAGTGCTCGATCCGCTTCTCGATCCAGGTCAGTTCAACGCGAGTCATGCCGTCGTCGGACGGCTGGCGGTGACGCATGGGTGACGGCGGGACGGTCATCGCCGGCTCCGGGCGATGGCCGAATCCGCGCGCGGCATGAGGTCGTCCTGACCCGGATCGGAGGTCGAGTGCTTGATGCCGATGTCGGCCCAGGCCCGCAGGTCATCGACCGAATAGACGACGCGACCGCCGATCCGGCGGTAGGCGGGGCCGGTGCCGAAGTAGCGGTGCTTCTCCAGCGTGCGGCCAGAAAGGCCAAGGAAGCGTGCGGCTTCCGGCGTGCGCAGGAAGCGGGGCGGTAAGTTGGTGGGCGTATCGGACAAGTGACGGCTCCTGCGGACGTTGGCGGCAGGAGGCGTAATTGTCAGAATGGAAGCGGCCGGGTGGGGTATGAAGATGTGCGGCTGCGCGGATGTGACCACCCCCCGCAACTGGGTGCCCGGGTGGGCGTTTCAGCGGATGCGGAGCAGCTTGCGGTAGTCGCCTTTCATCATGGCGATGCCATCACGGACCAGCCGAACCACAAACGACCGGGACGCTGACATTTTCCAGTCGCTCGCGGAGAGCTTGGTCGCGTCCTCGCGCCCCAGCTCGACCGCGATCTGGCGATAGGTTGCACCACCATCACGCAAATCAAGGGCGCGGAGGATCAGGTTTAGGCGGGCTAAGCGATAGGGTGTGAGCGGCCAGCCGCGCGGCAACGGTCCGGCCTCCCGGCCGAGCAACCGGCGATGGAAGCGCAACAGGCTGGCGATGCGGGTAACGAAGTCCCGGTCGAGCGGGACGATAGCGGCGAGCGGTCGGCCGGGGGTCGGGTCACGCAGCCATAACCGATGCTCGCCGGCTGCGTCGGCGACGATGACGTGGCGCCCGTCGATCCCCGCCAGGTCCGCGAGAAGCGCGCCGAGCGAGTGCGGATCGACCGGCTGAGCGCTCGCAAATCCGTCCGGGGCCGCGTCGAGAATGACCGTCACGGCGGACAGTTCCGGACGCCAGATGATGGGGTCGGTCAGGTCATCGGGCGCCGTGGCGAAAGGATAACCCCCAGCGCCGCGCGAACGCCGACTCGGCGGCGTTCTTCGCGACGGCGCCGCTCGCGATGCGCTGCTGCATCTGCGTATATTCGGCGCGATAGGTGCGGTTTCGTCGAAGAAACTCGGCGGCTATGTCGGCGCGCCCGAGCGCGTCGGACAGACCGCCGGCGCGTCGCTGGCGACGCCCAGGCGGCGTCGGCATTTCATCCTCCCAACCGCGCTCCGCGCGGATTTCGGTGGATGGAGCATCAGCGGCGTCGCTTCGCCGCGATAGCGCGAACATTGCGCGCAGCCATGTCGGCTGCGCGGCTGAGTCAGCAATGAATTGCTGCCGAATCTGCTGAAATCCTAACCTTTTAACGGCTGTTCGCAGCCGAGCAGATGCGCGTAGCCGATCTCCGTCATCCACCTTGCGCGCGCAAGATGGCTCTCATGCATCGCCTTCGCCCGATCGGGTTCGGCAGTCACGTCGATGCCGAACACCGACGCAGCCGCCTGACGCCAATCCGCCCCTTCGGCATCGGCATCGAGGAGGCGCAGATAGTCGGCAAGGTGGCTTTCGTCGTATGGTGTGAGTTGCGCCGCCTCCGGCACGCGGTCCTCGAATTGACATCTGCTCATGGCGTGCCCCGTCATGTCCCCCGGTTAACCAACCTAGACCAAATCCGTCCTTCGGTTATGCGCAAGTCCCGCATCGTTCAGTGCACCTATCGCCGCGATGGTGAGCGCCCGTAAGACGATACACCTTATATGAGATAAACCGCATAGGGTGTATCGTCCAGTTTGCCGCGCATGGACATGCGCCGCCTCGTGGGATTGAACTTTGCCAGGCTGAGAAAGGATAAGGGCTTTACCCAGGAGCGCTTTGCGGAGACGTCGGGCTTTACGCAGCAATATGTCAGCGATCTGGAGCGGGGCCGACGTAACCCGACTGTTGTCACCTTGTTTCACCTGGCCTCGGCGCTTGGCGTCACGCCCGCCGATCTGGTGGCCGAAGTCGACCCGTCCGAGACTGACTAGCTTCGCCGAACTCGAGCGCGAGCCGGGCGCCAGCCCGGCGAGCGCGATTGCGGCCGCGCGAACCTTGGGACGCGCGGCCGCTGCCGATCTGGCGCAGCAGATCGGCGCAGAACGGCGAAGCCGCAGGGCCGGAGCTCCGGCCCTGCGGTGGCGGATGGTCAGGCGGCCTTGAGGCGCTGCATCCCCTCGGCCAGCGTCCAGAGCGCGCGGTTGAGCGTCACGTTCTGGTCGATGCCGTTGATGGCGCGAGTCTGTGCGCGGCGTATGCGACCCTCGGCGTTGCGCTTGCGACCCTGCAAACCGCCCCGAACGACATTCTCCTGAATGACGTTGAACGTGGTCCACAGGCTGTCGCCAACGTCCTCGCGGCGGCGCGGCTCGATGATCTGTTCGGGCCGCAACGGGCTTTCGTCCTCGCCATAGCGGGCAACCAAGCTCACCTCGCCGAGCAACCGGCGCTCGTCCTCGGACAGCCGAACAGCCTTCATCGCTTCGCTGGCGTCGATCAGCCGGGGAAATCCTCGGCAACGGTATAAACGCCCTCGATGATGTCGTCCTGAATGTTGCCCTTGTGCGGCACGCGGACTTCCTCGAAGCGCTCGCCTGCGATCATGCTGTTGGTGCAGACGAAGCGCAGCATGCCAGCGAACATCTGATAGGCGCTGGTCCCGTCGTGGCTGTTGACGACGATGACCTCGGCGGCCTCGGGCTTGCCGATGCCCTCGTCCCGGCGCAGACGCAGCATGTGCTTGGCGTGGCCGTGGCGGCTGCCGTCGCGCGGCACCGACTGAACGGCGAAGAACGGGAACCATCCTTCCCGGCGCAGCCCCTCGACGATGTCGATGGTCGGCACATAGACGTAGCGGTCCGAACGGCTGTCGTGCGCCTCGCGGGCGAAGATCGACGGGACGTGCCGATAGAGCGCCTCATTGTCGAGCGGCTCCCGCCCGCTGATCTGATGGGCATTACGGCCGAACCGGGTGGCAAGCTGATAGTGCATTCTGACCTCCTTGGGCTTGGGTTTCCGCGCAGCGGAGCGCCGCGCTGAAACCCTGCCCGTCGGCGAGACCGGGGGTGCAACCGGAGTGGGCGGCTTCGCGGGGAACCGGCTGCACGGAACGCGCTCGCGCGTGGAGGAAGCTGGGCGGAAGCGCTCCGAAGGGCGCTGGGGGCAGCGCCCCAAGCACCGCGCCGGCCAAGGCGCCAGCAAACAGTTCTTGCCATTTGTTCTTGTTTTGATCCAAACGAGCCGCAAGGAGTCGGTATGAGCATCACGATCACAGGACAGCCCGGCCAGCGCATCGCGGTCGCTGGCGACATCACCAAGACGCTGCGAGTTCCATATGACGAGGCGGAGGGGCGCTTCCTTCTAGCGGCGAGTGACGGTTCGCTGATCGAAGGCCGCCTCGAAGTCGAGGAAGAGCGCGTCGATTTCCGGGTCGTGGTGGACGGAGCCGGCATCTCGCGGATCGGTCCAAGCGAGCTGACGCTGGATTGGGCGGTCGAATGGGTGACGATCGCACCTTATGACGCTGGAGCGCTGCACGAGCCACGCCGGATGCCGCTGCCGCTGTTCGATTCGTTGCCCGGCTAGTGACGGTATGGCGACAAGAGAAGCGCCCCGCTCCGTTCGAGCGGGGCGCTACGTCGCGTCAACGGGACCAGATCAGCGCGTATTCGCCGGAAGTCTCGGACTCCGAGAGAGTGGCATAGACGGGAGCCGGGAAGCTCGGATCATCCAGCTTGACGGAGATGTAGTCGCGACCTTCGCGGCTGGTCTTCTTCCAGGCGGCGCCGATGTCCATCGCTCCGGCGCTGATACGGAAGTCCGGGGACTTCTCGCCGTCCTTTTCAACCGGGCGAAGGGTGGCTTTGGTGCTGAGGGTGAGCGTCTTGATGACGCCGGTGAACTCGCCCTTGGCGTTGGCGGTAAAGGTGCCGATGGTAGCCATTTCGTAATCTCCTGCTTGCTCGGACCGCGCCCATCGCGGCCTCGATGGCGTTTCGTCGGCCGGGGACGATCGTCCGCGCACCCGAAGGGCCACAGCGAAGCGGAGGAAGGCGGAGCGCCGCTTTTTTGCTTCGCGATGCAAAGCCGCAGGCGGCGGAAAAAAGCGGCGCTCCGCCCTTGCGGGAAGGCGAGCGGCTCCGGCAGACCAGCCATTGGAGAGGCCGTTGGGCAGCCGGGCTACGAATAGCAGGACAGGCGCGACGACCGTCGCACACGGCGCGGAGCGCAAAGGCGATCAACGCTCATCATTCCCGCGAAGATGCTACGCCGGTGCGATGACGAATCACGGCAGCCAGCAGGAAGACCGGGACCCTCGCGAGGGCTTGGCAGAAGAAGGATTGCTCTCGCCCCTGATCGAGGACTGGCGGACGATCTACATCGAGAACTATGCGCCGTGGTTCGCGCTGGCGCGGGACGTCAATCGTTACGCCACCTGGCTTTTCCAGGAACATCAGGATGCCGGCAATGGCGGGCCGGCCAACGCACAGGCTCCAACGGCGGTGCGCATGTACGGGCGTGCGATGAACGCGTTCGCGGCTTCTGTCATGCTGGCCGAGCGCGGCATGGCCATTGAAGCGGCGGGCGCTGTGCGAGCGATCTATGAAGTGGGATTCTGGCTGAGCCTGCTCGCCACCGATCCGCTTAAAGCGCTCGAAGCGCTGGAGATCGACGAGCACGACAACGCGATCCAGCGGGAGCTGCTCTTGCGCGAGGAGCATCCCACGGACGCCGCCCTCATCGCGGCGTCGCTGAAGCGTCAGGAGCATCACGCCGCAAAGCTCGCCAAAAGGAAGAGTCTCAGCGTCAAGAAGATTGCCCAGACCATGCCGAAGCGGTCGGGCTATCTCGAATATCGGCTGGTCAGCGCCTTCTACGGCCATCTGTCCAGCAACAGCCTCGATGGCCTAAAGAAGAGAAACGGCAAGGGTGGCGTGACCAATATTCTGGGTCCGTTCGAATTGGAGATCCCCAAGGCGCTGTCCTTCGCACTCGATGCGATGCTTCGATCCACCCGCTATTTCGAAGTGATGATGAAGGAAGGCCGACAGCCCAACCGTCTGGAGGCGGCCGCACGCACCCTGCTGGAACTTCAGGCCGCTACCTGATCGACCGCTTCGCCATGGGAAAAGCGGCGGCGCGCAACCAGCGCGCCGCCGCGATTTTCGGTCGAAGGAAAAGGCCGGGACCGCTTGCGCAGCCCCGGCCCAATGCCGCTATTCGGCAGCGACGGCATAGGACGCTTCGCCATCCTCCGCTCCGGCATCGGCGGCCTCCGCTTCCGGCTCGGTCGTCCGCAGTATGGCGGGAAGCCAGCCGCTCCCAGCCAGAAGCTGCTCGGCGGCTTGCGCCATGTCCGGCTTCTTCATGTCCGCGATGCGTCGGGCGGCGTCCTCCGACACGCCTTCGGCTACGGCCTCCACGATATGCGCCTTGGTGACGCGGCCAAGGTAGCTGTCCACGGTCGGCGTCCAATCCTTCGCCACATCCAGCGCCAGCGCGGTCGCCAGCCGATCCGCGGTTTGTAGCGAGCGGGGCTTGCGGTCCCACGGCAGACGCAGGGCGTTGACGGTGCGCGACGCGCAATGCGCCAGCAGCGCCAGCCGCTTCTCGTCGTCCAGCCCGACGATGAAGGCCCACAGGTCGGCCACATCACGCGGCATCCGCTCGGCCCAAACCTCGCGGGCCTCGTTCGCCTTTGCGGCAAGCGGGGTATCCTCGATCCCATCCGCATGGCTGCTAAGCGGCGTCACGGTCGGACGAACCTCAAGGCAACCGGCCTCGGCGTAGCTGTAGAAAAGTTGCGCCGTGAGCGTGTGGGTCAAGGCGATCAAAGCCAGATCGGGCCGCTCGCCAAGGGCAACGCGCAAGGCCAGCGTCCGGTGGGCGGACAGGTCGCGGGTGAGGCTGTCGGAAATCGGCTTGCCCGGTTCCTCGTCCTCTTCCTCGATTTCCCGTTCGTCCTCGTCGCCATCCTCGGCCTGTTCGTCCTCCACGGCCTCCGGGTCGATGGCTTCACCCACACCCTCGGGCTGCGGATCGGCCAGCGCCTCGTCTTCGGGCCGGGCGAAACCGCGCTCGAGACGAGGAACGCCGTCATGGTTCAGCACCACGAACACGCCGCCATGCGCGATCACGTTGGCGTCGTAGGCATGACGCTTGGCCGAAATAGCATCGATCTCGTCGGACACCGCCTCCAGCTTCGCCGCCACGTCCTCGGGCATCTCGTCATAGGACGAATAGCCTTCGGCAAGCTCGTCATGCTCGGTGGACAGCGCCTCCAACCGCGCCTCGTCCTCGTCGGACAGGGCGATGGTCTGCGGATAAAAGCGCCGCATCCCGTGGGCGTGGGGATAGTCGATATGCGCCTCGGCCCATTTCCAGCCCTCGGACAGCACGATCCCGGCGATCTCGCGCAGCTTCTCGATGGCGAGCATGTCGAGCAAGCCCGCATCCTCGAAGAACCCGCCCCGGTCCTCGCTGAACAAATCGCGGATGATGTTGCCGCCCGCCTCGACATAGGCGTCGGCCCCGACGAACACCGCGCGGCGATCATCGGCGGGCACGTTGGCGGCGGTCATCTCGCGGCGGATGATCCAAGGCTCGCGGTTGTGATGCAGCCCCTCGAACACCTGCTCCTGCCGGGCATGGTCCTCGGCAATGGCGAAGGCCATCAACTGGTCCAAGGTCAGGCCATCTTCGCGATAGACCTGCAACAGCTTCGGGCTAACAGCGCCAAGGCGAAGCCGCTGCTTTACCACGCCAGCCGACACGCCGAACCGCGCGCCGATCTCTTCCGCGCCCCAGCCCTTGCCGTCCGCAAGCTCGCGGAATCGCTCGAACTGGTCGGCGGGGTGCATCGGGGTCCGGGTCACGTTTTCGTCGAGGCTGATTTCCGACGGGTCGTTCTGCGTGTCCAGCCAGCAGCGCACCGGTTCGGATTTCTTGCACTGCTTGCGCTTGGCGCGCAGCAGCATCGCCAGCCTGCGGCCCTCGCCAGCGGTAACGAAATAATTGCCGGTCGGCGTCCCGTCGTCCTTGGTTTCCGGCTCCACGACGAGATTCTGGATCAGCCCCTTATGCTGGATCGAAGCGGCCAGCGCCTCGATAGCGGCCTCCCCATGCGGCACCTTGCGGGCATTGCGCGGGGACTTCTTGAGCTTGGCGAGCGGCACGAAGATTTCGACGCCCGACACAGGCTCGGCGGCTACGGTTTCGGTAACAGCGTTCATCACACTTCTCCTAAAAACCACACTCACCCCGGAATGGGGTGGGCGGCGAAGAAGCGACCGGCAGGCCCGCCGGCGGAGCCGGGCAGCATCCGCAGGACCGCAACGCAGTGGAGGACGCGCCAACAGCGCGTTGCGGCCCGGCGCGGCGGGCCTAGAGGGAAGCGTCGCCCACCCCATCGACGGGGAGAGAAACGACCAACGGCGATCGGGCCGGCGCAGCCCTGGCCCGATCTCCGCAGACGGGAACGACTACAATCCGCGCGGCGGATTGCCCGAACGGCGCGCGAGCGCCATTCCGCCATGTTGATCGTCACCCGGCAGGGACGAGACCCGTTAGGGGCTCGGTCGGAGCGCAGCGGAGATAGAGCGGCGGTCCCGCAGGGAGGCGCCACCCCTGAATCTTGCAATTTCTCGCTTCATCGCCTAATATGCAGTCAATGACTTATGGAGATGCGTATGGCAGTTATGACGATCCGAAACATCGACGATGCGATCAAAAATCGTCTGCGCCTGCGCGCTGCGATGCACGGCCGGTCGATGGAAGATGAGGCCCGGGACATCCTGCGTTCAGCGCTCTCGACCGAAATCCCGCGGCCTCGCAATTTGGGGCAGGCCATCCATGAAAGGTTCGGCGCGCTGGGCGGCGTCGATCTGCCTGAACTGTCCCGCGAGCCTATCCGGGCGGTGGACTTCGGCCAATGATCGTTCTCGACACAAACGTCATTTCCGAGCTTATGCGGCGCGAGCCTAACCCGAGGGTCATGGCGTGGATCGCCGAGCAGCCGATGGCGGGCGTATTCACGACAACGCTGACGCAAGCGGAAATCTTCTACGGCCTGGCATTGCTTCCCGAGGGACGCCGCCGCGAGGACCTGCTAGCCGCCGCGCGCCCCATGTTTGACGTCGATCTTGCCGGGCGCGTGCTGCCGTTTGATACCGACGCGGCCAGCGCCTATCCAGAGATTGCCGCCGGGCGGAAACAGGGCGGCAAGCCGATCAGTCAGATCGACGCGCAAATCGCCGCTATCGTGCGCTCACGCGGCGCGCGACTGGCGACTCGCAATGTGCGCGACTTCGCCGAGTGCGGGATAACGGTCGTCGATCCGTGGGGCGAAGCATGACACCCGTCGCCGCACGTCCCTATCTGCGCTACGCCGCGATGAAACCTTTGTGCGAGGTGCGGACACGCGGCAGCGTGTCGAGATGGCCCTTCCTCGCAAAGTCCGTCGCCGCACGCCTCGTCGCTGGGCCGAAAGCCCGGATGACCTGCACGACTACACCAACTGCGTTGCACCGCGCCGGGCTTCGCGTCGGCCGCGCGAGGATGACGGGCCGATCGTCGTCACCGACGACTGGCCGGAGCAGATTCCGATCGGCGACGCCGAGCTGCGCGCGATCGAAGGCCATATGCGGCAAGAGCTGGATAAGCTGTTCGGCCCGCTGCCGTGAAGGGAGGAGTGAAGCGTGATGACCGGCGCCGCCCCGCGACGAGATGAGGATGAGGCGCCGGTCGTGGCGACCGCCCGTGCCGCGCTCTACCTGCGCGTTTCGACCGGCCGGCAGGCCGAGAGCGACCTGTCGATTCCCGATCAACGCCGCCAGATTGAAGGCTATTGCTTGGCGCGAGGTTGGGAAGTCGCGGCCGAGTTCGTCGAGCCGGGCAATACCGCGACCGACGATCGCCGACCTGCCTTTCAAGCCATGATCGACGCGGCGATAACCAAGCCGCCGACGTTCACCGTCATCGTGGTTCACAGCTTCTCACGGTTCTTCCGCGACCAGTTTCAGTTCGAGTTCTACGTCCGCAAGCTCGCGAAGAACGGGGTGAAGCTCGTCTCGATCACGCAAGACCTGGGCGACGATCCGATGAGCATCATGATGCGCCAGATCATGACGCTGTTCGACGAGTATCAGTCGAAGGAGAACGGCAAGCACACGTTGCGGGCGATGAAGGAGAACGCCCGGCAAGGCTTCTGGAATGGCGCGCGGGCGCCGATCGGCTATCGCGTGGTTGCGGCCGGCGAGCGCGGCGCGAAGATCAAGAAGAAGCTGGAGATCGACCCGATCCAGGCCGAGACGGTGCGGCGCATCTACCGGATGGCGCTGAACGGCGTCGATAATCGGGGACCGATGGGCCTCAAGGCCATCGCGAGCTGGCTCAACGAGAACAACATCCGCACCCGCGACGGCGGGCGCTGGGGTTTGGGCGCGGTCCATCAGGTGCTCACCCGCACGACCTATATCGGCCAGCATCGCTTCAACACTCGCGATCACAAGACGAGGACGCCGAAACCGGAAAGCGAGCACGCCGTCATGGAAGTGCCGGCGATCGTCTCGGAAGCCGAGTTTGAGGCGGTCCAGCGCTCGCTCAAGGCGCGCAGCCCAAAGATGATGGCGCCGATGGCGGTGGGCGGCCCGACGCTGCTCACCGGCATCTGCTTCTGTGCGTGCTGCGGCGGCGCGATGACGCTGCGCACCGGCACCAGCAGCGTCGGGCGCGAGTATCGCTATTATACCTGTTCGACGAAGGCGCGGCAGGGCGCCACCGGCTGTCCCGGCATCACCGTTCCTATGGATCGGCTTAATGAGGCCGTGGTCGATCATCTCGAAGCGCGGCTACTCGACCCGGCGCGGCTCGAAGCTCTGATGAATCAGATCCTCGAACGCCGCGACGAGTGGGTGAATCAGCGCCGCGAGCATGTCGTCGATCTTGAGCGACGCGCGACCGAGGCGGAAGCCAAGCTTAAGCGGCTTTACGACGCGATCGAGAATGGCGTCATCGACGTAAGCGATCCGTCGCTCAAGGATCGCATCGCCGAGCTGACCGCGACGCGCGACCAGGCCAAGGGAGATTCTGAGCGCGCACTTGCCCATATCGTGAAGATCGGCCCGGCGATCACGCCGGAGAGCCTGCGCGCCTTTGCAGCCGCCCTGAAAAAGAAGCTGCGGAACGGCGACGGCACTTTCGCCCGCGATCAGGTGCGGGCGGTCGCCCAGCGGGTCGAGGTGGTCAGCCGGAAAGAGGTCCGTATTCGCGGCCTGCGCAGCGAGCTGCTCCGAACGCTAACCGCCGCCTCTGGCGTAGAGGCGGCGGTGCTAGGCGTTCGTGCCTTTGAACCGAAATGGCGCGCCCGGCAGGATTCGAACCTGCGGCCCCAAGCTTAGAAGGCTCGTGCTCTATCCAACTGAGCTACGGGCGCGCGTGTTGCTGCCGTTAGCGCGGATTGCGTGGGCGGGGAACTGGCATCATAGTCCGCGCGGTCAATCAGGGGGGCAGGCATGAGCGACGGGGCGGCGCCGGTACGGATCAATGCGGGTCAGGTCGCGGGCGGGCATTTCCGTTACTACGACTATGTGATGGCGGCGTTCTGCGTCATCCTCGTCCTGTCCAACGTGGTGGGCGCGGCAAAGGTCGCGACGCTCGGTGGCCTGACCTTCGGCGCGGGCATCCTGTTCTTCCCCTTGTCCTATGTGATCGGCGACGTGCTCACCGAAATCTATGGCTATGCGCGCGCGCGCCGGGTGATCTGGGCCGGATTCGCCGCGACCTTCTTTGCCGCCCTGATGTGCTGGGTGATCGTCGCGATGCCGCCAGCCCCCGGCTGGGAGGGGCAGGAGGTCTATGAGGCCGCGTTCGGCCAGGTATGGCGGATCGTCGGCGCATCGATGATCGCCTTCTGGGCGGGCGAATTCGTCAACTCCTATGTGCTGGCACGGCTGAAGCTGCGCACTCAAGGTCGGCATTTGTGGCTGCGCACGATCGGGTCGACCGTGTTCGGTCAGGGTGTCGACAGCCTGATCTTCTACCCGCTCGCATTCCTGGGCGTGTGGACGACCGAACAGGTGCTGGTCGTGATGGTCACCAACTGGGGGCTGAAGGTGTTGTGGGAGGTCGTGCTGACCCCGGTCACCTATGCCGTAGTCGGCTTCCTCAAGAAGCGCGAAGGGGTGGATGTGTTCGACGAGGGCACCGACTTTACCCCTTTCCGCACCAAGGTTTGACGGATCGCAAAGCGCGCGCGGGATAACCGACGCATCGTCGCTCTCAACAAGGAGACCGACGATGAACATGCCGCTTCACCAGACCGCTTTCGCCGATGCGACCGCGCTGCCCCGTGCCCGGGGCGCGCATGTGTTCGACCTGCATCCCGCGCTGCATATCGGGGTGTTCGCCGGCTTCTTCGCCTATCTCGGCATCATGTGGGCGGCGTTCGGGGAGAAGGGGCTGGTGATCCCCTTTGCGATCTTCGCCGTGTTCCTTGCTGGCGCATTCATTGTCCCGGCCTGGTGGGCGCGCGTCGCACCGGGTGAGGGGCGCGCACCGAGCTTTGCCGATTTCATGGCGCAGGGTCTGCAGACGGGGACCGGCCATCTCAGCGCAGGCGGCGCGATCGTCCAGGTCATGATCATGCCGGTGATGCTGATGGTCTGGGGCCTGATCGTCGCTGCATTCCGCTTTGCAGTCTGAACCTCGAACCCTCACCTCACAGCGGGCGAACCGATGGTTCGCCCGCGCTTTTTTCGGTTCAGCCCTCAGCGAGCGCGTCGAGCGCGGCGCGGTCGCGGATCACGATGCCGTGGCTGCCCTGTCGCATGATGACGCCAGCAGCTTCCAGTCCGGTCAGCGTCCGGCTCACCGTCTCGATCGTCACGCCCAGCAACTGCGCCATCTCGCCCCGCGTCAGCGGCAGGTCGAAGCTCTCGGCATTATGGCACGGTGCGGGGCTGGCCGCGCGGGCAAAGGCGAGGATCAGCGCCGCGACCCGCCCCTTGGCCTGACGCTTGGAGATCAGGTCGATCAGCGCGCGGCTCTCGTTCAGCTCGCGGCTGACTTCGGCGAGCAGGCGGCGGGCCAGCGCGGGGCGGGTGTCGCTTAGCGCCTCGACCCGCGACGCAGGGAACAGGCACGCCTCGCATTCGGTGAGCGCGGTGACGTGCAATGTCGCGGTCGGTGCGAACAGCTGGCCCAGCATCCCGGCGGGGTGGACCAAAGCGACGATCCGTTCGGTCCCGTCGCGGTCGATGGTCGACATCTTCGCCGCGCCGCGGGTCAGCGTCGCGCAGACCGTGGCGCTGTCGCCCGCCGCAACGATCGTCTCGCCGCGCGCATAACGGCGGTGGTGTCCGATCCGGGCAAGCTCGCCGCGATCCTCGGGCGACAGCGCAGAGCAGACGGCGCGATCGGCGACCGGACAGGTGTCGCAGACGATCGGGGCCGGGCCGCTCATCCCCTTACATCACCGCTTCGAGCAGCCCTTCGAACAGGCGGCGGCCGTCGGTGCCGCCATGCGCCGCTTCGACCTTGCGTTCGGGGTGCGGCATCATGCCCAGCACATTGCCGCCGCCGTTGACGATGCCCGCGATTTGCCGTGCGCTGCCATTGACGTCGCTGGCGTAGCGGAACGCGACGCGGCCCTCGCCTTCGATCCGGTCGAGGGTCTCGGCATCGGCGAAGTAATTGCCGTCATGATGCGCGACGGGGATAGAGATCGTCTCGCCCGCATCATAGCGGCTGGTGAAGATCGACTGGCTGTTCTCGACCGTCAGCGCGACGTCGCGGCACACGAAGTTGAGGCCGGAGTTGCGCATCAGCGCGCCGGGCAGCAGACCGGTTTCGGTCAGCACCTGAAACCCGTTGCAGATACCGATCACCGGCACGCCGCGATTCGCCGCATCAACCACCGCGCGCACCACTGGCGAGCGCGCCGCAATCGCGCCGCAGCGCAGGTAATCGCCATAGGAAAAGCCGCCGGGCAGCGCGATCAGGCCAAGGCCGTCGGGCAGGTCGCTCTCGCCGTGCCACACCATGTGGGGCTTGGTCCCGGTCACGCTCTCGATCGCCACCGCCAGGTCACGGTCGCAGTTCGATCCGGGAAAGACGATGACGGCGGTCTTCATGCCTTTTCGATCCGGTAGTTTTCGATGACGGTGTTCGCGAGCAGCTTGCTGCACATCGCGTCGATGTCCGCGTCGCTGGTATCGTCGGCAACGTCGAGTTCGATCAGCTTGCCGACCCGCGCCTCGCCCACGCCCGAAAAGCCGAGCGAGCCGAGCGCATGCTCGATCGCCTTGCCCTGTGGGTCCAGCACGCCGTTCTTGAGGGTGACGACGATGCGCAGCTTCATGGGTGTTCCTCCGGGGGATTTGCCGCGCCCTATGGGCCGATGCGCGCGGCTCCGCAAGATTTCATCGGCCATTTACCGCGTTGTGCGACACTCGGCCTCGCCGAGTCGCCGCCGCGGGGGCGGGCCTTGGCGTGGAGTAAGGGCGTAATGGCATTTCTGGCGATCACCCTGTTCGTCGCGCTGGCGGCATTCGGCAGGGACTATTTCGGGTGGAGCGATCCGAGCGGACAGATTCAGATCGCGCTGATCTGTTCGTTCATCTTCGGCATCATCGCCGGGCTGAAGGCGAAGGGGTAAGGCGACCTTTTTTTGGTAGGCGGTACCGGCCCGCTCCCCCACCCGGCCACCCATCGGCAGGATATTCTGGAATGGGTGGCCGGGTGGGGGAGCGGGCCGGTACCGGTTCAGCGCAGCTGAACACAAAGCAAAGGCTTACTTCCCGCGCTTCTTGCGGTGCGTCTCGAGGTCCAGCACCGCCGAATCCGCGCCTTCGGGCAGCAGTCCCAGGCGGCGCGCGACTTCCTGATAGGCTTCGACTTCCCCGCCCAGATCGCGGCGGAACCGGTCCTTGTCGAGCTTCTCGCCGCTGGCCATGTCCCAAAGACGACAGCCATCGGGGCTGATTTCGTCGGCCAGGATGATGCGGGCATAGCCGTTTTCGTCGAAGATCCGCCCGAATTCGAGCTTGAAGTCGACCAGCCGGATACCGATCCCCGCGAACAGGCCCGACATGAAATCGTTCACGCGGATCGCCATGTCGGCCATGTCGTGCAGCTCTTCCTGAGCGGCCCAGCCAAAGCACAGGATATGTTCGTCGGTGACCAGCGGGTCGCCGAGCGCGTCGTCCTTGAAATAATATTCGATGATCGTGCGGGGCAGCGGCGTGCCCTCCTCGATCCCCAGCTTCTTGGCCAGCGATCCGGCCACGACGTTGCGGACCACGACTTCGATCGGGACGATCTCGACCTGCCGAATCAGCTGCTCGCGCATGTTCAGGCGGCGGATGAAGTGCGTCGGGATGCCGATATTGCCGAGCAACGTGAAGATATGCTCGGAAATCCGGTTGTTGAGCACGCCCTTGCCGTTGATCGTGCCCTTTTTCTGGGCGTTGAACGCGGTCGCGTCGTCCTTGAAATACTGGATCAGCGTGCCGGGTTCGGGGCCTTCATAGAGGATCTTGGCCTTGCCCTCATAGATCTGGCGGCGGCGTGCCATGCGGAGTCCTTCAGAAACGCGGTGCCCCGGCGGCACGGTCGCGCGTCGCCGGGGCTGTAGGGGCGGGCCTATATCGGAAGCCAGCCCTGCGTGCAATCAATCGCTGGTCGGCGGAATGACCGGTTTGCGGCGTCGGCGCCAGCGCATTCCCAGCCAGATCAGCGGACCGAACACCAGCACCCATGGAGCCAGAACGATGACGATAGTCAGCAACCCGCGTAGCCCGATCAGGAACAGGCTTCCCGAATCCGCAAATGTGTCGCCAAGCTGCGCGCCGAACCCGCCCGCTTCGGCCGCCTGTGCGTTGTAGCCGATCTCGATAGTGGAGAAGGCGACCCGACCTTTCAGCTCGGCGAGCCACGCCTTGCCCTGATCCAGCTCCTCCTGCGCTTCGGCCACCGCGCGCTCGGCGGCGACGAGGTCGGCAACGCTGCCCTGCCGTGTGCGCAGGATTTCGGTGAGGCGGCTGACCAGCAATTCGCGTTGGCGGATGCGCGCCTCCGCGTCGACCATTTGCTTGGACACGTCCTCCGCCTCGATCGCGGTGTCGACCGGGCGGCCGCCCTTGTCCGACGCGGCCTTGTTGAGCGAATCGAGGAAGGCGCGCGCACTCTTGCTCTCGACGCGCAGCTTCAGCGTGCCCTCGCCGCGCTCGGCCTCGCCGCCGGATCGCTGCAGCCCGCCGACCTGACAGCGCGCCGCCCCCATCTTGTCGCACAGCGTGACATGCGCCTGTTGCAACGCCGGGATCGCGTCGCCCGGAAGGCGGTACCCGACCCGGTAGATATAGGCGATGCGGGGCAGGGTGACGGCGATCGGATCGGTCGCCGCCCCGGGTGAGGCGGCGGCGTCCGGCTTCGCCTCCATCGGCTCGGCGGCGGCATCGGCGGTAACCATCCGCTCCTCCGCCACACCCGATTGACTGGCCTGTCCGCAGGCTGCGAGCAGCGCCAGTCCCAGCAGCATCGGCGATCGCGTCCACATCCGGCTCATCGGCATCCCTCCAGCGACGTCGGCGCCTCACTCCGGCGCTGGCGATATCACACCATGAAGGAGGGAATTGAGCAATGCCCCATTTCTGCCACAATCTGACGCCGTCGATTCAGCCCGGATTGTCGTCCCGATTGAACCAGCGCTGGATCGCGTTGCGCCGCTCGGGTTCGCCCTGCTCGCGATAGGGGTCGTCATCCTCGTTGGTCGCGGGGGCGGGCGCGCCACTGGTGCCGTGGATCAGCAGGCGCAGCAGCAGCACCGCGACCACCATCAGCAACAGCCAGGGGCCGACCGACGCCAGCACCTGGGCAATCCCTGCGGCGGAATTAACCAGCTTGTCGCCCGCGTCACGGAAGCTGGCGTCCGCCGATCCGTTCAGGCCGGGGGCGGGGGTGCCCGAGGCATAGGTGATCAGCACCGGCGCGGTCGCCATCGTCTCGCCGCTATCGGCTTCCGATTCGGCGATCACGTCGAGCGCGGTCTGCAGCCGCCGCGCACGCTCCTGCTGGACCGGATCGTTGCTCGCCTGCGCATTGGCGAGCTGTTCGCGCAGCCGCCCGACCAGCGCGTTGGAGCGCGCGGTCGCGGTTGCGTCTGCCCCCGCGATCTCGGTTTCGACCAGCGCGCCGCTGGCACCGACCACCACCTTGGTCGCGGCCTCGCCGAAATTGCGCGCGACGGCGGGATCGATGCGGAAGGTGAGCGTCGCGGCGATCCGGTTCGCCTCATCGACGCGATAGCGCAGCGACAGGATGCGGCAGCGTGCCGGGCCGAGCTTGTCGCAGCCGGCCGCGTGCGATTCGACCACTGCCTTCACATGGTTGCCCGGTACCTTGTACGCATAGCGATAATCGAACGCCCCGCCGGTCGCGGTCAGCGCGGCCACGGCTTCGCTGCTGATCTTGTCCGAATCCTTTTTGGGCGCGGCCTCGCACCCGGCCAGCACCAGCGCGGCGACAATCAGTGCACCGAATCGCATTCGAATCCCCCCTGCGAAATCGTTCCGCCGACGATAGGGCTTTTGGTAAACGGCCGGAAGGGCGCGCATCCTGCGTGGTCCCGAATCGGGAAGCTGTCGGGTCACTCCTTCGGACACCCCGCGAAATGCCGGGTGAGCAGCGCCTTCCACGCCGCATCGCCCCGCGGCAATTCGGCCTTTAGCTGGAGCCGAAAATCGGCATAGCCGTCATGGTTGGGGCGGCCCCATTGCACATCGACGATGTGGCCTTCGCGCGCGTCGATCCAGATCGGCCCGCCGCCCTTGTCGCCGAATGCCGGGCCGGCGACGTCAAAACGCAGCGTGTTGCGGTCCAGATGGCGTTCGGCGCTGACGAACGTCGCTTCGGCCTTGCCCAGCCAGCGCAGGAATTCGTCAGGCCTGGATGGATCGGTCCAGACCAGCGCCATGCCGAATGAAAAGGGTGCCCGCTGCGGCCCGCGCGCGACCAGCGCCGCGCCCAATGTCGCCAGGTCATAGTCGTAGAGGTGCCAGGGCCGGTCGGGCGCGTCGATGCCCAGCTCGAGCTTCCGGTCGCCGAGATCGAGGCTGATCGCGATCCGCTTTGCCGCGCCGTCATGCGTCATCACCCCGATCGTCCGGCTGGTCGCGCCCGGCGCGAGGCGCCCGGCGATCAGCTTCGACGCCTCGCCGGTCACCGGGTCGACATGGGCGGTGACGAACGCCGCGCCGGTGCAGCGCGCGCGCATCTTGTACACCTCGATCCGGTCGGGCGCGGCGCGGTGGACATAGATCTGTTCCTCTTCGCCACCCGCGATGTTCGATCGCTGATAGTGAAAGGTGCGTCCGGTTTCGTCGGGTGCGGGTCCCGCCGCTGCCGCCCCGCCTTGTCCGGCCAGCGCGACCGCCATGATCCAGCTCATGCTTACCCTCCTGTATTGTTCATATAATACAGTGGGCGGCGCTTGTCACGCGCACCGAGCCTTACCGACCCGCACCCAATGCCCAGTTCGCGCCGACTTGACCGGTAAACACCGGCCTGCGGCGACGCAGCTCATTCTGTGCGAGCGGGCTGAAGTCGCGGTATCGCGCCATGCGCGCAACGGTCCCGCGCGCGGCGATCCGGTAATGATAGCGCAACTGCGCCAGCCGTGGCGGGCGCTGGGCGTTCACGATTCGCGTCATCAGCGCATGGCCATCGATCCGGGCGGGATCAGCGGCCTCCAGCAGGTCGAGCGGTTTGAGCATCGGCATGGCGAGTTCGAGCGCCTGGCCTGCCCGGCCATCGACCAGTGCCGCTTCGGCGGCGATTGCGCGGCACCGCGCGCTCGCGATGCCGATCCGACCGCCGCTTTCGAGACCGCTGATGCAGCGTTGCCCTTCGCGCAGCGCATCGGCCCGGCGTCCGGCGCCCAGCAGCGCGGCGGCAAGATCACCATGCACGGCCAGCGTGCGGGGGTGGGTGGCCCCCAATCGACGGCTGCGGCGCTGCGCCAGTTGGACCAGCACGCGTTCGGCGCGCGCATGGTCGCCGATGCGCGTCGCCAGACGGGCGAGGATGATGTCCGAATCGGTGATGTCCGGAAATTCGGCTAGAACGATCTGATCGCGGGCGTGCAGGTCGCGTTCCGCTGCGATGGCGGCGTTGAGAAAGCGGATTGCCTCGTTCACCTCGTCCATGCCGAACTGCGCGCCGGCGATCCTGGAATAGGCGATGACGAACTCGGTTCGCGGTGCCTCCCGGTCGTGCTCCAGCCGCGCGAGAAACCGGCGAAAGGCGGCGTCCGCGCGCTCGAAATCGCCCGTTGCCTGCAGCGTTTCGCCCAAGAGCAGATCGAACCGCCGGACCAGGAAGAAGTTCGATCGCGCAATGCTCGCGCGGAACCGCTCCATCGGGATCAGCACTTGCTGCGCAGCAACCGCCTTATCCTGAAACAGCAGATTATTGGCGTATCGCACCGTCGCGACGAGATGCTCGTTCGATCCCGCGCCGTAAACCTGGACGTACAGGGGCAGGATCCTCGCGTGCAGACGCTCGGCCTCGTCCCAGCGTCCCAGCCCGTCCAGCGCTGCGGCGAGGTTGCGATAGGCCGAGGCGCGCTCTTCTGCGGACAGGTGCGGGGTGCGGTCGGCGATCTGGACCGCACGGCGTGAAAACGCCTCGCCGCGTGCGAAATCGGCAATATCGTTGGCGATCTTGCCGCCGGCGCGAAGCAGGTCGAAGCAGCGATCGTCTGTCGGTCGAGTGGCTTCGCACCGCGCAATCTCTGCCGCGGCCATTGCAAGCGCACCCTGGAGATCGCTCTTGCCATAGGCGTATTCGAGATTTTCGGGGAGCGGCCAGCGCTGAACCGGGGCCGCGAGCGCGGTGCCGGAAATCGGCGGTATCGCGATCAACAGCGCTGCAATGGTTCCGCTATTGTTTCCCCGGCACAGTGACCTAGTAAGTCCAGCCATGAGCGACACCCGTAGCGACCCCGATCCCTTTGACGCCATCGTCGACGCCCCCTTCGATTCGGCTCTGTCCGAACGCTACCTCGTCTATGCGATGTCGACCATCACCGCGCGCTCGCTGCCCGATGTGCGCGACGGGCTGAAGCCGGTGCACCGTCGCCTGCTCTGGGCGATGCGCGGGCTGCGGCTCAACCCGAACGAAGCATACAAGAAATGCGCGCGCGTCGTCGGCGACGTGATCGGTAAATATCACCCGCATGGCGACCAGTCGGTCTATGACGCGATGGTCCGCCTCGCCCAGACCTTTGCATTGCGCTATCCGCTGGTCGACGGGCAGGGGAATTTCGGCAATATCGATGGCGATAATGCCGCCGCGTACCGCTATACCGAGGCGCGGCTGACCCAGGTCGCGATCGACCTGATGGACGGGCTGGACGAGGACGCTGTCGAGTTCCGCCCGACCTATAATGGCGAGGATCACGAGCCGGAGCTGTTTCCCGGCCTGTTCCCGAACCTGCTCGCCAATGGCGCCAGCGGAATCGCGGTCGGCATGGCGACCAGCATCCCGCCGCACAATGCCGCCGAGCTGATCGACGCCGCGATCCTGCTGATCGACCAGCCCAATGCGAGTGACGCGCAGGTGCTGGAACATGTGCGCGGCCCCGATTTCCCGACCGGCGGCATCGTCGTCGACACCCCGGCAGCGATCGCCGAATCCTATGCCACCGGACGCGGCAGCTTCCGGGTGCGCGCCAAATGGGGACTTGAAGATCAGGGGCGCGGCACCTGGCAGATCGTCGTCACCGAAATCCCGTACGGGGTGCAGAAGGGCAAGCTGATCGAGCAGATCGCAGCGCTGATCAATGACAAGAAGCTGCCGATCCTCGCCGATGTCCGTGACGAATCCGACGCCGAAATTCGCATCGTGCTGGAGCCGCGCGCGCGCACCGTCGATCCCGACACGCTGATCGAAAGCCTGTTCCGGCTGTCCGACCTTGAGGTGCGCGTGTCGCTCAACCTCAACGTCCTCGACCATACGCGCACGCCACGGGTGATGAGCCTGCGTCAGGCGATCGCCGCCTGGGTCGACCACCAGTTTATCGTCCTGCGCCGCCGCAGCGAACACCGGCTGCAGAAGATTGCCGACCGGATGGAGCTGCTCGACGGGTACATCATCGCCTTCCTCAACCTCGACCGGGTGATCGCGATCATCCGCACCGAGGATGAGCCCAAGCCGGTGATGATGGCCGAGTTCGAGCTGACCGACCGCCAGGCCGAGGCGATCCTCAACATGCGGCTGCGCGCGCTGCGCAAGCTGGAGGAAATGGAGCTGCGCAAGGAGCGCGAGGCGCTGGCCAAGGAACAGGCCGAGCTTGAGGCGCTGTTGTCGAGCGACGCGCGCCAGCGCACCCGGATGAAGCGCGACCTGACCAGGGTGCGCGACCGCTATGGTCCCGAAACCGCGCTCGGCGCGCGGCGCACGCTGGTGGCCGAAGCGGCACCCGCGCGCGAAATTCCGCTGGAAGCGATGATCGAGCGCGAGCCGATCACCGTGATCCTGTCCCAGCGCGGCTGGATCCGCGCGATGAAGGGCCATGCCGAGCTGGCGAGCGCCGATACTGCGAAGTTCAAGGAAGGCGACGGCCCGCTCATCGCCTTCCACGCCCAGACGACGGACAAGCTGCTGCTCGCCGCCGAGAATGGGCGCTTCTACACGCTGGCGGCCGACAAGCTGCCCGGCGGGCGCGGGTTCGGTGAGCCCGTGCGCCTGATGATCGATCTGGATGGCGGAACCGGCATCGTCGGGCTGTTCCCGGCGAACGCGGCGCCGAAGCTGCTCGTCGCCGCAACCGACGGTCGCGGTTTCCTGGTCAAGACCGAGGACGTGATTGCCGAAACGCGCAAGGGCAAGCAGGTGGTGACCCCGCGCAGTGGTGCGATGCTCAAGCTGGTCAAACAGGTCGGGGCCGAGGATGATTATGTCGCGGTGATCGGCGACAATCGCAAATTGCTGGTGTTCCCGATGACCGAACTCGCCGAACTGGCGCGCGGGCAGGGGGTTCAGCTGCAACGTTATCGCGATGGCGGGCTGTCGGACGCGATCACGTTCCGCTTTGCCGACGGCCTGAGCTGGCGGATGGGCGGTGACCAGGGGCGGACGCGGACCGAATCGGACCTTGCCCCATGGCGCGCCGCGCGCGGGGCGGCCGGGCGGATGCCGCCGGTCGGGTTCCCGCGCGATAACCGCTTCTAATTTCGGGAATAGATTGGCGCTCTATACGCGGAATCGGGGCTGGCCCTTCAGCACCGCTTAACCAAATGCGCCTAACCCCTTGAATGATGCTGTTGTCGCGCCGCCGGAAGGACAAGCCAGTCCCCGCGCCCGTCCCTGTGACGGGTGAGGATGCGCGCGCGCTCGGCCCATCGGGCACCGCTCAGACGTTGAATTTGCTTCCGATTCCCGCTGCAGTGGTGGAGCGGAACTCAAGCGGCCTCGTCTTCGAATCGGTCAATCGCCCCTTCCGCCTCGCCGGGCTGGGCACCACCGCCGACCATTCCCCGGTGATTCGCCAGCTTGGCGCGCGAATCGCGAACTTCCTCGATTCGGACACGAATGATTGCGAGTTTGACTGGGAGCTGGGCGACACGGTCGATGCGCGCTTCTTCCGCGTGCGGTTCGCGCGCCGCAGCACCGAGCGGCAGAACGGCCGTTGCCTGGTCACGCTGATCGATCACACGTCCGAACTGCGCACCCAGCGCAGTCTTCGGCGAGAAATGCTGACCGACAGCCTCACCGGCCTGCCCAACCGCGCAGGATTTGGCGAGGATCTGGAGTCGGAGATCGAGCAGAGCGGGATCGATCGATTCGCCATCCTCGTCATCAATCTCGACCGGTTCAGCCGGATCAATGCGTGCATGGGCGGCCTTGCCGGCGACGAACTGCTGATCTCGGTCGCGCGCCGGGTAAAGGGCGCGCTGCGCGGCCATGACGTGCTGGCGCGCACCGGCGGCGACGAATTCGCGATTCGCCTGGAGCTGGACGAGGGGATTCAGGACGCGCTGCATGTCGCCAAGCGCATTCAGAACGCGCTGACCACCCCGTTCCGCCTGTCGGATTTCGAGATCCGCGTCGATTGTGCGATCGGCATTGCGATCGGAGAGGTCGAGCGCGGCGATGCCGAAGAACTGATCCGCCACGCCCAGTTCGCGATGAAGCGCGCCAAGAAATCGGGTCGCACCGAAATCTATCAGACCCGGGCGTTTGACGTGGTTCGCCAGGAATTCAGCATCGAGACCGAGCTGCGCCGCGCGATCGACAACGGCGCGCTGGCCCTCAATTTCCAGCCGATTTGCGACCTCGCGTCGGGCAAGATCGTGTCGTTCGAGGCGCTGGCGCGCTGGACGACCGAGAGCGGCATCGCCCTGTCCCCGGTCGAATTCATCCCGGTTGCCGAGGAATCGGGCCTGATCGTTCCGCTCGGCCGCTGGGCGATGCATGAGGCCGCCCGCGCCATGGCGGTGTGGGATGCGCGCGCCGGCGGCGACTGCGGAGTCAAGGTCGCGGTCAATCTCTCGGCGATCCAGCTCCAGCGCGACCAGATCGCGCCGATGGTGCAGGCCGCGCTCGAGGCCAATGGCGTCGATGGCAGCAAGATCACGCTCGAACTCACCGAAAGCGCGCTGGTCACCGATCCCGATCGGATCGCCCAGACGATGCAGGCGCTGAAGGATCTCGGCACCACGCTGGCGATGGACGATTTCGGCACCGGCTATTCCAACCTCGCCTATCTCCAGAAACTGCCGATCGACGTGCTCAAGATCGACCGCAGCTTCGTGTCGGGGATGCTTGCCGACCGCGACAAGGTGGCGATCGTCCGCGCGATCCTCAGCCTCGCCCAGGCGCTCGGCATGCAGACGACCGCCGAGGGGATCGAGACCAACGAACTTGCCCAGACGCTCGCCGCGCTGGGATGCAACTATGGGCAGGGCTTCCTCTATTCGCGCCCGCTCTGCATCGACGCGGCCTATTCGCTGCTGGTCGAGCGCAACGCCTGATCCGTCACCGCGTCGGCGATCTGCTCGACGCGCGCCGCATCCGGAAAGCCTTCCTCGATCCACTGGCTCTCGACCGCGCGCAGCGCGCGCGCGACGTCCGGCCCCTTGGTCAGCCCGCGCTGGATCAGCGCACCGCCGGCAAGCGGGAGTCGCGGAATTTCCCAGTCGATCAGGTCGCGCGCGGCCGCCACCGCGTCCTCGGCGTCGAACAGGAACAGTCGGTCGATCGCCTCGTCGCGGCCGAGGCGATAGGCGGCGGCGCGGGGAGCACCGAACAGGTCCGCGTCGGTCGCAGCGATCAGCCTTTTGCGCTGGGCATTCGAGAGCTTGAGCCGCCCGCCGACCGATTCGGCGATGCTTGCGTCGGCGGGGAGCAAGGCGGCGAGGCGGCGGATCGGGTCCGCCTCAATTCCCGCTTCAGATTCGAGCGCTTCCACTCGTGCGAACCGCTCAACCGACGCGATTTCGGGTAGCACCGGTCGAAAAATGCCGCGCTCCAGCATCAGCGCGATCACCCGCACCGCGTCCTTCGCGACCATCAGCTTGAGCAACTCGTCGGCGATTCGTTCGCGCGACAGGGCCATCAGGTCGTTGGCGCGCGCGGTGCAGGCATCGAGCGACGCCGCGTCGGGGCTGTCCCCGAACCGTGCGAGGAATCGGAAGAAGCGCAGGATACGCAGATGATCCTCGGCGATGCGGCGCAGCGGATCGCCGATGAAGCGGACGTGCCGCGCCGCGAGATCGGCGCGCCCGCCGAAATAATCGAAGACTTCGCCCGTATCCGGGTCGGCGTACAGCGCATTGATCGTGAAGTCGCGCCGCGCGGCGTCTTCCTTCCAGTCATCGGTAAAGGCGACGGTGGCGCGGCGGCCATCGGTGGTCACGTCGCGACGCAGCGTCGTCACCTCGACCACCGTCCCGCTGCTGACTGCGGTAATCGTGCCATGCACGATGCCGGTGGGTATCACCTTGATCCCCGCGCGTTCCAGCCGCCGCATCACCTCTTGCGGATCGAGCGGCGTCGCGATGTCGAGGTCGGAGACGGGGATGCCGAGCAGCGTATCGCGCACCGCGCCGCCGACCACGCGGGCGTTGCCGGTCCCGAGCGCGGCGGTCAGCCGGTCGAGCCCCGGCCAGTGCCGCCACGGCGCATCGGGCAGGGTCAGACCATCCGGTTTCATGTTAGCCATTTCAGCCGCCGCGACAGATTGACCAGCATCGCCGCCGTCGCCCCCAGATCCGGAAATCCTGCCATAGAATCTCGTAGAAATGCCGGTCGCGCCCTTGCCACTCGACGCTCGACTGCAGCTGGTTGGCGGGGTCGAGCACATAGTCGAGTGGCGCTTCGAAGATCGCCGCGACCTCGCCCGGCTGGGGCGTCAGTACCAGATCGGGCGGGATCACCGCGACGATCGGCTGGACCTCGAACCCGGTGACGGTGCGATAGCGGTCGGCCAGCCCGACCAGTTCGACCGAATGTGGATCGAGCCCGATCTCCTCGCGCGCTTCGCGCAGCGCGGCAGCGGTCGCATCGGCATCGTCGGCGTCGATCCGCCCGCCGGGAAAGGCGACCTGCCCGGCATGCCGCCGCAGCGTGTCGGTGCGCTGGGTGAGGATCAGGCCCGGGCGGGGCCGGTCGGTCACCGCGACCAGCACCGCAGCAGGCACCGGTACGCCGCCCGCCGCCGCAGGTTCGTCGAGCACATCGCCGACGATCAGCTCGGGCCGATGGTCATGCTCGGCGTCGAGCGCCACGCGCAACCGTTCAGCCAGCGTCATGCCTGGGCCATCGCGAAGAACTCGCCGTCGCTCCAGATGCCCGGCGGGTTCGAGCCATTGTCCAGCGCCAGTGCGGCCAGCTCATAATAGACCGACCGTGCAACCAGCGCCTCCAGCCCGCGCCGGACATGGAGATAGGGGTGGGGGCCGTCGTCACGCTGCTCGAACCGCAACCGATGGTCCGGTCCGGCGGGGATCAGATCGCCCGTATTGAGCCGGAACGCGATTCGTGCGGTCTCGCCCGCGCCCTCGACCTTCATCTCGACCGCGACAAACGGGGCATCCTCGACATCGATGTCGAGCTTTTCGACCGGGGTGACCAGCACATGGCGGCCATCCGGCTCGCGCCGCAGGATCGACGCGAACAGCCGCACCATCGCCGCCCGTCCGATCTGCGACCCCTGATGATACCATGTCCCGTCGCGCGCGATGCGCATGTCGCTATGCCCGCAATGCGCGGGGTTCCAGCTGTCCACCGGGGGCAGCTTCTGTTCGTCGGCGAGCCGCGCGATCTCGGCGAGCGACAGGCTGGCGAGGTCGGGAGGAGGCGTCATCGGCATTGGAAATCCCGTAGGCGCTTTCGACGGCCCCGGTAAAGGGTCAGCGGCGCGGCCCGATCATTCCGGCACGATCCGGCGCGGGTCCGCGCGCGAGCAGGCGGTCGCGCTCGAACGGGCCGGGCAGTCGCCATGCCCCGGTATGCGCCGCGTCGAATCCGAACTGCGCATAATAATCGAGGTCGCCGATCAGCATCAGCACGGCGTCGCCTGCCTGCTCGATGGCGCGCCACATCAGCCCGCGACCGATGCCGACATTCTGTCGTTCGGGCGACACCGCGACCGGGCCGACCAGGATCATGGGCGTGACGCCGCCATCGTCGCCGGCCAGCTCGACCGGCCAGCACTGGATGGAGCCGACCAGCGTCCCCGCTTCGACCGCCGCGAAACTGAGGTCGGGAACGGCGCTCACCCCTTCGCGCAGGCGATAGGCGGTGCGGCCATGGCGGTCGGCACCGAACACCCGGTCGAGCAGATGTTCGACCGCGTCGGAATAGACGTCGCACAGGGGCACCAGCTCGAACAGGGCAATCTCCAGCGGCCCGGGGGATGGACGCCGGGGGCGCGCGCCTTTAGCCCCGAAACGAAACCCGGCATAGCGGAATATGGGAGACCGGCGATGAAGCTCTATGACGCGCCCTGGGCACCCAGCCCGCGCCGGGTACGCATCTTCCTCGCCGAAAAGGGCATCGAGGTGCCGTGCGAGGCGATCGACCTGCGCACCGGCGAGCATCTCGCCGACGCCTATCTGCGTATCAACCCGCGCGGCGCGGTGCCGGCGCTCAAGCTGGATGACGGCGAAGTGCTGTGCGAATCGGCAGCGATCTGTCGCTATTTCGAGGCACTGCACCCCGAGCCGGCGCTGTTCGGGCGCACCCCCATCCAGATCGGGCGCATCGAGAGCTGGACCCGGCGAATCGAGGGCGATGGCTATGCCGCCGTGGTCTATGTGCTGCGCAACACGGCCCCCGCGTTCAAGGACCGCGCGATCCCCGATGCCGGGCTCAGCGTCGCGCAAATTCCCGAACTCGCGGCACGCGGCGCGATCATGTGGGAGGGGTTCGTCGAGGCGATCGACGCGCGGCTCGCCGACCGGCCGTGGATCGCGGGGGACGCGTATAGTTTCGCCGACATCACCGCATTGGTGACGATCGATTTCGCGCGTGCGGCGAAGCTGGCAGTGCCCGAGCAGCTCGCGAATCTGCGTCGCTGGCATGAAACGGCGAGCGCGCGGCCCAGCGCGGCGGCCTGACCACCATTGCCGTTTCCGGGGGCGCGGCCTATTGGCGCGCGATCATTTTCCCCAGAGGCAGCTGCGTTGCACGATCTTCTTCAGCTTCAGGTCCGCGATCTCGAGGTCCAGGTCCTTACCGGCGTCTATTCCGAAGAGACGCATTTGCCCCAGCCGCTGCGCATCTCGATCACGGTCGACTTGCTGCCGGGCGACCCGTTCGCGCCCGATACGCCGCTCAGCGCCTCGAAATCCTATCTCGACCTCAAGCACGCCGCGACCGGGGCATTGCCACCGGGCGTCCATTTCACCCTGATCGAAGGCGTCGCCGACCATATCGTTGAAACGCTGATGACCGGCGACGCCCGCATCCGGCGGGTTGAGGTCGAGATCGTCAAGCTCGCCATCGCCGAGGCTGACGAGCGGATCGGGATCACGCTGGTGCGGTACCGGAAGTAGGCCGAATTGCGGTTTCGCCCAGCCGGTCCCTACCGCTTGCACGGCCCCAGCTGGTCCAGCACGAAACGGTAATCCTCACGCGCCGCCGCGACGTTCGCCGGATCCTCGTCGGCCAGGCTGGTCGCGGGAAGGCTGCGCGGGAGCCCACAGGCAAGGCGATACCACAGCAATGTGTCGCGCGCCGGGGCGGCCGCAGCATCGTCGACGATCTCGCCCAGCGCCACCGCCCAGCGTTTCTGCTCGCCCGGTCGCCGCAGGATCGACAGCGAGATCGGCGCGCCGGTCGCGGTCTGCACAAAGATCTGGGTCTCGCCCTCGCCGGGCAGGCTTCCCGGGACGTGGAAGGCATTGCCGAGCCCGGTGACCGCAGGCGGCGCGTCGGGGGCAGCCACCTCGCGGGCGATCCGGCGAATCAGCGTGTCCAGCTCGGCACTCCAGTCGCGCTGGGCGTCGAGCGTGGTCAGCTGGATCATCGACGCCTGCCCCGCGACGGGGCGGGCGAACAGCAGCACGCGCCGCTTGTTGAGCTTGGGTGCGCGACCGCGTGCATCGAGCGGAACGTCGACGACATAACCGACCCGGGCGGGCATCGGCGCGTCGGCGCGAATCAGCGCCAGCACATCGGCCTCGACATAGAATCGCATCCGCCCCGCCGCGACGTTCGCCGCCTCCGGTCCCTTGATTCGCGTCGCGCTTCGGATGCGCGCATCGACGATCGCGGGGGCACCGACGATCAGGTCGGCGACCGCAGCATAGGGTGGAAGCACCACACCTGATTCGGCGACCACCTGTGCCGAGGCGTGCGGCAACAGCGCCGGGGAAGCCGCACAAAATGCGGCGAAAAGCGAAACGATACGGATACGAAACATGCAGTTCATTCTACGGGAATGTCCCACACGCATACAGAAATATTTCTGCCACGTCGGGATTATACGTTTATTGCGTCCGACAAAGCGTTTGCGTCGCGCAAACCGCCGCGATAGGACTCGCGCCGCCACCGGTCGGTCTTCCGATTGCCCGACCGGATGAGCCACGCCGATAATGATGCCAGGGTGCCGGGCAACGGCGCGGCGAATGAAGGAGTTTAGTTGCTGAATGGCCTACGCAGATCGTGAGGTAGGAGGCAGTCGGGTTGTGGCGATCGCAGTCGTCTCAATCATCCTCGCCGTTCTCGGTTACGTGTTCGTGACCGGGCTCGCCTACAAATATATCAAGGAAAAGGCCGAGGAGATGGATGTCTTTGACGTCCAGGAACCGCCGCCTCCACCCGAGGAAGTGCCTCCGCCGCCGCCGCCGCCGGACTCGCCGGTCCCGCCGCCGCCCACCACCGTCGTTGTGCAGAAGCCGCTGGTTCAGGTGCCTGCGCCGCCGCCGCCGGTGAGCGTGTCGGCCGTGATCCCGCCGAGCCAGCCGCCGACGCCGCCCGCGCCGCCGGCCCCGCCAGCGCCACCGCCGCCTCCGCCTCCGCCTGCGATCAGCAAGGCTGCGGCAGCACGCGGCAACCCGGCCTCGTGGGTGACCTCCGACGACTATCCTCCCGCCGCGCGCCGCGCTGGTGACGAAGGGTCGGTTGGTATCACGTTCACGATCAACGCCCAGGGGCGCATCGAGAATTGTCGGGTAACCTCCTCGTCGGGTTCGTCCTCGCTTGACGCCGCGACGTGCAGCCTGGTGACGCGCCGTGCGCGCTACTCACCGGCACTCGACGCCGCCGGAAACCCTGTCTCGGGCGGAAACAAGTCGCTGAGGTTCACCTGGCGTCTCGAAGACTGATGGGCGGGCGCGCCTGGCGCGCCGTACCCCGATACTGACATCACAATCTTTATCTCAAGGGAAAGAACCGCACATGTTCACCACCATCCTCGCCGGAGCCGCAGCAGGCGCACCGCCCGCGAACTTCGACATCCTGCACGCCATGAACGAAGGCGGCGTGATCGCATGGGGTACCGCGATCATCCTGACCGTCATGCTCTTCTTCTCGCTCTACATCCTGTTCACCAAGGTATTCGAGCAGCAGAAGGTCCTGAACCAGTACAAGCGCGTCCGTGCCGCCTTCTGGCAGTCCGGCAGCCTGCGTGAAGGCGCCGCGAAGCTTGAGAAGAACTCGGCCTATCGCCAGATCGTCGACGACGCGCTGCTCGCCCAGGACCAGTACAAGGAACTGACCGATCCGATCGAAGCGCATGACTGGCTGCATGGCTCGCTCAAGCGTTCGGAAGATTCGATCAATTCGCAGCTCGGCACCGGCCTCGCCTTCCTCGCGACCGTCGGTTCGACCGCGCCGTTCATCGGTCTGTTCGGTACCGTCGTCGGCATCTTCCGCGCGCTGATCAAGATCGGTGCGGCGGGTGACGCGTCGATCGGCACCGTCGCCGGTCCGGTCGGTGAAGCGCTCATCATGACCGCGCTCGGCCTGGTTGTCGCGGTTCCGGCCGTGCTTGCCTATAACTGGCTGCAGCGTCGCAACAAGACGATCGCCGAGCAGCTCAGCGGCTTCTCGAACGATGTGCTCGGTTACCTGGCTTCGGACGGCCGCGTCCGTCCGGCCGTGAAGGGTGTCAAGCCGGCCCCGAAGGCGCCGCCGGTCGCGACCACTGCCAAGGCCTGAAGCTTCGGCTGACGACCGTGCGGTGGCGGCTCGCCGCGCCGCACGGTCACCCGCCGGGCCAGATTGGTCCGGGGACAGGATGCGAAAGATAGGATTGCGCCAATGGCGATGAGTGTAGGCGGCGACTCCGCCGAAGAAAAACCGATGTCGGACATCAACACGACGCCCCTCGTGGACGTCATGCTGGTTCTGCTCATCATCTTCCTGATCGCGATTCCCGTCGCGATTCAGTCGGTCGAACTCGAATTGCCCAAGGTGGCGTTCGAACCGACCGAAACCAAGCCGGAGAACGTGTTGCTCGCCGTTCGCGCGGACGAGGCCGGCACCTGTCAGGTGTTCTGGCAGATGACGCCGATCACCAGCACCGAACTGCTCAAGCGCGCGAGCGACAATTTGCAGGCGGTGGTCGATCGCGTCGGCCAGGACAACATCAAGCCGGACGACATTCCCGAAGTGCACATTCGCGGCGACGTGAACACGCCGTACAAGTGCATCGGTGGCGTCGTTTACACGATGCAGAATGCGGGCTTCGTCAAGGTCGGCTTCATCTCGCAGCCGCAGCTGGGCGTCGCCCAGTAAGCCCGAAGTTCAGGAGTACACATCATGGCAATGAGCGCCGGCACAGATGATGGCGAGCCGATGATGGAGATGAACACGACGCCGTTGATCGACGTCATGCTCGTGCTCCTCATTATGCTGATCGTCACCATCCCGCCCCAGACCCACGCGGTGAAGGTTGACCTTCCCCAGAATCAGGGGCCGCAGACTCCGCCTCCGGTGGAGCCGCAAAAGAACAAGATCACGATCGAGCCCGATGGCAAGATCTACTGGAACGGCAGCGAGATCGACCTCGTCACGCTGCGCCAGTATCTCGACCAGAGCGTGACGATTGTCCCCGAGCCCGAGCTGCACTTCCAGCCCAACCCGCTGGCCCGCTATGAGCGCGTCGACGAGGTGCTCGCGGTGATCAAGCGGTCGGCCGTCACGAAGCTCGGCTTCGTCGGCAACGAGCAGTATCGCAACGACTTCTGATCGCTCCGGCGACCAGTGCAAACATCAAGGGGCGGCCTTCGGGTCGCCCTTTTTTTGTTCGTTCTCAGCACCTTGCTCCGCAGTATTTCGATTGCAATCAACGCATTTGCTCCGATGCAACATTAGTGACACATCTGTGTCATTGAATTGTAACATTAGGAGAGCCTGCAAATGCGTAAGTTCCTCGCCGCGATTGCCGTCGCCGCGCCGCTGGCGCTCATCCCGGCGGCGCAGGCCCAGACTGCAGAACAGCCCAACGCCCATCTCGCGATCGCGGCCGGCGACTATGCGAGCGCGGAGCGCCAGCTGCTCGCCGAACAGCGCATCTTTCCCGCGCGTCCCGAGATCATGCTGAACCTCGCTGCGGTCTATGCAAAGACCGGCCGCGTCGCCGAGGCGCGCGCAATGTATCATCGCGTGCTGGCGACGAAGCCCGTCGCGATGGACGTCGCCGATGGCCAGGTCGCGGCGTCGCACGTCGTGGCGCAGCGCGGCATGCGCCTGCTCGACGCTGCGCAGATGGCGGGTCGATAAGGGGAATAAGCAGCCCAATTCCCCTCTCTGATGGGAGGGGCCAGGGCTGGGTGCAGCGGCGGACGAGGCTCGATGCCTCGGCCGCCGCTTTTGTTTCCAGTGATGAGTCCGCGCGCTCTTACAACCGCGGCAGCGTCACGCCGCGCTGGCCCATATATTTGCCCGCGCGGTCGGCATAGCTGGTCTCGCACGGCTCGTTCCCCTTGAGGAACAGGAACTGGCACGCACCCTCGTTCGCATAGATCTTCGCGGGCAGCGGCGTGGTGTTGGAAAACTCCAGCGTGACATGCCCCTCCCATTCGGGCTCCAGCGGCGTCACGTTCACGATGATCCCGCACCGCGCATAGGTCGATTTGCCGAGGCAGATGACCAGTACGTCGCGCGGCACTCGGAAATACTCCACCGTCCGCGCCAGCGCGAAGCTGTTGGGCGGGATGATGCAGACATCGGTCTGGCGATCGACGAAGCTGGTCGACGAAAAGTCCTTCGGGTCCACCACCGCGCTGTCGATATTGGTGAAGATCTTGAACTCGTCTGCCACCCGCGCGTCATAGCCATAAGAAGACAGGCCGTAGGAGATGCACCCCCTCCCGCCGCTGCGCCTCGACGAACGGCTCGATCATGCCGTGCTGCGTGGCCTGTTCGCGAATCCAGATGTCGGAAAGAATGGACATGGGCGCTCCTGATGTGCGCGCCCGGCATCGCCGGAATGCGCGCGTGGGGCAAGGGGGCTTGGCTAGGGCCAGCGCTTCGTTGCGTCGCAGTCGCTGTTCCCGGACCCGAAGCCGCGGTCGAGCGGCGTGGCGAGGTCAGTCACATCGCAGGGACCCGCGCTCTCACCCGGTGCCCGGACGTCCCACGAGCCCGAGCGCGGTGCAAAACCAGAGGGGCCGTAGGATAGGAGAATACGCAAAAGGTCGCCGCTGAGTTGCGCCGCCGGGTTGCCCGGATCGGGCAAATCATTGCTGGACATGGATGTGACCTGCCCGTTTCGCACGCGCTCGAGCTTCACCCAAGTGCCATCTGTACCGCCGGAATTTCTCCCGCTCCATCCGTCCAGTCTAGCGTCGAGTTCCTCCAGCAGATGGTGGGTTTCCCAAGGCGGTAGGAAGAACCGGGCCGTTGTCACCGTCCTGTCGAACTGATCGAACCGTCGAACATCTATGCGGCTCGGCCCGCAAATGCGCCCGACGCTGCTCTCTTTCGGCGGATCATCAGGGGTCACACAGCCCTTGGGAAGTCTGCGGAGCGAAAGATAATAGGCATATCGACCGAATGACGGGGCGATGAGCACCCGCAATCCTTCCTGCCCCACGCCCGCGAGCGTTTCGCCCCCGGATGCGCGTTCGGAGATCGCATGGGAACCGCTCAATGGTCCGTCAATTGTACCGCTTCGATGAGGGTCGCGATCACTGCATCCGGTCGCTGTTAGGGCTAGAGCAAAGATCGCGGCACGCATCATCCGATCCCCAAATCACCCGGCCCGAACGCATGCGGCAACAGGTCGCTCAGCCGATGCGCTTCATACGCCTCACCCTCCGCGCCCGCGCAATAGACGGCGAGGTCGCGGCCCCCCAACTGCGCCGCCTCGTTCAGCACCTGACGGCACCGCCCGCACGGGCGGATCGGGTCGCTGCCATGCGCCACGCCGTCGGTCATCATCCCGCCGATGATCCCCACCGCGACCACATCGCGCAGCCGCCCTTCGGCGTTCGCCTTCGCGGTCGCCACCGTCTCGGCGCAGAGCGACAGGCCGTAGCTCGCGTTCTCGAAATTGCACCCCGTCACGATGCTGCCATCGGTCATCAGCAGCGCGGCGCCGACTGCGAAGTTCGAATAGGGCGCGTGCGCGTTGCGCGCGGCCGCACGCGCGGCAGCGATCAGGCGGGGGGCGTCGATGTCACTCATGGGGCGATCACATTCCAGTTCACGGGGCGCTCGGCCCCCTCGATGCGGCGGATGCGGCTGGCCTGCCACAACCGCCAGGGGCGGGCCGAATAGGCAGGCGGGAAGAACATGCCGGTGCTCCACAGCGGGCGGTCGATCGCGGCGCTGATCTGATACGCGTCCTCGAACTCGGGGGTGACGCGCAGGATCACCGGCTTGCCGCTATGCGTTTCCAGCGTCGCGGCGAGCTGGCGGATCTCGCCCAGCACCACGTCGCGCTCGGGCCGTGCGGGACAGTCGTCGCGCAACGACAGGTCGATCGCCACTGGCAGCGCATCGGCATCGCGCGGCACGGTCGCGGTGAAATTGCCCGCCTGATCGCTCGCCAGCTGGCACAGCGAATAGGCGTGGAGCGCGCCGCGCTTGATTCCGGCCTCGTAAATGCCGGCCCAATTCTCCGCGAATAATGCGTCGCGCACATCCGCGCCGACGGTCGCGCGAGCATAGGCGAAGTCGAGATCGCTGCCGCGTGCGGTGAACCAGTCGATCTTTCCCGCCTCGTCCGACACGTCGATGCCCTGCTGGGCATAATCGCTGCGCGGCGGCGCCCAGGCGATCGCCCACATCCACCCGCACACGCCGACCAGCGCCAGCGCGAGGATGATCCCGGCCCAGATGCGCAATACCTTCATGCCTTGATATGGAGAACGCAGATGAGGGTGAAAAGCCGCCGCGCGGTGGCGTGGTCGACCGCGATCTTGCCGTCGAGCCGGTCCATCAACAGCCGCGCCGCATCGTCATGGATGCCGCGCCGCGCCATGTCGATCGTCTCGATCTGCGCCGGGGTCGCGCTGCGGATCGCCTGGAAATAGCTGTCGCAGATCGCGAAATAGTCGCGGATCTGGCGACGGAACGCGGCGAGGCTGAGAATCAGCGTCTCGAGCGGCGTGTCGTCTTCGCGCTTGATGTCGAGCTGCAATCGCCCCTCGGGCACCGACAGCGCGATGCGGTACGGCCCGGCATAGCCATCGGGATAGCCGCGCTGGGGGACGAAGCGATTTTCCTCGATCAGGTCGAAGATCGCGATCCGCCGTTCCTGCTCGATATCCGCCGAGCGCCACAATATCGTGCGCTCGTCCAGCGTGACGTCGATGATCCGGGGATCGGCCATGCGCCGCATCTAGGGGGGAGCCCGGCCTTTCGTCCACAGGATAAACAGGCTGTCGTGACTTGAGCCACGGCGACGGGAATGGGAAAGGGGACAGATGGCCACGCTAGCAACCCTCACCCCCGCCCCGGCGGATGCCGCCCCGCGCCTGCCCCAGAATGCGGAGGCGGAGGCGGCGTTGCTCGGCGCGATGATGATCGACAACCGCCTGGCCGACGACATCGTCGAAGTGCTGCAGGACCAGCATTTCTTCGAGCCGGTGCACGGCCGCATCTTCAAGGCGATCAAGACGCTGCGCAAGCAGGACATGCTTGCGACCCCGGTGACGCTGAAGCCGCTGTTCGAGAAGGACGAGGGCATGGCGAGCCTGGGCGGCCCCGCCTATCTCGCCCAGCTGACCGGGTCGGGTGCTGGTCTGATCGGCGCGCGCCAGTTCGCGCGCCAGATCTACGACCTCGCCTTGCTGCGCGAGCTGGTGACGGTCGGCCGCACGATGGTGGAGAAAGCACTCGACACCAGCGAGGACGTCAACCCGCGCGAACAGATCGACCGCGCCGAAGAGGCGCTGTTCAAGGTCGCGGCGGACGGCGGCACCGCCAACACCGTCAAATCGTTCAACGAAGCGACCAAGATTGCGCTCGAAAACGCCAAGCGCGCGCAAAGCGCGGGCGGTGGCGTCGCGGGCGTCACCACCGGGTTCGATTCGGTCAACAGCCGGATTGGCGGCCTGCACCACAGCGATCTCATCATCCTTGCCGGGCGACCCGGCATGGGCAAGACCTCGCTCGCCACAAACATCGCCTATAATGCCGCGCGCCGCTTGATGGACGATATCCGCCTCGGCATCAGTCCGAAGGAGTCGATCGGGGCCAAGGTCGCGTTCTTCAGCCTCGAAATGTCGGCGGACCAGCTGGCGCTGCGCATCCTGTCCGAACAGTCCAAAATCCCGTCCGAATCACTGCGCATGGGCAATATCAGCAAGTCCGAATTCGGCCAGCTGGCACAGGCGGCGGCGGACCTCGAACAGCTGCCGCTCTATATCGACGACACTGCCGGCCTGACGATCAGCGCGCTGCACAGCCGCGTTCGGCGGCTCCAGTCCAAGCATGACGGCGAACTGGGCCTCGTCATCATCGACTATCTCCAGCTGCTGACCGGAAGCGGCAACAACCGCGACGGCAACCGGGTGCAGGAAATCTCGGAAATCAGCCGCGGGTTGAAGACGCTGGCCAAGGACATCAACGTCCCCGTGATCGCGCTGTCGCAGCTCAGCCGCGCGGTCGAAAGCCGTGAGGACAAGCGCCCGATGCTGTCCGACCTGCGCGAATCCGGCTCGATCGAGCAGGACGCCGACATGGTGTGGTTCGTGTTCCGCGAGGATTACTACGTCGCCGCACGCGAACCCAAGCGCCCGCGTGAAGGCGACGATCCCAAGACGTTCGAGGATCACGCCAAATGGGCGCTCGACATGGAGCGCGTCTATGGCTTGGCCGAACTGATCATCGCCAAGCAGCGCCACGGCGCGACCGGCAAGACATTGCTGAAGTTCGAGCCGAGCTACACCAAGTTCAGCGACTATGCCGGCGACATGGTGGCCGAACCATATGAGTGAGCAAAGTCCCCCTCCCGCTTGCGGGAGGGGCTAGGGAGGGCCTGTCCTCCAGGGGTGCGGCCAGATCGGACAGGCCCTCCCCGCCCCCCTCCCACAAGTGGGAGGGGGATATCGTCGTCTCGATTGCCTCAGAAGACCGGCAGATCCGGGTCGCCGTCCGCGACCGGCGTATGGATGCCGCATTCGGTCTTGTCCCACCCGACCCAGCGGCCCGAGCGCGGGTCTTCGCCGGGCTTGACCTTGCTGGTGCATGGCGCGCAGCCGATCGACAGGTAGCCCTGTGCCTCAAGCGGATGGCGGGGCAGGTCGTGCGCAGCGAAATACGCCTCGATATCCGCCTTGGTCCAGTCGGCTAGCGGGTTGACCTTGAGCTTGCCCGCAGCATCGACCTCGAACCGGGGCAGGGCGTTGCGGGTGCTCGCCTGGAACGCCTTGCGCCCGGTGATGCTCGCGTCGAACCCGGCCATCGCGGCGTCGAGCGGGATCACCTTGCGGATCTCGCAGCAGCCATCGGGGTCATACGACCAGCGCAGCCCGCTCTCGTCCTTCTTCGCCAGCACCGCCGCATCGGGAGTCAGCACGCGCAGCCCGGTCAGCCCGAGCCGTTCGACCAGCGTGTCGCGATACGCCAGCGTCTCAGGGAAATGCTTGCCGGTGTCGAGGAACAGCACCGGCACCTTCGGGTCGATCGACGCGACCAGATGCAGCAGCGCCGCGCTCTCCGCACCGAAGGAGGACACCAGCGCGACATCGCCGACCATCTGTTCGGCCAGCACCGTGCGCAACATCTCCTGCGTCGACACGCCGCGGAACAGGTTGTTCAGCCGCAACGCGTCGCGCTCGGTGAAGGCCGGGCCGGTATCGATGCGGTCGATCTTGCGGGCGGTCACGCTAGCCATGCCGCCGTTTCCAGACCGGGACCGCCCCGTCCGCTGCCATCTGATAGACCGCGTCGTAGCGCGCGAGGCTCGCGGCGAGCACCGCTTCGTCCACCGGGGCCTCCGGCGCAAAGCTGTCGAAGCCGCAGCGGCGCATCAGCGGGATCTGGTCGACCAGCACATCGCCCTGCGCGCGCAGTTCGCCGGTATAGCCCGCCTCGCGCAGGATGCGCCCAGCCGAATAACCGCGCCCGTCGCGGAACTTGGGGAAGCTCACCTCGACCAGCGACAGCCGGTCGAGATGCGGGATCAGCGCCCGCGCATCGTCGCTCGATTCGAGGCGGACGGCGGTCGCGTTGGACTGGCCGAGGAACGCGTCGAGCGTCACTGCCGGTTCGTCATGGGCATCATCGGTGCGATAGCGGATCACTTGTCCCCCTCCCGCTTGCGGGAGGGGCTAGGGGAGGGCGTGTCCACGGGCGACGCACTCTCCACGACAGGCCCTCCCCCGACCCCTCCCGCAAGCGGGAGGGGAGCGAAGAAGGCGAGCGTCGGAGCCAGTTTACCCATAAATCGCCTCCTTGAACGGGGCCATGCCGATGCGGCGATAGGTGTCGAGGAAGCGTTCGCCCTCGGCACGCTCGCGCAGATAGACGTCGGTCGCGCGTTCGACCGCGTCGACGATGCCGTCCTCGCTGAACCCCGGCCCGGTGATCTGGCCAAGCGACACGTCCTCCGCGCCCGATCCGCCGAGCGACAGCTGGTAATTCTCGACGCCCTTCCGGTCGACGCCGAGGATGCCGATATGCCCGGCATGGTGGTGGCCGCAGGCGTTGATGCAGCCGCTGATCTTGAGCTTGAGTTCGCCCAGTTCGCGCTGCCGCCCGAGATCGGAAAAGCGCGTCGCGATCTTCTGCGCCACCGGGATCGAGCGGGCATTGGCGAGGCTGCAATAGTCCAGCCCCGGGCAGGCGATGATGTCGCTGATCAGGTCGAGATTGGCGTCGGCGAGCTCGGCTTCGACCAGCTTCTGCCACACCGCATAAAGGTCCGCCTTGCGGACATGCGGCAGCACGATGTTCTGCGCATGCGTGACGCGCAGCTCATCGAAGCTGTAGCGTTCGGCGAGGTCGGCCATCGCGTCGATCTGTGCCGAGGATGCGTCGCCGGGGATGCCGCCGACCGGCTTCAGGCTGATGTTGACGATGGCATAGCCGGGCGTCTTGTGCGCGGCGACATTCTGGTCGAGCCACACGGCGAAATCGGGATCGCTGCGGTCGATCTCATCCGACAGCCCGCTCTCGAACGCGGGATCGGCGAAATGCGCGGCGATCCGGTCGAACTCCGCGCGCGGCGGGTCGATGCCGAGCTTCTTGACCTCGATGAACTCCGCCGCGACCTCGTCACGGTATTTGTCGGCGCCGATCTCATGGACCAGGATCTTGATCCGCGCCTTGTACATATTGTCGCGGCGGCCATAGCGATTGTACACGCGCAGGCACGCTTCCATGTAGGACAGGAAGTCGTCGAACGGCACGAATTCGTTGATCAGCGGCGCGATCATCGGGGTGCGGCCCATGCCGCCGCCGACATAGACGGCAACGCCGTGCTGCCCGTCGCGCTCGACCACCTGCAGCCCGATATCGTGCAACCGCATCGCCGCGCGATCCTCGTCCGCCGCGATCACCGCGATCTTGAACTTGCGCGGCAGATAGCTGAATTCGGGGTGGAAGGTGCTCCACTGGCGCAGCAATTCGGCCCAGGGACGCGGATCGGTCAGCTCGTCCGCCGCCGCACCCGCCCATTGGTCGGACGAGATGTTGCGGATGCAATTGCCCGACGTCTGGATCGCATGCATCTCGACCGTCGCCAGATCGGCAAGGATGTCGGGCGCGTCCTCCAGCTTGATCCAGTTATACTGGATATTCTGGCGGGTGGTGAAATGGCCGTAGTCGCGGTCGTACTTGCGCGCGATATGGGCGAGCATCCGCATCTGGCGGCTGTCCATCGTGCCATAGGGCACGGCGACGCGCAGCATGTACGCGTGGAGCTGAAGATACAGGCCGTTCATCAGCCGCAGCGGCTTGAACTGGTCCTCGGTGATCTGGCCCGCAAGGCGGCGGTTCACCTGATCGCGAAACTCCTCGACGCGGGCCGCGACGATCGCGTGGTCATATTCGTCATATTTGTACATGTCAGATCACCCAGCTGCCGGCATTGGGGTCGGCGGGTTTGAGCGTCAGGTCCGGGCGGACGGTCGGGCCGAGCGCGCGGATGCGGTCCTTGATATGCGCGGGGCGCGGCCCCTCGGGCGTTTCGGTCGCGTCGATCACATAGGGGCCGTTGACCCGGCGCGCGCCTTCCTCGGCCTGCGCGATCGCCTCGCCCTGTTCGCCGACATCGACGGCGTCCTCGACATGGCGCGACCAGCCATTGCCGGTCCACCAGGTGACGTCGCCGGTGGCGAGATCGTTTCCGGTCAGCAGTTTCACAGGCCAAATCCATGCATGAGTTCGGCCTTCTTCGCCCAGTTGGCGAGCCTGTCTTCGGCGTCGGACAAAGCGACCACTTCGCCCACCACGATGATCGCCGGGCTCTGCACCTTCTCGCGCTCGACCATCGGGCCAAGGTCGGCGAGCAGGGTGCGGATCGCGCGGCTGCCCGGCAGCGTCGCGCGTTCGAGCACCGCGACCGGCATGTCCGGCGCAACGCCGTCGCCCATCAGCTTCTCGGCAATGTCGGGGCAGGTCGCGACGCCCATATAGATGACCAAGGTGCGGCCCTTGCCGGCAAGGCCGGACCAGTCCTGATCCTTCAGCCCCTTGCACTGGCCCGCGACGAAGCTGACCGCGCTCGACCAGTCGCGATGGGTGAGCGGCAGCATCGCTTCGGCCGCCGCGCCCAGCGCCGCGCTGACGCCCGGGATCACCTCGACAGGCAGACCCTCGGCGCGAACTGCCTCGACCTCTTCGCCGCCGCGGCCGAAGATGAACGGGTCGCCGCCCTTCAGCCGCACGACGATTGCGCCGGTCTTCACATGCGCAATGATCAGGGCGTTGATCCCCTCCTGCGGCACAGTGTGTTTGGAGCGTTTCTTGGCGACGCAGATGCGGTGCGCTTGCGGCGCGAGGTCGAGCACGCGCGGATCGACCAGCCCGTCATGGACGAGCACATCGGCGGTCTTGAGCGCCTCGACCGCGCGGACGGTCAGCAGGCCCGGATCGCCGGGGCCGGCACCGACCAGAATCACGCGCCCACGCGCCTGGGGATCGAGAAGGGAAACCATGACTGGCAGATGGGCCGATGTGACGTTACCGGCAACCGAGGGTTGCTTGGGCACGCGGAAGGCGAACTTTTGCGATGCCGAAGAACATGGTTCAGCCGTTTTTTCTCAATATGATAGGTGGCAGGATCGGAAAGGAGGCCGGATGATGGGACCATTTATCGACGTTCGGCGCTTCTCGACCGGCGGGCTGGGTGAGGTCGCGGCGCGTGAGGCGTGGTGCGATCGGGTCTCGACGCTCGGTCGCCTGTTTGAAACGACTCCCGAGGAACCCTTTGCCGTCGCCTCGACCGGATTCGCGCTCGGCGATCTCCAGCTCGGCTATTCGACGATTACCGCACAGCGCTGGGAGCGGAGCGCCGCGAGGGCGCGCCGCGACGGGGTCGACTGGTTGACGGTCAATGTCCGCGACTATGGTGCTGCGCAGGGCGATGCTGGCGGCAGCGGCTTTTCGGCATCAGGCACCAGCGCCATCCTGATCGACATGAGCCAGGCGTCCGACCATGTGTCTCAGGCATCAAAGACCGCGTTGCTGACCATCCCCCGCCCGATCGCGGAGGCGGTGCTCGGGCCGGTGCGCGAACTTCACGGAACGGTGATCTCGGCCGAGGGATCGGCGCTGCTGCGCGCGCATCTGCGGCAATTGTCGCACATGGCAGACCGGCTTCCGGTCAGCCAGGGCGGGCGGCTGGCAGGCGGCCTGGTCGATCTGGTCGCGGTTGCGCTCGCGATGGACGGGCGACCGGTGGTGCCCGGCGCGGATGCTGTCGATCGGGCGCTCCGCCAGCGTGCGCAGATGCTGATCGACGCCCGGCTCACCTCTGCCACGCTGACCGCCGCCACGCTTGCGAAGGCGCTCGGTATCTCGCGCTCAACCCTGTATCGGCTGTTTGCACAGGATGGCGGAGTCATGGCGCATATCCGCGACCGGCGTCTCGACCGCGCACATGCGCTGATCGGCGATGTGGCGACGGTCGCGTCGATCGCTGCCGTGGCGGAGCAACTGGGCTTTTGCGATGCCGCGCATTTCGGTCGGCTGTTCCGGGCGCGCTACGGAATCACGCCCGGCGAGTATCGCGCGATACGCCGCGCGCAGCGTTCGGCCTGAAAGCCGGAGCACTGCGCGCGACGTGGGCGCAGCTGCGCCCTCCCCCCTCAAGGGTGCTCGATCAGTTCGGACCGCTGCCCGTCCGCCGTGCCGGACCGTCGGGATCCACCGCCCAGCGGCGGTTCGCACTGCGCACCATCGGCGTGCCGCACCGCGCACAGTTGGTGCGCCAGTCGGTCCCGTCATTCCATACCCGCTTCCTGACCCGGCGGTGACCGGCCAGCGTGCAGATCCATCCCAACATTGTGCGGAAACTCCCTGGCGGACCTTCTAGCAAGCCGGACAGGGGGAGCGGCAGGGGCAGGTCTGGGACGGGCGTTCCACCGGCTGGTACGGAGGGTTCAGCGCGCCACCGGCTCGCCGATCGTCGCCAGCGTGCGGGCATGTTCCGCGACCAGTGCGCGGGTCGATGCGTCGCTGTCATAGACGCCGTACCAGCCCTGTGGCTCATGTGGCGGATCGCCGAGCAGCGGGTCGCCATGGCGATAGCGATGGTCGCCATGCGCCGCGCGTCCCGCCCCGTTCCACGCCCAGAAATTGCTCCCCTGAACCGGCCCGCCGGTGCGGACGCTATCCTCGACCGCGGCGAACACCTGCCGATAATATCGGTCGCGATAGACTGTCGTCGCCTCGGCGGCGTAGCCCGCGTCGCGCGGATAGCCGAATTCCTCGATCACCAGCGGCTTGCCGATCTGGCTGGCGAGCGCGCGGTGCTGGTCGAGATACTCCCGCACCTTCGCCTCGCCCGCCGCTGCCGTCCTGGCCAGGTCGCGCGCATCGATCCAGCTCCAGTTGAGCGGCCAGATATGCGCCGTCGCATAGTCGATCTCGGGGATCGCATGGCTGATGCGATAGATGTCGCCACTCTCGACCGTGCCCTTCAGCCCCTCGCTCCCGGTCGAGACGAGATGGTTGGGATCGATCGACTTGATGAGGCGCGCCGTGTCGCGAATCCAGCTGTAGAAACTCGCCAGCTTCGGCGCGGCATCCTCCGGCGTCCCGCCGGGGCGCGGCTCGTTGCACAGCTGCCAGGCCATGATTGTCGGGTCGTCGCGATAGGGCAAGCCGGTAACGCCATTGGTCCGCCCGACGATCGCGCCGACCCAGTCATGGTACAGCTTCACCGCGTTGCGATTGCCGTAGAAGCGCGACGCGGCGTTGGCGAAGGCGGGCCAGGGATGCGCCGGATCGCCCATGTCGATGTAGCTGCCTGTATCGTACCACAGGTAGCTGCTCATCCCCCGGACCATTCCCAGAAATTGGTGAGGTAGAGCACCGCCTTCATGCCGCGCTTGCCCAGTTCGGCGAGCGCCCAGTCGAGCCCGTCGAGCAAGGCCGGGTTCCAGTCCGATCCCTTGCCGCGAAAGCCGGGCTTCACCGAGTTCTTGAGCGGCCCCTCCTCCGCCCCGGCGAGGATGCGCAAATTGGTCACCCCGCTCGCCGCCAGCGCGTCGAGTTCGCGGGCGAGGCGCGGGCGGTCGTTCGCGCCGAGCCAGGCCCCGTACCAGATGTTCGCGCCGACAAAGCGATAGGGCTTTCCGCCGAGCACGAAGCGCGTGCCGCTGCGGCGGACGAACGGACCCGGCGGCGCGGCGCGGGCGGGCAGGGCGGTCGCGGCGGCAAGCCCGGCGGCTCCGGCCAGAATCCCGCGTCGGCTGGTCATCCCGCTCTCCCTGTTCTCAGCCCTCGCGCAACCCGATCCCGATCGACACCCGCGCCTGTTCCGATTCCGACGACACCACGGGATAGGCGCAGTAATCGGCGGCATAGAAGGCGCTGGGGCGGTGGTTGCCCGACCAGCCGATCCCGCCGAACGGCGCCGCGGAGCTGGCCCCATTGGTCGGCTTGTTCCAGTTGACGATGCCGGCGCGGATATTGGCCCAGAACTGGTCGTACAGCTTGGGGTTCTGGCTCACCAGCGACGCGGACAGGCCGTATCGCGTATTGTTCGCCTCGGCGATGGCTTCCTCGAATGTCTTCGCGCGGATCACCTGAAGGATCGGACCGAACAGCTCGACATCGGGCTTTTCCTTGGCGTCGGTCATGTCGATCATCGCCGGGGTGACGAACGGACGCCCCGGAATCGGCCGCTCCATATGGCGCAGCGGCTTGCCGCCGAGGAAGGTGAGCTCGAGGAAGCTCTCGGTCAGCAGGTCGGCGGTGTCGTTGTCGATCACCGGCCCCATGAACGGCGCGGGGTCGGCATGCGGCTCGCCGATGATCAGGCGGCCGATCAGCTTGTTGACCTCCCCCACCAGCGGCTCGAACAGCGTTTCGTCGACGATCAGGCGGCGCGCGGCGGTGCAGCGCTGCCCCGCGCTGGTGAAGGCGGACTGCACCACCAGCACCGCTGCCGAATAGAGGTCGGGCGTATCCCAGACGATGATCGGGTTGTTGCCGCCCATCTCCAGCGCCAGGATCTTCTCGGGCTTGGACGCGAATGCGCGGTTGAGCGCGATGCCCGTCCGCGCCGAGCCGGTGAACAGCAGCCCGTCGATCCCGTCATGGCTGGCCAGCGCCTTGCCCTCGTCCGGCCCGCCGATCAGCAGCCGGATACACCCTTCGGGCACCCCCGCAGCATGGAAGCATTCGACCAGGAACGCGCCGGTCGCCGGAGTCTTTTCCGACGGCTTGAACACCACCGCATTGCCCGCGAGCAGCGCCGGGACGATATGCCCGTTGGGCAGGTGCGCCGGGAAATTATACGGGCCGAGCACCGCCAGCACGCCATGCGGCTTGTGCCGCAGCGCGAGGCGCGTGTTCATCGCCGCGTCGATCCGCCGCTGTCCGGTGCGTTCGGAGAATGCGGTGATCGAGATATCGACCTTGGCGATCACCGTCTCTACCTCGGTCCGCGCTTCCCACAATGGCTTGCCGGTCTCGCGCGCGATCAGGTCGGTAAAGGCGTCGCTCTTCTGCCGCACGACATTGGCGAAGCGGCGCAGCGCTTCGATCCGGTAGGCGAGCGGGCGCGCGGCCCATTCGGCCCAGCTTGCGCGGGCCTTGGCCACTTCTGCATCGACATCGCCGCTCATTCGCCGCCACAGGACGGCGCCGGTGGCGGGTTCGGTCGAAATGATTTCCGTTCCCGGCATTCAGTCTTTCTTCGGTCTAGAGCCCCCGCGGATAATGCCCGTCTAGCATTAATGTTGCGCGATGCCACCTCACCAGTAACGACCCCCCGCGTCCAGCGCCTCCCCCATCGCGCGGATCGCCGCGATCTTGGCATGGAACGGCCCCCAATCGTCGTCGCGGTCGATCGCGGCCCAGATCGCCTCGACCTCGTCGATCAGCATCGAACAGGGTTCCCCCGCGAAATAAGGATGCGAGCGCCCCTCCGGGATCGGGTCATATTCGGCCAGAACGCCACGCACCGCGTCCCATTCCGCGCCATAGCTTTCGGGAAGCACCCCGCCATAGGCATCGAAGAAGAAGCGGTCGATTCCATGCCCCGTCGCCATCAGCGCGCGCTCGACCGCTCCCTTGAGCCGCCAGCCGAGCTCGGTGTCGTCCTTGCGGTCGCGCGTCAGGATGCCCAGCCGGCGTTGCAGCGGGTCCTGATAGAATAGCCGGTAATAGGTCTCGAACTCCTCCAGCTTGGCAATCAGCGGCGGCGCCTCGCTGATGATGCGCAACGACACCGCGAGCTGCGCGACATTCCACAAGATCGCATCGGGCTGGCGGCCGAACGCATAGAGCCCGGCATGGTCGAAATAGGCGGCGGTGAATCCGGGGTCGAATGTCGGCGCGAACCGCCACGGGCCATAGTCGAAACTCTCGCCCATCACGTTGATATTGTCGGTGTTGAGCACGCCATGGACGAACCCCGCGACCATATAGCTCGCGGCAAGGCTCGCGACCCGCGCAACCACCAGGCCAAAGAATTGCGCGACCGGGTCCTCGTCCCTCTCGACGGAAATCATCTCGTCGAGGCACCAGTCGACCAGCCGCCGCATATTCTCGGTGTCGTTATGATAGGCGAGCCGCTGGAACGTGCCGATGCGGATCTGCCCGAGGCTCATCCGCACCAGCACTGCGGAGCGGGTGGGGGACGGCTCGTCATTGCGCTCCAGCGCCTCGCCGGTCTCGATCAGCGAAAAGCTGCGCGACGTCTTGACCCCCCAGCGCCTCGAGCATCTCGGTCGCTAGCACTTCGCGCACCCCGCCCTTCAGCGTCAGCCGCCCGTCGCCGAACCGGCTCCACGGCGTCTGGCCCGACCCCTTGGTGCCCAATTCCATCAGGTCGAACCGGTCATGGCTGCGCATCTGGGCAAAGGTGAAGCCGCGCCCGTCGCCAAGGTCCGGATTGTACACCCGGAACTGATGGCCATGGTATCGCATCGCCAGCGGCTGGGGCAAATTGCCCGGCAGCGGCTCGAATCGCCCGAAATGCGCGATCCACTGATCGTCGCTCAGCGGGTCCAGCCCCACCTCCGCCGCCGCGCGGTCGTTGCGAAAGCGCAGGATCGTTTGCGGAAAATCCGCCGCCGCGACGGGATCATAGAATGCGTCGCCCAGTTTCAGCACCGCCGGGTCGGGCTTGTACCAGGGCAATTGCGGCGCTTGCGGGAAATCGACCATGCGGCGATATGGGGCGCGATGGCGACCGCGCGCAACCTGCCCAACTATGTCGACGGCTATTGGTGGTCGGGGGACGGGTTGCGGCTGCACTATCGCGACTATCCGGGCCGGGCCGATCGCCCACCGCTGATCTGCATCCCCGGCCTGACCCGCAATGCGCGCGATTACGAGAAGCTGGCCGAGCGGCTGGCAGGTGAATGGCGGGTGATCGCGGTCGAACTGCGCGGGCGTGGCGAGAGCGGCTATGCCAAGGACCCGATGAGCTATGTCCCGCTCACCTATCTCCAGGATCTGGAGGCATTGGTCGCGGAGCTGAAGCTCGACCGCTTCGTCGCGGTCGGCACGTCATTGGGCGGCATCCTCACGATGCTGATGGCCTCGACCCATCCCGAACGGATCGCGGGCGCGGTGCTCAACGATGTCGGGCCGGAGATCGATCCCGCAGGGCTGGGGCGCATCCGCGGCTATGTCGGCAAATCGACCTGGCACCCGACCTGGATGCACGCCGCCCGTGCGGTCGCCGAAGCCAACGCGCATGTCTATCCGCATTGGGACATCACCCAATGGCTCGACATGGCCAAGCGGCTCCACCGCCTGACCAGCGCGGGGCGGATCGTGCTCGACTATGACATGAAGATCGCCGAACCCTTCCGCGTCCCCGGCAACGAAGCCGGGCCCGACATGTGGCGCGCATTCGACGGGCTGGCCGACAAACCCCCTGCTGATCGTGCGCGGCGGCACCTCGGATATCCTGCCCGCCGCAGTAGCGGAGCGGATGCATGCGCAGGTCGCGGGCAGCGAACTGGTGACGATCCCGGACACCGGCCACACCCCGACGCTGGACGAACCCGAAGCAGCGGCGGCGATCGACCGGCTGCTGGCGCGAGTAAGCTAGAGGCAAACCCCACTACTTCTTAGCCCTCTCCCGCGAATGGGACAGGGCTAAGAGGGGCATACTTCGGGGCTGATCGCCCGTAACATCTTCCAATGTTGGATTTATTCTGATCTACCCTTGGGGTGGACACGATCCGACTCCCCCAGCCGCAGAACACCCCGCCTGACACTGTCGCGTCCCCGTCGCGCCGCTGTCACTCCCATGTCGCGCCTCGATCCAGAACCCGTCGCCTCCCGGTCGCGTCGCAGTCGCTTCCGCCTAAAGCCCCCCGCATTTACGTCAGCTTCGTCGGACACCCCGGTTGACACCGTCCCGGAAATCAGGACTGCAAAGGCCCGATGCTGAACATCCTCCACCTCCACTCCAGCTTCGACCTGGGCGGCAAGGAAGCCCGCGCCGTCCGGCTGATGAACGCCTTTGGCGACCGGGCGAAGCATGTCATCGTTTCCGGGGTCGACGGCGCGCTGAGCGCCCGCGACGCGATTGCGAAGGGCATCCGCTACGAAATCGCGCAGAACCCGCCGCCGCTGACCGGCAAGCCCTCGGTCGCCCGCTATGAGGCGATTGCGAAGTTCATGGCGCGCTTCGACCTCGTCCTCACCTATAATTGGGGCGCGATCGACGGGGTGATGGCGCGGCGCGTGTTCGGCAAGAACATGCCGCCGGTGATCCATCACGAAGATGGCTTCAATTCCGATGAGGCGTTCCGCCTCAACCGGATGCGCAACATGTACCGCCGCATCGCGCTGACCGCGGCGCATGGGGTGGTTGTGCCCTCGCACACCTTGCAGAGCATTGCCTACCATGTGTGGAAACAGCCAGTGGCGCGCATCCATCGCATTTCCAACGGCATCGATGTCGCTGCCTATGGCCGCAAGCCCGATCCCAAAGCGATTCCGGGCTTTAAGCGCCTGCCCGGCCATGTCGTGGTCGGCACGCTGGCCGGGCTTCGGCCGGTCAAGGATCTGCCGATGCTGGTCCGCGCGGTCGGGGGTACGAAGACCAAGACGCAGCTCGTGATTGTGGGCGAAGGGCCGGACCGCGAGGCGATCGAGGATACGATCGCCAACATGGGGATGGAAAAGCAGGTGCTGCTCCCCGGCTTCCTGCCCGATCCGCACAAATATATGGGCCTGTTCGACATCTTCGCGCTCTCGTCGAAGAGCGAGCAACAGCCGATCGCGGTGATGGAGGCGATGGCGGCGGGGCTGCCGATCGCATCGACCCCGGTCGGTGACGTTGCCAAGATGATCGATCCCGAAAATGTGTCGACGATCAGCAAGGACTGGAACCCGGTCCATCTGCGCGACCGGATCGAGGTGCTGGCCGCGCATCCCGACGCGCGCCGCACCGTGGGCAAGGCGAACCAGGCGCGGGCGCGTGCGTTGTTCGACGAAAAGACGATGATCGCGGCCTATGCAAAGCTATATTCGGAGGCCGCTGGTCGGCCGGGCGCGCTGGGGTGATTCCCCTCGCTAAAATCAAGGATCGCCGCTAAACGTAGCGCGAAATTTTCTGGAGGATGTCGTTGTTCAAGGGTTTGAAGCCGATCGTCTATAACGGCCGCGAAGTCTGGCCGCTGGTAGAGGGCGGCAAGGGCGTCGCAGCAACCAACCACGCCTCGGCAGGGGCCTGGGCCGCAGCCGGCGGCATCGGTACGGTCAGCGCGGTCAACGCCGACAGCTATGACGCCGAAGGCAAGATCATTCCCCAGATCTACAAGGCGCTGACCCGGCGCGAGCGGCACGAGGAACTGATTGCCTTCGCGATCGAAGGCGCGGTGCAGCAGGTCAAGCGCGCGTTCGAGATTTCGGACGGCAAGGGCGCGATCAACATCAACGTCCTGTGGGAAATGGGCGGCGCGCAGCGCGTGCTGCACGGCGTGCTGGAACGGACCCGCGGCATGGTCGCCGGCGTCACCTGTGGCGCGGGCATGCCGTACAAGCTCAGCGAAATCGCCTCGTCCTACGGCGTCAATTACCTGCCAATCGTGTCGTCGGGCCGTGCCTTCCGCGCGCTGTGGAAGCGCGCCTATTCCAAGGCGGCGGAATGGCTGGCGGCGGTGGTCTATGAAGACCCCTGGCTTGCCGGCGGCCATAACGGCCTGTCGAACGCCGAAGACCCGCGCGCGCCGCAGGATCCCTATCCGCGCGTCAAGGAACTGCGCGAAGTCATGCGTGAAGGGGGTATTCCGGACAGCGTGCCGATCGTGATGGCCGGCGGCGTCTGGTATCTGCGCGACTGGAACGACTGGATCGACAATCCTGAGCTGGGCCAGATCGTTTTCCAGTTCGGCACCCGCCCGCTGCTGACCAAGGAAAGCCCGATCCCCGAAGGGTGGAAGGCAAAGCTGATGGAGATCGAGGAGGGCGACGTGCTCCTCCACCGCTTCTCGCCGACCGGCTTCTATTCCTCCGCAGTGCGCAACCCGTTCCTGCGCAATCTCGAAGCGCGGTCGGAGCGCCAGATCCCCTATTCGACCGAGCAGGCGGGCGATCACACCTTCCAGCTCGACGCCGGGGTGAAGGGCAAGAATTTCTGGGTAACGCGCAACGACCTGCTGCGCGCCCGCGAATGGGTGGGACTGGGCTTTACCGACGCGCTCAAGACGCCCGACAATACGCTGATCTTCGTCGATACGACCGAAAAGCAGCTGATTCGCAAGGATCAGGCCGATTGCATGGGCTGTCTCAGCCAGTGCAGCTTCTCGAGCTGGGCGGACACCGAAACCAACTCGACCGGCCGCCTCGCCGATCCGCGCAGCTTCTGCATCCAGAAGACGCTGCAGGACATCGCCCATGGTGGCCCGACCGACGAGAATCTGATGTTCGCGGGCCATGCCGCGTATAATTTCAAGCGCGACCCCTTCTACTCCAACGGCTTCGTGCCGACAGTGAAGCAGCTGGTCGACCGCATCCTGACCGGCGACTGATCCAGGCGGCGCGCGGCCAACCGCGCGCCGCCTTTTCCCGAATCAAGCATCGCTTGTTCGCTTCGGCATCGCGCGTTTCTATAATTCAGGGATGAAGCGTGCCCTGATCGTCCGCCACGTACCCTTTGAAGGGATTGCCGGCTTCCGCGAGCCGGTCGAGGCGGCGGGGTATGAGCTGGAGCGGATCGACGTCACCGATCCGGATTTTTCGCGCACCGATTTCAACACCCCCGACCTGCTGATCCTGATGGGCGGGCCGATGGGGGTGTATGAGCGCGACGCGAACCCCTGGATCGACTGCGAAATCGACAGGCTGGCGAGTCGAGTCTCGCTGGGTCTGCCGACATTGGGCGTCTGCCTTGGCGCGCAGATGATCGCAGCCGCGATGGGAGAGAAGGTCCATGCCGGGCCGGTCAAGGAAGTTGGCTTCGCCCCGGTCGCGCTGCACGATGTGGGGGCCGATTCGCCGCTGCGACATGTCGCCGACGTGCCGGTGCTGCACTGGCATGGCGACACCTTCCCGCTGCCCGAGCGGGTCGAGCTGCTCGCTTCGACCGACGCCTATCGCCATCAGGCATTCCGGCGCGGGCCAGAAATTCTCGCGCTGCAGTTTCACGCCGAAATGGGCGAGGACCCGCGCTTCGACCAGTGGCTCGACGGCGCGGACGATTATGTCGGGCAAGCCGGGCTGACGGTTGCCGAACTGCGCGCCCAGCATGACCGCCACGGCGCATTTGCAGTGACCGCAGGCCGGGCGATGATCGCGGAGTGGCTGCGGGGGCTCTAGCCGAGCTGCCGTTTGATCGCGGTGTCGGTCGCCTTGCCATAAGGCGGCTTGAGACCGCCGAGCTTGGCGACGTCGAGCTTCGATTGTTTGAACACCGACTTGGCGTGGCTGAAGGTGCGAAAGCCCGGCTCGCCATGATAGGCGCCCATGCCTGACGGTCCGATCCCGCCGAACGGCAATTCCTCCATCGAGACATGGAAGATCGTGTCGTCGAGGCTGACTCCGCCCGAGATCGTCCGGTCGAGCACGCGACGACGCTCGCTCTCGTCGCTGCCGAAGTAATAGAGCGCGAGCGGGCGGTCGCGCCGGTTCACCTCGGCAATCGCGCCGTCGATGCTGTCATATTTGCGGACGGGGAGGATCGGACCGAAAATCTCCTCCTGCATCACGATCATGTCGTCGGTCGGGTTGCGGACGATGTGGAGCGGGAGCTTGCGGCTGTTCGAAGCGGCGAAGTCCTCGCCCGCCGGGTTCACCTCGATCACCTCCGCGCCCTTGTCGCGCGCGTCTGCAATGGCGGCGGTCAGGCGGGCATAATGCCGGTCGTTGACGACCGAGGTGTAATCGGGGTTGGCCAGCAGGCTGGGGTACATCGCCGAAGCCGCCGCGACGATCCCGTCGACTGCTGCTGCCTCCTGCTCCGCAGCGACCATCAGATAGTCGGGCGCGATGCAGATTTGACCCGCGTTGAGCATCTTGCCCATCGCCACCCGTTCGGTCGCCTGTGACAGATTGGCGGAGCGGCCGAGGATCGCGGGCGACTTGCCACCCAACTCCAGCGTCACCGGGGTCAGATTATCGGCGGCGGCGTGGAGGATGTGGCGGCCGATTGCGGTCGCTCCGGTGAACAGCAGATGGTCGAACGGCAGCGCCGCGAAGTCCTTGCCCACCTCCGGGCCGCCGCTGACGAACGCCAGCTCGGTCGGGTCGAAATAGCGCGGGGCCAGTTCCTCGAACAACGCCGCGGTCACGGGCGTGAACTCGCTGGTCTTGACCATCGCGCGGTTGCCGGCGGCGAACACGCCGGCGAGCGGGCTCATCACCAGATTGACCGGGAAATTCCACGGCGAGATGATCCCCACCACGCCCTTGGGCTGATACTCGACCCAGGCCTTTGCGCCGAGCAGGCCGAGCGGGAACATCACCGGCTTCTTCTCGCGCCGCGCCCAGCGGTCGAGCGACTTGCGCGCATGATCGAGCGGGGAGACCGATGCGGCGATGTCGGTGATCATCGATTGCTGGCGGCTGCGATGGCCGAAATCCTCGCTCAGCGCGTCGCAGAAGCGTGGCGCATTGTCGCGGACCAGCGCGGCGGCGCGCTTCAGCCGATCCTTGCGCACGTCCAGCCCGACCGGCAGCTCCGCCATGAACGCCGCCCGCTGGGCATCGAGAATCGCGCGCATCGTCACACTCCAACCGAATAGAGCCACGCCGGGAATGCGGCGATCGCGAGCAATGTGCCGAGTGGAAGCCGACTCGTCATCCCGATTTCGCGTCCCGAGAGTTTCATGGCGAGCGCGACGGCGAGCCCGGTGACGCTTGCGCCGAGCAGAACGGGGGCGAGCATCGACGCGCCGAGCCACAGGCCGATCGCCCCGAACAGCTTGGGGTCGCCCCCGCCCAGTCCCTCGCGACCCCGGACATGGCGGTAGGTGAAGGCGACGAGGTAGAGCAGCCCGAAACCGATCAGCCCGCCGAGGATGCGGTCGATCCAGCCGGGCGCGAAGAAGATGCCGTCGGCGATTCCCGCGACCGCAAGCGCTGCGGTCAGCACATTGGGCAGCCAGAAGGCGGCGAGGTCGAGTGCGGCGAGTGCGAGCAGCAGCCAGCCGAACACTGCCCCGGCGACCCCCTCCCAACCCGGCGCTACCAGGCCAGCCGCGATGCCGATTGCCAGCCCTGCTGCCTCCGTTGCGGGATGCGCCGCATGGATCGGATTGCCGCATGCCCGACACCGGCCGCGCTGGACCACCCAACTGAAGAGTGGAATCAGCTCATGCGCGGCCAGTGCCTTGTTGCACCCATCGCATGCCGACCGCCCGCGCATCGCGCTACGTCCCTGTGGCCAGCGCAGCGCGACGGTCGCGATGAAGCTGCCGAAAACGAGTCCGAGGATACCGAGGAGGAGGGGCCAGGCCCAGTCAGCCATCGGCCTTTTTCCGGATCAGGTAGCGATAGACGCCGAAGATATTGATCCCGAACAGCACCAGATTCTGCGACAACAGCGGCGTTTCACCCTCGATCAGCGCGCCGCTGATCCACGCGATGCTCGACGCGACGAACAGCGCGAAACCCCATCCGGTCACGCGCCGGCCATTGTCGAGGCTGACCATGAACGCCGCGACGATGCCGCTGATCGAGGCGAACCATTTGAGGATGTCGAGCAGTTCCATCGTCGCTCCCTTTTGCATTTGCGAAGGCACGCGCCTAGATCGCCCGAAACGAAACTCCTGGAGAGGCCAACATGTCCACCGACCCCGTCGTCATCGTCTCTTACGCCCGCACCCCGATGGGCAGCATGCAGGGCGCGCTGGCCGATGTGACTGCCACTGAGCTGGGCGCGACTGCGGTCGGCGCGGCGGTCGAGCGTGCGGGCCTCAAGGGCGAGGCGATCGAGCGCATCTATATGGGCTGCGTGCTGCCCGCTGGCCTGGGACAGGCCCCCGCGCGCCAGGCGGCGATCCGGGCGGGGCTGCCGCAGCATATCGAGGCGACGACGGTCAACAAGATGTGCGGATCGGGGATGCAGGCGGCGATCATGGCGTCGGACGCACTGGCGGCGGGATCGGCGGACCTGATCATCGCGGGCGGGCTGGAGAGCATGACCAATGCGCCCTACCTCTCGCTCAAGCACCGCAACGGCGCGCGGATCGGGCATGATCGGCTGTACGATCACATGTTCCTCGATGGCCTCGAAGACGCCTATGAGCCGGGCCGCGCGATGGGCACCTATGCGGAGGAGATCGCGACCGAATATCAGTTCACGCGCGAGGCGCAGGACGCCTATGCCATCGCCAGCCTGACCCGCGCGCAGACGGCGCAGGGTTCGGGCGCGTTCGATCGCGAGATCGTGTCCGTAGAGGTCAAGACGCGCAAGGGCGTGGTCACCGTCGCGCTCGACGAACAGCCCGCCAAGGGCGACCCCGCCAAGATCCCGACGCTCAAGCCCGCCTTTGCCAAGGACGGCACGGTGACTGCCGCCAATGCCTCGTCGATTTCGGACGGGGCAGCGGCGCTGGTGATGACCCGCGCGTCGGTCGCCGAGCGGCTGGGCCTGACGCCGGTCGCGCGCCTCGTCGCCCATGCCGGCCACGCGCACGCCCCCGCGCGTTTCACCACGGCTCCGGTCAATGCGATGCAAAAGGCGCTGGCCAAGGCGGGCTGGGGAATCGGCGATGTCGACCTGTTCGAGGTGAATGAGGCGTTCGCGGTGGTCGCGATGATCGCGATGCGCGACCTGGGCATCCCGCACGATGTGCTCAACATCAATGGCGGCGCGTGCGCGATGGGTCACCCGATCGGCGCAAGCGGCGCGCGGATCATGGCGACACTCATCGCCGCGCTGCAGAATAATGGCCAGCGGCGCGGCGTCGCGTCGCTGTGCATCGGCGGCGGCGAGGCGACCGCTGTGGCGCTGGAACTGATCGACTGAAGGCACGCGACGCGACCGGTGCGGAGCGCCGGTCGTGGTCAGCGATGGTCAGGAAATTGGATGCCCCGTGTGGATTCGAACCACAATTAACGGAGTCAGAGTCCGTGGTCTTACCATTAGACGACAGGGCATCACGCTCGGAGGGCGCGCATTTATGCGGGCTTGCGGCGCGGGTCAATAGGTAACGTCACGGGGTTCCCTGAGCGCCGCTTGCTTGCCCCAAGTCGTTGCGCTAGCTTGGCTGCCAAGCACCGGCGGCCCCTTTCGGCCGTGACGGAAGAACATAAGTGAGTAGGTACATGGGGGATGGCTCCGCCAGGATGCCGCGCCCGCCGGCCAAGAAACCGGCCCGCCCGGCCCCAAGTCCGGCCTCGAATCCGGGCCAGAATGGCGGTCGCGCGCGCTGGCCGGAGGCGCGCCACTACGCCGCGCTGGATCTGGGCACCAATAATTGCCGGTTGCTGATCGCCCGCCCGACCGGGGGTGGCTTTACCGTGGTCGATGCCTTTTCACGGATCGTCCGGCTGGGCGAGGGACTGGCGTCGAGCGGACGGCTGTCGGACGCCGCGATTGAGCGGACGATCGCGGCATTGCGCATTTGCGCTGACAAGCTGCGCCGTCGCAACGTCGCTTTGTCCCGATCGGTGGCGACCGAGGCGTGCCGTCAGGCGGCGAACGGCCCTGAATTCATCCAGCGCGTCTATCGCGAGACCGGAATCGTGCTCGACATCATCACCGCGGAGGAAGAGGCGCGGCTGGCTGTGCTGGGCTGTCATGCCTTGCTTGAGCCGGGTGATGGTCTTGCGCTGGTGTTCGACATTGGCGGTGGATCGACCGAGTTGGTGGTCGTCGATTCGACGGGTGAGCGTCCGCGCATCCTCGACTGGCATAGCGCGCCCTGGGGGTGGTATCCCTTACCGAAGCGCGGGGCATTACCGGGGATCACGATGCCGAAACCCGCATCGCCGCCTATGCGCGGATGCGCGCGGCGGTAGAGGAGGCGTTTGCTCCCTTTGTCGCGCGCCTTCCGACGATTCGCGGCACCCCACGGCTGCTTGGAACCAGCGGAACGGTAACGACGCTGGCGAGCGTGCATCTCGGCCTGCCGTCCTATGATCGCAACGCAGTGGACGGTCTGATTGTGCCGGCGGCTTCGATGCGCGCAGTCAGTCAGCGCGTTGCGGAGCTTGACCTTGCCGGCCGGTCGGCGATTCCCTGCATCGGGGCGGAGCGCGCTGACCTGGTAGTCGCGGGCTGTGCGATTTTGGAGACGATCATGGACATCTGGCCCGCCGAACGGCTCGGCATCGCCGATCGCGGCATTCGCGAGGGCATCTTGCGCCGCCTGATCGACGGACGCACGCTGTGAGCCGGGGGCAGTCGTGGTCACACGCGCGTGCGCACTGCACGCGGGCGGACCACCCAGTCGGTTCGCTGGCTCGAACGCCAGCTCAACGACCCCTATGTCAAGCGCGCCAAGGCGGAAGGGTATCGCAGCCGAGCGGCGTACAAGCTGATCGAACTCGACGAGAAATTCGACATGCTCAAGGGCGCAAAGCGGGTCGTCGATCTCGGCATCGCGCCGGGCGGCTGGGCGCAGGTGATTCGCCGCAAGCTGCCCAAGGCCGCAGTGGTCGGTATCGACCTGTTGCCGGTCGATCCGATCGAGGGCGTCACCATCTTCCAGATGGACTTCACGGACGATGCCGCACCGGATCTGCTGGTCGAGGCCCTGGGCGGTGCGCCCGACCTCGTCATGTCGGACATGGCGGCGAACACGGTCGGTCATGCCCAGACCGATGCGCTGCGCACCATGGGACTGGTCGAGACCGCGCTCGACTTCGCGATCCGCAATCTCGTGCCGGGCGGGGTGTTCGTCTCCAAGGTGTTCGCTGGTGGCGCGGACAGCGCGCTGGTTGCGGAGATGAAGCGCAACTTCGCGAGCGTGAAGCACGCCAAGCCGCCGTCGAGCCGCAAGGGATCGGTCGAGTGGTTCGTGGTAGCGCAGGGGTTCAAGGGGCGGCCTATGGCTTCGGATGACGCCGAAACTTGAAGCGCCGACCCCCTGAACGCCGTTTGCCCTGATGATGATGGTCGCCAAAGCTCCCAGCTTTGGCTGGAACGTCCGGGGGACGTTCCACCTGATCATTGTCGAAGGGCCGCTAGTCTGCGCTTCGGTGCTTCGGTGCTTCGACAAGCTCAGCACAAACGGACGCGAGTATCAGGGCACTTCTTCGCCCGGGTCGGTGCCCCAGACGCGGTTCTGTTCGACATAGCCGCCGCGCCCGCGGACATCGAGCCAGCACCACCCCCGCCGACATTTGCTGATCTTACCCACCACGCCGGGTGCAGCGCGCCAGTTGACCCGTGCGCCGAAGCGGGGTTCGTCGCGCATCTCCAGTACCGATCCGACGACGATCGCGGTACGCTGGCTTGAAAGAAGCGAGACGAGCATCCAGCCCTGGGTGCCGTCCGGGTCCTCGACCTTGCGCCAATCATTATACACCTCGATCACCTTGATCGGCAGATCGGCGCGGACATAGAGCCAGCTGGAGGGGTAGTTGCGTCCCGGCCCGGTGCGCATCCGCGCCTTGCCAGCCGCGATCGACGCGAAATAGGGCGGTTTACGCTGCTGCGCCCAGGCATCGCCGATCGCGCACACGCCGAGCGCGAGCGTCACCAGCGCCGCCAGAACCACACGCAACTGCATCGAATCCCCCAAAGTTCGGATTGAAACGATCTTAGAGGGCGCGATGCGTCCGCATCAACCGTTGACGTGCGCGCGTCGCGGGGCCAAGCGATCCGGCATGGCACAGCCGCGCGTATCCCGGCCCCGCGTGATCGTCACCCGCAAGCTCCCCGACGCGGTCGAGCAGCGGATGGTCGAGCTGTTCGATACGACCCTCAACCCCGTCGAGGAAGGTATGGACCGCGCGGCGCTGATCACGGCGGTGCGCGATTACGACGTGCTGGTGCCCAGCGTCACCGATACGATCGACGCCGAAGTGATTGCTGCGGCTGGCGAGCGGCTGAAGCTGATCGCCAATTTCGGTGCCGGGGTGAACCATATTGACCTGCGGGCGGCACGTGCGCGGGGGATCGTCGTGACCAACACGCCGGGCGTGCTGACCGAAGACACCGCCGACATGACGATGGCGCTGATCCTTGCCGTTCCGCGTCGGCTGGCGGAAGGCGAGAAATTGGTGCGGTCGGGCCAGTGGAAGGGCTGGTCGCCTGGCGGGATGCTGGGACATCGCATCGGCGGCAAGGCGCTGGGCATTGTCGGCATGGGCCGGATTGGCCAGGCGGTCGCGCGGCGCGCGCGGGCATTCGGCCTGTCGATCCACTATCACAACCGCCATCGCCTGCCTGAACAGGTCGAGGCGGAACTGGGCGCGACATTCCATGCCGATCTCGATACGATGCTGGGCGAGATCGATATCCTTACGATCCACACGCCCCTCAACGACGCGAGCCGCGACCTCATCGACGCGCGGCGGATCGGGTTGCTTGGGCCGCATGTCTACCTCATCAACGCCTCGCGCGGCGGGATCGTCGATGAAGAGGCAATGGTCGATGCGCTGGAGGCCGGGAGGCTCGCCGGGGCGGGCCTGGATGTATGGCGGTTCGAGCCGCAAATCGACCCGCGCCTGCTCGCACTGCCCAATGTCGTGATGACGCCGCATATGGGGTCCGCGACGTTCGAGGGGCGGCAGGCGACCGGCGAGAAGGTGATCGCCAATATCCGTTTCTGGGCCGACGGCCATCGTCCGCCCGATCAGGTTCTGGAAGGATGGATGTGATGACGATGCCGCGTTTTCATCTGGCGATCCCGGTCGACGATCTGGAGGCGGGGCGCGCATTCTATGGCGACCTGCTCGGTTGTCCGCAGGGGCGAGAGGACCCGGATCACTGGATCGATTTCGACCTGCGCGGGCATCAGCTGGTGCTGCACAAGGGGGAAGGTGCTGGGGTCCGCCTGCGCAATGCGGTCGATGGCGATGCGGTGCCGGTGCCGCATTTCGGGCTTGTGCTCGACTGGGACGAGTGGCACGCGCTGGCCGATCGGGTGAAGGCGGCGGGGACGCAGTTCGTGATCGAACCGCATATCCGCTTTGCCGGACAGCCCGGCGAACAGGCGACGATGTTCTTCTTTGATCCCGCCGGCAACGCGCTGGAATTCAAGGCATTCAAGGATATCGGGCAGCTGTTCGCGGTTTAATCCGCGCTTTCCGCTTCCTTCGCCTCCCGCCGTTTCCTGAGCGCGCGGGCGATCAGGATGCCGCCGAGAATGAACCCGCCGGGTGCGAGCAGCACCGTCGCGGCGAGGGCGGCGTTGCGGGCGGTGTTCGACTTGGGGGCTTCGTCAGACAGTGAAGCTCTCGCCGCAGCCGCAGGCGCCCTTGGCGTTCGGGTTATTGAACACGAAGCCGGCGGTGAAATCGTCCTCGACCCAGTCCATCGTCGATCCGATCAGGTAGAGCACCGACCCGCCATCGACGAACAGGGTGCCGCCGGGGGTGTCGATCCGCTCGTCCATCGGATTGGCGGCGGTGACGTAATCGACCGAATAGGCAAGGCCTGAACAGCCGCGACGCGGGGTCGAGAGCTTGACGCCGATCGCCCCTTCCGGTGCGCGTGACATCAGGTCGGCGATGCGGGCTTCCGAGGCGGAGGTCAGAAGGATCGCGGCGGGGCGGGCGCGGGTTTTGACTTCGGTCATCACAGCATCCCCAGTTCGAGCCGGGCCTCGTCGCTCATCTTCGCCGGGTCCCAAGGCGGATCCCAGACGAGGTTGACCTCGGCGTGGCCGACGCCCGGCACCGCGCCGACACGCAGCTCGACCTCGGCCGGCATGGATTCGGCGACCGGGCAGTGCGGGGTGGTGAGGGTCATCGTCACCACGGCATGCCCGGCATCGGTGACCTCGACATTGTAGATCAGGCCGAGGTCGTAGATGTTGACCGGGATTTCGGGGTCGAAAATGTCCTTCAAGGCGTCGATGATCGCTTCATAGGTCGCGCCGCCGGGTTCGCCTTTGGGGACATCCGAGGGCTTCTGGGACAAAAAGCCTTCGAGATAGTCGCGCTTGCGTTCGAACGTTTCCCGCGCATCTTCCACACGGGCGCGCGGCGGGGCGGCGACGGCGTCCACTTGCTCGACTTCGATCCTGCGTTCTTCGTTCATCCGAAGATCCTCGTCACTCGCTCTATCCCCTTGACCAGCGCGGCGATGTCCGCCGCGCCATTGCTAAACCCCGAAGCTGACACGTGCCGTCGCCGGGACGCCGAGGCTGTCCATCAGCGGCTGGGCGCAGTGATGCCCGGCGCGGATGGCGACATTGCCCTCGTCCAAGATGGTGGCGACGTCGTGCGGATGCACCCCCTCCACGACGAAACTGACGATTCCGGCGCTGTCGTCGGGGCCGAGCAGCCGCACACTGTTGAGGCCGGATAGCGCGTCGCGGGCCTGCTTCACCAGCGCGGTTTCGTGCGCGTGGATGCGGTCGAGGCCGATGGCATCGACATAGTCGATCGCGGCGTGCAACCCGGTAACGCCGATGATGTGCGGGGTTCCCGCCTCGAACCGGCCTGGGGCGGGGGCGTAGGTCGTTTTCGCGAAGGTCACGCGGTCGATCATCGACCCGCCGCCCTGCCAGGGGGCATCGCGTCGAGCAGGTCGTGGCGGCCCCACAGCACGCCGATGCCGGTCGGGCCGTAGAGCTTGTGGCCGGAGAAGACGTAGAAGTCGCAGCCGAGCTCGGCGACGTTGACGGGCAGCCGGGGGACCGCCTGACAGCCGTCGATCAGGATCTTCGCGCCGACGCCATGCGCCAATTCGGTGGCGCGCTGCACGTCGAGGATCGAGCCCATGACGTTGGAGACATGGGCGAGCGCGACCAGCTTGTGCCGCTCGGTCAGCATCGCCGCCATCGCGTCGAGGTCGATACGGTGGTCGTCGGTCAGCGGCACCACGTCGATGATCGCGCCGGTGCGCTCCGCCGCCATCTGCCACGGCACGATATTGCTGTGATGTTCGAGCTGGCTGAGCAGGATGCGGTCGCCGGGCTTGAGGTTGGGGATCGCCCAGCTCTGCGCGACGAGGTTGATCCCCTCGGTCGCGCCGCGCACGAACACGACTTCGTCCTCGCGCCCGCCGATAAAGGTCGCGACGCGGCGGCGTGCGGCCTCATAGGCGAGGGTCATGTCGGCCGAGCGCTGATACACGCCGCGATGGACGGTGGCGTAATCCTGCGCGTAGCCGCGGGTGATCGCGTCGATCACCGGGCGCGGTTTTTGCGAGGTCGCGGCGGTGTCGAGATAGGCCCAGCCCGCCGGGATCGCCGGGAAATCGGCGAGGAGGTCGAGCGGAGCGGTCGCCGTCAGCGTACTCACAACGCCGCCTCCAGCCAGGCGTCGGCATCCGCCGCGAACGCCGCGCGCACCGCTTCGTCGTCAATCCGGTCGATTGCGTCGGTGACGAAGGCGCGAGTCAGCAGCGCCTTGGCCTGTGCCTCGGGGATGCCGCGCGACTGCATGTAGAACAGCGCCTTGGCATCGAGCTCGCCCACCGTCGCTCCGTGGGCGCATTTCACATCGTCGGCGAAGATTTCGAGTTCGGGCTTCAGATTCACTGTCGCGGTGCGCTTGAGCAGCAGGCCGCGCAGCGATTGCTCGCCATCGGTCTTCTGCGCATCGCGGCGGACCTGCGCGCGCGAGGCGATGCTGGCGGTCGAGGTGTCGGCGGCGACCGCGCGCCAGATCTGGCGGCTGGTCCCTTCCGGCGCGGCATGATCGGCGACGGTTGCGGCATCGGCCTTCTCGCCGCCACGGGTCAGCAGCGCGCCGCCAGCCTCGCCATAGGCACCCTCGCCGGTCAGCGTCAGCCGCGCCTCGACCCGTGCGGTGCGGCAGCCGGTGACGAGCGCGGTGCTGACGAAGCTGCCCGCCTTACCGATCGTGGCATCGGCGTAGTCGGTGTGTGCGCCGTCTTCCTTGAGAACGCGGACGGCGCGCATCAGTCGCGCGCCTTCGCCCAGCTCGACCCACAGATTGGCGTTGCTCCAGCCGGGACCAACATGCGTTTCGACGAGCGATGCGACCGCATCAGCCTGAAGCACGATCTTGTTCGACAGATGCGCGACGCCGCCGGTGGTGACGTGGATCACCTGTACCGGGCCGTCGAGTGCGGCTCCAGACTTCAGATACAGGACATAGCCTGCCTGAGCGTAGGTACATGCCGCTTCCGAATAGGGGTTGGCAGGGGTGCGGATCGGCGCGGCGGAAATCTCGACCGGGCCGGGGGCGCTCGCCTCCGCGACGAATGCGCCGTCGACGAACAACAGGCGCGGGCCGGGGCGGTCGATCCACAGGTGCGCGACGTCAGGCGCGGCACCGCGCGGCGTTGCTGCGAGCGCATCGAGCGGCGCGGCGTCGAACCAGCGCCAATCTTCCGCGATCGGGGCGTCGAGTACAAGGCCGTGGGTCATGGCTGGCGCCCCTTCAAGTGCTGGCGCAGCTGCGCGACCAGCGCCGGGCGGGCGCGGGCGACACACCCCTTGATCGCATCATTGGTCTTGTTGCCGTGGCGCACGCATCCGACCGCAGTGCGGCATAGCGCGGCATCCAGCGTGTCGACGCCGGTCGTCTCACTGAGCGAGCAGTCATACTGGTCGCCCCGCTTGCGCGTGATTGACACGGCAATGCGGTCGAGCTTTGGCGCGATGACGAGGATTTCTTCTTCAGTCGTCGGGTCGATCGGCGGCGGTGCGGCGGCCTGGAGTGCGAGTGCGAGCAGGCTCATCGCTTCCGCTCCGTCACCAGAGCGATCAGCAGTCCGACACCGCCGGCCCACATGATGAAGGCCGCGCCCGCCTGGCTGGCGAAGCTGCGCCCGGCATAGATATCGGGCAGGAAGGCGAAACCGATTCCGTCCAGCAGCAGGGCGATTCCGGTTCCCAATGCCATCATGGCGATCAGCGGCGCGCCCGACGCGCTGCCGAGGCGGCGTGCCACTTCGACCGTGATCAGGCTGGTGATGACGCCGACCCCGAACATCGCCGCGGTCGCGATCCCGCCGTCGAACAGGAAGGGAAGAAAGTGGACGATTCCCGCGCCGCACGCCCACAGGCTGGTGCCGAGCAGCGCCGCGATCCAGCCTTGCCGCGACGTCATCACGCCGCCACCTGCGAATAGCCCTCACGCTCCAGTTCGAGCGCGAGTTCGGGGCCGCCGGTCTTCACGATGCGGCCATCGGCGAGGATGTGGACGAAGTCGGGCTTCACATAATCGAGCAGGCGCTGATAGTGGGTGATCAGCAGCACCGCCTTGTCGGGGGCGCGCATGATGCGGTTGATGCCGTCGCCGACGATGCGCAGCGCGTCGATGTCGAGGCCGCTATCGGTTTCGTCGAGGATCGCGAGCTTGGGATCGAGGATGCCCATCTGAACCATCTCGTTGCGCTTCTTCTCGCCGCCCGAGAATCCGACATTGACCGGGCGCTTGAGCATCTCTGCGTCCATCTCCAGCGCGGCGGCCTGGGCGCGGGCGAGTTTCAGGAACTCGGCCCCCCGACAGCGGGGCCTCGTCGCGTGCACGGCGCTGGCTGTTGAGGCTTTCGCGAAGGAACTGAACGTTCGAGACGCCGGGGATTTCGACCGGGTACTGGAAACCCAGGAACAGGCCGGCGGCGGCGCGCTCATGGGGTTCGAGCTCGAGCAGGTCGGTGCCGTTGAAGGTCACGCTGCCCTCGGTCACCTCGTAGCCGGGGCGGCCGCCAAGGACATAGCCGAGCGTCGACTTGCCCGCGCCGTTGGGGCCCATGATCGCATGGACTTCGCCGGCATTGAGGCTGAGGGTCAGGCCCTTGAGGATCGGCTTGCCGTCGATTTCGGCGTGGAGATTGGTGATCTGGAGCATGTTATCCTGCGTGCAAATTCTGAAGTGCGTCAGCATGACGGTGGGTAGGGGTCACCGCGGCTCCTCCTGCGGCTTCATTCCGCCCAGCGTGATTGCGGGGGTGCCGCTTTCGTCCTTGGGCGGGGGCGGGAGCTTGCCGAGGCGGTTGGGGTCTTCGTCCTTTGCCTCGCCGACGACCGGGCCGACGGCGGGAGCCTTGGGCGTTTCGGGCTTGAGCGAGACGCCGAGGCCGAGCTTGGGCTCCGTCGTCAGGATCTTTGGCGCGGTCGCGGTCAGACCCGCGCCTGCGCCGCCGCAAAATTCCTGTCCCTTGGTCGAAGTGACGCAATCGGGCAGCGAGGTGCAGGCCGCGTCGTCGATCCGTTTCGTCCCCGACGACTTGAACACGCGGCAGTTGATCAGGCGGCCATCGGGCGCGCGGTCGAACACCAACGCGACGCGGCCGACCCGGGCGGTGATGACCACTTCTTCATATTCGGGCTCGGGCGCGGCGACCGCGTCCTGCGGCACGATGGCCAGAAGGGCGAACGCGGCGATCATCCCACGCTGCCCTCGAGCGAGATGCCGAGCAGCTTCTGCGCCTCGACCGCGAACTCCATCGGGAGCTGCTGGAGCACCTCCTTGGCGAAGCCGTTGACGATCAGCGCGACCGCCGCTTCCTGATCCAGCCCACGTTGCATGGCGTAGAACATCTGGTCCTCGCTGATCTTGCTCGTGGTCGCCTCGTGCTCGATCTGGGCTGAAGGATTCCTGACTTCGATATACGGTACGGTGTGCGCGCCGCATTCGGAGCCGAGCAACAGGCTGTCGCACTGTGTGAAGTTGCGCACGCCCTCCGCGCCCGGCGCGACGCGGACGAGGCCGCGATAGGTGTTGTTGCTGCGGCCCGCGCTGATCCCCTTGGAGATGATCGTCGAGCGCGATCCCTTGCCATTGTGGATCATCTTCGTGCCGGTATCGGCCTGTTGGCGGTTGTTGGTGACCGCGACCGAGTAGAATTCGCCGACGCTGTTTTCGCCGTTGAGCACGCAGGACGGATATTTCCAGGTGATCGCGCTGCCGGTCTCGACCTGGGTCCAGCTGACCTTGGAGTTCCGGCCCTGGCACAAAGCGCGCTTGGTCACGAAATTATAGATGCCGCCCTCGCCATTCTCGTCGCCCGGATACCAGTTCTGGACGGTCGAATATTTGATCTCGGCATCGTCGAGCGCGACCAGTTCGACCACGGCGGCGTGGAGCTGGTTCTCGTCGCGCATCGGGGCGGTGCAGCCTTCGAGATAGCTGACATAGCTGCCCTTGTCGGCGACGATCAGCGTGCGTTCGAACTGGCCGGTATTCTCGGCGTTGATTCGGAAATAGGTCGACAGCTCCATCGGGCAGCGCACGCCCTCGGGGATATAGACGAAGGTGCCGTCGCTGAAGACCGCGCAGTTCAATGCGGCGAAATAGTTGTCGTGCATCGGCACGACCTTCCCCCAGCCATTTGCGGACTTGATCGGGATATTCGCGGATCGCCTCGCTGATCGAGCGGAAGATGACGCCGGCCGCCTCGAGTTCCTTGCGGAAGGTGGTGGCGACGCTGACGCTGTCGAACACCGCGTCGACCGCGACCTTGCGCGCGCCCTCGACCCCGGCCAGCACCTTCTGCTCCTCGATCGGGATGCCGAGCTTTTCATAGACGCGCAGGATTTCGGGATCGACCTCGTCGAGGCTGCCGAGCTTGGGCTTCGCCTTGGGTTCGGCGTAATAGTACGCGTCCTGATAGTCGATCGGGTCGATGTCGAGCTTCGCCCAGTCGGGTGCGGTCATCGTCAGCCAGTGGCGATAGGCCTTGAGCCGCCAGTCGAGCATCCATTCCGGTTCGTTCTTCTTGGCCGAGATGAAGCGGACCGTGTCCTCGCTCAGCCCCTTGGGCGCGAAGTCCTGTTCGATGTCCGAGGAGAAGCCCCACTCGTATTTCTTGTTGGCGGCGGCGATCGCCTCTGCATTCTTGGTGGCCATTATGCGGGTACCGGCTGGGAGGAGAGGGAGGCGAGGGTGACGCCGGCGAGTGCGCCGCGGACCGATGCGTTGACATTGTTCCAGTGCGGTTTCACGCGGCAGCTCTGTTCGATGCAGCAGTCATGCTTGCCGGTGTCGACGCACGCGGTGAGCGCGATCGGTCCTTCGATCGCTTCGACGATGTCGGCCAGGGTGATCGTTGCGGGCGGGCGGGCGAGGCGGAAGCCGCCACCGGTGCCGCGCGCGCTTTCGATCAGGCCGGCGGCGGAGAGGCGGCTGACCAGCTTTTGGACCGTGGGAAGCGGCAACCTGGTCTCGTCCGCCAGCAGCGTCGCGTTCAGCCGCCCGCTGACGCCGCAGTGACGCGCGGCGGCGGAGAGCATCACGACGGCATAGTCTGTCTGGGCGGAGAGGCGCATGGATTCCCTGTTGGGCCTACGCGCAAAAGCGCTGCGGCCTGCCGAACTGATTGCGAGCCATTCTCAAATCGGAATGATTCGTTCCGATTGGGCAGATGGGCTTGGAGAGGGGGTGTGTCAAGGCGCGGACCCCCCGGGGCTGATAGTGTAAGCCTTGTGTAAACTTCCGCGCGACGGGGTGACGCGACGGGGCGACAGGCGTTAAGGGCAGCGTCCATGCTCTACGACCTGCTCAAGCCGCTGATCTTCACGCTCGACGCCGAACGCGCGCACCGTCTGGCTATTCGCGCGTCCGCGCTGTCGCCGGGTGGCAGCATCCCGCGCGTGCGGCCGGTCACGATCGGCGGGGTGGCGTTCCCCAACCCCGTCGGACTTGCGGCGGGGCTGGACAAGGATGGCGAGGCGATCGACGGGCTGATGGGGCTGGGGTTCGGCAGCGTCGAGATCGGATCGCTGACGCCGCGCCCGCAGGCGGGCAATCCGAAGCCGCGGCTGTTTCGGCTGGTCGAGGACCGCGCGGTGGTCAACCGCATGGGGTTCAACAATGGCGGGATCGATGCGGCGATCGAGCGCGTCAATCGGGCGAAGCGGCCGGGCGTGCTTGGCATCAATGTCGGGGCGAACAAGGACAGCGACGATCGCGTGGCGGATTATGCGCTCGGCGTGGCGAAGGTCGCGCCGCATGCGGACTATGTGACGATCAATGTCAGTTCACCCAACACGCCGGGGCTGCGCGACCTTCAGTCACGACCGGCGCTGGACGAATTGCTGAACGCGGCGAGTGCGGCGCGGGTGCTGGAGGGCGCGCGCGTGCCACTGTTTCTCAAGGTCGCGCCCGATCTCGACCGTGCGGGGATGGCGGGGGTGGTCGCGGCTGCGGCCAATGCGTCGGTCGATGCGCTGATTGTCGGCAATACGACGATTTCACGGCCCGATACGCTGCGTTCCCCGCTGGCCGCCGAAGCGGGCGGTCTGTCGGGGCGACCGCTGGCCGCGCTTGCCCGTGAGAAACTGGCAATGGCGATCGAGATTGCCGATGGCGCGCTGCCGGTGATCGCGGTCGGCGGGATCGATTCTGCCCGAAGAGGCGCTGGCGCGGCTCGATGCGGGGGCGGCGATGGTGCAGATATATTCGGCGCTGGTGTTCGAAGGGCCGGGGCTGGTGCGGCGGATCGTCAACCGTCTGTGACGTAGCGGCATTGCGATTGCCAGCGGTGTCGTTAGGGTTCGCGCATGATTGAGCGCGGGCACGAACCCGCGCCGCAGGAGTTGGGGTCAGGATGCGCAAGCTCGAAAAATTCGACAATCTCGTTTCGATGTTCTTCACCCGCGCGCGGGAACAGGGCGACGCGCCGTTCCTCTGGGCCAAGAGCGGCGGTACGTGGCAGTCGATCAGCTGGGCGGAATCGGCGCGCAAGGTCGCGAGCCTGGCGGCGGCGCTGAAATCGCTTGGTCTGAAACCGGGCGACCGGGTGATGCTGGTCAGCGAGAACCGGCCCGAATGGTGCCTGAGCGACCTTGCGATCATGGCGGCGGGCGGGGTGACCGTGCCGACCTACATCACCAATACCGAGCGCGATCACCAGCATATCATCGACAATTCGGGCGCGACGATGACGATCGTGTCCGATGCGAAGCTGGCCAAGACCCTGCTCCCTGCGATCCTGCGCACGGCGGGTAGCGTCGGGCATGTGGTGATCGGCATGGACGAGATGAAGCTCAGCCAGCCGGGCGCGATCGACTTTCACGACTGGAACGCGCTGATCGCCGCCAATGCCGCAGACGTGGCGGTCGCCGAAGCTGCGGCGGCGCGGATGAAGCGCGAGGATCTGGCGTGCATCATCTACACCAGCGGCACCGGCGGCTCCCCGCGCGGCGTGATGCAGCATCACGGCGCGATCCTGACCAATGTCGAGGGCTGCTGCACCGTGATCAGCGAGGATTTCGGCTGGGACGACGAGATATTCCTGTCGTTTCTGCCGCTCAGCCACGCCTATGAGCATACCGGCGGGCAGCATTTCCCGATCGGGCTGGGCGCGCAGATCTATTATGCCGAAGGTCTCGACAAGCTGGCGTCGAATATCGAGGAGGTGCGCCCGACGCTGATGGTCGTCGTGCCCCGGCTGTTCGAGGTGTTGCGCACGCGGATTACCAAGCAGGTCGAGAAACAGGGCAAGTTTGCCAATTACCTGCTCGACCGCGCGGTTTCGATCGGGGGCAAGAAGGCGGCGGGGAAGAGTTCGGTGCTCGACGTGCCGATGAGCCTCTTCCTGAGCCGCACGTTGAAGCCAAAATTGTCGAAGAAGTTTGGCGGGCGGATCAAGGCGATGGTGTCGGGCGGCGCGCCGCTCAACCCGGAGGTCGGAGTGTTCTTCGAGAGCCTCGGAATCACCTTCCTGCAGGGGTACGGTCAGACCGAGGCGGCGCCCGTCATCAGCTGCAACCGCCCGAGCGCCGGCCTAAAGCACGACACGGTCGGCCCGCCGCTGGAGGGCGTCGAGGTGAAGATCGCCGAGGATGGCGAGATTCTGGTGCGCGGCGAGCTGGTGATGCACGGTTACTGGCGCAACGAGGCCGAGACGGCTCGCGTCCTCAAGGACGGGTGGCTGCATACCGGCGATATCGGGCTGATCGACGAGAGGGGCCGAATCAAGATCACCGACCGCAAGAAGGACATCATCGTCAACGACAAGGGCGACAATGTTGCGCCGCAAAAGGTTGAGGGCATGCTTACCCTTCAGCCCGAAATCATGCAGGCAATGATCGCGGGCGACCGCAAGCCGTACATGACCGCAGTGCTGGTTCCCGACCCCGAATGGACGCAGGAATGGTGCGCCAAGACCGGGGCAAAATGCGACCTCAAGGCGCTGCGCGACGACCCGGACTATCGCAGCGCAATCGGCGCGGCGGTCGATCGGGTGAACAAGGATTTGTCGGTGATCGAACGCGTGCGCCGCTTTATCCTGGCGGACGAGCCGTTCACGATCGAGAACCAGCAGCTGACCCCCCAGCCTCAAGATCCGCCGCCATATCCTCAAAGAGGTGTATGGGGCGCGGCTGGACGGCTTGTACAAGGGCTAGCTTTGCGTCGCCCCGGGCTTGACCCGGGGTGACGAAAGGGAGCGTCTATCGCGTTCCCGCCACCGGTGCGACGGCTTCCCAGCCTTTGGGTAGCACGATCATTGCCCAATCCTTGTCGCGCGCCAGATATTTGATCGCGAGTGCCTGAAGCTCCTCCGGCCCGGTGCGGCCATAGTCGCTTCCCAGCGTGTTGACCGCGGCCAGGCGGCGCGGGTCGAACGTCCCGCCCTCTGTCTGCTGCATCCAGAAGGGGTTGCCGCTCGACCGGCGCGCGACCATCTGGGCCGTCGGCACCAGTGCGCGGCGCAACTCGTCCAACTCGATCGGCTTGGCGACCAGGTCGGCAGCGATCTCTCGCGCCACGGTGAGGAACAGGTCGGTCTTGTCAGGGGGCAACAGGGTCAGCGCGATCACCCGCCCGCCGCCGGGCTGGCCGACCGGCCATTGGCTGATGACCGTGGGCGAGTAGCTCACCCCCTCGGTTGAACGGATTAGGTCGAGGATTCGGTCGCGCATCACCGCAGCGAGAATTTCGAGCTTGCGGCCTTCGGAAATATTGACCGCGCCGCCGCCCGCTTGCCACGCGATCACGGCAGCGGCCTGATCGGGTTCACCGGTATGGCGGAGGACCAGCGGGCTCTCAACATGGGCCGGAAAGCGCACGGCGGCCGAGACGATGGCCGATGCCCGACGTGGCTTCATCGCGCCAAAGGTCTGGCGCACCGCCTCGATCGCCTTGTCGACGTCGATGTCGCCGAACACCTGCACCTCGATCGGCCCGCTGGCGAGTAGCGGCTCCCACAGGGCACGGAAGTCCTTGGCGTTGAGCTTCTCGATCTCCGCGAGTTCGGGCATCCCCCAGCGCGGATCGCCGGCGTGGAGGAGATGATCCAGCATGTTGCCGATCACGGCATCGGGGAGGCGTTGCGCGCGGCATAGCCGGAGATCGCGACCGCACGGGCACGGGCGACCGGCTTGGGATCCCAGCCCGGTACTTCGAGCTTCGTCGCGATCAGCCGCAGCTGATCGGTCAGGTCGGCGGGCGAGGTTTGCCCCGCGATGACGAAGGCGTCGTCGCCGACCCCGAACTGCATCGAAATGCGCCGGTCGCCGGTGATCTGGTCGATCTCCTCCTGGCCAAGTTTGCCGATGCCGCCTTCCAGCAGCGCGAGGTTGGCGGCCCAGGCAGGGGTCTGGCGGTTGGCAGGCAGCGCTTGCATGCCGCGCCCGAAGCGAACCGAGACATAGATGCGACCGACTTCGCCCGGATTCTGGAAGAACAGGCCGGTAACCCCATTGGAATAGCGAACCTGTTCGATCTTCGGATCGGGTACTGCCACCGCCCGCATCGCGACCTTGCCCGGCGTGCCGAGCCTGGGCAGCGACGCGAAGCTGACGTTGCGCAACGCCGCGCGGGTGCCGGCGAGGCCCGAAACATCGGCCTCAAGCGCGGCGGCGAGCTTGGTCTGGACATTGGCGTCGGGCGCGCGCGTGGTGATCAGCGCGCGGGTTGCGACACCCTGAAGCACCCGCCGGGTCGATGCCAGCACGCGCTCCGGCGTGAACATCCTTTGATTGATCGCGCCCTGGAAGATGCCGAAGCTCGCCTGTTCGCTGGTCGTCACCTCGTTGATGTCGACTGCGGCGATCAGCGTGTCGGCGCGCTGCGACCCGGCGGTCACGCGCGCGGTCTCGATCGCGTTGCGCATCTCTGACGCGATCTCGTTCACCTCGCGGTCGATCTCGGCCTGGGTCGGTGCGGTGGCGAGCGCGTCGGCGACGACGCCGCGTACTTCCTTGAGTGCGGTCTCCCAATCCTCGCCGACCGGAAGCACCTGGATCGTCGTCACGTTCACCGATCGCACGGCGTCCGACAGGTCGGCACCCGCGCCGATATAGCTCGACCCGGATCGCGCCCGCCGTTCGAGGCGGCGGTTGATGATCCGGACCGCGACAAAATCGACCCAGCGCTCCTGATTGAACTTCACCGTATCCTCGAACACGGTCCAGGGGCGCAGTACGGCGAGGGCGACGATGGGCGGCAGGGTCGGTTCGACCAAGGCAGCGCTTTTTGGGTGGGTGTCGCTCGGCTTGCCGAAATCGGGATTTGCGGGGTTGGGGCCGACGCCCTTCCATGCCGCGAAATGCTTGACGATCTGCGCCTCGAACAGCGCGGGATCGAGGTCGCCGACGATCACCAATGTTGTGCGTTCCGGCCGGTACCAGCGCTGGTGAAAGGCGCGGACCGTGTCGGCGGTCGCTCCGGTCAACGTCTCCACCGTCCCGATGACGGGTCGATCGGCGAACCGCTGCCCCGCGAAGAACAGGCGGCGCCGCAGATCGTCCAGCCGCTCTCCCGGCCCCAGCGACTCGCGCTGTTCCGCCAGTACCACCGGCCGCTCCTGTGTCAGCGACTGGGTGGTGATGTTGGGTGCCGCCATCATGTCGGCAAGGATCATCATCGACTGGTCGAGGCTCGCCTCGTTCGCATTGGGAAGGTCGAGCTTGTAGGTGGTGGATACCGGCGTGGTGCTGGCGTTGCTGTCCGATCCGAAGGTGACACCCAGCCGCTGCCACACCCGTTTCGATTCGCCATCGGGGATCTTGGACGATCCGCGAAAGGAGAGGTGTTCGAGCAGATGGGCAAAGCCCTTCTCGCTCTCCTGCTCCATCAGCGATCCCACCGCCATGTGCAGCCGCACCGATACCTGGCCCGGGGGCACGCCATTCTTGCGCACCGCATAGCGCAGGCCGTTGGGGAGCGTCCCGAACCGCCATTCGGGGTCGTGCTCAATGTCGCTGCCCTTGTACAGCCAGGGCGTCTTGTCGACCGCGACAGGCGCGGCTGTGGCCTGGGGTGCCGGGGCGCTCGACTGGCCGAGCGCGGGCAGCGCGGCTGCGACGAAAAATAGGGGAAGGGCGAGCGGCCGGAGGCGCGAAAACAAAGCCATCGTGCGGGAGCTTAGCTTGGATGCGCGCGCCGTGCCAGCCGGTGCCGCAACGGTCCGTCGCGCGCGACTTTGGCGCGGGTTCGGCCATGTTTTGGACCCAGTGTGCTCCTAGCCCCGCACCTGAAGCCGTGGCCGAGAATCGTGCCAGCGGCCGGTTGGGTGGGGCGTAGCGTGTTCGAGCGGACGATCGATCGGAACAGCGACGGCGCGACGGCTTTGTCCGCCGTAGTACCGCGTGACGTGTCGAATCGCGGACCCGCACATGCCCTTGCCGATCGGGTGATCGGCGGCTTCTCGCTGGTTCCGATCGCGCCGGTACTCGATGTGCGGGCATTCGGCTGGACACGCGAGTTGCGCGACAACTGGCGCGCGATCCGGGACGAGGCGCGTGCCGCGACGCGCGCCTGCGACGCGCGCGCCGCCTTTATCCTGTGGCGGCGCGGCGACCGGGTCGAGGTCAATGCCGCGCGCTGCCCGGCGACCGCAGCAGCGATAGCGACGATCCCCGGTCTCGACAGCGCGAGCTTCGCGATTCTTCCGCCCGGCACCCATGTGCCTGCGCATCGCGGGGCGACCCGGGGGCTCCTCACCTGCCATCTGGGCTTGATCATCCCGCGTGACGGCGATGCGCGGATGCGGGTTGGAGACCGCGTATTGCGCTGGGCTGAGGGTGAGACCTTGGTGTTCGACGACACCTATGACCATGAGGCGTGGAACGACACGGGCGGCACCCGCGTGGTGCTGCGCGTTCGCGTGCGGCGTCCGCTGCGCCAGCCCGGCCGGTGGATCGCCGACGCGCTACTGCGGCTACGGGCGGCGATGCGCCGCTGAGCGACGGGGGCACCGGCGGATGTGCCGACGCCCCCGCACGGTTCAGAACTTGGCGCGCACGCCGATCGAGAAGCGTCGTTCGGACAGCGCATAGCTGTTGAGCGCGATCGGCCCGGCGGCACTGTACTCGGTCGTCGCCGAATCCTCGGGGATCAGGTTCTGCGCCTGGAGCGAGAGCGCGATCCCCTTCGCCAGGTCGATCCCGATCTGGGCGTCGAGCTGCGAGCGCGGGCCGACAAAGCTGGGGCGGCCTTCGGAAAATTCGAACACCGCCTCGTCGCGATAGTTATAGGCGATACGCGCCGAGAACGGCCCCCTTTTCGTACAGGCCGACCAGATTGTAGCTGTGCTTCGACACTGCGACGAGCGGGAAGCCACCATTATCTTCCGAGTCCGAATAGGTATAGTTGGCGATCATGCCGAACCCGTCGAGCGGGGCGGGAAGGAAGTCGAAGAATTGCTGGATGCCGATCTCGAACCCCTTGATCCGCGCGCTGGCGAGGTTTTCGGGGCGGGAGAAGGTCAGTTCGCGCCCGGCCGGGTCGAGATTGGTGTCGATCCCGGTGGTCACGAAGCTGGCGATGAAGTTCGAAACGTCCTTGTAGAAGAACGCGCCGGAGATCAGCGAGCTCTTGCCGGTATAATATTCGAAGCTGATATCGCCTTGGGTCGAGATCGGCGGTTCGAGCGCGGCATTGCCGCCGGTCACCGACAGGTTGGTCGCGTTGAAGAAGTTCGACGGCGCAAGGTCGGCGATCGACGCGCGCTGCATCGTCTGGGACCCCGAAATGCGGACGAGGAAGTTGTCGGTGACGTTGAACACCACATTCGCGCTGGGCAGGACGTTGGTGTAGCTGCTTTCGTCGGTGACCAGCGTCGCCGTCGTCCCGACCGTGTTGAACGTATCCACCGACAATTGCGTCCGGGCGATGCGTAACCCGGCGTTGGCCGAGAAGGGGACGCCGCCAATCTCGCCCTTGCCTGCCACCATCAGATAGCCGGCCAGCGTTCGCTCGCTGAAGTCATAGTCGCGTTGGGCGTTGGGCAGCAGCGTCGAGCGGTCATTGGGATCGGGGTTGGGCTGTGCGGCCTGAGCCCGCGTGAAGACATAGTCATAGGTCGGTGCGGTGCTGAGGAAGCTGCGCGGGAAACTGCCCGGAATGTCGGGCAGGAACGATCCCATGCTGACCTGGCGCAGATAGGGTTCGATCTCCGCCCGGGTCGGAGTAACCTGGCTGCGATAGGCATTGGTCAGCGCGTGGAGATCGGTATAGCGCACCCCCGTCGAGATGGTGAAGCCGCTGTCGAATTCATAGGACAGGTCGAGCTTGCCGGTCCATTCCTCGAGCAGGCCGAGCAGGCGGTTGCTGCGCACGCCGTTGCTGGCCGGATTGTATGAGGAATAGACCGTCGGGTTCCAGGCCCCGAGGCTCAGGCTGGGGATCGTCGTGTTGCGGAAATCGAACGCGCCGGGGACTGCTGCGGTCGCCTGTAGCGTGATGATCTGGATCGTCTGGTCGATCGTGCCCTTGCTGTAATAGCCATCCGCCTCGATCGTCAGCCCGCCGCTCTCATATTTGCCGTTGAGGCCGTAAAGATAGCTTTCGGTCGGCTCGTTGCGGATCTGGCCCGCGGTGGTGACGGTGCCGTTGGCGTTGCCCGCGACGACCACGCCGTTCTCGACCACGCGGTTGGTGACCGGATTGCTGCCGGTGGGCAGGCGGAAAGCAAAAAAAGTCCTGAATGCGCCCGGTGGTGAGGCGTGAATAGAGCGCGTCGGCGGTCAGCACGAAATCCGGCGTAACCTCGACCTGCACCGCGCCGTTGAGGCCGATGCGCGAGCGGTCGACAACGAAATTCTCGTACTGCAGCAGTACGGGGGTCGGGATCACCCCTCCGCCGGTGCCGGTATAGGTGCGATTGAGGAAGTTGTTGCGCTCGAACGCCTGGGTGGTCGAGGTGCGTTTCTGATACTCCGCCGCGAGCATCACGCCGACCTTGCCGTCGGCGAATTTGGTAGTGGCAAAGCCGGTGAGCACCGGTTCGAACGTCTCGCTGTTTTCCGAATAAACACCGGTCGCGCGCAGCGAGACGGTCGTGTTGCGGAAGTCGAGCGGCTTGGGGGTGACGAGGTTGACCGTGCCGCCAAGGCCGCCTTCGGCCTGGCTGGCGAGCGGCGATTTGCGTACCTCCAGCCGTCCGAACATGCTCGACGGGACCAGATCGAGGCCCGACGAGCGACCGAGCTGGTCATTCTCCGGTGGCGACAGCCGCGCCGACCAGCCGAGGAGCGTGCGACCGTCGACCTCGACTCGTACCTGTTGCAGGCCGCGCACCGACACCGACTGACCCTCGCCGAACACGCGGGTGATCTGGACGCCGGTTACGCGCTGAAGCGCTTCGGCCACGTTGGCGTCGGGCAGCTTGCCGACATCCTCGGCGGTGATCACGTCGAGCACCTGATCGGCCTCGCGCTTGATGTCGGCCGCGCGTTCCAGCGAGGCGCGGATGCCGGTGACAACGATCTCGTCGGAATCCGTTTCCGACTGCGGTGCTGCGTCCTGGGCGATGGCGGGCGTGCCGCATGTAAGCGCGGTTGCGAGTGCGCCGATGGCGATCCCCGTTTTGACGGATGTTCTGATGTCCATGTTTTTCCTCCCCTGTATCCGCGCGGCACGGGGTGGGGAAGGCGCGCCTCTCGCCCTGCATCCCCGTCCCGGCCTACGCCCGATCGACCCGGGTTTAGACACCGGTGTCAACCGAGTTGTGTTACAAGTCGGGAGGGGAGTCAACCGAGATGTCGGACAACTCGACGATCAGCGTCTCGGCGCGGGGCCTGTGCTGGCGCGGGGGATAAGCCGGGTATCGAAGGTCAACCGGTCACGCGGCGTCTTTGAATCGAGCAGCAGGTCGGCGGCGCTGCGGGCCAGTTCGTGCACCGGCTGGCGAACGGTGGTGAGCGGCGGCCAGACGGCGGCCGCGAGATCCCGATCGTCGAACCCGGCAATCGACAATTGTTCGGGGACGGCGATGCCCCGCTCATGTGCGATCGCGAGCACGCCGGCGGCCATGTCGTCATTGCCCGCGAAGATTGCGGTCGGCGGCGTCGGGAGTTCAAGCAACGCCCGCGCGGCGCGGCGGCCCGATTCGATGCTGTAATCGCCAGGTACGACAAGATCGGGGTTGAACGCCACGCCGTGCGCGTCGAGCGCCGAGCGATAGCCTTTTAGACGCTCGACCGACGAGATATGCGCGTCCGGCCCCTTGATGAAGGCGATGGCGCGATGGCCATGGCCGAGCAGATGCGCGGTCGCCTCACGCGCGGCGCTGGCGTCGTCGATCGTCACCGACCGCCCGACATCGCGGCGCAGCCCCGGCTCGATCCGCACATAGGGCAGCCCGCGCCGGTCGAGTTCGTCGAGCAAGGCTTCGCTTTCGGTCACTGGCGGGGATAGGATCAGTCCGTCGAGATGCGTCTCGTCCACCAGAGCGCAGACATCGGCGACCAGCCCCGGCGCGGCGCTGTCGACTGGCTGGGTCAGCAGCCGATAACCATGTTCGGCGCACCCCTCCTGCGCGCCGGCAAGGAGGTGATAGACATAATAGGGGCTGGGGTTGTCGTAGAGCAGCCCGACCTGAAATGACTTGCGGCCGGCGAGCGTGCGTGCGGCGAGGCTGGGGCGGAAATTGAGTTCGGCGACGACTTGCTCGACGCGGCGGCGGGTTTCCTCGCTGACGTTCTTTTCGTTGTTCAGCACGCGCGAGACGGTCTTGAACGACACGCCCGCGAGCTTCGAAACTTCCTTGATCGTGGGCCGTCGCGCCATTTGCCTCCCTGACGGGTCAGGCATAGGTGACAGCGTTGGCAACAGGCAAGAGTGGAGTTGAGTCATGGATCGCCGGACTATGCTGGGGGAGTGGCGGCAACGGCGATCGTGGCGCTGCCCGCCCGCGCGGCGCGACCGGCGACGGGACTGCGGGTGATGGCGTTCAATGTCCGCCTGCCGCGCGCCGAGGATGGGGTGAACCGGTGGGAGGCGCGCGGCGACCTGTTCGTCGAGACGATCCGGCGCACCGATCCCGACATCATCGGTACGCAGGAATTGTGGAAGATCCAGGGCGACTATGTGCTGGAGACGCTGCCCGGCTATTCCTGGTTCGGGATCGATCGGCGCGGTGGGCATGGCGACGAGCATATGGGGGGTGTTCTTTCGCCGCGACCGGATGAAGGTGATCGAACTGGGCAATTTCTGGTTGTCGGATATGCCGAGCGTGCCGGGGAGCATCAGCTGGGGGCATCCCTATCCGCGGATGGCGACATGGGGGTTGTTCGAGACCAGGGCAGGCAAGCGCTTCTGGCTGATCAACACGCATTTTCCGTATCGGGCCGAGGATGAGGCGGCGCGAAGCAAATGTGCGGCCGCGATTGCGGAGTGGGTGGCGCAGCGGCCTGCCGGGGATGTGGTGGTGCTGACCGGGGACTTCAACACCGGGCCGGAGAGCGAGAGCCATCGTATCCTGTCCACCCATCTGGCCGATGCCTGGACCGCGGCGCCGAAGCGGAAGGGGCCGGAGGGGACGTTCCATGGCTTCAGCGGAACGCCGGGGAAGCGGATCGACTGGGTGATGTCCCGCGGCCTGACGCCGGTGGCGGTCGAGACCGTCGATTTCGGGCGGGGCGGGCGGTTTCCGTCGGATCACTTTCCGGTGGTTGCCGACTATCGCTGGCCCTGAAAATAAAGACCCCGCCCGGACGCGCCGGGCGGGGCCATGAAGGTCGTTTCGATCAGCCCGCCGCGAGCGCCGCGAGCAGCAGCAGCGCGACGATGTTGGTGATCTTGATCATCGGATTGACCGCAGGGCCAGCCGTGTCCTTGTAGGGATCGCCGACCGTGTCGCCGGTGACCGCCGCCTGATGCGCCGGGCTGCCCTTGCCGCCATAGGCACCGAGTTCGATCACCTTCTTGGCATTGTCCCACGCGCCGCCGCCGCTGGTCATCGAGATCGCGACGAACAGGCCGGAGACGATCACGCCGATCAGCAATGCGCCGAGCGCGGCGAAGCCATTGGCCTGACCGGCGACTGCGGTGATCGCGAAATAGACGACGATCGGCGCGAGCACCGGGAGCAGCGAAGGCACGATCATCTCGCGGATCGCGCCCGCCGTCACCAGACCCACGGTGCGTGCATAGTTGGGACGCACGCTGCGGTCGGCGATGCCGGGGTTCTCCTTGAACTGCGCGCGGATATCGAGCGCCACCGCCTGCGCCGTGCGGCCGACGGCGGTCATCGCCATGCCGCCGAACATGTAGGGCAGCAACGCGCCGAGCAGCAGCCCGACGATGACATAGGGGTTGGACAGCGAGAAGTTCACCGCGACATCGGCGAAGAACTCACCCAGATCGACGGTGTAGGTGGCGAACAGCACGAGCGCCGCGAGGCCGGCCGAACCGATCGCATACCCCTTGGTCACCGCCTTGGTCGTGTTGCCCACCGCGTCGAGCGCATCGGTGCGTTCGCGCACTTCCTTGTCGAGGCCCGCCATCTCCGCAATGCCGCCGGCATTGTCGGTCACCGGACCATAAGCGTCGAGTGCGACGACCATGCCAGCCAGCGCCAGCATCGACGTGGCGGCAAAGGCGATGCCCATCAGGCCGGCGATCTGGAAGCTGGCGATGATGCCGACAACGATGACCAACGTCGGCAGCGCGGTCGATTCCATCGACACGGCCAGCCCCTGAATGACGTTGGTGCCATGGCCCGAATCCGATGCCTTGGCGATCGACTTGACCGGGCGATAGTTGGTGCCGGTGTAATATTCGGTGATCCACACCAGCAGCCCGGTGACGCCGAGGCCGACCATCATCGACCAGAAGAGGTCCATGCCGGTGAAGCCGAGCCCGCCGCCGACCTGGGTGTCCATGCCGCCCAGCGTCTGCGCGGTGACATAATAGATCGCCGGAATCGAGAGGACGGCCGTGGCGAAGAAGCCCTTGTAGAGCGCACCCATGATGTTGGTGCCCGAGCCGAGCCGGACGGCATAGGTGCCGATGATCGAGGTGATGATGCAGATGCCACCCACCGCGAGCGGCAGCGCCATCAGCGCGAGCAGCGACGCATTGTCGATGCCGGTGACGAGCAACGCGGTCAGCACCATCGTCGCGCCGATCGTGACGACATAGGTTTCGAACAGATCGGCGGCCATGCCGGCGCAGTCGCCGACATTGTCGCCGACGTTATCGGCGATGACGCCGGGGTTGCGGTCGTCATCCTCGTCGAAGCCGAGTTCGTTCTTGCCGACCATGTCGGCGCCGACGTCGGCCGCCTTGGTGAAGATGCCGCCGCCGAGGCGGGCGAAGATCGAGATCAGCGACGCGCCGAACGCCAGTGCGACGAGTGCGTCGACGACATGGCGATCCTGCGGCGCGTAGCCGGCGGGGCCGGTGAGGTACCAGAAGAAGACCGAGATCGCGAGCAAGGCGAGACCCGCCACCAGCATGCCGGTGATCGCGCCGGCGCGGAATGCGACGGTAAGGCCTGACTGGAGCGAGGTGCGTGCTGCTTCGGCGGTGCGGACATTGGCGCGGACCGAGATGTTCATCCCGATAAAGCCGGTGACGCCCGACAGCACCGCGCCGAGCAGGAAGCCGATTGCCGAGGTGAGACCGAGGAAATAGCCGACCAGCGCCGCGACGATCACGCCGACGACCGCGATCGCGGTATATTGCTTGGCAAGATAGGCCTGCGCGCCTTCCTGAATGGCGGCGGCGATTTCCTGCATCCGGGCATTGCCGGCCGAATAGGCGAGCACCTGGTAGCTCGTGAAAATGCCATAGAGCACGGCGAGTAAGCCGCACCCGATGGCGATCGTGACAACCGTCATCTGGTATCCTTCCCCTGTGAATCCCGCAGGTCGCCCAGGTCTTGATGCCCGGTACAACGCGCGTCGGGGCGGAGCGTAGAGAGGGGCGGGGGGCTGTCAAGCCGCGTGGATCGGTGAGGCGTCCGACGATCCTGACGAAAATGGGGGGTGTCCCGCGCGGTGAACCGGAACGCGCCGGGTTGGCGACCGGAATGCGACGGGTTCGCGACGCCCGCACGACGGGTACGCGGCAGTGGCGCGACGTGCGCGCGACAGGCTGACAACCGGGGCGCGACGGGGATGCGACAGGCTGACACCAGCGACGCGACAGGAACGCGCCGGGTTGGCGACGCGCGGCGGCCTGAGTCGGGTGCTGGCGGGTTCATCTATCAGGGTAGATCAGATGAAATCCAACATTTGAAGGGGGTTGTTGGGGCGATCGACTGCTTCGCGTCGGAGAAGAAGCTGGGCCCCGGCTCGAGGCCGGGGGTGACGTGAGCTTAGCCGTGACGGTAGCCGAGCTTGGTGGGGAGGGGCACCGGCGCGTCGTTTGCGGTGAGGGTCAGGCCGTCGCAGGGGCTGGCGGTGCCGATGCGGGTGGCGGGGACGGGCGGTTCGGTGTCGGCGGGGAGGGTGAAGAGGAGTTCGTAATCGTCGCCCGCGCTGGCCGCGTCGAGGACGGGGCCGGGGAGCGCGAGCGGGATGGCGTCGAGGTCGATGGCGAGCGCGATGCTGCTGGCCGCCGCGAGCCGCTGCGCGTCGATCAGCAGGCCGTCGGAGACGTCCATCATCGCGGTGGCAAGGGGGGCGAGCGCCTGTCCCTCGGCAAGGCGCGGGACGGGGTGGAGGTAGCGGGCCAGGTCGCGCGGTTCCCCATCCGCGCCGAACGCTGCGCCGCCGATGGTGCCCGTCACCCAGAGACTGTCGCCGGGTCGGGCGCCGGTGCGCAGCGGGGTGCGGGCGGGGGCGGCGCCGATGGCGGTGAGCGTCAGGCTGCGCGGCGCTCCAGCGGGCATCGCCACCGTGTCGCCGCCGATCAGCGGCATGGAATAGCGGGTGAGCGCGTCGTTGAGGCCGTTCAGGAAGGCGCGGTCCCACTGTGCATCGCCCGACAGGCTGTAATTGAGCAGGCACGCGAGCGGGGTCGCGCCCTTGGCGGCGAGGTCGGAGAGATTGACCGCCGCGAGCCGCCAGCCGACCGACTCCGGCGGGTCGTGCGGGCGGTAGTGGACCGACTCGACCATCGTGTCGCTGGTGAGGATGAGCTTGCCCGCCGCGACATCGAGTTGCGCAGTGTCGTCCGCGAGGCCCACCGCCGCCGGGTGCGTCGCGATGGCGCGCAGGGCGGTGAGGAAGGCGAATTCATCGGGCATCTTCGCGGCGTAGGCGATCATGTCCGGATGGGAAAGGGCACTGCCGAGGTCATTGCATTCGTATGCATCCTCCCGTTGCGCGTGCGGCCTGATAGGTTCGGGGGAACGACAAGGGAGAGGCGAATGAAGGTCATGCGGCGCGATGTGCTGGGCGGCGCGCTGGCTGGGCTGGGGCTGGTGGCGCTGCCTGCGGCGGCGCAGGTGACGGGCGGGCGGATCGTCGAGATCGACCCCTTTCCGTCGCGCCATGTCGCGCCGCGCAAGGTGATCGTGTGGCTGCCCGAGGCATATGACCGGCGGCGCGCGGCGCGCTTTCCCGTCATCTACATGCATGACGGGCAGAATATCCTCGACGGCAAGACCGCCTTTGCCGGGGAGTGGGGGGTGGACGAGGCAATCGCGCGGATGGCGGCGCGCGGCGACCTGCGCGACACGATCGTCGTGGGCATGGTCAACACGCCGGCGCGGTATCGCGAATATTTCCCGCAAAGGTCGCGGCGCATCTGCCCGAAGCCTATCGTGCGGCGGTGCTGGCGATGGCGGACGGGCCGTTGCTGGGCGATGCCTATCTGCGCTTCATCGTCGAGGAGGTGAAGCCGGCGATCGACAAGCGTTTTCGGACGCTGGCGGGTCCGGCCGACACGTCGGTGATGGGATCGTCAATGGGCGGGCTGATCTCGCTCTATGCGATCGCGGAGTATCCGCACGTGTTCGGTCAGGCGGCGTGCCTGTCGATCCATTTGCCGCTGACCGCGCCGATGGCGGCGCATAACCGCCCGCCCGAGGGGCCGCAGGCGGTGGCGGCGGCATTCCGCGCCTGGCTGTCGGGCAGCCGGTTCGATCCGAAGCGCAATCGCGTCTATCTCGACCATGGCACTGCCGGGCTCGACGCGTCCTACCCGCCCTTTGCCGAGGCGATCGACGCGATGCTGCCGACGATCGGCTGGGTGCGTGGGCAAACCTATGAGCTGCGCAGCTTCACCGGCACCGACCACAATGAGCGGGCGTGGCGCGAGCGGATCGACATTCCGCTCGGATTTCTCGACCGCCGCCGCTGAGCGGGCCGGTGCCGCCTTCAGACAAAAGACTCACACCGCCTTCAGCGCTTCCTCGAAGTCCGCGATCAGGTCGTCGGCATTTTCGACGCCGATCGAGATGCGCACCAGATTGTCGGTGATGCCGAGCGCCTGTTTGCGCGCGTCGGGGACCGAGAGGTGGGTCATCGCGGCGGGGGCGCTGGCGAGGGTTTCGGTGCCGCCGAGGCTGACCGCGAGCTTGGCGATCTTGAGGCTATCGAGGAAGGCGAACGCCTCCTTCTCGCCGCCCTTGAGGTAGAGCGAGAAGGTCGATCCGGCACCGGTGCAGTGGCGGTCGTAGATGTCGCGCTGACGGCTGCCCTCGGGCAGGAAACCGAGATAGCCGACGCTTTCGACCTTGGGGTGGGTGCGGAGATATTCGCAGACCTTGACCGCATTCTCGCCCGCGCGGCTCATGCGCAGTTCGAGCGTCTCGAGCGAGCGCAGCAGCATCCAGGCGGTGTTGGGGTCGCAGATCGTGCCGATGGTGTTGCGCATCAGGCGGATCGTGTTGATCAGCTCCTTGCTCCCCAGCACGCCGCCCGCCACGAGGTCGCTATGGCCGCCGGCATATTTGGTGAGCGAATAGACGACGAGGTCGGCGCCCTGCTTGAGCGGCTGCGCCCAGAGCGGGCCGAGGAAGGTGTTGTCGATCGCGATCGGCGGCTTGTTGGCGCCGGTGAAGATCGCGTCGCGGCTGGCGGCGACGGCCTCGACATCGACCAGCACATTGGTCGGGTTGGCGGGGCTTTCGAGATAGATGAGCGCGACATTGCCGGAGGCGGCCTTGCTGAGCACCGCGTCGATCTCTTCGCGGGTCGCGCTGGCCGGGAAGTCGAGCCAGTGCACGCCGAACTTGCCGAGGATGCGCGCGATCAGCGTTTCGGTCGCAGCGTAGAGCGGGCCGCTGTGCACGATGGTGTCGCCGGGCTTGACCATCGCGAGGAACAGGGTGGCGATGGCCGACATGCCGGAGGAGAAGGCGAGCGCGTCCTCCGCCTCTTCCCACACGCCCAGGCGATCTTCGAGGATTTCCTGATTGGGGCCGTTGAAGCGGGAGTAGACGAGGCCTTCGGCGCCGCCGGGGCGCTTGCCGGTCACGCCTTCGAAATGGCGCTTGCCGGCGGCGGCGTTGGGGAAGACGAAGGTCGAGGTCGCGAAGATCGGCGGCTTCAGCGAACCTTCCGACAGCATCGGGTCATAGCCGTGGCCCATCATCATCGTCGCGGGGCTGAGCTTGCGATTGCCGATCGTGTCGGCCGAGGGCTTGGGACGGCGGCGCGGTTCGGCACCGGTGAGATCGGCTTCGGTGGGCTTGCCCGGCTTGTCGGTCATGGTGCGTCCGCTCCTGGTATCAGATGTAACTAGTTACCGCTGCCGTCGCACCGTTCCGCTACCCCGTCAATCCAATCACGCTGATCTGGCGGCCGTAATCGGGTGCGCCCTCATGCGTGGCGCGGCGATAGCTGAAGAAACGCGCCGGATCGGCATAGGTGTCCGCGCCGAGCGCCGCGACCCGGCGCACCCCGGCGGCGGCGAGGCGGTGGACGACATAGGCCTCGAGGTCGAACTGGTGGTGGCCGGGCTTGCCGGGGGTGAAGAAGCGCTCGTTGGCCGGATCGGCGGCGGCGAATCGGGTGAGGAAGCCGTCGTCGACTTCGTAACTCGCGCGGGCGATGCAGGGGCCAACCGCGGCGGCGATGCGGCTGCGGTCGGCGCCGAGTTCTTCCATGCGGGCGAGTGTCGCGTCGGTGACGCCGTGGAGCGCGCCCTTCCACCCCGCATGCGCGGCGGCGACGACGCCGGCGGTGCGGTCGGCGAACAGCACGGGGGCGCAATCGGCGGTGAGGATGCCGAGCAGCAGGCCGGGGCGGTCGGCGACGAGCGCGTCGGCGTGCGGGCGGCTGTCCTCGTCCCAGTCGTCGCCGACGATTACCGCGTCGGGAGAATGGACCTGATGCACGGTGGCGAGGCGGCTGTCGGGCGCGACGGCGGCGATGACGCGGCGCTGGTTCTCGATCAGTTCGGGCGTGGGGGGCAGGCCGCGACGGCCCATGTCGAGGCTGGCGGTGGGGCCGGTCGTGACCCCGCCGGTGCGGCCGATAAAGCCGTGCGCGATGCCGTCGAGGGTGGTGGCGCGCAGAATGGTGAGCGCTTCGCTCACAGCGCGAGCCGCATCACGAGGTCGCGGTCGATCTGGCGGCCGACCGGGAAGGCATAGTCACCGACATGGACGAAACCGAACTTGGCGTAGAAGGCGATCGCGCGGTGGTTTTCCTCGAACACGGTCAGCAGCAGCGCGGGTGCGTGGCGCGCGCGGGGCGGTGGCCATCGCCCAATCCATCAGTGCGTGCGCGACGCCGCGTCCATGCCAGTCGGTGGCGACATAGAGCTGCGACAGCTGGGCGTCGGTCGGCTGGGCCTGTTCGAGGGTCGGGGGGACCATCTTTGCGTAGCCGGCGATGGTGCCGTCGAGGCGCGCGATGGCCCAGGTGATTGCCGGGTTGGCGAGGTCGCGGATCAGGCGGCCCTCTGGACCGAAGCTCTCGTCCAGGAACGCGGCGAGATCCTCGGGCTTGTAGAAATGGGCGAAGGTGTCGCGCCAGCTTGCCTCCGCCATCGCGTCGAGTGCGATTGCGTCCGCGGGGGGTGGGGGTGTCGATCGTGAGGACGGCGCTCATTCCCCGAACCCCGCAGGGATGGGCCAGCCGGGAGCGGTCAGCGCGACGACCTTGAACAATTCGCCCATCGCGTCGTCGCCGGTCAGCCGGTCGCGGGCGGCGGCGATGTCGGCGGCGCGGTCGGGCGAGGAGCGGGTGAGGGCATCGGCACGCGGTTCAATGCCGAGATCGCGGAGCCATGCGCCCTGTGGTACCGGGCCATAGGCCTCCAGCCCCTCGACCCGCGCGGCTTCGATCAGCGTGCCGAAATCGACATGGGCGGTGAGGTCGGCCTCGCCCGGGTCCTCGAACGGATTGACGTAAGCATGGCCGCGCACCGCCTGAAGCGTGTCGCCGATCGCGGGCCCGGCATAGCCATAGTCGATCACGATCGCCGCGCCGCCCTGTTGCAGCAATCGCGCGGCGAGGGCGCGCAGGATTGCGACACTGGGGGCGAGGTTTCGAGGATCGATCCGTCCTCTGCATCGCGGAATTGCGGAGGGATGATCGGATCGAAGATGGTGTTGCCGATCACGGGGATGAACAGCGTGTCCTGACAGGCGACGAGCCGTTCGCGCCAGCCCTGTTGCGTCTTGACCAGCTGACGGATCGGAAGCGCGTCGAAAAATTCGTTGGCGACGACCAGCAGCGGCTTGTCGTCGGGAATGCCGACCAGATCGAGCGACCATTCGGCGTCCGGCACCGCCTTTGCCTGTTCGGCGCGCAGCGCGGGGCTGTTCTCGACAAAATGGACAGGGGGCGTCAGGCCCGCGCTGCGCATCGCGCGCAAGGCGTCGGCAGCGAGCGTGCCGCGCCCCGGGCCAAGCTCGACATAATGGCAGTCGGGGCGATCGGCGCGGTCCCACAGGTCGGCGAGCGCGAGGCCGACCAGCTCGCCGAACATCTGGCTGATTTCGGGCGCGGTGGTGAAGTCGCCACGCGTGCCGAGCGGATCGCGGGTCGCGTAATAATGGGTGTTGGCGGCGCCCATATATTGCGACAGCGGGATCGGCCCGGCCAGGGTGATGGCGCGGGCGATCCGCTCGGGCAGCGGGCCGTCTGGATTAGCCTGTTCGGTCATCGCTTGGCGACATGCCCTCCCCCGACCCCTCCCGCAAGCGGGAGGGAGATTCATGCAATTGTCTGGTCGCCGGCAAAGGGTTCGACCCGTTCGCGGCGCTTCTTCGCGGTGGCGATGAGGTAGAGGCCCCCGAAGATCATCGGCAGCGTCAGCAGCTGGCCCATGTGCAGCCCCGGCGTCGCGAAGATCGTGCCGTCGAACTGCGCGTCATGCTCGCGGAAGAATTCCACGAACCAGCGCGACAGGCCATAGCCGAGGATGAAGGTGCCGACGAGCTTGCCCGGCTGATAGCGCGCGTCGGTCTTCCAGAACAGGAACCACAGGACCAGGCCGACGACGAGGCCCTCGAGCCCTGCCTCATAGAGCTGGCTGGGGTGGCGCGCGAAGGTCTCACCGGTCGGCTGGACGCCATTATGATCGTACACGATGCCCCATGGCATCGTCGTCGGATGGCCCCACAGCTCGCCATTCACGAAATTGGCGAGGCGGCCGAAGAGCAGCCCGAACGGCACCGCGCAGGCGACATAGTCGTGGACGCGGAGCCAGTTGAGCTTTCCTTGCGGCACAGCCACAGGATCGCGAGCGTGACGCCGAGCACGCCGCCGTGGAAGGACATGCCGCCTTCCCAGAGCTGGAGAAGCTTGATCGGCTCGAGGAACAGCGCCGGCTGGTAGAAGATCGCATAGCCGAGCCGCCCGCCGACGATGATGCCGATCGTGGCATAAAAGACCATGTCGTCGGCATGGCGGCGCGCCATCGGCGCACCCGGCTGTGCAAGCAGCTTGAGCAGGTACCACCAGCCGACCAGGATGCCCGCGATATAGGCGAGCGAATACCATTTGAGCTGGAAGAAGCCGAGGTCGAGCGCGACCGGATGCAGGCCGAGATCGCTGAACTGGATATGGGATGCGGCTTGCGCGGCGGCGGTCAGGATCACGATTGGGCTCTCCCCGGGAGTTCGGCGCTGTCCTATCGGGATATGACGCCGGGGCCAAGGGGCGGGATGGGGTTCAGTTTATCCTCCCCCTGGCGGGGGAGGATTGGGGAGTGGCGCAGCGGTATCAGCCCCGCTAGACGAACCGAATGGAGCGCAAGGGCTTGAAAGGGATCGACCGGCGCACGCTGCTGATCGGTGGCGGAGCGGGGATCGGGCTGGTCGTCGCGTGGGCGGCATGGCCGCGCACCTATCTGCCCAATCTGCCGCTGCGAGACGGCGAGGCGGGGTTCGGGGCGTGGCTGAAGATCGCGCCTGACGGGCAGGTCACCGTGGCGGTGCCGCAATGCGAATATGGACAGGGCGTGTTCACCACCCTGCCGCAGATCGTCGCCGATGAGCTGGGCGCGGACTGGCGACGGGTGGGGGTCGAACAGGCACCGCTGAGCCCGCTCTATGCCAATGCGATGGCCGCAGGCGAGCTGTTCCCGGCTGTCCTGCCCGACCGGCTGCGCGCGACTCATGCGCGGCGCACCGCGCTGATGCTGACGGGCGCGTCCACGTCGATGCGCGCGTTCGAGGGGCCGCTGCGCGAGGCCGGCGCGGCGGCGCGGGCGATGCTGTGCCAGGCGGCGGCGCGGCGCTGGGGTGTCGACTGGACCGCATGTGACACTGCCAACGGCTTTGTCGTCCATGACAGGCAGAAGATCGGGTTCGGCGAGCTGGCTGCGGACGCAGCGGGTGAAGACGTACCCGCCGACCTGGCCCTGCGCGAGGGCGATGGCACGCGACTGCGGGGCGAGGCCGCGCCGCGGCTCGACGGGCCGGGTAAGGTCAACGGCACCGCGACCTTTGCCGCCGACATCCGCCTGCCCGACATGGTCTTTGCCGCAGTTCGGCAGGGGCCGATCGGCACGGTCAAGCTCGCCGCGCTGGACGAGGCAGGTGCGCGCACCGTCCCCGGCATGTTGCATGTCGTGAAGAACGAGCGCTGGGTCGCTGCAGTTGCCAACAACAGCTGGGCGGCCCAGCGCGCGCTCGACGCAATGAAGCCGAAATTCGAAGTCGCGACCAGGGTCGACAGCGCGTCGATCCAGGCGGCGCTCGACGCAGCTCTAAATGGTGACGGAGCCCGGATGGAGTCGGAGGGCGATCTGTCCGCCGCGTTCAGGGGCGCGCGAGTGGTCACCGCCGAGTACCGCGTCGGGGTGGCGCTGCACGCCGCGATCGAGCCGATGGCGGCGACGGCGAGCTTTGCCGACGGTCGCTGCCGCATCTGGATGGCCACCCAGGCACCGGGCCTTGCCTGCACGGCGGTCGCGGAGGTGCTGGGAATCAGTCCGGCGAGCGTCATCATCCACCCGGTATTCGCGGGTGGATCGTTCGGGCAGAATCTGGAGCATCAGGTCGCACAGCAGGCCGCGCTGATCGCGCGCGAGGTGGGCAAGCCAGTGCAACTGACCTGGTCGCGTGGCGAGACCTGTCTGCACGATCGCTATCGGGCGCCGACGGCGGCGCGGATGACCGCGCGGCTCGGTGCGAACGGCGCGGTGGCGGGGTGGCTCGCCAAGATCGCGGCGCCGGCGAGCGGGCATGAGCTGGCGGCGCGGCTGATGGCGGGGGACAATGCGATTGCGGCGGGGCTTGCGCTGGCGGGCGGTGGCGACCCGGCGGCAGTGGCAGGGGCGCGCCCGCCCTATCGCATTCCCAATCTGGCCGTCGATCACCACCCGGCCGATATCGGCGTTCCGACCGGTTACTGGCGGTCGGGATCGCATGGCGCGACCGCGTTCTTCACCGAAAGCTTCATCGACGAACTGGCGCATGTCGCGCAGATCGAGGCGCACAGCTTCCGCATCGCGATGCTGGGCGGCGAGCCGCGGCTGGCGCGGTGCCTGTCCACCGTCGCGACGCTGGGCGGATGGCAGGGTGGTCTTGCGGGGAGCGGGCAGGGGCTGGCGTGCCACGCCTTTCGCGGATCCTATATCGCGGTGATGGTCGAGGCGTCGGTCGGCGGCGACCAGCGGATCAAGGTCGACCGCATCGTCGCGGCGGTCGATTGCGGTCGCGTGGTCAACCCCGATGTGGTGCAGCAGCAGATCGAGGGCGGACTGATCTTTGGCATGGCCGGGGCGCTGGGGGTCACGACCGGCTTTACCGGCAATATGGCCGATGCGCGGGGCTTCGCCGATCTCGATCTGCCGCGCCTGTCCGACACGCCCGAGATCATGATCGAGCTGATCGCGAGCGAAGCCGAGCCGGGCGGGGTGAGCGAGCTGGCGGTGCCGCCGGTCGCGCCCGCCATCGCCAATGCGATCCATGCCGCTACGGGCGTGCGCTTGCGCCAGCTGCCACTGATTCCGGGGGCGAATGATTCCCGAGAAGCATCCGCTCGCGCCGAGCGGGATCGTCGGCGTATTGCTGGTCAATCTCGGAACGCCCGACGCGCCCGATGCGGGTGCGGTGCGACGTTATCTGGGCGAATTTCTGTCGGATCGGCGGGTGGTCGAGATACCGGCGCTGATCTGGCAGCCGATCCTGCGCGGCATCATCCTGCGCACGCGCCCGGTGAAGTCTGCGCATGCGTATCGGCAGGTGTGGACCGACGAGGGGTCACCCCTCGCCGCGATCACCAGGCGCCAGGCCGAGGCGTTGCAAGTCGCGTTCGCGGGTGCGACGCCCGAGGTGATGGTCGATTGGGCGATGCGCTATGGCATGCCCGCCATCGGCGACCGGCTGTGCGGGCTGAAAGCCTATGGCTGCGACCGCATCCTGATTGCGCCGCTTTACCCGCAATATTGCGCCGCAACCACTGCCACGGTGGTGGACAAGGTGGGCGAGACGCTGGCGAAGATGCGCTGGCAGCCCGCAATCCGCACGCTGCCGCCCTATTATGACGATCCGCGCTATATTGCGGCACTGGCGGAATCGGTGCGAGGGCAACTGGCCGCGCTCGATTTCGAGCCGGATGCCGTGCTGGCGAGTTTTCACGGGATGCCGCAACGGACGCTGGAGCTGGGCGACCCCTATCACTGCCATTGCCGCAAGACTGCGCGGCTGCTGGGCGAAGCGCTGGGCCGCGAACTGACCGTGACGTTCCAGTCGCGTTTTGGCCGGGCGAAGTGGCTGGAGCCGGCAACCGACACGGTGCTGGAGGAGCTGCCGGGCAAGGGCGTAAAGAAGGTTGCGATCGTCGCGCCGGGCTTTTCCGCAGACTGTCTGGAGACGCTGGAGGAGCTGGCGATCCGGGGACGCGAGTCATTTGTCGAGGCAGGCGGAACGCATTTCGCCTATCTGTCATGTCTCAACGATAGTGCGCCGGGCATCGCGATGCTGCGCAGCATCGTCGCATCGGAGCTTGCAGGCTGGGCGGAGCTAACCTAGCCATAAGGCCAACCAACACGGGAGAGGTTCATGGCACGGGTAGCGATCGTAACCGGCGGCACGCGCGGCATCGGCGAAGCGATCAGCGTGGCGCTGCGCGACATGGGTATGAGCGTCGCCGCCAACTATGCGGGCAACGACCAGCGCGCGGCGGAATTCACCGAGCGGACCGGGATCAAGGCGTTCAAATGGGACGTCGCCGATTATGATGCGTGCCAGGCGGGCATTGCGGAGGTCGAGGCGGCGCTGGGGCCGGTCGACGTGCTGGTCAACAATGCCGGCATCACCCGCGACGGCACGATCCTCAAAATGACCTACCAGATGTGGAAGGAGGTCATGGACACCAATCTTGGCGGGTGTTTCAACATGGCCAAGGGCGTGTTCCCCTGGCATGCGTGACCGCAAATGGGGCCGCATCGTCAATATCGGGTCGATCAACGGCCAGGCCGGCCAGTACGGCCAGGTCAATTATGCCGCAGCGAAGAGCGGCATCCACGGATTCACCAAGGCGCTGGCGCAGGAAGGCGCGCGTGCCGGAGTGACGGTCAACGCGATCGCGCCGGGCTATATCGACACCGACATGGTCGCTGCAGTTCCGGCGGAAGTGCTGGAGAAGATCGTCGCGAAGATCCCGGTCGGGCGGCTGGGCCAGGCGAACGAAATCGCGCGCGGCGTGGCGTTCCTGTGCTCGGAAGAGGGCGGGTTCGTCACCGGCTCGACGCTGAGCATCAATGGCGGGCAGCATATGTACTGAGGGGCGCAGGGGCGGCCACGCCCGCCCCCGGTGCGCCGAGCAATCGGCGCAGCGCCCCGCCCGGATGGCGGGGCCGCGCAGCGGAACCCGTCCGACGCCAGGCGCGGGTTTTGCCCGTGCTGCTGTTTCAGCCCGACGACGCGTACTGACACTGGACTCCGGCTCCAAGGCGCGTAGGCTCCGGCCCGCAACCTGACTGGGGGGAGTGGGTTCGATGAAGCACCTCGCACGCGCGGCCGCTGTTTTCGCACTGGCGCTGACGCCGATCGCGGCATGGGGTGATTCGAGTCCGCAGGTGGTGCTCGCCACCCCCGGCATGGGCGGCGGCGCGATCGAGCGCTACACCTTGCGCTTCAGCCAGCCGATGGTGCCGCTGGGCGATCCGCGCGCGGCGTCCCCGATCAAGGTCGCGTGCGCGGTCGGCGGCGAGGGGCGCTGGGTCGATCAGCAAACCTATGTCTGGGAGTTCGCCAGCCCGTTGCCGGGCGGGACGACGTGCAAGATCACGCTTGGAGAGAAGCTGAAGAGCGTCGCGGGCTATGCCGTGTCGGGCAAGCGCGAGTTTACCGTCGATGCCGGTGGACCGACCGTCAAGGCGATGCTGCCGCAACGCTGGGGCGGGGAGATCGAGGAGGATCAGGTCTTCCTGATCGGGACCAACATGCCCGCCACCCGCCAGTCGGTCGCGGCCAACGCCTATTGCGCGGTTGAGGGGATCGGCGAGAAGATTCCGGTCGAACTGCTCGCCGAGGACGTGCCGGGCAAGCTGCTGCAGGACCTGAACCCCAAGCGCTGGGAAGTGCGCAACTTCCTGAGCGATGCCGGGATGGCCGAGGCGCTGCCGGAGAAGGCCGAGGATCGCGCGAAGGTGCTGTCCAATGTCGTAGCGCTGAAATGCGGACGGCCGCTGCCGCCGGGGCGTGATGTGTCTTTGGTGTGGGGCGCGGGCGTTGCTGGAGCGGGCGGCAAGACCGCAGGGGCCGACCAGCGATTCGACTTTACCGTGCGCAAGCCGTTCGAGGCGCGCTTCGAATGTTCGCGGGTCAATCCGCAGGCGGGGTGCAATCCGGTCAAGGAGGCATGGGTCCGCTTTTCTGCGCGCATCCCGCGCGAGCAGGCCGAGGCAATCCGCATCGCGCTGCCCGATGGCAAGCAACTCGTCCCTGCGCTGAGCGACGAGGACAAGCGCGCCAAAACGGTGAGCGACATCAAGTTTGCTGGACCGCTGCCGGCATCGACCACCGCCAAGGTGGTGCTGCCCGAGGGGTTGAAGGACGAAAGCGGGCGCGTGCTGGCCAACGGCCAGCGCTTCCCGCTCGAGGTCCGCTTCGACGAAGCGCCGCCGCTGGTGAAATTCGCTGCGCCGTTCGGGATCATCGAGGCGAAGGAGGGCGGCGTGCTGCCCGTCACCGTGCGCAACGTCGAACCGTCGCTGCAGGGCAAGGGGCTGACCGTCGCGGGCCAGCATCTGCGCGTCGAGGCATCGGACGGGGTGATCGCCAAATGGCTGCGCACGATCGACGAGGCGGACGACTACAAGAGCGATGAGGTCAAGCGCGGGTCCGAGACGGTCACGATCAACCAGACCGGGGCCAAGTCGATTTTGACCGGCAATGTCGGTGCCGCGCTCCAGCCGATCGCGCTGCCCGGCAAGGGCAAGGAGTTCGAGGTCGTCGGCATCCCGCTGGGCAAGCCCGGATTCTATGTCGTCGAGCTGGCGTCGCCGCAATTGGGCCAGGCGCTGCTTGGCCGCGATGCGCCGCGCTATGTCGCCGCGGGCGCGCTGGTCACCAACATGGCGGTGCATTTCAAATGGGGCCGTGAGGGTTCGCTGGTGTGGGTCACCGCGCTCGACAGCGGCAAGCCGGTGGCGAGCGCCGATGTGCGTGTGACCGACAGCTGTTCGGGCAGATCGCTCGCGACGGGCAAGACCGATCAATATGGGCGACTGGCGGTGGTCGAGGGGATTCCCGAGCCGCAAAGCTGGGGCGGGTGCGACGATGGCGCATCACCGCCGCTGATGGTGTCGGCGCGCAAGGGCGATGACATGAGCTTCACGCTGACCGCGTGGGGCGAGGGCATCCGTCCGTACGACTTCGATCTGCGCTATGGCTATGAAGCCGCGAGCGACATCGTCCATACCGTGTTCGACCGCGCGCTGGTCCGCCAGGGCGAGAGCGTCAACATGAAGCATATCCTGCGTCGCCCCGTGGCGACGGGCTTCGTGTTCCCCGACGGGTTCAGCGGCAAGCTGCGCCTGTCGCACAGCGGATCGGACACGCAATTCGAGCTGCCGGTGGCGATCAGCGCGATGGGTAGCGGCGAGAGCCAGTGGAACGTGCCGCAGGGTGCGCCGATGGGCGATTACAACCTGCAATTCGTCAAATCGGACGGCAAGGGCGGCGAGGAGACGGTCTGGACCAGCCAGTCGATCAAGGTCGACGAGTACAAGCTGCCGACGATGAAGGCGTCGGTCGCCGGGCCAAAGGAAGCGGCGGTGCGGCCCAAGACGCTGCCGCTCGATCTGTTCGTCGGGTACCTCTCGGGCGGCGGGGCGTCGAACCTGCCGGTCGAACTGCGCATCGGCTATTATGACGAGAGCGACACGCCCGATGGGTGGGACGGCTATACCTTCGGTGGCCGCGCGATCGAGGAGGGGACCAAGCCGCTCAACGGCGATGGCGAGGAAGAGGATTCGACGCAGCTGCCACCGATGCAGACGCTGCCCGTCACGCTCGGCGCGGATGGCACCGCGCGGACCAGCGTGGACATCCCCCAGACGCTGACCGGCAACAGCCGGATGCGGGTCGAGATGGACTATCAGGACGCGAATGGCGAGGTGCTGACGGCATCGCGCGGCATCACCCTGTTCGGTTCGGGCGTGCAGCTGGGCGTCAAGACCGATGGCTGGCTGATGAAGGAGGACGACCTGCGGCTGCGCTTCGTCGCGCTGGATACGCAGGGCAAGCCGTTGAAGGGCCAACGCGTGCAGGTCGCGGTGTACAGCCGCGAAATCCTGACCGCGCGGCGGCGGCTGATCGGTGGTTTCTACGCGTACGAAAACAACATGCGCACGACCAGGATCGGCGCGTCCTGTTCGGCGAGGACCGACGAACTTGGCCTTGCGCAATGTTCGATCGATCCGGGCGTATCGGGCGAGGTGCATGTCGTGGCGACCACCACCGACAGCGCGGGCAATGTCGCGCGGGCGACGACGTCGGTGTGGCTGGCGGGGGAGGATGACTGGTGGTTCGGGGGGGACAATGGCGACCGGATGGACGTCATTGCAGAGGCACAGGAGTACAAGTCGAGCGATACCGCGCGATTCCAGGTGCGGATGCCGTTCCGTCAGGCCACGGCACTTGTCACAGTCGAGCGTGAGGGCGTGCTGTCGAGCTTCGTCACCGAGCTGTCGGGCGACAATCCGGTGGTCGAGGTGCCGCTGAAGGGCGTCTATGCCCCCGATGTGTTCGTGTCGGTGATGGCGGTGCGCGGGCGCGTCGGCGGGTGGAAACTGTGGTGGGCGGATCTGGCGCGGCGCTGGAACCTGCCCTTCTTCGGCCGTGAAGGGGCCAAGCCGACGGCGTTGGTCGATCTGGCCAAGCCGAGCTTCCGGCTGGGCATCGCCAAGATCAAGGTCGGCTGGGAAGGGCATCGCATGGCGGTGGCCGTCAAGGCGGACAAGGCGAGCTATGCCGCGCGCGACACCGCGAAGGTGGCATTGCAGGTCAACAACCCCGATGGCAGCGTCGCGCCCAAGGCCGATGTCGCGTTCGTGGCGGTGGACGAGGCATTGCTCCAGCTCGCCCCCAACGAGAGCCTGGATGTGCTGAAAGCGATGATGGGCGAGCGGCCGCTGTCGGTGCTGACCTCTACCGCGCAGACTCAGGTGGTCGGCAAGCGGCACTATGGGCGCAAGGCGGTCGAGGCGGGCGGCGGGGGCGGCGGCGATCTGTCGGCGCTCAATCGCGAGAATTTCCAGCCGGTGCTGCTGTGGCGCGGCAAGGTGCCGCTCGACGCACAGGGGCGCGCGCAGGTCGATGTGCCGCTGAGCGATGCGCTGACCGCGTTCAAGCTGGTTGCGGTCGCGACCGGCGACAATGGCCAGACGTTCGGCATGGGCGAGACGGCGGTGCGCACCGCGCAGGATCTGAGCATCTTTGCCGGGATTCCGCCTTTGGTGCGCGACGGCGACTTCTTCTCGGCGGGCTTCACGCTGCGCAACGGGTCGGACAAGGCCATGAAGGTCACCGCCAAGGTCGAATTGTCGCCCAAGGTGGCGACCGGGCGCGACCTGACGGTCGAGATTCCTGCCGGGGGCGCGGTGCCCATCGCGTGGAACCTGACCGCGCCCAAGGGCTTCGAGAAGCTGCAGTGGAAGGTCACCGCCCGCGACGAATCGGGCAAGGCGGTCGATGCGGTGACGGTCACGCAGGACATTGCGCCGGCGGTGCCGATCGAAACCTGGGCCGCGACGCTGGCGCGCGTGGGCGAGGGTGGGCCGATATCGATCGCGCCACCTGCTGGCGCGCTGCCGGGTGTGGGGAGCGTGACGGTGCGGCTGACCGAGACGTTGGTCCCGCCATTGCAGGGCGTGCGCGATTATATGGCGGCATACCCCTATGGCTGTTTCGAGCAGCGCACGTCGCAGGCGGTGGTGCTGGGCGATATGGGTGCGTGGAACCGGCTGGCGGGCGAGATGCCGGTCTATCTCGATCGCGATGGCTTGCTGCGATACTTCCCGTCGGAGAGCCTGCGCGGGTCGGAGGCGCTGACCAGCTATATCCTGTCGATCACGGCGGAAGCGGGCCTTCCGATCCCAGAAGCGTCGCGGAGCCGGATGATCGAGGCGCTGAAAGCGGTGCTCGACGGGCGGCTGCGGCATGACGACTATGGCGATGTCCGGCTGCAAAAGGTCGCGGCGTTCGCGGCGCTGGCGCGGCAGGGCGCGGCGAATGCGGGGATGCTGGGTCAACTGGGCATCACGCCGCAGGACATGCCGACATCGACTCTGGCCGATTATCTCGCGGCTTTGGGTCGGGTGCCGGGGCTTGCCAATGGCGCGCAGCTGCGCGCTGCGGGTGAGGCGGTGCTCAAGACGCGGCTCAACTATGAAGGGACGCGGATCGATCTGGTCGACAAGGGCAATGTGCCGTGGTGGCTGATGGCGTCGGGCGACGAATCGGTGCTCAAGGCGCTGGTCGCGACGCTGGGCCGCCCGGCATTTCAGGGCGAGGGGCCGAAGATGATGGTCGGCGCGGCGCTGCGCCAGCAACGCGGGCATTGGGATACGACCACCGCCAATGCCTGGGGCGTGATCGCCGCGCGCAAGTTCGAGGGGGTCTATCCGGCGGCAGAAGTCGCGGGCGTGACGACCGCGACGTTGGGGATGCAGACCGTGACCCGGGCGTGGCCGCTGCCCGATCCTCAGCGCAACCTGCTGTTCGCGCTGCCGCGTGTGCAGACGCCGCTGGCGCTGAGCCAGGCCGGTGGGGCGGGGCCGTGGGCGAGCGTGCAGGTCAAGGCGGCGGTGCCGCTGACGCAGACGCTCAACGCGGGCTACAAGCTCACCCGCAAGGTCGAGATGGTACAGGCCAAGACCAAGGGCGTGCTGACGCGCGGCGACGTGCTCAAGGTGACGCTGACGGTCGAGGCGAGTGCGGACCGCAACTGGGTGGTGATCAGCGATCCGGTTCCGGCGGGCGCGACAGTGATCGGATCGCTGGGCGGGCAATCGCAGATGCTGGCCGAGGGCACGGGCGGCGGCGGCGCAAGCTATGTCGAGCGCGGGCGCGATGCGTGGCGCGGCTATTTCGCGTGGATGCCGCGCGGGACGCATACAGTGAGTTATGCGATGCGGCTCAATGCAGCGGGCCGCTTGCAGCTGCCCCCGAGCCGGGTTGAGGCGATGTACTCGCCCGAGATCCGCGCGGCGGTGCCGAACCAGCCGATGGTGGTGGCGCAGCGGTGAGATTTGTGGGTCCGGTGTGATGCGTAAGCAGACATCTCGTCGTCACCCCGGCCTTTTGCCGGGGTCCACTTCGCCGCACGTCCGATGCTCCAGGCTCTGGCTTCGCGCTCGCCTCCCGGTGGACCCCGGCACAAGGCCGGGGTGACGAGGGTGGAAAAGCTCTGGCACCGGCTTCACGGCCTGTGGACCCGCGCCGAAGCCGTCACGCATCGCGCGTGGTGGACCGGGCCGCGCATTGCGGTGGCGGCGATCCTGACGCTCGCCGGGGTGCATGTCGCGGTCGATTGGGCGACGCTGCCGCCGCCATTGCCGTCGCATCGCACGACGGTGGCGGGGTGGAAGCCGTCCGAGGCGTGGCTGTACGACCGCGAAGGGCGGTTGCTCGACAGTTCGCGGGTGGATTTTCAGGCGCGGCGGCTGGCATGGACGCCGCTCGACAAGATCTCGCCTGAAGCGGTGACGGCGATCGCGCAGGCAGAGGACCGCCGGTTTCGCGACCACGACGGCGTCGATTGGTGGGCGGTCGCCGGGGCGATCCGCGACCGGCTTGAGGGCAGACGCGCGCGGGGGCGTCGACGCTGTCGATGCAGGTTGCGGCCTATTTGTCGCCCGATCTTGCCGCGCCGGGATCGCGCGGGTTCATGGACAAGCTGCGCCAGATGCGCGCGGGGGCGGCGCTGGAACGTGGGTGGAGCAAGGATCAGATCCTTGACGCTTATCTGAACCTCGCCGGGTTTCGCGGTGAGGCGCAGGGGATCGGTGCCGCGGCTCTAGGGCTGTTCGGCAAGACACCCGATGCGTTGACCCGCGACGATGGGCTGCTGCTCGCGGCGCTGCTGCCCGACCCGGCGGCGGGGGCTGACAGTGTTGCGCGGCGGGCGTGCGCGCTGTCGCGGGACACGGATTGCAGCCGATTTGCCGGGGCGGCGGCGTCGATGCTGGGGCCGGCGCGCAGCCTTGCGCTCGATCCGGGGCTGGCGATGCATCTGGCGAACCGGATGCTGACCCAGCCGGGGCTGCGGGTGAGGACGACGATCGACCTGAACGTACAGCGCGTCGCGATCCGTGCGCTGCGGCGACAGCTGGTCGGCCTTGGCGGCACCCGCGCGCGGGACGGGGCGGTGATCGTTGCGGACAATGCGACCGGCGAGATTCTGGCGTGGGTCGGCGGGATCGGCGGGGCCTCGACCGCGCCGTCGGTCGATGGCGCGGCAAGCTATCGGCAGGCGGGTTCGACGCTCAAGCCCTTCCTCTACGCACAGGCGATCGAGAAGGGGTATCTGACCCCGGCATCGATCCTCGACGACAGTCCGGTGCAGCTCGACACCGCGTCGGGGCTGTATGTGCCGCAGAATTACGACCGCGCGTTCAAGGGACCGGTGAGTGCGCGATCGGCGCTGGCGGGGTCGCTCAACGTGCCGGCAGTGCGGACCTTGATCCTGACCGGGGTCGAGGCGTTTCGCGACCGGCTGTGGGACAGCGGCTATCGCGGGCTGACCGAGAGCGGCGACTATTACGGGTTCAGCCTTGCGCTCGGGTCGGCGGAGGTGACGCTGGTCGAGCAGGTCGCCGCCTATCGCAGCCTTGCGCGGGGCGGGCGGTTCGCGCCGCTCTATGTCGAAGCGGATGCCAAGGCGGATGCAGATCGCGTGACGACCACGCCGCAGGCCGCGTGGCTGGTCGCCGATATGCTCGCCGATCCGGCGGCGCGGGCTTCGACCTTTGGCATGGATTCGGCGCTGCGCCTGCCCTTCTGGGCCGCGGTCAAGACGGGGACGTCAAAGGCGATGCGCGACAATTGGTGCATCGGCTTTTCCGACCGCTACACGGTCGGCGTCTGGGTCGGGAACCTTGAAGGCGATCCGATGCGCGCCGTTTCGGGCACCAGCGGCGCTGCGCCGGTGTGGCGCGACGTGATGATGGCGCTGCATGCCGAGCGACCCGGGCGCGCGCCGGAACGCCCGGCGGGAATCGAGGCGCGCCAGGTCAGTTTTGGCGGCAATATCGAACAGCCGCGCCGCGAATATTTCCTGGCGGGGACGGGGATGACGCAGGTTGCGGCGGCCCCGGCGGTGGCGCGGCGTCCGCGAATCGTCAGCCCGGTGGCGGGCAGCGTCTATGCGCTCGACCCGGATATCCCGATCGAGCGGCAACGCATGGCGATCAGCGTGTCGGGGGAAATGATCGGCCATCGGCTGACGCTCGACGGGCGCGATCTGGGGGTAGCGGATGCGCGGCCGATGGTGCTCGCGGGGCCGGGACGGCACCAGTTGCGGCTGGTGGCACCGGGCGGCCGGGTGGTCGACCAGGTGGTGTTTACCGTCCGCTGAACCAATGCGAATCCGGCGCGTTCTGGCATCCGGTCCTTACCCTTTCGGGCCGGAACCAAGTCTAGGCCGCGCCGACAGCGTAACCGTCGGCGCGGCCATTTTTGGTGTGACTTACCAGTAGAAGTTGCGCAGCACCCGGATCACGACGCCGCGACGGGTGTCGACCAGCAGCACGTCGTCATAGTGACGCACCCAGCGCTGGTAGCGACCTGCCGGGGGCAGGCGATAGCGCCACGGGTCATTGATGAAGTAACGGCTGCCATAATAGGTCGGCGCGATGCGAACACCGGCGCGGAAGCCCTGGTAGCGGAACGGTGCGCGCCAGTTGCCACGGGCATAGACGCCGCGGTTCGAGCCGCGATAGGTGCGCCAGTCATTGTCGCCCCAGCGGCGGTTGCGATCCTGAACCGCGTCGCGATAGTCGCGGCGGGCTTCCCGCACGTCGCGCTGTTCGCGGCGGACGTCGCGGCGGTCGCCATAGCGGCGCGCGTCGCGCAGTTCGCGCTGCTCTTCACGCAGGTCCTGCCGTTCGCGGCGTACTTCGCGCTGCGATTGGGCGCTGGCGGCAGGCACCATCACCGGAATGGCGACGGCGGCGATCAGCGCGGTTGCGATCAATCTTTTCATTGCGTCCTCCTTAGACTCGGTCCTTCTGACCGGTATGGGAGGAAATTACGCGGTTGCGGCTGAACGGCTCGGGAATAGGCGATTAAGCCGCCAGAAAGGCGAGCCGACCGGTGCCGTTCTACCGCAACAGGGGTTACGGCCCGCCAGGTCCGCCGCCGCCGGTGCCGGGCGCGCCGACCGTGCCGATATTGCCGAACAGATCCTCAAAGAATCCGCGCTTGCGACCGAGCGTCGGGGTCGTCTTGTCGGTCGGGTTGATCTTCGCGATCTGCTCCGAGCCGGTGCGCGTCACTTCGGTCACGTTGCCCGCCGCGTCGAACCGGATGCGCAGCGTTGTCTGCTGCTCCGCGCGCGGATTGTTGAAGGCGAAGTTGCGGGTCGCGCGCCCGACATAATACCATTCGCCCTCGTTGAACTGGCTGGTCAGCGTCGGTTTGCCCAGCGTCTGCAGCACCGATTCGCGATTATCCACGCCCGGCTGGACCGAGTTCACCAGATCCGCATCGACCACATAACCCTGATAGCCGCGCAGCGGCTTCACACAGGCGCTGGTGCCGAGCAGGATCGTTCCGCACAGCGCAACGGACAGGATACGGGCGGACTTCATCAAACTCACTCTCCCCAAGCGGGCACAGGCCACGCATTGCATCGCGGGCCGTTCCCCTCAATATGCGGGGCGGCCCCGGCAAACAAGCGCCGAGAGGCGATTGGAGTTTGACAATGCGATTGTGGGAAAAGCTGACCGGGCGAAAGCCAGAGAACCCGGCGGCGGCGCTCTATCAGGCGGTGGTGGCGCGCGGGCGGGAGCCGCACTGGTACGAGGCGGGGGCGGTGCCCGACACCGTCAACGGGCGGTTCGACATGATCGCGAGCGTATTGGGAATCGTAATGCTGCGGATCGAGCATGATCCGACCGCAGCGGAAACCACCGCGCGGCTGACCGAATGTTTCGTCGACGACATGGACGGCCAGCTGCGCCAGATCGGGATCGGCGATGTCGTCGTCGGCAAGGGGATCGGCAAGATGATGGCGCTGCTCGGCGGGCGCATCGGCGCGTATCGCGACGCGCTGGCCGACGATGCGGCCCCTGGCGCGTTCGAGGACGCGCTGCTGCGCAACCTCTATCGTGGCGAGGATCCGGGTGCCGACGCGCTGGCGCATTCCGCCGCCGGGCTGCGCGCGCTGCGCGCGCGGCTTGCCGATGTGCCGCATGACGATCTGCTCGCCGGACGAATGCCGTGATCGCGCCTGAATTTTCCCGGCCCCAGCGGCTCGATGCGATCGGCAAGGGCGAACACCGCGTCACGATCGCGGCGAATGCCGATGAGCGTGCGGCGCTGGCGAAGCGATTCGGGCTGATCGCGATCGAGCGGCTCGACGCGGAGATTGGCGTGCATCGCGACGCGACCGGGGTGATCGCGCGCGGACATCTGTCGGGCGCGGTCGTGCAGCCGTGCAGCGTTACCGGCGATCCGGTTCCCGCGCAGATCGAGGAAGACTTCGCGATCCGCTTCCTGCCCGAAGGCAATGTCGAGGGGGACGAGATCGAGCTGTCGGATGAAGAGTGCGACACCGTGTTCTACACCGGCGGGGCGATCGACCTGGGCGAGGCGGCGGCGGAGACGCTGGCGCTGGCGCTCGACCCGTTTCCGCGCAGTCCGCGCGCGGACGAGGTGCTGCGGGCGGCGGGCGTGCTGGGCGAGGACGAGACCGGGCCGTTCGCGGCGTTGGCTAAGCTCAGGAAGCCGGACTGACACCGGCTTAGCTGGATGCAACTCTAACAGGGCGGCGGGCAGGTGGGGCAGGGGGCTTTGGGCTCGTCGCGCTGGGTCGTCGCGCCGCCGGTCGGCGTCGATGGTGCGCCGCTCGGGCGGGGCAGCGGGGTGCGCGGCGTGCATTCGGCGTCGGGCACGGCGGAATCCGAAGGCTCGACCGGCGGGGTGATGACGACCGGCGGCGGTGGCGGCGGCATCGGCATCGGCGCGGGCAGGAGCGGCGGTGGCGGCGGCGGCATGGTCTGGGCATGTGCCGCGAGCGTGGATGTGGATGGCAAGCCACAGGCCGCGAGCGTCAACGCTGCGATCACCCCGAGTCGCATCATGCCACCTCGACGCGCAGAGTGATCCTGTCGGCGCGCGCTGTCAAAGTCGCGCGGCGGCGGCGCGCAGGTCGGCGATGAAGGCGGCGTGCTGCGCGGCCTTGGCATCCGGGTCGGGGAGGCGCAGCAGATAGCTGGGGTGGACGGTGATCCAGGCTTCCGCACCTGAATCGAGCGGGATCGCGCGGCCGCGTTCGCGGGAGATGGTCACGGCTCGCCCCAGCAGCGACCGCGCGGCGGTGGCACCGAGCGCGATGACCACCCTAGGCCGGACGATCAGCAATTCCTGTTCGACCCACCAGCGGCAGGCGCTGACCTCTCCCGCATCGGGGGTGGCGTGGATGCGGCGCTTGCCGCGCGGTTCGAATTTGAAATGCTTGACCGCGTTGGTGAGATAGGCGGCGGTACGGTCGATGCCCGCCTGCGCCAGTGCCTCGTCGAGCAACTGCCCGGCGGGGCCGACGAACGGACGACCGGCAAGATCCTCCTGATCGCCCGGTTGTTCGCCGACCAGCATCAGCGGGGCATCGACCGGGCCTTCGCCGAACACGGTCTGGGTCGCATGTTTGTAGAGGTGGCAGCGGGTGCAGGCCATCGCTTCGTCGCGCAGCGATTCCCACGCCTTGGTCGCATTGTCGCCGGGGCCGGTCATCCGTGCCGTCTCCACCATCGCCAGCTCGCGGGCACGGGCACCCTTGATGAGGTCCGGTACCAACGCGGTCTCGGGCATGTTTTTCCAGTATTTGCGCGGCATTTCCTTGAGCATCGCGCCGGTCTTGAGCCGAGCGGGGTTGAAGATCGAGGCGTAATAGGTCTTCCAGATGGCCTCGACGGGATCGTCCTGCGGCGCGTCGCTCTTGCTGGCACCCGGCCCTTCGCTCAGGGCTTCTCCGTCCCAATGAAGCGAGACCTCCGGCGTCAGGATCGACCAGCGCATCGTGTGGAAGCGGTCGACGAAGAAGCGCGCGTTCGCACGGACGATGTGATGATCCGGCTCGAACCAGGCGATGAAGCGGGCGCCGCTGTCGTCGGTGACTTCGCGGAAGCGCAGGAACGCGCGCATCTTGTGAATGTCGCGGCGGACGGATTTGGCCATGTCGTCGAGGCGGCGGAGCAGCGGATCGGCCTTGTCCTCGATACTGCCCGGTCGGGCGATCACGCGGGTAAGCAGCGCGTAGAGCAGGGCGAAGCGTTCGGGGTCGCTGTGCAGGATCGCCTCGCGCGCGAGTTCGATGAAACGGCGCGAGACGCGCAGTTCGGGAGCGGCAGAGGGGAGGACGGCTTCGTCGCCGAACAGGTCGGCGGGATGATCGCCGACTTGCCACACCACGTCCGACGGATCGATGCGCGCGGCGGCGAGCGACCGGGCGGCGTCGCGCCAGCCGTCAAAATCATCCTGTGAAGCTAGTGCTACGACGCGCATTTGAGTCCTTTGCGGTTTCAGCAAAGCTGAAACGGTTGCCGCACCAGCCCGCTCCCCCACCCGGCCACCCATCGACAGGATATTCTGAAATGGGTGGCCGGGTGGGGGAGCGGGCTGGTGCCGTCTTCGGCGTAGCCGAACGCAATCTAACGCGCGGGGAGCGTTTCGATCCATTCGCTGAGCAACGCGATCCCTTCGTCGTGCGCCGTGGCGCGGCCGAGTTCGGGCATGGCGATGCCGGGGTCGGTGCTGCGCAGGCGGTAGATGAGGATCGAGCCTTCGGCATTGCCCGGCGCAATCGCGAAGTCGCGCCCGCCGCTCCCGCGTCCTGCCGCGACCGGGCGCTTGCCGATGCCGAGTGCGACCGGGTCGGTGCGGTCGAGTTCGAGGAACAGGCCGGAGTTGGACGCCGCCCCCGCCGGATTGTGGCAATGCGCGCAGTTGATTTCGAGATAGGCGCGCGCGCAGCGTCGAGCGGGGCTTTCTTGTCGTCCCAGCGGGCGACGCGCGGGGCGTTGGCAGGTGCGCGGTCGAGCAGGCCCGCCTTGACCAGCGCCTGTAGCTGCCCGTGATGGTTGAGGTAGCGTGCCTTTGGGCCGATCGGCGCGATCTGGCCGGCGAGCGCGTGGCAATCCTTGCACTGGTTCTGGTTGGGAACGGCGTAGCTGATGTGGCGCGCGCGGCCTGACGGGTCGGTGAAGCTGACCGGAAGGCGGGCGCCGGCGCGCTTGACGACGGCATCGGTGCCTTCGGCGTTCCACACATAGGGGATCGCGACCCAGCCCGAGGCGCGACGGAGCAGCAGGCGGGTCTCGATCGGCTTGAACGCGGTGCCCGCGCCGTAGCCGAAGGTCTTGATGAGGGCCGAACCGACCGGGAAGTCGAACGCGGCATTTGCGTCATACTTCGCCTGTGCTCCGGCGGGGACATAGATGAAGCGCTGCTTCGCGGTGTAGTCGGAGAAGAGCGCGGTTTCGAGGTCGTAGCCCACCACGCGCGCCGCAGGGGTGCGCCTGGCCAGGTCGGTGAAGAAGCCATAGTCTGACAGTTTGGCGGGGTAGCCGTCGGCGGTGATCGCGGCATCGTTGACCCGCGCAGGCTGGCTTGCCGCAGCGACGCCGAACGCCGCCGCGCATAGGGCCAACAGGGCGAGTCCCGCGCGGGTCACTTGGCCGCTGCCTCCATCGCTGCGGGGAGCACCACGGCGGCGGGGCGTGGTGCAGCGGGAGCGTTCAACTCCGCCTTGCCCGGCTTGGCCGAGCTGGTCGGCGCGCCGAGTGCGAGGCCGAGGGTCAGGATCGGCACCGGATCGGCGACGTGCAGGCCCAGCTCGGCGACAGTGCCGGTGCCGTCCCACCAGACCGGCGGTGCCGCGCCGCCGAACGCCGCGACAAGGAAGCCGCCACCCTCGACCCCCGGCTCGAACCCGGCGCGGCCGTGGCGGTTGCCGGATATGACGACATGGCGCGGATAGGGATTGTAGTTCTTGTCCTCGTAGCTCTGGCGATACGACATGATGATGACGTTGGCGGTGGCATGGTCCGTCAGGTCGTTGTCGAACACATGCACCCCGTCATTGGCCATCACGAGAACGCCGGTCCCCTTGGGCACGGTGGCGACGATATTGCCCTTGGGCGCGAAATTGGGGGTGTCGTTGAGGAACACCTTGTTGCCATAGACGCGCACCGCGCCGCCGTTCATGCGGGGGAGGTTGGGCAGGTCGAACACGAGGATGCCGCCGGTATTCTTCGTCGCGGTGTTGCCGAACACGTCGGCGTGATTGCTGTTCTCGATCTCGATCCCCGCGACATTGTGCGAGACGAAGCTGTTGCGGACGATGATCCGCTCCGACTGGCCGACATAGATGCCGGCATCCGACGCGCCTTTCACGGTGACGCCGTCGATCAGGATGTGACTGCTGGATACGGGATAGACGCCGTATGCGCCGTTGCTCTCCTTCGGGCCGCCGGTCCATTCGACGCGGATGTCCTTGTAGACGATGCGGTCGGCGCCCTTGGACTTGATGCCGTCGCCCTTGCTGTCCTCGACCGCGAAGCCGCGCAGGACGACATCGTCGGAGGTGACGAGGAGGCCTTCGCCCGCGCCGAGCTGGCCCTTGAAGCTGAGGATGGTCTTGTCCGGGCCGGCGCCGCGCACGGTGACCTTGTCGATGTCGAGGCTGAGGCCGTCGGTCAGCTCGAACCGGCCGGGGCCGATTTCGATGGTATCGCCGGGCTTGGCGTCGAGCAGCGCCTGTTGCAGCCGCTCCTGCGCGTCGGGGCCGGCGGGGACCTTGAGCGTTTCGGCGTGCGCGATGGACGCGGTGGCGAGCAACGCGATGGCGCTCACGGCGGTGCGGATCATGGGCCTCTCCTCGTTTTTTGAGGAGCTTACCGAGTCCGTTGGTCTCGTCCAGCCGTTTACACGGGTGTCAGTAGCCCGGGGTGACGATCAAGAGTATCGCTACTCCCGCGCGTCGCCCGGCATTTCGTCTTCGGCGCGTTCCAGTTCCTTCGGCTTGCGCTTCTCGAAGATCGCCGCGAGCTTGGCCTTGGTCGCGTCGTCCAGATCCTTGGATGCGGCGGGGAACATCTCTTCCTCCTCCTCGTCGATATGGTGGAGGTAGCGGTCGCGCATCGTCTTGAACCTGGTCAGCCAGCCGCTCGACGACATTTCCATCTCGACCAGCTCGCCCAGCATGTCGTCGACTTCCTTATGCTCCGACACCGAATGGCGGGCCTCGTCGCGCAGCTCGGGGTTGGCGAGCATCGTCGCGTAGAGCGATTCCTCCTCCGCGGCGGCGTGGGCCTGAAGCTCGACGCGCAGTTCCTCGAACAGCGTGCGGCGCTCCTCGCTGTCGCCGCTGGTCGCGGCGATGCGGTCGAGCAGGTCGCGCTGGCGATTATGGTCCTGGATCAGGTCTTCGAAAATGCGTTCCTCGGCCATGCAAAGTCTCCTTTGCGCGCTCAACCGCTCGCACGACGGGTTGTTTCACACGCGACTCATTCTCACGCCGCGAACAGCTCCATCTGCCTTGCCGGCGGCGCAACCAGCGGGCGCAGGTCGGCGCGGTCGGCGAGCAAGGTCGGGCGCCAGTCGCTGGTGATGAGGAAGGGCTTGAGCTTTTTCACCGACACGGTGAGCCGCGCGACATCGGCCAGTGTCAGCCGCCGCCAGCGGCGCGAGACCAGGATGCGGTCGACGGCTTTCACGCCGAGGCCGGGGACGCGCAGCAATGCCTGACGCGGGGCGGTGTTGCCGTCGACCGGAAAGCTGGCGCGATGCTTCAACGCCCAGGCGAGCTTGGGATCGATGTCGAGCGGCATCATGCCGGTCGCGGGATCGGCGGCATCGGCGACCTCGTCGGGACGATAATCGTAGAAACGCATCAGCCAGTCGGACTGGTAGAGACGGTGTTCGCGCATCAGCGGCGGGCGCTGGAGCGGGAGGACGGCGCTCGCGTCGGGGATGGGGCTGAACGCGGAGTAATAGACGCGGCGCAGGCCGAAGCGGCCGTACAGCCCGGCGGCGCGGCCGACGATGTCGCGGTCGGTGGCGGCGTCGGCACCGACGATCATCTGGGTCGACTGGCCGGCCGGCGCGAATTTCGGGGCGGAGCGGTAGCGTTTGCGCGCGTCGCCCGTATCCTCGATGTCGCGCTTCAGGTCGCGCATCGCCCCTTCGATTCGGGGCGCGGACTTTTCCGGGGCGAGACGGGTCAGGCCGGCGACGGTGGGCAGCTCGACATTGATCGACAGCCGGTCGGCGTGCAGTCCGGCCTGATGGATCAGGCCCGGATCGGCGTCGGGGATCGTCTTCAGATGGATATAGCCGCGGAAATCATGATCCTCGCGCAGGCTGCGCGCGACTTCGACGATCTGCTCCATCGTGTAATCGGGCGAGCGGATGATGCCCGAGGAGAGGAACAGCCCTTCGATATAATTGCGGCGGTAGAAATCGAGGGTGAGGCGGACGACCTCCTGCGCGGTGAAGCGCGCGCGGCGGACGTTCGAGCTCTTGCGGTTGATGCAATAATGGCAGTCGAAGATGCAGCTGTTGGTCAGCAGGATCTTGAGCAGGCTGATGCAGCGTCCATCGGGGGCATAAGCGTGGCAGATGCCCATCCCCTCGGTCGACCCAAGCCCCTTGCCGCCCGAGGATTTCCGTTTGGCCGTACCGGACGACGCGCAGGACGCGTCATATTTCGCGGCGTCGGCAAGGATTTCGAGGCTTCTCACGCAGGTCGAGTTGGGCCATATGTTCTTTATATGTTCCAACTACTTCCGTGTCGAGTCATGTCGGCGCGCGCCGCAGACTCTAGTCTGGCAGAACCTTCTCCGCCCGCTTGCGCTGGTCCGCCTCGGCTTTGCCCGCCTGGATTTCGCGCGTCGAACAGCCGATGCCGCCGCCCGGGCCGACTGCCGAGCAGCTTCCGATTCCGGTGTCGCCCGCAGTGAGCGCCGAACGCTGGCGGACCGCCCAGCTTTCGCGCTGGGGCGAGACTTCGGTGTCGCGCAACTCGCTCGGAATCCGGAACCGCTCGCCTGCGGGGCGGCGGACGCAGATCACGATCTCGTCGCCATCGGCGTTGGTCGGGCATTTGTCATCGCCATAGATAACCAAGACGCCGTTCTGCGGCGCGTTCTGGGCCAGGGCGGGGAGCGCGGGCAGCGCCAGCGCGGATGCGGCGGCGGACAGGGTCAGCAGGATCGTCTTCATCGTCATCGACTCCTTGCGGCGCTCACAGCCGCTTCGATACCGCAATCGCGGTCTTGCATGCCAAACGGATCGCCCCGGCGAGCAGCGGATAGGCGGGGGCCGTCTCCGCACCCGCCGCCAATGCGCTGTCCCTATGTTCCAGCTCCTCGGCGCGGAATTCGGCCACTGCAGCGGCCAGTTCCGGATCGTCCTCACCCAGCGCGTCGAGCTGTTCCTGGTAGTGGAGGTCGATTTCGGTCTCTACCGCCACCGTGCACGCCATCGCCGCCGCCGGGCCGATCGCCGCCGTCGCCGCGCCGAGCGCAAAGCCCGCGGCGTTCCACACCGGTTGCAGCGCGGTCGGGCGCACGCCCCGCCGCGCGATCATCGCATCGAAAAAGGCGCGGTGCCGTTCTTCCTGATTGGCCATGCCGGAAATCGCGCGCGCCATGTCGTGCCGGTCGCCCATCACCGCGAGCTGGCCCGCATAGATGCGCGTCGCGCCATATTCGCCAGCCTGATCGACGCGGATCATCGAGTCGATGTCGCGACGGGGGTCTCCGGGTTTCCACTTCACGTCTTGCGGCCCTTCAGCAGGAGAATCGCGATCACCAACGCTCCCCCGAGCGAAAAGATCGCATTCCATCCGGCCAGTGACACTCGAAAAGATCCCAGGGTGCGACGTCACAGCGCACAACCGGCGCATTCATGATCCGGTCGAGCGCGCTGCCCTCACCACCAAAGCTGGTCGCGCATTGGGTGAGCCCCTCCCACCAGCCATATTCGACCCCGGCGTGGAACGCGCCGATCGCACCGCTGACCGCGATGGCGAGCGTCGCGAGCGCCACCAAGGGCGCCCGTGCCGGCGCTACGACGAACGACAGCGCCGCCAGCACGATCGCGGTGTAGTGCGGCCAGCGCTGCCACATGCACATCTCGCACGGGAACAGGCCAAAGCCATATTGGCTGGTCAGCGCGCCCGCGATCAGCGCGAGCGGGATGAGCAGCGCCAGCGATTGCGCGGTGCGGCTGGGCGTCATCGCGGACCTCAGCGCGTCCCGGCCTTGGTCGCGCCGCCCGCGGCCATGCGTGCAGGCGTGGCGGTGCGGGCGATGGTCTGCAGCGCGTAGTGGAGTTGGAAGTCCTTGATCCCCTTCTTTTCCAATTCTTCGGCGGTGGCGGCGAAGCGCGGATCGGTCTTGGTATCTTCCTCCAGCACCGCATTATCCACCTTGGTCTCGTTGATCAGGTGGCGGCGCAGGTCGGCCTCACGGAACACGGGGCGGGTCTTGTAATCGGGGTCGGAAATCTGCGGGACGGCGATATCGGGCTCGATCCCGCCCTCCTGCACCGATTTGCCCGACGGCGTGTAGTAGCGTGCGGTGGTCAGGCGCAGCGCGGTGCGCGGGCCGAGCTGGAGCAGCGACTGGACCGACCCCTTGCCGAAGGTCTTTTCGCCGAGCACCAGCGCCCGGTGGTGATCCTGCAGCGCGCCCGCGACGATTTCCGACGCCGACGCGGTGCCGGCATCGACCAGCACGACCAAGGGCACACCGCGCGTCAGATCGCCGCGGATCGCCGATTCGGCGTACCAGCGCTCGATATCGCTCTTTTCGCGGCCGCGCTGCGACACGATCTCGCCATGCGTCAGAAATGCGTCACTGACCTCGATCGCCTGATTGAGCAGACCGCCGCCATTGCCGCGCAGGTCGATGACATAGCCCTTGGGCTTGCCGCCCAGCTGCTTTTCGATCGCCGCGATACCGGCGCGCATGTCGGACGCAGTGGTGGCGCTGAAGGTGTTGATGTTGAGGATGCCGATGCCGTCCTGCACCTCCCACTTCACCGCCTTCTGGATGATCGTCTCGCGGACGAGCGCGACATCGAACGGCTTGTCGCGACCGGGACGGACGATGCGGACGGTGATCTTGGTGCCGGGCGCGCCGCGCATCTGGGTGATCGCCTCGTCCAGCGTGCCACCATAGATCAGCTTGCCGTCGAGATGGGTGATATAATCGCCCGCCTTGATCCCCGCCTTCCATGCCGGGGTATCCTCGGTCGGGGTGATCACCTTGACCGCGCCGTCCTCCATCGTGACCGAAAGGCCGAGCCCGCCATAATTGCCGTCGGTCTGGAGTCGCAGATTGTCGAAGGCGAGCGCGTCGACATAGGAGCTGTGCGGGTCGAGGCTGGCGAGCATGCCGTCGATCGCGCCCTGAATCAGCGTCTTGTCGTCGACCTTCTCGACATAGGCGGCCTTCACCCGGGTGTAGACGTCCATGAACGCGTCGAGCTCGCGATAGCTCGACGTATCGACGCTTGCCATTGCGCCGGTGGTCACGGGGATCAGCGCCAGCGCGCCGACCGCAGCGGAAACCTGGAGGATGGGACGGATCATACGCGGTACTTCCTCAGCGGGATTTCGGGACAAGATAGACCGGAACCGCGTGGCGGCAAAGCGGCAAGCGGGCGGCAATGGCGGGGCATCAATCGAGCAACTGCGCCAGATCGACCGGGCGACCCTGGCGGCGCAGCTCGACGGTGACGCGCGGGCCGTCGCGCTGGGGTGCGCGGCCGAGCGGGGCGCCCTGGATCAGCGTGTCGCCGACCTTGACCATCACGGCATCGAGCCCGGCAACCAGCGATGTCCAGCCGCCGCCATGATCGAGGATCACGATATTGCCATAGCGGCGGAAGCGACCGGCATAGATCACGCGGCCGGCGGTCGGTGCGACCACTTGCGCGCCCGGCCATGTCGCCAGCGTCAGCCCGCGCGCACGCACGCCGGTGTCGGACAGCTCGCCAAGGCCGGTGACGACCGTGCCCGCGACCGGCAGGCGATAGGGCGGCGGGCCGCTGCGCTTTGGAGCGGCGGTGACCGCTGCTGTGGTGGCGTCGCCCGTGGCCGGGCGGGGCAGCGGGCCGGGCAGCGCCTCCAGTGCGGCGCGGGTCTCGGCGGCCTCGCCCATCGTATCCATCAGGTCGACCAGGTCGCGGGCCTGTTCGCCCAGCGCCAGTGCGCGATCCGATTCTGAACATCGCCTCGCGCCGGTAGCCGACCGATTTGAGGCGGTGCTCGGCCTCGGCCCCCACCAGCGCGAGCCGGTCGTTCTGGAGCCGCGCACGGCCATCGGCGAGGCTTTTGGCCGCGATCTGAGCGCCGTCGCGCAATCGGCGGGTGCGGGCGATCTCGGCGCGGATATCGGCGGTGCGCGCACGCATCGCCGGGGTGACCGCGCCCAGCACAGCGCGGACATGCACGATATCCTTGGTCGATCCGGGCTGAACCAGCCCGAGTATCGCGGGGCGGCGGGCGAGTGACTGAAGCGCCGCCATCAGCCGCGCGATCGGTCCCTGGCGCTCGGCGAGCCTGGTACGCTGCGCCGCCAGCATCCGGTCGACGATCGCGATGCGTGCGCGGGCCGCGGCGATCTCCGCCTCCGCCGCCTGGATGCTGGCGGCGATCGCGGCTTCGCGGGTACGGGCGCGGCGGGCCTCGTCGCGCTCGGCGGCGGCGGCGCGCTGGAGCTGCTGTGCGCGTGCCTCGGCGTCCTTCGCCGCCTTGTTCGCGGCGCTGAGCTGCGCACGCTGGTCGGTGATCGAAGGGGTCTGCGCACGCAGGGCAGCGGCCCCGGCGGTTGCCAGGAGCAGGACTGCTGCGACAAGATATGTGCTCCTGCGAAGGCAGGGGCCCAGGACCAGGAGCGATGCGCGTTCAACCCTGGGCTCCTGCCTTCGCGGGAGCACAAATGAAGGGGATGCGTCGCCCATCTCTACCCCTCGCGGTGATAGGGGTGGTTGGCGAGGATGCTGGTCGCGCGCCACAATTGTTCGGCCAGCATCGCGCGCGCCATCATGTGCGGCCAGGTCGCGCGGCCATAGGAGATCAGCAGGTCGGCCCCGGCACGCGCGTCATCGTCGAACCCGTCGGCGGCACCGATCAGAAACCGTGTCTCGCGCACCCCGTCCTCGCGCCATGCCTGAAGTCGCTCGGCAAAGACACGCGAGGGGATGTTTTCGCCCTTTTCATCGAGCATCACGATGCGCGTGCCGGGATCGACTGCCGGCATCTTGCCGCCGCTTTCCGGAAGTTCGGTCACGCGCGTGGGCAGGGTGACGCGCTTGAGATAGCGATCGACCAGTTCGGCCTCCGGGCTGCGACCGATACGCCCGCGCGCGACGATGTGCAGGAGCATCGGATCAGTCCAGAAGGCCGGTACCGCGGTTCAATTCAGGCGTTGCCCGCGGGCGTGCTGTCGCCAAACGCCCACATCCGCTCAAGATTGTAGAAGGTGCGGACTTCGGGACGGAACAGGTGGACGATCACGTCGCCCGCGTCGATCAGCACCCAGTCGGCGGTCGGCAGACCTTCGATCCGCGGGCTGTGGCCGCGTTCGGCCTTGATCTTCTCGGCCAGCTTCTGTGCCATCGATGCGACCTGGCGCGTCGATCGGCCGCTCGCCACGACCATATAGTCGGCGATGCTGCTCTTGCCTGCGAGCGGGATCGAGACGGTTTCGACCGCCTGATCGTCGTCGAGCGAAGCGAGGACCAGTCGATGCAGCGCGTCGGCGTCCGGGGCGATGCCCTTGGCGGACGCGGGGGCATCGAGTTGAGGGGAAGCGGGCAAGGTGACTCCTGGGTTGATGTGCATAGGACTAAATTTCAGTCGGATCGGGCGGCGTGCGGCCATGGGCATAGGTCCGATGCCAGCCGGGGTCGGCGGCGCGGAGGCGGGTCGCCGAAGTCGTGTCGGGGCGGAAGCGCAACAGCACCAGGGCCGGCAAACTCCACTTCGTCCAGTTCTTCGCCTGGCGTGCGGGCCGCACGAAACGCCGCAGCCAGCTCATTGCAGGGCTTGCATGAGCGTCTCTGTCATAGCCCGGACGCGCGATCACCGCAATCGGAACCTGCCGCGCGATCCGCCGCCACCCGCGCCACTGGTCGAACTGTGCCAGATTGTCCGCGCCCATCAACCAGACGAACTGGTGACGGGGAAAGAGGCGAGGAAGTTTCGTGAGCGTATCGACGGTGTAGCGGGTCTTGAGCCGCTGTTCGACTGCGGTCGGCCGGATCGGCGCGTGGCGCGCCATCGCGCGCGCCGAGGCCGTCCGCGCGGCGAAGGGGGCCATGCCCTTCGCTTCCTTGAGCGGATTGCCGGGGGACACCAGCCACCACACCTCGTCCAGTTCGAGCGCGCGCAAGGCGTGGAGCGAGATCGCGCGATGCCCGCGATGCGCCGGGTTGAACGACCCGCCGAGGAGGCCGACGCGTTTCAAGGACGTGCCTGACCCGTCCCGCGCACGACCCATTTATACGTCGTCAGCCCCTCAAGCGCGACCGGGCCGCGGGCGTGGAGGCGACCGGTGGCGATGCCGATTTCGGCACCGAGTCCGAACTCGCCGCCGTCGGCGAACTGGGTCGAGGCGTTCCACATCACGATCGCGCTGTCGACGGCGTTGAGGAAGCGCTCGGCGGTGGCGTCGTCGTCGGTGACGATCGCGTCGGTGTGGCGGCTGGAGTGGCGCGCGACATGCGCCAGCGCGCCGTCGATCCCGTCGACCAAAGCGACCGAGAGGATCGAGTCGAGATATTCGGTGTCCCAGTCCTCGGCATTCGCGGCGACCGCGCGCGGCTCGATCATGCGGACATCGGCGTCGCCACGCAGCTCGCATCCGGTGTCGGCCAGCGCGGACAGGACCGGTGCGGGATCGGCGAAGGCGCGGTCGATCAGCAACGTCTCGGTTGCGCCGCAAATGCCGGTGCGGCGCATCTTGGCGTTGACCGCGAGCGCCACCGCCATCGCGGGATCGGCGGCGCGGTCGATATATAGGTGGTTGATGCCGTCGAGATGGGCGAGCACCGGGACGCGCGCTTCAGCCTGCACCCGCGCGACCAGGCTCTTGCCGCCGCGCGGGACGATCAGGTCGATCAGGCCATCTGCCCTGAGCATCGCACCCACCGCCGCGCGATCGGTGGTCGGCACCAGTTGTGCGGCATCGGCAGGTAGGCCCGCTTCGACCAGGCCGCGCGCAAAGGCGGCGTGGATCGCGCGATTGCTGTGCGCCGCTTCGGATCCTCCGCGCAGGATCGCGGCATTGCCGCTCATCACGCACAATGCCGCCGCGTCGGCCGTGACGTTGGGGCGGCTTTCATAGATGATGCCGATCACCCCGATCGGCACGCGCACGCGGCTGAGCTGCAAGCCATTGGGGCGTTCGCTGGCGTCGATCACCGCACCGACCGGATCGGCCAGCGCTGCGACCGCCTCGACCCCTGCCGCCGCGCCGTCGAGCCGCGCGGAATCGAGCCGCAGCCGGTCGAGCAGTGCGCCCGACAGGCCGTTTGCAGTCGCAGTTTCCACATCGCGCGCATTGGCTGCCAGAATTGCATCGGCATCCGTGCGGATCGCCGCGGCCGCCGCGCGCAGTCCTGCCGCCTTGGCCTCGGTCGGCAGTCCGGCCAGCAAGATTGCGGCGTTGCGGGCGCGGGCACCCATGTCGGCGATCAACGTCTGCGCATCCTGTTCCATCGCACCGCGCTATCATGCTGCAGCTGCAAAGTCCCTATCGCGCGGGCTTTTCCAAGCTGATAGATGAGCTTCATGGGGGAATTCGACGCAGCCGGGGATCTGGTCACGGGCACGCTGTTCGGCCGCGCGGTCGAGCGATCGCATGGCGAGGGCGGCGATCACGGCCCCGGAATCTGCCTGAATTGCGGGACGCAGCTGGTTGGGCCGCATTGCCATCGCTGCGGACAGGTCGGGCATGTCCACCGCACGATCGGGGCGATCTGGCACGAAATCCTGCACGGCGTCGTCCATTTCGAGGGCAAATTGTGGAACACGCTTCCCCCTTCTCGCCTTTCGCCCGGGCGAGCTGACCCGCCGCTACATCTTCGGCGAGCGCGCGCATTTCGTGTCGCCGATGGCGATGTTCCTGTTTTCGGTCTTCACGATGTTCGCGGTGCTGCAGATCATGGGCGTGTCACCGCCAGCGGAGGTCGGCACCACCGCGCAGTTCGAGAGCGGCCTTCAGTTCGCGCGCAAGAATACCGAGGAATCGCTCAACGCTGCGCGCGCATCGCGGGCGAAGGCGGAAACCGGGAGTGAGCGTGCCAAGGCACTCGACAAGAAGATCGACAAATTGTCCACCGATCTTGAGGAGCTCAACCGCATACCGACGACCTTGAGCGGTCGCACCGGCCTGCCCTCCGGGCTCAAGACCGGCTGGCCGCGGCTCGACAAGGGGATCGAGAAGATGGAGCGGAACCCCGGTCTCGCGCTCTACAAGCTCCAGACGAACAGCTACAAATTCAGCTGGGCGCTGATTCCCCTGTCGATCCCGTTCGTATGGGCGCTGTTCCTGTGGCGACCGCGGTTCAAGGGATATGACCATGCGGTCTTTGTCACCTATTCGCTCGCGTTCATGTCGCTGCTGTTCATCGCGCTGATGATCGGGTCGGCCCTGGGTGTGCCGCGCGATGTGATCGCGTCGGTCGCGATGTTCGCGCCGCCGGTGCATATCTTCTTCCAGCTCAAGGGCGCCTATCGCCAGCCAGCGTGGAAGGCGCTGCTGCGTACCTTTGCGCTGCTGGTGTTCATCAGCATTATTGTGACCTTGTTCGCCCTGCTGCTGCTGGGCCTGGGGTTGCTGGGCTGAACCTCAGCCTCGACAGGGATAGCGCTTCTTCATCATGGCGTAGAAGGCGGATTTGACGCTCATGCCGCGTTGGGCGGCGGGAATCGATTCTGAACTCGGCGAGCAGTTCCTTGCTGCCGATATTGGCCTTGCCCTTGGGCGGGGGGCAGCTGTGCGGCGTGCGCCCTGCTTGACGCGCGGCGACGATGTCGGCGCGATAGGCGGTGGCGACACCCTCCATCTCGCCCTTCAGCAGCTTGATGTCAGGGGAGCCGAGCGCGAGAAACCCCTTGGCCTTGAGCGCATTCGCCCTGGCCAGGAACTCGGCGACACTCATCGCCTGCGCACTTACCGGAAGGAGCAGCGCCGCCCCCGCCAATACCGCCACCATCGCCCGCATCCGCATCCTCCCTCGATCCGGCGAAGAAACACGACAAGCGGCTTGAACGCCATATGAATTCGTCAGCTTCACAGCGGCGCTCTGCCCGTTAGAGTTCCACCGATTCGACGGGGGATTGTGTAACATGATTATCGGTATCGACCTCGGCACCACGAACAGTGCCGCGGCGGTCTTTCGTGATGGAGCGGCGGAGCTGATCCCCAACCGGCTCGGTCATATGTTGACCCCGTCGGCGGTCAGCATCGACGCCAATGGCGACGTCATTACCGGGCTTGCGGCGCGCGAGCGGATGGCGAGCCATCCTGACGTCACGGCCACCGCATTCAAACGCTATATGGGTACCCAGCGCACGACGAAGCTGGGCAAGCGCAGCTTCGCGCCCGAGGAATTGTCGGCGCTGATCCTGCGCAGCCTCAAGGCCGATGCCGAGGAGTTCCTCAAGCAGGAAGTGACCGAGGCGGTGATCACCGTCCCCGCCTATTTCAACGACAAGCAGCGCAAGGCGACGCACCGCGCGGGCGAACTGGCGGGGCTGAAGGTCGAGCGGCTGGTCAACGAACCGACCGCCGCCGCGCTCGCATACGGCATCCATCAGCTCGCCGATGAATCGCGCTTCCTGGTCTTCGACCTGGGCGGCGGCACGTTCGACGTGTCGATCGTCGAGATTTTCGAAGGCATTATCGAGGTGCGCGCCTCGACCGGCGACAATCATCTGGGCGGCGAGGATTTCAACGAGCTGCTGGTGAGCCTGATGCGCGACGCGCATGCCGGCGAATTCGGCGATGCCGGGCGCGGCGACGATGCGCTGCACCAGAAACTGCGCGAAGCCGCCGAACGCGCACGCCGCACGCTGAGCAGTACGGGTGAGGCGGAGATGCGGATCGTGTGGAACGATGCCGAATATCGCCACACCGTCACCACCGCGATGTTCGAGGTAGCGGCCAAGCCGCTGATCGACCGGCTGCGCGAACCCGTGCTGCGGTCGATGCGCGATTCGGGGATCAAGAGCGCGGAGCTGTCCGAAATCATCCTGATCGGCGGCGCGACGCGGATGCCGGTGGTGCGCAGCGCGGTAACGCGGATGTTCGGTCGCTTTCCCAATGCGACGGTGAACCCGGACGAGGCGGTGGCGCTGGGCGCGGCGGTGCAGGCGGGGCTGAAGTCGCGGGACTCGGCGCTCAACGAGGTGGTCGTCACCGATGTCTGCCCTTATTCGCTTGGGGTGGAGGTCGCCCGGCGCTTGCCAGGCGGCGGGATCGAGGACGGGTTGTTCGCGCCGATCATCGAACGCGGCACGGTCATCCCGGCAAGCCGGATGCACACATTCAGCACGATGCACGACAACCAGACCAAGGTGGAATTCGGCATCTTCCAGGGCGAGGCACGGCTGGTCCGCGACAATGTCGAGATCGGGCGAACGACGGTACAGGTACCGCGCGCGGCAGCGGGGCAGGCGGTCGATGTGCGCTTTTCATACGACATCTCCGGCCTGCTGGAGGTCGATATCGTCGTGCCGCAGACCGGGGAGACGGTCAGCCTGACGATCAACGACGGCAATGTCGCGGACCCGGCCGCCCTGGAAAAGGCGCGGGCGGCACTGGCGGGGCTCAAGGTACATCCGCGCGACGAGGCGGAGAACAAGGCGGCGATCGCGCGCGGCGAAAAATGCTACGAGAATTTCCTGGGCGAGCAGCGTTACTGGGTGGGGGAGGCGATGTCGCGCTTTGCCGCCGCGCTGGAGACACAGGATCCGCGCACGATCGAGACCGCGCGCAAGGAACTCCACGCCGCGCTCGACCAGCTTGAGGGCGAGACCTTTCTGTGAAGCAATGGTGGCAGGTGCTCGGCGTGCCGCGCGGGAGCGACCGCGCGACCATCCGCCGCGCCTATGCCGCCAAGCTCAAGACCACCAATCCCGAGGACGACGCCAAGGGATTCATGGCGCTGCGCGAAGCCTATGAACAGGCGCTGCGCTGGGTTGAATATCAGTATTTCGACGATTGGGATGACGCGGAGGAAGAGGCGGAGGTCGAGCCGTCCGCTGACGATCCGGTTCCTGTCCTTGTCGCCGTCGACGAACCCGAGGCATTCGAACCTGCGCTGCCGCTACCGCCCGATGCGCCACCGGCATCTTCGGTTCCGCCCGACCCGTTCGAAGCGACACGCGCGGCTGAAGCCGCCGAACTTGAACGGCTGCTCGGCGAACTTGATGCCGGGCTGCGCGGGCCGTGGTTCAAGGATCGCGAGGCACTGCGCGCCACGTTCGACGCAGTGATGGGCACCCCCGCGCTGATGGAGATCGATCGGCGCGCGCGCACCGAATACCGCCTCGCCGCGCTGATCGCCGACACCATCCCGCGCAGCGACGCGATCCTGCAACCAGCGATGGCGGCATTCGGCTGGGAAGCGGAGGGCAACCACCCGCCCGCCGTGTGGTCGCTGCGGGCACGGCTGGACGAATGGCGGCTGATCGCGTCGTTCGGACGTGGCGATCACGGGCTGGGCGCGGGCTGGCGCGCGCTGATCGACGGCAAGGCACCCGGCTGGCGCAGGCGGATTGTGGCGCTGCGTCCCGGTATCGCCGGGCAAATTCGCCAGCTCTTCGACCTTGCCGATTATGAGGTGCCGGGGATCGCGCACAGCTTCCACCCCAAGGCGGCGGACTGGTGGCGCGCGCATCTCGACGCGCCGCGCTTTGGGTTTGCCGAGCTTTCGCTGCTGCTGATCGGCACGCTGGCGGCGGGGCTGTTCGCGCTGGTCGGCGCGACCCCGGCGCTGCGTCTGTGGGGCGCGGCGGCGGCGGGATCTGTGGGGGTCGTGCTTGCGATCCTCCATTGGCGCTTCGTCACCCCGCTGCGCTGGCGGCGCGGGCAGGGGCTGGCGGCGACGCCCGCGGGTTTTGGCTGGCGGTTCGGGCTGTGGCTTGTGGTTACGCTGACGGCGATCGGCCTGCCGCTGAGCCCATGGGTCGCGGCAGGAATCGCCGCATCGGCCTTTACCCTGGCGCTGACCATCTTCGTGCTCGACGGGAGCGAAGGCGGTGGCGGCGTGCCGTGGCGGCGGGTGATCATGCTCGGGGTCGTCGGCGCGTTCGTCGGCCCGGCCTTTGCCGCTATGCGGGTCGAGGAACAGGCGCTGGTGCTGGTGTTTGCGGCATCGAGCGGGCTGGTCGGCCTGTCGGCGCGCACGGCGATCGCGCAGCTGATCGCGCCACGCCCGATCCTGATCGCGCTGGGACTGTTGCTTGCGCTGATCGTCGCGGCGGTCATGCGAAGTGACTGGATGCCGGGGACGCCGCTGATCCCATGGGGCGCGGCGGCGTGTACGGGCCTCGTGCTGATGAGCGGGCTGCGTGCCGGCGACCCCAATGGGCGCGGCGACGGGGTCGCGTCGCTAGCCAACATGCTGCTCTGGGCGATGCTGGTGGTCGCCGCCATATTGTCGGTTCCGGACAAGCCGGGCGGCAACGGTCTGCCCCCGCCGATTTCGGTGGTTCCCGCCGATCCGATGATGGCGCTGGAGGCGGCCGAGCCGGGCTTTCGCGCGGTGAAGACCGGCAATCCCGAACTCTACGCGGCGGTCGCAGCTGTCCGGAAGGGGATGGCGGACGGGTCGCGTGATTTTTACAAGGGGTCGCAGGAGATCGACCGGCTGGTCAACGCCGCCTATCGGAAACGGCTCGCGCTCGCGCCGGCGTCATTGATCGCGGCTGAGATGGATATCCGCCTCGCCCGGCTGCGCGAAGATCGCAGCGCTAGTCCGCGTGCCTGTGCGGGCGAACCGGGTGTCGCCGAGCCCGTGCTGAGCAAGCCGCTGCGCGAGCGGCATTATGCGCATGCGCTGCGGGTGGCCGCGAGCAAGCCGGCTGATATTCGCGGCTTGACCACGGGTCGGGAGATCAAGGCAATCGAGCTGCTGCGCATCGCCGCCAATGGCGATGCGGCGGCGGCGGATCGCTTCGCCAGGGCGCTCGATGGCAGCGATCCGGTGGCGAAATGCGAAGCACGGATCGCGATGATGGAGGCGCTGGTCGCGCAGGACGATGCCGACATCGCCAAGACAATGCGGCCCACGCTGATCGCGCGGGCCGCTCCGAAGTCAGAGAAGAAATAGGGAGTCGCCATCCTCCCCCTGACGGGGGAGGATGGGCGAACCGTCACGCCCCCTGCGGAGCCGGGTTGCCGAACGGACCTTTGGGACGCCGCGTCTTGGGGATCGACGTTCCCGCGACGCCGACCGGGCCCTTGCTCGACGACGGATCGGGACGCCCGATATCGCCGTCGCTGAGAAGATTCTTGATCTCCTCGCCCGACAGCGTCTCGTACTCGAGCAGCGCGCCGGCCAGCGTGTGGAGCTGGTCGATATGCTCGGTCAGCACGTCGCGCGCGCGCTTGAGGCCGCCCTCGACCGTCGCCTTGATCTCGGCGTCGATCAGCTGCTGGGTCTCGTTCGACATATGCCGCGGCTGCGACGCCGAATAGCCGAGGAAGCTCTCGCCTTCGGGCTGCGAATATTCGACCGGGCCGAGCTTGTCCGACATGCCCCACTTCGTGATCATGTCGCGCGCCAGGCCGGTGGCGTACTGGATGTCGCCGCTCGCGCCCGACGAGACCTTGTCATAGCCGAAGATCACTTCCTCGGCGACGCGGCCGCCCATCGCGACGGCAAGGTTCGCGTACATCTTGTCGCGGTGATACGAATAGCTGTCCCGCTCGGGCAGGCGCATCACCATGCCCAGTGCACGGCCGCGCGGGATGATCGTCGCCTTGTGGATCGGGTCCGACGCCGGTTCGTGCAGCGACACGATCGCGTGGCCGGCCTCGTGATAGGCGGTCATCCGCTTCTCGTCGTCGGTCATCACCATCGAGCGCCGCTCGGCACCCATCATCACCTTGTCCTTGGCATCCTCAAACTCGCTCATCGCGACGAGGCGCTTGCCCTTGCGCGCGGCCATCAGCGCGGCTTCGTTGACGAGGTTGGCGAGGTCGGCGCCGGAGAAGCCCGGCGTGCCGCGCGCGATGGTGCGCGCGTCGACATCGGGGGCCAGCGGCACCTTCTTCATGTGAACCTGGAGGATCTTCACGCGACCCTCGATATCCGGGCGGGGCACGACCACCTGACGGTCGAAGCGGCCCGGACGCAGCAGCGCGGGATCGAGCACATCGGGACGGTTGGTCGCCGCGACGATGATGATGCCCTCATTCGCCTCGAAGCCGTCCATTTCGACCAGCAGCTGGTTCAGCGTCTGCTCGCGCTCGTCATTGCCATTGCCCAGGCCCGCGCCGCGATGGCGGCCGACCGCGTCGATTTCGTCGATGAAGACGATGCACGGCGCGCTCTTCTTGGCCTGTTCGAACATGTCGCGCACGCGGCTTGCGCCGACGCCGACGAACATCTCGACAAAGTCCGAGCCGGAGATGGTGAAGAACGGCACGCCCGCCTCACCCGCGATCGCACGGGCGAGCAGCGTCTTGCCAGTACCGGGCGAGCCGACCAGCAGCGCGCCCTTGGGAATCTTGCCGCCGAGGCGGGCGAATTTGGTCGGATCCTTGAGGAACTCGACGACCTCCTCCAGCTCTTCGCGCGCTTCGTCGATGCCCGCGACGTCGTCGAAGGTAACCTTGCCTTCCTTCTGGGTCAGCAATTTCGCGCGCGACTTGCCAAAGCCCATTGCGCCGGAGCCCGAGCCCTTCTGCATCTGGCGCAGCACGAAGAAGGCGATGCCGAGGAACAGCAGGAACGGCAGCGCCTGAACCAGCACATATTGCCAGATCGACGGGCCTTCCTCGGGCCGCGCGCTGATCGTCACGCCCTGCTTGCGCAGCGTCGGGATCAGGTCGGGATTGGCAACGGCGTTGGTGCGGAACTTCGAATCATTGTCGAGCGTACCGGTGATGACGCTGCCCGCGACATTGACGTCCTTGACCTTGCCCTGCTCGACATTGTCGAGGAATTCGGAATAGGCGATCGTCGTGCCCGCCGTTGTGCTGCTCGGCGCGCCGAACATGCTGACGAACAGCGCCAGCGCGGCCAGGATGCCGACCCACACCAGCAGGCTCTTCATCCACGGATTGCCGTTATTGTCGGGGCCGGGGGTCTTGTTGTCGTCGCTCATCTGTCGAATGCACCTTCCTCAGCCCACAAGATAGGCGGTCGCAGGTTAATGGCAATGGAACAGCTTCGATCAGAGTGATCGACGCGGTGGGGCGGAGCGGAAATGCCAGATTTCGCCCTTTGCGGTCGCCTGAACCCCCGCCTGGGTGGCCCCGGCATCGCGCGCGAGTGCGTCGAGCAGCGATTCGATATTGGTCGAATCGGTGAACAGCGGGAACGCGATGTGGTGCCGGTCGCGTGTGGCGCGAACCGCCTGTCGCACCAGGCGGCGCTGGACTTCGCGCGGCAGATCCCGTGCGCGTAGCGTCGCGCCGCGATCATCCCAGCGCTCCGCCCAGAACTGCGCGACCAGTGCGTCGAGCGCGGCATTGGTCTCGGCGATGTGGGCGACGGACCGGGCCAGCGCAGCCGGATCGAGCAGGGTCTGGCTGGCCAGCAGCTCGCGAAACCGGGTGCGGTCATGATGCAAGTCGGCGTTGCTGGGATCGTCGACCCAAACAGTGCCCGCCGCCGCGACGATCGCGCGAAGGCTGTCGCGCCGCCATTCGAGCAGCGGGCGCAGCACCGGAAATTCGCCATGTCGCACGGGGCGAATGCCGCTCAGCCCCGCCACCCCCGACGCGCGGTTGAGCCGCATCAGCAGCGTTTCGGCCTGATCGTCGGCATGGTGGGCGGTGAGCAGCAGGAGGGCATCGGCCTGTCGCATCCACGCGAACAACGCGGCATAGCGTGCCGCGCGCGCCTGACCCTGCAAACTGCTCCCGCTGATCGGCTCGGCGGGGGTGAGCGTGGCGTGGGGGACGCCGAGTTGCGCGCAGACCTCCGCGACCATCGCGGCCTCGTCCGCTGCCTCGGGGCGCAATCCGTGATCGACCGTCGCCGCGACGACGCGACCGGGAAAAGCGGCGCTCGCGAGCAGCAGCATCGCCATGCTGTCCGCACCGCCCGACACCGCCAGCGCGATCCGTGCGTCCTCGGCGAGCGCGCCGTCGAACGCGCGGACGCATAGATTATCGAAATCCGCCCGAAACCGCTCGACCCACGCCGGGTCGAGCGGGTTCAGCGCGTCAGCGGCACTTGCTGGCGGAACGGCCGGTGGCGACATCCATCTTCATCGCTTCGGAGAGGCGGTCGCCATAGACCTGGGTCAGCTCGTCATAGACCTTGCAGACCTCGCTCGCCGGCTTCTTCATCTTCACCAGCGCCTGGGCGAGATAATAGAGCGAGTCCGGCGCGCGCTCGCCATTGGGCATTTTCTGGTAGTTTTCGAAGAAGGCAGTCGCGGCGAGCGCGGGCTTGCCCTGATCGAGCAGCGCGCGGCCGAGCAGGTTCTGCGCATAGCTGGCGCGGCGATGCTTGGGATGCTTCTGTACCACGCTGCGCAGCTCGACGATCGCCTTGTCATATTGCTTCGCCTGCCACAGGCGGAAGCCATAAACATAAGCGTCCTCGGCCGCGTCGTCGGTGCTGGGCCGTTCGACTCCGGCTACCGGGGTTGTCGGCGCGGGTGCGCTGGTGGTCGGGGCCGGGGTGGTCGGGCGTGGTGTCGTCGGACGCGGGGTCGCACCTGTCGTCGGGCCGATCCCGGTGACCGGGGCCGTCCCGCCGACCGCCGATGCGCCGTCCTCCAGCGCCTTCAACCGCGCGTCGGTCGAGCGCTTATAGGCCGTGAACGCTTCCTCCAGCTGGCGCAGGCGATATTGAGTCTGCTCGATCTGGCCCGTCAACGCGGATTGCTGCGATTCGAGCGCATTGACCCGCGCGGTCAGGTCGGTGACCACGCCGCTCGCCGGGGTGCCCGGCGCGCCGCCGCTTTGCTGGGGTGCCGTGATCTGGGGCTCGACCGTCTGGCCCGCGCCGCCCGGAAACACCTTGCGCTGCACCGCGCGCATCTCTCGCTCCAGCCGGTCGATCCGGCCCTCGATCCCCCTCGCGGCTGGTCTGCGCCGCCACCGGGAGGGCGATCGACGCCATCCCCGCCAGCACCACCGCCATCGCCGCACTCTTGTTCAGAAACCGCATGTCATTCCCCACCCGCGATACGCTTCGCTCGATCCAATATAGCATCATTCACTGTGCTGCCGATGCTGACCCCAGCCTTAAGCATCCGGCGTCGCGGTCGCGACCGGTGACGGCGTCGGCTGCGCGACCGGTGCAGGCGCGACGGCGGTCGGCCGAGCCGCCGGGCTGCGCGTCGGCGCGGGGTTGAGCCGCGCAGCAGGCGAGCGCTGTGCAGCAGGCGTGGGGGTCGGGGTCGGAACAGGCGTCGCCGCCTCCGTCGGCTGGCCCCGGGCGCGCAGCGCGTCGGCGCTGATCGGCACATCCTTGATCGCAACGCCGGGACGTCCGAGCGAAGCGACCTCGACCCCGTCGATCGTCACCTGCACCGCTTCCGGACGACCGACATTGATCATCGGACCCTTGGCATCGGCGGGCACGTCATAGCGCTCGCCCGTGGCCATTTCCTTTTCGTACAGCCGCGTTCCTGCAGCGTCATATATACGCAGCCACACCGGCTGCGTCGCGATCAGCGTGACCTGACCTCCGCTCGCCGGGGTTGCGGCTGCGGTCGGAGCTGCGTCGGGCGTCGCGAGGGCGGACGGTGTCGGATCGGGCGCGACGGTCGTGCCCCCGCGGAACAAGTCGGTTCCGTACCACAGTCCAACCGCGCCAAGCAGCAGCACCGCCACGATCGCCCCGGCCCAGGCAAGGCCGCTCGGCGGCTCGCGCACCGGATCCTCGGGGTCGTAGCTTTCATAGACTTCGCGCGCGGCGAAGGTGGCGGAGGTTTCCTCACGCAGCTCGCGGGCCAGCGCCACCTCGTCCGCCCCGACCGCGCGGGCATAGGCTTTTACGAAGCCGACGGCATAAGTGGGGGACGGCAGGCCCGAATAGTCCGACGCCTCGATCGCGGCGAGGTGTCGCTGCGGCACGCGGGTGCGACCGGCGATGTCGGCCAGCTCCAATCCCGCCGCCAGCCGGGCGTCGCGCAACTTTTCCCCGACCTTCACCGGAAACAGGTTCGGGGTGTCGCCCGGTTCGCCGTCCATTCAATTCCCTCCGGTGTCAGTTATGCGCGCACGTTGCTGCACTCCTTAAAGGAGTGTCAACGTGCGCACTACCGGAAATCCGTGGCTTTTCGCTCAGGCAAGCTCGACGCCATGCGCTTCGGCCCAGCTTTCGAGCGCGCCACGCATGTCGCGCGGCGGTGTCGCGAGCAATGTCTCCATCGCCTTGCCCAGGGCGGCGTGGTCCAGGCTGCGCACCATCGCCTTGACTGGCCCAACCGCAGCCGGGGTAATCGACAGCCGGTCGATCCCCAGACCGATCAGCGCCATCGCCTCCAGCGGCCGCCCGCCCATCTCGCCGCACACCGCGATTGGCACGTTCGCGGCATGCGCCTCCCGCGCGACGCGGCGCAGGAAGCGGAGGATCGAGGGGGACAGCCAGTCGTACCGGACGGCCAGTTTGGGATGTGCGCGGTCGGCCGCGAACAGGAACTGGGTCAGGTCGTTGGTGCCGATCGACAGGAAGTCGAGCTGGGGCAGCAAGATGTCGAGCACCTCGGCCAGTGCCGGCACTTCCAGCATCGCGCCATAGCGGACCTGAAGCGGCAATTTGTGACCGCGTGCCTCCAGCCAGGCGCGCTGCGCCTCGAAGATCGCGCGCGCCTGTTCGAACTCCCACGGCTCCGACACCATCGGGAACATGACGCTCAGCGTCCGGCCCGCCGCCGCTTCGAGCAGCGCGCGCGCCTGCACCTTCATCAACCCTTCGCGCTCGAGCGCCAGCCGCAGCGCGCGCCAGCCCATCGCGGGGTTCTCTTCCTCGCCATTTTCGTCATGGTCGAGATAGGGGAGCGCCTTGTCGCCGCCGATATCGACCGTGCGGAAGATGACCGGACGGTCGCCCGCAGCCTCCAGCACGTCGCGATACAGGCGCTTCTGCCCCTCGCGCTGGGGGAGGGTGGCGGAAACCAGGAACTGGAATTCGGTGCGGAACAGGCCGATCCCGTCGGCCCCGGTCAGGTCGAGCGCGGCGACATCGTCGCGCAGCCCCGCATTGACCATCACCGTCACGCGGTGGCCGTCGCGGGTTTCCGGCGCGAGGTTGCGCATCGCGGCAAATACGGCGCGGCGTTTCTGCGTGATGAGCAGCTTCGCCTCGAACACCTCTTCCATTGCGCTGGTCGGGCGCACCACGACGGACTCTTCGGTGACGTCGAGCAGCAATCGGTCGCCCTCCGCGACCAGACGGCGGATATCCTTGACCCGGCCGAGCACCGGCACCCCCATCGCCCGTGCCACGATGGTCACATGGGCTGTCAGCGAGCCTTCTTCGAGGATCACGCCCTTCAACCGGCGGCGGTCATATTCGAGCAGTTCGGCTGGGCCTAGATTGCGCGCGATCAGGATCGAATCCTGCCTGAGGCCCAGCTGCGCTGCGGTCCCCAACTGCCCCGACACGATCCGCAGCAACCGGTTGGACAGATCCTCCAGATCGTGCATCCGTTCGCGCAGCAGCGGATCGTCGATCTGCCGCATCCGCATCCGCGTGCGCTGCTGAACGCGCTCGATCGCCGCTTCGGCGGTCAGGCCGCTGTCGATCGCCTCATTGATGCGACGGCCCCAGCCCTCGTCATAGGCGAACATCTTGTAGGTCTCGAGGATCTCCTCATGCTCCCCGCCGACGCCGAACTCGGCCTGGCTGGTCATGCGGTCGATCTGCTCGCGCATCTTGTCGAACGCGGCATAGACGCGGTGGCGCTCGGCCTCGGTATCCTCGGCCACGGTATGCTCGATGGTGATGCGCGGCTGGTGGAAGACAGCGGCACCCGCCGCCATCCCCTCGACCAGCTTGAACCCCGCAATGCGCGCGGTCGCAGTCGGCTGGGCGCGGGTCGAACCGCCTGCGCTGGCGTCGGCGCTGTCGATCAGCCCGGCATTGGCGATCAGCTCCGACAACACCATCGCGACGGTCTGCAGCGCCTCGATCTCCACCTCTTCATATTTGCGCGGATCGGCATGCTGCACCGCGAGCACCCCGACCGCGCGCTCCTTGCGGATGATCGGCACGCCGGCAAAGCTGTGAAACTGTTCCTCGCCCGTTTCGGGGCGATAGGCGAAATCGGGGTGGGATGCGGCCTCGTCCAGGTTCAGAGTCTCGACATTCTTGGCGATCGTGCCGACCAGACCTTCGCCGAGCGCGAGCTTGGTGACGTGCACCGCCGCCTGCGCGAGGCCGCGGGTGGCGAACAGCTCCAGCACGCCTTCGCGCAGCAAATAAATCGAACAGACTTCGCTGCGCAGCGACTCCCCGATGATCTCGACCACCGCGTTCAGCTTGGACTGGGCGGGGGTGCGCGACGCCATCACGTCGTGCAACCGCGTCAGGATCTCACGGGCGGAGGCGGCGGCGGAAACGGGCATAAGGTGGCGCTATCAGATCGTCCCCAAAGCGCCAAGAAATTCAGCGCGCGGCGAGCGTCACGCTGCCTCCGGTCACGCGCGTGTCTCCAGCGAGCGCGCCGCCGTCATAGGCCAGTTTCGGCGTTGCAGCCGGGACGCCGCTGCGCCACGCAATGAGCGCGACGCGATAGGCATCGTAGCGCGCGTAGAATGCGTGATACGGCTGGTCGATCCGTGCCAGCGCGTCCGGGGCGGTCTCGGCAAGGCTGGATGCTGGCCAGCTCGCCGCCTCTTGCGCCATGTCTGATGCGATAGAACAGAATTGCGGCAGCACGGGGGCTGGGCAAAGTAGTTGTAAAGCCGGGTCATTGCCCGGTCGAAATCACCGCCATGCATGGCCGCGACGCGGCGGTGCGCCGCATCCAGCTCGCGCCGATGGGTGTGGAGGACGCGATTATATGCGGACGCGATCGCGGGATCCGCGCAGTTGAGCGCCGCGACATTGAACGCAACGCGCAGATGCCAGGCGGCGGCAAAGTGCGGGACGCCGTGGTTCGGCGTCGCGTAGGTCCGCTCGGCAAGCCTCGCCGGAATGGCAAGTCCGGCTGCCGCACCATCGGGTGGAGTCGGTGCGGCCCTGCGCACGACGGTGGGGGCGTCCGGCACGGGCAGCGGCGCGGCAACCCCGGGGTTGTCGCCACTGCTCGAGCAGGCGGCAAGCGGCAGGGCGATGAACGCGACAGCGAGCGGGAGCGAGGTCCGGACCATCGCTCTCCCATGCACGCGGCAGCGTCAAATCGCGCTTAAGGGCGATGGTTAAGACGGGTTAGGGCGGTTCAGGCCGCGCGCTTCTCCAGCGCGTGCGCGGCTTCGGCCATCAACTGGGCGATAATGTCCGCGACCGGTTCTTCCTTGCTGACCATGCCGACCGACTGCCCCGCCATCAGCGACCCATTATCGACATCGCCCTCAATCACTGCGCGGCGCAGCGCGCCCGCCCAATAATGTTCGATCTGGAGCTGTGCCTCCATCATCTCGACCTTGCCCTCGTCGAGCAGTTGCGCGACCTCGCGCTGCTTGGCGGTGAACAGCTCCGAAGATGCGTTCTTGAGCGCGCGCACCGGGATGACCGGCAGACGCGGGTCGATCTGGACGCTCGCGACCGCGTCGCGCGCCGATGCGCGGAAGAACGCCTTCTTGAAGTTCGGATGCGCGATGCTCTCGGTCGCACAGGCAAAGCGCGTGCCGAGCTGGACCCCCCGCCGCGCCCATATCGAGATAGCCCGCGATCGCCTCGCCCCGGCCGATCCCGCCCGCGACGAACACGGGGACCTGCGCCGCGACCTCGGGCAGGATTTCCTGCGCGAGCACGCTGGTCGACACCGGGCCGATATGGCCGCCGGCCTCCATTCCCTCGACCACCAGCGCATCGACGCCCGAGCGGATCAGCTTCTTGGCGAGGCTGAGCGCGGGGGCAAAGCAGATCAGCTTGGCGCCATTGCCCTTGATCGCGTCGAGCGATCCGGCGGGGGAAGGCCGCCCGCCAGCACGATATGCGTGACGTTGTGCTTCGCGCAGACCTCGATCAAATCGAACAGCTGCGGGTGCATGGTGATGAGGTTCACGCCGAACGGCTTGTCGGTCAGCGCCTTCGTCCCGGCGATCTCGGCGTCGAGCAGCTCGGGCGTCATCGCGCCGCACGCGATCAGGCCGAAGCCGCCCGCATTGGAAATGGCGGAGACAAGGTTGCGCTCGCTCACCCACGACATCGCGCCGCACAGGATCGCAGTCTCGCTGCCAAGAAATTCGATGCCGCGCGCCATGCGGCGGTGGAGGCGCTCTTCACCAATGGTCATGTGCTCGCCCTAGCGCTCGCCCGATACTTCCCGCAAGTCTGGTCAGCGCGGCATGCGCGCATTAGGGCTGCGGCCATGGTCCGCCTCGTTCTCGCCGCCTTCACCCTGGCTACCGCCACGTCGGCCACCGCGCAGGAGCGCGCGTTCGACGGCCATGTCCATCTGTGGAACGGCGAGGAGTCGCTGCGCGCCTATGTCGCACAGTCGCGGCCGGCCGGCCATGATCCGGTCGCCGCCGCGATGTGGTTCGGCGGTCCCAATCAGGCGCTGGCCGGAAACCCGGATGCGATCCGTGCAGGCAATGACGGAATCCTTGCGCTCGCCGCGCGCCACCCCAATCTGCTGCCCGTCGCCACGGTCCACCCCTATGATGGCGAGGCCGCCGTGGCCGAGGTGCGGCGCGTCGCCGCGCGCGGGGCGAGGTTGCTCAAGATCCATCCGCACACGCAAAGTTCGATGCCGCCGACCCGCGCGTGCTGACGGTCGTGCGGGCTGCGGGCGAAGCCGGACTGGTCGTACTCATGGACAATGCCGGGATCGTGCCGTCCGACAATGAGAAGCTGTTCAACCTCGCTTTGTCCGCGCCCAAGACCCGGTTCATCTTCGCGCATATGGGTGCGATGGGCTTCCGCTTCTGGAACCTGCTCAAGGCGGCGCGGACGGCCGAGGGGCTGTTCGGCGACAATATCTATTTCGACATTTCCGCGACGGTGACGCTGGCTGCGGAGTCGCCGATCGAGGAAGAGTTCGTCTGGACGATGCGGAATGTCGGCATCGACCATATCCTGCTCGGGTCAGACTATCCGCAATTCTCTCTGGAGCAGAACGCAGCGGCGCTCGACCGGCTGGGCCTCACTGCGGAGGAGCGTGCCGCCATCCGCTACGGCAATGCGCGCAGGCTGTTCGCACTCAAGGACTGATCCGTCACGGTCCGCATTCCCAGACGCCGTCGATCGCCTGAGGCGCGCTACCCGGTGCCTCGACCGACAGCGTTGCGGTGTGGCTCGACCCTTCATGTTCGGTCTCACGCGCTGCGCCGCGCGTGATCGACGCCGTGAGCCCCTCACCCGCAAAGCTGCCGCCCCGCGCCATCGCGTCGAACCCGCCGGTCTCGCGCGCGGTGAGCAGCACCGGCTTGCCAGACCGCATGACGACCGCCGTGGCCCGGCTGGCGGCATCGACATCGCCCGCGCCGACCAGCATCAGGATGCTCGCGTCCGACAGAAAGGCGCAGCGCAACTCGCCCTTGAGTGCGCCCGCTGCCGCCTCGGTCACTGCGTCGAGCTCGATTGCCGCAGGCGAAGGCGTCGGGCCTGGCGGGATCACCGATTCGATCGGCGCGGGCGGCGCTGTTGTCTCGTTCGCGGGCGGGGCCGGGGCGGGGGAGCAGGCGGCGAGCGCCACGATGAGGCCGAGAATCGGAAGTCGCATGCCTCCACAATGCCGTAGACGCCGCGCGGTTCAATCCTGCAGGATCGCGCGATGCGACAGGCACTCCACCAGCTTCACATCGAAACGCCCGGTCAGGGGCTGCATGAGTTCACCGGACCGGTGTGTCGCTGGGTCGCGGACAGCGGGATCGACACGGGGTTGCTGACGCTGTTCGTCCGCCACACCAGCTGTTCGCTGCTGATTCAGGAGAATGCCGCCCCGGCGGCACGCCGCGACCTCGAACGCTGGATCGCGCGAATTGCGCCGGAGAGCCGCGATTATGAGCATGACGATGAGGGGGCGGACGATATGCCCGCACATCTGCGTGCGGCGATCACCACCACGTCGATCGCCATCCCCGTGGCGGGTGGCGCCCCGTTGCTCGGCACCTGGCAGGGCATTTATCTGTTCGAACATCGTCGCGCGAGCCATCGCCGACAGGTCGCGCTGCATTTGATCGGGGCGTGAACCAGACGAAAATCCGGCATCGCAGCTCGATGTAACCGGTTCCATTTGCTGGCGGCGTCGGATACTGAATTCTCCATGATCGACCGCCGCACCCTGCTCGCCGCTGCCGCCGCCGCCCCACTTGCCGCCTGCGCACCACGCGCCGCCGCGCCGCGTCGGCCGTTGCGCGTCGTCACGCTCAACATCTGGCACGATGCCGGGAACTGGCCGCTGCGGCTCAAGCTGATCGCAGATGTGTTGCGCGCCGCCGATGCCGATGTGATCGCACTGCAGGAAGTGTTGCAGGATTCGAAGAAGAACCTGCCCAATCAAGCGGAGACGATTGCGGCGGCGCTGGGCGGATACAGCGTCAACTTCATGTCCACCGCGCCGCTCGAAGCGGCCAACCGTTATGGCAATGCAATCCTGTCGCGGTTGCCCGTTCGCGCGGTAGATACGATCAAGCTCGAGCCGCTGGCCGACAGCCGCACCGCGATCCGGGTGCGGGTCGATGCGCATGGGCGCATGGTCGATATCGTCAACACCCATCTCGCCTGGCAGCCCGATCAGGGGCCGATGCGCGCGCAGCAGATTCGCGGGCTGCTGGGCTGGCTGCCGAGCGACGATGTTCCGCTGTTGCTGATGGGCGACTTCAACGCCCCGCTCGACGAGGCCGCGCTTGCCCCGATCGCGATCCGGGGGCTGGAGTCCGCGCTTCCGCCCGGCGCGGTCGATACGACATTGGTGGTGTCACGCGGGCACAAGCCGCGCGTGATCGACCATATCTTCGCCGACCCGCGCACGTTCGAAGTTATCGACGCCCGCCGCATCGCCGACGCGGTGGACGGCGAGTTTCCGTCGGATCACTATGGTGTGGCAGCGACGCTTACGCTTCGCTGAGCAGTTTCAGGCAGCGTCAACTTCCGGCGCGTCCAGCCCATAAGCGGTGTGGAGCACGCGGACAGCGAGTTCGGTTTCGTCCTCGTGGATCAGCACGCTGACCTTGATCTCGCTGGTGGTGATCGCAAGGATGTTGATGCGGCGCTCGCCCAGCGTGTCGAACATCGTCGCGGCGACGCCCGCATGGCTGCGCATCCCGACCCCGACGACGCTGATCTTCGCGACCTTGGCGTCGTGGATCAGTTCGTCATAGCCGATCGGCCCCTTCGCCTTTTGCAGCACGTCGAGCGCGCGGGCGAGTTCGGCGCGCGGCACGGTGAAGGTCACGTCGGTCGACCCGGTCGCGTGCGCGACGTTCTGGACGATCATGTCGACGTTGATCCCCGCCTCGGCCAGCGGACCGAAGATATGCGCCACAGCGCCGGGCCGGTCGGGGACGTTGGTCAGCGTCACCTTGGCTTCGTTCTTGTCCGCGGCGATGCCGGTGATGAGCTGCCGTTCCACGTCGTTGATCTCCTCTTCGCCGACGATCAGCGTGCCGCGATGGCCGGCCTCGTCATGCGTATCCTCGAACGAGGAGAGGACGCGGACGCGCACCCCCTCCTTCATCGCCAGCCCGACCGAGCGGGTCTGGAGCACCTTCGCCCCGACGCTCGCCAGTTCCAGCATCTCTTCATAAGTGACCTTGGTCAGCTTGCGCGCGCGGGGGACGATGCGCGGGTCGGTGGTGTAGACGCCGTCGACATCGGTGTAGATGTCGCACCGGTCGGCGCGCATCGCCGCCGCGACCGCGACCGCGCTGGTGTCCGAACCGCCGCGCCCCAGCGTGGTCACGCGATTGTCGTCGGCCAGTCCCTGAAAGCCGGGCACCACCGCTACCGCGCCGTCAGCCAGGCTTGCATTGAGAGCGTCGGTGTCGATCGAGTTGATCCGGGCGCTGGCATGGGCGCTGCTGGTATGGATCGGCAATTGCCAGCCAAGCCACGACCGCGCGGGCACGCCGATTGCCTGAAGTGCGATCGCCAGCAGCCCACTGGTGATCTGCTCGCCCGCCGAGACGACCGTGTCATATTCGCGCAGGTCGTAGAGCGGCGAGGCTTCCTTGCAGAATCCCACCAGCCGGTCGGTCTCGCCCGCCATTGCGGAGACCACGACCGCGACCTGATTGCCCGCCTCCCATTCGCGCTTCACCCGCGCGGCGACGTTGCGAATCCGCTCGATGCCCGCCATCGACGTGCCGCCGAACTTCATCACGATACGCGCCATCTGCTCCATGTCCTCTTGGGAAGCCGTGGGCGCGCTGATAGGAGGGGGAAATGGCGATGACAAGCAAAGCAACGATTGACCCCCCGTGAAGCTGAACATTTCGGTCGTCTCGCGGCCGATTGGTGGAATCCGAAGGGTGAGTCCGCGATGCTCCACCGGCTGAACCCGGTGCGGCTGCGCTATGTGCGTGAGGCGATCGACGCGCATTGGGATGTCGATCCGCGCGATTTCGCGCCGCTGAAGGGCCGCACGGCGCTCGATGTCGGGTGCGGCGCGGGGTTGCTGTGCGAACCGCTGGCGCGTTTGGGCGCGCAGGTCACCGGGGTGGATGCGGCACCGGAGAATATCGGTGCGGCGCGGGCGCATGCCGCCGCATCGGGCCTTATCATCGACTATCGCGCGGGCGAGTTCGAGGATCAGGTCGCGGGGCGCCAGTTCGACCTCGTTACCTCGATGGAGGTGATCGAGCATGTCGCCGATCCCGCCGCCTTTGTCGCGGGCCTTGTCGCCGCGCTCGCGCCGGGCGGGCTGATGATCCTGTCCACCCCCAACCGCACCCCGCTGTCGCGGCTGGCGATGATCACGGTGGGCGAGGGGCTCGGCATGATCCCGCGCGGGACGCATGACCACGCCAAGTTTCTGACGCCCGAGGAACTGACCGCATTGCTGGAAACTGCGGGGATGGTGGTGAGCGACCTGCGCGGGCTGAGCTTCTCCCCGGGCGCGGGGTTTCATTTGAGCGAGGACACCAGCCTCAACTATCTGCTGACCGCGCGGCGCGCCTAGAACAGCCGCCCGCCATTGGGCACTGGCACGCTCGGGTGGAACAGCACCACTTGTCCCTCGGCATCGGGGAAGCCGAGCGTCAGCACCTCCGACATCATCGGGCCGATCTGGCGTGGGGGGAAATTGACGACCGCCGCTACCTGCCGCCCGGGCAGGTCGTCGAGGCGGTAATGTTCGGTGATCTGCGCCGACGACCGCTTCACCCCGATCGCCGGGCCGAAGTCGATGGTCAGCTTGAACGCCGGCTTGCGTGCCTCGGGAAACGGCTCGGCGGCGATGATCGTGCCGACGCGGATATCGACCGCGAGGAACTGGTCGAAGCTGATTTTCGGCGCGGCGGGCGCGTCGGCGGCGTGGGTCATGTGCATTGGAATCTCCCGTCGCGGGTCGATTGACACAGGCGGCCGGATTCGCCCAGTCCCTGCCCATGACCGTGAAGCTGCACCCCGACTGGCTCGCCCCGCTGCAACCCGAGTTCGACAGCCCGTACATGGCCGATCTGCGCGCGTTCCTGCTGGCGGAGAAGGCGGCGGGGAAGCGGATCTTTCCCAAGGGCAGCGACTGGTTCCGCGCGCTCGACCTGACCCCGCCACAGGACGTGCGCGTCGTCATTCTCGGCCAGGATCCCTATCACGGCGAGGGGCAGGCGCATGGCCTGTGCTTCTCGGTTCAGCCGGGGGTGAAGGTGCCGCCGAGCCTTGTGAACATCTACAAGGAGCTAAAGAGCGACCTTGGTATCGACCCGCCGCGCCACGGATTCCTTGAGCATTGGGCAAAGCAGGGGGTGCTGCTGCTCAACAATTGCCTGACGGTCGAGATGGGGCTGGCGGCGTCGCACAAGGGGCGCGGGTGGGAGCGGTTCACCGACGCGGTGGTGGCGCAGGTCAATGCGCTGCCCGATCCGGTGGTGTTCATGCTGTGGGGCAGCCATGCACAGAAGAAAGCGGCGTCGGTCGATTCGCGCCATCTGGTGCTGAAATCGGTCCATCCCTCGCCGCTGTCGGCACATGGCGGGTTCTTCGGGTGCCGCCATTTTTCGAAGGCGAATGCGTTTCTGGAGGCGAACGGGCGCGGGACGATCGACTGGGCGCTGCCGCCCATCTAGCCGTCACCCCGGCGAAAGCCGGGGTGACGGCTTTGCCGTTAAAAGCTCAACCGCGCCGACACGCGGATGTCGCGACCCGGCAGCGGGGCGAAATCCTTGGTGAAGCTGGCGTGGCGGCGCGCATCGACGTCGAAGATGTTGTTCGCCGACAGGATGATCGCGGTCTCGCGCTTTTCGCCCAGCGGGTGCCAGGTGACCGACGCATTGACCAGGGTGAAGGCCGGAGTCTCCGTCTCGAACGCCGCGACGCGGGTCTGGCGGACCGCATGCTCGACCTCGACCCGGCCGCCGAACGCGCCCTGGCTGGCGTCGATCCCGGCGAGCACGCGGAAGGGGGGATGCGTGGCACGGCGCTGCCATCCTCCAGCCGGGCGTTCACATAATCCGCGACCAGATTGCCGCCGAGCGAGAAGCCGCCCTCGCCGCCGTCGATGAAGGTGGTCGACACCTCGCCCTCAATGCCGAGATAGCGGGCGCCCGCCTGACGATATTCAAACACCGGCAGTTCGTCGATCTCGTCGCCGGTCGCGACTTCATAGATGTAATCGTCGAACCAGTTGGCGTAGCCGGCGATCTGGAAACGCAGCGGCCCGGTGGCACCGCGCGCATAGAGTTCGCCGCCCCAGCTCTTTTCGGTGCGGAAATTGGGGTTGCCGACCTCATAGGCCTGGGTGGCGATATGCGGGCCGTTGGAGAACAGCTCTTCCGCCGAAGGCGCGCGGACCGCGCGTGAGGCGTTAACACCGATCTTGACCGACGACGTGACCGCATAGGACAGGCCGATCGCGCCGGAAAAGGCATCGAAACGGCGGTCGAACGCGCCCGTCGGGCCATCCTCGTCCAGATCCAGCTTTACATCGTTCGAGCGGACTCGGGTGTGTTCGTAGCGCAGGGCGCCTTCAACGCCGATGGCACCCAGATCGACTTCCTGCAGCGTGAAGAAGCCATATTGGTCGGTGACATTCTGGGGCACGAACGCCTCGGCCCCGACCGCCGCGAAGTCGCGCGTGAAGCCCTGGAACCCGGTCACGCCGCGCCAGCCATTGCGGTTGGCCTGAACCAGTTCCAGGCGGCCCTCGAACCCTTCCGCGCTGAACACGGTGCCGACCTCGTCGCCCTCGAACTCGGTATGCTCGTAATCCGAATAGCCGGCGCGGACGCGCAGTGCGTCGATGAAGCCGCCGATCTTGACCTCGCCACGCACATCGGCGCGGAACTGCTTCAGGCCGATCGTGACCGGCTCCTCGCCATGGGCATGTTCGTCATGGTCGTGATCCTCGTCATCATGATCCTCGTCCTCATGATGATGTTCGGCACCGGGCCGCGCGGGAATGCCATAGCGCGTGTCGTAGTAGCCGGCCGAAAAGCCCAGGCTACCGCCTTCGTTGATCAGCGCAATGCCGCCGCCCAGCGTATAGGTGCGCGTGCCGCTGTTCGGCAGGCGGCCGCGCTGGTTCGCCAGTTCCAGTGCTTCGGCGGCTTCTTCGGCATGGCCTTCTTCGGCTTCATGCTCGGCGATGTGCAACTGCTCCTCGCGCAGCGTGTCGCTCAGCACATAGCCGCCAACGCGCAGATCGTCGCTCTTGCGATAGCTGCCGTCGATATGCGCGACGATCTGGGGGGTGATCGCAAAGTCGACCGCCACGCCACCGCCACGCTCATCCGCCGCCGAGCCATAGGCACCGATCGCGTCGATATGGAAGCCATTCTCCGGCACCGCGCGCGGGATGCGGCGGTCGAGCACGTTGACCGCGCCGCCGATCGCCTGGCTGCCGAACAGCAGCACCGCAGGACCGCGCAGCACCTCGATCCGCTCGGCGGTCAGCGGTTCGATCGACACCGCATGGTCGGTCGAGGTGTTGGAGACATCGAGCGTGCCGAGCCCGTCGGTCAGCACGCGGACGCGCTCACCCTGGAACCCGCGCAGCACCGGGCGCGAAGCACCGGGGCTGAACGAGGTTGCCGACACGCCCGGCACTTGCGTCAGCGATTCGCCGATCTGTCCGCGAATGTCGCGTACCAGTTCATCGCCGGTGATGACCGACGTGCCCGCCAGCAGATCGAGTCGCTCAAGGCCTGGCGCGCTGATCACCACCTCATCGACCGTCTCGCCATGCACCGGGTTGCGGCTCGACCGGTCGCGTTCGGCGTGGTCGCTGGTCTGGGCAAAGGCGGGGGCGGCAAGCACGCTCGTCGCGAGCAGGAGGGCAGTGAACTTCATGGCTACGCAAATTCCCTGAACTGAATTTGCGCGCATCCTTAGGTGCAATGATACAACGTCACAAGTAGGAAATTGCTGCGCTGCGATGAGGTGCCGTTTCCGCGCGGTCAGCCTTGTGGGGCAGCCACGCGATCCTCGACAACGGTTTCATAACGGCGACCGGTCCAGAGGGAAGCGGTGAAGCGCCGCGCTCCGTCGGGATCGACCTCCCAGCGCCAGATCAGCGTCCCATCGCGCGAGGCACCGCCGCCGCTGCGCTCATCCGGCGCGGAGGACGGGGGCCTGGGCGTACCGCCACATGCTGCGCGCCGGATCTTGGGCTGTTCGGGCAATGCGCGCGGCTTGGCCAGCGCATCGCCCGCGTCATAGCTCCACTTCCATCTGCCATCGCCCTGACGGTGCCAGACGGTGGTGAAATAACCCGATCCACTGGGTCGCACCCACGGCCCCGTATTGACCGCAGTGGTGCCGTCGCACGCGACATAGCTCTCGGCGGGCCACCATTGCACCGCGATCGCGGGTTCCTTGCGATCCTTCAGGAATGCCTGCGCGTTTGACGGCTGCGGCAGGAACATCACGGCGTCGTCGGTGGCATAGGCGCGAAATGCGGCCCATTGCCCTTCAGTCTGCGCCATGTGGTTGAACGCGCGCTCGGCATCGACCGCGCTCTGGCCCTGCATCGCGAGGATCAGGGCCAGCGCGATCACAGCGCGCTCGAGTCGAAGTCGATATCCTCGTTGCGATACGCCGCGACGAGGGTGTTGCGTAGCAGGCAGGCGATGGTCATCGGCCCAACGCCGCCCGGAACCGGGGTGATTGCGCCCGCGACCGATGCTGCGCTGTCGAACTCGACATCGCCGACCAGCGCGCCCTCGACCCGGTTGATCCCGACATCGATCACCGTCGCGCCCGGCTTGAGCCACTCGCCCTTGACGAAGCCCGCCCGGCCCACCGCCGCGACGACAATATCGGCGCGGCTGACATGATGGGCGAGGTCGCGGGTGCGCGAATGGGCGAGGGTGACGGTACAATTGGCTGCGGTCAGCAGTGCTGCCATCGGCTTGCCGACCAGAATGGAGCGGCCAATGACGATCGCATCGAGCCCCGTCAGGTCGCCGATCTGATCCTGCAACAGCATCAGGCAACCGAACGGGGTGCACGGCACCAGCCCGTCGATGCCCAGCGCCAACCGCCCGGCGCTGATCGGGGTCAGCCCATCGACATCCTTGTTCGGGTCGATCGCGGCGACCACCGCCTGTTCGTCGAGATGGCGGGGCAAAGGCAGCTGGACGAGGATGCCGTCCACCGCCGCATCGGCATTCAACTGGCGCACCAGCGCGACCAGCGTATCCTGATCGGTGTCCGCGGGCAGGCGGTGCTCGAAGCTTGCCATATTGGCGGCGACCGTCGCCTTACCCTTGCTGCGGACATAGACGGCGGACGCGGGATCGTCGCCGACAAGCACCACGGCGAGTCCCGCCTTGCGACCCGCGCGGCCCGCGAACTCGACAGCAGCCTCGCCCACCCGGGCGCGCAGGTTTGCGGCAAATGCCTTTCCGTCGATGATCTCAGCGCTCATGTCTCGCCCCATAAAGCGAAGCGGCGATTCCCGCCAGCGTCTTGGGATCGCCCGCAATCGACAGGCGCTTCACCCGCGCGGTTTCGCCCGCGATGAGGGTCACGTCGCGCTTCGCCACGCCGAACGCCTTGGCGACCAGCTCGATCAGCGCCGCATTGGCCGCGCCCTCGACCGGCGGCGCGGCGATCCGCGCGGCCAAATGCTCCGGCGTGCCGGGGAGCAGCACGCTCTTCGACGCGCGCGGCGTGGCGCGCACCGCGATGACCAGGCCCGGCGGGGCTTCCCGCCAGGGCTGGCTCACGCCGCCGGGCTGGCCAGCGCCATGGCGAGGTTGGGGATCACCGCATAGTTTACGATTGCGATCAGGATCAGCACCACGAACGGCGCGAAATCCATCGGCCCGGTGTCGGGCAGGATGCGGCGGATCGGGCGATAGATCGGCTCGGTCAGCGTGTTCAGCCCGCGCCACAGCGAGCTGACGAAATCGTTATAGGTGTTGATCACGTTGAACGAGATCAGGATCGACAACACCGCCTGGATGACGATGATCCACCACAGCACGTTGAGCAGGATCTGTACGATCCCGAAAAGCATGTTCAGAAACGGGTCCAATCGGGCCTCCGGAGTTTTGGCGCTTCTACAGGAAAGCGGCGCGCATCGGCAACTGTGTTGCGAATATAATACGCCTTAGCGGTGAACCAAGGTGCCCGCGCCCTGCGTCGTGAAAATCTCAAGCAGCATCGCATGCGGGATGCGCCCGTCGAGGATGACCGCGGCGTCCACCCCGGCATCGACCGCGGCGACGCAGGTCTCGACCTTGGGGATCATCCCCCCGCTGATCGTCCCATCGGCCTTCAGCGCCATGATCCGGCCGGGGTCGAGGTCGGTCAGCAGCTGCTTGTCCTTGTCGAGCACGCCCGGAACATCGGTCAGCAGAAAGAAGCGCGCCGCGCCCAGCGCCCCGGCGATCGCCCCCGCCATCGTGTCGGCGTTGATGTTATAGGTGTGGCCATCGGCGCCCAGCGCGATCGGCGCGATCACCGGGATGAAGCCCTGATCGCTCAGCGTGGTCAGCACCGAGGCGTCGACCGCCACCGGCTCGCCGACGAATCCCAGATCGACATGGCGCTCGATCCCCTGCAGCGGATCGGCGGCGTCGCGCTGCACCTTGCGCGCCGTGACGAGGCCGGAATCCTTGCCCGAAATGCCCAGCGCCTTGCCGCCGGCGGCGCTGATCCAGCTGACGATTTCCTTGTTGATCGATCCCGCCAGCACCATTTCGGCGATGCGCGCGGTTTCGGCATCGGTGACGCGCAAGCCCCCGACAAACCGCGATTCGACGCCGAGCCGCTTGAGCATCGACCCGATCTGCGGCCCGCCGCCATGCACGACCACCGGATTGATGCCGACCGCTTTCAGCAGCACGACATCCTCGGCAAAGTCGCGCGCCAGCTCGGGATCGCCCATGGCGTGGCCGCCATATTTCACAACGAACGTCTTGCCCTTGTACCGCTGCATATAGGGCAGCGCGTCGGTCAGCGTCTCGGCCTTGGCCAGCATCGCGGGGTCGGGTGCATGATCGGTCATGCCGCGCCCTTAGCGGGAGTTGCGCCGCTGGAAAAGCGATGCGTCGCTTGACTCAATTCGATAATTAGCTAAACGACGAATCATGAGCCAGGTCTTCAAGGCATTGTCCGACCCCACCCGCCGCCGCGTGCTGCATTTGCTGCGCAAGGGGCCGATGAGCGCGGGCGACCTCAGCGATCAGTTCGACGTGTCTAAGCCGACCATGTCGGCGCACTTCGCGGTGCTTAAGGATGCCGACCTCGTCCACGCCGAAAAGGCGGGGAAGTCGGTGATCTATCACCTCAAGCTCTCGGTGCTCGAAGAGGCGCTGCTGGGCTTTGTCGATTCATTCGGGGGCAGCGGGTCGCCCGCGCCCGGCAAGGAGCGTGCATGATGAACAGCGAAACCAAGGTCAGCCTCGCCTGGGGCGTGGGCATTATCGTGCTGGCGCTGGGCCTCAGTTCGGCACGCAGCGCCGGCCACATCGATCATGACACGGTGACGCGCATCGTGCTTGGCGCGACAGGCCTGATGGTGGCCTGGTTCGGCAACATGATGCCCAAGCGCTTCGTCCCGAGCGAACTGGCGCGCAAGGTCCATCGCGTCGGCGGCTGGTCGCTCGTGATCAGCGGGCTGATCTATTCCGGGGCGTTCGCGGTGTTGCCGATCCAGACGGCGGTATTCGTCGGAGGCGGGGCGGTCGTCGCCGGTCTGGCGATCACCATCGGCTATTGCCAGTCGCTGCGGACCAAGGCGCGGGCGTGATGTGCGCGGGCGGGTTTCAGCCCGCCCGGTCCAGCCGGCGCCCGAGCGCGACAAAGCCATAGATCAGCACGGGCACCAGCAGCGCCGACAGCACGATCTTCGAAATCAGCTGCCCCACCAGCAGCGGGCCGATCGGGAACTCGCCGTAAAAGGCGAGGGTGATGAAGATCAGCGTATCGACGATCTGGCTGAGGATGCCCGCGACCCCGGCGCGCAGCCACAGCATCTTGCTGCCCTCGCCCCCGCGCATCGCGCTGAAAATGGTGACGTTGAGCGTCTGCGACACGCCATAGGCGACGATGCCCGCACCCCAGATGCGCCAGGTCGTCCCCAGGATCAGCTGAATTGCGTCGCGATATTCCGGCATCATCTTGGGTGATGCGGGCAGCGCCCAGACCAGCCAGGACAACAGCATCGACGCGATCAGCGGAATGAAGCCGAACCGCACCAGCTGGTTGGCGGTCACCCGCCCGTGAAGCTCCGCGACAGCGCTGGAGACCGCGACCAGCAGCAGGAAGGCGAAGATCCCCGCCTCGACCGCGAGCGGCCCGAGCGCCACCTGCTTGTTGCCCAGCACGCCCGCGATGCAGACCATGCCGCCATAGAAGATCGAGAGGACGAAGAGCGAGCGCGTCAGCGGGGCCGGTGTGGTCATTGCGCTGCGTAACGCGGTTTCACGCGATACGGAAGCACCTAGCAGTGTTGGAAACGCGCGCTATGGTGCCATCCCGAATGCCGCGCGCAAGACGCGGCCCAAAGGGGTCTCCAGTTGAACAATCTTCCGATCGGCATTCTCGGCATCGTCGCGATTCTCGCGATCGCCTTCCTCCTCTCCTCGAACAAGCGCGCGATTCGGCTCCGGGTCGTCGGCCCGGCCTTCGCGCTTCAGGCGGGCATCGCGTTTCTCGTGCTTTATGTGCCTGCTGGCCGCGCAGCGATCTGCGCTGCTTCTGACGGCGTGTCGGCGCTGCTCGGCTATGCCAAGAACGGCACCGACTTCCTGTTCGGCCCACTCGCCTCGCCCGAGATCGGCGGCAACAGCTTCGCAATCGCAGCGCTTCCCGTCATCGTCTTCTTCGCCAGCCTGATCTCGATCCTCTATCACCTCGGTATCATGCAACAGGTGGTGCGCTGGGTCGGCGGTGCGATCGAGAAGGTGACCGGGATCTCCAAGGTCGAGTCGCTTTGTTCGGCCGCAAACATCTTCGTCGGGCAAAGTGAATCGCCGCTGGTAATCCGTCCGTATCTGGCCAGCCTGACACCGTCTCAACTGTTCGCGATCATGACGGTGGGCATGGCGGGCGTGGCGGGGACGATCCTGGCCGCCTATGCCACCTTCCTCGGCAACGAGTTCCTGCCCTATCTGCTCGCGGCGTCGTTCATGGCGGCGCCGGGCGGATTGCTGATGGCCAAGATCATGATGCCCGATGACGCGCCGGCAAAGGTGCTGGACGAGGTCACACTGTCCGAACATCGGGTCAGCGCCAAGGGGCCGGCCGCGATGCTGGAAGAACCCCCGGTCACCCCGGTCGAAGCCGTGGTCGAGGAAGAGAAATCCGCCAACATTATCATGGCCGCTGCGATGGGCGCCCAGACCGGCGTGAAACTCGCCGTCGCGGTCGGCGCGATGGTGCTGGCATTCGTGGCGCTGGTTGCGCTCGCCAACGGATTGCTCGGCATGGTTGGCGGGTGGTTCGGCTATTCGCAGCTCAGCTTCCAGGGCATCGTCGGCGCGGTATTCGCGCCGGTCATGTTCCTGCTCAACATTCCGTGGGAGGAAGCTCAGGTCGCGGGCGGTCTGTTCGGAACCAAGGTGGTGCTGAACGAATTCGTCGCCTTTATCGACCTGGGCAACCTCACCACCCTGTCCGATCGCAGCCGCGCCATCGTTACCTTCGCGCTGTGTGGCTTCGCCAATTTCAGCTCGATCGCAATCCAGATGGCTGTGACTGGCAGCCTCGCCCCAAATCAGCGTCCGATAATCGCAAAGCTGGGGGTGAAGGCGCTTCTCGCGGGCAGCCTCGCCAACCTGATGAGTGCAGCGCTGGCCGGGTTGATGCTGCCGTAACGCCATGCGGGACCGGCTGATCGCCCATGTCTCGAAGTTGAAGACATCGCTGCTGGTGGCGCTGTCACTCGGCTTCGTGGCGATCGGCGTATGGATCGTGCGGATCGAGGAGATCGCGGCGATTATCGCCTTTGGCTGGGGCGCGATTCTTCTGTTTTCGGGATTCGCCGTCATCGGCATTCGCCAGCTGTTCCGCGACGGTCTAGTGATGGAGATCGACGCGCGCGGCATCCTGTGGCGGCGCTGGTCGGATCAGGTCATCCCATGGAGCGCGATCACCCGCGCTGAGCCGCGCGCTATCCGCGGCCAGCAATTCCTGTGCTTATGGCTGGACGCGCCGGAACGCTATCCCGCGCGATCCACCCTGGGCTGGCTGGCGAGTCTGAACAAGGGGATGGGCTTTGGCGATATCGCGCTCGCCGTGCAGGGAACCGACCAGAGCTTTCAGCGATTGCTGGAAGTGGTCGGCAACCATCTGCACGCGCTGGACGATCACCGCGTCGGCACCGGCTCCGCGCCCGAATAGTCGTAGAAGCCACGCCCAGTCTTGCGGCCATACCAGCCCGCCTCGACATATTTGACCAGCAGCGGCGCGGGGCGGAACTTGGGGTCGCCCGTGCCCTCGAACAGCACGCGGGTGATTTCGAGGCAGGTGTCGAGCCCGATGAAATCCGCCAGCGTGAACGGCCCCATCGGGTGGTTGAGCCCCAGCTGGATCGCCGCGTCGATATCGGGGATCGTCGCCACGCCCTCGCCCAGCGCGAAGCATGCCTCGTTAAGGAACGGCATCAGCACGCGGTTGACGATGAAGCCGGGCGCGTCGTTGGCATGGACGATCCGCTTGTTCAGCGTCTTGCCATAGGCCTCGACCGCCCCGACCGTGGCGTCACTGGTGGCAAGCCCGCGGATCAGTTCGATCAGGCCCATCACCGGCACGGGATTGAAGAAATGCACCCCCCATGAACCGCGCAGGATCGGGCGACGCCTGCGCCAGCCGCGTGATCGGATCGACGACGTGTTGCTGGCGAGGATCGCGGTGTCGCTCAGCACCTTGCCGACATTGGCGAAGATGCTCCGCTTGATCTCCTCGCGCTCGGTCGCCGCTTCGATCACCAGATCGCAGGGTGCAAAGGCATCGGTCCCGCCGACGCACTCGATCTGGGCGAGCGCGGCTTCGGCGGCGTCGGCGGTGATCTTTTCCTTCTCGACCGCGCGGGCGAGTTGCCTGCCGATCCCTGCCTTGCCCTTTTCGGCGCGCGCGACGTCCATGTCGGACAGCAGCACGCGGTATCCGGCCTGTGCCGATACCTGCGCGATACCCGCCCCCCATCTGCCCCGCGCCGATCACGCCAACCGTCTTCATCGCCATCTCCTTGGAAATCGTTGCCGGCCTCCTACCGACTCGGCTCGCGAAGCGCTAGGATGCGTGCCATGCTGATCCTTGCCGCACTCGCGCTCGCCCAATCCGCTCCGCAACCAGGGCCGATGCAGACCTTTGGCGATTGGGTCGTCGCCTGCGACAATGGGAAGCGCTGCGAGATGACCTCGCTGCTGCCCGAAGCGGACATCGGCGCCGAAGGCGACTGGCAGATTTCGGTGGTGCGGGAGGCGGGGCCAACCGGCCTCTGGTCGGTCGAGCTGATGGGCGAGGTCAAACCTGGCATCCGTCTGAGCATCGCGGGCAGCGACGCGGCGAGCGCGTCAGCGGTCTGGCGCGGCACCGAATTCTCCGGCGGACAGGCGCTCGCCATCGTCCGCGCAATGGTCAATGGCCGGATCGCGCAGCTACACGACGCCCGGGGCACGCTGATCGGTCGCGTCTCGCTGACCGGATCGTCGGCATCGCTGCGCTTCATCGATGCGCAGCAGGGCAGGGCGGAGACCGTCACCGCCGCAGTCGCCACCGGTGCGCGTCCCGCCAGTGCGGTCCCGGCGGCGCCCGCAATCCCGGTGATCGCATCGGTCCGCCCGCGCGGCGCGGCGGTGCTGTCGCCTGCCACGCTCAAGCAGCTTTGGGCCGAATCCGACTGCGGCGAAAATTACGACGGGGACGGGCTTCCCTCGGTCGAGCGCCATGCGCTCGGCGACGGCGCGACGCTCGCGCTCGTCCCCTGCGGCGCAGGGGCGTACAACTATTCCAGTGTCCCCTATGTCGTGCGCGGCGGCAAGGCGGTGCTCGCCGAGTTCGATTCGCCGCCGGGTTGGGGTGGCGATGACGGCCCGCCAATGCTGGTCAATGCCGGCTTCGACCCCACGACCGGCGAACTGGGCAGCTATGCCAAGGGGCGCGGCATCGGCGATTGCGGCAGCTCCGAAACCTATGTCTGGGACGGCAAGCGGTTCCGCCTGGTCGGCGCGCGCGCGATGGGCGAATGCCGGGGCTCGACCAACTGGCTGACCGTGTGGCGGGCCAGGGCGGTGCCGCGCTGATTACATCCCGCTCGGCAACGCGATTTCGAACAGCGAAGGCCAGTTCTTGCCGGTGACGTAGAGCTTTCCGGTCTTGTCGTCATAGGCGATGCCGTTGAGCACCGATTCCGAATCGCGCACCGGGACCGATGCGACCAGATCGCGCAGGTCGATGACGCCCGTGATCACCCCGCTCGTCGGATCGATCCGCACGATCAGATCCTGATGCCAGATGTTCGCCAGGATCTCGCCGCGCACCATCTCCAGCTCGTTGAGGCGGCGGATCGGGCGACCTTGATAGGTCACGGTAATCCGTCGCTGTTCGGTGAAGGTAACGGGGTCGAGAAAGCGGAGCTCGGCTGTGCCGTCGCTCAGGATGAGGCTTTTGCCGTCCTGCGTCAGCCCCCAGCCTTCGCCGGGATAGCTGAACGTGCCGAGCTGGCGCAGCGTGCGGCGGTCCCAGCGGAATCCGGTACGGTGCTTCCAGGTCAGGCTGACGATCGTGTCGCCCCAGCCGGTGCTGCCCTCGCCGAAATACTCGCGCGGTAACCGAACCTCGCGCTTCGCCCGGCCAGTGGCGAGATCGACTTCGCGAATCACCGATTCGCCGTGCTGCCCCGTGCTTTCGAACAGCGCGCCATCGGCAAAGAACAGCCCCTGGGTGAACGCATTGCTGTCGTGCGGATGGGTGGCGACGATGCGTGCCGCCTCGACCGGAACCGCGGTCGGCGATGGCGCGACGGCCTGCGGCGCACGGGGTGCAGAGCCAACGGGGTCGGAATCAAGAGGGGCTGCCGCGACCGCTATGGCCAAGGCAGCCCCCGAAATGATCCCCCATCCGGCAAGCCGGATCACGGGACTGGTCCTTACGAGCCGGGCGTGAGGTTCACCGCAGCATATTTGCCGCGACGATCGACCTCCAGCTCGAACTCGAGCCGGTCGCCCTCGTTAAGCGTCGGCATGCCAGCGCGCTCGACGGCGCTGATGTGCACGAACGCATCGGGCTGGCCGTCGTCGCGCTGGATGAAGCCGAAGCCCTTCATGGCGTTGAAGAATTTAACCGTGCCGGTCGCCTTCTCGCCGGTCAGCTGGCGCTGGGGACCGCCCATGCCGCCGCCACCCGGGCCGCGCTCGGGGCGGTCACGCGGCGGACCGCGGTCCTCGACCGGCAACGGCTCGCCCTCGATCTTCAGGTCGGTCGCGCTGATGCGCCCGCCGCGATCGACCAGGGTGAAGCCCATCGGCTGACCCTCGGCCAGACCGGTGAGGCCAGCCTGCTCGACCGCGCTGATGTGCACGAACACGTCCTCGCCGCCGTCATCACGAACGACAAAGCCGAAGCCCTTCTGCGCGTTGAAGAATTTGACGACGCCCGTGCCTTCGCCAACGACCTGCGGGGGCATTCCGCGGCCACCGCCGCCGCCGCCGCCACCGAAGCCGCCACCGCCGCCACCAAAGCCGCCGCCGCCGCCGCGGTAACCGCCGCCGCCGCCGCCGCCGCCGAAGCGGTCGCCGCCGCCGCCGAAGCCGCCGCGATCACCAAAACCGCCGCCGCCGAAGCCACCACGGTCGCCGAAGCTGCTACCACCGCCGAAATCGTCGCCGCCGAAGCCGTCGCGCTTGTCTCTGCCACGTCCACCGCGCTCGCCGCGGCGCCCTCGATCAAAACTCATTGCCCTGTTCGTCTTCCCGGTTCGCCCATATTCCAATCGAACAGCTGACACCGGGCGAAGGCGCAGCGATTCCGGCGTTTGCGACACGCCTATGGAATCAGGACATAGACCAGTTCGCGAAGATGCGCGAACGATTTCGTCGCGATTTTACCACCGTTTCGACGGATACTTGCGCAGCGCGGCGCGCGACGGCAGAGAGGCGCCATGGATATCGCCGCATTGATCGCCGACCCTGCTGCATGGGCCGCACTCATCACCCTGATCGTGATGGAGGTGGTGCTGGGCATCGACAACCTCATCTTCATCTCGATCCTGACCAACAAGCTGCCCGAGCATCAGCAGCAAAAGGCCCGCCAGAATCGGCATTGGGCTCGCGCTGGTCATGCGTATCCTGCTGCTGTCGATGATTTTCGTCATCGTGTCGCTGACCACCCCGGTGTTCGACCTCGGCATTCAGGGTGCACCCGGCGCGCATGGCGAGCCGAGTTTCGAGACCGCCTTCTCGTGGCGTGACCTGATCCTGATCGCGGGCGGTCTGTTCCTCCTGTGGAAGGCGACCAAGGAAATCCACCACACGATCGATCCGGTGCCGACCGATCACGGCGTGCTCGACAAGAAACAGGTCGCGACGATGAATTTCGGATCGGCGATCTTCCAGATCATCGTGCTCGACATGGTGTTCTCGGTCGATTCGATCCTAACTGCAGTCGGCATGACCGACGAGATCGTGATCATGTTCGTCGCGGTGATCGTGACCGTCATCGTGATGCTGCTCGCCGCCGATCCGCTCGCCAATTTCATCAAGCGCAATCCGACCGTGGTCATGCTCGCGCTCGGTTTCCTGCTGATGATCGGCGCGGTGCTGATCGCCGACGGCTTCGGCGTGCACGTGCCCAAAGGTTATATCTATGCCGCGATGGCCTTCTCGGCGGCCGTCGAGATGCTCAACATGGCCGCACGCCGCCGCGCGACGAAGAATGCGCCGCCCGCTGGCGACTGACTCGGCACGGTTATTGAGCGTTAAGCGATAAGCGGCTAGGCGCAGGCCATGGCCGTTTATCTCCATGAAGAAGATTTGCCCGACGCTGTGTTCGCGCCGGGCGCCGATATTGCCGTCGATACCGAGACGATGGGGCTGATCACCCCGCGCGATCGTCTATGCCTCGTCCAGCTGTCCGACGGCGGCCCGGACGAGCATCTCGTCCGCTTCGGCCCGAACAGTGACTATGCCGCGCCCAATCTGCGCGCGCTGCTCGCCGATCCGGCGCGGGTGAAGCTCTATCACTTCGCGCGCTTCGATCTCGCCGCGATCCGCCACTATCTCCGCGTCACCGCCGCGCCGGTCTATTGCACCAAGATCGCGTCACGGCTGATCCGCACCTATACCGACCGCCACGGCCTCAAGGAGCTGGTGCGCGAGTTGCTGGGGGTAGAGCTCAGCAAGCAGCAGCAATCCTCCGACTGGGGTGGTCCGGTGCTCTCCGACGCGCAGAAGGAATATGCCGCGTCCGACGTGCGCTATCTCCACGCGATGCGCACCGAACTCAACCTGCGCCTCGAACGCGAAGGGCGGATGGTGATGGCACAGGCGTGCTTCGACTTCCTGCCGCACCGCGCTGACCTCGACCTCGCCGGATGGCCCGAGACGGATATCTTTGCGCATGCGTGAGTTTGGTTCACCGGGAGCGGGCCGGTCCCGCCCCATCGAAGGTGTCAAAAATGTCTGAGATCGCTGTCCAGGAACGCTCGCGGCGCAAGCGCTGGGCGCGGCCTGGCAGCAGTCACGACCGCATCGTGCGGACGCTGCTGACCGTCCTGCCTGCGGGCATCGGCGTGCTCGGCGCGTTTCTGGTAATGGCGCCGTTGTTCATGGGCGGTGACGTGTCGTTCATGCTCGACAAGAACAAGGTCGATGTCGCGAGCGAGCGGCTGCGCATCCAGTCGGCGCGCTATCGCGGGGCCGATGCCAAGGGCCAGCCGTTCGTGCTTCAGGCCGGATCGGCAGTCCAGAAAAGCTCGGCCGAGCCGGTGGTGCAGCTCAACGACCTGATCGCCGGCATCCAGCTGTCGGACGGCCCGGCACAGGTCAAGGCTGACAAGGGCCGATACGACATGGAGCGCGAACAGGTCGCGGTGGATGGCCCGATCCAGTTCCGCACCTCGGACGGATATCGCCTCGACACCCGCGATTCGACGATCGATCTGAAGTCGCGCCAGCTCACCGGGACCGGCAAGGTCGACGGCAGCACGCCGCTCGGCAACTTCAGCGGCGACAAGATGACCGCCGATCTCGACAAGCGAACCGTAAAAATAGAGGGCAATGCCCGCTTGCGGATCGATCCCAAGCGCGCAAATAGGTGACACCATGGCTCGTGCGCCCCGCCCCCTGCTGATTGCCGCCTCTGCGGCCCTTCTCACCACCGCCCTGATCGGCGGCGCAGCGGTCGGCCAATCGCGTCATGATTCGAGCGCGCCGATCAATTTCGACGCACAGAACCTCCAGCTGGATGACCGCGCGAACCGGGCGATCCTGTCGGGCGGGGTCAAGATCACACAGGCGAATCTGACGCTCAGCGCCGCGCGGGTTACCGTGACCTATAGCGGTCAGATCATCGACGGATCGCCCGCCGCTACGCGCTTCGATGCGTCGGGCGGGGTCACCGTCACCCGACCCGACCAGACTGCGCGTGCGCAATATGGCGTGTACGACATCAACCGCCGCGTCATCACGATGCTGGGCAATGTCACCCCTGACCCAGGGCGGCAATACCGTCAGCGGCGGGCGGCTGACGATCGACCTCGACAGCGGTCGCGCCGCGATCGACGGGTCGGGGGTCGCGACGACCAGGGCTCCTGACGGTACCGTGGTCCGCTCCGGCGGTCGCGTTACCGGACGCTTCACCGTCCCCGACCGCGACTGATCGGGGCATCCGGGCGGGTCGCCGCCTTTCTCCATGCACGAAACTTGCCAAGTGACTGGGCGGCGGGGATTCGTTAAGCATCTCCTGCGATCAGGAAGGGCATTATGGCAGACGTCGAGACACTCGAACCGGAAAAGATCGACGCGGGTGCCCCGCCCAGTTCGGGACTGGCCGTCGTGTCGATCGCCAAATCCTATGACAAGCGCGTCGTGCTGTCCGACGTGTCGCTGTCGGTCGGGCGCGGCGAAGTGGTCGGGCTGCTCGGTCCGAACGGCGCGGGCAAGACGACCTGCTTCTATTCGGTGATGGGGCTGGTGAAGCCCGACGCTGGCCGCATCATGCTCGATGGCCACGACATCACCCCGCTGCCGATGTACCGCCGCGCGATCTTGGGCCTGGGCTATCTGCCGCAGGAAACCTCGATCTTTCGCGGCCTGACCGTCGCCAAGAACATCTCCGCCGTGCTCGAACTGTCCGAGCCGGACAAGGCCGCGCGCGAAGGCAAGTTGGAAAAGCTGCTCGACGAATTCGGGCTGACCCGCCTGCGCGACGCACCGGCGATGGCGCTGTCGGGCGGTGAACGCCGCCGCGCAGAAATCGCCCGTGCGCTCGCCGCCGATCCTTCGATCATGCTGCTCGACGAACCGTTCGCGGGCATCGACCCGATCTCGATCGCTGATATCCGCGATCTGGTGAAGGAGCTGAAGACGCGCAATATCGGCGTCCTCATCACCGACCATAATGTTCGCGAGACGCTCGACATCGTCGACCGCGCCTCGATCATCTATGACGGTCGCGTATTGTTCGCCGGTTCGCCGGCGGACCTTGTCGCCGACGCCAATGTCCGTCGCTTGTATCTTGGTGAAGGCTTCTCGCTCTAAGCCATGAGCCTGGCTCCCCGCCTCGATCTGCGCCAGTCGCAATCGCTGGTGATGACGCCGCAGTTGCAGCAGGCGATCAAGCTGCTTGCGCTGTCCAACCTCGAGATCGAAACGTTCATCGCCGAGGAGATCGAGAAGAACCCGCTGCTCGAAACTGGGCGCGCGGATGACGAGCGGGGCGATATCGCCGAACCGGGCGAGCCGCACGAGCCGGTGGTAGAGCGTGACGGCCCGGCGGATTCGAGCGAACTTCTTTCCTCCGGCGATGCGACTGGCGAAGCCGCGCTCGACGTCGATTTGACCGCCGAGACCTTTCACCATGACAGCGCCGCCGATTCGGTCGGTGGCCTCGACGGTGGCCTTGGTATGAGCGGGGCGGGGGCAGCAGCGAGGATGGCCCCGATTTCGACAGCTTCTCGTCCCCCGACCTCAGCCTTGCCGATCACCTGACGGCGCAGATCGGTGCGGTGATCGACGGCGCGGACCTGTTCATCGCCCAGCATCTGATCGATCAGATCGACGAGACCGGATATCTGACCGCCCCGCTGCTCGATATCGCCAGCCGGCTCGGCGTGCCGCTCGCACGGGTGGAGGCGGTGCTGGCGGTGATTCAGACGCTCGACCCGACCGGCGTCGGCGCGCGCGACCTCGCCGAATGCCTCGCGCTCCAAGCCAAGGAGGCGGACCGCTACGACCCGTGCATGGCGGCGCTGATCGCGATCTCGACCTGCTCGCGCGCGGCGAGCTGGCGCGGCTGAAGCGCATCTGCGGCGTCGATGACGAGGATATGGCGGACATGATCCGCGAGCTGCGCAGCTACGATCCCAAGCCCGGCTGTCGCTATGGCGGGGAGCCGGTTTCGGCTGTGACCCCGGATATCTTCGTGGCGCGGCGCGGCGAAGCCTGGGCGATCGAACTCAACAGCGCGACGCTTCCGCGCGTGCTGGTCAACCGGGCATATTATACCGAGGTGTCGGCGGGGCCGCAGGACAAGTCGAGCAAGGCGTGGCTCAGCGACATGCTCGCCAGCGCCAACTGGCTGGTCAAGGCACTCGACCAGCGCCAGCGCACGATCATCAAGGTGGCGAGCGAGATCGTGAAGCAGCAGGAAGCGTTTTTCCGCCACGGCGTCAGCCACCTGAAGCCGCTGACCCTGCGCCAGATCGCCGATGCGATCGAGATGCACGAATCGACCGTCAGCCGCGTGACCAGCAACAAATATCTCAGCTGTGCGCGCGGCCTGTTCGAACTGAAATATTTCTTCACCTCGGCGATTCAGTCCGCCGATGGCGGCGACGCGGTTTCGGCGGAGGCCGTGAAGAGCGCGATCCGCGCGCTGATCCAGGCGGAGGATCCCAAGAAGATCCTGTCCGACGACACGTTGGTCGAGATGCTCAACGCCAAGGGCTTCGACATCGCCCGCCGGACCGTGGCGAAGTATCGCGAGGCGATGGGCATCGGCAGTTCGGTCCAGCGCAGACGGCAGAAGGCGCTGGAGGGGGCGTAGAAAGGCCTCACCCTTGCGGGGGAGGATTGATGGGCATCACTCCCCCGCCCGGCCTCGTTAGCAATCGCCCCCAACTCCCGATCGAACAGCCGCGCCGCCATCAACGCCGTCGCAGCCGAACGCGCGAAAAACTCTTTCGGAATCGCGTCGAAATCGTCTCCCGGCTGGTGGTAATCGGGATAGTCCTCGACTCCCATATACGCGAACGGGATGCCGCGGCGGTGGAAGGCATAATGGTCCGACCCCGCGGTCCAGTCGTCGCTGCCCTTCCACAGCGGCCCGTCATGCCCGATCTTCAGCGTCACCGGCGCACCGCTCGCCAGCGCCTCGAACCGCGCACGCAGGAAAGGATAGTGATGGGCCCCTGCGATCCACAATTCGCCCTTGTCGCTACGGCTCATCATGTCGAGGTTGAGGTTCAGCACGATCCGTCCGCGCGGCACCGGCGGCGCTTCGACGAACGCCATCGCGCCGTACATTCCCTGCTCTTCGGCGTCCCATAGCGCGAAGATCACGTCATGCACGGGGCGCTCGCGGGCGAAACTCGCCGCGATCGACAGCAATGTCGCGACCCCCGACGCATTGTCGTCCGCGCCGTTGAGCACCTTGCCGTCGCGCACGCCGAAATGGTCGTAATGCGCGCCGATCACCAGCACCCGGTCGCTCGATCGCGTCCCGCGAATCCGGCCGACCAGATTGACCCCGTCGAGTGTCTGGTCCTTGTGCCGCGCCTTGAAGGGCTGTTCATACCCCTCGCCGAACGGTTCGATCCCGATCGCCTGCATCCGCCCGATCAGATAGGCGCGCGCCTTGGCCGACCCCGGCGTCCCGACCAGTCGCCCCTGCATGCCATCCGCTGCGAGGATGCGGACATCCTCGAACAACTGATCCGGCGACGCGGCGACGGGGGTGAGCAGGGCGACGGAAAGGGCGAGCGCGCGAACAAGCATCCCCGTTGCTTCGCCGCCAACCGCCTGCACCGCAAGCGAAAAGCCGAACCGCCCCGCCACGCAGCAATTCCCCTGTTGCAGTCGCCGCCTTCCCCCGCCAAGCACAAGCCATGACCAGCATCGGCATCTACGGCAGCCTCGGCCGCATGGGCACCGCCATCCGCGACATCCTGGCCGTTCAAGGCGTGCGCCTTGCCGGCGGCGCGGACGCGGGGGACGACCCCACCGAGCTGGCGCGCGCCGCCGATGCGCTGGTCGATTTCTCGACCGCTTCGGCGCTGGCCGCGCATCTTGCCGCCGCGCGCGACGCGGGGACGCCGATCGTTATCGGCACCACCGGTCTCACCGCCACCGATCACGCCGCAATCGACGATGCCGCGCGCGACATCGCGGTGCTCCAGACCGGCAACACCTCGCTTGGCGTCGTGCTGCTCACCCGGCTGGTACGCGAGGCGGCGGCGCGGCTTGGCCCCGATTGGGATATCGAGATTGTCGAGGCGCACCACCGGCACAAGCTCGACGCGCCCTCGGGCACCGCATTGATGCTCGGCGAAGCCGCCGCCGCCGGGCGCGGCGTTTCGCTCGGCGAAGTCCGCGTCGCCGACCGCGCCGGCCTGTCGGGCGCACGGGCGGAGGGGACGATCGGCTTCGCGTCGCTGCGCGGCGGCAGCATCGTCGGCGACCATAATGTCATGCTGGCGACCGAAGGCGAGCGCATCGAGCTGGCGCATTATGCCCAGGATCGCGCGATCTTCGCGCGCGGCGCGGTGCGCGCGGCGCTGTGGCTAGCGGGCCAGCCCGCCGGGCGCTACACGATGGATTCGGTGCTCGGGCTTTGAAGAAGGCCGATATTTTCGCCTTTTTCGAGCGGCTGGCCTCGGCCAACCCGCACCCCGAGACCGAACTCGAATCGGTCAACGACTATACGTTGCTCGTCGCCGTCGTGTTGTCGGCGCAGGCGACCGATGCCGGAGTGAACAAGGCGACCCGGCGCCTGTTTGCCGAGGTCACGACGCCCGAGCAGATGGTCGCGCTGGGTGAGGATGGCCTCAAGCAGCACATCAAAACGATCGGCCTGTTCAACAGCAAGGCCAAGAACGTCATCGCACTCAGCGAAGCGCTGATCGCGCAGCATGGCAGCCAGGTTCCAGAGGACCGCGACGCGCTCGAACGCCTCCCCGGTGTCGGTCGCAAGACCGCCAATGTCGTGATGAACGTCGCGTTCGGGCATGAGACGTTCGCGGTCGACACGCATCTGTTCCGCGTCGGCAACCGTACCGGCCTTGCACCCGGCAAGACCCCGCTTGCGGTCGAGAAGAAGCTGGAAAAGGTCGTCCCGCAGCCCTTCCGCCTCCACGCGCACCACTGGCTGATCCTGCACGGCCGTTATATCTGCAAGGCGCGCACCCCCGAATGCTGGCGCTGTCCGGTTGTCGATCTGTGCGCCTACAAGCCCAAGACTCCCGCGCCCAAGGGTTGGAAAGAAGCCGCGGTTTAGCGCTGGCGCAGCGCGCAAGCCTTTGCTAGGCGCTGCATCCCACGCACCCGTAGCTCAGTTGGATAGAGCGCTGCCCTCCGAAGGCAGAGGCCAGGGGTTCGAATCCCTTCGGGTGCGCCAATCTTCCCATGCCCAGCCAAGTGCCGGACCGCGTAGCGGCCCGGCTGGCTCATTCACCCCTTTCGGCTGCTCTCGAACAGGAACCATGCCCGTTCCTCGGCCTGGTCGGTCCAGTCGTCGAGCACGCCGCTGGTCGCATTGTCCTTGGCGTCGTCGACGATTTCCTTGGCCTCGCGCAGCTTCTCGACCAGCTTCAGATTATCCTCGCGCAGTTCGGCGAGCATCTTTTCGGCGCTGACGAACTCGGCGTCATTATCCTTGATCGTCTGGCGGCGGGCGATGTCGCCGATGGATCGCAGCGTCGTGTTGCCGGTCTTGCGCACCCGCTCGGCGATCACGTCGGTCGTCGCCAGGATCTGCGTCGCCTGATCATCGAGCATCAAATGATAGTCGCGGAAATGCGGGCCGGATACGTGCCAGTGGAAATTCTTGGTCTTGAGGTACAGCGCAAAGCTGTCCGCCAAGATGCCATTGAGCGCGTCCGCCACGCTCTTCGTATCGTTGCGGGCAAGATCGGTCGGCGTCTTCAGCGCGGCGTCGGTATCGGCCATGGTCGGGGTCCCTCGCTATTGGTTGAGTCGGATGTGGAACGACTCATACCCATTTGGGGTCCGCATTCGCTGACGCAATTGCCCGATCAGGCATATTGACAGCTTAGGTGTTTGGTCCCGGGGTGTGGCGACACGGGTCGATTTTGAAGCGGTCTGGGTCGTCTGTCCAGACGCGGGCGATGTATTCGTAGGGCGTGAGGCCGCGTATGGTCTTGAGCCTTCGGCCATAATTGTAGGCGTCAATGAAGAGCTGGAGGTGCTGCCGAAGCTGGTCGTGGCTATCGTAATGGTAGCGTTTGACCGTGGCATCCTTGATGGTGCGGTTCATTCGCTCGACCTGGCCGTTGGTCCAGGGATGGTTTGGCTTGGTGAGGCGGTGCTCAATCCCGTGCTCGCGGCAGATCTGATCGAAACGGTGGACGCGATAGCGGGCGGTCCATCCATCGCGGTTACGCGGTAGGTCGGCGAACTGGATGCCGTTATCGGTGAGGATGGTATGCAGGTTGTACGGCACCGCCTCGAGCAGCGCCTCGAGGAATGCCACCGCCGTCGGCCGATCTGCCTTGTGGTGCAGTTGGACGAAGGCGAACTTCGAGGTGCAATCGATGCCCACATAGAGGTGAAGCTTGCCCTCTTCGGTGCGGACATCGGCGATATCGATGTGGAAGTAGCCGATCGGGTACGCCTTGAACTTCTGCTTGGCAGGCTTGTCGCCGGTCATATCTGGCAGTCGGCTGATGCCATGACGCTGCAGGCAGCGATGAAGAGCCGAGCGTGTCAGGTGGGGGATCGTGGCCTGCAGCGTGTACAGACAGTCATCGAGCGGCAAGAGCGTGTGGCGCCGGAAGGCCACGATCATCGCCTCCTCCTCGGTGGTGAGGACGGTGGAATGAATGGCCTTCGGCCCCATCGCGGCGTCGGCGGTATGCGTTCTCTTGCGCCACTTCTGAACCGTCGTGGCGCTGATGCCGTGGCGACGGGCGAGCGCTCTTACGCTCTCTTCACTCCGCTGTATCGCTCGACGGACTGCCTCAGTCGTGGTGGCGCTGCCGTGTAGAACCTGGCCCATAGCTCTTCCCGCAAAATATGATGGTCAGTCGTACCACCACACTGCGGGACTAAACACCTAGATCAGTCGCAGCGCGGCCGCACCGATCACTACGCCTGCGAGCAGGCAGAAGAGCCCGAACGCAATGCGAAACCCGCGTATCGGCAGCTGGCGCCAGCTCAGTTCGCCCATCAACGCGGCGGCGAGGTTCACCACGAAAATTCCCGCGCACGCTCCGCCCAGCGCAAACCACGGGGTCTGTGCGCGCACCCCGAAGGCCAGCGTGAAGAACTGCGTCGTATCGCCGAGCGCGAGGATAAAGATGCCGAGCAGTGGCGTCAGCAACGCACCCAGCCGCCAGCCCTCCAGCCGGTCGGGCGCCTTGAGCCGCCACAACGCCCCCATCGCCGCAAAGATCAGCGCGAGCGCGAGCAGCAATTGCTTGGCATTGGGTGTGAGCAGCGGTGCGATCAGCAATGCGCCCGTCGCGGCGATGGCGTTGCCGGCGGCATGGGCGAGCAGCGCGGCGAACGCGACAGTGAAGGGGCGGCCATAGCGATCGGCCAGGATCGCAACGAGCCAGGGCGAACGATCCCCGGCCTGCGTCAGCAGTGCGGCGATGAACGCAGGGACCACCGCCTCCATAATTCAGTGTCTCAGCTGGCGAGGCGGATCGAGCAGGCGGCGGCGAACGCCGCGCCGGTGCGCGAATCGGTACGCCCGCACGCCACCGCGTCGCGCAGCAGCGACAGGCCGTCGGCGATCATCGGTCCGCGCTGTCCCTGCGCCAGCGCAGATTCGATCGCGTGGACGATGCACACGGCGGGGGTCAGGCCATTGGCCATCGCGATCTTCCGAATCGCGTCAAGATCGGCGGCGAGGTCGGACGTCGCCGCGCGCGCCGCGCGCGCGCCGATCGAATCGATTCGCTGGTGGAGTTCGTTCGTCAGCACCCAGTTCAGTCCGCCCGTCATTACCGCCTCCGCTCGTCCGTTCTCCTCTATGGCGAGAGCGTGCGACAATATGGTTAACAGCATGATAACACACTCACGCGGACGACCACGCGCTTGACATTGCCGCGCCAAGGCGGCATGCGCCCCCTCCTGAGAGCGGTCTGCCAGCGCGCGGCCGCTTTATTCGTTTTTGATTTTTGCAGGACCCGGGCGATGGCCAAGCCGACTACCGTCAAGATCAAGCTCGTCAGCACCGCTGACACCGGCTTTTTCTACGTGACCAAGAAGAATCCGCGCAACCTGACCGAGAAGCTGAGCTTCCGGAAGTACGACCCCGTCGTGCGCAAGCATGTCGAGTTCAAGGAAGCGAAGATCAAGTAAGACCGGCGTCAGCCGATCTTACGCAGCCCCGGCGCAGGCCGGGGCCGCCCACGGCACGCGGAGCCGCAGAAGGATCGCTTCTGCGGCTTTTTTGTGTGTTGGCCGGGGCGTCACTTCAATTGATGTTGTGGCGGTGATGAGGGGGTGAGGTTCCAAGCTCGCCACGATTACCTATTTTATCCCCAGAATCTTCTCCCATTACCAAGCCCGAAAGCGCCCCGTCCCAAATGAACGGTGCAGCGATTCCGGGCGTTGATATCCCAGGTGCAGCGTTGATGCGGATCGGCGAAACTCCGCCGCACCCGTCGTCATCGGAATGTGCCACGATGAAATGGACAGGGTTCCGGATCGGGCAACAGCGACAAACATCGGCTTAGGCGCGCGGCGACGCCTCGGCAGGCCGGTTACCGCCGAGCGCATACACATCTTGTCCGAAAAGGCCTGCTGGCACCGATTGCTTCGGTGGATGGCATGGTGGGGATAGCGCGGCCGAACGAGGCGTGAAAGGTGGTCGTAACGAGCGAGTAACGAATTTGCTCCGTAGAATAAATAACCAACTAGCTCTTTTCGTTCGAAGCCATTGCGTCTCCGGTATTTAGGATGCAGGCTATAGTGGCTAACAAAGTAGGCTATGGCCGCTAGCGAACATGTGGGGCGTCATTCTTCATTAGGGTCGGGACTCATAACCACCATGTGACGGCTGCGGCGAGGTAGATGGCGCTGAGGAAGTTGGTGGCGAGCTTGTCGTAGCGGGTGGCGATGCGGCGATAATCCTTGAGGCGGCAGAACATGCGCTCGACGGCGTTGCGGCCCTTGTAGAGCGTCTTGGAGAAGCAGCTTTTCCAGCGGCGGTTCGTCTTGGAGGGGATGTTCGGAACGGCACCCTGCCGCTCGATCAGGTCGCGGATCGCATTGCTGTCGTAAGCCTTGTCCGCGAGCACGATGGTGCGCGGCGCGAGATCATCGAGCAACACATCGGCTGCGCGGCAGTCGGCGACCTGGCCACCGGTCAGCAGGAAGCGGAGCGGCCGACCTTCGCCGTCGGTGAGCGCGTGGAGCTTGCTGTTGCGGCCGCCCCGGCTGATCCCGATCGCCTGGACGAGCGCCCCCTTTTCCACCGCCCGCGGAGCGGTGCGCCTTCATATGCGTGCTGTCGATCAGGACCTCGGCGGGCGGCCCGCCTGCTGCCGCGAGCGTGACGAACAGCTCCTGCCACACACCCTTTGCCGCCCAGCGCACGAACCGGTTGTAGAGCGTCTTCCTCGGCCCGTAGCAGGCCGGCGCGTCGACCCAGCGCCCGCCCGACTTCACCACATGAATGATGCCGCTGATCACCCGCCGATCATCGACCCGCGCCACACCGCGCACCTTGTCCGGCAGCAGCGGACGCAGCCGCTCGAACTGGGCTTCACTCAACCAAAACTCGCTCAAATCCACGCTCCTGCTGGCGCAGCGCATGAATCACATCCCAGCCGCCAAGGGAATCCCGTTTATGGGTCCCGACCCTAGGCCAATGGGGTGCGTATCGCCATGGAAAGGTTTCTTGTCATTGCAGGACTCTCGACTGCTCTGATGACGAGCCCGCTCGTCAGTCCGTCGGCTCAGGCGCAAAGCGGTGGATGGAAAGCGCGAAGCGACGAATATAAGTGCCTTGGAGTAGATGGTGCGTCGGGGACACTTCGGGTCTCGGTGTACCGCGATCATCCATTCGCCAACGGCGCTCCGTTCATGATAAGCGTACGGTCGAGCAATGCGCTGCCCGCTTGGGCCGGCTCCGGCGGAATTGGCATAAAGGTGCAGCCCCGATCCTCCGGCAATCCAAGTATCCGATACAATGTGTCGACGGAGCGGAAGGGCCAAAGGATCATTCAAGGCTTCCCCGTAGATCTCGAGTTCCCAGTCATCACGCTTTATGGTGGCTATGATTTGCTGGAATGGCTGTCCCGGTCCAGCCGCTCGTTCGATTATGCCTATCAAGGCAGGGTCGTGGAAACATTCACCTTGGCAGACTTTAGTGGCGCCCGCGCCGCGCTCGACAATTGCCGCCCGATCGCCCCACCGCCCAATCGTCCACTGACCCCTCAGGGCAACATGGCTGGATGGCTCGACGTCGATGCTATTGACCGGGCGCTTACAGTAAAAAGAAGTTCGATTGGCCCGTTTAGCGCAGATTTGCTTGTCAACTACTTTGGGCGCGTTGAGCGCTGTACGGTCACACTTTCGACAGGACTGCCGAATATCGATCAGCTGATGTGCAATCAATTGAAAAAGAACGGGCGTTATCGAGCGGCAACAGATGCATTAGGCAAACATATTGCGAAAATTCATAACATCAAATTCGGGGCGATACAGTTCTAGGCTCTGTTGTCTCTAGCCACTGTTGACAAAACTGGGCATCCATCGCCGGATGCGGTTAAGTTGAGGAGGCTCTCAACGGAGAGAGACTCCCCGACCCAATACCCACCGCACCCCAGCCCACCCCCTACAACAGCGCCTGCACCTCTTCCACAAACCGCATCACCGAAATCGGCTTGGTGACATAGGCGTTCGCCCCCGCCGCGCGGATCCGCGCCTCGTCCTCTTGCCCGGCATAGGCGGTCACCGCCATCACCGGAATCGACTTCAGCACCGGATCACCGCGCATCCGCCCGATGATCTCGATGCCCGAAATATGCGGCAGCTGGATATCGGTGATCACCAGATCGGGCGAAAAGGCGCGCGCGGTCGCCACCGCTTCGCGCCCGTCGCGGACCGCCGAGGTCTCGAAGCCGTGCGCGCGCAGCAGGTCGCAGAAAAGTTTGAGATTGAGTTCGTTGTCCTCGACAACCAGCACCCTTTTTGCCACGCGATCCCTTCGACGAACGATTGGCCAACGAACGATTGGGCGAAGCTCTAGGCGATGCGCGACGCGGTGACAAATGAGCAGGCGGGGACGCTGGCGCTGGGTGCCTTGGCCTGGGCGCTGTCCGATGCGGCGCGCGCGCGCCGGCTGCTCGACCTGACCGGCCTGTCGCCGCACGACCTGCGCGCGCGTGCCGGCGACGCCGATGTTCTCACTGCCGTGCTCGGCTTCCTCGAGGCGCATGAGCCCGACCTGATCGCCTGCGCCGACGCGACCGGAACAACCCCTGCCGCGCTCGTCGCCGCTCGCCACGCGCTGGAGACCCAATGAAGCCGCTCCTGATCTGCGACTGCGATGAAGTGCTGCTGCACATGGTGCGGCATTTCGGGGTGTGGCTCGACGAGGCGCATGATATCGAGTTCGACCTGACGAGCCATGAGTGGGCACAGGCGATGAAGCCGCGCGACGGCAGCACGCTGACGCCCGAGGCGATGTGGGTCTATCTCGACGGCTTTTTCCCCGCGCAAATGGACCGCCAGACGCTCGTTCCGCACGCGCGTGAATCGCTGACGCTGCTCGCCGAACAGGCCGACATCGTCATCCTCACAAATCTCCGCGATCACTGCCGCGAACACCGCATCGCCCAGCTCGACACGCACGGCATCGTTCACCGCGTCGAATGCAATCAGGGCGGGAAGGGGCGGCCCGTGAAGCGGCTGGTCGAGGAACATGGTGCCAGCGTCGCGGTGTTCGTCGACGATCTTGCTACCCACCACGAATCGGTCGCGCGCATCGCACCACAGGTGTTCCGCCTGCACATGGTGTCCGAACCCCGCCTCGCGCCGCATGTTCCGGCTGCACCGCACGCACACGCGCGGATCGACGACTGGCGTGAGGCGCAGCGCTGGATTTCCGCGCGCTTCGCCGATGGCACGCCTGCCCCGCAATCCCTTTCTCAGGAGAACCCAGCATGACCGACGTCCTTGCCCGCCTCGCCGAACTCGGCCTCGAACTGCCCGAAGCCGCCGCGCCCGTCGCGGCCTATGTCCCCACCGTCACTGCGGGCGGGCTGATGCACGTCTCCGGCCAGTTGCCGTTCAAGGACGGCGTCGTGATGACCGGTCGCCTCGGCGAAGACCGCGACCTTGCCTATGGGCAGGAAGCCGCCGAGCGCTGCGGCCTGATGGTTGTTGCCCAGATCGGCAAGGCGCTGGGCGGGTTCGACCGGGTCGAGCGGATCGTGAAGCTCGGCGTATTCGTCAACTCCGATCCCAGCTTCACGCAGCAGCCCCAGGTCGCCAATGGCGCGTCGGAGCTGATGGAAAAGCTGTTCGGCGAAGCCGGCCGCCATGCCCGCGCCGCAGTCGGCGTGGCGGTGCTGCCGCGTGGGGCTGCCGTGGAGATCGACGCGATTGTTGCTGTAAAGTAACGGTCACCGCTGTTACAATTCTGTTGCGCCGCCGCAACAGCGGCGACGCAATTGCGTTCGGGGCGCGAAATAGAATTGTGCAGCGCAACGAAATGCTGCAACTTTCCCTCGGTGGGAGGCAATAGCCGCGCCGGGACATATGTCCTGAGCCATGCGGCAGCCCTTCCATTGCAGGATGGGACCGAAATCGCACCAAGACGAAAGGGATCCCATGCGTTTCACCAAGTCCATCGCCGGCGCGCTGCTGCTCGCCGCCACCGCCACCCCCGCGTTCGCGCAGGACGAGACCGAGGCACCCGACGCCTTCACCATCACCGGGTCGGCGACCGTCGTCAGCGACTATCGCTTCCGCGGCTTCACGCAGTCGAACGAAGAGGCAGCCATTCAGGGCGGCTTTACCGTCGCGCATGAGAGCGGCGTCTATGTCGGCACCTGGGGGTCGAGCATCGGCTTTGCCAACGGCACCGAAATCGACGTGTTCGCCGGCTTTGCGAAGGAAGTGGCCTCGGGCCTGACCGCCGATATCGGCGCGACCGTCTATCTCTATCCCGGCACGGCGGACAGCTCGATCATCGAACCCTATTTCTCGCTGACCGGCACCGTCGGTCCGGCGACGATCAAGGGCTTCGTGGCCTGGGCACCCGACGGGCAGGATTCGCTGGGCGATGCCGGTTCCTTCTACACCTCGGCCACCGTCACCATCGCCATTCCGGAAACACCTCTCAAGGTGAAGGGCAGCCTGGGCCATGCGTGGAGCGACAGCTTCCTTGGCGGCTATGACGGCGACGGCCGGGTGCTCGACTATTCGATCGGCGCGGAAGCCAGCTGGAAGGCGCTGACCTTCGGCGTCTCCTATGTGAACACCAATGAGCGTGCTCCGTTCAAGGAAACGTTTGGCGCGGACGGGGCCGTGCTGTTCACGCTCGGCGCGGCGTTCTAAGCCGACCGGCACCAGCCAAAGCGAAGGGCCGCGGAACGATGGTTCCGCGGCCCTTTTTGCTTTGGTGTTCCTGCCACTCCCGCAAGCGGGAAAGGGCTCCAAACCCCTAGTCTTGCGGCGTAGGCGACGGGGCAGGGGCCGGGGCGCCGCCAGCCTGGGTCTGCGCGTCGCGGCCATCGCCCTGTGGCGCGGCGACGATGTCGCGGGTCGTGCTGCCCTTGTCGACCACGCTGGTGTCGGGGCTGCCCACGCCGGAGCGGATGCCGGCATCGGCACCGGTACGTGCACCGGCCGCATCAAGAGCGGCGCGTTCCGACGCGCTGCGCGGCGCGCTGCCGCCGAACAGCGCTTCGAGCGCCTGCTGCGCGGGACCGCCGGCATCCTGTGGACGCGGTGCACCCGGCTGCGGCGGGCGCATCGCGAAGTCGGGCGGGATCACCAGAGGCGCCTGACGCGCCACGGCGAATTCGTCGGGACGCTTGCGGTCGCCCAACAGGCTGCTGCCGCAGCTGGCGAGCAGGGTCGCCGCGCCGCATACAGCGACAACAAGCACGGACTTACGCATTGGCATTCTCCACAGGGGCGCCGGTGTCATCGGCCTTGGGTTTCTCTCGCACGAACAGCGCCCGGATGAGCAGGATCAGAACGCCGATGGTAATCGCAGCATCGGCGACGTTAAAGACCAAAAAAGGGCGCCATTCGCCAAAGTGCAGATCGGCATAGTCGACGACATAGCCGAACCGCACCCGGTCGACGATGTTGCCCAACGCGCCGCCCAGCACGAGGCTGAGCGCGAACATGTCTTGGCGATTGGTCTCGCGGACCATCCACCAGCCCACGCCCCCGCAATTGCGGCGGTCAGCGCGACCAGCGCCCAGCGCATCGTGTCGGTTTCGGCGGCGAGCAGCCCCAGCGACACTCCGATATTGGCAACGAAGCGCAGGTCGAAGAACGAAACGACCTCGATCGCCTTGCCCGGCGCGTCGATGCCCAGCCCCTCGACCACCCACGCCTTCATCGCCTGATCGGCGACAAAGATCAGGAAGGCGAGGGCGAAGCCGATCGTGCGGTTGCGGTTCATGGACCCCATGTCTTTCAGGAAACTACCGAGTCGCAGCGGTGGCACAGCGCGCCATCGGCTTCAACCTCCGGAAGCAGACGCCAGCACCGGCCACACTTCTTGTGATCGGTCCGCTTGACCGCGACGCCCTCGTCCGACCCGTGATGCACATCGGCGACGATGAACACCTCGGCCAGTTCGGCGGCGGGGCGCAGCAGGTTCGGAACCGTCACCTCGGCCTCGAGGCTCGATCGAATCACCTTCTCGCGGCGCAGCGGCTCGATCGCCTCGGTCACCGTCTCGCGTTGGCGACGGATATCCTCCCACTCGGTCGAGATCGCGTCATCGCCGGGCAGCGCCGGGAGCTCGGGCCATTCAAGGAAATGGACCGAGCCGTCCTCGGACGGATAGCGCGCCTGCCACACTTCCTCGGCGGTGAACGCCAGGATCGGCGCGGCATAGCGGACCAGCGCGTGGAACAGCGTGTCGAGCACGGTGCGATACGCCCGCCGCTTCGGGCTGTCCGCCGCGTCGCAGTAGAGGCAATCCTTGCGGATATCGAAGAAGAAGGCCGACAGGTCCTCGTTCATGAAGTCCGACACCGCACGGGCATAGCGGTTGAACTCATACGCCTCCGCCGCCGCCTTCAGCTCGACATCGAGCATGCCGAGCTTGTGAAGCACATACAGCTCCAGTTCGGGCATCGCCTCGACCCCGACCTTTTCAGCATCGCTGAAGCCATCGAGCGCTCCGAGCAGATAGCGGAAGGTGTTGCGGATCTTGCGATACGCGTCGCCCGTGCCCGCCAGCACCTCCTTGCCGATCCGCACATCCTCGAAATAATCGGTCTGCGCGACCCACAGGCGCAGGATGTCCGCGCCGCTCTCGCCGATGATCTTGAGCGGATCGACGACATTGCCGAGGCTCTTGGACATCTTGCGCCCCTGCCCATCGAGCGCGAAGCCGTGCGTCAGCACCGCGTCATAGGGCGCGCGCCCGCGCGTCCCGGCGCTCTCCAGCAGCGACGACTGGAACCAGCCGCGATGCTGGTCCGACCCTTCGAGATACAGGTTTGCGCGCACGCCCTCGCCGTAACGCTGCTCGATCACGAAGCTGTGGGTCGATCCGCTGTCGAACCACACGTCGAGGATGTCGTTGACCACCTCATAATCGGCGAGGTTGTAATCCGGCCCCAGCAACGCCTGATGATCCGCCCCAAACCAAGCATCCGCGCCACCCGCGCGGAATGCGTCGAGGATGCGGACATTGACCGCGTCGTCGCGCAGATAGTCGCCGTTCTGGCGGTGGACATAGAGCGGGATCGGCACGCCCCAGGCGCGCTGCCGCGAAATCACCCAGTCCGGGCGGCCCTCGACCATCGCATGGATGCGGTTGCGGCTCTTCTCCGGCACCCACCGGGTGCGCTCGATCGCGTCGAGCGCCAGACCGCGCAGGGTGGGCGCGTTGGACGGGTTCACGATAGGGCCGAAACCGATGTCGGCGGCAAAGCCGGGCAGCTCGGCGGCGACATCTCTCCCCGTCACCCCAGCGAAAGCTGGGGTCTCGTGCGGCTCCTGTCCCGCGCTCTCGCCTGAGGCCCCAGCTTTCGCTGGGGCGACGGACGAACGGCTCCCATCCATCGGGATGAACCACTGCGGGGTGCAGCGGAAGATGATCTTGGCCTTGGACCGCCAGCTATGCGGATAGCTGTGCGCGAAATCGTCCGACGCGGCGAGCAGCGCCCCGGCGGCGCGCAGGTCGGTGCAGATCGGCCCGTCGGATGCGACGAACTTCTTGTTGATCACCGATCCCTGACCGCCCAGCCACAGCCAGTCGGCGCGGTACATGCCCGCATCGTCGACCGCGAAGACAGGGTCGATGCCATGCGCCTTGCACAGCAGGAAATCGTCCTCGCCATGATCGGGCGCCATATGGACCAGGCCGGTGCCGGCGTCGGTGGTGACGAAGTCGCCGGGCAGGAACGGGCGCGGCTTGGCGAAGAAGCCGCCGAGATGATGCATCGGGTGGCGGGCAGTGGCACCGGCGAGTTGTGAACCTCGTACTCGACCGAAATACTCTTCCATTAGCTTCGGGCCGGAGCCGTCCGCTTGTAGATTGAGCCGTTCTAGCCGGTCGCGAAACGCTTCCAAAAGAGGCTCGGCGACGATGAACGTGCCGCCGTCGGATGGCTTGGTGCCGGTGGTTCCATCCCACCACATCGCGAAACGCAGATACTCAACATCCGGCCCATAAGCCAAAGCCTGGTTCACCGGGATCGTCCACGGCGTGGTCGTCCAGATCACCGCATGCGCGCCGACCAGTTCCGGCGCGTTCGGCGCATCGACGATCTCGAACGCGACGTCGATCTGGGTCGACACCACATCCTCATATTCGACCTCGGCCTCGGCCAGCGCGGTCTTTTCGACAGGGGACCACATCACCGGCTTGGCCCCGCGATAGAGCTGGCCAGACTCCGCGAACTTCAGCAATTCGCCCGCGATCGTCGCCTCGGCGTCGAACTTCATGGTCAGATACGGATCGTCCCAATCGCCCATCACGCCCAGCCGCTCGAACTGTTCGCGCTGCACCGCGACCCATTTCTCGGCATAGGCGCGGCATTCGGCGCGGAACTCCGCCGCCGGCACCTCGTCCTTGTTCAGCTTCTTGGCGCGATAGGCTTCCTCGATCTTCCATTCGATCGGCAGGCCGTGACAATCCCAGCCGGGGACATAGGGCGCGTCCTTGCCCATCAACGACTGGCTGCGGACGATGATGTCCTTGAGGATCTTGTTCATCGCATGGCCCATGTGAATGTCGCCATTCGCGTAAGGCGGGCCATCATGCAGGATGAAGCGCTCACGCCCCGCGCGCTGCTCGCGCAGCCGGTCGTACAGGCCAAGCCTGGCCCAGCGCGCCAGGATCTCCGGCTCCTTGGCGGCAAGCCCCGCCTTCATCGGAAAGTCGGTCTTCGGCAGGAAGACGGTGTCGCGCCAGTCGCGCTGCGTGTCGTTGGTGTCGGTCATGGGTCTGCGCCGATTAGAGGAAAGCGGGCGGGGCGGAAAGAGCGTTCCCCTCCCGCTTGCGGGAGGGGCTAGGGAGGGCCTGTCGCGCGACTGCAAGCGAACCGTTGCGGGGACATGCCCTCCCCCCGACCCCTCCCGCAAGCGGGAGGGGAGTCAGGTAATTCGCAGTGCTTCCCGTGCCGCGTCGCAATCGCGCGCGATCTGCGCTTTCAGCGCGTCGATATCGTCATATTTGGCCTCGTCGCGCAGGAAGTCGACCAGCTGAACCTCGACCATCTGGCCATAAAGATCGCCCGAAAAATCGAAGAAATAGGGCTCGAGCCACTCGACCGGCGGGTCGAAGGTCGGCCGCACGCCCAGATTGGCGACGCCATCGACCACGCGCCCGTCCCCCAGCCGCGCCCGCACCGCATAAATCCCGTAACGCGGGCGCAGATAGCTGCCGAGCCGGATATTGGCGGTCGGATAGCCCAGTTCGCGGCCCAGCTTCGCGCCGCCCTCGACCTCGCCCAGAATCGCGAACGGCCGGGTCAGCAACGCCGCGGCCTCACGCGGACGCCCTTTGCGCAGCGCGTCGCGGATGCGGCTGGACGATACGATTTCGCCCTCCGCCGCGACCGGCAGGACGGTATCGACGCTGAACCCCAGCTCCGCGCCGAGCTCGGCCAGCACCGCGACATTGCCGTCGCGTCCCTTGCCGAAGGTGAAGTCCGCGCCGGTCACGACCCCGCCCGCGCCGATCAGCTCGACCAGCCGCTGCTGCGCGAATTCGTGCGCGGACAGCGAGGCGAGCGAACCGTCGAACTGGAACACCAGCATCGCGTCCGCCCCAGCCTGCGCAAACAATCGCGCACGCTGGTCCAGCGTCGTCAGGCGAAAGGGCGGGGTGTCGGGCCGGAAATGCCGCACCGGATGCGGGTCGAACGTCGCGACGATGACCGGACGCCCTTCATCGCGCGCACGCGCCACCGCACGGCCCACCACCGCCTGGTGGCCGCGGTGAAAGCCATCGAAATTCCCCAGCGCCACGATCCCGCCGCGCAGATGCCCGGGGACCGAAGCCGCTCCGTCCAGCCGCTCCATCGGCGCGGCTATAGAGCTTGAGAAGAGACGTGCAAATCCTCCCCGGAACGGGGAGGGGGACCATGCGAAGTATGGTGGAGGGGCCCGAGGCAACGGAAACCCTTGCCTCGGGCCCCCTCCGTCAGCGCTGCGCGCTGCCACCTCCCCGTTCCGGGGAGGATTGTTTAATGCCGCTAAGGCGTCGTCACCGATGACCGGGACTGCCGCTCAGGTAGCTACGCCATATTTGTCGAGCCGAAGCTCAAACTCTTCCCGCAACTCCGGCCAGGCATCGAACGCTGGCTGCGTAACGCGCAATCCGATCTCAGCAAGCGCGCTCGCTACGCCGTTTCGAAGATCGGAATCTTCCGGCAGATGATGCTTCAAAATATCATATAGCCGGACCAGCTCGCGCGAGGCAGCGGTTCCGCCATTGGCCAAGATTCGGGCCATATCCTTGTCCATCTCGCCTCCTCTAATGCCCGTGACCGATCACTTTCCCGGCGCCATCCCCGCGCGCAGCACCCGCAGCACATTGCCGCCCATCACCTTGCCGATCTCCTCCGGCGTAAACCCGCGATCGACCAGCGCCTGGGTCACATAGACCAGCTGTGCCGTATCGAATCCGGTTGTCACCGCGCCGTCGAAATCCGACCCCAGCCCGACATGATCGATCCCCACCAGATCGCGGACATGCGCGATCGCCGCCGCGACCTTTTCCGGCTCGGTCCCGCAAATCGCCGCATCCCAGTAACCGATGCCGACCACCCCGCCGGTCTTCGCCACGCCGCGAATCTCGGCGTCGCTCAAGTTGCGGTTGACCTTGCACACCGCCTGCACCCCGCCGTGGCTCGAGACAACCGGGCGTTTCGCGATCTTCAGGATTTCGGCGACGCTGGCGTGGCTGGCATGGGCGATGTCTACGATCATGCCAAGTTGCTCCATCCGCGCAATCGTCTGGCGACCGAGCGGGGTCAGCCCGCCCTTCTTCTCGCCGTGCATCGACCCGGCCAGCTCATTGTCGAAGAAATGGACGAGGCCAGCCATGCGGAAGCCGGCGGTGTAGAGCCGGTCGATATTCTCGATCTTGCCCTCCATATTCTGTAGCCCCTCGATCGACAGCAGCCCGCCGACCGCCTTCTGCCCCGCCGCACGCGCGGCCAGCAGCGCATCGAGTTCGCCGGGCGACCGGATCACGTGCAACCGCCCCTCCGACCGCGCCGCCGCTCGCTCCAGCTTTTGCGCATGGAATAGCGAGCGTTCGAGAAGCGAGGTCCAGGTGCGCACCGGCTGCAACTGCGCGACCGTCAGCAGCGTGATATTGTCGGTCTCCGCGCTGTTCGCGTCGTAATTCTGCCCCTTCGGCGTCTTGGTCACCGACGAGAAGACCTGCAGCGCGACGTTGCCCTCGATCAGCCGGGGCAGGTCGACATGACCGCGATCCGCGCGCTCCAGTACGTCGCGTTTCCACAGCAGAGTGTCCTCATGCAGATCCGCGATCTGCAGACGTGCGTGTAATTGACGGGTGGAATCGGACACGACCGGCAACTTGGTCGCGACGACTTGATTCATCCCTTGTTCGACATATCCGGGGGCAAAAGCGAAAAAGGCGAACAACGCCACCGCGATCAGGGCAACCAGACCCCAAATCCATTTCCGCATCGCCCCATCCCCCCAGTCGTCATGCCGGACTTGTTCCGGCATCCACCGTGCCGCGCATCCGATCCGTTCGGGTTTTGCGACACCGTGGACCCCGGCACAAGGCCGGGGTGACGGACTAGAGGCGTTCGAGGGTGACGAAGCTATACGCCGGCCGCTCGCCCTCGGCCGGGTGATCCTCCCGCGCGACTTCACGCCACTCCGCTCCGAACGCCGGCACCACCGCATCCCCTTCGGGCGACGCATGCACCTCGGTCAGCTCGATCCGCCCGGCAAGATGCAGAAATAGCGCGAAAATCTCCGCCCCGCCGATCACCGCGACATCGCCGTCACCCGCAACTTCCAGCGCTTCGGCGACCGAATGCACCACCTCCGCCCCCTCGGCCCGCCAGGCGAGATCGCGGGTCAGTACGATGTGGCGGCGGCCGGGCAGGGGGCTCGGAAACCCCTCGAACGTCTTGCGCCCCATCACCATCGGCTTGCCCATGGTCTGCGCCTTGAACCGCTTCAGGTCGGCGGGCAGCCGCCAGGGCAGCGCGCCATCGACCCCGATCACCCCATTATCGGCCCGCGCCAGATGAAAGGTGATCAAACCGCCACCGCCCCCTTGATGTGCGGCTGCGCGACATAATCGTGCAGCGCAAAATCCTCGAATTCATAGGCGTCGATCGACGGCGGACGGCGCAGGATCTCGAGGCGGGGGAGCGGCCCCGGCGCGCGCGACAGCTGCAGTTCCGCCTGTTCGACATGGTTGGAATAGAGGTGGCAATCGCCCCCGGTCCAGATGAATTCGCCGACCTCCAGATCGCATTGCTGCGCCAGCATATGGGTCAGCAGCGCATAGCTCGCGATATTGAACGGCACGCCCAGAAAGATGTCGGCGCTGCGCTGATAGAGCTGGAGCGACAGCTTGCCGTTGGCGACATGGCACTGGAACAGGCAGTGGCACGGCGCCAGTGCCATCGCGTGCAATTCGCCCGGATTCCACGCCGAAACGATCATGCGGCGTGAGGCGGGGCTGGTCTTCAGCGTCTCGATCAGCTCCTTGATCTGGTCGATATGGCGGCCATCGGGCGCCTCCCAGTCGCGCCACTGCTTGCCATAGACCGGGCCGAGATCGCCATTCTCGTCCGCCCATTCGTCCCAGATGCTGACGCGGCGGTCCTGCAACCACTTCACATTGGTGTCGCCGCGCAGGAACCACAGCAATTCGATGAAGATCGACCGGATGTGCAGCTTCTTGGTGGTCAGCAGAGGAAACCCCTCGGACAGGTCGAAGCGCATCTGGTGGCCGAATACGCTGCGCGTCCCCACGCCGGTCCGGTCATCCTGCACCGCGCCGTCGCGCAGCGCGCGTTCCATCAGGTCGAGATATTGCCGCATGGCCGGAGCCTAGCGGAGCGCTCCGAAGCCGCCAAGCGTGGTCGCACCATTTTGGTGTGAAGTCCCTCCAAGTCGGACCCGGTTGCGCTCGACCCGCCAGCGCCACCGCGCAACCCTGCCACCATGGCCGGCGCGTGGTCCGCATTCTCCCCGGAAGCTCCCCCCGACGCGCTGGCCAGCCGGCTCGCGGCGGATATTGCGGGCGAGCCGCGCGAGGTCGCCGCCTTCGCCTTCTGCGATTCGCACGGCAATGTCATCGGCACGCGCCGGATCGAATCGCGATGCGCCGACTCGGTCGATCTGCCGCTGCGACGAATCGTGGCTGACGCGGTGCTGCTCGATGCCGCCCGCGTGGTGATGGCGCACAACCATCCGGCGGGCGAAGCCTGGCCCAGCCGCGCTGACCGCGATGTCACCGCCCGCCTCGCCCGCGCGCTCGCGGCAGTGGACACCCGGCTGGTTGATCATGTCGTGGTCGGACGCGACGGCGCAACGTGGAGCTTCCGCGCGGCAGGGTGGCTCTAGCGCTTACTCGTCGCCCATCGGCGTGCCGCTCGCCTTCCCGCTGGGGCGGTTGGGACAGGGCTTGATCGCGGACGGCTCGGGGCGCGGCCCTTCGGCCTTGAACATCGCGATATAGCCCCCCGCAGACGGCATGTCGCGGATCGACACCTGGCGATAGCCGACTGCGGCGAATTCGCATTTCAGCAACGCGGGAGGCGTCCCGTGATTCTCCGTTGCGCGGTCGGCATCGACCACCACGACCAGCCCGTCCGGGCGCAGCGAAGGCCGCATCCGCCACAGGAACTCATAGGGTTCCTCGATCTCATGATACATGTGCACCATGAATACACGGTCAAAACTGTTTTCGGGCAGTTTGGGATCGTTGGGCTCGCCCAGCCGCACGCTGACATTGTCGAGCCGGTCGCGCGCCACGCGTTGCGCCAGCGCATCGCGGACTTCGGGGACGATGTCCTGCGCCAGCACCCGGCCCTTGGCCCCGACGCGCGCGGCGAGGCGGACGGTGTAATAGCCTTCGCCTGCGCCGATATCGGCAACGGTCGTGCCGGGGCGAATTTCGGCAAGGTTCATCACCGTATCGGCCTCGTTCAGCCGGTCGCGCGCCTCTTCGGTCGACCAGCGCGACGACACGATCGGTGCAACCGGCCGGTCGGCGGCGGGAAAGCTGAGGTCTTCCCTCGGCTCGGGCTGGGGGCGCGGGCGCGTCTCGTCACACCCGGCGATCAGCAGCGCCGGGATCAGGATCAACGCAGCGCCGGCCAGTCTCAATCGACGTCCTCCACCTCGACCGTTTCGCCGGTCACGCGCTGTGATAGCGCAGCAGCCATGAACGGGTCGAGTGCCCCGTCGAGCACATCCGACGGTGCGGTGGACGTGACCCCGGTGCGCAGGTCCTTCACCAGCTGATAGGGCTGGAGGACGTAGCTGCGGATCTGGTGGCCCCACCCAATTTCGGTCTTGGCGGTATATTCGCCCAGCGCGGCTGCTTCGCGCTTGGCCAATTCGGCCTCGTACAGACGCGCCTTCAGCATGCCCATCGCGGTCGCGCGGTTCTTGTGCTGCGACCGGTCCTGCTGGCTGGCGACAATGATGCCCGATGGCACGTGCGTGATGCGCACCGCCGAATCGGTGGTGTTGACGTGCTGCCCGCCCGCGCCCGACGCGCGATAGGTATCGATCTTCAGGTCGCTCTCGTTGATCTCGATGTCGATCGAATCGTCGATCACCGGATAGACCCATACCGACGAGAAGCTGGTGTGCCGTCGCGCCGAGCTGTCATAGGGCGAGATGCGGACCAGGCGATGCACGCCGCTTTCGGTCTTGGCATAGCCATAGGCGTTCTCGCCCTTGATCAGCAGCGTGGCCGACTTGATCCCCGCCTGTTCGCCGGCGTGATAGTCCATCAGCTCGACCTTGAACCCATGGCGCTCGGCCCAGCGCGTGTACATGCGTTGGAGCATCTCGGCCCAGTCCTGGCTTTCGGTCCCGCCCGCGCCCGAATGGACTTCGAGATAGGTGTCGTTGGCGTCGGCCTCGCCCGACAGCAGCGCCTTGACCTTGTCCTCCTCGGCGCGCGCGGAGAGCGCGGCGAGCGCCTGCGTGCCCTCCACCGCCATCTCTTCGTCGCCCTCCGCCTCGGCCATTTCGATCAGTTCGCTGGTTTCAATGAGTTCGCGCTCGATCGCGCGGGTCGCGGTGATCGACTCGTCGAGGCGACGGCGCTCGCGCATCACGTCCTGCGCCTCCTTGGGCTTGTCCCACAGGGTCGGATCCTCGACGCGCGCGTTCAACTCGTCGAGCCGCCGCAACGCTTTGTCCCAGTCGATGAAGCGGCGCAGTAAGGCGAGCGCGGCGTTGATCTTGTCGGCATGTGCCTGCGCTTCGGCGCGCATCGTAAAAACCTTTCAAGTTAAACCGTCACCCCAGCGAAAGCTGGGGTCTCAAGCCGCAAGCGCGCGGCGTGAGGCTGGAGGCCCCAGCTTTCGCTGGGGCGACGATATAGTGCCGCTAGTAGATTCCGCCCTCGCGTTGCAAGAAGTCGCTGTCGCGCGGCCCTTCCTGGCGCACCGCTTTCTTCTTCACCTCGGCCTTGGGCGCTTCCTCCTCGCCGCGGGTGCGACGACGCGGTTCGCTCTCGGGCTTGAACGCTTCCCAGATCACTGCGCCCTTGGGGTCGGTCCCGGGCCAGGCCCCGAACACGCGCTTGCCGGTGGTGCGGTCGATGCGGACCATGCGGACCCCGGCGGGCGCGGTAAAGGGAAGAACGTCCTCCTTCTCCAGCGCCTTTTGCGCGAATGCCTTGTAGATCGGTGCGGCGATGGTCCCGCCCTGCGCATAGCCGCCCAGATTGGTCGGCGTGTCATAGCCCATATAGAGGCCGGCGATCATCTGTGGCGTGCCGCCGATGAACCACACGTCGCGCGGGCCGGACGAGGTGCCCGTCTTGCCCATGATCGGTCGGCCGAGGTCGCGCAGCACCGTGGCGGTGCCGCGCTGGATCACGCCCTCGGTAATATGGACCATCTGGTAGGCGCTCATCGCGTCGAGCACCTGGCGCGCGCGATTGATCGGGCGCGGCATCGGCTTGCCGTCCCAATCGGGCATGTTGCACCGATCGCAGGGCCGCCAGTTCTCCGGCCACACTACCTTGCCCTGCCGGTTCTGGACGAAGTCGATCAGCGTCGGGTTGAGTGCGCGGCCGTGATTGACCAGGATCGAATAGGCGTTGACCATCCGCATCACCGTCGTCTCGCCCGCGCCCAGCGCATAGGACAGGTACGGCGGATATTTCTGCTGGCTGACGCCCATCCGCTGCATCAGGTCGACGACCTTGTCCATGCCGGTCTGGTTCGCCGCCTGCACGGTCATCAGGTTGCGCGACTGCTCGATGCCCCAGCGCATCGTGCGCGGTCCCGCACCGCGCGTGTTGCCGAAGTTGCGGAAGCATTTCTCGCCCAGCGCCGCGCCCTGCCACACGCAAAACGGGCCATCGACGATGATCGACGCCGGAGTCATCCCGTTTTCCAGCGCGGCCGCATAGACGATCGGCTTGATCGTCGATCCTGGCTGGCGCTGGGCCTGGGTCGCGCGGTTGAACGCCTGCACCGTCGCGTCGAACCCGCCCTGCATTGCCAGGATGCGGCCGGTGCGCGGATCCTCGACCACCATGCCGCCCGAAATCTTGGGAACCGAACGCAGGCCGAACACCCCGCCTTCCGGCGCCACCGCGATCACGTCGCCGGGCTTCAACGCGGCGAAAGCAGTGCCGCCCTTGCCACGTACCGGCATCTGTGCCCCGCCGCGCGGGAGTATGCCGGTCGCGCCATCGCCAAATCCGATCTGGGCGCTGCCGGCGCTCTTGGAAATGACGATCGCCGCGCGCCAATCCTCATAATCGAGGTCGATGTTGGTATTGAGCAGCGCGCTGCGCCAATTGTCGCCGCTGATGTCCTGCTCACGCATCGGCCCGGACCAGCCGCGCCCGCGATCATAGCGGATCAGTCCGTCGCGCAGCGCCTTTTGCGCCGCTTTTTGCAGCTCGGGATCGAACGAGGTGCGCACCCAAAGCCCGCCCGAATAGACGCTGTACGGTCCCGACTCCTCATTCTCGCCGAATCGGTCGATCAACTGACGGCGCACTTCCTCGATGAAATAGCCGCCGAGCGGGTCGGTCTTCGGTGTCTTGCGCGGGACGGCACCCAGCGGCGCGGCGACTGCGGCGTCATGCTGCGCCTGATCGATATAGTCGTTTTCGAGCATCTGCCCGAGCACCCAGTTGCGCCGCTCGATCGCGCGCGCCTCATGGCGTTCGGGCATATAGTTGCTCGGCCCCTTGGGGAGGATCGCCAGATAGGCGAATTGGGGGACGGTCAGCTCGCGGACGCTCTTGTCGAAATAGGCATTGGCCGCCGCCTCGACCCCGAACGCATTCCGCCCCAGCGCAATCTGGTTGAGGTAAAGTTCAAGGATCTGCTCCTTGGACAGCGAGCTCTCGATGCGGAACGCCAGGATCGCCTCGCGCGCCTTGCGAACATAGCTCACCTCATTGGTCAGCAGCAGATTCTTTGCCACCTGTTGCGTGATCGTGGAGGTGCCGCGCGGCGTCTCGCCACTGGTCAATCCCTGCCACGCGGCGCGAACAAGCCCGGGATAATCAACGCCGCTGTGCCGGAAAAACGTCTTGTCCTCCGCCGACAGGAACGCGCCGACCATTAGCTTGGGATATTCCTCGAACGACAGTTCGACCCGGCGGTCGCGGGCATAGCTGCGCAGCGGCGTGCCGTCACCCGCGCGGATATTGGTGGGTAGCGGCGGCTCATAGGTCCGCAGCTTGTCGACCGAGGGCAGGTCGCGCAGGAACAGCGCCCAGAGCGCAATTGTCGCGATCCCGGCGAGCAGGGCCAGCCAGGCCAGTACCTTGAACCACCAGGTGCGGCGAATCCGGGCAAAGCGATCGCCGACATCCTCGCGCGTGAATTTGAGCGTGAAATTGGGTTGGGTCTGGTCCGCCATTGCGCGCGGGGTTTAGCAGGATATCGCCGCCTTGCCAGCGGGGGATGCGATGGGGTGAGGGGGGAGTTCTGATTCGGTCGGGCAATCCGAACCGGTCGCGGCACGGGCGCGCTCTCCCACCCGGCCACCCATCGATGATACCTTGTGGGTGGCCGGGTGGGGGAGCGCGCCGGTGCCGCTCGGCACAGCCGACAGCAACTAGCGCGCCGCCATCCGCGTGGCGAAATGGATCGCTACAGCGCGGTCGACGCTCTGCGCCACGCGCCGCCGTCCATCCTCGGTCTTGAGCAACGCGACGTCATTGGCGTTGGAGATATAGCCAGCCTCGAACAGGATCGATGGCATGTCCGGCGCCTTGAGCACCAGCAGCGACGCCATGCGATGCGGGTTCTCCTTGACCGGGATCAGCCCCTGTGCCTCCCGCCCCAGCAGCCGCGCGAACTTGGCCGATGCGTTCATCGTCTCGCGCTGGGTCAGGTCGATCAGGATCGACGACACGTCGCGATTCGTCCCCGCCAGGTCGATGCCGGCGAGGATGTCGGACTTGTTCTCGCGCGCCGCCAGCCGTGCGGCTTCCTTGTCGGATGCCACTTCGGACAGGGTATAGACCGTTGCCCCGCTCGCCCCGGGATGCAGCGCGGCGTCGCAATGGACCGAGATGAACAACGCTGCGCCCAGCGTGCGCGCGATCTCGAACCGGTCGCGGTGGAGCAGATAGCGGTCATCCTCCCGCGTCAGCGCGACGCGCACCCGGCCCGAAGCGACCAGTTCGTCGCGGATCGCCTTGGCGATCTTGAGCGCAAGTTCCTTCTCCTGGATGCCGTCGGCGGAGATCGCGCCTGGATCATGGCCGCCATGACCCGGGTCGATCACCACCAGCGGGCGATCGTCGTCCGCGCCATAGATTCTCGGCATCGCAAAGGGCATCGGCTTCGGCGGCACCGGCACCGATACGCTATAGCTGTGACGGCTCGAAGCGCGCGCGAAACTGAACGGCGGCAGGAAGCTCAGTCGGCCTTCTGCGGCGGCGCGGGCGAAGCGTGCCTCGTCCACCGTGCGCAGCTCCAGCGTCAGTGTCGAACCATCGGCACCGAACTTGCCCTCGGTCACGATTGCCGGGCGGGCAAGGTCGAATACGATGCGCGCGCCGTCGCCCTGCACCGCCTGGCGCACCGCTGCAACGGGACCGCGTGGCTGGTCGGGCGCGGCACCGGGACGCGCACCCATCAGGTCGAGCGCGATCCGGTTCGGACCCGCAAGGACGAAGCTACTGGCACCTGCGACGCGCTCGTCGAATCGGATCACGATCCGGTTCGACTGCATGTCGATGGCACGAATTGTTCCGGCCCAACTCGGCGCGCCGTTTAGAAAGCCGGCGAGGAGGGCAAGAAATAAAGACACCCGGGCGATATGCCGCGCCGGGCTGGGGGGGTCCAGCCCAAAAGCATGCATTGGTACTCACAAAAATAAGTCTCCCTGACCCGTGCTGGATAATCGGGTGGTCCTTCCGGCACGGTGAAGCGGTGCGGTTAATTCCGGATTCGGCATCTTTTTGCCGACAGGCGGCAATCAATTGCCGCGTGTGCGCCTTGATGATGGCTGGCACGCAAATTGTTGCCGCGCAGGTCCGCCGATGCTAGGCATCCCGGCGACCGAAACCCAATTTGGGTCAATTCGGTATCCATCGCCGGCCCCACTTGGCCCGGTAATTCAGGTTGACGCTGCATGAGGCAATTTCCGTCCATCCCGCATCGCACTGCTCAGGCGGTCGCGCGCGAGGCGGCGGAGGCGGGCACCCACGGGTCCGGCCGTGCCAATGCAGCAGAGGCATCACCAAACCCCTGCGCCCCCATTTTGACGGGGCGCAATCTTGTTCGCGCGCCGCGGCTGACACCCGCCTGGCGCGCCCGGAGACCAAATAATGACCATGCGTATGCTGATCGACGCACGCCACCGGGAGGAAACCCGCGTGGCTGTCGTCAAAGGAAATCGAATCGAGGAGTTTGATTTCGAGAGTGCCGAGCGAAAGCAGCTCAAGGGGAATATCTATCTTGCCAAGGTGACCCGCGTCGAACCGTCGCTTCAGGCGGCGTTCGTCGAATATGGCGGCAATCGTCATGGCTTCCTGGCGTTCAGCGAAATCCACCCCGATTACTACCAGATCCCCAAGGAAGACCGCGACGCGCTGCTGCGCGAAGAGGCCGAGCACGCCGCCGAGGAGGCTGCCCTCCGCGAGGCTGATGACGGCGACGATCACGACCATGAGGACGAGGACGGCGACTTTGAGGTGATCGAGCGCCCGTCCGACGAGGATGAGGATGGTGCCGAAGCCGGCGAGTCCGAAGGCGAGGGCGAAGAGGGCAAGGGTGGCGGTCGCCGCCGCCGTGGACGCAAGGGCAGCGACGATCAGGTCGAGGCGCTGCGCCAGCGCCGCATGAACCTGCGCCGCCGGTACAAGATTCAGGACGTGATCCGTCGGCGCCAGGTGCTGCTGGTTCAGGTCGTCAAGGAAGAGCGCGGCAACAAGGGTGCGGCGCTGACCACCTATCTGTCGCTCGCGGGCCGCTACTGCGTGCTGATGCCCAACACCGCGCATGGCGGCGGGATCAGCCGCAAGATCAGTTCGGCCGCCGATCGCAAGCGCCTGAAGACGATCATGGCGGACCTCAAGCTGCCGCCCTCGATGGGCTGCATCGTCCGCACTGCGGGGCTTCAGCGCACCAAGACCGAGATCAAGCGCGACTTCGACTATCTCGCCCGGCTGTGGGACGAGATCCGCGAAAAGACGCTGCAATCCTCCGCGCCCGCTCTGGTCTATGGCGACAGCGATCTGATGAAGCGCGCGATCCGCGATATCTATAACAAGGACATCGACGAGGTGATCGTCGAGGGCGATGACGGCTATCGCCAGGCCAAGGACTTCATGAAGCTCCTGATGCCGAGCCACGCCAAGAAGGTGAAGCATTACAGCGACGCCGTGCCCTTGTTCCAGCGCGCCGGGGTCGAGGAGCAATTGTCCGCGATGTACCACCCGGTGGTGCAGCTGAAGTCCGGCGGCTACCTCGTCATCAACCCGACCGAGGCTTTGGTGTCGATCGACATCAACTCGGGCCGCTCGACCCGCGAACATTCGATCGAGCAGACCGCAACGGCCACCAACCTCGAAGCCGCGCAGGAAATCGCGCGCCAGCTGCGGTTGCGCGACATGGCCGGTCTCGTCGTGATCGACTTTATCGACATGGACCATTCGTCCAACGTCCGGAAGGTCGAGAAGGCGATGAAGGAGGCGCTCAAGAACGACCGCGCCCGCATCCAGGTCGGTCGCATCTCGGCGTTCGGTCTGATGGAGATGAGCCGCCAGCGGCTGCGCACCGGCGTGCTCGAAGCCAGCACGCGCCAGTGCCCGCATTGCGAGGGCACCGGCCTGGTCCGCACCGCATCGTCGGCGGGCCTGTCCGCGCTGCGCCTGATCGAGGATGAGGCCGCGCGCGGTCGCGGGTCGCACATCACGCTGCGCTGCAGCCAGGAAGCGGCCTTCTACGTCCTCAACAACAAGCGCGCCGACATCGCCGAGATCGAGGATCGCTACGGCGTCCGCGTCGAAATCCTGTCGGACGGCGAACTGGAAGGCGCGCGCATGTCGGTCGAGGCGAGCGGGCCGCCGCCTGCGCACGCGCCGAAGTTCGCGGCCGCGATCCAGGAGATCGAGGACGATTTCGTCGAGGAAATCGACGAAGAGGAAGAAGAGGAGGAAGAGGAGGTCGAGGCGCGCGCCCCGCGTGAACGTCGCGACCGAGGCGAGTCCGAGGGCGATGGACGCAAGCGCCGTCGCCGCCGCCGTGGTCGTCGCGGACGCCGCGAGGATGGCGACGGCCCGCAGGATGCCGAGAGCGAGCGGGATTCCGACGCAGAGGGCGCGGACGAAGCTGGCGAGGGCGAGGATGCGCCTGCTGCCGAAGTTTCGACTGCCGACGAGGCGGGCGAAGGCCGCAAGCGCCGTCGCCGCGGGCGCCGTGGCGGACGTCGCGGCAATGGCGGTGGCGAGGACGGCGTCGGCGAGGCTCGTGACGAAGCCGATGTCGAGGCCGATGCGGTCGTCGATGCGCAGCCCGAGGCCGAACCGGTTGCCGAAGAAGCGCCGGCCAAGCCCAAGCGCAGTCGCCGCAAAAAGGCCGATGCCGCGCCGGTGAGCGAGGCTGCCGAGACCGTCGAGGCCGTTGCTGTTGAAGCTCCGGTCGAGCTTTCGGTCGCCGAGGAGGCTCCTGCCAAGCCGAAGCGCAGCCGCCGCAAGAAGGGCGAAGAGGCTTCGGTCGCCGACGCCGCCCCCGCCGAGGTGGCGGTCGCCGAGGTCGTGGAGGCTCCGGTCGTCGAAGAGGCACCGGCCAAGCCCAAGCGCAGCCGTCGGAAAAAGGCCGACGAAGCCCCTGCCGCCGTAGTGCAGGATCTTGTGCCCGCAGCCGATGATGTGGAGACCGTTCCGGCCGCAGCCGAAGGCGAGCCTGCCGAGGCCGGTGTCGGCGAAGGCGGCGAGGACGGCAGCGCGCCGCGCCGCGGTGGCTGGTGGCAGCGTACCTTCGGGGCCTGATCGCGAATACAGGGGCGGGGGCGCTGGACGCTCCCGCCCCTTTTCCATCCCCCTCTTTCATCGCCGGTTCATGCCGCCCCGGCCACCGCATCGCCGATGCGTCCGGTCACGCCGACCGTTGATCGCGGGGAAAAATCCGCCATGATGCCGCCGATGAAGCGCCTTGTATCCCTGTTCGCGCTGCTGCTGTTGTGCGTCACCAGCCCGGCCTATGCCCAATCGATCCTGCGCGATGCGGAGACCGAGGCGTTGCTTGCCGACATGTCGCGCGACATCATCAAGGCGGCGAACCTCTCGCCCGCCAATGTCCGCATCGTCCTGATCAACGACCAGTCGATCAACGCCTTCGTCGCGGGCGGGCAGACGGTCTATCTCCATTCCGGCCTGATCGACGCCGCCAGCAGCGCCAATGAGGTACAGGGCGTGATCGCCCACGAACTCGGCCATATTACCGGCGGACATGTCTCGTTGAGCGACCGGATGGGCAAAGGCGCCACCGGAATCACAATCCTCAGCCTGCTCCTCGGCGCGGCGGCGATGGCGGCGGGCTCTGCAGATGCCGGCATGGGGTTGATGCAGCTTGGCCAGCGCGCGGCGCTTGGCAGCTACCTCGCCTTCAGCCGCGCGCAGGAGGCGACGACCGACGCCGCCGGGGTCAAATATCTGTCGGGCGCGGGCGTCAGCGGCCGCGGCATGCTGGACTTCTTCAAGAAGTTGCAGCAGCAGGAGTATCGCTGGGGACTGAAGCGCGGTAGCGACACCAGCTATGTGATGAGCCACCCGATGTCGGGGGGATCGCATCGCGACGCTGACCGCAGACCTCCAGGCCGATCCGGCGTGGAGCAAGCCCAATGACCCGCAGATCGAGGCGCGGTTCAAGCGCGTTCAGGCCAAGCTGCGTGGCTATGTTGCCGAACCCAAGGACACGCTTCGCCGCTATCCGGCCACCGACACGACGGTCGTCGCGCGCTACGCCCGCGCCTATGCCTATCATCTCGGCGGCTATCCCAGGGAAGCGGCGGGCGAGGCGGCGGCATTGGTCCGCGCCGAGCCGCAAAACCCCTATTTCCTTGAGCTGGAGGGGCAGATACTGCTCGAATCCGGCAAGCCGCGCGATGCGCTCGCGCCGCTGCGCGCGGCGACGACGCAGACCAATTTTCAGCCGCTGATCGCCACCACTTTCGGGCACGCATTGCTCGCAACCGAGGATGCGACGCATCTGGAAGAGGCAGAGCGGGTGCTGCGTCAGGCGGTGGTCCGCGACAAGGAAAACCCCTTCGCCTGGTATCAGCTCGGCATGCTCTATGAGCGCAAGGGCGATAGCGCGCGCGCTGCACTCGCTACGGCCGAACGGGCCAGCATGATGGGCGACTACGGCCGCGCGATTCCCAGCGCGCAGGCGGCGATGGCGGGGCTGCCACAGGGCACCCCTGACTGGATTCGCGCGCAGGACATCGTCATGGCGGGCCAGGCGATGATGCAGGACAGGAAGCGCAAGTGATCGAGAAACTGGCGAAAAGCCCGCTGGCGCTGGCCGGCACTTTGGTGCTGTCCGGTGTAGTCGGCGGTCTTGTGGTGATCGGTATGCAGGCGCTCGTCACCGACCAGGCTCCGCGCGACGACAAGGCGATCGGTCAGGTCGTCCGCGATTATGTCCTCGAAAACCCCGAAATCCTGCCCGAGGCGATGAAACGATTGCAGGAGCGCGAGAGCGGCAAGGCGGTCGCCGCCAACCGCGCCGCGATCTTCGACGCCTATGCCGGCGCGTGGGAGGGCAATCCATCGGGCGACGTCACGGTGTCGGTGTGGATGGATTATGCCTGCGGCTATTGCCGTGCCAGCCTGCCGATCATCGCCCGGCTGGTGGCGGAAGACCCCAAGCTGCGCATCGTCTATCGCGAGCTTCCGGTGCTGAGCGAGGGCAGCCGCGTCGCCGCCTATTGGGGTCTTGCCGCCGCCGAGCAGGGCAAGTTCAAGCCGTTCCACACTGCGCTCTATTCGGGCGGGCAATTGAGCCAGGCGTCGATCGCCGCCGCCGCCGCCGCCGCGGGGCTGGACACGGCCCGCGCCCAGCAGTCGATCGGTAGCGACCGGGTCGAGGCGGAGGTCGCGCGCAACCTCGACACCGCCGGCAAGCTCGGCGTCACCGGCACCCCCCAGCTGGGTGATCGGCGATCAGGTCATCTCGGGCATGGTGCCGTATGAAGTTCTGAAGCAAGCCGTCGAAGCCGCGCGCAAGCCGGCGAAATAATCGTCCCGCCCTTGTCGGGTTCCGGCTTCGTTCCTAGATGCCCGGCTCCACATGCAGGGGGCCGTGCATGCAGCCTATTCTTTCCGTCCGCGGTGTCAGCAAGACCTATGCTTCCGGGCATCGGGCGCTGGGTGCGGTCGATCTCGACATCAACAAGGGTGAGATTTTCGCGCTGCTCGGCCCGAACGGCGCGGGCAAGACGACGCTGATCAGCATCATCTGCGGCATCGTGACGCCCAGCTCAGGTACGATCACCGTCGGCGGGCACGATACGATTGCGCAGGCGCGCGCTGCGCGGATGATGATCGGGCTGGTGCCGCAGGAATTGTCGGTCGACATGTTCGAAACCGTGCTGGCCACCACGCGCTACAGCCGCCGCCTGTTCGGCCGCCCTGGTCATGACGCCTATATCGAGCAGGTGCTGAAGGACCTGTCGCTATGGGACAAGCGCAACTCCAAGATCATGGAATTGTCGGGCGGGATGAAGCGTCGCGTGCTGATCGCAAAGGCGCTGGCGCATGAGCCGGAAATCCTGTTTCTCGACGAGCCAACCGCTGGTGTCGACGTCGAACTGCGACGTGACATGTGGAAGCTGGTCCACCGGCTGCGCGAACGCGGCACGACGATCATCCTGACCACCCATTATATCGAAGAGGCCGAGGAAATGGCCGACCGGGTGGGGGTGATCAACAAGGGCGAGCTGCTGCTGGTCGAGGACAAGGCGGTGCTGATGAAGAAGCTGGGCAAGCGCGAGATGGACATCGCGCTGGTGGAGCCGATGATGACCGTTCCGGCAGAGCTGAACGAATGGCATTTGACCCTGACCGACGAGGGGACGCGGCTGCGCTACACCTTCGACGCGCAGGCCGAGCGGACCGGCATCCCGTCGCTGCTGCGCAAGCTTGCCGAACTGGGCATCGCGTTCAAGGATCTCGACACGTCGAAATCGAGCCTGGAGGACATCTTCGTCGACCTTGTAGCCGCGAAGCGTGAGGAGGTGGCGGCATGACCGGGTTCAACCATCACGGCGTGTGGGCGATCTATCGCTTCGAGATGGCGCGTGCGCTGCGCACCTTGGGGCAGAGCCTGGTCACGCCAGTGATCACCACCGCGCTCTATTTCGTCGTGTTCGGCGGCGCGATCGGGTCGCGGATGCAGGAGCTCGACGGGGTGTCCTATGGTACGTTTATCGTGCCGGGCCTGATCATGATGAACCTGCTCCAGCTGTCGATCTCCAACGCGTCGATCGGCATCTACTTCCCCAAATTCACCGGCACGGTCTACGAACTGCTCTCCGCCCCGGTCACGGCGATCGAAATGGTGATTGGCTATGTCGGCGCCGCGGCGACCAAGTCGATCGCGATCGGCCTCGTCATCCTGTTCACCGCGATGGTGTTCGTCGACGTGCCGATCGCGCATCCGTTCGTGATGCTGGCGATGCTGGTGCTGACCGCGGTCACCTTTTCGATGCTCGGCTTCATCATCGGAATCTGGGCCAAAGGGTTCGAGCAATTGAGCTTCGTCCCCGCGCTGATCGTCACACCGCTGACCTTCCTCGGCGGCGCCTTCTACACGATCAACATGCTGCCCGAACCGTGGCGCACCATCAGCCTCGCCAACCCGGTCGTCTATCTGGTCAGCGGTTTCCGCTGGGCGTTCTTCGACAAGGGCGATGTCGCGATCGGGGTGAGCCTGGGCTTCACCGCAGCGTTCCTGTTCCTGTGCCTCGGCGTGATCGGCTGGATCTTCAAGACCGGCTGGCGGCTGAAGAACTGACGGGAACCAGCAGCGGCCGCAGCACCAGCGCGTTGAGGTTCAGCAGCGCATGGACAAGCATCGCAAACCATAGCTGGCTGGTGGCGAGGTAGAGGATCGTGAGCGTCACGCCGACCAGCGCCGACGCCGCGACTCCTGCCCAGCCCTGATAGCGATGGGCATAAGCAAACAGCGCGGTAGCGAGCGCCATGCCGAGCAGCGCATCGCCCGAAACCCGGGCTACGAACAGCGGCAGGGCGAGGCGGAAGAACAGCTCCTCGACCACGCCGGCGGTAATGCCCAGCGCGGCGGTCCAGCCGGTTTCGCCGGGGGTGCGGGGAAGCAGGGCGGCGAATTTGCCCGACATCAGCTGGCGTTTGCCCTGCCGCGCGCGCCACCATTGGATGCCAAGCCCGATCACCGCCCCGCACGCAAATCCGGCGAGCACCGCGATCTTGAGATGCAGGACATTGCCCCCAAATCCGGCGATCTGGCGCGCGGGCGGAATCAGCGGCGCAAACTCCGGCGGAAGCACCTCGATGGCATCCCATCTGCTCGCGACCAGCAGCGCCGCCACCGCGCTCGCCCCAAACGCCAACGGCGCGCGGCGCATCCAGCGGCGATAGCTGGCGATCCGGTCGGCGGGCGCGCGCCCGCTGCGATCACCCCGGACGTACCAGATATACGCGCCGACCAGCGCAATCAGCAGCGCGACGTCGAGCGGCGCGACGGACGGGATTGCGCCCATCAACCGATGCGATGCTCGCCCTTGACCCAGCGCACCGTGCCGGAACTGGCGCGCATCACCACGCTCTCGGTGGTCATCTTGTCCTTCTTGCGCTTGACGCCCTCCAGCAGCGACCCGTCGGTCACGCCGGTCGCGGCGAAGATACAGTCGCCCTTGGCCAGTTCCGACAGGTCGTACTGCTTGTCGAGATCGCTGATGCCCCATTTGCGGGCACGGGCACGCTCATCCTCATTGCGGAACAGCAACCGGCCCTTGAACTGGCCGCCGACACAGCGCAGCGCGGCACAGGCCAGTACGCCCTCCGGTGCGCCGCCCTGGCCCATATAGACGTCGATCGTGGTGTCGGGATCGGTGGTCGCGATCACCCCCCGCGACGTCGCCGTCGCCGATCAGCACCACGCCGCACCCCAGCGAGCGCAGCTCGGCGATCAGCTTTTCATGGCGCGGACGGTCGAGCACACAGGCGATGATCTCGCGCGGCTCGACGCCCTTGGCCGCAGCGATGGCCTTGATGTTTTCGGTCACCGATTTGTCGAGGTCGATCACCTCGGGCGGATAGCCGGGGCCGACCGCGATCTTGTCCATATAGACGTCGGGGGCGTTGAGCAGATTGCCCTCTTCTGCGATGGCGAGGACGGCAAGACTGTTCGGACCCGCCTTGGCGCAGATGGTGGTTCCTTCCAGCGGATCGAGCGCGATGTCGATCTTTGGCCCCTTGCCGGGGGCCGAGCCAACCTTTTCGCCGATGAACAGCATCGGTGCCTCGTCGCGCTCGCCCTCGCCGATCACCACGGTGCCGTCCATGTACAGTTCGTTGAGTGCGGCGCGCATCGCCTCGACGGCGGCGGCGTCTGCGGCCTTTTCGTCACCGCGTCCGACCAAGGTCGATGCAGCGATGGCAGCGGCTTCGGTCACCCGGACCATTTCTAAGACAAGGACGCGGTCGAGAAGCTGACTGGCGGTCTGCATGGGTTGGGCGGTCCTCTATCTGGCTGTTTCATCGGGGCGATAGGTGCGTGCGCCGGGCTTGTCGATGCCCGCCAACGCTGTCATCGCGACCAAATTCGCATGGGCCGCACGATTGGTAACGCCGGATACCGACTCGTTGACGCAATCCATCTTGCAGTGCAGCACGCGCGCATGGCCAGTGCACCCCCGATCACCAACAATCCCGATGTCCGTTTCCTCGGTCGCGTCCTGGGCGACGTGATCCGCGCCTATGGCGGCGATGCGTTGTTCCGGCGGATCGAATATATCCGGTCGGCGTCGGTCGACCGGCATCGCGGGATCGCGGGCGCGGACTCGATCGACCCGGGCCTCGACAGCCTGAGCCTCGACGAGACGCTCGATTTCGTGCGCAGCTTCATGCTGTTCTCGATGCTCGCCAACCTCGCCGAGGATCGGCAGGGGATCGCCGCCGAGCCGGGCGCCGACATCGAGCATGCCGTGGCCAAGCTCAAGGAACATGGCATCGGCCGCGAGCGGATCGCCGAGCTGCTCGCCGATGCGCTGGTCGCCCCGGTGCTGACCGCGCACCCGACCGAGGTGCGGCGCAAGTCGATGCTCGACCACCGCAACCGCATCGCAGAGCTGATGCGGCTCAAGGATGCGGGCGTCGCCGAAACCCCTGACGGCGATCTGGTCGATGAGGCGATCGTGCGGCAGGTGGCATTGCTGTGGCAGACGCGCGTGCTGCGGTTCGAACGGCTCTATGTCGCCGACGAGATCGAGAATGTGCTGTCCTATCTGCGCGACGTGTTCCTGCCGACCCTGCCCGCGCTCTATGCCCGTTGGGATCGGGCTTTGGGCAGCCGCGTCCCCGCCTTTCTGCGCCCGGGCAACTGGATCGGCGGCGACCGTGACGGCAACCCGTTTGTTACCGCCGATTCGATGCGCCTCACAATGGCGCGCTCGGCGGAGACGGTGCTGGCTTACTATCTCGACTCGGTCCACGCACTCGGGGCCGAGCTGTCGATCTCCAGCCGCCATGCCGAGATCGACGCCGGGGTCGCGGCGCTGGCCGAAGCAAGCGGCGACGATGCCGCGAGCCGCAGCGACGAACCCTATCGCCGCGCGCTCTCGGGCGTCTATGCGCGCCTAGCCGCCACCTATCGCGACCTGACCGGCAAGCCCGCTCCGCGCCCCGGCCCGTTGAGAGGCGAGCGCTATGCCGATCCCGCCGCATTCCGTGCCGATCTGTCGGCCATCGCCAAGGGACTGGCGGCGCATGGCGGTGAGACGCTGGCATCCAGTGGGTCGCTCGGCCGGCTGATCCGCGCGGTCGATATCTTCGGCTTTCACCTCGCCACGCTCGACATGCGTCAGAACAGCGCGGTGCATGAGCGCATGGTCGCGGAATTGCTCAAGGTGGCGGGGGTCGAGGCGGACTATGCCGCGCTCGACGAGGACGCACGCATTGCGCTGCTTCGCCGCGAGCTCGCCAGCCCGCGCCCGCTGACCAGCCGCTATGCCGATTACTCGGACGAGACCGCGTCGGAACTGGCGATCGTCCATGCCGCTGCCGAAGTCCATGCCAGATACGGACGCGCCGCGATTCGCCAATATATCGTGTCGATGGCGCAGTCGGTGTCGGACCTGCTCGAAGTCCATGTCCTGCTCAAGGAAGCCGGACTCTATACTCCCGGCGAGCCGGCACAGGCGCACATCATGGCAGTACCACTGTTCGAGACGATCGGCGATCTCGACGCCGGGCCGGACATCATGCGCGCCTGGTTCGCGCTGCCCGAGGTCGCAGCGATCGCGGGCAAGCGCGGGCATCAGGAAGTGATGATCGGATATTCCGACTCGAACAAGGACGGTGGCTACCTCACCTCGACCTGGGGGCTGAGCAAGGGATCGACCGCGCTGCGCCCGGTGTTCGAGGAGGCGGGAATCGGCATGCAGCTGTTCCACGGCCGCGGCGGCGCGGTCGGGCGCGGCGGGGGATCGTCCTTTGCGGCGATCCAGGCGCAGCCGCCCGGAACGGTTCAGGGCCGCATCCGCATCACCGAACAGGGTGAGGTGATCGCTGCGAAATATGGCACGCGGGAAAGCGCGCAGACCAACCTCGAGGCGATGGCGTCGGCAACCCTGCTCGCCAGTCTCGAGCCGCAGCGTCTGTCGGAGGGCGACGCCGCGCGGTTCGAAGGCGCGATGGAACAGCTCTCGACCACCGCGTTCAAGGCGTATCGCGATCTGGTCTATGGCACCGAGGGCTTCACCACCTTCTTCCGCCAGCTGACCCCGATCGCCGAGATCGCTGGCCTCAAGATCGGCAGCCGCCCGGCGAGCCGCAAGAAGAGCGACGCGATCGAGGATCTGCGCGCGATCCCCTGGGTGTTCAGCTGGGCACAGGCGCGCGTCATGCTGCCAGGCTGGTATGGCGTCGGTCAGGCGCTCGCGGCGTTCCCCGACCGGGGGCTGCTGCGCGAGATGGCGGCGGGCTGGCCGCTCTTCGCCTCGACGCTGGCGAATATGGAAATGGTGCTCGCCAAGTCCGACATGGGCATCGCCGGGCGCTATGCGGCTTTGGTCGAGGATCGCGCGCTCGCCGATACGATCTTCGGACGCATCCGCGAGGATTGGCAGCGCACGCATGACCAGCTGCTCGAAGTGACGCGCCAGACGCGGTTGCTGGAGAAGCACCCCCGCGCTCGAAACCTCGATCAAGCTGCGCCTGCCCTATATCGAGCCGCTCAACCTGCTCCAGGTCGAACTGCTCAAGCGCCACCGCGCGGGTGAGACCGACCCCAAGATCGAGCAGGGCATTTTGCTGTCGATCAACGCCATCGCGACCGCGCTGCGCAATTCGGGCTGATCAGATCTCCCCGGAACGGGGAGGGGGACCAGCCGAAGGCTGGTGGAGGGGCCCGAGGCATCGGAATCGCTTGCCTCGGGCCCCCTCCGTCAGCGCTGCGCGCTGCCACCTCCCCGTTCCGGGGAGGACTTAGGTCTCCAGAAACGGCGCGGCGATTTCCGGCCGCACCCGTACCAGCCGTCCGGTGGCGCGGTCGAGCATCGCCCAGGTCGACACCGCCTCCACCTTCACCCTGCCATCGGTGCCGGTGAAGCGCATATGGCGGTCGAAGCGCGCGCCCTTGGGCGGATCGGGGACCCAGGTTTCGCCGACCACCGTCTCGCCCGCATTCACATTGCCGCGATAGTCGATCTCGTGCCGGGTCACGACCCAGACATAGGCGTCGCGATGCTCGGGCGGGGCTACCGCAGCCCAGTGTGACACCGCCACATCCTGAATCCAGCGGACCCAGACTGCGTTGTTGACATGGCCCAGCTCGTCAATGTCGTCGGGCTGGGCCGTGATGCTCTTCGTAAAGCGCGTCATGACTTGACGTTAACGGCAACCTTGCTGCGCTGCAAACAGGACTTGGCGTCAGTCGAACTTCATCCGCTCATGGCCGACAAAGCCGAGCTTGGTGACGCCCGCATGCTTGATCACCGCGAGGATGGCGTCGAAGCGTTCATAGCGCGCCGCTTCGTCGGTCTTGATCAGCAACGCGGTGTCGGCACCGACTCCGGATTTGAGCAGCACGGGGAGCTGGGCATCGGTGATTCGCGCGCCGTCCCAGAACAGCGATCCATCGGCGGCGATGTCGAGGCGGTTGGGCAGGGATGGCTGAGCCTGCGTCTCCCCCTGCGGCAGGTCGACCGGAACCTTGTGCGTCATGCTCGGGATGGTGACGATCAGCATGATGAGCAGGACCAGCATCACGTCGATCAGCGGGGTGATGTTGAGCGCGCTGAACGGCTCGGCGTCGTCGCGGCTGCGATAGGCAAGTGCACGGGGCATCGATACCTCCTCTCGTTAAGAGATGATGTATCATGCCATAATTGGAACGGCGTGCAAGCCGTTAACAGCTCTCATATTTCCAGTGGCGCTTCTTGCCCTCGCGGATCCAGCCAATCGCTTCGGCGACGCGCCTGTCGCGCGTTGCGTCGCGCTTCGCGTCGGCGATCCAGTCGCAATAGTCGCGGCGCGCGCCGGGCGGAAAGGCATCGAACTTCGCTGCCGCCTCGGGATCGCGGGCGAGTGCTTCGGAGAGCGCGGGCGGTACCTCTGCCTCGGGCTTGGCTTCCTTTGCCGTGCGTTTGGGAATTGCGCCCGACTCGATCAGCGCCACCGCCTCGCGCACCTGGGCTTCCATTACGGCGGCGTCGGGCAGGTCGGCGAGCGAGGCGATCCGGCCGAACTGGCCCATCGCTTCGCCTTCCTTGCCCGTTTCCATCGCGTCGCGATACCAGAAGCCAAAGCTCGCATGCGCCTTGAACGCGGCCATATGCGCAAGCGGGCGGCCTTCATGGCTGAACGCGGGCATGCTCCACTTGATGCCTTCCTCGACATCGGGGCAGGCGGCGTGGACGCGATCGCGCAACCAGATCAGGATCGGCTGCGCGAATGCGGCCTGTTTGTCGATGTAGGCGTCGATCCGCGGGTCTCTGGTCATGCGCGGCTCCTCCCGCCGCCATGCTCCGCCCGCGCCGGTCGCGAGTCAATCGGATGGTGGTCAGGGAACGATCGAGTCGTCGTCCTCGTCGTCGGCCGCCTCGCCAGTCTCAGGGTCGTCGGCGAGTTCCATGACTTCGTCCTCCGGATCGTCAGCGTCGATGTCCTGACCCAGATCGGGGTCGAGATCGGTCACCAACAGACCGTCCCCCGGCCCGCCAACCGTCGCCTCCAAGATCTCGGCGCGCTGGCTCTCGTCATAGCCGTCCTCGTCATAGCCGTCGTCGCCCGTTCCATGTCCGGGCACCTGGTGACCACCCATCGCCATCTCCTTGCATCCATCCTGAAGACGCGAACGGCGGGCGGGCGCGGCTGGTTCCGCGATGTGCGACGAGCGGCTTCAGTTGCGGCGAAACAACTTGCCGCGCTCGGTCACGAAGACAATGGCCAGCGCCGTCAGGCCGAGCGTGGTGAAGCCAATATACAGCGGAACTGTCGATCCGTCGAATGCCTGGCCGATTACCGCGCCTAGCACCGCTGCACCCAGGGTCGCGATGAACCCCTGAAGGCTCGACGCACGTCCGGCGATCTCGCCCATATTTTCCATCGCCATGGCGGAGAAGTTCGAATTGGCGAGCCCCATCGCCGCCATCATCGGCGCCTGGAGGACGATAAACGTCACCAGCGTCTCGCCATAAAGCAGGATGATCGCGAGGTGGATCGCAGCGAGGAGAGTCGTGACGACGATCGCGAGGTGCGACAGGAACCGCATCCCGAATCGCATCACCAGCCGCGAATTGGCGAATGCGCTTGCCGCCATCAGCCCGGCGATCGATGCGAACACGACGGTGAGCAGCTCGGGCCGCTTGAACACGTCGTAAACGATCTGCTGGATCGATCCGATGAATGCGAAAAAGCAGCCGGAGATCGCGGCTGTGGCAAAGGTGTATCCCACCGCCCACCGGTCCCGAAACATGATGCGATAGCCGCGCCAGATCTCCTTGAGGTCGAGCCGATTCACCGACTGCGGGTCCAGCGTCTCGGGCATCCGCCACAGGAACCAGCCCAGCACCAGCGCCGAAACAATGCCGATCCCGCCAAAGATCAGCCGCCACGACCCGAAGATCATCACCATCAGCTGGCCCCAGGCCGGGGCCAGCACCGGCACGATCATGAAGGTCATGAACGCAAGGCTCATCACCCGCGCCATTGCCCGCCCCTGAAAACAGTCGCGGACCAGTGCCACGGTGACGACGCGCCCCGCTGCGACCGCAGCCCCGCTCGCGGCTCGCGCGATCAGCAGCAATTCGAAGCTGCCCGCCACTGCGGCGACCAGATTGGTGACGACATAGAATGCCAGCGCGATGCCGATCACGGGCTTTCGCCCGAAGCGATCGGCGAGCGGGCCGTGGATCAATTGCGCCACCGAGAAGCCCAGCATGAAGGCGGTGATCACATATTGGCGGTGATTCGGCTCGCTTACCCCAAGCTGGTCGGCGATGGCGGGCAAGGCGGGGAGCATCGCATCGATCCCCAGCGCGGTCAGCGCCATGATCGACGCGATCAGCGCCACGAACTCGCCCATCGGGATGGGCGACCGGTTTTCCGGAGCGGCGGTTTCGAGGTGGGGCGTACGCGCGTCCATGCGGCTGCCCATGCCGCATCGCAATCAGCACGTCACCCCCGCCATTTGACGCGCTCGCAAAACCACGATAGTGTATTGCTCAAATAACACGCTTGGAGACTGCGATGAAATCGATCTGGCTGACGCTTCCGCTCGCGGCGACTCTCGCCGCCTGTGGCGGAGAGGGCGAGGGGACCAGCATCTCGATCCAGGGCGACAATGGTTCGGTCACCGCCCAGGCCGACAAGGACGGCAAGGTGTCGGTCAAGGCACCCGGCTTCGAAGGATCGATCAAACTGCCCAAATTCACCATCGGCGCGGAGAATTTCGAGGTCGATGGGGTCAAGCTCTATCCCGGCGCGACGATCGCCAGCTTGAATGTCGACGACCGTCAGGACAACGGGAATGGCGGGGTAAAGGTCACGTTCGACGCCCCCGCCGAAGCGGCACGCGTACGCGACTGGTTCCGCGAGCAGATGGAAGGGGCGGGCTTTACCGTCACTGGCAATCGCGACGAACTGACCGGCAAGACCAAATCCGGCAGCCCCTATACGCTCAAGATCGACGGGGCGGGCGACGCCAAGAGCCGCGGGACGCTTACGGTCTCGGGGAACTGATCTTCCAACCCGCCGTCCGTGCGTAGGCGGACGGCGCAGCGGGAGGGGCGCACGGCACCCGCGCCCCTCCCGCGCTTTCATATCCGGGATTTCCCGCCCCTGTTCGATCGTCACCAAGGCGACTATCTGAGGGAGATTCGTTTCCCGGAGTCGCTTTGAAATGCCCGATACCGTTCTCGCCCAGGTTCCGCTCGTCAGCCTCGCCGATCAGGCAAGCGACCCAGAGGGCTTCGCTGCCGCGCTGGGCGGGTCGTTCGAGCGGTTCGGCTTTGCGATGGTTGCCGACCACGGCATCCCACAGGATCTGGTCGACCGCGCCTGGGCAATGACCAAGGCATTTTTCGACCTGCCCGAAGATGTGAAGCGCAGCTATTTCATCGCGGGCGGCGGCGGTGCGCGCGGCTATACCCCGTTCAAGACCGAGATCGCCAAGGGCGCGACCCATGTCGACCTCAAGGAATTCTGGCATGTCGGGCGCGAGCTGGCGGCGGGGCATCGCTTCAGCGATCTGATGGCGGCCAATGTCTGGCCCGACCAGCCCGAGGGATTCCGCGAGACCTTTATCGAGTTGTTCGCCGCGTTCGACGCGGCCGGCGACAAATTGCTGTCGGCGATCGCCGTTCATCTCGGCCTCGCGCCCGACTGGTTCGACCATGCGGTGAAGGACGGCAATTCGGTGCTGCGCCTGCTCCATTATCCGCCGGTGACCGAGGATGCGCCGAACGTGCGCGCCGGCGCGCATGAGGACATCAACCTCATCACCCTGTTGCTCGGCGCCGAAGAGGCGGGGCTCGAACTGCTCGAAAAAGATGGCGAATGGCTGCCGGTCAAGCCGCCCGAGGGCGCGCTGGTGGTCAATGTCGGCGACATGCTCCAGCGGCTGACCAACCATGTCCTGCCCTCGACCACCCATCGCGTGGTGAACCCGCCGGTCGAGCGGCGCGGCCATTCGCGCTATTCGATGCCCTTCTTCCTCCACCCCGCACCCGATTTCCTGATCAAGGCGCTGCCCCAGACCGTGACGGCCGAGAACCCGGAGCGCGAGCCGCCGATCACCGCGCACGACTATCTGGCGGAGCGGCTGGCCGAGATCGGGCTGACCAAGAAGTAGGCACCGCTCGCGGTTTGTCTCACTCGGCAATCCATGGTACCTCCGGCTACCCAAAACGGTCGGAGCGTGCCCATGCGTATGTTGCTTTCCGTAACCCTGATCGCCCTTGCAGCTCCGTCGGTGTCTGCGCAGAGCGCCGATGCGATGATGCCGCACCCTGGACAATATATGGAACCGCTGGGATCGGACTGGTCGCAGCGCTCTGCCGAGAAGACCGCCGACAAGTTCGGCCAGTGCGTTGTGCGGCGTGAGCCGGTCGCTGCGGCTGCGTTCATCGACCGTGCGCTGGCCGAACGGGCAATCCCCGCCAAGCCGGCGGCACTCCAGGCTGCGGTTCAGGCGTGCATGCCCCGGCGCGTGTGGGCCGAGACGGCGCAGTATGTTCTGCGTGAGCAGGACACCGCGATTTTCCGCGCCGTGCGGAACAGCCGGAATAGGCACGCCGCAAACTAAGGTTGTGTTCCCAATCGGGCGCTGATCCAGTAACGCGCTGCTCCTGAACTGGAGTAGCCGATGACCGAACCGTTGCGCGTCGCCCTTGCCGGACTTGGAACCGTTGGCGCGGGCGTCATTCGCCTGATCGATGCCAATGCCGATCTGATCGCGCGGCGTGCGGGGCGGCCGATCGAGATCGTCGCGGTCTCTGCGCGCGACCGGACCAAGGATCGCGGCGTCGACATCACGCGCTTCGACTGGGTCGACGACATGCGCGAGCTGGCGCAGCATCCGCGCGCGGACGTCGTTGTCGAACTGATCGGCGGGTCCGACGGCCCGGCACTCGCGCTCGCCCGCGCGACGCTGGCGGCGGGCAAGGGGCTGGTCACCGCGAACAAGGCGATGATCGCGCATCACGGGCTGGAGCTGGCAAAGGTCGCCGAACAGGCCGACACGCCGATGAAGTTCGAGGCAGCGGTCGCGGGTGGCGTGCCCGTCATCAAGGGGCTGCGCGAGGGCGCGGCGGCGAACGTGATCGACCGCGTCTATGGCATCCTCAACGGCACCTGCAATTTCATCCTGTCGAAGATGGAGGCGGAGGGGCGCGATTTCGCCGAAGTGCTGGCCGAGGCGCAGGCCAAGGGTTTTGCCGAGGCGGACCCGAGCTTCGACATCGACGGCGTCGATGCCGCGCACAAATTGTCGATCCTCGCCAGTCTCGCCTTCGGCACCCAGCCGGCGTTCGGCGATGTCGCGATCCATGGCATCCGCAACCTGATTGCCGCCGACATCGCCGAGGCGGCGGCGCTCGGCTATCGCGTACGCCTGCTCGGTATCGCCGACCTGAATGGCGACGGGCTGTTCCAGCGCGTCCACCCGCACCTTGTCCCGCTCGCCCATCCGCTCGCGCATGTCACGGGCGCGACCAATGCCGTGGTGGCGGAGGGCAATTTTGTCGGTCGTCTACTTTTTCAAGGCGCAGGTGCAGGCGACGGTCCGACCGCAAGCGCAGTCGTCGCCGACTTGATCGACATCGCCCGAACCGAATTCGGCCCCCCCTATGCAATGCCCGCCGCCAGCCTGGCCAAAGAACCCGCCGCGCCGAGCGGGGAGCGGCGGGGCCGCGCCTATCTGCGTTTCACCGTCCCCGACAAGGTCGGCGTGCTGGCCGAGATCGCGGCGGCGATGCGCGACGCGGGCGTGTCGATCAGAATCGCTGATTCAGCGCGGCGCGATGGCCGACGGCAGCGTCCTGCTCGCGATCGTGACGCACGAAGGGCCCGAACGCTGCGTCGCCCAGGCGCTCGAAAAGCTGCGTGGCTCGCAGAGCCTCGCGGGCGAGCCGATGTGGATGCACATCCTCGGCGAGTGAGGGCGGCTTAGGGCGCCGGTTCGCGCTTGCGCACCACCTTGCCGTCAAAGCCCATGGAGGCCGTCACGCCGACCATTCCGCCGCATTGCGTCAGGAAAGGACCGGATACGCCGCACTGGAACATGGTGTCCTCCAGCACCCGTTCGGTCTCTGCCGGGCGGTTGTCGATCGCGCGCGCGGTGACGAAGGGGACGCGGTATTTCTTGTCCGCCTCGCGCGCGGCGCAGATCGTCACCTCGTCGGGATCGGCGGTCTTCTCGCACGGGATCACCGCGCGCGTCTTTTTCGCGATAGCTGCGCAGCGGATCATCAGCGGCACCGGACTGAAATGCGAGGGCAAGCAGCAACAGGGGCATGGCGTCGGACCTCCCGCGCGGAGGCTAACATGATGCTCAGGTCTGCGAAATGGGATTCAGTCGGCGGCGGGGGAGGGCGCGGCGTCGCTCGCCAGCGCGATCTCGACATGGGCGCGGCCCCGGCGGACAATGCCCAGTTCGCGCGCGGCGGCTTCGGACAGGTCGAGAATGCGGCCCTTGTGGAACGGCCCGCGGTCATTGACGCGGACGATGACGCTGCGCCCGGTCGAGGGATCGGTAACGCGCAGCTTCGTACCGAACGGCAGGCTGCGGTGCGCGGCGGTCATGCCGTCGGGGTCGAACCGCTCGCCGCTGGCGGTACGGTTGCCGGCATGGGCGTCGCCATAATAACTCGCCATGCCGCTCGCCAGAACGGCCGATGCGCTGGAAGCGGGGGCGGTCGGAGCGGCATCCCGCGCCGCGACAGGCGCGGCGGCGATCAGCAATGCGACAGCGATGATGTCCCGCATGGTCCCCGGCCCCTTTCGGTCCGGGGTGAAACAGAGACGGCGCCGGACGGCAATCCGTCCAGCGCCGCGCTGTTTGGATTCTGCGATCAGACGTCGAGATTGGCGACGCTGAGCGCGTTTTCCTGGATGAATTCGCGGCGCGGTTCGACGACATCGCCCATCAGGCGGGTGAAGATCTCGTCCGCGACATCGGCCTGATCGACCTGCACAACGAGCATCGAGCGGTTGGCCGGATCGAGCGTGGTTTCCCACAGCTGTTCGGCGTTCATCTCGCCCAGTCCCTTGTAGCGCTGGATCGACAGGCCCTTGCGGCCGGAAGCGAGGATCGCGTCGAGCAGCTCGCTCGGGCGCGCGACGAGGGTCTCGCCCTTTGCGGCGGCGACGGGGAGTTCCTCTTCGCCTTCCGCAACCGGTGCCGCTTCTTCAGCCTGCGCCACCTTCGCGGAGACCAGCTTGGCGATCTGCGCATAGCTGTCGGCCTGTTCGGCGGCGAGCGCGTGGAGCTTGCGCCCTTCGGCCGAGGTCAGGAACGCGGCTTCGATGATGTGGTGATCGGTCACGCCGCGCCACCAGCGCTCGAAATGGAAGCCGCCATCCTCGGTCACCCGCGCGGTCCAGCGCGCATCGCTGTCGGTGAGGTCGAGCCGCTGCGTCACCGCCGCCAGCCGCTCGCCGCGCTGCTCGCGGGTCGCTTCGGGATCAAGCGCGCGGCCCAGTGCCAGCGCCTCGATGATCGAGGAATCGTAGCGGCGGGGGACATAACGCATCAGCGTCTTCATGCGACGCGCATGGTCGACAAGGCCCGCCAGGTCTTCGCCGAAGCGCGGTCCGTCGGCGGTTTCCAGCCGGTTGCCCGCGACCCCCGCCTCGACGAGGTAATCGTCGAGCGCGGCATCGTCCTTCAGATACACTTCCGACCGGCCCTTTGTCGCCTTGTACAGCGGCGGCTGGGCGATGAAGAGGTGCCCGTTTTCGATGATCTCGGGCATCTGGCGGTAGAAGAAGGTGAGCAGCAAAGTGCGGATATGCGCGCCGTCCACGTCGGCGTCGGTCATGATGACGATTTTGTGATAGCGCAGCTTTTCGAGGTTGAAGTCGTCGCGCCCGATGCCGGTGCCCATCGCCTGGATCAGCGTGCCGATTTCCTTGGACGACAGCATCCGGTCGAAACGCGCGCGCTCGACGTTGAGGATCTTGCCGCGCAGCGGAGGATCGCCTGGAAATGGCGGTCGCGGCCCTGCTTCGCCGAGCCGCCGGCCGAGTCACCCTCGACCAGGAACAGTTCGGACTTGGCCGGATCGCGCTCCTGACAATCGGCGAGCTTGCCGGGGAGCGAGGCGATATCCATCACGCCCTTGCGCCGGGTCAGCTCGCGCGCCTTCTTCGCGGCCTCGCGTGCAGCGGCGGCGTCGATCACCTTCTGGATGATCGCACGGGCGAGCGCGGGATTTTCCTCCAGCCAGTCGGACATCTTGTCGGCCATCAGCGCTTCGAGCGGCTGGCGGACTTCCGACGACACCAGCTTGTCCTTGGTCTGGCTGCTGAACTTGGGATCGGGCAGCTTGACCGAGACGATCGCGGTAAGCCCCTCGCGCATGTCGTCGCCGGTCAGCGTGACCTTCTCCTTTTTGAGGAGGCCTGACTTGTCGGCATAATTGTTGATGGTGCGGGTCAGCGCCGCGCGGAACGCGGCGAGGTGGGTGCCGCCGTCACGCTGGGGGATGTTGTTGGTGAAGCAGAGGACGTTTTCGTAATAGCTGTCGTTCCACTCCAGCGCGACGTCGATGCCGATATCGTCGCGCTGCCCGTTGACCGAGATCGGTTCGGGGAAGAGCGGCGACTTGTTGCGGTCGAGCCACTCCACGAATGCGGCGATCCCGCCTTCGTAAAAGAGTTCGACTTCCTTGACCTCTTCATGACGCGCGTCGCGCAGGAACAGGCGCACGCCCGAGTTCAGGAACGCTAGCTCGCGATAGCGATGCTCGAGCTTGTCGAAATCATATTCGATCTGGTTCTTGAACGTGCCGCCATCGCCCGGCGTCTTTTCGGTCGAGGCGAGGAAGGTCACGCGCGTGCCCTTCTTGCCGTTCGCCGGGCCGATCACCTTGAGCGGGGCGACGGCATCGCCATAGGCAAAGCGCATGTAATGCTCTTCGCCATCGCGCCAGATGTTGAGATCGAGCCATTCGGACAGCGCGTTGACCACCGACACGCCGACGCCGTGCAGACCGCCGGAGACCTTGTAAGCGTTGTCGTCCGACGTGTTTTCGAACTTACCGCCGGCGTGGAGCTGGGTCATGATGACCTCGGCCGCCGATACGCCTTCTTCGGAGTGGATGCCGGTCGGGATGCCGCGGCCATTGTCCTCGACCGAAACCGAACCATCGGCGTTCAGCTGGATGATGATCTTGTCGCAATGCCCGGCCAGAGCTTCGTCGATCGCGTTGTCGCTGACCTCGAACACCATGTGGTGCAGGCCCGATCCGTCATCGGTGTCGCCGATATACATGCCGGGCCGCTTGCGCACCGCGTCGAGGCCCTTGAGGACCTTGATGCTGTCGGCGCCGTAGGCGTTGGAGTTGGGAGCGGAATCGGTGGTGTTGTTGTCGTCTGATGCCATGCCCAGCATATAGGGTCCGCAGTCACAAAACGGAAGCGAAATGGGCCTTAAGCGGGGTGGATCGCGCCGTCCCGAACGCTGAGCCGGGTGGCGGCTCCTGCCTCGGCGAATAGCTCAGGTTCGGTGCCCGTCATCCACACCTGACCGCGTCCCGCGAGACGCTCAAACAGCGCCGCTCGACGCGGGGGGTCGAGATGCGCAGCAACCTCGTCGAGTAGCAGGATCGGCGCGCGCTGGGTCCGATCGGCGACCAGTTCGGCATGGGCGAGGATGATGGCGAGCAGCAGCGCCTTTTTGCTCGCCGGTCGAACAGAGATGCGCGGCCTGGCCCTTGCCGAGATGCGTGACCGCAAGATCCTGACGATGCGGGCCGATCAGCGTGCGCGCGGCGGCGGCGTCGCGGGAGCGGCCGACTCGCAGGCGCGCGGCGAGGTCGGTCGCATCGTCACCCTCGATGGCAAGGCCCGCGCGGGCGAACGGCCCTTCGGGTTGCGCGATGAGACGATCGGAGAGCTGGGCAACGGTGGTGCGGCGCGCCGCGTCGATTGCCGCGCCATGCTCGGCCATGCGCGCCTCCAGCGCAGTCAGCCAGTCGGGATCGGCGGGCTCCTCTGCCCCCAGCAGCCGGTTGCGCTCGCGCATCGCGGCTTCGTAGCGGGCGCTGTGATGCGCGTGGCCCGGCGCTAGCGCGAGGGCGAGTCGGTCGAGGAAGCGCCGCCGCTCGCTTGCCGGTTCGGCGAACAGCCGGTCCATCGCGGGCGTGAGCCACAGCACGGTCAGCCACTCGCCGAGCGACGTTGCTGCGGCGGTCGCGCCGTTGACGCGGACGATGCGGCGCTCGGGCGAGGCGGCTTGAGTGCCGGTCCCGATCTCGACCTCACCATCGAGCTGCGCGGCCACCCCGAACCCGCCGCTGCCGCCCTGTCGCGCCATTTCGGCCAATGGCGCGCGGCGCAGGCCGCGACCGGGGGCGAGGAGTGACACGGCCTCCAGCACATTGGTCTTACCCGCGCCGTTGTCGCCAGCCAGCACGGTGAACCCAGCACCTGGGGTCAGGATCGTGTCACGATGATTGCGGAAATCGGTGAGGACGAGGCGGGTGAGGGCCATCAGAGTGCCCTAGCCATTCCCGAGAGCGTGCGATAGCGCCGACGGTCTGGCCGCGCGTCAGATTCCCTGCACGCCCTTGTCGCGCAGTTCGGCCTGTGCCGCGCGGTACAGGACCGGGTCACCGATGTTAAGCCGCGCTCGCACCGCGTCGAGCGGTTCGGCGAGCAGCACCTCATAATCCTCGCCCGACAACCAGTGCGCGGCCTTGCCGTGGCGATAGCCTTCGCGCACCGCCTTGGCGAAGCTGCGCGATCCGGTGACGCGCAGGCTCTTGAGCGCCGCACCGAGCGCGATGAACGCCCAGCCGAGCCCGCGGGTCTGGGCATAAGAGAAGGCGACGAGGCACGCCTCGCCCAATGGCTCGTCCGCCTGATAACCGGTGATGACATGCCAGATGTCATGGATGTCGCGCTCGCGCCGACCATACCAGGCGTGGGGATGCTCGATCCCGCGCTCGACATCGGCATCGGCATAGCTGACATCGGCCAGCCCCTGCGCCGAATAGCCGGTACGGTCGAGAAACGCGCGATAGGCTGCACCGACGCTGCCCTCGGGCAGCGAATCGAGCCAGGCCCGGTCGGAGAATTTCTCCGCCAGCTCGGTGCGGCGATAGGCGATGCGCCCGCCATTCGGCGTGGTCAGCAGCTTGCGATAATTCTTGCCCACCGTGTCGCCGTTGAGCGCACGCATGATGCGGAACACCTGCACGGTGTCGTCGCCATTGGAAAGCAGGCGGCGCAATGCGGTGAGCGCCGTTCCCCATTCGCGCTTGCGGGGCTTGCTCCAGTCGATTGCCTGCGTTGCCATATCCGACCGTCCTTACTGACAGTCGTGTAAATAAGTGATTAGCGCGGGCGACGCAAGAGGGTGCGATTACACCCGCATCGGCATCAGCACATAGAGCGCGGGCGACTTGTCATTCTCGCGGATCAGCGTCGGCGCGGCGGCGTCGGCGAGGTGGACTTCGACCAGGTCGCTCTCGATTTGGCCGAGAATGTCCATCAGATAGCGTGAGTTGAAGCCGATCTCGAACGGCTGGGCTGCATATTCGCCGGGGACGTCTTCGGCCGCGGTGCCGTTGTCGGGGCTGGTCACCGACAAAGTAATCCGGTCGCGGTCGAGCGCCATCTTCACCGCGCGGGTCTTTTCCGTCGCGATGGTCGAGACGCGATCGACGCCCTGCATGAAGCTGCGCGGGTCGATCTTGAGAATCTTGTCGTTTCCGGTCGGGATGACGCGGCTGTAATCGGGGAAGGTGCCGTCGATCAGCTTCGACGTCAGGATCGCGGCGCCCAGGTCGAAGCGGATCTTCGATCCCGACAGCGACACGCCGACCGACCCGTCGACTTCGTCGAGCAGCTTGCGCAGCTCGGCCACGCACTTACGCGGCACGATCACGTCGGGCATCGCCTCGGCCCCCTCGGGGCGCGGCACGGTGACGCGGGCGAGACGGTGGCCGTCGGTCGCGGCGGCCTTCAGCATGTCGTCGGCGACGTGGAGGAAGATGCCGTTGAGATAGTAGCGCGTCTCTTCGGTCGAGATCGCGAATCGGGTCTTGTCGATGATCTGCTTGAGCGTTTCGGCCGGCAGCTCGAACACGGTGGGCAATTCGCCCTCCGCGATCACCGGGAAATCGTCGCGCGGCAGCGTGCCGAGTTCGAACTTGGCGCGGCCGGCATTGACCTTGATCTTGCCCTCCGCTGCGGTGAGTTCGACCTGCGACCCTTCGGGCAGCTTGCGCGCGATGTCGAACAAAGTGTGCGCGGGGACGGTGATTGCGCCGGCCTGATCCACCGCGGCAGGAACCGTTTCGTCGATCTGCAGGTCGAGATCGGTCGCCATCAGGCGGAGCGATCCGTCGAGCGATGCCTCGATCAGCACGTTGGATAGGATCGGAATGGTATTGCGCCGCTCGACCACCGATTGGACGTGGCTGAGGCCCCTGAGGAGCGTGGCGCGTTCGATCGTCGCTTTCATGTGTATTCCAAACCCCCGGGCGGCCGCCCAAATTCAACTGACGGCGCGTGGATTGCCGTCGGAAGTTCGAGATATCCTTAACGTGAAAAAGGGCTGGAGCAAGCCGCTCCAGCCCTTCGCGTCATTCATTTGTGGATGGCGGGCCGCTCAGAAACGGAAGCCAACGCCCACCGCGACCTGATGCCGATCGGTATCGATGTCGAAATCCTCGGTGATCGCGCCATTGTCATATTCGAAATTCGCCTTCGAATAGTTGGAATAGCGATATTCGAGCTTGGCATAGGTGTTGGTCCCGATCGCCTTCTCGACGCCAGCACCGATCCGCCAGCCGTCCAGCTCGAAATTCTCGCGCAGCTCGGTCGTGCCGTCGGTGGCGAGTACGTTCAGCCGTGCATTGGTGTAACCGCCCTTGGCATAGATCAGCGTGCTCGGCGAGGCGAGGACGCCGGCGCGCAGGCCGACATAGATATCCCGACCGGTGCCGACTTCGCCAAAGCCGAAGAAATTGGGGTCGGTCGACCGCGCCTCGACCTTACCGGTCGAATCGGACAGCTCCGCCTCGACGCCGACCACTGCGCCGCCGACGCCGATGTCGTAGCCCAGCTCGACGCCATAGAGGAAGCCGTCGACATTCTGGTCGTCGCCATCGATATCGCTGTCCTCGGTGCTGCCCGGACGGATGATGTCATAGCCGCCGACGACGCCGACGCGGAAGCCGGTGAAGGTCGGGTCGGTGCTGTCCTGGGCGAGAGCCGGAGCCGCGATCATGGTCGATGCGGCCAGTGCGGCGGCGATTGCGTAACGCATACAAAACTCCTTGTACTGGACCCGTTTGCGGGTCGGGAGGTCAAATGGCGCTGCGCCGCACAAGTTGCATGAACGCCGGATAAACGCGGAAAACCGTTGCCTTTTGGCCACACGGAACCCAAGCAATGCGGCTATGCGCAAGGGACGCGATTTTATTGCACGGCACGGCGAGACGGTGTTCAACGCGGCGCGGCGGTTGCAGGGCGATTACCCGCACACCCCGCTGACCCGCGCCGGATTCGCGCAGGCGGACGAGATGGGCCGCGCACTCGCCGGTCTGCTCGGGGCCGCGCCGGCGCTGACATTATGGGCGTCGAACACTGGGCGCGCGCTTCAGACGCTGGCTGTGATGGCCGAGCATCTCGAGCTCGACTGGCACGCGGCGCGGCAGGATGCACGGCTGACCGAGATCGGCATGGGGTGCTGGGGTGGACGCTATTATGACGAACTGGTTGCGGGCGATCTGCCAGTCCTCGCCGCGACCGGGCTGCTCTACCCCGCCCCCGATGGCGAGAGCTATTCCGAGATTGCGGCGCGCGTTTCGGCCTGGCTCGGCGACACGGATGAAGATCCCGGTGATCGCCTGATCGTCATGCACGGCATTTCCAGCCGGGTGCTGCGCGGGGTGATGACGGGGCAGGGCGCGCACCCTGAATTCGCGACCCCGATAGCGCCGGGCCTGCCGCAAGGTTCGGTGGTGATGATCGAGCGCGGAGTGGAGACGGTCGTGCATCTGGGCACCGGGCGAGCGCCGGCATGATCGCGCTGCTGCTCGCCGCTGCGTTTGCCGTGCAGGGGCAGGGACGCGAGTCTCTCGGCGTGTTCGACGGCTGGGGGGCGTTCCGCGACGCAGCGCCGGCGCGCTGCTACGCGATCGGCCAGCCAGTACGGGGCAGAGCTGGAGCATTTGCCAGCATCGCCAACTGGCCGCGATCCGGCGCGCGCAACCAGTTCCATGTTCGACTGAGCCGCGCCCGCGATCCGCGTGCCAAGGTGACGTTGGCGATCGGGGAGCGGCGGTTCGAACTGATCGCCGGGGCAAGCGATGCCTGGGCACCCGATCCGCGCACCGATCGCGCAATCGTCGCCGCGATCCGTTCAAGCCGGTCGATGAGCGTCGAGAGCGTCGCGCGCGGCGGCGGCGCCTTTGCCGATGTCTATGCGCTCAAGGGCGCGGCGACCGCGATCGACGCCGCCGCGATGGGTTGCGCGCGGCGGTAAGGCCGCGCGCTGGCCGATTATTGCTGCTGGCCTGGCGTCGGGCTTGGCGTCGGTGCCGGAGCGCCTGTCTGCTGCCCGTCGCGCACGGCGATGATCTCGGCCTGGACCTTCTCCTTCACCGTCGGGTCGCTCTGGGCGAGCGTAGCGATCTGGTTGAACCGCGCCGTTTCAAGTCCTGCAGCGGTCACCGCCTCAGTCATTTTGGCGGTCTTGTCGGCGGCGGGAATCGACACATCCTTGGTGACGGCATCGGCGGCGAGCGCAGCCTTGGCGAACATCTTGATCTCGGCGTCGGTGACCGGGGCGGGGGTCGCCGTTTCGGTCTGGGTAGGCGGAGCTGCGGGCGCGGCGGTCTGGGCGATGGCAGGCGAGGCGATCAAAGCGGACGCGGCCAGCGCCCAGCGGGTCAAATGGGTCAAGGTGAAACTCCAAAGTCATTGGAAACAAAGCGTCTGGGACGCGCACCACAAGAATTTGAGACCCCAACCCAGATGCGCAACCCTTCCTCGGCGGGCCGTGGCTCCCCCGGGATGGGCGGGGCATGGAAATGCGGCGTCACTTCCGCTATAGGCGCGCCATGCAGTCAGTCTCGTCGCCTCCCATGCCCATCCCCGGGCACATCGATCCCGTGCCCGTTCCGCGCAGCCTGAAACCGCGTGCCGATGGGCGCATCGACCTGCTCGGCCTGTCCAAGGCGGACCTGCGCATGGCGCTGGAGACGGCGCAGCTTGAGCCGAAACAGGCCAAGTTGCGCGCGAAGCAATTGTGGCACTGGATCTATCATCGCGGGGCCACCGATTTCGCGCTGATGACCGATATTTCCAAGGCGATGCAGCCCTGGCTGGCGCAGCGATTCGTAATCTCGCGGCCCGAGGTGGTCGAAGCGCAGGTATCGACCGACGGAACGCGCAAATGGCTGCTGCGGTCCGACGACGGTCAAGATTACGAGATGGTGTTCATCCCCGACGCTGATCGGGGCACCCTGTGCGTATCGTCGCAGGTCGGCTGTACGCTCAACTGTCGCTTTTGCCACACCGGCACGATGCGGCTCGTCCGCAACCTCGAACCCGGCGAAATCGTCGGGCAGGTGATGCTGGCGCGCGACGCGCTGGGCGAGTGGCCGAGCCAGCCCGAGGGACGGATGCTCACCAACATCGTGATGATGGGGATGGGCGAGCCGCTCTATAATTTCGACAATGTCCGCGATTCGTTGAAGATCGTGATGGACGGCGACGGGATCGCGTTGTCGAAGCGACGCATCACCTTGTCGACCAGCGGCGTCGTGCCGATGATGGCGCGCGCGGGGGAGGAGATCGGGGTCAACCTCGCCGTCTCGCTCCATGCGGTGACCAAGGAAGTGCGCGACGAGATCGTGCCGTTGAACCGCAAATTCGGGATCGAGGAGCTGCTCCAGGCGTGCGCCGACTATCCCGGCGCGAACAATGCCCGGCGGATCACCTTCGAATATGTGATGCTCCGTGACAAGAACGACAGCGATGCCGATGCGCGTGAGCTGGTGCGGTTGATCAAGCAGTACAAGCTGCCCGCCAAGGTCAACCTGATCCCGTTCAACCCCTGGCCCGGCGCGCCCTATGAATGCTCGACGCCCGAGCGGATTCGCGCGTTTCAGGAGATCGTGTTCGGGGCCGGCATCTCCGCCCCGGCGCGCACCCCGCGCGGGCGCGACATCGATGCAGCCTGCGGTCAGCTCAAGACGGCGAGCGAGAAGAAGAGCCGCGCCGAGCTGGACCGTCTGGCCGAGGAAAAGCAGGCGGCGCTAGGCTAAGGATGCGCCCCGGGCAACGGTCGCGGTGCGTCCGCCGATCCAGACATGGCCGTCGGCATTGATCCGTGCCGCGACTCGCCCATCACATCCGGTCATTCGGCCCTGCGCGGCGGTATAGCTGCCCTGCGCCAACCCGGCTTCGAACAGATATTGCGCGGTCGCTGCGTTGAGGCTGCCGGTCACTGGATCCTCGACCAGTCGGCCATTGCCGTCGGTGAAGAAGGCGCGCAGCTCGAACGCGATGTCGCTACCGTCGGGATGCGGGCCGACCAGCCCGATATCGGTGCCGACCGGCGCGCGCGCGGGGCGGATCGACCGCGAGCACATCCGCCGCCGTGCGCAGCCGCAACAGCTGCCAGCCGGGCCCGTTATTCGCGTGAACCGCATCGACGATCGCCTCGGCTGGCACATTGGCGAGCCGTGCGGCCTCGGCGCGCTCGGTGTCGCTGAGCCGACCGGACCGGATCAGCGGCGGGGCGCGGAAGGATAGCATTTCGCCGTCGCGCGCGATCGGGACCAGCCCCGCGCCGCATTGCTGGACGATCAGCGCCGGATCGCGCGGTACGCCGCCTGCCTCAAGCCAGGCATGGCAGGTGCCAAGCGTGGGATGTCCGGCAAAGGGCAGTTCGCCCGCGGGGTAGAAGATGCGGACCTGATAATCCGCGCCCGGATCGGTGGCGGGGATCAGGAAGGTCGTTTCCGAAAAGCCCAGCCAGCGGGTCAGGGCAAGCATCGCATCGGCGTCCATCGCCGCGGCGTCGTGCACGACCGCCAGCGGGTTGCCGGTGTTTCCGTCCGCCCCGAATACGTCGACCAGATCGAGCTTCATCATATCCCCCGGTTTGTCCGTGCGGGACTTGTGGTGCCTGGCGGCATCCCGCAAGAGGCGGCACATGGATATGGCCGGACTATTCCTTGCCGCCGGGGCCGGCATATTGGGCGGCGCGATGAACGGGCTGGCGGGGGGCGGTACGTTCGCCACGCTTCCGGCACTGATCGCGCTGGGCCTGCCCGCCAATATCGCCAATGCCACTTCCAACGTCGCGCTGCTGCCCGGCGCCGCGACCAGCGCATGGGGGGTTTCGCGACGAGCTGGGGCCAGTAGCCGGGCTATCGGTGCTGCTGCTCGCCACCATCACCTTCACCGCCGGGCTGGCGGGCAGCCTGTTGCTGGTGCTGACGCCGAGTGACACGTTCGATGTAGTCATCCCCTGGTTGTTGCTGTTCGCGTTCGTCGTGATGGCGTTCGGGCGACGCGCGGCGGACTGGCTGCACGCGCGGGTGACGATCGGGCGGCGGACGCTGATCGGGGCGCAGGGGCTGCTCGGCATTTATGGCGGCTATTTCGGTGGCGGAGTGGGGCTGATGACCACCGCGATCTACGGGCTGCTCGCGAATATCGAGCCGCGCGGGCTGTTCGCGATCCGCACCTTGATGCTCGCGGTCGCCAACCTCGCCGCCGCGTTCGTGTTCATCGGCTTCGCGATGGTCGAGTGGCGCGCGTGTCTGCCGATGCTGGCCGGTTCGATCCTGGGCGGGTTCGGCGGCGCGGCGATCGGCAAGCGGATGTCGCCGGGCGTCGTGCGCGGTTGGACGTTGCTGGTGACGGCGGCGACGACGGTGATATTCTTCGTCCGTGCCTATGGATGATCCTTCCTCGACGGTGATTCGTCGCCACGCGCTGGCAACGCGGATCTGGCACTGGGTCACCGCAATCAGCGTGATCATCCTGCTGGGCAGCGGGCTGATGATCCTCAACGCGCACGGTCAGCTTTATTGGGGCGAATATGGCGCGAATTTCGACCGGCCCTGGTTCAAGCTGATCTGGTTCTTCGACACCGCGCGGGTGCCGGGATGGTTGACGATCCCCTCGACCTACAATCTTGCGCTGGCGCGGCGCTGGCACCTGTTCTTTGCGCTGGTGCTGGGGTTCGCGTTGCTGGCGTACATGATCGTCAGCCTGCTCAACCGGCATTTCCAGCGCGATCTGCGCATCCGGTGGAGCGATCTGTCGCGCGGGCACCTGCGCGCCGATCTCAAGGCGCATTGGGCGTTGCGTTTCCACGATCCGGAAAATCCCCGCGCGTACAATATCTTCCAGAAGGCGAGCTATGCGGCGGTGATCTTCGTCCTGCTCCCGCTAGTCATCTTCACCGGACTTGCCATGTCGCCGGGGATGAATGCGGCCTGGCCCTGGCTACTCGATGTCTTTGGCGGGCGACAGAGTGCGCGGTCGATCCATTTCATCGTCGCGATGCTGTTGGCGCTGTTCATCATCGTCCACCTGACGCTGGTGATCCTCGCCGGGCCGGTGAACGAGGTGCGATCGATGCTCACCGGCAAGTGGCGCGTGCCGCCGGAGGATGCGCCATGACTCTCATCACCCGCCGCAACCTGATCGTCGCGGGGGCGGGCGGGCTGCTCGCCGGATGCGACCGTGTCGGGAAGAGCGAGGCAGGGCGCGACATCTTGTTCAAGGCGGAGGCGGTGCATCGCAGCCTTCAGCGGGTCATCACCAACCGCAACGCGCTCGCGCGAGAATTTTCACCCGAAGACATGTCGCCGCGCTTCCGGTCGAACGGCACGCGCAACCCCGGCACGCCAGCCTATCAGGCGCTGGCGGCGAACCGCTTTGCCGACTGGCGGTTGCGCGTCGACGGGCTGGTCGCGCGTCCGCTCAGCCTGTCGCTCGACGACCTGCGGGCATTGCCGCAGCGCGCGCAGATCACGCGGCATGATTGCGTCGAGGGATGGAGCGCGATCGGCAAGTGGCAGGGACCGAAGCTGTCGGCGATCCTCGATGCGGCGGGTCTGCGCGATGGCGCGCGGTATCTGGTGTTCCACTGTGCCGACAGCCTGCGTGGTGGCGCCTATTATGAGTCGATCGACCTGATCGACGCCTTTCACCCGCAGACGATCCTGGCCTGGGCAATGAATGACCGAATCCTGCCGGTGGCGCATGGCGCGCCGGTGCGGCTGCGGGTCGAGCGACAGCTCGGCTACAAGCACGCCAAATATGTCATGCGGATCGAGGCAGTGGCGTCGCTGGACGGTGTCGGGCGCGGCAAGGGGGGATATTGGGAGGATGTCGCTGATTACGAATGGTATGCGGGGATTTAGCTTCGCGGCTTAACCCCTTCGCACTTGCGAAGAAGTGCCGAGCCGTTAGCCTGTCATCCATGGCGCTGATCGACCATTTCTTCACCCGCGCGGTGAAGCGCGGCGAGCTCACTGTGATCCACGCGGATGGCAGCGCGCGCAGTTTCGGTGCGCCGGATGCTGATCTGGCACCCGTCACGATCCGCTTTACGCATCCATCGGTGGGTCGTCATATTCTGACCGATCCGGCGCTGGGAGCTGCCGAAAGCTTCATGGACGGGCAGCTGGTGATCGAGCGAGGCGACATCCTCGCCTTGCTGCGCCTGATGACCGCGAACAACCGGTGGGAGGACAAGACCGGCAACTTGACGCCCGGCGCGTTCAGGCGCGCGTTCGACAATGTCCGTTTCCGGCTCGACCGGGTGAACATGGCGCGGCGGTCGAAGCGCAATGTCGCACATCATTACGACCTGTCGGCACGGCTATACGACCTGTTCCTCGACGCCGACCGGCAATATTCGATGGCCTATTTCACCGATCCGGCGAACAGCCTGGAACAGGCGCAGCTGGACAAGAAGGCGCATATCGCGGCCAAATTGGCGATCCAGCCGGGCATGTCGGTGCTCGACATCGGCTGCGGCTGGGGCGGGATGGCGCTCTACCTGCACGAAAAGACCGGGGCGGAGGTGCTGGGGGTCACGCTGAGCGAGGAGCAGCTCAAAGTCGCGCGCGCGCGGGCGGAGGCGGCGGGGGTGGCGGGCAAGGTGCGGTTCGAGCTGATCGACTATCGCCACGTCACCGGGCAATTCGATCGGATCGTGTCGGTCGGCATGTTCGAACATGTCGGCCCGGCGCATTATCGCACCTTCTTCGCCAAATGCCGCGAGCTGCTGACGCCCGACGGGGTGATGCTGCTCCACACGATCGGACGCGCGGGTGGGCCGGGGGTGACCGATGCGTTCACCGCCAAGTATATCTTCCCCGGCGGCTATATCCCGGCGCTGTCGGAAATCCTGCGCGGGCATGAGGAATTGCGCTTTTTCCTGACCGATGTGGAGGTGCTGCGCCTGCATTACGGCCATACGCTTCAGCATTGGTACGACCGCGCAATGGCCGCGCGCGACCAGATCGTCGCGCTGTACGACGAGCGCTTCTTCGCGATGTGGACCTATTATCTCGCCGGGTCGCTGGTCAGCTTCGAGAATGGCGGGCTGGTCAATTACCAGCTGCAATATTGCCGTTCGCGCACCGCGCTGCCGATCACCCGGGACTATATGGCAGAGGAGGAAGCGCGGCTGCGCAGCTGATTACTGGACGCCGATCTGCTCGACGTCTGCGCCGAGATAGGTGCCGAGTTCCGCACGTGTCACCTTGCCGTCGCCATCCTTGTCGACCGCAGCGAACCACGCATCGGCCTTTGCCCAATCGGTACGCGGCGAGCTGACCGGCGCGCGCGGTGCGCTCGCCTTCTTCGACTGGCGCGCTGCGGCATAGGTCGCCTCCGCGCTCCCCTCGAAATCGAAGCGCGCGCGCACTTCGTCGCGCTCGATCGACCCGTCTTCGTTGAGGTCCAGATCGGCGAAGCGCTCGGCGGCGCGGCGCTCGGCTTCGGCTCTGGGCAACGGGCCGGGGGCGACGCCCATCGGCTGTGCCTGAAACGCGAGCAGGGCGAGGGCGACGTTCATGGCCGTCGCTCCAGTGCCGCGAGCCGTCGTCCGGTCGTGATCGTCTGCACCAGGAACAGCAGGATCAGGATCGTGCCGATCCCGCCGACAAACAGGTCAAAGCCGGAAATTGTGCCGAACAGACCGCGATCCGGCCCCAGTACCCACATCATCACCGTCATGCCAATCAGCATCAGCCGCAATTCCGTCGGCCCCGCAGCAAGATAGGACAGGCGCAGTTCGCCGACCACGCGCGCCGACAGAAAGGCGTGAATCGACATCAGCAAATATCCGGCCAACGCGATCATCGCGATGTCCATCGTCACGAAGGGGCTGAGCCCAATCCCTGCGACGATCAGCAGATTGGCCAGCCCGTCGCAGCTATGGTCGATGAAATAGCCATAGGACGGCCGCTCGATCCGCCGCCATCGCGCCAGGCTGCCGTCAAGCGAGTCGCCGAACCATTGCACCGCATAGCCCGCCAGCGTGAGCGCGAGCCAGTCCATGCTCCAATTGCTCGCGACATAGCCGACGAAGACCATCACCGCGCCGATCATGCCGATCGCGGTCAGAATGTCCGGCGTGACCGCAGATGGCATATGCGCGCACAGCCAGTTGAGGATTCGGCGCTCGCTTGCCGCCAGCCAATTCTGCTGGACCCGCTCGAGTGCGGGCGGCGCCTGTCGTTGATCTGTCATACTTCCCTATCCTCCATGCGGGAGGTTCGGGCAATGCCGTGAATAGACGGGGTGCGTCCCGTTCCGGCCAGAGCGAGTGCCGCCTAACTCAATTCGGATATTTCGCGTTCATATAGGCGAGCGCGTCGCGGGTGATCTCCTCCAGCACGGTCATGTCCACGTCGGCCAGCTTCTTGATGTAGAGGCACGACTTGCCGGTCTTGTGCTTGCCCAGCCGCGCCAGCTTCTCCGGCTGGCCGGGGTCTTCGGTCAGGACATAGAGCACCAGTTCCGCCTTGCGCGGCGAAAAGCCGAGTCGGCACATGTCGCCCTCGTGCCCGCTGTCATATTTATAGTGATAGCTGCCGAAGCCGATGATCGACGGTCCCCACATCTTCGGCGACTCGCCGGTGATCCGTTCGAACATCGCGCAGACGGTCTTTGCGTCGTCACGGCGGATGGGATTGTCGACCGCGTCGAGATATGCGCCGACATCGACGGGGGTGGGCTTGGTCTTGATCTCGGCCACGGCATGACCTCGCTGGATTTTCCGCCAGTCTAGCCGCAAGGGGCGGCGATGCAATCGGCCCCGCTCACCCGCCGTTCGATTCTGGCGCAGGCCTGGCCGATCATGCTGGGGCAGACGACGGTGCCGCTGGTCGGGCTGGTCGATACCGCCGTGATCGGATGGACCGGCGATGCCGCCGCGCTGGCCGGGGTGGCGCTGGGGACGGCGATCATCAGCTTCATATTCTGGGCGTTCGGCTTCCTGCGCATGGGGATGACGGGCCTGACCGCGCAGGCGCATGGCCGGCGCGCGCGGGCGGAAGTCGATGGCCTGCTGGTGCGCGGGGTCGCGGCGGGGCTGGGGATAGGTGCGGTGCTGGTGGCGCTCCAGATTCTGCTGGTCCCGGCGGCGTTCGCGTTGCTGGCCGGGGGTGGGGCGCTCGACGCGGCGGCGCGGGAGTTCGTCACGGCGCGCTTCCTCGGCGCCCCCGCCGCGCTCGGCTTCTACGCGATCAATGGCTGGCTCTACGGCCTGGGCCGCACGCGCGAGACGCTGGCGCTCCAGATCCTCGTCAACCTCGTCAACGGAGTGCTGGATGTCCTGTTCGTCTGGCAGTTCGACATGGGAGCGCGCGGCGTGGGGCTGGGCACCGCGATCGCCGAATGGGTCGGGCTGATCGCCGGGATCGTGCTGGTCGTGCGGATGGCCGGCCCGCGCGCCCTGCTCGCCCAGCGCGCCGGATTCTTCCATGGCGAAGCGTGGAAAAAGCTCTTCGCGGTCAACGCCGACATCATGGTGCGTACGATCGCGCTGCTCGCGCTGTTCCTGTGGCTCGCCAATGCCGGGGCGCGGCTCGGCACCGTCCCGCTCGCTGCGAACCATGTGCTGATGCAGCTGGTCAGCATTTTCGCCTTCGTCCTCGACGGCTTCGCCTTCACCGCCGAATCGCGGGTCGGGCAGGCGGTGGGGAGGGGGTCACGCAGCGACCTGAGGCGCGCGATCCGGCTGACGGGGGAGTTTTCGGTCGGCTTCGGCCTGTTCGCGACACTGGCCGCGTTGCTGTTCGGCGGCGCGCTGATCGACCTGCTGACCACCAATGTCGAGGTGCGCGAGGCCGCCCGCGCCGTCCTTCCGCTCGCCGCGCTGGCCGCGATCGTCGGGGTTCCGGCATGGCTGCTCGACGGCGTGTTCATCGGTGCGACGCAGGGGCGAGCGCTGCGCAACGCCGCGATCCTCGCCACGACCTTCTACATCGCCACCGACCTGTTGCTGCGCCCGCTCGGCGCGACCGGCCTGTGGCTGGCGCTGCTGGCGAGCTACTTTTTCCGCGCCGGGTTGCTCGCGATCCATCTGCCCCGGCTGTTCGCCACGGTTGCGGAACCCGCCCCCCGGGCCTAGAGGCGCACCCGAACTTCCCTCTGGAGCAACAGCAATGGCCGACAAGATCAATCGCGTGGTTCTCGCCTATTCGGGCGGTCTCGACACCAGCGTGATCCTGAAATGGCTGCAGCAGGAATATCAGTGCGAGGTGGTGACCTTCACCGCCGATCTGGGGCAAGGCGAAGAGCTGGAGCCCGCGCGGCAAAAGGCGCTGAATGCCGGGGTGAAGCCCGAGCACATCTATATCGATGATCTGCGCGAGGAGTTCGTCCGCGATTTCGTGTTCCCGATGATGCGCGCCAATGCGCTGTATGAGGGGCTGTACCTGCTCGGCACGTCGATCGCGCGCCCGCTGATCTCCAAGCGGCTGATCGAGATCGCCAAGGAAGTGAATGCCGATGCGGTCAGCCATGGCGCGACCGGCAAGGGCAATGATCAGGTCCGTTTCGAACTGTCGGCCTATGCGCTCAACCCGGATATCAAGGTCATCGCACCGTGGCGTGAATGGGACCTGACCAGCCGCACCAAGCTGATCGAGTTCGCCGAACAGCACCAGATTGCTGTGAGCAAGGACAAGCGCGGCGAAGCGCCGTTCTCGACCGACGCGAACCTGCTGCACACCTCGTCCGAGGGCAAGGTGCTCGAGGATCCGTGGGATGAAACCCCCGACTATGTCTATTCGCGCACGGTGAACCCGGAGGACGCGCCGGACACGCCCGAATATATCACGATCGATTTCGAGAAGGGCGATGGCATCGCGCTCAACGGCGTGGCGATGTCGCCCGCGACGCTGCTGGCGGCGCTCAACGATCTGGGGCGCAAGCATGGCATCGGCCGGCTCGATCTGGTCGAAAACCGCTTCGTCGGCATGAAGTCGCGCGGCATGTACGAGACGCCGGGCGGCACCATCTATCACCTCGCGCATCGCGGGATCGAGAGCATCACGCTCGACCGCGGCGCCGCACACCTCAAGGACGAATGGGCGCCGCGCTATGCCGAGATGATCTATAACGGCTTCTGGTTCGCGCCCGAGCGCGAGATGATGCAGGCGGCGATCGACTATTCGCAGCAAAAGGTCGCCGGGACCGTGCGGCTGAAGCTCTACAAGGGTGGCGTCTATGTCGTCGGGCGCAAGTCGCCTTACTCGCTCTACAGCGAAAAGGTCGTGACGTTCGAGGACGACCAGGGCGCCTATGACCAGCGGGACGCGGCGGGGTTCATCAAGCTCAACGCGCTGCGGCTGCGGTTGCTGGGGCGGCGGGGGCAGTAAGCTCGATCAACCACAGGTCGGGCGGGGCGCCGATGCGGATCGGCAATACGCTGGTCCCAAGCCCCGCGCCGACCACGATGGTTCGCGCGCCCTCCCGGATCAGCCCGCAGGCGAAGCGATCTCCATAGCGCGACATCGTCGCCGGTCGCCCGATCAGCGGGAGCGCGACCTGGCCACAATGCGTGTGCCCGGCGAGCACCAGCCCGAAGCGCTCGGGTAGGTCCGGGACGATATCGGGCGAATGGCTGAGCGTGACCACCGGTCCCGTGAGCGGCGCGACGGCGCGGATCAGCGCCGCCGGATCGGCGCGGCCGGTGAAGTCGTCGTCCGCCCCGGCGAGGATCAGCCCGGCTCGGCGGGTGACGCTGTTGCTCAACACGGTGACCCGGTTCGCCTCCAGCGCGCGACGCATCCCGGCGGTGTTGCGCCAATGATCGTGATTGCCGAGCACCGCGACGACGCCATGCCGCGCGCGCAGCCCGCCAAGTGGGGCGACGGCCTCAGTCTCCGCATAGCGGTGCGTCGACACCCGTTTGTCGCTCACCAGATCGCCCGCAATCAGCACCAGGTCGGGCCTGAGCGCGTTTACCTGAGTCACGATCCGGGCGAGCCGTTCGGGCGGCATGTCGGGTCCCGCGACATGCAGGTCGCTGAGCAGCGCGACGCGGAGCGGCGGCTGGCCCTTCGGCCAGTCCGCCATCGCGATGGTCGCGGTGCGCACGGTGGGATCGCGCAGCGCCCCCCAATAGCCATAGCCGGCCAATGCGAGGCCGAGGAGCAGGCCGATCAGGAGGATGCGTTTCATTCCGCCAGCCTAACGGTAGGGCTCGGGTGCGCAATCGCGCTCGACGAACGTTAACCGGGATGGGATAGCGAAGCGTCATGGGGGCGGGGCGATCGATAGTCTGGCGTGACAACGCGGTGGCGGCTGGGCTGGCGGCCCTGCTCGCACTCGTTTGGGCATGGCGCGATTGGGCGGCGCTGTCGGCGTTGCAGTTGCCCGATACCGACGATGTGATGCGGTTGCAGCAGATCCGCGACTGGCTGGCAGGGCAGGGGTGGAACGACCTTGCCCAGCATCGGCTCGGCCCCGAGGGGCTGGAAATGCACTGGTCGCGGCTGCCCGATCTGGTGCCGGGGGCGATCGTCGCATTGCTGACCCCGTTGCTGGGGGCGCATGGGGCGGAGCTGGTCGCGGTGATGCTGTCGCCGATGCTGCTGTTTGCAGCCGCGCTGATGCTGATTGCGTCGATCGCGCGACGGCTGGAGGTTTCAGCACCGGTGGCGGTGGTGGTCGCCGCGCTGGCCTACCCCGCCAGTGCGCTGTTCCTGCCCGGCCGCATCGACCATCACGGGGTGCAGCTGGTGCTGGTGCTCATCCTCGTCCGCGCGCTGATCTGCCCGGGCGGGTGGCGCAGCGGCGTTTCGGCGGGCGTGGCGAGCGTCGCCTCGCTGGTGGTGGGGATGGAGACGGCGCCCTTCCTTGGGCTCGGCGGCGGAGTGCTGGTGTTGCGCTGGGCGGTCGCGGGGGAGGGGGAGCGGCCTCGGCTGCTCGGTTATGGCGTGGCGCTGGTTGCGGGTCTCGGCATCGCCGCGCTGTTGTTCCGCACGAGCGGGTGGAACGTCGCCAGCTGTGATGCCTTTGCCGCACCGCTGTGGCGCGCCGCGCAAGTGGCCGCGCTTGTGCCGCCCGGGCTGGCATTGGCCGGAAGCCGCCTTGTGGCGCCACGCGCACGGGTGGGCGCGGCGATCCTGCTCGGCGGTGTCGCGGCCGCCGTCGCGCTTGCTCTCTCTCCGGCCTGTCTGTCCCCCCTATGGCGGGGTCGATCCGTTGCTTGAGCGACTGTGGCTGGCGCGGGTGGCGGAGGCACAGCCCTTGTTCGTCGCGCCGCTGGATCGTGCCATCGGCTATGTCGGGCTGGCGCTGGTCGGGCTTGGCGCGACGGCGTGGCAGTGGCGGCAGTCGCGCGCGGTGGAATGGGCGGTACTGGCCGCGTTCCATCTGGCGGCGCTGGCGTTGGCATTGGTCCAGCTACGCGGAATTTATGCGGGGACCTTGCTCGCCGCACCGGCGCTGGCCGCGCTGATCGCCGAGGCACGGCAACGCGGGCCGCTGGTGCTTGCCGCCGCATGGATCGCGTCGGCGGGGTTGGTCTATCCCGCGCTGGGAGGTCTTGCTGCGCCCAAGCCGGAAGCGGCGCAGTGCGACGGCGGGGCTGTGCTCGCGCAACTCGCGGCGCAACCCGCCGGGACGGTCGCCGCGCCGATCGATCTGGGTGCCTATGCGCTGGCCGAGACGCGCCACCGCATCCTCGCCGCACCGTACCACCGCAATGCCGAAGGCAACCTCGCCGTCTATCGGCTGGTTGATTTGCCGGTCGCGCGGGCACAGGCCGAGGCGGGGCGGCTTCGGATCGACTATCTCGCCGACTGCGGCGGTGCGTGGGACGAGCTGGGCGCCCCGCCCGCCGGATCGCTGCGCGCCGCGTTGCGGGCAGGGACGCCACCGGAGTGGCTGACCCCGGTTGCGGCGGGCGCGAGCGTCTATCGGGTGGCGCGATGAGCGGGCGCTGGTGGGAAAGCCGGTGGTTCTTCGCCTCCGCGCTGCTGCTCGCGGCGCTCCCATTACTGTGGCCCGCTGTGCCGCCGCTCACCGATCTGCCCGGCCATATCGGACGGTACCGCGTGATGCTGGGCGATGAGGCGACGCTTCTCGATCGCTATTACAGCTTCGAATGGCGGCTGGTCGGCAATCTCGGCGTCGATCTGTTGGTGGCCGCGCTCGGCCCCATCATCGGGCTGGAACCTGCGGTCAAGCTGGTGGTGATCGCGATCCCCGTGCTGACGACCGGGGCGTTGCTGTGGCTCAGCCGCGAGTTGACCGGGCGGGTCAGTCCATGGGCGCTGTTCGCGCTGCCGCTGGCCTACAGCTATCCGTTTCAGTTCGGGTTCGTGAATTACTGCCTCGCCATGGCGCTTGCGCTCGGCGGCTGGGCGTTCTGGCTTAGGCTCGGACGCCTGAACCGGATCGGGCTGCGCACCGCGATCTTCATGCCCTTCGGACTGATCGTGTGGACGTGCCACGCGATGGGCTGGGCGATGCTGGGCCTGTTCGTCGTCGCGGGCGAATGGGCGGCGCGGGCCAAGGACAGACCAATACTGCGCGCCGCGTTCGATGCCGCCATCGCCACGGTCCCGCTCGCACCGCCGGTGCTGGCGATGCTGGTCTGGAGTGGCGGCGGGGGCGCGGCGGAGACCGGGCGCTTCATCGACCTGGTCGCGAAGCTCAAGGGGCTGGGCAGCGTGCTGCGCGACCGCTGGATCTGGCTCGACCTGCCCGCCCTGCTGGTGGTCGTCGCCGCCGTCTATGCCGGTATCCGGGGACAGGCTGGGCGGATCGCGCCACAGGCGGCCGCCGCTGCCGCGCTGACCGCCCTCGCCTTTCTGCTGCTGCCCTTCACCCTGCTCGGATCGGCCTATGCCGATCTGCGTTTGCTCCCCTTCGCCTTCGCCGTGGCGCTCGCCGGGTTGAACCCGAAGGAGGGCGCACCGGTGCGTGCGATCGCTCTGGCAGGACTTGCCTTCTTCCTTGTCCGCACCCTCGCCACCGCCACCAGCTTCGCGCTATACGATGCCGACTGGCAGCGCGAACTCGTCGCGCTCGACCACCTCCCGCGTGGGGCGCGCGTCTTCGCACTGGTCGGGGACAGCTGCGACCAGCCCTGGGCGCACAGCCGCCGCACGCATTTGCCCGCCTTCGCCACCGCGCGCCGCGCCGCCTTCGCCAATGATCAATGGCGGATGGAGGGGGCGCCGCTGTTGAGCGTCAAAGTTCCAGCGGGCTATTTCGCGCATGACCCGTCACAGATTTCGGTCGTACAGCCCTGTCCACACGATCCCAATCTGCTGCCCCGCGCCGATGCCTTGACGGACTTTCCGCACAACCTGTTCACGCATGTCTGGCTGATCGATGCGCCGATCCCGCCACATGCCGCCGCTGGCCTGACTCTCGTCTGGAAACAGGGCGGGTCGGCGCTCTATGCGGTCGACCGTTCGGCAAGCCGCTTGCCCGCAGGTGCTGCGCCGCAGTAAAGGCGGTCGGATGCAAGGGGGCATTCCGACAGAAACGCCGCAATGGTGGCAGACGCGCTGGTTCGTGCTGTTCGCGGCGTTCGCGGCGGCGATCCCGCTGTTGTGGCCGGATATCCCGCCGCAGGTCGACCTGCCCGGGCACATGGCGCGCTATCGCGTCCAGCTGAGCCATGCCGAGGTGCCCTGGCTCAACGACTGGTACAAGTTCGAGTGGAGCCTCATCGGCAATCTCGGGCTCGATCTGCTGATCATACCGCTCGAGCCGATTTTCGGGCTGGAGCTGGCGGTCAAGCTGATCGTCATCACGATTCCGGTGCTGACCGTCACCGGCCTGTTGTGGATCGCGCGCGAGGTGCATGGGCGCATCCCCGCGACCGCGTTGTTCGCGCTACCGTTGGCCTACAACTACGCCTTCCATTTCGGTTTTGCGAACTTCGCATTGTCGATGGCGCTGGCGCTCAACGCCTTTGCGCTGTGGCTGCGGTTGGCGCGGCTGGGCAAGATCCGGCTGCGCGCGGTGATCTTCGTGCCGATCGGCATGTTGATCTGGGTCACGCATACCTTTGGTTGGGGCACGCTGGGCGTGCTGTGCTTCGCCGCCGAGCTGATCCGCCAGCATGATATGCGTGGGCCGCGCACAGGGCCGTGGCACGCCAATTTCGTGCAAAGCTGGGTCGTGCCCTGGTTCATGGCGGGCATTCACTGCCTGTCGCTGATTCCCGCCGCAGTGCTGATGCTGATGTGGCGCAGCGCGGGGGATGTCAGCGGGGTCACCGGCGACTGGTTCAACTGGCGTGCGAAAATCTGGTGGGTGCTGATGGTCCTGCGCGACCGCTGGCAGCTGTTCGACATCGCCTGCCTCGGCGTGTTGTTCCTCGTCCTGCTCAAGGGGCTGCGCGATCCCAATATCGAATATTCGCGGCATCTCGGCATCTCCGCGCTGTTCCTGATCGCAGTGTTCATCCTGCTGCCCCGCGTGGTGTTCGGGTCGGCCTATGCCGATATGCGGCTGGCACCGTACATGATCGCCATCGCGGTGATCGCGTTGCGGCCCAAGCCGGGGATGACGACCCAGGGCGCGAAGCTGTTGGCGATGGCCGGACTCGCCTTCTTCCTCGTCCGCATGGGTACGACGACGTGGAGCAACTATCTTTACGACAAGTCCTATGATCGTGAGCTCAAGGCGCTTGATCATGTGCCCGAAGGCGCGCGGCTGCTGAGCTTCGTCGGCGAGACTTGCTACAACGAATGGACGATGACGCGGCTCCAGCATCTGCCCGGCATGGCGATGGTGCGGAAGCTGGCATACACCAACGACCAATGGTCGATGGCGGGCGGGCAATTGCTCACGGTCCGCTACAAACAGGCGCGCGGGTTCAGCCATGACCCGTCACAGATCGTCACCGACACCAAATGTCCGCGCGAGTGGTGGCGGCCGGTCGCGGTCAGCCTCGCGCGCTTCCCGCGCCATGCCTATGACTATCTGTGGGTGATCAGCCCGCCCAATTACGACAAGCGGCTTGAGGCGGGTTTGATCCCGGTCTGGCGCGACGGCAACAGCGCGCTGTTCAAGATCGATCATGGCACGCCCGCCGCGATCCTGAACCCGGAGGATCTCGGCCCCTATCGCGGCCATATCCAGAAAATGCGCGAGTTTCTCGAGCGCGACAAGCAGAAGCAGCTGGAGGCGTGGAAGGCGGCGAAAAAGGAAGCCTAACCGCCCCGTTTGAACGGCGTCATTTCGCCCAGAAATTCCTGTTCCCGCGCCACCGCGTCGCGCTCGCGCACCAGATACTCCTCGATCGCGCGGCGGAAACCGGGGTCGGGGATATAGTGCGCCGACCAGGTCGTAACGGGTACATAGCCACGCGCCAGCTTGTGTTCGCCCTGCGCCCCCGCCTCGACTCGTGACAGGCCGCGCGCAATGGCCGCCTCGATCGCCTGATAATAGCAGAGCTCGAAGTGGAGGAACGGTACGTCCTCGACGCAGCCCCAGTACCGCCCGTACAGCGCATCGCCGCCGATCAGGTTGAGCGCGCCCGCGATCGGCCGCCCGTCGCGTTCGGCGAACATCAGCAGCACCCGATCGCCCATCGCCGCGCCCAGCATCGAGAAGAAGGGGCGGGTGAGATAGGGGCGGCCCCATTTGCGGCTGCCGGTGTCCTGATAGAAGGCCCAGAAGGCGTCCCAATGCGCCTCGGTGATCTCCCCGCCGGTCAGGTGGCGGATCGTCAGGCCATCCAGCGCCCGCTCACGTTCCTTGCGGATCGCCTTGCGCTTGCGTGAGGACAGCACGGCGAGGAAGGCGTCGAAATCCGCATAATCGCGATTGTGCCAGTGAAACTGCGTCCCCGCCCGGACCAGCCACCCGGCTTCCTCGAACAGCGGAAGCTGGCCCTCGTCGACAAAAGTGACGTGTGCCGACGACAGCCGGTTATTGTCGGTCAACGCGCGGATGCCCGCGATCAGCGCGGGGGCCAGCGCCGGATCGCGCAGCAACAAGCGCGGGCCCGGTACGGGGGTGAAGGGCACCGCGACCTGAATCTTGGGGTAATATTTGCCGCCTGCGCGCTCGTAGGCATCGGCCCAGGCGTGATCGAACACATATTCGCCTTGGCTGTGGCTCTTGGCATAGGTCGGGGCGATGGCCGCGGGGACGCCGTCCGCGTCCTCGATCACGATCGGCAGCGCCTGCCACCCCGCCGCGACCCCGACAGATTCCGATGCTTCCAAAGCCGACAGGAAAGCGTGCGACAGGAAGGGGTTGGTGCGACCCGTACAGGCGTCCCACTGCGTCGCCGGGATCGACGCGACTCCTTCGGCGATGCGGGCTGAAACAGTCTCTGGCACGGGTCCGATCTAGGGAGCGTCCTCGTTTCCGCCAAGCGGCGCTTCACTGCGCACGCCCGCGACGCTGCCGATGCGGTCGCCCTTGCTGCTGCGGAAGTGAAGCACTTGCTGCGGGAAGGGGATTTCGATGCCGTGTTCCTGAAACTTGACCCATAGCCGGTTGAGCACGTCCGACTTCACATTGCCGACGCCGCCCTCGGGATCGCTGATCCAGGCGAGGATCTCATGCTCCAGCGCATAGTCGCCGAACGAGGTGAGCCAGACATTGGGGCGGGGGGTGTCGAGCACGCGCGGGCTTTCCAGGGCGGCATCGAGCATCAGCTTCTGCGCCAGCTTGACGTCGGACTCATAGGCGATGCCGACCGGAATGCGGACACGGACATTGCGGTCGGAGAAGGACCAGTTCTCCACCTCCTGCGTCATCAGATTCTCGTTCGGAATCAGATGTTCCTTGCCGTCGCGGGTGATGACGCTCACCGCGCGCACGCCGATCTTGTTGACCCAGCCGAAACTGTCGCCGACCACGATGACATCGCCCGGCTTGATCGACCGGTCCATCAGCAGGATGATCCCTGCGATCAGGTTGCCGACGGTCTTCTGCAGGCCGAAGCCGACCGCGAGGCCCATCGCGCCGGAGAAGACCGCGAAGCTGGTCAGGTCGATCCCGAGCAGGTCTATGCCCAGCAGGAAGACAACGACGATCACCGCAATGCTGGCCAGCTTCTGCACCAGCAGTTTCTGGGTCGCGTCGAAGCCCCGCGCCTGGCCGATCGAATGCGCGATGACGCGGTTGGCGAGGCGCGCGGCGGCGTAGAGCGCGATGGCGGTAATCAGGATCGTCACCACCGCGAGCAGCGAGATTCGCCGCGTCCCGACATCCATGCCGATCCGGTCGAGCGTGTCGGTGATGACGTTGAACCCGCCGATCGCATGGCTCAGGATCGCGGCGAACATGGTCGTTGCGACCGCCCAAGCGCTCCATCGCGGCATGTGCAGCCCACGCATGAATACCAGCACCGTCATCGCGCTGGCCGATGCGAGGGCGAAGCCCAGCCCTGCCTCCGCCAGACGTGTCCAGGTCCAGGAATTGAGCACGATGGCGAGCAATAATGCCGCGCTGCCGTGACGGACCAGCGCATTCATCCGGTGCGCCAGCCCCTCGACATGATTGCCCACGCGCGCCTGCCATAATGTCGCAATAGGTGGACCCAGCCGGCGTCCGGCCAGCCAGCCGGCGGTGAGCACGGCAATGGCGATGCCGCCAGCGATCGCGGCTTCGATCAGCTCTGCTGTGCTCGGCGCACCGAATCCGCTGTCGGCGAGCCAGCGGGCAAGCGCGGGCGGAATCACGTCGTCGCCCGGAACCGGTCGAGCCCGGCGGCAAGGTCGGCGATCAAGTCGGCGGAATCCTCCAGTCCGATCTGCAATCGCACCGCCAGCCCCGCTGCCTCCCACTTTGTCGCGCTGCGGTGGCGCTGCGGGTCGATCGGGATGGCCAGGCTCTCGAATCCGCCCCAGCTATAGCCGATGCCGAACAGCTCCAACCCGTCGATCAGCGCGGCGCGCGACGCCTCGGTCCCGCCCTTGAGAACGAAGCTGAACAGTCCCGCCGACCCCTTGAAGTCGCGGACGAACCGGTCGTGGCCGGGGCAGGAGGGGAGGGCTGGGTGCAGCACCTGCGCCACCTCGGGCCGCGTCTCCAGCCAGCGCGCGATCTCCAGCGCCACTGCGCCATGATGCTTGAGCCGCACCGCCATGGTGCGCAGGCCGCGCGAGCCCAGCCAGGCATCGTCGGGGCTCGCGGTCTGGCCCAGCGCGAAGCTGGTGTCGCGCAGCTTTGCCCAGTGCGACGGCGCGGCGGTGACGCTGCCCAGCATCACGTCGCTATGGCCGACGACATACTTGGTGCAGGCGAGGATCGACAGGTCGACGCCCAGCGCCATCACCGGGAACAGCAAGGGTGTCGCCCAGGTATTGTCGATGATCGTCGTCACGTCGTGCGCCTTGGCGGCAGCGACGATGGCGGGGACGTCCTGTACCTCAAAGGTCAGGCTGCCCGGGCTTTCCATGAAGATCGCGCGGGTGTTGTCGCCGATGAGGTCGGCGATGCCGCCGCCGATCATCGGGTCGTAATAGCGTGTGGTCACGCCGAACCGCGTCAGGAAGCCGGTCGCGAAGCTGCGCGTCGGGTCATAGACGCTGTCCGCCAGCAGCAGCTCGTCGCCGGGCGACAGCACGCTGAGCAGCGCGGCGGAGACGGCGGCGACACCGGAAGGGTAGAGGAACGTGGCCTCCGCCCCCGGCTCCAGTTCCGTCAGCGCTTCGGCGAGGCTCCACTGCGTCGGGGTGCCGCGGCGGCCGTAGAACAGCCGGTGGTGGGTGTCGCGCCCCGCCGCCGCGCGCAGCTGCGCGACATTGTCGTAGAGGATGGTCGACGCGCGCCACACCGGGGGTTGACGATGCCCTGGGTCCATTCGGGCCGCCGTCCCGCGCCGACGACCTTCGTCCCGTCGCCCTTGCCCTCGCCATTGTTCATGCCGCGCCCGTCGCCTTGGGCGTGTCGGGATGCGCACCCCATTCGACCCAGCTGCCGTCATAGAGCGCGGCGGGATGGCCGAGCAAATGGAGCGCGAACACGATCACCGCCGCGCTGATCCCCGATCCGCAGGTGGCGATCACCGGTCGCTCGACCTCGACCCCCTCATCCTCGAACGCCAACCTCAGGCTGGTCGGGTGCTTCCACGTCCCGTCGGGGTTGAAGAAGGATGAATAGGGGATGTTGGCGCTGCCCGGAATATGGCCGCTGGCCAAGCCGGGCCGGGTTTCCTTCTCTTCGCCGGTGAAGCGGGCGGCAGAGCGGGCATCGACCAGTTGCTCGGCATGGCTGACGATATTGGCCAGCACCTGATCGCGCGTGCGGACCCGCGCCGGATCGGGGGTGACCGCAAGTGTTGCCGGGGCCGGGTTGGCGGCGCCGGTCTCGACCGGACGCTCTTCCTTCACCCAGCGGGCAAAGCCGCCGTCGAGCAAAGCCGCCTCGATCCCGAACGCACGCAGCATCCACCAGGCGCGCGTCGCGGTATGGTGGGGGGCATTGTCGTACAGCACGATCCGGTCGCCCGTTCCGACGCCCAGTGCGCCCAGCTGCGTTGCGAACTGTCCGGCGTTTGGGAGCATCGTCGGGAGGGGGGCTGGTGCTGTCCGCAATCGCGTTGATGTCGAAGAACGCCGCGCCGGGGATATGCCCCGTCTCAAACTCCGCGCGCGCGTTGCGTCCCGCATCGGGCAGGAACCATGTCGCGTCGAGGATCCTGAGGTCGGCCGCGCCGAGCGCGTCCTCCAGCCATTGCGGGGTTACCAGCGCGTCCATCGTTTCACCCTAATCCGCGCAGGGTGCCGCGTCGAGTTTCCGAATCGCGCACGAACGCCTAAATGGCCGACATGACTCCAAAGCATCTCGGCCAAACCAGCGCGCTTCCCGCTTCCCCCAAAGAGGCGGTGCTCGATTACGTCCCCAATCCGCGACCCGGCACCGATTATCTGATCCGCTTCGCCGCGCCCGAATTCACCTCGCTCTGCCCGATCACCGCCGCGCCTGATTTCGCGCATTTGGTGATCGATTATGTGCCGGGCGAGACGATCGTCGAATCCAAGTCGCTCAAGCTGTTCCTCGGCAGCTTCCGAAATCATGGCGCGTTCCATGAGGATTGCACCGTCGGCATCGGCCAGCGATTGTTCGACGAGATGCAGCCCAAATGGCTGCGCATCGGCGGATACTGGTATCCGCGCGGGGGCATTCCGATCGATGTCTTCTGGCAATCGGGGGAGCCGCCCAAGGGCGTGTGGATCCCGGCACAGGACGTCCCGGGCTACCGCGCGCGCGGGTGATTTCGACCGATTCAACGATGTTGCATCGCAGCATGGTTGCAACCATAATGTCACGATAACGTTTGGAGATTGCTTGCCCGGCATTCGGGCTAACCCATGTTGCTGTTGCGAAGGATGTCGGGATGACGCGAACGTCGCCGTTGCCTGATCGGGTCGATCATATTGCGCTGGTCGGCAATTTCCTGCCCCGCAAGTGCGGGCTCGCGACCTTCACGACGGATTGTTACCAGGCGCTGCGTACGCGCTTCCCGGATATGCGGGTCGATGTCTACGCAATGGACGACAGGCCCGGGGCCTATGCCTTCCCACCCGCCGTCACTGCGACGATCCCGCAGGACGACCGTGCCGCCTATCTCGACGCTGCGCGCGCCATCGATGCCTCGGGCGCGCAGGCGATCTGGGTCCAGCATGAATATGGCATCTATGGCGGATCGGCGGGCGAGCATCTGATCGCGCTGCTCGACCGCACCGGCCTTCCTGTTATCGCGACGCTGCACACGGTGCTCGAAGCGCCCAATTCCGACGAGCGCCGGGTGATGGAAGCGCTGCTGCGTCGCGCCGCGCGCGTGATCGTGATGGCGGAGAAGGGGCGCGACATTCTTCGCCGCGCGCATGGCGTCGATCCGCGCAAAGTCGTGGTGATCCCCCACGGGGTGCCAGACCGCGCTTATGTCGATCCCGATTCAATGAAGAGCCGCTTCGGCTGGGACGGGCGCCAGGTCATCCTGACGTTCGGCCTGCTCGCCCCCAGCAAGGGGATCGAGACGGTGATCGAGGCGCTCCCGCAAGTCGCGGCGAAGCATCCTGACGCGCTCTATGTGATTCTCGGCGCGACCCACCCCAATCTGGTGGCGCATGAGGGCGAGGCGTATCGCGACCGGCTCCATGCGCTGGCCGCGCAATTGGGGGTCGAACGGCACATCGCCTTCGTCAACGCCTTTGTCGACCAGGACGAACTGCTCGATTATCTTCAGGCGGCGGACATTTACGCGACGCCCTATCCCAACCCGGCGCAGATCACGTCGGGGACGCTGTCCTATGCCGTGGCGATGGGCAAGCCGGTGGTGTCGACCCCCTATGTCCATGCCACAGAGATCCTCGCCGACAATCATGGTGTGCTGGTCCCGTTCGGCGACAGCAGCGCGTTCGCGGAAGCGATCGGTGCACTGCTCGACGACGGCGATGCGCGCGCGGAAATGGCGCGCCGCGCCTATGCGCGCGGGCGGACGATGATCTGGCCGCGGATCGCGGAGGCAGTAGCGACCCTGATCGATGCGGTGCGAGACACGCGCCCGCCGCGCCTTGTGGTGAATCCGACGTCGCGCGCGACCGTGCTGGCGGGCGATTTCCGCGCGGTCGAGCGGATGAGCGATGCGACGGGGATGCTCCAGCATTCGATCTATGCCGTGCCCGACCGGCGTCACGGCTACTGCATCGACGACAATGCCCGCGCGCTGATCCTGATGCATCGCATCGACCCGATCGACGCGAGCGAGCGCGACCGCTGGACCAGCATCTATGCCGCGTTCGTGCAATTTGCGTGGAACCCCGATGCACGCCGCTTCCGCAATTTCATGCGATTCGACCGCAGCTGGTGCGAGGACGAGGGATCGGAGGATTCGAACGGTCGCACGCTGTGGGCGCTTGGCGTCACCGCTGCTGAGGCGCGCGACGTCAAATATCGCGACTGGGCGCGGGTGCTGTTCGACCAGACCGCGTCGATCGCGTTCGATTTCGGCAGCCCGCGCGCCCGCGCCTTTGCGATGCTGGGTGCCGCCGCGATGCTTGACGCGCATCCGGGGCATGCATTGTCGCGGACGCTGCTCGAACGCTTTGGCGAAGAGCTGGTCAGCCTGCTCGACGCCGCGCGCCGGCCCGAATGGGAATGGTTCGAGATCGTCCTCGCCTATGACAATGCCCGACTCCCTGAGGCGCTGATCCGTGCCGGACGCGCGCTCGACCGACCCGATTTCGTTGCGTGCGGCCTGTCGACGCTGAGCTGGATCGTCGGGCAGCAGACCTCGCCCGAGGGCGCTTCCGCGCGGTTGGCACGGAGAGCTTCGGGCGCGCCTATGCCGATCCGATGCCATTCGACCAGCAGCCGCTGGAGGCACAGGCGACGATCGATGCCTGCGCCGCTGCGTTCGACGCGAAGGGTGAAGCGCGCTGGGTGGATGAGGCGCATCGCGCCTATCGCTGGTATCTCGGTCAGAACGACCTCGACCTGCCGCTCGCCAGCGCTGCGGATGGCGGCTGTTTCGATGGGCTGACCCCGCACGGGCTCAACCGCAACCAAGGTGCCGAATCGATCCTGGCACTCCAACTGGCGAATTGCGCCATTTCCGCCCTTTCGCGTCGCGCGCAATTCGTGGCAGACCCGGGAAAAGCCGTCGCTTAGTCATGGCGACCGCGCTGAAGAGTCCGGGGGGACGCATGCTCGACCTGTATCATCATCCGCTGCGGCTTCACGCCGACCCCTCGCGGGTGGTGGTGCGTCCGTTTCACATCGGCTGGCAGTCGACCAATGGCGCGCCGTCGCGGACCGAGCGGCTGGTGCGTGCGGTGCTCGACATGTCGCCGGGCGAGGCGCGCGCGCAGCTCGAGACAGTGCTCAAGGATTTCGAGGCGCGCCACTGGCAGACGCGGCGCGTGTTCATGACCCGCTATGACGAGATCGAGGTACAGTTGGGCCTCGACGGCGCGAGCATTGGCGACGAGAAACGCCAGCTGATCGGTGCCTATTTCTGCCACGAGTACAGCTATGCCGCCGCCGCGCTGATGAACCCGAGCGCGGTGCCACATTACGACCAGTCGGGAATGCCCAGGGGCAGCCTGCGCATCCTGATGAGCCTGCGTGCGGTGGGGGAGGGGCATATCTCCTCGGTCGCGTTTCGCGAGGGGATTATCACCGACAAGAACGAGCTGACGCTCGCGCCCGAACCGCCCTTCGCGACCTCTGCCGACGCCCATGAGGCGGAGGAGCGCGCGCCGGAGGGGCCGGTCAAGGTCTATCGCCACCGCGATTCGACGCTGTCGGGGACGCTGCTGTTCCCGATCACCCGCGCCCAGTCCAACGGGCTGGAAGATATGCGCCTGACGCGCTTCACCCATGACGACGGAAGCGACGAGTGGCTGGGGACCTACACCGCCTATAACGGGTCGCAGATCCAGTCGGAGATGCTGCGCACCCGCGACTGGCGCGAGTTCGATCTGGTCCCGATGACCGGCAGCGCCGCGCGCAACAAGGGCATGGGTCTGTTCCCCCGCAAGGTCGGCGGCAAGTACATGATGATCGGGCGACAGGATGGGGAAAATATCTTCCTGATCGAATCCGATCGCCTGACCCATTGGGACGAAGGGGTGAAGCTGATCACCCCCAAATTCCCGTGGGAACTGGTTCAGATGGGCAATTGCGGCCCGCCGATCGAGCTGGACGAGGGCTGGCTGATGCTGACCCATGGGGTCGGGGCGATGCGCAAATATTCGATCGGCGCGGCGTTGCTCGACAAGGATGATCCGTCGAAGGTCATCGGTCGCACCAGCGAGCCGATCCTGGCGGCGGCGAGCGAGGACCGCGAGGGCTATGTTCCCAATGTCGTCTATTCGTGCGGCGCGCTCCGCCATGGGGATTCTATCTTCATCCCCTATGGTGTCGCCGACAGCTCGGTTGCCTTCGCCTTCGTGTCGATCAAGTCGTTGCTGGCGGTGATGTAGGGGGCGGGTTCACCGCCCCTTGAACAAGCCGCCGAGAATCCCGCGCACGATCCCGCCGACGACGCTGGCGCCGACGCCGGATTTCTTGCCGAAGATCGCCTTTGATACCTCGCCCGCGACTGCGCGACCGGCGGCAGTCGAGGCGGACTGGGTCGCGGATTTGACTGCGCGATTCCATGGATTGTTCGCGGCCTCGCGCTCGGCCTTGCGTTTCGCCGCTTCCTCCAGCCGCGACTGACGGTCGGCTTCGCGCTGTGCAGCGAGGCGCTGGCGCTCCGCTTCCTTGGCGGCGCGTGCCTCTTCCTTGGCTTGGGCGAGCGCAGCCTTTTCGGCCGCGTCCTGCGCCTTGGCTTCGGCAGCGGCGGCGGAGGCTTCGGTCGCCTTGGCGGTCAGCAGTTCTTCGGCGGACTCGCGGTCGACCAGTGCGTCATATTTCGCGCCGACCAGATCGGTCTCGATCAGGATCTTGCGCTCCTCCGGCGTGACCGGCCCGACGCGACCGCGTGGCGGCTTGATCAGCGTTCGCTGGACCGGAGAGGGCGCGCCGTCGGCCATCAGCACCGACACCAGCGCCTCACCGACCTTGAGTTCGGTGATCGCGGTTTCGACATTGAGGTCGGGGTTGGCGCGGAAGGTTTCAGCGGCGGCCCGAATCGCCTTCTGCTCGCGCGGGGTGAAGGCGCGCAGCGCGTGCTGGACGCGGTTGCCGAGCTGGCCGGCGACGTCCTCGGGGATGTCGATCGGGTTCTGGGTCACGAAATAGACGCCGACGCCCTTCGACCGGATCAGGCGAACGACCTGTTCGACCTTGTCGAGCAGCGCCTTTGGTGCCTCCTCGAACAGCAGGTGCGCCTCGTCGAAGAAGAAGACGAGCTTGGGCTTGTCGGGATCGCCGACCTCGGGGAGCGATTCGAACAGCTCGGACAGCAGCCACAGCAGGAAGGTGGCGTAGAGCCGGGGCGAGGCCATCAGCTTGTCGGCGGCGAGGATGTTGACCACGCCATGGCCATTGTCGTCGGTCTTGATGAAATCCTGAATCGACAGTGCCGGTTCGCCGAAGAAATGTTCGCCGCCCTGGCTGCGCAGCTGGAGTAATTGCCGCTGGATCGCGCCGACGCTGGTTTTGGCGACATTGCCGTAGCGCGCGCTCAGTTCATCCGCCCGCTCGCTGCATGCGGCGAGCATTGCCTGAAGGTCGTCGAGGTCGAGCAACAACAACTCGTCATCGTCCGCGACCTGAAAAGCGATGGCGAGCACGCCTTCCTGCGTGTCGTTGAGCCCGAGCAGCCGCCCGAGCAGCAGCGGCCCCATTTCGGAGACCGTGGTGCGGACGGGGTGCCCCTGCTCGCCGAACAGATCCCAGAATTGCACTGGCGCTGCGGCATATTGCCAGTCGGTATAGCCGATTTCCACGGCGCGCTTGGTGAACGGCTCGTGGGTCTTCGCGGTCGGCGATCCGGCCATCGCCATACCCGAAAGATCGCCCTTTACATCCGCGGCAAACACCGGAACGCCTGCGCGGCTGAAGCTTTCGGCGAGGCCCTGAAGCGTGACCGTCTTGCCGGTGCCGGTCGCGCCCGCGACAAGGCCATGCCGGTTGGCGCGCTTGAGGACCAGCGCCTGACGTTCGCCCCCGCCCAGACCAATGAACAGATCGCTCTCGTCCGACATGCTGCGCTCCCGATGATCAGAAGCGCAGCATTAGGGAGAATGCGTGCCGAGGCCAGCCCCTATCAGCGGGCGAATGCGACCGCGCGATAGGTGCCGACGCCGCCGCGCGCCATGATGTAGAGCACGACCGAGTCCGCGCCCGATGCCTTGGCCGCGTTGACCAGGCGGGCGAAGTCCGCCGGCGTCTCGATCGGTTGACGGTTAACAGAGGTGATGACGAGGCCGCGTGTCAGCTGCTTCTGTGCGGCGTCGCTCGCCGGGTCGACTCCGACGATGACGACGCCCTTGGTTGCCGGATCGACGCCAATGGTGCGCGCAATCTGCGGGGTCAGCGCGGTCACGCTGACGCCGAGCGAAGCGGGGCCGGCCTGGGTTGCGTCGTCGCCACCGGGCGCGCCTTCATCGGCATCCGGATCGAAGCCACCGATCTGCTCCTCGGGCGGGCGCTTGCCGACGGTCACCTGCACCGTCATCGGCTTGCCGTCGCGGATCAGTTCGACCGGGATGCGCGTGCCCGGCGCAACGCGCGCGGCGAGGTAGGACAGGGTCTGGTCGGGGGTGACGTCCTTCCCGTCGATCTTGACGATAATGTCGCCCTGCTTGATCCCGGCCTTGGCCGCAGCCTCGCCCGGTTCGACCCGGCTGATCAGCTCGCCCTTGCCCTTGGGCACGCCGAATGACTTGGCGAGATCGTCGGTCAGCGGCTGGATGCCGACGCCGAGATAGCCGCGCTCGACGCTGCTGCCCTTCATCAGCGTTTCGATAATCGCCTTTGCCTCTGACGAGGGGATTGCGAAACCGATGCCGACATTGCCGCCGGTCGGCGACAGGATCTGCGAATTGATCCCGATGACGTTGCCGCTGAGGTCGAACAGCGGACCGCCGGAATTGCCGCGGTTGATCGACGCGTCCGTCTGGATGAAGCGGTCGAGCGGGCCGCCCTGGCCGGTCGCGCGATGCAGCGCCGAGATGATGCCCGCAGTCACCGAACCGCCCAGCCCATAGGGGTTGCCGATCGCGATCACCCAGTCGCCGACGCGCGACTGGTTCGAATCGCCGAGACGGACGAAGGGCAGGTTCGCGCCCTCGATCTTGAGCACGGCGAGATCGGTGGCGGGATCGCGGCCGATCAGCTTGGCGGTATATTCGCGGCGATCGGCCAGCGTCACCTTGATCGTTTCGACCACTGCGCCGCGCTGGCCCGCCGAAATCACATGGTTGTTGGTGACGACATAGCCATCGGCCGAGATGAGGAAGCCCGAGCCGAGCGATTCGGCCTGACGCGTCACCGGTCGGCCGCCGCCGCCCTGCTGGCCGCCGAACAGGTCACCGAACGGCGTGCCCGCGAACGGATTGGCCTGGACCTGCACCCGCTGCGTGGTGGAGATGTTCACCACCGCAGGCTGGAGCTTTGCCACCATGTCGGCAAAGCTCATCGGCGCGCTCGGCGCGCGGCGCCGATGCCTGAATTGCGCCCGGCTCATTCTGTGCTGTCTGGGCACCGGCTGGGTTCTGGAGCACCAGCGCAGCGCTCGCGCCGCCGATCAGGAGCGCGGAGGTGATCGCATAGGCATAGCGCACTTGAGTGGTTCCTTTGGTCATCTGGCCCTTGGAGTTGCGGCCCTTGCCGGGCGAAGTTTCGGTCATCGGTGTATTACTCGCCTGAGATAGCTGAACGGCGATTGAATATGAACGAACCGACAGCCGTTGGGGTCCGGTTGGTTCCTGACACGTGGTGACCAGAGCCTAACGGCCCTGGCCCCGGAATTCGCGCAGATAGTCATTGTCCGGCGAGAGAATGATCGACGTCTCGCCCATCGGATCACGGCCATTGCCGAGAAAGGTGGTGCGATAGGACTGCATCGCGCGCCAGAAATCGTAGAATTGCGGATCCTTGTTGAACGCGGCCGCATAGATTTCCGCCGCTTTCGCATCGGCTTCGGCGCGGATGATCGTCGCGTCCTTCTGGCCGTTGGCGCGGATCGTCGTCGCTTCCTGCTGGCGCGCGGTCGCCATGCGGTTGAGGGCGGATTGCAGCGGGCTACCCTCGGGCAGGTTGGCCTGCTTGATCCGGACGTCGACGATCTCGACGCCATATTGGCTGGCATAGCGCTGCAGGCCGGCCTGGATGTTGTCCATCACCGCCGTGCGCTCGGGGCTGAGCAGCGACGCGAAGGTGCGCTTGCCGAGTTCGGCGCGCAGCGCGGACCCGAACAACGGCTGGAGCTGGTCGGCGACGCGACGCTCGGTCCCTGCCGTCACCACCATGCGCAGCGGATCGACGACGCGGAAGCGGGCAAAGGCATCGACTTCCAGCCGCAGCTGATCGGTCGACAACACCGGCTGGTTCTCCAGCTCGATGTCGAGCACGCGCTTGTCGACCCAAACCACGCGCTGAACGAACGGCACCTTGACCTTGATGCCGGCGCCAGTGCTGCGACCGAATTGCTCGCCTGGCTGATATTTGTTGATCGTGCGGACCGGCTGCTCGAGCTGAAGGATCACCGCCTGCTTGGTCTCGTCGACGATGAAAACGGTGTTGAGCAGCACGAAGAGCAGCGCGAGGGCGAGCCCCCGAACAGGACGGGGCGGGTGAGGATCGAGTTCACTGTGCGCCTCCCTGTTGCTGGGCTTGCTGGGCAGGTTGCGCCTGCTGGCCTTGCTGAACCTGTGGCTGTGCGGGATTGCCGCGCGCCGCCGGGAGCGGAAGATAGGGGGTCACGCCGCGCGTCTCGATCACGGTCTTGTTCGACTTGGCCAGCACCGCTTCCATCGTCTCGTAATAGAGTCGACGGCGGGTAACCTCGGGGGCGAGCTTGTACTGCTCGTAAATCTTGTCGAACTCGGTCGCGGCACCCTGCGCGCCCGCGAGCACCTGCTGGGCATAGGCGCGTGCCTGGTTGCGGTCGCCTTCTGCGGCTTGCTGCGCGGCAGTGACCTGCTTGAATGCCTCATCCACCGCAGCCGGGGCCGAGGCGTTCTTGATCGAAACGCCGCGAACGCGGACGCCGGAATTATACTCGTCGAGGATCGTCTGCATCGTCTGCTGTACCCGCGCCTCGATCACCGTGCGACCCGGACCGATCGCGTCGTTGAGCGTGACCCCGGCGACCGCCGCACGCATCGCGCTTTCCGCCGTCGCACGCACGGTCGTCGTGGGCTCGGCGATCTGGAAGACGAAATCCTCCGGATTGGCGATGTCCCAGCGGACCGCATAGGCGAGGTCGACGATATTCTGATCCTGGGTCAGCATCAGATTCTCGCCGCTGCCCTGCGGGAAATCCTCATTGGTGATCTTCTGGACATTGACCTTGTCGACCGTCGCGATGGGTGCGGGCAGGGTCATGGCAATGCCTGGCTCCATCGTGTGGGAGTAGCGACCGAGCAACTTCACCACGCCGCGCTGTTCCGGGGTGATGACATGGACGCTGGTAAAGGCGATCCAGGCGAGCACGAGCAGCCCGATCGCGATCAGCACGACCGGCCGGCCGGGCATGCCGGTGGGCAGGCCACCACGGCCCCCGCCTCCGCCGCCGCCCTTGCGCGCGCGCTTCAGGAAATCGTCGAGGCTGCTGACATTGGACTTGCCGCCACGCTTGCCCTCGGGCGGGAATGCCCAGGGATTGCGCGGCCCGCCGCCGTTACCGCCCGAGCCGGCATCGCCGCCCTTGCCGTCGTCGTCGCCGCTCCCGCCGCTGCCACCGCCCCACGGGCCCTTGTTCTCGTTCCACAGCACTCCGCCGACTCCGGCAGCGCGCGCGATCCAGCCTTTCAGTCTCGCCATACCGGTCTTTATAGGGACCGCGCGGCGGATTTACAGTGGCACTAGTCGAAAGCCGTCCTATGTCGCGCGGCATGACCGATCAGACCGAACTTCAGGCCCTCCTCGCCCCCATCGCCGCTGGCCGCGCCACGGTGCGCGTCGAGGGGGCACGCGCCAGCATCATCCTCGACGTCACCGGGCTGCCAGACGCGGCGCAGGATGCGCTGGAGGCCGATCTGCGCGCCGTTGCGATGGTGCCGGGGATCGACGAAGTGCGAATCGCCCGCACGGCGCAGCGCGTCAGTCGACGCCTGATCGCGGTGGCGAGCGGCAAGGGCGGGGTGGGGAAATCCACCGTCTCGGCCAATCTCGCCATCGCGCTGGGACGTGCCGGGCGCAAGGTGGGGCTGGTCGATGCCGATATCTATGGCCCGTCCCAGCCCAAGCTGATGGGGGTCGAGGGTCGCAAGCCGGTCGCGCACGACAAGAAGCTGGTGCCGCTCGCGACCGCGTTCGGCGTGCCGATGCTGTCGATGGGCGGGCTGGTCGAGGAGGGGCAGGCAATCGCGTGGCGCGGGCCGATGGCGGCGGGGGCGCTGACCCAGCTGGTCGATGCCAATTGGGGCGCGGCGGACACGTTGGTGCTCGATCTGCCTCCGGGCACCGGCGACGTGCAGCTGACGATGATCCAGAAGCATCGACCAGCGGGTGCGGTGATCGTCTCGACCCCACAGGATCTGGCGCTGATCGACGCGACCCGGGCGATCGACCTGTTCGCCAAGGCGGGCATCCCGGTGATCGGGATCGTCGAGAATATGGCGGGCTATGCCTGTCCGCATTGCGGCGAGGTATCGGACCCGTTCGGCAAGGGCGGGGCGGAGGCTGCGGCGGAACGGCTGGGCGTGCCGTTTCTGGGGCGCATCCCGCTCGATATCGCGATTCGCACCGCGTCCGACGCTGGCACCCCGCCGGCTGCGGGGAACGGGGTCGAGGGCGCGGCGTTTGCTGAGATGGCCGGGAAGGTGCTTTCCTGGCTGGAGACGCAGAAAGGCTGAGCCATGCCGCTGACCGATGATGCCGACATCAAGGCGCTGCTCGAAGGGGCGCGGACCATCGCACTGGTCGGGGCGAGCGACCGGCACGACCGGCCAAGCTTTCGGGTGATGGCGATGCTGCAGGAGCATGGCTATCGCGTCATTCCGGTCAATCCGCAGATCACCGGTGAGCATCTTCATGGCGAGTTCGTGTTTCGCGAGCTCGCGCAAATCGGCGAGCCGATCGACATCGTCGATATCTTCCGCCGCCCGATCGCGGCTGGCGAGGCGGTGGATGAGGCGATTGCGGTCGGGGCGAAGGCGGTGTGGATGCAGCTGGGCGTCATCAACGACGAGGCGGCAGCGCGGGCCGAGGCGGCGGGGCTGACGGTGGTGATGGACCGCTGTCCGGCGATCGACATCCCTCGGCTAGGCGTCTCCAAGATCGTTCAGGGCGCCGACTAGCCGGTCGACATCGCGCTCGTCGTGGTAGAGGCCGAAGCCGATCCGCAGCACATCGCCGCGCACATCGGTGACGATATCCTGCTCCATCAGCGCGGCTTTCCATGCTGCGGCTCGCGGCGAGCGGAAGGCGAGAAAACGCGCGCGCGGGTCAGTGCCGGGGTTGAGCAGCTCTGCATCGGCGAGCGGGGTGCCGTTCAGTCCGGCAAGAAGCTGTTCGCGGAGCGGGGCGACATGGGCGTTAATCGCGGCGGTGGTCAGCCCTTCCTCGCGCAGCATGTCGCGGACGGCGACCAGCCGGTAGAGGCCGCTGGGGTCGAAGGTCGATCCCATGAATCGCATCGCATCGGCGGCATAGCCGATTTGCCCGGGCGGCGGGGCTTCGAGGTCGGCGAATTCGGCATACCAGCCCGTAATCTCCGGCCGCGCGCCGAAGCTGGGCGGGCAGTGGAGAAAGGCGACGCCTTCGCCCGCCATGGCGTATTTATAGCCCCCGGCGACGTAGAAGATGCGGTCCGCGACCGCCGACAGGTTGTTCTCGATCGCCATGAAGCCGTGATAGCCGTCAACCACCACCCATGGGCCATCGGGGCGAGCGAGTGCGGCGAGATCGGCGATGGCGTCGAACACCGCGCCGGTTTCGAACATCACCTGGCTGACGAAGATCAGGTCGTGGTCGCCGCTGTGGGCCGCCGCGACGAAACGCGCGTCGAAATCGGGACCGCGCTCGACGGTGTTGAGGGTGATCCGCCCGCTTTCGATCCAGCGTTGCGACTGGCGGCGAAAGCTGTGGAATTCGCCGTCGCTGGCGAGGACGCGGAGCGGGCGTTCGGCGCGGGCGGAGACGATGCGCAGGATCAGGTCGTGCGTGTTTCCGGCGAACACCACCGACGCCGGGTCGGGTAGCGCCAACTCGGCGGCGACATGGGCCTGGGCTGCGGGCCAGATCTCGCCCATGACCCGGTCCCATTTGCGGTCGGCGAGGCGCGCCGCGTCCTGCCATGCGGCCTGATGGCCGACGAAGGAGGCGTCGGGCCAAAGGTGGTGGCTGTGCGCGGCGAAGTGCAGCCGATCGGGGGCGGCGGCAATCGAACGCTGGAAGAGGTGTTTGTAGCTGGTCACAGCAGCGTCCGCAGCGACCAGAGTTCGGGAAAGGCGCGCTTGGTCAGCGTCGACTGAAGATAGGACGCGCCCGGCGTGCCGCCGGTGCCGGGCTTCATGCCGATGACGCGGGTGACGGTCAGCACATGCTTGTGCCGCCAGGTGGCGAGCGCGTCGTCGATGTCGACCAGCTTTTCGGCGAGCTGGTACAGCTCCCAATTCGCGCCCGGTTCACGATAGACCTTCGCCCATGCCGCTTCGACTTGCGGATCGGCCTCATAGGGCTTGGCCCAGTCCCGGCTAAGCGCCGCTTCTGGCAGCTCGAACCCGGCACGGGCGAGCGCGGCGTTGGCTTCGTCCCACAAGCTCGGCTGTGCGCCATATAGTTCGGTCAACGGCCCCGGCACCCCGCCGCCGCGTACCCCCAGCAAGGTTTCGACCGCGCGGAACTGGTCCGACTGGAACCCGCTGCTCGACCCCAGGACATCGCGAAAGCGGGTGTAATCGCTCGGCGTCATCGTGGTGAGGATTTCCCAAGACAGCGTCATCACGGCCTGGATCCGGCTGACCCGTGCGAGGCCCTTATACGCTTCCACCAGTCGGTCGCCGCGAACGAGGTCGAGCGCGACCTCCAGCTCGGCGATCATCTGCTTGAGCCAGAGTTCCTTGGTCTGGTGGATGACGATGAACAGCAGCTCGTCATGCTCGTCCGAGATCGGATGCTGCGCGGTCAGCAGCTGGTCGAGCGCAAGGTAGCGCCCATAGGTCATCGGCTCGGTCATGCCGCCGCCCCTCCGACGAAACTGACGACAATGCTGACAAAAAATGCGTGTGTGCGGGCAGTGTCAGCCGGGGCGGGGGGTGGGGTTGGTCGCATGCGATACGGGTTAGCGCATCGCATGCCTTGTAGGAAAATCGTTTCTGCGCCCCGCGTGCCGCTCAATCCCGCAGCAGTTCGTTGATCCCGGTCTTGCTGCGGGTCTGGGCGTCGACGGTCTTCACGATGACCGCGCAGTAGAGGCCCGGTTTGCCATCCTCGGCGGGTAGGGTGCCGGGGACGACGACGGCATAGGGGGGCACTTCGCCGCGATAGATGTGGCCGGTGGCGCGGTCGACGATCTTGGTGCTCGCGCCGAGATAGACGCCCATCGACAGCACCGCGCCCTCGCCGACGCGCACGCCCTCGGCCACTTCGGCGCGCGCGCCGATGAACGCGCCGTCACCGATGATGACCGGGTCGGCCTGAAGCGGTTCGAGCACGCCGCCGATGCCGACGCCGCCCGACAGGTGGACGTTCTTGCCGATCTGCGCGCAGCTGCCGACGGTCGCCCAAGTGTCGACCATCGTGCCCTCACCGACGAACGCGCCGATGTTCACGAAGCTGGGCATCAGCACGACGTTGCGACCGATATGCGCGCCGTGGCGGACGACGCTGCCCGGCACCTGACGGAAGCCGGCGGCGCGGAAGGCGGCATCGTCCCAGCCCGCGGTCTTGAGCGGCACCTTGTCGAAGCCGCCATGGTCGACCGCATTGTCGTTGAGCCGGAAGGACAGGAGTACGGCTTTCTTGAGCCACTGATTGACCTGCCAGCCGCTTGCCGTCGGCTCGGCAACGCGCGCGGCACCGCTGTCTAGCAGGTTCAGCGCCTCGGCCACCGCCTCCCCGCACCGCGCCGGTCGTGGCGAGCGAGATGTTGGCGCGGTCTTCCCAGGCGGCGTCGATCGTGGCGGCGAGGTCGGTCATGATTGCTCCTGAATGGTTTCGAGCCAGTGGCAGATGTCGTGAGTGATGAAATCGATGAAGCTGCGGTCGGCGTCCGGCGCCTGTTCCGAGCCATTGTCGACCCAGACGGTGGTCATCCCGATCGCCTTGGCCGGGGCGAGGTTGCGCGCCATGTCCTCGACGAACAATGCGCGCTTCGGCTCGATGCGGTACGCCTCGCACACGCTGGCATAGGCGTGCGGGTGCGGTTTGGGGTGGTAGCTGCTGGCGTGGACGTCGTGGATCGCTTCGAAATGCTCGCGGATGCCGAGCCGGTCGAGCACTTTTTCGGCATAAGGCGCGTCGGCATTGGTGAAGACCAGCTTGCGCCCCGGCAGCTTCGCAATCGCGGCGGCGAGCGGCGCGTTATGTTCGAGCACGTCCATCTCGATATCGTGGACATCGGCCAGATATTCATAGGGGTCGATGCCGTGGTCGGCCATCAGCCCGGCGAGCGTGGTACCGTGGCTGATGAAATAGTCCTTCTGCACGCGGTGCGCGGTTTCGGGATCGAGGTTCAGCAGCCGAGCGACATAGGCACCGATGCGCGCGTTCATCTGCGGGAACAGGTCGGCGCTGCCCGGATAGAGCGTGTTGTCCAGGTCGAACAACCAGGCGTCGATATGGGCGAGGTCGGGGTGCATGCCCGACCGCCTGTAGGTTCGGTTCGGACGCCCCGCAAGGAGGTGAAACTTGGACGCGCGCGACAATGGCTTGTGAACTATAAGGGGTCATTCTGTCGGTCAGGACAGGGAGAGTAACATGGCGCGTTCGATCGGGATTCGTATCCGGTTCAGCCTCTTGATCTCGACACCGGTGGTTCCGCTGCTTGCGGTCGCGTCGGGGCTGGCGGCGTGCAGCAGCGGCGGCGGCGGACCTAGCCCCGCTCCCCCGGTGACCACGCCCAGTCCGAGTCCGAGTCCGAGCCCCGCTCCCAGCCCAACCCCTACTCCGACGCCGCCGGCCACCAATTTCGATACGAGCGAATATCGCGCGACCGGCGGTGCCGTTTCGATGAACGCGCTCGCCGCCTATAATGCCGGCGGTCGGGGCCAGGGCGTGAAGGTCGGCATCATCGATAGTGGAATCGACCTCGACAGCGCCGAATTTGGCGGTCGGATCGATCCGGCGTCACGCTCGACCGCAGGGTCGCCGAGCGCCGACGACGAAGACGGTCATGGCACGGCGGTGGCTTTCACCGCAGCGGGCCGACGCAATGGCGCGGGCACGCACGGAGTCGCCTTTGAGGCGACGGTGATCGCCCTGAGGGCGGACACGCCGGGAAGCTGTTCGACCACCAGCGGTGACGACGATGGTTGCAGCTTTTCAACCACCGCCATCGCCAGCGCGATCGACGTCGCGACACAGAATGGCGCGCGGGTGATCAACATCTCGCTGGGCGGGGGAAGCGCCACCAACACCTTGAACCAGGCGATCAACCGGGCGACCCAGGCAGGGGTGATCATCGTGATCAGCTCGGGCAATGACGGTGCCGCGCAGCCCGATCCGTTCACTGCTCCTGCGACCAACGACGCGATCTCGCGCGGGCTGGTCATCATCGCCGGATCGGTCGGCGCGTCGGACCAGATGTCGAGCTTTTCGAACCGCGCTGGGACGAGCGCGAACTTCTATCTGTCGGCAGTGGGGGAGCAGGTCAGAGCTCCGGACAACAACAACACGCCCTTTCTGTGGTCGGGGACGTCGTTCTCCGCACCGCAAATCTCGGGCGCTGTCGCGTTGCTCGCATCGGCCTTCCCGAACCTGACCGGAGCCGAGATCGTCGCGTTGCTCTATGCCTCGGCGCGCGACGCGGGGGCGCCGGGTCCGGACGCGGTCTACGGGCGCGGGGTGATGGATTTGACCCGTGCGTTCCAGCCGATCGGGGCGTTGTCGCTTGCCGGATCGCGCGCGCCCGCGTCGGAAGGCGCGAATGCGGCACTGTCGGCGGCAATGGGTGACGCCGCCACCGCCAGCCTCGGCGCGATCGTGCTCGACGGATTCGACCGCGCCTATGCGCTCGATCTTGCCCGCACGATCCAGCGCAGCGGTCCGGCCCGCCGGCTGGACGGTGCATTGCGCGCACGCCACCGCAGTCTGTCTGTCGGGGTCAAGGACATGGCGGTAGCGGTCACGATCGTGCCGGGGCCGGGCGAGACGCGGATCGACCGGATGTCGATCGGTCGCCACGACGCGGAGCGCGCGCGCGCGATCGCCGGCAGCGTCACGGGCCGGCTGGGCGCGCGGACCTCATTCGCGATCGGGGCGTCGGAGCGCGGCAATGCGCTGGCCGCGCGCGTCGGCGGCACGATTCTGCTCCGGCCCGGCATTTCTCGTGGCACCGGAATCGGGCGGTGCGGGATTTGTGAGCGACGTGCACGGCGCGGTGGCGCTGCGCCACATGGTCGGCAGTTTCGGCGTGACGGCAAGCGCGGAGAGCGGCGCGGCGATCAGTCGATCCTATGAAGCGCCGCTGCTCGCCCGGTTCGGGCGCGAGCGTCGCCTAGGCTATGGTCAATGGGCATTGGCGGTCGACCGGACGCTGGGTCCGGTGACGCTTCAGGCGGGGGCGACCCTGTTGGTGGAAGCGGACACGGTGCTGGGTGCGCGTTTCGGCGGCGCGCTGGGTGCGGCGCGGGCGCGATCGACCTTCCTCGACGGCGGCGCGCAGTGGGATCTGGGTGGTGGCTGGCAACTCGGTGGCACCGCACGGCTTGGCTGGACCCACGCCCGTCTGCGCGGCGGGGTGGAGGGGAGCGGGCTGCTGCGTACCAGCGCCTATTCGGTCGATCTGGTGAAGCGCGGGATATTCGACCGGTGGGACCACGCAGGGTTGCGGATTACACAGCCGCTGCGTGTCGCCACCGGCGGGCTCGATCTGCTGCTGCCCAGCAGCTACACCTATGACGGCGAGCAGGTCGACGGATGGAGCGCGCAGCGGCTGAACCTTGCCCCCCACCGGGCGGGAGGTCGACGTCGAATTCGCCTATGGCCGGACGCTGCGGTTCGGCGATGTCAGCGCGAACCTGTTCTATCGCCGCGACCCCGGCAATTTCGCCGTGTTGCCCGACGATCTGGGCGTCGCGATGCGCTTTACCCTTGGGTTCTAGCTTCGCGCACCTATCTGGGCGTGTATGACCGCTTATTCGTTGCTCGACCTCGTCCCGATCCTTGAGGGCGGGTCGGCAAGCCAGTCCTTCGCCAGCGCCGCGGATCTCGCACGCCATGCCGAAGCCGAGGGTTACTCTCGCTACTGGGTGGCGGAGCATCATGGCATGGCGGGGATCGCGAGTGCGGCGACGGCGGTGGTGATCGCGCATGTCGGCGCGGCAACCTCGACGATCCGCGTCGGCGCGGGTGGGATCATGCTGCCCAACCATGCGCCTTTGGTGATCGCCGAACAGTTCGGCACGCTCGACGCGCTGTTTCCGGGGCGGATCGACCTGGGGCTGGGGCGTGCGCCGGGGAGCGATATGACCGTGGCGCGGGCGCTGCGGCGGACGCTGGAGAGCAGCCCGGACGGGTTCCCGCGCGACGTGATGGAGCTGCAAAGCTATTTCGCCGATGACGGGCAGACCGGTATCCGCGCGGTGCCGGGCGGGGGCGCGAAGCCGCAGCTGTGGATTTTGGGGTCGAGCCTCTATGGCGCCCAGCTCGCTGCGGCACTGGGGTTGCCCTATGCATTCGCCTCGCACTTCGCGCCAAGCGCGCTCGACGAGGCGCTGGATGTCTATCGCCGTCAGTTCCGCCCCTCGGCGGTACTCGACAAGCCCTATGCGATGGCCGGGTTCAACGTGTTCGCGGCGGATGATGATGCGGAAGCAAAATTGCTCGCCAGTTCGATGCAGCAGGCGTTCGTCGCGCTGCGGTCCACCGGGACCGGCGTGCCACTGCCGCCGCCGGTGGCGGGCTATCGCGAAGGTCTGCCGCCCCAGGCACGGGCGATGCTTGACCATGTCCTTGAATGCACCGCGATCGGCGGTCCGGAGGCGATCCGCGCGGGGTTGAAGAGCTTTATCGCGCGGACCGGGGTGGAAGAGGTGATGCTGACCAGCTCCATCTTCGATCCCGAAGCGCGCAAGAAGAGCCTGTCGATCGCCGCCGCCGCGATGCGCCATCTGGACGCCTGAATCCCGCCTGAATTGGCCGCCACGAGTGGATCGACAGGGGCCGGAACAGGAGACTGACGATGAATGCGTCAACCCCGTCCGCGCGTCCCGGCGTCCGGTGCCATCTCGGCATCCACCGCCCGCGCCGCCGCGACCGTCCCGGCCGGGGCGAGTTCGAAACCCAGTGCCGAGATTGCGGCTGCGATCTGGTGTTGAGCCCGGTGACGGGGCGGTGGCGGTTCGTTGGCGTAATGGGTTAAGCGGTCGCGGCGGGCAGCCGCAGCCGCACCATCAGCCCGCCGAGATCCTCGCTCTCCTCCAGCGTGACGGTGCCGTCATAGATTTCGGCGACATCGCGGACGATGGCGAGGCCGAGGCCGGTGCCGGGCTTGCCGGTGTCGAGCCGCACGCCGCGGTCGAAGATGCGGATACGGTCGGGTTCGGGAATGCCGGTGCCGTCGTCCTCGATCAGGATCTCGACGAAGCCGGCCTCGATGCGGACGGTGATGAACACGCTGCCCCCGCCGTATTTGGCGGCGTTTTCGACGAGGTTGCCCATGATCTCGTCAAGGTCCTGACGCTCGATATGCGCGACCAGATCCTTGGCCCCGTCGGTGTCGATGCGGACATGGGGATAGAGGCGGGCGACCGCGCGCTCGACCGATTCGACGCTGGGCCAGACGGCGGCGCGGCTGTGTGCGCTGCCGCGGCGACCGACCGCGCGGGCGCGGGCGAGATGATGGTCGACCTGTCGCCGCATCGTCCGCGCCTCCCGCACCACCGTCGCGGGGAGGTCGTCGGACTGCGCTGTCGCGGCATTCATGATGACGGTGAGCGGCGTCTTGAGCGCATGTGCGAGATTGCCGGCGTGACGTCGCGCCTCTTCGGCTTGTTTGTCGTTATGCGCGACCAGCCCGTTCAGTTCCTCGACCAACGGCGCGACCTCGGCGGGCATCGCGCCCTCGATTCGGGGGTCTCGCCGGTGCGCAGTTTCTGGATCGCCAGCCGCAGCTTGCGCAGCGGGAGGAGGCCGTACCAGGTCTGGAGCGCCGCCATCGCGATCAGGCCAGCGGCGAGCAGCAGGAAGCTGCGTACCAGTGTCTTGCGCAGCGCGTCGATCTGCGCGTCGAGCACCTCGCGCGTTTCGGCGACCTGAAAGCGCCAGCGCACCGGGGATCCGGGGAGCGTCACGTCACGCTCGACGACGCGAAGCCGCTGGTCGAACTGCATCGAATCATAGGTTTCGAGGTCGCGACCATCATGGACGCGGGCGGTGTCGAGCCGACGGTCCCATAGCGAACGCGAGGGGAAGGGTTCGACCCCCTTGCCCGCGACCTGCCAGTAGAGGCCCGAATAAGGCTCGAGGAACCGCTGGTCGCCCAATGCGCGGTTGAACGCTACATTTCCCTCTGCGTCGATTTCCGCCGACACGATCATCGAGGTCAGCAAATATTCGAGCTGGTCGTCGAAATTGCGGGTGATCGCCCCGGTCAGCACGCGATCGAGCGCAAAGCCGCCGCCCGCGAGCAGCAACGTGATCCACGCTGCCGCGATCAGGATCATGCGGCGGCTGAGCGATCCGGTGCTGGGGGTGTACATACGCGGCGCGGGGTCGCCGGGGCGTGTTTCGACCGGTGCCGCCACGTCCTGCGCCGGCGTGCGGCGCACGAACGGGAAGGATCGCGACAGCGTCAGTCCAAAGGGCAGGTCAGGCACCGGCCTCCGCCGGTTCCTCGAGGCTGTAGCCGAGCCCACGAATGGTGGTGATCACGTCGGCGCCCAGTTTCTTGCGGATGCGCGTCACGAACACCTCGATCGTGTTCGAGTCGCGGTCAAAGTCCTGGTCGTAGATATGTTCGATCAGCTCGGTCCGGCTGACCACCTTGCCCTTGTGGTGGAGCAAATAGGACAGGAGCTTGTATTCCTGCGCGGTCAGCTTCACCGGGTCGCCGGCCTTGGTCACCTTGCCCGAGCGGGTGTCGAGGCGGATGTCGCCCGCGATCAATTCGGCCGAGGCATTGCCCGATGCGCGGCGGATCAGCGCGCGCAGGCGGGCGATGAGTTCTTCCGACTGGAACGGCTTGGCGACATAATCGTCCGCGCCCGCATCGAGCCCGGCGACCTTGTCCGACCAGCTGTCGCGCGCGGTGAGCACGAGCACGGGGGTGGTTTTGCCCTCTTTCCGCCAGCGGTCGAGCACGGTCAGCCCGTCCACCTCGGGCAGGCCGAGATCGAGGACGATCGCGTCATAGGCCTCGGTCGAGCCGAGATAATGGCCTTCCTCGCCATCGCTCGCGGTGTCGACCGCATAGCCCGCGCCCTCAAGCGTGGACTGGAGCTGGTTGCGGAGATTGGGTTCGTCCTCGACGATCAGAACGCGCATCGGTGTTTCCCTCTTTATCGCCGGCTCAGCCGCCCGACCGGCTCATCACCTGACCGGTGCGGCCATCGACATCGACCCAGATGACGTTTCCATTGCGCAGGAACTTCAGCGTGTAAATGCCGGTTCCCGAATCGAAGTCGAAGCCGAGATATTGTGCGCCCTGTCGCACCATGTGCGGCACCACCCGGGCCTCGATCACGCGCAGCGGCAACAGCTTGCCCTGCATCCGCCCTTCGCGCGCAGCCTCCTGGTCGCTGCGCCGATCTTGCGGCGAAGCGTGTACCGGGACGGCGGCGGCGAGACACGCGCCGAGACAAAGAACGCCAATCATCTTCATAACGGGGATGGCATAGGGTTGGCGCGTTGAACAGCCCGTGAATGCGGCGGAAAGGTGGCTGTCAGGATCGCCGTGCGCAACGGGTTGCCCGGATCGCGGCATGGCCCTACCTGCCCCCGCCATGGCTGCACCCGTACTTTCCTATGAAAAGCTTGGCCTGATCCAGGGATCGGGCTGGCTGTTTCGCAACCTCGACATCCATATCGGAGAACGCGACCGGCTCGCGCTGATCGGGCGCAATGGCGCAGGCAAGACGACCCTGCTCAAGCTGATCGCGGGACAGATCGACAGCGACGAGGGACGCCGGACGATCCAGCCGGGGACGCGCGTGGTGATGCTGGAGCAGGAGCCGCGCATGACCGGCTGTGCCACGCTGATGCACTATGTCCTGTCGGGCGACGACGCGCCCGCGCAGCATGAGGCGGAGGCGATTGCCGACCAGCTGGGCATCGATCTGACGCGCGAGGCAGCGACGGCGAGCGGCGGCGAGCGACGCCGCGCGGCGATCGCGCGGGCGCTGGCGCAGGATCCGGATGTGCTGCTGCTCGACGAGCCGACCAACCATCTCGACATCCATGCGATCGAATGGCTGGAGGAATGGCTGACCCGTTATCGCGGCGCGTTCGTGGTAATCAGCCATGACCGCACCTTCCTCACCCGCCTGACCAAGCAGACCCTGTGGCTCGACCGCGGGGCAATGCGGCGGGCGGAAGTGGGGTTCGGCGGGTTCGAGGCGTGGACCGATCAGGTCTATGCCGAGGAGCAGCGGGCGGTCGAGAAGCTCGACGCGCGGCTGAAGCTGGAGGAGCATTGGCTGCAGCGCGGGGTGACCGGGCGGCGGCGGCGCAACCAGGGACGGCTGACCAAGCTGCTGGAAATGCGCGCCGAGCGGGCGGCGATGACCGGGCCACAGGGCGCGGCGAACCTGACCACGGCGGCGGACGATTCGAAGACCAAGGTGATGATCGACGCGAAGCATGCGTCGAAGGCGTATGGCGACCGCACGATCATCCGCGACCTGACGCTGCGCATCACACGCAAGGACCGGATCGGCATCGTCGGCAAGAATGGCGCGGGCAAGTCGACGTTGCTCAAGCTGCTGACCGGCGAGATCGCGCCCGACAGCGGCAGCGTCACGCGGGCGAAGACGCTCGATCCGGTCATCATCGACCAGCAGCGCAGCCGGATGCAGCCGGACAAGACGGTGCGCGAGGTCGTCGCGGATGGCGGCGAATGGGTCGATGTGCTGGGCGTGCGCAAGCATATTCATGGCTATTTGAAGGAGTTCCTGTTCGCGCCCGAGATGGTCGAGGCGAAGGTGGGGACGCTGTCGGGCGGCGAGCGCTCGCGCTTGCTGCTGGCGCGGGAATTCGCGCGCCCCTCGAACCTGATGGTGCTGGACGAGCCGACCAACGACCTCGATCTCGAGACGCTCGACCTGCTGCAGGAGGTGATCGCGGATTATGACGGCACGGTGCTGATCGTCAGCCACGACCGCGATTTCCTCGACCGCACGGTGACGATGACGATCGGGCTCGACGGGTCGGGGACGGTCGACATGGTAGTCGGCGGCTATGCCGACTGGGAAGCCAAGCGCAAGGTACGGACCGAGGCGAAGAAGGCGGCGGTGAAGGTCGCGCCGGTCGCGGAGACGCCCAAGGCGAAGACCAAGCTGAGCTACAAGGATCAGCGCGATTACGACCTGTTGCCCAAGCGGATCGAGGAGCTCGACGCGGCGATTGCGCGCGACGAGGCGTCGCTGGCCGACCCGGACCTGTATTCCAGGAATCCGAAGAAGTTTGATGCGCTGATGGCGGCGATCGCCAAGGCGCGCGACGAGAAGGATGCGGCGGAACTGCGCTGGCTGGAGCTGGCGGAGATGGCCGAGGGGTTGGGCTGAGGGCCTCGTCTGCAGTTCACTTGAACAATTGCGGGACGAGCGTTGCCACTGTGGCACCTGTTGTGAATGCAGCGACAATGATCGCCAAGGCGCCAAGCATTTCCTTCGGTGTCATATCGGAGAGCTTTACATTGCCCTCGATGGTCCGAAGTATTCGCGGGCGGCGGCTGAGTGGCGCAACGCGATTTGCAACCCAGCCTTGAAGCGATTGGCGAACGTCCGGACGGGCTAACTCGTCAGATCGAACCGCGATCCGTTGTACGTACCAGTCTAACTTGCTCTCAATCAGACCTTCCTCTGTCAGGCCATTTTCGCACAGAATATAAAGAGGGATCCCGAGGGTATATGCCATCGCCGATTCGATATGATTCCATGGCGTCGTGTAGGCTCGTTGCGTCAAATCGGACGGTGTCGGTCCGACCCGCCTCTCTTTTCCGGTTTCTAAGAACTTTCGTTCGTAGGCGACAACAATCACGCCGTGACACTGCGACATGACAGATTTTATCTTGGTTAGCGGGTTGCCATCCGGGTATTCATTCTTTCCGATAATCCTGGGGTTGACCCCGCAAGTATCGCGCAAGAAGGTCTCCAGATCGTCTCTGAAGCGCCGTTGTTCGTCAGTGTATGGCGTTCCCATGCTGATGAAGATACGAGCTTCCGCCATAGTGCCCCCTATTTTGTGCGGAATGTAGCTAGGGTCGGGACTCATAACCACCATGTGACGGCTGCGGCGAGGTAGATGGCGCTGAGGAAGTTGGTGGCGAGCTTGTCGTAGCGGGTGGCGATGCGGCGATAATCCTTGAGGCGGCAGAACATGCGCTCGACGGCGTTGCGGCCCTTGTAGAGCGTCTTGGAGAAGCAGCTTTTCCAGCGGCGGTTCGTCTTGGAGGGGATGTTCGGAACGGCACCCTGCCGCTCGATCAGGTCGCGGATCGCATTGCTGTCGTAAGCCTTGTCCGCGAGCACGATGGTGCGCGGCGCGAGATCATCGAGCAACACATCGGCTGCGCGGCAGTCGGCGACCTGGCCACCGGTCAGCAGGAAGCGGAGCGGCCGACCTTCGCCGTCGGTGAGCGCGTGGAGCTTGCTGTTGCGGCCGCCCCGGCTGATCCCGATCGCCTGGACGAGCGCCCCCTTTTCCACCGCCCGCGGAGCGGTGCGCCTTCATATGCGTGCTGTCGATCAGGACCTCGGCGGGCGGCCCGCCTGCTGCCGCGAGCGTGACGAACAGCTCCTGCCACACACCCTTTGCCGCCCAGCGCACGAACCGGTTGTAGAGCGTCTTCCTCGGCCCGTAGCAGGCCGGCGCGTCGACCCAGCGCCCGCCCGACTTCACCACATGAATGATGCCGCTGATCACCCGCCGATCATCGACCCGCGCCACACCGCGCACCTTGTCCGGCAGCAGCGGACGCAGCCGCTCGAACTGGGCTTCACTCAACCAAAACTCGCTCAAATCCACGCTCCTGCTGGCGCAGCGCATGAATCACATCCCAGCCGCCAAGGGAATCCCGTTTATGGGTCCCGACCCTAGGGTTTGCTCACTCGACTAGCTGTCCGAAGTTCCGGACGGCACAACCACGTCGATTGCGCGCTCGGCCACCCGCACCGTCACGGGCACGCGCGCGAGCACTTCGCCGTCGATCGAGATGCTGCGGCGGGGGCGGGCGTCGACCTTCAACTCGGTGCCGCGGAATTCCTCGACCATCTTCTCGGCGCTGCGCAGGCGGAAAAAGCGCAGATACCAGTCCCAGGCGAGCCGCCAGCGGTTTCGGCCGGTAACGACCTGGATCATCATCTCGCCGCTCTCGACACCGGCCTCGTCGCTCATCACCACGCCGCCATGGAACTTGCCGTTGAGGATGCGCACCTCGCTCGCCCACATGCGGTGCGCGCCGCGCGCGTCGGTGACGGTGACGCGGAACGGGCGGAAGCGGGCGAAGCACCACAGCGCCCAGGCAAGATAGCCGACCCGGCCCAGATACCGTTTCAGATTGTGCGGCACGGTCTTCCCGATCATCGGTGACAAACCCATCGCAGCGGCGTTCGCGAAATAGTCGTTGTCGATCATGCCGAGATCGACGCGGCGGCGCTTGCCGGTGGCGATGGCCTGGATCGCGCCGTCTAGGTCGAGCGGTAGGCCGAGCGTGCGCGCGAAGCTGTTGGCAGTGCCGAGCGGCAGGACCGCGAACACCACGTCCTTGCCCACCACGTCGTCGACGACGCCCGACAGCGACCCGTCGCCGCCCCCGACGATCACCATCGGCGCGCCGCTGCGGATCGCGTCGCGGACGGTTTCGTCGAGTAGGTCGGGATCGGTAACCGGGTGTGCGGCGATCAGGCGGATGCCCGCTGCCGCAATCTTTTCGCGTGCCTCATCGAACAGCGCCGCGCCGCGCCGAGATTTGGCGTTCACGATCAATACGGCTTCGCGCGGGACGGGGAGGGGCGTTGTCATGGCGCAAGAACCGCGTGCGGGCCGGGAAGGTCCATCGCGCCGTCAGAACAGCAGGGCACGTTCGTCGATCTCGCGGAATACCGGCAGGTCGAGGGTTGCGGTGTCGGCCCAGCCGACATGGATCACATCCTCGAAATACCAGCGGTCATGGTCGCCGTCCGACTTTGAATTGCTGCGCAAGGTGACGCGCTGGCCGTAGGGTAGGCGGACGATCCACTCGTCGAGATTCGGGCGACGGGGTTCGCGGTTGACGACGCTGAACCGCATCCAGAGGTGATCCTTCCCCTCCATCCGCGTGGCGAGCGGGACGCGCCAGTCCTCGATCTCGCCCAGCTCGCCATAGCTGGTCGTTGGAACAAAGCTGTCGCGGGCCTGATAATCGATGCGCTGATACCAGCCGCGCTCGCTGGCGCGCGGCGGATCGAAGGGCAGTTCGCGGGGCAGCGCATTGCGCACGCCCGACCAGGGCATCCCCCGCGCCGCCTTGTCCCAATGGATATGGACATGCTGGATCGCGAGCTGGCCCCTCACAGGCGCTTGCCGTTCCGTCCCGCCAGATCGACGACATATTGCCAGGCCACGCGGCCCGATCGGCTGCCGCGCCGGGTTGCCCAGTTGATCGCCTCCGCCGCGTCGAAGGGCAGGCCGTGGTCCTGCGCATAGGTCTGGACGATCGCGACATAAGTGTCCTGATCGATCGCGTGGAAACCGAGGCTGAGCCCGAAGCGGTCGGCGAGCGCGAGGCTGTCGTCGATGCTGTCGCGCGGGTTGATCGCGCTCGCCTGTTCCTCGAGGTTGCGGGGGATCAGGTGCCGGCGGTTGGCGGTGACGAAGAGGCGGGTGTTGGCCGGGCGCGCCTCGGCCCCGCCCTCCAGCAAGGAGCGCAGCGCGCGGCCGTCCGAGGCGGCGTCAAAGCCGAGATCGTCGAGAAAGACGACGAACGCGCGGGGTGCCTCGGCGAGTGTGGCGAACAGGTCGGGGAGCGTGTCGAGCGCGTCGGCCTGTGCCTCGACCAGCGCGACCGCTCCGCCTTCGGCTTGTACTGCCGCGACTGCGGACTTGCTGAGCGCCGACTTGCCGGTGCCGCGTGCGCCCCACAGCAATGCGTCGTGCGCGGGCAGGCCCGCGGCAAGGCGGCGGACATTTTCGACCAGCGTGGCTTTCTGTGCGTCGATCCCGACGAGTTCGGCGAGCGGGAGCGGCGCGAAGGCGCGGGCAGACTGGAGATATCCGCGGTGCCAGACATAGGCCGGGTGCGCGGTCAGGTCCGGCGCGGGCGGCGGTGGCGGCGCGAGCCGTTCGAGCGCGGCGGCAATGCGGTCCAGCGGGTCGGTCATCGGCCCGAGGGCTAGGGGGTGGGGCGGGGTTGGCAAGCTACACCGTCGTCCCGGCCCTGAGCCGGGACCGGACTTCCTTGCACGCTGTCCAAAGCAAGAAAGCCCTGTCCCGGCGCAGGGTCGGGACGACGAAGAGAGGCGGGTTATGCCAGCTTGGCCAGCAGGGCCTCCGCCGCGCCCTTGTCGGTGAAGCCAGGGATTGCCAGCACGGCGCGGGTTTCGGCGACGGCTTCGGCGCTACGGCCGGCGTCGGCATAAGCCTGTGCCAGCTGCCAGCGGAGCATCGGGTGACGCGGGGCGAGGGTCACGGCCTTGCGCAGCAGCTCGATGCCGCCCGCATGATCGCCACCCTGTGCCAGCGCCCAGCCCATCGCGCCGGCAACCGCCGGGTTGGTGGGGGCGATGATATACGCCGCCTCGGCATAGCGTGCGGCGCGGTCGGGCTCGCCGGCACCGGCATAGGCGAAGGCGAGTTCGGCGAGCAAAGCCGCGTCGCGATTGCCGATGCGCAGGCGGATCGCTTCGAGCAGAATCGATCGCCGCGTCGAAATCGCCGGCCGCAGCCTGCCAATGCGCGGACAGGCGCAGCGCGGACAGGTTGAACGGGTTTTGCGAGAGGAACAGCGCCAATGTGGTCGAGGCGGTCTGGCGCTGGCCCGAGCGGTCGAGCGCCTCGACCAGGCGCAGCATCGCGGGCTCGTCGAAGCGGATGCCGGCGGCGGTCTTGTACCACGCCACCGCGTCACCGGGACGCTTGAGCAGCATCAGCACGTCGCCGACCAGGCTGGCCGATGCCGGCGCGCCGGGGTTGCGGCGCGCCACGGCTTCGGCGCGGGTCAGGGCTTCGGACCCGCGACCGCCCTCGATCAGGCCGCGCAGCAGCGGGATCAGCGTCTTGGGATCGTCGCCGCCCGCCTTGCCCGCCGCAGCGGCAAGGATCGGGAGCGAATCGTCCGAGCTGAACCAGTCGGGATTGTCCCGGACGGGGAGCGCGGCGCGGTCGAAATAGCGTGCCGCCTCGGCCCGCTCGCCGATCCGCTCATAGCCGCGCGCGACGAGGGTGAGGGCGTAGGTGTCGGCGTCGCCGCGTGCGACGACCGGGCGCAGCACGTCGATGCCGTTCTTCGACGCGTCGGCGCGGAGCAGCGCGGCGGCGAGCAATTTGCGCGCATTGATGTTCATCGGCTGGAGGGTGATCAGCGTGCGCAATTTTTCGATCGCGCGGGCATAGGCACCTTCCTCGAGATCGAGCGCGCCGCCGAGCAACAGCCCGCCGGGAAGCTGGCCGACACCGCCGCCGGCGCGGGTCAGCAGCTGGCGGGCAAGGTCGAAGCGCTGCGCACGCGCGGCGAGCACGGCCTGAAGGTAGAGCGCCTGCGGGCTGCGCGGGCGAACCTCCATCGCGCGGCGGGTGAGGTCGAGCATTGCGCGGGTCTGGCCCGCATCGCCGAGCGTCGCGGCGTACTGGATCAGCGTCGCGTGGCGATAGGGGTCGCGCTGCAACGCCCGGTCGAACCAGGGAAGCGACGCGACCAATCCATATTGCGTGCGCACCAGCTCGCCGCGCAGCAGCAGCGCGTCGGTATTGCCCTTGTCGAGATCGACCGCCTTGGCGCTCGCCTCGATCGCGCCGACCACGTCGCCGGCGTTGAAGCGGAAGCGGCCGAGTTCGGTCCAGGCGTCGGCGCTTTGCGGGGCGAGGGTGACGGCTGCGAGCGCCGCCTCCTGCGCGGCTGCAAGGTTGCCGCCCGCGACATAGGCGCGGGTCTGGACGCGCAGGGCGTAGAGGCGGTCGGCATCCGGCGCCTTGCGGCTTTCGACCAGCGCGCGGCGCGGGTCGCCCTGCAACAGGATCGCGTGCGCCATCAGCGCATGGGTGCGCGCCGGGGCGATGCCGCTGTCGAGCGCGCGGCGGAGCGCGGCTTCGGCGGCGACGCCTTCGTCGAGCGCGAGATTGGCGCGGGCGAGCGCGAGATGCGCCTCGCCCCATGCCGGGTCGGCGCGGACCGCGCTGAACGCCTGGCTGCGCGCGGCGGAGGCGTTGCTGGCTTTCAGATAGGCTTCGCTGCGCGCCAGCGCCTCGCGCGCGGCGGCGGGATCGGGGCCGCCGGTGACGACCGACTTGAACGCGAAGAGCGCGACCGCGAACGCGCCGAGGCACAGGCCGAACACGACCAGACGGCGCAGCGTGACGCCGCGCCGCGCGCGCACTTCGCCCGAACGGCGGCGACGGCGGGGTTCAGGGCTGGAGGTCATAGGCCTTCATCAGGTCATAGAGGGTCGGACGGCTGATCCCGAGCAGGCGCGCAGTGCCGGAGATATTGCCCTCGGCCCGGGCAAGCGCATGCGCGATGGCGCGGCGGTCGGCGGCTTCGCGGATCGCTTTCAAGTTGATCGGTTCGGCCACCTCGGCGGGCGCGAGGTCGAGATCGGCGGCGGTGACGAGCTTGCCATCGGCCATGATCGTCGCGCGCTTTACTCGGTTTTCCAGCTCGCGGACATTGCCCGGCCAGTGCCACGCATCGATCGCGTCGAGCGCGTCGGGGGCGAAGCTCTTGGCGGGCAGTTTCATCGCGGTCGCATGTTTGTGAAGCAGGTGACGCGCGAGCAGCCCGGCATCGCCGGGGCGCTCGGCCAGACTGGGGATGCGCACGACGATCTCGGCGAGGCGGTAATAGAGGTCCTCGCGGAAGCTGTTCGCCGCGACCATACCGTCGATGTCCTGATGCGTCGCACAGACCACGCGCGTGTCGACGGGGATGGGCTTGCGTCCGCCGATCCGCTCGATCACGCGCTCCTGCAGGAAGCGCAGCAGTTTGACCTGGAGCGGGAGCGGCACGTCGCCGATCTCGTCGAGGAACAGGGTGCCGCCCTGCGCCTGTTCGATCTTGCCCTCGGTCGTCTTGACCGCGCCGGTAAACGCGCCCTTCTCATGGCCGAACAGCTCGCTTTCGAGCAGGGTTTCGGGGATCGCGGCGCAGTTGATCGCGACGAACGCACCCTTGCGCCCGCTTGCCTCGTGCAGTCCGCGCGCGAGCAGTTCCTCTGCCGGTGCCGCTCGCGCCGAGCAGCATGACCGAAACGTCGGCGGGGGCGACGCGCTCGATCGTGCGGGTGACCTTGAGCATCTCGGGCGCGCCGGTGATGATCCCCCCAGCGCGTTGCCGCGTTCCTCGCGCGCGGCGAGGCGGCGGTTCTCGGCTTCGAGCGCATGGACGTGAAAGGCGCGCGCGACGATCAGGCCGAGCGCGTCGATGTCGATCGGCTTCTGGTAGAAGTCCCACGCCCCCATCGCGATGGCGCGCAGCATCGATTCATGCGCGCCATGGCCGGAGGCGACGATCACCTTGGTATCGGGCTTGAGCGCGAGGATGGCTTCGAGCACCGCGAACCCCTCGCTGGTGCCGTCGGGATCGGGGGCAGACCGAGGTCGAGCGTGACCACCGCCGGTTCCTCGGCGCGGAGCAGCGCGATGGCGCTCTCGCGGTCGCTCGCGGGCAGGATCTGATAGCCCTCATAGGCCCAGCGCAGCTGGCGCTGAAGGCCGGGGTCGTCCTCCACCACGAGCAGTTTCGGCAGGGCGGCGGGCTTGTCGGTCATGCGGCGTTTCCAAGTGCGTTGGTGTCGGCGCGCGCGGCGCGCAGGGTGACGCGGAAGCGGCTGCCACGCCCCTCCGCGCTCGATACGTCGATCCGTCCGCCCATATCCTCGGCCAGCTTGCGCGCCTCGAACGCGCCGATGCCGAACCCGCCGGGCTTGGACGAGACGAAGGGACGGAACAGCTTTTCGCGGATGAAGGCGGGCGACATGCCGCAGCCGCGGTCGATCACGTCGATCGCGACGGCATCCCCCAGCTCGACGATGGCCAGAGTGACGCGCGCGTCCGGCTCGCTGGCGTCGATCGCGTTCTGGACAAGGTGGCCGATCAGGGTTTCGAGCCGCGTCGGATCGGCGATGGCGATCGGATCGCCCTTGCTGACCACTTCGATCGGATGAGTCGCTTCCCGGCTGCGCGCGATGCGGCGCAGGAGCGGGGTCAGCGGCATCGCGACGGGCGGATCGGTGCGCGCACGATGATGCTGCGACAGGCGCGCGAGCAGGTCGTTCATCCGCCCCGCCGAATCCTGAAGCGTCGCGACCATATCTGCGCGAAAATCGGGATTGTCGGCATGGCGTTCGGCGTTGCGCGCAACCAGCGTCAGCTGGCTCACCAGATTCTTGATGTCGTGCATGATGAACGCGAAGCGGCGGTTGAATTCGTCGAACCGTTCGGCTTCGGCGAGCGCCTCCTGCGCACGTTCCTCGGCGATATGGCTCGCGACCTGACGGCCGGCGGCCTTGAGCAGGTCGAAATCCTCCCAGTCGAGTGCGCGCGGTACCGGCGGGCGGGCGAGCACGATCGCGCCGGCAAGCCGTTGCTGATGCGGCAGCGGCACCACGACCCATGCCTGATCCCATGCACGGATCGACGGCGGCACCGCGTCCGCACCCGCGCCGGTGTCGAGTTCGACCACAAGCGAGGGATCGACGCGGTCGAGCTGCCAGCTCTCGCCATAGCCAGTCGGCAGATCGGCGCGCGCGACATTCCATCCCGCGCCGACCGTCAGGTTGTCGCCCTGCGGCAGCAGCAGCACTCCGGCCGGAGAGTCGGTGAGATCGGCGAGTGCCTTGACGATTCGTTCGTCGAGCGAGGCGGCACCCTCGGGCTCGCCCAGCGTTTCGGTGAAGCGCATCCATTCTGCGCGATAATCGTAGCGGTGGCGGAAGAAGTGCTTGGCGAGCTTGACCTTGATCCAGGCGCGCAGCCACGAGCTGGACACCAACGTCAGGATCGCGGCGGTCGATCCGAAGACGAAGGCGGTCTGGAGCAGACGCGCGTTGGGACCTCCGATCGCGGCCAGCGCACTGGTGGCTGCGGCTAGCAACGCGACATAGACCCCGATCGCGACCAGAGTGAGCGCCTGATAGACCATTGTCCGCGACATCTGCACCGGCCGTTCGCCGCGGTGCTGGAGGCCGGAAGCGATGGCCATCGCGATCAGCGCCATCGCAAAGCCGCGCACTGCGACCAGCTGGAGCGGCCAGCGTTCGACCAGCCATGCGACGGCGAGCAGATTGATGTCCACCAGCCACATCGCGCCGAGCGCGAGGATCACCGGTCGTACCGCATGGCTCTGGCGCGGGGCGAGTGCGCTGTGCAGCCCCTGAACCAGCAGCAGCGCGGCGACCGTCGCCAGCATCTTGAGCAGCAGCGCGGCGTCGAGCACGGGGCGCGGCAGGTTGCTGGCGGCGCTGGTCAGCACGTCGAGCGTTGCGGCCATGACGATCACCACCGCGACCACGCCGAAGACCGTGCCGATCGCGGCGGGCGGGCGGTCGATCGCGCCGCTGCGGTAGAGCGCGACCATGAAGCCGAACCAGGCGAGATTGCGCGCTGCTGCGGCGATCTGGGTCACGAGGTCGCCTTCGCCGATCCCCGCTACCGCCAGCGCCCAGAGCGCGGTTACCGCGAGAGCCGAGACCAGCGGCACGCGCGGCATCGCCGCCCCGTCGCTGCGCAACGCCCACAGGCCGATCGCGCCGAACAACAGGGCGGCGAGCGCGTGGCCCCACAGGATCAGCGTCGCGAGCATGAAGTTACCGCGCTCCGTCCGGGAACAGCACCACCCGGATCGTCTGGAGCAGGATCAGCAGGTCGAGGAAGGGCGAATAATTCTTTGCGTAGTAGAGGTCGTACTCCAGCTTCTGCCGGCTGTCCTCGATCGACGCACCATAGGGATAGTTGATCTGCGCCCAGCCGGTGATGCCCGGCTTTACCATGTGGCGCTCGGCATAATAGGGCAGCTGCTGCTCAAGATCCTCGACGAACTGGGGCCGTTCGGGGCGCGGGCCGACAAAGCTCATCTCGCCCTTCAGTACGCTCCAGCATTGCGGCAATTCGTCGATCCGCACCTTGCGAATGAAGCGACCGACCCGGGTGATGCGCGGATCGTCCTTTTCGGCCCAGATCGCCTTGCCCGCGATCTCGGCATCCTGTCGCATCGAGCGGAGCTTGATGATGTCGAAACCCTGACCGTACAGACCGACGCGGCGTTGGCGGTAGAAGGCGGGGCCCTTGCTTTCCAGCTTCACCGCGAGCGCGCCGAGCAGGATCAGCGGGAGCGACAGCGCGAGCAGGATCAGGCTGGCCGCAATATCGAACAGCCGCTTGAACATGCTCGACAGCATCCGCCCTGATGAGAATCCGTCGGAGAAGATCAGCCAGCTGGGGTTGACCGATTGCAGGTCGACGCGGCCCGTTTCGCGTTCGAGGAAGGTCGAGATTTCGTTGACGTGGACGCCGGTGGTCTTGATCCGCAGCAAATCCTTGAGCGGGAGCGCGTTGCGGCGTTCTTCGAGTGCCAGCACCACCTCGCTTGCGTTGAGCAGCACGACATGGTCGGCGAGATTATAGATTGCATCACGCGCGATCGCTTCCGGGATCACGCGGTTGGCCTCGCTCATCGACACATAGCCGACGACGACGAAGCCCGATCCGGGCTTTTTGGAGAGCTGCTTCAAGCGCTCCGCGCGCGCGCCTGCGCCCAGCACCACGACCCGGCGCTTGAACACCTGGCTGCCCAGAGTCTTGCCGAGCAGGATGCGCAGCGCGAACAAGGCCACGAACGACGCCAGCATCGCGTACAGCAGGTTCGAGCGCCAGAAGGTCAGCGAGGGGACGAGGAAGAAGATCACCGACAAGAAGATCGTGCCGAGCGATATCGCGACCAGCAGCCGTGCGGTCGCGACCCGGTTCGATTGGAGCGCGTCGGCCCCATATACCCCGACGGCGATCATCGCGAGCTCGAGGCTGGCGACGAAGCTGAGCATTTGCGGGATGCGGGTGACGATCGGATCGACGTCCATCCCGATCTGCTGCGCGCGATAGAGCCAGCCGAACTCCGCCGCTGCGAACAGCAGAATGAGGTCGAACAGCGCCAGCAAGAGCACCGCATTCGGGATATAATGTTTGAACAGGCGGATCATGGTGGCCCAACCCTAATGCGCGAGTGTAAACAAATCCGACACTAGACCCGCATGTCGGCGAAATTGACGAAGAAATGCTGAACGGCGGAAACTGCTGTTCACATAAGTGTTTGGTTGGGGCGGCGCGTGCCGCCTATGGGTCGATGGCGGCGGGTTCGGAAAGGCAGTCAATGAGCGAGATCGAAGCGATCGTTCCGGTGATCCTGTCGGGCGGATCGGGTACCCGGCTGTGGCCGATGTCGCGGCCCGAACGGCCCAAGCAGATGCTGGCGCTGACCGCCGATGAGACGATGCTCCAGCTCACCGCGCGGCGCGCGCCGACTGAGGCGGGGTTCGCAGCGCCGGTGGTGGTTGCCAACGCGCTGCATGCCGAGATGATCGAGCAGCAACTGGGCGGGATCGAAGCTATTCAGGCAATGATCCTGGAGCCGATGGGTCGCAATACCGCGCCCGCGATCGCGCTTGCTGCGCTGGCGGTCGGCGGGTCCTCGCCATTGCTGGTGATGCCGTCGGACCATGTCATTGCCGACATTCCGGCATTCCATGCGGCGATCGAGACCGCGCTTCCGGCTGTGCGCGACGGGTGGATGGCGACGTTCGGAATCAGCCCCGACCATCCCGAGACCGGCTATGGCTATATCCGAGGCGGCGAGGCCATCGGCGACGGGATCCATCGCGTGCAACGCTTTGTCGAGAAACCGGCGCTCGAAGCGGCGGAGGCGATGGTCGCGAGTGGCGACTATTTCTGGAATGGGGGTATCTTCCTGTTCCGCGCGGACGTGTTCCTCGATGCGCTGGCGCAGTTCGCGCCGGAGATGCTGGCAGCGTCGCAGGCGGCGATGGACCGCGCGGTGCGGGACGGGAACCGCATCCTTCCCGACGCAGTGGAATTCGCCAAATCGCCGTCGAATTCGGTCGACTATGCGGTGATGGAGAAGGCGTCCCGGGTCGCGGTCGTGCCGGTGCGGATGGGCTGGTCCGATGTCGGTAGCTGGGATGCGCTCCACGCAATCAGTGCCTGTGACGCCAGCAACAATGCGTGTCGCGGCGATGTGGTGGCGATCGACACCGCCAATTGTCTGGTCCGCGCCGGCGAGGGCAAGAAGGTGGCGCTGGTCGGTGTGTCGGACCTGATCGTGGTGGTCGATGGCGACGATGTGCTGATCCTGCCGCGCGGGCGCAGCCAAGAGGTGAAGCACGTGCTGGCGGCGATGAAGGACTGACCTTTGAGTCGGATTCAGCGCTGCTGAAACAAACTCTAGCGCTTTGGTTCGAACACGATCGTGACCCCGTCGAGCGGGCGTGCCTGGAGCATCAGCGGCGGTGGCACCCGCTCGCCGTCGATCAGGATGTAGAGGCGGCCGGGAACGACCTCTCCGGCACGGAAGCGGGCTGATTCTGCCTCTTGTCGTGCCGCGCTGGCGTGGGAGACGCGCGCGACATAGACGCTGCGTACCGGCACCCCGGCCTTTGCCGCGCGCCAGGCGATCTCCTGAAAATGGCCGAGTCCCTTGGTCACGTCGCCGGGGACGAAGGCGATGTCGTCGGCCTGGGCGATGATGCGGTCCCATTCGGGCGAAGCGGTGCGGATATAGAGTGGCGCGCGGCGCGCCTCTGCAGACTGCGCGCGGATCGCGACGGCCATCGGGGCGAGATCGGCGACCTGAATGACTGTAGCGGCGATCAGCGCGAGCCGCGCGGTACGCTCGGGCAGGCGATACAGGATCCGCAGCGCGACGAAGATCAGCACATAGGCGACCGGCCAGAACAGCCGCCCTGACGCGCGCACCGCGTCGAGCGCGTTGGCAATGTCGGCTTGCAGATGGAGTCTCGGAAGCGCGTATCCCGCGATATCGGGATAGGTGCTGATTGCCAGCAGGGTAAGCGCGACCAGCGCCGGGATCAGCCAGCGATAGCGCGTGAGGCTCTCTGTGGCATCTGGTCCGGGGCGGGGGAGGCGACGCGCGAGCAACGCAGCGGCGGGGAGGAGGATCAGGAGGCCGAGGCCGAGATACTGAAACCCCTCAAACGCGCGTCCGGGCCGCTGCTCGATCGCGGGGAGGAACGTCGAATAGGTCTCGACGGCCGGGTTCCACAATGCATCGAGCGGCATCGCGAAGGCACCGTAATTCCCCGAGGCCTGAAAGTCGCCGAACACGCCGAGGGTCCAGGCGATCGCGAGCACCATCGCGACCATGGCGGCCCCCTCGCCGATCAGCCGCGGCGCGGCGCTGCGATCCCTGCCCAGCCGCTCGAGCATCGCGCTTGCCCAGATCGCGGCGACCATGACTAGCAGATAGCTGTGAACGAAGGTGGTGAGTGCGATCAGCACCGCCCATCCGCGATTGGATGCCGAGCGCTGGGGATCGTCGAACCGCCAGAGCGCCCACAGGATCAGCCAATGCGCCATGAGGTTCACATGGATGACGCGATTGAACAAACTCGGGAGCGCCGCGAGCAACAGCACGCCGCACCACAGGGCGACCGGGCCGGGCGCATAGCGGCGGAGCAGCAACCACGCGAAGAAGACCTGGAGGAACATGCAGGCGAGCAGCCACCATCCGATCAGCTGCGCATCGGCGGGCAGCGCCCATTTCAGCAGAAACCCGATCGCCGAAAGCAACGGGTTGCTGTCGGTGAACAGCAACGGCGTCCCTTCCGGCGCGCCGAGCAGGGTGGTGCGCAGGAAGCCGGGCGCGGGATCGTGGAGCCAGGCATGGAGCCCCAGCGCATTCTCGCCATTGTCGGTGCCGCGCAGCAGCCAGCCGACATTGGCGATGTCGAGGATCTGCCAGTGGAAGAAGATCCCGAACAGCGCGATCGGCAGCAGGATCAGCGGAAGGCGATGGTCGGCGGCGCGCATATCGCGGCTTTAGGGTGCACCGTCCGGTCGCACCAGTATGTCAGCGACCGAAGCGACGCAGCAGCGTCTGGGCGCCCGTCAACGCTGCCGCCGACAGCCCGCTCAGGCTGCGCGGGTTGAACAGCCGCAGTCGGTATCGCGCACGGCGTTCATCCATCCATTCGGCCTTATAGCCCTCGTCGCCATTGCCATAGTCGATCAGGTCGGGGCGGTCGTGGTTCAGGACGTGGCGGAACATTGCATGGGACAGCAGGGTGCCGGGCGAATGGGCGCGTTCACTCTCCAGATGTGCAAGCTTGTGAATGGTCGCAACGCCATTTTCGACCGTCCAGAATTGGGCGGCGACCGGCTGGCCGTCGCGCAGCGCAATGCCGAGTCGCAACGTGCCCGCCGCGCCCTCCTGTTCGGCAAAGGCGCGGACAAAGGCGGGCGAGCCCTCGTTCGGTTTCCAGCTTCCGGCATAGACCGCCTCATAGGCCGCCCACGCCTCGGCATCGAAGCCGTCGAAGATCATCGTCTCGACGGGGCTGTTCCTGGCACGACGGCGGACGGTGTTGCGCAGCTTCGAGCCGCGACGTGCCCAATAGGCGTCGAAATCAAGCCCCCCGGTATGGGCGACCCAGTGTGCCGCCTCGACCCGGTCGATTGCGACCCAGCCGGCGCTGCGGAACGCGGCCTGCAACTGCGCCGCGACATCGGGTTCCAGCGGCCACAGCGTCAGCGCGCCGAAGCGCCTGGCGACTTCACCGACCAGCGCGGCGAGCAGCGTCGCGCGGACCCCCGCCGGACAGCCCGGGGTCGCGATGGGTGCGAAGGCGAGTGTGTACCAACTGGCAAAGCCGCGCGCCCGGCCCGTGCCGATATCCCGCAGCGGGAGCCACAGCGCATGCGGTCCCTGCCGCGCTGACGCGACGGCGAGCGGCGCGTCGGGCCAGAGGTGCCGGGCGGTCAGCGCCAGCCAGTCGATCCGATCATATTGGCCGCACTGAAACGGGCGGTCGAGCATTCCCGCCGCATCGATGCGCAGTGCGTCAAGCGAGTCGAGGATGCGTGCCTCAACCCGCGCCGATGCGGCCTCGATCAGCGGGAAATGCGCGGTCATTCGGCGTGGCCCGTCATGCGTCGCGCCTTCTGGATGCCGCGCCAGGCGACCGACTTGAGATGGTTCTGGCTCGGAAAACGTGCGGGCATTGCCGGGTCGAGCCCAGCCTTGCGCAGCAGGCGGTTTAGTGCATGCGCGTCCGCCTCGCGATAGCTCCATTCGGAGCGCCAGGTGACCGACAGCGAGATCGACATCGCGTCGCCATTCTGCACCCAGTGCGGTGCCTTGACCGGCACGTACAGCGCATCGCCCGGCGTCAGGCGCAGTGGCGTGCCCTTGGCGGCGAAGCTGTCGCGGAACGGCAGGTTGCGATGTCCGCCCTCATGGAACGCCTCCTGCAGCGCGCCGGGCACCAGTTCAGGATCTGCGGCCGGGAAGACGGTCATCACCTTCTCCCCGCGCAGCTGCATCAGGATGTTGTGCTCCGGGTCGATATGGAAGGGTGTGACCGCGCCGGGCGAGGAGACGAAGATGAACGCCTCGCGCTTGAGCATCGCGCCGGTGCTGCGCGCGACCAGCGGCTCGATTTCGTCTAGGACGGTGTCGAGCAGGTTGCGGTAGAGCGGGTCCTGATCGACGAATTTCAGCACCATCCATGAGCCATTTTCCTCGATCGAGCGGATCGACTCCTCGACCGACAGCCCGTTGGACTTGAGGTCGGACGGGTCGATCCCGACCGGAATGTTGGCGAGATTCTGTTCGACATCGACCGGGCGGATGCGCTGCGACAGCGCGACCAGCGCATCGAGTTCGAACAACTCGTGACCGCACAGCTGATGGCCGAACACGCCCGACCGCTCGGGATAGAGGGCGGAAAAGGCGGAGCGCGCTTCGGCGTCGAAGATCGGGGTCGTCATGTGTCGCTCTCCACGACGGGGGCAGGGTGCGGGGTGCGGAGTCGGCGCAGGCTCGCGGCGGCCTTCTCCAGCCCGCGCGCTGCGGTGAACATCGCGCGCCGGCGCGCGCCCGCGAGCGGCACCGAGACCCGGACGATCGCGCGGCGTTCGCCCCACAGGCTGTTGATCATCGGGTGGTTCTCGACCGCGCAGCTGTCGATCCAGCCAGTATCGCCGCGCGCCAGCAGCTGAAGATTCTCGATCTGGATCAGCACCCCGGGCGAGAAGCGTGACAGCCGTTCGTCGAACGCGGTCTTGAACGAGAAGGCACCGGGCGCGGCGAGCAGATTGACCAGCATCGCGACCGGCGCTCCATCGAGATCGATGCGCAGCATGTCGAGCTTGCCCGCCCGATGCGCGCCGCCGACGACCTCGTTGAAGAAGCTTGCGGTCTCCGGGGTGCATGCAAGCGCGGAGCCGGCCTCACCCTTCCATCCGGCGCGTTCGAGCGCGAGGAAGGCGTCGATCCATGGCTGCACCGGCGCATCGGGAGCGAGGCGACGAGTTTCGACCTTGCCCTGCTCCATCAGTCGGGTGCGCAACCGCGCCAGTTCCTTGCGCTTCTTTTTCCGCACCGTGGCCGCGTAATAGTCCTCGGGCGACAGCGTGCTCGACAGCATCGCGCGCTCGATCCGATGAACCGTGTCGCAGGGCCGACCCAGCTGTCGCGCGGCTTCGATCAGCCCGCGATGCGCGGGGCCGCCCTCGACCATTCCGCTGATATGGAGCAGCGCACCCGCATCGCGGTCGGCGTCGAGCGCGCCCAGAATTGCGGTCCACGCCTCGACTTCATCCCCGCGGCGGAGAAGCGGAGCGCCGAGAAAGCGGTGGTAGTGGGCCCAATTCTCGCTGTGGCGCATGGGGATGTGGCCATAGCGGCTCGCGGCGACGATGGGCATCAGCGCGATCAGCTGATCGCCGCGACGGACAAGGAACTGGCGGACACCGGCAGGCGAGAGGGTTCGGCTGGCCTCGGCAAACCAGCGCTCGGCGAACACATCGGCCTCGGCGGCGTCGGCGACGAGGGCATCCCAATCCGCAGCGAGCGTGGGGCCGGGTGTGCCGAGCGGCAGTATCTCGACCCGCGCCGTCGCGCGCCCGGCGCGGGGCGCAGTGCGCGCAGGCGCGCGAGCGCTTGCTGCGTCAATAGCGGTTACCGCGTTCATTGCCGTTCCTGCTGACCCTGGATCACGCGCATGGCCTAACGCCGAAGCGTTAAATTTCCCCAAGCTGCGGCATGTCTTTGAGCGACCGCGATTCCCCTGTGATGCGTCGCAGGCGGGGCGCGCAATCGGGAGAAATTACTTTCGTTTCCGACCCGGAAATCTGCCCGGATCGGACGGTCCTGCGGCTCCGTATTTTCCCAATGTCGACCGCCGCGACTCGCGGAGTTGCGATGATTCCTTCATTTGCCAGCCATCAAGATGAGAATCGCTCGCGTTGATGCGTCTCTTTGGTGCCCAAGAATTTTATAGATGTTTTTAAGGATAAATTTAGAATCGCAAAGCACAGGCTGTGTATATCTATGTATAGTCATTGCACTATAATACATAATTCCCGAGATGGCTAAAATATTTTCATAGAGAATATTATGGCGACTGCGCGTCGAATCGTCATTTTACGAGTTGTAGATTCTCTGATCGTAGAATCCCGATATCGCAAATTAACCATGAATCGAGGGAAAAGGTGCTTGTTGAGACCGTGAGTCGGGTACGGAGATGGTCATGCGTAATGTAGCGTTCGAAAGCGTTCAAATTGCCCCGCGCGGCGGAAGGATCGCCCCCTGGCCTGCAGCGTCCGGAAACGGCCGCAGCCTGTTCGCCCCGACCGATGGTCGCTTCGCCCCGGCCCCTCCGGCCCGCCCGTCGCGGCCCCGTCCGATGGGTGGTTTCGTTCCCTATGCCGGTCACTGCATTGTTCCGGTGAAGGCCAATGGCCTGGTGCGCCTTCCCTCGTTTGTCCGCCGCAACGTGACCAGTGACGGGCCGAGCATCTTTCTTGGCCTGCACGGGTCGCAGAACTGCCTGGTCGGATCGAGCGTCCAGTGGTGGCAGCAACTGACGATGAACTGCGACGACCAGCAGACTGAAAATGCGGAGAGCGCCGCGCGCCGCGCCGTTCCGCCGCCGCCCGCCCCGTCGCGCCGCCTGTTCGGGTTCTGCGAGGAATTCTGGCGGCCCAACGAATTCGTGAAACTGCCGAGCTGGGCACGCGCGGTCGCCGGCATCGCCAATGTCGCGCTGTTCGTCGGTACCGGAGAGACCTTCGAAATCTGGTCGATCGAGGATGCGATGAAGTCCGACGATCCGCACCTGGTCGCACTGGTCCACTCCGCAACCAAGCTTCAGTAAGCGAGGGTGGGGGCCATGGCGCGCTGTCACCTGACCGGCCATCAGCCGGGCGACGAGATCTGGAACGAGGGATATTTCTTCACCCGCTGCACCCGCTGCGGCCGCGACATGATGCGCGCCGACGGGCCGTGGCGGACGGTGCCGAGCAAATATCGCGTCGTGTGGCGCAGCGGATATCACCGCCACGCACTGCCCAGCGATTTCGGGCGACGGCTGCCGGTGGCGGCAAGCCTGCCCAAGGAGAAGCGGGCGAAGCTGCCGCGCTACAGCGTGGGCAGCATCATGGTCAGCGCGCCGCCGCCGAGCGATGAGGCTCCGGGCGAGCGTGAGACGATGGATCAGGCGATTGCGGCATTCCGATTGCTCGGGATGCGGTGAGTAACGGGTAGCGTTGCGTAACGAAAAGGGCCGGGGAGTCGCCTCCCCGGCCCTTTTTTGTCCGGTGTGGTTGCCGGGCTTCTGGATCCCGCGCCGGCAAAGCCGGGGCGTCGGACGGGTTCGGCGAAGCCGACCCGCCGTCCGGATCGGAACGAGTCCTGAGCCAAGCGTGCTTGGCTCAGGCCGTTCTCGATCAGAAATCCATGCCGCCCATGCCGCCCATGCCGCCGCCGCCCATGGGCATGGCGGGCTTGTCTTCCGGCAGCTCGCTCACCGCCGCTTCGGTGGTGATGAGCAGGCCGGCGACCGAGGCCGCGTTCTGCAGCGCGGTGCGGACGACCTTGGTCGGGTCGATCACGCCGGCGGTGACCAGGTTCTCATACACGTCGGTCGCGGCGTTGAAGCCGAACGACGTATCCGACTGGTCGAGCAGCTTGCCCGACACGACCGCGCCGTCATGGCCGGCATTCGCCGCGATCTGGCGAACCAGCGAGGTCAGCGACTTGCGGACGATGTCGATGCCGCGGGTCTGGTCCTCGTTGACGCCGGTCAGACCGTCGAGCGCCTTGGTCGCGTACAGCAGCGCGGTGCCACCACCGGGGACGATGCCTTCTTCGACGGCTGCGCGGGTTGCGTGCAGCGCGTCGTCGACGCGGTCCTTGCGCTCCTTCACTTCGACTTCCGAAGCGCCGCCGACCTTGATGACGGCGACGCCGCCGGCCAGCTTCGCCAGACGCTCCTGGAGCTTCTCGCGGTCATAGTCCGAAGTCGTGACTTCGATCTGCTGACGGATCGCGTCGGTGCGGCCCTTGATCGCATCGGCTTCACCCGCACCGTCGACGATGGTGGTGTTGTCCTTGTCGATCGACACGCGCTTGGCGGTGCCGAGCATGCCCAGCGTGACCGACTCGAGCTTGATGCCCAGGTCTTCGCTGATCACTTCGCCCTTGGTCAGGATCGCGATGTCTTCCAGCATCGCCTTGCGACGATCGCCGAAGCCCGGAGCCTTGACCGCTGCGACCTTCAGGCCGCCGCGCAGCTTGTTGACGACCAGCGTGGCGAGCGCCTCACCCTCGATGTCCTCGGCGATGATCAGGAGCGGGCGACCCGACTGCACGACCGCCTCGAGGATCGGAAGCATCGACTGGAGGTTCGACAGCTTCTTCTCGTGGATCAGGATGTACGGGTCGTTGAGCTCGACCGCCATCTTCTCCGGGTTGGTGATGAAGTAGGGCGAGAGGTAGCCGCGGTCGAACTGCATGCCTTCGACGACGTCCAGCTCGAATTCGAGACCCTTGGCCTCTTCGACCGTGATCACGCCTTCCTTGCCGACCTTTTCCATGGCCTCGGCGATCTTCTCGCCGACTTCACGGTCGCCATTGGCCGAGATGATGCCGACCTGGGCGATCTCGCTCGAGCCGGAAACCGGCTTCGAACGCGACTGCAGGTCCGCGACAACCTTGGTCACGGCAAGGTCGATGCCGCGCTTCAGGTCCATCGGGTTCATGCCGGCCGCGACCGACTTCATGCCCTCACGCACGATCGCCTGGGCGAGCACGGTGGCGGTGGTGGTGCCGTCGCCGGCGACGTCGTTGGTCTTCGAGGCGACCTCGCGGACCATCTGCGCGCCCATATTCTCGAACTTGTCCTTGAGTTCGATTTCCTTGGCGACGCTGACGCCGTCCTTGGTGATGCGCGGGGCGCCGAAGCTCTTGTCGATCACGACGTTGCGGCCCTTCGGCCCCAGCGTGACCTTCACCGCGTCGGCGAGGATGTCGACGCCGCGCAGGATGCGCTCACGCGCGTCGCGGCTGAATTTTACGTCCTTGGCTGCCATGATGGAAACCCTTTCAAAATCTGGAAGATGACTAACGTGAACTGGCGAAGGTTCAGCCGACGATCCCGAGGATGTCGCTTTCCTTCATGATCAGCAGGTCTTCGCCATTGACCTTGACCTCGGTGCCCGACCATTTGCCGAACAGGATGCGGTCGCCGGCCTTGACGTCGAGCGGGGTGACTTCACCCTTTTCGTTCTTCGCACCCGAACCGGCGGCGACGACTTCGCCTTCCTGCGGCTTTTCCTGGGCGGTGTCGGGGATGATGATGCCACCGGCGGTCTTGGCTTCTGCCTCGACGCGGCGGACGAGCACGCGGTCGTGCAGCGGACGAAAGTTCATGGAGCTCTCCTGAACGTTGGTTGAAGTTGCTGGCACTCACCTGAAGCGAGTGCCAGCAGCGGCGATATGGGCGCAGCCATACCGGTCGTCAACGGGGTCGGTGCCCCATTAACTCAATTTGTCGGTGACCGGTGCTTTGCGAGATATTCGCCATCTGTATTGCGCTGTTAACACAGTGCCATTATTCCTTGCCCCATAGCTTTACCTGTGCGTCAATCGGTGCGGGGCATTTCGGAGATTTTCAGACGTGAAACTGGTACGCGGCGCATGGAAGCTGCTCGTCGGCATCAAGGACGCACTGGTCCTGTTGTTCATGCTGTTCTTCTTCGCGGCGCTGTTCATGCTGTTGTCCGCGCGGCCCAATCCGGGCGCGGTCAAGGACGGCGCGCTGCTGCTGGCGATCGACGGCACGATCGTCGAACAGCCGGCCGAGGCCGACCCGTTCGGCGGGATCGGCGGCGGCGAAGCTCCGCGCGAACATCGCATGCGCGACCTAGTCCGTGCGCTCGACGCGGCCAAGGACGATGCGCGGGTCAAGGTCGTGGTGCTCGACCTCGACCGGTTCGGCGGTGGCTATCCCGCCGCGATCGAGGAAGTGGGCGACGCGATCCGGCGGGTGCGCGATGCGAAGAAGCCGGTGCTGGCCTATGCCACCGCCTACAGCGACTCGAGCTATCTACTCGCCGCGAACGCCAGCGAGATCTGGGTCAATCCGCTGGGCGGCACGCTGTTCAGTGGGCCCGGCGGATCGCGCCTCTATTACAAGGGGCTGATCGACAAGCTGGGCGTCACCACGCACGTCTACAAGGTCGGCAAGTTCAAGTCGGCGGTCGAGCCCTATATCCTGACCCAGCAGTCGCCCGAGGCGCGCGAGGCCAATGAGGCGCTGTACGGCGCTATCTTTGGGCAGTGGCAGGAAGCGGTGAAGAAGGCGCGGCCCAAGGCGCGGATCGCGCCGCTGTTGACCGCGCCGGCCGAAGCGGTTGCGGCGGCGCAGGGCGATTTTGCCAAGATGAACCAGCAATTGGGTATGGTCGACAAGCTGGGTGACCGGCTGGCGTTCGGCAAGCGCGTTGCCGAGATTGCCGGCGTCGATGCAGGCAAGCCCGCAGGCAGCTACAAGACGATCAAGCTCGCCAACTGGCTGGAGACCAATCCCGCACCCAAGACCGGTGACGCGATCGGCGTCATCACCGTCGCCGGCGAGATTGTCGATGGCAAGGCGGGGCCGGGCATCGCGGCGGGCGACACCATCGCCAATTTGCTGTTGAAGGGACTGGCCGAGAAAAAGCTGAAGGCGCTGGTCGTGCGCGTCGATTCGCCGGGTGGGTCTGTGCTGGCCTCCGAACGGATTCGTCAGGCGATCCTTCAGGCCAAGGCACAGGGCCTGCCGATCGTGGTGTCGATGGGCAGCCTGGCGGCGAGTGGCGGTTACTGGGTCTCGACCCCGGCCGATGTCATCTTTGCCGAACCGAACACGATTACGGGTTCGATTGGCATTTTCGGCGTCCTGCCGACGTTCGAGAATACGCTGGCCAAGATCGGGGTGACGTCAGACGGGGTGAAGACCACCCCGCTGACCGGCCAGCCCGACTTCTACGCCGGCACCAACGCCGAGGTTGACCGCGTGCTGCAATCGGGGATCGAGGAGGGGTATCGCCGCTTCATCGGCCTCGTCGCCGGGTCGCGCAGAATGACCACCGCGCGGGTCGATGAGATCGGCCAGGGTCGCGTGTGGGACGGCGGCACCGCGCGCCAGCTTGGGCTGGTCGACCGGTTCGGAAATCTCGACGCGGCGATTGCCGAAGCGGCGAAGCGCGCCAAGCTCGATCCCGCCAAGACCCATGCGGTGTTCCTGGAAAAGAAACCCGACTGGTTCGGCCAGTTAGTCGCCGGCTTCTTGTCGGGCGGCGACAGCGACGAGGAGGACGAGGCGACGCCCGAGAGCGGCGGCGACCTCTATGCCCGGATCGCCGGGGATCGCCGCGCGGTGCTGGCCCAGGCGCTGGGCGACGCAAAAAGGCTGGCGGGCGCGTCGTCGATGCAGGCGCGGTGCCTTGAGTGCGGAGCCTATGGCCCCGCATCGAGCGGTACGGCACGGGCGGACCTGCGGCTGATTGACCTGGTGATCGCAAAGCTGGGCCTGTGAGAAAGCGAGTAACTTGATACAGATCCAGCTTCGCGCCGCAGAGCCGGGGGACGCCGCGGCGATCGCCGCAATCTATGCGCCCTATGTGTTGACCGGAACGGTGAGCTTCGAGTTCGACCCGCCTGATGCGCGCGCAATGCGCGGGCGGATGGAGGCGTCGGACGGGCTGTATCCGTGGATCGTCGCGACCAACAGCGAGGGGCGCGGGGTGCTGGGCTATGCTTATGCCACCAAATTCCGTGAGCGCGCCGCCTATCGCTATGTTGTCGAGACATCGGTCTATGTCGCGGGTGCGGTGCAGGGGCAGGGCGTGGGTAGACTGCTCTATGAGGCGCTGATCGACACGCTGCGCGCGCAAGGCTTTACCCAGGCGATCGGGGTGATCTCGCTGCCCAACGACAATTCGATCAAGACGCACGAGCAGGTCGGTTTTCGCCGTGCCGGCCAGCTGCGCGAGATCGGTTTCAAGCAGGGCCGCTGGATCGACATTGGCATCTGGCAATGCGCGTTGAACGACAGTGCGATGCCCCCGGTCGAGCCGAAGCCGTTCAGTGAAGTCGGGGTGGTACGGGGCTAATAATTTTCGCCGCAGTAAATGACTTGGCCGCCATCTTTTCCTAAAATGCCTTCATGCAGGGAGAGGATACCTACCGGCTGGAGGTCGATCGCGAGCGCAAGCTGGTCATCCTGACCGTCTTCTCGATGCTCGGCCCCGAAGATTCGTCCTGGGCCGGCGAGGAGCTTCGGGCCGGCATCCAGACTTTCGGGCCGGATATCGGCAAGCATGCGACGCTCTATGACATGAGCGCGGTGCCCGGCATGCCGACCGCGACGATCGACCGGACGCTGGCGACACTGGATCACCCGGCGGTACGCAAGATCTGGGCACGCAAGATCGCCTTCGTCGTGACCACCGCAACCGCGCGGATGCAGGTGACACGGCTGCAAAAGCTTCGCCCCGATATCGCGATGTTCGATACGCGCGAGTCAGCGGTCGCCTGGCTGGTCGCGCCCTGACCGCTCGACCCGCGTAAAGCCGGTGCGGCGATCAGGCGAGGTCGGCGATATGCGCGTCGGCCTCAGCCACCCCCGGATTGCCCTCCGGCCCGAGTGCCTCGGCATAGCGTTCGCGCGCGTCCTGCCACATCATCAGGGCCTGTTCGGGTTCGTCCAGCGCCTCGGCGAGCAGAGCGACGCTGCGCACCGCATTGGCGATCTCAAGCGGCGATACGTCGGGCGAGGCTTCGTAGAGGACGAAGCTTTCGGCGAGCGCGGCGGCGGCGTGATCCTGATCGCCCGCTTCAAGGAAGATGTCCCCGGCATGGCGCAGCGCATGGGCGAGGGCGTGGCCGTCGCCGGCCTGGCGGAGCAGGGCGATCGCCGCCTGCTGATCGTGCTGCGCCCAGTCGAGATCGCCCGCGTCGCGCGCGATCTGGGCCTGACGGGTCAGCGCGCGTGCCTCACCGGAGAGATCGCAATCGGCGTGGAAGGCGGCGATGGCCTCAGCGAAGCAGCGGCGTGCGGCGTCGGGATTGCCCTCCCGACGTCGATCCTCGCCCTGGTCGAGGAACTGGTATCCGCGACTCGCCTCGATCATGGCGCGATGGTCTCAAACCATCGCGCCGTGCGCAAGTCTCAGCGACCGCCGCGATAGGCGGGGAGCGCCAGCTTCCACCGGATCGCCGCCGCACGCAGCGCAAAGCCCGCGCTCGCCGCAAGCAACCCGGCGGCGTAGAGCGGCAGCCCCGCGAGCGTCAGTGCGACGTGGAGCCCCGAGGCGAGCGCAGCGGCGGTGACGTACAGTTCGGGGCGCATCAGGATCGACGGCTCGCCCGCCAGCACGTCGCGGATGATCCCCCGGCGCAGGCGGTGAGCACCCCCATCAGCATCGCGGGGACCGGCGGGATGCCGAAGCTCAATGCCTTGGCTGCGCCGAATACCGCATAAGCGGCGAGCCCAGCGGCATCGAGCCAGTCGAAACCCTGTCCCTGCCACCAGCGCTGCGGGGTGATCCAGATCAGCGCGGCGACGCCAAGGCACAGGGCGGCGACGAAGGGGTGGTGAACCCACCAGACGGGTGCCCCAATCAACAGGTCGCGGATCGTGCCGCCGCCGACTCCGGTGACCAGCGCGAAAAAGGCGGCAGTGACGAAGGTCTGCCCCCGGCCCGTTGCGGCGAGCGCGCCGGTCGCGGCGAACACCGCGATGCCGAACAGGTCGAGCCAGGGCAGGACGGTGCCGAGCGGGAGGGGGGTGGGGGACATGGTTATCCTGTCTCACCCCGCGCCCCGTGGGTCAACGCGCCGCGCCGACCCCAAGCCGGGCGAGGGTGCGCAGCACGCGCTGGATGTGCAGCACGGGGAGCATCGCCGCCTTGAAGATCGTCGCGACGATGATCAGCGTCATCGCGGGGAAACCCCAGCGCAGCGCCTCCAGCGTCTCGGTCGCGGCGAAGAATTGCCAGGCGGCATAGACTCCGGCGAAGAACATCAGAGTTTGGGCGACGAGCACCACCGCGCTGGTCCAGCCGAGGCTGCCGCCGAACAGCGAGCCGACCTGGGTCAGATAGCCCGGCTCCTCGCCGATCTGGCGCAGCAATTCGCGTTCTTCGGCCGCAATCGCGGCGTCGATGTCATGGTCACGCATGGGGTTCTCCTTCCAATCGGGTTTTCAGCCTGGCGCGGGCGTGCATCAGGCGGGTCTTGACGGTTCCGGCGGGGATGCCGAGCGCGACCGCGGTTTCGGCGATGCTCAGCCCCTCGAAATAATGGAGCGCGACGGCGGCGCGGTGGCCGGGCGGGAGCGCGGCGACTTCGCGGCGCAGTTCGCTGCCCTCGACTGAGGCGTCGGGATCGGGCGCTGCGGCGGCAGGTGCATCCGCAAATTCGGTCGCGAGGGCGCGCTCGGCGACCCGCGCGCCGATGGCTCCGGCAGTCTTGCGGGTTACGATGCGATAGGCCCAGGCGGGGAAGGCGCGTTCGTCGCGCAGGCTGCGGATGCCGCGCAAGATGTCGATCCACGCCGCCTGCACTGCCTCCTCGGCCATCGCGCGGTCGCCGGTCAGGCGCCAGCCATGCGCGACCAGCCGACGGTGCCAGCGTGCGACCAGCCGGTCGAGCGCGCGCCGATCCCCCGCCTGTGCCGCGACGACCAGCCAGCTGTCGGTGGCGCGGTCCGCCCGATGTGCTTCCCCGTTCATGCGGACTAGGTGCGCCCGAAGCGGCATTCGGTTCAATCGGCGATGCGCTTTTCGGCTTGGCGCGGCGGGACTGCTGTGGAGAATGCGGCGGATGAAGGACTATGCCCCCCGCTTCATCGCGCTCGCCGTCGCGCTGGCGGCGCTAGCCGGGTTCGTCGATGCGATCGCGTTCACTCGGCTGGGCGGCTATTTCGTGTCGTTCATGAGCGGCAATTCCACCCGGCTGGGCGTCGGGATCGGGCTGGCGGACGGGACGGCATTGCTGGCGGCGGCGCTGATCCTGGCGTTCGTCGCGGGGGTGATGATCGCGACGATCATTGCGCGGCGCTTTGCCGAGCGGCGCAAGGTCGCGGTGCTGGGCGCGGTGACGCTCACGCTGGCGCTGGCGGCGACGCTGTGGATGGTGCTGCCGGGGCCGCTCCCGCTGCTGCTGGTCGCGGCTGCGATGGGGATGGAGAACGGCGTGTTCGCGCGCGATGGCGAGGTGGCGATCGGCGTGTCGTATATGACCGGATCTCTGGTGCGGATGGCGCAGCGGCTGGCGGGGGCGCTGATGGGCGATGCCGACCGCTGGGCGTTCGTGCCGCATCTGATGCTGTGGCTGGGGTTTGCGGTCGGCGTGGTGCTGGGCGCGCGGACGGCGGTGAGCGCGGCGGACGCGGCGCTGTGGATCGCGGCGATTGCCGCAGGCGGGCTGACATTGGTCGCGGCGGGGCTGACGCGCGGTCAGTCCCAGCCGTGAGATTTGCGCAGCGCGGCCGCTTCGGCCGGGCTGACCATCGACAGCAGCGCGCGGGTGGTGAAGGCGCCTTCGACCCGCTTGCCGTCGCGCACATAGCTCCAGTCGATCACGGCCGCATCGGGGATCGTCACGCTCTGACCCCGGCGATACCCCGGCGCACGCGGGTTGTTGACGAGGATTGCGGTGGTGACGCCATCGCCGCGCGCGACGACCCGCGCCCAGATGAACTCGTCGACCTTTCCGGGCACAAGGTCGTATTTGACCAGGAAATAGCTCTCGCCCCGGCCTGGTGCCGCATAGCGCTTGAAGAAATCGGGAAGACCTTCGCGGGCGGTTCGGATCGCGGCCGCCATTTCGGGTTTGCCCTTGGCGATATCGATAATCGGGTCGGGGCGGGCATGTTGCATCGGCGGCGGGGTCATGCACAAAGCGAGGGCAAAGGCGCAGAACATCGGCGTTTCCTTTCGCTCCTGATCCTACGCCTCGCAACGGCAGCGGGCGATAGGCTGTCAGAAAACGTACGCCCTTGCCGTTCGCGGCGGGTGCGGCCATCACCGCGCCGAACCTGAGGAGCGCCCAGATGAGCTATGTCCCCGCCGCCGAGCGCTATGCCGGCGCCATGCCCTATCGCCGGTGCGGGCGCAGCGGGGATCGTGCTGCCTGCGGTGTCGCTGGGGCTGTGGCAGAATTTCGGTGGGGTCGATGTGTACGAGACCGGGCGCGCGATGCTGCGGCGCGCGTTCGACCGCGGGGTCACGCATTTCGACCTCGCGAACAATTACGGCCCGCCCTACGGATCGGCGGAGGAGACGTTCGGGCGGGTGCTGGCGAGCGACCTCAAGCCCCATCGCGACGAGCTGATCGTCTCGACCAAGGCGGGGTGGGACATGTGGCCCGGTCCCTATGGCGATGGCGGCAGCCGCAAGTATCTGATCGCCAGCCTCGACCAGTCGCTGCGCCGCATGGGGCTCGACTATGTCGACATCTTCTACTCGCACCGCATGGACCCCGACACGCCGATCGCGGAGACGATCGGCGCGCTGGTGCAGATCCACCGCCAGGGCAAGGCGCTCTATGTCGGAATCTCCAGCTACACGCCCGAGGCGACGCGGCGCGCGGCGGAGATCCTGCGTGCCGAGGGCGTGCCGCTGCTGATCCACCAGCCCGATTATTCGATGCTGAGCCGCTGGATCGAAGATGGGTTGCTCGATGCGCTGGAAGAGGCAGGGGCGGGGTGCATCGCCTTTTCGCCGCTGGCGCAGGGCCTTCTCGGCGGACGCTACCTCAACGGCGTGCCCGAGGACGCGCGCGCAGCGAAGGATTTTTCGCTGCGGCGTGAGCGGCTGACCGATGCGCTGGTGGCGCGGTTGCGCGGGCTCAACGACATCGCCACAGCGCGCGGGCAGAGCCTGGCGCAAATGGCGATCGCCTGGGTGCTGCGAGATTCTCGCGTCACCTCCGCGCTGATCGGAGCGCGGACTGTGGAGCAGCTCGACAATTCGCTGGATGCGGTGAAGACGCTGGACTTCAGCGCCGAGGAACTGGCGGCGATCGACCGGTTCGCGGCGAAACCGGGGGAGCGGCTTTGACCGCGCTCAACTGGGGAAATGTTCGACATGTGTGTCCCCGTCGCGGCCGAAGTATAGGACGCGGCGACCGGGGAAGCTGACGAGATAGCCGGCGCACCCGGCCGCGCGGACCTTCTCACCAAAGCCGAGATAGGTGTAGCCGGGGGCGTTCGCCTGTGCCTCGGCTATGGCGGCGCGGACGGCTGAAGCATCGAAAGCGGCCGCGACAGGCCTGGTGCCGATATGCGTCGGCAGGTCGAACGCCGTTCCGTCGGGGCGGTAATAGGTTGCAGTGTTGCGGCGATAATCGACGAGATACGAGTCGAATCCGGCGTCGATCAGCGCGCCGACGATCTCGGGGAAGCTGAGACGATTGGCCTCCGCACCGGAAAGACAGTCGCGGGCGATGCTTTGCTGATCTTCGGTCATCGTGGGTCCTTCAGTCGAGCGGGGCGGCGCGCAGGCCGTGCTGTTCGGCGAGCTGGCGCAGGATGCGGTCGAGTGCGGCGCGATCGTCGGGGGTGAGTTCGCCGAACCATTCGGATTCGTTGGCGTCGGCGAGGCTGGCGAGTTCGGGAACGAGCGCGGCTCCCGCGTCGGTCAGCGCGAGGTGATGGGCGCGGCGGTCGTCGGGAAGGGGGGTGCGAACGACAAGCTTTTTCGCCTCAAGCCGGTCGCCAAGCTTGCTGACCGCGCCGGGGGTCAGCGCCAGCCGCTCTGCGAGGCGCGCGGGGCGCGTGGCGGGGTCGTCGGCCAGCGCGCGGAGGACGACCCATTCAGCGACGGTGACGCCCCGTGCCTCGACCTTGCGCGCGAAAGCGGCGGAGACGTGGTTGGACACGGCACGGAGCCAGTAGCCGGTGTGGGAATCAAGAGGGGCGCTGATCATGTTGACTAGGAAACTATCCGAAGAATGTTTCCTAGTCAACTAGTGGCATATGTGTGGTCGCGTCGCCCTCACCCTTCCGGCTTCGCGCCTCCCTCCCGCTCCCAATGGGAGAGGGAAATCACTTCCGCGGAGCGGGCGTCGAACGCCCGCCCTGATGGAGGATCATCCCGGTGACCTTGCCGCTGGTGTCGCGCGTGAACTCGACCTGCGCATCGACGACCTTGAGGAAAAAGCGGTCCTTGCTCTCGGGGAACAGCTCGAATTCCTGCTGCCCGGTCGCTTGGGTCATCAGCTTGCCGTCCTTGACCCGCATGGTGATCGCAAAGGTCGGGGCCAGCTCGTACACGCCCTCATATTGTGCAAGCTGGTCGGGGGCGACGGTCGTGGCTTTGCGCTCGCCCGGCAGCACCACCGCGCCGCCGCGGGCGAGGGTCATCAGCGACTTGGCTAGCTTGTCCGGCGACGGTCCGTTGAGATTGCCCAGCACGACGACGGTCAGCTTGCGATCGGGATCGTAGGCGAGAAATGTGTTGAAGCCTTCGATCCCGCCACCATGCTGCAGCGTCGTGACGCCGTCCGCCTTGTGAACGACGATGCCGAGTGCGTAGCCGTCCTTTTGCGGCGTGCGGAACGCGGCGAGCGACGCTGGGCTGAGCAGCTTGCCACCATAAACGCCGCGCTGCCATTTCAGCAGGTCGCGGGTGGTGGAATAGAGCGCGCCCGCGCCCTGCGGGATGGTCATGCTGATGTAATCGGCGTTGATCGGCCCGTCCTTTGACGGGGTATAGCCCGATGCGCGGCGCGGGAGGATCGCAGCGTGGCTGTCATAGCCGGTGTCTGCCATGCCGAGCGGTTTGAACAGGTTCGCCGCGACGAACTCGGCATAGCTTTGGCCGCTCAGTTTCTCGATGATCGCGCTCAGCAGGACATAGCCGGAGTTGGAGTAGCTCCACTTTTCGCCCGGCTGGAACTCCAGCGGCTTGTCGCGGAAGCGGGCGACCAGGCTGGCATGTGTCGCGGGCAGCGTCTTGGTCCCGCCATAGTCAGGGAAGCTGGTGAAATTGGGGATGCCCGATGTGTGATTGAGCAAATGGCGGACCGTCACCTTGTCCCAGGCGGCAGGGGCGTCGGGGAGGTAGGTCTTGACCGGCGCGTCGAGCGTCAGCTTGCCGCGTTCCTGAAGCAGCAGTATCGCGACCCCGGTGAACTGCTTGGTGACAGAGCCCAGGCGGAACTTGGTGTCGCCGTCATTGGGGATCTTCCATTCAAGGTTGGCCGAACCATAGCCCTTGTCGAACAGCACCTCGCCATCGCGTGCGACCAGCACCGCGCCCATGAACTCACCCTTTTCGGCATCGTCACGGACCACTGCATCCATCCGGGCAGGGTCCTGCGCGAGCGCGCGTGCGGGCGTGGTTGCAAGGACGATGGCGGCAAGGCCGAGTGCGTAGCGATTCATGTGGAAACCCCTCAGTGTGTTATACTGGTATAACACTATCGCAGGCTGTGCAAGCCGCGGGGATTCGGGTCAGGCGGCGTCGCGTTTTGCGCGTTCGCGCGGCGGGGTTCCGACCCGGTACCACACGATCCGGTCGCGGCCGCGACGCTTGGCTTCATAGAGCGCGGCGTCGGCGCGGGCGAACAGCGCATCGAACCCGTCGCCGTCGCGCGCTCCGGCCACGCCGATGCTGATCGTCATCCGCACCGGCTCGCCGTAGCGACCGGGGGTTTCGAGACTGGCAATGCCGCAACGGACCCGCTCGGCGATGTTCATCGCCTCCGCCCGGGTCTCGGCTTCGACGAGCGCGACGAACTCTTCGCCGCCGATCCGCCCGCACAAATCATGCTCGCGCAGCAGCGAAGCGATTCCGTTCGCGGCCTGAATCAGCGCGCGGTCGCCGACCGGGTGGCCGTGTACATCGTTGATCCGCTTGAAATGGTCGATGTCGAGCACCAGCAGATACTGGTACTCCGGTCTGCAGTCGCGCAGCCTGGCATCGACTTCTTTGACCAGATGGCGGCGATTGGGAATGCCGGTCAGCGGGTCGAGCGTCACCGCGAGCTTCAACTCCTGGTTTGCCCGGTTGAGCGCGGCGGTGCGTTCGGCGACCTTGCGTTCGAGTTCGGTCTGGGCGCTGAGCAACCGTTCGGCCATCGCGTCGAAATCATGGGTCAGCTGGACCACCTCGTCGCGGCTGGTCGCGCGGTCGTCGCCGACATAGCGCGCGGGTGGCGCGCGGCGGGTGAGCGCACGGGTGCGGTCGATCAGGCGGCGCAGCGGCTGTCCGACCTGTCGGCCCATCAGCAGGAAGATCGCAAGCGCCTGAAGGATCAGACAGATCGCTGCGGTGACCGCGACACGCACCACGGTGCGGGTCGACGCGGCGTGCATTACCGCAGGGTCCTGGGCGACAAGGACGTACCATCCATTCGCATCGATCCGGCGCATCGCGACAAAGGCGTGGATCGTATCTGCCTTGCCCAGAAAGGGGCGGTCACCCTCGGCCTGCACGAAGCGCCACAGCGCCTGAAGGTTCGGGTCTGCGGTCGTGGTCAGATCGAACATCGATTCGGGAGCCATGCGGCGCTGTTGCGTATAGGCCGGGTGGTGGATCAGCCGCCCTTCGCGTGAGATCAGGATGACATCGGCACCGGGAACGTCGGCGAAGTCGCTTTGCAGCAACAGCTGGTCAAGCAGCACGCTGGTGCCCCAGGTTCCGATATGTCGCCCGCCGATGTCGACCGGGGTCATGCAGCCGGTGGTCCAGGTGCCGCCACTGCGGTCGTAGATGATGTGGCGCAGCGAGGTGCAGCGCATGGCGCGGCCCGGGTTGTTCGCGGGCGCCGAGATGGTCGCGAACTCCTCTTTCTGGAAGTCCAGCGTGCTGGGCGCGGTTTTGCGATAGAAGGCGAGCCGATCCTTGCGGTCCGCCGCAAACATGACGAGTTCGTTCTGGGGAGTGAAGAGATAGAGGCTTTCCATCGCCGGGCGAACGCCCTCGCCAAGCCCATGGACCACGCCCGCCGCCGCCATCAGCAGCTTGCGCTTCTCTGCGTCCGGCTCCTGCGGGATAAATGCACCGACGCCGCGCATGTAACCCAGCGGCGTCGTGCCGCCGTCGTAGAGCGCCGGAGCACTGCGGCGTCCACCGCGCGGATCGACCGCGAACATCGCGTCGAACGCAGCGGGGTTTTCAAGTCGCGAATTGGTCGCGAGTTCGGCGCGGAGCAGTTCGGTCGCGCGCGCATGGGTTTCGCGGATGCGCCCGAACCGCTCCTCCTGCTGGCGCGCGACCTGTTGCGCATAATGGTCGAGTGTCGAGAGGCCAGTGGCGAGCGCTCGGCGGTCGGCGTCGAAGAATGAGAACAGCCCGGCGATGACGAAGATCGCCCCGACGAGCGCGGACAGCATGATCGCCGTCCGCGTCGTGATCGACATATTGCCCAGCCAGCGCCCCACCCGCCTCTCCTTCACCCCCTATATAGAAGATGCGTTCTAAATTTGGACTTAAGGAGAGAGTATAGGTGGCATTCGCACCGGTTGGATAGCGTCCGCGTATCAGACGTGGATCGGTTTGCCCGTCACCGCCATCGCCGCTTCCTTGATCGCTTCGCTGTGCGTCGGATGGGCGTGGCAGGTGTAAGCGATGTCTTCGCTGGTCGCGCCGAATTCCATCGCCTGGGTCGCCTGGGCGATCATCGTGCCCGCGACGCTGGTGATGATCCACACGCCGAGCACGCGATCGGTCTTGGCGTCGGCGATCACCTTCACGAAGCCGTCGGTATTGTGGTTGGTCTTGGCGCGGCTGTTGCCGGCCATCGGGAACTTGCCGACCTTGACCTCGCCCTTTTCCTTCGCGGCTTCCTCGGTGAGGCCGACGCCGGCGATTTCGGGCATGGTGTAGACGACGCTGGGGATCAGGTCGTGGTTTACGATGCCGGTGAGGCCCGCGATATTCTCGGCGACCGCGATGCCCTCATCCTCGGCCTTGTGCGCCAGCATCGGGCCGGGGACGACGTCGCCGATCGCCCAGATGCCGTCAACGGCGGTCTCGAATTCATGCCCGACCTCGATTTGGCCGCGTGCGTTGACGGTGAGGCCAGCGGCTTCGAGGTTGAGGCCGTCGGTGTTGGGACGACGGCCGATCGCGACGAGGACATTGTCGGCCTCGATCGTCTCGGCTGCGCCACCCTTGGCGGGTTCGACGGTGATCGTCGCCTTGCCGCCGCTGACCGCGACGCCGGTGACCTTGGTCCCGGTCTTGAACTCGATGCCCTGCTTTTTGAACAGCTTCTGCGCTTCCTTGCGCACATCGCCGTCGAAGCCGGGAAGGATCTGGTCGAGATACTCGACCACGGTCACCTTCGCACCGACGCGGCGCCACACGCTGCCCAACTCAAGGCCGATCACGCCGCCCCCGATGACGACGAGATGCTCGGGGACCTTGGCGAGTTCGAGCGCGCCGGTCGAGTCGACGACGACCTGCTGGTCAATCTCGACGCCGGGAAGCGGGGTGACGCTGGAGCCGGTGGCGATGACGATGTTCTTGGCGCGGACCTCACGGTCGCCGACCTTGACGCTGTCCTTGCCGGTGAAGGCGGCATAGCCCTTGAGCCATTCGACCTTGTTCTTCTTGAACAGGAATTCGATGCCGCCGGTCAGGCCCTTGACCGCGTCCTTGCGCTGGCCGTGCATCGCGTCGAGGTCGAGCTCGACCGAGCCGAGCTTGACGCCGAGCTTGGCGAGATGGCCGCCCGCGGCTTCCTCGAACAGTTCCGACGCATGCAACAGCGCCTTGGACGGGATGCAGCCGACATTGAGGCAGGTGCCGCCCAGCGTCTCGCGCCCCTCGGCGCACGCGGTCTTGAGCCCCAGCTGCGCCGCGCGGATTGCGGCGACATAGCCGCCGGGTCCGGCACCGATCACGAGGACGTCGAAGTCGTATTCAGCCATTGTCATGCTCCAGGTCCAGCCCGGGTGCCGCAACATAGAGCCAGGCCGATTGGCCCGATCCCAGCGTCACCCGGCGGCGCTCATATTCGCCGGATTCATAGTCGTCTGCCGCGGCCAGTTCATCCGCCGTCAGCCAATATAGCATTCCATCGATCGCCGGCGCGCTCTCGTCCGCGACCAGCGCCTTGTGGTGGGTGAGGCCGCTCTGCCGCACCACCTCAGGATCGCTGATCCGGATGAGGCCGACGCGCCACCCCGTCACGCTGTCCGCCGATCCGGTGAGGAGCCGCCCGAACTGCTCCTGCTGGACCGCCGCATCCTGCAGCGTTCCATAGGAGAAGATCGGTTCGGTCGGCTCGGTCACGCGGACCTCAGAGGTCGATCAGCAGGCGGGTCGGGTCCTCGATCGCGTTCTTGAGCGCGACGAGGAAGGTCACGGCCTCACGCCCGTCGATCAGGCGGTGGTCGTAGCTGAGCGCAAGATACATCATCGGGCGAATGACGATCTGGCCGTCGCGGACCACGGGGCGGTCCTCGATGCGGTGGAGGCCGAGCACGGCGCTCTGCGGCGGGTTGATGATCGGGGTCGACATCAGCGATCCGAACACGCCGCCGTTGGAGATGGTGAAGGTGCCGCCCTTCATCTCTTCCATCTTGAGCGTGCCGTCCTTGGCGCGCTTGCCGAAGTCGCCGATGGTCTTTTCGACCTGCGCGACGCTCATCTGGTCGGCGTCGCGGATGACGGGGACGACCAGGCCCTGCGGCGCGCTGACCGCGACCGAGATGTCGGCATAGTCGTGATAGACGATCTCATCGCCGTCGATCTGGGCGTTGACGGCGGGGATGTCCTTGAGCGCCATGCACGCGGCCTTCACGAAGAATCCCATGAAGCCGAGGCGGACGCCGTGCTTCTTCTCGAACAGATCCTTGTACTTGGCGCGCGCTTCGATGACGGCGGTCATGTCGACGTCGTTGAAGGTGGTGAGCAGCGCCGCGGTGTTCTGCGCGTCCTTGAGGCGGCGGGCGACGGTCTGGCGCAGGCGGGTCATCCGCACGCGCTCTTCCTTGCGGTCGCCGGTCGATGCCGGAGCTGCTGCGGGCGCGGGAGCCGGGGTCGCGGCCGGAGCAGCGGCGGGCTTGGCCGAGGCGGCGGCGACCACGTCTTCCTTGGTGATGCGGCCGTCCTTGCCGGTGCCGGTGATCGTCGCGGGATCGACGCCATGCTCCAGCACCGCGCGACGCACGGCGGGGGAGAGGGCGGCGGCGACATCGCCAGCAGGCTCGGCTGCAGGGGCCGGGGCAGGAGCCGGTGCCGGGGTCGCGGCGGCGGCGGGCGCCGCAGCGGTGCCAGCGCCAGCCTCGATCGTGCCGAGCAGCGCGCCGACATTGACGGTGTCGCCGACCTTGGCGGCGTGCGCGCCCATCACGCCCGCGACGGGGGCGGGGACTTCGACCGAGACCTTGTCGGTCTCAAGGCTCGCAATGGGTTCGTCCGCCGCGACCGCGTCGCCGGGCTGCTTGAGCCACTCGCCCACGGTCGCTTCGGTGATCGATTCGCCCAGCACGGGGACGAGGATTTCGGTGGCCATCTCGCTGTGTCCTTCCTGGGGGAATTCTTAGGCGCCGGCCTTGCCGGCAGTCTTGGGGTCTTCGCTGTGGCGTGCGCGGCGGATCTCCTCGCGCACATTATGGCCGAGCGCGTCGGCGACGAGCGCGCCCTGTTCGGCCTGGTGGCGCTTCATCAGGCCGGTGGCGGGCGATGCCGCCGGAGCGCGGCCGGCATAGCGCGGACGCTGCGGCTTGATGCCCGCTTCGACCATGCACGCCTCGATATAGGGTTCGACGAAGAACCAGTAGCCGTTGTTGCGCGGCTCTTCCTGCGCCCAGACCACTTCCTCGACATTGGTCATGCGCGACAGGCGCTTGACCAGAGGCTCGCCGGGGAAGGGGTAGAGCTGTTCGATCGAATGATCGCGGTGTTCTTGTCGCCCGCCGCGTCGCGCGCCTCGATCAGATCATAGGCGACCTTGCCGGTGCACAGCACGAGGCGCTTCACATCCTTGTCCGCCGGAGCCGAGGGGTCCGACAGGATCCGCATGAAATGCGTGTCGCCCTGGAACTGGTCGGCGGTCGATACCGCGAGCTTGTGGCGGAGCAGCGACTTGGGCGTCATCACCACCAGCGGCTTGCGGAAATTGCGGTGCATCTGGCGGCGCAGCAGGTGGAAATAGTTAGCCGGAGTGGTGACGTTGGCGACCTGCATGTTGTCCTGCGCGCACGATTGCAGGAAACGCTCGGGACGCGCGGAACTGTGTTCCGGACCCTGGCCTTCATAGCCATGCGGTAACAGCATCACGAGGCCGTTGGCGCGCAGCCATTTGGACTCACCCGACGAGATGAACTGGTCGATCATGATCTGCGCGCCGTTGACGAAGTCGCCGAACTGCGCCTCCCACAGCACCAGGCTCTTGGGGTCGGCGAGCGCGTAGCCATATTCGAAGCCGAGCACGCCATATTCGCTCAAGGGGCTGTCGAGCACCTCGAACCGACCGTGCGGGATTTCGTTGAGCGGCACGTATTTGCGCTCGTCCTTCTGGTCGACCCAGACGGCGTGACGCTGGCTGAACGTGCCGCGACCCGAATCCTGGCCCGACAGGCGCACGCCATAGCCTTCCGACAGCAGCGATCCGAAGGCCAAAGCCTCGCCGGTCGCCCAGTCGAAATTCTCGCCGGTCTTGAACATGTTCGCCTTGGCATCCAGCACGCGCAGCAGCGTCTTGTGCGGAGTCAGCCCTTCAGGAACGGTGGTCAGCGTGCGGCCGAGGCTGTCGAACAGCTTCTTGTCGATGCCGGTCTCGACATTGCGGCGGGCGTTTTCTGCGTCCACCGGGGCGGACAGCCCCGACCAGCGACCGCCGAACCAGTCGGCCTTGTTCGCCTTGTAGGTCGCCCCCGCGCTGAACTCTTCCTCAAGGTGCGCGGTGAAGTCGGCGATGTGCTGGGTCGCGAAGCCGCCATCGATCACGCCCTCCGCCTCAAGCCGCTTGGCATAGAGGTCGGCGACGCCAGGATGGCTCTTGATCTTGGCGTACATCAGCGGCTGCGTGAAGCTCGGCTCGTCGCCCTCGTTATGGCCGAAGCGGCGATAGCACCACATGTCGATGACGACGTCGCGCTTGAACTTCTGGCGATACTCGATCGCCATCTTGCACGCGAAGGTCACCGCCTCGGGATCGTCGCCATTGACGTGGAAGATCGGTGCCTGAACGCCCTTCGCCACGTCCGATGGATAGGGCGAGGAGCGCGCGAATTGCGGGCTGGTGGTGAAGCCGATCTGGTTGTTGATGATGAAGTGGATGCAGCCGCCGGTGTTATAGCCGCGGATGCCCGAGAAGCCGAGGCATTCCCACACGATCCCCTGACCCGCGAAGGCGGCGTCGCCGTGCAACAGCACGGGGAGGACCTGCTCATGGTTTTCCAGATCGTTGCGGTTGGTCTGCTGCGCGCGGACCTTGCCGAGCACGACCGGGTCGACCGCCTCGAGATGCGAGGGGTTGGCGACGAGCGACATATGGACGCTGATCCCGTCGAACTCGCGGTCGGTGCTGGTGCCGAGGTGGTACTTCACGTCGCCCGAGCCGCCGATATCGTCCGGGTTGGCCGAGCCGCCGGCGAATTCGTGGAAGATCACGCGGTACGGCTTGGCCATCACGTTGGCGAGCATGTTGAGGCGACCGCGATGCGCCATGCCGTACACGATCTCGCGCACGCCCATCGCGCCGCCATATTTGATGATCGATTCCATCGCGGGGATCATCGATTCGCCGCCGTCGAGGCCGAAGCGCTTGGTCCCGACATATTTCTTGCCGAGGAATTTCTCCCACTGCTCGGCCTCGATCACCTTGGACAGGATCGCCTTCTTGCCGTTGGGGCTGAATTCGATCGCCTTGTCCTGGCCCTCGATCCGCTCCTGCAGGAAGCGGCGCTCCTCGACATCGGCGATGTGCATATACTCAAGGCCGACATTCCCGCAGTAATTGCGGCGCAGGATCGCCACGATCTCGCGGATGCTGCCTTTTTCGAGGCCGAGATTGCCGCCGAGAAAGATCGGGCGGTCCATGTCCGCCTCGGTGAAGCCGTGATATTCGGGCGTCAGGTCGGCGGGCAGCTCCTGCTTCGACAGGCCGAGCGGGTCGAGATTGGCGGCAAGGTGCCCGCGCACGCGATAGGTACGGATCAGCAGCATCGCGCGGATAGAATCGTTTGCGGCGCGGGCGATGTCCGCAGCCGACGCGGCCGGGGCGGGGGCCGCCGCCGGGGCAGGTGCGCCGCCGCGTGCGGGCTTGGGCGCCGGCTCCATCTGGGTCGGGTCGAGCGCGGCGGTCAGCGCATCGGTGTCCTTGAGCGGCCAGCGCGGATTGGCCCAGCTGGGACCCGTCGCGGTGCTTTCCAGCCCCGCGAACCACTCGCGCCAGCCGGCCTCGACCGAGGCGGGGTCCGCCTTGAACTTCGCATACATCGTCTCGACGAACGCGGGGCTCACGCCACCGGCGATATCCGCGAAATCCAGCCCATCAACGCCCATTTTAACGTTCCTTCGTCACCCCAGCGAAAGCTGGGGTCTCTTGCAGCACGAGGCCCCAGCATTCGCTGGGGCGACGGCATGTGCTTCAGCCCTTCAGCGCCTCAAGCAGCGTCTCGCCGAGCAGGCTGGGCGACTGGCTGACGCGGATGCCCGCTTCTTCCATCGCCGCGATCTTGCTCTCAGCATCGCCCTTGCCGCCCGACACGATCGCGCCGGCATGGCCCATGCGACGGCCCGGAGGGGCGGTGCGGCCCGCGATGAAGCCGGCCATCGGCTTCTTGCGGCCGCGCTTGGCCTCGTCGATCAGGAACTGCGCGGCCTGCTCCTCGGCGTCGCCGCCGATTTCGCCGATCATGATGATCGACTTGGTCGCTTCGTCGGCCAGGAACAGTTCGAGCACGTCGATGAAGTTGGTGCCGTTGACCGGATCGCCGCCGATGCCGACCGCGGTGGTCTGGCCCAGGCCCGCATTGGTGGTCTGGAACACGGCTTCATAGGTCAGCGTGCCCGAACGCGACACGACGCCGACCGAACCTTCGGAGAAGATGTTGCCCGGCATGATGCCGATCTTGCACTGGTTCGGGGTCAACAGGCCGGGGCAGTTCGGTCCGATCAGGCGCGACTTGCTGCCGCTCAGCGCGCGCTTCACCTTGACCATGTCGAGCACCGGAATGCCCTCGGTGATGCAGACGATCAGCGGAATTTCGGCGTCGATCGCCTCGAGGATCGAGTCCGCGGCGAAGGGCGGCGGAACGTAGATGACCGATGCGTCGGCACCGGTCTTGCTCTTGGCTTCGGCGACGGTGTCGAACACCGGCAGGCCGATATGCTCGGTGCCGCCCTTGCCCGGGGGTGACGCCGCCGACCATCTGCGTGCCATAGGCCAGCGCCTGCTGGGTGTGGAAGGTGCCGGTCTCGCCGGTCATACCCTGTGTGATGACCTTGGTATTCCGGTCGATGAGAATGGACATTCAGAACCCTCCGATAGATTGCGAAACCAGGACCAGGCCCTGGATGCCGTAAGATGTGCCCAGCGGGTGATCGCGCGGGACATAGGTAATTTCGAGGCTGACGCCAGTCTGCCATGGCTCCCAGAGGCGCTTGGTGGCGGTGCCATTGGCCTGAACCCCGGTGGGTGCCTTGCCGACCCAGCCGTCGATCACTTCGCGCGGCGGGGCGGCGGGCAGGTCGAGGTCATAGGCGCGGCAGCCATCGCCCCAATAGCCTTCCTTCGACACGAAACGGCTGGTGACGAGCCAGACGGTGCGCCCGTCGAAGCTGTGGCGGAAGAGTTGCCCGGCGACCTTGGCCTCCGGTTCCTCCTGCTGCATCGCGGTGCGGCCCTTGGCGATGATTCCGGCGATGCGCGGATCGGCATCGGCCTCCGTGACCTCGGTCCAGCCCGCAGCCTTCGCCGCGGGGCCAACCTTGTCGAACGCGGACTCTCCGTCCGCGCTCTTGAGGTTGAAACACGCCGCCTTGAACGCAGCAAACAGCGGCGATGGCGCAGGGGCGGGTGCCGCCTGCGCCATGCCGAATGCTGCGATGAGGGCGGCTGCCGACATCAGCCGAGCGAGCTGTCGATGCCCTTGCAGGCCACCAGCAGTTCCTTGACCGCGTCGACCGAGACCTGGAGGTTGGCCTTGGCCTCATCGTCCAGCTCGATCTCGACGATCTGCTCGACGCCGCCGGCGCCGATGATCACCGGAACGCCGACATAGAGGTCATCGACGCCGTACTGGCCGGTCAGGTGCGCGGCGCAGGGCAGCAGGCGCTTCTGGTCGTACAGATACGCCTCGGCCATCGCGATGCCGCTGGTGGCGGGGGCGTAGAAGGCCGAGCCGGTCTTGAGCAGGCCGACGATCTCGCCGCCGCCCGAACGGGTGCGCTGAACGATCGCGTCGATGCGCTCCTTGGTCGAGCGGCCCATCTTGATGAGGTCGGGGATCGGGATGCCCGCGACGGTCGAATATTCGACCACCGGCACCATCGTGTCGCCGTGACCGCCGAGCACGAAGCTGTTCACTTCCTTGACCGACACCTTGAACTCATCGGCGAGGAAGTGGCTGAAGCGCGCGCTGTCGAGCACGCCGGCCATGCCGACGACCTTGCTGTGCGGCAGGCCGGAGAATTCGCGCAGCGCCCACACCATCGCGTCGAGCGGGTTGGTGATGCAGATGACGAAGGCATCGGGGGCGTTGGCGGCGATTCCTTCGCCGACGGCCTTCATGACCTTCAAATTGATGCCGAGCAGGTCGTCGCGGCTCATGCCCGGCTTGCGCGCGACGCCGGCGGTGACGATGATGACGTCCGCGCCCGCAATGTCGGCATAATCGTTGCTGCCGGTGATCGTCGCGTCAAAGCCTTCGACCGGGCCGCACTGCGACAGGTCCAGCGCCTTGCCTTGCGGAACGCCCTCGACCACGTCGAACAGGACGATGTCGCCCAGTCCCTTGAGTGCAGCGAGATGGGCAAGCGTGCCGCCGATATTGCCGGCGCCGATAAGGGCGATCTTCTTGCGGGCCAAATGAGCCTCCCTGAACATGCGTTGGGCGGCCTGTCCTACACAATTGGCCGCAGGGACGCGGCGGGCCTTAGGCTCTTTATAGAGGAGGGGCAACCAGTGAATCGCCCGGTGTCAAGAAATCTTTGCATTTGCGAATGAATTGCAATAAAGCTGTTCCGGCTGTTCTACCAGCCGCGCGGCCACCGCCTCCGCCACCTTGATCCCGTCGATCGCGGCGGAGAGGATGCCGCCGGCATAGCCCGCGCCTTCGCCCGCCGGAAACAGGCCGGGGGTGTTGAGGCTTTGCAGGTCGGTGCCCCGGGTGATGCGGACCGGGCTGGAGGTGCGCGTTTCGACCCCGGTCATGATCGCGTCGGGATGGGCGTAGTTGGCGATGCGGCGGCCGAACACGGGCAGCGCCTCGCGAAAAGCCTCGATCACGAACGTCGGCAGGCAGGCGGACAGGTCGGTGGGGGTGACGCCGGGCTTGTAGCTCGGCACCACCTCGCCGATCGCGGTCGAGGCGCGGCCCGCGAGGAGGTCGCCGACGCGCTGGACCGGGGCGTTGTAGTTGGAACCGCCGGCGATGTACGCCAGATCCTCGAACTGGCGTTGGAGCGCGATGCCCGCGAGCGGACCGTCGGGATAGTCGCGCGCCGGATCGATCGCGACGACCAGGCCGGAATTGGCGTTGAACTCGGCGCGCGAATATTGGCTCATGCCGTTGGTGACGACCCGGCCCTCTTCGCTGGTCGCGGCGACGACGCGGCCGCCGGGGCACATGCAGAAGCTGTAGACGCTGCGCCCGTTCGAGGCGTGATGCACCACCGAATAGGCGGCGGGGCCGAGATCGGGGTGTTTGGCGCAATTGCCGAAGCGGGCGGTGTCGATCCATGCCTGGGGATGTTCTATGCGCACGCCGATCGCGAACGGCTTGGCCTCGACATGCACGCCGCGCCGGTGGAGCATCTCGAAGGTCGGCCGCGCGCTATGGCCGACCGCGAGCACGACCATGTCGGTTTCGATGAAGCCGCCGTCGTGGAGGTGCAGCCCGCGCAGATTGCGGCTCGCATCGAGTTCGATATCGTCGACGCGGGTGTTCCAGCGATATTCGCCGCCCAGTTCCTCGATCGTCGCGCGCAGGCTTTCGACCATGGTGACGAGGCGGAAGGTGCCGATATGCGGATGCGCTTCCCACAATATGTCGTCGGGCGCTCCGGCCTTGACGAATTCCTCCAGCACCTTGCGGCCGAGAAAGCGGGGGTCCTTGACCCGGCAATAGAGCTTGCCGTCGGAGAAGGTGCCCGCGCCGCCTTCGCCGAACTGGACATTGCTGTCTGGGTTGAGTTCGCTGCGCCGCCACAGGCCCCAGGTGTCCTTGGTCCGTTGCCGCACCACCTTGCCGCGATCGAGGATGATCGGGCGGAACCCCATCTGCGCGAGGATCAGGCCGGCGAAGATGCCGCACGGACCCGCGCCGATGACGACAGGGCGTTTGCCCGACCAGCCGGCGGGCGCGGTGACCGGCGGGCGGTAGACCATGTCGGGGGTGGGGCGAACGTCCTTGTCATTCGGGAAGCGCGCGAGGACCGCAGCTTCGTCGGTCAGGTCCAGATCGAAGGTGTATACCAGCTGGATAGCATTGCGGCGGCGCGCGTCATTGCCGCGTTTGAACAGTGTCCAGCCGCGCAGTTCCGCGCGCGCGATGCCGAGGCGGTCGCAGATCGCGGCGGGAACCGCCTCGGGCGCATGGTTCAGCGGAAGGTTCAGGCCGGACAGACGGAGCATGGGGTGGCTTTAGGGAGGGAATCATCGGGTTTCCAAACATGCGATTGTACGTGGTCACCCTCACCCTTCCGGCGCTTCGCGCCTCCCTCCCTCTCCCGATGGGAGAGGGAAGGCCCGCCGCGCGCAGCGCGTGGGAAGCGTGAGGGTGAACAGGCTTGCCGCCCCCTTCATTCCCGTTAAACCCTTGCGTCAAAGGGATTGGGGGATTCTGGACATGGCGACCACCGCGGACGAGGCGTTGGCACAGCGCGAACCGAGCAAGGCGGAGATGCGGCAGGTGGTGACCGCGTCGTCGCTGGGCACCGTGTTCGAATGGTATGACTTCTTCATCTACGGCACGCTCGCCGCGTCGGGGATCATCGGGCGCACCTTCTTCGCGACCGGCAACCCGGTGCTTGAGGCGCTTTATGCCTGGGCGGGGTTCGCCGTAGGCTTCGGCTTCCGCCCGCTCGGTGCGGTATTGTTCGGATATCTGGGTGACAAGCTCGGACGCAAATACACTTTCCTCGTGACCATCACGCTGATGGGTGTGGCGACCGCAGGCGTGGGGCTGGTGCCATCCTATGCCAGCATCGGGGTCGCCGCGCCGATGATCGTCATTGGCCTTCGCATCCTTCAGGGCCTCGCGCTGGGCGGCGAGTATGGCGGGGCGGCGATCTATGTCGCGGAGCATTCGCCGCCGGGGCAGGCCGGCTATCACACCAGCTTCATCCAGGCGAGCGTGTCGGCGGGATTCATCCTGAGCCTGGCGGTCGTGCTGGCGACGCGGTTCGCGATGCCGGCCGGAACCTTCGATGACTGGGGCTGGCGCCTGCCCTTCATCTTTTCGATCGCGCTGCTCGCGATCTCGCTGTGGATGCGGGTCAAGCTGAACGAAAGCCCGGTGTTCAAGGCGATGAAGGCGTCGGGCGAGATTGCGCGCAATCCGCTGAAAGAGAGCTTCACCTATCCCGGCAACTGGCGGCGGCTGATGGTCGCGCTGTTCGGGATCGCGGCAGGTTTGACCGTGATCTGGTACACCGCGACCTTCTCGGTCCTGTCCTTCCTGCAAGGGCCGATGCGGGTCGAGCCGGTGGTTGCGCAACTGCTCGCCGCCGGGGGCGCGGCGGCGGGGCTGTTCTGGTTCATCCTGTTCGGCAAGCTCTCCGACAAGATCGGGCGGAAAAAGCCGATCATCATCGGCTATGGCTTTACGCTGTTGCTGCTGTTCCCGCTGTTCTGGGCGATGGGCCATGCCGCCAATCCGGGGCTGGCCGAGGCGGCGAAGCGATCGCCGGTGGTCGTGTCCGGGCCCGACTGCTCCTATGATCCCTTTGCCGGCCAGCAATCGACGACCTGCGGGCAGCTGATGGATTACCTGACCAAGAAGGGGATTCCCTATACGCAGGCAGTGACCCCGTCGGCATCGGTGGCGATCGGCAGCGTCCCGGTCGTGTCGAACACCGCGACCGATATCGACGCCGCGCTGGCTGATGCAGGCTACTCGCTCGACAGGGTGACCCCGGGGACGGTCGATCTGATCCTGATCCTGATCGCCATCGTCGCGCTGGCGGCGCTGTCCGGGGCGACTTACGGCCCGGTCGCGGCGCTGCTGACCGAGCTGTTCCCGCCGCGCATCCGCTACAGTTCGATGTCGATCCCCTATCATATCGGCACCGGCTACTTCGGCGGATTTCTGCCGCTGATCAGCCAGTATATGGTCGCCAAGAGCGGCGATCCATACACGGGCCTGTGGTACACCTGGATCGTGGTCGCGATGGCACTGGTGGTGACCGTCTTCTTCCTCAAGGAACGCGATCTGGTTCAGCAGTGATTGCGGTGAGCACGCGCTGTGCCTAACCGGGCGACATGATCGCTTCCCCGCTTCGCCTGCGCCTCGACCGCGCCGCGCTCGTCGCCAACTGGCAAACGCTTGCCGCGATGAGCGGGGGCGCTGCTTGCGGCGCGGCGGTGAAGGCGAACGGCTATGGGCTGGGTGCGCGGGAGGTGGTGCGGCATCTGGGAGAGGCGGGATGCCGCGATTTCTTTGTCGCGACATGGAGCGAGGCGCTGGCGCTGGCGGAGGCGGGCGTGGCGGTGTCGGTGCTGCACGGTGTGCGCGACGCCGACATGGCGGTCGCGCGGGCGGCGAGCCATGCGCGGCCTGTGCTCAACAGCGTGCAGCAGGTACGCCGCTGGCGTGAGGCGGGCGGGGGCGCATGCGACGTGATGGTCGATACCGGCATGAACCGGCTCGGCATCCGGCCCGAGGATGTTGCGGCGGGGCTGCTCGACGGTTTGCAAGTCGAGACGCTGATGAGTCACCTTGCCAGCGCGGACGAGGATGTGCCGCTCAACGTCAGCCAGCGCGACAGCTTTGCCGCGCTGCGCGGCCAGACGGGGGCGCGGCGGATGAGCCTGGCCAATTCGGCGGGGATCACGCTGGGGCGCGACTATGCATTTGACCTCACCCGACCGGGGGTCGCTCTGTACGGTGCGGTGCCGGTTCCCGCGTTGGCCGGGCGGATGCGGCAGGTGGTGACGCCCGAGGCCCAGATTCTGCAGCGACGGCTGGTGTCGGCGGGGGAGGGCGTGGGCTATAACCTCGGTTGGATCGCAGCTGTGGATACCGAGGTGGCGATCGTCAATCTTGGCTATGCCGACGGCTATCTGCGCTGCTTCTCCAATAAGGGTGTGGCGATCGCCGGCGGGATCGAAATGCGGGTGATCGGGCGGGTGTCGATGGACCTGACCGCAGTCGATGTGAGCGCCGCGCCGGATTTGGGCGAGGGTGACTGGCTGGCCTTTGGCTATGATCTGCCCGCGACGTCCGCCCTGTCGGGCCTGTCGCAATATGAGCTGCTGACCGGGTTGGGCGCGCGGTACGACCGGATCTGGGAATAGGTCCAGCTTCGGTTCAGCGTTGCGAAAGGCGCGATCCGGTACCATGTTGGGTAACAGAGGAGTGGACCGCCATGCGTAGTGCATTTGCCGCCGCCGCCCTTGCCGCCCTGGTCCTGCCGGGTGTCGCAACGGCCGATGAAAAACCGTATCCGAAGGGCGAAGCGCAACTCGCCAAGATGCTCGAAGGGCGTGTTGCCGGGAAGCCGGTACGCTGCCTGCCGAGCTCGCGGCTCGACCAGAGCACGGTGATCGACAAGACCGCGATCGTCTATCGCAGCGGATCGAAGCTCTACGTCAACCGCCCGCGTGGCGGGGCCGACCAGTTGAGCGACGACGAGATCCTGGTGACCAAAATCTATGGTAGCCAGCTGTGCAACATCGACAAGATCGACCTTGTCGATCGCACGTCGCGCATGTGGAGCGGGTTTGTCGTGCTGGGCGATTTCGTGCCCTACACCAGGGTCAAGGACGCGCGCTGAACCTGTTCGGAGTGGTAGGATAGCGGGTCGGCGGGTTTCTCGCCGGCCCTTTTTTGTCGTGTAGCGGGCCGGTGCCGCAACCGTTTCAGCGCAGCTGAGACAGATTCCGCGCAAAAGAAGGGGCCGCTCCCGAAGGAGCGGCCCCCAATTTTTTCGGTCCTGTCCCGGACTACATCCGGATGCGGAAACCGGCGTAGAAGTAACGGCCAGTGACCGGCCAGATGCCGCTGCCAGCGCCGGTGCCGGTGGCACCCAGCGGCGGCAGTTCGTCGGTGAGGTTGTCGATGCCCATGTAGAAGCGATACTTCTCACCCACCTTCAGGCCGACCTGGATGTCATGATACCAGATCGCCGGGTACCACGGATCCGCAATCACGTCGCCATTGGTCGGTGCACGGCCCTGATGCGAGAACTGGGTTTCCCAGCCGAACACGGTCTGCTTGCCGACATAGCGCAGGTCATAGCCGAAGTCCCACTTGGGGAAGGTCAGGTTAGCGCTGAACTGGCCCTGCCATTCCGGATCGCCCAGCACACCGTTGATCCGGTCCGAACGGGCCGGGTCAGTGATGTAGGTGAACTGCTCACGCTCCTTCAGCCAGCTCACGATTGCACGGGTGCGGAGCGAGCCCTCACCAATGCGGGTCGTGTAGCTTGCGTCAATGTCGATGCCCGAGGTGGCGAGCTTCGCGAAGTTGAAGGGCGCCGCAGTAAAGCCGGCAGTAATCGGCTGGTTGTACGGTGCGCCGGTCAGGTTGAAGTCGGGGAAACCGTCGAAACGGCGGCCGGACTGGCCGGTGAACGTCCCGTTGACGATCGGATCCGCCGAGGTGCGACGGTTGACAACCGCGCAGAACGGGTTGTCCAGACCGACGGGGTCATCATAGCAGCGGTTGATGATCGCCTGACCAGCAAGGCTGTTGATCGCCTGCTGCACCTCGATGTCGTAATAGTCGACGGTCAGCGTGAAACCACGCAGGAACGTCGGCTGGAACACGGCACCAACGGTGAAGCTGTAGCCGATTTCGGGCTGGAGGTTGATGTTACCCGAGGTCGTACCCTGGATGCCCGACGACGGTGCGTTGGTCCACGGACGGGTCGACCCGTCCGGCAGGGTGATCGTGGTCGGAATGCCGGCCGCGGCGCAGTTGCGAGCGCGGTTGGGGTTCGCGTTGATCGGTGCGCCCTGCGAGCAGGGATCGACCAGGTTGTTCGCGAACGTCGTACCGGCAGTGGCGTAAACGTCGCTAAGGTCAGGCGCACGAACCGACTTCGCATAGCCGACGCGGAAGCGCAGGTCGCGAACCGGAGCCCAGACGGCACCGACATTGTAGGCCCAGACCGGATCAGCCGAGTTGCTGTAGTCCGACACGCGGCCCGAACCTTCGATGGTCAGTTCATGGAAGAACGGCATGTCGGCGAGGATCGGAATACGAAGCTCGGCGAACGCTTCCTTGACGGTGATCGCGGGCGGATCGAACGTCGCGAAGCCGTTCAGGAAGGTCAGGCTGTTCTGCGTGACATCGTCATAGTCCGAATAGGCGTCTTCGCGACGATATTCGGCACCAAGGACCGCACCGATCGGGCCGCCCGGCAGTTCGAACAGGCCGCTCGTGTCGCCGGAGATATAGCCGACGAAGTTGAGCTGTTCCGCCCATTGCTTGCGCCACGAGGTGTGGAGGACATAGGCCAGACCTTCCGGCGTGGTCTGCGGCGCGCCTTCACCGAACAGGTTGATCGGACGGCACGCCGGATCGTCGTTGGTCGTGATGGCGTCGGCGTTGACGCGGCAGACGATCTGGCCGGCGCTGTTGCGAACGGCGTTGGCTGCACGGTTGAAGTTGGCGACGTTCACGTTGCCGCCGGTTTCATAATAGGTGTCGGTACGACCGAAGTTGCCGGCGACTTCGTAACGCAGATTGCCGGTGTCCGACAGGTCGCCACGGAAACCACCGACGATGCGGAACGTCTCACGCTCATGATCCTCGGCGCGGGTGCCGATGTCGTTGTTGAAGCGGAAGAAGGTGAACGCACCGGTGTTGTAGTTGGCCGTGCCGACTGCATAACCCTGGATCGTGCGGATCTGGTTACGCGCCTGTTCGGTCAGATAGGGGTTGTCGAGGAAGAAGGTCGGCGACAGCGTCGAGTTGATGAAGGTCGGCTGTGTCGACGTCTGGTTGTTGGTGATCTTGACGTACTTCGCCTCGAGGAACGCGGTCAGCGCCGGCGAGAACTCGTAGCGGGCGAGGATGTTGGCTGCATAACGCTCAAGGCCCGGCAGCAGCATCGCGCCTTCGACGCCGGTGGCGCTCAGGCCGCCGAAGCGACCGCCGCCGATGCGACGCAGATCGAGCGTCGGATCGTCGCGGACGAGCTGGCCATTGGGCAGGAACACATAGCCGTCCGACAGCAGGCCGCCGGTGCCGGGACCAGAAACGGTGGCGCCGCGCTCACCCGTGCAGTTCGCGGCGATGCGAGCCGCAACGACCGGATCGGCCGAGCTCACACCCGGGCAGGTCGTCTGGACCATGCCGCCGAGCGAGATGATGCCGAAGCGGTTGCCCGGAGCGTTGATCCCGAAGAAGGTCTGATCGGGAATGCCATCGCCCATGCCGGTTTCGTCGGCGTTGAACTCCGACACGAAATAGCCCGGGAGGCCGCTATAGGCACCAGTCATCTCGTCGCGGTCGGTGAAGAGCAGCATTTCCGAACGTGCATATTCCGCCGCGACCGCGATATTGCCGCGACCTTCAGCGAAATTCTTGCCGTACACGACCGACAGACGCTGGGCACCGCGATCGCCGCGGTCCGAAACGCCGCCCTGGCCGCTGATGTCGAGGCCGTCAAAATCCTGCTTGAGGACAAAGTTGACCACACCGGCGACGGCGTCCGAGCCGTAGATTGCCGAGTTGCCGCCGGTCACGACGTCGACGCGCTCGAGCAGCGCGGTTGGGATCGTGTTGACGTCGACCGCGTAGCTGCCCGGGGTCGAGGTCACGTGACGACGGCCGTTGACCACCACCAGCGTGCGCGCGGTGCCGAGACCGCGAAGGTCGAGCAGGTTGAGGCCGGCGGTGCCGATGAAGCGCGTCGAGTTCGCCTGGCTGAAGGTCGAACGCAGCGTCGGCAGCTGGTTGAGCGCGTCACCCAGCGACAGGTTGCCGGTGTCGAGCAGGTCTTCGACGTTGACGCTGGTCACCGGAACGACGGTGTCGACGCCCGGGCGCGCGATACGCGAACCGGTCACCACGACGACGTCGCCGCCGGTAGTAGCTTCTGGGCACTCTTCGCCGACGGGGCAGACTGGCGCATCTTGCGCCAATGCGGCCTGCGGGACGACGAAGCTCGCACTCGCAAGCGCGGTCGCCGTCAGAAGACGACTGATGTTCATATGATTCCCCTTCACCGGCTGAATGCCGGTTCGTTTCAGAGGAAACCGTGTTGTTCACCTTAGAGCAAGCAAAAGCGACCGCGCGGGAGCAAATTGAGCGTCTTGCTGTTGCAACATTGCCACAATTTTGCAGTGCAGCAAGAATGCTGAGATATAAAATATCACGGCACTATCGCATGGTTGTTCGATTCGTTCGTAAGGGAAATCAGCTCTTCCGTTCGATGCACATCGCGATTCCCATGCCCCCGCCAATGCACAGAGTCGCGAGTCCCTTTTTTGCGTCGCGGCGCGCCATTTCGTAGATCAGCGTGGTCAGCACGCGCGCGCCGCTCGCGCCGATCGGATGCCCGATTGCGATCGCGCCGCCATTGACGTTGACCTTGGCCGGATCGAAACCGAGCTCCTTGCCGACGCATAAAGCCTGTGCGGCGAACGCCTCATTCGCCTCGATCAGGTCGAGGTCGGCGACGGTCCAGCCGGCCTTTTCCAGCGCCTTTTTCGACGCCGGGACCGGGCCGATGCCCATGATCGACGGGTCGACGCCGGCGGTTGCCCAGCTCTTGATCGTGGCAAGGATCGGCGCGCCGCGCTTCTCGGCCTCGTCCCGGCTCATCACCACCAGAGCTGCAGCGCCATCGTTGAGGCCCGATGCATTGCCCGCTGTGACCGTGCCGTCCTTCTTGAATGCCGGGCGCAGGCCCGAAATGCCGTCCAGCGTCGCACCGGCACGGATATATTCGTCCTGATCGACGACGGTGTCGCCCTTGCGGCCCTTGATCGTCACCGGGGCGATCTCGTCCTTGAAGCGGCCCTCTGCACGCGCTGCTTCGGCAAGATTTTGCGAGCGGACGGCGAACTCGTCCTGCTCGCCGCGGCTGACCTGATATTGTTGGGCCAGATTTTCCGCCGTGATGCCCATGTGGTAGCCATTGAACACATCGGTCAGGCCGTCCTTGATCATCGTATCGACCAGCGCGACATCGCCCATCTTCGCGCCTGCGCGCAGCGTCTGGGCGTGCGCTGCGAGCGACATCGATTCCTGCCCGCCCGCGACGACGATGGTGGCGTCGCCGGTCTGTACCGCCTGTGCGGCGAGCGCGACCGCGCGCAGACCCGATCCGCAGACCTGGTTGAGGCCCCATGCCGGGACTTCCTTGGGAACACCCGCCGCCATCGACGCCTGACGCGCCGGGTTCTGGCCCTGCGCGGCGGTGAGCACCTGACCCAGGATCACTTCGGACACCTCCTCGCCCTTGACGCCGGCCTGTTCCAGCGCCGCCTCGATCGCGATGCGGCCCAGTTCGTGCGCGGGGGTGGCGGCGAAGGCTCCGAGGAAGCTGCCGACGGGGGTGCGCTTGGCGGCGGTGATCACGACTTCGGTCATGGGTAACGACTCCTGCGAGGAACTTTCCGCGCTATCTAGTCGCGGGGAGGGCGGTTAGCCAGTCGGCAAGAGGTTGCCACAGAAACTGTCGCGCGGACGAGCCGACCACCATGCCGACATGGCCGAGGCGGAGCTTGCGCTGGTCGGCAAAGCCTACCGCACTGGTGGCGGGGACGATGCGGTCGGTGAGCGAAACGAACTCGACCGTGGGGCAGGTCAGGGCCAGCGGATCAACGATCTGTCCTGCCACCCGCCAGCGGCCATCTCCGGGCAAATCTGCGGTGAAGAAATCGTCGAACATCTGTCGCCCGGCGGAAAAGGTTAGTGGCGCGCCGGCATTTGCCCAATCCTCCAGCACGACGAAGTTCTTCGCCGCCGCGCTTGCGGGATCTAGCCGTGCGAATTTTTCGAACTTGGCGATCGTGCGCGCCGGGTCGAGTTGCCAGAATCCGGCCTGCAACACCTCCATCGGGACAAGGCCGAGCGCGTCGCAGGTGTCGTGCGCCGCCTGCCAGATCGAATCGATCCGTTCCAGAGACTCCGTCCCGAATCGCTCGAACCGCCAGGGCGCAGCAATCATAGCGAGGCCGCGCACCGGCACTGCCTGCGCTGCTGCTGCCGCGATCGTGCCCCCGATGCAATATCCGGCGAGTGCCACCGGTTCGCCGATGCTGCGTAGCAGCGGGATCAGCATCTCCTCGACATGCTGCGTCACGTCGCAATCGCGGTCGTGCGGCGTAGGGCTGCCCCAATCGACCAAGAGCGGGCGCACCCCCTGCCGCGACAGCCAGCGCAGTAGCGATCGGCGGTAGCGCATGTCGAGGATCATCGGCGGATTGATCAGCGAGGGCACGAACACGGTCGGAATCCCCGTTCCGCCATAATCGCGTAGCGTCGCTCGCCCCGCTTGCGCCACCGCCGGCAACGGGCGTCGCGCGCGTGGGCGGCGCGCCGACTGATAGGCCGCCAGCCCCGCCAGTGCCGCCGCACGCCGATCGGGCGATGCTGCGGTTTCGTTGCGCAGCAGATCGAGAAACAGCGGAAGGGGGCGTGGCCCGTGTTGCGATGCGGCAATGAAAGATGTTAGGGCCATGTCAAATACCCTTGGGGGCGAGCATGAAAAAGACAGCGCAGACGGACGGCCCGGTCATCATCAAGAAGTACGCGAACCGGCGACTCTACAATACCGAAAGCTCGTCCTACATCACGCTCGACCATCTCGCTGCGATGACGCGCGAGGGGCGCGATTTCAAGGTCGTCGATGCGAAGACCGATGAAGATATTACGCATAACGTTTTGACGCAGATCATCATGGAAGAGGAAGCGCGTGGCCAGACGCTGTTGCCGGTCAACTTCCTGCGCCAGCTGATCGCGCTCTATGGCGATTCTGATGCAAGCGATGGTCCCGGGGTATCTGGAGGCGTCGATGGACAGCTTCCGTCGCAATCAGGAACAGTTCAAGTCGGCGGTCGAGGGCGCGTTCGCCAACTCGCCCTTTGCTGAGATCGCCAAGCGCAACCTGCAGATGTTCGAAGCCGCGGCAGAGGCGTTCAAGCCCGGCGCGAGCCCCGGCTCCGCCGCACCCGCCCCGCCGGCCGCAGCCGCCCCGGAGAAGAGCAAGGACGACGAGATCGCCGCGCTCAAGGCACAGCTGTCCGCGCTCAAGGATCAGGTCGACAAGCTCGGCTGAGCGCAATAGCCTTCCGCCCTTCGCGTATCTGAAGGGGGAATGCCATGAAGTCCTGGATCGTCGTCGTCGCTGCGGGCCTGCTCGCCGGGACCGCGCTCGCGCAGCCGCAGGCGACCGAGCGGCCCGACCGCTATATCCATGCCGGCGCGCTGCTCGACCGGCCGGCACAGGCACCGCGCGGGGCAAGCACGATCGCGGTGCGTGGCGGGGTGATCGTGGGCGTCTATGACGGCCATGTCATGCCGCTGGGCGACGCGCCGGTCATCGACCTCAGGGACAGGATGGTGCTGCCGGGGCTGATCGACAGCCATGTGCATTTGAGTTCCGACCGCGCCGGGCAGGAGGGGCTGCTGGCCGGCTTTACCGAGAGCAAGGAGCTGGGCGCGTTCGAGGCGCAGTGGAACGCGCGCAAGACGCTGATGGCGGGGTTCACCACCGTCCGCAATCTGGGCGATGACGGCGCGACGCTTGCGCTGCGTGAGGCGATCGCACGCGGCTGGACCGACGGGCCGCGCATCGTCGATGCGGGGCGGTCCATCTCTACCACCTCCGGGCATATGGACCGGCGGCTGGGCGTGGTCGAGGATCTCCACCCGGCGATGAACATCGAAAATCTGTGCGACGGGGCCGATGCATGCCGCAAGGCGGTGCGCAACCAAGTCGCGCGCGGGGCGGACGTCATCAAGATCGCGACTACCGGCGGGGTCAACAGCCGGATCGGTGCAGGGCTGGGCAAGCAGATGTTCGACGATGAGGCAAAGGCGATCGTCGAGACCGCGCGCCTCTATGGCAAGAAGGTCGCGGTGCACGCCCATGGCGCGGACGGCATCACGCTGGCGCTGAAGATGGGCGCGGATTCGGTCGAGCACGGCACGCTGATGGACGACGAGGCGATTGCGCTCTTCAAGAAGACGGGCGCCTATTATGTCCCGACGCTATCGACGGTGAACGGCTATCTGGAGCGCATTGCCAAGGACCCGAACGCCTATCCGCCTGCGGTGCGTGCGAAGATCGACTGGCGCATTTCGATCACCGGCAAGGCGCTGGAAAAGGCGGTTCCGGCAGGGGTGAAGATCGCGTTCGGCACCGATGCGGGCGTGTCCAAGCATGGCCGCAACGGCGACGAGTTCGAACTGATGGTCAAGCACGGCATGACGCCGATGCAGGCCATCGTCGCTGCGACGGTGAATGCCGCCGACCTCTTGGGCCTGTCCAAGGAAGTGGGCAGCATCGAACCGGGCAAGAGCGCGGACATCATCGCGGTGAGCGGAGATCCGCTGAAGGATGTGCGGCTGCTGAAATCGGTCGGTTTCGTGATGCGTGCCGGGGTGGTGCACAAGCAATGAGATGGCGGGGGCGGCGCGGACCGCCCCCCGACCGGTTCAGCCGCCCCGCTTGCTTGGATTGGGCTTGCGGAATTTGAGCGTCATACGGTCGCTCTCGCCGATCGCCTCGTATTTGGCGCGATCGACATCCTTCAGGCGATAGCTGGGCGGCAGGGTCCACACGCCGTCCTTCCAGTCGGCGGTATCCTTCGGGTTGGCGTTGATGTTGCTTTCCGCCACCAGCTTGAATCCGGCATCGGCGGCGAGCTTCTTGATCGTCGAGGTCTTGATGTAGCCGCTCGTCCGCTCGCGCTCGGCATCGGCGCTTTCGGGCAGGCGGTGGTCGACGACGCCGAGCACGCCGCCGGGCTTGAGCATCGCGAAGATCTGCTTGAACGCCTCTGCTGAATAGTCGGCCTTGTCGGGACGCTGATAGCCCATCTTCCAGTTATGGACGTTGCGGAAGGTGAGGACGACGTCGGCGCTGCCGTCCGGCACCTTGGTTTCGTCCGGGGCGAAGACAGGGAAGATCGCCGTCTTGATCCCGCCATAGAGGTCGGGATTGGCGGCCATCAGCCGATTGGTCCCGCCCGACAGCGACGCGAGCGACGCGGCATAATAGGTGCCGCCGCCCTTTTTCAGATAGGGAACGAGGATCTCCGAATACCAGCCGCCGCCCGGCCAGAGCTCGACCACGGTGTGCGTCGGCTTCACGCCGAAAAAGGCGAGCGTTTCGACGGGGTTGCGGTATTTGTCGCGGGCGACATTGGCGGGCGTGCGGGTGGAGGCAGCGACTGCGGCCTTCAATTCGGCACTCGGCTTGCCCATCTGGGGCGCGCCGATGGCGGCGGCTGCGGTCAGGGCGACCGCGGATAGCGCGATGGCGGGCAGGGTGTAGCGCATGAAAGGCTCCTCTCTGTTCTGGCGCGTGGTTTGGAGTGGTGCGAAGGGCGATGCAAGGGCCGTTGTGGATCGGAGTGGGCGCGATGGTCGCACTGGTCGGGGTGAGCGGTGTCGCCGAATGGCGACGGAGCAAGCGCCACGACCTGGACAAGGTCGGCTGGGTACCCTGGACCTTCATTCAGGTAATGGCGCTGGTGCTTGCGATCGCCGGCGCGGCGCTGGCGCTGAAGGGCGGGTAGCGTAGCCCACCATCTTCCCCCGCAAGCTGGACTCGCGTGTCAGTAGAACCGGGCGAGGGTGAGGGAGCGTTCGCCCCCTTCGCACAGGGTCAGTCTGACGCGGCGGCCTGGAACACCGGTTGCCCAGTCGCGTGCGGCGTCGGCCGCGGGCATCCCATCGACGGCGCAGATCAGCGTGCCTGCACGCCATCCCATTGCGGCGGCGGGACTGCCGCGCATGACGTGGAGGACGCGCAGCTGATCGCGCTCCTGCGTCACCATCAGGCCACTGGTCGATCGCGTCACTGGCCAGTCGGCGCGCGCGCCGGTCGCGAGGACCATGCGGCCCGCACGGGGGTCGAGCAATACGCGGTGCCGCCGCAGCAGACCGCCGCCGATCCGCCCCGCCGCGCCCTTGCGACCGGAAAAGCCGGTGTCCGGTTCGACGCGCAGCTCGACCTCCGCGGCGAGTCCGCCGATGCGCAGGGCGGGGAGAATGGCGACCTCGCTCTCGACCACGCCGCCTAGTCCCCAGGAGATCGCGGTGGTGGTCGGCACAGCGGCGGATGCGCTGGCCTGCCAGAAGCTGCGCGTCAGGCTGACCATGCCGCCATCGCCGGTATCCACGATGACCGGCCGCACGTTGCGTCCGCCCAGATCCAGCTCGCTGAGATAAAGGCCAGAGCGCTCGGCGAGGCGCAGCGGTAGCGTCACGCCCCGAAATGGCATGCGTCCGCTCGGCAGCAGGCGAAAGCGCTGTGTGTCATAGTCGATCTCGAGCGCATGGCCGGCAAGCAGGTCGGACCCGACGAACAGGTCGACCGGCGCGTTGCCGGTGACGCGCGGATCGGCGTCGATGATCGCGACCCGACCGCCGGTGCGGACCAACCCGCCGACCTCGACCCGGTCGATCCCGGTCCAGGAAAGCGCAACGCTGCCCCCGATCGCATCGGCGCGGCCCGCGACCAGCGGCTTCAGTCCTGCGGTGTGGGCAAACCGGGTCGAGACGGCGGAATCGGTGACGCCGGTGTCCAGCAGCGCATCGACCCAACGGCCATTGAGCAGGGTACGAAAGCGGATCTGGTTGCCTGCGGTGAGCTCGAAGCTCACCCAGCGCGCTTCGGTATCGGCGGCGAGGTGCATCACCGCGGGCGCCGCAGCAACGCGATCAGCGGGCACGGCCAGGCCGATCAGGGCGGTCAGCAGCATCACGATCGCGCGGAACTCCATGTGCGCCATGCTAAGCGTGGGGCAGGGGAGCGCCAGCGGTTGCGGTCGTGGTTAATGTCCCGTTGAGGGAGTAGGCTGCCCGCGGTGTTTACAGGCACGCTTCCAGCAGCGCCTGGTCGAAGCCGAATGAGCGCGCCTTTTCAAGCGTATAGGGGCGCAGGCCCATCGAGCGATACTCGCCGATGATCTTCCCGTCGGCGCTCTCGTCGAGATATTCGAACTTGAACAATTCCTGCGTCACGATCACCGGACCTTCCATCCCGATCACCTCGGTGATGTTGGTGACGCGGCGGCTGCCGTCGCGCAGGCGCTTTACCTGAACGATCAGGTCGACCGAATCGGCGATCTGGCGGCTGATCGCTTCCTTCGGGATCTTGATGTCGCCCATCAGCACCATGTTCTCCATGCGGCCGAGGCATTCGCGTGGGGAATTGGAGTGGAGGGTGCACATCGATCCGTCATGGCCGGTGTTCATCGCGGACAGGAGATCGAAGCATTCAGGCCCGCGAATTTCGCCGAGGATGATGCGATCCGGGCGCATACGAAGGGCGTTCTTGACCAGGTCGCGAATCGTGATTTCGCCCTGACCTTCAAGATTCGGCGGGCGGGTTTCGAGCGGAAGCCAGTGCGGCTGTTGCAGACGAAGCTCCGCCGCGTCCTCGATCGTCAGCACGCGCTCGCCCGGGTCGATCATCTTCGACAATGCATTGAGCATCGTCGTCTTGCCCGAGCCGGTACCGCCCGAGATGACGACGTTGAAGCGGCAGGCACCCGCGATCTTCAACATCGTCGCCATCTTCGACGACATCGATCCAAAGCCCGCCATCATGTCGAGCGTGATCGGCTTGTCTGAGAATTTGCGAATCGAGATCGCGGTGCCGCGCAACGACAGCGGCGGCACGATCACGTTGACGCGGCTGCCATCCTTGAGGCGCGCGTCGGCGAGCGGGGTGGTCTGGTCGACGCGCCGGCCGACCGAGTTGCAGATGCGCTGGGCGATCTGGAACAGATGCTCCTCGTCGCGGAACTGGATGTTGGCCAGCTCGAGCTTGCCCTTGCGCTCGACAAAGGTCTGATCGGGGCCATTGACCATGATGTCGCTGATCGAGCTGTCGGAGAGCAGCTCCTCAAGCGGACCGAGGCCGAGCAACTCGTCGACCAGCACTTTTTCGAGCGCGAACTGTTCGCGACGGTTGAGCGTCAGCTTCAGCTCGGCGAGCACTTCGCCGATGATCGGTCGGAATTCCTCGGCCAGCTCGTCCTTGCTCAGCGTCGCTGCGGCTTCGGGATCGACTCGCTCGAGCAGGCGCGGGAGCACCTGTTCCTTGATCCGGTGGATCGACGCCTCGAAGCCTTCGGTTCGGGAACTGCTCGGCTCGCCGGTCGCGGCCTGGCGATCGGCCAGGCGCTGCATCGCTTCGGTGGTCGACTGGTTGCCCGTCGTGCCGCCTGAGGCGGGTTCGGGCTGGGTCTGGGAGGCACCTGGCAGGGGCACGTCATGGAGCGGCGGAAATTGCTCGCCGCCCGCCGGCTCGACCGGGCGAGCGGAACCGCCGCCCTGCATCGGGCGTGCAACGCCGAAGGCTGGCCGTCCCGGGCCTCCCCCAGGTCCGCTGCGACGTCCGAATGCGCTCACACCAACTCCCCGCTATAGGTTACGGTCAACGGAATAGCCGCCAAGGTTTGACAAGTTCCTAACCATCAACAGCTTGGCGGCTCGGAGGGGCGGATGCTGAGACTAATGCTGATGCTGGTGACGCCAGTCGCTGATTCGCCGCCTGATCTGGCCTGGCTGGAAGGCGAATGGTGTACTGTGGCCGTCAATGGCCGCCAGACCTGTGAACTGTGGGGACCGGCGCGTGGCGGCATGATGCTGGGGACCAGCCAGACGGTGCGCGACGGCAAGACGCGCGATTTCGAGTATATGCGGATCGAGCTGAGCGCCGAGGCGGTCGTGTTCTACGGATCGCCGCGCGGTTCTCCCGCCGTGGCATTCCGCGAGAGCAAGCGCGAGGCGCAGGGCATCACCTTCGGCAATCCCGGCCATGATTATCCGCAGCGCATCCGTTACTGGCGCGAGGGCGAGATGCTGAACGCGGAGATCGCGCTGGCCGACGGCAGCAGGCCGATGCGCTGGGCTTACACCCGCGTCCCTTGACCGATCCTGACCATGGCCCGTGGCGGGTGAGAATGCGAGTGCGGCTGTGACTTTTGATCACAGGGGGTTATTGCATGTTCACCTTCCTCGTTTCGCTGTTCACGATGTTCGCCGCGCCTACCGGGCTCGCGACTGCTCCCGCGCCGATTGCGCCCGTTGCGGCGAGTCGGCAGCTCGACTGGCTGGGCGGCATCTGGCGGGGTGGCGGGCTGGAGATGAAATGTGGCCCCACCAAGCAGGGCGTCATGTGCAGCGAAGAGGGGACGAGCGCGGCGATGCAGGGCGCGAAGGCGGAACTGACGTTCGATACGCTGGGCGACAGGGCGGTGCTGGAGCTGGCACTGCCCTCAATCCCGCCGAGCCGGTTCACCGAGGTCGCCCGCGATGCGCAGAGCGTGACGTTCGAAATGCCGACCAAGGCAGGGACCGCGCGGCTGCGCTTCACCCGCACCGGCGATGCCCTGAAGGTCGAACGCGGGAGCGCGAAGGGGTGGGTGAGCGCGATGGAATATCAGCGCGGGTGAGCTTCTATTCCTCCCCCAGCTTGCTGGGGGAGGGGGGACCGCCCGCGCAGCGGGTGGTGGAGGGGCGGCTACGAAGGCAGCCGTGACCTCTCGGCAAAGTTCCGCCCTCTGCGAGGGCGCCCCTCCGTCATCGCTTCGCGATGCCACCTCCCCTGCGGGGCAGGGGAAGAACGAAGAAGGCCGCAGGGTTGTCCCTGCGGCCTTTGTCTTTTCCCGACTCCTGCGAAGGCAGGCGCCTAGGGTCACTGAGCGATGCCCCTCGTAACTCTGCGCTCCTGTCTTTCCAGGAGCACGCGGTAGGGCGTCGGGCTCAGCCAGCCTTCTCGGCCAGAACCGTCAGACCCTGTTCATTGACCTCGGCAAAGCCGCCCTCGACGCGGATGACCTCCGGCGACTGGTTCGACGCGGTCTTGTAGATTTCGATATTGCCGTCGCGGATCGTCGACATGAAGGGCGCATGGCCCTCCAGCACGCCGAAATCGCCCTCGCTGCCGGGGACCACCACCATGTGGACGTCCTCCGAGCGGAGCAGCTTTTCGGGGGGTCACGAGTTCGAAGTGCAGCATGTTCTTCTTCCTAGCCCCTCCCCTTCAGGAGAGGGGTTGGGGTGGGGCGTATCAACGCGCACCCGGCCCCTGTGATTACTGCCCCACCTCAAGCCCCTCCCCTGAAGGGGAGGGGCTTAAGAGGGCTTACGCCTCGGCGGCCATCTTGGCGGCCTTGGCGACGACGTCGTCGATGCCGCCGACCATGTAGAAGGCCGATTCGGGCAGGTGATCGTACTCGCCGTTCACGACCGCCTTGAACGACTTGATCGTGTCTTCCAGCTGGACGAACGCGCCCGGGATGCCGGTGAAGACTTCGGCGACGTGGAACGGCTGGCTGAGGAAGCGCTGGATCTTGCGCGCGCGGGCGACGGTCAGCTTATCTTCTTCCGACAGCTCGTCCATTCCGAGGATCGCGATGATGTCCTGCAGCGACTTGTACTTCTGCAGGATCGACTGGACGGCGCGGGCGGTCTCGTAATGCTCCTGACCGACGACGCGCGGCTCGAGCACGCGGCTGGTCGAGTCCAGCGGATCGACCGCCGGATAGATGCCGAGTTCCGAGATCGCACGGTTGAGAACCGTGGTCGCGTCCAAGTGGGCGAACGAGGTTGCAGGTGCCGGGTCGGTCAAGTCGTCCGCAGGGACGTACACGGCCTGAACCGAGGTGATCGAACCCTTGTTGGTCGAGGTGATGCGCTCCTGGAGCGCGCCCATGTCGGTCGACAGGGTCGGCTGATAGCCCACCGCCGACGGGATGCGGCCGAGCAGTGCCGACACTTCCGCGCCCGCCTGGGTGAAGCGGAAGATGTTGTCGACGAAGAACAGCACGTCCTGACCTTCGACGTCGCGGAAATATTCGGCGATGGTCAGGCCCGACAGCGCGACGCGCGCGCGCGCGCCCGGCGGCTCGTTCATCTGGCCATAGACCAGCGCAACCTTCGACCCTTCGCTGATCGCGTTGCCGTCGGCGTCCTTGGCGATCACGCCGGCGTCGAGGAACTCGTGGTAGAGGTCGTTACCCTCGCGGGTGCGCTCACCCACGCCCGCGAAGACCGAGGTGCCGCCATGGCCCTTGGCGATGTTGTTGATCAGTTCCTGGATGAGAACGGTCTTGCCGACGCCGGCACCGCCGAACAGGCCGATCTTGCCGCCCTTTGCGTAGGGCGCGAGCAGGTCGATTACCTTGATGCCGGTGACGAGGATCGCGCTCTCGGTCGACTGGTCGACGAACAGCGGAGCCTCGGCATGGATCGGCGCGCGCAGGTCGGTTGCGACCGGGCCGCGCTCGTCGATCGGTTCACCGACAACGTTGAGGATGCGGCCGAGCGTCGCCGGACCCACCGGGACCTGGATCTGTGCGCCGGTGGCGGTGACTGCCTGGCCGCGGGTCAGACCCTCGGTCGCGTCCATTGCGATGGTACGGACGGTGTTCTGGCCGAGGTGCTGCGCGACTTCGAGCACGAGGCGCTGGCCGTTATTGTCCGTCTCGAGCGCCGAGAGGATCGCGGGCAGCTCACCGTCGAAGCTGACGTCGACCACCGCGCCGATGACCTGCGCGATGCGGCCCGTGCCGGCGGCGGCGACGGGCGCTGCGGTTGCGGCGCTGTCCGCCTTGGGCTTGGTCGCGCGCGGCTTGCGCGCGGGCTTGTCTGCGGTGGGGGCTGCGGTTGCCATGTTCTTCAAGTCCTTGCTTGGCGAATGCGATCAGGGTTGTTGGGAATTGCCGACCATCGCCTCGGCCGGGGCCGTAGCGGAGGGGCGGCGGAAAGTCACGGTCAGGGTGCGGGCGGCATCGCCCTTGGTCAGCGCGATGGCGAAGGGCGTGTCGCCGATCTTGCCTTCGGTGGCGGTTTCAGAGGCGATGGCGTCGAGCGCCTTCTTGTCGTCGATGCCGTACTGGAACAGGAAGGCGCGGACGATGTCGGTCAGCCGCTTCTTCGCGGTCTCGGCATTGGCGTCGTCGGTAAGCGCGAGCGAGAAGGCGATGCTATCGATCGCCGCAGCGTCGGGACCGGTGACGGACACATTGCCTTTGTTCGGCGTCTTTGCGCCCGACTGCGACAGCGTGATGTCCGTGCCCTTGGCCGCGAAGCCGGTGCCCGCGGCAGCATAGGCACCGATGCGATAGCCATATTGGTTGAGGCGGCCGATCGTCTCGGTCGGGTAGCCGAATACGCGGTCCCAGCCCTTGAGATCCGCCGCCGCCTCGCGCGCCGCCGCCTCGTTCTGCGCAAGCGTCGGCTGCTCGGCAGGCTGCTGGTTGCAGCCCGCGAGCGCGACGGTCGCAGCGAGGAGGAACAACGCACGCATCTTACAGTGCCTCGGCGCCCGAGATGATCTCGACCAGTTCGGTCGTGATCGCGGCCTGGCGCGCGCGGTTATACTGGATCGACAGCCGCTTGATGAGATCGCCAGCGTTGCGCGTGGCATTGTCCATCGCGGTCATCTTGCTGCCCTGCTCCGACGCGGCGTTCTCACGGATTGCGCGGTAGAGCTGGATCGCGACGTTGCGCGGCAGCAAGTCGGCGAGGATCGATTCCTCGTCGGGCTCGTACTCGGTGACGGCAGCGCCTTCCTCGACCACAGCGACTTCCGGAATCTTGACCGGGATCAGCTGCTGCTCGGTCGGCTCCTGGGTCAGGACCGACTTGAAGTTCGAATAGAACAGATGGGCGACGTCATATTCGCCGGCCTCGAAGCGCGCGATCAGGTCGTCGGCATAGCCGCGCGCGTCGGCAAAGCCGAGCTTGCCGAGGTCGCCCGGCTCGATGCCGTGGACGAAGCTGTTCGGGAACAGCCGGTTCAGCACCGCGCGGCCCTTGCGGCCGATGGTGTAGAACTTGACCGTCTTGCCTTCGGCGATCAGCTCCTGCGCGCGGCGGCGCGCCAGGCGGGCGATGTTGGTGTTGAACGCGCCGGCCAGGCCCTTGTCGCTCGTCGCGACGACGAACAGATGGACCTGATCCTTGCCGGTGCCGGCGAGCAGCGGGGACACGCCGGGGCCGCCCGCGACCTTCGACGCGAGGCTGGCGACGACGCTTTCGAGCCGCTGCGCATAGGGACGCCCGGCCTCCGCCGCTTCCTGCGCGCGGCGCAGCTTGGCGGCGGCGACCATCTTCATCGCCTTGGTGATCTTCTGGGTCGACTTGACCGAGTTGATCCGGACTTTGAGTGCCTTGAGAGAGGCCATTCTTCTTTCCTTCTCCCTCTCCCCTTCAGGGGAGAGGGCCGGGGAGAGGGGGAGTCGGAAGCGGAGCCTTCATGCCCCTCTCCCAACCCTCTCCCCGCAAGCGGGGAGAGGGCTAATTACGCGAACGTCTTGCCAAACGCGGCGAGCGCGTCCTTGAGCTTCGACTTGGTGTCGTCGCTCAGATCCTTGCTGTCGCGGATCGCGGTCAGGATGTCGGCGTGCTTGCTGCGCATTTCGGCGAGCATCGCGGCTTCGTAACGGACGACGTCCTGCACCGCGACGCTGTCGAGATAGCCGTTGGTGCCGGCGAAGATCGACACGGTCTGCTCTTCGAACGGCAGCGGCGAGAACTGCGGCTGCTTGAGCAGTTCGGTCAGGCGTGCGCCACGGTTCAGCAGCTTCTGGGTCGAGGCGTCGAGGTCCGAACCGAACTGCGCGAACGCGGCCATTTCGCGATACTGGGCGAGCTCGAGCTTGATCGAGCCCGACACCTTCTTCATCGCCTTGGTCTGTGCCGACGAACCGACGCGCGACACCGACAGGCCGACGTTGATCGCCGGGCGGATGCCCGCGAAGAACAGGTCGGTTTCAAGGAAGATCTGACCGTCGGTGATCGAGATCACGTTGGTCGGGATGTACGCCGACACGTCGCCTGCCTGCGTTTCGATGATCGGCAGCGCGGTGAGCGAGCCCGAGCCATTGCCCTCGTTCAGCTTCGCCGCGCGCTCCAGCAGGCGGCTGTGCAGATAGAAGACGTCACCCGGATAGGCTTCGCGGCCCGGCGGGCGGCGCAGCAGCAGCGACATCTGGCGATAGGCGACCGCCTGCTTCGACAGGTCGTCATAGACGATCACGGCGTGCATGCCGTTGTCGCGGAAATACTCGCCCATCGCGCAGCCGGTGTAGGGCGCAAGGAACTGGAGCGGGGCGGGGTCCGATGCGGTCGCGGCGACCACGATGGAGTATTCCATCGCGCCATTCTCTTCGAGCGTGCGGACGAGCTGTGCGACGGTCGAGCGCTTCTGGCCGACGGCGACGTACACGCAATAGAGCTTCTTGCTCTCGTCGGTGCCGGCGTTGACGGTCTTCTGGTTGATGAAGGTGTCGATCGCGACAGCCGACTTGCCGGTCTGACGGTCGCCGATGATCAGCTCGCGCTGGCCACGGCCGACGGGGACGAGCGCGTCGATCGCCTTGAGGCCGGTCTGCACCGGCTCATGCACCGACTTGCGCGGGATGATGCCGGGTGCCTTCACTTCGACGCGCGAACGCTGGTCGGAGACGATCGGGCCCTTGCCGTCGATCGGGTTGCCGAGACCGTCGACGACGCGACCGAGCAGGCCCTTGCCGACCGGAACGTCGACGATGGTGCCGGTGCGCTTGACGGTGTCGCCTTCCTTGATCTCCGAGTCCGAGCCGAAGATCACGATACCGACGTTATCGGCTTCGAGGTTGAGCGCCATGCCCTGCACGCCATTGGCGAACTCGACCATTTCGCCCGCCTGGACGTTGTCGAGGCCGTGGACGCGCGCGATGCCGTCACCGACGCTCAGTACCTGGCCGGTCTCGCTGACCTCTGCCTCGGTACCGAAATTGGCGATCTGGTCCTTGATGACCTTCGAGATTTCTGCGGCGCGGATATCCATTGTCTTAGCCTTCAGCCTTTCATCGCGTGGGCGAGTGAGTTCAAACGGGTCTTGATCGAGCTGTCGATCATCTGGGAGCCGATCTTCACGACCAGCCCGCCAAGGAGCGAGGGATCGACCGACAGGTCGACATTGACGTCGCGGCCGACACGTGTGCGCAGCTGCGTCTTGAGTTCTGCCACCTGCTTCGCGTCGAGCGGGTGGGCGGAGGTGACTGCGGCGGTCACTTCGCCGCGATGGCGGGCGGCCAGCGTCGCGAAATCGCGAATGATGCCCGGCAGCGCCGACAGGCGGCCATTCTGTGCCAGCACGCCCAGGAAGCGCGTGGTGAGCGAGTCGAGCTTCATCGCACCCGCCGCCGCCGCCACGCCGCGTGCCGACGCATCGCGACCGATCAGCGGGCTCTTGGTCAGCGCGGCGAAATCGGCCGAGTCGGTCAGCGCCCGGCTGACCGTCGCAAGGCTCGATCCGACCGTTGCGATCGAATCACCCTCGCGGGCCAGATCGAACAGCGCGGTGGCATAGCGACCGCTTAAGCTGGCTTGGATACCGCCGGAATTATCCACGGACGCGTGTTTCCTCTTGGACTCTAGAAATGGCCCCATTGGGATTCGGGGGCATGCCGAACCGGCACCCCCGATGGGTTGGCGCGCGCCTAGCAAAGGGGGGGCGCGGATGCAACCTGTGTGACCAGGTGATGACGGCTGGAACGTGAACTGGGTTGCCCGAAATGGGCACGAGTGCGAAACAATGCCCCGTTGACGCATTTGGGGGAATGCCATGATCTCGACGCCCACCCGTACAGCGATGCTGTTCGCCGCAGCCATCGCGCTCGCTCCTGCTGCCCATGCCGAAAGCGCGCGGATGACCGGTCGCTTTGCCGCTCCCTATCGCGACGCCGCGATGCTCGATTCTGCTGCGCATCGGGCGAATCGGAGGCGAGGACGGGATGCAATTGGGGATGGCGATCGAACGCGCGCTTGGCCGACCGGATATCGAGGGGCGAACGCATTTCGATCTGGTCGGCGGGCGCGGCGGCGATGCCGACGGATTGCTCAACGGCAATGTCGTCACCGGGGTTCAGGAGAGCCGCTTCAAGCGCAAGGAAAAGGAATGCGTCGAGCGCGAGGGCGGCAAGCGCGACGGCAAGTGCCTGCGGGAAGAGGAGGTCGAGAAGGACTGCACCCGCCGCGTCATCAACGTGAACGCTGATTTGCGCCTCGCCGGGCCGGACGGGCGAGTCCTTTATAGTGTGTCACGCCCGCGCCGCGACGAAACCAGCTGGTGCCGGGGCCAGAACCCGCCGCGCACCACCGAGGAGGCGATCCGCGGGATGATCATCGACATCGCCGAAAATGTGCGGCGCGACATCGTGCCGTCGGTAGAGGACTATTCGATCCGCTTCCGGGAAAGCACCAAGGGACTGCCCAAGGACCAAGTGCGCCCGTTCAAGGATGTCGTGCGGCAGACCCAGCGCGACCTGCGGGGCGCATGCGCGGCCTGGGCGGCGATGGATCAGCAGGCACCGAATCATCCGTCGATCACCTTCGACCTGGGCCTCTGTGCCGAGTCGGCGGGGGAGTATGACAAGGCGCTGGCGCTGTATCGTCGCGCCGCGCCGCTGATCGGGCGCGGGGGAATGAGGCGACGGCTGGGGCGGAGCGCGCCGAGCGCTTGATCGCGGGGCGTGACGACGAGGCCGCGCGGCGGCGCGGACGCGGGCCGGGACGGAGGTAGGCCGACTTCCCCTCCCTGCACGCAGGGAGGGGAGAGCAGGTTAGCCCCGGCGCTGGCCGCCGCCATTGCCGCCGCTGCGCTGGCCGCTGGTGGCACCAGCGGGGCGCGGGGCGAACTTCTTCTTGCGCGGGCCGTAGAAGCGCGGCTTTTCGCCCGCGCCTTCAGCGGCGCGAGGGGCGTAGCTGGCGCCGAGCGTGCTGCGCTGGCCCTCGCCACGCTCGCCCTGCGGACGGTCACCGGCGGGGTTGCCGCGCGGGCCGCGGTCGCGCTGGGCGGCGCGGTGATGGGCGTTGCGATCCTGCATCGTCCGCCCGTTGCGGCCGTTCATCTCGTCGCGGCTGATCGGGATCGGGCCGCGGCTCGACTTGATCTTGGCCGACTGCGCCATGAAGTCCTCGGGAAGCGGCTGGATCGTCACCTTCTGGCGGATCAGCTTCTCGATATCGCGCAGGTACGGCCGCTCGTCATCGGCGCAGAAGCTGATGGCGATGCCGGTCGCGCCGGCACGCGCGGTGCGGCCGATGCGGTGGACATACTGGTCCGGGACGTTGGGCAGTTCGAAGTTGAACACATGGCTGACCCCCGACACGTCGATGCCGCGTGCGGCGATGTCGGTCGCGACCAGGATCTTGACCTTGCCCGACTTGAACTCGCCCAGCGCGCGCTCGCGCTGCGGCTGGCTCTTGTTGCCGTGGATCGCGTTCGACGCGATGCCGCTGGCCGCCAGCAGCTTCACGACGCGGTCGGCGCCATGCTTGGTGCGGGTGAAGACCAGCGCGCGGTCGATCGTCTCGTCGCGCAGCGCGATGGTCAGCAGCGATTGCTTCTCGGTCTGGTTGACGTGGGTCACGAACTGCTCGACGCGCTCGGCGGTGGTGGCGACGGGGGTCACCTTCACCTCGACCGGGTCCTTGATGAACTGGGTCGCGAGGTCGCGGATCGACTTGGGCATGGTGGCCGAGAAGAACAGGGTCTGGCGCTTGCTGGGCAGCTCGCGGACGATGCGCTTGAGCGCATGGATGAAGCCGAGGTCCATCATCTGGTCGGCCTCGTCCAGCACCAGGATTTCGATGCCGAGCAGGATCGCATAGCTCTGTTCGATCAGGTCGACGAGGCGGCCCGGGGTCGCAACGACGATGTCGACGCCGCGCGCCAGATCGGTCTTGTTCTTGTGGATCGAGGTGCCGCCGAACACGGTGGCGACGCTGAGCTTGGTGCCCTTGCTATAGTCGCGCGCGCTCTGCGCGATCTGGCTGGCCAGTTCGCGGGTCGGCGCGAGGACGAGCATGCGGCAACCGCGCGGCTGCGCCCGCTTGTTCGACGCGACGAGGCGCTCGATCGAGGGGAGCATGAATGCGGCGGTCTTGCCGGTGCCGGTCTGGGCGATGCCGAGCAGGTCGCGGCCCTGGAGGAGCGCCGGGATCGACTGCGCCTGGATCGGCGTCGCGTCGGTATAGCCCTTTGCCGCGAGCGCAGCGAGGGTGATCTCGGACAGGCCGAGGGTATTGAACTTGGTCATGGAAACTCTTTGCATAAACGGCCATCGCGCATGCCGAATGCACGCGCGGAGGCGGGGTCAAAAAATGACGACCCGCGTGATATGGGAAGCCGAGCAATCAACCGAGGCGGAGCCGGAGCCGTTGGGGTACCCCCTTATGGCCCGATCACGCTGCATAACGCCTCGCTGCGGCGCGATATGGCAGTGGGGCTGACACAAGTCAAGGTTGACGGGACGAGCCCGGGCAACGGCCGCGAAGGTCGTCCAGTCCAATATGGTGGTCGCGAAACTGACGAAGTTCCGCGCAACGCGCCTCATCCTGTCAGCTTCGGACGGCTCCGGGGCGACAGTCCGCAGACGAAACTGACAAAAATGTGCTGTGTGTAAGGCAAGCTGTCAGCTTTGCGCGGCGGGTACGCGCAGGCCTGCGGCGGTGCGATCGACGGGGTCAAAGAGCGGTCGGAATGCGACCGGGGGATGAGAACATATCAGGTCCAACATTGCAAGGGGGATGGCAGCTAAGCGCCCCAATTACCGCCGTTCAGCCCCAAAACGATCGCCCCCGAAAGCAGTCTTTCGTTCAGATGTCGCTTGGAGCCGTGAGGCCCATTTCCACGTCGCAACCGGAAGGTGCATCAGTCACAGAACTGATCAGGCCAGTGCCCGACCCATCTCTTCGAGATATAGTCGTTCAAGATCGGACGCGGTAATATCCGCCGCGTCGATCATCCGCCGCAATTTGCCCTCGCGCATTAAGCCGATGCGGTTGCCGACCTCGCGCGCGCGGAACAGGTCGTGCGTGACCATCAGCACCGCCGCGCCAGCATCGCGCTGGCGCACGATCAGCGCGTGGAACTCGGCGGACGCCTGCGGGTCGAGGCCCGACGTTGGCTCATCCAGCAGCAGAGCGCGCGCTTGCTTGGCGATGGCGAGCGCCAGGCCGACTTTTTGCCGCATGCCTTTCGAATAGCCCGAAGCGCGCCGCTCCAGTGCCGCTTCGGGGAGGCCCGCCTGGGCAAGACATTGCCGCAGGAACGTCGTCGTCCGCTCCTGGATACCCGACAGCGCGGCGAAATAGGCGAGGTTCTCGACGCCCGTCAGCTCACCGAACAGCGCGATCTGTTCGGGGACGTAGAGCAGCTTGCGCTTGGTGCCGACTGGATCGGCTTGCACATCGACGCCGTCGACCCGGGCTTCGCCTGCGCTCGGTTCGAGAAAGCCCAGAAACAGGTTGATCGTCGTCGTCTTGCCTGCGCCGTTGGCGCCCAGGAGGCAGACGATTTCGCCTTGATTGACGCGGAGGTCGAGGGTGTCGAGCGCACGGTGCGTGCCGAAATCCTTGGTGAGGCCGATGGCTTCGAGCATGGCGGAAGTCCTTAGAGCAATTGGGCGGCGCCGCGGCGCAGGCGAAGGGCGGCCAGCGCCAGCAACAGCGAAGCAAATCCGAGCAGGATCAGGATATCGCGGGTCAGCGGCCCCGCAGGTCCCGGCTCGACAAAGGCGAAGCGCGGCAATGGGCGATCATAATCGGCAAGTGTCATCAGCCGCTCCTCGTCCATCCAGCCAAAGGCAAGTCGGCGAACGTCGCCGGCAAAGGCGCGGGCTTGGTGCTGAAAGGCCAGCGCGCGATCCGAGCCGGTCCCGGCGATCCGGTCGAGCGCGCCCTGCGCGATCACTGCGGGGGATAGGAGCGATAGCGTGCCTTCAAGCGCGCGGTGACGCGCCCAGCCATCGGCATAAGCGCGATGGATCGGGCCGAGCCGCGCGTCGCGCTGCTGGATCTCGTTGCGGCTGTGCCAGAGCGAGGCGGGGTAGGCGCGCCCCGAGTCCGCCGTGGCAGCGGCGCGGGCCGCATCGCGGTTCGCGGCGCGCACGTCCAGCCCAGCGGTGCGGATGGCGTTGGTATAGGCCATCGCCGATGGCGGCGGCGCTGCGAGATCGGCGAGCGCGGCACAAGCTGCCGGGATCAGGACGACGAGCGCAAGCCATGCCGTCCTGCCCGCCAGCGCGGCGGTGGTCGATGCGCGAACCAGCAGGTTGATGACAATGCTGAGCGCGATCCAGACCCCGCCATAGGCGAGCATGACCAAAGCGGCCAGTGCGAGACTGCCGATGTCGCGAGCCCCTGCCGCAACCAGCCAGCCGATCGCAATTACAATAGCCGCGACAAGCAGACCGCCGCCCCGCACCGCCGCCCGGGTCAGGATCAGGTGGGCCGGGCGCACCGGCTGGGCCAGCTGGAACCGCGCGCTGCCATTCTCGACGTCGCGCGACCAGAAGTCATACGTTGCCGCGATCAGCAGCAGTGGCAACAGCACCACGATGACGAACGCCAGGTCGAAACGTCCGGCGGCTAGCACCGCCGGGCTTTCGAGGCCGGTCGCATGCGCGTCGAAGATCGTCCAGGGATCGACAAAGGGGGCGATGCTCGCCGCCGCCGGATAGCCCTCGGCCTGCCCCGTCGACAGCGCGGCGAGCGGGGCGTTGGGCAGGCCCGCGCGGAACGGGAGCGCGGTCGCGTAGATCAGGCCGAAATTGGGTTTCTCACCCTTGGCGAGCGTTTCGACAAAGGCTTTGCGTCGATCCGCCATGATCGTGTCTGCCTCGGCCACCGCGATGTTGACCGCTTCCTGCCGCGCTTGCGCCCAGTGCCCACCGGTTAGGGCCGCATAACCGGCCGCAATCGCGAACAGGACGAGCATCACGCGCATCACCGGATCGCGCCAGGCGCGCACGGCCTCCAGCCGCGTCACTTCGGAACGGGCCGTCATGCGCTTGCTTTCCCTAGACTTCGTGTCGCGGCAAGGGCGAGCAACAAGGCGAGCGCCGCCCAACCGGCGAGGATCGCCAGATCGATCCAGTGACGCGACAGCGCCTCGCGCAGCGGTGTGGGTGTTGCGACGAATTTGGCGTCGCGCGTGATCGCGGCGACATCGGTCATGTACGGCCCGTCGCCACCCTTGGGCCGGTGGATAATCGCGCGGTTCAGTCGCTGCACCAGATCGTAGCGGAACCCGTCGGCCTGTTCGAGGAAGCGCCGGTGCGCGTGCTGATCGCTCTGCGCCATCGCCGCCGACCAGGGGCGGATCGCCTGAACGGGCGAGACAAGGGCCAGCGCGCGCTGAATGCCCGACTGCCGGTCATAGCCATCATACAGCGCGGCGAAATGGCGGCGATAGATGGCGGTCGACAGTGCCTCGCCATGAAAGAAAGCGACGCCGTTGAAGTCGATCGGCAGATCCTCGATCTTCGACACGCCATAGCGCCGCATCGTGTCCTGGCGCAGGCGCTCGAGCCGGGCATCTCGTGGGTCGTGGCCGCTCGGCCCTTCCATCACTTCCTTCGTCACCGCCGCCTCAAATGCCGGACTCGACAGCGTCGGCGCGGCGGCTTCAGCAATCGTCGGCGCGAGGCGGGGCACGAACAATGTCGCCATGGCCCAGAAAGCGAGCAGGATGACGAGTGCGGTGCGCGCCGAGGCAAAGGCTGCCGATGCTGCCAGCGTCAGTGCGGCAAAGGCGAATAGATACAAAGCATAACCGGCGGTCATCCCGAGCAGGGGCACAAGATGCGCCGCAGTCCCGCCCGCCAGCCACAGTGCGACCGCGCTTGCCACGAGCGCGACCGTCAGCATGAGCAGGACGATCAGACCGAGACCGGCAAGTCGTCCCGCCATTAGCGTCCGCGGCGACGCTCCCGCCGCCAGCTCCTGTCGCAACAGCCCGCGTGCCCGCTCACCCGAAAAGGCGGCGAAGCCCGACAGGATGATGAGCAAGGGTGCCAGCACCTGCAACAGCGCCGCCGGGCTCAGCCCGCCGAAGCGGTCGAGCGTGGTGCCGCCGTCGATTCCCCGGTTGCGCGCCGGGTTGTTCGAATGCGCCTCCAGCTTCAGCGACGTGCCGAGTTGTGGGAGCAGGCCCGGATCGATCACCGCGAGCGGCGACACCGGTTTGAACAGATAGCGTCCGAAATGCGCGGCGCCATGCGGATTGGCTGGCCCCTGCATCGCCCAGACGCGTGCTTCCTCGATCTGCGCGGCGGCGCGTTCGCGCTCCTGCACCTGATGCAGCGCCGCCCCGGCGAGCGCTGCCGTGCAGAGCACCAGCAGCATCGCCAGCGCGAGGACGCCGAGCCGCCGGTCGCGCACCAGCCGCCGCCATTGCTGGCGCGCGATGACCGGGGCGAGCGCGCGCGCCACCTCAGTAGCTCGCGCGCAGCGTCAGCAGGGAAGTTACGCGGCTCGCCGTAGAAGTTGTACGTGTTGATCGAGCCGACGCGCTGGTAATAGGTCTTGTCGAGCAGGTTGTTGACCGACACGAACGCGCGCAGATTGTCGTTGAACCGCCAGCCGAGCTGCGCCCCGACGATCGCGAACGCATCTTGCTCGCGGATCCCTTCGACGCCGCCGCCGACCACGCCGCTCTGGCCGTTGACGCTGACCGAGGCGAACGCACCGCCGAGCGCAGCCGGCTCGTAGCGGGCATAGACTTTATACTGGTGGCGCGGGGTGAAGATGTCGAAGATCGCGCCGGTCTGTGCGGCGGTGCCGACTTCATATTCGGTCTTCACATTGGTGTAGCTGGCGGTGAGATCGAGCCCGGGGAGCGGCGTGCCGCTTACCTCGAACTCGAACCCTTCGATCTTCACGACACCCGCCTGAACGAAGAAGCCGGGGTTGACGGTGTCGGACAGCGCGCGGTTCTTGTCCTTGCTGCGAAATGCGGCGGCGCTGGCGTTCAGCTTGCCGCCGAGGAACCTGCCCTTGACTCCGACCTCATATTGCTCGCCGACACGCGGATCGAGCGGGGTCCCGTCGCTGCGCACTTGGGTCTGCGGGTTGAAGATGTCCGAATAGCTGCCGTAGAGCGTGATAGCGCGCGCCAGGTTCAGCACCGCACCGACGCTGGGTGTGAACTTGCCGCGAATGCGGGAATTCTGGTTGGTGACCCAATTGGTTGGCGTCGACGGGGCGACGTTGCGGGTGCGGTTGGTGTAGTCGCTGAGGCGACCGCCGGCGACGACCGTAAACCCGTCGAACGGGCGCAGGCGGGCCTGGGCGTGGAAGCCGCTCTGGCGCAGGTCGGTCTCGCTGCCGCTGGTGAATGCGCCAGAGGGCAGCGGGATCGCATCGGCACTGTAGATTGAATAGCGGCCTACCGATGTCTGGGTGCGGTTGAGGAACGACGTCGTCCGCTTGTCGAAGCTGTAGCCGACCGCGAGTTCATGTTCGCGCCCGAACAGGCTGAACGGACCGGTGGCATAGGTATCGACCGCGGTTTTGCCGTTCACGCCCCGGCTGCGCCGGTTCACATATTCGGCAGTCAGCGTGGCCGGATCGACCCCGGTGCCGGGGCGGATGAACGCGTCTTCCCAAGCGCGCGGAATGTCGCGGTACAGGCCGCGTACCACCAGCGACCAGTCGCCGACCTGTTGCTTGACCTCCCCGGCATATTCGGTCGTGGTCTCGGTGAACTGGTTCCAGTTGGGGAGGTGCTGGAAGTCGCGCGGGAAGTTCAGGAATTGCTGATTGGTGAAGGCCGGCTGGCCGTTCATCGGCGTGTCGGCCTTGGTATCCTGATAGCTGACCGACGCGCCGATTGTCGTCGTGGGGGTGAGGTCGAAATCCGCCGCGACATAGGAGGTCAGCTTGCGCGTATGCGACTTAGACTGAAAGAAGTCGCGATCGTGCAGCGCGGCGACCGCGCGGACGCGCAGCCGACCTTCGGCATCGACCGGACCGCCAATGTCGAACTCGCCACGAAAATTTTTCCATGACCCTGTCGACAGCGCGCCCGACACGGTGAATCGATCCTGGCCACGCTTGCGAATCAGGTTGATCGTGCCGCCAGGCGAACCCGATCCGCGGAACAGGCCGGTCGGACCGCGCTGCACTTCGACCCGCTCATAGATCACCAGATCGAACTCAGGGACGCCCGAGGAGAAGGTCGAGGGAACGCCATCATAGGCATAGTCGAGCACGAACCCGCGCGCACGATAATCGGGGTTGGTGCCGTCGAAAGGCATCACCGTGACGCCAGCGACGGTCTGCATCGCTTCGCCGATCGTGAAGAGGTTGCGATCTTCGATCTGCTCGCGCGTAACGACGCTGACCGATTGCGGAATTTCGAGGAGCGGCGCGGCGCTTTTGCCAGCTACAGCAGCCTGCTGGGGTGCATAGCCGTCATCTTCGGAAATGCCGATGATGACGATCTCGCGCTGGCGACGATCGTCGGCTTGGTCGTCCGCTTGAGCGGGGACAGCCAGGAATGGCAAACCCAACGCGACGCCCGCGCGCAGTGACTTCGAAAACATCAAATCCCCCACCGACGACTTATGTAATGGTATAACGTGCCGTAATCGGTAGGGGCGGGAGTTGGCAAGCGATTATCAGGCGATCCCGACACTAGCGCAGCAGGACGGACTACGGGAACCGCCAGAGTTTGAAAATCTAGCGTTCAGCGCAGATGGCGACGGCTTCGCGCCCCAAGTACAGACGCCCGACCCAGTTCAATGTAGACCCGAAAGCGGTCATTGGTCGATCGGGTGCAGCTGGGCGCTCAGATGCGATGGCGATGCAGGTTCGGCTCCATTGCCCAAGTGATACAGCTTGGAAATCCGACGCCGTTGCCCTTCGCGCTAGGTGAGCCTGGAGGTGATGAAGGTGCGGCCATTGCAGCAGACGCTTTCTACTGCCCACGCTGAACCTGGCGGACTAGCGGCCGAGTATGCTCACCATCCGACGGGATTTTGTATTCCAGACACGACCAGTGTTATCCGCGCTCCCGGAAATGAGCAGGCGAGCATTGTCGCTGAAACTCAATGCGGTGACGCTGCCGCTATGCCCTTGCAGCGTGGCGCGAACTTTGCCTTTGGCCACATCGACCAGGTGGATGCAGCCATCCTTCAGCCCAATCGCTGCAATCTGACCATCACGGCTGAGCGTTACTACGGTTAGTTGCTCAGCGGGCGAGGCACCGTAAATGAGCCTAAGTGAGTTCAGCAAGTTATCCCATATGCAGACTGCCCCACCGCGCGTTACTAACTGCCCTGACGCGACCATGATCGTAGATTTTCCACATTGGCCAACGGCCACCGATCTTACGCTTGAACCGTCTCGCGCGTCGAAGCTCAACAGCTTCTCAGGATCATTTTTCGGCAGGATGAACAGTTTGGAATGTGCGAACGCTGGTGCTTTCTCACTAATCTCCAGCCGCGCGATCTGACGCCCCGTATTTGCGTCCCACAGCACAGTGCGGCCTGTCGTTGCAAGTACACCGGCCACGCGAGTCCCATCGTGCGATAACGCGAATTGCTTGATTGGCTCGAGGTCGTCAGTGAGTCGCAGTCGCGTACCATCGGGTCGGATAACCTCTACAGCATGTTCATATTTTATCGCCCAGGTGCCGTCTGCGGCTCGCGCGGCGTCGCCGGAATAACTCTTGTTGCTCACCTCGCGTACGATCTCACCTCGAACGAGGTCGACGATGATCACGCGGCCAGCAACGATCAGCGCATGAGTTGCGTCAATCAACTCGACGTGGGTCGGCGTGCCGATGGTGCCGATAAGGAAGCGCTGTACGCCGCTTGAACCGTCCCAGATGCGAATTGTCGCGTCGAGGCCGCCAGTGACGACCAATCGGCCATCCTCAGAGACCGCTGCGGCCGTGACTTGCTTCTCGTGCTGACTGACCCCCGGCAACGTGACCGCCGCCGCACGGGTCGGTCCTGCCGAGCGACGCTGCGCTCGCCGCTGGTCCAAAAGGGCGGACCAAGCTGCGGTAACTTGAAGCCGATAAAGTGTGTGGAAGCGGTGGATATATGTAGTCTGACCCTTACGCAATTCGGCCGCCGCTGGACGCATCGTGGCAAGCGCGGCGAGTGGGCGCTTGGCCTTGATCCGCAAGTCGCCCAATCGTGTGCGAAGGTCGATCATTGTCGGATTGCCCGCTTCAAGAGTTCGCCCTGCGATGGCAAGGGCTTCACTCAGCAACGCTTCGGCCTGATCTATGTCGTCCTGCTTTGCATAGTCTTCGGCTAGGGCAACGCGGGTCTCAACGGCGAGCAAGTCGGCATCGTCGCGCTTGATCAGCTGCTTGAGCAGGTCCGCCCGGATTGCTCGCGCTTCGGCGTCGCGCCCGAGCAGGGCGAGTCCCTTCGCTTCGATGAGCATCGCACGACCCACATATTTTCCTGAGAAGCTGGCTGTCTTGCCAAAAAGCGAATAGGCCTTCTTGGCCGCTGCGACTGCCTTTTCAGTTTCTCCGAGAGCAAAATAGGCTTCGCTGAGCGCTGACATCACTTTGCTGTGAAACGAGTCCGTTAGCCGGCTCGATCGCGGACGCGTACTCACCTCGACGACGAGGGGCTCAAGCAGGGTACGTGCTTCTTGGAAGCGCTTTCCAGCGATCAGCAGATCGCTAAAGGCCAGAATTGCTCCCGGTATCATTCCCTTGCCTGGAGCTCCGAGGATCCACCGATAAGCATCGGCGGCCTCATCCTCCAGACCAAGCTCGGCGAGCCGGCGAGCAGCCTGCAGATAATAGTAACCGTCAGCATACTCGACCTCCCAGCGACGCGTATCCTGGCGCTGGAGCACCGCGATCAGGCCGCGTGTACGCGCCGCGTCAGGACTGTCGGAACGTGCATAGTCGACAAATTTCTCGGCGATCACGCACCGCTCGGTTTCTCCTGGCGGATCGAAACACCGCTTGTCGACGCGATCGGGCTGGATCGAAAGAATGTGCACCGCATAGTGAACAGTGATCGCCACCTTGCGGCCATCGGCCGACACAGCGAGCACGCGCCCATTTGAACTACCGATCGAGTCCGCCAAAATGCGTATCTGACCGTTGGCAGGGTTCACCAGCAGCAAGCGATCGGGCCCTCTGAGCCACAGCAGCAGCATCCCGTCCGGCCCAGCCCAGATCTTGTCGATCGTTGCCCCATCGGGGGTGCTCTTGGCAGGGCCAATCCGTCGCCCGTTCTGCGGATCCCAGTGGTGCCAGTTGGAGCCCTTGTACGTCGCTACGCTGCTGTCGGTCAGGCGCACGATGGAAAAGCTGCCTTCTGCGCTGGGGAGGAAGCTGCGGACCCATCGACGATTTGTGACGTCGTATTCACGTAGCGAGCGGTAATTATTGATCAACAAGCGGTCTTCCGCTCCCGGCATTGCCCCAACCGACAACAATGTAGCGACCTGCTGCTGCGCAAGAACACGCCCGGTCATGTCAGAAACGGTCAAGACGTCGCTTTCGTCGATTGACGGAGATTCGACCACGGTCACGACATATTTGCCGATGAACCCCACATATTTGAACGTGCCTGGCAGCTCCGCGAGCTTCACTGCTCGATCGACATCAAACAGTTCCGAGCGTCGGGTCTTCCGATAGCTCACCAGCAGAAGTCGCCCGTCCGGCGAGAAAATGACTTCCGGCCATTCGTCGGTTGGAATGGCGTGGCTTAACAGCGTCCGGCGGCTGCGCAGATCGACTACACGGATGGTCTTGTTGATGAGCGCGGCGCGACTGCCGTCGGCTGCGAGGACGATGCTACCTGCATTTGGGTCGGGCGCCAGCAAAGTGTCGCGCGTGCCGTCGCGTTCACGAGTCACCGATCCGCCGAGCCACGCAACGACGAGCGCACCATCTTTCGTGAATGTCGCGGCGCTTGCAGAGCGTGGCACGTGTGTCTGTGCAAAAGCAGGACTGACGAATGCAATCGAAAGAACCACCAAAAGCAGAGATGCCGCTCGTAGCAAATATCTTTCGATGCGCTGCATAGCTTGCTCCCCTCACGGAGAATGCCAAGCTCCCGCACCAATGCCAACCGTCAGGAACTGACGAACGGTGACTATAAGATTGGATCGATGAATCGACCTCGGCGGCCGACGTTGCCACATAGGCGCCGCTTGGGGGGCGCCCTAACATGTTCGGGCATTACGTCGCCCACTTGTCAGGAATGCGCCCTAGGGTCGGGACTCATAACCACCATGTGACGGCTGCGGCGAGGTAGATGGCGCTGAGGAAGTTGGTGGCGAGCTTGTCGTAGCGGGTGGCGATGCGGCGATAATCCTTGAGGCGGCAGAACATGCGCTCGACGGCGTTGCGGCCCTAGTAGAGCGTCTTGGAGAAGCAGCTTTTCCAGCGGCGGTTCGTCTTGGAGGGGATGTTCGGAACGGCACCCTGCCGCTCGATCAGGTCGCGGATCGCATTGCTGTCGTAAGCCTTGTCCGCGAGCACGATGGTGCGCGGCGCGAGATCATCGAGCAACACATCGGCTGCGCGGCAGTCGGCGACCTGGCCACCGGTCAGCAGGAAGCGGAGCGGCCGACCTTCGCCGTCGGTGAGCGCGTGGAGCTTGCTGTTGCGGCCGCCCCGGCTGATCCCGATCGCCTGGACGAGCGCCCCCCTTTTCCACCGCCCGCGGAGCGGTGCGCCTTCATATGCGTGCTGTCGATCAGGACCTCGGCGGGCGGCCCGCCTGCTGCCGCGAGCGTGACGAACAGCTCCTGCCACACACCCTTTGCCGCCCAGCGCACGAACCGGTTGTAGAGCGTCTTCCTCGGCCCGTAGCAGGCCGGCGCGTCGACCCAGCGCCCGCCCGACTTCACCACATGAATGATGCCGCTGATCACCCGCCGATCATCGACCCGCGCCACACCGCGCACCTTGTCCGGCAGCAGCGGACGAAGCCGCTCGAACTGGGCTTCACTCAACCAAAACTCGCTCAAATCCACGCTCCTGCTGGCGCAGCGCATGAATCACATCCCAGCCGCCAAGGGAATCCCGTTTATGGGTCCCGACCCTAGTTCCGGTCGTTCGCCATGCCCCTCGCTGATCCCGAAAGCGGTCGTTCACCCAAGCGGTGATGGATCGGCTGCCTTTGGGCGGGAAACGGTCCGGCGACTTGGAAGCAACAATCAGCAAAAAGCGGGCAACAGGCCGCGCTTCCCGATCAGCTGCCTTTGTCGCAGGCGCTGGTGGCGGCGCGCGTCACCCGCTAACTACGGTTGCACCTCAAACGACACTTTGAAACAGGTGCCACCGTCGGGTCGGTGACCGCTCGTCAACACTCCGCCGAGTTGTCTGGCAAGCGACACGACAACTCGCATGCCCAAGCTTTGGCTGGTAGCTGTCGGGTCGAAGTCTTTCGGAAGATCGCGACCGTCGTCCGAGACGATCAAGGCATGCTGATTGGCCTCGATCTCATAGCGTACCTGGATCAGCCCCCGCCCGTGCTTGGCCGCGTTCGTCACCAGTTCGTTGACGAGCAGTCCGATGGGTTGGATGATCGTGGTTGGGATAACGCCTTCATCACCGCTTACGTCAATTTCTCGATCGAGAATCGACGCGAGCTCGGCGCATAACCGCCTGAGGAACGTGATGCAGGATGTCTGATCGGTCGCCTCGACGTAAAAATGCCGGTGCACCTGCGCGACTGCAGCAACGCGGTTGGCGGCAAGCTGGAGATGACCGACTGTATCCGGGTCAGTGAGCGCTCGGCTTTGCATTGAAAGCAAGCTCGATACGAATTGCAGGCTGTTCATCACCCGATGGTCGATCTCCTTGGCCATCAACTCAGCCTGGGAGACCGCGCGTCGCGCCGAAAGCTGCATTTCGATCTGGTCCATCACAATCGCTGCAAGGTCTTTCAGGTCGTCGATCTGCGACTGGTCGATAGGCCTTGCCTCCTTGTCGATGATACACAGCGTCCCAAGATTATGGCCGTCGTCCGTGGTCAGGGGCACGCCAGCATAAAAGCGAAGCCCGAAGTCGCCCGCTACCAACGGGTTGGCGAGCGAGCGGGGATCGATGCTTGCATCGGTGAGGATGTGCGGATCGTCAGAAAGAATGGCCGAGGCGCAAAGGCCGGGATCGCGTCCGATCTGCTTAACCGGTACCCCATGGTGCGATTTGAACCAGATTCGGTCCTCATCGACGATGCTGATGATTGAGATCGGCACCCGGAAACGCCGCGCCGCCAACGCGGTGATTCGATCGAACGCACCATCAGGTGGCGTATCGAGTATGTCGTAACGCCGAACGGCCGCGAGGCGTAAGGGCTCATCTGCTGGAATAATTGATGCGCTGGCCATTAGAACTCGCTTTTGCCTCGGCTGGAATTGTTCCGAGGTGGCCCCGCAAGTACCATGAACATTGCCGCATGTGAACGTCTACGGATCAATAAGGTACTGACTGCGTTAACAAAATTCGCGAGGAGTTTATCGCATGTACCATGTTTTGATCATCGAGGATGAACCACTGGTCGCAATGGCCATCCAGGATATTCTGGAGTCACAGGGTGCGACGTCGTTTGAAATAGCTGATACGCAAGAGGCGGCTGTCTCCGCAGCAACAGCTCACCAGCCCGACATGATCACTTCCGATGTGAAGCTGCTGGAGGGTACGGGGCCGCACGCAGTGGCTGAGATCCACAGGAGGTTGGGGCCAGTTCCAGTGATCTTCATCAGTGGAACACCTGAAGAGTGCATACCATGCAACCCGCCCGGTTCAATCGTGCTCAAGCCCTTTACGGCGCAGGCCCTGATCTCCGCGTTTCGCGAAGTCGGCATCGCGGCTATATAGCCAAACAAAGCCTCCTGATTGGCCGCATTTCCCCATTGAGAATGGCAACTTGCGGGATCAGGCAGCCACTCGATCCCGCTGCTGGCCAACGGCAGCTTTCACCGCGCCTCGGCCAAAAGCTGTCATCCCGCTACCGGCCCATATCCAGACGGAAACGCCCCCTCCTCGCTCACCCCGCCTCAGCGATCACCAGCATCTCCGGCGGCGCAATGAACGCGCGCTCCGCCGCCGCTGCCAGTTCCGTCATCAACTCCACCGCCAGCGGGTCGATCGGGCCTGTGGTGCCCCAATAGACGCCGATCGCAGCGACCGCGCCGATCGGGAAGACGGCGAGGCTGGCGACGTAGAGGGCTGCGTAAAGGTCCATGGGCACGCGCGGGTCGGCGCGGATGTCGGGGATTTGCAGGATTTTCCCGGTCAGGATCGCGATGCCGGTGACGCAGCGTTTGGCGAGGAAGCTGCGGCCCTTCCACATCGGGGTGATCGCATTCTCGCCGACATAATGGACCTGGTCGCCCTCCATCCGGACGATGGTGATGCCTTCGGACCCGGCGATGCCGCGCGCGTTGCGCGCGAGGATGCGGATCGCCGCGTCAGGGCCGTCGGCGGCGGCGAGCAGGTCGATTGTATGAGCGAGCAGGCCGCGACGGGCTTCCTCTTCGCGCTGAGTCATCGTGGGTTCTCCGAGGGCGTAACGATCGTACGCTTCGGTAGACCCCGCCGCAACAATATGGCTGCCCATTACGGACAAGTGCGCGGCGCGGCGTGCGCTATTCCATGCGCGCGCTGAGGACCGGCGGCGTCGCGAAGGCCGGGCGGGCGGCTTCGGCGAGCTTGGCCATCAGCTCGACCGCGAGCGGGTCGATCGGGCCGGGGGTGCTCCAATAGGCGCCGATGCCGGCGGTTTCGCCGGCGGGGAACACGGCGAGGCTGCTGACGAACAGCGCGACATAGAGATCGAGCGGCACGCGCGGGTCGTAGCGGATGTCGGGGATCAGGATCGGCTTGCCGCCCATGATCGCAAGGCCGGTGACGCACTGGCTGGCCTGAAAGCGGCGGCCCTTCCACAAGGGGGTGATCGCGTCTTCGCCGAGATAATGGACCTGATCGCCCTCAAGCCGGACGATGGTGATGCCTTCGGAGCCCGCAATGCCGCGCGCGTGGCGCGAGAGGATCTCGACCGCCTGATCGGGGTCGCGCACGCCGTCCAGCGCCGCAATGGCGCGGTCGAGCAGGGCGCGGCGGTCGGCCGGGTCGGGGCCGGGCATGGGCAATCTCCAGTTAGAAGACGGGTGTAAGGCGCGGGAAATGCTGCCGCAAGTTCGGTTGGTCGTATTCTCTCCCCTCCCGCTTGCGGGAGGGGTCGAGGAGGGCCTGTCCACACGCGCCGCGGCCTATTTGACAGGCCCTCCCTAACCCCCTCCCGCAAGCGGGAGGGGGATAAGAAGGTTTCATCCCGCCGCCTTGGCGAGGCCGCGCGAGATTTGCAGGGCGGCGTTGAGGCGCGCCTTTGGCGTGGCGAAGGCGCGGGCCACCACCAGCTTCATGTCCGGGCGCAGCTTGGCGGTGCCGTCGAGGCGCTCGACATAGGCGAGCAGCCCGTCGATGTTGGGGAATTTGTCTTCGTGGAAGGTGACCAGCGCGCCCTTTGGCCCGACGTCGATCTTGGCGATGCAGGCGCGCTTGGCGTTCAGCTTGGCCTCGATCAGGGTGAGGAGGTTTTCGGTTTCCTCGGGCAGCTTGCCGAAGCGGTCGATCATCTCGGCGGCGAATTCGTCGATGCCGCGCTTGTCCTCGACCTCGTTGAGGCGGCGGTAGAGGCCCATGCGCAGGTCGAGGTCGGGGACGAAGGTTTCGGGGATGAGGATCGGGGCGTCGACGGTGATCTGGGGCGAGAGGTCGCGGGGGCGGTCGCTGGCCATGCCGCCGGCCTTGGCGTCCATGATCGCTTCCTCCAGCATCGACTGGTAGAGTTCGTAGCCGACCTCCTTGATATGCCCCGATTGCTCGTCGCCGAGCAGGTTGCCCGCGCCGCGAATGTCGAGATCGTGGCTGGCGAGCTGAAACCCCGCGCCCAATGAGTCGAGGTCCGAGAGGACCTTGAGGCGCTTTTCCGCGCCCTCGGTCATCATCCGCTGCGGCGCGGTGGTCATGTACGCATAGGCGCGGGTCTTGGCGCGCCCGACGCGGCCACGCAGCTGGTAGAGCTGGGCAAGGCCGAAGCGGTCGGCGCGGTTGACGATCATCGTGTTGGCGGACGGGATGTCGAGGCCCGATTCGATGATGGTGGTGGAGACCAGCACCTCATATTTCTTGTCGTAGAAGGCGGACATGCGCTCCTCGACCTCGCTCGCCGCCATCTGGCCGTGGGCGACGACGTAGCGGACTTCGGGCACTTCCTCGCGCAGGAACTGTTCGATATCGGGCAGGTCGGCGATGCGCGGCGTGACGAAGAAGCTCTGCCCGCCGCGATAATGTTCGCGCAGCAGCGCCTCGCGCAAAACCACCGGGTCCCACGGCATGACATAGGTGCGGACCGCGAGGCGATCGACCGGCGGGGTCTGGATCACCGACAGCTCGCGCAGGCCGCTCATCGCCATTTGCAGCGTGCGCGGGATCGGCGTGGCGGTGAGGGTGAGCATGTGGACGTCGGACTTGAGCGCCTTCAGCCGCTCCTTGTGCGTGACGCCGAAGCGCTGCTCCTCATCGACCACGACCAGGCCGAGGCGCTTGAACTCGACGCCCTTGGCGAGGACGGCGTGGGTACCGATGACGATGTCGATCTGGCCGGATTCGAGGCCCTCCTTGGTCGCCTTGGCTTCCGCTGCGGGGACGAGGCGGGAGAGGCGGCCGATCTGGATCGGGAAGCCTTCGAAGCGGGCGACGAAATTGGTGTAATGCTGGCGCGCGAGCAGGGTGGTGGGGCAGACGACCGCGACCTGATGCCCCGCCATCGCCGCGACGAAAGCGGCGCGCAACGCCACCTCGGTCTTGCCGAATCCGACATCGCCGACGACGAGGCGGTCCATCGGCTTGCCGGCGGCGAGGTCCTCCAGCACGTCGCCGATCGCGCGGTCCTGATCGTCGGTTTCGGTAAAGGGGAAGCGGTCGACGAACACCGGGTAGCTGGCGGGATCGGCCTCGACGATGTCGGCGGGGCGCAGCGTGCGCTTGGCGGCGGTGAGGATGAGTTCGCCCGCGATCTCGCGGATGCGCTCCTTCATCTTCGATTTGCGGCGCTGCCAGGCTTCGCCGCCGAGACGGTCTAGTGAGGCACCCTCTTCGGAGGAGCCGTAGCGGGAGAGGACTTCGAGATTCTCTACGGGGACGTAGAGCTTGTCGCCGCCGGCATAGGTGAGGGCGACGCAGTCATGCGGTGCCTTTTGCACCGGGATTTGCGTGAGGGCCTTCGTAGCGCCCGATGCCATGCTCGATATGCACGACGAGGTCGCCGGGGGAGAGGGTGGCGAGTTCGGCGAGGAAGGCGTCGGTCGATTTCTTGCGCCGGTTGCGGCGGACCAGCCGGTCGCCGAGCATGTCCTGTTCGGTCAGCAGTGCGATGTCGGGCGCGGTGAAGCCGTGGTCGAGGGGCAGGACGATGAGCGCGACATTGCCCGAGTCGCGGCCCCCGGCTGAGGCTCCGAGCGCTTCCTGCCAGGTCTCCGCAAAGACCGCGTTGGCGAGGCCGTGGTCGGCGAGCAGGCCCTTCAATCGCTCGCGCGAGCCGGTGGAGTAGCTGGCGAGTATCGGCTTCTTGCCCGCCTTGCGCAGCTTGGCGAGGTGATCGGTGACGGCTTCGTAGATGTTGCTCTGCGCAGCGCGTTCGGGGGCGAAGTCGCGCGGGCCGTCGACGTTGAAGTCGAGGGCGGTCGCGCTTTCGGGCTCGTGGAACGGGGTGGCGAGATGGGCGCGGGCGGATTTGAGGCGCGTCTCCCACTCGGCGGGGAGGAGGTAGAGCTGGTCGGTGCCGAGCGGGCGGTAGCTGCCCGCGTCGGTCGATTGAGCGCGGACGCGGTTGGCCTGATAGTCGGCGATTGCTTCGAAGCGCGACTCCGCCGCGCGGGCTTCGCCCGAATCGCGGACGATGACGGCGTCGGCTGGGAGGTGGTCGAACAGCGTTTCCATCCGCTCTTCGAACAGCGGGAGCCAATGCTCCATGCCGGCGAGGCGGCGGCCTTCGCTGATCGCCTGATAGAGCGGGTCGCCGGTGGCGGTGGCGCCGAACTTCTCGCGATAGCGGGTGCGGAAGCGCTTGATCGTGTCTTCGTCGAGCAGGGCTTCGGACGCGGGGAGCAGGGTGAAGCCGTCGACGCGGCCGGTGGTGCGCTGATCGGCGGGGTCGAAGGTGCGGACGCTTTCGATCTCGTCGCCGAAGAAGTCGAGGCGGAGCGCCTGCTCCGCGCCCGAGGGGTAGAGGTCGACCAGGCCGCCACGCACCGCGAACTCGCCGCTGTCGTGGACGGTGTCGGTGCGGACATAGCCGTTGGACGACAGCAGGGCGGCGAGCTTGTCGAGCGAGATGCGCTCGCCGGGCGCGAGGCGTGCGGTCATCTGGCGGATGCGGAACGGGGTCAGCGTTCGCTGGGTCGCGGCGTTGGCGGTGGTGAGGATCAGGCGCGGCTTGGTGGTGCGGGACTGGAGCGCGGCGAGCGCGGCCATGCGTTCGGCCATGATGCGCAAGGTCGGGCTGGCGCGGTCGTAGGGGAGGCAGTCCCAGGCGGGGAACTGGATGATCTCCAGCTCGGGCGCGAAATAGGTCGCGGTGGAGGCGACCGCGCGCATCGCGGATCGTCGGGGGCGATATAGACCGCACCTGCCTCACTGGCGCGCGCGAGATCGGCGAGCAGCCAGGGAGAAAGCCCGTGGGGACGCCGGCAAGGGTCAGCGGCGTCTTGGCGGAGAGGATGCGGTTGAGGTCGGGCATATTCCAGTTCGTCACCCCGGCGAAAGCCGGGGTCTTTCTCCGCACGCGAGCGGCTTTTGGCAGGAGACCCCGGCTTTCGCCGGGGTGACGGGTCACTTAGAAATCGGTAAGTAATCCAGCGACTTGAGGTCATACATCATCGGCCCTTGCCAGCGCGCAGGCGTGGGTTCGGTTCCCATCGCCCAAGCCATGATGTCGACGTCCTGTTCCTCCATCAGATCCTCGAACCACGCGACTTGCTCCGCATCCCAAGTGGCCGAGCGCGCGTCGAAGAAGCCGCCGAGCATCAGGTCGGCTTCCTTGACGCCGCGGTGCCAGGCGCGGAAGCGGAGGCGTTTGAGGCGGGTGTCGTGATCCATGTTTTTCCAACGCAAATAGGCCGACGGCGCTGGAATGCGCCCTCGGCTTGGGTGTAGGCAGGCAGATAGAGATGCGTCCCGATATCCTCAACCCGCTCTTTGCCGAAGTCACCGCGCTCAAGGGCGTGGGGCCGCAGCTGGCCAAGCCGCTCGAGCGGCTGGGGCTGGCACGGGTGGTGGATGTCGCCTTCCATTTGCCGAGCGGTTACATCGACCGGCTGCCGCGCGAGGAGCTGGATCAGGCAGATGTCGGGCGGACGATCGCGATTCGGCTGACCCCGGTGAATTACCGCATGAGCGGCAGCGCGCGGGCGCCGGCGCGGGTCGAGGCGACGGATGCGCGCGGCAATTATGTGACGCTGGTCTTTTTTGGCGGGAATAGCGGCTGGGCGAAGAAGCAGCTGCCGCTGAACGAAGCCAAATGGGTGTCGGGCCGGCTCGACCAGTACGGGCAGGAACTGCAGATCGTGCACCCGGAGATTGCCGCGATCACCGATCCGCGGCCGGGCGGGCGCGAGGCGATCTATCCGCTGTCGGAGGGGATGACGTCGAAGCGGCTGGCGGATTTTGCGGCGCAGGCGGTGGCGCGCGCGCCCGATCTTCCCGAATGGATCGAGCCGAGCTTGAAGGATCGCAAGGGCTGGCCCGACTGGCGTGATGCGCTGGCCGCGATCCATGCCGATCCGGCGGATGTCAGGGCGCGCGACCGGCTGGCCTATGACGAGGTGTTCGCCAATCAGCTGGCGTTGATGCTGGTGCGCGGTGCCGCGCGGGCGAAGAAGGGGCGGGCATTGCAGGGCGACGGGCGGCTGCGCGATGCGCTGCATTTGCCCTACACGCCGACGGGGGCGCAGGCGCGGACGATCCGCGAGATCGAGGGCGACATGGCGCAGCCGCGCCCGATGCTGCGGCTGCTGCAGGGCGATGTCGGCGCGGGCAAGACGCTGGTGGCGGCGATGGCGCTGCTGATCGCGGTGGAGGCGGGGGCGCAGGGGGCGATGCTGGCGCCGACCGAAATCCTCGCGCGGCAACATTATGAGACGTTGCGCAAGCTGTTCGCCGGGCTGGGTGTCGAGATCGCGATCCTCACCGGGCGCGACAAGGGGCGCGCGCGGGAGGCGACGTTGATGGGCGTCGCCGATGGATCGATCGACATACTGATTGGGACGCATGCGATCTTTCAGCAGGGGGTGGAGTATCGCGACCTAGGGCTGGTCGTGGTGGACGAGCAGCATCGCTTTGGCGTGGCCGAGCGGATGATGCTGCAGGCCAAGGCGAAGACCGCGCCGCATCTGCTGGTGATGACCGCGACCCCGATCCCGCGCACGCTGCAACTCGCGACGCATGGCGAGATGGATGTGAGCAAGCTCGACGAGATGCCACCGGGCCGCATGCCGATCGAGACCAGCGTGATCAGCGAGGAGCGGATCGAGGAGGTGGTCAACGGCCTTGCCCGGCATCTGTCGTCGGGAGGGCAGGCATATTGGGTGTGCCCGCTGGTTGAGGAGAGCGAGAAGACCGACCTGGCCGCCGCCGAGGCGCGGGCCGAGGCACTGCGCGCACGGTTCGGGGAGCGGGTGGGCCTGGTCCATGGCCGGATGAAGGGGCCGGAGAAGGACGCGGTGATGGCGCGCTTTGCCGGCGGCGAACTTGGGGTGCTGGTCGCGACGACGGTGATCGAAGTCGGGGTCGATGTCCCCAACGCGACGCTGATCGTGATCGAGGCGGCGGACCGGTTCGGGCTCGCCCAGCTACACCAGCTGCGCGGGCGCGTCGGGCGCGGCGGGGGGCGGTCGGTGTGCGTGCTGTTGCGCGGGGGACGTTGAGCGAAACCTCGCGCGCGCGGCTGGCGCTGATGCGCGAGACCAATGACGGGTTTCGGATTGCCGAAGAGGATCTGCGGCTGCGCGGCGCGGGCGAGATGCTGGGGACGCGGCAATCGGGGGAACAGACCTTCCGGCTCGCTCCGCCCGAGAAGTTCGCCGAGCTGATAGCGGCGGCGACCGATGACGCTCGGCTGCTGGTCGACCGCGACGGCGGGCTGGACGGGGAGCGCGGGCAGGCGGCGCGTGTGGCGTTGTATTTGTTCGAGCGGGATGCTGCGGTGGGGTTGTTGCGTGCGGGGTAGCGATGAGCGAAGCCCCCGCTGAAGGAAGCGCAAAGCACTTCCTAACTCTGACTGTTTTCGACACTCTGTCCTAAGGGAAACGGCTCGGAGACTTATATGCGGTCAGCGCTTATCATCGCATCTTTGCTTTGGTTCACGGTTGCGTATGCGCAGGACGTGCAAACAGGCTCCGTAGCTGAGGCACCCGCAAACAATCAGGAAATGGCGGATATTTTCGCTGCCGATCAGGCTGCACGTGCAGAGCCTTCAAAGATCGATTGGGAAAAGCTCAGCGCTTCTGACAAGCTGCGGCGCGTTCGAACTCAGGCGCTGGTCGATGCCGGCAAACTGAATAGCGCCGATGACTACTATCATGCGGCTTATGTATTTCAGCACGGCGATGAGGCTGAAGATTGCCTGAAGGCTCATGCTTTTGCGGTTATCGCTGCCGCTCGCGGCAAGCGCGAAGCTAGCTGGATCGCCGCGGCGACGCTTGATCGCTATCTGCAACGGATCGGCCAGCCGCAAATCTATGGCACCCAGTTTAGACGCGCACCCGGCGGGAAATGGACGCAAGAACCCTATCGGCGCGATTTGTTGTCGGATGCGATCCGACAGGCTTCTGGCGTACCGACCGTCGCCGCACAAGAAGCGCTGAGGGCTGATTGGGAACGCCGCCTTCCGTAGCGCAATGGCGGGCTGGACGGCGTGTGGGGGCGCGGCGCTTGAGGTTGGAGTGCTGCGCTCGGGGAGGGGTGGACCCCGGCACGGGGGCCAGGGTGACGATAAGAGTGTTGCGGGCGGGTGCGGCGATCTCGCCCCTCCCCTTCAGGGGAGGGGTTTAGAAAGGCTCAACCCGCCTTCAGCATCTGTGCCAGCAACTCGTAATAGCTCGCCAGATCGACCGCGCTGTCGAAGCTCACGCCGATGCGGCCCCCGAGCGCCCAGCGGATTTCCGCCGGGACTGCGCCGACCACCGGGAGCATCACGCGCAGCCGGTCGCCCTCGGCAAAGGGGTGTTCGCAGCGTGCCATCAGGCCGTGGGGAGAGACGTTGACGATCAGCAGCGTGTGCGGCTGGGCGTCGGGGCCGAAGGCGCGGGCGCGGAAATGGACTTCGTCGCGCTCGGTGGTCCGGCGATCACTGTCGGCGGCTGTGGCCCGCACGATGGACGAGAATTGATAACTCACGCTGCCCCCGAAACTCGAAGCTCTCGTAGGATACTTCTAGTTCAGGGGTGTAAACAGCACGGGAATCAGCGTGGTTACCAAGCCTCTGCGTGTTTTTACGAGGGGGTGAGCATCCCGTGATGCTTCTTGCCCGCCGAGACGCGGATTTCCGCCGCGCCGACGGTGACCGTCGCCGCCTCGTCGCTGACCTTTTCGCCGTCGATGCGTGCGCCGCCGCCCTTGATCAGGCGGCGGGCCTCGCCCTTTGACGCGGCGAAGCCGAGGCCGACGAGCGCGTCGACGACGCTGATCTCGCCGCTGACCGACAGGGTCGGGAGCGCGTCGCCGGAGGTGCCTTCCTCGAACGTCTTGCGGGCGGTCTCCTCGGCAGCCAACGCGGCGTCGCGGCCGCGGCACATGGCGGTGGCTTCGGTGGCGAGAATCTTCTTCGCCTCGTTGATCTCCGCCCCCTGGAGCGCTTCGAGGCGGGCGATTTCGTCGAGCGGCAGGTCGGTGAACAGACGCAGGAAGCGGCCGACATCGCGGTCGTCGGTGTTGCGCCAGAATTGCCAGTAATCGAAGGCGGGCAGCGCGTCTTCGTTGAGCCACACCGCGCCCGACATGGTCTTGCCCATCTTGCCGCCGTCCGCCGTGGTGATCAGCGGGGTGGTGACGCCGTACACCTCGGTCCCGTCGACGCGGCGCGACAGTTCGATGCCGTTGACGATGTTGCCCCACTGGTCCGACCCGCCCATCTGCAGGCGGCATCCGGCGCGGCGCGACAACTCCAGGAAGTCGTATCCCTGGAGGATCATGTAGTTGAATTCGAGGAACGACAGCGACTGTTCGCGGTCGAGGCGGAGCTTGACCGAGTCGAAGCTGAGCATCCGGTTGATCGAGAAATGCTTCCCGATGTCGCGCAGGAACGGGATGTACTCGAGCTTGTCGAGCCAGTCGGCATTGTCGACCATCACCGCGTCGGTCGGGCCGTCGCCAAAGGTCAGGAACTTCTCGAACACCGTCTTGATCGACGCGACATTGGCCGCGATGACCTCGTCCGTCATCAGCTTGCGCGCTTCGTCCTTGAAGCTGGGGTCGCCGATCTTGCCGGTGCCGCCGCCCATCAGCACGATCGGCTTGTGCCCGGTCTGTTGCATGCGGCGCAGCAGCATGATCTGGACGAGGCTGCCGACATGCAGCGAGGGCGCGGTGGGATCGAAACCGATATAGCCGGGCACGATCTGCTTGGCGGCCAGCGCGTCGAGCGCAGTGGCGTCGGTGACCTGGTGGATGTAGCCACGGTCGGACAGGGTGCGGAGCAGATCGGATGCGTATTCGGTCATGGTGCGCGGGCGGTTAGCACAATTTGGGATGAGTGAAACATATGGAGTGGAAGCTGATTGCCCATCCAAGTGGCGCGACGCCGAAATTTGTTGTTTCCGCCAGTTACCGGCAACTCGATTCAGAGCTGTGGGCGTTCAGCTATCGCGTCACGGGGGCGGTGTCAGGCTTGGTCGTGCCGCGCCCCGGACGTGCGTCGCCAGCCCGGACAGATAATTTGTGGCAAACCACCTGTTTCGAGGCGTTTGCCCGAGTTGGCGGCGAGTGCGCTTATCGTGAGTTCAACTTCTCGCCGAGTGGCGACTGGGCTGTGTACGCATTTGACGACTATCGACGCGCGATGACCCGCCCATTGGTGGGGCAGGAACTGACAGTCATGGCGATCGAGGACTCCGACTGCCTGGTAGTCGAAGCGATATTCGCTCGGCGTGAATTGGCGGGTGGCGATCAACTCAATCTCACCGCCGTGATCGAAGAAACCGACGGCACAAAATCCTATTGGGCGCTGGCGCATCCGGGGGACAGGCCAGACTTTCATCATCCGGATGGGTTCGTGCTTGAACTCCCGGGGGCAGCGTAATCGCGACGCGAATAGATGGTTGCAAATACAAACCATCTGTCCATCGCCCGAATAGTTTCGTCGCATAACTGTTATTGACATGAACAATTTCAAATGTGAGTAATATCGCACCGCCGATCGCCAAGAATCGCGGGTGACAGGGGAGTGTGACGATGGGTCGAGGGACTTCGCGCGCGCAGGGCCGTGCAGCATCCAGCATCGCCGCGATTGCGGCATTTCTGAGCTTTACCGCAGCCGCGCCCGCGCTGGCGCAGGATGCTGCAGAAGAGGCGTCGTCGGCAGCCAGCGACGAGATCGTCGTCACCGCGCGCCGCCGTGAGGAGAGCCTGCAGGACACACCGGTCGCCATCTCCGCGTTCAGCGCCGAGACGCTGCAGGAACGGCAGATCACCCAGACTCAGGATCTTGAGCGGATCACGCCGAGCCTGCAGTTCAAGCCCGCCGGCCAGCTGTCGGGCAACAGTGCATCGTCGGTCGTGTTCATCCGCGGCGTGGGGCAGGTCGATCCGACCGCAGCGGTCGATCCGGGCGTCGGGGTCTATCTCGACGAAGTATATCTGGGCCGCGCCGTGGGCGGTGCGATCGATTTCGGCGATATCGCCGGGGTCGAAGTGCTGCGCGGGCCGCAGGGGACGCTGTTCGGACGCAACACGATCGGCGGCGCGATTCTGGTCCGCACGCAACAGCCCAAGCTGGGCGAGTTCAGCGGCCGGGCGCGGGTGCGCGGTGGCAGCGAGAACCTGATCGAGGGCTTTGGCGTGGTCAACGTGCCGCTGGGCAGCACCGTCGCCGCGCGCGTTTCGGGCGGGTTTCGCAAGCGCGACGGTTACGTGATCCGTGCGGTCGACGGCCTCGATCTGGGCAATGAGAACCGCTTCTCGCTCGCCGCGTCGCTGCTGTGGGAGCCGTCGAGCGACTTCGACCTGTTCGTGCGCGCCGATTACAGCAAGCAGGACGAGAATGGCGCGCCGTTCACCTTTGCAGGCATCAATGAACAGGCGCCGGTCGCCGCAATCGCCAGCGTCGCTGCGGGCTGCCCCGGCGCGACGATCCCGTTCGCGCCTTTGGTCCCCGGCGATCCGCGCTTCGGCGCGCCGAACGTGCCGATGATCAACGACATCCGCTGCGCCAACGACCTTCAGGCGCGCGGGCCTTATGTCAACGGCGGCACCGCGCCGGTCGAGAGCAATTCGGAAGTGTGGGGCATCGGCGCGACCGCCAATATCCGCCTGACCGATGTCGCGTCGGTCAAGCTGATCACCTCCTACCGCGAGACCGAATCGCGCGGTATCCGCGACGGCGACAATACGCCGCTGCTGCTGATTACTACCGATGTCGCGGCGCAATCGGCGCAGTTCAGCCAGGAGGTTCAGCTTCAGCTCGACTTCGGATCGGTCAATGCGATCATCGGCGGATATTATTTCAACGAGGTCACCGACGAGCGCGCGACCGTGCCGCTCGCCTTCCCGCCCTCGCCGCCGGTGATCGGGTCGCTGCTGGCGGGTGGGCCGGGGTCGCGCGACTTGCAGCTGTCGCGGCTCAAGACCGATTCGGTCGCGGCGTTCGGCGAGCTGGCGTGGAACGTCACCGACGCGCTCGAGATCAGCGGCGGCCTGCGCTATACCAGCGACCGCAAACATTATCGCGGGACGGTGCTCAACCTGTTCCCGGCGACCCTGCCCGACCCCAATCCACTGCCCACGCTGGCCACGTCGCAGGGCGGGACGCTGTTCATCTTCAATCGCCCGTTCATGCAGGATTTCTCGGCGCTGACCGGCTCCGCCAGCATCCAGTATCGCTGGAACGACGCGATCAGCACCTATGCGTCCTATGCGAAGAGCTTCAAGTCGGGCGGCTACAACACGCGCTACAACGCCGCGCCCGCAGGTAATCTGCCCGTGCCGTTCGCCGAGGAAAGCGTCACCAGTTACGAAATCGGTGCGAAGACCAATATCGGGCGTCTGCGCCTGAACCTCGCCGCGTTCCAGGCCGAATATCAGGATATCCAGCTGATCTTCCGCCAGGGCGTCGTGCCGCTGCTGTTCAACGCGGGTGAGGCGCGCATCCGCGGGCTCGAGGCCGAAGCCAGCCTGCGCACGAGCTGGGGGCTGACCTTCGACGCGGGGATCAGCCTGCTCGACGACCAGATCAAGAGCATCACCCCGGTGCCCGGCGCGACCGCAACGGTGACGCCCAACGACGACCTGCCCTTCACGCCGGACGTGCAGGCCAATTTCGGCATCGCCTATGCGATCCCGCTGGGCGGCGACATGACCCTGACGCCGCGCGTCGATGGCAGTTACCAGTCCAAGATCACCTTCATCACCGGCAGCATCCCGCTGATCGAGGAGGACGGCTATTTCGTCGGCAACGCCTCGCTGACGCTCAAGCTCGGAAACGGGATTGAGGTCAGCGGCGGCGTCAACAACCTGCTCGACGAGCGCTATCTGATCCAGGGCAACGCCTCGCTGGCGACGCTGGGCTATGCCGAGCGCATCTTCGCCCGCCCGCGCAGCTGGTATGTCCAGGTGGCGGCTTCGTTCTGATCGGGACGGGGAGGCTCGCGCGGGCCTCCCCCGCCCATATGGCCCCGTCCGGGCCGCACTCCACTTGCCTGTCACCTCGGCCGCCGTGCCGGGGGCCACCGGGTGTCACGCGCGGCGCAAGAGGCTTGAAGCCAGCCAGTGCGGATGTGTGGACCCCGGAACAAGTCGGAGGTGACGAAGTTGGGGGTGCGGGGCTTGCTTCCCTTTCCAACTCCCGGCACCTGAAGCCTCATGAACTTCGGTATCGACCGGCTGCTCGCCGACCCCGCGCTTCTCGGACAACTCAAGGGCCGCCGCGTCGCGCTGCTCGCGCACCCCGCGTCGGTGACGGCGGACCTGACCCACAGCGTCGACGCGCTGGTCGCGGCGGGGCTGGATGTGTCGGCGATGTTCGGGCCACAGCACGGCGTGCGCGGCGACCTGCAAGACAATATGATGGAATCGCCGGACTATACCGACCCCACTTACGGGATGCCGGTATTCAGCCTGTATGGCGAAGTGCGGCGGCCGACGGGCCAGTCGATGCATACGTTCGACGTGGTGCTGATCGATCTGCAGGATCTGGGCTGCCGCATCTACACCTATGTCACGACCCTGCTCTACATGCTCGAAGCGGCAGCGGCGCATGGCAAGGAAGTGTGGGTGCTCGACCGACCGAACCCGGCGGGACGCCCGGTCGAGGGACTGACCCTGCTGCCCGGATGGGAAAGCTTTGTCGGCGCGGGACCGATGCCGATGCGGCACGGCATGACTTTGGGGGAGATGGGCGCGTGGTTCATCGATCACTTCAAGCTCGACGTCGCCTATCGCGTGATCGCAATGCAGGCGTGGCAGCCCGAGGCAGCGCCCGGCTATGGCTGGCCGCCCGAGCGGGTGTGGATCAACCCCAGTCCCAATGCCGCCAACGTCAACATGGCGCGCGCCTATGCGGGGACGGTGATGCTGGAGGGCACGACGCTGTCCGAAGGCCGTGGGACCACCCGCGCGCTGGAGCTGTTCGGCGCGCCGGATATCGACGGCAAGGCGGTAATTGCCGAGATGCGGCGGATCGCGCCGGAATGGACCGCGGGTTGCACGCTGCGCGATTTCTGGTTCCAGCCGACCTTCCACAAGCATGTCGGGCAATTATGCAGCGGCGTGTTCATCCATGCCGAGGGGGCGGGGTACGACCACGCTGCGTTCCGGCCGTGGCGGTTGCAGGCGTTGGGGTTCCGGGCGATCCGGGCGTTGTACCCGGATTACGATCTGTGGCGCGATTTTCCCTATGAATATGAGTTCGAGAAGCTGGCGATTGATGTGATCAATGGCGGGCCGGGGTTGCGGGCGTGGGTCGATGATGCCGGGGCTGCGCCGGACGATCTGGATGCGGCTGCCGGGGCGGATGAGGCGGCGTGGGTGGAGATGCGGGCGCGGTTCCTGTTGTACTGACCGTGCTCCTGCGAAGGCAGGAGCCCAGAGTCACAGGCCGATTGCTCCGCCACTCTGGGCTCCTGCCTGCGCAGGAGCGCGGAAGGTGCTTCCCCCGCCGAATCAATTCGCCTAACCGGGCAAGATGCTGGCGGGGCTGATCTTTGCGACCGAGGATGCGGGGGACCGGGCGGGGGTGCTCGCCGCGACGCTGCCGTTCGGCGGCATGACGCTGCTCGAATATCAGGCGCGGCTGCTGATCGGGGCCGGGGCCGGGCATATTCTGATCGCGGTGAGCCGGGTTACGCCGGCGCTGCTGGGGGCGGTTAACCGCGCGGCCAAGCGTGGCGTGCCGGTCGATATCGTGCGGTCGGCGGCGGAGGCGGCGGCGCGGGTCCACCCGCTCGCGCATGTCGTGGTGATCGCCGATGGGTTAGTCACGACCGACGATGTGATCGACCGGATGGCAGGTGAAGGCAAGGACGCGATCCTGGTGACGCAGGAGCCCGCCGCATCTCTCGAGCGGGTCGACGCGCGCAATTGCTGGGCAGGGGTTGCGCACACCCCGGCGCGGCGGATCAAGGATATTGCCGACTTCCCGCCCGATTATGATTTCCAGTCCACCCTGCTGCGCGCGATCGTGCAGGCGGGGGCGGAGCAGGTGATGCTGTCGGCGGGGGCGGTGCGGGCCGGACACGGCGTGGAGCGCGAGGGTGCGGCGCTGGCCAGCCGCAGCAACGCGGTGCTGGCCGCGCTGACCGAACGGCGGACAAGCTGGGCCGATCGTCATGTCTTTACCCGCATCGCGCGCTGGGTGCTGCCCAAGGTGGTCGAAAAGGGCATCCCCGCCTGGCTGCTGATGGGCGGTGGTGCGCTGACCGGCGCGGGTGCGGTCGCGCTGATCGCGTTCGGTTTTGCGTGGGGCGCGGGAGTGGCGATCCCAGGTGTCGCCGCACTGGCGACTGGCGCGGCGCTGTCGGCACTGCGCGGCGAGGAGAAACGCGCGCTGATGCAGGAGGCGCTGATCGGTGCCATTGTCGGCGCGGTAGTCGGCGCGCTGGGGCTGATCGAGATGCGTCTGGACAAGACGCTGGACGGTGTAATCCTCGCATTGGTGACGATCGCCGCGACTGCCATCGCCGAACGGACCCAGGCGGTGATCCGTCGCTGGTGGGGCAGCCCGGCGGCATATCTGCTGCTGCTCACCCCCTTCGCGATTGCGGGTCGGGCCAGCTGGGGGCTGGCGGTGATCGCCATCTATGCCTTTGTGACGCTCGCGGCGGCGGTTGAGAGCCGGCGGGAAAAGCCTTAGGGCTGCCTTAACCGCATTTCGCTATTCCGGAGACCATGTCCGACCCGAATGTCGACATGAGTGACGGCACCACCAATCGGGGTGCCCGCACGTTGCTTGCGCATGCCGCAGGCGCGGACGCTGCCGCTTGGCGTGGTCTGGCGACGGCAATCGACGATTTCTTCCTCCCCGAATCGCACCGGCTGGATGAGCGGACGCGGGTTGGCCTCGCCCGCTTGCTGCGCGCGCTGGTCGACACGGTCGAGGGCGAGATTCGCGATCATGGCGTACGCCAGCTTCGGGTGCAGGGCGAAACTGCGCTGGCCGATACGCTTGCCGAAGCCGAGGGGGTGTTCGACCCGCTGTGCGATTCGGGCCTGCTGCGCGACCGTGAATTGATGGCGGAGCTGATCGCGCAGGTACGCCAGGAGTTGCTGGCCAGCAGCATGCCGGTGCAGGCGCATGACGATCCCGAACGGCCGAGCCTGATCAACCGATTCGTCCAGCATCCCGACCGGGTGCTGGCGCAGAGCGCGATGGGCGTGCTGATCGCCGAAAGCCGACGCCGCAGCCTTCCCGAAGCCGGGCCGCTGCCGCAGACCGATCTGCCCGCCGAGCTGCACCACAAGCTGGTCTGGTGGGTCGCGGCTGCGTTGCGTTTGCGCGTGGCCGCTGCGGATATCGCGACGCTTGACCGTGTGCTGGCCGAAGCGGCGCAGCGCAGCCTGTCGGCGCATGATGAGGGCGATCGGGTCGAGGCGGCAGTGATGCGCCTCGCAGCGGCAATCGACGCGCAGCCCGACGAGCTTCCAGAATTGCTCAACGAAGCGCTGGGCGACCGGCGCGTGACCTTGTTCGCGGGGCTGCTCGCGCATGCGCTCGGGGTGGACTACGCCGTTGCGCGCAGCCTGGCGCTCGACGCAGGGAGCGGGCGGTTGTGGGTCGCGCTGCGCGCGCTGGACCTCGATCGTGAGGCGATCGCGCGGCTGGGCCTCGTGCTCACCGAAGCCGATCCGCGCCGTGACATCGAGGCATTCGCCAACACGCTCGACACGATCATGGCTGTCGCGGTCGAGGACGCACGCGCGGCGCTCGCGGGATTGCGGCTTCCGCCAGACTATCGCGCCGCGATTCAGGCGCTGGCGCGCGCGGCATGAACGCGATCGACCCGCATCTTCCCATCGCAATCGGGCGCGTCGGGCGCGACGGGCGGCTGCTCGACGCAGAGCCGCGCCTGTCCGACCTCAACAGCCGTGCGGGCGGCAAGCAGGGCGAGCCGCTGGCAGTGCCGCAAATCGCGTCGATTGCGCGGCTCGCGCTGCGGCTGGGCATCGCCATCTCGCGCAACATCGTCGCGGCGGACGGCGAGGACGATATCGACCTGTGGGTTCGTGCCGAGCCCGATGCCGACGGCGTCCGGCTGGAGGTCAGCGGATGGCGTCCCCGCGCGGCATGGCGGGCGGCGGAGGATGAGGGGCGCGAGGATGATTTCCTGCGCAGCGATGCGGATTGGGTGTGGGAATGCGATTCGGCGATGCGGCTGACGCATCTGTCGATCGAGGCGGGAGCGCGCTACGGATTCGATGCGGGCAAGATGCTTGGTCAGCCGCTGACCCTGCTGTTCGCGCTGGAGGCGGATGAGGAGGGCGCGCTGCCGATCCTGACTGCTGCTGCGGAGCAGGGGCGGTTCGAGGGGCAGGTCGCCGAACTGCGCGGCACCGGTCGCCGCGTCCGGCTGTCGGCCAGCCCGCGCGTCGATGCGCAGGCGCGCTTTGCCGGCTTTACCGGCGCGGCCGAGATGATCGACCCGGCGGAGGACACTGCCCCGTCGCAGCCCGTCGCGCCGCAAGCGGTGTTCACCAACGAGTTCGGCCAGCGGCTGGACCGTGCGCTGCGCAAGCCGCTGAGCCGGATCATCGCCAATGCCGACAGCATCAGCGCCCAGCTCGATGGGCCACTGCGCGCCGATTATGCCGACTATGCCGGCGACATCGCCAATGCCGGCCGGCATTTGCTATCGCTGGTCGATGATCTGGCGGACCTTACCGCCGTCGAGCGCGACGATTTCGAGGTCGAGGCCGAGCCGATCGATCTCGCCGATGTCGCGCGTCGCGCCGCCGGGCTGCTCGCGGTGCGCGCGAGCGAGGCCGATGTGCGGATCGACAAGCCCAAGGCGGACGAGAGCCTGCCCGCCACCGGCGAGTTCCGTCGCGTCCTGCAGATCATGGTCAACCTCATCGGCAACGCGCTGCGCTATTCGCCGCCGGGCGGATCGGTCTGGGTGCGGCTGGAGCGCGAAGGGCAGCTCGGCTGCGTCATCGTCGCCGATCAGGGCAAGGGCATCGCGGCCGAGGATCAGGCACGCATTTTCGAGAAATTCGGTCGGGTCGACCCCAGCGAGCCGGGCGGCAGCGGGCTTGGCCTGTATATCGCTCGGCGGCTTGCCCGCGCGATGGGCGGTGATATCACCGTGGACAGCGCACCCGGCCAGGGCGCGCGCTTTGTCCTGACCCTTCCTGCCCGCGAGTAAAGTCCATGATCACCCGCCGCGCAACGCTGGCTGGCCTAACCGCCGGCCTGACCCTCCCTGCGCTTGCCAAGGAACCGCCGCGCGACGTGACGCTCGCGCAGGATTTCGACGAGATGTGGGAGACGCTGCGGGACCGCTATTGCTTCTTTGGCGAGAAGGCGACCGATTGGGACAAGGTGCGCCGTGTCTATCGCCCGCGCGCGATCGCGGCACCGAGCTGGAATGATTTCGCGCACGTCCTGCGCGCCGCACTGGGCGAACTCTATGATCCGCACAGCTCGGTCCGCAGCGGTCCCAACGGCATTGCGAGGACGCCGCCGTTCGACCTGATCGTGGAGCGGAGCGCGGGCGAGTTGCGCGTGACCAGCGTTGCCGCGGACTCAGCGGCCAGCGCAGCAGGACTGGCGATCGGCGATATCGTGACCGCAGTCGATGGCGTGCCGGTCGGGGACGCGATCACGGCGGCGGCGCTGACCTGCCTGTCGCGGCCCGATCCGGCGGCGGATCATTTCGCAATCAACGCGGTGGTCGCCGGCAAGCGCGCGATGGCGCGGCAGTTCACGCTGGCGGGGAAGGGGGAGGTCGCGCTGCCGATTGTGCGGCGCGCGGAACCGCCGACCATCGCGCATCGGCGGCTGGAGGGCGGCATCGGCTGGATCGCGATCCGCAGCTTTGGCGACTATATGGCGACCGGGGCATTCGATGCCGCCTTGGCCGAACTGCGCGACGCCCCGGCGTTGATCATCGATGTGCGCGGCAATGGCGGGGGCGATACCGCGGTCGCACGCCCGATCATGGGGCGTTTCATCACCACCCGCGCGCCCTATGCACTGATGCGGCGGCGCGCGGGGCGTGGGCTGAGCGCGCCGTGGACCGAATGGGTGGAGCCGCGCGGGCCGTTCACCTATGACCGACCCGTGATCGTGCTGTGCGACCGCTGGAGCGCGAGCATGGCCGAGGGGTTTCCGATGGGGATGCGCGGTCTTGGCCGGGCCCGCATCGTCGGAACGCCGATGATGCAGCTGGGCGCGGCGGTGTTCCCGCTGCGGCTCGACCGCACGGGGTTCGAGATCCAGTATTCGGCCGAGCCGGTCTATGACGTCGCCGACCGGCCGCGCTGGAAGCTGGAGCCGGATGTGCTGGTACCCGACGATGCTGACATTCTCGCCGCCGGACTGGCCGAGGCGCAACGGATGGTCGCGGCGGCCGGACCACGCTAGGCTGGGTCCATGCCGACTCCCAAAGCGATCATCGACGAACTGCGTGCATGGGGCCTGACCCTGCCCGGCGCGCATATCAAGGCCCCCTGGCCCGATCACGCCGACCTCGCGGTCAATGACAAGACCTTTGCCTATCTGTCCACCGGCGATGCGTTCCAGATGTCGGTGAAGCTGCGCTACACCAGCGACGCAGCGCTGGAACTGCCCTATGCGACCCCGACTGCCTACGGACTGGGCAAGAGCGGCTGGGTCAGCTTCGCACCCGATGCCGACGCGATCCCCGACATGGCGCAACTGCGCGACTGGATCGAGGAAAGCTATCGCGCGCAGGCACCGAAAAGGCTGGTCAAGGAACTCGACGCGGGCGGCTGATCATCGCCACAACATCCAAAGCGCCATGGCCACCATCATCACATTCTCGGTCAGCGAGATAAAGCCGAGCGGGACGTTGCTGTCGCCCCCCATGCACGCGCATTTGAGGTCGCGCTTTTCGACATACACCGCCTTGAACACCGATACCGCGCCGACGCTGCCGATGAACGCGGCGAGCGGGATCGAAAGCCAGTGCAGCGCCTGTGCGGTCATCAATATGCCCGCTGCACCCTCGGCGAACGGGTAGAGATAGGCATAGGGGACCCAGCGCCGCGCGAGCAGGTCGTAGCCGAGGAACATGGTCGAGAAGCTCTCGACATCGCGGAGCTTCTGGATCGCGAGCGCGACCATGCTGAACGAGATGAACCATTCGGCGGCGCGAATGGTAAAGGGTGCGCCATAGGCGGCGTGGCTGGCGGCGAGTGCCATCAGCGCCATCATCCCGAACAACGCAATGACGGGGGGCATAGCTCGTCTCGCCCTTTTCGCGGACGTGCAGGCCGAAATGGCGGCGCAGATCGTCGTGACCGCCGATCCGGCGGCCGCCGATGAAGGTCTGGGGCGTGGTCTTGACGTCGTGCTTGGCCTTGAACGCGTCGGTTTCTTCGCGGGTCTTCAGCCAGTGATCGTCCACCGCATAACCCTTTCGCTCGAGCAGCGCCTTGGACTTGAGACCATAGGGGCAGATATGGCCGGGCATGACCATACGATACAGGGTGGCGACTGGCTTGCCGGGCATGACGAACTCCTTGGATTGCCAACGTGCCCGTACCAGATAGGGTCCGTACCATGGTACGGAGTCAAGCCATGCAGGACATGACCATCGGGAGCCTCGCCAGGACAGCGGGGGTGGGTGTCGAGACGATCCGCTTCTACCAGCGGCGCGGGTTGCTGAATGAACCGAGCCGGGCGGGTGGCGTGCGCCGTTACGGCCCGGCGGACGCGGCGCGGCTGCGCTTCATCCGGACGGCGGCGGGCGCGGGATTCACGCTGGCGCAGATTGGGGAACTGCTCACGCTCGATGCGGGCGAGGATCGCGCGCGTGCGCAGGCGCTGGCGCGCGAACGCATCGCCGCGATCGACGCGCAGATGAACCGGCTGGCGGAAGCGCGGTCGGCGCTGGAGGGGCTGGCCGCGCGCTGTGCGGCGGGGGAGGGCAAGGGCTGCCCGATCCTGATCGCGTTCGAGCGATAGCTGCGTCGGGCCAGCCGCGCTAAACTGGAGCTCGCAAGGAGAGATCATGGCCGAGCACCGCATTTTCGGGGTCAGCGTCGCGAGCGTCTATCCGCATTATGTGACCAAGGCGGAGAAGAAGGGGCGGACGGCGGCGGAGGTCGATCAGATTATCTGCTGGCTGACCGGCTATTCGCTCGCGCAGCTGCATGCGGAGCTGGATAAGAAGACCAGTTTTCGCGACTTTTTCGCGGCGGCTCCGGCGTTGAACCCGGCGCGGGCCGCGATCACCGGGGTGATTTGCGGCATCCGCGTCGAAAATATCGAAGACCCGCTGATGCGCGAGCTGCGCTATATGGACAAGCTGATCGACGAGCTGGCCAGGGGCAAGGCGATGGACAAGATCCTGCGCGCGCCGCCCGCCTGAACCTCACCCGCCGCGCGGCTTGACCGGAATGCGCAGGTAGCGGACGCCGTTCGCTTCCGCTTCGGGCAGCTGCCCGGCGCGGACATTGACCTGGATCGAGGGGAGCAGCAGCTTCGGCACCGCCAGCGTCGCGTCGCGTGCCTCGCGCATCGCGACGAATTCGTCTTCGTCGATGCCATCATGGACATGCTTGTTGCCGCGCCGCTGGTCGCCGACGGTGGCTTCCCAGCGATAGTCCTCGCGACCCGGGGCCTTGTAGTCGTGGCACAGGAACAGCCGCGTCTCCTCAGGGAGCGCGAGCAGCTTGCGGATCGAGCGATAGAGTGTGCGGGCGTCGCCACCGGGGAAATCCGCGCGCGCCGTGCCGTAATCCGGCATGAACAACGTGTCGCCGACGAACGCCGCGTCGCCGATGCGATAGGCGATGTCGGCGGGGGTGTGGCCGGGGACGTGCAGCACCTCGACCTCCAGTTCGCCCAGCGCGAACCGCTCGCCATCGGCGAAGAGGCGGTCGAAGTCGGACCCGTCGGTCTTGAGGTCGGTGAGGTTGAACACCGGGCGGAAGATCTTCTGCACATCGCGGATATGCTCGCCGATGCCGATCCACGCGCCGGTCCGCGCCTTTATCAGCGGCGCTCCGGAGAGGTGGTCGGCATGGGCATGGGTTTCGAGCACCATCACGATCCGCCAGCCGCGTGCGTCCGCGCGTGCCAGCACCTGATCGACCGAGGTCGAGTCGACCTCGCCGCTCGCCGGGTCGAAATCATGGACCGGGTCGATCACTGCGGCGTCGCCGGTGGCGAGGTCGGCGACCAGATAGGTCACGGTGTTGGTCGGTTCGTCGAAGAACGCTTCGATCACGGGTTGCATGGCTTCCTCCATTCGATGCTTGACAATATATAAGTAATATCTAAATTAGCAAGAACTAATGTAAGGATGTGCTGATGCTGAAAGTTCCGATGGACCTGGCGACGTTTGCGGCGAAGGCCGATGGCGTGGCCGCATTGCTCAAGGCGATGGGCAATGGCCGGCGCCTGATGGTGCTGTGCAAGCTGGTCGAACATGGCGAGATGAACGTCACCGACCTGGCGCGTGAGGTTGCGCTGTCGCAGTCGGCGCTGTCGCAGCACCTCGCCAAGATGCGCGACGAGGGGCTCGTCGCCTTTCGCCGCGAGAGGGCAGACATTGTGGTACCGGATCGCCGATCCGCGGACCGAGGCGCTGCTCGCGACCCTCTACCAACTCTATTGCAAGGACTGACGAGATGACGATGGCGCAATTGACGCCCGCCGATGCGCGGCGGGCGGTGGAGGCCGGCGCGCTGCTGGTCGATATCCGCGAGGCGGACGAGCATGCGCGTGAGAATATTCCGGGCGCGGTCAACGTGCCGCTGGCACGGATCGGCGAGGTCGCAGCGCTGGGCCGGCCGTTGGTGTTCCATTGCCGGTCGGGGATGCGGACGGCGGCGAATGCGGAGGCATTGCGCGCCGCGGCGGGCGGTTCGCCCTGCCATCTGCTCGAAGGCGGGATCGACGGCTGGCGCAAGGCCGGGCTCCCGACCGCGCGCGACCGCAAGCATCCGCTGGAGATCATGCGTCAGGTGCAGATTGGCGCGGGTTCGCTGACGCTGCTCGGTGTTGCGCTCGGCTTCCTCGTCCATCCCGGCTTTTTCGGCCTGTCGGCGTTCGTCGGTGCAGGGCTGACGCTTGCGGGCGCGACCGGATGGTGCGGCATGGCGCTGTTGCTGCGGCGGATGCCGTGGAACCGCGCGCTGCAGGCGGGGTAAGCGATCATGCTCGCCGCAACCATCCTGTCGGGCGCGCTGATCGGCCTCGTTCTCGGGCTGGTCGGTGGGGGCGGGTCGATCCTCGCCGTACCGCTGCTGGTCCATGTCGTGGGCGTCGGATCGGCGCATGCCGCGATTGGGACGGCGGCGGTGGCGGTGGCGGCCAATGCACTGGCGGGACTGGTCGGCCATGCGCGTGCCGGGACGGTGAAGTGGCGCTGCGGCGGGTTGTTCGCGGTGGCGGGCGTGGTGGGCGCTGCGGCGGGCGCCGAACTGGGCAAGGCGATAGATGGACAGCGGCTGCTGTTGCTGTTCGGGCTGCTGATGATTGCCATCGGACTGACGATGCTCCGCGAGCGGCGGGGCGTGGAGATGCCCGATGTCCGCCTGACTCGCGATACCGCAGGGCATCTGGTTCCGCGCCTTGTTCCCGCGGGGCTGGCGGTCGGCCTTGCCTCGGGCTTTTTCGGGATCGGCGGCGGGTTTCTGATCGTCCCCGCGCTGATCGCCGCAACGCGGATGCCGCTGACCTATGCAGTGGGCACGTCGCTGGTCGTCGTGAGCGCGCTCGGGGCGACCACGGCGGGTTCCTATGCGCTGTCGGGCTATGTCGACTGGCGCGTCGCCGGGCTGATGCTGTTGGGCGGGGTCGCAGGGGCCGTGGCCGGCATCGCGCTCGGCAAGCGGATGGCGGCGCGCAAGGGGCTGCTGGAGAAGCTGTTCGCGATCGTGGTGATCGCGGTGGGCCTGTACCTGATCGTCGCGCGCTGAGCGGTCAGCGGCGACGCATCGCCGCGACCAGGATCACGCCGACTGCTGCCAGCAATGCGCCGCGCAACGCCCATTCTCGGTCGGCGATCATGAAGCTCTGCGGCGGCCAGTTGAGCAGGTCGAGCCCCTGCGCGACCCAGAGCAGGCCGACCAGCACGGCCACGATGCCGGCAAAGGCGAGGATGTTGCGGCGCATGCGTGTCTCCGGTTCAGATTAACGGCTCAAACGAAACGGGGACCGCCGCATTGCGACGATCCCCATATTTCCGTCAACGCAGCCTTGGCCTCAGCGCTGGCTGACCGGCACATAGTCGCGCTGGGTCGGGCCAGTGTAGAGCTGGCGCGGGCGACCGATCTTCTGGTCGGGGTCGCTGATCATTTCGTTCCACTGTGCGACCCAGCCGACGGTGCGGGCGAGCGCGAAGAGGACGGTGAACATCGTCGTCGGGAAGCCGATCGCCGAGAGGATCACGCCCGAATAGAAGTCCACATTCGGATACAGCTTCTTGTCGATGAAATACTGGTCGCTGAGCGCGATCCGCTCGAGCTCGCGCGCGGTGTCGAGCACCGGGTCGCTGATCCCGAGCTTGTCGAGCACTTCGGTCGCGGCCTTCGACAGCACCTTCGCGCGCGGGTCGAAATTCTTGTACACGCGATGGCCAAAGCCCATCAGGCGGAACGGATCGTCCTTGTTCTTCGCGCGGGCGATATATTCCGGGATGCGGTCGGGATGACCGATCTCACGCAGCATGTTGAGTGCCGCCTCGTTCGCGCCGCCATGCGCAGGACCCCACAGGCAGGCGATGCCCGCCGCGATGCACGCGAACGGATTGGCGCCCGACGAACCGGCGAGGCGGACGGTCGAGGTCGACGCATTCTGCTCGTGGTCGGCATGAAGGATGAAGATCTTGTCCATTGCCGCCTCGATCACCGGATCGACGACATATTCCTCGGCCGGGACGCCGAACGTCATGCGCAGGAAGTTGCCGGTGTAGGACAGCGAATTGTCCGGATAGAGGAACGGCTGGCCGACGCTGTACTTGTACGCCATCGCCGCGATCGTCGGCATCTTGGCGATCAGGCGGTGCGACGCCACCATCCGCTGGTGCGGATCGCTGATGTCGGTCGAATCATGGTAGAAGGCCGAGAGCGCACCGACCACGCCGCACATGATCGCCATCGGGTGCGCGTCGCGGCGGAAGCCGCGATAGAAGGTCGCGAGCTGCTCGTGCAGCATGGTGTGGCGGCTGATCGTGTAGCTGAACTTGTCGAGCTCGTCCTTGCTCGGCAGCTCATGGTTGAGCAGCAGATAGGCGACTTCCATGAAGCTCGACTGTTCGGCGAGCTGGTCGATCGGATAGCCGCGGTGAAGCAGGATGCCGGCATCGCCGTCGATATAGGTCAGCCCACTCTCGCACGACGCGGTCGAGGTGAAGCCGGGATCATAGGTGAACTTGCCCGTCTGGGCATAGAATTTGCGGATGTCGACGACCTCGGGGCCGACGCTGCCCTGTCGCACGGGGTATGCCTTGTCCCCCAGGTTGAGCGTGGAGTCGGTCATCGTCACTTCCTTTCCTTCAGCCGTCCGTTTCATTCGCCCGGGGAGGCCGTCATCTGATCCGCGATACGTCCAAGGCTTTCGTCGCGCCCCAGCAGGACGAGCACATCGAAAATCCCCGGTGAGGTGCGTTTGCCGGTGAGCGCTGCGCGCAATGGCTGTGCCACTGCGCCAAGTTTGACGCCCGCCGACTCCGCGACCTCGCGAACCGCAGTTTCGAGTGCTTCCGTATTCCAGTCCGCGACCGCGTCAAGCGCGCTGTGCAGCTGCGAAAGAAGTTCGCGTGCCGGACCTTCGAGAAGTGCAACCGCATCGGCATCGATTTCGAGCGGGCGGGTGGCGAACAGGAAGGCCGAGCCATTGGCGATCTCGATCAGGCTGGCCGCGCGTGGCTTGAGCGCGGACATGCTGCGCTGCAGAAGGTCGCGCTGTTCCGCGGTCGGTTCGAACGGCAGGAACTGCGCCGCCAGCTCCGCCAGCCGCGCATCGTCGGCGGCGCGAATATAATGGCCGTTGAGACTGTCGAGCTTTTTGAGGTCGAAGCGCGACGGGCTCTTGCCGACGCCGTCGAGGGTGAACCATTCGATCGCCTGGGCGCGATCGATGATCTCGGCATCACCATGCCCCCAGCCAAGGCGGAGGAGGTGGTTGAACAAGGCTTCGGGCAACACGCCGAGTTCGTCGCGGTAGGAATCGACGCCCAGCGCGCCGTGGCGCTTCGACAGCTTCGCCCCGTCCGCGCCATGGATCAGCGGGATATGCGCGTATGTCGGCTCGGCCCAGCCCATCGCGCGGATGATGGTCAGCTGGCGGAAGGCGTTGTTGAGGTGATCGTCGCCGCGGATCACATGGGTCACGCCCATGTCGTGATCGTCGACCACCACTGCGAGCATATAGGTCGGCGTGCCGTCCGAACGCAGCAGGACCATGTCGTCCAGCTCGGCATTCTGCACGGTCACTTCGCCCTGAACCAAATCTCGGATCGTCGTCGCGCCCTCCCGCTCGGCGCGGATGCGCACGACATAGGGCTGGTCGAGCGGGCCGTCGCTGCGGTCGCGCCACGGGCTGCGGATGCGATAGGGCTGCTTCGCCGCCTGCGCCGCTTCGCGCTGTGCCGCGATCTCCTCTTGCGTCATCCAGCAGCGATAGGCGTGGCCGCTCTCCAGCATCGCGTGCGCGACTTCGGCGTGGCGAGCAGCGCGGGCGAACTGATAGACTTCCTCACCATCCCAATCGAGGCCCAGCCAGCGCATCCCGTCGAGAATCGCGGCGATGGCCGGTTCGGTCGAGCGCGCACGGTCGGTATCCTCGATCCGCAGCAGGAATTTGCCGCCGTGGTGGCGGGCGAACAGCCAGTTGAACAACGCTGTGCGCGCGCCACCGATATGGAGGAAACCGGTCGGCGACGGCGCGAAGCGCGTGACGATGTTCGTGCCCGAGGGCTCAACTACTGCGCTCAACCGCGCGATCTCCAGCTTGCATAGGGTGGCCGGGACGGCCGGGTGCGCCCCTAGCACGCGGTTTCGCAGGCTTCAAACCGCAGTGAAACGGGGGATTTTCGCGACGGGTTGCGCGGGACGCTGCGCTCGCCCAAGCTGCATGCCCGATGGGGACCGGTGCCGCGCGCGCATGGGGGGCCGGCGCGGCTCCCACTCCCGGCATGGCCGGGGGACGTCGGCGTGCGGATCGAGCGCTGGCTGGAGGCCGAGCGCGGGCAATTGTTCCTGTGGATTCCGGTGATGCTTGGGGCCGGGATCGTCGCGTGGTTCGCGCTGCCCGATGCCGCGCGTTGGGGCGCGGTGATCCTTGGCGGGCTCGCGATTGCGGTGGCGGCGCTGGCGGTCGGGCGCAGCGGACGCGCGGCGCGGGCGATGGCCTGGGCGGGACTGCTGGTCGCGCTGGGATGCGCACTGGTGTGGTGGCGGGCGGAGCGGGTAGCGGCCCCGGTGCTGGCGCGCCCGGCGGTGGTGCAGGTAACCGGTACGGTCAAGCGGATTGAGCCGATGCCGGCGCGTCAACTGGTGCGGTTGCGCATCGCGACCGATGCCGGGAGCGGCTTGCCGGGGCTCGTGCGGGTCAATCTGGCGGTGAAGGACATGCCCGAGGGGCTGACGCCCGGCGCGCAGGTGCGGGCGCGCGCGCGGCTGATGCCGCCCGCGCCGCCCGCCGTCCCGGGTGCCTATGATTTCGAGCGGGTGGCGTGGTTCGATGGGCTGGGAGCGACGGGGCGCGGCTTTGCGCCGGTCGAGATTCCGGGCGCCGGGGCGGCCCGATAGCGGGTTGCGCGCGCGGCTGACCGCGCACGTCCAGTCGCGCGTGGAGGGGAGTGCGGGCGGGATCGCGGCGGCGCTGGTGACCGGCGACCGGGGGCGATTTCCGAAGAGGATGCCGAGGCGCTGCGCCGGTCGGGGCTGGCGCATCTGTTGTCGGTCAGCGGGCTGCATGTGACGGCGGTGGTCGGGGCGACGATGCTGCTGGTGCTGCGGCTGCTCGCGCTCAGCCCGTGGCTGGCGCTGCGCTGGCCATTGCCGGTGATCGCGGCGGGCGCTGCGGGGGTGACGGCGGTGGGCTATACGCTGCTGACCGGGGCAGAGGTGCCGACGGTGCGCTCGTGCATCGCCGCGCTCATGGTGCTGGCGGCGATGATGCTTGGACGACAGGCGATCACGCTGCGCCTCGTCGCGTTCGGCGCGCTGGTCGTGCTGCTGCTCTGGCCCGAAGCGCTGATGGGACCGAGTTTCCAGATGAGCTTCGCCGCGGTCACCGCGATCGTCGCACTGTACGAAAGCCAGCGCGTCCGCGGCTGGTTCGAGCGGCGCGAGGAAGGGTGGGGGCGGCGACTTGCGCGCGGCATCGGCTCGCTGTTGCTGACCGGCCTTGTGGTCGAGATCGCGCTGACCCCTATTGCGCTCTACCACTTCCACAAATCGGGGCTTTACGGTGCGTTGGCGAATATTGCTGCGATCCCGCTCACGACGTTCGTGGTGATGCCGTTCGAGGCGGCTGGGCTGGTCTTCGACGCCGTGGGGCTGGGCGCGCCTTTCTGGTGGGTGGCGGAACAGGGGCTGCGCCTGCTGCTGTGGATCGCTCATACAGCGGCCAATGCGCCCGGCGCGCTGGCGATGCTGCCCGCGATGCCGGGGGGAGCCTATGCTCAGATGGTCGCAGGTGGATTGTGGATCGCGCTGTGGCGGGCATGGGCGCGACTGGCGGGTCTGATTGCGGTCGCGCTGGGAGCGCTGTGGGCGCTGGCGACGCCAATGCCGGACCTGCTGATCACAGGCGACGGGCGGCATCTGGCACTACGGATGCCGGGCGGCGAACTGGCACTGCTGCGCGACCGCGCGGGGGGATTATGTCCGCGACACGCTGGCCGAGAATGGCGGCGTGGATGCCGAACTGCCCGCGCTGGCCGAACAGCGCGACGCGCGGTGCAGTGCGGACCTGTGCATGGTCACGGTGATGCGCGGCGGGCGAGAGTGGCGGATTGCCGCGACACGCAGCGGTTATAGGATTCCGTGGCGCGAGATGGTCGCGTTCTGTGCGTCGGTCGACATCATCGTCGCCGACCGCTGGCTGCCGCGCGGGTGCGTGCCGAAATGGCTGAAATTGGACCGCGCGAAGCTGTCGGAGACCGGCGGGGTGGCGATCACGTTCGACCGGACGCCGCAGGTGGTGACGGTGCGGCGCGCGGGGGCGCGGCATCCTTGGTTAGAGGCGGAGACGGTGATGCCGCCGAAGGATTGAGGGAGACGCTCAACTCAATCGCGCACAACTTCATAGCGCGAGACGCGGCCTGCAGCATCGACATCGACCACGAGCCATTCGGAGTCGAGGGAAAGCAGCGACCGTTCGTTACCGAGCCAATAAACATAGTCGCGGTCGCGGAAGTAGCCCGCGTTAGACGGAGCGCCCAACAGCGCGACCAGTTCGCTGCGGTTCAGACCGTCGAGCTTCCCGCTCCACATCAGATGCTCGATCATGTGTATGCGCGCCTGATCATCGATTCGCTCTACCTGCTTCCAACGATCTGAATCGAAGGGGCGGACTGGCAGATACCCGGTCATGAACCCATAGGTGACAGCGCCAGCCAGGAAGGTGACGAGCAGACCCGCGACACAACCCAATCTGCGGGCGCGCGTGCCATGTCGCTGTCCTACGCCCCGCCGGGAAACCGCTCGAATTCCGGCAAGCCATGCGCATCCTTCATCCAGCCGATGCGGTCGGCGGTCTGGATATGCGCGGCGGCGGGGACGGCTTCGGGGTCGTCGAGGGTCGATGCCTGAACGTCGACGAGGCCGGGAAGGTTGGTGGCATTGCGGTAGAATAGCCCGGTGCCGCAGGTCGGACAGAACCAGCGACGGCCGGTTTCGGATGAGGCATATTCGCGCGGGTTGCCCTGCGTGACCGTCAGCGCGTCCTCGGGATACATCGCCCAGCCGACCATCGGCGCACCGGCGCAGCGGCGGCAATCGGTGCAGTGGCACAGCGCCTGACCGCCGTGCAGCGGATCGCCGTCGATCTCGTAACGTACCGCGCCGCAATGGCATCCACCGGTCAGGGTCACGCTGGCTCTCCTTTGGTGTTGGACGTCGCGTGGCTCGGCGTATTCGCTCTTGCCTGACTCCCCACCCCAACCCCTCCCCTGATGGGGATGGGTCAAGACATTCAATAGCGCCGCAGCAGTCCGGCCAACTTGCCCTGCACGCGCACCTGATCGGGGCGGTAGCGCTGGGGGTCGTAGCTGCGGTTGGCCGGGTCGAGGCGGACCATGCTGCCCTCGTTCCGGAAATATTTCAGCGTTGCTTCCATCTCGTCGATCAGTGCGACCACGATCTCGCCATCGCGCGCGGTTTCCTGACGCCGAATCAGCGCATAGTCGCCGTCGAAAATCCCGGCCTCGACCATCGAGTCCCCTGCGACCTCCAGCGCATAATGATCGCCCGACCCGAGCAGGGCGGCGGGGACGGGGAGCATCGTGGACCCTTCCAGCGCCTCGATCGGCACGCCCGCCGCGATGCGGCCGTGCAGCGGGATTTCGATCACGTCGTTCGCCGGCTGCGGCGCGGGGCGCGGCATCGCGACGACCGTCGACTTCGGCGCGACCTTCTTCGTCTCGCCGCGCTCGGGCATCTTGACCACTTCGAGCGCGCGGGCGCGATTGGGCAGGCGGCGCAGGAAGCCGCGCTCCTCCAATGCCGAGATCAGGCGGTGCACGCCCGATTTGGACTTGAGGTCGAGCGCGTCCTTCATCTCCTCGAACGAGGGCGAAACCCCGGTCTCGGCCAGACGGTCGGCGATGAAGCAGATCAGCTCATGCTGCTTCTTCGTAAGCATTGGACGTCCCCTATCAAGAACAGACGTGGAACGTTTACGCCTTGTTCCACGCGGCGTCAAGCGGGTGCGACTCAGCCGATGTCGAGGATTTCCACCGAGTCGCCCGCTGCCGCTGCCGGAACATGTGGGGCACGCACGATCAGGCAGTCGGACGTGGCCAAAATGCGCAGCATCGAGCTGTCCTGGCGGTCGGCGGGATGAACGCGGCCGTCGCGATGGACGGCGCGGATATAGTCCTCACGCGGGCCGTTCGGGGGAGTGGGCCGCCGAGGATCGCGCTGCGGCGGCGGGGCAGCGGATCGGCTGCGCCCGAAAGATGGGCGACCATGGGCAGCACGAACAACAGGGCGGTGACATGCGCCGATACGGGGTTGCCGGGCAGGCCGAGCACGGCAGCGTCGCGCATCCGACCGGCCATCACCGGCTTGCCGGGGCGCATCGCGACCTTCCAGAAGTCGATCGCCGCGCCCGCGGCCTGGAGCGCAGGGTGGACCAAATCATGGTCGCCGACCGACGCGCCGCCGGTGGTGACCAGCAGATCGGCGTCGACCGCGGCGAAGGCGTGGGTCAGGGCGTCGATACTGTCGGGCAGGATGCCGAGGTCGATCAGCTCGATCGGGAGCGTTGCCAGCATCGCGGCGAGCATTGCGCCGTTGCTTTCGGGCAGCTGGCCGGTCGCGAGCGGCTGGCCCGGCGCGCGCAGCTCGTCCCCCGTCGCGGCGATGGCGACGCGGATGCGGCGACGGACGGGCAGGTTGGCGTGGCCCGCGATGGCGGCGAGCGCGATGCGCGCCGGGGTCAGACGTGCACCCGCTTCGACCAGCCTGTCGCCGGTCGCGAAATCGAGCCCGGCGACGCGGACATGTGCGCCGACGCGCGGCGGCCCTTCACCGTCCAGCGCCAGCGCATCGCCCTCGCGCCGCGCTTCCTCCTGTATCATGATCGTGTCCGCGCCCTGCGGCACCGCCGCGCCGGTGAAGATGCGGACCGACTCACCCGGCGCGACGGTCCCCGCAAAGGGTCGACCCGCCGCACTCTCGCCGATCACCCGCCACGGGCCGGGCAGGTCGGCGAAGCGGATCGCATAGCCATCCATCGCCGACAGCGGCAGTTCGGGCTGCGTGCGCAACGCGGTGACCGGCTCGGCCGCCCAGCGCCCGGCGGCGTCGCGCAACGGCACGCGTTCGGCCGCGACCGGCTGGGCGAGTGCGAACATGCGCTGTTGCGCCTCGGTTACGGAAATCATCCCCGACATCGCTCCCCGATTAGCCGGGAGGCGTGACCGGGTCGAGCGCTCAGCGCGGGCGCGCCGCCTCGCTCAGCCGCGCCATTTCATGCGGGCGCAGCGGCAGGCGGAATTCGGCGACATGCCGTGCGCCATGGCATTCGATCACCCGGATCGGCCAGCCGCCGATCTGCGGCAGCGACAGCCACAGCCCGCACAGCGGCGCAAATTCGGTATCGCTCTCGAACTCGACCAGCGCATTGCTCAGCGAGGTGATCTGGGCGTTCCACCAGCTGCTGCCCGAGCGGACATGCGTAGCGGCGTCGAGCTTGATCGCGTTCTTGACGGCGCCAAGCGGGGATGTCGTCCCAGCCATCGGCTCTTGCACCACCGCCGGACGCCGGTTGGCGACCTGACGCAGCCACGGCATCAGGATCTGCCAGCCAATTTCATCGGCAAAGGCGATCCCCGCCTGGCCGCGTTCGGTCCAGCGGATTTCGCCCGCGATCGGGCGCAGCCCGTCTAGCGTGATCTCCACCGCCTCACCCACGCGCAGCGGTGCGCGGGTTTCGATGCCGAGGCCAGCGGGCGACAGGTTGCGGGTCCAGGCGAAATCGACCTGATCGCCATGCCGCAGGCACAACCGCTGGCGCAGCTCGATGCGCGGCATCTGACGGCGTTCGGCTGGCAAGGCGGCGAGGCAGCGGGCGAGCGCCGCGACCACGTCCATCGGTTCGTCGAAACAGAAGGTGAAGGCCGAGGGGTCGTCGCCCAGCACCGATCCTTCGGCGCTGACGCCAAAGGGCAGTTCGATCCGGCCGCGATCGCCATTGGTGACCGGACCGGTAACGGTGAGCGTCGCCCCGGCAGAGGTGATGCGGTGGACAAAGCAGTCGCGCGTGCCGTCGCTGCCGACCAGCCGACCGTGCGTCGCATTCTCCGCGCTTCCCGGCTGTGCGGGATCAAGCCCGCCCGACAATGAAAATATGGCTGACCGCCCCGTACCTGACATAACGCCCCACAACTGAACCGAAAAATGATGCGCCGGGGGGCATCAAGATTCGCTGAGCGAGCGCGGTAAGGGGCGAGTTAACCCTGATCGGCGCGCCAGTCTCCGGACTTGCCGCCGCGCTTCTCGATCAGCCGGATCGCACCGATCTCCATCGTGCGGTCGAGTGCCTTGGCCATGTCGTACACGGTAAGCAGCGCGACGGTGACCGCGGTCAGCGCCTCCATCTCTACCCCGGTGCGCCCGGTCAGGCCGACCGTGGCGGTGGCGGTGACGCCGCTATCGTCGGGCGTCAGGTCGAGGGTGACCTTGCTCAGCGCCAGCGGATGACACAGCGGGATCAGGTCGCTGGTCTTTTTCGCCGCCATGATCCCCGCGATCCGCGCGACGGCGAGGACGTCGCCCTTCTTGACCAGCCCGTCGCGGATCGCGGTCGCGGCTTCGCCCGACATGGTAATGCGGCCGGTGGCGGTGGCGACGCGTTGCGTCTCCGCCTTGCCGCCGACATCGACCATGCGCGCCGCGCCGGTTTCGTCGAGATGGGTGAGGTTGCTCACCCGATCATCGCCCGCGTCGCTGCCTTGACGTCGTCCTGCCGCATCAGCGACTCGCCGATCAGGAAGCAGCGGACGCCGTGTTCGGCCATTCCATCCAGATCGGCGCGCGACGTCAGCCCGCTCTCCGCGACGAAGGTGCAGCCTTCCGGTGCGCGTCCGACCAGTTCATAGGTGCGGTCGAACGAGACGCTGAAATCCTTGAGGTTGCGGTTGTTGACCCCGATCAGCCGCGACCTGAGCGCCAGCGCACGGTCGAGTTCGGCTTCGTCATGCACTTCGACCAGCACATCCATGCCGAGGCCGACCGCCGCATCCTCGATCTCCGCCATCTGCGTGTCTTCCAGCGCGGCAACGATGATCAGGATCGCGTCGGCGCCGATGCTGCGTGCCTCCAGCACCTGCCACGGATCGACCATGAAATCCTTGCGGATCACCGGCAGATTGCACGCGGCGCGCGCGGCGATCAGATAATCCTCATGCCCCTGAAAGAACGGCGCGTCGGTCAGCACCGACAGGCACGCCGCGCCGCCGGCGGCATAGGCGCGGGCGTGGGCAGGTGGATCGAAATCGGCGCGGATCAGGCCCTTGGAGGGGAGGCCTTCTTGATCTCGGCGATCAGGCCGTATCCGCTCGCAGCCCTGGCATCGAGCGCAGCGCGAAAGCCGCGCGGCGGGGTCTGCGCCAGCGCCAGTGCCTGCAGCTCGGCGAGCGACCGCGCGGCCTTGCGCTCCGCCACTTCGCTGCGCTTCACCGCGATGATCTCGTCCAGCATCGTGCTCATGCGGCGGCGATCCAGCAGTCGAGCAGCGCCTTGGCAAGCCCCTTATCGATGGTTTCGGCGGCTTCCTCCGCACCTTCGCGCAGATCGGCGGCCTCTCCGGCGACCACCAAAGCCGCCGCCGCATTGAGCAGCACCGCATCGCGATACGCCCCGCGCTCGCCATCGAGCAGGCGGCGGAGTGCAGCGGCGTTCTCCTGCGCATCGCCGCCGCGCAACGCAGAAAGCGGGTGGGAGACCAAGCCTGCATCCTCGGGCGTCACCCGTGCGGGCAGGCTGACATCGCCGATGCTGACGATCAGCGATCCGCCCTCGGGCGACAATTCGTCGAGCCCTTCCTCACCCGAGACGACCGCCGCGCCCTTGACGCCCAATTGCGCCAGCGCCTCGGCATAGATCGGCGCATAATCCGGGCGGGCGATGCCGATCAGCTGGCGCTGCACCCCCGCCGGATTGGCGAGCGGTCCCATCAGGTTGAAGATCGTCCGCCGCCCGATGCGCTTGCGGATCGGGGCGACGCGCGCCATCGCCGGATGGTGCTTCGCCGCGAAGAGGAAGGCGATGCCGAGATCGTTGAGGTGCGCCTCGGCATTGAGCGCCGCACGATCGAGGTCGAGGCCGAGTGCCTCCAGCGTGTCCGCCGCGCCCGATTTGGAGCTGGCGGCGCGGTTGCCATGTTTGGCGACCGGCACGCCTGCTGCGGCAACCACGATCGCCACTGCGGTCGATACGTTGAGCGTGTGGTGCCCGTCGCCGCCGGTCCCGCACACGTCGATTGCATTGGCGGGGGCGCTGACCGGGATCACCCGCTGGCGCATCGCACGTGCCGCCTCGGCGATCTCGACGCTGGTCTCGCCGCGGTCGGACAATGCGATCAGGAAGGCTTCGATATCCTCCTCGGCGGCCTTGCCGTCGAGGATGTCGGCGAACGCCTGCGCCGCGCTTTCGCGCGCGAGCGGACTGGCGGGGTCGGGGAGAAGGCTGAAGTTCGTCACGCCGCCTCTATTCCGGTGCGCGGACGCCAAGTCGAGCAATTCCTGTTATCGACGGGACAAGCCCGGGCGCAGGCAGTCAGCGGCGATAGGGGCTGTCGCGATCCTGCACCCAACCGGCGCTGATGCCGCGGTCGAGCGTGGTGGCGGGGCGTGGCTTGGGTGGCGCGATGATTGCCTTGGACCGCGCCGCATCGGGATCGATCGTCTCGGAAAAGCGCAGTCCGGCCATGTCGTCCCGGACCCAGATCACCGTCGCGCCGACTGCCTTGAGCACGCCGACCGACACCAGCACCGTCGCGCCGGCCTTCAGCGCACCCGCACGATCGACCTTCGCGCCCGAAGCCGACAAATCCTTGATGCGATGCTTGGTCAACACGCCCCCCACCGAACCCGCAAATCTCCGCCCCCAGCAGCACCTGCTGGCGCGGCATACGGGGGTGAGAGAGTCGCGGATGGCGGGTTCGCCCATGATTTCCCTTTGCGTTCCGCCCGCAACGGGCAGAGCCGGAGATTGGATAGGTCCGTTGCTGCTAACCCAAATGGGTTAAGCCGGCGTTGACCGCGACCACCGAAATTACGCCAGCGTTCTCGCCTCGATCCCAGCAATGGCCATGAAGTTCGCCAGCATCGCATGGCCATGCTCGGTCGCGATGCTCTCGGGATGGAACTGGACCGAATGGATCGGCAGGTCGCGGTGGCGGAAGGCCATGACGCTGCCGTCCGACGCGGTCGCGTTGATCACCAGTGTATCTGGAATGTCGGTGACGATCAGCGAGTGGTAGCGGGTGGCGGTGAACGGGCTGGGCAGCCCGGCGAACAGCCCGGTGCCGTCATGGCTGACCGGCGACGTCTTGCCGTGCATCAGCCCGCCGCGCACCACCTTGCCCCCGAAATGCTGGCCGATCGCCTGGTGGCCGAGGCACACGCCGAGCAACGGCTTGCCCGCATCGGCACAGGCGGCGACGAGGTCGAGGCTGATCCCGGCCTCGTTGGGCGTGCACGGGCCGGGCGAGAGCAGAAACGCCTGTGCGTTGCTGGCAATCGCCTCCTGCGCGGTCAGCGCGTCGTTGCGCACCACCTTCACCTCTGCGCCCAGCTCCATCAGGTAGTGGACCAGGTTCCAGGTGAAGCTGTCGTAATTGTCGATGACTAGGATCATGGGAGTGGGGGCTTAGCGGGGTCAGTACCCCGCGTCGAGATCGACGATATTCGTCATCGGCGTCCCCGCCATGAATGCGCGCGCATTTTCCAGGAACAAGGTCGCCGCGCGCATGAACATCTTCGTCTGAGACCGGCCCGACAAATGCATCGAATGGATGGCATTGGGCGCGGTCCAGAGCGGGTGATCCTCAGGCAGTGGTTCGGGCGTCACCACGTCGAGGAACGCGCCCCCGATGCGCCGCGCGTGGAGCGCCGCGATCAGCGCATCCTGATCGACCATGTCGCCGCGCGCGATGTTGATCAGCCACGCGCCGGGCTTCATCGCCGCGAGTGCGTCCGCGCCGAACATTGCCCCGGTTTTGGCGGTCGAGGGGGCGGCGAGGACGATCCAGTCATAGTCGCCGATCCGATCGCGCCACTGGTCGGGGGTCAGGGTGCCGTCGCGGCCGGACCGTGTGACGCCCGTGACATCGACCCCGAACGCCGCCAGCCGCTCGCCGATCATCCGCCCGATCGTGCCGTATCCGATCACCAGCGCGCGGGTCTCGAGCAGCTCGATCTTGCCCGGCGCGTCGGTCGGCCACTCCCGCCGGTCGGCGGTACGCACTACCTGATCGAAGCGCTTGGCGGCGGCGAGGATGCCGAGCAGCGCATATTCGGCAACCGCGATCGCGTTGATCCCGACGCCATTGGTGAGGATCGTGCCGCGCGCCTTGAGCAGACCGGTGTCGAATGCGTCGATTCCGGCATAGATGGTCGACAGCCATTTGAGCCGCGCCCCCGCCGCCGCGATCTCTCCGGTCCAGCCTGGCCGGTTCATGTCGACCCAGCCGATATCGGCGTCGCCGATCATCGCCAGCGCCTCTTCGCGGCTGGTGAACCAGTGCGCGTCGATCCCGCCGGGCAGGCCGGGTTCGATCAGCGGGCGGGCGAGTGCGGGAAGGACGGCTTTCATGCGTGCAGGATGCCGGGATCAGCCCGTCCGGGCAATCGTCGCGGACAAAACTGGTTTGCGACAAATTGATACTCTTTTTGGCTGGCGCGGTGCGACGGAAAGGAGAATCATCTGCCCGGGCTCTGCGGGACGGGAGGTTCCGAGCGCCCGGGGTGGGACATATGGACAAGCTCGACTCGCCGCCGATCGCGGCGGATGAAGCCCCCGCGCTGCCGCCAACGGCCGCGGGCGAGGCCGCGCGTGCGACCGGGCGCGCTGGCGGAAGCATTGCCGCGGTTTCGGTGAGTAGCCTCGCGCTTGCACTGGCGGCGTGCGACTCGGGCGGCGGCGGCGGCGGCGGCGTCGTCTCGACCCCCGGACCGACCCCCACGCCCAGCCCCGCGCCGCCCCCGATCACGGCGGCGCAGGCAAGCCGGTTCCTGGCGCAGGCGACGATGGGCGCGACTGCCGCCGACATTGCCGATGTTCAGGCGCGCGGTTTCGATGGCTGGATCACCGCCGAGTTCGCCAAGACGCGCCCGACCAGCCTGTGGGACTGGCTCGTCGCCCGCAGCTATAATGTCAGCGCCAACATCAACAACGAAGCCGGGTTCGACAATGCGATGTGGAGCCAGCTCGTCGGGGCCGGCGATCAGTTGCGGCAGCGGGTCGGCATGGCGCTGCTCGAAATCCTCGTCGTCGGTATTGGCGGGGTAAACCTCAACTGGCGGCAATTCGCGATGGCCGCCTATGTCGACGTGCTGATGGACAATGCGTTCGGCAATTTCCGGACGCTGATCGAGCGGGTGACCTATAATGCCGCGATGGGGTCGTTCCTGACCTTCCTGGGCAACCGCAAGGCGGACGCCCGTACCGGATCGGTCCCGGACGAAAATTACGCGCGTGAGCTGATGCAGCTCTTCACCATCGGTCTCCACCGGCTGAACATGGACGGCAGCCTCGTCACGTCGGGCGGACAACCGGTTGAAACCTATACCCCCGACGACGTCTCGGGGCTCGCGCGCGTGTTCACGGGCCTGGTCGTCGACGGCTCCGACAGCACGACTCCGGACCGGTACCGACGTGCGATGATCTTCAACGCCGGCCAGCATGAGACTGGCGCCTCGACCTTCCTCGGCACGACCGTCGCGGCGGGGTTGTCGGGAAGCGACGCGGTCCGGCAGGCGCTCGACACGATCTTCGCGCACCCGAATGTCCCCCCCTTTGTGTCGAGGCAGCTGATCCAGCGGCTGGTCACCAGCAACCCGTCGCCCGCCTATATCGGGCGGGTCTCGGCGGTGTTCGCGAACAACGGATCCGGCGTGCGCGGCGACATGCAGGCGGTGATCCGCGCGATCCTGCTCGACAGCGAGGCGCGGACCGAGCCGAGCGCGGCCAGCGCGGGCAAGCTGCGCGAACCGGTCATGCGCCTGACGGCCTGGGCGCGCGCCTTTGGGGCGACATCGAATTCGGGCAACTGGACGACGGGCAATACAAGCGATGCGACCGCGCGGCTGGCCCAGTCGATGGGGCGCAGCGCATCGGTCTTCAACTTCTTTCGCCCGGGCTATACCCCGCCCAACACGCCGATCGCCACCGCCGGACTGGTCGCGCCGGAATTGCAGATCACCAACGAAATCAGCGTCGTCGGTTACGTCAACTACATGCAGGCGGTGGTGAACAACACGACCGACCTGCGCACCGACTACGGGTCGATCAGCGGTATTGCGGGGGACAGCGCCGCGCTGGTCGACCGGATCAACCTGTGGCTCGCGGCGGGGCAGCTTTCCAGCGCCACGGTGACCGCGATCCGGACTGCGGTGGACAGCTCGACCAACCCCAATAACCGCATCGCGATCGCCATCCTGCTGACGATGGCCTCGCCTGAATATCTGACGTTGAAGTGAGGGGCGGGGACATGGACCAGAACCAATCGCGCCGCGCATTTCTGAAGCGCACCGCAGCACTCGGTGTCGCCGGATCGGCCGCACCCTTCGTCACTCAGCTCGCCGCAATCGGCGAAGCATCGGCAGCGGTCGCCAGCGATTACAAGGCGCTGGTGTGCATCTTCCTCTATGGCGGCAATGATTATGCCAACACGCTCCCGCCCTATGACAGCGCGACCCATGCCGCCTATCTGGCGCAGCGCCCGACGCTGGGCCACTCCCTCGACAGCCTGACCGCGACCCTGCTCAACCCGGCAAATCCGATGGGCGGGCGACAATATGCGCTCGCGCCGACCATGGCGTCGCTGCTGCCGCTGTTCAACGCGGGCAAGCTCGCGCCGGTGCTCAATGTCGGCACGTTGGTGCGCCCGACGACCAAGGCCGAATATAACGCACGGTCGGTCGCACTCCCGCCCAAGCTGTTCAGTCACAACGACCAGCAAAGCTATTGGCAGGCGTCGAGCGCGGAGGGCGCATCGTCGGGCTGGGGCGGGCGGATCGGCGACCTGCTGCAAAGCGGCAACGGCACCAGCGCGCTCACCTGTATCAGCGCATCGGGCAATGCGACCTATCTGTCGGGGCGGAGCGCGATTCAGTACGTCACCGGCACCAACGGGCCGACCGCGCTGATCAACGGCGCTTCGACGTTGTTCGGATCGGCGAGTGCGGCGACCGCGCTACGATCGATCATGGGCGGGACACAGACCAATCTGATCGCAAACGAACACGCGACGGTGTCGAAGCGCGCGCTCGACCTCTATACGCAGGTCAGCGGTGCGTTGGGCGGGGCACCGGCCGCGAACTTCCCGCTATTCCCCACCGGCAACCCACTCGCTGACCAGCTGCGCATCGTCGCGCGGCTGATCTCGGTGTCGCAGGAGCTTGGGGCGAGGCGACAGGTATTCTTCGTGTCGAGCGGCGGCTGGGACATGCACGACTTCCTGGTCCGCGATCACCCGACCCTGGTCGGCCGTGTCGCCGACGCGATGCGCGCCTTATACGACACCACCGTCGCGCTGGGCGTCGCGGACAAGGTGACCAGCTTCACCGCATCCGACTTTGGCCGCACCCTCGTCCAGAATGATGACGGCTCCGACCATGGCTGGGGCAGCATGCATTTCGTGCTGGGTGGCGCGGTGCAGGGCGGTCGCATCTATGGCACCCCGCCCGATTTCGGGCACAACACGCCAAGCGATGTCGGACAGGGGCGGCTGTTGCCGACCACCTCGGTCGATCAATATGCCGCGACGCTGGCGAGCTGGTTCGGGGTGTCGGCGGGGAACATGTCGACGGTGCTGCCGAATATCGGGAATTATTCGACGACGAATTTGGGGTTTGTCTAAACTCGTTCGCCGCCCCCGCTTTCGCGGGGGTGGCGATAAGCGCTAAACCTCCACCCGCCAGTCCCAGCCCACGGGATCGCCGTCCATCACCTCGACGCCGGCGCCGATCAGCTCGTCGCGGATGGCGTCCGATCGCGCAAAGTCTTTCGCGGCGCGGGCTTCCTTGCGCTGGGCGAGACGGGCTTCGATCTCGGCTTCGGTCACCTGCGCATCCGCTGGACGCACACGCAGGTCGGCGCGGGAGAGGTGCAGCAGGTCGAGGCCCAGCACTTCGTCGAATTGCGTCAGCACCATCAGCCGCGCTTCCTGCCCCAGTTGCTTGTCGGCGAGCAGTTCCTCCAGCACCGGCAGCGCCCTGGGGGTGTTGAGGTCGTCCGACACCGCCGCGTCGAGCCGCTCGAGATAGCTGGCCGCGTTGCCGCCACCCTTGCCCTCGGCCGCGCGGAATTTCTCCGCCGCCAGCACCAGCCGCCGCAGCCGCACGAGCGCTGCCATCAGATTCTCGCCGCTGAACTCCAGTTCGCTGCGATAATGCGCCGACAGGCACATCAGGCGATAGGCGAGGGGGTGCACGCCCTTCGCCACCAGCGCGTCGAGCGTTGCGATGCCGCCCTTGGACTTCGACATTTTCCCGCCGCGATCGACCAGGAAGTTGTTGTGCATCCAGATCTTCGCGCCGGAATCGCCACAGCTGCAATGCGCCTGATTCTGCGCGATTTCGTTGACGTGATGGATCTCGCGATGGTCGATCCCGCCGCTGTGGATGTCGAACGGCAGGCCGAGCAGCTCGGCGCTCATCACCGAACATTCGAGGTGCCAGCCCGGCGCGCCGCGGCCCCAGGGCGAATCCCACTCCATCTGGCGCGTCTCGCCCGGCGGCGTGGTGCGCCAGATCGCGAAATCCTGCGGGTGGCGCTTGCCTTCGACGCTCTCGATCCGCCCCTCGCCGGCATCGTCCTGCCCGCCCGACAGCTTGCCGTAATCGGGCACGGTGCTGCTGTCGAAATAGAGGCCGCTGTCGAGCTGGTAGCAATGCTGGTCGGCAATGCCCTTGGCGAAGTCGATCATCTTGGCGACATAATCGGTCGCCAGCGGCATATGATCGGGCGTGCGGATGTTGAGGTCGCGCAGGTTGCGGCGGAACACATCGGCGTAATGGCGCGAGATTTCCCACGCGCTCAGGCCGCGCTTCTTCGCCGCCGCCTCCATCTTGTCCTCGCCCTCGTCGGCGTCGGACGTCAGATGGCCGACATCGGTGATGTTGATGACATGGGTGAGCTTATGCCCCTTCCACCGCAGCACGCGGCTGAGCGTATCGGTGAAGACATAGGCGCGCAGATTGCCCAGATGCGGGTCGCTATAGACCGTCGGTCCGCACGAATAGACGCGCGTGCCCTTGGCGGGGTCGATCGGCGCGAAGGCTTCGGTCGCGCGGGTGAGGCTGTTGTAGAGGGTGAGCGTGGCGCCAGTCATGCGCCGCGCCATAGCGCGGGGGAGGCGGCTTACCAACCTCCCCGTGCGGGTTCAGGCTGCCAGCGACTTCATGGTGAAGCGTCCCGCGCCGAAACTGCCGCCGGTGTTGATCGGCAGCGCGGTGGCGCAGAAAGCGCATTCGGCTGTCATCCGCCCGATCGTCCAATGCGACTGGCCGCACCCGGGGCAGACATTCTGCTCGCCGGGACGAAAGGCAACGCGATAGCCGCTGTTGGCGGCGGTGAAAGGGGTCGTGTCGTAAAACATCGGCTCGTCTCCAGACTTGCCCGGTTCGACGCGCGGAATCAGGGTTTTGTTCCAAACGCGTAGCAAAGCAGGCGGCGCGTGTTGCGATTGTGCAACGGTCGAGCGGTCAGTCCAACGGACGAATTCGGTCGAGCACGGTGTAGGCCATGACGGCGGTCGCAACGGCGGCGTTGAGGCTGTCGGCCTTGCCCAGCATCGGGATTTTCACGCGGACATCGCAGGCGGCGGCATAGTCGGCGGGCAGCCCCTGCGCCTCGTTCCCGGTCAGCAGGAACACGGGCGCGGCAAAGGCCGGCGTGCGATAATCGACCGCACCCTCCAGCGCGAGGCCGACCAGCTGACCCGGCCCGGATCGCAGCCAGCCATGAAAGTCCTCCCACGGCGCGCGCGCGATCGGGATCGTGAACAGCGCGCCCATGCTCGCGCGCACCGCCTCGACGCTGAACGGATCGACGCAGTCGTCGACCAGGATCAGGCCACCCGCACCGACCGCGTCCGCAGTGCGCAGGATCGTGCCGAGATTGCCGGGATCGCGCAGCCGCTCGGCGACCAGCCAGAGCGGTGCGGCATTGCGGTCGATACGGGCGAGGTCGGTCGAAAGCTCGCGATAGACACCGACCACCGCGCCCGGATTGTCCTTGCCCGACAGCTTGGACAGGATGTCGCTGTCGGTCTGGATAACCTCGCCGCCGGATGCTTCGGTCGCGGCGATCAGTTCCTGCGCCAGCGGGTGGCCGTCATACCCCTTGGCAAAGAACAGATAGGCCGGCAGATGCCCCGCCTCGCGCGCTTCGGTCAGGATGCGCAGCCCCTCGGCCAGGAACAGCCCCTCGTCGCGGCGATGCTTCTTGTCGCGCAGCGATCGCACCCGCTTGACCAGCGGATTGGAAAAGGCGGTTATTTCGCGCACCGGCTCAATCCTCGCCGAAGCGGTCCTCGACCAGTTCGACCAGCTTGAGCACCGCATCTTCGGCACCGTCGCCCAGCGCGCTGATCGTGATCGTGTCGCCCATCGCCGCGCCCAGCATCATCAGCCCCATGATCGACGTGCCGGTGACTGCGTTGCCGTCCTTTTCGACGGTCAGCTCACAGGGCTGCGACGATGCGAGGGTGACGAACTTGGCGCTGGCGCGCGCATGCAGCCCGCGGCGGTTGCCGATCAGGACGGTGCGGCTGACCCGGCTCAAGCAGCAGCCTCGCCGAGCACTTCGGACGCCACGGTGATGTATTTGCGCCCCGCCTCACGCGCCGCCGCCACCGCTTCGGTCACCTTCATCGTCTTCCGCGCCCCGCCCAGGCGAATCAGCATGGGCAGATTGATGCCGGCGATCACTTCGACCTTGCCAGCCTCGAGCAGCGAAATGGCCAGGTTCGACGGGGTGCCGCCGAACAGGTCGGTCAGCAGGATCACCCCGCGGCCGCCATCGACGGCGATGATCGCCTTGGCGATATCCGCGCGCCGCTCCTCCATATCGTCCTCGGGGCCGATGCAGATGGTGGCGATGCGGTCCTGACGACCGACGACATGCTCCATCGCGACGACGAACTCCTCCGCGAGCCGCCCGTGCGTCACGAGTACCAGTCCAATCATGTCTTTACGCTTGTCCCATGCGGTTCATCTTGCAGCCGGCGGGCCTTCTAGCGAGTCCTGCGGCGCGGTTTGCAAGTCACGATGCGCCACCGTGGGCGAAAATCCCGCCTCGCGCAACCGGCCAGCGACCCGTTCGGCGATATGGACCGACCGGTGTCTCCCGCCGGTACAGCCGAAGGCAATGGTAACATAGGATTTTCCCTCGGCCTGATAGCGGGGGAGGAGGAGCAGCAGAAGCTCCTCGATCCGCGCTACGCCCTCCGCATAGGCCGGGTCGCCCGCGACATAGGCGGCGACATCGGCGTCCTTGCCGGTGCCCGGACGCAGCGAATCGACCCAGTGCGGATTGCGCAGGAAACGCATGTCGAACACCAGGTCCGCCCCCGCGGGAACGCCGCGGGCAAAGCCGAACGACATCACCGAAACCACTGTTTCGCCCAAGCCGGGGCCGGAAAAGCTGGTTCGGATCTGTTGCGCCAATTCGTTCGATGACAGGCTGGTCGTGTCGATTACCCGGTTGGCCCAGCGGCGCAGCGGTTGCAGCAGCTCGCGCTCGCGGGTGATGCCGTCGCTCGCTGGCCGGTCGAGCGCGAGGGGGTGGCGACGGCGCGTTTCCGAATAGCGGCGCTCCAGCTCCGCGCCCGAACAGTCGAGGAACAGCGTTCCCATGTCGTAGCCGCGCTCGTCGCGCAGCTTCTTGATGCGGCGCACGATGCTGTCGGCGTCAAAGGCGCGGGTGCGGGTACCGATTCCGATCGCGAGCGGTCGGTCGTCGCCATCGACGCCCTCGGGCGGGTCGGTATCGAGCAGGCGGTTGAGCAACAGCAGGGGCAGGTTGTCGACCACCTCCCAGCCAAGATCCTCCAGCGTTCGCAGCACGGTCGACTTGCCCGCCCCCGACATACCCGTGACAAGCAATATCTGCTTGGCGCGCTTCCTGGTCATTGCATCTGCTCCGCCAGATGGCGCAACGCCAGTTCGACCTTGATCGGAGCCGAGGGCTCGAGCGCGGGAAGCGCGACTACCGGTACATCGACTCCCGCGATGCGGCGAACATGCGGGACAAGCGGCATGCGCGGCGGATCGTCGAAGATCGTGACCAGCAACCCGATCGGCGCGGTGTCGATATGCGGCAGCGACACGACGCCGATCCCGCGCACTTCGATCTTGCCCGCGATCGTCGCCGGGGGCGCGGCGTGGAGCACCCCGTCACGCCGTGTGCAGATCGTGTAATCGTCGGACACCAGCAGCGCGCCGCGGTCGATCAGGCGCAGCGCCAGATCGGACTTGCCCTCGCCCGATCGGCCCTCGATCAGCACCGCGCGACCGTCGATCGCGACGCAGGACGCATGCAGCGTTTCGGAAGACAGGATCGCCACGTTTCTCTTATAGCCTCCGAACCTTCATCCCGGTTGCACGAATGGCAGGCGGACGACGAACCGCGCGCCCCGCATCCGGTCCTCGCGCGTCTCGACGCCGATACTGCCCTGATGGCCTTCGACGATGGTTCGCGCGATCGCAAGCCCTAGCCCGGAATGCTTGCCGAATTCCTCCCCTTCGGGCCGGTCGGTATGGAAACGGCGGAAGATCGCCTCGCGCGCCTCCTCCGGAACGCCCGGTCCCTCGTCCTCGATCCGTGCCTCCAGCATGTCGTCCGCCGCGCTCAGCGACAGCGCGACCGTGCCGCCGTCGGGGGAAAAGGACACGGCATTGTCGATCAGGTTCGCGAACACCCGCTCCAGCCGCGCGCCTTCGCCCATCACCAGCGGCATTGGCCCGACTGGCGCGTCGAAGCGCAGCCGGATCTCGCGCTCGATTCCGCGTGTCGTGCGCTGCTCGACCATTGCAGCCAGCATCGCGCTCAGATCGACCGGGTCGAACTTGGCGCGCGATAGCTGGGCATCGAGCCGCGACGCCTCCGAAATGTCGCTGATCAGCCGGTCCAGACGCAGCACATCGTCGCGCACCACCGCCAGCAATTGCTCCTGCAACGCCGGGTCACGCACCGCCATCAGGCTGTCGACCGCGGAGCGCAGCGAGGCGAGGGGGTTCTTGATCTCATGCGCCAGATCGGCGGCGAACGCCTCGGTCGCGTCGATCCGTGCACGCAGCGCGAGGCTCATGTCCGACAGCGATCGGGCGAGATGGCCGATCTCGTCGCGACGCTCGGGCAGGCGCGGCACCACCACTTCGCGCGCACGCCCGAGACGCACGCGTACCGCCGCACGCGCAAGGCGGCGCAGCGGGCGGACGATTGTGCGCGCCAGGAACAGCGACAGGAAGATCGACAGGCCCGCAGTGAACGCCAGCACCACGCCCAACCGGAACCGTTCGACCCGGACAGTCTGGGTGATGTCGCGCGCGTTGGAGCTGGTGAACACCGCCCCCTCCGGCCCAAAGGGCGCGGCGGCGGTGATCACCGGCGTTCGGTCGGGCGCGCGCCACACGGTCGCGCTCGCCTCTCCGGTGCGGAGCGCGGCGGCGATGTCGGGCCAGTCGAGCCCCTTGGTCGGTGCGCGCTCGCGAAACTGCTGGTCGCGATCCGCCCCCGCCACGGTGTCGATCACCGCGTCGAGGAAACGCGCCGCGCTCTGGTTCCACGGATCCTTGTCGGGATCGCGCAGCACGAAATTATTGAGTCCCAGCGCGCGGGTGTCGAGAGTCAGTCGCCCGGCGCGGTCGTACAGGCGGATGCGGATATCCGCCTCGCTCGCGATCCGCTCGACCAATGCGGTGCGGTCGGCGGGCGGGGTCATTGCCACGGCCTGTGCGATCAGCCGCGCCTCACGGCTCGCCTGCTCGACCCGGCTGTCGACGATTCGTGCGCGGTAACTGTCGAGGTAGAAGAACCCGCCCGCCAGCATCACCAGCGCAAAGATGTTCACCGCCAGGATGCGCGGCGTCAGGCTGACCCGGCCGGACCAGCGCAGCGACAGGTCGCGCTCCTCCTGCGGAGGAGGCGGCCTATTCGTCGGAGAATCGGTATCCGGCGCCATAGAGCGTCTCGATGGCGTCGAAATCGGGATCGACCTGCCGGAACTTGCGGCGCACGCGCTTGATATGGCTGTCGATGGTGCGGTCATCGACATAGATATCGTCCTGATACGCCGCGTCCATCAGCTGGTTGCGCGTCTTGACGATGCCGGGCCGCTGGGCGAGCGTTTCGAGGATCATGAACTCGGTGACGGTCAGCGTGACATTGTCGCCCTTCCACGTCACCTTGTGGCGCGCCGGGTCCATCGTCAGCGGGCCGCGCTCGATCACCGGCTGCGCCTCGGCTGCCACTTCCTCTTCGCCTTGTGCCGTCGCTGCAACCAGCTCGGTGCGGCGCAGGATCGCGCGGATGCGGGCGATCAGCAGCCGCTGGCTGAACGGCTTCGCGATATAATCGTCCGCACCCATCGCGAGGCCCAGCGCCTCGTCCAGCTCGTCATCCTTGCTGGTCAGGAAGATTACCGGGATCTGGCTCTTCTCGCGCAGCCGCCGCAGCAGCTCCAGCCCGTCCATGCGCGGCATCTTGATGTCGAGCACCGCCAGCTCGGGTGGATTGTCGACCAGCGCCTTCAACGCCGCCTCCCCATCCGAATAGACGCGCGTCACGAACCCCTCGGCCTGCAACGCGATCGACACGGACGTCAGGATGTTGCGGTCGTCATCGACCAGCGCAATCGTTGCGGTCATGACGGAGGGGGTAGCGGAATGTGGGGCGAGGCTCAACACGGCGGACACTCGGGCTCCGCAGCGCCGAGACGGGGGAATGCAACAGGTCAGCGTTGTCACCCAAAAATAGAGGGTTACCAGGCTTTTGACACCGGTTACTGGCGTTGACCCCCCGTTTCCGCCGCTGCCTATGCGCGACTCCACGCATACGAATGCAATGCCGTGCGGAGAGGCGCGGCGGAGGAGAGAGACGTGACCGATCGTACCCCGAAGATCGGCCTCGACGCGCTGGGCGTCGCGGCTGGTACCACCATTCACTGGAACTTGTTGCCTGCCCAACTGGTCGAGCATGCCGTCCGCCGCGGTGAGGGCCGTCTGGCGAAGGACGGGCCGCTGGTCGTTGAAACCGGCAAGCACACCGGCCGCAGCGCCAAGGACAAGTTCATCGTCCGCGATGCGGAGACCGAGAACACCGTGTGGTGGGGCAGCACCAATGTCGGGATGACGCCGGAGCATTTCGCGGCGCTCAAGGCCGATTTCCTCGCGCACCTTGGCACCAAGGACACTTTGTTCGTCCAGGACCTCTATGGCGGGTCGCAGCCCGAGCATCGCGTCACCGTGCGCGTGGTCAACGAATATGCCTGGCACAGCCAGTTCATCCGCACGTTGCTGGTCCGCCCGGAGGCGCATGAGCTCAAGGACTTCGCCGCCGAATATACGATCATCGATCTGCCCAGCTTCCGCGCCGACCCGGCGAAACATGGCTGCCGCAGCGAGACGGTGATCGCGGTCAACCTGACCGAAAAGCTGATCCTGATCGGCGGCACCGCCTATGCCGGCGAGATGAAGAAGAGCGTGTTCGGACTGCTCAACTATCTCCTCCCGCCGCAGGGCATCATGCCGATGCATTGTTCGGCCAATATCGGCCCGAACGGCGACACGGCGGTGTTCTTCGGCCTGTCGGGCACCGGCAAGACGACGCTGTCGGCCGATGCCAGCCGCACGCTGATCGGCGATGACGAGCATGGCTGGTCGGACACCGCGGTCTTCAATTTCGAGGGCGGCTGCTACGCCAAGATGATCAACCTGTCGCCCGAGGCCGAGCCGGAGATTTTCGCGACCACCAAGCGTTTCGGCACGGTGCTCGAAAATGTCGTGATGGACCCCGAAACGCGCGAGCTCGACTTCAACGACAACAGTCTCGCGGAGAACAGCCGCGGTTCCTACCCGCTCGATTTCATCCCGAACACAAGCGAGAAGAATCTGGGCCCGGTGCCGAAGAACATCATCTTCCTCACCGCCGATGCCTATGGCGTGTTGCCGCCGATCGCGAAGCTGACGCCCGAACAGGCGATGTATCACTTCCTCTCGGGCTATACTGCGCGCGTCGCGGGGGACCGAGATCGGCGTGACCGAGCCGACCGCGACCTTCTCGACCTGTTTCGGCGCGCCGTTCATGCCGCGCCATCCGTCGGTCTATGGCAATCTGCTCAAGGAGCGGATCGCCAAGGGCGGGGTCGATTGCTGGCTGGTCAACACCGGCTGGAGCGGCGGCAAGGCGACGATGCCGGGGATCAAGCGGATGCCGATCCGCGTCACCCGCGCGCTGCTCAACGCTGCGCTCGACGGCAGCCTGAAGGATGCGGAGTTCCGTCAGGACCCCAATTTCGGCTTCATGGTCCCGGTCGCGGTCGGCGATATCGACCCCAACATGCTCGACCCGCGCGCCGCATGGGCGGACAAGGGCGAGTATGACGCGACGGCGGCAAAGCTGGTCGACGAGTTCGTCGCCAACTTCGCGCAATTCGCCGAGCATGTCGATGAGGGCGTCCGCCAGGCGGCGCCCAAGGCGACCGAACCGGCCTGATCAGTCGCACATACCCCGCCGCCGGTCGCGTCGGCGGGCTATGTGCTGGCTTTTTTGGGGTCGAGCCCCTACATACCGATCATCGTCGGCACATGCTTCGTAGGCGCCGGCGACTGAGAGATTCTTCGCGCTCCCGCTTACACAAAGGGAGCCGCTCTATGGACCTCAACTATCTCCTCTATCGCCACCAGGTGTCGCTGATGCGCGCCAAGGCATCCGACTGCCGGTGCGCCAGCCGGTCGCACCGTGGCCTGGCGCATGGCTATGCCGAGCGCATCCGCGTGCTGCGCAGCGCCATGGGCGAAGAGGGTTCGCTGACGCGCGCGTCATGCTGACCCCCGCGCCGCATGAAACCGACAAGCCGCGCACGCGTCAGTTCCGCCGCCGCAGCGACACGCCGCGCCTTTCCCCCGATGCCGCAGCACGACAGGGCCGCGTCGCCACGCTCGTCTGGGAACGGTTGCGCGAGAGTGTCGCCGCTGCCTCGTTTCTCAATGCGCACGACGCGGGGCTGGGCGGGCGACCGATCGACCTTGCCATTGCAGGCGATGACGGGTTTCGCGCGGTCGTTGCGCGACTGGATGCGCTGCACCCGCAGAGCTAGCGCCCGGGCGCGTGATTGACTCGCTGCGCTGCCGGCTCTTACCCGCGGTGCATGACCGATCACCCCATCCGCTTTTTCGAGACCGAGGCCGAGATCGTGCGTATCGGCGACGGCCTGATCGCGTGTGCGCTCGACCGCGCCGACTGGACCCATGAGGCGCATCTCGCCGCGTGCCTCTATCTGCTCGCGCGCCGCCCCGACGTGGACGTCGATGCGCAGATCGCGGGCATCATTGCGCGCTTCAACGAGAGCGTCGGCGGCGTGAATGACGACCAGAACGGCTATCACGACACGATTACCCACGCCTATGTCGCCGGCGTGCGGTGGTTCCTGAACGGGTCGGCGAGCGGCGACCTGTGCGCCGACGTCAACGCATTGCTGTCCAGCGAAGTGGGCAGTCGCGACTGGCCGCTGCGCTTCTACAGCCACGACCTGCTGTTCTCGGTCGCCGCGCGGCGCGGATTCGTGCCGCCCGACCTCGCACCCTTGCCTGTCGCATGATAGGATCGCGTCGGGACTTCCCTATCAAGGAGCGACGCAGATGAGCATCCTCGATTCGATCCTCGGCCAGGTCAGCGGTAATGACGGCATCGCCAATCTGGCGGCCAAGGTGGGGCTGTCGCCCGAACATGTGGAATCAGCCGTTCAGGCACTGGCGAAACACCACCAGATGCAGGGCGACACCGCCGAGGGCGCGGCCGCCGCGACCGGCCTTCCGGTGGCGAAGCTGAATGAACTGATCGAGCAGATCGGCGGCGAAGGGGCGCTCGACAAGTTCGCGACGATGCTCCAGACCGACGGCGCGGGCGGCATCCTCGGCGCGCTCGACCGCGATGGCGACGGCAACCCGCTGAACGACCTCGCCGGTATGGCTGGCGGCTTGTTCGGCAAGAAATAATCCTTTCGCGCCGCGCGCTTGACAGTCAGGGCGCGGCGCGGTTCATTAATCGGCATGGGGACGGCGATCGCCCCAAGAGGCGTCAGCCGAAGTGTCGCGTCCAGTCTTGCAATCCAAGGACGCATCATGCCTGCACCCGATTCCATCGCTCCTGCGACGCTCGCGCGCCTGATCGGAACGCCGACAGCGCCGGCGCTCTATGACCTGCGCCCGCCCGATAGCCCCAACCGTATTCCCGGCGCGAGCCGCCGTGCGCCCGCGCCAGACGCCCGCGCCGTGGTGGTGATCGACGCGGCAGGCGGGGCGGAGGCGCATGCCGCCGCCGCACGGCTGCGCCATGACGGCATCGCCGCCGAGGTGCTGGAGGGCGGCCATAACGGCTGGACCGCCGCCGGACTGCCGCTGTTACAGGAGGCGGCGCTGGAGCGCGACGCCGATGACCGCACCCATTGGGTGACTCGCAGCCGGCCCAAGGTCGACCGCATCGCCTGTCCCTGGCTGATCCGCCGCTTCGTCGATCCGCACGCGGTCATCCTGTTCGTCGCGCCAGGCGAGGTCGCGGGCGTCGCCGCCGCGACCGGCGCCGCCCCGTTCGACATAGCGGCAGAAGGGGTGCGCTGGAGCCATCGGGGCGAGGCTTGCACCTTCGACGCATTGCTCGACGATCTCGGGCTCGGGGCGATCCCCGCGCTCGCCCGGCTCGCCCCGATCGTGCGCGGCGCGGACACCGCGCGGCTCGACCTCGCGCCCGAAGCGGCAGGGCTGGTCGCGCTCTCGCTCGGCCTGTCGCGGCTGTACAGCGACGATCACCGCCAGCTGGAAGCAGGAATGGACCTCTACGACGCGCTCTATCGCTGGGCGCGCGATGCGCAGGACGAGCGGCACGACTGGACCTCGCACCAGCCGCGCGGAGGCCGGGCATGAGCGCGGCGGCGACGATCCCGCTCGGCGAAGCGGTGCGCGTGTGGCTGCGCATTGCCGCGCTGTCGTTCGGCGGTCCGGCGGGGCAGATCGCGGTGATGCACCGCGTGCTGGTCGACGAAAAGCGCTGGATCGGCGAGCAGCGTTTCCTCCACGCGCTCAACTTCTGCATGCTGCTGCCCGGGCCGGAGGCGCAGCAGCTCGCGACCTATATCGGCTGGCTGCTGCACAAGCGGATCGGCGGGCTGATCGCGGGCGGGCTGTTCATCCTGCCCGGCGCGCTCGCGATCATGGCGTTGAGCTGGATCTATGTGCTGTGGGGCACCAGCGGGCTGATCGGCGGCCTGTTCTTCGGGCTCAAGGCTGCGGTGCTGGCGATCGTCGCGCAGGCGGTGGTGCGGATCGGCGGCCGCGCGCTGCGCTCCAACGCCGCGCGGCTGCTCGCGGCGGCGGCGTTCGTCGCGATTTTCTTCCTCGGTGCGCCGTTCCCGCTGATCGTATTGGGCGCGGGCCTGATCGGCTGGCTCGCGGGACGGTCGGGGAGCAAGGCGTTCGTGGGCGGCGGGCATGGCGGGGCAGCGGGCGGCGTTGCCGACCGCGACACGGTGCTCGGCGAGGAATTGCCCGACCATGCGCGGCCGCGTTGGCGCGCGGTGCTGTTCGACACCTTGCTGTGGCTCGCGCTGTGGCTGGTGCCGATCGCGGCTTTGCTGGTCTGGCGCGGCCCGGATCATGTGATGAGCCAGATCGCGACCTTCTTCGCCAAGATGGCGATGGTGACGTTCGGCGGGGCCTATGCCGTGCTCGCCTATGTCGCGCAGCAGGCGGTCGAGCATCATGGCTGGCTTTCACCCGGCGAGATGATCGACGGGCTCGGCATGGCGGAAACGACGCCGGGACCGCTGATCATGGTGCTCCAGTTCGTCGGCTTTCTCGGCGCGTATCGCGATCCCGGCATGCTCTCGCCGATGCTGGCGGGGACGCTGGGCGGGCTGCTCGCGACCTGGGTGACCTTTGCGCCGTGCTTCCTGTGGATATTCCTCGGCGCGCCGTTCATCGAGCGGTTGCGTGGCAATGCGGCGCTGGCCGGGGCGCTCAGCGCGATCACGGCGGCGGTGGTCGGCGTTATCCTCAACCTGGCGCTGTGGTTCGCGATCCACGCGGTATTCCGCACGACCGTGGCGGTCGGCGCAGGACCGGTGGCGTTCGATGCGCCCGTGCTGACGAGCATCGACCCCTGGGCGGCGGTGCTGACCCTGTTCGCGCTGGTCGCGGTGTTCCGGTTCAAGCTCGGCCTGTTCACCGTGCTCGCACTCTGCGCCGCCGCGGGGGTGGCGCTGCGGCTGGCGGGGTTGGTCTAGGGCTACTGGATTACTCCAACGCCCGTTTGCCCTGAGCTTGTCGAAGGGCCGCTCCCGGCCTCACAGAACGCAGGAACAGTGCTTCGACAAGCTCAGCACAAACGGGGTAGGGATGCTATTTGGAGCGCGTGGCCTTACCCCTTTCGGCTGGCGATATGTCGGTCGATGACGCTTTCCAGCACGCTCATCGGCACGCCGCCGCCGAGCACAAGTGCGTCGTTGAACGCGCGGAAATCGTAGCGCGGCCCCAGTTCGCGCTGTGCCTTCGTCCGCAGCCGATTGATCGCGGTGTGGCCAAGCTTGTAGCCGCACGCCTGACCCGGCCAGCTGCAATAGCGGTCGACCTCGCCGCTGACTTCCTCGACCGACGATCCGTTGGCGGTGGCGAACCATTCGATCGCCTGTGCCCGCGTCCAGCGCTTGGCGTGCAGCCCGGTATCGACGACGAGACGACAGGCGCGGAAGGCGAGGCTCTGGAGATAGCCCAGCCGCCCGACCGGGTCGCTGTCATACGCCCCCAGCTCCGCGCCCAATTGCTCGGCATAGAGCGCCCAGCCCTCGCTATAGGCGTTGAAGCCGAGCAGCGAGCGGACCAGCGGCAGCTTGAACGTATATTCGCCCTGCCAGGCATGGCCCGGAATGCCCTCGTGATAGGCGAGGGTGGCGAGGCTGTATCTGGTGTGGAGGTGCGTGGTGCGCAGGTTGAGCCACACCCGCCCCGGCACCGTCCCGTCGATCGATCCCGCGCCGCCATAGGCACCCGGCGCGCCCGGCTCTTCGGCGAGCGGGAGCCGCTTCACCTCGACATTACCGCGCACCAAAGTGTGGAACGCCTGCGGCATCTTCGCCTTCATGTCCTCGATCGTCCTGGTCATGTAAGCGAGGATTTCCTGCCGCCCGGCATCATTGTCGGGGTAGAGGAACTTGGGATCCTTGCCGAGCGCGGTCATGCGCGCGCCGACGCTGCCCTTGCTGTAGCCGAGCTTCTTGAGGATCGTGTTCATCTCCGACTGGAGCGCCTTCAGCTCCTCGCGCCCCGCCTTGTGCACCTCGTCCGGGGTTATCGTCGTGGTGGTCGCCGCGCGCAGGGCCCAGGCGTAGTAGGCCTCGCCGTCGGGGAATTTCCACACACCGGCTTCGCTCGTGGCCTTGGCGCGGTGGCGCTGTAGCTCGGCGATCTGGCGGTCGAGCGCGGGGGCGATCTTGCCCGCCGCCAGCTTTGCCGCCGCCACCGCCTGATCGCCGGTCACGACCTTCTTGCCGGTGAAATTCTCGACCAGTTCCCACTTTCCCGCATCGGTGCCGCGGGTCAGCGCGATCTGACGCAGGCATTTGTCGAGCAGGAAGTCGGGCGCGACGACGCCCTTGTCGTATGCGATCTTGAGCCGCTCGGTCTCGCCGTCGATCTGCCCAGCCCAGCCCTCGAACCGCGCGAGCCAACTTGCCGCGTCCGCCGCGCTCTCGACCTTGTGCTCGCTGTCGAGGAAGCGCGGCATGTCGAGATAGGCGCCGACATTCTGCACCACGACATAGGGGGGCATTGCGCCACCCACCCACGGCGACGTCACCATAGCCGAACGCAAAGCCGTCCAGTCCGACCTGGAACGCGGTGCGCACGACATCGACATTGGTCTGCATCACCGGCGACAGCGCGGCGCGATCGAGCGCGTCGAGCTGCGCGATCCGCGCGCGCAGCCCCTCCGCAACCTTCTGCCGGCCCGCGATGCTGCGATCCTCGACCATCGAGCGCAGATGCGCGCGCTCGCCCTTGTCGATGCCCAGCGAGGTCGCGCTCTCGGGCGAACTGGTCAGCAACTGCTCGGCAGTCGCGCTCAACAGCTTGTCCGCCGCTGCATCCGCAGAGGGTGCCCCCTGCGCACAGGCGGGGAGCGTGGGGAAGGCGGCGAGCGTGGCGGTCGAGGCGAGAAACTGGCGGCGGCTGGCGATCATGGCGGCTCCGGATGCGCGGGAGGGACTAGTTGCTGGCGTTACCTTAGCGAAGCGCGCGACGCATGCCACCCCGGGCTGGGCGGTTGCACGCGCCTGATGAAGTTGTATGACAGCTTTACGGCACGAGAGGAGCGGGCGATGCACAGACGCGCGATACTGGCTGGCGGCACAGCGCTGGCCGTCTGGCCGACGCGCATCGCCGCGACCGGGATCGATATTGCGGCGATCGACCGGCGCCGCATCCTGCGCGCAGCGAACCGCTATCTCACCGACGCGCCAGTCACGATCACCGCTTTCCGCGCCGAACGCAGTCCCGGAACGCGCCACGATTACTATTCCGAAGGCGACTATTGGTGGCCCAACCCCGCCGATCCGGAGGGCCCTATGTCCGCCGGGACGGCTATTCCAACCCGGCGCGGTTCGATGCGCATCGTCAGGCGCTGATCCGCCTGAGCTTGCAGGTTCCCGCATTGGTGGCGGCGTGGCGGCTCACCCGCGACCCGCGCTACGCGCGCCATGCCGAGCGGCATCTCGATGCGTGGTTCGTCGATGCCGAGACCCGGATGGCACCCCATCTCGACCACGCGCAGGCGATTATCGGGATCAACACGGGGCGCGGGATCGGGGTGATCGACACGCTGCACCTGGTAGAGGTCGCGCGCGCGATCGCGGTGCTCGATGCCGGGTTGCGTCTTGAGCGCGGTGCGGCGATCCACGATTGGTTTCGCGCCTATCTGGGCTGGCTGACGACCTCGAAAAACGGCACCGACGAGCGCGACGAGAAGAACAATCACGGCAGCTGCTGGGCGCTGCAGGCGGCAGAGTTTGCGCGGCTGGTCGGAGATCGGCAGGTTCGCGCCACTGTACGCGACCGCTTCCGCACCCGCCTGATCCCCGACCAGATCGCGCCGAACGGGCGCCAGCCGCTCGAACTCGCGCGGACCAAGCCGTACAGCTACAGCCTGTTCAACCTCGATGTCCTCGCGGCGCTGGCGCATATCGCCTCGGACAACGGCGATCTGTGGCGCTTCGCCACGCCGGACGGGCGGTCGCTGGCCGGGGCGCTGGCATTCATGGCGCCCCATATCGCCGACAAGGCCGGCTGGCCGTACAAAGCCGATGTCGAATATTTCGACGCGCTGCCTGTGCGCCAGGTCGCGCTGCTGTTCGGGGGACAGGCGCTGGACCGCCCGGATTATCTTGCCTTGTGGAAGCGGTTGAATCCTGACCCACAGGTTCCGGAGATCATCCGCAACTTCCCGCTGCGACAGCCGCTGCTCTGGACGATGTAACCGGTTTCATCTACATCCGCTTCAACGATGGAACGGGAGAGAGTGATGCGGAACAAGGCGCTGTGGGTCGCGCTGATGTCGATGGTGGCGACGCCGGTGGTCGCGCAGCAGCGCAAGGCACCGCAGCGGCCCAATATCGTCTATATCATGACCGACGATCACGCGGTTCAGGCGCTGTCGGCCTATGGCCACCCCGTCTCGCGGCTCGCGCCCACGCCCAATATCGACCGGATCGCCCGCAACGGCGCGCGGTTCGACAACAGCTTCGTCACCAACTCGCTCTGCGGTCCCAGCCGCGCCGCGATGCTGACCGGCAAGTTCGGCCATATCAACGGCTTCAATCAGAATGGCGAGCATTTCGACACAAGCCAATGGACCTGGCCGCGCGCGCTGAAAGAGAGCGGCTACCAGACGGCGGTGGTCGGCAAATGGCATATCGGCCCGACACCCGGCGCGATCAATTTCGATTACTGGAAGATCCTCGACGATCAGGGCGAATATTATAACCCCGATTTCATCACCGCCGAAGGCCGCACCCGGCCCGAGGGTTATGCCACCGATCTGGTTACCGATCTCGGCCTCGACTGGCTGAAGAGCAAGCGGACCAAAGGCAAGCCGTTCGCGCTGATGGTCCATCACAAGGCGCCGCACCGCAACTGGATGCCGCCGCTGCGCCATGTGCAGAAATACCGCAACGTCACCTTCCCGGTCCCGGCGAGCTATTTCGACGATTATGCGGGCCGCATCCCTGCCGGAAAGCAGGAGATGAACATCTATCGCGACATGTATGAGGGCCACGACCTCAAGATGACCGTCGCGGCGGGATCGAACGAACTCCGCTATAACCGCTGGCCGGGCGCGTTCGAGCGGATGACCCCGGCGCAGCGCGCCGAGTGGGACCGGCTGTATCAGGCGGACAACGACGCAATGAACCGCGCCGACCTGTCGCCGCAGCAGCTCGCGATCTGGAAATTCCAACGCTACATGCGCGATTACATGGGCACGGTCGCGGCGGTGGACGACAGCGTCGGGCGGCTGCTCGATTATCTCGAAAGCAGCGGACTGTCGAAGAATACGATCGTCGTATATACTTCAGATCAGGGCTTTTTCCTCGGAGAGCATGGCTGGTTCGACAAGCGCTGGATGTATGAGGAATCCTTCCGCACTCCGCTGTTGATCCAGTATCCCGGCCATATCCCGGCGGGGACTGTGGTGTCGCGGATGGTGCAGAATATCGACTATGCGCCGACCTTCCTCGATTATGCCGGGGTGCCGCTGCCGGACGCGATCCAGGGCCGCTCGCTACGTCCTGTCGCGGAAGGCCGGAAGGTCCGCGACTGGCGCACCAGCCTCTACTACCATTATTATGAGTTCCCGGCCTTCCACGCGGTGCGCCCGCATTATGGCGTGCGCACCGACCGCTACAAATTGATGCGCTTCTATGGCGATATTGACACGTGGGAATTCTACGACCTCAAGACCGACCCGCAGGAAATGCGCAACGCGATCGCCGACCCGCGCTATGCGGGCAAGATCGCGAAGATGAAGGCCGAGCTGGCCCGGCTACGCGCCCAGTATCGCGACGACACCCCAAGGGCGGCGTCACGATAAAATATCACTCCGCGCGCCAGGGGGTGCGTTCGGCGATCAGCCGCTGGGTCAGCCGCTCGGTCAGCTCGACTCGCGCATTTTGCGCGGCGGCGCTGCCGTCGAGATCGTCGGCGATGCGATAGCCGGCGCGGCGGCGCACCGCGCGCAGGATTGCCTCGCGCGATCCGTCGGGCTGGCGTAGCATCTCGTCGGCCAGCGCCTCGCCCAGCCACTCCCATGCCTGCGCGGTCGCGGCGTCCTTGGCCGCCGGGGCAGTATCGACAAATTCGATGCTCCGCGCGCGCGGGGCCGCCTGAGCCGCAGTCTGCGCGCTGCGGCGGGTGACCTCGACGAACGCGCCGATCCACAAGGTGAGATAGCCGGCCCAGACCAACACCCAGCGGACATGACGGTCGAGCGTGGTAGCGTCGTCGGGTGTGCCATGATCCATCGCGCAGCGGATGACGGCGATCGCCACTGCGGCGGCGACGATGTTGAACAGAAAAAGTCCGGGCCGCAGCGCGACGGGTGCGCGGCTGGCGCAGCGACCAGAGCGTCCAGGCGAAGAAGGCGGTGGCAACGCCGACCACCACGAACCGTGTGTCGTCCAGCCAGGGTGGCGTGCCGTCGTCGATCCATTGCGAGCGCAAGGCCAGCAGAGTGTAGCTGAAGGCCCAGAACAGCGCGACCCAGACTGCAGCGCCACGCGACAGTCGCTGCGACGGCGATGTGACAAAGTTACGATACATGATCGCCTCATAATCCGCTGAGGACGCGGGGGAAAGCGGTTACGCCTGTCGTTCGTCGAACTGCGCGCCGGATTCTGTCGCCCCGATCGCCGTCACCGCCTCGACCACCACCACGCCACCGCGGACATCGACGATCCGCGCCTTCGCGCCGACTGGCAGGTCCGGTCCTTCCGCCGGCCATTCGCCGTCGCCAACCCGCACGCGCCCGGTGCCGCCGACGATCGCGTCGACCACGGTCACGCTCTGCCCGATCATCCGGGCGGCGCGGTTGTTGAGGTCGGGGTCGGCGCTCGGCACCGGGTTCGCGCCGTACCAGCGCTTGCCGACCAGCACCGCGACGGTCGACCAGGCGGCGAAGCTGATGAACTGGCCGATCGCGCCCAGCTCCGGGAACACCAAAGCCAGCACGCCCGTCGCCGCCGCGCCGAGCGCGAGGAAGGTGAGATACACCCCGGGCAGCATCAACTCGCAGATCGCGAGCAACGCCGCGACGATGAGCCAGACGAAGCCTGCCTGCTCGGCCAACCAGTCGCTCATTGCTGCCCCCTTATTCCTGCGTGCCACCGAACGGCGACTGGCGCACCCGCGCGGGCGGGGCAGGGGGCGCTGGCGGCGTATCCTTCCCGCCCAAAGCCTCCTTGGCAAGTTCGCCGATCCCGCCCAGCGTTCCGATAAGCTGCGTCGCCTCGACCGGGAACAGGATCGTCTTGGCGTTGGGGCTGGTCGCGAACTTGCCGACCGCTTCGACATACTTTTGCGCGATGAAATAGTTGAGCGACTGGGCCGAACCGCTCTCGACCGCCTGGCTGACCAGCTCGGTCGCCTTGGCCTCGGCCTCCGCCGCACGCTCGCGCGCTTCGGCGTCGCGGAAGGCGGATTCCTTCCGGCCTTCGGCTTCAAGGATGCGCGCCTGCTTCTGGCCCTCGGCGCGCAGGATCTCAGAGGCGCGCGAGCCTTCGGCCTCAAGGATATTGGCGCGCTTCTCACGCTCGGCCTTCATCTGGCGGCCCATCGCGTTGACGATGTCGGCGGGCGGGCGGATGTCCTTGATCTCGACGCGCGTGATCTTGACCCCCCAGGGCGTGGTCGCATGATCGACCACCGAGAGCAGCCGTGCGTTGATCTCGTCGCGCTTCGACAGCGTCTCGTCGAGGTCCATCGACCCCATCACCGTGCGCAGGTTCGTTGTCGTCAGCTGAAGCAGCGCGACATAGAGGTCCGACACCTCATAGGCGGCCTTGGCGGCGTCGAGCACCTGAAAGAACACCACGCCATCGGTCGAGATCATGGCGTTGTCCTTGGTGATGATTTCCTGACCCGGAATATCGATCACCTGCTCCATCATGTTCACGCGGCGGCCGACGCGATAGAAGAACGCCGGATAGAGGTTGAACCCCGGCTGGGCGACGGTGGTGAAGCGGCCGAAATGCTCGATCGTGTAGTGATAGCCCTGGCGGACGATCTTGATGCTGGCGAACAGGTACATCAGCACCAGCAGCATCAGGATGAAGAAGGTGCCGATCGTCAGTTCCATCGCTAGTCCCCTCGCATTTCGGCCCTGACTCTAGCATAGCGATGGCATGAGCAAAGCGATTTACGCCCCGCCGCGCACCGCGCTGTTCCTGCCCGCGTCGAACCCGCGCGCGATCGAAAAGGCCAAGGGGCTGGCTGCCGACATGATCATCCTCGACCTCGAGGATGCGGTGAAGGCGCAGGACAAGGAAGCCGCGCGCGAGGCGGTGAAGGCGATCGATGGCTTCGGCGACCGGCCGTTCGGCGTCCGCGTCAATGGCGAGCACAGCGAGCATTGGTCGAAGGATCTGAAGGCGGTGAAGAAATCCGCCGCGACCCATGTCGTCATCCCCAAGGTCGAAAAGGTGGAGACGATCATCACTGCGGGCATCTATTCAGGGAAGCCCGTGCTCGCGATGATCGAGACTCCCGCGGGCGTGATGAATGTCGGCCCGATCGCCTCGGCCAGCGGCTGGGGCTATGAGCTGGCGGGGCTGATCGTCGGCACCAACGATCTTGCCGCGTCGCTCAAACTGCCGCCCGCCGCGGGCCGCGCCCAGATGGCGCTTTCGCTGCAACTGGTGGTGCTGGCGGCGCGGGCTCGCGAGTTATGGGTATTCGACGGCGTGTTCAACCGTCTCGACGATCCCGAGGGACTGGCCGCCGAATGCGCCGAGGGCCGGTTGCTCGGCTTCGACGGCAAATCGCTGATCCACCCCAACCAGATCGACATCGCCCGTGCTGCTTTCGACCCGACCGAAGCGGAACTCGAAGAAGCCCGCGCGCTGGTGGCAGCCGCGACCGGCGGCGCCGAACGCTACAAGGACGCGATGATCGAGGAGATGCACGTCGATCAGGCGAAGGCGCTGCTGGCGCGGGCTGGCCACTAGCGCCCGTCACAAAGCGTCGTTACATGGGCCGCCAATTCTCGACTCAGGAACTTGGCGCATCCCATGGATATCCCTCTCGGCCTCACCTTCGACGACGTCCTGCTCTATCCGGGCGAGAGCGAGGTGCTGCCGAGCATGGCCGACACCCGCACCCGGGTGACCAAGTCGCTCGCGCTCAACATCCCGATCCTCTCCTCCGCAATGGACACGGTGACCGAAGCGGACATGGCGATCGTTATGGCGCAGCTCGGCGGGCTCGGCGTCCTGCACCGCAATCTGGAAGTCGATGAGCAGGTTGAGGCAGTGCGCGCGGTCAAGCGCTTCGAAAGCGGCATGGTCGTAAACCCGATCACGATCCGCGCCAGCGGCACGCTGGCCGAGGCACAGGCGCTGATGACGCGGCACAAGATCAGCGGTATTCCGGTGACCGAGGAGAACGGCAAGCTGGTCGGCATCCTCACCAACCGTGACGTGCGCTTTGCCGAGAATCCGGGTCAGCCGGTCAGCGAGCTGATGACGCACGACAATCTCGCCACCGTATCGATCGGGGTCGGGCAGGAAGAGGCGCGCCGTCTGCTCCACGCCCGCCGCATCGAAAAGCTGCTGGTGGTGGACGAAAACTACCGCTGCGTCGGCCTGATCACCGTCAAGGACATCGAAAAGGCGGTGAACTATCCTAACGCGACCAAGGACGGCGCAGGCCGCCTGTGCGTCGCCGCAGCGACCACGGTCGGCGACAAGGGCTTCGAACGCACCCAGGCTTTGGTCGATGCCGAGGTAGACCTGATCGTCATCGACACCGCGCACGGCCATAACAAGGACGTCGCACGCGCGGTCGAGCGGGTGAAGAAGCTGTCGAACCGTGTCCAGGTCGTCGCCGGCAATGTCGCCACTGCCGCGGCCACCCGCGCGCTGATCGACGCGGGCGCGGACGGGGTGAAGGTCGGCATCGGCCCCGGATCGATCTGCACCACCCGCGTCGTCGCGGGCGTCGGCGTGCCCCAGCTCACCGCGGTGATGGACGCCGCCAACGAAGCCGCCAAGTCGGACGTGCCGGTGATTGCCGATGGCGGCCTGCGCACCTCGGGCGATCTCGCCAAGGCGCTCGCCGCTGGGGCCTCGACCTGCATGGTCGGATCGCTGCTCGCCGGGACCGAGGAAGCGCCGGGCGAGACCTTCCTCTACCAGGGCCGCGCCTACAAATCCTATCGCGGCATGGGCAGCGTCGGCGCAATGGGCCGCGGCTCGGCCGACCGCTATTTCCAGGGCGATATCAAGGACCAGTTGAAGCTGGTCCCAGAGGGGATCGAGGGCCAGGTCGCGTTCAAGGGGCCGGCCAAGGACGTGATCCACCAGCTGATCGGCGGCATCAAGGCGGCGATGGGCTATACCGGCGCCGCGACCATCCCCGAGCTGCGCGAAAAGGGCAAGTTCGTCCGCATCACCAATGCCGGCCTGCGCGAAAGCCATGTCCACGACGTGACGATCACGCGCGAAGCACCGAATTATCCGACGCGGTAAACTTCGTATAAAATAGCTTTTCTCAGTGATTTAGCTCTACTGGAACCTTCGTTACGCCAGCGCGTTGAGCGATGTGGGGCGGTGCATGTGCGCCGTTTGGGCAGGTAGTGGAGCAGGCGTGAGAGCAAGTGCGGCGCGGGCGGTCAACGTCCCGGCATTTCTGGCCAATGGCGGCGAGATGGGACAGCGCATCGCTGCGTTCGACTGGGCCGCAACCGGCGTCGGGCCGATTGAAGGCTGGTCGCAAAGCCTGTGCAGCATTGTCGCCTTCCTCGTCAATTCGCCGGTCGCGCTGGTCATGCTGTGGGGCAGGGACGGGCATCTGATCTACAACGACGGCTATTCGGTCTTCGCGGGCGAGCGGCATCCGGGGCTGCTTGGAATGAAGGTCGTTGAGGCGTGGCCGGAAGTCGCCGACTTCAACGCCAACGTCATGCGCGTCGGGCTTGCTGGCGGCACGCTCGCCTATCGCAACCACAAGCTGACCCTCAATCGCACGGGAGTATTCGAGGATTGTTGGCTCGATCTGGATTACTCCCCGGTCTTTGACGATGATGGCCACCCCGCCGGGGTCATGGCGGTGGTCGTCGAGACAACAGAATCGGTGCGGAGCGAGCGGGCGTTGCGAGAGAGCGAAGCGCGGCTGCGCTTTCTCGATGCCCTCGATCGCGAAACCGGTGGCGCGACCGACCCCGCTCAGATCTTGGCGATCACGACCCGCAAGCTCGCCGAACGCCTGGGTGCCGCCAATTGCGCCTATGCCGATATGGACGCCGATGGCGACGGCTTCACCATCCGCGGCGATTGGGCGCAGCCTGGATCACAATCGATCGTCGGCCATTACAGCCTGGCCGCGTTCGGCGAACAGGCGGTGCGCGACCTCAATGCCGCCCGCCCGCTGATCCTTGACGACATCGCGCATGAGCTACCCCCGCACGAAGCCGCGACCTTTGCCGCGATCGGGCTTGCAGCCACCTGCTGCGTGCCGCTGGTGAAGGACGGGCGGCTGACCGCGCTGATGGCGGCGCACCATGCCGAACCCCATGTGTGGAGCCCGGAAGATATCGCGCTGATCCGTGAGGTCACCGACCGCAGCTGGGCGCATGTCGAGCGCGCCGCAGCGGAGGCTGAACTGCGCAAGACGGCGGAACAGCTGCGTCAGCTCAACGCCGAACTCGAATCGCGCGCAATGGAGCGCGCCGCGGCGCTCGAACAGAGCCAGACGCAGTTCCGACTGCTCGTTCAGGGCGTGACCGACTATGCGATCTACATGCTCGATCCGCAGGGCGTCGTCGCGAGCTGGAATGCAGGGGCGCAACGGATCAAGGGCTATGCCCCGGACGAAATCATGGGCGCGCATTTCTCGACCTTCTACACTGAGGAAGAGCGCGCTCGCGGTGAGCCGCAGCACGCGCTCGAAACCGCGCGGCGTCAGGGGCGCTTTGCGGCGGAGGGCTGGCGACTGCGCAAGGGTGGTCACCGCTTCCGCGCCAGCGTGGTGATCGATGCGATCCATGACGATGACGGGCGGCTGATCGGATTTGCCAAGATTACCCGCGATATCACCGAACGCGAAGAGGCGCAGCGCGAGCTGGAGGTTGCGCGTGAAGCGTTGTTCCAGGCGCAGAAGATCGAGGCGATCGGCCAGCTGACCGGTGGCGTGGCGCATGATTTCAACAATTTGCTGATGGCGATCATCAGCGGTCTGACTTTGCTGCGCAAACGCCTGCCCGATGACGATCCCCAGATCACGCGCCTGATCGACAATTCGATGCAGGCGGCGGATCGCGGCGCGGCGCTGACCCAGCGGATGCTCGCCTTTGCCCGGCGACAGGAACTGAAGACCGAACGGATCGACGTGCCCGCGCTCGTCGCGGACATGCGCGGGCTGCTGGAACGCACGATCGGTCCGTCGTGGCGGATCGATGTCGATTTCCCCGATCGCCTGCCGGTGGTGTCCGCCGACGCCAACCAGCTCGAAATGGCGCTGGTCAATCTGGCGGTGAATGCGCGCGACGCCATGCCCGATGGCGGGCGCATCTGCATCGAGGGGATCGAGCAGGAGGTGATCGGAGAGGTCCGCGGCCTGACCTCGGGTCGCTATGTCCGGTTGTCGGTGCATGACGAGGGCTCGGGCATGGACGCCGCGACGCTGGCGCGCGCGACCGAACCCTTTTTTCACGACCAAGGGGGGTGGGGAAGGGCACGGGTCTTGGCCTGTCGATGATCCACGGTTTCGCGCGCCAGAATGGCGGGATGCTGGAGATCGAGAGCGAGCCTGGTCACGGCACGCATGCCCATATCTGGTTGCCGGTCGCTTCGGATGGCTCCGGCGCGGTCGTCGCGGCACCGCGCGCCGACGTTGCGACCCGCGCCGCGATGCGATCGCTGGTGGTGCTCGTCGCGGATGACGATCCCTTGGTGCTGATGAACACCGCCGACCTGCTCACCGATCTGGGCCATAGGGTGATCGAGGCGGAATCGGGCCTTGCCGCGCTCGACCAGTTGAACGCGCGGGAGGATATCGCGCTGCTGATCACCGATCAGGCTATGCCCGGCATGACCGGCACCGAACTGATCGCACGGGCACGGGCGCAGTACCCCGAACTGCCGATCATCCTCGCCACCGGTTATGGCGAGACCCCCGCAGACGCCGCCGCGCAGCTGCTTCGTCTCAACAAACCCTTTACCCAGGCCGATCTCCAACGCGCGGTAGCCGACGCAATGATGCAGCGGGTGTAGGGAGCAGACTATCCGCCTCCTCCTCCTTGCGGAGAACGGCGGGTTGCCGACATCATTTCGACGCAATGCGCGGGCAATTCGTCCGCGCCTTGTCGAGTATTGCCGTCCTGCCCCCGCCAGAAGCGCCGCGCGCGCTGTTGCCGCGCCTGCGCGAGCGGTTTGGCGCGCGTGCGATTGCGATTGCGCTCGCGCTGCTGGTCGAACTGCTGCTGGCATTGTTGCTGCTCACCATCGCGCCGAAGATCCTGAACCCGCCCGATGAGACGGTGCCGATGGCGACGTTCGGCGTCAGTCCGGAGCCGGAGCCTGCGCCCGAGCCACCGTCCGACGCGCGCCCCGCCGATGCGGCGCCCCAGCCGACCGTGCAGCCCCGACCGCGTGAGGCGGACACCCCGCCGCGCCCAGATCCGGTGGTCGTCGACCCTGCGCCCGAGCCGCCGGTACTCCTCGACATCCCGCTCGGTCGCATGCCCGATATCGCCGCGCTGCCGCGCCGCCCGTCGGCAGAGCCCGCCGCCCCCCCGCGCCGTGTCGCCGGGCCACCGGCGCCCGGCCCCAATCCCGGGGATTCGCGTCGGGTGGAGGGGCGCGGACCCAATGGTGAGCCGCTCTACGCCGCGTCGTGGTTCCGCAAGCCCTATGACAGCGAGATTCGCGGCTATCTGTCGACCGCGCGCGCGCCGGGCTGGGCGATGATCGCATGCCGGACGGTGGCCGATTATCGCGTCGACAGCTGCGTACTGCTCGACGAATATCCCGAGGGCGCGCAGATCGGGCGCGCGTGGCTCGCCGCCGCGTGGCAGTTTCGCGTGCGCCCGCCCCGGTTGCGCGGGCAGTATCAGGTCGGCGAATGGGTCCGCATCCGGATCGACTATGGACTCGATTCGGTGCGTGCCGAGTAAAGTGTGGAAGGAATGGCGATGATGTGGATTGCAGCGCTCGCGATGCTGGCTTCGGGCGTTCAGGACGGCCCGGCGCTGACCCCGGGCACGGTGACGGTCGAGGCGGTGGCGGATGAAGCCACCCCCGTTGCGGTCCGTCAGGTCTTCGCCGACGCGGTGGAACAGGCGCTGCTCGATGCGCGCTTCATCGCTCTCCCGCGTCAGGCGCGCGGTCGCTACATTGCACGGATCAGCCTCACCCGGGCCGAGCGCGGCGCGGTCGCGTCGAATGGGCGCGAGCAGGGCGCGTCGGGCGGATTCGGCAACTGGGGCGGAGCGGTCAGCGTCACGCTGCCCTCGGACAAGCGCCAGCTGCGTGGCCTGATCGTCACCACGCTCAAGGTCGAGCTGGTCAGCCGTGCGGACGAGAGACTGGTTTGGAGCGGCAGCGCGCTGACCGCCCAGGCCGAAGGGACGCGCAATGACACCCCGTCCGCGCTGGCCGCAAAGCTCGCCCCTGCGGTGATCCGCGCCTTCCCCGCCACGCTGGCCGAGCCGCTTTCGGTCCCCTAAAGCGCCTCGATGACCCCAGCCGCACGTACCCGTACTGCTATCGAACTGCTCGACGCGATCATCGCCGCCGCGCGGGATGGCGGGGCATCGGCGGACGTGCTGATCGCGCGCGAGCTTGCCGCGCGCCGCTATGCGGGGTCGAAGGACCGCCGCGCGATCCGCGCCCTGGTCTATGACGCGATCCGGCTGTGTGGCGAGATTCCGGCGACCGGGCGCGCGGCGATGCTGGCGCTGGCGGCGCGCGATCCCGATCTGGCCGCAACCTTCGACGGCTCGCCCTATGGCCCTGCGCCGATCGGTGCGGATGAGCCGGTTGCCGCGCCGGGCGTCGCCCCGGCCTGGCTGATCGACGCGCTCGCCGCATCGGGCGTCGATGGGGAACAGGCCGCAGCCTTGCTCGACCGCGCCCCGCTCGACCTGCGGGTGAACCCGCTCAAGGCGACCCGCGACCAGCTCGCCGCCGCCTTCCCCGATGCGGCGTTGCTCCCCGGCCTTCCGCTCGCGCTACGCCTCCCCGGCGATACGCCGGTGGAAAAGAGCGACGCCTACGCCCAAGGCTGGTTCGAGGTCCAGGACGCCGGCAGCCAGGCGGTGACCCTCGCCGCCGCCGCCGCACCGGGCATGCGCGTCGTCGACCTGTGCGCGGGAGGTGGGGGGCAAGACGCTCGCGCTCGCCGCCGCGATGGCGGGGCAGGGGGCGATCCTTGCCAGCGACAGCGACCGCGCCCGCCTCTCGCGCCTTGCCCCGCGTGCGCAGCGGGCGGGTGTCAACATTGTCGAGACGCGCCTGCTCAACCCGAACCGGGAGGCGGAGGCGCTGGCTGACTGGGCCGACAGCGCCGACGTGGTGCTGATCGATTCGCCCTGCTCCGGCACCGGAACCTGGCGTCGCAACCCGGAGGCACGCTGGCGGCTCACCCCGGCGCGGCTCGCCCGGCTGGTCGAGACGCAGGCGCGCCTGCTCGATGTCGGCGCGGCGCTGATCCGCCCCGGCGGCGCGCTGATCCATATCGTCTGTTCGCTGCTCGATGCCGAAGGGGCGGATCAGGTCACCGCCTTCCTCGCCCGCAACCCGGCCTTCCGCGCCGATCCGCTTGCGCTTCCGCTCGGCACGCCGCATGGATCGGGCATGCGTCTCACCCCGCTCAGCGATGCGACCGACGGGTTTTTTGTCGCGCGGATGGTGCGCGCGTGATAGCGATTGCCATTCCACGTCCGGAGACTGTCATGCGTATCTCGCTCGTGTCGGCCGCCGCAGCGCTCACGCTGCTCAGCGTTTCGACTTCGATCAACGCCCAGCGCGCCGACGACCAGATCGACGCCCGCTCGGTCGCGTTGCTCGATAAGGGGAAGGCTGCGCGCGCCGCCGGTGACCTCGACACGGCCAATGGCCTGATCGAAAGCGCGCTCGCGGTCGATCCGCGCAACCGTGCCGCCTATCTGGTGCTCGCCGAAATTGCGCGCGCGCAGGGCCTGCCGGGCAAGGCGATCCGCTTCTATCGCGAAGCGCTGACGCTGGAGCCGAACGATCAGGCCGCGCTGCGCGGGCAGGGCGAGGCGATGGTGCAGAAGGGCGCTGTCGAACGCGCCAAGGAAAATCTCGCGCGGCTGAAGACGCTGTGCGGAAATTGCGCCGACGCGACTCAGCTGGCGGCGGCGATCGCCAAGGGCCCGCCCGCCACCGCAACGGCGCAGGTAGTTCCGCCTCCCAAGGCGGACGAGAAGAAGAACTAAGTCCCCTCCCGCAAGCGGGAGGGGAGATCAGGACAACGCCCGCGCCAGGCTTACAAACTCCGCCACGCTCACCGTCTCGGCGCGTCGTGTCGGGTCGATCCCCAGCGCCTCTGCCGCCTCGACCGCACCCGGCACCGCCTTCAAGCTCTGCCGTAGCATTTTGCGTCGCTGGCCGAATGCAGCAGCGGTCAGGCGCTCCAGAACCTTGAACTTCACCCCCGGCGGCTCGTCGGCTGGCACGATATGCACGACCGCCGACATCACCTTGGGCGGCGGGGTGAACGCGCTGCGGTGGACCGGCATCGCGATCCGCGCGCTGCTGCGCCACTGCGCCAGTACCGCGAGGCGGCCATAATGATCGCTGTCGGTCGTCGCGACGATCCGTTCGGCGACCTCCTTCTGGAACATCAGCGTCAGGCTCGCCCACCACGGCTCCCATTCGGCGGACAGCCAGCCGACCAGCAGCGCGGTGCCGACATTGTACGGCAGGTTCGACGCGATATGCGGCTTCCCCGAGAACAGCGCGGGCGCATCCACCTCAAGCGCATCGCCCTCGATCACGCGCAACTGTCCCGGAAACGCCTCGCCGAGTTCCTCGAGCGCGGGGATGCAGCGCCGGTCACGTTCGACTGCGGTCACCTTCGCCCCGGCGCCGAGCAATGCGCGGGTCAGACCGCCGGGACCGGGGCCGACCTCGAATACCTCCGCGCCATTGAGATCGCCCGGCACGCGCGCGATGCGGTCGAGCAGCTGCGAATCGAACAGGAAATTCTGGCCCAACGCCTTGCTGGCGGAGAGCCCGTGTTTCGCAATCACCTCACGCAGCGGGGGTAGCTTGATCACGCGGTCGCGGCCTGCTCGGCGTCATAGGCGGCGCGATGCTCGGCCGCCTGCGCCGCCATGCGGATCGCCGCGATCATCGCGCCCGGTTCCGCCATGTCCTTGCCCGCAATGCCAAACGCGGTGCCGTGATCGGGCGAAGTGCGCACGATCGGCAGGCCGAGTGTCAGATTCACCCCCTCGTCGAAATGCAGCGTCTTGAGCGGGATCAGCGCCTGATCGTGATAGAGGCAGATCGCGGCATCATAGGTCGCCCGCGCGCGCGCATGGAACATCGTGTCGCCCGCGAACGGCCCGGTCGCGTCGATCCCCTCGGCGCGCAACTGCTCGATCGCCGGGATCAGCAGCTCGATCTCCTCGCGCCCGATCGCCCCGCCTTCGCCGGCATGCGGGTTGAGGCCGGCAAAGGCGAGGCGGGGTGCGGTGATCCCGAAATTGCGCGCGAGTCCCCGCGCGGTCGCGCGCGCCTTGGCCAGGATCAAGGGAATCGTGATCGTCGGCGCGACCTCCGCCAGCGCGATATGCGTCGTCACCGGCACCACGCGCAGCGTCGGCCCGGCCAGCATCATCACCGCATTCTCGGGCGCAACGCCGCATCGCTCCGCAACGAACTCGGTCTGCCCCGGATGGGTAAAGCCGATGCTGTAAAGCTGCGCCTTTGACACCGGCGCGGTCACCAGGCCCCCCGCCGCGCCCGACCGCGTGAGGCCGGTGGCAAGCTCCAGGCTGCTCAGCGCACAGCGCGCGCCCGCGACGTCGGGGACCCCCGGCTGGACCGCTGCCGAGCAGTCGACCGGAAGCACCGGAAGCGCGTCGTCAAACGCACTTCGCGCCTCATCCGGGCTGCCGATCCGTGCCAACGGCCCGTCCCACACCGCCGCAATCGCGTCCGGTTCACCGACTGCGAAAAACGGGGAAAGTGCGTGCAACGCGCGACCGCACCATGCCTTGCCGATAATCTCCGGACCGATCCCTGCGGGATCTCCCATCGCGATCGCGAGCGGACGCAAAGCGCCGCTCACGGCTCAACGATACTCGACGATCGCGTCGCGGCGCAGGTCGCGCAGCAACCGCTGGGCGCGCAAATTGGTGCGGCGCTCCTCAAGGCCGTCGCGGATCGCATCGGCCGATGGGGCCGATGCGGTCTTGGGATCGTCGCGGCCGCACAGGACCAGCGCGCGAATGCCCTCGGTCGGCGATCCGAAGGGCGGGGTTGCCTGACCGACCTGAAGCGCCAGGATCAGGTCCTGCAGCTGTGGCGGCAGATCGCGCGCGACAACCGAGTCATTGTCGACGACTTCGGCACCCAGCGTCTCGGCGGCCTTGCCCACCGCGCCGCAGCCATTGGTCGATTTGAGCACTGCGGCGAACTCGGCGACCTTGGCGGTTGCCTGCGCCTGGGTGATGTCGGCCGGGAATTTGACGGTCAGCTGGCGCAGACTCAGGCGCGCGTCACGCGGGTCGGGCATGCCGACCTGACGCTTGTCGACCAGATAGAGGATCGAAAAGCCGCCGGGCACTTCGACCGGGCCTGCGACCTGACCGACCTGCATCTGCTGTGCCGCCTGGGCCAGCGGCCCGGGCAGCATCTCGGTGCGCACCCAGCCAAGGTCGCCGCCTTGCGAGCTGGTGGTCGCTTCGGAAAAGCGTGCGAAATATTCGAACGGGCGCCCCTGCTGCATCTGCTGGATCATCTGCTGCATCGTCTGGAACACCTCGCCCGCGCGCTCCGGCGTCGCGGAGATGTAGATTTCGCGCAGGTGATATTCGTTGGTGCCCTTGGCGGCCTCGATCGACTTGATGATCTCGCTGACTTCATAGTCGCCGACATTGATGAACGGGTTGACCTTGCGTCGGATCACTGCCTGCCATGCCAGCTCGCCCTCGATCTGGCGGCGGAACGATCGTTCCGACGACCCGATCTCGCGCAGCCACGCACGCATCTGATCCGGCGATCGGCCATAGCGGCGCGCAATGCCGGCAAAGCTGCGCTCGATCTGGTCGGCGGCGATGGAGATATCCTCCGACTTGGCCTGCTGGATCTGGATCGTCTCGTCGATCAGCAGGCGCAGCACCTGCATGCGCAGCTGGTCCTTCTCCTCGACGCTCAGCTGCCACTGGTTGAGCGCGATGGCCAGGTTGACGCGGTGGTCGACATCGGTGCGCGTGAGGACATGGCCGTTCACGATCGCCGTCGGCTTGCGCACATTGGGGTCGGCCTTGGCGAACAGCTGCAGGTTTTCCGGCAGGTTGAGGTTCGCCGTCGACGGGACGTCACCATCGGCGACGGTTTGCGCCGCAATGGCGGTGCTGCCGGCAATACCCAGAACAAGGGCCGCAATCCGGCCGTAACGCGCGACTTTCGAGGTCATCTTCACCTGTGCCTGAAACCTGTCCGATTTTCGTGATCGGGGCCGTGTACTAGCCAATTGTGCCTGAACTGGGGCTTACGGCCTGTAATCTGTCGCCGCAATGGTCATCATCGGATGCCTTGTGTTGCGGCGCCGGCCCGCCCCCCCACCCGGCCACCCTTTGAAGATACCTTGTGGGTGGCCGGGCGGGGGAGCGGGCCGGTGCCGCAGCCTCAAACTAACGCCCCAGATTCTTCAGCGCCAGCGTGAACAGGTACGAACTCCCCCGCCGCGCGTCGCCGGTGGTCTGATAATCGCGCTTCCAGGTCAGGCCGATGCGGATACAGTCATCCTCATATTCGACGCCCAGCCGGTGCCGCACCGGTTCGAACCCATCCGCGAGCGAGGCGGGATCTTCCTCGGCATCGGTCAGGTCGACCACCGCCGATCCGAATGCGGACCAGAAGCGCGTGATCTGGACCCGCGCGCCGATCCGCGCTTCCTCACGGTCCTGCAGATCCTCCAGCGCGAACGGGATGTTGCGGTTGAGCCGCAGATAGCCGAGCGTGACGAATGTCGTGCGCGATCCCACCGTCGCGTCGATTTCGTTGCGGCGCACCGCGAAATTGTCCTTGTCGACTCGATATCGGTGCGTGAACGACAGGAAGTCGCGATAGCGCACCACCGTCCGGCCGACGATATCCGACAGCCGGTCGTCGAGTCCCGTGCCGTCGGGCAGGATCGCCGGGCGCGACGTCAGGCGATAGCTTTGCCCCACATTCGCCTCGATCGACAGGCCGGGCAGGTAGAGCGCGTAATCGACGCCAAAGGTAAAGCGGGTCGAATCCTCGAACCGGTCGTATCCGGGAAAGCGATTGAGCGCGAAGAGGTTCGAATCCTCAAGGTCGACAGAGCGCGCGTCTTCATTCGGTACGTCGAAATTGTCGATGCGTGGCGCGGCGACGATCTGGAAGCGCGGGGTGATCCGCTGCGTCCCGCCAAACGCATCGCCGATCAGCGGCCATTTGACGTCGAGCGCCAGCGCGCCGATCGCGCGGCCACGAAACCCCTCCAGCCCGCGATAGCTGACGACGCTGGTCGCTGCGGTCTGGGTGGTGTTGTAGAGGTCGCCGCGGGCATAGCCGGTCAGCGTCACCTCCTGCCCCCATGAAGTCAGCTTGCGCAGGTCATAGCGCAGTGAGGTGAAGGCACGCTGTGTATCCTGTCCGGCGCTGCGCCCGATCGCCAGCGTATTGGCCTGGAGTTCGAAGCGCCCGCCCGCGATCAGGCCCTGGCCGAATCGCAGCCGGTAGTCGATCTCGGGCAGCGCCACCGCCTGAAGCCCCTGATTCTCGGTCGGGCGCAGCGTCTGGACGAACCAGCCATTGATCGAAAAATAGGAATCGCGGTCGATCCGCTCGGCGCGCAGATTGTTGCGCAGCCGGTCGTCGCTCGAAATGTCGTAGCGCCGCAGAAAGGTGCGGTCGCTCGCCAGGCGCACCGATCCGCTGGTGCTCCAGTTCTCGTCGAACTGATAGCGACCGACTGCGTCCAGATAGCCGCGGAACGCATTCTCGCTCGATACGCCCGGAGTGGGGGAGATGAAGTCGTCGCTGCGCCGACTATAGGTGGCATAGCCGGTCACGCGAAACGCGCCCTTGTCGAGCAGGTGGCGATAATCGGCCTGGAGCATAGGCAACGCATCGGTGAACAGGCGCGGCGTGATCGTCAGGTCGCGATTGGGTGCCAGACTGAAATAATAGGGGAGGGCGACCTCGAACCCATTGACCGCATCGTACCGGATTTCGGGCGCGAGCAGGCCGCTGGCGTTCCCATCGCCCACCGAATGCGAAAATACCGGAAGTGGAAGCGAAGCGATCCCGAACAGCGACACCCGCGCGCCGGTGTACCGGATGCGCTGCTTCGCCGGGTCATAGACGACCCGCACCGCCGTGATCTTCCACGAAGGTTCCTTGGGGCAATTGCCAGAATCGACCACCGCGCAGGGGGTATAGGCGGCGCGATCTACCCGGATCACGCCATCGGCACCGCGCGTGCCGCGCTCGGCCGCGATCCGACCGCCCTGCTCCAGCACGACGAGCATATTCTCGATCGCCCCGTCCTTCAGCGAATCGGTCAGCTCGATCTTGTCGCCATAGGCGGTGTCGCCCTCCGGATTGGTGACGGCGATATTACCCTCGGCCACCACTTGTCCGGTCTTGCGGTTCCATACCACCTTGTCCGCGCGCAGCCGGTTGCCTTCGCGGAACAGGCGCACATCGCCGCTGACCGTGACGATATCGCCCTGCGAATCATATTCGGCCAGGTCGGCGGAAAACTGGATCTGGTTGGGATCGTCCGGGAGCGGGGTTTCGGACGGCGGCGGTGGCTCGACCGCGCGGTCCTGCAAATCCTGGCCGCCGGTTGCGGCGGCACCCGGAGCCAGGCACAGGGCCAGCGGGACGACCCCGGCGAGCAGCAGAGCCTTGCGCGTCACGTTCTTCGAAACCCCTTTGTACCCAACATCGCCCCGCGCAGGGCTGAAGCTGCCCTATCGCACCGCATGGCCCGCTTCGCAATCGCCCGGCGTTGCCCCGTCTGGAGCACCGCCCTAGATAGGCGTGAATCGCGGCCCAAGAGATCCGCTAACGCCCAGAGGAACAGGAAGCTTCATGCAGGTCATTTTTTCCGCCACCCGCCCCGCCGATGCGGCGGTGCTCGCGCTCCCGGTCGAAAAGGACGGGCTGGATCGGATGCCTGCCGGCACGCTCGACGATGCGACGCTCGCGCTGGTCCGTGGTGCGGCCCGTGCCGGCCGGTTCGAGGGCGAGGCGGGCGGCATCGCCGAAATCTTCGTGCCGGGGGACGAGGCGGCGAAGCGCATCCTCCTGCTCGGCGTCGGATCCGGCAGCGAGGTGGACTATGAACGCGCCGGCGGAGCATTGACCGCGCGCTTCCTTGTCTCGGGCGTAACCGCCATCACGGTCGATTTCGCCGCGCTCGGCGGTGCTCCGACGGCCCGCGCCGTCGCCCGCTTCGCCGCCGCCGCCGTGCAGCGCGGCTGGCGTCACGATGTCTATCGCACCAAGCTTGCCGACAAGCAGAAGCCGACCCTCGCCACCCTCACCCTCGCCAACGCCCCCCGCCGACAGCGAGTCGAGCTGGGCGAGCCTCGACGCGGTGACGCAGGGAATGGAGCTGACCCGCACTTTGGTGTCGGAGCCGCCGAACATCATCTACCCGGAAAGCTTTGTCGAACGCTGTCGCCACCTCGCGGAGCTGGGCGTCGAAATCACCGTGCTCGACCGCGCCGACATGGAAAAGCTCGGCATGGGGGCTTTGCTCGGCGTCGCACAGGGTTCGCGCCGTGAGGCCCGCCTGCTCGCGATGCGCTGGAACGGCAAGGGATCGGGTGACGTCGATGTCGCCCTGGTCGGCAAGGGCGTGACCTTCGACACCGGCGGCATCTCGATCAAGCCGGCCGCCGGCATGGAAGATATGAAGTGGGACATGGGCGGTGCAGGTGCCGTCGCGGGCGCGATGAAGGCACTCGCCACCCGCAAGGCCAAGGCGAACGTCATCGGCGTGTGCGGCCTGGTCGAGAACATGCCCGACGGCAACGCCCAGCGCCCCGGCGACGTCGTCACCTCGATGTCGGGCCAGACGATCGAGGTCATCAACACCGACGCCGAGGGGCGGCTGGTGCTGTGCGACGCGATCACCTGGGTCCAGCGCACGCATGGCCCCAAGACGATCGTCGATCTTGCCACGCTGACCGGCGCGATGATCATTGCGCTGGGCAACGAGCATGGCGGGCTGTTTTCGAACGACGATGGTTTGGCCGAGGAACTGTTGTCGGCGGGCCGCGCGACCGGCGACCATCTGTGGCGCTTCCCGCTCGGCGACGCTTACAACAAGCTGATCGACAGTCCGATCGCCGACATGAAGAATGTCGGCCCGCGCGGAGCCGGGTCGATCACCGCGGCCCAGTTCATCCAGCGCTTCGTCGACCCCGGCGTGCGCTGGGCGCATCTCGACATCGCCGGCATGGTGTGGGCCGACAAGCCCGGCCCGAATTACGACAAGGGCGCAACCGGCTACGGCGTCCGCCTGCTCGACCGCTATATCCGCGACAATTTCGAGCGCTGATCGGGCCATGCAGGTCGATTTCTACCACCTCACCGCGACCCCGCTGGAGCGCGCGCTCCCGCAGATTGCGGCGAAGGTGGTGGAAACCGGCCAGCGCCTGCTGATCGTCTCCGCCGATGCCGAACAGCGCCGCCGGATCGACCAGCTGCTGTGGACCTTCCGCCCCGACAGCTTCCTCCCCCACGCCCAGGCCGGGGCAGGGGATGACAGCCTCCAGCCCGTCCTGATCGGCGAAGCGGTCGCGCCCGGCAACGGCGCGCGCCACGTCGCGCTGATCGACGGCGAATGGCGCGACGAAGCGCTGACCTTCGACCGCGCCTTCCACTTTTTCGGCGAAGACAGCATCGGCGCGGCCCGGATCGCGTGGAAGGGCTTGGCCGACCGCGACGGCGTCGAGCGCCGCTACTGGAGGCAGGGCGAGAGCGGCTGGGTGCAGGCGGCGTAACGTCCGCCCCCTTGCCACCACGCCCGCGCCCCTCTAAGGGCGCGCGCAATCCCATCCCCCATATGACAGGAGCCGCATGGCCATGGCCGTGACCCGTACCTTTTCGATCATCAAGCCCGATGCCACCCGCCGCAACCTGACCGGCGCGGTCACCAAGATGCTTGAGGAAGCCGGCCTGCGCGTCGTCGCCAGCAAGCGCATCCACATGACCCGCGAACAGGCCGAGGGCTTCTACGCGGTGCACAAGGAGCGTCCCTTCTTCGGCGAACTGGTCGAATTCATGATCTCCGGCCCGGTCGTGGTGCAGGTGCTCGAGGGCGAGAACGCCATGCAGCGCAACCGCGACATCATGGGCGCGACCAACCCCGCCAACGCCGAGCCGGGCACGATCCGCGCCGAGCTGGCCGAGTCGATCGAAGCCAATACCGTCCATGGTTCGGACAGCGACGAGAATGCCGCGATCGAAATCGCCTACTTCTTCAAGCCGGAAGAGATTGTCGGCTGATCGACCCGATCATCTGAACATTGCGAAGCGGGCCGGGGGCAACCCCGGCCCGTTTTGGTTTCGGGTGGGCCGGTGACCCCTCGGCGAAGCCGACAAACTAGTGCCACACCGCCGACAGTGGGTAGAGCGCGATCAGCCAGATCAGGCACGCGATCACCACCGCTCGCCGGGGCACCAGGACCGCGATCAGGCTGACCGGGAAGAAGGAGAAGGTCAGCACCATCGTGCGCAGGTCGAACGCGAAGTCGAGCAGTGCAAAGGCGGTGGCGATCAGCGCCACATTGCACAACAGCACCGCTCCGATCACCGTGCGGTAATTCCGGTCGAAATGCGCGTCGAGATCGCTGTCGCGATCCACCGCATCGGGAAACACCAGCGACGCCGCGACATAATAGATTGCGGTCACCACGAACCCGCCGAACATCACCGGCCAGCTCAGCGGCAATTGGTCGCGCATCGCCCAGCCATACATCCAGAATGTCACCACGTCGCACGACACGAACAGGCCGAGCAGGGCGGTCGGCCAGCCGATCGCGCGGAACCCGCGCACCTTGATCGCCCGCGTCAGTCCGCCCAGCCCCTCGGCCAGCGACAGGCCGAGCATCAGCCCGAACAGCGAAAAGATGAACTCGAACCCGCTCACACCACGTCCCCCTGATTTGCTTGGTCGGGGGAAGCCGCTTTCCTGTCAACCGCTTGGGGCGTTCGACATTCAGCCCTCCTTTTCCCCTCCCTGAAAGGGAGGGGCTGGGGGTGGGTGCGCGCGTCTGCGCGCCGAAGAGACTCAAACCAAGCGTTCGGCAAAACAGCGGCAATCGAGGCATCGAGCCTCGCTTGCCACTAGACCCACCCCTAGCCCCTCCCATTCAGGGAGGGGAATAAGATTGCGGGTGAGCCTACCGCCCCGGCAGCGTGATCGTCGCGCACAGCCCGCCGCCCTCGCGATTGGCCAGCGTGATGTCGCCCCCCGCCTCGCGCACGATCGCGCGCGCCAGCGTCAGGCCGAGGCCAACCCCGCCAGTCGTGCGGTTGCGCGACGGGTCGAGCCGGGTGAAGGGATCGAACACCGCCGCGATCTGCTCTTCCGGAATGCCGGGGCCGCGGTCGCCCACCTCGATCCGCACGCCGCTCGCGTCCTGGATCAGTTTCACCTCCGCGCCGCCGCCATATTTGACCGCATTCTCGATCAGGTTGCGCACCGCGCGCCGCATCAGCGACGGACGGATGCGACGGATCAGCCGGTGGCCGTCTTCATACTCGACCGGCGCACCCAGATCGCGGAAATCGTCGACGACCGCGTCGATCAGTGCCGACAGGTCGGTCTCGGTCGGCGGCTCGCTCGGTCGGCCCAGCCGCGCCAGCGACAAGATGTCGTCCAGCGTGCGGTTCATCTCGTCGATCGTGTCCGCCATCCGCGCGCGGTCTTCCTCGTCCTCCACCGACTCGATTCGCACCCGCAGCGCCGCCAGCGGGGTGCGCAGATCATGCCCGATCGCGCCGAGCATCTGGTCCTTTTCGTCCAGCATCGCAGTCACGCGGTCGCGCATCAGATTATACGCCGCGATCACCGCACGAACGTCGCCCGGTCCGCGTTCCTCGATCGGATCTCCCGGGGAGGCGGGATGAAACTCGCGCGCCGAAACGGCCAGGGAGCGCAGTGGTCGCGCGACGCGATGCCCGACCCACAGTACCGGCACCAGCACCACGGCATAGATGATCAGCGTCTGCAGGATCAGCCGCCAGATGATGTCGCCATCGCTGCGCGGCCAGGCCGATGTCAGCACCAGCCAGCCCTTGCCGGGCAGTTCGACCGCGACTATCAGCTCGCCGCCCAGCCGCTTCATCCGCTCGGCGCGCAGCGCGTTCATCCGTGCAAAGCGCGGGTCGGTCGCCGACAATCTGCGCACCCCGGTGACGATCTGTCCGACCGGAATCCCCGCCTCGGCCAGCGACAGTCGGATGCCTTCCTCGACCTCGGGCTTGCTGCGCAGTCCGGGCGGGATCGGGTTGCTCGGCTCGATCCGCAGCCGCGCGCGCCGTCCGTCGGGATGGTCGCGGAAGCGGCCGTCGCGGATGCGTTCGGCGGCATCGACCACGCGCGTGATGGCCGGCGCGGTAACCTGTTCGAAGCGCAGCGAGCGCCGCTCGCGCAGGATCAGGCCGAAGTTGATCGCCTGCGCCACGAACAGCGCGAGCGCAACCAGCAATGCGATCTGGCCGGTCAGGCTGCTGGGAACGAACCTTCTCACAGCTTGGTAACGTCGCTCGCCAGCGTGTAGCCGCCGCCCCACACCGTCTTGATCAGCGTCGGGTTCTTGGCATCGGGCTCGATCTTCTTGCGCAACCGGCTGACCTGATTGTCGATGGCACGGTCGAACGCCGCCGCCTCGCGCCCTTGCGTCAGGTCGAGCAGCTGATCGCGGGTCAGCACCGCGCGCGGGCGCATCACCAGTGCCAGCAACAGGCTGTATTCGCCGGTCGACAACGGCACCGAAACGCCGTCGCGATCGACCAAAGCGCGCTCGCCGGTCTTCAGCACCCAGCCCGAAAAGGCGTAGCTGCCGGTTTCCGGCGCGGACAGGCGCGTGCCGCCAGCCTGCATCCGGCGCAGCACCACTTTGATCCGCGCCGCCAGCTCGCGCGGGGAAAAGGGCTTCACGACATAATCGTCGGCACCCATCTCAAGGCCCACGATGCGGTCGGTCTCCTCGCTCTTTGCCGTCAGCAGGATCACCGGAACCTCGCTGGTCGCACGGATATGGCGGCACAGGCTCAGCCCATCCTCGCCCGGCATCATGATATCGAGCACGACCAGGTCGATCGCATAGGCCGACAGCCGCGTCCGCGCCGCCTCGGCATCGCCGACCTGGGTCACGCGAAACCCCTGTTTGGTCAGATATTGCGCCAGCGGCTCACGGATCGAGCGCTCGTCATCGACGAGCAGCAAATGCGGGGTCTCGTTGGTCATCTCGCTTTGGTTAGCAGATTCCACCCGCTCGGGAAGTGCCGGGCGGGCACGGAGGAGGTCGTCAAACCCGCCCGGCATCGCCGTCACTCGCCCTGGGGGAAGGCGGTGGCGGCGGCGTGTGACCGCGGTGCGCGCGCATCTTCTTCATCGCGTCGCGCGCCTTGTCGCGCTGCGCCTTCATCTCGGCGGCATCGATCTTGCCGTCGCTATTGGTGTCGAGCTTGGCAAAGCGCTGCGCCGACTGGGCGTCGAACTCGGCCTTGCTGATCGCGCCGTCCTTGTTGGTGTCGGCCATCATCATGCCCGCACCACCACCACGACCGTCGCGCATCGCCTTGGCTTTGCCGCCACGGCCTTCACCGCGCTTGCCCCAGCCCTTGCGGGCTTCGCCCGCCTCGACCATGCCGTCCTTGTCGGCGTCCATCCGGACAAAGCGCGCCTCGGCCATGGCGCGGTGTTCGGCCTTGCTGATCAGTCCATCGCCATTGGTGTCGACGCGCGCCAGCATTCGGCCACCAATCGCGGTACCGCCACGACGTGCGCCGGGCACAAAGTCCTGCAGTTCGCCGCCCTTGCGCTCCGCCATCGCCTTGCGCGCGGCTTCGGCACCCGCCTTGCGCTCTTCGGCGCTCAGCTGGCCGTCCTTGTTGGTGTCGAGCCGGTCGAACCGCGCATCGGCGCGGGCGAGCATTTCGGCCTTCGAAATCGGTTGCTTGGGTGCGGTCGGGGCCTGCGTCTGCATGGCAATTGCGGCACCCGCAGTCAGCATCGCGCCGATTGCCGCCGTGGTGAGAAACGTCTTCATAAGGGCTCCTGTCACACGCGGCAGGGGGCGCCGCAGTGATGCCCTTCTGAACCCCGCCTGTCGCAGCCATTTGTCAGCGTGACAGGAGTTTGTCGCAAATTGTGTCGGAGTCAGAAAATCCTCCCCGGAACGGGGAGGGGGACCGCCGCCGAAGGCGGTGGTGGAGGGGGCCCGAGGCAACGGATCCGGTGCCTCGGGCCCCTCCGTCAGCGCTGCGCGCTGCCACCTCCCCGTTCCGGGGAGGATTGGCGTGCCTCACCCGAAAATCGCCACGCCCTGCATCCCCTCGGCCACCAGCGTCCCGTCCGCAGCCCACATCCGCATCGTCTGGCTCGAATAGCCGCCGCGCGCGCTGTCGGTCTCCGCCTCCAGCAACCACCAGCCGTCCTGCGTCACCGGCGCAGGCCGAAGGATGTTGACCTGCCAGGTCAGCGACGACAGCGGCGTCATCTTCGCGAACAGCTTGAACGCCGCCGGCGGCAGCGCGTCGCCCAGCGCCATCAACTCGACCTCCGGGTCCAGCCCCGCCCGGTCGATCAGCCGCCCCCAGCGCAGCCATTGTGTCGGCCCCGATGCGCCCTTCAGGTCGAAGAAGTTGAAATTGCCGGTAAAAAACTCCTTCGGCCCCGTATAAAGCTCGGCATCTGCAGGCGGCGGCGCATGCGCCGCTCGCGCGGTCGCGTCATGGTCGATCGCCGACTCCATCCGCGCCATGAACACGAAGTTCGTCCGCAGCCCGAGACCCGCCTCGCTGCTGACATCCGCCTGGATGAATGCCGCGTTCCGGCCTCGCCGCAGCTTCGTGGCACTCACCGTCACCGGCCCTGCCAGCGGCCCCACAAACGCGACCTGCGCCGACCGCAGCGGCGGCAGGTCCGGTTCGACCTGCTTCGCCGCCGCCAGTGCCAGCGCCGACGACAGCCCGCCATAGGCGGTGCGCCCCTGCAGCCAGTTGGACGGTATTTCGGTCGTGAAACCGGTCTCGTTCCGCTGTGCCGATGTCAGCAACTCGATAAGCGACGTCATGCCGGACTCTTCTCCACATACAGGTCACGCAATTCGCGCTTCAGCACCTTGCCGATCACGCTGCGCGGCAGTTCATCGATCGCGATCAGGTCGGCCAGCCGCTGCGTCTTGCCGAGCGTCGCATTGACCGCTGCCAGTATCTCCCCAGCCGGGGTCGCATCGGCAGGGACGTAGAATCCCACCGGCGTCTCGCCCCAAGCCTCGGACGGCACACCCACCACCGCGCAATCGCGCACGCCGGGATGCTTGATCAACTCCGCCTCCAGATCGCTCGGATAGAGGTTGAACCCGCCCGAGATGATCAGGTCCTTCTTGCGGTCCATCAGGATCAGGAATCCGTCCGCGTCGAACCGCCCGACATCGCCATGCCGGATGAAGCGATTGCCTTCAGGACAAAACCACTCCGCCTCCGACGTCGCCTGTTTGCGCCCGTGATAGCCCGACATCATCGCCCCGCTGCGCCCGACCACCTCGCCCATCTCGCCCTGAGCGACCTCGCGGCCCTCCTCGTCGATCAGGCGGATGTCGTGCCCCGGCGCGGGCTGGCCCACCGTGTGCAGCTTGTCGGGATGCGCACTCGCATTGAGGATGCAGGTGCCACCCCCTTCGGTCATCCCGTAATATTCGACCAGCAGCCCCGGCCAGCGCGCCACCACATCGGCCTTGAGCGCGGCGGAGAAGGGCGCGCTGGTACAGGTCTTCAACCGAAAGCTCGACAGGTCGAAGATATCGAAATCGGTCAGCGCCATGATCCGCTGATACTGCACCGGCACCAGCATCGCATGCGTGCCGCGATGCCGCTCCGCCGCCTCCAGAAAGCCGCGCGCGTCGAACTTGCCGAGTAGCACCGCCGTTCCGCCCCAGGCGAGCGTCGGGATAAAGCTCACCAAAGTCGTGTTCGAATAGAGCGGCGTCGCGATCATCGTCACCGCATCGGCAAAGCCCGCCGCATCGCCCCGCGCGATATGTGCCCAGCGCATCGCATGCGGCTGGACGATCCCCTTGGGCGTCCCGGTGGTCCCGCTCGAATAGATGATGTTGAACGGATCCTCGGGCCGCAGCGCGACGGGGGAGGGCGACCCCGCGCCCTCCAGCCACGCGTCCAGCGCCAGACCCGCATCGCTCGCATCCAGCGCAACCCGGCGCGCCGCCACCGCACGCTCGCCCAATGTCGCCGCGGCATCGGCATCGAGGAACACCACGCCAGCGCCGCTGTCCGCGATCATCGCCGCCATCTGCTCGCCGGTCGAGGACGGCGCGATCGGCGCCGGCGCCCCGCCCGCGCGGATCGCGCCCAGAAACACTGCCGCATAGTCGACGCTCATCGCCCCGACGATTGCCACCGCCTGCCCGCGCGCCAGCCCGTCGCGCTGCAACGCCGCCGCGACCCGGTCCATCCGCGCATCGAGCTGCCCATAGCTCAGCGAATCGTCGCCATGCACCACCGCCGGCTTGTCCCCGCGCTCGCGCGCATGGGCGGCGATCAGGTCGGGGACGGTGCCAAAGGACTGGTCCAGGATCGCGCGCGCCGTCTGCATTCTCTCTCCTCTATTCGTTTCGATAGCTATGCGAAACCGCCATCCGCTGCCATACGTGATCTTCTAAAAACGATCTGGAGAGGGTAATGATCTTCTACGATTCGGCGATGCCCGCCCCCAACCCGCGCCGCGTGCGCATCTTTGCCGCAGAGAAGGGGATCGACCTGCCGCGACAGGACGTGTCGATCCTGAAGGGAGAGCACAAGAGCGACGAATTCAAGGCGATCAACCCGCTCGGCCAGACCCCGGCGCTCAAGCTCGACGACGGAACCTGCCTCTCCGAAAGCGTAGCGATCTGCCGCTATCTCGAGGCGTTGCATCCCGAACCCCCGCTGTTCGGCACGACCCCGACCGAAATCGCGCAGATCGAAATGTGGAGCCGCCGCGTCGAGCTGCGCCTGATGGTCCCGACCGGCATGATCTGGATCCACACCCACCCCTTCACCGCGCGCGTCGTGCCGCACCAGTATAAGGACTTCGGCGAGAGCAACCGCCCGCTCGTCGCCCGCGCCCATGCTCTGTTCGACGCCGCGCTCGGCGAAACCCCGTATCTCGCGGGCGAGCGTTACACGATGGCCGACATCCTCCTCCTCACCACCATCGATTTCGGCACCTTCATCGGCCTGACCATCGCCGAGGAACATGCTCGCCTCAACGACTGGCACCGCCGCGTCACCGCGCGACCGAGTAGCGCGGCCTGATCGGCGACAGGCGCGCTATGTCACCTTCAATTTGTACAGCCGCATTCCTGCCAGGCAGGACGGGGCCGTGCATTTCCACATCGTCAGCGTCAGGCGACCCTTCTCATGCTGCGCGGTGAAATCGATCGAAACCTCGGCTCCCGCACCTTCGTCGCTGCTGCCATAGATTGCTTGGCCGCTGCCCGATGCCGGAGGACCGCTGGCGATGATGGCGATTTCGTCGCATCCCGTGCCGCACCTGCCTATCAACCGGTATTTCGCGCCGGGTTCAAAGGCGACCGCCATGTCGATATCGGCTTCGCCCGCCACTGCGCGGACGACATCGCTAAAGGCAGGGTCGGGCGCATAGCCGGCTTGCGTCGCGTCTGCAACGACGAGCGCGGCCCTGATATCGGCTTCGGAGGTCGTTGCAGCCGCCTGGGTGTCGTTGCCGCCGTCGCCGCCTGGTCCGCACGCGGCCAGGATCAATGCCGGGGTGATCGCCGTCCAGATTCCGTGTCGCATCATTGCATCCCCTCTCGAAAACAGGTGACCATTGCGCGGGTGTCATGATCTCACGGGTTGGGCGATTGAGCCAGCAAAGTTGTAATCCGCCAGAATGGGTTTCACCTCGCTGTCAGGAGAAAGCGGAAGAATGACTGAAACGATGCATGGCATGGCGGCGATCGTCACAGGTGGCGGCACCGGCATTGGTGCTGCGGTAGTGCGGCGGCTGGCCGAGCGCGGCGTGCGCTGCGTGATCAACTACGCCAACAGCCGCGACGCGGCCGAGGCGCTGGCGGCGGAGGTCGGCAACGGATCGATCGCGGTCCAGGCCGATATCGCCGACGACGCCCAGTGCCGCGCGCTCGCTGCTGCGGCGACGGAGGCGTTCGGCCGCATCGACCTGCTCGTCAACAATGCCGGCAAGACCAAATTCGCCAATCACGAAGACCTTGAGGCGCTGTCGGCGGACGATTTCCTCGACATCTACCGCCTCAACACCGTGGCCCCGTTCCAGATGATCCGCGCCTGCGCTCCGGCGATGCGTGAAGGCCCGGCCAGCGCCGTGGTCAACATCGCATCGGTCGCCGGTGTGTTCGGCAACGGCTCCTCGGTCGCCTATGCCGCGTCAAAGGGCGCGCTGGCGACGATGACCAAGAGTCTCGCCCGCGTCCTCGCCCCCGCGATCCGCGTCAACGCCGTCGCGCCCGGCTATGTCGGCACCGGCTGGTTCAGCGAGCGCATGACGGCCGAAGCGTTCGAGAAGTTCGAGGCCTTCATCGCCGGCCAGACCCCGATGCAAATGGCCGCCCACGCCGAAGACATCGCCGGCCCGATCGTCAACCTGCTCGACCCCGCCAGTCGTGTCATTACCGGCGAAGTGATCCTGCTCGACGCGGGCGCGCATCTCGACATCGGCCTGTCGCGCAGGCCGGGGAAAGGCTAGGGGCGACCGTTCGAGCGCATCGTTAGCCCTGTTCCGCGCGACCGCGATCTGCCAGTCCCACGCACAGTGGAGGCGATGAATGGCCGATGATTATGAGCGGGGCAGGCGCGACGGCCTGCGCCTCGCCCTTGCGATACTGGCGACCGAGGAAGCGAAATGGTCGCCGTTACTGGGCAAAAGCAGCGCATGGCGCACCAATCTCGCGCGCGAGGTGCGGCACAAGACGTTCCAGGTGGCACAGACGCGGGTGCAAACGGCTCTGAATCGGCTGCGCCCCACCGACGACCGGACGGCCGCCAGCGAACTTGCCGACGCGATCGAAAAGGCCGGGCTATGACAGGCCGGGGCAAGGCCGCTTCTTCTTCTTAGCCCTCTCCCGCTTGCGGGAGAGGGTTGGGTGAGGGTCTTCTCCTTCTTTCTCTTCTTCTTGCCCGCTCACCAGACAAAAAGAGGAAGACCCTCCCCAACCCCTCTCGCGAAGGCGGGAGGGGCTGGTAAGAAGGATCGGCTCACCCCCGCGTCACCGCCGCAGTCTGCCCGAACAGCACCTTCTTCTGCTCGTCCGTCATCGCCGGAGTCCCCGGCCGCACCTCTTCACCCTTGGCATAGGCGCGCACCGTCGCGGGCCGCGCGGCCACCGCCTCGAACCAGCGCTTCACATGCGGGAAATCATCGAGATTCTGGCTCTGCGCTTCATACGGCACGATCCACGGATAGATTGCCATGTCGGCGATCGAATAGTCCTCGCCCCCGACGAACGGCTTGCCCGCCAGCTGCCGGTCGAGCACGCCGTACAGCCGGTTGGTCTCGTCGATATAGCGCTTCTGCGCATAGGGGATCGGCTCTGGGGCGTAGCGGTTGAAATGGTGGTTCTGCCCTGCCATCGGGCCGAGCCCGCCCATCTGCCACATCAGCCACTGCATCTGCACGATCTTGTCGCGCTGCTCGGGGCCAAAGAACTTGCCGGTCTTGTTGGCGAGGTAGAGCAGGATCGCGCCACTCTCGAATACGCTGATCGGCTCGCCGCCATCGACCGGGTCATGGTCGACAATTGCCGGCATCCGGTTGTTGGGCGCGATCTTCAGGAAGTCGGGCTTGAACTGGTCGCCCTGGCCAATGTTCACCGCGTGGATCGTGTAGGGGAGGCCGGCCTCCTCCAGAAACATCGTGATCTTGTGGCCGTTCGGGGTGGGCCAGTAATGCAGGTCGATCATGGGTGCGCGCTCCAGCGGGGGAGCCGCACAAATGGGGTCGAGCGTCGCTTACGCAACCGGTGCCGGTTCGCCCCCCGCGCCGCAACAGGAATACCAGCACGATCCCCACCGCGACCAATGTCAGCGCCGCCGCCAGCGCGAACGCCGCACCGGCAAAGCCATGTTCCGCGCCGTAAGCCAAAGTCTGGGTCAGGCTCAGCGGCCCCAGGATCGCCGCAACGCTGGCGATGCTCGCCATCCCGCCCTGCAACGCGCCCTGATTGGACGCATCGACCCGGCGGCTCAGCATCGCGTTGAGCGAGGGATAGGCCAGCATCTGCAACGCGCCGAACATCAGGATCACGTAAACCTGCCAGCCTTCGGTGGCGAAGGCATAGGCGGCATAGGCCAGCGTGCCGACGATCAGGCCGATCATCAGCGTCTTCGTTTCGCCCAGCGCGGCGATTGCGCGGCCGGTGACGAAAATCTGCGTCAGCGCCATCGCGGTGCCCGACGCCGCCAGCGACCAGCCGATCGCGCGGCTGTCCCAGCCATGCGCCAGCTCGGCATAGAAGGCCCAGGTCGCCGGGTAGACCTGATGCGCCAGCTGCCAGATGAACGCGACGACGAGCAAAGGCAGCGCGCCCTTCATCGCGAACAACGGCCCGAAGGTGCCGAGCGGATTGGCGCGCTTCCATTCGAACTTGCGCCGATTCTCGGGCGCGAGCGTCTCGGGCAGCACGAAGAAGATCCATGTGGCGTTGAGCGCGGCCAACGCGCCCGCGACCATGAATGGCGTGCGCGGCCCGAACTCGCCGAGCAGGCCGCCGATCGCCGGGCCGATGATGAACCCGATCCCGAACGCCGCGCCCATCAGGCCGAATGTCGCGCCGCGCTTGTCGGGCGGGGTGACGTCGGCGATGATTGCGTTCGCCGGACCATAGACTGCCCCCCGCAATCCCCGCGATCAGCCGTCCCGCGAACAGCCACGCGATTGTCGGCGCGAACGCCATCAGCGCATAGTCGATGGCAAAGATCAGCATCGCCGCAAGGATCACCGGCCGCCGTCCATAACGGTCCCCCAGATTGCCGAGGATCGGCCCGGCAAAGAAATGCGCGACCGCGAACACGATGATCAGCCACCCGCCGATCCGCGTCGCCTCGGGCAGTGTCTGCCCGGTCAGCTCGACGATCAGCGACGGCAGGACGGGCAACACGATCCCGAACCCGATCGCGTCGATCAGCACGGCGGCGAGCGCGATGGGAATTGCGCGATGGGAAAATGTCATGCCCGCCCCCGGATGAAGTGCGCGCAGACTCGCGCACAAATTGCGCAGGTCAACAGGATTCGCGCTTCGATCGCGCGGCGTGCGCCTTCTGTCGACAATTGCGAGGCGCAATGTCCAACGCGCTATGGGGCGCGGGGCGCGTTGTTCCGCGACATGTTCGCTTCGTTCAACATCTTTCCGCAAGCGCTTGACGTAGCGTCATCCATACCGCAACTTCGAAACGGCCGCGATAGACGGTGACAGGAGAGATGCGGATGGCGACGGCGCTGGATGGAGTCGTTGGGGATGCGGTGCGTGGTACCCCGCCAATCACGCTGCGCACGCGGGTCAGCTATGGGTCGGGGGCGATCGCCAATGGCATCAAGAACGCTGCCTTCACCACCTATCTGCTGTTCTTCTACAGCCAGATCATCGGCGTGCCGGCGGGGATCGTCTCGGCTGCGGTCGCGCTGACCCTGCTGGTCGATGCGGTTGCCGATCCGCTGATCGGGCGCTGGTCGGACCTGACGCGCAGCCGCTGGGGTCGGCGTCACCCCTTCATCTATGGCGCGGCGCTGCCCACGGCCCTGTTCTTCCTGCTCGCCTGGTTCCCGCCGCAGGGGCTGAGCGATTTCCAGATGGGCGTGTGGATCTTCGCCACCGCGTCGCTCACCCGCGTCGCGATCAGCGCGTTCGAGATCAATATCTCCGCGATGACGCCGGAGCTGACCGACGATTATCGTGAGCGCACCCGGCTGTTCAGCCTGCGCTGGTGGTTCGGCTATGCCGGCACCTATGGCTTCACCACCCTGTGTCTGCTGACCTTCTTCGCCGCGACGCCCGAATATCCGCGCGGCCAGCTCAATCCGGCGGGCTATCCCGGCTTTGCCATCGCCGGAGCGCTGACGATCTTTGCGGTGATCCTGATCTGCGGCATCGGCACGCACAACCGCATCCCCTATCTGCGGCAGGCCGAGGTGCGGACCGAGCCCACCCCTCTGCTCGGCCATCTGCGCGAGATGGGGACGGCGCTGCGGAACCGCGCGTTCCTCGCGATCTTCGGCTTCGGCGTGCTCAAATATTCCGCGATCGGGCTGTATGCCGCGACCAACTTGTTCTTCGGCACCTATCTGTTCCAGCTCAACGCGACCCAGCTCGCCATCCTGACGATCGACAGCCTGGTCGCCGCGACCATCGCCGCGCCGCTCGCGCCGGTCATGTCGGCGTGGATCGGCAAGCGCGCGAGCTCGATGATCTTCGCCGTGGTCGGGGTGTCGATCGGCCTGTCGCCGCTGGTCCTGTCCTATCTCGGCTGGTTCTTTGTGCCGGGCGACACGCTGCTGGTGCCGACCTTGTTCGCGATCGGCGCGATCTATGGCGCGATGGTCGCGATCTCGCTGATCAACACCAGCTCGATGCTCGCCGACGTGGTGGAGGACAGCGCGCTCAAGACCGGTCGGCACGAGGCGGGAACCTTCTTCGCCGCGTCCAGCTTCATGCAGCAATGCTCGACCGCGATCGGCATCTTCCTGGCCGGCCGCCTGCTGGTCTGGTCCGATTTCCCCGCCAAGCCCGCGCCGGGACAGGTGAGCGAGGAGGCGATCCGCAGCCTCGTCATCCACTACATCCCGTGCTCGATCGGCCTGTGGACGCTCGGCGCGCTGATCCTGCTCTTCTACCCGATCACCCGCGCCAAGCACGAGGCCAATGTCGCGGCGCTGAAGGCACGCGAGGCCGAAGCGCGCGCGGTGGAGATGGACAATTCGGCGCTGCTCGGTTCGGCGCGCTGAAAAGGCGATTGACGCGACTCGGCCCATACCGCAAATTCAAATTGGAGGTCGCGGGAGTCGCTTGTACGATGCGGGCAAACGACCGGAAGCGAACATGTCGAGGAAATTCGCGCAACGTGAACACAAGCGAACATGTCGCGGGAGAATGCGCCATCGAGCCGCAGCCCGCTGTGAATTTTGAGGAGAGAAGATGTCTGTAATGGAGGATGTAAGGGTCGATCTCGACACCTTCCGCACCGAAGTCCGCGACTGGCTGGCGGAGAATTTCCCCGCCTCGCTCAAGGGCAAGGACAATGCGATGTCGGCGGTCGAGGGGCCGACGCAGGAGACCCCCGAACAGGCTGCCTGGCGCAAGGCGATGGGCGAGAAGGGCTGGGGCGTCCCGACCTGGCCCGCCGAATATGGCGGCGGCGGGCTGAGCCGCGCACAGGCCAAGGTGCTGCAGGAGGAGATGGCGCGGGCCGGGGCGTGGAATCCGATCGGCGGCATGGGCGTGATGATGTTCGGCCCGACGCTGCTGGAATATGGCAACGAGGCGCAGAAGCGCGAGCATATCCCGGCAATCGCGCGCGGCGAGGTGCGCTGGTGCCAGGGCTATTCGGAGCCGAACGCCGGGTCCGATCTCGCCAACCTGCAGACCTTTGCCGAGGACAAGGGCGACCATTATCTGGTCAACGGCCAGAAGACCTGGACCAGCGGCGGGCAATGGGCGCACAAATGCTTCGCCATCGTGCGCACCGACAAGACCCAGAAACAGGGCGGTATTACCTTCCTGCTGATCGACATGGATTCGCCCGGGGTCGAGGTGAAGCCGATCCAGATGATCAGCGGCATGTCGCCCTTCTGCGAGACCTTCTTCACCAATGTGAAGGTGCCCAAGGAAAACCGCGTCGGCGCGGAGGGGCAGGGCTGGACCATCGGCAAGCGACTGCTCCAGCATGAGCGCACCAACCTGTCGGGCGGCGGTTCCGCCTTCCGCATGAGCGGGCCTTCGCTCGCCGATATGGCGAAGAAATATCGCGGCGTCGATGCCGAGGGGCGGATCGCCGACCCCGATCTGCGCGCGCGCATCGCCAAGTTCGAGATGGACTGGCGCGCCTTCCTGCTGACCGCGATGCGCGTGCAGGCGGAGAGCAAGGCGGTGGGCGGCGTGTCCGAAGTCTCGTCGATCCTCAAGACCGTGGGCACCAAGCTGGGCCAGGAACGCGCCGAACTGATGATCGAGATTCAGGGGATGGAAGGTCTCGGCTGGGAAGGCGAGGGCTTTACCGAGGCGCAGATTCACGGCGTGCGTGCGTGGCTCTTCGGCAAGGCGACGACCATTTATGGCGGATCGACCGAAATCCAGAACAACGTGATCGCCAAGCGCATCCTGGGGATGCTGGACCACCAATAGCTGACCGTCACCCCAGCGAAAGCTGGGGTCTTTCACCACACGGGTTTCCCTCGCCGCGCGAGATCCCAGCTTTCGCTGGGATGACGGCCTAGATGGGACGGACGTAAGGAACTGAACAATGGCCGTTCTGACCGAAGAACAGACGATGCTGCGCGACATGGCGCGCGACTGGGCGAGCAATGAGAGCCCGGTGACCGCGTGGCGCAAGATCCGCGATGCGAACAGCGCGACGGGTTACGACCCCGCCGCCTATGCGACGATGGCCGAAATGGGCTGGACCGGGGTGATTATCCCCGAGGCACAGGGCGGCAGCGATTTCGGGTGGCTGAGCCTGGGACTGGTGATCGAGGAGCTGGGCAAGACGCTGTCCGCCAGTCCGATCGCGGCCAGCGCCGCAGCCGCATCGGCGATCCTGCTCGGCGGGAGCGACGCGCAGAAGGACAAGTATCTGCCGCGCATCGCCAGCGGCGAACTGATTGCGACGCTCGCGGTCGATGAAGGGCCGCGCCACGATCCCTCCGCGATCACCGCCAGCGTTTCGGACGGCAAGCTGACCGGCACCAAGGCGTTCGTCGCCGAGGGCGACAGCGCCGGGCTGTTGGTGGTTGCCGCGACCGATGGCCTGTATCTGGTCGAGGCGGGGGAGGGCGTGACCGTCGATCGCCGCCACCTCGTCGATTTCCGTAGCCATGCGCAGGTGAGTTTCGATGGCGCGCCCGCCGACAAGCTCGCGGGCGGGGGTGATACGCTGCTCGACGCGGTGCTCGATCGCGCTGCCGTGCTCGCCGCGGCCGAGATGCTGGGCATGGCGGGACAGGCGTTCGACACCACGCTCGCCTATCTGAAGCAGCGCGTTCAGTTCGGACAGATCCTCGCCACCTTCCAGGCGCTCCAGCACCGCATGGCGAACCTGTTCAGCGATATCGAGCTGATGCGCTCGGCGGTCGAGGCCGGGCTGGCGGCGATCGACCGCGGCGGGGATACCCGCCAGGCGGCATCGCTCGCCAAAGCCAAGGCGAACGAGGTCGGGCATCTGATGAGCCGCGAACTGATCCAGCTGCATGGCGGTATCGGCATGACCGATGAATATGACGCCGGCTTTTACCTCAAGCGGATGCGCGTGCTGGAGCAGATGTGGGGCAACACTGCCTGGCATCGCGAGCGCTTCGCGCGGCTCAGCGGGTTCTGATCCGTCAAGCGGCTGAAATTGAAAGGGGCGCTTCCGCGACAGGCGGAAGCGCCCCTTTTCGCATCTGCGGCATGAATTTTTGTCTTTAGAAGATCGGTTCAGCATACTCGCAGATATTTCCACGGTACCGATTCGAACCGTGTCCTCCATGTAACAGCTACGGATAAGTGGCGTTTCGCAACGGTTTTCCACTCTTGACCGATCTCTAGAGAGTCGATCTATTCGAGTTTACGGTATGGAGCCGAACAGCGTTCCGGCCGAACGGGAGTGGGATCTTATGAAGAAGCAGCTTTTGGCGGCGTGCGGGGTTTCGGCGCTCGTCCTCGGCGGCGCGGCGCCCGCCTTTGCGCAGGACAGCGATGGCGAAACCGAAATCGTCATCACCGGATCGATCATCGCCGGCACGCCGGAAGACGCGGCGCTGCCGGTCGACGTGATCGGTGCCGAGGAACTCGCCAAGCAGGGCAATCCGACCGTACTCGATCTGGTCAAGGCATTGCCGAGCTCGAGCGCGTCGCTGGGCGACGCCAACCAGTTCGACAGCCGATCGCAGGGGGCGGAAGGCATCGCCACCGTGAACCTTCGCGGTCTCAGCCCGCAGCGCACACTGGTGCTGCTCAATTCCAAGCGTCTCGCCACGTCGGGCAACGGCGTGCCCTCGGTCGACATCAACCTCCTTCCCCAGGCCGCGATCGGCCGAGTCGAGGTGCTGAAGGACGGTGCCGCCGCAACCTACGGTTCCGAAGCGATTGCGGGCGTGGTGAACTTCATCACCCGCACTAATCAGCGCGGGTTCCAGGGTTCGGGCAGCTACCGCTTTATCGAGGGGTCGGACGGCGATTTCGACGTCTCGCTCAGCTTTGGCCATGTCGGCGACAATTTCCGCCTGCTGGTCGCGGGCGGATACCAGCAGCGCGGCCAGCTGATGGCCAAGGACCGCGACTGGGCGGTCCGGCCCTATCCCGAAAATCCCCAAGGCGGCTGGACCGGCGGCGGCAACCCCGCGAACTTCCTGTTCCTGGGCGCGACCGGATCCCCGGTCACCGGCATCGTGGCGGACACCGCGTGCGCCCCGCTCGGCGGCTATGTGGGCGCGGATGCGCGCTGCTACAATCAATATTCGACCTTTGACAATCTGGTCGAAAAGGAGATGCGCGGGCAGGCGTTCATCGATTTCGAATGGGATGTGGGTGAGAATACGACGTTCCAGATGACCGCGCTGTACGGTCGGACCACCGTCCCGAACTATCTCAGCTCGCCTTCCTATTTGCTGACCCAGCCGCCCTCGGGCGTCGCGATTGCCGGGACGCCGTTTGCGCCCTTCGCGGCGTTGCTGAACAGCGGGTTCTTCGTGCCCAGTGCCAATCCCGGCCTGGTCGCCTATCGCGCGGCCAATACGACGCCGGCGGGTGCGGGCGTGCTGTTCCCGACATTGCTGTTCCGTCCGCATCTGCTGGGCGGCAATCCCTCCACGCTCGACAATGAATTCGCGCCGGGGTCGGCCACCGGACTGCGCAAGGGCGAATCGACCCGCTTCACCGCCGAGCTTCGCGGCGAGGTCGCCGACGGGCTGAACTACAACCTCAACGCGACCTACCATAATTACTATCGCTATATCGACGGATACGACTCATTCGGTGACCGCGTCCAGCGCGCGCTCCTCGGCTTTGGCGGGGCGAGCTGCACCGGCACGACGCCGGGTGCCAATGGCTGTCTGTGGCTCAATCCGTTCGGCAACGCGGTATCGGTCAACCCGGCAACCGGCCAGACCAACCCGGGCGCCAATGGCCCGACGAACAGCGCCGAGCTGACCGACTGGTTCTTTGTCAAATCGCACAGCGCAGTGACCACCGACCTGCTGGTTTTCGAAGGATCGCTCAGCGGTGGCACCGGGTTCAACCTGCCGGGCGGCGAGGTGCAGTTCGGCGTCGGCGCGCAATATCGCGATACCTCGATCACCGGTCGCTACGGCGCGAACAACAACCTGGCGCAAAATCCGTGCCGGGAGACGCCGTTGAACGGCAATACCAATGCTGCCGCCTGTTCGGGGGGACGCGCTGCTGCGGGTGCGCTCGGCTTCCTTGGCACCAACCTCGACTATGACCTTCAGGGCGATGTCTGGGCGTTGTTCGCAGAGGCTCAGCTGCCGATCCTCGACACGCTCAACCTTCAGCTCGCCGCGCGGTTCGAGGACTATGGCGGGGCCACCGGATCGACCTTCGATCCCCAGATTCGCGCGCGCTGGCAGGTCACCGACTGGCTCGCGGTTCGCGGCGGCTTCGGTACCACCTTCCGCGCCCCAACGCTCAACCAGCTGGCACCCGGATCGATCACCGCACTCCAGATCATCGACACGACCTTCCGTCCGATCGACGTGTTCGGCAATCCGAACCTGGTGCCCGAAAGCTCGAAGAATTACGGCGCGGGCGTGCTGCTCAGCGCCGGCGGGTTCAGCGCGAGCATCGATTATTACCGCTATGACATCGAGGATGCGATCGTCTCCGACCCGCTGATCTCGATGGTCAACACCCTGTTCCCCAGCACCGGTGGCAATACCTGCGCCACCAATGCGGCGCTGGCGGCGCGTTTCACCTTCTCGACCGGACCCTGCACCGCCACGACGGCGCGCACCGCCATCTCGCGCGTGCGGACCGAGACCCAGAATGGCGCGTCGATCACCAATGAGGGCATCGACGTGATGGCCAGCTATCGGGGAACCGACATGCTGGGCAGCGGCACGCGGTTCGCGATCGGCGGCAACGTCACCTACACGCTTCAGAACCGGATCAGCGACATCTTCGTCGCGGGCGCGCTGGTGCAGGGGGGCTATGACGGCGTCGGGCTGCTCAACTACCAGACGACGCTCTATCCGGTTCCCGAGTGGAAGGGGCAGGGCTTCCTGGAATTTGGCGCGGGTCCGATCGATGCGCGCCTGACGGCCACCTATATCGATGGGCTGTACGATCAGCGCGCCGACACGACCACGGCGGGCGTGTTCGGCCCCAACCCGGCGCTGGGCGGCGCACGGGTGACCCAGGGGGCGTTCATCGACAGCTTCACCACGGTGGACTTCACCATCCAGTTCGCGATTACCGACAGCGTGACCCTGTCGGGTAGCGTCTACAACCTGTTCGATCAGGATCCGCCCTTCGCCCGCGAAGACTATAACTACGAACCTTTTGTCGGGAATCCTCTGGGCCGCAACTTCAAGGTTGGCGTTTCCGCCAAGTTCTGAAGCCGGTACCTTTTCGGGGCTCCGTCGCGCGGGGAACGCGGCGGAGCCTCGATTTTTGTCTGACGGGTATACTCGATGCGTATGAAGGAGCAGGTTGACATGGCGATGATTTCCGCACCGGCCGACCCTGTTCCCGAGGGGGCCGACGACCGCGCGATCCGGCGACGCGGGCTGACGCTCGCATTGCTGACGGTGACCTATTTCTTCAGCTATATGGATCGGCAGATCCTCGCGATCCTGCAAGAGCTGATCAAGAAGGATCTGGGGCTCAGCGACACCCAGCTGGGGATGCTGACGGGCCTTGCCTTTGCGGTCTTCTATGCCGGGCTTGGCATCCCGGTCGCGCGGCTGGCCGACCGCATGAACCGGCGCAACATCATCGCGATCAGCCTGACGGTGTGGAGCGCTTTTACCGCAGCGTGCGGGCTGGCGCAGAACTTCGTCCAGCTGCTGTTGTTCCGCATCGGTGTCGGCATTGGCGAGGCGGGGTCGAGCCCGCCGAGCCACTCGATCATCGCCGACCTCTACCCGCCGGAAAAGCGCGCGGGGGCGATGGCGATCTATTCGCTGGGCGTCGTGCTGGGCACGGCCTTTGGAACGATGATCGGCGGGACGGTCGCGCATTATTATGGCTGGCGCGTCGCCCTGTTCGCGGTCGGCCTGCCCGGCGTGCTGCTCGCCTTTTTCGTATGGAAGCTCGTGGTCGAGCCGCGCCGTGGCCTGTCCGACGCGGTCAAGGTCGCCGAAGGCGAAGCAATGCCGTCGCTGGGCGAGGCATTTGCGGGGATGTGGCGCAACAAGGCCGCGGTCCATGTCGTGCTCGGTGTCACGCTCACCTCCATGATCGGATATGGACTGGCGGCATTCGGGCCGAGCTACATGCAGCGTTCGCTCGACATGAACCTGCTTCAGATCGCGTGGATCGTGGCGCCCATCCTGGGCGTGGTCGGCGCGCTGTCTGCGGTGCTCGGCGGCAGGTTGGCCGACTGGCTAGCCAAGACTCGCGGAATGCACGCGCAAAGCTATATGGTCGCGCTGCTCAAGGTGATCGCGCTGCCCTTCGCACTGATGTTCTACTGGCTGGACAGCTGGCAGCTGGCCCTTAGCGCCTATGTCGTCGCACTGCTGTTCCAGAACTCATATCTCGGACCCAGCTTCGCGATGATCCAGAGCCTCGCTCCGCAGAAGGTACGTGCGCTCTGGGCGGCGATCACATTGCTGGTCATCAACATGATTGGCCTTGGTATCGGTCCGGTGGCGGTGGGGCGGCTCAGCGATGCGCTCAACCCGACCTATGGCGAGGATTCGCTGCGCTATGCGATGTTGATCTTCGCGGCGATCACTCCTTGGGCGATCTTCCACTATTGGCGCGCGGGAGTGTGGCTTAAGCGGCGCGAAGCGGCCGTCTGAGCAGCGCTCCCGCCGGGTTAAAACTCCAGCACGCGATCGTCGAACAGCCCGAACACGATTGTCGAGGCGTAGAACGCTACCGCCCGATCACGCGGCATGGTGCTGGCCCATTTGCGCATGTCGAACGCGGCATTCTGCAGCGCCATCATCGTCTGGCTGGCGACCAGCGGGTCGATCGCGCGGATCGAACCCTCGGCGATGCCGTCGGAGAGCATGCCCGCGTAACGGCGCGCGATACGGTTCGAACGGTCGATCAACGCGGTGCGCACGCGCGGCGGCAGGCCCGACAGCGCGGTGGTGCGCAGCAGCGGCCCGCGTTCGGAAAACTGCACGTCGAGCAAAGTCCCGATGATGCTGGTCAACTTGCGCCAATGGTCGCCGGGACCTTCCTCGGCCAGCCGTTGCGCGTCGGCGATCAGGTCGAAGCTGCGCTTGTAGCATTCGATCACCAGCTCGTCCTTGGCGTCGAGATGGTGGTAAAAACTGCCCTTGGTGACGTTGAGCTCGCTCGCGATCTTCTGCACCGATGCGCCGCGATAGCCGAGTTCGTTGATCAACCGCGTCGCCGCCAGCAGGAATGCCTCGCGGCCCGGCTCGGCCTCGTCATGCGTGAGGTCGAGCATCTCGGGCTTCCACACATCGCCCGGGGTGGCGATGCCGTGACGGAACACGTCCATCAGGCGGCTCTCGACGCGCGGATATTCGTCGACCTCGTACCGCGTGATCCAGGCGGGGAGCCAGAAGGTGTTTTCGAGCAGCACATGCGCGCGTCCGCCGCGCAGGTCGGTCTCCGCGCGGGTGCCGCCTTCGCCCCACAGCGCGCGGGTCTTGCGGAAAATCTGCTGCCAGCGCTTGAGCAAGGCGGCCTTTACCTCGCCCTCCATCGCGCGCAGGTCGGACAGGATGGCGAACGCCTTTTCCTCGCCGGTCGCGATCCGTGCCAGCCGTTCCATGTTGATCGCCAGGTAACGGGCGACGCGGGCCTCGGGGGTTGCCTCGCGATGCGCTTCGTCGAGCATCGCGTCGAGCCGGTCGAGCGTGACCTCGAATGCTGCGGCGGCAAGGTCTTCCTTGCGCTTGAAATAGTAGGTAACACTGGTGGTGTTGAGGCCGACGCGCTGCGCGACATCGGCGAAGGTCATGCCCTTCGCGCTCTGATCGTTGATCACGTCCGCCGCCGCCGCGAGGATCGCGTCGCGCTTGGCACGGAACCGTTTTGTTTCCCCCGTGCCTCTTCGGGCACTGCGTCTTCGGCGTTCATCCGTTTAGATTAGCAAATTTGATTCGAACGAACAGTCCTAAAGCGTAGCAATGCGATCTACAGGGAACCGTAGCCGAAAAATGCTGCGCTGCCCACTTTACCGAATATCGGGTATGGCCTAATCGACTCGAAACGGATTGGACAAGGAGAGAGCCGATGGACTTCACGCTGACCGAGCGCGAGACCTATTTCCGCGATCGCGTGCGCGGGTTCATCGACCAGCATATCGCCCCGCGCCAGAAGGAGTATCGCGAACAGGTCTATACCGGCGAGCGCTGGAAGGTGCTGCCGGTGATCGAGGAGTTGAAGCCGGTCGCGCGGGCGCAGGGACTGTGGAATTTCTTCATGCCGCCGCATTCGGGCCAGACCCATGTCGACGACACGTTCGAATTTGAGGGGACGCAGCTCACCAACCTCGAATACGCGCTGTGCGCCGAGGAAATGGGCCGCGCCGGATGGGCGAGCGAGGTGTTCAACTGCTCGGCCCCCGATACCGGCAATATGGAGGTGCTCCACCGCTACGGCACGCGGGAACACAAGGAGCGCTGGCTCAAGCCGCTGATGAATGGCGAGATCCGCTCGGCATTCCTGATGACCGAGCCCGATGTCGCCTCGTCGGATGCGACCAATATCCAGACCTCGATGGTCCGCGATGGCGATCATTATGTCATCAACGGGCGGAAATGGTGGTCGTCGGGCGTGGGCGATCCGCGCTGTGCGGTCGCGATCGTGATGGGCAAGACCAACCCCGACGCCTCGCGCCACGCGCAGCAGAGCCAGATTCTGGTGCCGATGGACACGCCGGGCGTGCGGATCGAGCGGATGCTTTCGGTGTTCGGGTATGATCACGCGCCGCACGGCCATGGCGAGGTGGTGCTGGAGAATGTCCGTGTGCCGGTCGAGAATATCCTGCTGGGCGAAGGGCGCGGGTTCGAGATCGCGCAGGGCCGGCTCGGGCCGGGCCGCATCCATCACTGCATGCGATCGATCGGCGTTGCCGAAATGGCGCTGGAGCTGATGTGCAAGCGCCTGCTGAGCCGTGTCGCGTTCGGCAAGCGCATCGCGGATCATTCGATCTGGGAACAGCGCGTGGCCGAAGCGCGGTCGAACCTCGAAATGATGCGCCTGCTGTGCCTCAAGGCGGCGGACATGATGGACAAGGCCGGCAACAAGTCGGCGCAGGGCGAGATCGCGATGATCAAGGCGATGGGTCCGCGCATGACGCTGCAGATCCTCGACGACGCGATTCAGGCGTTCGGCGGCGCAGGCGTATCGGGCGATACGCCGCTGGCGAGTGCATGGGCGAGCATGCGCACGCTGCGCTTTGCCGATGGGCCGGACGAGGTCCACAACCGGGCGATCGCGCGGTCGGAGTTTGGCAAGTATGGTGAGTTCAAGGCGGATCGGCCGAGCAGCGGCGATATGGCGGTGACGCGGTAAGCCTTTGCCGTCACCCCCGCGAACGCGGGGGCCCATCTCCCGGACGTGCGGCAGCTGCGCCCGGTGAGGTGTTTGGATAGCGCAGGAGATGGGCCCCCGCTTTCGCGGGGGTGACGATTGAGGTTTTTGGGGAGATCAGGTGAAAGCAGCAGTCCTGTTCGAGGCCGGCAAGCCGCTCGAAATCCACGACATCCGCATCGACAAGCCCGGCCCGCGCGAGGTGCTGGTGCGTACGGCGGCGTGCGGCGTGTGCCGGTCGGATCTGCATTTCGTCGACGGCGCCTATCCACACGCGATGCCGACCGTGCCGGGGCATGAGGCGGCGGGCGTGGTCGAGGCGGTGGGGAGCGAGGTCACGCGGCTGAAGCCCGGCGACCATGTCATCACCTTCTTCACCGTGTTCTGCGGGTCGTGCGAGTTCTGCATCTCGGGCCGTCCGTCGCTGTGTCTCGACAATTCGACGCGCCGCCCGGCCGATGCCAGCCCCAAGCTGACGCTCGCCGATGGCACGCCGGTCAATCATTTCCTCAACCTGTCGGCGTTTGCCGAACAGATGCTGATCCATGAAAATGCCTGTGTCGCGATCAGCAAGGATATGCCGCTCGACCGTGCGGCGTTGCTTGGCTGCGCGGTGCTGACCGGGGCGGGGTCGATCTTCCGCGACAGCAAGGTGACGCCGGGCGAGACGGTCGCAGTGATCGGGTGCGGCGGGATCGGCCTGTCGGCGATCAACGCCGCCAAGATCGCGGGCGCGGGCAAGATCATCGCGATCGACCCGGTGCCGGAGAAGCGCGCGCTGGCGCGGAAGATGGGTGCGACGCACGATCTCGATGCGATGGCGCCCGATCTGGTCAAGCAGGTGCTGAAGCTCACCGATGGCGGCGTGAACTATGCGATCGAGGCGGTCGGGCGGCCGCAGACGGCGGAGACGGCGTGGCACGTGCTGCGCCGTGGCGGGACCGCGACGATCCTGGGCATGATCGCGCCGGGCCAGTCGGTCAGCATTCCCGGCCCGACCTTCCTGTCGGGCAAGAAGCTGCAGGGGTCGCTTGCCGGGTCGATGCAATTCCCGATCGACCTCCCGCGCCTTGTCCAGATGTATCTCGACGGCGTGCTCGACCTCGACACGATGGTGGCCGAGCGGATCCGGCTGGAGGACATCAACCACGCCTTCGACAACCTCCGCACGGGCGACGCGGTGCGCTCCGTGATCGAGTTCGCATGACCCCGCCGGCGGGACATCGCGGCGGGCAGCCGATGGAGCAGGTCGACGATCTCGACACCGCGCGCCTGACCGCATGGATGGAGGCCAATGTCGCGGGTTTCGAGGGGCCGCTGAGCTACGCCAAATTCCCCGGCGGGCAGAGCAACCCGACGTACCGCATCGACGCGGCGAGCGGCGCCTATGTCCTGCGGCGCAAGCCGTTCGGGCCGCTGCTGCCCTCGGCCCATGCGGTGGATCGCGAATATCGGCTGATCGCCGGGCTGCATCCGACCGGCTTCCCGGTCGCGAAGCCCTATGGGCTATGCGAGGACGATGGGGTCGTCGGATCGGCCTTCTACATCATGGAGCTGGTCGCGGGGGCGACCTATTGGGACGGGTCGCTGCCCGACAAAACGCCGGCGCAGCGCACCGCGATCTATTACGAAATCTGCGACCGGTTGGCGCAGCTGCATGAGACCGATTACGCGGCGGCGGGGCTGGGCGATTACGGCAAGCCGGGCAGCTATTTCGAGCGGCAGGTCGGGCGCTGGACCAAGCAGTATCGGTTGGCCCAGACCGACGATCTGGAGGATGTCGAAAAGCTGATCGAGTGGCTGCCGCGCACATTGCCGCCGCAGACGCGCACCAGCATCGTCCATGGCGATTATCGCATCGACAATATGATTTTCGACGCCGACGCGCCGCGCGTGAAGGCGGTGCTCGACTGGGAGCTGTCGACGCTGGGCGATCCGATGGCGGATTTCAGCTATCTGCTGATGAACTGGATGATCCCGGCCAATGGCGCGTCGGGCATTGGCGGGATTACCGGGGCGGAGACGGGCATCCCGACCGTCGAGGCGATGGTTGAGCGTTATTGCGCCGCGACCGGGCGCGACGGCATTCCCGACCTCAACTGGTATTTCGCGTTCGGCCAGTTCCGGCTGATGAGCATCGTCCAGGGGATCAAGCGCCGCCTGCTCGACGGCAATGCCAGCAATGCGCATGCCGAGGAGACAGCGGCGCGGGTGCCGGGGCTGGCGGCGAGTGCTTGGGAATTTGCGCGGAAGGCGGGGGCGTAAGTCCCCCCTCCCGCTTGCGGGAGGGGTTAGGGGAGGGCCTGTCCCTCTCAGTCAGATACAACGTGTGCGGACAGGCCCCCCCTCCCCGGCCCCTCCCGCAAGCGGGAGGGGAGTTTTAGATGAGCCTGTTCGACCTGACCGGTAAGGTCGCCATCGTCACCGGATCCTCGCGCGGGATCGGCAAAGCCTCGGCCGAAGCGCTCGCCGATCAGGGCGCTAAGGTGGTGATCTCCAGCCGCAACCAGGATGCGTGCGACGAGGTTGCCGCCGCGATCAATGCGAAGCATGGCGACGGCACCGCGATCGCCATTGCCGCGAGCATCTCGCACAAGGACGCGCTCCAGCATCTGGTGGACGAGACGCGCCGCGTGTTCGGGCGGATCGACATCCTGGTCTGCAACGCTGCGTCCAACCCCTATTACGGGCCGCTGGCGGGCATTGCGGACGAGCAGTTCCGCAAGATCCTCGACAACAACGTCCTGTCGAACCACTGGCTGATCCAGATGGTCGCGCCCGAGATGCGCGAGCGCAAGGACGGGGCGATCGTCATCATCTCCTCGATCGGGGGACTGCGCGGGTCGCCGGTGATCGGGGCGTACAACGTGTCCAAGGCGGCGGACTTCCAGCTCGCGCGCAACTATGCGGTCGAATATGGTCCCGACAATGTCCGCGTGAACTGCATCGCGCCGGGGCTGATCAAGACCGACTTCGCCCGCGCGCTGTGGGAAGACCCCGCAGCCGAGGCGCGGGTGAACAAGCAGACCCCGCTGCGTCGTCTGGGCGAGCCGGAGGATATTGCGGGGGGCGTCGTGTTCCTCGCCTCGGCGGCGGGGCGCTACACCACCGGGCAGGCTTTGGTGATCGATGGCGGGGTGACGATCTGATGGCACGCTTCACCGACAAATCGGTTATCGTCACCGGCGCAGGCAGCGGTATCGGCCGCGCCGCCGCAATCCTGTTCGCCGCCGAAGGGGGACGGGTGATCGTCGCCGACAAGAGCGAGGGCGCGGACGAGACCGTCGCGCTGATCGCCGCGGCGGGCGGCACGGCCCAGGCAATCCGCATGGATGCGGGCAGTGAGCCGGACGTGATCGCCACGGTCGATCTCGCCGTCGCCGAATTCGGCGGGCTCGACGTGCTCTTCGCCAATGCCGGGATTTCGGGCGGGATGGCCAATTTGTTCGACACCACGCCCGAGCTGATGGCGGAAGTGCTGCGCGTGAACCTGATCGGGCCGCTGCTCGCGATCAAGCATGGCGCGCCGACGATTGCGGAGCGCGGGAAGGGCGCGATCGTCCTCACCGCCAGCGTCGCCGGCATCCGTTCGGGCGCGGGCAGTCCGGCTTATTCGGCGTCCAAGGCGGGGGTCATCAACCTCGCCGCAGTCGCCGCGCAGCAGCTGTCCGGCTCCAATGTCCGCGTCAACGCGCTGTGCCCCGGCCTTACCGAGACCGGCATGACCAAGCCGACCTTCGACTATGCGCGCGAGGCGGGGAAGATGGATCGCGTCGGCCGGTTGAATCCGCTCCGCCGCGGCGCCCAGCCCGAGGAACTGGCGCGCGCGGCGCTGTTCCTTGCGTCGGACGATGCCAGCTATGTCAACGGACAGGCGCTGGCGGTGGACGGCGGCCTGTCGTCCAGCCATCCGGTGACGCGGCAGGAATATGGCAAGACGGCGGTGTAATGTCTTGATCCGGTAACGGAAAAGCGGGAGCATCCGCAGATGCTCACCCTTCTCGTCGCCGTCGCACAAACCGCCACGCTTCAGGCTCCGTCGTCGGCGCGGGCGTACCGGCCCCATCTGGTCGATTTCGACGCCGGCGAGGCGCACTGCGACGGGCGCTCGGTCGCTGTGCTGAGAGCGGTTCAGCCGTTTACGGAGGTCGCGCGGCTTGGTGCCGCGCCTCCGCGCGCGGTGCGGATGACCTTTGCGCTCGATCGGGACGGACGACCTGCGGGAATCACCCAGCGGGTCGAGGATAGCGCTCCGCCCTTTGGTTTCACGCCGACCGCCGATCTCGCCCCCGCGCTCAGCCTGTGGCGCTTTGCCGGGGGACGCCCGGGAACGTCGTGCAGTATCGTCTTCACGCCCCGGATAAAGCCGGTGGACGAGGCGGAAAAGTCCGACCTGTTCCGCGTCATCGCGCTCCGTCGGCCTGTCATGGGCGACCAGGCCGCATTGGCGACGCGCCTGCGCAAGATCGATTGCGGCGGTCAGCGTCCGCCTCAGGTGCTGCTGCGTGCCTATCCCGACAAGTCGCGCATCGCCCGCGAGCCGGGCGCACCGGCCTACAGCATCGTCGAATTCGACATCGATCCGGCGGGGGTGCCGGCCCATGTTGCGATTGCGACAAGCAGTGGAAATGCGGGGCTCGATCGCGCTGCTGTCGATGCCGCCGGGCGTTCGCGCTTTGCCGGTAACGCGCCCCGCACGCGCTGCACCGTGCCTGTGCTGCTCGGGCCCGGCGACCCGATCCCGGCGCCGCCCGCCCCCGACAGGTCGGCGTTTCGGCCACAGGACTCGACTTGTCCGGACAAGCTGACATGGACGCGCCCCATCGCGTTGAACTATCCCGATGGTTTCCGGCGACGCGCGATCGAGGGGTGGGCGATGCTCAGCTTCGATCTCGCGCCCTGGGGCGAGCCTGGCCAGATCAAGGTCCTCGCCAGCGAGCCCGCCGAGGCGTTCGGGGCGCAGGCGCGTCAGTCGCTCGCTACGGCCCGCGCCAATGCGCCATCGGGCGGAGCACAAGGCTGTGTGCTCAAGGTCACATTCCGGATGCCTGCCCGGGTCGACGATTACGCGGTCGAAGGCGCAGACGGCGATTTCTGACGCGCTCTGACAGGCGATTGACCGACGCCGTCCGAAGGCCGACCCTGCGCCCGACACCAAGTAGGAGCGCAACGATGCGGATCATTCGGGCACTGACGGCGGCTACATTGATGGTGGCGTGCATCCTTCCCGCTCCCGCGCAGGAAGTGGTGGTCACCGCAACCCGCTCGGCGAGCAATCGCGACGGGTTTCAGGGCACGTCGATCCCGATCATCACGATGCGGCGCACCGCCGACTTCGCGGTGCAGCGGGTGTCGATTACCGGCGACACGCGCGACGAGGCGACGCGCCGCAAGGAAATCTATGCGATGGTCCGCAGCGCGATCGAGCAGGCGGGCAGGCACGGCGTCGAGCTGGCGACCGGCGACTATGTGGTCGAGGCGCTGACGCTCGAAAACTACGGTAACCTCACTCTTGTGCGCGACGGTCGCCCGGATTCGGAACGGACCAGCTTCATCATCAAGGTCAAGCTGGAGCCCGGCATGGACGCGCGCGCCGCGCTCGACCGCATCGCCAAGTTCATCAAGGCGGTGCCGCCCACCGGCCGCGCGCAGATCGAGAAGAGCGGCGACATGACGCTGTCGGTGCTCAACCCCGATCAATATCGCACCAAGATCATCGAAATGATCGCCGCCGACGCCGCCACCACCGCAGCGCGCTTCGGTCCGGATTACGGCGTCGAGGTTCGCGGTCTCGACCGCCCGGTGGAATGGTCACGGGCCAGCCTGACCGAGGTGTTCCTCTACCTCCCGGCAAGCTACACGGTGGTCGCCAAGAAATAGAAAGGACCGCCATGCCCCGTCGCGCCGCCAGCCTGTTGTTGATCGGATTGGCATGGGTGAGCGGCCCGGCGGCGGCGCAGGAGCGGTCGTTCGACGCGGAACTGCGCGACTTCCGCAACCTGCATCGCGTCACGGTGCAACAGGCGAAGATCGTCGGCAGCAGCTTCTACTTCGTGCGCGACGGCAAGACCGTGGCCGCCGATCACCTGGGACAGCAGGACGCCGACGCCGGCACGCCGGTGGATGCGCGGACGATCTATCACTGGGCGTCGGTGACCAAGACGATGACGGGGATCGCGATCATGCAGCTGCGCGATCGCGGATTGCTGAAACTCGACGATCCGATCGTGCGATACGTCCCCGAGCTTGCGAAGGTGCATAATCCGTTCGGGCCGATGGAGGCGATCACGATCCGTCAGCTGATGAGCCACAGCGCGGGGTTTCGCAGCGGCACCTGGCCGTGGCGTGACAAGGAGTGGCAGCCGTTCGAGCCCGCCGGCTGGGCGCAGCTGGCGGCGATGCTGCCCTATACGGCGGTCGAATTCGCACCGGGATCGCGCTTTGGCTATTCCAACCCCGGCATCGTCTATCTGGGGCAGGTGATCGAGCGGCTGTCGGGCGAGGATTTCGAGGTCTATATCGACAAGAATATCCTCAAGCCGCTGGGCATGCATGCCAGCTATTTCGACCGCACCCCGCCGCACCTGATGCCGCACCGCTCGCACAGCTACTATCTGCGCGATGGCAAGCGGGTGGCGGCAGCGTTCGATGTCGATACCGGCGTCACCGTGTCCAATGGTGGCCTGAACGCGCCGATGCCCGACATGGCGAAGTATCTGGCGTTCCTGATCGGCGATCCGGCGCGGACGGACTATGCGCTGGTGCTCAAGCGCAGTTCGCTGGAGGAAATGTGGCGACCGCAGGTCGATGCGGGCGACGATTTCAGCCAGGGGCGGATGGCGACGACGACCAGGGCCGGCCTGTCCTTCTTTATCGACCGGACGCGCGGGGTGCGCTTCGTCGGCCACAATGGCGACCAGAACGGGTTCCGCGCCTATCTCAGCCTTTGTCCGGACCAGCGCGCGGGCAGCCTGCTCACTTTCAATACCGAGACGCGCGGGGTGCGGAACGATCCGACGAACCGCGACACGGCGGAATCGCGGATCGCGCTGGCCACCGACCGGCTGTGCGAGGCGCTGGCGGGCAGCTGAACCCGTTCAGCCTTCGCGCATCCGCATCAGCCCTTCCTGCGCGACGCTCGCCACCAGCCGTCCGTCGCGGCTGTAGATGCGCCCGCGGTTGAACCCGCGCGCATGGCCGGCCCAGGGGCTGTCGGTGGTGTAGAGCAGCCAGTCGTCGGCGCGCAGCGGCTCGTGCAGCCACACGGCATGGTCGAGGCTCGCGCTCTGCAAGCCGCGCGTCATCCAGTTGATGCCGTGCGGCATGGTCGCGGTGCCGAGCAGCATCATGTCGCTGGCGTAGGAGAGCACCGCGCGGTGCAGCGCGGGATCGTCGGGCAAAGCGGCGGCGGTGCGGAACCAGCTATGCTGCACCGGCTCGCGCTTTTCGGGCTTGAACCAGTTGCGCGGGGAGCAGGGGCGGATCTCGATCGGGCGCGGGCGCAGGAAGAAGGGGCGGAACTTCTCCGGCACATGGTCGCGGATTTCCTCGCGCAGGTCGAACTCGGAGCGCAGGTCGTCCGGCCCCGGCACGTCGGGCATGTCGGCCTGATGCGACAGGCCGTCCTCGGGCCGCTGGAACGACGCGATCATGTTGAGGATCGGCACGCCCTGTTGCAGCGCGATCACGCGGCGATTGGCAAAGCTGCCCCCGTCATAATCGCGCACGACGCGATAGATGATCGGGAAATCCTCATTTCCCGGGCGCATGAAATAGGCGTGGAGCGAGTGGGCGTCCTTGCCCTCGACCGAGCGCTGCGCCGCCTGAAGCGCCTGGGCAATCACCTGCCCGCCGAACACGCGCCCGACCCCGCCGGGCTGGCGCGCGCCGCGATACAGGTCGACGTCGATCGTTTCGACGTCGAGGAGCTCGATCAGCTGGGTCACCTGTTCGGCGGCGGTTTCGGCGCGTTTTTCGGTCATTCTTCCTCCTTAGCCCCTCCCCTAAAGGGGAGGGGCTTTGGCAGATCAATATCCCGCCGCTTCGGCCAGCGCATTAGCGTGAAAGTTCGTATCGCCGAACAGCTCCGCCAGCACGCGCCCGCGCTTCATGTAGAAGCCGATTTCATATTCGTCGGTCATGCCGATGCCGCCGTGCATCTGGACGCCTTCCTGAACCGCCAGCGTGGAGGCCATGCCGGCCATCGCCTTGGCGACCGACACTGCGGTGTCGGCCTTTGTATCGCCGGCGTCGAGCAATTGTTGCGCCTTGAGCACTGCAGCGCGTGCGACTTCGAGTTCGGAGTAGAGATGCGCCGCGCGGTGCTGGAGCGCCTGGAAGCTGCCGATCAGCACACCGAACTGCTTGCGCTCTTTCAGATACTGGACGGTCATGTCCATCGCGCCGCCACCGACGCCCAGCATCTCCGCCGCCGCCCCGGCGCGGCCCGCTCCGAGCAATGCGTTGAGGACCGTGCGGCCGTCATCGACCTGACCGATCACTGCATCGGCATCGACCTCGACGCCTTCGAACGTCATACGGGCGGCGAGGCTCGCATCGGCCAGGCGTTGGGGGTCGGCGGTCAGGTTCGCCGCATCCTTCGGGACCGCGAACAGGGTGACGCCGTCCGTGTCCTCGGGCGATCCGGCGGTGCGGGCAGCGACGATGAGGAGGTCGGCGATGTGGCCATGCGTCACGAACTGCTTGGCGCCGGTCAGGCGGAAACCATTGCCCGACCGCTCCGCCTTCATCCCGATCGCGTTGCCATGCTTGGCGCGCTCGTCGATCGCGAGCGCCGCGACGGTCTCGCCCGCGAGGATGCCGGGGAACCAGCGTTCGGCGTGGCTGCTGCCCTTGAGCGCCGCCACCGCCGCAACCGCCGTGGTGAGGAAGGGGGAGGGGGACAGGTTGCGCCCGATCTCCTCCAGCACCACCCCCGCCTCGACATGGCCGAGACCGAGGCCGCCGTCGCTTTCGGGGATCAGAATGCCGGTAAAGCCCATTTCGGCGAATTGCTTCCACAGGTCGCGGCTGAACCCGGTCGTATCGTTCGCGTCGCGCAGCGCGCGCATATGGCTGACCGGGGCGGCTTCGGACACGAATTGCTGCGCGGCATCGCGGAGCATTGTCTGTTCTTCGTTGAGGTAGAGTGGCATCTAAATCTCCGTCGCCCTCTTTTTCGTCACCCCAGCGAAAGCTGGGGTCTGGTGCGGCAGGGGGACCGCTTCGCAACTGGAGACCCCAGCTTTCGCTGGGGTGACGGCAAGCTAGGACGGCAGCTCCAAAATCCGCTTGGCGATGATGTTGAGCTGGACCTCGCTGGTCCCGCCCTCGATCGAGTTCGCCTTGGTGCGAAGCCAGGCGCGCGGTTTGGCGCCGCCGTTCGAGCGTTCGCTTTCCCATTCCAGCGTGTCGGACCCGCCGCTCGCCATGATCAACTCGTGGCGGTCCTTGTTCAGCTCGGTCCCGTAGTATTTCATCATCGACGGCTGGGCGGGGTGGGTGCGCCCCGCCTTGAGCTCGTCGAGGAAGCGTTCGGACATCGCCGTGAACGCCTTGGACCGCACCTCGAACAGTGCCAGCTGCGCGCGCAGGATCGGATCGGCGAGGCGGCCCTGCGCGTCGAGCCCGACCGTCGCGATCGCGCCCTCGATCAGCGGATTGCCGCCGGGCGAGGCGAGGCCCATGCCGGAGATCATCTCACGCTCATGGCCGAGCAGATATTTGGCGACGTCCCAGCCCTTGTTCTCTTCGTGGACGCGGTTCTTCTTTGGCACGCGGACATTGTCGAAAAAGGTTTCGCAGAAGGGCGAGTAACCGCTGATCAGCAGGATCGGCTTTGTGGACACGCCCGGTGAGTCCATGTCGAACAAGAGGAAGCTGATCCCGCCCTGCTTGCTCTCCTTGCTGGTGCGGACGAGGCAGAAGATCCAGTCGGCCTTGTCGGCATAGCTGGTCCACACCTTCTGGCCGTTGACGATGTAATCGTCGCCATCGGAGATCGCGCTGGTAGCGAGGCCGGCGAGGTCGCTGCCCGCATTCGGCTCCGAATAGCCCTGGCACCAGCGGATCTCGCCGCGCGCGATCTTGGGCAGGTGTTCGAGCTTCTGCTCCTCGGTGCCGTACTTCAGCAGCGCCGGGCCGAGCATCGAGATGCCGAAGCTGTTCAGCGGATTGCGGCATTTGAGCGCCGCCATCTCCTCGCGCAGGATCTTGGCCTCAGCCGCCGACAGGCCGCCGCCGCCATATTCCCTGGGCCAGTCGGGCACTGTCCAGCCGCGTTCGGCCATCCGATCCATGTAGAGTTTCTGGTCGGGATTCTTGCTGTAGTCGGCCTTGCGCCCGCCCCAATTGGCGTCGCCCTCGCCGCGCATCGGCTGGCGCATCGACGCGGGGACATTGGCCTCCAGCCAGGCGCGGGTTTCGGCGCGGAATTGATCGAGATCGGTCATGGCTTGTCCTCGTCCAGCAGAGCGGCGATGCGGCGCGCGGTCGCAATCGCAAGATGGTCGTGATTGAGGTCGGTCAGCACCTGCACCCCGGTCGGCAGGCCGTTGGCGGTCCCGACCGGGAAGGTGGTGGCAGGCAGACCCGGATAGGTGGCGAGCCCCGCCCAGGCGAGGTGCGCGTCATAGCCGCTCTCCACGCCGTCGATGTCGAGCGTGCGTTCGGCCTGTGGCCGGGGGTCATGCGGAAAGGCCTGGGTTGCGGCGGGCGGCGCGATCACCGCGTCGACATCTGGGAATAGTGCGGCCCAGTCCCGGGTGTTGCGCGCCTGTGCGTCGAGCATCGAAAGATACGGGAGCAGGCGCGGCAGCGTGTCGTGCAGCGTCGGGTCGGACCGCGCGAACACCGTGCCGAGCAGCGCGGTATAGGCGTCATGCTGCGCCATCAGGTCGGGCAGGGCAGGGTGGATGCGGATGACTTCGACCCCATCGCGCGTCAGAGCCTCCGCCGCGCGCTCGACCCCGTCGACCACTGCCGCAGCAGTCGCGGTCGCCGGGTGCGCGGTCAGCACCAGCACGCGCCGGGCGGGTGCCGCCGCGCGCGGCAAGGGCAGGTCGGCGAGCAGGTCGAGCAGCAGCCGCAGGTCGCCGCCATCGCGTGCCATCGGCCCGATCACGCCCAGCACCGCCTCCGCTCCATCGCTGCCGGGGAAACGGTGGCCATAGCCGTTCAGCGCGCCATAGCTCGGCTTGTGCCCCCAGATGCCGCAGAAATGCGACGGGACCCGGATCGACCCGCCAATGTCGCTGCCCAGCTCGATCGGCACATAGCCCGCGGCCAGCGCCGCCGCCGCGCCGCCCGAGCTGCCGCCGCACGTGCGGCTAGGGTCGTGCGGGTTGCTGGTGCGGCCATAGATTGAATTGACGCTCTGCCAGTCGCCCAGCGCCTTGGGCACATTGGTCTTGCCGAGAATGATCGCGCCCGCCGCCTTGAGCCGCTGCACCGCGACCGCGTCCGAGGTCGCGATGTTGCCAGCCGCGTGGCCAAAGCCCCAGCTGGTCGGGAGCCCCGCGACGTCGAACGCCTCCTTGACCGTCATCGGCACGCCCAGCAGCGGGCGGCGCTCGTCGCGCGCCACCGCCGCATCGGCCGCGTCCGCCGCCACCAGCGCCCGGTCGAAATCGCGCACCACCACCGCGTTGATCGCACCGTCCCCGGCCTCGATCCGCGCGATGGCGGCCTCGCATTGCGCACGCGCGCTGGTCTCGCCTGCTGCAATCGCGGCGGCGATGTCGCGTGCGGACGCTCCGGCCCAGCGGTCGGTTTCCCGCGCCAGTGCCGGAGCGCCGGATTCAGCCATTGAAGCGTTCGCCCTTCTCGGCCTTGTCCTTGAGCAGCTGCGCGACCTTGAAGCCGTGCTTCTCCAGCCCCGCGACGATGGTCTTGAGGCCGACCGTGTCCGCCCAGAACATCGGGCCGCCGCGATAGACCGGCCAGCCATAGCCGTAGATCCACACGACATCGATGTCCGACGCGCGCTGCGCCATCCCTTCCTGCAGGATCAGCGCGCCTTCATTGACCATCGTGTACAGCGTGCGCTCGATGATCTCCTCATCGGTCACGTCGTGCTGGACTGCGCCGGTCTTCTTGCGGAAATCCTCGATAATCTCGGCGACACGCGGGCTGGGCGAGGGGTTGCGCTTGTCGTCATAGTCATAGAAACCGGCCTGCTTCTTCTGGCCCCAGCGCCCTTCGGCGGCGAGCGCGTCGCGGATGCTCTCGATCCGGGTCGGGTCGCGGTGCCAGCCGATGTCGACACCGGCGAGGTCGCTCATCTGGAACGGCCCCATCGGCATGCCGAATTCGACATGGACGCGGTCGACCTGCTCGGGCGTCGCGCCTTCCATCAGCAGCTTCATCGCCTCGACCTGACGCGGCATCAGCATGCGGTTGCCGATGAAGCCGTGGCACACGCCCGCGACCACCGCGACCTTCTTGATCTTCTTGGCGACGTCCATGACCGTCGCCAGCACATCCTTGTCGGTCTTCGCGCCGCGCACGATTTCGAGCAGCTTCATGACATTGGCGGGCGAGAAGAAGTGCATGCCGACGACATCGCCGGGACGGCTGGTCGAGGCCGCGATCTCGTCGATGTTGAGATAGCTGGTGTTGGAGGCGAGGATCGCGCCCGGCTTGCAGATCGTGCTCAGCTTGCCGAAAATGTCCTTCTTGACGTCCATATTCTCATAGACCGCCTCGATCACCAGATCGCAGTCGGCGAGGTCGTCCATGCTGAGAGTCGGGGTCAGCAGGCCCATCGCCTGTTCGACCTGCTCGGGCTTGATGCGGCCACGCGCGGCGCTGCCCTCGTAATTCTTGCGCATCACGCCGGTGCCGCGGTCCAGCGCTTCCTGCTGCATCTCGACGATCGTCACCGGGATGCCGGCGGACAGGAAGTTCATCGAGATACCACCGCCCATCGTGCCGGCGCCGATCACGCCGACCTTCCTGATCGGGCGCAGCTGCGTATCTTCCGGCACGTCGTCGATCTTCGCGGCCTTGCGCTCGGCGAAGAAGATGTGGCGCATCGCGGCGCTCTGCGTGCCCATGATCAGCTTCATGAAGCCGTTGCGTTCGCGCTGAACGCCCTCGGCATAGGGCTTGTCGACCGTCTCCTCGATCACCTTGATGATCTCTTCGGGCGCATCGAAGCCGCGGAAGCGCTTGGCGTTGGTCTTGCGGAAGGCGTCGAACACGCCCGCCTCGACGGACACCGGCTTTTCGCTGGCGCGGGGCAGGGGGCGGACGTCGGCCACTTCCTTGGCATAGGCGATCGCGTCGGCGGTCAGGCTGTCCTCACCGGCGAGGCGATCGACCAGGCCTGCGGCCTGCGCGACCTTGGCCGGGACCGGATCGCCCTTGGCCGCCAGTTCGAGCGCGAATTCGACGCCCGCGACGCGCGGCAGGCGCTGCGTGCCGCCCGCGCCGGGCAGAATGCCGAGCTTCACTTCGGGCAGGCCGAACTTCGCCGAGGGCACGGCGATGCGGTAATGGCAGGCCAGCGCCACCTCACACCCGCCGCCAAGGGCCGTGCCATGGACCGCGGCGACTACCGGCTTCTCGCTTGCCTCGATCGTGTCGACCACGGTCGGCAGACCCGGCTCCTGCATCGGCTTGCCGAATTCGGTGATGTCGGCCCCGGCGAAGAAGGTGCGCCCGTCACAGCGGATCACCGCCGCCTTCAGGCTGTCGTCGCTGTTCAGCTCCTTGATCGCCGCGTCCAGCCCCTGCCGCACCGCCGCGCCCAGCGCGTTCACCGGCGGGTTGTTCGAGGTGATGACGAGGATATCGCCCTGTTTTTCGGTCGTAATCACGGACATGTCGCTCTCCAGTTGCGTGCTGCGCCGGTCAGGCCAGCGCGGAATAGATCATCGTCTTCAGCTCGCGCCGGATCGGGTAGAGCCCCGATGGCGACAGCTGGGTCATGAACACCATCGTGATCCGCTCGACCGGATCGACGAAGAAGGCGGTCGAAAACATCCCGCCCCAGTAAAACTCCCCGACGCTGCCCGGGATCATCGAGCGCGCGACGTCGATGTTCATCGCAAAGCCGAGGCCAAAGCCGGTCCCGGCACTCTGCGTCTCGCTGAACAGCGATCGCGACAGCGCCGACAGGTCCTTGCCGCCGGGCAGATGGTTCATCACCATCAGGTCAAGCGTCTTGCGCCCGATGATCCGCGCGCCGTCCAGCGTCCCGCCGTTGAGCAGCATGGTGCAGAACCGGTGATAATCGAGCGAAGTCGAGACCAACCCGCCGCCGCCCGACAACAGCGTCGGCTTGCGGCTCCACGCCGACTCCGCGCCGCGATCGTACACTACCCGGCCTTCACCGCCCTTGAACGTGTAGCAGTCGGTCAGGCGATCGACCTTGTCCTCCGGGACCATGAACCCGGTGTCGTGCATGCTGAGCGGGGCGAAGACGTGCTGTTCGAAATAGGCGTCGAGCTTCTGCCCCGACACCCGCTCGACCACCGCGCCGAGCACATCGGTCGATACCGAATAATTCCACGCCTCGCCCGGCGAAAATTCGAGCGGCAGCTTGCCCAGCGCCGCGACGAACCCGTCCAGATCGAGATGCCCGTGCCAATTCTCGATCCGCCCCTCGCGATAGGCCGCATCGACATTGCCGCGATTCTGGAAGCCATAGGTGAGGCCCGATGTATGCCGCAGCAGGTCGATCATCCGCATCGGCTCGGCGGTCGGCTTGGTCACGAACGGCACCCCGCCGCCGCCGCCATTATAGACGCCCAGCCCCTTGAATTCGGGCAGCACGTGATGGACCGGCGTGTCGAGCGCGACGCTGCCTCCCTCGACCAGTTGCATGAACGCGATCGACGTCACCGGCTTGGTCATCGACGCGATGCGGTAGATCGAGGTTTCGTCCACCGCCGCGCCACCCTCACGCGCCGCACCCTGATGGCTGAAATGCGCGATCCGCCCGTCGCGGGCGATCAGCAGCTGGGCGTTAGGCAGCTTGCCCGAGTCGAGGTAACGCGCCTTGACGAACGCATCGATGCGGGCGAGCCGGTCGGTGTTGAAGCCGCTTTCCGTAGCGGTAGCGAAGGCGGTAGAGTCCATACCTAGAATTCGAATCCTCGTCCCGGCGTTGTCGCGTCCTTGTCGCTTCCCTATTGCGTTGAGCGGCTAATGAATCAAGAATGAAGTGTGAAGCCGGTGGGTGGAATCGCCAAACCGGACATTCAACAACGAATTTTGGAGAGACCCGCCTTGGCCCCCGAACCGCTCATCCCGCTCGACCCCTCCTGGCCGAAGATGACGCTGGCGCAAGCCCAGGCGCTGATGACCGCGCCCGGCCAGAAGCTGGAAATGGAAGAGATCGAAATTCGCGGCGTGAAGACGCGCGTCTGGAAGAATGCGCCGCCCAACCTCGCTGCCTTGCTCCACCTGTCGCGCACCCATGGCGAGCGCATCTTCACCATCCACGAAGATGAGCGAGTCAGCTTCGAGGCGAATTTCCGCGCCACCGCGCACCTCGCGACCAAGCTGCGCGAGATGGGGGTGGTGAAGGGCGACCGCGTCGCGCTGGCGATGCGCAATACGCCCGAATGGCCGGTGATCTTCTTCGCCGCGGTCAGCATCGGCGCGATTCTGGTGCCGCTCAATGCGTGGTGGACCGGCGGCGAGTTGGATTACGGGCTGCGCGATTCGGGGTCGAAGGTGTTGTTCCTCGACGGCGAACGCTTCGCCCGGCTGCAGAAGCGGTTGCCCGACCTGCCCGATCTTCAACGCACCATCGTCAGCCGCTGGGATGCCGAGCTGCCCGAAGGTGTCGACAAGCTCGAAGACCTGATCGGCGCGCCAAACGACTGGGCGGCGCTGCCCGACATCCCGCTCCCCGCCGAACCGACGCTGGAACCGGAGGACGATGCGACGATCTTCTACACAAGCGGCACTACCGGCTCGCCCAAGGGCGCGCTCGGCACGCATCGCAACCTGTGCACCAATATCATGTCGGGCGGCTATGCCGCCGCGCGCTCCTACCTGCGCCGGGGCGAGATGCCGCCCGAGCCGCAGCCCAAGGTCGGCCTGCTCGTCATCCCGCTGTTCCACGTCACCGCCTGTTCGGCGAGCCTGATGGGGACGCTGGCGGCCGGGAACACCGCCGTGTTCATGCGCAAATGGGACGTGGTCGAGGCGATGGAGATCATCCAGCGCGAGAAGGTCAACCTGACCGGCGGCGTACCGACCATCGCCTGGCAGATCCTGGAGCATCCCGACCGCCACAAATACGACCTCTCCAGCCTCGAGGCGATCGCCTATGGCGGCGCGCCCTCGGCGCCCGAGCTGGTCAAGCGCATCTTCACCGAATTCGGCGCACTGCCCGGCAATGGCTGGGGCATGACCGAGACAATGGCGACCGTCACCAGCCATTCGTCCGAGGATTATCTCAACCGCCCGACCAGCGCCGGCCCGCCCGTGCCGGTCGCCGATCTCAAGATCATGGATGCTGACGGTCAGACCGAGCTGCCCATCGGCGAGGTCGGTGAGCTGTGGGCCAAGGGGCCGATGATCGTGAAGGGATACTGGAACAAGCCCGAGGCTACCGCCGAATGCTTCCGCGACGGCTGGGTCCGCACCGGCGATCTGGCGAAGCTGGACGAGGAAGGGTTCCTCTATATCGTCGACCGCGCCAAGGACATGATCATCCGCGGCGGCGAGAATATCTACTCGTCCGAGGTCGAAGACGTGCTCTACGCCCATCCTGCCGTCACCGACTGCGCCCTGATTGGCATCCCGCACAAGACGCTGGGCGAGGAACCCGCCGCCGTGGTTCACCTTGCGCCGGGCATGGAGGCGACCGAGGCGGAGCTGCAGGCATGGGTTCGCGAGCGGCTGGCGGTGTTCAAGACCCCGGTCGCGATCCGCTTCGTCGCGGAGACGCTGCCGAGGAACGCGAACGGGAAGATCTTGAAGAAGGATCTGAAGGCGTTGTTTGTGGAGGAGGCGGCGGCTTAGCGAGTTGCGCTTGTGCTGCCGCGCCTTCGATGCCAGTCCCTCATTGTAGGTAGGGGGCGTGATGGACCGGCGATTGATCCTGGCGCGCATTGTCGCGGTTGCCGGGCTGGCGATGTCGCCGTTTCGTGCAGCGTCGGCGCAGGCTGACAAATCGTCGGAGGCGCGGATGCGCGAACATAAGGCCGCGATCGCCAAGGCGATTGCGGCGATCCCCTATCGCCGCGTCGAAACGACTGGACACGACGCGCTCAAGACCTGGGAGCGTCTCGCGGCGTCCGGCGAAGGGTGGCCGATCATCGTGGGCGGTGATGACGATCTCGCCCGTGTCGCCGAGCTATGGACGATTTTCTCCGAAACGCGCCCGGAGGATATTCTCACCCGCGCCAGCAAGATCAAGCACCCCGATGCGCTTCAGGCACTTGTTGCAGACCAGCGCAAGGATGACGCCAAGGCGACCCGCGAGATGCTGAAAAAGGGTGATGACGAGGCGCTGCCATGGATAATTGACGTCGGTCCGGACGGAAAATCCCGCCGACTGTCGCCCGCAGAGGTCCGAGCGCGCATGGCAGCGGAAGCTGAGGGAGGCGATCCCGATGTCGGTGAGTGGCCGGCCGATGCGGACGTCTTCAAGGTCAGGTTGACCGTCGCAGAAGATGGGGAGGGCAATCCCCTCGACCGCGTCCACATCCTGGTTCTACCCACGCAAGAGGCCGCCGCCGCTCCTGCCTATCTGCGGTGGGGTGATTGGAATGCCTGTCCTGCGCCCGAATATCATGTCGCGGCGCTGCGCGATTGGCACAAGCGCTATGGGGCGGTGCCGGTCGGGATGTCGGGCGATGTCATCAATGTCCGTGTGACCCGCCGCCCGGCATCGCGGGAGGAGGCGATGTCCTTGGCGCGCGAGCATTTCCTCTATTGTGAGGATATCGTCTTGCAGGGAACCGACACCTTTGCGCCGCTTGCGGCGGGGCTGATGCACAGCGATTGGTGGTTCTTCTGGTGGGACTGACGGGTTGACCCGCTAGCCTGAACGAAAAGGGCCGGTCCGAACCGGCCCTTCTGCCTCAAAAGGCGACTCGCCTCACCAAATCTTCACCCGCTGCTCCGGCGGCAGGTACAGCGCGTCGCCGGGCTTCACGTTGAACGCCACATACCAGGCATCGACATTCCGGACGATCCCGTTGACGCGATACTTGGCCGGGCTGTGCGGCGCGGTCAGCAGGCGGGCGCGCTCTGCATCCTCGCGAAGCTTGGTCTGCCATGCCTGACCATAGGACAGGAAAAAGCGCTGATCGCCGGTCAGGCCATCGATCACCGGTGCCGTGCCGTGCTTGGCCTGGTAGCGCTGATACGCGCCATAGGCCATTTCGATTCCGCCCAGATCGCCGATATTCTCACCCAGCTTCAGCTTGCCGTTGATCTTCATCCCCGGCACCGGCTCATATTGGTTGTACTGCTCGACCAGCACCGCGGTGCGCTTGGCGAAGGCGGCCTTGGCTTCGGGTGTCCACCAGTTGGCGAACTTGCCGTCCGGGCCGAACTGGCTGCCCTGATCATCAAACCCGTGACCGATCTCGTGCCCGATGATCGCGCCGATCGCGCCATAGTTGACCGCCGGATCGGCCTTGGGATCGAAATAGGGGGCCTGAAGGATCGCGGCGGGGAAGGTGATCTGGTTGGACAGCGGGCTGTAGTATGCGTTCACCGTCTGCGGCGTCATCGACCACAATGAGCGATCGACCGGCTTGCCCAGTTGCGACAGCTGATAGTTGAAGCCCCATTGCTGCGCGCGGATCATATTGCCGAGCAGGTCGCCGCGACTGACCTTATAGGCCGAATAATCGATCCACTTGACCGGATGGCCGACGCGCGGATCGAACGCGGCGAGCTTCGCCAGCGCCTTTTCCTTGGTCGCCGCGTCCATCCATTCGTTCGCCTTGAGCCGTTCCTCGAGGCTGGCGCGCAGGTCGACGATCAGCTCGTTCATCTTGGCCGAGCTTTCTGGCGGATAATGGCGCGCGACATAGATTTCGCCGACCGCTTCGCCCAGCGCGCCGTTGACCAGCTGAATCCCGCGCTTCCACCGCTCGCGCTTCTGCGGGGTGCCCGACAATGTCTTCTGGTAGAAGTTGAACGACGCATCGTCGAATGCCTTGGGGAGATAGGGCGCATTGGACGAGATGAAGTGGAAGGTCATCCAGTCCTGCCACGTCGAAACCGGGGTCTCGCCGAACATCTTGCCCAGCGCGGTCAGCGCGGTGTCGTTGCCCATGATCATCTTGGGCAGCGATTCGAGGCCAGCCGTCTTCATCATCCCGGCCCAGTCGAATTCGGGGGCGAGCTTGGCCATGCCCGCACGGTCCATCGGCTTGTTCAGCGCCATGATGTTGCGGTTTTGCTCGGGCGTCCAATGCACCTTGGCCATCGCCGTTTCGAACGCGACGATGCGGTCGGCCTTGGCAGCGGCATCGGCGACGCCTGCCAGCGTCATGACCTGTTCGACATAGGCGCGATAGGCCGCGCGGAACCCGTCATATTTTTCGCCCTCGAGCAGATAGTAATCGCGCGCCATGCCGAGCGATCCCTGTCCGGCAAAGGCGGTAAACTGGGTCGGGTTGGCGAGATCCGGAATGATGCCCATCGAAACCGGGCTGGCGTATCCGGGCGTCGCGAACAGCGTCTGCAGCTTGGCACGGTCATTGGCCGCCGCGATCTGCGCCAGGTAGGGCTTCAATGGCGCGGTGCCGCGCGCCTCGATCCCCGCTTCGTCCATCCAGCTGGCATAGAGGTCGCCGATCTGCTTGCCCTTCGCCCCGAACTGACCGGGATTTTTGGACATATCGTCCAGGATCGCGCGGACTGCGACCTCGGCCTCGTCGGTCAGCTTGACGGCATAGCCCGCCGACGACCGGTCGGCCGCGATCTCGACCGACTTGGCCCAGCCGCCATTGACATAGGACCAGAAGTCATCGCCCGGCTTGACGCTCTTGTCCTGCCCGGTCAGCTCAAGCCCGACGGTGCCGTAACGCGGCCCGCTTGCGCTCTGCGACAGGGCGGGGCCGGTATGCGCGAGCGCGGCGACGCCCAGCGTTAGGCGCGCGAAAACACTGATCTTCATACGAAAAATTCCCCCAGGACTCGGTGGTGTATTGCGCGACGATAACGGTTGACGGGAGGGGGCGCAATGCTGCCAGGGGCGTGAGGTCAGTTCACCACCCTCGCCACAGCCTTCTTCCACCCGCCAAGCCGCGCCTCCCGCGCGCCGATGTCCATCGCCGGTTCGAACATCTCGACCCGCCCGCGCATCGCTGCAGCCTCCTCCAGCCCGGCGAACATCCCGCACCCGACACCCGCCAGCATCGCCGCGCCCAGTGCGGTCGTTTCGGTGAATCGCGGCCGCTCGACGGTCACGCCCAGCACATCGGCCAGGTCCTGCGCGATCCAGTCGTTGGCGACCATTCCCCCGTCGATGCGCAGCCGCGACCAGTCGCAGCCATCGGCGGCGAAGGCGGTTTTCAGGTCATGGCTCTGGTGGGCCATCGCCTCCAGCGCCGCGCGCACGACATGCGCCTTGCCGCTGGCGAGGCTGAGCCCGCTGATTGCCCCGCGCGCCTCCGGCTCCCACCAGGGTGCGCCCAGCCCCGACAGCGCGGGGACGAAGTACACCCCGCCATTGTCGGCAACGCTGCGCGCCAGCGCCTCGGTCTCTGCCGCATCGGTGATCAGCCCCAGCGAATCGCGCAGCCATTTGACCACGCTCCCCGCAACGAACACCGATCCCTCGATCGCATAGCTGCGCTTGCCGCCGAGCTGGCACAGCACGGTCGACAGCAGCCGGTGGCGCGATGTCGGCTGGCGTTCGCCGGCATTGGTCAGCACGAACGCGCCGGTGCCATAGGTCGCCTTGGTATCACCCGGTGCCAGGCACGCCTGCCCGATCGTCGCCGCCTGTTGATCTCCTGCGAGCCCGCAGATCGGGATGCGCCCGCCGAACAGGGTGGTCGATCCGAACCGCCCGGCGCAATCGACGATCTCGGGCAGCGCCAGCCGCGGGCAATCGAACAGGTCGAGCAGCCCGTCGCTCCACCCACCGCTGCCCAGCCCCATCAACAAGGTGCGCGAGGCGTTGGTCGCGTCGGTGACGTGCAACCCGCCGGTCAGCTTCCACACCAGCCAGCTCTCGACCGTCCCGACCGCCAGCCGGTCGCCCGCTTCGCGCAATTGCGGCCAGTTCGCCATCGCCCACGCGATCTTGGTCCCGCTGAAATAGGGGTCGAGCAGCAATCCGGTGCGTGCCTGCACCCCGGGTTCCTCGCCGCGCTCCTTGAGCGCGCGGCACAGGTCGGCGCTGCGCCGGTCCTGCCACACGATGGCGGGGGCGAGCGGCGCGCCGGTCTCCTTGTCCCAGAAGACGATCGTCTCGCGCTGGTTGGTGATGCCGATGGCGGCAATGGCGTCCGCCCCGCCCGCGCGCTCGACCATGGTCATCGCGCAATTGGCCGATCTGGCCCAGATCTGGTCCGGGTCGTGCTCGACCCAGCCGGGCCGGGGGTAAAACTGGCCCAGCGGCACCGCGATGCTGTCGATACAGCGGCCGTCGGGGGCGAACAGCATCGCGCGGGTCGAGGTCGTCCCCTCGTCGATGACCAGCAAAATCTCTCCCATTCGGACAGGTTAGCCGGGATTACATCGCGCGCAAATCGCGCTAGGATTCACAGAGAGGTGAAGCAGGTGGACGAAGGGTTCGGTAGCGATCGGCGGGATACAGGGGAGGACGATCCTTCCGAATCACCGTCGCATTTCGTCGCGATGGTTCCGCCGGCGGAGCAGGAGAGCGAGGCCGAGAATCGCCGCGACCGGCTGCTCGCCGGGCTGACGCTGATGGCCGGCATCGGCCTGGTCCTTGCCATCCCCTTTGCACTCAAGGCCGGATCACCCTTCTTCCTTCCGCTTACCGCTGCGATTGTCATCGCGATCGCGTTGGTCCCGATCCTGGAGTGGCTGGAGCGGCATCGCGTGCCTGCGCCGCTGGCCGCGCTGATCTGTCTGTTGCTGTTCCTGACCGCCGCGAACGCCGCGCTTGCGTCGATCGTCGTTCCCGCCTGGGGCTGGCTGTCGATCCTTCCGGAGCGGATCGACAATATCCAGTCGAACGTGAAGCCGCTGATCGATTTCTATTCGAATTTCGAAAATTTCGTGAACCGGACGATCCAGGACCTCGCCCAGTCGCGCCCGATTCAGCCGGCCGAGACCGCGGCACAGGCCCCGCCGCGCTCACTGCTCGAACTCGCGGCGACCAGCGCGCCGACCGCCTTCATCGAAATGTTCTTCGCGGTGCTTGTCATCTATTTCTTCCTGTCGGGCTGGACCCGGCTGCGGCGCAACGCGATCACCAGCCGTACCAGCTTTGGCGGGGCGATGGCGACCGCGCGGGTGATCCAGGACGTGGTCGACGATACCTCGGCCTATCTCGGCACGATCACGATGATCAACGTGACGCTGGGGCTCACCGTTGCGGGGGCGCTGTGGCTGATCGGCATGCCCACACCGATGATGTGGGGCGGCATCGTCGCGCTGCTCAACTACATCCCCTATCTCGGCCCGATCTTCGCCGCTGCCTTCCTTGCCGTGGGTGGGTTGATGACATTTCAGGACGTGTGGACTGCGCTGTTGCCCGCCGCGATCATGATCGGGCTGCACACGATCGAGGCGAATGTCATCACCCCGCTGGTGGTCGGGCGGCGGCTGACGATCAACCCGATCATGATCCTGATTTCATTGAGCTTCTGGGGTTGGGTCTGGGGCACGCCCGGCGCGCTGCTGGCGGTGCCGCTGCTCATCATCATCCAGACCGTGCTGAACGCCGCAGGCAAGCCCGATATCGCCGGATTCCTGTTCGAACACGGCACGCTGGTGGCGCGCGGCAACCCCGCCGCACCGCGTCCGCAATTTACGCGCGAAACCGGTGTTGACAGCCCCGACCCGCCCGTCTAGGTGCCGCGCTCTCGCAAGGGACTGCGCTTCGGCGCGGGGGCCGAGCGGGTGTAGCTCAGTTGGTTAGAGCGCCGGCCTGTCACGCCGGAGGTCGCGGGTTCGAGCCCCGTCACTCGCGCCACCCCTCACGGGTGGCCCATTCTTCAAAATCGCCGATCCAGCGCGTATCTGCCCGCACCAATCGTCGCGAACATCAGCCCGAACAGCACCAGTGCCGTCGCCGGAAACGCGCCGCGCACGCCCAGCGCCAGATCGACCATCACCAAGGCGACGATGAAGTTGATCGCGCAGACGATCCCTGCCCAGCGAGTCGCGAGGCCCAGCACGAAGCACACACCCACCGCCAGCTGTGCATAGACCGAGAGCGGCGCCATCACTTCCGGCATCACGAACCCGTGCGCGCGCAGGAATTCGGCGAATTCCGCCATCCGTTCGGCGCTCAGGACATTGTCCCACACCCCCCAGATCAGGAAGGACCCAATCACCAGTCGGGCCGTCAGCAGCGCCAAATCCGTTCCCTCCGCCAGTCGCGGCAGTGAAACGATGTCCCGATCCATATCCGTCCTCCCCCTAATCTCCATCCCCCGGCATCAGCATCACCGCAGCGCTCTGTTTGTGAACGCGCTTGATGAAGCTCGTCTCATAGCGTCGCACCGCCGGGTCGTTCTGAAACAGCCGTTCGGCCAGCGCATTGTAATCGGCCATGTCGCGCGCGCAGACCAGCACCGCCAGATCGTCCGCACCCGCAACATCAAGAATCATCTGCACCGAGTCCTCGGCGGCGAGCGATGCCCGCAGCGCCGCGATTCCGCGCTCCTCGGCATGTTCATGCACCTGCACCCGCACCAGCGCCCGCAGCCGCCGCTCGGTGAGCTTCGGCGCGAGCATCGCGACATCCGCCGCGATAAAGCCATCGGCACGCAGCCGCCGCACCCGCCGCGTCACTGCGGAGGCCGACAGCGGCACGTGGCGCGCCAGCTCCTCCGCCGTCGCCAGCGAATCGGCCTGAAGCAGGTTGAGCAACTGGATGTCGAAGGCGTCGAGCTTGCTCATGTCCGGCGCGAAGCCCCTCCCGAATGACGATTTTCGGCACATAGCGCGCTGAGTTCGACTGCAAAAGGCGTGTTAGTCAAGTATAACACCATGCGACACCCGCTTTGGAGAGACTGGATGCGCAAGGAAGTGATCGCGGCGATAACACTGGCAGCAATGGCCCCTTTGGCGATGGCGCAAAGCGAGGCACCCGCACCCGCGCCCGCCGCCGCCTATGACGCCGCCGCCGCCAAGGCGGCGATCGCCACGCTGGCGGACGAGCTGGAGAAGAACTTCGTCTTCCCCGACACCGCCAAGCGCTACGCCGCGGCGCTGCGTACCAAGCTTGCGGCGGGCGGCTATGACGGGCTGACCGACGGCTATACCCTCGCTGGAGTGGTAACCGCCGATCTTCAGGCGATCGCGCCCGACGGGCATCTCGCGATGTTCGCGCCTGGCGGACCCCAGTCGCAGCGCGTCGGCCAGCCCTCGACCCAGCAGCAGATCGGCAACGCCCCGCTGCCCCCGCCCGCGATGGAGCAGGCCGGGATGATCGCGCCGGGCATCGCCTATGCCCGCTTCAACGGCTTTTTCGGCGAGCCGGACGTGCTCAAGGCCTTCACCGCCTTTCTCGACCGGCATGCCGGAGCCAAGACGCTGATCATCGACGCGCGCACGCATCGCGGCGGCGGGCTGGACGAAATGGACGTCCTGTTTCCGCGCATCTTCGACAAGGCCCAGGCGGTGATGGTGATGGATACGCGCGCTTCCTTCGCCGAACAGGGCGGGCCGCTGCCGTTCCGCTCGCTGGTCAAGGTCGATGCGCCGGCGGAGCTGGCGCGGGTCGAACATCGCGTTACCCCGGCCAGCCCGGCAAGTCCGTGGGCGAAGACCAAGATCTATTATCTCACCTCGCCGCGCACCGCCTCTGCCGCCGAACATCTCGCTTCGGTGTTCAAGGGGACGAAGCGCGCGACGCTGATCGGCGCGACTACCGCAGGGGCGGGCCATTATGGCGGCACCGCGCCGCTCGGCGGCGGCTATTCGGCGTTCATTCCGGTTGGCCGCAGCTATTTCCCCGGCGGCGACGGCTGGGAACAGGTCGGGATCACGCCCGACATCGCGGTCGCCCCCGAACGTGCGCTCCACGAAGCGCTGGTGCGCGAGGGCGTACCCGCCGCGCAGGCCGAGACGCTGTCCGCGTCGCACATGCCCAAGGGACCGATGGAGCGCCGCAAGTCCGGCAAGCGCTGAACCTTTGCCCGCAAGCGGGGCGGCGGCGCTATCCACAGCGCGTGTTCGCCGCCCCCTTGCACCCCCGGTCACAGCCGCTAAACGCCCCCGTTCACCTTATATGGAGCGGGACATGAGCGACTCGATTTCGGCCGAGCAGCTGCGCCTTCTGATCGAGCGGATCGAGCGGCTGGAAGAAGAAAAGAAGGGCATCAGCGACGACATCAAGGATGTCTATGGCGAGGCCAAGGCGACCGGGTTCGACGCCAAGATCATGCGCACCATCATCCGCCTGCGGAAGATGGAGAAGCACCAGCTCGACGAGCAGGACGCGCTGCTGGAAACCTATCGCGCCGCGCTGGGGATGCAGTAGGCTTGCGCCTCCAACGCACGGAGGCTCAAGATGATTCTGACGACGACCAGCACCGTCGATGGCCACGGCGTCACGCGTTACCACGGCATCGTGACCGCCGAGGTCATCATTGGCGCCAACATTTTTCGCGACCTGTTTGCGGGCATCCGCGACATCGTCGGCGGTCGATCGGGTAGCTATGAGCGTCCGCTCAAGGAGGCGCGCAAGACCGCGCTCGACGAACTGCAGGACGAGGCTCGCGCGCTGGGTGCCAACGGCGTGATCGGTATCGATTTCGATTACGAAGTGATCGGCCAGAACGGCTCGATGCTGATGGTTTCTGCCTCGGGCACGGCGGTGACGCTGAGCGGGGCGTGAGATACCAGTGCTCCTGCGAAGGCAGGAGTCCGGAGCCACGCGCGGCGTCTCTCGAAACGCTGGGCACCTGCCTGCGCAGGAGCACGGCTAGGCATTGCGCCCACCCGCGCCTCTCGCCTAGAGACGCCGCCACAATCTTCCACAGAGACACCCCATGGCAGGCCATTCCAAGTTCAAGAATATCATGCACCGCAAGGGCGCGCAGGATAAGAAGCGCTCGGGCATGTTCAGCAAGCTCAGCCGCGAAATCACCGTCGCGGCCAAGATGGGCCTGCCCGATCCCGACATGAACCCGCGCCTGCGCGCAGCGGTGAATGCGGCCAAGGCGCAGTCGATGCCCAAGGACAATATCCAGCGCGCGATTGACAAGGCCAGCAAGGGCGACGGCGAGAATTACGAGGAAATCCGCTATGAGGGCTTCGGCCCCGGCGGCGTCAGCCTGATCATCGAGGCACTGTCCGACAACCGCAACCGTACCGCCACCAATGTCCGCACTGCGGTGTCCAAGAATGGCGGCAATCTCGGCGCGTCCGGATCGGTCAGCCACGCCTTCGACCGGGTCGGCCTGATCACCTATCCGGCCAGCGTCGGCGACGCCGAGAAGGTGTTCGAGGCGGCGCTGGAGGCCGGCGCCGAGGACGTGACGTCGAGCGAGGACGGCCACGAAATCTGGACCAGCAACGCCGATTTGCACGAAGTCGCCAAGGCGCTGGAGCCGGTGCTGGGCGAGGCCGAGGGGGCCAAGCTCGCCTGGAAGCCGCAGACCATGGTCGAGGTCGACGAAGCCGATGCCGCGACGCTATTCAAGCTGATCGACGCGCTCGACGACGATGACGACGTTCAGACCGTCTGGGGCAATTACGAAGTCTCGGACGCGGTGATGGCCAAGCTGGGGTGAAGTTCCATTCCTCCCCCTTGCGGGGGAGGATCAATTTCTAAGCCGCCCGGTCGTCCGCGGTATCCTTGCCCAGCAGCGCCCGCACGCGCCATGCGTCGGCGGCCCAGTTGGTCCCCTGTGAAAACGATACCGACGCGATACGCGGCGCATCCTCGAGCAGCGGGAACAACTCGCGCTCCTCGCGGTCCATCCGGTCTTCCAGCTCGGCGGTGCGCAGCCGGACCGCGACCGCATAGGCGCGCCAGTCGCGCACCACCACATCGGGCGGGAAGCGCTTGGTATGCGCCGCGAACCGCTCATAATCGACCGCGGTCGATTTATCGAAGCGTTCGGCGATTTCACGTGCCACCGGGTCGGCGTGGAGCCGCAGCCGCGGGTAGATCATCCGGTCCTTGAGCGTCAGCGTCCGCAGCAGCGTCCGGGTAAAGCGCCAGCGCGCATCGTTCAGCACTTCGACGCCCGGCGAATCGAACTGCCTGGCAATCGTCGCCATCTCCACGTTGCACTCACGCAGGCGGCGATGTTCGGCAAAAAACTGATCGAGATTGGACACGGTGCAAACCCGCTTTCATGCTCCGAAACTGAAACCGGTCGCGCGGGGAATCGCACATCCGGGGAAGGCTGGTGCCGTCCTCAGGACTATCTTAGGGGAAGTTTATGAGTTCAGGTCGCGCCATAGATAATCCTACCTACCGTTCACGAAACAACCGCGACCAATGAGCCAGTCACAGGTGATCCTCGGCCTCGATCCCGGCCTTGGTACGACCGGCTGGGGGCTGATCCGCGCCGAGGGCAACCGCCTCAGCCACATTGCCAATGGCCAGCTCAAGACCGATGCAAAGGCACCGCTCGCGCGCCGTCTCGCGCATCTCGACGCGATGCTCGCCGCGCTGATCGCCGACCACGCCCCGGATGGTGCGGCGGTCGAGGAGGTGTTCGTCAACTCCAACCCGCAATCGACGCTCAAGCTCGCCCATGCGCGCGGCGTCGCGATCGCCGCCGTCGCGCGCGCGGGACTCGATGTCGGCGAATATGCCGCGCGGCTGGTCAAGAAGGCCGTGGTCGGCACCGGCACCGCCGAGAAGGTTCAGGTCCATGCGATGATCGGCCGTCTGCTTCCAGGTGCAAAGATCGCCGGCCCCGACGCCGCCGATGCGCTCGCGGTCGCGATCTGCCACGCGCACCATCTGGCGTCGGCGCGCCGGATTCCCTGACCTTTTCGCTTTGCGCACCTAACCCGTTCCGCTTATGTCCCGTCCATGATCGCGCATCTCAACGGCCATCTCGCCGCCACCGGCATCGACCATGCGGTGATCGACGTGAACGGCATCGGCTATCTGGTCGGCGTGTCGGCAAGGACGCTCGCGGCGCTCGGCGCGGTCGGCGAGTTCGTCACCGTCCACACCGAGATGCTGGTGTCCGAGGATTCGATCCGCCTGATGGGCTTTGCCAGCGCGGAGGAGCGCGACTGGTTCCGCCTGCTCACCGGGGTGCAGGGGGTGGGGGCGAAGGTCGCTCTCGCGATCCTCTCGATCCTGTCGCCCGCAGAGGTCCAGACCGCCATCGCCCGCGCCGACGCCGCGATGGTGGCGCGCGCCAATGGCGTTGGCCCGAAACTGGCGCAGCGCATCGTCAACGAGCTGAAGGACAAGGCTGGCGGCGTGGCGGTTGGTGGCGGCGGGGCAGGGGCGGCGGCTCCGGCCAGCGGCGCGGCGAACGACGCGGTGTCGGCGCTGCTCAACCTCGGCTTCAAGCCCGCCGAGGCGAGCAATGCGGTGAATGCTGCGAGCGATGAGCTGGGGCCGGGCGCGACGCTCGACGCGCTGGTACGGCTGGCGCTGCGCAAGGCGGCGAAGTGAACTCGCGCTGACGGATAAAGATAGCGCTACCAGATTCCCGTTGCGCTTCATTCTGATAGCGCTACCATCTTTCGCCGGGCGCGAGTCCGGTCCTGCGAGCCCCCAACGGGCCGCCAGAAGGAGAGAGAGGATGCGGTCCCTGACGCGACGGGAAACCCTTGCCCTTGCCGGTGCGCTGGGCGTTTCGGCATGTAGCGGGGGAGGGCCGGGCACCGGCACCATTTCCACCCCGTCTCCGACGCCGACACCCGCCCCGCCGGTTACCCCAAGCCCGACGCCAACACCGACGCCAACTCCCACCACGACCCTCGCCGCCGCCGCTGCGGCGAAGCGGATGCGCTTCGGCTCCACCTTCAACTGGGCCGCGCCCGGTGCCGATGCCGGGTCGTTTAACAACCCGTCTTATGCCGCACTGCTCGAACGCGACTGCCAGGTGCTCGTCCCCGAGAACGAGATGAAGTGGGAGTATCAGTCGAGCGCGGAGAATGTGTACGACTGGACCCGCGCCGACCAGATGCTGGCTTACGCCGAGTCAAAGGGCATGGAGATGCGCGGCCATTGTTTCCTGTGGTATATTCAGGAGCGCTTCCCCGCCTGGCTGCGCAGCTATCCGATGGGTGCGGACCCGCGCGCCACCGCCGAGCGGCTGGTGCGCACGCATGTCCAGAACACCGCGCGCCATTTCGGCAACCGGATCAAGAGCTGGGACGTGATCAACGAGGCGGTCGATCCCGCGACCGGCAATGTCCGCACAAACATCCTCCACAATGCGGTGGGCGGCGACACCTCGATCCTCGACCTCGCCTTCCGCACCGCGCGCGCCGAGCTGCCGACGGCGGAGCTGGTCTATAATGACTATATGGACTGGGGCTCGACCACGCACCGCAACGGTGTGCTGGCGCTGCTTCAGGGCTTTCGCACGCGCGGCGTGCCGGTCGATGCGCTGGGGATCCAGTCGCATATCGGATTCTACTCCAGCGGCACGGCGCAGGACATCGCCAATGCCCAGATCCCGGCGATGCGATCCTTCCTCGATGCGGTCGTGGCATTGGGGTACAAGCTGATCATCACCGAATTCGACGTCAACGACCGCAACCGCACTGGCACGGTGGCGCAGCGGGACGAGGATGTCGCGGTGTACGGCCGCGCCTGGCTCGACCTGTTGTTCAGCTACCCCCAGCTCAAGGACGTGCTCGTCTGGGGCATGAACGACAAATATAGCTGGCTGCAGAATTTCGGCACCCCGCGCCCCGACGGCCAGCCGCTGCGTCCCTGTCCCTATGACGCCAGCGCGCAGCCGAAGCGGTTCTACACCGCGATAGGGGAAGCGTTTGCCGCAACGACCGCGCGTCCTGCACCGACCTGACGGGGAGGGGGATTGGCTTGCCGCAAGCGAACGGATAAGGAACGTCCGTGGCGAGCATCATCCCCCAATACAGTCCTGAGCGGGAGGCGGCGACGTGACGCGCGCCGCCGTCCCCACCTCCCGTCATGCTGAACTTGTTTCAGCATCCACCGCGTCACGAGCGACGACCCCACGGTTCCATTCCGAAGGGCGAAGCCATGCCCAAACTACCCTGCGTCTACATCCTGGCCAGCCAGCCGAACGGCACAATCTATGTCGGCGTGACCTCCGACCTGATCGCCCGGCTGGTTCAGCATCGCAGCGGCGAAATCCCGGGATTCACCGAGCGCAACCACGTCCACATGCTTGTCCGATACGAATTCTTCGCGACGATGCCGGAGGCAATTGCGCGCGAAAAGCAGCTCAAGCGCTGGCACCGGCCATGGAAGATCAATTTGATAGAATCCGAAAACCCGGACTGGCTGGATCTGGCGGTCGGGTTGGGGCTGGAACCGCTGAACAGTCGCCCGCCGCATGGTGGATGCTGAAACAAGTTCAGCATGACGGTAGGAAGTCATGAGTGTGCGTCGCAAAGCTCTGACTATTGCCGTGTTGACGGTCGTCGTCGGAATCGCTGCAGGATGGTACTTCCTGTTCCACAGCGAATGGGCGCGGATCGATACCTGCCTCGATCGCGGCGGACGTTGGAACTATGACGCCGGATTGTGCGAACAGGGCAGCCATGACTGACGACCGCATCCTCACCGCTTCGCGTCGCCCGGAGGATATCGACGCCGCGCTGCGGCCCAAGTCGCTCGACGAGTTCGTCGGCCAGCGTGCCGCGCGCGATAACCTGCGCGTGTTCATCGATGCCGCCCGGCAGCGTGGCGATGCGCTCGATCATGTGCTGTTCTTCGGCCCGCCGGGCCTCGGCAAAACCACATTGGCGCAGATTATCGCCAAGGAGATGGGCGTTGGCTTCCGCGCCACCTCCGGCCCGGTGATCGCCAAGTCGGGCGACCTTGCCGCGCTGCTCACCAATCTCGAGGATGGCGACGTGCTGTTCATCGACGAGATTCACCGCCTCGCCCCCGCAGTCGAGGAGGTGCTCTATCCCGCAATGGAGGACCGCGCGCTCGACCTGATGATCGGGGAGGGGCCGTCGGCGCGCAGCGTGCGGATCGACCTGCCGCGCTTCACCCTGGTCGGCGCGACCACGCGACAGGGGCTGTTGACCACGCCGCTGCGCGACCGCTTCGGCATTCCGGTGCGCCTGCAATTCTATACGGTCGAGGAACTGACGCGCGTCGTCACGCGCGCCGCCAACCTGCTTGACCTGTCGATTGCCGAGGATGGCGCGGCGGAGATTGCGCGCCGGTCGCGCGGCACCCCGCGCATCGCCGGACGCCTGCTGCGCCGCGTGCGCGACTTCGCCAATGTAGCGGGGGAGGCGGTGGTCCACGCCCGCGCTGCCGATGCCGCGCTCAACCGGCTGGAGGTCGACGCGCTCGGCCTCGACGCGATGGACCGCCGCTACCTCACCATGATCGCCGACATCTATCGCGGCGGGCCGGTCGGGGTGGAAACGCTCGCGGCGGGCCTGTCCGAGCCGCGCGATACGGTCGAGGAGGTGATCGAGCCCTATCTCATCCAGATCGGCCTGATCGCCCGCACCGCGCGCGGCCGCTGCCTCAATGCGGCGGGGTGGAAGCATCTTGGCCTCAACCCGCCCGCCGGGTCGCAGGACGGATTGTTCGATGGGTGAGTCGGACAGTTTCGAGGCGACCGATCTGCCTGCTCCGGACATGCAGGGCGACGTCCGTGCGGCGCTTGCCGCGGCGATGGAGCTGCATGAAGCGGGCAATCTCGCCGGTGCGGAGGCAGGCTATCTTCAGGTGCTCGCCCAAGGGTATCGGCGCACCGACGTGCTGCCGCTGCTCGCCGGGCTGCTCGGCCGCCTGTCGCGCGCCGAAGAGGCGCTGGCGGTGTGGGACGATCTGCTCGCGCTCGACCCGTTCCACGCGGTTGCGCTGCATGAGCGCGGGCTGACGCTCCACTAGCTCGGTCGCACCGACGACGCGATTGCAAGCCTCGAACGCGCCTGTGCGATCGACCCCGACAATCCCGTCGCGATCGGCAACCTCGCGGTGGTGCTTGCCGATGCCGGGCGCAATCTCCAGGCGGTCCAGAGCTTTCGCCGCGCGCTGGCGCTCCAGCCCCGCAATCTTCACCTTCACCATCAGCTGCGTCGGCTCGGCTCGGCGTCGGTGCCCTTCTGGCACATCCCGATGATGAACGACGCGCCGCGCAACGATGCGTTCGAGGCCGCGATTAAGGCGGCGATTGCCGCGCGGGGGCCCCAGGCGCGCGTGCTCGACATCGGCGCGGGCAGCGGGCTGTTGTCGCTGATGGCCGCGCGCGCCGGCGCGCAACAAGTGGTGGCGTGCGAGATGGAGCCGCTGATCGCCGAAATGGCGCAGCAGATCGTCGCGCGGAACGGCTATGCCGACCGCATCACCGTCCACGCTAAACCCTCGACCGACCTTGCCGTTGGTACCGACCTCGACGCGCCCGCCGATATTCTGGTCTCCGAAATTCTCTCCAGCGACCTGCTCACCGAAAAGGTGCTCGACACGTTCGAGGACGCGCACCGCCGCCTGCTCGCCCCGGACGCGATCATCATCCCGCGCGCGGCGAGCGCCATGGGGTGTCTGGTGGCGAGCGAAACGCTGGCCGACTACGCCTTTGTCGGCAATGTCTCTGGGTTCGATCTGTCCCCCTTCAACGCGCTGGCGCAGCAGCGCCTCCCGATCCATGGCACGATGACCGGCTGGGACCGGCTGTCCGACGACCATGAACTGGTCCGCCTCGACCTGACGCAGGCGAAACATGACGGTGTGCTCGCGCGCCTCAGCATTCCGGTCACCGCGAGTGGCCGCGCGATCGGCATCGTCCAGTGGATGCACATCGACCTGTGGCCTGGCATTACCTTCGACAACCACCCCGATCATTATGCCGACGGCGGCTGGCTTCAGATCCTGCACAGCTTTCCACAGCCGATCGACGTCGTCGCGGGCGACACGCTCGACATCGCGGTCGGCCATGACCGGATCACGCTGATCCTGTTGCCGCTGGCGCAATAGAACGGCACCGGGGTTTCCCCCGGCACCATCGCATCAGATCCCGTCAACCGCCTTGCTGACCAGGATGTTCACCGCCACACGGCGGTTCTGCGCCTTGCCTTCCTCGGTGCTATTGTCGGCCAGCGGGTCGGCCTCCGCCATGCCGGTCGGGGTCAGCATGCGATAGGGCTTCCACCCGCACGCCTGTTGCAGATGGTTCACTACCCGTGCCGCGCGCTTTTCGCTCAGCTCCTGATTGAGCTCCTCCGGCCCGGTCGCGTCGGTATATCCGACCACCAGCAACAGCGCATTCTCCATCGACCCGGCCTGGCTCGCCGCGCTGCACAGCTCGGCCTTGGCCTGTTCGCTCAGCACCGCCTTGCCGGTCTCGAAGTTCACGTTGGTCGTGCCCTTCACATTATACTGGTCGATATCGCCCACGCGGCCCTTCAGCGCCTCGGTCGCCGCGGTCTGCTCAGCGAAGCGCTGGTCGGTGCCGTTGCGAATCATCGACGCGGTCTTAAGGTCTTTGGTCTGCAGCTTGATCTGGCTCGCCACCAATGTGCCGTTCCAGTCCCGCGTCTTGATCGTAACCGGCAGACCGTTGAGCAGCGCGTCGGCCCCCAGCTTGTTGCGGCTGAGGCCCAGAAAGCCGCCACTTGCCCGGATATCGGTCGCTCCGGTCACCGCGACGACCGTTCGCGTGCCATCGGCGGTGGTGACCTGAACCTGGTCGCCCTGCCGCGCTGAGATCATCCCGCTAACCTCGGGCCCCTCGGACAGCTGCTCGAACGGCGGCAACGCCGTGCTCTGGATCGTGACCTCATTCTCGGACGCCGGTGCGACCTCCTGTGCGGACAGGCCGGCCGGGGCGACGGTCGCCAACAATGCGGTCATGGCAAGGGTCTTGGGGTTGAGGGAACGCATGAACATACTCCTGAAACTGTCGGCCCGTTACGGGGCCGGAAGAGCAAATCCGGCGTTTTCAGCTTGGTTCCGACTCCCCCGGGGCGAGTCCGGACGGCAAGAGCGATCCGCGCGCCGGGCTGAGCAACCGGCTGCTCGGTGAACGCCGCCACCACTCTGCTGTCCGTCCGCCTTCAGAGTGCGGCGAAGCCCGCGCCGGATCCCATCGAGACTTCGGCGACGTGCCGCCGCCCTCCGGTTCGGCTGAGGTGGACGAAGATGTCGATGGTGCTGCGCACAAAAGGCACCGGAGTCTCCCCCGGCGCCTTCCCATTCAACTTGGCCTGAATTCACTCACGCCGCCTTGGCGCGGCTCGCGCGCTTGCGCTCGTGCGGGTCCAGGTGGCGCTTGCGCAGGCGGATGGTCTTCGGGGTCACCTCGACCATCTCGTCGTCATCGATATAGGCGATGGCCTGTTCCAGCGTCATCTTCTTGGGCGGGGTCAGGCGGATCGCGTCGTCCTTGCCCGACGAGCGGACGTTGGACAGCTGCTTCGCCTTCATCGGATTGACCTCAAGGTCGTCCGGCTTGGCGTTCTCGCCGATGATCATGCCTTCGTACAGCGCTTCGCCGTGGCCGACGAACAGGATGCCGCGCTCCTCCAGCGTGTTGAGCGAATAGGCGTTGGCCTCGCCCGCGCCATTGGAGATGAGGACGCCATTCTTGCGGCCTTCGATCGTGCCCTTGTACGGGCCGTATTTCTCGAACAGCCGGTTCATGATGCCGGTGCCGCGCGTGTCCGACAGGAACTCGCCATGGTAACCGATCATGCCGCGGCTGGGCGCGCTGAAGGTGATGCGGGACTTGCCGCCGCCCGAGGGACGCATGTCGGTCATCTCGGCCTTGCGGATGTTCATCTTGTCGACGACCGTGCCCGAATATTCCTCGTCCACGTCGATGATGACCGTCTCATACGGCTCCATCTTCTGGCCGTCTTCTTCCTGAAGCAGCACGCGCGGGCGGGAAATGCCAAGCTCGAAGCCCTCGCGGCGCATCGTTTCGATCAGCACGCCCAGCTGAAGCTCGCCGCGGCCGGCGACTTCGAAGCTGTCCTTGTCGGCGGCTTCGGTCACCTTGATCGCGACGTTCGATTCGGCTTCGCGGAACAGGCGGTCGCGGATCATGCGGCTGGTCACCTTGCTGCCTTCACGCCCCGCCATCGGCGAATCATTGACCGCAAAGCGCATCGACAGCGTCGGCGGATCGATCGGCTGCGCCTGGATCGGCACGCTGACCGAGGTGTCGGCGATGGTGTTCGACACCGTCGCGACGGCAAGACCGGCGAGGGAGATGATGTCGCCCGCCTGCGCCTCGTCAGTCGGCACGCGGTCGAGGCCGCGGAAGGTCATGATCTTCGACGCGCGGCCGGTCTCGATGATGTTGCCATCCATGTCGAGCGCGTGGATCGGCTGATTGACCTTGAGCTTGCCGCTGGTGACGCGACCGGTCAGCACGCGGCCGAGGAAATTGTCGCGGTCGAGCAGGGTGACGAGGAAGGTGAACGGCGCATCGACGTCCAGCGCGGGGGGCGGTACATGGTCGACGATCTTCTGGAACAGCGGGGCGAGCGTACCCTCACGCCGATCGGGGTCTTCGCTGGCATAGCCGTTGCGGCCCGATGCGTAGAGGACCGGGAAGTCGAGCTGGTCGTCATTGGCGTCGAGGCTGACGAACAGGTCGAACACTTCATCCAGCACTTCCTGAATGCGCTGGTCGGGGCGGTCGACCTTGTTGACCACGACGATGGGACGCAGGCCCAGCGCGAGCGCCTTGCCGGTCACGAACTTGGTCTGCGGCATCGCGCCTTCCGACGAATCGACCAGCAGGACGACGCCGTCGACCATCGACAGGATGCGCTCGACCTCACCCCCGAAATCGGCGTGACCGGGCGTGTCGACGATGTTGATCCGGACGGAGTTTTCCGGCGTGCCGTCGGGCGACCAGTCGACCGAGGTTGGCTTGGCCAGAATCGTGATTCCGCGTTCCTTTTCCAGGTCGTTCGAATCCATCGCGCGCTCTTCGACGCGCTGATTGTCGCGGAAGGTGCCGGATTGACGGAAAAGCTGGTCGACGAGCGTGGTTTTGCCGTGGTCGACGTGGGCGATGATCGCCACGTTGCGGAGGTTCATGTCGGTTCCTGGATGCCGCGGAAGCGCGGGTCGGGCGGGCGCATAGCGGAAATTGTGCGGCGCGGGAAGAGCTTCAGTCCCGCTTATGCGGTGCCCATTTCTCGACAATGTCGGCGCGAACGTTCTTCAGGACCAGACTGCGTCCGGTAATCGCGAAGTCGAGCAGTGCCTCGCCGCCGCTGGGACAGCAATTGCCGTCACGATTGCGCCACAGCTTGCTGGTCGCCGCCATCCCCTCGAAATCATAGTCGACGCCCTTCCAGATGCCGAACCCTTTCGGCAGCTTCGTCGACAAGGCATCGCGCCAGCTGTCGAGTTCGATGTCGTGCCAGCTCTTGCTGTCCGTATCCCATTTGAACAACAGGTCGGCATTGCCATTGCCCGTCCCCATCGTTCGACCGGGAACCCAGATCATTCCGCCCTGCGTCATCCTTGGCGGTTCGTAGGAGACGCCGTCGAACGACCATCCGATCAGTTTGGCGGTCCCGTGTCCGCTTTCGGCCCACAGGACAATGCCCGCGCCGATGCCATCCTCACCCGATGCGCCGTCCATCATCTGCCAGTGCACCGGGTGGCCATCCTTGCGCCACAGAATGCCCGAGGCGGTCACCCCGCACCCCTGATCGAGCCATTTCGCCATGCAGGTTTGGCTGCGCGCTGATGGCGTCTTGATCATCGTGCGCACGCCCTGCGCCTGCGCCAGCGCCTTGTCGTAGTCGGCGATGGCGTCGCGGAACGTCTGTTCCAGCTCGACATCGTCCATCGGCTTGCCATCGTAGTTCAATGCGGCGCGGATCTCGCGCAGCGTGCGCTCGTGGCGTGCTTGCCAGGTCGCGGTACGGTTGCCGAGTGCGATGACCGCGGCGAATTTATGCGCCAGCTCTGCGCGGAGCGGCGCGAGTGCGGCCCCCTTGCAGGCGCGCTGGCCATATCTTTGCTGCCACCCGTCGGTTTGCGATGCCGAGGCGGGAATGATGAGCGCGGTGAGAAAAGTCGCGATCAGGAATTCAGGACGGATTTTGGCGCGCATGATCCTCCATGGCGGGGGGCGCATCCTTCGCGGGCTGGGCCTTCAGGCGATAGACTTTGCCCATATCGACCGCCGCCGGGCGCGCATCGGCGGCCGAAGCCACCGGCACCCACACCGCGATCGAACCGGCGATCATCATCCTGAGCCTGCGTTCCATGACTCCTCCGTACCGCGCAGATATTAACAGGCCGCGACACCCCAACCACTGACAATCGCAGTCGGTTGCACCTTAATCCATGTGTATTATATTGGCGATACACTTGAAGGTGACGCGGTTCCCGTTCATCTAGGACAGAACCGCTGGAGGGATGGGATGTCGACCGAGACTGTGACTGCCGAAAAGACCGACGATCTGGTGCTGACCGCGCCAGAGCCGCTGAAGGAGCGTCCGGTCGAGAAGATGTCGGGTCTCGTGCCCGTCGACGAGGGCAAGAAGTCCGAGCTGGTGACGCGGGTCGAGAGCTTTATCGACGATCTGGTCGCGCAGGACGTCAACTCGCCCGAGTTCGGCAAGCGGGTCGACGCGATCACGGCGATGGGATCGAAGGAGATTCGCGACGCGGCGGGCCAGTCCAACCGCTTTCTCGACCGCCCGGTACGCGCGATGGACAAGGATGTTGGGGTCGGCAAGGATCTGGCCGAACTGCGCCGCGTGGTGGAGGACCTCGATCCGGGCAAGAAGGGCGACCTGACCCAGCGCAAGAAGCTGTTCGGCATCATCCCGTTCGGCAATTCGCTGCGTAATTATTTCGACAGCTACAAGTCGAGCCAGGGCCACATCGCCGCAATCCTCAAGAGCCTGCAATCCGGCAAGGACGAGCTGTTGATGGACAATGCCGCGATCGACGTGGAGCGGCAGAACCTCTGGGCGGCGATGGGTCGGCTCGAACAGATGATCTACATCTCGAAGGAGATGGACCAGCGGCTGGAGGACAAGGCCAATGAGCTGGACCACAGCGATCCGGCCAAGGCCAAGGCGATCCGCGAGACTGCGCTGTTCTACACCCGCCAGCGCACCCAGGATCTGCTGACCCAGATGGCGGTGACGGTGCAGGGCTATCTCGCGCTCGATCTGGTCAAGAAGAACAATGTCGAACTGGTGAAAGGCGTCGACCGCGCCAGCACCACCACTGTCGGAGCGCTGCGCACCGCGGTGACCGTGGCGCAGGCGCTGACCGCCCAGCGGCTGGTGCTCGACCAGATCACCGCGCTCAACACCACCACGGCGAACATCATCGATTCGACCGGCAAGCTGCTCAAGGACAATACCGGCCGCATCCACGAGCAGGCGGCATCGGCGACGATCCCGATCGAAACGCTGCAGCGCGCGTTCCAGAATATCTATGACACGATGGACGCGATCGACACGTTCAAGGTCAAGGCGCTGGACAATATGAAGACCACCGTCAACGTGCTGTCGACCGAGGTCGAAAAGTCCAAGGGCTACATCGCTCGGGCCGAGGGTGCCGCACAGAATCAGGTGTCGGGCAGCACCGAGACGTTCAAGCTGGAGGCTCTGTAAGTACCCGTCATGCCGACCGAGATCGACCGCCAGATCGACCGCGCGAGCGAAGTCCTCAACCGCTCGCGCGAACGCTATACGACGCTGAACAGCCGCGCCAAGAAACGCCGCGACGCCGAGATTCTCGGCCGCGTCGGCCGAATTGCAGCTGCAGCGGGGGCGATCCTGGTCGGCGCGATGGTGCTGGGCTGGTTCATTCCGCTGGGCATGGGCGGCGCATTACTGGTGATGGCGGCGCTGATCGGCGTGACGCTGTTTTTCGGTATCGCGCCGACCAGCCGGGAGGTGACGCCCGAGAAGTTCGGCGAGGTGCCGCTCGCGACGCTGCCGCTCCAGACCGAGGAATGGCTCGACCGCCAGCGTCCGACGCTGCCCGGGGCGGCGATGCCGCTGGTCGACACGATCGGGATGAAGCTCGACGTGCTGGCGGGGCAGCTCAAGACGCTGAACGAGGCGGAGCCGGCGGCGGCGGAAGTGCGCAAGCTGGTCGGCGAGCAATTGCCCGAGCTCATCAAGGGCTATCAGCGTGTCCCCGAAAGTCTGCGCACGGTCGACCGGTTCGGCCAGTCGCCGGACAAGCAGCTGGTCGACGGCCTCGCGCTGATCGACCAGGAGATTTCGCAGATGTCGGCGCAGCTGGCGCAGGGAGATCTCGACGCGCTGGCGACGCGGGGGCGGTATTTGCAGGTCCGCTATCGCGGGGATGACGAGGTCAGCGGATAGGTTTACCCAACGCTTCCACCGCGCGCGGGCGGAGGTGATCGGCGGCGGCTTCGTGGATTCCGGGGGGTGGTGGCGAGCAGCCCGAAGCTTTCGCCGCGTGGGGTGTTGAAACGGATTTTCTTGCCGAGCGCGTCGGTGACCTTCGCCCCGGCCTCGCGCGCGAGCAGCACGGCGGCGGCGATGTCCCAATCGGCGCCCCAGCGGAAGGTGGCGAGCAGGTCGGCCTGACCTGCGGCGACCATCGCCATGCGCAGCGCGATCGAATTGGGCTTGTCCACCATCACCAGATGCCGGTCGACCTTCGGCAGGTCATCGGCAGGGACGCGCGCACCGGCCAACTCGGTACGGTCGGACACGGCGATCCGCGACCCGTCCAGCGTCGCGCCCTGACCCTTCACCGCCAGCCAATGTTCGCCGCGCACCGGAGCGTCGAGGACGCCGATCACCGGCTGGCCATCCTCGACCAAGGCGACCGATACTGCCCAGCCGGGGCGTTGGCGCAGGAAATCGCGGGTGCCGTCGATCGGATCGACCACCCAGACGCGGCGGCAGGACAGGCGCGCCAAGTCGTCGGCGGTTTCCTCCGACAGCCAGCCGGCATCGGGGAGTAGCGCGCTCAATCGGGCACGGAGCAGCTCGTCGACCGCCAGATCGACCTCACACACGAAGTTATTGGGCGATTTTTCCCATTTCTCGACGTCCGAGCCATAGCGGCCGAGCGCCAGCCGACCCGCCTCGGCGGCGATGGCGCTGACTGCCTCGGCGAGCGCGTCAGCCACTCGCCACCGTCATGCCGTCGATCCGCAGTGTGGGCACGTTGATGCCATAGCGGAAATTCAGGTCGTTGGCGGGGACCAGGTTGCGGAACATGGCTTGCAGCGTGCCCGCGACAGTAAATTCGCTGACCGGGGTGGTGACGACCCCATCCTCGATCAGATAGCCTGCCGCGCCGCGGCTGTAATCGCCGGTGACGAGGTTGATCCCCTGACCGATCAGTTCGGTGACATAGACGCCATAGCCGATGTCGGCGATCAGCGACGCGACCGGGATCTTGCCATTGGCCATGTAGAGATTGCTGGGACCGACGCTGGGTGCGCCGCCAACGCCGCGCACGGCGTGACCGGTGGCTTCAAGGCCGAGCTGACGCGCCGCCGCGCTGTCGAGCATCCAGCTTTCGAGCATCCCGTCGGCGACGAACGTCACCGGCGACACCGGCAGGCCTTCGCCATCGAACGGGCGCGAGCGGAGGCCGTGGGGGCGGTGGGGATCGTCGATGATGTCGATGCCCGGCGCGAAGATGCGCGTGCCCATCGCTTCGAGCAGGAAGCTTGTCTTGCGCGTGATCGCGCTGCCCGAAATCGCGCCGCTCAGGTGGCCGAGCAGGCTCGATCCGATGCGCGGGTCGATGACGATCGGCATGGTTCCGCCGCGGACGCGACCGGCACCGACGCGGGCCACGGCGCGCTCGCCGGCGCGGCGACCGATCGCTTCGGCGGCCTCGAGATGGCGGGCGTGGCGCGCGCTGTGATGGTCGTAATCGCGTTCCATTGCGCCGGCGTCGCCCGCCAGCACGCTGGCAGAGATGCTGTGGCTCGATGTCGCATAAGCTCCGGCAAAGCCGTGGCTGGTGGCGAGCGCCCAGATGCTGCGGCTGGCGCTGGCTCCAGCGCCCTCGCTATTGGTCACGCCTTCGACGGCGCGGGCGGCGCGCTCGGCGATGAGTGCGTTCTCCTTGAGCGCGGCGGGGTCGCCCAGCGCGCCGTCGTCGAGGTCGAGATCGGGGACATTGCCGCGCAACAGCCGTTCGGCAGGGGCGAGGCCGGCCCATTCGTCCTCGGGCGCCTCCCGTGCCATTGCTACCGCGCGTTCGGCGAGCGTGTCGAGCGCGGCGGGCGTGAGGTCGGTGGTCGAAATGCTCGCCGACCGCTGGCCGCAGAAGACGCGCAGCCCGAGCTCTTCGTGCTCGGCGCGCTCGACATCCTCGAGCGCGTCGAGCCGGACCGACACCGACAACGACTCCCCGGCGGAGAGCATCGCATCGGCGGCATCGGCACCTGCCTTTACCGCGCGGGCGATGGCATCCTGGACTCGGTCACGGGCTTGGTCGGGGGTCAGCATCGCTGCGATCTAGGGAGGCAGGGGGCGAAGGTCAAAAGGCGGTCGTCCCGACGACGAAGCAGGCGGCAAACATCAGTAAGCCAGCATTGCGGTTCGAGCGGAAGCGGTGGAGCGCATTTGCGCCATCGGCCGGAACGAGCGTCACAACCTGCCAGACAAGGTGCATCGCCATGGGGGCGAGCGCGAGCAGGACCAGCGGGTCGGGGCGGACCTGCCACAGCGCGGCGGACCAGAGGGCTAGGGCAAGGGTGTAGAAGATGGCGACGCCGGTACGCACCCGGCTGCCCAGACGACGGGCGGAGGAACGGACGCCGACCAGCGCATCATCCTCGACATCCTGTAGCGCGTAGATGGTGTCGTAGCCGATCACCCACACGATGCACCCGGCATAGAGCAGCAGGCCGGGCAGGGGGAGTTCGCGCGCGACCGCTGCCCAGCCGACCAATGCCGCCCAGGAAAAGACGAGACCCAGCCACGCCTGCGGCCACCAGGTGATCCGCTTCATGAAGGGATAGGCAGCGACCAGCGCGAGGCTGGCGAGCGCGATGACCGCGGCGAACGGGTTGAGCTGGACCAGCACGACGAGGCCGATCAGGCAGAGCGAGACCAGCCAGACCCACGCGGCCTTGAGGCTGACCGCGCCGCTCGCCAATGGACGGCTGCGGGTGCGGGCCACCTGACGGTCGAGGTCGCGGTCGACGATGTCGTTATAGACGCAACCCGCGCCGCGCATCGCGATGCTGCCGAGCAGGAACCAGAGGATCAGGTCCCAGCGCTCGACCGCGCCGCCGGACAACGCGATCGCCCAGGCGCCAGGCCAGAACAGCAGCCACCAGCCGATCGGCCGGTCGAACCGGGCGAGCAGGGCATAGGGACGCGCAGCGGCGGGCAGCAGCGCCATCAGGCCGCGATGCTCGGTGTCGGGGACGGTCTGTGCCGGGTCAGTCATGCGCGAAACTGACAACAAAGCTGACAAAAAAGCGGTGTGTCATGCGCGGTGTCAGGCGCAGTGTCAGGCAGGGGGCTGGGGCCGTTTCGCTCATACCCTCTGCTGCCACATCGGATTGCTTGTAGGACAGCGAAAAGACGCCGGGTGACGAAGCATTTGGGTCGCGATATGGCTCGGCCATGATCGCTACCCCCGCATGGCCGCCGCAATCGACCCCGCGCCTGTTCGTCGAACCCGCGCTGACGCAGGGCGAGCAGCGCCGCATCGACGGCCAGCAGGGCCATTATCTCGCCAGCGTGATGCGGTTGAAGGTCGGCGATCCGGTCAAGCTGTTCGACGACGCGACCGGCGAATGGCTGGGCGTGGCGAGCGAGGTGCGCAAGCGCGACGTGGTGCTGGAGGTGCGCGAGAAGCTGCGGGAGCGCGAGGCGGTGCCGGACCTGTGGCTATGTGCCGCGCCGATCAAGAAGGGGCGGATCGACTGGGTGGTCGAAAAGGCGTGCGAGCTGGGCGTCGCGCGGGTCGCGCCGGTGCTGACGCGGCGCGCGGTGGTGGACAAGCTGAACCTCGACCGGCTGCGCGCGCATATGATCGAGGCGGCGGAGCAATGCGGGCGCACCGCGCTGCCCGAACTGGTCGAGCCGGTGAAGCTGGCGGCGATGCTGCGCGACTGGCCGGCGGGGCGGGCGCTGTTCTTTGCCGACGAGACCGGTGGATTGCCCGCGCTGGAGGCGATGAAGGCGCATCCCGGCCCGGCGGCGATCCTGATCGGGCCTGAGGGCGGCTTCGACGCAGAGGAGCGCGACGCGATCCGGGCGGTGCCGGGAGCGGTGGGGATTTCGCTCGGCCCGCGGATTTTGCGCGCGGAGACTGCGGCGGCGGCGGCGGTGAGTTTGTGGATGGGCGCGGTGGGGGATTGGTGACTGTTTAAGCGGGTGCCGCGGTGGCCCGCGATCCGTATCGCACAGTCGGATTGGGGCAGTCTGTCGCCGAAAACCGTCTGTCGGCTTCCGACCCCATTGCCGACGTTGCGTTGTGAGCGAACCTCGAAGCCAAGCGTTCTGAATTCGTTCATCTCTCCGGTGCGACGCATCGAGTCAGCTGAGGACGTTACGAAAGACGGCGATGCGGAGAACGAGATATATCCTGGCATCGGTAGCGCTCCTGTCGGCTACGATCGGAAATGCATCAACTCAAGTGTCAGGCCGTTCGCTCGCGTTTGGATGCGGAGCGCCAGAAAAGGTGGAGGCCGAAGCGTCGGCACGCCTCGCCAGCGTTGCGGTTTCGTCAGTAGAGCAAACAGACCATCGGAGCTGCGCGCGCGGCAATTCGCAAGGTGGACGAGTTGCGGCGCAATGCGTTGGCCGGAAAGCCGGTGGAGGCACCTTATCAGGAAGCAAGCCGGTTTGCGGCTATGGCGGCCAGTGCGGCTTCAAGCGAACTCGCTGAACTCTACATGCGAGTTGCCGAGGACCAGTTCACGCGCACGCATTTCACCGCTGCACTCCAACGTTTCAGTTGGGCGGCGGATCTTTCAGACCAGGCGCGCGACTACGCATATTACATCATCGCCTCGGACGGCTGCGATCTCGACGAGGCAAATACCAAATGGTTGAAGGCTCAGATAGAGCGCAGCGGGTGGTTCACGATCGGCAAGTACGGAGAAGACGCGGATACGGCCGCTTGGTTGCTGGTACAACATGCTGACCGCGACCCGGCTTTCCAGAATGATGTTCTGCGCGTGCTTGCGTCTTTGGTTGATCGAAAAGACACTAGCCCAACCAACTATGCATATCTTTATGATCGGGTTGCCGTGAATTCGGCGCGCCCACAGCGCTACGGTACCCAAGGTCGTTGTACGACATCGGGAATATGGGAGCCGCGACCGATTGAGGATCCTGGCCGACTTGACGAACGCCGGGCTTCTGTCGGTCTCGAGCCACAGGCGAAATACAGCGCGCGCTTCACGTGTCGGGCGGCAGCGCTGACACGCTGATCGCACGCCGCGATGGTGGATTGTCAATCGCGAGAAAGGTCGCGCCGACACGCTCATTTGCGCAAGCTCAACGAATGGTCGCTTCCGAGCTTCACGCAGATTCGGGGAATGGCGGCCGTTAGGGGCGCTTAGTCGTCGGAGCAGCGACATTGCCGGAGCGGCAGCTTCCCACCCATTTGCGGACTCTTAGCGCCATCGCGCCTTCTCCCAATAGCTGCCGTTCGTGAGCAGCCGCTAAGAGGGGCGGGGGCCAGACTAACGCCGCCAAGGCACGAAGCGCCGGACAGCACACGACCCAACCCCCGCATTTCCCATCCCGATTTGGGTATTTCATCCCCCCTTTCGCGGATCGTTTCGCATCCCTAAATGCGCGCCATGAGCACAAAGACGGTTTCAAACAGCAACGCGCCTGTCATCGAGAGCCGTCAGATGCTCCTCGACTATTTCGCCAGGGGCGAGAAGCCGGCGGAGCGCTGGCGCATCGGCACCGAGCATGAGAAGTTCGTCTATGCGGTCGGTGACAATCATGCGCCGTCCTATGACGAGCCGGGCGGTATCCGCGACCTGCTCGCCGAGCTGACCCAGTTTGGCTGGTCGCCGGTAGAGGAGGGCGGCAAGGTCATTGCGCTGTCCGGTCCCGACGGGACGGTCAGCCTCGAGCCCGCCGGGCAGCTCGAACTCTCCGGCGCGCCGCTCGAGAATCTGCACGAGACCTGCGCCGAGACGGGCCGCCACCTGCAACAGGTGAAGGCGGTGGGTGAGAAGCTGGGCATCGGCTTCCTTGGCCTTGGCATGTGGCCGGACAAGACCCGCGCCGAGCTGCCGATCATGCCCAAGGGGCGGTACGGCATCATGCTCAACCATATGCCGCGCGTCGGCAGCCTGGGCCTCGACATGATGTTGCGCACCTGCACGATCCAGGTGAACCTCGACTATGCGAGCGAAGCGGACATGGCGCAGAAATTCCGCGTCGGCCTTGCGCTGCAGCCGCTGGCGACCGCGTTGTTCGCCAATTCGCCGTTCACGGAGGGCAAGCCGAACGGGATGCTCTCCTACCGCTCGCACATCTGGTCGGACACCGATCCGCACCGCACCGGGATGCTGCCGTTCGTGTTCGAGAACGGGTTCGGATACGAGCGCTACGCCGACTATGCGCTCGATGTGCCGATGTACTTCGTCTACCGCGACGACCGCTATATCGACGCGGCGGGGTTGAGCTTCCGCGACTTCCTCAAGGGCGAATTGTCGGTGCTGCCGGGCGAGAAGCCGACGATGGACGATTGGGCCGATCACCTGTCGACCGCCTTCCCCGAAGTGCGGTTGAAGACCTTCCTCGAAATGCGCGGCGCCGATGGCGGGCCGTGGGGGCGCATCTGTGCGCTGCCCGCGCTCTGGGTCGGGTTGCTCTATGATCAGGGCGCGTTGGATGCGGCATGGGACCTGGTCAAGGACTGGGACATGGTCGGGCGTCAGGCGCTGCGCGACAGCGTGCCGCGGCTGGGCCTCGATGCGCCGCTGCCGGGTGGCGGCAAGCTGCGCGACATCGCGGGGCAGGTGATCGACATCGCCGGGGCGGGGCTGACCGCACGCGCGCGGCTCAACTCGGCCGGGGACAGCGAGAACGGCTTCCTCGACCCGCTGCGCGAGATTGTCCGCAGCGGCAAGGTGCCGGCGCAGGCGCTGCTAGAGCGCTATCACGGCGAGTGGCAGGGCGACGTGACCCGCATCTATGACGAGACGCGGTTCTAGGGTTTCTGACCCGCCAGCTGCCACGCGGCGCGGACCTGATACGCATAGACTTCCCGAAAACGGCGGATTTCCTGCTGCGCCGCCGCCCCGAAGTCGCGCCACTCCGCAGCGCGATCAAGCCCCGCCTGTCCGACCACGCGGAACTGGGTGCGCGCGGTTGCAGGGTCGCCCATGATCAGCTTGAGCATGCCATAGCTGAACTCCGCGTGGAGCCGGTCGATATGGGTGCGGGCAAGACCGGCGCGGATGATCGGCAGCGCCCTTTCGATCGTCGCAACGCCCCCCACATTGCCTTGCCGAAGCTCTGCTATCCCGGTGAACAGCAGCACACGGCCATATTGCGGATGGGCTATGCCGACGGAATCGCGCACCGAAAATTCGGCAGAACGCAGCGCGGAAACCGCCTCCTTGATCTTGTCCTGAGTCAACAGATTTTCGCCATAGCGCAGCCAGGCGGTCGCAGTTTCGGGGTGCTGCATGAACAGCTTGCCCTGTAACGTCCAGACGCCGGCGCGGCGCAACGGCTCGGCCTCGGCATGTTTGTCGAACGCTTCGAGAAGTCCGGCGACCGCCAACTGGGCGCGTGCGGTGTCGACATGTTTCTCCCCGAGACGCTCCAGCCGCAGCGCGAGCGCATTGCGCGCGAACGGCAATCCCCTCTTCGGGCGTAACCACCGTGGCGAGATCCAGATAGATGCGCGCGGCGCGCAATGGATCGGCGCGGGTGGCGGCGAGTTGCGTAATCAGGGCGCGCCCTAGCGCTTCTGCCTCCTGACGCCGGTCGAGCCGGACCAGCAGGCGCAAATAGCGCGCGTCGACGTCGAACCGCGCGGCGGCATCGGTAAGTCGGGTGCGGGTGTCGCGATAGATCGGCTCTGCCTCCCCAAACCGGCCGAGCTGCGCGAGCGAGTCGGCGCGGACCAGCGCGAGCGACAAGGTCAGCGGGTCGGCGGGGCCGAACGTCTTGAGCGCCTCGTCAAAGGCCTCACGTGCGGGGGCTTCGCCTTCGTCGGGGGGAGGGGGAGTCGGTGAAGACCGCGGCGCGCTTGCCCTTGGCGCGGAGCCGTTGCCGTAGATCGGCGTCACCCCGTCCGCGCTGTTCGAGGATCGCGACAGTGCGCCCATAGGCACCCGTCATTTCGCGATAGAGCTTGCCCGCAGCCAGCGCTGCGTCGCCGATCAATTCACTAGCTTGCGCCATTTCGACCCACAGGCGGCGCAGCACTTCTTCATCGCGGCGCGCTCCCTCAGCCTCGGCGGGGGTGACCGGGGGACCGACGCGGCGATATTTTACCCGGCCGATCCGGTTATCGACGATCTCGCTGGCCTCATCCAGGGCGGCATTGGCGGCCTGGGCCAGCTTCAACGCCGCCTCTGGATCGCTGGCCAGCAGCGCACGGGCGCGAGCGAGTTGCAGATCGACGCAGCGGTCTGCGGGGTCGGGTTTGGCGAGGCAGGCGTCGAGCGCCGGTTGAACCTTGGCCGCAGCCTTGGGCACCGGCGCGCGCTCGGTCGCCAGCGCCGGAGCGGCGAGGAACAGCAGAGGAAGCAATGACCGCATCCCCGCCAGACTATCACCCTGCGCCGTTCAAACCAGCGACAAAGCCTGACGCCGATGGTCCCGGCAAAGCGTCACGCCGGGGACTCGCCTATTCGGGCTCGGCGCGGAAAATTTCGCCGTCCTGACGATGTAGATCACCCCGTCAGCACCTGCGCGCAGGGTGACTAGCGCGTCGATCTGGCCGGTCGCTGGCGCGAAGTCGGCGTTGCGCCGTTCCAGCATGGAGCTGCCCAGCGTCGCTCCCTGCTGGATCGATGACACGGGAATGCTGAAGATTGACCCGCTCCGGTCGGCGAACACATAGACGTTGTGCAGTGATGGGATTGTCGTGCCGCCAACCGCACCGCCGACGATCGCGTTTCCGGCGCGGGGGCCGGTGCCGTGCGGATACTGGATCACCGGATCGGTCCGGCCAGCAGGAGGCGTCGAACGGATGCTTGTACCCTCCTTGAACGGCCAGCCGAGATTGATGGCGGTCGCCCCGTCCGAGACGAAACTGACCTCCTCGAACGCGTCCTGCCCGCTATCGGCGAGCAGCAGCCCACCGTTCCAGATCGCACCACCGGTCGGGCGGCGCAGACCCTTCGCCACATTCTGGTACAGGAAGAATTGCGGTGAAGCGCCCGTATAGGGATCGGGATTGGGCGAAACCAGGATCAGCTTGCCGAGAAACGTCGCATCGTTCTGGGCGCTATTGGTGGGATCGCCAGCGCCACCCGCGTCGCTCAGCGCGACGAGAAGAGTGCCGTTGGCGGCCGGACCGACCCAACCCCCGCCAGCATAATTCGGTGCCGCGATCGTCAGCATCGGCCCGAAATTGTCTGGAACGATCGGCCCCGCCGGATTCCGGAGAAAGCGATTGAGCACGATGACACCGTTAGTCCGGTACAGCAGGAAAAAGGTGCCGGATGTGGCGTAATCCTGCGCGCCGGCGATGCCGATGACTTCGCCGCCGCTCGACAACGTCGTTTGAATCAGGAGCGTGCGTGCACCGCTTACCGGATCGAGACGGTAGATTGCGCCGGCGCGCTCCGCGACCAGCACGGTTGTGGCATCGATCGGAGCAATGGCGACCGGATTGACAAACCCGGTTGCGACGCGGCGTACCCCTCACGTGAATTTGTGACGGAAATCGTCACCGCGAGCTGCGCAGAAGCACGCCCATCGCTGACCGACAGCGTGATCTGATAGACATTATCCAGATCGGAATCGGCCGGGAGATCGAAGTTCGGCGACGCGGCAAAACTGAGTTGACCTGCGGCTGTGATAGCGAAGCGTGCAGCGTCCGCACCGCCACTGATCGAATAGGTCAGTGCGTCGCTGTCCGGGTCAGTGGCGGCTGCTTGATAGACCGATCCCGTCGCATTCTCCGCTACAGTAACCGCGGCAGCCGAGGTGAAGCTCGGCGCCCGGTTGACGGGCGCAGGTCCTGGCTGGCTAGTGCTTCCGCCGCTACACCCGATCAGCGCGGTCGCGCCGACAGAGCGAACATGGCGCGCAATCTTTGTGCGCCCGCGCAAGCGCGGTCGTGCGTCCTTTTCATCGATTTTGTGAACCCCCGATCTCAGATATTCGAGGGGGTTAACAGCGACTCTTACCCAAATCAAACGATTAACCGATCCGCAGCCCCATCGCCTCCTGCACCTGTCGCAGGAGCGGCGCGGCGAGGGCGGCGGCGCGCTCGGCGCCCTTGCGCAATTCGGCATCGACCGCGCCCTTGTCGGCGATCAGGCGGACCATCTCGTCGCGGATCGGGCCGAGCTTGGCGACGGCGAGGTCGGCGAGCGCGGGCTTGAAGCTGCCAAAGCCCTGCCCGGCATATTCGGCGACCACATCCTCCGGCGTGCGGTCGGCGAGCGCGGCGAAGATGGTGACGAGGTTCCTGGCTTCGGGTCGGTCCTTGAGCGATTCCCAGCTTTCGCCCATCGGTTCGGGGTCGGTCTTGGCTTTGCGAAACTTCTGGGCGATCGCGTCGTCGTCATCGACCAGATTGATCCGTGCCGCCTCTGACGGGTTCGACTTGGACATTTTCTGGGTCGCATCGCGCAGCGACATGATCCGCGGCGCGGCCTTGCTGATCAGCGGTTCGGGTTCGAGCAGCAGGTCGGTCTTGTAGTCGAGGTTGAACTTGGCGGCGATGTCGCGCGCCAGTTCGAGATGCTGTTTCTGGTCCTCGCCGACGGGCACATGCGTCGCGCGATAGAGCAGGACGTCGGCGGCCATCAGCACCGGATAGTCGTACAGGCCGACGCTTGCGCCCTCGCGGTTCTTGCCCGCCTTGTCCTTGAACTGGGTCATGCGGTTGAGCCAGCCGACGCGCGCGACATTGTTGAGGAGCCAGGCCAGCTCGCTATGCGCGGGGACGCGCGCCTGGTTGAACAGGATCGAGCGGCTGGGGTCGATGCCGCTGGCGATCATCGCGGCGCTGACCTCGAACGTGCTGTCGGTGATCGCGGCCGGTTCGCTCCATTCGGTCAGCGCGTGGAGGTCGGCGATGAAGTACATCGACTCGCCGCCCGCCGCCTCGACATCGGCCTGCATGCCCACCCACTGCTTGATCGCACCGAGATAGTTGCCGAGGTGGAGATTGCCGGTGGGCTTGATGCCGGAAACGACGCGCATGGGTTTGTGTCCAGGTCTTCAGGTTGATTTGCGGCGCACCAGCGCCTTGATGTCGCTCGGGCGGAAAGCGCCGGTTGCGAAACAGGCGGCGGCGTAGACGATGCAGCCTGCGCCGACCAGCACCATCATCGCACCCGTGCGGATCGTCCACGCGCCATGGGTGTAGGGCGTGAACAGGTCGTTGAGCAGGAACATCACCCCGCCCATCGCCAGCGCCGCGCCGACCAGCCGCCACACGCGGCGGCGCAGCTGGGGATCGGCGGTGAAATGGCCGCGCTTGACGAGGGTGCGGTAGAGCAGGGCGACATTGACCCATGCCGCGATCGCGGTGGCGAGCGGCGGGCCCATATGCTTGAGCGGGACGATCAGCGCGAGGTTGAGGATCAGGTTGATCGCGATCGAGATCGTCGCATAGCGCACCGGGGTCTTGGTGTCGGAGCGGGCATAGAAGCCCGGCGTCAGCACCTTGACCAATATGTAGGCGGGCAGGCCGACCGAGAAGGCGGCGAGCGCCTGGGCGGTCGCGCGGGTATCATCCGCGGTGAACGCGCCATGCTGGAACAGCGCGCTGACGATCGGCGCGCCGCACACCACCAGCGCCACGGTGGCGGGGAGGGTGAGGAACAGCGCCAGCTCGGTCCCGCGATTCTGCGTGTGCATCGCCGCGCCGTCATTCCCCGCGCCCAGCTGACGCGCGATGGTGGGGAGCAGCACGGTGCCGAGGCCAATGCCGATCAGCCCGAGCGGGAGCTGGTTCAGCCGGTCGGCATAATAGATGTACGACACCGACCCTTCGACCAGCAGGCTGGCGGCGAGCGCGGTCGAGATGACGAGGTTGATCTGATAAGCACCCGCACCCGCCGCTGCAGGTCCGATCAGCTTGAGCAGTTTCTTCACGTCCGGGGTCAGCCGGGGGAGGCGCAGCTTCAGCTTCACACCGGCGGCGCGACAGGCGAGGATCAGCCAGAGTAGCTGGAGCATGCCAGATACGGTGACGGCGATTGCCTGGTTGCGGGCGGTCAGGAGCGTTTCGTCGGCGTGGAAGAACAACAAGGCGACGATCAACGTCGCGTTGAGCAGGATCGGTGCGGCGGCATTGACCCAGAATTTGTTGAGCGAGTTGAGGATGCCGCCCAACAGCGAGACGAGGCTGATCAGCAGCAGATAGGGAAAGGTGATCCGTGACAGCTCCACCGCATAGGCGAACTGGTCCGCGCTTGCGTCGTTGAACCCGCCCGACAGCGCCCAGACCACGGGATAGGCGGCAATTTCCATCACTGCGGTGATCAGGATGAGCAGCGGCAGGAGGACCGACAGCGCCTCCTCCGCAAAGGACAGCGCGCTCTTGGTCTCGCCACCGGCTTCGCCGACCTTCTTGCTGAACATCGGGACGAAGGCGGCGCTGAACGCGCCCTCCGCGAACAGCGCGCGGAAGAGATTGGGCAGGCGAAAGGCAATCAGGAAGGCGTCCGAGGCGAAGCTGGCACCGACATAGCGCGCGAACAGCGAATCGCGGACTAGCCCCAGCACCCGGCTAACGAGCGTCAGCCCGCCGATCGACCCGAGTGCCTTGACGAGATTCATGGATTCCCCGCCTTTGTTATTTGATGCCCCTCACGGCGCATGTGCGGTGCCGGCCCGCTCCCCCGCCCGGCCACCCAAATCATGCTGCCGCCGGGTGGCCGGGCGGGGAGCGGGCCGGCACCGCAACCCGAGCGAATTAAGCCTGGCCGGCCTCGCCGCCCAGCATCGTCTGCGCGTCGTGCTGCGCGCGCTGCTGTTCGTACAGGCCGTTAAAGTCGATCGGCTCCAGCATCAGCGGCGGGAAGCCGCCGTCGCGGACCGCGTCGGCCAGCACGCGGCGCGCGAACGGGAACAGCAGGCGGGGCGCTTCGCCGAGCAGGAAGGGCTGGAGATGCTCGTCCGGCACGTTGCGGATCGCGAACAGTCCCGAATAGGAGAGGTCGACGATGAACGCGACCTGCTCTTCCATGGTTGCACGCACGTCGATCTTCAGCGTCACTTCGTGGACGTCCTGCGCGACTTCGGCAGCGCCAATGTTGAACTGGACGTCGAACGCCGGCTGGCCCTGGACCTGATAGATTGCGGGCGAGTTGGGATTCTCGAACGAGAAGTCCTTGATATATTGCGAGATCACGCCGACCGACGGAGCGGTGTCGGCGCCGTTCGCCTGGGGAGCTGCGTTGTCGGGCGTATCCATGGTCTTGAAACTTCCTTTGTGGGATCGGGATATTTGTCGCGGTGACCCGCGTTGCGATGACGGTCGCGACTAGCAGGGGCAGTTGGCCGTTTCAACGGGCGTGCGCTCCGGGCCAATCGCGGGTTTGAAACGCCGGGGTTTCGCGCCTATGTTGCAGCTGAGAAAGAAGGTGCCAACGTGTATCTAGTTATCCTGTTTGCGGCGATTGCCGCGTTCCTCGCGCTCCGCCTCTACTCCGTGCTGGGCAAGCGCACCGGGCACGAACAGCCCCTGCCGCGTCCGGCGGAGGAACGTGTCGGCGCGCCGCAGATGCCGCGCACCATCGACATGCCCGCCGAGGTTCGCGACACTGGCCCTCGTCCGCTGGAGAACGGTGCCGAAGCCGGCTTGCGCGCGCTTGTCGCTGCCGACCCGTCATTCGACGTCGGCCAGTTTCTGGAAGGCGCCAAGTCGGCCTATCGCATGATTCTGGAAGCATTCTGGAAGGGTGACCGCGACACGCTGGAATGGCTGATCGAAGCCGAAGTGCGCGACAGCTTCATCGCCGCGATCGACGCGCGCGAAGAAGCGGGTGAGACGCTGGACAACCGACTGATTGGAATCGAGCGGGCAACGATCTCCGACATCGCGCTCGATGGCGCGCAGGCCCGCGTCACTGTCCGGTTCGATGCAGACATCGCTGCGGTGACCCGCGACAAGGATGGCAACGTCATCGCCGGATCGCTGAGCGACGCGGTGCAGACGCATGACGCCTGGACGTTCAGCCGCACGCTGGGCAGCGGCGATCCGAACTGGAAACTGAGCGACACCGACGAAGTCTGATCGGTCACGACGGTAATGACGGAGGAATGATGCGCGCTTGGGGGTAGCGGCTTGCGCCGCGCTGTTGGGCGCATGTTCGTCCGGGGTCGTCCCGGCGGGGCGTCCCGCTAGCGGGGGGTGCCGTGCCCGCGCGGCCCGCGCCTGCGCCATCGACCGGTGTTCCCGTGCGCCAGCCGGTTGCCGCGACTCCGCTTGCGCCCGCCCCCGCTGCGGCGGTTCCGGCCGGGGTCACGACCGCCGCAGCCGCAGGTCTGACCGCCGGTCCCGCCGTGCAGGATCTGCCGATTACGATGGCCGCCGCCGCGCGCGCTGGGCGCGTTCAAGATCAGCTGTGCGACTCTGGTTCGTCGGACCGACGCCACCGGCCTGACTCGCGGTGCGGACTGGCAGCCGGCCTGCGATGCCGCGCGCTCCACCCAGGACCGCGATGCCGGGGCATTTTTCGCCCGCCATTTCGAAACGGTGCAGGTCGCCGACGGCAAGGCATTCGCCACAGGCTATTATGAGCCGGAAATCGCAGGATCGCGCACCCGCCGCCCCGGCTATGACGTGCCGATCTACGGCCGACCGTCCGACCTGATCGATGTCGATCTGGGCAGCTTTTCGGAGTCTTTGGCGGGGCGGTCGATCCGCGGTCGCGTGGATGGGACCAAGCTTGTCCAATATCATGACCGCACCGCGATCGAGAAGGGCGCGCTGGCCGGACGCGGGCTGGAAATCGCCTGGGCGGCCGATCCGGTCGAACTCTTCTTTCTCCAGATTCAGGGCTCGGGTCGCCTGCGCCAGCCCGACGGCAGCGTCATGCGGATCGGCTATGCCAGCCAGAATGGCCGCGACTATACGGGGATCGGCAAGCTGATGCTCGACCGCGGGCTGCTCAAGCCGGGACAGACGTCGATGCAGGGCATCATGGCCTGGCTGCGCGCCAACCCCGAACAGGGGACGGCGATCATGCGCGAGAACAAGAGCTATGTGTTCTTTCGCGAGCTGACCGGGCCGGGGCCGCTGGGCGCGCTGGGCGTGCCGGTGACCGCGCTGGCGACGGTGGCGACCGATCCGAAATTCGTGCCGCTCGGCGCACCGGTCTTCCTGTCGATGGACCGGCAGGACGCCAATGGGCTGTGGATCGCGCAGGATACCGGCGGCGCGATCAAGGGCTCGAACCGGTTCGACACCTTTTGGGGCGCGGGCGACGATGCGCGGGCGATTGCCGGTGGCATGGCTGCGCGGGGCACCGCCTGGTTGCTGCTGCCCAAGGGAACGCTCCAGCGCCTCGGCGCCGCGCGCGACTGATCCATGGCACGCCCGCCGCGCGCCTTGTCGCCCGAGGAACGGGCGCTGTGGCAGCGCGTCATTTCCAGCGTGACGCCGATTGCGAAGCGACCTGCAAGCCTCCCCCTCAGCGGACGGGTTGGGGGTGGGGCGTCCGCATCTCACCGAGACCCGTCGCCCGGAGGATAGGCCCCACCCCAACCCCCTCCCCTGAAGGGGAGGGGCTTAAGAAGGTGAAGGGGCGCGTACCGTCACCGCGCCAGCCCCCCGCCGCCGCCACCCGCACCCAAACAACCCCGCGACACACTCGATGGCGGCTGGGATCGCCGCTTGTCGCGGGGTCTTGTCGCGCCCGAAAGCACGATCGACCTGCACGGCCACACGCTTTCCAGTGCCCACGCGATGCTCGACCAGGGACTGGCCCGGGCGATTGCGCGGGGCGACCGCGTTCTGCTGCTGATCACCGGCAAGCCGCCGCGCCCCGAGTCCGAACGACCGCATGCGCGCGGCGCGATCCGCGCGGCGGTGGGGGACTGGCTCGCCGCATCCCGCCATGCCGATGCCGTCGCCGCAGTGCGCGGCGCGCACCCCCGACATGGCGGGCAGGGTGCGCTCTATATCGTGTTGCGCCGTCCCCGGTCGCCGGCGCGAAATTTTTAACTCTTTCGCGGCATACCTTTGTGAACAGCCGGAATTGGTCCGGCTGGCGTGGGGGATCGCGCAACCGCAATGGACGGATTTTCGCTCAAAAGCCGCGCGATTGCGTTCGCGCTGTGCGCCGGGGCGTTTGTCTTCATCCTGGCGCTGGCCGCGACCACGCGCGGGCAATTCGACGTCGCGAACACCAGTCGCGCGCTGATCGCCGCAATCATCTGTGCCGCAATGTGCTGGGCCTATGCCGAGCGGACAATCGCCTCGACCGCCGAGGCAATCGACGCCGCGATCGAACGGCTGACCCAAGCCGCCAACGGCGACCTTCAGAGCGAGATCCCGCGCGAGGTGGAGCAGTGCGTTCCGCCGCTCGCGCATGCAATGGACGGGCTGTTCCGCCAGCTCCATACGAACCTGGAAAGCGTCCAGCGGCTCGCGATGTACGACCCGGTCACGGGTCTGCCCAATCGCACCCATTTCCGTCGAAGTTGCGAACGGTTGCTCGCCGAGCTGCCGCAGGACGCGATGGCGGCCCTGTTCTTCATCGACCTCGACCGGTTCAAGGCGGTCAACGACACGCTGGGTCATGCCGTCGGGGATCAGCTGCTCAGCATGGTCGCCAACCGGTTGCGCGCAGTTGCCGACCGGTTCGCAATCGAGGGTGATGCGCGTCAGCCGCTGATCGGTCGCCTGTCCGGCGACGAGTTCACCATCTACTTCCCCGAACTGGGGCATGTCCGCGACGCCGATCGGGTCGGGCGCGGCATCCTTTATGCCCTGTCCGAACCGTTCGACCTGGCCGATCAGGAGGTGTCGATCGGCGCGTCGGTGGGGATCGCGATCCGCCCCGAACACGGCACGTCGCTGACCGACCTGATGCGTGCTGCCGACGCCGCGATGTACCACGCCAAGGCCAAGGGCCGCGGCCGCGCCGAACATTTCACCGACCAGCTTGCTAGTGACATCGCCGAACGCGCCCTGCTCGAAAGCGATTTGCGCATGGCGGTCGAACGCAACCAGTTCACCCTGGTCTATCAGCCACAGATCAGTGCACTCGACGGTCGCATCGTCGCGGCCGAAGCATTGCTGCGCTGGCAGCATCCGACGCGCGGCCTGTGCCTGCCCGGCACCTTTATCGGGCGGGCCGAGGAAACCGGCCTGATCGTCGAGATCGGCGAATGGGTGGTCGAACATGTCGCCGCGACCATCGCCCGCTGGGGCGAGATGGGGATCGAGCAGCGGCTCGCGGTCAACATCAGCCCGCGCCAGCTCGATCACGCCGCCTTTTTCCGCCGGTTGCGCGAAGCGATGCAGGCCGCAGGGGCACCCGCGCGGCTGCTGGAGCTGGAGATTACCGAGACGCTGGCAATGCACTGCTCGCGCGAGGTGATCGACGCGATTGCGGCGCTGCGCAGCGATGGCGCGACCGTGGCGGTGGACGATTTCGGGACTGGCTATTCGAACCTTGCGCGCCTGCGCGACCTGCCGCTCGATCGGGTGAAGCTCGACCGCAGCCTGGTCGAAAATGTCGCCACCAATGCCGAGGCGCGGACGATCGCGCATGCGGTGATCGGCCTGATCCACGGTATCGGCTGTGAAGTCGTGGCCGAGGGGATCGAGACCGAGGCGCAGCTGGAAGTGCTGCGCGTGATCGGGTGCGACATCCTGCAGGGCTATGTCATCGCCAAGCCGATGGCGGAGGCCGCGTTCCTCGACTGGGCCAGCGCCGCGCCGCGACTGGCGCTGCGCGCCTGAGCAACCTTCGTTTGCCCTAAGCCTGTCGAAGGGCTGCGAGCGCAGGCTTTCGTGCTTTCGACGGGCTCAGCACAAACGGGGTTTGGTCAGCCCGCGAACACCCGCCCCAACACGCCCGTGTAGATTCGTGTCAATACATGGAGGTCGTCCAGCGCGACCGCCTCGTCCAGCTTGTGCATCGTCGCGTTGAGCAGGCCGAATTCGACCACCGGGCAGATGCGCGACAGGAAGCGCGCGTCGGATGTGCCGCCGCTGGTAGAAAGCTCGGCCGTAACGCCGGTCTGGGCGTGGATCGCTTCGGACACCAAGGTCGAAAGCGCACCCGGCTCGGTCAGAAACGCCTCGCCATAGACGCGACCGCGCACGATGCCGGCGGGGGCGTGGGCATGGACGATGTCCTGCACCCGCGCGATCAGGTCGTGGCCGCGATGCTGGTCGTTGAAGCGGATCGAGATACGCGCCTTTGCCCGACCGGGGATGACGTTGGTCGCGGGGTTGCCGACCTCCAGGTCGATCACTTCGATATTCGATGGCTGGAACCAGTCGGTGCCTTCGTCGAGGACGATCGCATCGATCTCCGCCAGCGCGCGGACGAGGCGGGGGACCGGATTGTCGGCGAGATGGGGGTAGGCGACATGCCCCTGTCGCCCCGGCACCTCGATATCGATCACGGTCGACCCGCGCCGCCCGATCTTGATCGTGTCGCCGAGGCGGCGGGCGGAGGTCGGCTCGCCGACCAGGCACATGTTCGGGGTCAGGCCGCGCGCTGCCATCCGCTCGATGATCGCGACCGTTCCATAGGTCGCCGGGCCTTCCTCGTCGCCGGTGATGATCAGGCTGACGGTGCCGGAAGCGGGGGCCGTGCCGAGCGCGGCGACGAAGGCGGCGATCGCGCCCTTCATGTCCACCGCGCCGCGTCCGTAGAGCAGGTCGCCGCGGATTTCCGGCTCAAACGCACCCGACGCCCAGCCTTCGCCCGGCGGGACGACGTCGAGATGCCCGGCAAAGGCGAAATGCGGCCCGGGCCCGGCGCTGCGCACCGCGAGGAGGTTCTCGACCGGGCCGTCGGGGGCTTCACCCGCGACGAAGCGCTCGACCTCGAAACCAAGCGGGGTCAGCGCCGCCTCCAGCACATCGAACACCGTGCCGCGCGCCGGGGTGATGCTGGGCGCGGCGATCAGCGCCTTGGTGAGTTCGACGACATCGGGCATGTTCGCTCCTTCAATGGAGGCTCCTTTGCCCAAGCTCGACCTCGACACAATCCCGCAGACCAACGCGACCGGCTATCCTGCAGAATATGCGGATGTGGTGCAGGGTCGCTGGTACCGCCGCCTTGCCCCGGCATCGGGGCTCACGGACTTTGGCGCGAGCCATGTGACGCTGAAGCCCGGCGCATGGTCGGCGCACCGCCACTGGCATGAGGGCGAGGACGAGCTGGTGGTGATGATCGTGGGCGAGGCGGTGCTGGTCGACGATGCGGGCGAGCATGTGATGCGCCCCGGCGACGTCGCGGCCTTTCCCAAGGGTGACGGTAACGGCCATGTCCTGCAGAACCGCAGCGACGCCGATTGCGTATTCGTCGCGATCGGCCGCCCTGCGGCGAGCGACTGCCACTATCCCGATATCGACATGCATCTGGAGCATGGCGTCGGGTTCAGGCGGAAGGATGGGAGCGGGTTCTGATCCCATCGTCACCCCGGGCCTGACCCGGGGCCCCGCTGCCTTGACCGCCCGAAGAAGCTGGGCCCCGGGTCAAGCCCGGGGTGACAGCTATTCGTTCAAGCCGGTTCCTGCTCGAACTGTTCGATCACCCATTCCTCTTCCTGCGCGCCGGCGATCCAGTCCTGCATGAAGGGATGCTGGAGCACCGCGTTCATATAGGCCGGGGCGAAGCGCGCGACGGGGAGCGAGTAGGTGACGAAGCGGGTCACGACCGGCGCGAACATCACGTCCACCGCGCCGAACTGGCCGAACAGGAATTCACCGTCGCCGCCATAGCGGGCGCGGGCCTGCGCCCATAGCTCCATGATCCGCTGGATGTCGTGCATCACGTCTTCGTCGGGGGTCTTGGGCGGATAGACCTGGCGGATGTTCATGCTGTGCTTGCGGCGCAGTGCGGCGTAGCCCGAATGCATCTCCGCCGCCATCGACCGCGCCATCGCGCGTGCGGCGGGATCTGTCGGCCAGAATTTGTCGCCGCCCGACTTCTCGTTGAGATATTCGACGATGGCGAGGCTGTCCCAGACGACGGCGTCGCCATCCCACAGGATCGGCACCTTGCCCGACGACGGCGCAAACTCGTCGCCCTCGCGGCGCTTGTCCCAGTCCTGATCGTAGAGCGGGACGACCACCTCCTCGAAGGGAAGCCCGGAGAGCTTGCACGCGAGCCAGCCGCGCAGCGATCCAGGATGAATAGGCCTTGTTGCCGATGAAGAGCTTGAGCATCGCGTGGGGATAGCGGCGGGACGGGGGCGGGGCAACCGCGCCAAATCGCTTGAAAACAATGTTCAGTTTGGGCAGCTTCCCATCTGTCCCGTCCGGGGCATGGGGGAATTGAATGCCGCGTAAATTGATGATGTTGGCCGCCGCACTGGCGTCGGCCGCAAGCCTGCCTGTTCTTGCGCGCCAGGCGGCGACGCCCGCTGCGCCCGCCCGCGCTGCGCTGCCGGTCGAGGCGTTTGCCGACATGCCGAATATCGAGGACCCCGAGCTGTCGCCCGGCGGCAAGTTCATCGCCGCCAAGATCACGGTCGATGGCACGCAGTATTTCGCGGTGATGGCCCCGGAGGCCGGAGCGAAGCCGCGGTTGTTCCGGGCGGGCGAGATCGAGGTCAATTGGTGGCGCTGGGTCAATGACGACTGGCTGGTCATCGGCGTGGGTCAGGGCGAGACGGAGAAGCGCGGCAGCTGGTATGTCACGCGCGCGGTGGCGTATCAGCCATCGACCGGCAAGATCATCCACCTGACCGCCGACGGTTCGACTGCGGATGGCGACAATGTCATCTGGGTTTCGGCCGACGGTCCACCCTGAATCCTCATTTCGTCGCGCACCACCGACTATGTCGACGAGCCGAATTTCTGGCCGCGCGTCGATGAGGTGATGCTGGACACCGGCAAGCGGCGCAGCGTCACGGCCAATTATCTCGGCATCTGGCGATGGGTTGCCGATGGCACCGGCAACGTCCGAATGGGCGTCGGTAACGGATTGGAAGGGCGCATCCGGCGCGTTGTCTATCGCGACAGCACAGCCGAATCGTTCCGCACGATCGACCGGTCACCGCGCGGGCGGGAGGGGCTGGCGCTGCCGGTCCTGTTCCTTGCGGACAAGCGCCGTGCACTGGTGATCGACGACGACGCCGAGGGCTTTTCGACGCTCTATACGATGGACCTGGCGACGCTCGAACGCGGCGAGGCGCTGTTCGGCACCAAGGGCTATGACATTGGCGGCATCATCCCGGATGCGACGCGCACCAAATTGCTGGGCGTCACCGTGCATGGCGACCGCCCGGGCATTCACTGGATCGACCCGGAAATGGTCGCGATGCAGCAGACCGTGTCCGGGCTGGTCAAGGGCGCACAGGTGTCGATCCAGTCGGTGAGCGCCGACCTGTCCACTGCGATTATCGCGATCGGTGGTGCCGACGCCCCAGGAGGCTTCTTTCTGTTCAAGCGGGCCGGCAACACGCTGATGCCGCTTGGCTACACCAATCCCAGCATCAAGATGCGCAGGATGCACCCGGTAAAGACGATCCGCTACAAGGCACGGGACGGTCTGGAAATCGCTGCGGTGCTGACGCTCCCCGTCGGGCGCAAGGACAAGCTGCCGCTGATCGTCATGCCGCACGGTGGCCCGCGTGCGCGCGACAGCGAGACGTGGGACTGGTGGGCTCAGTTCCTCGCCGACCGCGGCTATGCCGTGATCCAGCCCAATTACCGGGGTTCGACCGGCTACGGCACCAAGTTTATGGAAATGGGGGAGGGGCAATGGGGCCTCGCGATGCAGGACGACCTGAATGACGCGGTGACGGAGCTGGCGAAGCTCGGCATCGCCGACCCCAAGCGGGTGTGCATGGTGGGTGGTTCCTATGGCGGATACGCGGCGATCCGCGCGGCGCAGCGCGACGGGTCGCTCTACCGGTGCGCGGTGTCGTTCGCCGGCGTCTCCGACCTCAACCGCATGGTCCGGCACCACCGCAACTTTCTATACGGCAACATCCGCGGTGCCTGGCTGCGCGAACAGGCACCCGACCTCAAATCGGTTTCGCCGATCAATTTCCCCGAACAGTTCACGATCCCTGTCCTGCTCGTGCATGGCGAGAAGGACGGCGTGGTTCCCGTCGCTCAATCGCGCGAAATGGTCGAGCAGCTGAAAAAGGCAGGCAAGGACGTGACCTATATCGTCCAGCCCGAGGGGGACCATCATCTCAGCCGTGGCGCGGACCGGCTGGAGTTCCTGAAGGCAATGGAGGCGTTCCTGGCCAAGCATAATCCGGCGTGATCGTGCCGGTGGCGCTGAAAAGCTGCGAGGGGGCGGGGCTGGATTCGCGTGTGCGTTTCCGGTCGCGCGGACAGGTTGATCTTGAGGGGTAAGGGGAAAGAATGTCGCGGTTTTTCTTGAGCGTAGCTCTGCTTGCGCTGGCTCCGGTCGCGTCGGCGCAGGCGCCGGCCGCTACATCTACGGCCGCACGACCGCCGATGGCGCTGGAGGTATTTGCCGAGCTGCCCCAGGTCGAAGACCCGCGCATGTCGCCCGATGGAAAGCGGATCGTCGCGAAGCTCGCCCGCGATGGGCAGATGTTCCTTGCGGTCATCGCGATCGATGGCGCTACCGCCCCGTCCTATATCCATCCGGGTGAGGTCGATCTCAACTGGTGGCGCTGGGTCAATGACGACTGGATCGTCGTCGGCATCGGGCGCGAGCAAAAGGTCGACGGCGACACATTCTACATAAGTCGCGCACTCGGCATTCAGCTTTCGACCGGCAAGATGACCGTGCTCGCCGAACGCGATGCGGCGCAGCGCGCGGACGATGTGATCTGGGTCGCGCGCGACGGATCGGCACGGGTGATGCTCGCCTACCAGACCTCGATCTTTATCAACCAGCCGGGTTTCTGGCCCAAGGTGGAGGAAATCGACCTAGCGACCGGCAAGCGCCGGCTGGTTCAGGGGCCGCGCGAGGGCGTGTTCGACTGGTATGCCGATCGCGACGGCGTGGTGCGCATGGGTGTCGGGTCGTCGCTCGACGGCCGGTCGAGCCGGCTGCTCTATCGCGAGAGCGCCGACGCGCCCGTCCGCACGGTGGACCGCGCCAAGCGCGGCAAGGATCGGCTCACCATCCCCTCGCTGTTCCTGCGCGACAAGAACAAGGCGTTGGTGATCGAGGATGACGAGGCGGGCTTTTCGGCGCTGTACGAATATGACCTCGCCACGCTTCAGCGGGGGAAGCAGCTGTTCGCGACGCCAGGCTATGACATTGGCGGCGTGATCGCGGATAGCAGCGGGGATGGCTTCGCCGGCGTCCATACCGAGCAGAACCGCCCATCGATCCACTGGAGCGATCCGCAAATGGCCGCGATGCACGGCGCGATCGCGGGCCAGGTCAGGGGCGGGCAGATCACGATCACCTCATTGAGCCGCGATGGCCAGTCGGCGGTGATCAACGTCAGCGGACCCGATACGCCCGGCGCATGGATGGTCTATCGCAACGCCACCCGCGAGCTGACTGCGCTGGCGCTCGACAACAAGACGATCGGGCTCAAGCGGATGCATCCCGTGACAACGATCCGCTACAAGGCGCGCGACGGGGTCGAAATCGCGGCGGTGCTGACGCTGCCGCGCGGCAAGTCGGGCAAGCTGCCGTTGATCGTGATGCCGCATGGCGGCCCGCGCGCGCGCGACAGCGAGGTGTGGGACTGGTGGGCGCAATTCCTGGCCGATCGCGGCTATGCGGTGGTGCAGCCAAATTATCGCGGCTCCACCGGCTATGGCACCAAGTTCATGGAGATGGGCGAGGGGCAATGGGGCCTGGCGATGCAGGACGACCTGGACGACGCGATCAAGGCGCTCGCCGATCAGGGCATCGCCGATGCCAAGCGCGTCTGCATGGTCGGCGCGTCCTATGGCGGCTACGCGGCGTTGCGCGCAGCGCAGCGGGACGGTGACAAGTATCGCTGTGCCGTCTCATACGCCGGGGTGTCCGACCTCAACCGGATGGTGCGGCACCAGAGCAACTTCCTCTATGCCGGTGCACGGGGGGACTGGCTGCGCGAGCAGGCACCCGACCTCAAGGATATTTCACCGGTCAACTTTGCGGGCGCGTTCGGCATTCCCGTGCTGTTGATGCATGGCGAGAAGGACCGCGTCGTCCCAATCGTCCAGTCGAAGGTGATGGCGCAGAAGCTGAAGAGCGCGGGCAAGGACGTGACCTATATCGTCCAGCCGCTGGGCGACCATCACTTCACCCGACAGGAAGACCGCGTCGAGTTCCTGAAGGCGATGGAGGCGTTCCTCGCCAAGCATAACCCGGCCTGAGCCGGGCGAGGCGGTCAGATGCTGACCGCCTCGATCACTGCGGCGCGCAGCTCGGCGATGCCGTCGCTCTTTTCGCTCGACGTGGCGAGGATGTCGGGATGGGCGGCGGGGCGCTTTCGTGCTTCGTCGATCGTCCGCTGGGTCACTTCGGCCAGTTCTGCCGGCTTGATCTTGTCGCCCTTGGTCAGGACGATGCGATAGCTGACCGCCGCCGCGTCGAGCATGTCGAGGATGTCGCGGTCGACTTCCTTGATCCCGTGGCGGCTGTCGATCAGCACCAGCACGCGCTTCAGCACATCGCGCCCGCGCAGATAGTCGTTCACCAGGAAGCGCCATTTCCTGACGACGTCCTTGGGTGCCTTGGCAAAGCCGTAGCCGGGCATGTCGACCAGCCGGAACTTCACCGGATCGCCGACATCGAAAAAGTTGAGCTCCTGAGTCCGCCCCGGCGTGTTCGACGTGCGCGCGAGCCCGTTACGCCCGGTCAGCGCGTTGAGCAGCGAGGATTTGCCGACATTCGACCGCCCGGCAAACGCCACTTCCGGCACGACCGCGTCGGGCAGGAAGTGGAGCGCAGGCGCGGACTTCAGGAACGCGACGGGCCCCGCAAAGGTCTTGCGCGCGCCCTCGATCAACTCGGGGTCGAACTCGGTCACTTCTTCCCCTTGCCCGGTTTGGGGGTGGGCGCTTGGATCACCGCACCCGATGCGGGCAGCGGTTCCTTCAGCGCCGGGTGGCGCATGTACAGGAACTTCTGCTGCGCGATGGTGAGCAGGTTCGAGGTGATCCAGTAGAGCTGGAGACCTGCCGCGAACGGCGCCATCACGAACATCAGCACCCATGGCATGATCGCGAACATCTGCTTCTGGATCTCGTCTGTCGGCGCGGGGTTCAGCTTGAACTGCGCCCACATCGACACGCCGAGCAGGATCGGGAACACGCCCAGCGCCAGGAACATCGGCAGCTGGATGCCGGTCAGATAATGGACCAGGTTGACGAGGTTCGCGGGGTCGGGAGCGGACAGATCCTTGATCCACAGTACCAAAGGCTGGTGGCGCATTTCGATCGACAGCATCAGCACCTTGTACAGCGCGTAGAGGATCGGAATCTGGAGCAGGGTCGGGAGGCAGCCCGCGAGCGGGTTCACCTTCTCGTCCTTGTACAGCTTCATGATTTCCTGCTGCTGGCGCGGCTTGTCGTCCTTGTAGCGTTCCTGCAGCGCCTTCATCTTGGGCTGGAGCGCGCGCATCGCGGCCATCGACGCAAACTGCTTCTGCGCGATCGGGAACAGCAGCAGGCGGACGGTGACGGTCAACAGGATGATCGCGACACCGAAATTGCCGACCATGCGGAACAGCCAGTGAAGGTAATGGAAGATCGGCTTTTCGAAGATCTCGAACCAGCCCCAGTCGATCGCCTTGCCGAACTGGCGGATACCGCCTTCTTCCTCGTAGCTGTCGAGCAGGTTGATGTCCTTCGCGCCCGCGAAGAAGCGGGTCGTCTGGGTCATCACCTGGCCGGGCGCGACCTGGCGCGCCGCAGTCGGCTCGAACTGCGCCTGAGTCGCGCTATTGGCGGCGGGGCGGAAGCCGAGGCCCACCGGCATGCCCTGATCGGGGACCAACGCGGTCAGCCAGTAGATGTCGGTATAGCCGATCCAGCCGCCCTTGGTATCGAACCGCTGGGCACCTTCGTCTTTCACCGTGTCGTAATTGACGTCGTAATCGACGATGCCGTCATAGGAAGCGACCGGGCCGGCATGGATCGTCCAGGTGTCGATATCATTGCCCGGACCGTGGCGGTAGAGAAAGCCATAGCCGGCTACCGCAATCGGCGTCTGCCCCAGGTTCACGACCTTCTGGCGGACGGTGAACATATAGCCTTCATCGACCGACAGCTCGATCGCGAAGCGCTGCGTGCCGCTGGTCGCGGTGAGTGTGACCGGAGTGGTCGGGGTCAGCTTGGTGCCGCTCGCGTTCCACACCGTGTCCGCGCCGGGGGCGTTGAGTCCCTGACCCGACCAGCCGAAACCGGCGAAATAGGCGTCGCGCGTGCCGCTTGGGGAGAGCAGGCGGATCGGCGCGCTGTCCTTGGCGATCGTTTCCTTGTGCTTGACCAGCACCAGATCGTCGATCCGCGCACCCTTGAGGTTGAGGCTGCCGCGCACCGTCGGCGTCTCGATTGCGATGCGCGGGGTTTCGCGCAGCACGGTCGCGCGGTCGCGGATCGCGGCGGGGGTGTCGGCGGTGGGGTCTGCGCCCGGATTGGGGACGATCTTGGGCGTGCCGTCCTGTGTCTTGGTCACTGTCGGGGCCGGCGGCGTCGGGAACAGCCAGCCGGTCATCGCGGGCCATGCGAACAGCAGCAGGCCGGCAATCACGGCGAACAGCAGGAAATTCTTCTGGTCGTCTTTCACGTCATTCCCCGGTCAGGATATCAGGGCACTGGGTCATAGCCGTGCCCACCCCATGGATGGCAGCGAAGGATGCGCCGCAGCGCGAGGCCATCCGCCCTTGAGCGCCCCATAGCGGGAGAGCGCCTCGATTGCATAGGCCGAACAGCTTGGCGCGAAACGACAGCTGGGAGGCAGGATGCGCGACGGCCCGATCTGCCACCCGCGCGCGATGAGGATGAACAGGCGGGCAATCACCGCTTCACCTTCGCCAGCGCTTTGGCCAGTTCGGACTTGAGCGCCGCATAGTCGCGCTCGATCCCGCTCGCGCGGCCGATCAGGACATGATCCGCCCCGGCGACGCCGTCGACCGGCAGCACCTCACGCACCAGCGCGCGAAAGCGTCGCTTCATGCGGTTGCGGGTGACGGCGTTGCCGACCTTCTTCGACACGGTGATGCCGATTCGCATCGTCGCATCTGCGTCGCCGCGCGGGCGCACGATCAGCACGAAGCCGGGCATCGGCGCGCGCTTGCCGGCATTGGCGGCGAGATAGTCCTTGCGCTGAGTCATCCGCGCTAGCCCCGCTTTCGAGGCGGGCGGTGAACGCAAACAGCCCGCTTCCTCGGCCGAGGAAACGGGCTGGTTCGACACCAGCGATGCTGGCGTCAGGCTTACGCGCTCAGCTTGTTGCGGCCGCGGGCGCGGCGGGCGCGAATCACATTGCGGCCGCCGGGGGTCGCCATGCGCGCGCGGAAGCCGTGCCGGCGCGCTCGCACCAGGTTGCTCGGCTGAAAGGTCCGCTTCATCGCTCATTCCCTGAATTCTAGAAACTGAAATGGCCGCCGCAGGGGCGACCGTGTGAACGGGCCCGTTAGCCAAAGCGGAGGCCGAAGTCAATTCGCGGCAAGCCTTTTTGCCCGTGTACGGCGGCGCTTGGCGCTACCGCGCACCAATATCCGGTCGATGAACGCCCCGGCCCGCGGCCAGCGCGCTTTCAATCGCACGAATCGATGCCGCGCCCAGCGTGAATTGCGCAGAGATCAGGATGAGGCCGAACGTCGCGATGACCGTCCCGCCGGGGCCGGGCAGGGGCGAGGCGAGCGGCGCGACGACCAGAAACAGGGTCCAGCCGCTCACCAGCAGGGCGATTCGCATAAAGGGATGCGGGCTTCGCATGGGTCCGAGATGGGGCCGTGTGTTGCCGATGCAAGACGCAGGCGCGATGAACCGTTTCCCTCGCAGGAAAAGCCGCTAAGAGTGTGCGAACAAAAGGGGGCGTTGATGGTCGCGAGTGTCTCGACGGTCGCATATCTCGGGCTGGAGGCGCGCGCAGTCGAGGTGCAGTGCAACCTCGTCCCCGGCCTCCCCAAATTCATGATCGTCGGCCTGCCCGACAAGGCGGTGGCCGAGAGCCGCGAGCGGGTGCGCGCGGCGATGGCGGCGATCGGCCTCGCCATGCCGCCCAAGCATATCGTCCTCAACCTCTCGCCCGCCGATTTGCCCAAGGAAGGGTCGCATTTCGACCTGCCGATCGCGCTGGCGCTGCTGGCGGCGATGGGGGTGACCGATGCCGAGGCGCTGGCCGATTATGTCGTGGTCGGTGAGCTGGCGCTCGACGGGCGCATCGCCTCCTCGCCCGGGGTGCTGCTCGCGGCGCTGCACGCGGCGGGGAAGGGGAAGGGGCTGATCTGCCCCGCGGCACAGGGGGCGGAGGCGGCGTGGGCGGGGACAGGCGCGGTGCTCGCCGCGCCCGATCTGGTCGGGCTGCTCAATCACCTCAAGGGCCAGCAACTGCTCGGATCGCCCGAGCCGGGTGAGGCGGACCCGCCGGGCTTCGGTCCCGACCTCAGACAGGTGAAGGGGCAGGAGACCGCCAAGCGCGCGCTCGAGATCGCGGCGGCGGGCGGGCACAATCTGCTGATGGTCGGCCCGCCGGGCGCGGGCAAGTCGCTGATGGCAAGCTGCCTTCCCGGCATCCTCCCCCGCTCGACGCCGCCGAGGCGCTGGAGGTGTCGATGGTGGCGAGTGTTGCGGGGACGCTGGAGGGCGGGCGGCTGACGCGCACGCGCCCCTTCCGCGCGCCGCATCATTCGGCGTCGATGGCCGCGCTCACCGGCGGCGGGCTGAAGGTCAAGCCGGGCGAAGTCAGTCTCGCGCATCTCGGCGTGCTGTTCCTCGACGAACTGCCCGAGTTCCAGCGCGCGGTGCTCGATTCGCTGCGCCAGCCGCTCGAGGCGGGGACGGTCAGCGTCGCGCGTGCCAATGCGCATGTGACCTTTCCGGCGCGCGTTCAACTGGTCGCGGCGATGAATCCGTGCCGTTGCGGCCATCTGGGCGACCCGGCGCTCGCTTGTGCACGCGCCCCGCGCTGTGCCTCCGACTATCAGGCCAAGGTGTCGGGGCCGCTGCTCGACCGCATCGAACCAGTTTTCAAGTCAGAAATGCAGTCAGTCTGCTAACGACCCCGCTGCTGACATTCGGTGGGCTAAGCTTTCACGGGTTCGGTTTCCACCAAGCGTATGCCATCGTAATCCAGCCGCCCACGAATGCAGCTATCGCAATCCAGCCAGCCATGAACGGAAGCTCTGGCGCACAATAGTCGAGGCAAAACACGACTGGTCCGGATGCTGGGGCCTCGACCCCAAAGAAATCGGCAAATTGATCCCAACCGCCCATTACCGCCGAGAATATGTAGGCTTGGACAATCCATGCTTGAACGGCCCAAGCTATCAAAGAGACCAAAAAGAGCAGCATAGCGCTCAGTAACCGCCGATCGCGCCTCATGCTTGCACCTCCTGCGACTGCTCGCACCAAGCCTATGTTCTTGAACGTCAGCTTTCCACCCAAAATCAGACGTTCCCGACCCGTGCCAAAAGCGGTCATTCGCCGTTCGATTGTCGCACGCGCCTTAGCTATTGATAGGGAAGGGCAATTTTGACGTGCATGTAGGTCGATACACCGCGCAACAATATTCCACGTTCAAAAATCGGATGAAATGTGAAGGTTTTAGCGATTTTGAACATGGTAGAACTGTGCTCGACCGCATCGACCTGCATGTCGAGGTCCAGCCGGTCACTGCCGCTGACCTTGTCCTGCCCCCGCCATCGGAAGGGTCGGCGGAGGTCGCAGCGCGCGTCGCGGCGGCGCGCGCCGTGCAGCGTGCCCGCTATGGCAGCGACGGTCCGCGCACCAATGCGGAAGCCGACGGCCCGGTCCTCGACGTGGCGGCCACCCCGGATGAGGCAGGCCGCAAGCTGCTGGCCCAGGCCGCCGAGGCGATGCGGATGAGCGCGCGCGGCTATACCCGCGTCCTGCGCGTCGCGCGCACCATCGCCGACCTGGCGGGCGCGGAGACGGTCGGGCGTATCCATATCGCCGAGGCGCTCAGCTATCGGCGACAGGCCCCCGAAGCTAGGCGGCGGCGAGCGGTCGCGCCGCCCGTGCGCGTGCCTTGGGCCGCTTGAACCAGAAGGTCCACACCGCGAAACTGCCCAGCATCGCCAGCACCAGCCCTGTCGACGCGACCACCAGCTTCCACAGCCACCCCCCGACCTTGGCGGCGTGGAGCGGATAGACGCTGTTGTAGGCGCGGATGCCGGTGGGCATCGCGTGCGCGTCGCGGGTATCGACGATCGCGCCATTCTCGGGCTGGAACCAAACCAAGGTGCGGCCATTGGGCAGCCATTCGGCGGGCTGGCGCAGGCGCATCTGGATCAGGTCGCCGGGCTTGCGCGGCAGCGCGACGAGGCGGATCTCCGATCCGGGATAGCGGGCGCGCGCCTCCGTGAACATCGCTGACCAGTCGAGGTCGCGGGCGAGCGGGCCGCCCTTCACCTGAGGCGGCGCGAACGGCTTTTGCAGCGCGCCGACGCTCTGGCCCGGGGTGAACACCGCAGTGCTGACGGGCTTGAGCACCATCAGCATCCCCGTCGCCATCGACAGGAACAGCAGGGGCGCGAACACCACGCCGATGTCGCGGTGATGGGTAACGATCGCCGGGCGGCTCATCCGTTTGGGGAAGAGGCGGAGTTTGAAGGTCTTGCGCAGTCGCCACCACAGGATGACGCCGGTGACGACGAAGGCGAGGCCGATTAGCCCGGCGATGCCGGCCACCGTCGCGCCGAGATCGTCAAGGAACAGATGATGGTGCAGGTCGAACAGCCACAGCTCGAACCGGTCCCATTTGCTGTCCCATTGTGCCACCACGCGCCCGGCCTGATCGGCATAGGCACCGGCTTCGCCCGAGTAGGAACGGCGGGTTAGGCCAAAATCCGAATAGGCGAACAGCAGCGATCGCGGCGTCTCACCCGGTGCTGCGAGGGCGGCGTTCATCTGCGCGCCGAGCGCGGCGACATCCTGCCGCTGCGCGTCGCCCGCGCCGGGCAGCCAGCCCAGCCATTGATGTTTGAAGACGAGGATCGCGCCCGACAGGCCGAGAACGCCGAGCACCAGCCCGACGATCCCGCCCGTCCAGCGATGGAGCAGATCGACCCACTTCATCCCCGCCGCGCCTCCGCTCAGAACTTCACATCGAAGCCGAGCGTGAACACCCGCCCGCGACCCGAGAAGAAGCGGAGATTGTCCGCCACCGAAATCGTGTCGCTGTTATAGGTGATGTAGGTGGCGTCGAACAGGTTCGACACTGCCAGCGTTACCCCGCCAATGCCGACATCGTAGCGTACCACCGCGTCGGTGAGGTTATACCCCTCGAACGCGGTCGCGCGATTGTACGCCGCCGGGTTGGTCGACAGCTGGAAGGTCCGCGACAGATAGAAGCCGGTCTGCACCCGCGCGGTCAGCGGGCCGCGCGCATAATCGAGCGCGATGTTGAGCCGGTCGGGCGAGATGTTGGCACCGTCGAGGTCGATATCCACCGCGCCGTCGCCATTGCTGTCCGTGCGTCCCGCCAGATGGGCATAGCCGATGCTGGCGCGCAGGCCATCGACGGGCAGGCGGACGCCGAGATTGATCTCCAGCCCCTGGATCTCGATCCGCTGGCGCTGGACGTCATAGACGCCCGCCGGGTTGAGCACGAGCAGCCCGCCGAGCTTGGAGGACGACCAGAAATAGGTCGCGCTGGCGTCGAGCGGGCCGCGCTTCACCTCGACCCCGATCTCGCGGTTGTTCGAAACCACCGGGCTGATGTCGAGGAAGTTGTCGATGTCGACATTGGGCACGTTGATCGCGCGCAGGATGCGGCCGACATCGGCGATCGTGTAGCCTTCGGCATAGCTGGCATAAGCGCGGATGCCCGGCGTCGGCTCGACGATCACGCCGCCATTGACCAGCGCGTCACGGAAGCTGGGGTTGCCGCCGCTCACCGCGCGCGAGCCATAGGAGGCGAGGGTCGTGAAATCGTCGACCTTGAGTTTCACATCCTCGTAGCGGACGCCGCCAGCGAGGCGCAGCCTGTCGTCGAACAGGCCAAGGTTGAGCTGCGCAAACGGCGCAAGGCTGCGGAAAGTGGTCGGGGGCACCCAGTTGCGGTCGGTCCACAACAGCGACTGGACGGTTTCGTCCCACAGGCTGTCAAAGCCGATCGTCGCGGTCAGGGCATCGGCGAATTTCCGCTCGTAGCTGAACCGCGCGCCCAGCTTGCGTGACTGGTTGACCGACTGGTCGAACAGGGTGTTGAGTGGTGCGATCCGCGCGTCCTGAAAGGTCGAGGTGATCGACCCGCCGAACACGTCGTTGGTGCGGTTGAAGAATGCCTGAAGGACCAGCTTGCCGCCGGCCAGATCGCTGTCGGTCAGCGTCAGATTGACCGTCTCCACCCGGTTCGACACCGGCTCGCCATCCGGGTTGCCGCGTACGCTGGTCGATGGGGTGTTGGTCGCGCGGCTGCCCGCGACCTGAACATAATCGTGATCGCCCTTGAGCTCGAAGCGGTTGGCGAACAGCTCCAGCCGTGCGGTATCGTTCAACTGCCAGCCGAGCCGCGCGAACGCCGACCAGCTCTTGCTCGCCATCGTGTCGCCCTGTGCGCCATCGACGCCGATGATCCGGCCCGCGCCGTCGTAAAAGACGCCGCGCTTTTCATAGGCCCCGCCGACCGTGGCGTCGAACGCCCCGCCGCGCCACGCGACCAGCGCCGCTGCCTTGCCGCCCAGGCCATTGCCGTCGAACCCGTTGCCGGCGCTGCCCTGAAGCAGCGCACGGCCCGAAAAGCCGTCGTTCGTCGGTGCCTTGGCAACCACCTGATTGACCACGCCGCCGGTCGCGCCAATGCCCTGAAGTGCGTTGGAGCCATAGATCAGTTCGACCCGGTCGAGGAAGAACGGGTCGATCGTGTAGCCGTCGCGCGACCCGTCACGGACCGGGGTCGATTGCGGGATCCCGTTGATCGCATAGAGCGGTGAGCGGCCGCGCAGCGTCTCGCCCGCGCCCGACAGCTTCTGACGGGTCGGGGAAAAGGAATGGGCGAGGTTGGCGACCGCATCGACCACCGATCCGGCAATCGCGACTTGCTGGTCCAGCTCTTCCTTCTCGATCACATCGACGGTCAGCGGCAGCGCGCTGGCGGGCAGGTCGGTGCGTGCTGCGGTGATGATGACCTGATCCGTCTCATCCGGCGCGGGCGCAGGCACAGGCGCGGGATCGGTCGCGGCATGGGCGGCGACCGGAGCCAACAGCGCGAGCGCGACGAGGGGCAGGACGGAAATCTTGGCGACGGACATGCGGAAACTCCCTTTCCGCGCCCGCTATCAAGGTCCTGTCGATAATGCAAACGCCTCGCATTAGATTCTCGCATGCCGTTGCAACCACGCAACGGTGTGCGGTCCGATATGAAGCCGCCGCCCGGAATTCCGGACGGCGGCTCCTGTACATCACGTCTCAACTGGGCGGCGTCAGAAGGCGTCCCACTCATCGGCACCCACCGCTTTCGCGACTGCGGCCGATCCGTTCGCGACCGGAAGCGCCTTGACGGGGAGGCGATAGGCCGGCTTGGCTTCGGCCTTTGCTGCGGGCTTCGGCTTGGGCTTGGATGCGGGGCTTTCAGTCTTGACCTGCGGTGCAGGGTTGGCGGCGAACGCGCGCGGCCGACTGTCCTCGCCGATCCGGAACCGGGCCGACTGTTCGGTCAGCGCGGTCACCTCGTTCGACAGGTTGCGCGCAGCGGCCGATGTTTCCTCGACCATCGCCGCGTTCTGCTGGGTCGAATGGTCCATCGCCAGGATCGCGGTCGAGATCTGGGTGATCGCCGCCGACTGCGCCTGATTGTCCGCTGCCATCTGGCCGAGCAGCGCGTGAACCTCGCTGACATCGCCCGAGATGTTGACCAGCGCGCCATCGACCTTCTGTACCGCGCCGACCGCCGAATCGATGTCGGTGCGGGTCACGGTGAGCTGCTCGCGTGCACGTCCGGCCTCTTCCTCCGCACGCATTGCGAGCGCGGAAACGAGATCGGCGACAACTGCAAAGCCGCGACCGGCTTCACCGGCACGTCCGGCTTCGACTGCCGCATTCATCGCGAGAACGCGGGTCTGGAACGCGATCTTGTCGAGGCCCTCGATGACGTCGTCGATACCCTTGGCGCTGTCGGCGACACGGGTCATCGCCTGGGTCGCTTCCTCGGCGACGGCGCGGCCCGATGCGACCACCGCGATCGCGCCATCGGCACGCTCCACGGTGCGCGTCGCGGCTTCGGCGGTCTGGCGCAGGCGATCGTTCATCTGGCTGACTGCGGCGGAGGTTTCCTCCAGGCTCGCGGCATTGCCTTCGGTCCGGCGTGCAAGGTCGTCGGACGCGTGGGCAATCTCGCTCGACCCGGTATGGATCGCACGCGAACTGTCCACGACAGTGCCGATCAGCGCGCGCAGGCTGGCCAGTGCTTCGTTGAAATTGGCCTTGAGCTGTTCATAGGCCGGCGGGAAGGGCTGGGCGATGTTCGCGGTCAGGTCACCCTTTGCTACCGCGTCCAGCTGGGTGCTGATCGTGTCACACACCATCTTCTGCTCGGCATCCGTTTGGGCCTTTTCGGCCTGTGCCGCCTCATTCGCCACAGCAGTCTCGCGGAACACGAGCACCGCCTTGGCCATCGCGCCGACCTCGTCCTTGCGGTCGGTTCCGTCGACTTCGACGCGGTTGTTACCTTGTGCCAGCGTGCCCATCGCGGCCTGTAGACGCGCGAGCGGCTGGGTGATGCCGAGCCGCGCGACGAACACCGCGATGCCGACACCGGCGATCACACCGATCACCGACAGTACCAGCAGCCAGGTGACTGCGCGGGACACGGTCGTTTGGAGCTCTGCGGTCGCTGCATCGCCCTCTTCGACCCGCTTGTAGGTCAGCTTCGAGATATCGTCCGACAGGCCGTCCAGCTCCGCATTGGCCTTCAGCACCAGCTGCTGCGCCGCATTGCGGTTTCCGGCCAGACCCTGCTTGACGGCTTCGGCGGACAGGCGGTGCAGCTCGGCATAACGTGCCTTCAGCTTCGCCACATCGTCCTTCAGCGCCGGGTCCGCCGCGACCGCGTCCTCGAAATTCTTGCCGCCGCGCTCATAGCCCTTGACGAGCGTCTCGGGCAGTTCGCGAGCGACCTCGCTCGCGGGGTCGAAGGCCAGCGCGCGGGCGGCGGTATATGCCTGTTCGATCGCGCGGCGATTGGCGCGCGAAATGTCGGTCGTCGCGGGCAGCTTGTGTTCGACCAGCGCGCCATAGCCGTCATTGACGCCCTGCACCGTGTTCGATCCATAGACTGCGATGCCCAGCGTAATCGCGCCGAGAAACAGCAGTAGCGAGGCGACCTTGGTCGCGATCTTGAGATTATTGAGCAGCGTCATATCCGCCCCCTATTCCGATTGTGATCCGAAGTGACGCTACGGCGCCATCGCGGATATTAAAGACGCGGGGGTGGCTCGGGGGCGGCGTATAGGCAAATCTACTTAATGCCGACCGCGTAACGATCCGTGAAATTGGCGGGGTATCGGCGGTAAGATGCTGAATATCATTGGTGTATTTATGATACCCAAATCGGGGGTCGCGGCACTGTCTTGTGCGCATCGCCCGCAGTCTGGGGCCGGGGGGAGGTTTGCCCCTCTATAAGTAACGCGATGTTACATTTTAGGGGCACTGCCATGAACACCGGATTCACCAGCATGCTCGGCGGAGCTGCCTTCGCCCTGCTGATCGGAAGCGCTGGAGTGGCGCATGCCGGTCCCGACAAGGAGGATGCCGGCGGCTTTTCGATCGAGGGCAGCGTGCGCGTGCGCGGCGAGGCGCTGGAGGGTCAGGTCCGCCCGAATGCGGCGGAGAGCGACGCGATGTTGTCGTTCCGCACGCTGATCCTTGCCCGTTACGACTTTGGCGGCGTCCATGTCGTCGGTGAGATCGACGACGCGCGCGGCTATGGCCAGGATGTCCGCTCGACCACCAGCAGCGCCGATATCAATTCGCTGGAACCGATCCAGGCCTATCTGGGCATCGAACTGGGCCAGATCGCGGGGCAGAAGGGGAAAGGGCTGCTGCGCCTCGGCCGCTTCACCTTCGAATCCGGCTCGGGCCGGTTGATCGAGCGATCGGATGCGTCCAACTCGCCGGTCACCTTTCTCGGCGTGAACTTCGACTGGAGCAGCGCGCGGGGTGACCGCGTCCATGTGTATCTGACCCAGCCGTTCGAGCGCCTTCCGACCGCGGCGGCGGATCTGCGCGACAATAAGTTCGAGCTGGACCGCACCAGCCCCGGCCTGCGCCTAGGCGGCGTGTCCTTTACCCGCGCCAAGCTCGTGGCTGGGGCCAATGCCGAAGTGTTCGGCATCTGGCTCGATGAAAAGGACAGCGTCGGCCGCGCCACCCGCGACCGCAATCTGTTCACCTTTGGCGGCCGCCTCAACCGCGTCCCGGCCAAGGGCAAGTTCGATTTCGACGTGGACGGCGCGGTCCAGCACGGCACCACTCGCGCATCGACGTCGGGCAGCGATGTGACCGATCGCCGCGTGCGCGCCGGGATGGTCCATGCCGAACTCGGCTATACCTTCCCCAAGGGCTGGACTCCGCGCGTCGCACTGCTGCTCGATTATGCCAGCGGCGACACGCCCGAGGCTGCCTATCACCGCTTCGACCCGCTGTTCGGTTCGCGCCGGGGCGATTTCGGCCCCAACGGCCTGTACGGCCCGCTCAGCCGCTCGAACATCGTCAGCCCCGGCATTGCGATCGAGGGCAAGCCGTACAAGGCGTGGGACTTCTCGATCAAGGCCCGCAAGCTGTGGCTTGCCTCGGCGACCGACAGCTTCGGCGCGACCAATGTCCGCGACGCCAGCGGCGCCACTGGCCGCGACGCGGGTGCGCAGGTCGAAGGGCGCGTGCGCTACTGGGCCGTGCCGAAGCGGGTGCGGGTCGAGGCCGGCGCCGCCTGGCTCGCCAAGGGCGATTTCCTCACCACCGCGCCCAACGCCCCGGCGACCGGCGACATGCGCTTCGGCTATCTGGCGGTGACCACGTCGTTCTGACCGAAGCTCAGCTCGCTTTCTGAGCGGGCGGAGATCGATTGGGTAGCAGGGGAGGCTCAATGCCCCTCCTGCTTCTTTTTGTGCCGAGCCCTGATGTGCGTACCGGGCTTCTCGCCTGTATTTCAACGACAAAAAAGCCGCCGCCCGGCATCCCGGGCGGCGGCCTTTTCGTGTCAGCGCGGGGCGCTGAACGGAGCGATCACTCGCTCTCGTTCAGATACTCGCCCGCCGCTGCGTCGCTGCCGTCACCCGACACTTCGACCTTTTCCAGCGCATCGCTGGTGGCCATCGCGTCGATCGGATCCTGCGCCAGCTCGGCGGCGCGCTCTTCGGCTGCCGAGTTGGGTGCGATCAGCACTTCCTGCAGCTTGCGCTGCTGGGCGCGGAGCGCGGCGTCGCGGCTGCTGGCCGCAATCCGCATCCGGTTCATGCCCGCGCCGGTACCGGCGGGGATGAGACGGCCGACGATGACGTTCTCCTTCAGGCCGATCAGCGTGTCCTGCTTGCCCTGGACCGCCGCCTCGGTGAGGACGCGGGTGGTCTCCTGGAACGACGCCGCCGAGATGAAGCTGCGGGTCTGCAACGACGCCTTGGTGATGCCGAGCAGGATCGGCTTGCCCTGTGCAGGGGCCTGGCCGGGCTCGAGCTTCGCGTTGGTGTCGTCCATCTCGTCGCGATCCACCTGCTCGCCGGGGAGCAGGGTGGTGTCGCCGGCGTCGGTGATCTCGACCTTTTGCAGCATCTGGCGAACGATCACCTCGATGTGCTTGTCGTTGATCTTCACGCCTTGGAGTCGATAGACTTCCTGGATTTCCGCGACGAGATATTCCGCCAGTGGCTCGATGCCGAGTACCTCCAGAATGTCGTGCGGGTCGGGCGAACCGCCGATCAGGTTGTCGCCACGCTTGACGTAGTCGCCTTCCTGGACGTCGATCACCTTCGACTTGGGCACCAGATACTCGACGACCTCGCCGCCATCCTCGGGCTGGATGCCGATCTTGCGCTTCGCCTTATAGTCCTTGCCGAACACCACGCGGCCCGAGACCTTGGCGATGATCGCATTTTCCTTGGGCTTGCGCGCTTCGAACAGCTCGGCGACGCGCGGCAGACCGCCGGTGATGTCGCGGGTCTTGGCCGATTCACGGCTGACGCGGGCCAGAACGTCGCCGCCCTGCACCGTCGCACCATCCTCGACCGACAGCACCGCACCCGGCGCCAGCATGTAGCGGGCGGCCTCGCCATCGCCTTCCCCGGTGAGGGTGAGGCGGGGACGCAGATCCTCCTTCTTCGCCGACGCGCCGCGGTTTTCGATCACCACGCGCTGTGCGATGCCGGTCGCTTCGTCGACCTGCTCGGTCAGAGTCTTGCCGTCGATCAGGTCCTGATACTTCACGACGCCGCCGGTTTCCGTGATCACCGGCATGGTGAACGGATCCCATTCCGCCATGCGCTCGCCCTTGCTGACGATGTGGCCATCGTCGAACATGACATAGGCGCCGTACGGAATGCGGTGGACCGCCAGCTCGCGACCATCCTCGTCGAGGATCGCGATCTCGCCCGAACGCGCCAGCACGACGCGACGGCCGCGCTGGTCGGTGATCAGGCGCAGGTCGCGGAACTCGGCGCGGCCATCGACCGGCGCTTCGAGGTTCGACTGCTCGTTGAGCTGCGCCGCACCGCCGATGTGGAAGGTACGCATGGTCAGCTGCGTGCCCGGCTCACCGATCGACTGCGCCGCGATGACGCCGACCGCTTCGCCGATGTTCACCGGCGTACCGCGGGCAAGGTCACGGCCATAGCATTTCGCGCACACGCCGATCTTGGCTTCGCAGACCAGCGGCGAACGGATCTTCATCCCCTGAATACCCAACGCCTCGATCTGCGCGATCATCGGCTCGTCGAGCAAGGTGCCGACCGGGATCGCCACCTTGCCGCTCTTCGGATCGACCACGTCTTCTGCGGTCGTACGACCCAGAATACGCTCGCCCAGCGACGCGATCACGCTGCCGCCCTGCACGATCGCCTTCATCTCCAGCGCGCGCTCGGTGCCGCAATCCTGCTCCATGACGACGCAGTCCTGCGACACGTCGACCAGACGACGGGTCAGGTAGCCCGAGTTCGCCGTCTTGAGCGCGGTGTCGGCCAGACCCTTGCGGGCGCCGTGGGTCGAGTTGAAGTATTCAAGAACGGTCAGACCTTCCTTGAAGTTCGAGATGATCGGCGTTTCGATGATCTCGCCCGACGGTTTGGCCATCAGGCCGCGCATGCCGGCCAGCTGCTTGATCTGCGCCGCCGAACCACGCGCACCGGAGTGCGCCATCATGTAGATCGCGTTGGCGGGCTTCTCGCGGCCCGTAGCCTCGTCGACCTTCACCGACTTGATCTCGTCCATCATCGCGGCCGCCACCACGTCGCCGCAACGGCTCCAGGCGTCGATCACCTTGTTGTACTTCTCCTGCTGCGTGATCAGGCCGTCCTGATACTGCTGCTCGAAGTCCTTCACGAGCGCGCGGGTCTCGTCGACCGTTGCTTCCTTGCTCGCCGGGATGATCATGTCGTCCTTGCCGAACGAGATGCCTGCCTTGAACGCGTGGCGGAAGCCCAGTGCCATGATCGCGTCGGCGAACAGCACGGTCTCCTTCTGGCCGGTGTGGCGATAGACCTCGTCGATCACGTCGCCGACGTCCTTCTTGGTCAGCAGACGGTTGACGACGTCGAACGGCACCTTGTGCGACTTGGGGAGGCACTCGCCGAGCAGCATGCGGCCGGGAGTGGTCTCGAACCGCTTCATCACGGTGCTGCCGTCTTCCAGCGTCTGAGGGACGCGGCTGGTGATCTTGGTGTGCAGCGTGACCGCACCCGCGAACAGCGCCTGATGCACCTCGGCCATGTCGCCCAGCACCATGCCTTCGCCCGGCTCGTTCTGCTTCTCCATCGAGAGATAGTAAAGACCGAGCACCATGTCCTGCGACGGCACGATGATCGGCTTGCCGTTGGCGGGCGACAGGATGTTGTTGGTCGACATCATCAGGACGCGCGCTTCCAGCTGCGCCTCAAGGCTCAGCGGGACGTGCACGGCCATCTGGTCGCCGTCGAAGTCGGCGTTGAACGCCGAGCAGACCAGCGGGTGAAGCTGGATCGCCTTCCCCTCGATCAGCACCGGCTCGAACGCCTGGATGCCCAGACGGTGGAGCGTCGGCGCGCGGTTCAGCAGAACCGGGTGCTCGCGGATCACCTCGTCCAGGATGTCCCAGACTTCCTTGCGCTCCTTCTCGACCCACTTCTTCGCCTGCTTCAGGGTCATCGACAGACCCTTGGCGTCGAGGCGCGCGTAGATGAACGGCTTGAACAGCTCGAGCGCCATCTTCTTGGGCAGGCCGCACTGGTGCAGCTTCAGTTCCGGACCGGTCACGATGACCGAACGGCCCGAATAGTCGACGCGCTTGCCGAGCAGGTTCTGGCGGAAGCGGCCCTGCTTGCCCTTGAGCATGTCGGACAGCGACTTGAGCGGACGCTTGTTGGCACCCGTGATCGTGCGACCGCGACGACCATTGTCGAACAGGGCGTCGACGGCTTCCTGCAGCATACGCTTTTCGTTGCGGACGATGATGTCCGGCGCGCGCAGCTCCATCAGGCGCTTGAGGCGGTTGTTGCGGTTGATCACGCGGCGATACAGGTCGTTGAGATCCGACGTCGCGAAGCGACCGCCGTCCAGCGGCACCAGCGGGCGCAGCTCGGGCGGGATGACCGGAACGACGTCGAGGATCATCCACTCGGGACGGTTGCCCGATTCCAGGAAGCTCTCGACGACTTTGAGCCGCTTGATGATCTTCTTGGGCTTCAGCTCGGACTTGGTGACCGCCAGCTCTTCGAGCAGCGTGCGCTTCTCGCCCTCGAGATCGAGGTCCATGAGCATGATCTTGACCGCTTCCGCGCCGATGCCGGCGGAGAAAGCGTCCTCGCCATATTCGTCCTGCGCGTCGAGCAGCTCGTCCTCGGTTAGCAGCTGGAACTTCTCCAGCGGCGTCAGGCCAGGCTCGGTGACGATATAGGATTCGAAATACAGCACGCGCTCAAGCTGCTTGAGCTGCATGTCGAGCAGCAGGCCGATGCGCGAGGGCAGCGACTTCAGGAACCAGATGTGCGCGACCGGGGCGGCCAGTTCGATATGGCCCATGCGCTCACGGCGGACCTTCGAGACGGTAACCTCGACGCCGCACTTCTCGCAGACGATGCCCTTGTATTTCATGCGCTTGTACTTGCCGCACAGGCATTCGTAGTCCTTGATCGGACCGAAGATGCGCGCGCAGAACAGGCCGTCACGCTCGGGCTTGAACGTGCGATAGTTGATCGTCTCGGGCTTCTTGATCTCGCCGAACGACCACGAACGGATGCGATCCGGGGACGCGATGCCGATCTGGATCTGGTCGAAGGTCTCCGGCTTGGCCACCGGGTTCGCGAAGTTGGTCAGTTCATTCATGTCGTTTTCCCTCAGGAGGGTAAATCTCTGGGCGGGACGGGGAGGGCGCTACACTGTGGCAGCGCCCCTTCCCCTTATTCCGCCGCGATCGCGGCACCGTTCTCGTCGAGGCCCAATTCCAGATTGGTCTTGAGTTCGACGTTGAGGCCCAGCGAGCGCATTTCCTTGACGAGCACGTTGAAGCTCTCGGGGATGCCGGCCTCGAACGTGTCGTCACCCTTGACGATCGCCTCGTAGACCTTGGTGCGGCCGACCACGTCGTCGGACTTCACCGTCAGCATTTCCTGGAGCGTGTACGCCGCGCCATATGCCTGCAGCGCCCAGACCTCCATTTCGCCGAAGCGCTGGCCGCCGAACTGCGCCTTGCCGCCCAGCGGCTGCTGGGTGACGAGGCTGTACGGGCCGATCGAACGCGCGTGGATCTTGTCGTCGACCAGGTGGTGCAGCTTGAGCACGTACTTGTACCCAACGGTCACCTTGCGGTCGAACATGTCGCCGGTGCGCCCGTCGAACAGGTCGACCTGACCGCTCTCGTCCAGACCCGCCAGACGCAGCATGTCGGTCACGTCCGCCTCGACCGCGCCGTCGAACACCGGGGTGCCCATCGGAACGCCGGCGCGGACATTCTGCGCCAGCTCGACCAGCGCGTTGGTGTCGCGGCTCTTGATCTGTTCGGCGTAGTTATCGCCATAGATTTCGAGCAGCAGTTCCTTGACCGCTTCGGGTGCTTCGCCCGCTTGCGGGTTCGGATTGGCCTCACGCCACGCGTCCAGCGCCTCGCCGATCTTCTTGCCCAGGCCGCGCGCGGCCCAGCCAAGATGCGTCTCGAAGATCTGACCGACGTTCATGCGCGACGGCACGCCCAGCGGGTTGAGCACGAAGTCGACCGGGTCCCGTCCTCAAGGAACGGCATGTCCTCCTGCGGCAGGATGCGGCTGATGATGCCCTTGTTGCCGTGACGGCCGGCCATCTTGTCGCCCGGCTGCAGCTTGCGCTTCACCGCGACGAACACCTTGACCATCTTCAGCACGCCCGGCGGCAGCTCGTCGCCCCGCTCCAGCTTCTCGCGGCGGTCCTCGAACTTGTCCTTGATGCGCTTGACGGCCTCGTCATACTGCGCCTTGACCGTCTCCAGATCGCCCTGGACCTTGTCGTCGGCAACGGCGAACTTCCACCACTCATGGCGGTCGACGCTGTCGAGCAGGTCCTGATCGATCTCGGCACCCTTCTTCAGGCCCTTCGGAACGGCGGTCGCGACCTGACCCAGCAGCATCTCGCGCAGACGCGACCAAGTCGCGCGGTTGAGGATGTTGCGTTCGTCGTCGCTGTCCTTCTTCAGGCGCTCGATCTCCTCGCGCTCGATCGCCATCGCGCGCTCGTCCTTGTCGATGCCGTGGCGATTGAAGACGCGGACGTCGACGATCGTGCCGGCAACGCCCGGCGGCAGGCGGAGCGAAGTGTCGCGCACGTCGCTGGCCTTTTCACCGAAGATCGCGCGGAGCAGCTTTTCTTCCGGCGTCATCGGGCTCTCGCCCTTCGGCGTGATCTTGCCGACCAGAATGTCGCCCGGCTCCACCTCGGCGCCGATATAGACGATGCCCGCCTCGTCGAGGTTGCGCAGCGCTTCCTCGCCGACGTTCGGGATGTCGCGGGTGATGTCCTCCGGCCCCAGCTTGGTGTCGCGGGCCATTACCTCGAACTCGTCGATATGGATCGACGTGAACACGTCGTCCTTCACGATCCGCTCGTTGATCAGGATCGAGTCCTCGTAGTTGTAGCCGTTCCAGGGCATGAACGCGACGAGCACGTTGCGGCCCAGCGCCAGCTCGCCGAACTCGGTCGACGGGCCGTCGGCGATGATGTCGCCGGCATTGACCAGATCGCCCACCTTCACCAGCGGACGCTGGTTGATGCAGGTCGACTGGTTCGAACGCTCGAACTTCATCAGCGTGTAGATGTCGACGCCGCTTTCCTCCGCCGAAACCTCGCCGGTGGCGCGGACGACGATGCGCGACGCATCGACCTGGTCGACGATGCCGGCGCGTTTGGCCGCGATCGCCGCGCCCGAATCGCGCGCGACGGTCTCTTCCATGCCGGTGCCGACGAAGGGCGCTTCCGCCTTCACCAGCGGAACGGCCTGACGCTGCATGTTCGAACCCATGAGCGCGCGGTTGGCGTCGTCATTTTCCAGGAACGGGATCAGCGACGCGGCGACCGAAACCAGCTGCTTCGGCGACACGTCCATCAGCGTCACCGTGTCCGGGAACGCCATCAGGAATTCGCCTGCCTGACGTGCGGAGACCAGATCCTCGACGAACCGGCCCTCGGCATCGGTTTCGGCCGAAGCCTGTGCGATGGTGTGCTTGGCCTCTTCCATCGCGGACAGATAGACGACCTCGTCGGTCACCTTGCCGTCGATCACCTTGCGGTACGGCGTTTCGATGAAGCCGTATTTGTTCACACGGCTGAAGGTCGCGAGGCTGTTGATCAGACCGATGTTCGGGCCTTCCGGCGTTTCGATCGGGCAGATACGGCCATAGTGCGTCGGGTGAACGTCGCGGACTTCGAAGCCTGCGCGCTCACGGGTGAGACCGCCCGGCCCAAGCGCCGACACGCGACGCTTGTGGGTGACTTCCGACAGCGGGTTGGTCTGGTCCATGAACTGCGACAGCTGCGACGAGCCGAAGAATTCGCGCACCGCGGCGACCGCAGGCTTTGCGTTGATGAGGTCGTTCGGCATGACGGTCGACACGTCGACGCTCGACATGCGCTCCTTGACCGCGCGCTCCATGCGCAGCAGGCCGACGCGATACTGGTTCTCCAGCAGCTCGCCCACCGAACGCACGCGGCGGTTGCCCAGGTTGTCGATATCGTCGACTTCGCCCTTGCCGTCCTTGAGGTCGACCAGCGTCTTGACGACCGCCAGAATGTCCTCGGTGCGCAGCGTCGTCACCGTGTCCTCGGCATCGAGGTCGAGGCGCATGTTCAGCTTGACGCGGCCGACGGCCGACAGGTCGTAGCGCTCCGGATCGAAGAACAGCCCGCCGAACAGCGATTCTGCGGTCTCCAGCGTCGGCGGTTCGCCGGGGCGCATCACGCGATAGATGTCGGACAGCGCCTGCTCGCGCTCTTCGGCCTTGTCGGCCTTGAGCGTGTTGCGGATCCAGGGGCCGGTCGAGATGTGATCGATGTCGAGCAGTTCGACACGATCGATCCCGGCCTTGTCCAACTTCTCGAGATTTTCGGCCGACACTTCGTCGCCCGCCTCGATGTAGATTTCGCCCGTCGCCTCGTTGATCAGGTCGAACGCGCTGTAACGGCCGAAGATTTCCTCGGTCGGGATCAACAGCGTCTCAAGCCCGTCCTTGCCGGCCTTGTTCGCCGCGCGCGGGCTGATCTTCTGCCCGGCGGGGAAGATCACTTCGCCCGACTTGGCGTCGACGATGTCGAACATCGGCTTCGCGCCGCGCCAGTTCTCGGGCGCGAACGGGATCTGCCAGCCATTGGGGCCGCGCACATAGGTGACGGTGTTGTAGAAGTGGTTGAGGATCTCTTCGCTGTTCAGGCCCAGCGCGTACAGCAGCGTCGTGACCGGCAGCTTGCGCTTGCGGTCGATACGGACGTTGACGATGTCCTTGGCGTCGAACTCGAAGTCCAGCCATGAACCGCGATACGGGATCACGCGCGCGGCGAAGAGATACTTGCCCGATGCGTGCGTCTTGCCGCGGTCATGGTCGAACAGCACGCCCGGCGAGCGGTGCATCTGCGACACGATGACGCGTTCGGTGCCGTTGATGAAGAAGGTGCCGTTGCCCGTCATCAGGGGCATGTCGCCCATGTAGACGTCCTGCTCCTTGATATCGAGGACGGAGCGGGCATCGGTATCGGGATCGACCTCGAACACGATTAGGCGAAGGGTAACGCGCATCGGGGCGGCATAGGTGATGCCACGCTGACGGCATTCCTCGACGTCGAACTTGGGCGCTTCGAGCTCATAGGTCACGAAGTCGAGTTCGGCGGTGCCGGCGAAGTCGCGGATCGGGAACACGCTGCGCAGCGTCTTCTCAAGGCCCGAAACATAACCGATCGACGGATCGCTCCGCAGGAACTGTTCGTAGGATTCGCGCTGAACCTCGATCAGGTTCGGCATCTGCACCACTTCGTGGATGTCGCCGAACACCTTGCGGATGCGGCGCTTTGCGGTGCCGCTTTCGATCGCTTTGGTTGCCATGTGCTGTTTTCGCCTTCTCAGCCTGAATTTCGCCCCGGTAACCGCCGGGACAGGCACGCAGACAGACGCCAAAAGGGCCGAGCGATTCCCTGCGTTGAAACGGGGAAAAACTCAGCCTCTCAAGCGTCTATGATACCCGTCCGGTCCATTCGTACGGCGCGCTGCGCGACGGCGTGCCATGTCCCGACCGGTCGGGGCAGGGCCGCGATATAGGCAGGGCGGGGGCGGTGTCAAACGCGTCGGAGGCAATGGGCGGTTAAAGGCTTGCCGCCGCGCGGACCTTCGTCTAGCCAGCCTGCTCGCTGCCCCTGTGGCGAAATGGTAGACGCAGTCGACTCAAAATCGACCGCCGAAAGGCATGCTGGTTCGAGTCCGGCCAGGGGCACCAGAGCTTCATTTCACGACATCCCGCAAAGTTGAAAAAACCGCAGAAATCTGCCATATTTTGCGTGTTCTGATCCCATTCGATCCGAGCAGATGTCATACAATCCCGCGCAAAGTGGGGCCATGGATGGGGCCATAATTTGGCCTTTCGGGATTCGACCCAGGGTTGAATCTGGCCGTTCATTTTGAGTCCCGGAATTTTGTGACTCGCATGCTCGATCGACGGATTGTTGCTCGGGAATATGAAATGTCGCTCAGTGACCGCGGAATTCGCAACCTTCTGCCACGCAGGAGAACCTATAAGTGTTCGGACGAGCGCGGGCTCTACCTCGAAATCAGCCCAACTGGCTCGAAGCTCTGGCGAATGCGCTATCGCTATGGCGGGAAGGACAAGCGCCTCGCGCTCGGCGCATATCCTGAAGTCAGTCTGGCTGAAGCCCGGCGTCGAAGGGACGAGGCGCGTGAACAGCTGAGAGATGGTGTCGACCCGGTGCAGGAGCGTCGGCGCGAGAAACTGCTAGCCGCATATAATTCGTCGAACAGCTTCGGCGATATCGCTCGCGAGTATATCAACAAGATCGAGCGGGAAGGGCGCTCCCCCACAACCATCGGCAAGACGCGCTGGCTGCTGGAGTTGTTGGCTCCGATCGCTGGACAGCCGATCACGGAGATCAAAGCGCTGGATATGCTCGCCGCGCTCAAGCGGTTGGAGGAGAAGGGCAACTACGAGACCGCCCGGCGCTGTCGCTCCTTCTCAAGCCGGGTGTTTCGCTATGCAGCTGCGACCGGGCGGGCGGAGATCGATCCAACCGTCGTGCTCCGGGGTGCACTGATTTCGCCAAAGGTCCAGCACCACGCCGCAATTCTCGAGCCCGAGGAAGTTGGCAAGCTGCTCCGTGCGATCGATGCCCATTCCGGACATGCGGTTACGCGCCTGGCAATGCAGATCGCACCACATGTGATGACGCGCCCGGGGGAGCTCCGTCAGGCGAAATGGTCCGAAATCGATTTCGAGAACGCTGTGTGGAAAATCCCAGCCGAGCGGATGAAAATGCGTCGCCCGCATCTGGTGCCGCTTTCACGCCAGGTGATCGGCTATCTCAGCGAACTCTACGATCTGACCGGACCTGAAGGCTATCTATTCAGCGCAGTTCATACCTGGAAGCGCCCGATGTCGGACAATACGATCAATTCGGCATTCCGGCGCATGGGATATCCGGTTGGAACCGTCACAGCGCATGGGTTGCGTACGACTGCGTCGACGCTGCTCAACGAAAGCCGGAAATGGAGCCCGGACGCAATCGAACGGTCGCTGGCCCATGCCGATGCGGATGCGGTTCGAGGTATTTACAATCGCGGAGCCTATTGGGCCGAGCGCGTGGCCATGCATCAATGGTGGAGCGATTTTCTCGATCGGTTGCGAGCCGGCGCGGTTCAGCGCAATGTGAATAAACCGCGGATCAATTCGCAAGAGCTCAAGGGCCGTGGGCAGTCGGTGGGATTGAAGTTCGCATTTTCCTATTCGCCGACTTACGGAAATGCGTACAGAGATCCGACGACGTAGAGCAATTATACGTTTTTTCGTATTTTCTTGCACTATACGCTTTTTCGTATATCAACGAATTATACGCAAAAACGTATCGAGAGCTGATATGCGATCCCTGATAAGGTCTCAGAAAACCCTTGGCAACGCCATCCGGCGGGCCCGACGTGCAGCCGGACTCACGCAGCAACAGCTGGGCGCACGAACCAACCTTCGACAGGCGACCATTTCCAATCTTGAAAAAGGGGAGGGAGGTTCCCTCGAAACCCTTTTTGCTGTCCTGACCTTCCTTGAGCTTGAACTCGAGTTGCGGGCGCGCAGCATTTCTGCTCCGCCCTTGGAGGATATCTTCTGATGGCGCGCCGCTCCTCGAACCTCGGCGTGTTTCTCAACGGGCGCCACGTTGGAAAGCTGGCGCGGGCTGCAAACGGGGCGGTCAGTTTCTCTTATGCGGAAACCTGGCTGGACTGGGACCATGCACTCCCGGTCTCCCTGTCGATGCCGCTCGACACACTTGCCTATAGTGGATCAAGCGTAACGGCAGTTTTCGACAATCTGCTCCCTGACAATGACAGCATCCGTCGAAGAATTGCAGAACGTGTCGGTGCGGCGGGCGCTGACGCCTATAGCCTCCTTGAGGCGGTTGGTCGTGATTGCGTCGGGGCGCTTCAGTTCCTGCCGGAGGGGCAGGAGCCCGGGCCGCTCAACAACATCGAAGCCGAGCCGGTAGACGACGACGCGATTGAAGCGATGATCGCAAATCTCGGACGGTCTCCCTTGGGCCTGGAGCCTGATGACGCCTTTCGTATCTCAATTGCAGGGGCGCAGGAAAAAACCGCATTGCTCAGGTGGAATGGACGGTGGAACAAGCCATTGGGAACGACGCCAACCACCCATATTTTCAAGCCGCAGATCGGCACGTTGCCCAATGGCATCGATCTCTCGAACAGTGTCGAAAACGAGCACCTTTGTCTCAAGTTTCTGGCTAATCTCGGCCTTCCGACCGCATCCACGGCGATCGAGCATTTCAACGATCGAGTTGCGCTTGTCGTTGAACGTTTCGACCGGGCATGGGCGCGTGACGGGCGCCTCCACCGCGTACCGCAGGAAGACGTCTGCCAGGCGCTATCTGTCCCACCCACGCGCAAATATGAGGACCATGGGGGGCCGGGGGTTTGTGATGTCCTGAAGCTTTTCGAGGGCAGCGGCCGTCCGCATGATGATCGACGCGCCTTCATGAAGGCAACGATCGCGTTCTGGCTGATTGGCGCCACCGACGGCCATGCAAAGAACTTCAGCCTGTTCCTTCAATCAGCGGGTGGGTTTTACGCGACCCCGCTTTACGATGTCATTTCCGCTGAGCCGAGCGCTGCATCGCATCAGGTCAATCGCCGCCAGATGCGACTGGCGATGGCGATCGGGGACCGACGCCGGTATCGGCTCGACGAGATTTCGCCGCGGCACTTCATCCAGACCGCTGCAAGGGCCGGATATGACCAGGATCTGACGCGCGAAATTCTCCACGAGCTGCGGGACCAGGCGGAAGACGCATTCAATGTTGCAGCCGCGGCGATGGCAACTGACAGCCTGGCAGCCCTCATCGATCCGATCGGTGCGGCGATCAGAAGCCGGGTCCGTCAGATCGAGCATATCTGATCCCCGCACGTTCGAGCGAGGCTCGCCTATCGATCAAAAATCCCGCCGAAAATGATCGATAGACATGGCTCCTATCGATCATCGGCGCTTACGCTGCGACCATAGCCCATCGGATTCTTCAGCCAGGCGTCGATCGCAGACTGGCGCCAGCCTGTACATCGCGTGCCGATCTGAATGCTTTCGGGGAAGCTTCCCTCCTGCATCCGGCGATAGACGGTCGAGCGGCTGAGCCCCGTATGTTCGAGCACATCACGCAAACGAAGGATGCGATTGGGGGCTGGCGCGTCGGTCACGACACGCGCCCCTGCGCGCCGAGCTTAGCGCGTTCGCGACTGAACCCGCGGTCGCTGTCGAGAAAGCCCTTCAGCATATAGGGAATAAGGTCGGCGACGGTCTCGGACTGCCCGTACGCGGATCGATAGGCTTCGGCATAGTCGGCAAGGGCGGCCTGGAGATCGGGCAGGATCGAGATCGTGACCTTGACCGGGGTTCGGTCGGGAATGCGGGGGAGACGGAGGTCAGGCATGGAAGCTCCTTTCAGTGCCAGGGTTGGAGGATCAGGTCGCGATGCACCACGAGCCGAACCGGCGCGCCGGGACGAATGGTGATGCTCGGCTGAATGTTGAGATTGCGCGCCGTGATCTGGTCGCCAGCGCGCGCGACATTGTCCTGGGTCGAGCGGCGGATCGCAGCGACGAGATCGCTCTCGCCTGAGAGCGCAAGCTCGGGCGCAACCCCGAGCAGGGTCGAAAGCGCAATTCCCTTGAGCAATGACCAGCTGTGGAAATCGACCTTGTCTGCAAGGCCTGCATAGCCCGAGGGATCGCTCGCCGGGACCGTATCCAGAGCAAGTGAGGCACCATCGGGAAAGACGATGCGCTGCCAGATCACCAGGGCACGCGACTGGCCGAACGCCACGACGCTGTCATAGCTTCCGATCAGCCTCGCGCCCTGCGGCACGAGCAGGATCTGCCCGGTCGCACTGTCGAAGACATTCTGCGTTACCTGTGCGGTGACGAGCCCGGGCAGGTCGGAGCGGATCCCGGTGATGAGGCTGGCGGCGATGACGCTCCCTGCCGAGAGCAGATAGGGCGATGGTGCCGCCTCGACGCGATGCGGATTGATGCGTGTTCCCTCCGCTGCGCTGTGCGCGAAGGCGATCTTGCGTGCCTGCCCGTTGGCATCGCGTGCAGGGTCAATTGCAGACGCGGATGGCGGGGCAACACCGACGCTGGCGTCGGTCGCCGGGGCGAGTGCCGGCAGGCTTGCGCTCGCCGAAGTCGATCGCGTGCCGGTGGCGACCAGCAGCGGCGACTGGCGCGCTGCCCGCTGCGCTTCCGCGCGGCGCTCGCGTTCGACGCGCGCCCGCTCGGCCGCATCGGATGGGGCTGGCGCAGCGCCGATTGCGCGCTGGTGATCGAGGATCGGCTTGCCGAGATCGCCCGGCAAAGGCGGGCCGAGCTTCGGCGCATCGCCATAGCTCGACGGGAGGCCGGCAAGCGTATCGGCTGTCGGGCGATTGGCGGGCCCTCCTTCGTGTTCGACGAGAAGCGGATCGCCGAGCCCTGCCGGGCTGAGCGCAAACCAGGTGATGCTCATCAGAACGAGCGCGGCGGCGCCAGCCCCCGCGATGATGATCCCGCGCCGGAACCGGACCGGGCGCGTGGGCCGCGCACGCATGACCAGGCTCTGCGGATCGAGCTTTGGCTCTGGCGCTGCGGGGAGGCGGCGGCGGGGCCGCTGGTTCGGGCGTCGCGGTCATCACCGGCGGCCCCGCCCGGATGTCTCGCGGGTGATCGCTACGACCTGCTGCTTGCGCGTTCCAAGCCGCAGCTCGGCGCGCTCGAACAGGCGATCGATCACATAGAAGCGTCCGCGCAGCCGGTAGTTGACCAGCTCGGCATTCCCGGTCTCGCCGATGACGAAGACCGGCGGTGCTTCGCCCTGCGCGACGCTGGCAGGCAGCTCGATAAAGGTCTGGCGACCATCGTCGAATGCGCGGATCGGTCGCCAGTCGGGCTTGTCGCCGCTGATCCGATAGTCGAAGCGCAGGCGATCGAGCGCCATCTCCTGTGCGACCGGCGCGCTTGCCCGCGCCTGCGCCTCCGCGCGGTCGAGCGCGATCAGCGCGTCCTGCGGATAGGTCCAGGAAAGGCGCGTCATAGCGTTTGCTCGCGTACTGACCAGCGCAAGGTGATAGCTGCGACGATCGGTGGTGATGACAAGGTTGGTGGTCAGCCCGGAGGCGATCGGCTTGACGAGAATATGGGTGCGGCGCATCGCACCTGCGCCGCTGGTCGTGTCGCCAATGACCCAGCGTGTGGTATCGCCCGCCGCGACCGCGATCAGCGTCTCGCCGGGCTGCAATGCAATGTCGGTCACCCGCTCGGGCGCGGCAAGCAGCTGATAGATCGCGCCCTCGCTCCAGCTGTGAACCTGCGCGGCATGGATCTGCACTGCGTCTGCAGGGGTGCGGGTCGCGGCGCGGTTCGCCGCCGCGACTTCGCCGGCCGGTGTCCGCTTTGGTCGCTCGGGCAGCGGCGCCGTGGCGATCAGGGCAGACGCTGCGCTCGCAAGCGCAAGAGATGAGAGGAGGATCATGGCCGTGTCTCCAGTGGCGAGGGAAGGGGCGTGTCCGCCAGATTGGGGTCGAGCGGCGAACCGAGCGGAAGGTTGGCGGATGGGGCCGAGCGGGGCGTCGGGGCGGACGCCGGAACATCGAGCTCCCGGCTCCAGTCGATCGCATCGACATAGAGGCCGAGCGGGTTCTTGCGGAGGATCTCGGCCGATTTCGGCGGCTTGACCTCAACCGTCAGGATCGCGGTCCAGCGACTGCTGCCCGTCTCGTCGCCGCGCTCGAACCGGGTCTCGGTCCATTTGACCTGGAACGAGCGGTCGGAGGCGCGCACGACGCTCGTCACCTCGACCGAGACGGTGCGCTCGCCGATCCGCTCGAACGGCCGGGCGGCGCGGGCATATTGGTCGAGCATGCGCGCGCCGCGCTGGGTCACCTGATCATAGGCCGAGAGCCAGTCGCGGCGCATCAGGACCGGATCGAGCGACACCGTCCGGATCGCGGTGACAAAGCGCGCGAGATGCCATGCAATCTGGGGATCGCTGGGATTATAGTCGCGGCCGGCGGGTGCAACGCTGCGCGCTTCGCCGAGCTTGTCGACCTCGACCACATAGGGCGTGATCCGGCTCTGCATCGATTGCCAGACCAGGGCCGCCGCTAGGCCCGAGGCGAGCGCAAGCCCACCAAACGCCATGAGCCGCCAGTTGCGTGCCTGCGCACGCGCCGACCCGATCCGCTCGTCCCAGAGCTGGCCCGCACGGGCGAAGGGTGTGTCGGGCTCGCCGGTTTGCCCATAGCGCTGGATGCTTCGCTTGAAGATCATGGCTCAGTCGTCCTTTTCCTTGATGTCGGGGGTGGCGGAGGCACCGCCGCTGTCACCCGAGCGCAGCGCGTGGAGCGCGACCTGACGATGGTGACGGCCGCTCTGCTGCGCCTGCATCGCGCGCGCCCATCCCGGCGTCGCCGAAGCCTCGCCAGACGCCGGTGAGGGAGACGTGCCGCTGAGCGCGTGCCAGGCACCTGCGCGCCCGCGTTCGGCGGCGTCCGCAAGGCCAAGCCCGCTCGAGAGCTTCGCGCGCACCGTGTTGGTTGCGGCACGGGCGACACCGCCAAGGCCCGCTGCGGCCGAGGGCATTTCTGCCGTATCGCGCCCGAGCCGATAGGCGCTGGACGCTGCGCTTCCCATGCTGGTGCCAGCGCGCACCGCCCCGAGAGCCGTGCCGCCAAGCGCGCGTGCAGCGCCGATCCCGGCACCGCCCGCAATCATGGTGACGCCGGCAGCACCTGCCATCGTTCCGAGCGCAGCACCCGCGCCCAGTTGTGGTGCGCCCGCGACCAGACCGGTCGCGATACCCGGCCCGAAGATGCCGAGGCCGAACAGGGTAAGAGCTGCGAGCACAAGGCTCATCGCCTGGCCGATATCGGGCTCGCGCCCCTGCAGCGCTTCGCTGAACTCGACGAAGAAGCCCGAACCGATACCGATGATGACGGCGAGCACCATCACCTTGATGCCCGAGGTGACGACATGGCCCAGCACCCGTTCGGCGAGAAAGCTGGTGCGGTTCCACAGCGCAAAGGGCACGAGCACGAAACCGGCGAGCGCGGTCAGCTTGAACTCGAGGATGGTGACGAACATCTGCACCGCGAGGATGAAGAAGGCGATGATGACGATCGCCCAGGCGAAGAGCAGCACCGCGATTGTCAGGAAATTCTCGAAGAAGCTGACAAACCCCATCATTTCGGCGACCTGATCGAGGAGCGGCCAGGCAGCGCTGAAGCCCGTCCCGGCAAGCCGTCCGGGGCGCAGCAGATCCTCCGCCGAGATCGTGCCGCCGCCAGCGGTCAGACCGGCCCGCGCGAAGGAATTGAAGATGATGTCGGCCAGCGTCGCGAATTCGCTCAGGATGAAGGCGAAGGCGCCGACATAGAGGATTTTCTTGAGCAGGCGGCCGAGCACATCCTGGTCGGGGGTGAATGCCCAAAACAGCCCGGCGAGCGTGATGTCGATCCCGATCAGCGTCGCGGTCAGAAACGCGATATCGGGGCCGAGCAGACCGAACCCGCTGTCGATGTAGCGGATGAAGTCGGCCATGAACCGGTCGATGACGTTGAGGTCGTTCATGTCTCGCCATTTCCGAGCCTTGAGTGAAGAGGTCCGCGAGGCGCCCCCCGAGGGGGCGAAGAGGGAGCGCCTCGCGGTGGACGGCGGCAGGGAGGCAAAGACCCGCCGCCGCCCGCCGGGCGCGCCTAGTCGCCGCCCGGGGGCGGGGCGTGTAGGCGGTGCCGGAGCCGAGAAACTGCCTGGTGGCCGCGCGCGCTTCGGCCTGGGCGCGGGCGCGGCGTGCGGCCTCGATCGCCTCGGCGCGATATTGGGCCGCGGTCAGGCTCTGAAGCTGCAACTGCTGCTTGGCGAGCAGGGCAAGCAGCTGGTTGCCCGCCTGGCTGACCTCGAGCGCGCCGCGCGCGTCCTGGCTGCGCTGGCTGATCGCGGCGAGGGAGCCCATGTCGGCGCGGACATTCTCGACGACCTGTGCCTGGACGCGCATCGTCTGTTGATAGGCCTGCATCGCGGTATCGAGCCGGGCGCGCGCGCCCGCCCCCGCGCATCGGTGTCGAGCGCATCGACCCCGACGCGGGGAAACAGCCGCTCGAACTGTGCGTCGAGCTGATCGACGCGAAAGCTGATGCCCTGCGCGCGGTCCATCAGCGTGTCGATCTGCGCAAGCCGCGCCTTGAGCGCCTCGAACTGCGGGAACTCACCCGGCTTCATGTTCTTGGCCATATTGGCGAGCATCGTCGCTTCATTCTGGAGCGACTGGATCTGGTTGTTGATCTGGCTGAGCGCGCGTGCCGCAGTGAGCAGGTTCTGCGCATAGTTGGTCGGGTCGAACACGCTGATCTGCGCGGAGGCCGGCGCGGCCAGCATCGGCGTCGCAAGCGCGATTGTGATGGCGGCTCTGAACAGGGGACGGGGCATCATGGGTCAGGACTCCTTGGAGAGCGGGGCAGGGGCACCGGCCAGGAGCGCGGCTGCCCAGTCGAGGCCGGCAAGGGAAAGGAAGCGGGCAGCAAATTGGTCGGGGCCGTGTTCGGCGAGGATCGCGTCGATCCGCTTCTGCGTCTGCGCGTCCGACGCGCCGCACAGCGCGAGCGCGATCGGTCCGAGGCCCAGTTCGAACAGGCGGTTTCCGCGTGCCGACTGGAGATAATAGTCGCGCTTGGGGGGCCGCGCGGGCGATCAGCTCGATCTGTCGGTCGTTGAGTCCGAACCGCGCATAGGCGTCGCGTCCCTGTGGTTCCTGGGCACGCGCATTGGGAGAGCAGGATCCGCTGGGGGCAGCTTTCGATGATCGCGGGCGCGATCGGGCTGTCGGCGATGTCGGCGAGGCTCTGGGTAGCGAACACCACCGCGACATTCTTCTTGCGCAGGGTCTTGAGCCATTCGCGGATGCGCGCGGCGAAGAGCGGATGGTCGACGAAGATCCACGCCTCGTCGAGGACGAGCAGGGTGGGGCGGCCGTCAAACCGCTCCTCGAGGCGGTGGAACAGATAGGTGAGCAACGGAGCGACGACGCCCTGCTGTCCCATCAGGGCCTCGGTCTCGAAACACTGCAGGTCGCAAAGGGCAAGATCGTCCTGCGCTGCATCGAGCATGCGTCCGAACGGGCCCTCGAGCGTGTAGGGCGCCAGCGCCGAGCGCAGCGCCGCCGACTGGAGCAGCAGTGACAGGCCGGTCAGCGTGCGTTCCTCGACCGGCGCGGTGGCAAGACTCGAGAGCGCCGACCAGACCGCTTCCCTGATCTCGGGGGTGAGCGCCACGCCTTCATAGCTGAGCAGGGCGCCGATCCATTCGCCAGCCCAGGCCTGTTCATGCGGCCGGTCGATGCGCGCGAGCGGCTGGAAAGCGAGCGGCGCGCCAGCGTCCTCGCCGCCAAGGCCCAGCGCATGATGTGCGCCGCCACAGGCGAGCACTGCCGCGCGCGCCGAAAAGCCCTTGTCGAAGATATAGATCTGCGCGCCCGGATAGCGGCGGAACTGGAGGGCGAGCAGCGCGAGCAACACCGACTTGCCCGCACCGGTCGGTCCCACCATCAGCATATGGCCGACATCGCCGACATGGGTCGAGAGGCGGAACGGGGTCGATCCGCTCGTCTGGGCGTAGAGCAAGGGCGGGCCGCCCAGATGCCGGTTGCCGGCAGGTCCCGCCCAGACACTTGAGAGCGGCATCAGATGGGCAAGGTTGAGCGTGTGGACGAGCGGCTGGCGGACATTGGCGTAGACGTGCCCGGGCAGTGACGAGAGCCAGGCCTCGACCGCGTTGATGCTCTCGCGCATTGTTGCAAAGCCGAGCCCGTTGATCACCCGTTCGACCGCGCGGACCTTTTCCTCGACGCGTGCGCGGTCCGGATCGGCCAGCGTCACCGTCATGGTGAGGTAGCCAAAGCCGACATGGTCGCCGCCCAGTTCCTGGAGCGCGAGATCGGCATCGACGACCTTGTTGTCGGCATCGCTGTCGAGCAGGGGTGATGCCTGATTGGTCATCACTTCGCGCAGCAGCTGGGCGACCGACTTGCGCTTGTTGAACCACATCCGACGCAGCCGCGTCAGCGCCCGGTTCGCATCGGACTTGTCGAGCGCAATAAAGCGGCTCGTCCAGCGATAGCCGAAATCGAGATGGTTGAGCGCGTCGAGCAGACCCGGACGGCTCATATTGGGAAAGCCGGCGATGGTGAGCGTGCGCAGATGTTCGGCCCCGAGCATCGGCTCGAGCCCGCCGACCAGCGGTTCATCGACGATCAGCGCGTCGAGATAGATCGGCGTCTCGGGCACCGCGATCGGATGTCGCCGGGTCGAGACGCAGCCATGGAGATAGGTGAGCAGTTCGCCGGTGCCGAGCGCATCCATCTGCGGCATGAAGCTCGCGAAGAGATCCGCGATCCGGTCGGTCTGCAGCCGACATGGTCGCCGCCCAGTTCCTGGAGCGCGAGATCGGCATCGACGACCTTGTTGTCGGCATCGCTGTCGAGCAGGGGTGATGCCTGATTGGTCATCACTTCGCGCAGCAGCTGGGCGACCGACTTGCGCTTGTTGAACCACATCCGACGCAGCCGCGTCGGCGCCCGGTTCGCATCGGACTTGTCGAGCGCAATAAAGCGGCTCGTCCAGCGATAGCCGAAATCGAGATGGTTGAGCGCGTCGAGCAGACCCGGACGGCTCATATTGGGAAAGCCGGCGATGGTGAGCGTGCGCAGATGTTCGGCCCCGAGCATCGGCTCGAGCCCGCCGACCAGCGGTTCATCGACGATCAGCGCGTCGAGATAGATCGGCGTCTCGGGCACCGCGATCGGATGTCGCCGGGTCGAGACGCAGCCATGGAGATAGGTGAGCAGTTCGCCGGTGCCGAGCGCATCCATCTGCGGCATGAAGCTCGCGAAGAGATCCGCGATCCGGTCGGTCTGCGCCACAAAGGCGGAGAGATCCGCACGCCAGTCGCGGGCGGCGTCGGCCGCAGGGCGCTCGACCAGCCTGCGACCGGCGCGCTCGCCCGCATCGGCGGGCGGCAGCCAGACCAAAGTCATGTGAAAGCGGCTTTCGAAATGCGCGCCTTCCGCCTCGAACCCGGCACGGCGCTCGGCATCGACCAGTGCGGACGCGGGATCGGGAAAGGGGCTCTCAGGATATTCGATCGCCGCGCGGCGTTCGGCTTCGAAGAACAGCGCCCAGCCCGTACCGAGACGGCGCAGCGCATTGTTGGCGCGTGCACAGGCGGCGACCAGTTCGCCCTGCGTGGCACTTTCGAGATCGGGACCGCGAAAGGCGAAGCTGCGCTGAAAGCTGCCATCCTTGTTGAGGACGACGCCGTCGGCGACCAGCGCCGCCCAGGGCAGATGATCGGCAAGCCGGTTGGGCGCGGCGCGATATTCGCGCAGGTTCAGCATGGGAAAAACGCCCGCTGGCGCAGATGGCGCAGCAGCACCGGCGCGAAATCGGGATCGCGTCGCGCGGCGAAGACCGCGAGGCTGTGCCCAAGCAGCCAGAGCGCGAGGCCCGCTGGCCATTGCTGGAGCCCGAGCCCGATCGCGGCGGCAAGAGTGCCATTGACGATCGCGATGCCGCGCGGGGCGCCGCCGAGCAGCAGCGGGGCTGCGAGGCTCGCATGGATCGGTACCTCGAACCCCGGCACTTCGCTGGTGTCGGTGAATGCCCCCGCCATCAGACCAGCGCCCCGCCGCCAAAGCTGAAAAAGGACAGGAAGAAGCTCGATGCTGCAAAGGCGATCGAAAGGCCGAAGATGATCTGGATGAGCTTGCGGAACCCGCCGCCCGTCTCGCCAAAGGCAAGCGTCAGGCCGGTGGTAATGATGATGATCACCGCGATGATCTTGGCGACCGGACCCTGGACGGACTCCAGCACCTTCTGAAGCGGCTCCTCCCAGGGCATCCCCGATCCGCTCGCCCGGGCGGCGGTGACAAGCATGGCGGCTGCGAAGGCGGCGGCACCGGCGCGCAGTGCCAGCGCGCGGGCACGAATGGTCTGGGTCATCGTTCGGTCTCCTGTTGATCGAGGGCGGGAGGGAAGGGGGTGAGGACGAAGCCGCCCTGCACATCGAGCCCGGTCACCCGCAGTGGCGGTTCGACGCGGCGATCGAGGCCACGCCCGGCGATGAAGACGATCGCGTCGATCGCTTCGGCGATGAGCTGGCGCGGCACGGTGACGACGCGCTCCTGGACGAGCTGCTCGATGCGGTGGAGCGCGGCTGCGGCATTGTTGGCGTGGACGGTCGCGATGCCGCCGGGGTGGCCGGTGTTCCACGCCTTGAGCATGTCGAGCGCCTCAGGACCTCGCACCTCGCCGATGACGATCCGGTCCGGACGCAGGCGCAGCGTCGAGCGCACAAGGTCGGTCATGCTGACGATCCCTGCTCGGGTGCGCAGCGCGACGCTGTCGGGGGCGGGGCATTGCAGCTCGCGGGTATCCTCGATCAGGATCACCCGCTCGTCGCGGCCCGCCATCTCGGCGAGCAGTGCATTGGCGAGGGTCGTCTTGCCCGAGCTGGTGCCACCCGCGACCAGGATATTGGCGCGTTGCCCAACCGCCTGCGCGAGCGTGCGCGCGGTGTCCGCGTCCATCAGCCCGTCGGCGACATAGTCGTCGAGCCGGTAGATGCAGCTTGCCGGCTTGCGGATCGAGAAACAGGGCGCAGAGCTCACTGGAGGCAGCACACCCTCGAACCGCTCGCCTGCGCCCTCGCCATAGGGTGGAAGTTCGGCCGAGAGGATCGGTGCGCCCGCATGGACCTCGGTCCGGGCATGACTGGCGACAAGGCGGATGATCCGCTCGACCCGCGCCGGATCGAGCCTGAGCCCGGTGTCGCTGCGACCTTCGCCGAGCCGGTCGAGCCGCAGCGCGCCATCGGGATTGACCATCACCTCGACGACCAGCGGATCGGCGAGGGCGGCGGCGATCGCGGGACCGAAGGCGGTCCGCAGCATCGCGCGCGGACGCTCGGTGACCTGGGTGCCGGTCATCGTCCGTCTCGCGCGCGATTGTCGAGCGTGTGGCGCCCGGCGGCGATCTGGCGCCCGACCTGAGCCACGAACGCCTCGAACCGCTCGCGGGCGATCGCGCGCCCGGCATGATCATTCTCCGCGAGCGGCGCGTGGATCGCGAGCTCGTAGCGGATGAACAAAGCGAGCGATTCAAGCAGAACTTCCTGCCCGCGCTCGAGCCGACCAAGCGCGGCGCTCAGCCGGTCGAGGCGCGGGCCGAACCGGTCATCGAGTTCATTGGTGCCGAGCCGGGTCAGCCAGGTTTCGAGCGCCTGGGCGAGCAGTGCGGAGCGGGTGACGCCGGGCTTGGCGGCGAGCGCCTCGAGCCGCTCGCTCAAAGGGAGGGAGAGAAACAGCTGGTAGCGGACCTTGCGTGCCATGGCTCAGTCTCCAAGGCTGAGATCGGGGCCGCCGCGGCCCGCGGCTTCGAGGCCGTAGACGCTGCGCGCGGTGCCGAGTGCGCGGGCCTGATCCATGGCGCGCTGGTCGGTGACGGCCTCGCCATCCTCGTCGCACAGCCCGCCGAGCGGATCGGGGTTTTGCGCCGGAGCAAGCGGCGGACCTTCAAGCGCCAGCTCGGGCTCGCGCACCTGTTCGCGCCCGCTGGCCGCAACCGCTTCATCCGAGACGTCGGGCTGCGTCTCACTGGGCGCGCTGCGGGACGACCAGTCATCGCTGCGAGGTTCTGGCAGATCATGCCGACCGCTCCCCCGCTTCGGGCGGCGCAATGACGCGCTGGATGAAATTGGGGTCCTCATAATAGCGCAGCTTGTGCGCCCGGATCGGCGGGATCCCCGCGACCAGCACGAGTTCGTCCTGCGCGGGAAGCTGCATGACCTCGCCCGGTGTCAGCAGGGCGCGGGCGGTCTCCTGGCGGCTGACCATGACATGGCCGAGCCAGGGCGCGAGGCGGTGCCCGGCATAGTTGCGCATCGCGCGCTGCTCTGTCGCGGTACCCAATGCATCGGAGATGCGCTTTGCCGTGCGCTCGTCGTTGGACGCGAAGGCGACGCGGACATGGCAGTTGTCGAGGATCGAATTGTGCTCACCATAGGCCTTTTCGATCTGGTTGAGGCTCTGCGCGATCAGGAAGGCGCGAACACCATAGCCGGCGAGAAAGGCGAGGCTGGTCTCGAAGAAATCGAGCCGACCGAGAGCAGGGAACTCGTCGAGCATCAGCAGCAATTTGTGGCGGCCGGGTTTCCCGGCCGCCTCGAGATCCTCGGTCAGGCGACGGCCGATCTGATTGAGGATCAGGCGGATCAGCGGCTTGGTCCGGCTGATGTCTGAGGGCGGTACGACCAGATAGAGCGACACCGGGGCCCGTGCCGCGACCAGATCGGCAATCCGCCAGTCCGAGACAGAGGTAACCGCCGCGATGGTGGGGTCGCGATAGAGACCAAGAAAGCTCATCGCGGTCGAGAGAACGCCCGAGCGCTCATTGTCCGACTTGTTGAGCAGCTCACGTGCGGCGCTTGCGACAACGGGATGGACGCGGGGGTTCTCGATCGTGCCGAGATGGTTGGTGGTCATCATGACGCGCAACGTCGCGGCGAAGGAGCGTTCGGGGTCGGAGAGGAAGGTTGCGACCCGTGCGAGCGTTTTCTCGCGCTCGGCATAAAGGACATGGAGGATCGCGCCGACCAGCAGTGCGTGCGAGGTCTTTTCCCAGTGGTTGCGGCGTTCGAGCGCGCCTTCGGGATCGACCAGGATGTCGGCGATATTCTGGACGTCGCGCACTTCGCATTCGCCGCTGCGCACCTCGAGCAGGGGATTGTAGCGCGTGGAGTCCGTGTCGGTCGGATCGAACCGCAGGCAATGCGAGAAGCGCGCGCGCCAGCCGGCGGTCAGCTGCCAGTTCTCACCCTTGATGTCGTGGACGACGGTCGATCCGCTCCAGCCGAGCAGGGTCGGGACAACCAGGCCGACACCCTTGCCCGAACGGGTCGGCGCGAACGCCATGATATGTTCTGGACCGTCATGGCGCAGATAGCGGTCGCCGAGGCGGCCCAGAAAGGCGCCCGCGTCGCCGAGCAGGCCGCCGCGCTCGACCTCGCGGCGGGTGGCCCAGCGCGCCGATCCATAGGTTGTGACGCGCTTGCTGTGGCGCGCACGCCAGAGCGAACCTGCGATCGCGGCGGCGCAGCCGGCAAATCCGCTTCCTCCGGCAATCATCCCCGCGCGATCGAAGATCGCGGGCGCATAGGCTTCGAAATGAAACCACCAGCGAAACAGCGCCCAGGGGCGATAAAGGGGTACGCCGAACAGCTTCGCCCATGGGGCACCAAGCTCGGGCTGATAGGCCAGCTGCGCTGCGGTCCATTGGGTTGCGAACCAGATGCCGCACAGCACGATTGCGAAGACGAGCAGGATCTGGCCGATGAGAAGTCTGGTCGGGGTCATGTAAGCCTCCGCCCGCGCGACTCGTTCGCCGGGCACGGCTCGCATCTTCCCGCCAATCAGAACGAGGCATCAGTCATCCGCTGGGGCATGCAGGGTACGGATCAGGGCATCCTGGCCCGGAAACGACGATTTGTGGTCTGCGATGCTTGTCCCGGCGAAGGCTAGCGAGCGACTTCGACCCCGTCCCGACACCGAACGAGCGCGGCAAGCCAGTTGGCCACGCGTCGTCCCACCATGTTCAGCGTCGCGAGAATGGGACCGGCGGAAGCGCGCGAAGCTCGCGATCGAGTTTGGTCACGCGGCCATCCTCATTGTGGCGCACGGCGTCGCAAATCGCGTCGAGCAACGCTCGCTCGCGCTCCTGCGGGTGCAGCGAGACCTGACGATTGACCAAAGATTTCCTCCGAATCGGACAGAAGAATATCGCATCCGGCGGCACATTCGCAGTACGGACTTACCCGTATCGGTCGATGAAGTCAGATTGACCATGCCACCGCAGCAGTGTCATTCGCAGTGCGCGCGCATCGCTCGCACGTCACAGGCGGAAGGTTACCGAGACCGGGCAATGATCCGAAGGATGCTGGGCTTCCGGAAGCCCGTAGCGATATTCGTCGAACGATCCCGGCTGAACCAACGAAGTGGCTACCGCTCCCGTGACGATGTGATCGATGAACTCGCGATAGCGCGCTTTGCAGGCCGCCGCGCGCCCGTCCCCTGCGATATCGAGATCGGCCCCGACAGGATCGCCGTCGTCGATTTCAGAGTAGAAGGCGTCGCCGCGCGCGGCGATGCGGCGGTTCCAGTCGCCGAGCACGGCGAATGCATAACCCTCGCCAGCCCGCGCATCGATCCAGCGCTCGAGAACCGGCAACTGGCTAAAGAGGACCGGACAGTCGCGATCGGTGGGCGCATTGCCCGAGTTGCATCCTGACTTGAGATGCACGCCGAGCAACCGCAGCGGTCGCCGACCCTCGATGGTGATGTCGACTCCCAGCGAAGGTCCGGGTTGCCGAGACCTAGCGCGGAAAAATCTGTATGGCGGGTCCAGCGCAGCCCCTTGCGGACCGCGAACCCCACACCCTGGTGGCGGATCTGCTGGCCGGGCGCGCCATAGCAGGAGTCGCCACGGCGTGTCTGTGGCCGCGCCGACATGACCACATCATAGCTGGCAGGATCGAATACGCGCTCGGCTGTTGCGCGGCTCTCGACCTCTTGGAACGCAATCACGTCGGCACCAAGCGCGACGGCATGCGCGCGCAGCGCAGCATAGTCTGCATCGCTGCGCGGTCGACAGCCTTCACCATTGCGCTCCGCGAGATGCTCGAGATTCCAGGTCACGACCTTAATCGTCTGCGGTGCAGGCGCGTCGGAGCCCCCGGAGGCAGGCGCCAGGCAACCGCCAAGTGAAAGCGCGGCGGCCAACGGAAGCAACATCGATCTCATCCGAACGCCCTACCGGAAGATCCGCAGTATCGGAATGCTATGCAGGCAATCGGCGCGACGCTATCCTGGGTTCAATGATCGACGATCGTGAACTCTGGGCCTGCGCCAACCTGCTGATTGAGCAGCATGGCGATCAGGCCTGGCTGGTGGCAGCGCAGCGCGCAGACGCGCTGCTCGAGCAAGGCGAAATCGCAGGCCACTACACGTTTCTCGGTATTCTCGAGCGGATCAAGGAGCTCGAACAGACAAAACCCGATGGGACGGTTCACTGAGCCATGCCCAACGGAACGCGCCATCGACTTACCGGGCGGCTTGCAGAGTCCCAGCGCGGCTATGTCCTGCGGATCGATGACGGCGGCGTTTACGCCCTCGACATCGGCCGCGAAGCACGCAAGCTGGTAGGCCAGCGCGTCACGGTCGAAGGGACGCGCTCGGGTTTCGATCGGATTGACGTGGACTGGATCGGAACCGCAGAGGGCGGCAAGGCAGTTTGACGACCAGTTGATCGGCGCTATTTTGCCAGCCGTGATCTCGCGTCTGTGTCACCCGAGGCGCTAGCGGCAGGCGTCGAACATGTGCGGGTCGATCTTGGGCTCGAAACCGATCCCGCGCGGCGCTTCGCCCTTTGGGCAATCCTGTTCATGCTCGATGCGGCGCCGGACCTGGAATCGACGTTCGAGAACGCTGCCGAGCGCGAGGCTGCTCGCAATTTCATGGATATCATGGACGCTGGGACTGACGCTTCGAGCTAGCGGCGATCCCGAGCAGGACGCGTGACTGCATTGCGCCCTAAGTGCCGTCGTTCGCCATCCCTCCGATCAGTCCCAAAAGCGGCCACTCACTCAGGCGGCGGGGAAAAGGGTTTCGCTAGAAACCTGATTTGCAGGGGCAAGTTGATAAGCGATCGAGCGTCGCTCTACTCCGCTTCCAACTCGCGGAGGCTGCGTCCCTGGGTTTCGCGCCCGAACCAGGCGATCATTCCGGCAGAAACCGCCGTCGGAACCACCAGCGCCAGCGCTGCACCCACCAGCGTCGGGGCGAAGCCCGCGAGGGCCGCAACCTGTACTGCGACCCCGCCGAACTTACTGCTTCCCGCGACCAACCCCGTCGCTCGACCTCGGGTGCCGAGCGGATAGTTTTCCGCCGTGTAGGGCAGCAGCACCGCGATCGTCCCGTTGGTGCCGATGATCAGCATCGCGATAACCGCGATCAGTACCGGTTCCCAGCTTAGCAGCCACGGGGGCAGCATCGCACCGATAAGGCCGGCAAAGGTCAGGCTGACTGTGCCAACAAGTGTCCATTTGCTGCTCCGACGGGCATAGAACAGCGCGGCCAGCAAGACGGTGGGGAATGCGAGCAGCGATGATTTGGCGAGAATTCCGCTCGCCACTTCGGCGCTATAGCCGCGGACCTGCAGGTCCGATGGAAGCCACAGCAGCAGCCCGAAATTGACGAAACTCCAGCACAGCGCAGTCATGACCAGCGCGGCAGTGAGGCGGTGATGTTCGGTACTTGTTGGCGTATCGGCCGGGGCCTCGATAGGTCGTGGCTTAGGCGCGAGGCCAAAGCGTTTCTGCATTTGCGCCAGTTCGGCCACGCGACCGCGTTCGGCGAGAAAGCGCGGCGTCTCGGGAATGAACCTAGCCAAGGCGAGCAGCAGCAATCCGCTTGGAAAGCCTTGAAGCCAAAGTGCGCGCCACCCGAAGTTCGGCTCGAGAACATAGGCCGCCCCGCTCGCTGCGAGATAGCCTCCGACCAGCCCCATGCCCCCGACCAGCACCAGCACCCAGCTGCGATGGCGCGGCGGCATCACCTCGGCGAGCAGCGTGTAGATCACAGGCAGCATCCCGCCTGCCGATATGCCCATGAGAAAGCACATCACCAGGTTCCAGGCGAAAGCCGGCATCGCCCCGCAGATGGCGGTCGAGACGAACAGAATGGTCGAAAGCAGGATCGATACGCGACGCCCATAGATGTCCGCCAGCCACCCCCACAGGAACGAGCCGACAGTGGTACCGGTGAGCGCGACCAGGGGCAGCAGCGCGACCTGCGAGCGCGCAATTCCGTATTCGGCGGCCATACCGGGCAGCACGAAGCCAAGCGTCGCCGGCTTCATGACGTCGATGATCAGCCCCAGCGTCAGCACCAGCAGGGTTGCCGCATGCCAGCGGCCGAGCGGAGTGGTGTCGGGAGCCTCGTAATTGGTACCGGCATGATCGCCATGGCAACCGCGCACCTTGGGCAACGCCCCGAAACAGGCAAGCGGCACGCCGATCCCGATCAGGGCCATGCCCAGCCCCATGCTGGCGTCCATCGGCATCCCATTGAGATGGTTGCCCATGCTGTGCGCCATTGCCAGCATCGGCAGATGCAGCAGCACCCCGGCGCTGATCGCGGCGCACCCCGCCCAGAAATAGGGGGCGCGCTCTCCGACGATCGATGTGCTTCCCGCTGCTCTCCCCATCGACTCGGACTAGGCGGAAGTCCCCGTCCGGACAAGCTACCTCACCACCGCGGGCCTTGTCCCATTCGGGAAACTGCCATCTTTTTCGCGCGAGGCGCGGCTCGCCGGACGCGCGAACGTTGCGCGTACGGCCTACTGGCTGAATTTCAAAGGATGATCGAAAAGCATGAATGCGCTGCCACCGTGGCTTGCGACGGCCGTTAGTTCAGTGAGCTGCGGCTGTGCCGGTCAGGGCAGAGCAGCGGTGACGATGATCTCGACCTTATAGTCGGGAGTTGCGAGCTTGACCTCGCCAGTGGCACGTGCCGGCGCACTCTCGCCTCCGAGCCACTCTTCCCACACTTCGTTCATCGCAGCGAAGTCTGCCATGTCGGCGAGCCAGATGGTCACTTGCAGCAGCCGGCTACGATCAGTGCCTGTCTCGCCTAAAAGGCGGTCGATCGAGGCGAGAACAGCGCGCGTCTGCGTAGCTGCATCTTCACCGGGCTTTCCGATCTGGCCTGCGAGATAGACGATGCCACCGTGGGTAACCGCCTGGCTCATCCTTGCTCCGCTCTCAAAACGTTTGATCGACATCTGGTGGTCCTTTTGTGCAGTCAGTTTGAATAACGGTCGAGGCCGAGCCCGGCGATGTCGATCGCTGGTCGCTCTCCAGTCATCACGGCGGCAGCGACCGAAACGGAGCCGCATGCCATTGTCCATCCGAGGGTACCATGGCCTGTGTTCAGAAACAGATTGGACAGCCGAGTGCGACCGATAATGGGCGGCCCATCAGGTGTCATAGGGCGCAGGCCGCTCCAGAAGTTCGTTGGACCATCCTGCGCGGCTGTCGGAAATAGATCATGCACGCAATGCAGCAGCGTTGCCTCGCGCCGCGACGGAAGTGAGCGATCATAGCCTGAGATTTCTGCCATGCCGCCCACACGGATGCGCTTGCCCAGACGGGTGATGGCGATCTTGTATGTCTCGTCCAGCAACGTCGATACGGGCGCAGAGTCCATGTCGGCCACGCGCAAGGTGATGGAGTAGCCCTTGACCGGGTAGATGGGGAGTCGGACGCCAACTTGGCGGGCGAGCAACGGCGAGTGGCTGCCGAGCGCAAGGAGGTATGCATCGCCGCGGATCACACCTTTGCTGGTCTGCACACCGCTGATCGAGCCGTGCTCTTCTTCAAGACCAAGGATTTCCGTCGAGTAACTGAACTCAACTCCGGCACTCGAGAGCCGCTCCGCGAGACGCGCGGTGAAGAGGTGGCAGTCTCCCGTCTCGTCGTTAGGAAGGCGCAGCCCGCCCGCGATACGATCTCGCGCGGCGGCGAGACCTGGTTCGGCAGCTACGCACCCTTGCCTGTCCAGCAACTCGAACGGCACACCGTATGACCTGAGCACTTCTATGTCTTTGCCACTTGCATCCAACTGTTTGGCTGTCCGGAAAAGTTGCAACGTCCCGCGTGATCGCTCGTCATATGCGATGCCTAGAGAAGCACGAATGTGAATGAGCTCGTCACGGCTGAACTCGGCTAGGCGAACCATCCGACTCTTGTTCAGCGCATATCTGGCCTCCGTGCAGTTGCGGAGCATGGCAGCCAGCCAAGTGACCATAGCGAGATCGGCTGCGGGCCGGACGATAAGCGGAGCGTGCCGCAACATCAGCCAGCGGATCGCTTTCATGGGAATGCCCGGCGCTGCCCATGGCGACGCGTAACCCGGCGAGACTTCGCCCGCATTGGCAAAGCTCGTTTCGAGTGCCGCGCCGGGCTGGCGGTCGATTACAACGACTTCGTGTCCCGCCCGCCGCAGATAGTGCGCTGACGTAATGCCAATCACGCCAGCCCCCAGAATAACGGCTTTCATCGTCCGTCTCCCGGCGTCAGCGCAGTGCCGGCATTGCCATCAAGGTAGACGCGCGCATGGCGACGCCCCAGTTGCGTCAAGATTTCGTAGGGGATTGTCTCTGCGTCGCCGGCGACATCCTCAAGCGACTGCATAGGACCAATGAGATCGACGAAGTCACCTTCATGCAGGTCGCCGGCAGCTACATCCGAAATGTCGATGGTCATGCTGTCCATCGAAATCCTACCGACGATGGGTAACCGGATGTCACGGAACCATGCGGCGCCGACGTTACCAAGACGACGGGGCCAACCATCGGCATAGCCGACACCGATGGTCGCGAGCCGCCGAGAATTTGGCGTCGCGTAAGTGTGGCCGTAACCGACCGCGCTGCCCCCAGGAAGTTGGCGAATTTGGATGATCCGGCTGCGAAGGCTCACAGCCGGCATGATACCGAGGTACTCGGATTGTGGCAGAACGCCGTAAAGCGCGATGCCCGGGCGGACCAGCTCGAGATGGTAAGCCCCGGACAAGAATGTCCCGCAGCTGTTTGCGATCGAACGCGGGACACCGGGAAATCTGTCGGCGAGTTTGTGGAAGCGGCGCAGTTGCTCTTCGTTGACCGGGAGACGAGGTTCGTCGGCGCACGCCAAGTGCGTCAGGACCAGTCTCAAATCCAGCTCGTCCGATAATGAGCGATCCTCAGCTAATTGCTCGACCACCGCTTCCGATATGCCCAGCCGCGACATTCCGGTTTCGATCTGGATCGCCGCAGGCAACGCGGAACAGCGCCGGCGTGCCTCAGAGCGCCACCGTTCAATCTGCACGTGCGAATTGAGCACGGGGACAAAGCCGGCATCTGCACAGGCAGCCTCACCCCCGGGATCGATGCCGTTCAGGATGAATATGGTGCAATCCACCGACAATGTCGGGTGCAAATCCATCGCTTCGCACAGCTGAGCGGCGAAGAACGTGCGACACCCTTCGCGATACAGCGCAGACACGATTGGCCTAGCGCCGAGACCGTAAGCATCGGCCTTGACGACGGCCGCGCACTCCGTCGGCGAAACGTGGTCGCGCAGCACGCGGTAATTCGCACGCAAGGCGCTCAGATCGATAACGAGCCGGCTCGAGAATGTTGGGCACCCGATCATGTCCATCACTTCCCCCGAAGGCAGTCTGGACGAAGCCGATGCGCTTTTTTAACCGATTCTGCGTAGAACTCTGCTATTTTGGGCAGAAGGTTGCATATATTGCGATAATTTGGAGGAATGCGCGATGACCGCACTCGACAGTATAGACCGCAGAATCCTGAACCAACTCCGTTTGAATGCGCGCGCCACGAACAGCGCGTTGGCGAAAGAGGTCGGGCTATCTGAGTCGGCGTGTCTCAGAAGGCTGAAGCTCCTCGAGCGCAGCGGTGTAATCCGCGGATACACGGCAATCATCTCCAGCGGCGATCCGGAAGAAGGCATCGATGCCGTTGTGCAGGTTGAGCTGGAAAGACAAACCGAGGAGTATCTGGCGCGGTTTGAAGCGGCGATGCGCAATCATGCCGAGATCCGGGAATGGTATCTGCTAAGCGGCGCTGGGGACTACATGCTCCGTCTGCGTGTTTCCGACATGGAGGATTACGCACTTTTCCATCGTGATGTGCTGTCACGGCTTCCTGGCGTCTCAAGGATCAACTCTAGCTTCGCTATGAGAAGCCATCGCAAGGCCTGAAGCGGCATTGGCCAAAACTGCCGCATTTGCGCGTGGCGAGAGCGGTTGTGGCCGATGTTCCCAAAAAAGCCAGCACAGCGAGATGATCGTGATGATGGCGACCGCGATCTGGGCGGAATTGATCAGCCGCCGAGCAGGAAAAATCTGGTGGTCGCACAGAAACTGGTCGAGCTTGCTCCGAACGACTTCGCTGGACCGAAGCCGCCGAAGCTGTGACGGTGTGGCTTTCCGAACGAAGGCGAGCACCTCCCGGAAGTCGGTGTGCGACAGCACGGGATATCGTGAGAGGAGAACGGCAACACGGCCGTCCGGGTAGGCGGCGGCGCTGATGCCAAACTCATTATGCCTGCGGCGCGTCTTCTTGCGCCGAGGTTGCAGCAGGGATGTCCGCCGACCAATGCGAGATGACATTCTATGACTCCGGAAAACCTCCGGCGGACCGATCAAGGCACGGCGCCCATTCCGCCCATTGGCGATCTACGGTTCAGTAGAGATCGCGACCGTTAGCCGGACGCGGGATCGAACGCGCCCGGCGTCAGTCGCCGAATTTGAGGGGATGATCCCTGCCTTGGTGGAACCCGCGTGTCATGCCGCTAAGGTTAGCCCTACCAGTAATTTAAGCAAGTCCCGTGCTACATCGTCAAGAAAACACAACGAGTTAGTCATCTATGCTGAAACTGCTGCTGTCCGTCATTGCCGCGCTTGCGATCACGATCGCTACGATCTGGATCAACCCGTCCACAGACGAACGAGCCATGTATGGATTCGAAGGCCCTTTGGAGCAGAATTGGTTGCCGCGCGAGCTAGGTGGATGGCCTGCACCGTTCCTAGCGGACAACCCGAACACATCGGTCATCCACAAGATCGGAGTAGAGGATAACTTCCGCGCCGGCTCCTTTTTGGGCTCGCTGAGTTTTTGGCTCCTCATCGTTTTGATGTCGCAGCGTTTCTGCCGCTGGGTCGCGCGAGCAGTTGGTGCAAGTGGTCGAGATGGCGTTTGACATGCGGTGGCCGCAGGCACATCTTGGGACGATGAAGCTCCGCGTGCGCCATCTCCGACGCCGCCTCCACGCAGGCCAACTCCTCGCGGGCATGTAGCCCCGGGCTCTCCCAAGGCATGTCCCGAAGAGCTCGGGGCCCCTCACATCGCGATATAACGGCTGAGCGCTCAATCTGGCGTCGGCAATCCTGGAGATTTATCATGAGCGCTACGAAAGCGGCATCCAAGCGGCCGCAAATCCATATGATTGAAGAGGAGGCGGACAAGCTGTCCGACCTTGCACTTAGCGTCGAGGACCGGCTTCCGCAGGTTTGCGAGTTGTTGATCCGCGAAACCTCCCGCGCCCGCTTGCACAAAGCAGCAACCATTCCCGCCGATGTGGTCACTATGGGCTCGTCCGTCGAATTTGTGGACGAAGGAACCGGTGCACGCCGCACAGTTCAGCTGGTCTTTCCGCCGGACGCTGACATTTCTGCAGGCAAGGTGTCGATCCTAACTCCTGTCGGAGCGGGGCTTATCGGATTGCGAGAGGGTCAGTCCATCCTTTGGCCCGATCGCGAGGGTAATGAGCGAACGCTGGTGATCGAGAAGGTCATTCAAAAGTCAGCAGCTGCCTAACTGAAAAGTGCCGGTTCGGGATTGGGACCCTCCCTTAGCCGACCGGCGCTCTCGCTCACTTAGTTCGGCTGAATGTCAGATCGAATGGCTTTTCATCAGTTGGCGCAGTTGCTTCCGGAGCGAGGAGCCGCTTAGGTACGCGGAGATCGACGCATAGCCTTCGGCAGCAAGCTTTCGCTCGAGGTCGGGAATGTCCTTGCACGCTCCCCCTTAGCCAGTTGGATGGCGCGCTCGATGATCGGAGTCTCACTCACGCTTTTTCGCTCAGATCGGGCACGAAGCTCACTTGTGCCAGACGCCATGACTTGTCCGGATCGCCGGGCCATATCTCGTTCAGCTCTAGCCCGTGAGTAGGTGCCGCTCCGTGCACTTCGGCATGAATAAATCGGCCTGTGGCGCGAAGACGAACGGATGATTTAGGATACATTCTCTCAAGCGTTGTCTGTAGCGCTCTCGCGTCACGCGCCAGTTCTACCTTCCCGAGCCTTCGCGGCGTGCCGTCGACGAGCTCGGCCGTAGCGACGCGTAACGAGGTGATGCCGTCTTTGAGGATGCTGAATGAAATAAATGCAGCTGCAGCGGCATCCGCCCACCAAAGGCCGAGCGCCACGCCGAGGACGCCCGTGATACCGGCCAGCCCGGTCATCCAGTCCGCCTTCTGCATCATGGCGTCCGTATCGAGCACCTCGTCTTCTAGACGACGCGCGATCGGCTGTTTCATCCGACCCAGGATCATTGGCGGCACGACCGAGTAGACGAGGGCCGCGATCATAACCCAGCCTTGCCATATGTCGCGGCCTGAAATGCTCACCGGCGGCATGGTCGGATGCTCGAGCGCGACTAGCGAGGTCAGCGAGTCGAACACGAGGATCGCGCCGACAGAGCATAGAGCGACCGCCGCGATCAGGGATGAGAGGCTCTGGACGCGGTGGAAACCGAAAGGAAATGCGCGATTCGCTTCCTTTTGCTCGAAGTGCAGCGCCACGAGGAAGACGATGGCGGGGACGAGGCTGAGCACATCTTCGATCAACGCGGTCTTCATTGCCTGGCTGGAGCCCATCACCAGCCACATGACGACAACAACCGATGACATCCAGATGAGCGTCCACCATTCCAGCCGTCGCGCGCGTTGCAGGTCGCGACGGACATGTTCGGGAAGGCGGTCGCTCACTTCGCTGCTCGCTTCAGGAGCATCGCACGCGGCTGAATGAGCGCGATCCAGGCATTCTCCCCGTTGCGGACCACAGCTACCGGTTGTGTATCACCATCTTTCGACTTCATCTGCTCGGGCGAAGGCATGATGGCAACACGGGTGGCCCAGGGTGTATCAGGCGCGAGCTCGCCAACGACGAGGTCGAGATCGCCTCGCTCGATCATGGGCAGCAGCGTCTCCGTCGAGCCACGCACGATGTCGGGATGGCTTCCAGTGTCCGCGGCCACCAAGCCCACGAGTCGATCAAGCGATGGATCATGTGGCGCATTGCCTTCCGCGATGACCCCGGCACGTAACACCTTCGTCTGCCGGACGCGGTCGATTGTGCCTTCTGGATCTTTCGGGATCTCTGAGCATCCGGCCAGCATGAGCAACAAGGCCGTGGCGAAGATTGTGGATTTCATGAGGCTACTCGGTGAGCTGGGGGCGTGGCGGTCACGCTCCCAGCGTTTCGAAATGTAGGTCAGAGTGGCACCGCAGCGATAAACGGGTCCGCATCTCGTCCGTCGCTAGACGCAGGTCCGCGCGTCTGGTCGAGCTTGGTCGCTCTGTCGAAGTACAACTGCGCGAAGCGCCGATGGATCAATGCGATCCCAGTTTCCGACAACGCAGACTTGGCGAGATGATATCGAGCGCGCCGTCTGTAATAGGCGATAGTCTTTTCCGTCATGGAAGGTCCCTTTATGATGCAAGCGGGGGCTGCCGCCCTCCGGGAAGGGCGCCGCGCGGCTTGGGGAGGGAGTGTTGCCTTTGACCGAACGGCGCCCAGTTGGCGGTCGCGTGGGGCGACCGACCGGAGATCCTAGGCGCTGATCTGCGCGCCTAGGGATTCAGGCGCGGGGTGCTGCTACCTGCAGGGATCGTTTCGATCAGGGCGCGGACGGTCGACATGAAGCGATCAAGATGGACTAAGCCTTCTTGAAGTCAAGCCCTGGTGCCAACCACCGCCTTGCGCACCGATGCACAGGCAATGCCAGCGCCGATCAGTGTCACGCCAGCGAAGTGAGACGGGCGGATAGCTTCGCCGAGGAAGATGGCGGCGAGCAGCGCTCCCATGACCGGCATGATGTTGAGGTAGAGACCCGCTGCCGCGGACCCGAGGAGTTCGACCCCGCGATTGTAGCATAGGTAAGCAATTAAGGACGGGAACACACATACATAGGCGATCGCCATCCAGCTTTCCGATCGATTCTCGATCAACCGACCCGAAGCGATCTCGGCGATGTAAAATGGAAGGACAACGACAACGCCCACTGCCAGCGTGGTCGCCAGGAAGCTCAGGGGATGCACGCCTGGCCGTTTGCGAAGCAGCACCGAGTAGAGCGACCATATCACCACAGCGACAGAGATGACGAGATCGCCCGTGTTCATCCTGAGTGCGAGCAGCGAGCCGATATCACCTTTCGAGATGATGACGAGCGCACCGGCGATCGACAGAGCGATTCCCATGACTTGCAGCAGTCGAACTCGTTCGGAGAAAATCAGAATGCCGAGAAGGAGTATCAGACCGGGCTGCAGTGACTGTAGGAGGAGACCATTGACGGCCGTCGTGGTTTGAAGACCAGTGTAGAGTAATGTGTTGAACGCTCCGATGCCCAGCGCTCCGAGCACGATCATCATTCGCCATGAGGCGCGCAACGTTGGGAGGTCGCGGCGAAGATGCGGCCACGCGATCGGCAGGAGGATCAACAGCGCGAGTGTCCAACGCCAGAATGACAAGGCGACCGGAGGGACGAAGTCCCGCGCGCCACGCGCAACGATGGAATTGCCGGCCCAGAAGAGCGCGGTGCATGCCAGCAACAGATAAGGTGAGTGCCAAAGCCTAATGCGGCTATGAACTGATATGGCCTGAGGTTCGCTTGATGATGAGTTCATGATGCGTGCGGCGCCGTTTGCAGCGCCTCTCGATACGGTGGTATGGTGATCCCGTGGAGCGGATCCGGCGGGCCGCGGTACCCGCGAGCTTAGCGTTTCGGACTGCGCTCCGAATGAAGGCGGGGTGGCACATCAGATGAAGCCGTAGACATCGGACCTATCTAGAGGCTTTGCCTTGCTGGGCAAGCTGCTCCACGTATTTGACTTTGTTTCCAGATAGGCCATGATCGGCGGATGTCCTCGCAGGTCCTGATCCGGCACATCGAAGTGCATCCCGGCAGCAGCACCGAGCGCCTGCCTGCCCTGGGCTGAACCTGCTAGCTGCAGGCATCTGACCTAGGGCCCCTCCCCAGTTTAAGCTGGAATCGTGATTACCGATCGCGTGCGCCGACTTGGGTCTGGCCGCGATCGTGCGCGGAGGTTCAAATGGACAGGTTCGTGGTCGAGGCCGACCATCGGGTTGTAGGGATCGCCATTCGCGTTCCCGGAGGATTTCGGTTCGTGTGTTCGGATCCTGATTTCCAGGAGATGGACAGGAAAGTCTTCCCACGCGCGCGTGCGTTGGCGAGCAGTGTTGCAGAGCTGGCAAAGGCGCGTCGCAGCGCGACCAGCACGGTTCACTAGGGAGGGTTAAACGTGAATGCTATCTGTCCCTCCGTCATTGACTCGCTGGTGCACATCTGGACCGCGCTTCACAAGAATCTTGATGTCGAGATCGATGCCGGCAACGCTCGTTATCTGCATGGCGTCGTTTTGAGCATGGATGATGAACTGGTCGCGCGTCTGCTTTCGGCGAAACTGGCGATGTCGCGAATACCCGATGCTCAAAACGACGAAACGCTCGCGCGATGTGGAAGCGACCTAGTCTACTCGGTCCAAGGCCGAACATTGCAGGCAACATTGGTGCACGGAACTGACGTCAGTGAGCGTCGCCTTGGCGTTGGAACCCGCTTTGGGGCCGCGTTGCTGGGCCTTCGACCAGATCAATCGCTGCTTTGGCCGATGGAGCGAGGACGATTGGTAGAGGTGCGCGTGCTGACGATCACATCGCCAAGCCTCTCTCGCCAGCGCCCAATCTCGCCGCTTTTGAGGATGGGAAAGCCATGCGCATTTGGGTGACCCGAACCGAGCCGGACAATCGCTCCACGGCGGCCCGTCTACAAGCTCTCGGGCATGACGTTGTAAGCGTGCCGGTGCTCGGTGTGCGACCGTTCTCGACCGAGCAGCCTGATCTGCTTCCGGACGCCATCGTGTTCACCAGCATGAATGGTGTTCGGCACCATGCCGCTCGCGCGCAATACAAGGCTTTACCTGTGTTCGTAGTTGGGGACGCTACCGCTGGCGCCGCTCGGGATGCAGGGTATTCCGACGTCCGTTCTGCCGGTGGCGACGTTCGAGACCTGCAACGACTGATCTTGAATGACCTGGCTCCGCCTGCCCGCATCGTTCACTTTGGCGCGCGCGAAACGGCTGGGGACCTCAAGGGATTCCTCCGGCGCTTTGGCTATCTGGTGGAACGTCGGATCGTCTACACCGCGCAGGCCGTTGCGATACGCTGGTTGCTGCAAGTGAGGACAGAGCTGCCGTCGATCGACGGTATTTTGGTCCACTCACCACGGGCAGCGGAGCGAGTCGCACGCGTCTTGGCGGGAACCTCATGGCGAGGAAATGTCTGGTGCCTATCGGAGGCATGCGCGCTGCGGTTGACGGATTTGCCGGGAATCCGGTTGCACTTTTCATCCCGTCCCAACGAGGCAGCGCTGATCGAGATGGTCCGTCAGGACCGAGTGATTAGAATGCCGTGTCGCGCATCGCTGCGCGCCGTTTCGGCCGCAACCAGACGAACGTTCGCCTCCGCTCCCTGGCAGCCAGCCAACGACAACCCGGATCTGCCTGGCGAGGATGATGGGCCGAAAACGGATCCGCCCCCCGCCGCTTGAACCATCGGCCTCGACGGACCCCGGGCGTTGACCTTATTGGGGCTCTCCCCAACACAAGGTGACCCATGTTCGAAGAAGCACTCTCGTGGGCAAAGAAGAAGCCGGACTTCGCCATCGATCTTGGCACCGCCAACACTCTGGTCGTTGACAAGGCTGGAGGCGTGATATTCGAGCAGCCGTCGGTGTGCTGCTTTGATGGCTCGGTCGGACCCGACGGCAAGCTGTTCGCCGTTGGGGCCGACGCGCAACCGATGATCGGCCGTGAAGTCAATCGCCTGCGAACCGTTCGGCCGTTGCGAAACGGAGTCTTGGTGGATGTAAGGGCAACATGCGAGTTGCTGAAGTTCGCGCTAAAACCGCTGACGCCCAAAAGGAGGCTGCGAGCCTCTCGTGTGGTCATCGGCGTGCCAACGGACGCAACACAGGCCGAACGTCGCGCGCTGGGTCGCGCCGCGCACGATGCTGGGCTTGCCGAGCCGATGCTCCTCGCCGAACCGATGCTTGCGGCCATCGGGTCTGGACTGGACGTGGCTGAAGCGCGCGGCCGGATGATCGTCGACTGTGGCGCTGGCTTGACCGACATCGTCGTGATTTCGCTTGGCGGGATCTGCGTCTCACGATCGGTGCGGGGCGGCGGGGATGCGGTGGACGCTGCCCTGGTCCATCATCTTCATCTGCGCAAGCAGTTCAATATCGGCCAGTCGACCGCCGAGGCGCTGAAGATCGCGTTATCGGAAGCGCTGATGTCGCCCGGACGCTCTTATGTTGAGGTCAAGGGTCTGGACATGAGGAACGGTCTGCCGCGCGTCCTCGCGCTCGACGTCGAGGAGCTTCGACCCATTGTCGAGAGACACGCCGATGAGATCGCATCAGCCGTGCGAGGCGCTTTCGCGGCAACCCAGCCCGATCTGGTATCTGGGATCCTCGACGACGGGATTTCGCTGACAGGCGGCGCTGCTATGACTGCGTTAGTGGCCGAACGTATTCAGCGCTCGACAGGGATTTCCGTCAGGGTGATGGATGCACCGCAGCGCGCGGTGGCGCGCGGATTGGCCGTTATGCTGAATTAGTCTATAGCTTTCTGTGTTCGATCCCGGTGCGAAATTCGTCAAGCAGTCCGCGGCGGCTGAACTGGGTAGTCCTGCCTGGGTGGCCTGAACCGGCGATGTTCCCGTCACGGCCAGGCCTGAGTTCTCGGGCTTCCGACACCGCCTGTCGCGCCCCGGCGCCATGATCAAACAACATCGCCGATTACAGCCGGTGCAGGAGTTCACCGGTATCGACCACCTCAAAGAGGTCTGGGGCGATGTAGCGGACCGCCTCACCAGTCGAGAGCGCCAATCGAACCGCACCGGGAAATGTGCGGTGTCCGCGTTTCCCTTGCATCGTCAGGGAGTGCCGAAACTTGATCACGATCAACGGCGTGCCGTCGTCTCCGATGCATCGGAAGCGGGCAGTCTCCTCCTCCATCTCGCTCCCTCCTTGTCCGGCTAGATCTCAGCATGTGAGGTAAGGTCGCGCCTCGGTTCTGCGGACCATTCACCGGCGGAACACTTTAGCAACCCGTCTGCGCACTTCGGGAAGAACATCCGCCTCGAACCATGGATTGCGCGTCATCCATCCTCGAGAGCGCCAGGATGGATGCGGCAGCGGAAGATATTGTGGGAGGTAAGCGTCGAAGTTCCGCACGCGGTCGGTCATGCGTCCCGCGCCCAACACATGATCCTGCGCGTAGGTGCCCACGAGTAGCGTCAGCTCGATTTCGGGAAGCTGCTGTAGCAACCGATCGCGCCATAATTCCGCGCATTCCGGCCGCGGTGGAGCGTCGCCGCTGTGGGCACGGCCCGGATAGCACAGAGCCATTGGAAGGATCGCAACTAACTCCGGATTATAGAACTTCGCATCCGTAACATCCATCCATCGCCGGAGCTGATCGCCAGACGCATCGGAAAACGGCCGGCCACTCCGATGCGCATGTGTCCCGGGCGCCTGGCTTGCAATCAGCAGTCGGGCGCGAGGTGAGAGTTGAAAAATCGGCCTCGCGCCCAAGGGCAATTGCGTTGCGCATGCCGTGCATGCTCGAACCTCCTCCATCAAACGAGCGAAGTTCGGCGATGCCAAGTCCTGAAGGCTTCCTCGACCCAGCATAATGTTCCAACCCCTTGCGCAAGATAGCGCCAGGAGATATATATCGGATCACGACATAAATCCACTAATGGCGGGACGGGGCGCTAGCTCAGGCCGCTGCCGATGGCCTTAGCGATATACTGTAGGTGAGCAATATGGCTGCCGAAAAAGCATCGGACTGGTCGGTTTTGGCCAACTGCATTGCTGGTGACATCGAGCCCAGTCCTGCTGATATCGACCGGCTGGCAAGCCGCATATGGCGGGAAACGCATCCGAGCTCGTGTCCCTGGGAACAGGTGGCGTTGGAAAGCGATCAACATCGTGTCGCGGTTGTCATCGCCGAGGCCGCTGCAGGGGGTTCGAGGGGGAGCGGCGTCCTCTCCGAACAACATTCAATCAGTCCGGACGAATGGATACTCAACACGTTCTAGGCGCTTTGTTCGTTGGCAATGAGACTGCGGGCGATCGACAATTGCATTCGTTAAACTCAGGAGTTTCCAACTACTTGGATGACAATGCGTTTTCCGACGGCGACTATGCCGTGTTGGCAGCGTTCAGACGCGACTTGCGCCGCTTTCTGCGGTTCAGCGAAAAGGCCGCTGCGGAAGTTGGCTTAACAGCGCAGCAGTATCAGGTGTTGCTGTCGCTTCGTGCTGCGCCGAACGGGCAGCTCTCGGTGGGAGAGCTTGCCGAACAGATGCTTTTGGCACCCCATAGCGCAAGCGAATTGCTCAGTCGCCTGGAAGCAGCCGGATTGGTCGTCCGATTCAAGTCGGATGTCGATGGCCGCCGGGTAGACGTCTCGATATCGCGGATGGGATCAAGGATCATCGCATCGCTGGCGCATTCGCATCGTGAGGAGCTCAAGCGTCTGCGGCCCATGCTTGAGGCGCTGATAGAGGGATTAGACGCTGGCGATCGGCGTCCGGAACCGATTGCGTTAGGAAGGTCCGATGTCTGAAGCGCTTCCCATCTATACGATCGGGCATTCGACGAGGACGATCCCTGAGTTCGTAACCCTGCTGCGAGCCGGGGGCGTTCAGCTCGTCGTGGACATTCGCACGGTGCCACGCTCACGCACCAATCCGAAATACAATCTCGACGTGCTTGGGGCAGAACTTGAACCCTATCAGATCGGACACAAGCGGATCGCGGAGCTGGGCGGGCTTCGCAAGAAGTCCGAGGTCGAGCCGGAGATCAACGGTTTGTGGCGGAATCAAAGTTTCCACAACTACGCTGATTACGCTCTTACCCCTTCATTCCGAGACGGATTAGCGACCCTTCTTAACGACGCAGCTCAGCGTCCGACAGCGATCATGTGCGCGGAGGCTGTATGGTGGCGATGCCATCGCCGCATCGTGGCGGACTATCTGCTGTTCGAGGGGCGCACCGTGCTCCATCTCATGGGGCATAACACCGTCACGCCGGCGACGATGACTCAAGGCGCGTTCGCGTCGGATAACCGGATCCGCTACCCCGCCGTCACATCCAAGTGATCGTCGCACGCATCTTATGCTTCCGTGCCGCTGCGCGACGGTAAGCTGCGCGCCCGTGCTCATGGGACTGCCCTTTCGCTGAAATCTAGATACCCGCCAGCCGGTCATGGTGAGTATAACCGACCCACGCCTGCTTCTGCGCCACGCCCACCGACCAGAGGCCTTCGCTGAAAATTCGGTCCACCAGCAACTGCTCGATCTCGATGGGCAGCTTGTCCACTTCCGCGTCGCTCGCCGTCCTGGTCGTATCACCCGCGCCCGAGAACATCGCTGACATCCCTTCGATCGTCTGCCGCTTCCACGCCGCGATCATCCTGTGATGCACGCCGTGCTTCGCAGCGAGTTTCGCCAGTTTCAGATCGTCCCGGATAGCATCCTGCGTCACTTTCGCATTGGAATCCGCGCCAGAGCGCTCCCTTTTCCTTTTTGTTGCCGTCCATCCTTCCGTCGGGTTTAGCTTAGCGACCTGTCGAATTTTCTTGGACCACCTCAGTTAGGTACCAAGCCGCGCGCACTTCATTGGTGTAGGCAGGCCGATAATAGGCAAGGTCGCGCCGTGCCGTCTCGTCAAACTCGCGCGTCAACGCAATCCGCTGTCCGATACCAAGCTGCGCCGATCGCAGATATGCACGGGCTCGTACAAGGTCTCGACCCTGATAGGTCAGCATCGCGCCAAGATTGAGTTCGTACAGGATACGGCGCGGATGGGCCGGTCCGGCGACTGCCGCCGTCATCCGGGCTGCGGAACGCGCAGCATCGATTGCCTCGGCCAGCCGCCCCTGCGATTGCAGATTCGTGGCCAGGTTGTTGTATGTCTGCGCAACATCGATGTGTCTGCGCGGAACAAACGCTTCTGAATATCAAGCGCTTCGCGATAATAGGGTTCCGCTTCCGGGAACCGGCGCTGCTCGTCGAGATTGGTCGCGAGATTCTGGAGCCATAACGCAGTTATGGAGCTATCCGCGCCAAAGCCCTTTCGACCGATCTCAACCGCGCGTCGATAGGCCGCTTCAGCCTCGCCGAACCGACCCAGGGCATCCAGCGTCACCGCAATATTGTTGAGCGCATAGCCAACATCGCTGTGATCGGCCCCCAACCTTTGCGTTTTGACATCGACTGCAGCGCGAAGCAACGCAATGGCCTCGTCATATCGGCGCAAGTTGCGGAGCGCGATGGCCAGCGCTTCCTGCGCGGTCGCAGTGTCCGGATCGGACGGACCTGCACGCGCAATTCGAAGCTCCAAAGCCCTGCGAAGCAATGGCTCGGCATCGCGGTAGTTGCCAAGGTTTACAAGGTTGTCCCCGGCGTGAATCAACGCTGATTCCAGCGCGACACCCGCGCGCTGCTCCTCACGAATGGCAAGCGCTCTTCGTAGCGGGCCGTCGGCATCGGCGTAACGCCCCGCCCCCGCCAAGATCGCGCCCAGATTGCCGACGGTTACGGCCACTTCCGTGCTGGAGAGGCCAAACAGCTTTTCTCGAAGTGCCAACGCTTGAAGGGCCAGTTCCTCGGCTTCCCGGTATTCCGCGACGCGATACAGAATGACGGCGAGTGAATTACAGGCGTCAGCCGTTTTGGCATGTTCCTTACCATAGAGTGCCAGACTGGCCGTCAGCGCTTTGCGATACAGCGCCTCGGCTTCGCGCGGTTGTGCGTTTTCAAGATTGCCCGCAAGCTGCATCAATGCCGTGATCGTGCTTTCGGACTGTGGTCCGGTAGCGGCAATGCTCAGGGGGAGCGCCTCACGAAGAAGCGGCTCGGCTTCCGCCGGTCGGCCGAGGCCCGTCAGATGCGCCGCAGCCATTGACGCTGCCGCCCATGCCTCAAACTTCTTGGCCGGGTCGGTCCTGTTGAAATTATAGGCGCTCCGCCATAGCGCGGCCGCCTCTTCGCTGGCACCTTCACGATCGAGGATACTGGCAAGCTGTGCTTCGGCGATCGCAATCAGGGCGGGTGATTGCGGTGGATCGCCACGCGCCAGCATTAGTGCTTCCCTAGAGCGCGCCTCATTGGTCTTCCGATCAGATCCAATCGTCGATGAGATCAGCATCAGTTCGATGCACAACGCGGGCCGGGTCGCCTCAATGCGACATCGGGCAATGGTTTGCTCGACGATGACATGCGAGGTGGCTTTGTCACCAAGGTCATACGCGGCGGATGCCTCAGCAGGGACAGGCCATTGCATGTCTACCTCTTCCGCGCGGTTTGGATGACCGCCCAGCAGCATCAGCACAGCAGTTACTGGAGGTAGATAGGACATGCTGGCCACCATGCGAAGGCAACGAAACATCGGCAGGGAATCGTAAATCCTGGTCGCAACGCATGGCAACGGAGAATCTCGGTTGCACCGTCCCACTAACGCCGTGAGCGCTGTCTTACCGATCCATCAAATGTCTGTGGCAGGCGACTTGGTCAACGACGGTAAATGCGGGTTGTCTGCGCTGGGTCTGGAGCGGTCAGGGTGTCGGTATTCGGAGGAACTCGACGTGGAATCGCACGACACCTAAAGGTGCCACCCGGTGCCGAACGGTAGGTTCGACCACGCCGGGATCTGTGTCGGGCGTGAGGATGCGCTCGGATCGCGGTCTCCTCGGGTCGTCCACAATATAGCGGAGCTGCCCTTTCTCGACGACGATCAGGCCCCACGTTCCTTCCTTAGTATCGTGATCTGCCAGGAGGCCTGCCGGCACGTTCTCCTCGGTGAAGGACGGCGTGCGCTTGTATGGGACAGCGTCGGGCGGTGGGCCAATCCTCATTTGACACTCCGATCGCGCGCATAGTGCACGCCGAGTTGCAGGCTCTCGGCGATCGTCTCAGCCTTCGACTGGAATTTTGCGGCCGTCTCGGGATCGAGGAGGTCGTTCGTCGTGGTCTTCCACAGCGCCAGCCAGTGCGCGAAGTTGGCGTGCGTCATCGCGTCCGCGTGACGCAAATGTACAGCCATCGGGTGCCCTTTGTAGCGGCCGCTCGTCAGCATCACCGACGACCAGAACGCCTTGAGCCGATCGAGGTGGTGGGGCCAGTCAGCGACTGCGCCATCGAAGATCGGCCCCAGGACCGGGTCAGCCCGCACCTTTTCGTAGAAGGTAGGCACCAGCCGCTCTATGTCCTCTTCCGTAATCATAATTACTCTCCGGTGACGTTGCCGACTGTACCGCTATGCTATGCTCCAAATCACGAATGGCGTGGCGGGGGAACACGTCCCGCAGATCAGGCCGCGTTTTTCCACATCGGCGTATCGCTGCGCGGGACTCACGCGGCCTGCGCGCGTTCGTACGCTTGCACCTCAGCTGCGATGAGGATGTCGGCAAGCATCCAGTAGGCTTCGCCCCAGGCGGCCAGCACGGTGTCGGTCGCGATCGACTCGCCAAGCACTTCGCGGATGGCCGGAAGCAGCGCTGCGGCGACGTGCGGATAGTGTTCGGGTTTGACTCCGGTTTGCACATGCCGAAGTACCATGCGCTCCACCGCGCTGCCGAGATTGTTCAGCTTGTCGATGTTCTTGGCGTAGGCCAGGATCGCGCCGGCCAGACGTCGCGGCTGCTCCCCACTGATTTGCGCGGCCTGATCGAACATTGCTTCGATCTCGGGATTTTTGAACAGGCGCCGATACATTGCCGTAGTGATTGCGAGACCATGCTTTTCCAGTGCTGGCGCGGTGGCTTTGACGATCGTCATGGTTTCGGTCGAGACAGTGCGCATCAAGATACTCCAACGACAGGGAAACGGGGCGCGGATGGCCGCGCCCCGATAGGTTCAGGCCGCCTTCTTCCAAATCGGCTCGAGTGCGACGTGCGGCGGGCAGTCGGCGACGGGGCCGCTTGGCAGACCGGCAAGCTCGTTGGCGAAACCGTGATTGACGTCGCGGTGGTGCGCCTCATCGGCGCGGACCACCAGCACCACATCGCGCAGCGTCGCGTCATCGGGCAGGTTCCAATAGTCCTTGGCGATCTGCGGAGCGGGGACGTTCGCGCTGCGGCCCTCGTCTATCTCGGCCAGGTAGTGGGTATAGCTGATGACCGCTTCTTCTTCGAAATACCCGACGACACGATGCGCGGTCTTCGAGCTCATGAGGTAGAGACCGAAAAAGAACAGATAGAACACCCACTGCACGCCGATGATCACCGCACGCTCGAACAAGGTGGGCTTGGAGATTTCGATGAACGTCATCAAATGCATACGCTCATTTTCGGCTTCGTCCATCAAGGTGCGGATCCAGCCCTTGTCGTCGCAGATGCGGCGCAGACAGGACAAATGCGTGATGGTGGCGCCGACCATGCCGGGAACCGCGGCGACCGTTTCCAGAACCACGGCGCGGTGGCCATAGCGCTCCGCAAAGAATGTGTCGGCGGTCCAGCGCAGCAGCTTGGTGAAGCCATAGGCGATGCGGTCGGACAGACCCTTGGGCTGATGATGGACGCCGAGGTCGATATAGGGCGGGGTCATGGTCGGTCTCCGGTTCAATCTGCGTTTGTGTGACGCCGAACTAAGCCCATGACGGACGCGCCGAAATTCAGATCATGTCCCTACGTAGGTTGACGGAGGTGGCGTTCGGCACGACCACGCGGCATGAAAGGCGTTGTGACCGAAAAGCGCCTTTCCCTGCGCCACACCATCATCCCCACGCCGCCGCTGCTGGTGACGTTGGCGTTGGCGGCGATCGCCGTCGCCTTGGGGGCGGGGGTGCGGGTCGCCTTCGCCGCAGAGCTCGGGCAGCGCGCGACCTACATCTTCTTCGTGCCTGCCGTGGTACTGGCGAGCGCGCTCAGTGGTCTGCGAGCGGGCTTCGCGGCGAGCGTCGCGGGTGCGGCCGTCGGCCTATGGTGCGACCGCATGATCGGACCGGTCGGGGCGGGCAACTGGATCGCCTCGGGCGCATTCGTCGTGATCGGCGCCGCCATTGCGCTGGGGGGCGAGTGGTTTCAGCGCGCGCGGGCCGAAGCCGAGCGCGTGACTGAGGGACTGGCACGGCGCGAAGCGCATCTGCGCTCGCTGCTCGACACTGTACCCGACGCAATCGTGGTGATCGACGAAGCGGGACTGATCCGCGACTTCAGTCCGGCGGCGACGCGCATGTTCGGCTGGGAGGCCGACGAGGTGCACGGCCGCAACGTCAGCCTGCTGATGCCCGATCCGTATCGCGGCGCGCACGACGGCTATCTCGCTCGCTACTATGAGACGGGCGAGAAGCGCATCATCGGCAAGGGTCGCGTCGTGGTCGGCGTCCGGAAGGACGGCTCGACCTTTCCGCTCGAGCTTGCGGTGGGGGAGATGCGGGTCAGTGGCCAGCGCCACTTCACCGGCTTCATTCGCGACCTGACCGAACGGCAGCAGGCCGAGACGCGTCTCCAAGAGTTGCAGGCCGAGCTGGTGCATGTCTCGCGGCTGACCGCGCTGGGGGAAATGGCCTCGGCGCTGGCGCACGAGCTCAATCAGCCGTTATCGGCTATCGCCAATTACCTCAAGGGCAGCCGCATGTTATTGGCGCGGGACGAAGTGCCGGTCGAGCGGGTGGGCGACGCCGTCGAGCGCGCCAGCGAACAGGCGTTGCGCGCGGGCGATATCATCCGCCGGCTGCGCGAATTCGTCGCGCGCGGCGAGACCGAGCGGTCAGTCGAAAGCCTGCCAAAGCTGGTTGAGGAGGCAAGCGCGCTGGCGTTGATCGGGGTGAAGGAGCACGATATCCGCGTGCGCTATTCTTTCAGCCCGGACGTCGATCTCGTGCTGGCAGACAAGGTGCAAATCCAGCAGGTGCTGCTCAATCTCGTGCGTAACGGGGTCGATGCGATGACTGCGGGGGACGGCGCCGTGCGCGAGCTGACCATCACCATTTCGGCGGCAGAGGACGATATGGCGGAGGTGACGGTGGCTGACACAGGACCCGGAATTGATCCGGAAATCGCCGAACGTTTGTTCCAGCCGTTCGTCACGACCAAGCGGACCGGTATGGGTGTCGGCCTGTCGATCTCGCGCACCATCGTTGAGGCGCATGGCGGCCACATCTGGGCGGCGGCGCGTGAGGGCGGCGGGGCAGTGTTTGGATTGACGCTGCGGCGCGTCGGGCAAGAGGAGCTGTATGATGGCGACTGACCCCATGGTCTATGTAATCGACGACGACGAGGCGGCCCGGCATTCGCTCGAGTTCCTGCTCGATTGCGCGGAAATCCGCGTCCGCACATTCCCCTCCGCCGATGCCTTCCTCGCCGCGTCGCCGCCATTGGCGGGGGCGTGTATTGTCACCGATGTGCGCATGCCGGGGCGCAGCGGGATAGAACTGGTCGAAGAGATGACGCGGCGCGGCGCCAGCGTGCCGGTGATCGTCATCACCGGTCATGCCGATGTGCCGCTGGCGATCCAGGCGATGCATGCCGGGGTCGCAGATTTCATCGAAAAGCCGTTTGACGACCAGGTCATGCTGGCCTCCATCCGCAAGGCGCTTGCCCGGCAAGCTGATACCGAGGCTTCACACGCCGAACGACAAGCGGTGCTCGACCGCATTGCGTCGCTGAGTGGCCGCGAGCGCGAGGTGATGGATGGCCTGGCGCGCGGCGACGCAAACAAGGCGATCGCCTTCGACCTCGGCATCAGCGCGCGCACGGTCGAGGTCTATCGCGCAAACGTGATGCTCAAGATGCAGGCGAAGACCCTGTCCGATCTGGTGCGGATGGTGACGACCGCGCGACTCGGCTGATAGCGAGGGTTCAGGCACTCAGCCCGACTTCGGTGTACGCGTAACGAGCCATATGCCGGCGGATACGAGCACCAAAGCCGCCAAGTTCTTCCAATGCCAGATCGACTCGCCCAGGAATGCCGCTGAAAGTCCTACGCCAGATACGGGCACCAGGAAGTTGAACGCGGCGATGAGGCCGACCGGGTTATGCTTGAGCAACAAGCTCCAGATCGCAAACGCGACGGACGATAGCACGACCAGATAAATGAGCAGCGCGCCGGATTTGAAGTCCAGATGGTCGATGTGCCCACCGAATGCTGTCCCGGCAACGGTAAGCAGAACGCCACCGATCAGCAGCTGCCAACCGGTCATGACCATCGGATCGAGCGATTGCGACAGCCGCTTGCCATAAATGGAGGCCGCCGCCAGCACGAGGGCAGCGATCACAACAAAGCCTTCGCCCAAGAGGGTGAGATCCGGCCTAAGCTCGTTGCTTCCGCCGACGTTGACGACGATCACGCCGAGAAAGCCGATGAGGCAACCGAGAGTTTTACGGCTGCTCATCCGGTCATCGACGTAAATGAAGTGCGCCAGCGCGACGCTGAAAAACACGCCCGTGGCGTTCATGATCGAAGACTTTACGCCGGTTGTGTGCGCCAGGCCGATATAGAAGAACACGTATTGAACCGCCGTCTGTGTCAGACCGAGCAGCGTCAGCTGCCCGACATAGCGAACGCCTTGGGCGACCACTGGGCGACGCACCGCAGCGGCGAAAATCAGCAATCCGGCGCCGGCGAGAGTAAAACGCCAGCCCGCGAAGAGCACCTGGCTCGCAATGTCAGCTTTGCCGATGCCGAGCATCGCATAGCCGCCCTTGATCGCGGGATATGCGCTGCCCCACAGCAAACAGCAAAGCGTCGCCAGGAGGAAAACGCCCGTGCGGCGCTCCTACAGTCTTCTGTCATCGGCGTGCACGACGGCCCCGGCCGGAGCACGCGTCGCTCCAGTCCCGGCAGGCGCCGCGGGCTCGACTGGCCATGCGGCAGTGTGTCGCTGCGTCATTGCGCCAGCTCGAAACTGTCGGAGCGCGCGAGCCGCCATGCCGCGCTGTAGAAGTCGCGGTCGTGCGAACCAGTCAGCAACTCGCCATCTTCGAGAAAGATGTGCAGTTGAGAAAAAAGCCGAATCTCGGTCAATGAGACGCGACGGACAAGGTGATGAGGACCAAGCTGTGAAGGATGGTCCAGGCCTGCCGCAGCGAGCATCTCCGCTAGAGCCTTCATGGTGTTGCGGTGAAAGTTGAAGACGCGCTCGGCCTTGTCCGGCACGACGAGCGCACGCTGACGCATCGGATCCTGTGTGGCGACGCCCACGGGGCAGCGGTTCGTATGACAGGAGAGCGACTGAATACAGCCAAGCGCGAACATGAAGCCGCGGCCCGCATTGGTCCAGTCAGCCCCCAATGCAAGCACCGATGCGATATCGAACGCGCTGACGATCTTGCCGGCCGCACCGATCCTGATGCGCTTGCGAAGCCCTGCGCCGACCAGCGTGTTGTGGACGAACAGCAAGCTCTCGCGCATCGGCATGCCGAGGTTGTCGGCGAATTCGACTGGCGCGGCGCCTGTTCCGCCTTCGGAGCCATCGACCACGATATAGTCCGGCATGATCCCGGTCTCGCGCATCGCCTTGACCATGCCCATGAATTCCCAAGGCTGACCGACGCACAGCTTCATCCCGACGGGCTTACCCCTTGCGAGCCGACGAAGCTGTCCCAGGAACTTGACCAGTTCCAGCGGCGTCGAAAACTCGCGATGGCGAGCCGGCGAGATACAGTCCTCTCCTACCGGCACGCCGCGCGTGGCTGCAATCTCGGGTGTCACCTTCTCGCCCGGGAGGATGCCGCCATGACCGGGCTTGGCCCCTTGGCTGAGCTTGAGTTCGATCATCTTGATCTGCGGATCAGCGGCCTGTTCGACAAAACGGACCGGGTCGAAGCGTCCGTCCGCAGTCCGGCAACCGAAATAGCCACTGCCGATTTCCCAGATAAGGTCGCCGCCATGTTCCCGATGGTAGGGACTGATGCTCCCTTCCCCGGTATCATGTGCAAAGCCGCCTAGACGAGCGCCCTTGTTCAACGCACGAATTGCGTTAGCGCTGAGCGAGCCAAAACTCATCGCCGAGATATTGAAGATCGACGCAATGTAAGGTGGAGCGCCATCATGTCCGCCGATCGGGATCCTGAAGGTTGCCGGGTCGGCGACACGCGCTGGGCGCGTCGAGTGCGCTATGAACTCGTAGCCATTCTGATAGACATCCACGAGCGTGCCGAATGCGCGGTCGCTGCTTTCATTTTTCGCACGTGCGTAAACAAGCGAGCGCTGGGCTCTTGAGAAAGGAGCCTTGTCGTTGTCGCCTTCGATCAGATACTGCCGAATCTCAGGCCTGATTTCCTCGAAGAACCAGCGCAGCCGGCCGATGATCGGGTAATTGCGGCGGACCGAGTGCAGCGGCTGCGCAAGATCGTAGAGACCGATTGCTGATAACACTGCTGTTACTGCGAACAAGGGCACGGCCCAAGCATCCGGGAGATACAGACATGAGACAACGGCGCTCACAAGGCAGACGCCGAGAGCCGTGAAGCGGGTGAAAAACAAAAGTGCCTCCAGGCACGAAGTACCCGCGCCATTCGAGAAATTATTCTGGTTGTATGTTTGTGCGGCGCGAGGACGCCGACTTTGCCTAGGCGAACGTGCCTAGGGGCGCAGTCGCGCCGTGCCGCTGCCCCCAGGGCTCATGGCATTTGAAGGATCAACAATGATCATCAAACTGTAATGAGGCTTTGCCTGTGAGCTTTCAAGACCTGTTCGCGCCGGGGAGGGGCATCAATCATTTGGGGCGTCACGGATTACTCGACTTGCATGGGTGGGCCAAAATATTCGGCTTTGTCCTCGAGTCCGGCCTATTGAAGCACATTGCTCAGAAACAAAGCCATGAGCGCTGTGCCGAAGCGTCGTTTGCGACGCGGCAGCTTTGCCGTTCTCACCGACAAAGGCTGCTAGGCAGCATCCGGCCCAGAAGCGGAAGGGCTGGTCTCTACCTAAGCCAATAGACGGGATGCGCCCTAATCTCAGCCATGCACCGAGACCGGCGCGCAACCAGCGAGTTGCCGTTCGTCGCCCCCCGCCTCCCCCGGCCTAAAGGCATGACAACTGTTACCTAGAAACCAACTGCGCGGCGACATGCGATTGGGACGGTGACCGGACGACAGGCGACCCTGCCTCCGGGGGCGGCTCGGGGATCGACATCGCGCCGATCCCCACTCGCCCTCCATTTCCAATAAGCATGCATCCGATCGCGAACTGGGGCATTGGGTCCGGAGATGTTCGTTATCCTGCTGATTTCCCTGATCGGGGCATGTGTGATGCCGCTCGCCGCACGCGTGATCGGGCGCGGTGCGGGATTGGTGATCGCACTGCTTCCGATCGGCTTGCTCGCCGCCTTCGTCTCCATGGCACCGGTGGTCGAGCGCGGCTGGGTGTTGGGCGAGGGGAGGAATTGGGCGCCACGGATCGGGCTCGATCTGACCTTGCGGCTCGATGGCTTCTCTTTCCTGTTCTGCCTGCTTGTCACCGGCATCTGCGCGTTGGTCGTGGTCTATGCCGGCGGCTATCTGACCGGGAAGCCGCGTCAGGAGCGTACGCGCTTCTTTACCCTGATCCTGCTGTTCCAGACGGCGATGCTGGGCACGGTGCTGGCCGAAAGCCTGCTGGTGATGCTGCTGTTCTGGGAAGCGACCAGCATATTGTCCTTTCTGCTGGTCGGGTTCGACAGCCGCAGCGCGCGCGCGCGGCGCGCGGCGCTGATGGCGCTTCAAGTGACCGCATTCGGCGGGCTGATGCTGCTCGCCGCAGTGCTGATGATCGGCCATGTGCTGGGCAGCTATTCGATGGCCGAGGCGGTGCGGCAGGCCGAAACCATCGCGGCGAGCCCCTTGGGCACGCCCATCGTCGCCTGCATCCTGATCGCGGCCTTCACCAAATCGGCGCAGTTCCCGTTCCATTTTTGGTTGCCCAATGCGATGCAGGCGCCGACCCCGGCGTCAGCCTATCTTCATTCGGCGACGATGGTGAAATTGGGCATTTATCTGCTCGCGCGGTTCGAGCCGGTCTTCGCCGCGACAGGCTGGGGACGGGGCGTGGTGGTGACGGTGGCATGCCTTACCATGCTGGTCGCTGCGCTGCAGGCGTTGCGGGCCGAGAACTTCAAGTCCGCGCTGGCCTATTCGACGATCGCATCGCTGGGCATCCTTACCCTGCTGGTCGGGCTGGACGGCCCCGCAGCGACGGTGGCGATGGTCGGGTTCTTGCTCGCCCATGCCTTGTACAAGGCGGCGCTGTTCTTCTGCGCGGGTGTCGTCCTGCACGCTACGGGTCAGCAGAATCTGCGCGCGCTTGGCGGCCTGGCGCGGGTGCTGCCGTTCACCGCGCTCGCCTGTGTCGGTGCCAGCCTGTCGATGGCCGGCATTCCGCCCTTTATCGGCTTCATCTCGAAGGAATTCCTGTTCGAGGCGCAAATCGAAAGCAGCTGGGAGACCGCCCCACTGGCAATCGCGGTCATCGTCAATGCCGCGATGGTCGGCGTTGCAGGCGTGGTGACGCTGCGTCCCTTCTTCCTCGGCGGCGCCAAGCATCGCGAGCTTCGCAATGGCGAGAGCCTGTCACTGGTCGCGCCACCCTTGCTCCTGGCGGTGGCAGGCCTGCTCATCAGCCTCGACCCCGACTGGATCACGCGCGTCGCGCTACGTCCGGCGGTGGCGGCGGTCTATGGACGTGCGGTCGATGTCGATATCGCGGTCTGGCACGGCCTAACGCCGATGCTGATGCTCAGCGCTGTGGTGATCGGCATCGGCGCGCTGATCGTGCGGTACTGGAGACAGATCCACATCCGGCTGCGCGGCGCCGAGCGGTTCGATCGGCTTGCCCTCGAGAAGCTGTGGGAGCGTAGCCTGCGCGGGTTGATGCACGGTTCGCGCGCGCTGACCGGATGGGTCCAGCATGGCGATCTACGCCGCTATCTGCTGGTGGTCGTGGGCGGGATGGCGGGGCTGATCGCCTGGTCCGTGATCGCGGCGGGCGCCGTGCCACGATTGCCCGACGCCGGCACATGGCGCCTTGCCCCCGCATTGGTGGCGCTGGTCGGGCTCGGCGGCGCGGTCGCGGCGACGCGTGCGCAATCCCTGTTCACCGCCATGATCGCGACCGGCCTTACCGGCTTTTCGATCGCCCTTACCTTCATGATGAACGGTGCGCCCGATCTCGCACTCACCCAGTTCGCGGTCGAGGCCTTGCTGGTCGTATTGCTGACCGCCTTGCTGATGGCGGTCCCTTTGGCCAGCCCAGCCACCCGCACGACGGCGATGCGGCGCAGTGACGCGGTCGTCGCGGGGGTGATGGCGCTGATGCTGGTGGCGGGCATCGTCGATATGGCGGCTGGTCCGCAAGGCTCGGCGGCCAGCGCCTTTTATAGCGAGATGAGCTATCTCGGTGGCAAGGGTCATAATGTCGTCAACGTGATCCTGGTCGACTTCCGCGCCTTCGATACGCTGGGCGAGACGATGGTGATCGCGATGGCGGCGGTGCTGGCCCGCTCGCTGCTGATGCGTCGCGGCCGCGCGGCGCAGGAAGCGGCGCAGCCGTCGGTGCATTTCTCATTTCAGGCCTTTGGGCGTGTCCTCAGCTGGACCCTGCTCGCGGCGTCGCTGGTGATCCTGTGGCGCGGGCATGACCAGCCGGGTGGCGGCTTCGTCGGCGGGCTCGTCGCGGCGCTGTCCTTCGCCCTGCTGTCGCTGGCCTATGGGGTCGAGCGCGCGGAGCGGACATTGCGCGCCGGACCGCTGACATTGGTGGGCATCGGCATGGCCTGTACCCTGGCCAGCGGGCTGCCGGGCCTGATCGCCGGACGTCCCTATCTCACCCATTTGTGGTGGGAGCCTGTCTGGTTTCCCAAGCTGGGCACGACGATGATCTTCGACCTCGGCGTCTATCTGGTCGTACTCGGCGCGGTCCTGGCCTTCCTGTTCGGCCTTCAGCGGGAGGCGACGAAGTGACGATCCTTTACGCGCTCACCGGGGCGGGCATCATCGGCTGCGCGATCTTCATGATCCTGTCGCGCAATCTCGTCCGGATGCTGCTCGGTCTGTCCCTGCTCGCGACCGGCACCAACCTGCTGCTGTTTCTTGCCGGGCGGATTGGCAGCGAACAGCCCCCGATCATCCGCGATGGTGCCAAGGCGCTGGGCGTGTCCGCGGATCCGGTTGCACAAGCACTGATCCTCACCGCGATCGTCATCGGGTTCGCGCTGACGGTGATGCTGGGCGTGCTGGTGCTGCGCGCATGGCGTTCGGGCGGTACGGTCGATGCGCGCGAGGTGGATGCCGCGGAGATGGTCGGCCCGGCTCAGGAACGGGATGACCTGCATGGGTGACGCGCTTCTGCTCACGCTGCCCGTGCTGGTGCCATTTCTGGGCGCGGCGCTGGCGCTGCTGCTGCGCAAGCATCCTGCGGCGGCGCTGATGACAGGGCTGGCGGCGAGCGGGCTTGTCCTGCTGGCCTCGGTCGCCCTGCTCACTCGCGTGATGGTCGATCCGCGCGTCCCCCTGACGGTGTTCGGCGGCTGGCCACAGGGGTTCGGCATCGGTTTCTCGGCGGCACTTCCAGGTTCCGCGCTGGTCGTGGTGACCGCGCTGATCCTGTTCGCCGCGGCGATCTATGCCATCGGTGATATCGGCCCGCGCCGCCGGCGCGGAGGGTATGATGCGTTGATGCTGGCGATGGCCGGGGCGATGAACGGTGCCTGCCTCACCAACGATCTGTTCAACCTTTACGTCTGGTTCGAACTCGCCTTGCTCGCCGCCTTGGGACTGCTGACGATCGACCGCCGCCCGGCGCAGATCGACGGCGCGATCCGTTATGCCGCGTTCGCGATGCTGGCCGCGACCTTCATCCTGATCGGCGTCGGCATGATCTATGGCATGACCGGTACGCTCGATATCCGGACGGCGGGGGCGGTGCTGGCGGACAGCCCGGCAAGCGTCGCATCGGCAGTTGCCGCGGCGCTGCTGCTCGGCGGGCTGATGCTGAAGTCGGGGCTGGCGCCGTTCCACCTGTGGCTTCCGGCCTCCTATCACACGGCACCGACCACGGTAGCGGCGGTGTTCGCGGGGCTGCTGACCAAGATGGGTTTCTATGCGCTCCTGCTGGTGATGGTGGTGATCTTCGGGGTGGGGCGAGGTGCGCCGGGGGGCGCCCAATTGACACCTCTGCTCGGTGGCATCGCCGCGCTGACGATGCTGCTGTGCGTCGCTGGCGCGCTGGGACAAACCGATATGCGGCGCATCCTCGCATATCATGTCGTCGCGCAGGTCGGGTATATGATGGCGGCGCTCGCGCTGGGGACGCGCGACGGGGTGACCGCAGCGATCTTCTACATGGTGCATTCGATGATCGTGCAGGCGAACCTGTTTTTCGGGGCCGGGCTGATCCGCCGTGCCTCGGCCAGCTGGGATCTGACCCGCGCGGGTGGCATCGTGCGGCGCGAGCCCCTGTTCGCCTTGCTGTTCGCGGTTCCGGTATTGTCACTGTCGGGCATCCCGCCCTTTTCAGGTTTCTGGGCGAAGCTGTTCGTGATCCGCGAGAGCCTCGACGCCGACATGGCCTGGCTGGGCGGTGTCGCCTTGCTGGCGGGCCTGCTGACGATCGTTTCCATGTCGACCTTCTGGTCCGATGCCTGCTGGAAGGATGCGCGGCGCACATCGATGCGCGCGGTGCCGAAGAGCGGACTGGTGGCGATGGCACTGCTCTCCGCCGCCACCGTGGTGATCGGGCTGATGCCGCAATGGCTGTGGTCGATCGCGCAGCTGTCGGCGCGGTTGCTGGAGGGACAGGGATGAAGCAACTCCGCCGTCTCCGGGCGATATGCGTCCTGACCGCGATCTTTCTGTGGGACCTGGTCGTCGCATCCGTCTCGGTCGCACGTATCGTGCTGGCGCCGACGATCCGCACGCATCCGGCGATCATCGCCGTGCCCGTGTCGGTGAGACGGCCCTGGGCCGTGGCGCTGTTCGCCTATTTCACCTCGCTCACACCGGGGTCGACCTGTCTGCACGTGTCGGACGACCGCACGCGCCTCTATCTTCACATCCTCGATACCCAAGATGCCGAGGCGTCGGTCGCGCGGTTCAAGCAACTCTACGAACGCTGGATCCTGGAGCTGGAGGCATGACGCTGACGATCCTGTCCGCCGTACTCGGCCTGGTGCTCGCCATCGCACTGGTGCTGGCCGGATGGCGGATGGTGCGTGGGCCGGGCTTTGCCGATCGCGTGATCGCGCTCGATATGCTGACGGCGATCGCGGTCGGCTTTGCCGCACTGACCGCCGTGACGACCGGGCGCGGTGCGTTTCTCGACATCGCGCTCGGTATTGCACTGATCAACTTCGTCGCGACATTGGCGTTCGCGGCATTTCTCGAACGGAAGCGGAGGGAACCATGATCGTCGTGGCGATGGTGCTGATGACGCTTGGCACCGCGTTTGTTCTCGCGGCGGCGATCGGTGTCATTCGCCTGCGCGACCCGTTGCAGCGCATGCACAGCGCCACCAAGGCGGGCACGCTGGGCACGGCCCTGCTGATCCTGGGCGCATTGCTGACCGGCACGATCGATCGAACCGGCACCGGCCTTCTCACCCTGATCTTTCTGCTCATCACCCTGCCGCTCGTCGCGCAGGTGCTTGCGCGTGCCAGCTATGTGTCCGGGAGCAGGCTGGAGGGGATCGGAAGCGACCCGCTGGACGGCGAACTCGACCGCACGGACGAGATGCTGCGCTAGTTCGGCAGGCTGGTCAGCCCAGTGTCGGTCGGTGCCGGCGCGCCAGTTCCGATCCTGTCGCGGATGTCCAGAAACGCGGCGCGGACGTCGGGGTCGATTTCCGAGTCTTCCGCATAATCGTCGATCAGGATGCGCAGCCGGTCTTTCGCTTCGCGGCTCGCGACGACCGCAGCATCGTCGTCGTCGCCGAACCATTGATCGATCCCCAGTTTCAGCCGATCAAGGAATTGCAGCATCGAGCCGGGCTTCCCCTTGATCCCTGTCGACACCTTGCTGGCGAGTGCCTCCAGACGATCCGCGCGATCGTTCATGATCCGGGTCAACCCGGGATCGTCGGCTGTCCCCGCAGCGGATCGATGGATCCTTCCGGCATCCGCAAGGGCATCGGCAAGCGCCCGCAATGCGGTCTCGTCCTGCTCGTGCGACACGGCTTCGATCCCCAGTTTTGTTTGTACTGGCTAGGTGAACCATCGCTTCAGCTCACAGTTCCCGCCGGATGCCGGAGCGGCGCCACGGGGAAAGCAACAACGACTAATGTCAGCTCTCGCGAATTTTCGACTAGGGTCGGGACTCATAACCACCATGTGACGGCTGCGGCGAGGTAGATGGCGCTGAGGAAGTTGGTGGCGAGCTTGTCGTAGCGGGTGGCGATGCGGCGATAATCCTTGAGGCGGCAGAACATGCGCTCGACGGCGTTGCGGCCCTTGTAGAGCGTCTTGGAGAAGCAGCTTTTCCAGCGGCGGTTCGTCTTGGAGGGGATGTTCGGAACGGCACCCTGCCGCTCGATCAGGTCGCGGATCGCATTGCTGTCGTAAGCCTTGTCCGCGAGCACGATGGTGCGCGGCGCGAGATCATCGAGCAACACATCGGCTGCGCGGCAGTCGGCGACCTGGCCACCGGTCAGCAGGAAGCGGAGCGGCCGACCTTCGCCGTCGGTGAGCGCGTGGAGCTTGCTGTTGCGGCCGCCCCGGCTGATCCCGATCGCCTGGACGAGCGCCCCCCTTTTCCACCGCCCGCGGAGCGGTGCGCCTTCATATGCGTGCTGTCGATCAGGACCTCGGCGGGCGGCCCGCCTGCTGCCGCGAGCGTGACGAACAGCTCCTGCCACACACCCTTTGCCGCCCAGCGCACGAACCGGTTGTAGAGCGTCTTCCTCGGCCCGTAGCAGGCCGGCGCGTCGACCCAGCGCCCGCCCGACTTCACCACATGAATGATGCCGCTGATCACCCGCCGATCATCGACCCGCGCCACACCGCGCACCTTGTCCGGCAGCAGCGGACGCAGCCGCTCGAACTGGGCTTCACTCAACCAAAACTCGCTCAAATCCACGCTCCTGCTGGCGCAGCGCATGAATCACATCCCAGCCGCCAAGGGAATCCCGTTTATGGGTCCCGACCCTAACGTGTGGCCACGCCCGATGAGGGACACATTGGCAGTTCGCGTATTTATATGGCCGGTGGAGGGGGAAAATGATGAATACAGGACTGTTGATCGCAATGACGCTGGCGCTTGTCGGCTTGAGCAAGACACCACTCGCAATCGCCACAACCGCTGAGGACATCGCCGCCGTCCAACCACCAATCGCGACGGTGGACAGGTTTCACTTAGCGTTGGCTGAGGGGAGAGTCGAAGCCGCGCTCAGGCTGCTGAGCGACGATGTGCTGATCTACGAGTCCGGTCGGGCAGAGCGCAGCAAGGCGGAATATGCGAACCATCATCTTAAAGCGGACGCCGAGTTCGCGGGCGCGACCCAACGCAAGCTGGTGAAGCGTACGTTCTGGATCGGAGCCGAGTCCGCCTGGGTCACCAGCGAAACCGAGACGACCGGCACTTTGAAGGGGAAAACGCTTGCCCTTACCGGCACGGAGACGATGATCCTGCGTCGAACGGCTGGCGTGTGGAAGATCGTCCATATTCACTGGTCATCGGCGACCAAGCGCTAGTCGGGTGATAGCGTTCCAAGGAGCGCAACCACCAGCACCGCAGTGATGCCGAGCGCTAATTCGAGCAACAGGCTGATGCGGATCGCGCGCATGTCGCGACCGGCGGCATGTTCGAGTTGCGGGGTGAAGCGCCAGCGATTTGCCGCCGCGAATGCGAGCATCGCCAGGAACAGGGCGATCTTGACCGCCAGCGTCTGGCCATAGTCGCTCGCGATCAACTGCACGGGACGGGCGAGATCGGCGATCAAGGCGAGGTTGATCACGCCGGTCACAATCAGCACACCGACGACTGCCGTGCCTGTGTTCGCGAAGTGGCGCAATGCCGGGACGATCTCGTCGATCGCGGGCTCGCGCCGCCCGATTGCAACGAGCAGAAGGACCAGCGTGCCGATCCAGATGGCGGCCGCGATCAGGTGGAAGATGTCGGACGCCTTATGCAGGACGCCCGTCGCACCCTCGCCAGCCCCCGCATGGCCAGACCAGGCGAGGCTCGCGAGCGCAACTACGCCCAGCATTGTTGGCAGCAGGGGGAACGTTCGGATCGCGCTAGCACGGTAAGCACAAGCAGCGCGCCCAAGGCCAGAAGTCGGACCACCGCCCCTTTTCCGTGGCTCGTTTCGAGCGCGATGAAGCGCAGCATTTCGGTATCGAGAAGGGCTTCATCACCGCCGACCATGGCTGCGGCGCTTGCCGCGAAATGCGCGGCAGTGACCACCACGCCAATGGCAGCGAGCAAGGCGATCAAACGCGGCGACACCGCGGTCGGCGCGGTTCGCTGCGCGCACAGGAGCAACCCGGCGATTGCCATCAGATCGAGGTAGAGGAGAAAGCGCAGCGCGACTGCCACGCCTTCCCCCGCTATTACCCCGATCATGTCAGCCGATGGTGAAGCTGTGCGTGCCGGTGATCCGATGCGTGTCGCCGCCGACGACGTGCCAATCGACCCGATAGGTGCCAGCCGGGAGCGGCTTGGCCGAGGTCAGCACGATCGAGCTGCCATCGCTGCCGACGGCCGAGTTGACGCCCGTCATCTTCATGTCGGGGTGGTCGGCCATTCCCGGCATGCCGGTCATGGTCAGCGTCGCTCCCGACAGCTTCGGCGTCAGCCGCTCGCTGAACTTCAGGACGATGCGCGCGGCGGTCTTGACCGTCGCATTCGCCGCCGGGCTCGCGGACAGCAGCTTGGGATGGGCCAGCGCGATGCCCGGCACCGCGAGCAGCGAGAAGATCGCTGCTGCGAACATGGATTTCGAAAGGAAGCGCATGAACTACTCCAGTTGGTTCGATGCATGATACGTGCAGGCACATCGCACCCCTCGAAATTTCGAGGGCACACGCCCATACGCACGTAGTGAGGGGCGGAGACGAAAAAGATGGCAACCGAAATCGACTATACCGCCCACATGGCGCAGACGCGCTGGTCCGAGCATCCCGGCCTCGACGGCATCGAGGAACGTATCATCGCAGGCATCGATGCGCGCAGTTCCGACGCGGTGGGGCCGCGCATGACCGTAATGCTTGCGACGGGCGCGTTGTTGATCGGCGCAGTCTTTGGAGGCGTGCCCGGCCAGCGCGCGGTGGCCGCAACGCCGCATGGATTGGTTGAGCCGGGGCCGCTGGCGCCGTCCACGCTGTTGCTGGGCAGCGCGGCCGAATGATCCGCCGTCGCGCCGGACTCGCGTTGATTGCGTTTGTTGCTGCGCTGTGCGGCGCGCTGGTCGCGCATTTTCTGATCCCTGACCCCGTCAAACCCTCGGTCGATATTCACGCCGTGCTCCACGAACGGCTGAACCTTGACGCCGAGCAGGCGAAAAAGCTGGAGGTTCTGGAGCGCGATTTCGCGGAGCAGCGACGGTCGCTCGAGGCGCGGATGCGCGCAGACAATCGTCGGCTCGCCGCCGCAATCCAGGCGGAGCACCGCAACGGCCCTGCGGTCGAGGCGGCGATCGACGCCACACACATGACGATGGGCGAGCTTCAAAAAGCGACCGTCGCGCATGTCTTCGCTATGCGCGCGTTGCTGCGGGACGACCAGGTCGGGGTGTTCGATGAGGCTGTGACCAAGGCGCTTGTCGAAGCGCCCAAGTGAGCGTCGGCGACGATGGCAGCGATGCCGCTTTGGTGTCGCGAACGCTGGCAGGGGACCAGCGCGCGTTCGCCATTCTGGTCGGGCGCTACAAACGCTATCTCTACGCCATCATCGTCCGGCTGGTTGGCGATCCCGACGAAGCGCTCGACCTGGTTCAGGAGGCGTTCGTGTCGGCGCATGCCGCGCTTCGGCGTTATGATCCCGATCGCCCGCTGCGGGGTTGGCTCGCGCGGATCGCGCTCAACAAGGCGCGGGACTGGCGGCGCAAGGAGCGCGTGCGCGCGGCGCTTCGGGCACTGCTGCCGATCGGCGAGGGTCAGAATGTCGCCGATGACGCTGCCTTGCCCGATCGCCAACTGGCCGACCGCAGCGAACTGACCAGCATCGAACGGAGGATAGCGGGAATGCCCGCGCGCTTGCGAGAAGTGCTGCTGCTGCGGACGATCGACGAACTGACCCAGGCGCAGGTCGCCGAACTGCTCGGAATCAGCGAGAAAGCGGTCGAGACGCGGTTATACCGCGCGCGCCGCTATCTGCTCGATGCAGGGTGATCCGACGGATCGTTCAGCTTCGCGATGATCGGGCATTCCGGCCGATCGTCCCCCGCGCAATGCGACGCAAGATCCCTCAGCGTGTCGGCCATAGCCTGCAAAGAGTTAATCTTGGCCTGAAGCTTGCCGATGTGGCCCGCCGCCATTGCCTTCACATCGGCGCTCTTGCGTTCGCGATCGCGCCACAGGCCCAACAGTTCGGAAATCTCCGCGACCGAGAATCCCAGGTCGCGCGCGCGCCCGATGAACCGTAGCTCGTGGACATTGGCATCCGAATAGTCGCGATAGCCAGAATCGCGGCGATCCGCGGGCGGGATGAGCCCGATCTCTTCATAATAGCGGATCATCTTTGCCGAGATTCCCGTTAACCGCGCCGCCGTGCCTATATTCATGTCTGTCCGCCCGCTGATACCGACGCAAAAAATATAGCGGCACCGGCTTGACCTTCCAATGGTTGGAAGGATTATTGGCCCATCACGTTGGGGTTGGAAGCGACCCTGACTCCGCAAATTCAAGGAGTTCGACGTGGCACGCACCGTAAAGACCGCAGAATTGTTTCGTATGGTGATGCCCAAGCACACCTGTCCCTACGGCCTGAAGGCACTCGATCTGCTCCGGCGCGAAGGCTTTTCGGTCGATGACCATCACCTGACGACGCGATCCGAAACCGATGCGTTCAAGGTAGAGCATGGGGTGGCGACCACGCCGCAGGTCTTCATCGATGGACGGCGCATTGGCGGCTATGACGATCTGCGCCGCTATCTGGGCAAGCGCGTCCGCGACAAGGACGCGGTGACCTATGTCCCGGTCATCGCGCTGTTCGGCGTCGCCGCCGCGATGGCGCTTTCGGCCAGCTGGGCAATCGAACAGAGCCTGTTTACGGTTCGCGCGGCCGAGTGGTTCATCGCTTTTGCCATGTGTCTGCTCGCCCTTCAGAAGCTCAAGGATGTCGAGAGTTTCGCGACGATGTTCCTCAACTACGACCTGCTGGCCAAGCGGTGGGTGCCCTATGGCCGCATCTATCCCTTTGCTGAGCTTGCCGCCGGCATTTTGATGGTCACCGGGACGATGATGTGGCTTTCGGTGCCCATCGCATTGTTCATCGGCACGATCGGCGCGGTATCCGTGTTCTATGCCGTCTATATCGAGCGGCGGGAGCTCAAATGCGCCTGCGTCGGCGGCGACAGCAAGGTTCCGCTGGGTTTCGTCTCGCTGACCGAGAATGTGATGATGGTCGCGATGGCGGTGTGGATGGTGGCAAAACCATCGCTGCTTGCCACGCACTGAGCCCACAGCATGCATCGCCGTGAGGGATGACCCGCATCGGCGCGTAGTCAGGTGCAATTCAACGGAGCTTTAACAAGCCATGGTTCGAACAATGGATCGACGACAGCTGCTCGGCGGCGTCGGGATGGGGGGCGCTGCCCTTGCGCTTTCGCAATGGATGCCGGCATGGGCGCGCAGCAATTCTCCCGGTCTGGTTGCTGACCTCAAGACGGTGTCCGGCGAAGACATCCGGCTGCGCATTGCGCACCAGATGATCCATCTCGACGGCCGCCACGGCCATGCGATCGGGATCAACGGCACCGTGCCGGGGCCGCTGATCCGGTTGCGCGAGGGGCAGAATGTCCGGCTTCATGTCGAAAACGCTCTGGACGAAGACAGCTCGATTCATTGGCACGGCCTGATCCTCCCCTTTCACATGGACGGGGTGCCGGGGGTCAGCTTTCCTGGGATCAAGCCACGCACCACCTTTACCTACGAGTTCCCGATCGTTCAGGCAGGCACCTACTGGTATCACAGCCATTCGGGGTTGCAGGAGCAGATGGGCCATTACGGCCCGATCGTGATCGATCCCGAAGGCGATGATCCGATCCAGTCCGATCGCGAGCATGTGATCGTGCTGTCCGACTACAGCTTCATGCATCCGCACCGGATCTTCCAGAAGCTCAAGCAGATGGGCGGTTACTTCAACCACCAGAAGCTGACCGCGACCGACGGCGAAGCGATGTCGGCCGCCGAGCGGATGGCCTGGGGCAAGATGCGGATGGACCCGACCGATATTTCTGACGTCACCGGCGCGACATACACTTACCTCGTCAACGGCCATGGCCCGAAAGAGAACTGGACCGGCCTGTTTCGACCGGGCGAGCGGGTGCGGCTGCGCATCGTCAATGCGTCGGCGATGACGACATTCAACCTGCGCATTCCGGGGCTGAAGCTCAGCATCGTGCAGGCGGACGGAATGAATGTGCGCCCCGTTGCGGTCGACGAGTTCCAGATCGCGGTCGCAGAAACCTATGACGTGATCGTCGAGCCGAGCGAGGACCGCGCCTACACCTTCGTCGCCGAGACGGTTGATCGCTCGGGAATGGGGGTCGCGACGCTGGCACCTCGGCCCGGCATGCGCGCACCGGTGCCACCGCTGCGCAAGCGACCGCTGGCGACGATGAAGGATATGGGAATGGGTGGCATGGGCGGTCATGGCGCTGCCGCCTGCACGCCTGAGCATGCGGCCATGGGCCATTGCACGATGCCAAGCGGCGACGGCGCGGAACACAGCGCTGGCACCGCGATGAAGCATTCGATGCGCGATTTCTCGGTCGCGCCTGACGTTGCCAAGACGCCGACGGTCCAGTCGATCTCGCCGATGCCAGTCGATCGGATGGGCGAACCTGGACAGGGGCTGGACGATGTCGGCCATCGCGTTCTCAATTATCGTGATCTGGTCGCGCTCGATCGAAACCCCGACATTCGCGGCCCTGAGCGCGAAGTGCGCATCCACCTGACCGGCAATATGGAACGCTATATGTGGGCATTCGATGGCGAGAAGCTGTCCGAGGTTGGCGCCCCGATCCCGTTCACCGAAGGCGAACGCGTCCGGGTCACCCTGGTCAACGACACGATGATGACCCACCCGATCCATCTGCACGGACATTTCTTCGAGCTGGTGACGGGGCATGGCGACCATTCGCCGCGCAAGCACACCGTCAACGTTCAGCCTGGCGGCACCGCTGCCTTCGACTTCACCGCCGACGCAGTGGGCGACTGGGCGTTCCACTGCCACATGCTCTATCACATGCATGCCGGGATGATGCAGGTCGTGACCGTGCGCCCGCAGGAGGACGCGGCATGATCGGCAGCCTACTTCTCGCCGGGACCGGCTTTGTTTCTGCCATGGGTCTTGCGCCCGCCGGACAGACGATGCCGCCGATGGCGGCTCCCAAGGCTGAGGCTCAGGCCGCGTCAGCCTGCACGCCAGAGCATGCGGCGATGGGGCATTGCCAGATGCCTGATACCAAGGCGCCGGCGAGCCCCCCACGAACGACCCGGATTGTCCCCCCGAACACGCAAAAATGGGGCACTGCACACCCAAGGACGCGGCACCGGCAGAGGATGCGGTCGGCACCGACCTGGCGCCGGGCACTGGCCCGGCACCCGCCCCCGTCGCGGCGAACTATGCCGACCGCGTCTGGGGCCGCGAGGCGATGCAGCCGACCCGCGACGACCTGCGCCGCCATCACGGTGGCGGCACGTTCAGCAAGGTGACGATCGATCTGGCCGAGCTGACCATCGCCAAGGGACATGAAGGATATCGTTTCGAGACCGACGCATGGTTCGGCGGTGACATCAACCGCCTCGCGTTGAAGGCTGAAGGCGAAGGCACCTTTGGCGAGGCGATCGAAGGCGTTGATTTCAAGGCGCTCTACTCACGCGCGATCGGCCCCTATTTCAATCTTCAGGGCGGTCTGAGACAGGAGATTGGTCATGGTCCCGACCGGACCCATGCCGTGATCGGCATCGAAGGGCTCGCGCCCTATTGGTTTGAGGTCGATGCCTATCTGTCGCTCTCGACACAGGGGGAACTGCGCGCCAGTGCGTCGGCGGAATATGACCAGCGTCTGACCCAGCGCCTGATCCTTCAGCCGAAGATCGAGTTCGAGCTATCGGCACAGGACATCCCGGCGCTCGGCATCGGGGGGCGGGTTCTCGAGCGCCGAGGCGGGGCTCCGTCTGCGCTACGAGATCGCGCGCGAGTTCGCGCCCTATGTAGGCATCGTGCATGAGCGAAAGTTTGGACGAACCGCATCCTTCGCGCGTGCGTCCGGCGAGGATACGCATGCGACCAGTCTCGTCCTGGGGGTCCGTGCCTGGTTCTGAAGGTTATAGGTGCAGGGCTGAAGATGGTGGCGCATGCGCATAGCGCGGTTCAGGAGGTCTGATGCTCTACCTAGCAATCAAGGCGGCGATTTCCGGCGTGCTCATCGCGCTCGTCTCGGAGATCGCCCGCCGCTCCCCCGGCTTCGGCGCGCTGGTCGCGTCGCTGCCGCTGGTCTCTGTCCTCGGCATGATCTGGCTCTGGCGCGACAAACCCGACATAACGCTGATGGCCGATCACGCACTCGCGACCTTCTGGTATGTGCTTCCCAGCCTGCCGATGTTCTTGGTGATCCCACTGTTACTCAAGCGTGGCGTCGGTTTCTTGCCGTCGCTCGCAGCCGGATGCGTGCTGACGGTGCTGCTCTATGCGGGGATGACGGTTGTGCTGGGACGATTCGGGGTCCGGCTTTAAGGCGGCTACTTCATGACCTCGCGATGCCAGATTAGCGAATCCAGCTTACCGGTTCGAGGCAATGTATATTGAGCAAGCGCATAAGCCTTGGTCGCCACCCCGAATCCACCTGACCTCTAGCGACCGATGGTCGGAGATAACCTCTAGCAGTTGAGCGGATTGAAACGCAGAAATCCACTAGCCTCTTGGCGGGGATCTACCCACTGTCCGCGCAAGTCACGCGATGGCTGCTTTCGTGGTTCGTCCTGCCAAAAGCCGCCAGACCGCTTACGGCCCACATCCCGCCGTGCGTCACCCCTGCCGGGCAATGGCCGAAAATGGGCCGGTAGCGGGATGACAGCTTTTGGCCGAGGCGCGGTGAAAGCTGCCGTTGGCCAGCAGCGGGATCGAGTGGCTGCCTGATCCCGCAAGTTGCCATTCTCAATGGGGAAATGCGGCCAATCAGGAGGCTTTGTTTGGCTATATAGCCGCGATGCCGACTTCGCGAAACGCGGAGATCAGGGCCTGCGCCGTAAAGGGCTTGAGCACGATTGAACCGGGCGGGTTGCATGGTATGCACTCTTCAGGTGTTCCACTGATGAAGATCACTGGAACTGGCCCCAACCTCCTGTGGATCTCAGCCACTGCGTGCGGCCCCGTACCCTCCAGCAGCTTCACATCGGAAGTGATCATGTCGGGCTGGTGAGCTGTTGCTGCGGAGACAGCCGCCTCTTGCGTATCAGCTATTTCAAACGACGTCGCACCCTGTGACTCCAGAATATCCTGGATGGCCATTGCGACCAGTGGTTCATCCTCGATGATCAAAACATGGTACATGCGATAAACTCCTCGCGAATTTTGTTAACGCAGTCAGTACCTTATTGATCCGTAGACGTTCACATGCGGCAATGTTCATGGTACTTGCGGGGCCACCTCGGAACAATTCCAGCCGAGGCAAAAGCGAGTTCTAATGGCCAGCGCATCAATTATTCCAGCAGATGAGCCCTTACGCCTCGCGGCCGTTCGGCGTTACGACATACTCGATACGCCACCTGATGGTGCGTTCGATCGAATCACCGCGTTGGCGGCGCGGCGTTTCCGGGTGCCGATCTCAATCATCAGCATCGTCGATGAGGACCGAATCTGGTTCAAATCGCACCATGGGGTACCGGTTAAGCAGATCGGACGCGATCCCGGCCTTTGCGCCTCGGCCATTCTTTCTGACGATCCGCACATCCTCACCGATGCAAGCATCGATCCCCGCTCGCTCGCCAACCCGTTGGTAGCGGGCGACTTCGGGCTTCGCTTTTATGCTGGCGTGCCCCTGACCACGGACGACGGCCATAATCTTGGGACGCTGTGTATCATCGACAAGGAGGCAAGGCCTATCGACCAGTCGCAGATCGACGACCTGAAAGACCTTGCAGCGATTGTGATGGACCAGATCGAAATGCAGCTTTCGGCGCGACGCGCGGGTCTCCCAGGCTGAGTTGATGGCCAAGGAGATCGACCATCGGGTGATGAACAGCCTGCAATTCGTATCGAGCTTGCTTTCAATGCAAAGCCGAGCGCTCACTGACCCGGATACAGTCGGTCATCTCCAGCTTGCCGCCAACCGCGTTGCTGCAGTCGCGCAGGTGCACCGGCATTTTTACGTCGAGGCGACCGATCAGACATCCTGCATCACGTTCCTCAGGCGGTTATGCGCCGAGCTCGCGTCGATTCTCGATCGAGAAATTGACGTAAGCGGTGATGAAGGCGTTATCCCAACCACGATCATCCAACCCATCGGACTGCTCGTCAACGAACTGGTGACGAACGCGGCCAAGCACGGGCGGGGGCTGATCCAGGTACGCTATGAGATCGAGGCCAATCAGCATGCCTTGATCGTCTCGGACGACGGTCGCGATCTTCCGAAAGACTTCGACCCGACAGCTACCAGCCAAAGCTTGGGCATGCGAGTTGTCGTGTCGCTTGCCAGACAACTCGGCGGAGTGTTGACGAGCGGTCACCGACCCGACGGTGGCACCTGTTTCAAAGTGTCGTTTGAGGTGCAACCGTAGTTAGCGGGTGACGCGCGCCGCCACCAGCGCCTGCGACAAAGGCAGCTGATCGGGAAGCGCGGCCTGTTGCCCGCTTTTTGCTGATTGTTGCTTCCAAGTCGCCGGACCGTTTCCCGCCCAAAGGCAGCCGATCCATCACCGCTTGGGTGAACGACCGCTTTCGGGATCAGCGAGGGGCATGGCGAACGACCGGAACTAGGGCGCAAAGCGGTCGGGGATGGGCGGCTCAAGCCCTCTGAGTGAGCCGCCCAAATTTTCAGATTTCAGTCCGCTCGGCAAGAACCAGCGCGTCTTCGATATCGACGCCCAAGTACCTGACCGTGTTTTCGATCTTCGTATGTCCTAATAGGGTTTGGATGGCCCGCAGATTGCCCGTCGCCTTATAGATCATTGCTGCCTTGGTCCGTCGCAACGAATGGGTGCCGTAGGCCTCGCTACGCAGGCCGATTGCGACAACCCACTCGTCGACCAGTCTTGCATACTGGCGCGTGCTTAGATGACCGGAACGATCGACACGGCTTGGAAACACAAAATCGTCCGTCGATCCTCCACGCCGATCAAGCCAGGCAAGCAGGCTCGCTCGTACGTCTGCGGTGATTTCGAACTGGACTGGCTTGCCGGTCTTGTGTTGCGTGACAATCGCACGCGATCTGATCGCTGAACCGTAGACTACGTCGCCAATCGTGATTGAGACCAGATCGCATCCTCGCAGCTTGCTGTCGATCGCGAGGTCGAACAAGGCCCTGTCACGCAGTCGGCCCTCACGATCCAGAAAGAAGCGAATGGCCCATATTTGCTTCTGTGTGAGCGGTCGTTTGGTGCCAACGACCTTTCCCGCGTTCCAAGCCGGCCTTGTCAGCATCATCGGATCATATTGTGCGTGTCCCATTGTCTCTCTCCGCGGTCGCAATTGACCGGGAGCGGGAACGCTGGAGCAGGGAGGATCGCATGATGGGGAGGTTGAAACTGGCCACCATCAAGGTTGTTGCGGAGTCCTCGGCAGGCTAGGATTTCAGGATGTTGTCCGGCGTCACCGCAGGCCGCAGCGATGCGTAGCGATCTCGACCACCTGCCTCTTGTACAGAGGACGGAGCTGCAACGCGTCCAGCGGACGCTGATGGCTGAATTCGAGACGGCGATCGCCGGCGCTACCCAGCCATGGAAACGTAACGGCAAGATCCTCAAGATCATCCTCTTTGGAAGCTATGCGCGCGACGATTGGGTCGATGAACCGGAGAACGGGTACCAGTCCGACTATGATCTGCTGATTGTGGTCAGTCACGCTGATCTCACCGACGTCGCAGACTATTGGTATGTGGCTGAGGACAAGATCCTTCGAGACGAGGCGATCGACCGTCCCGTAAATCTCATCGTGCATACGCTCGATGAGGTGAACAAGGCGCTTGAGCGCGGCGAGTATTTTTGGGTGGATATCGCTCGCGATGGGGTTGCCCTCTATGAATTGCCCAACCACGCGCTAGCTTCACCAAAAGCGCTCTCGCCTCGTGACGCATACGAACTCGCGGCCTCTTACTTCTCGGTTAGGTTCGCAGATCTTGAAGTCTGGATGGAAACGGCGAGTTCCCAGCTTGAACGTGCGGACCAAGAGAGGCGTGTATCTGAAGCATGCCGCCTTCAATTTTCATCAAGCGACAGAAACGGCCTATGCCTGTTTCCTCCTCGTCCAGACGCTATACTTCCCCCGCTCGCACAACATCAAATTCCTGCGCTCGCTGGCGGAGGACAAGGAACACCGTCTGATCGAGGCCTGGCCGCGCGCCAATCGGGCCGATCGACGCCGGTTCGAACTCCTCAAGCGCGCCTATGTCGAGGCGCGCTATTCCTCGAGCTACGCGATCTCGAGTGAAGATCTCGATGCGATCGCGGTCGCGGTGCAGCGCCTTCGGGATATTGTTGAGACGGTATGCCGCGAACGGCTCGAACTCCTGCGGATCGAAGCGGGCGTCTGACCTCCGAACCTTGCCAGAGATCAGCCGATCTCAGGGCCGCCGCGTCCACGCCCGAACCGCCAGCTGATCCCATCTCCGCGCATGATCCCGCTGACCTGATTGCCGATCTGCTTCTCGAGCGTCGGGCGCCATGGGACCAGGGTGAATTCGCGGCTGTTCTCGACCAGTGCGAACCGGCCGCTTGCAAGGTCGACACGGCGTATCAGCCGTCCCTCGATCCGCTCGCCCGGGACCGGTTTAGCATAGGGCAGGGCACGCTCGTGCCCGAGCGTCCCGGCAACACGCCGCAACTCGCCGCGTTCGAGCGCAGCCAGCAGGTCCGCACGCGCGCGCAGCTGGCCATTTTCAACCTGGGCGAGCCCCTGATCGAGCAGCCATTGCCGCCGCGCCGTCAGCGCCGCGCGGACCTCGCGGCCGAACCCAGCGTCGCGCGCTGCAACAGGATCACCGCCCACCAGTTCGCGATCGAGCCAGGTCGCGCCATCGGCCTGCGGCAGTTGTTCGAGCGGGAGTGCCGAAAGGAGCTTGATTTCGACCGGTCGCTCACGCCGCTGCGTTCGCGCAAAAGCCTGCGCGCGATCGAGATGGTCGGCGGCAATGCGCCAGCTGCCATCGCCCTCGCGCTCGACGCCGGAGCCCGCGCGCCGCATCGCCTCGAGGCGGCGGACATGGCTCTGCACATATTCAGTGCTGGCCTTTGGGTCGTGCGTAAGGTGGAGCTCGGCGGAATAGCGTCCCTCATTGGCCGCTGCGATCTCCGCGACCGTGCGATCGACCTGCCTCGGGTCTGCGCTGCGTGCATTGACCTCAACGATCCCGCCAACTGGCAGCGGCTCGGTGGCGTCAGCCCTGCCGATATCGACATAATGGGTCCGTCCATCGACGCCATCGACCAGCAGATAATGGCGGTCGCGCAATTCATCCGAGAGCCCGCGGACGACGACGCGGCCGGTGATCGTGGCCTGGCTTTGGTCGCTGCCGAAGATCACTCCGGTCTCGGGCACTCGACCGAGGCGCTGCGCGGTCATCTCGCGCTGCATCGTGCGGATGATGTCGCCGCGCTCGCCCATCGCGCGCAGAACCGGCTCAAGCTCATCCGCCAGTCGCCAGCGCCCGGCACCCAGCGCGTCGGCCAGCCCCATGCGCCCGAGCGTCTTCAATCGACCGGCGCGCAGCGCCTGCTCGAAGGGGCTGCGCGAGGCGGCGCCGACGACCCGCGCATCGTCCATCGCGCGCAGCAATTTACGGTCGATGCCGGTGAACCGTTCAGCGGTCATCTCGTGGCGCAGCTGGGCTTCGATTTCGTGGGTGGTGCGCGGTCCCAGGTCGAGCGTCATCAGCTCGGCGGCGCGGGCGCGTACGCCATGCGCGATATAGTCGCGCGCGATCACCAGATTGGCGCCGGTGTCATCGACTCCGCGCAGCAAGATATGGGTATGCGGATGGCCGGTGTCGAAGTGATCAACCGCGACCCAGTCAAGCCGGGTCCCGAGGTCGATTTCCATCTGCGCCATCAGCCGACGGGTGAGCGGGCGCAGGGCTTCGAGCTGATCGCCATCTTCGGCCGAGACAATGAAGCGAAACTGGTGCCGGTCGTCGCTGCTGCGATCGAGGAAGGCGCGCCCATCGGCCTTGTCTTCCGTGGGGCCATAAAGCGTGCCCGGACCGCCTTCACGGGTGACGCTGTCGCGCTGGAGATAGCGCAAATGGGTGCGTGCTCCCGTCACCCCTTTTCCGCCAAGCCGGACGAGGCGCGTTTTGACGACCGCGCGGCGGCCGGCGAACCGTGTGTTGGAGGCGCGTTGCGACAGCAGCCGACCGATCGCCGAGCCGCGTCCGATGCGGCTGCCATCGAAGCGCCGGCGCCCGGGCTTAAGGCCGCCCGCGCGCGCGGCAGCTGCGGTCACTTTGCCTAGATAACGCTGGCTGCCGCGCCGTGGCTTGTTGCCGATCCGGCCAAGCCGGGGCTCGAGGTCGTCCTCGCTCATGGCCGCCACCGGCGCGTTGAACAAGTCTCGCAGATCGGCTCGAAAACCCGCAGATTTCCGTGGTTCAGACCGCCGCTGTCTCCCCGGCCTTGCCCAGTGTCTCGCGAAAAAAGGATGTGCAGACAATCAGTTGGCGAGGGTAGCGAGGCACTGCCTTTATCTTGCAAACATCTCCTCACCCCCTCCCGCACCCAACCGCCAGCCAGATCCTCCCGCCGCCAAAGCTCCGGACGGCTCACAAGAAAGGCCGGACCGCGATGCCCGATGGACGTCGCGACCCGGCGATGAATGCTGTGTTCAGCGCGCATCGGCATAAGCGCGCCGTGCGTCTCGCGCCCGTGGGAACCGCCGACATGCGAGCAGTCCGTGCGGCGCTCCCTCGCCATCGACGATGCACTGCGCAGTAAACCAGCGGCCATCGAGCTTGCCGAGGATCGCGACCCGGTCGAGCTCGACCTCGCCGCTGTCCGCGTCGCACTCCCAGCAGCCGAGCCAGCGTTCGGACACGCGCGCGTCCCAATGGAAATCGGTCTCCTCGGCATCGAGAAACCGCGCGGCCAATGCATCTGCAACCACGCCGCCAAATTCGAGCGCGAGCCCCGAGGCCAGAGCTGCCTGTACAAGATGTGCGCCACGCGCGCTGGACTGAATGCTGGTCATAACGATCCTCCAGTGATGCGTCCCCGGGATCGGGAACGCCCCTGTCGGGGCGGTGGGCGGGGCGGCTGTCAGGGCCGCCGGAGCGTCAGCGCAGGCGCCGCGAAGCGGACGTTGGGGGAGCCGATTTACGCAGTAAATCGGGGGGTACCCGCAGGCCTTGAAAGCCGCTCCGTCCGCCGCCATGCTTGGATTATCGAGACGTCCCCCTCCTATCCTGTGAGGCTCATTGGTCATCGCGGCGGATCGCAAACAGGCCGTCGGGACTTGGGTCTGCCCCCCACGCCATCTCTGAGGCTACTGACCTGGTCCTGCGCAGCGCGATGCACCGCGAACAGTGGCTCGGGGCGAGCTTCCGAAGCGCTGGTGCGCGGACCATCGCGCGACGTTGGCGCGACCGCCGACGCTCCTGCGACTTGCGCAAGATAGGCGCGGGTCTCGGCCGGGAGCGAAGCCTTGCCGCGCAAATGGGCGGCGTAGCGCGCTGGCCCAGCGTTGTAGGCGGCGAACAGTCCCGGATAGCCGAACCGGTCGTACATCGCGCGCAGATAGGCAGCTCCGGCAAGGATATTGTCGCGCGGGTCGTCGGGATCGGTGCCCAGTCCGAGCTGAACGCGCAGCTCTGCCCAGGTGCCCGGCATCAGCTGCATCAGGCCGATCGCGCCTTTGTTCGAGCGGATCGGGCGACCGTGGAGCATGGTGCGCCCACCGCTTTCGGCGCGCATGACGGGGACGATCCAGCTCGCGGGAATGCCGAAGCGTTGCGCTGCTTCATCGATATGCGCCTGCCAGCGCGCGACCGGATCGGCGCGATCGATCGGCGCAGGCGGCGATCGCGGCGGGTCGTCCATGACTGCTGCCGATGGCGCGTCCTGCTGAACTCCCGGTGCAGTCTGCGCAGCGCTCGTGGCAGCGCAGACGCCCCACATCAGCGCGATTCCGCCCGCAATGGGCGTGCGCTTCGCGCCCGCGCGGCTCATGGTTCGCGTGCTTCGCTGCGCGTCCAGAGCGGGGTCGCCCTGCCGATGATGTCGCCCGGTGCGCTCACCCCGAAATAGCGCCCGTCGAACGAGTCCGGAGCGTCGGCGAGCAACAGACGCTGCCCGTCGCGCAGTCGGACACAGGCCTGCCAGCGCGGCAATGAGCGCCCGGCGCGGTCGACCACAAGCCGGGTCGCACGCAAGATGCCATTGACGAACAGCCGCCGCCCGAGCGCACAGACGTCGTCGCCCGGCATCGCTGCGACGCGCTTCACCAGCGGGACATTGGCGGGGAGATAATGCCGCCGAGCGGCAAGTGCGCGCGCATGTTCGGGCGGCCAGGCGATCATCAGTTCACCGAGCTCGGCGGCCCGTCCTGGCGCGACGCGATAGAGCCCGATCGGCATGCTTGAACTCGCATTCCAGACCAGCAGCGGGGGCGGGGCGACGACCAGTGTCGCGATGCAGGGCAGGGCCGCAACCAGCGCGAGCCCGGCGATCCGCGCGTGGCGGCGGCGAAGCGCGCGCGTCGCGCGGAGCGCATCGCCCCAGGCGAAGAGCGGGCCATTCGGCCGGCCGGGGTCAGCCTTGCGCATCGCGCACCCCTTGGCGTGATTGCGCGCGCGACCAGCTGTCGAGATCGTCGATATGATATTGGACGGAGCGGCTGTGGCGGCGGAACACCGGCCCCTCGCCACGGCTGCGCAGCGTCTTGAGCAGGCGCGGCGAGAGCGCAAGATAGGCGGCGGCCTGCTCGGTGGTGAGGAAGGGCGTGCCACGCCTTGCACGCGCCGCCCGCTCGATAATATCGTCCTCGTCGCGCATCGCACCGGCTCCCGATGACAGGCGGCGCAGATGCCGCCCGGTGCCCCGAGCGATGCCCTCTCGCGCCTGTGCGCGGCAGGATCGAAATCGTGTCCGCCTGTTTTCGATCCCCCTTTGCCGGGTCCAAGCACGCCAATGGCCCCGCGCCGCATGCGGCGCGGGGCGGGGCGGGTCTCAGTCCGCGGGGTTCCAGATCAGGGCGAAGACATCGTCGTCGTCCTGGCCCGCCGCGCGGCCGAGATTGGCATAGATGCGGCGCGGTCCGAATTCGGGCGCGGCGAGGCTCAGCGACACATAATCGCGTCCCGAGGCCTCGCCCTGGCGAACCCAGCCCGCGCCGATCTCGACGCCGCCGGCGGCGACGCGATAATCTGGCTGCGCGTCGCTCGACTTGCCGCGATTGGGGGTGATTTCGATCTCGGCGCGGATCGAAAGGGTCTTGAGCTGGCCCTTGAAGCCGCCATGGGCGGTGCGGGTCACGGTTCCGATCGAAGGCATTTGAGGTCTCCTTGTGTTGCGCGTGCGGGGAGGTCCGCTTGCGACGCGCGACCGGTCGGCACGGCGTCCAGCCCCTGCGCGAACCGAAGGCCGAAGCGATAGCGGAGGACCGGAGCGGCGGGCGCATTTGAAGCGCGCAGCGCCCGCGAGGAGCCGCAGGATGCGGCGGGGAAATGCGTTTGTCCGCGATGGTTTCGCGCGGGGGCGGCCGTGCCAGGTCGAGCACGAACGCAGGTGGCCTTCCCGCATGCAGACACACCATGACCGTGCGCATCACTGGAACCGCCCCGACACCGGACACGGCATGGGCCATCCATCATCCTGATCCCGCCGCGCAGCGCATGCCAATACGGTTCAGTATGTGCGCAGCCGATCCGCAACTCGCTCTGGGTGGTCGCGATCGGCCTCGGCAACCAGCCAGAGCTCGGGGTCCGACACGCCGCCCTGGCTTGCGTTGATTGCGCAGTCGGGCCGTACGCCAATCGGCAATCGGCAATCGGCAATCGAATTTTGGCGCTCGGGAGCCTGGACTCGCGACCATTGCGATCCCGCACAGCGATCGCCCCCGGCTGTGCCGGATGCGGCGCGGGTCCAGTGCGCGGGCTATCGGCAGGCGCAAAACCGCCCTCGGCGCACAAGCGAAAGGCCCGCGCAAGAGCGGGGAGGGCCTGCTTACGCATCTCCGTGTCGGGGTCGCGTCCTGCGAGAAATCGCGCCCGGATGGCGCGCGATCTGCGCGGTAAATTGTCGCATTGCCGCGTGCACAATAGGCCAAGTCGCGCGCGACTTATCCGCCTCAATCGGCGCTTTGCTCGACCGAACGCGCGCGCAAGGCGCTCGCCTTCTTACAAAAAATGCCGCGCGCCGCAGCCGGAACGGCGGCGGCGCGCGGCCGATTTTTTGGGGCTATTCCCATCCTCGAAAACGGGCGGCGCAGCGCGCCGCCCGCCCATCGATCACGCCGCGAGCGGCGGCGCGTCGTCTTCGCTATCGGGCGCGTTGCCATCGGCCTCGGCATCGTCGGGATCGGCAGTAGCGGGTGCGGGATCGACAGATGCGGACGCGCACGGCGCATCATCGTCCGACGCCGCGTCGTGCCCGGCCGCCGGGCACTCTGCCGCGTCGCCCGCGCGTCCGTTGTCCGCTTCCGAGCCGATCGCAGCCCCGGCGGGCGCGACCGCGTCGCTCGCCGCGCGGTCTGCGCGGGCGGCTTCGACCAACGCATGCGCCGCGACGCTGCCGACCCCGCCGCGCGCGGTATAGGCAGCGGGCGGGAACGCCATCCAGCGCGGCACCCAGCGCGCGACCCGCGACCGTCCGTTGCTGCCCGAGAGGCAGTCGGCGATGATCCCCTTGATTACCGCGCCCTTCTCCTTGGCATTGGCGTTTGCGATGATCTCGCCTGCGACGTCTTCGAAGACCGCGCCGAGCAGCTGGCGGTCGCGCAGCGGCTCGAACAGCGCGGCGTCGGCCTCCCACCAGTCGGCCATGTCGATGCCGATGGCGGCTCCCGCTGCCGCGACCGCCGCGCTGCCCGAAGCAAGGCACTCGCCCATCGCGACCGCGATCACCCGCCCGACCTGCGCATCGTCAAGGTCGCACAGCGCGAGGAACAGGCTGACCAGCCTATAGGGATCGCCATTGCCGCCGATCAGGCTAGGCTGTTCGGCATCGAACCCGAGCAGCGCCAGCACCGCGCGGCGTTCGGCATCGAACACCTGCTCGCCCCGGCAGGCTGCGACACTCTCCGCGACCGCCGCGTTGGGCGCGGTCTGCGGCTCGGGCCGCACCGTCCAGAGCGGCGAACCAACGACCAGATGCGCGACCATCAACCGCAATGCGATGCCGTGATGGTCGAGCAACGCTGCACGCACCGCCGCATGGCGATGCAGATTGACATAGCGCTGCAGCGTCGCGGTGAGTTCGGGGCGCTGCAGCTTGGCGGGTGCATCGCTGCCGCCCGCTTCGCCGCGCCGCAGCCGCTCGGCTTCCCTGCGGGTCAGATAGCCTTCATGGAAGCGCACCTCGCCGCGCGACGACACATCGATATAGACGCGCCCGCCCTTGCGCTTGGGCGCTTTCTCATACTCCCAACTCTGGAAATGGCTGTCTGGGCCGATCACCACGGCATCGCTCCACCCCTCCTCGAGATAGGCGGCGCGGCGTGCTTCGACCGCCGCATTCTGTGCGGTCCAGAACCCGGCATTGTCGGCGAAATAGCGCTCCTCGCCGAACAGGTCGGCGACCACCGCCAGCCCGCTCGCCGCGACGTCGAACAGCGCATGTTCGACCGCGACCGCGCCGCCCCCGAACAGCCACGATTTGAGCTGGTGGCCGGTCGGGCACCAGCTTTTGGGATCGTCGCGCAGCGCCAGCCAGTCGCGCTGCTGGCGCTTGGTCGCAAGGGTCAGATGGCGCACCGTCGCCGCGTCGATCTGCTCGCGGCGATAGAGATCGCGGATGCGCGGGAGCAGATTGCCCAGCGCGAGTATCCGCGCGACCATCAGGTCGGGAAGCCCGAAGGTCGCGGCGATGTCAGCGGGGCTGCGCCCCGCACGGATCAGCCGGGTGAACGTCTCCCAGCGCGTCACCTCGTCGGGGTCGAGCCGCGCGATATTCTCGATCAGCGAGGCCTCGACCGCATCCGCCGCGTCGCCGCCTTCGAGGATGGCGCAGGGCAGGGGATCGGGATCGGGCGGATCGGCGGGGCACGCCTCGGCGCGCTCGCGCGCGACAAGGCTTGCGGCATGGAAGCGCCGCGCGCCGCCGACGATCTCGAACATGCCGGGCTCTTCCCCGGCGCGCACGATCAGCGGCTGAAGCACGCCGCGCGCGCGGATCGTCGGCAGGATATCGCCGACATCGGGGGCCTTGCGGCCATGGCGCATATTGGCCTTGCTGACGCACAGCTTGCCGAGCGGGATAAAGTCGAGTTTCATGTTGGTCACTCCGTTGGTGTGTCGGTTCCGTCATGCTGTGGAAGGTGCGGCGGGACCGGCTCGGATGCGGCGGAACGCGCCGCGCGTCGGGAACCCATCAAAACAGTAGTTTGATGGGCCCCTCAGCCGTCCCCCTTGGGGGACGGAAGCCCGTGAAGATGCTCGGCGGCGCGGGTCGCAAGCACGCGCTCCGCGAGCAGGATCGACCCTGCGATCCGCGCGGTCTCGGCCCAGAGCGAGAGCGGGATCGCGGTGTCGAACGCGATGTCGCGTTCGATCGACAGCCCGAAGGGCAGCCGCAGCCGCTCGATCTCGCCGAGGCTGAAACTGCCAAGCTCGGGGCAGCCAAAGCCAAGATCGGCCAGCCCGAACAGCGTGTCGCCATCCGCTCCGAGTTCGGTGGCGAGCCAAGTCGCGGGGCCGAGCGGGTTGAAAAATTTGACCAGCGGGGCGGGGTCATGGCCGGGCGCGTCGGCGCGCGCGGCATTGCGGGCGAGCGCTTCGCGAAGCGCAGGGGTGAGCAGGGTCATTGGCCGGGTTCCTTGTCGGGAGTGGAGGAGGAGGGCGCTGCCGCGCGCGGTGGCGCGGGCGCGAACAGGTCGAGCTGATCGCGCGCGGCGAGGTCGAACAGGCCGAAGTCGCACGCGCGTTGCGGACGGGTGGGGCCGAGCGGCTGCGCCGCGCGCCACGCCAGCCGGTCGAACATGCGGATCGGCGCGACCCCGGGGACGAGGCTCTGTTCGCCGATCGGCGTCGCCTCGCTCTCAAAGTCGGGGCGCGGGGCCGGGGCAGAGGCGGGGCCGGGGACGCTCATGCCGCCACCCCGCATTGCTTGCCCTGCGCGTCGGCGTGGCGGGCGAGCAGCCAGTCGGCGGCCTTGCTCGCCGCGCTTGCCGCCTTGAAGATTGCGCGCCCGCGCTGCGCGCCGGGGCCGCGCATGGCGGGATCGTCGCTCAGATCGTCGCGCAACACGTCGAGCCAGTGGGCGAGATAATCGGCATGGCGCACGGTCGGCGCGATGCCGAGCGCGGCGCACAGAAACGCCGACCCCATTTCGGCGACCAGTTCCTCGCGCGCATAGGGCTTGCTGCCGAACGCCCCGCTCTGGTCGCGGTCGAGCCGTGCGGGGTGGCCGGTGGCGTGGGTCAGTTCGTGAAGGCAGGTCCGGTAAAAATCGAGCGGCTCGAAGAACGCGCCGGGCGGCGGCAGCTGCACATGGTCGAGCGCCGGGGCGTAATAGGCGGCGTTGCCGCCGATCCGCACCGCGACCCCGCTCGCCGCGATCAGCGCCCGTGCCTGTGGCACCAGTTCATGCGCCGGGAGGGGGTGGGGATCGCGCGGCAACCCCTCAAGCCCGTCGCACTGGGCGACGTTGAACAGGGTGTAGCGGCGCAGGAACGGAATGGCGCGTTGCGCCCCGTCCTGCGCACCCCCTCGGCAGAATCGCGCTGCCGGTCGCTGGCGTCCTCGCCGCGCGCGCGGCCTTCGCTTTCCGCGCTGCCGCTCCTGTCATCGCCCGGCGTGAAGCGCCCGGCAAACACCACGGTGGTTCCGCGCTCGCCTTTGCGCACGCTTCCACCTGCGGCCTGTGCCTGTGCAAAGGTCAGCCAGCGCTGCGAGGACCAGTTCCCCGCGATTACCGCGCTCCACAGGATCAGTATATTGATCCCGCTATAGGGGCGGCGGGTCACGGCATTGCACGGCAACCCTGCCTCGGGCGCGCCGACCTTGCCCCATGGCTGCACCCATGGCACCCGCCCGGCCTCGAGTTCGCCGATGATCCGCCGGGTGACCTCCTCATAGAGATCGGCGCGGCCCGCGCGTGCGCCATCCGTGCGCCTCTGCGTGCCACGCCCGCGCGCGGCGCAGCCCGCGCCGCGTGGACCCGGTTTGTCGGAACGATTGCGGCTCTTTCCCATGACCATTCTCCTCACCCGCCCAAAACCCATGACCCTCCCCGGCAAGCGGGGGTGGGCGGCGAGATGCGACGAAGGGACCCGGCTCAAGCGGGCGGCGGCACCGCCCGGGCCCCGGCGCGCGGCACGCGCGACGGGGTGGGCATCAGGGCGCAGCGCAGCGGAGCACCCCGCAGCGTCAGCGCAGGGGTTGCCGCCGCCCGCGACGGGTCCAGAAGGAAGCGCCGATCACCCGCGCTTGCCCGGGAGCGGTCACCAGCAACGCCGCCGCGCAAGCGGCGTCGATACGGGGAGACGGCATCAGCCGGCTCCCCAGCGCCATGCGATCGTCACCGACAGGCCGAGACCGCTTGCGGGCTCGGCAGAGCCGGGCAATGCCCGGCGGCGTAGAGCGCGGTCGCCCGAACGGCGAAAAGCGGCGCAACAAAAGACGCACTCTTGCGAGCGGCATGGCGCGGCGGCGTGCGCGCGGGACCAAGGGGGCCAGCCGCCGCCGCGCCCCCGCCAGGCGAGCCAAGTGTGCCACGCGGGCAGATCAAGGACGTGCGAACCCTGAGGGCATGGCCCGTCCATGTCCCTCAGTGTGCGCTCCGCTCCCCGCGTTCCATCAAGCCGCAGCCCGGGCAAGGCGCCCGACCCCGATCAGATTGATTGTGAAAACGGAGACTTCACGCAGCGCGCGCGATGGGCTGGGAATGCGATCCAGAAGACGCGATAACTCAAAGGCACCAGCTCGATTTACCCTGCAGATCGTCAAGTCTGAGAATTTGCGGGGTAAGCGTTGAATTTTAGCCATTACCCCCGCACATGGTCGGCCAGGCATCTCGCCGACCTGTTCATCAGTCACGCCCCTCATCGGCACGCAACGCACGCGCGAAGTGGCCGGATTGGCGTGAATTATATCCAAAATGGATCAATGCCCGCCCGGCCCGATCACAATCCCGGCTATGCTTGAACCAGCGCAATCCCTTGCTAAGACTTGCGTTGCATCCGGTTTGGCCGCGGTGCCGGGGCGTGAGAACCCCGCTTGTGAAGCAGCACCTGCCCTGGCTATTTGCCGGGTGGCCGACGTGCATGTCCAAGTCCTTCGGGGCCAAAGACGTCGGCGCGTGACTCAAGCACGTTCTCAACACCCGGCTTTCCGCGCCGACCTCTGGCGCGGGAGTTGGGCATGGCAATTAACAGGCAGGAAAAGGGCCCCAACCGGCCCGGCAGGCGCGGCGCGCCATGACCTTCGAGCCTGCCAGCGACGCCCGCCTGCGTGCGGACGACCCACTCCCGCCCGAGGACCGCGCTGGCACCAGCTTCACGCTGTGCACCGATCCCCCGATGGCGATACGCTCTATCGCAGTGAGGCACCCCGGCTTGCGCGCTATTTCAGACGGCGCTCGCCGCTCGACGAGGTCGCGGACCTCGTCCAGGAGAGCTTCAGGCGGCTGCTCGGGGTCACGAGCAATGTCGATCACCCGCAATCCTATTTGAGCCGGATCGCGTCCAACCTCGTGCGCGACCGTGCCGCCACCAGCGCGCGGCACCATGAGGCTGCGCAACTCCCCTTCGACGATGACGCTGTCGCCGGTCCCGACCCGCATCGTCAGCTCGAGGCGCGAGACGCGGTCGCGCGGTTGGAAGCGGCGCTCGCGACGCTTAAACCCAAGACGCGGGACATCTTCCTGATGCACCGACTCGAAGGGCTGAGCTATGCGCAGATTGCGGACGCGATGGATATGAGCGTGAAGGGCGTCGAAAAGCAGATTGCCAAGGCGCTGGTCGTGCTGCGTCGCCGGGTCGGACCGCTTTGAGCCAGGACCGAATCGATAGAGAAGCGGCCGACTGGTTCGCGCGGCTGCGCGCGGAGCGCGACGCCGGGACCCGTGACCGCGAGCGCGCGGCGTTCGAGGCGTGGCGCGCCGCCGACCCACGCCATGCCGAGGCCTATGACCAGACCGAAAAACTCTGGACCGCTGCAGCCGGACTGCGCCGCCGCGCACCTGCGCCACGCCAGCCGACCGGCTGGGGATGGCCGGCGCTTGCCGCCGCCTCGCTCGCCATCGTGTTCGCGGTCGGGCTCCTTCTGTGGCAGCCAGCGCGACAAGCCCCGACCCAACTGATCGCGTTCGAGGCGAGCGAGGCGCGCGCACAGCAGCTTGCCGATGGCAGCACCGTGCTGCTCGCCCCCGGCGCGATCATCGACCCAGCCTTCACCGCTGCGACGCGTACCCTCAGGCTGGTCCAGGGCGGGGCGCGGTTCATCGTCGCGCATGATCCCGCGCGCCCGTTCGTCGTCGAGGCGGACGGCACCAAGGTCCGCGCACTCGGGACGGTGTTCGATGTTCGCACCGGCGGCACGGCGCCGATCGTCGCGCTGATCGACGGACGGATCGAAGTGCGACGCGGCACCGCCGCGCCGGTAACCTTGGCCAAGGGCGAAGCCATCGACGCCGAGGGAGCCCGGGCACAGGCGCAAATTCCCGAGCGCTGGGTCCCCGCACGCATCACGGTCGAGGGCATGCCGCTGCGCGAGGTGATTGCACTCGCCAATCGTAGCCAGTCCCGCAAGATCGATCTTGCCGACCCCGCACTCGGCACCCGCACCGTCACCGGGAGCTTTGCGCTCGACGATCTCGATTCGCTCGCACGCAAGCTCGCCGCCGCGCTCGACCTTTCGCTTGAGCGGCGCGGCGACCGGCTGGTCCTCGGTCCGCACCGCCCGCAAAAATAAAAAGGGGGATTAGGCCGCCCCGCCGTCAAGCCCCGTCGCAAGGAACCCGGATCAACGGGTCTGCGAGGGGAGACACGATGATGGCGATGGCAACATATCGAACCGGAACGGCGCTTGCGGCGATCCTGATGGCGCAACCGGTGTTGGCGCAGCAGGCCGAGTCCGCGCGCGACTATGCGCTTCCCACGCAGGATCTGGCTGCGGCGCTGCGCGCATTCTCGACCATCTCCGGGCGCGAGGTCATCGCTTCGGCCGAGCTGGTCGCGGGCAAACGCAGCGGAGCGGTCACCGGTCGGTTGGACGCCACCGACGCGCTGGCGCGGTTGCTCGCCGGTACCGGTCTGCATGCCCAACTGGTCGATGGCGCCTTCATCCTGCGTCACGCTCAGACCGAAGCTGCACCTGTCGGCGAGGACGTCGTCATCACCGGTTCGCGGATCCGCGGCGCGCCGGTCGCCGCGCCGGTGATCGCGCTCGACGCAGAGACGATGCGCAATGCAGGGCAGGCGACGCTCGCCGACGCGCTGCGCGCCATCCCCCAGAATTTCGGGGGTGGCCAGAATCCGGGGGTCGGGTTCAACGTCCCCGCAGCGAGTGGGGTCAATGTCGGCGGAGGATCGTCGATCAACCTGCGCGGGCTGGGCAGCGACGCCACGCTGACCCTGCTCAACGGGCATCGGCTGCCCTACAGCGCCTCGCGCCAGAGCATCGATATTTCGGGGATCCCGCTCGGCGCGATCGATCGGGTCGAGATTGTCGCCGACGGGGCCTCGGCGCTCTACGGCTCGGACGCGGTCGCCGGGGTCGCCAACATCATCCTCAAGCGCGACACTTCCGGGATCGAGACGCGGGCGCGGCTCGGAGCCTCGACCGATGGCGGCGCGTTCCGCCAGCTCTACGGCCTCACCGGTGGCAGCCGATGGGGCGGGGGCGGACTGCTTATCGCCTATGAATATGGCCACGACGAACCGCTGCTCGCACGCCAGCGCGACTACGCAAGCGGTAGCGATCCCGAGCTGACCTATCTGCCCGAGATGGAGCGGCACAGCCTGGTCGTGAGCGGGCACCAGGCGATCGGTCCCGATCTCGAACTGGCGTTCGACGGCTTCTACAACTGGCGCTGGAGCCGCTCGCGCTTCCTTGCCAGCGCGACGTCGCGTTCGGAAAACCCGGCGACCTCGGAGGGCTTTGCGCTGGCACCGAGCCTGCGGCTCGCGCTCGGCGACTGGCAGTCCAAGCTGATTGCAAGCTATGGCGAGGACCATGTCACCTATGTGACCGACAGCTTCACGCTGGCCGGCGTTCCGACGACATCGAGCACCAACATCTATCGCAATCGTTCGTCTTCGGTCGAACTCAACGCCGATGGTGCCTTGTTCGCGCTCCCCGGCGGTGACGCGAAACTCGCGATCGGTGCGGGATATCGCGACAATCGCTTCGAGAATTACCGGGGCGTCGGCAGCCTGTCGAACATCGCGCGCAGCCAGGACAGCGTGTTCGCCTATGGCGAACTGAGCCTGCCGCTGATCGGCCCGGCGAGCGGCGTGCCGCTGGTCGACCGGCTGCACCTCACCGCGGCGCTGCGCTACGAGCGCTATCCCGGCCTCGACAGCGTTGCGACCCCGCGGCTCGGGCTGGTCTACGCGCCGATTCCCGATCTCGAGCTCAAGGCGAGCTGGGGGCGTTCGTTCCGCGCGCCGACCTTCTTCCAGCGCTATCAGCTCCAGACCGTCTATCTCGCGCCGCCCTCGATCTTCGGCGGGAGCGGCGCGCCGGCTGGATCGACCGTGCTCTATGCGGCCGGCGGCAATGATGCGCTGCGCCCCGAGCGCGCGACCAGCCTCAGCGCCACCCTCGTCGTCAAGCCGCGCGCAGTACCGGGGCTGCGGGTCGAGGCTTACTATTTCAACGTCCGCTATCGCGACCGGATTGTCGCGCCGATCACTTTTCTCTCACAGGCGCTGTCCAACCCGATCTATCGCGACCGGATCACGCTCACCCCGTCGGCGGCGACCCAGGCGGGGCTGATTGCGGGTGCAGGCGAGTTTCTGAACCTGACCGCCACGCCCTATGATCCCAGCCGGGTCATCGCGATCGTCGACAATGCCAATTTCAACGCGGCGCGCCAGACCGTGCGCGGGGTCGATCTGCTCGCCAGCTATCGGACCGAACTCGGCCCCGACCAGGCGCTGCGCTTCATCCTCAACACCAGCTATATCGAGAGTGACCAGCAACTGAGCGCTAACCAGCCGGTGCTGCCGCTCGCGGGCCTGATCTTCAATCCGCCCCACTGGCGCGCACGCGCGACCTTGGGCTGGACCAGGGGCGATCTGAACCTCGAAGCCGCGCTCGACCATGTCGGCGAGGTCGAGGACCGACGCCGCACGCCGACCCGGATCGTCGGGTCGATGACCAGCTTCGACCTCACCGCGCGCTACCGGACCCCGGAGGGTTCGGGCCTGCTTGGGGGCATCGACCTCACGCTGTCGGCGGCGAACCTGTTCAACGCCAAGCCCGCGCCGATCGCGACGACGCTCCCTTATGATGCGCCGTACGATTCGACCAACTATTCGCCGCTCGGGCGTCACCTCAGCATCGGGATCGCCAGGAAATGGTGATGCGTTTCCCGCGAAGCACGCAGCGTGCGGCACTGCTGGTCGCGGGCCTGCTCGCGACCACGAGCGCGCATGCCGCCTGCACCGATCTCCTGCCGTCGCCGGAGGCGGCGGCAGGAAAGATGCGCAACGTCACTGCGCAGGATCTGATCGAACTGCGCGATATCGGTCAGCCCGATGCTGCGATCATGCTCCCCGAAAGCCCGCTCGCAGTCTCGCCCGACGGCAGAGAGATTGCCTTCGCGATCAACCGTGCCGACATTACCGGTAATGGCTATTGCCGGGGTCTGGTCGTCATGCCCGTCGCCGGCGGTGCGCCGCGGCTGGTCGATCGGGGCGGCGAACTGATCACCGCGACCGGGGTGCGCCGCGGGCTGGTCGAGCGCGGCGGTTTCCCCGAGCTGATCGTGCCGATCTGGTCGCCCGACGGGCAATGGGTCGCCTATCTGCGGCGCGACAAGGGCGTGACCCGGGTGTGGCGGGCGCATCGCGACGGTGGGCGGGCGATGCCGGTCTCGCCCGCCGACCATGACGCCGAGGCCTTTGCCTGGTCGGCCGATGGTCAGCGCATCCTCTATGCAACGCGCCCCGGCTATGCCGCGCAGCGCGAGGCGATCGCGCAGGAGGGCAGATCGGGCTGGATCTATGACCGGCGCTTCGTCCCCAATTGGGGGATGTATCCCCAGGAAACCGGGCCCGTGCCCGTCGAGATCGACGCCATCACGCTTGTCTCTGGACATATCGTTGCGGCGAGCGGTGACGAGCGCGCGCGCGTGCGCACCACCGAGAGCCGCTACAGTGATCGCGCAACCGGGACGGCCTCTGCTGCTGGCTGGCGGGCGGGGACGCGGCTGACCGGCACCTCGCCGATCAGCCCGCTCGAACTGTGGACCGCGCCGCCCGGCGGCGTGCCCAGGGCCTGCGCTGCCCCGGCATGCCGCGGCTCGATCACCGGCAGCTGGTGGTCGGGCGACGGCGCCACGCTCTGGTTCCTGCGTCGCGAGAGCTGGGCCAAAGGCGAGATGGGCCTCTACCGGCTCGATCCCGAAACGCATGAGGTGACCCGCACGCTCGTCACCAGCGATGTGCTGCAGGGTTGCACGCCGACCGGTCAGGAGCTGCTGTGTCTGCGCGAACATGCCACCAGCCCGCGCAAGCTGGTGGCGATCGACATGGCGAGCGGGCGCTCGCGCCTCGTCTTCGACCCCAACCCGCAGTTCAACAAGATCCGGCTCGGCAAGGTCACAAGGATCAAATGGAAGAACAGCCTCGGGCTCGAGGCGTGGGGCGATCTGGTCCTGCCGCCCGGCCACAGGCCGGGCACGCGCCTCCCGATGGTCGTCGTCCAGTATCATAGCGACGGGTTTCTGCGGGGCGGGACCGGGGACGATTATCCGGTCCATCTGTTTGCCGCGCGCGGCTATGCGGTGCTGAGCTTCGAGCGCCCGACCTATGTCGCGTCGCTCGATCCCTCGATCCGCAGCTATGACGAGGCCAATGCCGCCAATGCCCGCAACTGGGCCGACCGCCGCAATGTCCTGTCCGCGCTCGAGATCGGCGTGAAGATGGCGATCGAGCGCGGGGTCGCCGACCCCAGGCGGATCGGCATTACTGGGCTCAGCGACGGTGCGACCACCACAAGGTTCGCGCTGATCAACACCGACCTGTTCGCAGCAGCTGCGATCAGTACCTGTTGCATGGATCCCAATAGCGTCATGACCTATGGCGGGATTGCGTGGGCGGACAATCTGCGCTCCGAGGGCTATCCCGGCGCGACCGAGGACCGGGCTGAGTTCTGGAAGCCATTTTCGAGCGCGGTCAATGCCGCGCGCCTCGACACACCGCTGCTGATGCAGGTCGCTGACAGCGAGGCACTGCTTGCGCTTGAGACCTTCACCGCGCTGCGCGAGCACAAACAGCCGGTCGAGCTCTATGTGTTCCCCAACGAATATCATTACAAATGGCAGCCCGAACACCGCCGCGCGGTCTATCTGCGTGCGATCGACTGGTTCGACTATTGGCTGCGCGGCATCAGGTCGGAAGATCCAGCCCGCGCCGCCGAGCTCCGACGCTGGGACACGCTGCGCAAGGCGCGCGCGAAGCCATGATCACCGACCCGGACGCTACACCTGCCAGCTGCGCGCCCAGGCCTCGACATCGGCAAGCTGGAGCAGGCGCGCATAGCCATGGCCCCTGATCGGGCCGGACTCGGCCAGCGCAAGTTCGACCGCCTCGCGATCGATCAGCCCCTCGCGGGCGAGCAGGCCGTCGAGCAGCATGGTGCGCAGCAGCGAGCGGTTCGCCTCGAACAGGCGCATCGCAAATGAATCGGGCGTCCCCTTGCTCCGTCGCGCGATCGTCTCAGCGGGCAGGTCCCGCGCAAAGGCGTGCCGTGCCACCGCGCGGTTGTTGCCGCCACGAAACCACCACCAACTGGGAATGCGCAGACAATGCTCGACCAGCGGCTGCGCCATCAATGGCGACAGGAGCGGCAGAGCAATCGCCGGTGCCAGCGGCTCGCGATGATTGGCCATGGCAAGCAGCAGCGCGACATGCGCGACCTTGCCCGGCGGCATGTCATCAGGCGGATCGAGCCAGTGATGCCCGGCCTGCTCGCCCCCGATCGTGCGCAGGTCGGGTGCGAGCAGCCGGGCGTCGGCGGGCAAGGGGTAGCGAAGCGGCCGACGCAGCTGCCGCAATGTGCGCCATGTGACCTCGCCGAGCCCGGCACCGGTCAACTGGCACAGGTCGCGCGCCGCGCCGAGCAATCCGGACCCAATGCCCCCGGCGCGCACCTGGTCGACCAGCGGCCGCACTGACTGCAGGAAGCAGAAGACATTGTCTCCGCCGCCACCGCGAAAGATCGCGCTTGCGCCGCTCAAGCCTGCAGCCTCGAGCGCGATGCGTTCGGATTCCTGCGCGAAGGAGCGGCCGGTCGGGCGTGGCAGATGCGCCGCATTGGACCGGGTGAGATCGACGCCTGTGACCTCGCGATAGACTTCGCGCAGCTGCACCCGAGATGCGCGGCGACCGCGCGGGCATGGATCCGCTCGTCCCCGGTGGGGTCCTCGGTGACGAAGGTCACGCAGTCGAACCGGACCCCGGCGCGCGCCAGCGCGGCGGCAACGATCGAGGAATCGAGCCCTCCCGAGAGCTGGACGAGGATCGGGGCGAGCTCCGATCCCAGGCGCCCGACACAGTCGATTGCGATCCGCCGCAGCTGGTCTGCGGCGTGCTCGAAATCAGGCGGCGCGCACGCCACGGCGTGATCCCAGGGCGACCAGCAGGTCTCGACGCGTAAAGGCCCAGGCCCGAAAGTCAGTCGCTCTCCGCCCTGGAGCTCGCTGATCCCCGACAGGCAGGTCGCACCGGTGCGCAATTCGCTCCACAGCAAATGGCGCGCGACCCCCTGCCAGTCGACCGCCGGGGGCTGTCCGGCCCATCGCGACAGGAGCGGCATGTCGGAAGCCGCGACGATCAGCCGACCATCGCTCCAGTGATAGCAGCCGAGCTCGCCAAAGGGCGCGCGCAGCAGCGCGGCCCGCCTGCGCCCCATCTCGAGCGCGAGATAATTGCCCCAGTGATGGGTGAGGAGGGTTGCGTGAGATGTATCTGAAAGGGCGCGCGCGTCGCGCGCGAATACCGAACCGATCACGATCCCGTGTGGGTCGTGCCGGATCACCGCGTCGATGGGGCAGAACATCCGGGCTTCGGGGTGATCGAACACCGGACTCAGCTGAGCATCCTGCGCAATCGCGCGCGCATGCGGCAACAGCGCGTCGAGCAGGTCGGATGGACCCGCGAGCAGCAGATAGCGCGGCGCGCTCACAGCACGAGGATCGGCGTAAAGGGCGCAACCGTGTCGCTCCGGTCATTGACCAGCAGCTCGCCGACCTGGACCCAGCAATGTGCCTTGAACGGGCGCAGATGGACCGCGAGGACAAGGTCCGCGCTGTGCCCGCGGTCAACCAGATGATGGGCGAGTGCCAGCGAGCGCGGCAGGCACTGATCGAGCGACGCGGTGATCAGCGCGAGCCTCTCATGGCCCTGCGCCATCGCGGCGATTTCGTCATCGCGTCGAGCAGATTGGCGCATCCTTCGCTTGCGGCCTGCAAAATCGCTGAGCACCGCGCCAAGTCCTGACCGGCGTAGCGCGACTGCGGTTCGGGCGCGGCGGATACCGGCATGGGCGAACGTCACGACGTCGGTGCGGCTCCCGGGCGCGTCGAGCAGGCTGGCGGTGATCCCGACACTTTGGGCTGGCGTCAGCGCGACCGCGTCCGGCCCAATATCGGGCTCGAGCAGACCGACGGTAGCGATTGCGTGGCGCGCGACCGGGTCAGCCGGGTCGCGAAGCAATGCGAGAAATGCGGCCTGCTCACCGGCTGCAAGGCAGAAATAGCGGTCGGCAAGGGTGTCGAGGAACACCGGCTCGCCCGAGGTGATGCAGAAGCTGAGGCCCTTGCGCAGCATAACGAAGATCCGATGGACGCGCGGCAATGCCGCCGCGCGTCCGCTCGATCAGTCGTTGCTGAGACCGGGCTCGAGAATGCCCGCCTGCTCGTCCTTGAACGGGCCGACGGGACCCTTGGTCTCGACGCTGGCGGCGCCGAGATCGACGATCGGTGCGTGTTCGATGCGTTCCATCATCAGTCTCCTTGCTTGCTGCCAGGAGGGGCAGCATCGTGAAGGCTGAGCGCGGTGGCCGACTATACCTACTTTATACGGGCACAATTCGACGATTGTTTGGCTGGGCGGGTTCAATCGCCCTCGCGTGGACGCAGCTGCTCGGCGATCGCCGGGACGAGGCGGAGCCGGTTGCGATGAAACGCGTCGCTGAGGCGACGCGCAGACGAGAATTCGGCCTGGGCGACCGCGCGGTGCAACGCTTCGAGCTCGCCGCGCGGATCGCTGAGCAGGCCCATTTCGATCAGTCGCACGCGGTGAAACCGTGCATTGATCGCATCGATCGCGGCGAGATGCTCGCGGTTGGCGGAGTGCAGGGCGATCCAGTTGAACAGCTGCGCAACCTGCCCGGCATAGCCGCCGCCTGTATCGAGAGTCGGGGCAGGTGGCGGGCGCGGGCCAGTGTGCCGCTGGCCGGCGGCCCGCAGCGCGAGGCCGACGACCTCGCTGCTCCAGCCATAGAGATCGCGCAGCCCGGCTTCGCTGACGAGGGGCTGGCGGAATCCCTCATGCTGCCAGCTCTCGATCAGCCGCTCTCCGGTCAGCTGGTGGAGCGCGTCGCGCACCGGCGTGACGCTTGCGACATGCTCGCTCGCGAGCCGGGCGGGATCGAGCCGCTCACCCGGCGCGAAGTCGCCGGCAAGGATCCGCGCCTTGAGCGCGGTATAGACCCGCCGCATCGTTTCGCCCGGGCTCATCGCGAGGCGCCACCCGCCGCCCGGTAGCGCATTTGCCCTGCAACATGCGCATCGAGCAGCGCCGCCTGGTCGGGGCGCAGCGCATCGATCGCACCAATCCGGTCGGGGACGCTGTCGCGCAGCAGGATCGAGGGGCATTGACCCTCGAAATTGCCGAGATTGGGGCGATGCTGGCGATAGCCGACCAATCCGGCGAGCTCGGGCGCAAAGCCGCGCGCGACTGGAGGCGGGTAGGCGAGCCACTGGTTTTCATAGGGTTTGAGCCAGCCAAGGCAGTAGCTGATGATCAGCGCGCGCCGCGGCAGCGCACTCACATTGCCACCGGCGCCGTGCAACGTGGAGCCAAGAAACACGATCGCGTCGCCCGGATCGCATTCGGCGACAATCGGCATGCCCGGCGCGCACGCTTCGATTGCGGCGGCACCGTGCGACCCGGGCCATATCAGCGTCGCGCCATTCTCCTGCCGAAAGGGGGGTGAGGGGCCAGATGACGTTGACCAGATATTCGATCGCGCCGACCGGCCCGCGCCACATGTCCTGATCGCGATGCGGGAACTGGGGGAGGGCACCGGGGTGGATTTCGATGGCCTGGGTGAGGTTGAGCTGGAGGTTATCGCACCAGGGCAGCAGAGCTGCTTCGGCCAGTCCGACGATCTCGGGACTGAGCACCAGTTTCTGTATTGAGGGAGAGCGGGCCAGCAATCGCCCGAACCGCTTGGTGCGCTCGCCATAGAATCCACCCGCGCAGAAGGGGGTGGCCTCGAAATCGTCGGAGAGATCCGTGCCGACCGCATCGATCAGCGCCGCGGGGACCGCATTGCGCAGCAGGGCGAAGCCCTGATGGTGCAGCCGCTGTGCGGCGCAGTCGCCGCTATTGTGCACATCGTGCGTGGGATGCGTTGCCATAGCTGCCCCCTCATGCCGCGCTGGACTGGAGGGCAGCATCGGCATCGCCATGGATGCCGTTTCGCGCGAGCAGCGCGAGCGTATCGGCGTCGATATCGATCCGAAGTGCGCCGAGCTGCTGACGCCCACAGATTTTGGGATCACCGAGCATCGACGCCCGCCAGCCAAAGCCCAGGATCTGGCGCAGCCAGGGCAGTTCGGCGACCCCGGTATAGGTCGTGATACCGGTGCCGAGCGCATAGCGGGCGATCTCCCGGACGAGCGTGTCGCGTGCGGCACGCCGGGCCGGCGCGCGAAGGTCGCGTGACAGGCAGAAGCGGGTAATCTCGAACACGTCGCTGCCTGACGGGGGCGGGGTATCGCAAAGCTGCGGGAACAGCGTGGTCAGGATGCCGGGATGTTCGGTGGGCAACAGCCGCGCCGAGGCGAGGTGGCGCCGACGCGCATCGGTGAGGATGAGATAGGTGGCGCGGGCATTGTCGAACTGATCGACCTCGAAGCGGCCGGCGAGCGCCGGCAGGTCCCAGCCGAGCAGGTCGATGAACACCTGCTTGCGCGCCTCGAACATGGCGCGCAGCACGACGCGCTCCTGCATCCGGTTCTGATTGGTGATGATGAGCATCATGGGACAGGCTCCTTGGGTGAAGGGAGCAAGCCCAAAAGCAGGTGAGGCCGGAGCGGCCCATTCCAAGAAATGAGGGTTGTCAGCGCACCAGATCTGTGAAGCTCAGCGCGCCGTCATAGAGAGCCCGGACGGTCAGCATCGAGCGGGTCGGCGCGTCATAGCGCGCACGCGCATTGCGCAGATGCTCGATCACCGTCGCCTGGCTGACACCGAGGATTTGCGCGATCTCCCAATCGGTCTTGCCGCGCCCGACCCACAGGATGCACTCGATCTGACGGTCGGTCAGCGTCGGTGGCGACAGGATCGTCCGCTTGACGGCGAGCCGGCGTCCGGTTTCGAACAGCCATTGTCCGGCAATCTGCGCGAGCGCGATACGCTCCTCTGCAAGACGGTCACCGGCGCGGCATGCAAAGGAGCAGGAGCCCAACACCTCTCCGGGGACATTGCCCGGAACCGTGAAACCTTCGCCGATGCCATGTTGCACAGCGTGCGCGAGGACATGATGGTCGCGTTTGGAAAGGTGGATCAGCTCCTCGATCCTCGACCAGCGAAAGCCGAAGGCAGTCGCATGACTGGCCCGGTGGATCGGGTCGGTCGGACCCAGCCCATTGGAGTTGAACCAGGTCTCCCAGTCCCGCGGGTAGTTATGCAGGCGTACGGCCTGTCGGTCGGCGCTCGGAAAATCGACATGATGGGTGAGCGCGAAATAGTGAAAGCCAAGCCGTTCGGTTGTCTCGACCAGCGCATCGGAGAGCGAGGAAAGACTGTCGACCGACTGAAGCGAATGCAGAATATCCTGCGCGGCGTGAAACGACGGCATGCCCTGACGGCCCGCGACCAGCCGATGGACTCAAGCCAGCGTCTGCCGCCGCCCCTCAAGTCACCCTTCCCATGGCTCCCAATACCGGGTCGGACGACACTGGACCGCATGCACAAGGGCGGGGAGCCATCGTGCACAAGGGGCAGCCTACCCAAAGTGATTGATATTTTGAAAATATATTCTGCCTATTCTCGACCCTCGCGCGATGAGCGCTGCTCCCCGCGCGCCGGACGGTGCCGATGCGAGGGTTGCGGCCGTGACGAAAGCAAGCGACGATCAAGATAGGAATGGGGCCCGGATCGACCCGGCTTGCTCGGGGCGCACCGGTTGTGAGGAGCAGGTCGACCCGACCGAATCCTGCATCGACATCGATTGGCGCGATCGCACAGCCTATGCCTATCTCGATGGTGCCGATCGCAGGATGTTCGGATGGGAGTGGCTGCGCCGCAGTCGCCCCTATCGCGAAAGCTGGCGGCGGCACCATCGCCGCCCGAGCGATCGCCCGGCAATTCACGCCGCGCGGAATTTTGCGCTTGTTGCGCTTGTTGACCCCCGATTCGATGCGCGCGACGCGCGCCCGGTCTGGATGACCGGACAGGACACCAGATGTCTGAACGCGGCCGCCCGCTCTCCCCAGCGGGACGATGATCTGTTCGATATCTCCAAACTCTCAAACTGTGCCAGCGTGACCGTCGATCAGGACGGAGACGAACATTGGAGCTTCAGCGACGGTCGCTGGCTGCTGAGGCTCGATATCGTCGACGGGACGTTGCTGGGTGGCCCGGCCGATCTGAGCTTCAGGATCGATGGCCTGGCGCGCCTCAATCCGCAGATCGATCCGCTGCAGACGCTCGCCCACCTGGTCGCGGAGCGGATGCGTGCCCCGCCAGACGTGCCGCACGTGCGTACCGAGCGCTGGATCAGCGAGCTGCGTACCGCCGACGCGCTCGATCAGGGCGCCACGCATCGCATGATTGGCGAAGCGCTGTTTGGCGCGGAGCATGCAATCGACTGGCGGCGCGACAGCGATGCATATCGGCTTCGCGTCCAGCGGCTGACCCGGGTTGCCCGAGCGAGACGGGCGAACTGGACGGCACCCGAGTGGCTGGACTAGCTGCGCCGCAGGCGCGGACTACGGGTCAATGGCGGCCGGCTGTAACGGGCGCGATCCGTGCATGCTTTGCTTCGGCGAGAAACATTCCGAGGACCGCCAGCACATCGTCAAGAATAGCGTCCTCGGCGGCCGGCGCCTGAACGATCTCGTCCGCCATGATGTCCGCGACGAGCTTCATGAGTCCGCCAATGGTTGCGAAGCTGCGGATAAACTCGTCCTGCATCGAGCCGCTGCCTGCAGCGCGGATGTGCGATGTGGCGTTTCGCGCTGCGCAGTACGCCTCCTGCAGCAGAAACTCATGCAGGCGAGCGGCTTCAGCCTTATGCATGGAAATTGTCTAGACAATTGAGGCGGTGGGGCGCCAATCTGGCGGCGGTGCTGGAACTCTGCGTGTAAGGTGGGGCGCTGTCCTGGCTTGTTATACCCCGCGTCATTCGCCGACGCTCGCGTCGGCGACATCGATCGACGGATAGCCGACGCGTCCAAGCAGCACCTCGCTGATATAGCAATGGATTGCCTGATGCGCTTCCGGAGCGAGGCGCAGATAGGTGCGCCGCCGATCACCGGGGTCGCGTTCGCGGTAGATGAGCTCACGGGCCTCGAGGACGGATACCCAGCGGAGCGCGGTCGTTGGCGGCACATCGGCCGCAATGCACGCGCTCGAAATCGAGACGTTGAGCTGCTCGTTCCAGGCGATGAACAGGTCGAGCAGTATGTCCCAGCCTGCCTCGCCGAACATGCTCTCAATGCCTTCGAAATAGCGACCGCGCTGCCGACGACGCCAATAGAGTTGCTTGGCCGCGTGGGTAACCTCGTCATCACGGGTCATCGGCTTTGACGACCCCGTGCGAGCAGCACGCCGAAGCGTGCTGACCAGCTCCTCCAGCCGGTCGGCGGCCTCGGCATCGCGTTTACGCGCTTCGGGGCTTCGGGTGAGCTGCATGTTCATGTGAAATCCCCCCGGGCACGCAGGCTGATGCAATGCGCCCCTGCAATGATGAGATGGTCGTGGAGCGTGATGTCGAGATGGCGCGCCGCTTCGGCGACGCGGCGGGTGAACTGGATGTCCCGCTCGCTGGGGATGGCGTTCCCGCCGGGATGGTTGTGCACAAGGATGATCGCAACCGCGTCCAGTTCGAGCGCGCGGTTCAGCACCGCACGCGGCCGCACTGAGATGCCGTTGGCCTCGCCATGGGTGATCGGCTCATCGGCGATCAGCCGGTTGCCGCTGTCGAGCAAGAGAATCCGAAGATGTTCTGTGGTGCAGTCCCCAAGCGTTGCGACCAGATATTGGCGGAGCGAGTCGCCGCTGGCGCAAACAGGCGCATCGATAATGCGATCGCGCAGGCTGTGCGCGAGCAGCGCACGATGCGCATCGAGGAGAGAGACGACCTCCTCGCAGGTCTCACGCGCGATCCTGCTCGACGATGCGCACATGACGCCGCCCAAGGACGCGAAGCGCGCGACGAGGCGAGCGGCATAGGGACCCGCGGTTCCGCCTAGCGGCGCAAGGAGCTTCTCCAGGAGGCGGGTATCACGTTCCGCGCGTGCGGCAGGCGATGCCGGCGTGTGGCGATAATCAGCAGAATCAGCATGCCATATGACCACATCACTGCCATCGCGACATAGACTACCGGGTGGATCCCCACATTCAGCGCCTTGGCGGCATGTGCGCCGAGCGAGAGCAGCTGGAAAGCCGAGAGACATGCCGTCCAGACCCTAGCCGCGCGAAGCGTGACAATGACGAAGGCAACGAACGTCGCGCCGTCGACGATGAAGTGGGTCGGGTCGACCTGCGCCACCCGATGCTCGAAAAGCAGGTGGAGCAGCGGATCGATCAGGAGTCCCAGAAGGATGATCACCCCGATCTGGCACTCGGGCGTGTCGCCGCAGCGAACAGCAAAGCTGCAGGCGAAGGCCGCGAGACCCAGATAGAAGGCGCTGCGCGCGATCCCTGCCCAGACCTCGAGCGGGCCGTAGCTTGCGAACGCCCAGCTCAGCGTCACCGAATAATAGATCGCGGCTGCAATCGTCGTCACGGCGGCGATGAGAAGGGCGAAGCGCATGCATGATCGAAGAACCTGTTTGGGGGCTTGCCGTCAACCGTTGACGACGCTGAGCTGCGGTCGATCCGCATCCGCAATGGTCGCCGCGCGGTTCTGGACATTCTCGCGGGTGAGGGGGTGGGTGTCGCCATTTGCGAGGGTGCGATACTGCTCCTCGAACCGGCCATGCGCGCGCAGCACCATGCTGCCCGAGCGGATCGTATGCGAAAGCGCCTGCTGGAGTATCAGCACGGTCGGCTGTGCTTCAGCAGGCAACATCCCGATGGCGCGGCGCTTGGCCACCGTCCCGGCAATCAATGTGGCGACTGCAGCGGTTGCGTCCTCGATCGCCTCTTCGGCCGCGAGGATCATCGGCGAGAGTTCTGCGGCTACATCGTGAATCTGTTCGGACATGCAGCATCTCCTCCGCAACGCGGAAGAGCGCTGCGGCTAGGGGGTTGGTCGATCGGTAGGAAGGCAGGTGCTTGTCGGCCCAGGCGCTGGCGCGTTCTCCGACCACCAGCAACGTCACGAGGACGCACAGCGTGACAAATGCGATGACCGGGATCAGCCAGAGCATCGTGGCGGGCTTCAGCGCATGTCTGGTCTCCATTGCCGAAGGGCGAAGCGGATCGGACAGCAACTCGAATGGTGCGACATAGGAAGCCTGAGCCTCCGCGACGCCGTCCTCGATCATGTGATCCTGGCGATCCGGTGGCCCGATGTCTGCTGGCAGATAGCTGAGGGCTGCAAGCGGCTGCGCTTCATATACGAACCGTTCGTATGGGCCCGGCACGTGGCTCATCACCCAGCGTGCCGCCTCGTTGCGGCTAGGGAGGTCCAAGCGCTGCATCGCCCGCTCGATCTGCGCATCGATCGCGTAGCTGGTCACGCCCTGCAGGCGCGCGATCTCTTTCGAGCTGAGATTACATTGGACGAGACGCAGGGTCGCAACCTGCTTGGAAGACAGGAGGGGTTTCTTGCCGGGCGAAGGTGACGAGCCGCTGGACATGATCGCGCATAGTTAACGCGCCGTTCCAATCCTGCCAGATTCGATTTCAACTGCCAGATATAGCTTCCGCGCGTGCCTTGCTGAGCAAAGTGGAGGCAGAAGTGGGCCCAGCCCTCGTGAAGATGCGGGCCGCAGTATGACCTATATTTGCGATCGGATCGCTCACGCAGCATTGCGATGAGCGACCTGATCCCGGGGGGCGGCACCCCGTACGCGGGTAACTGGGTGGCGCACAATCAATCGCGAATCAGCGGTGCGCGCTGGAGCGGAGCAGCATAGTTTCGGTGGCCCCGGATGTGAGTCCGGGCCAAGAACTCACATTGTGTCTTTTTGGAGTGACATTTTTGCCACGGGCATGTCTGGGGCCATTGAAATATTATTGCTAAACATTTCCGTTTATAATCAGATACTTGATAGCATTCTTCGGTAACGGCCAGGGGCACCAGAGCTTCATTTCACGACATCCTGTAAAGTCTAAAAACCGCAGAAATCTAACAGGCGGGTGTGACCTGCGCCTGGCGAGTGCCCCCGGGGTTGGAGTGGCCGTCAGAGTCCCTGTCGAAAGCCGATCAGGTGGCGGTCAAGACTGCGGGGCTGCCTTCGCAGTCGGAAGGCTCTCGCCCGATCCTTTCCCACGAATGCGGAGGAGGGCTAAGTGAGAACGATCCTGTATCGCACGCGCTGCCGTTACACGATCGTATAACAAGTGGGGATCCGATGATGGCGCATCGCTTTGCAGACGTTTCCGGCGCTGACCCTGACGATAATCTGAGCCTGCCCGGCTGGCTTTACACCGACCCCGAATATTTCGAGGTCGAGGTCGATCGTGTTCTTCGCCCGTCATGGCAGATCGTCTGCCATGTAAGCGACATCGCGAATGCCGGCGATTACCACACGCTCGACTATCTCGGCGAGAGCGTGATCGCGATCCGTGGCCAGGATGGGGTCGTGCGTGCCTTTGCCAATGTCTGTCGCCACCGCGCGATGCGGCTGGTCGACGGACCGAGCGGCTGCACGAAGAAGCTGGTCTGCCCCTATCACGCATGGTCCTATGAGGTTGACGGGCGACTGACAGGCGTGCCGATGCGGGGGGATTATTCGACGCTGGTCCTCGAAGACAATGGTCTGGCCCCCGTCGAGGTTGAGATCTGGCAGGGGTTTGTGTTCGTTCGACTCACGGATCGCGGTGGGCCTTCAGTTGCTGAAATGATGTCGCCCTATGACACCGAAATCGCGCCCTACCGGTTCGAGGATATGCGGACGATCAGTCCGGAGCGACTGCGGGACCGTGACGTGAACTGGAAGAATGTCGGCGACAATTATTCCGACGGGCTGCACATTCCGGTCGCGCATGTTGGCCTCACCCGCCTGTTCGGCAAGAGCTACGCGATCGAGGCGCAGCCTTGGGTCGACAAGATGTCCGGCTATCTGGCCGACAGCCCGCGGTCGAATTTTTGGGAGGCGATGTACCAGAAGCACCTGCCGCGCGTGGACCATCTGCCCGACACCCATCAGCGGTTGTGGCTTTACTACAAGTTATGGCCAAACCAGGCGTTCGACGTTTATCCCGACCAGATCGACTTCATGCAGTGGCTGCCGACCGGACCGACCAGTTGCGTGCTGCGCGAAATGGCGTTCGCACTGCCGGGTGCGGATCGCACGATGAAGCTGGTTCGCTACGCCAACTGGCGGATCAACCGTGTGGTGAATGCCGAGGATACGTGGCTGATCACCAATGTGCAGCGCGGAATGGCGTCACGCAGCTACACGGTCGGGCCGATCGGCGACAGCGAAGTTTGTCTGCGCAGTTTCGCGCGGAAGATTCGCGGGCTGATCCCGGAGGCCAGGCTGCATCGCGCGCCGGCACCGGGATGGTCGCGGCGGCCACCCAACATCGAATGATTGGAGGCGCGGGGAAGCATGACGCAGAAATACGACGCACTCATCATCGGCGGGCGGGGAAGATCGCCACATTAGATGACGTGGTAATATTGACGGCTGGTGGCGCGGACGATGTGGATTGCGGGGTGGCCAAAGCCACCGTGCCATCTCAGCGTCAAGTCTCCCGCCGCGCCCACCGGTATAGCGGCAACGCCGTCAGCATTAACGCAAGGCTCCACGCGCTAGCCTCGGTCCCTGCGCCCCATAGTGCCCACAGGCAGAAGGGCAGGGCGAGCGCGGCCGGGATGAGGGCGACGCGGCGCACTAGCCCGGCGACGCAGATTGCGAGATAGAACCACAGCGCCGAGGACGTTGTCAGCAGGATCGCGAACTCCATCGCCTTGCTGAGGCTCCGGTCGGCAGTGGACGCGACGAGCAGGGTGGCGAGGATGCTGGCCAACAGCAACCCGACCACCGGCGCATCCTTTGCGTTCACCCGGCCGAACCATGCGGGCAGCAGCCCCGCGCGCGTCATGCCGAGCGGCAGCTCACCCTGCACCAGCACCCAGCAATTGAGCGCGCCTATCGCAGAAATCGCGGCGAAGACCGCGACGAACTTGCCCGCGCCGCTCCCCAGGTAAGTTTCGACGAACAGCGTGAACGGCGCGGTCGACCCGGCGACCTTGTCTGCGGGCAGGTTGAAAGCGATGCCCGTGCCCACCACGACATAGAGCAGACCGACCAGCGCTGTGCCGATCATCGTCGCGCGCAGGATGTTGCGACCGGGATCGCGCACGCGTTCGGCGACCAGCCCCGCCGCTTCGAAGCCGACCAACGGAAATAATGTCAGCGTGACCGCAGCCGTCAGCCCACCATAGCCCGGCCCGGTGCCCGGCCAGACCGGTGCGCTCGCTCGCTCCGATCCGGCGAGCCACAGGACGATGCCGATCACGAAGATCAGCGGCAGAAGCTTCAGCACGGTCGTCGCCACCTGAATCTGCCCCGCCAGCCGCGCACCGGCCATGTTGGTCAGGGTGAACAGCCAGATCAGCCCCGCCGTCGCGATTGCGCTGTTGACGGGACTCGCCACGAACCAGGGCTCCAGCGCGCCGAGATAGCCGACTGCCGACCCGGCGATCGCCGCTACCGCCGTCCAGTTGGAAATCCAGTAGCTCCATCCGACCAGCGCGCCCGTGGTCGGCCCCAGCACCGCGCCGGTGACGGCAACCGCGCTCGTCTGCTCGGGCGTCTGCCGACTGAGCATGGCCATCACATAGCCGATCGCCATTACGCCGGCGATGCTGATGATCCATGCGATCACCGCGATCCAACCATAGGGTGCGATGTACGCGGGCAACTGGAAGATGCCGGCACCTATCATCCCGCCGACCACCATCGCGGTCGCTGTCCACATGCCGAACGGGCGCCTGTCCATGGTCATCTTCATCCCCCGCGCGCAGAATGGTCTGGCGGGGTACCGAAGTAAATCTCAGTAGACCTTGGCGGGTGCTGCGATGCCAATTGGGCAGCCAGCATAGTGCTCCCTGCCGACCCGACAGGGCGACAGGCGCCGATTTGAACCGGTCAAGCGCGGTTATGTCGAGGCGCGCCATTCGTCGAGCGAAGTCATTTCGGAAGGGGACCTCGTCGAGATTGCCGCGGGGATTGAGCGCTTCGGGGCGTTGTCGACCTCGGACGAGTGCGATTTTGCTCGAGATCAGCTCAACTTCAGGAACTTCAGCATGTTCTCCCGAAAAAGCAGCGCGCTCTTTGACCCCCAGAAGCAGTGATTGGCTACCGCGTCACGCAGGTTGCTGAGATAGGCGTGTGCCCGTGCATCCTGGCCCACCATGATCCAGTCAGATCCGAAAAGGACGTATTCCCCTTGGCTGTTCGCCTCGCGGCAGGCGGACGCGAAGAAATCGAGTACGTCGTTCGCGCTGCCTGAAAGGATGTCGTCGTCGTAACTCATGTCGACATAGATCTGTGCACCAGGTCGGCCATCTGAAGCTGGCTTGTTCAGTCGCAGGATCTCGACAAGAAGCGCCCTGTTTTCGACTGACCGTCGGAAGTGACCAAGGCAAACGCGCAAGGGGTTGCCGCCCCAGCCTTGAACCTGTTTCGCGCGTTCGATCCAAAATCTTGGGCTGGCCCTGACGCCGGCACCTTCCATCGATGCCATGCTGTTTGCCGCATGCGCCAGGAGCGGGACATCGAGCTCCGCGCTTGCCCTGAAGAACTGGTCCAGCGAAATGTCGACCTCGCGACCGACACGCGCGATATCCCAGCCTTGCTTGGTCCACCAGGTGCGAACCTCGCGCGCGCCGCGTTCGCCGTGCGAGACATCAAGGTCGCCATTCGATGACGCACGAAAGCCCATGGGTGGATAGAGTTTGAAGCCCCGGATGCGATGCGAGGCGGCCTGATTGGCTGCCTGCTCGGCCCGGATCCAGTCCAGCATCGTCTCCAAGTACGGTCTGGTTCCCGACAGGCGTTCGCCGGCGTGGCGCAGCGGGTCGTAGCCGGCAAAGGTGTGCAGCGTAATGGGACTGCCTTCCCGCTTTGCGATGCTGGCATATCGCGTCCAGAACGCAACCTGATCTGATTGCTTCGACGCTTGGTCGGGGCGGTCGCCAAGCCACCGGTCGAAGTCGACCAGAAGATTGATCGCATGATCGACCCTCGCGTTCGACGCCTTGATCGTGTCGCGATATCGAATCACGTGCAGGCAGCGCGGCTGGCACATGAGATAGATCCAGCCGATGATTGCCCGGGCATCCCGTGCTCCTGCGTTGCCAGGGTCAGCGCTGGCGGCACCACGGCCTGAGTCAGCCTGTTCGGCGATCTGGCGGTAAACCGATGAGTCGATCGTCGCGCGCTGACCGGAACCGGGCTTGCCTCCGTTCGGCTCGGGAGCAGGGCCGTTTGCTCCGACCATTCGCGAAAGCGCAAGATAGCTGGCGGCGAGGTCGACACGCGGATCAGCTGCGGCCAGCGCCCCGGGGGCTGCCGCGTTGATGACTGCCATCTGTCGATCGGCGACGGCGCGCGCAAATGCATCCGCCTCGACCTTTGCTTCACCAAGACGCACGCTTCGACCAAGCCGGCGGATCTCCGCTCGGGCCGACACTGTGAGCGTCTTTGCGACCCAGGCGGCAAGGTCGGCCAGCGCGAGGATGATCTCCGGTGCATTGGGGGCATAGGTCGGGGCGAGCACATGTCGCATGAAGCCATGTACCGGAAGGTCGGACAGGTTGAAGAAATGCGCATGGGCGTCGCCGACCGTTGCCGCCGCCGCGTCGGCACGCGGGATCCTGCACGTGACGCAGCCTCCCAGCATCGCGGTTGCGCCGACCAGCAGCGAGCGGCGATCAATCGATGGATGAGGGGTCATTTGGTTCCTCCCGCAGTGCCCTTGAACGGCGACGCGATCGGACTGAGCTTCAGCCAGGGATTCTTCGGCGCATTGGGGTCCGTCTCGAAATTGCGGCCGCCCTTATAGCGTCCGAAGCGTTGGAGACATCGCATGAAGCCCGGCTCGAACATGGCCTTTGGATCTTCCTTTCGGCAGATTTCCTCAGCGCCGCCGATCGGGGAGGGGAATGCGCGGTCATACCCGTCCGCAGTGGCGAGCCAGATATCTGCATAGGGTCGCTCGAGACGCAGCCCGGCAATCGAACCCACTTCGAGCTCGTTGACGACGATCGCCTGCGCCCGTTCGATAACATCGGTGACAATCATCACATCATCGACCTTGTATCGGGGCTTGCCGGACTCGGCGCTGCCCTCTTTGGGGTCGAGTGCCTTGAGCGAGGTCGGTCCGTTGCGGATGACATACAGACCGGTGAGCGTGTCTGGATCGGGTTTTGCGGCGATCTGTGCGCTTGCCGACTTCGCCGCACGTTCGAGTGCGTCGACGACCCTGGCGTCGAACACCGATCGCCGCACGCCGCCGTCGAGATAGGTTTTCGTGTTGATCTGAACTTGTTGAAACGTCACGGGCATGGCCGCAGATGCGAGCGCGGCGCCGGTCAGGCATTGCTGGATCGTCGCAAGCCGCTTCGTGCGGTCGGGATCGAGCGCCGGGTCGTCGACGAGCTTCGCGAGTTTGACCGCGTCGGCATAGACAAAGCGACCGTCATTGACGCGGATGAACCCGATCAACACCAGCTTGCCGGACGTGGCGAGATGCTCGATCATCGGGCACCCCTTGGCCGGATCGCCATCGGTGCACAGCGCGCGTTCGATCCGTGCGCGCAGCGGTTTCAGGCCGGCAAAGGAGCCCTTGTAGAGCGCTTGCCATTTGGCATTGCGTGAAACGATTTCGCGCTCGTCCAGAGGGCTGTAGTTCATCTGGAGAAGGTCGATATAGGTCGGATCCCCGACCGGCCGCCGAATATGCGCGTTTTCTGGCAAAGCGAGAAAGGCTTTGAAGCGTTTCGCCTGCTCAGACGACACCTTAACGTCGGCAAGCGCGACAAAAAGGGACTGGAGGCCGCCGGTGCTCACACCTGTAATGATGCCGAAATCGGGGAGGCGGGCGTCGGGACGAATGCTGAGCTCGTGCAAGAAGCCAGCGCCAAAGGACCCCCCATTGGCCACCGCCAGAAAGCAGCAGGGCATTGGCGGGTTCCAATCGCTTCGTCCCGAAGCTGTCGAGCCGCTCAGCGGCCAGCGCCTGGAGGATCGCGCCCTCAATGCGTTTGACGAGTGGATCGTCCTCTTGAGCTGCCGGCGACGGGGGGCCGCTTCCTGCTGGATCTCGCGGACAAGCCGTCCCATGTCGAGCTCGCTGAGCGCAGCGGCCTGGTTTGCCTTGAACGGCTCGCAGGAGATGTTGACGACCCCGCGCGTTGCGCATGCGGGCAGTGACAAGGTCGCTGCCGCAAGCAGAAAATGACGAAAAATGCGCATCGCAACCCCTTTCGTTTTCTCAGACCAGCGCGAGCGCCGCGACGACATCCAGTCGCCCGAATCCCATCCGGTCGTTGCGGCCATTATGGTAGGGAAATTGCCCGACCTTTGTCGCGCTCCTGCAGATCGCCTCCCGCACCTGTGCCTCGGTCAGTTCGGGCCGTTTCGACAGGAGCAGGCCGCAGGCACCGGCGACAATCGGGGTCGCGGCAGAGGTTCCATTGAAGGCTGGCGCATAGTCGGATGGCGAATAGCCTCCCGCGCCGCGATTATCGGTCGTGTAGTTCAGTACGCCAGGCGCGGCAATGTCGACCTGGGGACCAAAGCAGGATCCCCAGTAGGTCTCGCCGTCGGCGCTGCCACGGGTCTTGCACTGGTCGAACTGGTTGCTCGCGGCGACAGTGAGAACATGCTGGCCGTTGGCGGGAAAGCTGACCGCCCCTTCATTGTTTCCTGCAGCGGCGACGAAGACGGCACCACGCCCGCCGCGCCCCTGGACGCGCGCGCGCTCGACGGCATGAATGACCGCATTCGAGGGGAGCCCCTGGCCCCAACTGTTGCTGATCACCGACGCGCCGTTTCGCCAGGACCAGTCGATCGCCGTTGCGATGATATCCTGTGATGTCTCCCATGGCGCGCCCTTTCGCCTGGAGAAGGCAATTCTAACGGCAAGCAGGCTGCACCCGCGACCGCTTCCACTCATACCTGCATCGCCGCTCGCTGCTGACGGACTGGCGACCGCCAGACCGGCACACGCCGTCCCGTGACCGTCCCAGACGTTGGGTTCCTGATAGGCATTGCCGTCGGTGGCATCGAAGGTTCCGACGACGGCCGGAGCTAGGTCAGGATGCGCGCTGTCGACACCTTCATCGAGGATCGCGATCCGAATCGCCGGGTTGCCGGCCTGAATCGCCCAGGCCGCACGCGCGCGAGTGATTTCCATCGCGTATCGGTTGGCCGAGGTTGCTGCGTTCACTTCGAGCAAATCGACTGCGCGGCTTGGACGAGCCTCGCCGATCAGCAGAAATTTTGGTTCGACATAGAGCACCTGATCTTCTGCCTCGACACGCTCGAGAAATGCGAACGGGTCGGCGCCCTCGGGCAGACGTGCAACCAGCCGCTCTTCCTCCCGGCTCACCTCGACAAGCGACTGACGTTCGAGCAGTTCCCGCACATCCTCGCCCGGCTCGACCCCAATAATCAGCTGATCGGTCGCAATCGCCCGCGCCTCGGCGAGCTTGAACACAGGGCGGGCATCGATCACCACATCCTGCGCACGCAGGCTTTCCAGCTTGGCCGCCACCATGTCCTCGACCCGGGTCGCAGCAAAGGTCTGCGTGCCGAGTGCGGGCAAAAGAACGAATTGATCCCCGACCATGTCGAAGCCCGCATTGGGGGTTCCAACGTCTGCCGACTTTATCGCCTTGTCGATGTTGCTTCTGCTTGTCTGATCGAACCGGACGGCAACCACCGAGGGGTCGACTTCGAGGCGGACGGTCTCTTCTCCGACGCGATATTCATAATGCATTTCGATCTCCTACTCATCGCTTGCCGCGCGCAGGTCCTCAAGTTCCTTGCGCGCCTTGGCGAGTTCGATTTCCCGCTTGAGCTGGCCGAGCTCGGCATCGCGCAAGCTGCCATAGCCTTCGCGCGCAGTATCGATCAGGCCCGCGATACCTTCGCTCGCTCCGGTGCTCCCATAGGAGAGCTCGCTCGGCATGCCGTTGGCTTCGAACTTGGCGGTCGCGCTGCGCGACCCGAACATGCCCCCCTTGCCAAGGCGCAGCTTGTGGATCGCCGACCATTGCGGAACCAGGATCGCGAAGGTGTCGGTGGGCGCCTTGCCGCCGGGAACGAGCGGGTCGATCGAGAGGGTTCCAGGCACCGGGCGGCGATAGAGCAAATCCGCGCTCACGGTCATCGGCGAGGAAAGCTGTCGGCTTGCCAGGTCAGCGATCTTGAAACCCGGCGACGCAGCGAGTGTAACCTGAGTCCCGTTGCGTCCGGGCAGTCCGGTATCGGCGATCAGAAGTGCGCTGTAGTCGACCTTCTCGAGAGTTCGCGAGATTGATTGCGGCTCCGTTGCGACGGTCGGATTGCCATTCGCTGCCGACAAAGCCTGCGGCTCAGACGCCTTTGCGTCGACCTCGATCGCCCATCGCTTGGTAATCGTCAGTGCCCTGATGAGCTGCGCCTTTTGCTGAAGCAGAAAATCCCGCGTCGCGAGATCTGAGCTCTGGCTCTGCCCCTTTGCAAGTCGCGCTTCGACGGCGACGATCTGCGCCTGCTTCTTCGCCAGGTCATCGAGAGTCTTGACTGTGGAGGCATTGCACTGCGCGGTTCGCTGTTCCATCGGCTTGAATGGCCCGGTTACTACCGCAAGAGCGAGCTTGGCGACCGCAGTTATGAGCTTGCTGCCCTGGCCCTCCCATGATCCATTGAAGCTCTTGAGCGTGCCATCGGGATAGAGCTCGATCTTGACCGAGCGTTTGGCGAGGAAGCCGACCGAGGTGTCGAGGTCGACCAATGCCCCGGTATCCGGCAGATAGGACTGCACCAGCGTGTATGTCGGCGTCACCTCGACATCGGGCGCGCAGCGCTTGACGCGGAACTCGCCGACAAGCTCGAGTTCGACCTTTGGGAGAAAATAGGAAATCGAATTGACGGATCCGTCGCCCGGTTTGCGCGGCTTTGCCGCTAGCGCAGGCGTTGCCGTCAGTGCCAGAGCACCGATCTGCAGCCACAGACCGGACCGTCTGCGCAGCTGATCCAGCCCACTGGATCGATGAGTGTCAGACTTGCGCATCGTTTCAACTCCCCTGCGATCTCGATGTCGTCAAAGACCAAGGCAGCGTCGATGAATGGGGAAGTCGGCGTCGCGAAAGCGTGAAATCGTTACGCTTGCGTCGAACCGCGGTCGCCAGCACGCAGTGGTTCTATCAGCCGTTGCAGATCAGCGCGCAATTCGGGCGCGCGGACCAGGTTCAGGATTCGCAGGTCGGAAGGCTCGATGTGACCTGACCGATCGAGATCGACGTGAGCGCCACCAGCCGCGGCGAGGGCGCGTGCAAGTACGAGTCCGGCCCGAATTGCCGGAAAATTGGGCGCGTCGATCACCGCCTGATTGAAGTGAGCCAGCGCGGCCGTGGCATCGCCGCGAAAGATCGCGCAATAGCCCATTCCGCACAGCGTCTCGCCTTGCACCCCGGTTGCCGGGTTGAGGCGCAGCGCGAGCGCGAAGCGCGCGTCCGCGCGCTCGATATTGCCGCGAAAGAGATCGACCCATCCCCCCAAAACAGCGATGGATAGAATGAGGGCATTATCGTGAGCGCCCTATTGATCAGTCGGTCGGCAAGATTGATGTCCCCGCCGCTAAGAATAATCGAGCCGGCACAGTATCCCAGTACTTCGACATTGTCCTCGCCGTTCGCCAGAGCGATCTGCCGGTAGCGGATCGATCGGCGAAGCGCGGTGTCGGTATCTTCTTCCAGGCCAAGAAAATGGGTTACGCCGTAGCAAAACGCGGCGAGTGCGTTGGCCCAGGGGCAGGATGCGGTGCGCGCAAGGAGAGTCTGTAGCAGCTCATTGGCGTGCGCGATCGCGTCACGCTCCCAAGTGCGAAACAGGCTGCTTGCCTTCCAATAGAGCTCATATTGATCGATCGGCGGACCGACTCGACGAAGGATCCGATTGCGTTCAAAGGAATCGACCCGGCTCCAGATCATTGGCGCGATCTGACGTGCAATCTCTTCCTGGGTGAAATGAAGTCGATCGAGCGGGGTCTGAAAGGAGCGCCCCCAGATCTGCTCCCCGGTACTGCCATCGATCAGCGCGACCGACACGCCGAGCAGTCCTGAGCCCTCTATCGGCGTCACCGCCCCTTCGACCAGATAGCGCACGCCGAGCAATCTCGCGATGGCTTCGCGAGAATCGTGACGCTCGGCCGCGCGACGAGCTGATGCCGACGAGATGACAAAAATCTGCGGATACTGACACAACAGCATCGCGAGTTCGCTTGCGACGGCATCGCAAAGCCATTGGTCACCGGCATGTGCCGCGATCAGGTCGAACGGGAGCACTGCGAGTGAGGGCTTGGGAGGGAGCTCGCGCGTTGCCTTGCCAGTGTCCCAGTTGCGCTCGAGGGTTTCACCCTCGGCGAGGGCGGGGGCGGGAGGAACGGCATCATGAAGCCCGCCGAGCGCGGCACCGATCTCCTCGATCCTCAATCGTTCGTCGCGCAGCCAGTCGTCGAAGGCTTCGGCACCGGGAATGTCGATGCCTTCAAGAAAATCGCCGGGGACCTGCGCTGGATGTGACCGTCCGAGATCATCGCCAAATATATCGACATCGATATGGGAGAGGCGGAGGCGAACCCGTTGCATTTCACGCTCGAGCAGATGGCCCGCTCCCTGATGTTCTAGTGCGGTCACGAGGTTCGACAGCTCCTTGCGCAGGCTCGCCGACGCCTGGCTCTCGCCGCGTTCCCCCAGAGCATGCTGCGGATCCAGCTCCTGCTGCGCAGTCCATTGGGTGCCGTCGCCAGCATCGCCAGGATTGCCACCGACTTGCGGCTGGTGATCTCGATCCGCGACCCATCGGGGCGAAACAGGCCGAACGGTCCGAGCAAGCGCAGCGCAAAGCGAGATTCCATGGATAATGTCGCCCCAATCACGAAATCACATGGCGGACTATAGTCGTCGGCAGAAGAATTCACACTATTGCGACGCTTGCGATTGCAAACCGAGCCTTGCGATACGCAGCCCATGGTATCTCATCGGCATCGGTGCCGAACACAGGAGTGTGCAGTGATCCGATATCAGCATGACGTCGAATGGCAGAACCTGCACCTGACGATCGGTGACCGTCTCAACAGCCATGGAGCGCCATATTATCTTGTTGCAGAGCAGGCTTCGCTCGACGTCGGGTATGATCTGGGAAATGGACTTCGTCGGTTTGCCCGGGACGCGAAGCGTTTCTTTGCGCATCTTGAATATCTGCTCGAAAAACCCGACGGACCGCAGGTTGATGCCGGATTGTTCGGTGCAGCATGGAGCTTCGCGCCGTTGATCGGCAACCCGGTGAGAGCTTTTGATTGTTCCACTCTGCACTCAGTTGCGATTGCTGACCCATCGGACGTAATTGGTTCGGATATTCCGGCTGGTCGCATCATCTTTGCGGGCGGTGGTACAACATTGGATCAGCTTACCGCCTTCAGTGAGGCGAGGGGGCTTACGATCAAGACGAGCGGCAGCTTCCTGCACTCGACTCTTGCGGGGAGTATCGGAACGGCAAGCCACGGCTCGCGACTTCACTATGGCGGGATCCAGAACATGGTACGCGGGATGCATTTCGCGGTGGCGCCGGGAAAACATTACTGGATCGAGCGCGCTTCCGCGCCTTTGCTCTCTACCGAAGGCCTGATCTGCCTCAGCGAAGCGGGTGCCGAGATAGTCGTGATCCGCGACGACATGCGTTTCGAGGATGCGTTGATCCATCTTGGAGCGATGGGCGTTCTCATCGGGCTCGCGCTGGAGCTCGAGCCCAGCCAGCAATTTGCCGTGCTGCGCATGTCCAAGGCGATTGATGATGCCTGGATGAGATCGATCGAGTCGGGCGACTTCAACAAATTGGCGCGGAACATGGGTGTGAGCGCTGATCCGATTTTCTACGAGCTCACCCTCGACCCTCACGCAGTCTTTCGGTCGCCGGCGTTACACACGTGCTATTTCGTGTCCGCACGCGAGAGCGCGCTCGGCGACACGGGAGCGGGCGGCGGCGTCGCGCACTTTCTTGCAGGGGCTGCGGCCCGCACTCTGTCGCCCGCAAAAAATTCGCTCGGTCCGACGGTCGCCGAAGCTGAAAAACGGTCAATCGCCATCGGAGCGGCTGTCGCTCCCGACAAGTCGCAAACCGAGGCGGCGTTGCGCTTCATGATGCGGGGCAGCAAGAGTGCATTTGAAGCGTATCGGATTGACCGCGGCTTTCAGGACGACATCGGCGATTTCGACCCTGCGGACTTGAACACGCCCAGCGGAACCTGGCGATCGCTTCATGACGGCATCATTACCAGCGGAAAGCCCGGTGCGCTCTACAACGCCTCATATGCGATATCGCGCGAGCGTACCGGCGAAGCCCTGGAGGCGATTGCAAAAGCGGTTCAGGCCCTGCCGGCGACGTTTCTGCTCACCCTGCGCTTTGTCAGCGAGCCTGCCGGGACGCTTGCATTCACCCGGTTTCGCGAGAATAGCGTAATCGAAGTCGATGGGGCCTCACCGCTTTACTCCCTTTGGGCGGCGGCGATTGCCCAGCAACAGGGCGAGGCGCCCGAGCTGATCAATGCGATCAGGGCTCTGAGCAATGCGACGGCCGACGCAGCCCTCGCCGTACGTCAGGCGCTGAGCGCAGCGCGCATCGATTATTCAATGCACTGGGCAAAACTTGGTGAGCTCGACGCGGCCAAGGTTCACGCCGATTTTGGGTCTCCCGAGGCCGATGACAGCTCGCTTATCCATCGGTGGCGGGCAACACGGGACTTTCTGGTACCGAAAGAGACTCGGCATCTCTTCACCAGTCAGGCCGTCCGTCATTATCGTCTCGTATGATGCAGCCACGGTCTGATGGGAGAGGGTCGAGATGCGCGGCGCAGGCAAACGGTGAAGCGACAGGGAAGGGCTTTGTCGTGTCCTCCAGAAGTTCCGCCACTCTGGGCCAGTGTCCTTTATGATATGGGGAGAGGATGAAGCGCCGCCGGTTTTCAAGTATCGGCTGCCAGTTGGCAAAGCTTTCGCAAGGCGGTCATCGTTCTCAATCCACGGCAATCTCAAAATCGGCTCCACCTGATCGAACGGTGCCTTGGCACCCTGTCCGTGTTGATCCCGCAACCGCATCGCAATGGCGTAGCTCGTCGGACACGCGGAACGACTCCTTTTCGCCTGCGCCAATATTGGCGGCATGAAACTGCCGAGCCGACGGATGCTCCGACCGTCGGCAGCCGGGATCATTGCCGGAAGGCGCATCACCGTTGACACTGGGCGACGCAACTGTTCTATAGCACATAGAACAGTAAGGACAGTCGAATGCCCCGTGTCGTTCCACTTGCCATCACCATTTCGCCCGGCGACAGTCGATCGATCGCAGGGCAGATTGTCGACGCGATCCGTCGCAAGATTTCCGCCGGAGATTTGGCGGTCGGAGGGCAGTTGCCCAGCGTGCGCGGCCTGGCGCAGCAGCTTTCGGTAAACCCCAACACCGTTTCCAAAGCGTATGGAGAGCTGGTCGCGGGGGGATGGCTTGTCGCGCGGGCCGGTCTCGGCCTGTATGTTGCGGCACAGCGCGATCAGTTGAGCGAGGAAGAGCGCGATCGACGCCTCGACGCCGCGGTCGAGCGTTTTGTCAACGATGTGGTGGCGATTCGTTGCAGCCCCGACGAAGCGATCACACGCGTCACCCATGCGCTGGGATCTCTTTCGATCCGGCAGTCCGCATGAGTCTGCACCTTGCGGTGGAAGCGCGGGGGCTGACGCGGTGGCACGGGCGCAAATGTGCGCTCGATGCACTCGATCTGGCACTGCCGCGCGGCGGCATTCACGCGATCATCGGTGCCAATGGTGCGGGAAAGTCTACCCTGTTTCGCCTTCTTCTCGGCTTCCAGACTGCCGATGCGGGCGAATGCCGCGTGCTCGGCCAGCGCGCTGACGCGCTGAGCGTTGCGGATCGAAAGCGTATCGGCTTCGTGAACGAGGAGCATACGTTGCCCGGCTGGGCGCGGGTGGACCGCGTGGTCGCCGTACAGCGCAGCCTCTACGCCGATCGCTGGAATCAGGCCGCGTTCGACACGCTCATCACCAGCTTCGACCTGACCGGGCGCCAGCGGGTCGGCCAATTGTCGCGCGGCGAGCGCGCCGGGTTCAATCTTGCGCTGGCACTGGCGCAGTCGCCCGACCTGCTGATCCTCGACGAACCGACCCTGGGGCTGGATGTCGTCGCGCGTCGGCGTGTCCTCGACGCGCTGATCGCGACGATGGACAGCGACAACCGCACGATCATCTATTGCTCGCACCAGATTGAAGAGGTCGAGCGACTGGCTGACAGCCTGCTGATTCTCGAACGCGGTCGGGTGGCGAGCTTTTCCGCGCCCGACGCCTTTTGCGATCGGATTTCGCTATGGATAGCCGATATCCCCTTTGCCGGTCCCGCGCACGACACCGTGCCGGGTCTGCTCCAATATCGTCGGATCGACGGCATCCACCATTATGTGGTGATCGACCAGGGTCCTGCCTTCGCTGATTTCCTGCGCGCGCACGGTGCCCGGTCGATGGAAGCGATGCCGGTGCCGCTCGACCGCGCGGTCGATGCCTTCCTGACCCGCAATCACGCCGGAACGGCGTGCTGAAAGACCCGACATGATCCAACTCTACACCGCCGAATGTCGGCGATTTGCGCGCTGGGGACTGGGCGTCGTCGCGCTTCATCTGCTCGCCCTGCTGATGCTCGACCGCTTCCTCCCGGGCCTCCGCAACTTTGGCGAGATCTATATCATCGTCGGCTGCGTCTATGGTTTGGCGGGGGCGATTCTGGGCGTGTATCAGGCGGCCAGCTATGCGCGGATCAACCATTGGATCGCGCTTCTGCACCGCCCGCTGGCACCCTGGCGGATCATGCTGGCGATCAGCAGTGCCGGCGCGACCATCGTGATTGCGGCGATCCTGATCCCCACGCTCGTCTTCACCGCCTGGTTGACGGCCCAGCCCGGCAATGTCGTCGATATCCGCCACTGGATCCTTCCGCTCGCCGGCGCATGCGTCGGGCTAGTCGGATTCATTCTAGGCAACTACGTCGCCGTGGCCCCGCGCCGCTATGGTTGGACTGCGATCGTCACCGTGTTGATCCTGATCGCGGGCGAAAATGCAGCGGGCGCGCGTGCGTTGCTCCTGTTCGCGATGATCGTCGCGATCCTCGGCCTGGCGCTGGCGGGAGCGTTCAAGCCCGAACGAACCGATCCCCCGTCGAACCCTGCGCTGCTCGCAATCACCGCGGCAGTGACCGCATTCGGGCTGTACTTCGTGCTTCTGGTCGGCGGGGCGTTCGCCTATCAGATGACGCTGGTGGCTGCTGGCCGCAATCCGCTGATCAACGTGCCGACACCTGGCGGACTCGTCGAAACATCGCGCGCCGACAGCGGCGAGCTGATTGCCACTGCGCTCCCCGAGGCGCCGGCGCTGGGCGCGGCGGTGCGCAAGGCAAAGCCGATCAGGCTGCCCAATGTCGTCGACTCGCTTCCGATCAGCGGCGAACTGATCAGCGCGATGCCGGCGCGCCTTGTCGATCAGCGCCGCGGTGTCGAATGGACGTTCAGCCACGACGCCAATGCGTTTGTCGGGCTGCGGCTCAAGGACCGGCGACCTGCAGGCGTGCTGAAGCCCGAACGCGCGTTCGACGCACCACCGCTTCCGACCGGCGACGACCGGATGATCGCGGGCGGCACGCTCTACCGGTTCGATCCGGCGCGGGGTGCGATCGACAGCCAGTTCACCCTGCCCGCTGGCGAGGTGATCGTTGCCCGACCGGTTCAGGTCGGCACCGTCATCGCCATCCTCGGCGATCGGGCGCTCTATCTTGTCGCGCAGAGCGACGGGAAATCGCGGCGCGTACCGGTAGCCGGCGCGATCGGCGACATCCGGCGGATCGACCTTGCGCCGCTTCCGGATCGGATGCTGATCTCCTTCTTCTTCGGCCGCAACGCAATCGAGGGGCCGGCACGCGCGTGGCAGCATGTCGTCGCGGTCGCGCCGGACGGGGCGGTATCGACCGTCGCGCGACGCAGCTTCGCGCCCGAATTTTCGGACGCTGTCCGCTATCGCATCTATTGGCTCTCGCCCGCGACACACCTGATTGCCGAAGCCGTTACGCGCATGGGCGGCAATGCCGCGCCATATCTGCGCAGCGAGCCGATCGCGGTGCCCGGCAGCATCCGGCTGGCCAGCGTATTTCTGTCCCTGATCGCTGCGGTCGGGACCGTACTGCTCGCGCGGCGGCGGCGGTTGCGGCCGGTGCCGACCGCATGCTGGGTGGCCGCGACGCTCCTGTTCGGTCTGCCAGTACTGGGCACGTTCCTGTTGATGGGCAGACGTCGCGCAGCTTGACATCCAGCGACTCACCGTTCTAAGGCGCATAATACAGTATGCGCAACGCGGAGTGCCATGCCCGCCCCGGGGCAAGCGATTTCATCAATTGCTCACCGGGCGCTCATGCCGCTCATCGCGCTGTGTGACACATCGAACTTACATCATTCAGAAAAGGTAACTACATGGCCGCGCTGCATCTTCTCGCCTGCGCCTCATCGCTTGCGATCGCCGCTCAGACTGCAACGCCTCCAGCGCCTCAGCCCTCCCAGCGCCCGGTGCCGGCGCGGGAAGCCGATGGCGAGCGTGGCCGCGAGGTCGTCATCACCGGTCGGCAGGAGGCCACGCGCACTGAGGCCGACCGCACCAGCTATGACGTCTCAAAGGATCTGCAGGTACAAAGCGGCACGCTGGCCGACGCCCTGCGCGCGGTGCCGGGTGTCGAGGTCGATCTGGAAGGCAGGGTCAGCCTGCGCGGCGATTCCGGGGTGACCATCCTGATCGACGGGCGCCCCGCAGCATTGCTGCGCGGGGAATCTCGCGGCGACGCATTGAACTCGATGCCGGCCGGGCAGATCGAGCGGGTCGAAGTCATCACCAATCCCTCCGCCGCGATGAGCCCTGAGGGATCGGGCGGTGTCATCAATCTGGTGACCCGGCGCACTCGGCCCAATGCGCGTTTTGCCACCGTGCGCGGCAATCTGGGTACGATGGGACGCGGTAGTCTGAGCGTGAATGGCGCGGTGTCGGGCAAGAAGCTGACGCTATCCGGTGATGCGGCCTATCGCCGCTTTCGCGGCGAGGCCGATGGCGAGCTGGACCGCGTGCGCATCGGCGCGAGCGGAGCGGCGGTGACGACGCGTCAGGAATCGGAGTCGAAGATGACAATGTCGATGCGTGCGACACGGCTCGCTGCCGACTATAGCGTCGATGCGAACAACAAGCTGACCGCGGAACTGGCCTATCGCGGCGGTCAGCAGGATGTTCACCGGGTCGATGCGTCGGTCAGCCAATTGGCGTCTGCAGATTTCGATCGCGTTGCCGACATGTCGATGAAGATGGACAGCCTCAGCGGTCGCGCCGGCTGGCGTCGGACGCTCGCCGGCGCCGGGCATGAACTGGCCATCGATTTCGAAATCGAGCAATCGCGCCAGCGTCGCCGCATTGACGGGGTCACCGACTATGCCGCCGCATCTACGGTGTTCGAGCAGATCAGCAATGAGGTGGACCGCACGGATCGCGAGGCCAAGATCGACTATAAGCGTCCGGTCGGCGAAAACGCCACACTCAACCTCGGCTATCAGGGCAATTTCAGCGATTCCGACAATGACTTTCGCGGAGCGCGGGGGCCGAGTGCAGAGGCGCTGACGCCGGTGCCGGCGCTGACCAATCTGTTCGGCTTCGGACAGAATGTGCACGCCTTTTTCGGCACGTATCAGGTCAATTCGGGCAAGTTCGAGGTGCAGGTCGGACTGCGCGCAGAACAGGTCGAGCTCGATATCGACCAGCGCACCGATGCCATCCGGGTCGCGCGCGATTATTTCAAGCTCTACCCGACGCTCCATCTCGGCTATGAGTTGAACGCTGCCGAAAAACTGCGCGCAAGCTACAGCCGACGCATCCAGCGACCGTCGGCCCAGGACTATAATCCCTACACCATCTACCTCGATCCGCTGAACCTGCGTCGTGGCAACCCCGACCTGTTGCCCGAGATCACCGATTCCTTCGAAGCATCGTGGCAGCGGCGCAAGGGGTCGACCTTTACTGCGCTGACCGGATTTTACCGAACATCGCGCGGCGGCGTGACCGATATCGTGCAGGATCTCGGCAGCGGCGTGTTCCTCAACACGCGTGCCAATCTGGCCACGTCTGATCGGGTCGGGGTCGAGGCGGTCGTAAATACCAATCTGACCAAGAAGCTCAGCGTCAATGCGTCCGGCACCTTCCTGTGGAACGCGATCGACCCGCGCCAGGTCGGCGTCGGAAGCCGACGTTCGGGCACGACCGCGACGGCGCGCGCGAGCCTGTCATGGCAGCCGAACGACAAGGATTTCGTCCAGCTGAGCGGGAATTACTCGGGCCGCCAGCTGATCGCGCAGGGCTATCGCGTGATGGGCGGAATGTTCAACATCGGCTATCGCCGCAAGATCGACGACAAGCTGAGTGTGACCTTCACGGGCCAGAACATCCTCGACACGGCGCGGCAGGAAACCGTGATCGACACGCCGATGTTGCGCGATCGCATCCGACAGACCGGGGTCGGCCCGATCCTGTTCGTCGGCATCACCCGTACCTTTGGCAGCCAGGGTGGCCGCCGCCGCCCGGAACCGGCATTCGAGTTCGACCAGAACCCGGCGGGTCCGATCGGATGAGATGACCCCGCTTTCGAGGTCTGCTTCGCCGAAGGGCGCGGATAGTGGCGGTCGCGGATCACGCGCCGCCGCCCGGTTCGAAACTCATGTCGTCGAGGTCATCCGCTTGCCTGCGGCTTGAAGCCGCCGCAAGGCTGCGGTGTCGGCCAGATTCCACAGCTCTAACCCCCGCGAACGGATCGTCGGCACAGAGTCGTCTCCGCAGCGCGAGCCGACAGGTCAACGATCCCTGATCGCGATGCGGAACGGCGTAAGCGGCAGTCCGGACCGCGCATAGAGATTGACAGGCGGGCTGCCCTGCCAGGCATAGCGAACCTCATGCGCGGGCCCACCGTCGTCGAGCACTGTAATCGCGTCGCCATCGACGGTGGCACGGGCGAAGCGACAGCTGCCGCTTGCGTCGCACAGTTCGAAGCCGGTTGGATCGACTGCCCCGGTCACGGCGAGCCCTTCTGCTGAGCGCAGAGTGATCGCGATCCCGTTGGCGGTGCGGTTGGCCCGGACCGGCTGCGGGGCGGAGGGGACCACGCGGCGATAGGCGACGCGCAGCGCCTCCTGAGCCATGCGCTCACCGACCACATTTTTGTGTGCGGGATGAATATCGTCCGGAATGCCAAGGTCGATGGTTACCGCAAGGCCGCTATTGGTATCGTCGTTCGCCACCAGCCGCTGCGCCTCACGCAGTCGTGCCCAGGGGGCGTCGACCGGTCTAATGCTGCGCGGGCCAAAGCCGGGAAGCTGAACGATCACGACGGGCAGCGACGGATCGCCGAAATGCGTGCGCCACGTCGCGCGCCATGCGCGCAGTGATTGCGCATAATCCGCTGCCCGACTCGTGTTCGATTCGCCCTGATACCAGGCGATGCCGCGCAGCGCGGTGCCGCCGAGCGGGGCGATCATCCCGTTCCACGCCATCGCCAGACCGCGCGGCATGCTCCACGGGACAGCTGGCGGCGGTTCGCGCCAGTCGGGCTCGGCGGTGCCGCGGCGATAGCGCCAATCGCCTGCCAAGGGCTTTCGAATGCCGCCCGGCAGCGCCAGGACGAGTTGGCTGGCCGGGCCACCAAAGCCGCCGCCGCCCATCTCGTCGATCACCCGTACCGCGATGCTGTTGCCTCCGGCGCGAAGCAGCCCAGCAGGAATGCGATAGCGGCGCAGTTCGCCAGCAACGAGTTGCGCACCGACCGGTACGCCGTTGATCCACACCCGGTCGCGCTCGTCGATCCGCCCGAGCTGGAGGGTGATGTCCCTTGCATCGCCAAGCTCGGCTTCGGTCAGTGCGATGTGCGTCCGGAACCACATGATCCCGTCATAGCCGCCCAGGCCCTCGATGCCCGATCGCTCCCAATAGCCGGGCACGACGATACTGTCCCAGCTGCGGTCATCGAACCGGGGTGCAGCCCATGCCGCTCCCGCCGATCCCGGATCGACCCGTTCGGCCCAGGCATCGGTGGCATTCACCACTGCGGCCAGTGCAGCGGTCGGGTCACCGGCATAGCGCTCGAGCAATCCCAGGTGCTCAGTCGAGATACCAGACGCCCTCAGCGCCGCTGGCGACATCCAGTCTTCGATCGTCGACCCGCCCCAGGCGGCATGGATCAGGCCGAGCGGCATCTTTGGATCATGCTTGAGAGTTTCCCGCGCCATATGCCAGCAGGCGGCGGAAAAGCCGCCGAGATTGTCCGGTGCCGCGCGTGACCAGGCGGTCTCGGGAACGATGTCGCGCGCCGAGACGGCGCTTGCGGTGCGCTTCAGCTTGAGCAGACGGATCGGCAGACCCGCACTCTCCCGGGCGGTCCGTTCCGGGTTAGCGCTGCCCGACACGGGCAGGTCCATGTTCGATTGGCCCGAACACAGCCAGACGTCGCCGGTCACCACATCGTCCAGCTGCAGCGTGCTCCCACTCGCGGCGCGGACCAAAACTGCGCCGCTCTCGCCGCGCGCGAGCGGAGGAAGGCTAACCTGCCACTCGCCTTCTGCGTTCGCCTGTCCCCGCCCCATTGTCCCGCCAAAAGTGACCGTGACCTCTTCCCCCGGCTTTGCCCCGCCGCCGCGAAACGATGCGGGCTTGCCGTGCTGAAGCACCATATGGCTCGCCAGATGCGGCGCGACGCTGAGCGGCCCAGCGACGGCGGGTGTCGCCGTCAGCACGAGCGCGAACGCGACATAGCGGGCGTCCATCAGAACTTCACCGTCAAACTCAGCGATCCCGTTCGCCCATCGAAATCGGCGACGCGGTTGAGGCGCGGATCGCCCTCATATTCCTCGCGGCGCGAATTGGTGATGTTGTACACTTCCAGCCGCAGCTCTAGCCACTTGGCCGGCTTGAGCGCGCCCGAGAAATCGAGCTGTCCGCGCGGCCGCACGCGGCTGGCGCTGCCGGTGAAGGTCGATCCGCCCGCCAGCTCAATCTCCGACGCATGGTTGTACGCCATGCGCAGCTGGACGATGCGGTTCTCATAATAGCCGATGATGTTATAGGTGTCGTTGGCGACATTGTAGAGCTTGGTGCCGTTGGCCCCGCCCGAGCGGACACGGGTATAGTTGAACACGCCGCCGGTGTTGCGCAGGAACCCGGGCAGGAAGTCGAAGCGCTGCTGGATCTGGAACTCAAGGCCATTGACCGTGATCGCGTCGGGGTTGTTCACGATCTGGTTGATCGTGATACGCTGGTTCGCGGTCTCGATCGGGTTGCCCTGATTGATCCGGCACCGGCCCGACCCGTCGATAAACAGCGGGCCAAAGGTCTGCCCCTCGATCGTGAAGCTCTGTCCGGCGGGGCAGAAATTGTTGAGCGTAACGATGTCGTTGGCCACGCGCTTGTTGAAATAGCCGAGCGCGATCACGCTGCCGGGGCGGTTGTACCATGAGACGCCGAGATCGAACGCGCGCGAGCTGCGCGGTTGCAGGCCGAAGCGGTTGACGTCGATCCGCACCGCACTGACCGTATCGCCCGCTTCCGGATCGACATCCTCGAGGATGCGGGTCGGGGCGGGGCTGAATTCGACCAGATCGAACGCTTCGAAGGTTTCGTAATAGGCCGCGCGCGCCACCAGTTTCGGCGTGATTTCATAGACGAGGTTCGCCGACGGCAGCCACGCACTGTACTTGCCCGTCGCAGGTTCGGGAGGGAGGAAGTAACCCGGCCGGAAATCGGCCTGGGTGAAACCGAGTGCGGTGTAGAATTCGAGCGCCTGGTCGCGGGTAACGCCCGACAGGTTCGACCGGACATAGCGCATACCGATATTGCCGCGTAGCGGGATCCCCTTCCACTGCTCCAGATCGAACTTGGTCATCGCGAACAGCTCGAGATTATCGCGTTCGGAGTTGAAGTTCTGCCCCTCCACGCGGTTCAGCGGGAAGCGCTGGATAAACCCGGTCAGCGAGTTGCGCGGCGCCAGTGCTAGGATGTTGGCATAGGTGATCCGGCTGCGCGCCGCCGGGGTCAGCTCGGGGAAGAATGCGGCCAGCTGGGCGGCGGTGGGTGCGAAGCTGACGCCGGGCGGAATGGTGCCGATGACCGGGTAGATCGCCGCTTCGACATTGGGAATATTGAGCGAATAGAAATTGCCGAACTCGGCCCCCGGTGCGCCGCCGCCGAAGAAGGTGCCGCCAGAGGTCACCGCGTCGTTCAATTTGAAGATGTTGTTGGTCAGGTTGTTGAGCTGCGTGCCGATATTGGCGTTTTCCTGGAAGGTCTGATCCGCCGTCTCGCGCTGATAATAGGCGCCGACCTTGACGCTGGTGAACGGGCCGAAATCGACGAAGCGCTCCACCTTGAAGTCGGCGGCAAGCATGTCGCGCTTCACGCGCACGCCATTGCCGCTGGCGGTGAATACGACGTTCTGCGGGCGGATCGAGTTGCGCGCCTGGATCGCGTTGCCCGCGCTGACTGTGTAGGTACCATTGCCGACGTCGAGCAGCGCGCCCGGCACGGTCAGATCGAACAGAAAGTCGTTATAATTGCCAAGACCGGTGTTGATGATCGCATAGGCGCCGTTGCCCGCGTCGTCGATCCCGTCGCCATTGGCATCGGCGCGGCCGGTATTGGGCTGGATGCGCTGTTCGTACAGGAACTCGCGCCGGTCGCCGACCGCCTTTGACCAAGTGCCGACGAAATCGACCGCCCAATCGTCGTTGCGGAAATTGACCTGCGGATAGATCGCCCAGCTCTGGTCGATCGACGGGAAGTTGCGGTTGCCGATCGGGATCGCAAAGTCGCTCGCCGCGATTTTGTTGACGACATAGACATTCTCGACCGACCCGTTAGAGCCGCGATCGAACGTGCCGAGCGATACCGGGGCGGACAGCGGCGTGACGATGCCGGTGGCATCCTGCGGGAAGGCGATCAGCAGGTCGAGATTGGCGTCGGACAGGTCGCGGCGGGTGAAGATGCCGTCGACGCGCGCCTTCAGTGTATCGGAAATCTCCCACTCCATCCCCGCGCCGCCCGACAGGCGATAGCCCTGATTGGTCTGCGAAATCTGGCGCACTTCAGACGGGAACACGACATCGTTCGGCACACCGCTGGCGTCGGTCGCGGGGATCGCAAAGGCCGGATTGCTTGCTGCGAGCTGGTTGAGGCGGGCTTGAGTGAACGAGGTATAGGAGTTCACCCGGATCGTGTCGCGGCGAAAGCTCTGCTTGGCGTAGGACCCGGTGGCATAGACCCCGAAATTCGGCGTAATGCGCTTAACCGCCGAGAGGAAATAGCCGGGATTGGCGTCTTCGGTCGTCTCCTCATATTGCAGCTCGGCGCGGGCCACGAAGCCCTCCTTGCGCGACAGGGCCGAACGCAGGCGCAGGTCGACGTTTGAAGCCAGGCCACCCGCGGGGATCTCGGCTGTGAACGACTTGATGACGTCCGCGCCGCTGAAGATCGCCGCATCGAAGATGCCGAACGGATTCCCGTTGCCGCGGGTGCCGAAGGTTGGTGTCGCGACACTCTGCCCCATCACCGTCGTCTTGGTGTACTGGCTGGGAAGTCCGCGCACGCTAATCGATGCATCGCGACGGTCGGCCGAGCGGTTGATCTGGACGCCGGGGATGCGCTGCAATGCCTCACCCAGATTGAGATCGGGAGTGCTGCCGATATCATCGGACGAAATGCCGTCGAGAATGACGTCGGCCTTGCGCCGGATGTCGAGCGCATCCTCGAGCGATGCGCGAATGCCGGTGACCACCACCTCTTCTTCGACCGCTTCGTCTGGTGGCATTACGTTGGTCTGCTGTGCGTAGGCGGAAGGTACCAGCGCCGTTGAACCGAGCGCCGCGAGCCTGATCGCGAGAGCCAATTTCTTCATGCCTTCACTCCCCTAAAGTATATGATCCGATCTGATACCGGTGTCATTCGCATTTATGGTTCTACGGCCTGCGAACACCGCCTGTTCCACGTCGTCCGATGGTATCGCGGCCGCTCCGCGAAAATTGAGTCCTTCCGATCAATCCCGTCGCCCATCGCTGACGACGGATGGCGGAGTGGATTGTAGGACAACTTTGTCGCGGCGCCATTGCGACCATAGTCGTAGCCGCGCTGCGCGTTGTGTTCCCCCTCGCACCATTCGGGCTCAAAGGTGTCCTCTGGTATCAGGGGGAGAGCGACACGCACCGGCCGGAAGGCTATGCGCAGCGCCTGACCGCACTCGCCGCGAGCTGGCGCAAGGCGTTCGATCAATCGCTCCCGATGATCGTCGTGCAGCTCCCGCCGTTCGACCCGTCGCCGCGCACGCCGCCCGGCCATTGGGCGCAAATCCGGGAGGCGCAACGGCGCTTCGTCGCCGACGACCCCGCCGCCGGGCTGGTGGTCCAGATCGATCAGGATAGTGCGACCGACCTGCATCCTGCGAAGAAGGCTGTCGTGGCGGAGCGCGCCGCGGAACGTGCGCTGTCCGTGGCCTATGGGCGCGGATACACGCAGTCCGGCGCGGAGGTGCCGCGCATCGCCAAGGCCGGACGCACCCTGATCCTGGACTATGGTATCGGTGACCGCCTGACCGCGTCGGACCATCGGGCCGTGCGCGGCTTCGAGCTCTGCACCGACCAGTGTGTTGCCGTCCCTGGACGCCTTACCGGCCGGCGCAGGATTGAACTGACGATTCCCGGACCTGCTGCACCGCGATACCTTCGCTATGCGTGGTCCGATGTTCCGCGCGCAGATCTGCGCGCGGAACACGGAGGACCGTCAGGACCGTTCACGATTTGCCTCCACGGCGACGCGATGGGGGCAGGGGTGAGCTGTCGTTGAGCGTCGCGCCAGGATCGACGTTAGAACCGCCTTCAGCGACCGCGAAGCAATTGGTTCCGGCAATGTCCGTTTTCGTAGCTGCGGAAACCAGGAGCGACTTCACAGAGGCACACGTGGCACGCTGAGTCCGCCTCGACGGTTTCTTGGATCCCAACCCGACTGCGCCATGTGTAACGGACATCCTCACGCGGTCCTGTTGAGGATAGCTTCCACTCAAGAGGTGGATGCGAGCGAAGCTAGCCCACAAGTCCATAAACAGCAATTAATACTATTATAGTAACTGCCAAAATCAATCCATGGTGCTTCTGCTTTTGATTCATTGCAAATACTCTTATGTTATATGACCGTACTGCGAACTTCGAGTGAAGTATCTTGGATGTGCAACGCGTTCGGCTGGCCGAAGCCTTCCGGTCAAAACGCGCAGTCGGAGATCAGGCATTCTCTTCAGATCGATTGGGCTGCTTCCAAATTTAGCCCGGCGGCGGCAGAGCTGGACCGGCCAACTGAAGGATCTCTTTCCCTCGCTTGACTTTGAGGGTGATTGTATCCCCTGCCTTTGTGTTCTGCGCATGCTCCTGCACCAATTCACGGCTGATCGGCTTGCCGCCGAGCTCAAGCACTATGTCACCAACCTTCAGGCCCATGGCCGCCGCCGTTGCGCCGGGGAGCACGGCCATCACCTCGGCCCCTTCGGGATGTTCCTTCAACTGGATGCCCATGTTCACGGGCCCGGGCGTTTGCGCGCTGACATGCCCAGGTGACAGTGCGAAAGCAGCGCCAGCGGCGAAAAATGCAGCGAAATACAGCCTTTTCATGGTCTCTCTCCGTTGTCTGATCGATTGCTGGTGGGGGGGGGCGAGGGGGTCCTCCCCTGTTCAGGCCTTGGCGTATTTGACGTTGCAGCCGTACGGTCTGCTTGTCGCCACGGACACCGCTTTGCCGGCTTTGAGTTCCGAGAGCGCTTCCAGCACGTGGTTGCGGGCACCCTTGATATCGGCTGGGTTAGGAGTCGGTTTGTCATCGATGCCGCCCGCGTAAACAAGCGTCCCCTTGGCGTTGATGACGTACATGTGCGGGGTGGTTTTGGCCTCGTAGCGCTTGCCCACCACGCCGCTGGGGTCGAGCAGATAAGCCGCCGGCTGAGCCTTGGCGCTTGCCATGAAGGCTTTCGCCTCGGCGCCATTCATGGGACCCTGTTCGCCAGGGGCACCGGAGTTGATGCTGAGCCAGACGGCCCCTGCCGCTTTCGCGTAGGCCTGGGTTTTTTGCATGTTGCCGCTTGCATAATGTTTTTTCACAAACGGACAGCCGGGGTTATTCCATTCCAGTACAACTAGCTTGCCTCTGAAGTCTGAGAGCTGGACGGCGCGGCCGTTGGCATCGTTCAGCTTGAAGTCCGGTGCGGGTTTACCGATGACCGGGGCGGCCGAGGTGGGAGCGACCATGACGGCGAGAGCAGTAAAAGCGGTGAGCATCTGCTTCATTCTTACATTCCTTTCCAACTTCAACTGACCATGGACACAAGCCGCGAGGAGGTCAGAACCTGCGGCAGGATCTCGGCCGGTTCGCCCGGCCTGTAGTAGAGGTAGAGCGGCACGCCTGAGCGGCCGTGTCTTTCGAGAAAACGTCCGATTGCGGGATCGCCGCGGGTCCAGTCGCCGACCAGCACCGCCACACGGTTCTTGGCGAATGCCTCGGCGACTTGCGGGCGCTCGAGTGCGGCTTTCTCATTGACCTTGCAGGTCACGCACCAATCGGCGGTGAAGTATACGAAGACAGGACGCCGCTCCTCCTGGAGGCTGGCAAGGCGCACCTCGGTGAACGGCTCGGGCCTGAGCACGCCCCGATTGTCGGCGACCGCGGGGCCAGTGGCGACGGTAGGAACGAAGGCCAAGGCCAGGACGGCGGCAAGCGCGGCAGGCGCCAGCGGCCGCCAGGCGCGGGGGCTCCCCTGTCGTTGTCCGACCCACCATAAGGATAGCGCGAGCGCCATGGCCGCGACCAGCCCGAGCGCCATCCCGTCCACCCCCGCCTGCCGCCCCAGAACCCAGGCAAGCGCGAGCGCTGTGAGGAACATGGGCACCGACATCACCCGTCGGAACCGCACCATCCATGCACCCGGTCTGGGCAACCGGCGTCGGAGCGCAGCTACGTAGGCTAACAGCAAGAACGGCAGCGCCAAGCCAAGACCAAGGCCGCCAAAAATGACGAGGGCCAGCGAGGTGGGTAGAACGAGCGCGGCTCCCAGAGCGGCGCCCATGAAGGGCCCGGTGCAAGGCGTCGCCACGAACGCTGCGAGCGCGCCTGTCCAGAACGAGCCGCCGATTCCGCCGCGCTCGGCCAGGTGGGTGCCTGCAGTCAGAGCGGGCAGCTCGAAGAGTCCGGCCAGATTGAGCGCGACGGCGGTGATCAGCAGGAGGAGCACCAGAATGACGCGTGGATCCTGAAGCTGGAAAGCCCACCCCGCAGCTACGCCCGCCGCCCGCAGGCCGAGCAGGGCGGCCCCGAGCGCGAGACAGATCAGCACCGCTCCCGCAGTATAGGCGAGAGCATCCCGTCTCGCGGCGCTTTCATCTCCGAACGCCTTGGCGAGCCCTATCGCTTTGAGGCTGAGAATCGGAAAAACGCAGGGCATGATGTTGAGCAACAGCCCGCCCAGGACCGCGCCCGCCAGTGCGAGGAGAATAGTGAACGCATCTGGTATTTCCTGATCTTGCGTCATTGTCGGCAGCGTTCGAACGGAGGTCGGTCCGGGCACAGCCCTCAGCGACAGACCGTTGCCGTCTCCCAGCTTCAGAACCCCTTCGACGGCGTCGAGTTTACCGGGATTCGAAGGCGCGTCGCTTTCGACAATCAGTGCGCCATTCGCGCGCGAGAAGGTTTGTTTTGCTGCGTAGGCCAGAACCCCGTCGGTCAGAGGGTAGAAATATGGCTCACCAGGCGGCAGCGTCGACGGAAGCGGGATTGCAAGCCGTATGCGGTCTCCGACGCGCTCGAAGCGCGCTGGAGTGCCGAGTGGCTTGGGAAGAGCTTGACGGAAGCGATCGAATTCGGCCCGGGCGGGAACATCGGCACCGCGAGCGCCGACCGTCAGGTCGAGCGCCAAATCGGCGCTTTCAGGTACGCACACCTCCTTGGTGCACACGAGATAGTCCAACCGTCCCTTGATGGGCAGTGGCGTCCCAGGCGCGAAACCGTCCGGTACCGTAAGCTGGAACAGGAGTGCGTGCGGACCCTCGTAAACATAGTTCATCAGGCCGCCGACCAGGAGCTGGCTAGGCACGGGATAATCGAGGGGGCTGGCGACCACGCCGCGCGGGATCGTCCACGTGACCACAGGCTTCATCCCGCTATCGCCGGGATTCTTCCAGTAACCATGCCATCCCGCCTCGGGTGTCATCCGGATCGCGAGATCGGTGGTGCTCCCCGGGGGCGGCGCAGCCGTCTCGGCGATGAGTTCCGTCACAATGTGCTTCTGCTCCGATTTCGGAGCCGCCGCGGCTGGCGCCGACGAAATCACGCTCAGGATGGTTGCGATGCAGAGGATCAGGGGGCGGATCATGGCCCGACCTTATTCGGCGCAACTGACAACAAGCTGCCCTCGTACGGAATTTCGTGTCAGGTTGGCGTCAGCATGCTGACATAGGAGCGAGCATGGCCGATTGTTCGCGGATCCTGCTTGTGGAAGACGACCCCGCGCTTGCGCGCGAGATCGTGCGTGCACTGGAGCGTCACCACTGGCCGGTGGACCACGTCGCTTCGCTCGGCGATGCGTTCGAAGCCGTCATCCAGTCGCCGTATAGAGTCATCCTTCTCGACCGACGACTGCCGGACGGAGACGGGATCGGACTCATTCCCGCGGCGAAGTCGCGGTTTTCGCCGCCCTCGATCATCTTTCTCACCGCTCGCGACGATCTTGCCGATCGTGTGGAAGGGCTCGACGCCGGCGCGGACGATTATCTGGTCAAGCCGTTTGCGCTGGAGGAGTTGCTTGCAAGGCTCCGGGCCGCCTCCAGGCGCTTGCCTCAGGCGGATCGACCGAAACCGATCGAGGTCGCTCAACTCTCATATGATGCACATACGCGCGAGGTGCGTGCGAGAGGCCGGGCCGTTGCGCTCCCCCGCCGGGAACTTGCTCTGCTTGAACTCCTCGTGCGCCGTGCTGGCCGTGTGGTCCAGAGGGCGCATCTCGAGAACGAGGTCTATGGCTTCGATGTGGAAGTATCTGCCAATGCCCTGGAAGCGCTGGTTTCGCGGTTGCGCCGTCGCCTCGAAGACGAGCAAGCAGGAGTGGAGCTCCGCACCGTGCGCGGCGTCGGCTACATCCTTCAGCCGTGTTGAGACGCACACCTTCACTCGCGCTGCGCGCCGTGCTTACCTTCACGGCGGTCTATATCGTGGGCGTCGCGGTCTATTTGGCAATTATCCTCTTGGTCGACGATCCCGGTCGCGACCCTGCCAGTCACACGGGTCCCAGGATCGCGGTCGTTCACGCCGCGAATGATCTGGTTTCAACAGATTCGGGTTTCCGGATTCAGCCCGACGGCGATTTCGCGGCGATGGCGTTACGGAACCCGGCGATGTGGCTCGTCGTCGAGAGCGACGCCGGGCGCTTCTCGTTTGGACCGGTGCCGGAGCCGGTCGTTCGTGCCATCGAGCAAGAGGCGCTGCTCATCCAATCGACCCGCTTCTATGTTCCGGGCATCGAGCGTCCGCTCGCAAACGCCTTCGCCGAGCGGCGGCGGATCGGCTCCCAGGATGCTCTGTTGGTGGCTGGAGGTGTGGACCCGAGCACGATTTCAGCCTGGGACACGCTGGGTGCTCGCTGGAGTGAGGGTATTCTAATTATCCTGGCCCGCGCGGTTGTTGTGGCGGTCGTGGCGATGCTGTTTGCGCTGCCGATACTGTCACGCGCGCTGCGGCCGCTTGCTACCCAAGCGGCATCCATTCTGCCGCAGGAGCCGACGCAGCGGCTCGACGAGAAGAAGGCGCCGCGCGAACTCCTGCCCCTTGTCCGCGGCTTCAACGCTGGGCTCGAGAGGCTCGCGATTGAATTGCAACGGCGCAAACGCTTCATCGCGGATGCCGCGCATGAGCTGCGGACTCCTCTCGCCGTTGTCGCGCTGCGCGTGGAAGCACTGGGGGACGATACCGCGAAGCAGGAGCTTCGGCGAGGGGTCGAGCGTCTCGGGCATATTGTGTCGCAGATGCTCGATGCCGAGAGGCTGTCGCTGTCCGGCCGTGAGCGTTCGCTTGTCGATCTCGTCGGCATTGCCCGAGATGTTGTGGCGGACCTTGCCCCTGCCGCGATCCGGGCAGGCTACGATCTGTCGCTTGAGGCGCCGGACGCGCCCACGATGGCGAGCGGCAATGCGCACGCCATATCCCGCGCGCTTACTAATCTGATCGATAACGCAATCAGGCATGGCGGCGGCGAAGGACACATATGCGTGCGGGTTCGTGCCGATCGGACAATCGACGTGACGGACGAAGGGCCCGGCGTCCCGGAGGCGTTGCAGGACCGCTTGTTTGAGCCCTTTTCGCGTGGGAGACAGGACGCCGAAGGGTGTGGGCTAGGGCTGCACCTCACGCGCGAAATCATGTCTGCACATGGTGGGAAGGTTTCTTTGTGTCTGTCGCACCAAGGAGCGTGGTTCAGGCTCGAGTTTCCGGAGCCGTAGTGGCGCAGGGCGCGCGAACTCTGAGGGCATTGGCCCGTCCATTTCCTTCGGTGTGCGGTCTTGCGGGCTGAGGCCGCACGCAGATATGCCTCGATTCGCCTTCGGACCGCCGATTCCGATGTCAGTCGTGCATCGGCGGAAAGCGCAGCGTCGCGACGGTGCCGCCGCCTGCCCGCGCTGCCAGATCGAAACTGCCGCCGAGTTGTTCGGCGAGCGTGCGCGCGATCCGCAAGCCCAGGCTGGTGACGGTCGCGACCGCGAACCCGTCGGGCGGACCTGCACCATCGTCGGCTATTGTGAGCGTGATCCACGCGCCATCGTCGAGCATGCGCAACGCGATCAAGCCGGACTCGCGGTCGGCAAAGCCATGTTCGATCGCGTTGGAGACCGCCTCGGCAACAATCAGCGCCACGGGAATGATCGCGTCCGACGGCAACCTGATTCCCGGTCGCATGTCGACGGACATGGTGATCCCCGGCTTGCCGGCCGTAGAGATCAGGTCCCGGATCAGATCGGGCAGAACCCGGTCGAGCGCCTGCGGGTCACCGTCATGCGAGTAAAGCTGACGCTGGATGCGGCCGATCGTCTGGAGCTTCGCCGCTGCATCGCCCAATGCCTGTCGCGCCGCGCGATCGGCAATGCTGCGCTGCTGCAACGACAGCACCGCGCCGATCATCAGCAGGTTGTTGGATACCCGGTGCTGGAGTTCGCTGAACAGCAACTGGCTGCGCTGGGCCAGTATCTCGCTCCGCTCGCGCTCGCGGCGCAGCCGCGCACTCCCGCGCTGCATCGAATCGATGACCAGGATGATGACCGCGACGACCACCGCATAGAATCCGAGCGCGAGGAGCCCCCCTCTGCCGAGCGCAAAGGTCACCCCGGGCGTGACCAGGAATTGCCAGGCGAGCGCTCCGCAGAGCAACGCGGCAAAAATGCCCGGCCCCCGGCCGAACAGAAAGGCGGCAAGGATCACCGCCGGAAAGAATGTGATGAACGGGAATCCGGGAGGGAAGGCGTCGCTGAGCCACCAACGGGTTGCAAGGCCGAGCAGCGAAAGCACCAACGCCGCCAGATAGCCCTGCCAGCGGCGCGCGCGGGCCAGCGGAAGACGTTCCAGAAACCGGCTCTCGCGACCCTCCACGCGCTTCCCCATTTGCCCGCCGATGCGGCCCGCCATCATGGCGCGAAAAAGCCTCCGAAACCAGAGGCTTCGGAGGCTTTCGCTGCGCAGTCCGGATTGCTCCGGCCGGCGAACTTACTTGACGTGCTTGGCGATGTGCTTGTTCAGCTCGAACATCGTCGCCTTGTCGCCGCCAAAGATCGGCTTGAGCTTGTCGTCGGCCAGGATCTCGCGCTTGTTGGCGGGGTTCTGGAGGTTGTTCGCCTTGATGTGGACCCACATCTTGCTGACGATCTCGCTGCGCGGCAGCGGGCCGGCGCCGACGATCGCGGCGAGCTCGGGCGAGGGAGTGACGGGCTTTGCGATGCCGCCACGGGCGCCGCCAGATGCCTTCTTTTCGGCCATTCTATTCTTCTCCTCTGCGGGCCGGCAACGATACCGGACCGTGATCTTGGTCAGCGCCGGCGGCTTGGGCGATGCCTCGCCACCGTTGTCGCTGGGCCGGATGTAATCCGGTTCTCTCCACGATGCACGTATTTGATGCTCTTCCAAGGGGGTTTGCGCGGTTTGTTTGTGGAGAACTTGCCTCTCGACCGCTGTGGAGGGGCAATTGGTCCGCATAGCGCTGGGGCGGGCGGGGTGCCGACCCACGAAAAAGGGGCGCGTCCGGTTCCCCGAATGCGCCCCGATTTTCGCGACAGGGCCAACTGGCCCAGGCTAGGCGGTGGTCAGAAGCCGACCTTCGCCTTGATGCCGAAAAAGCGCGGCAGGCCCGGATAGGCGGCAAAGTTGCCGGTCTGCTCCGGCACCGCGAACCCGGTGATGTGGTAATATTGGTTGGTCAGGTTCTCGACGAAGAACTCCAGGCTCTTCTTGCCGTCCTCGGTCTGGATGCCGACGCGCGCGCCGATCAGCGGGTATCCCGGATTGTAGAGCGCGGTCCGACCGGTGGCCGGGTTCGGGTTGCTCGACGGGATGTTGACCTCGCTGTTGTAGCGCATGTCGAAATGGACCAGGCCACGGATGTTCGAGCTGATGCGCGGCATCCAGGTCGTCGCGATCGTCACCGTATGCTCGGGCTGGTTGTTGAGCTGACGCCCTTCCTGACCCTGCAGCGGCGTGCCGGTGAAGTTGTTGTCGGCATCATATTTCGCGTCGATCCAGCTGTAACCCAGGCGGACGGTGAAGTCGCGCACAGGCTGGATGATCGACTCCAGTTCCACACCCTTGCTGGTCGTGCTGTCGACATTCTGCACGACGAAGTTGTTGCCGCTGAACACGAGCGACTGGAGGTCGCTGAACTTCTGGTAGAAGGCGGCGATGTTGAAGGTGAAGGCGCGGCCCCACTGGGTCTTCAGGCCGATTTCATAGGCGTCGACCGATTCCGACCCGAACGCCAGGTCGCTGCCCTGTGCGCCGTTGCCGCCCAGCAACACGCTGTCGAACGTCGCCTGGTCCATATTATAGCCGCCGGACTTGTAGCCGCGATCATAGCCGCCATAGAGCAGCACGTCGTCGCTGACCTTGAACGCCAGCTTCGCGGTGCCGGTGATCTTGCTCTCGTCCCGTTCATGGGCGTAGCTGCCGTTGAACTCGGTGTTGATCGCCGGGTTGCAGCTCAGCAGGAACAGGTTGTTGAACAGGCCGAGCTGGCGCAGCAGATTGGCGTACTGAACCGCCGCCGTGTTGCCCGCACGCACCTGGTTGAAGAAGGTGCAGCTGCCGGTGTTGTTGTTGATCGTCGCGCTCAGCTCCTTCTTTTCATAGTTCCAGCGCGCACCCAGCGTCAGCGACAGGCGGTCGCTGATGTTGATGATGTTGTGCGTGAACAGTGCGAAGGCGTTGGTGTCGACGCGATAGTCGTTGGTGTTTCCCTGGCCGGCGGTCGCGCCGGGCAGCGGGCTGGCGGCGAGGGCGGCAAGGCCCGCGACCGGGGTCGGCGAATAGCCGAGCGCGTTGCAGGTCGCGACCGGGACGACGCCCGACGGCGCAGCACCGACGGCGGTGCGGAAGCAGCCGACGATCGGCGCCAGAGCCGCGCCATAGACCGCCTGATAGGCGGCGAGCGCGTTGGGAACCGCCGGGTTCAGGAACACCGCGCCCGGGGTCGGAGCAGCGCCCAGCGATCCATAGAACTGGACCGAACCCCCGAAGGACGGGCCGGCCAGCGCGTTGAAGATCGAGTCGACATAGCGGTTGCCATCATTGCCGATGCGGACCGTGTCGTGGACCTTGTTGCTCTCGTTCAAGTAGAAGCCGCCGACCAGCCAGTCGAGCGCGCCGTCGAACGCCGAACCCTGGAAACGCAGTTCCTGGGTGAAGTCGACCAGCTCGTTGCGATAGCCGTCGCGATAGGCGCGGTCGATGCCCGAAAAGTCGACATCCTGGTTACGCAGCGCGCGCCAGTTGCGATATGCGGTGATCGAGGTGAGCTTGATGTCGCCCAGTTCGGCATTGGCTTCGGCCGAAATACCCCAGTCGCGGACCTTTTCGGAAAAGTCGCGGTTGGGCGACGCCGCCATGCGGCGCTCCGACGGGTGGCCGGTGTACAGGCCGTCACGGCCCTGCGCCCCGGCAATCCCCTCGATCAGCGGCGCGAACGGACCGCGCACCGCGCTGACCGCGCCGCAGCACTGCTCGTCGGTCTCGTAATAGTCCGCGATTACACGCAGCGAGAAGGACGCGGTGTCGTACAGCGCCTGGCCGCGCGCGTACCAGCGGTTGACGTCGTTGAACATGCGGTCGCTGTTGACGTCGTCGATATAGCCGTCGCGCTTGCGATAGCCGCCGTCGAAACGCAGCGCGAGCTGTTCGCTGACCGGGCCGGTGATCGCGCCCTTGATCTCGATCGCGTCGTAATTGCCATAGCTGCCCGTGATATAACCGCCCAGATCGAACGCCGGCTGGGCGGTGAAGATCGACAGCGCGCCGGCCGAGGTGTTGCGACCGAACAGCGTGCCCTGCGGGCCGCGCAGCACTTCGACGCGCTCAAGCTCGGGCAGCTCGGAAATGGCGACACCGGCACGCGCGCGGAACACGCCGTCGATGAACACGCCGACTGCCGGCTCGAAGCCCGGGTTGTCGCCTGCGGTGGTGATTCCGCGAATATAGAGGGTGGTGCCGGTCGCCGACGACTGGCCGGTCGAGCTTTGCAGCGACGGCGCGAGCTGCTCGAGCCCGCGAATATCCTCGACGCCTGCATTTTCCAGCAGCGCCGCAGGGACTGCGGTCACCGCGATCGGCACGTCCTGCACGGTTTCGTTACGGCGGGTCGCGGTAATCACGACCTCGTTGCCGGATGCCTCTTCTTCCTGCGTGGCAGCGGCAGGGGCGTCCTGCGCGATGGCCGGGGTGGCCGCGATCAGCGCGAGGGCGGATGCGGAAAACAGCTGGAGCGTTCGCATGGGCTTCTCCTCTCTGGGTGCGCCGGACCTCCCATCGGGGACCGGTCTTCTTGTTGTCGTTGGGACACACGCTACCGTTGCTCGAATCCTTACGTCAACGTCAAATCACGCTAGGAAAGTGGCGGAAATGCTTGCTATTTCCCGTTCCGACACCGTTTGTTGCGTCGGGGCAACACAGGAGCTGCGCTTGCCGTAGCGTCAGGCGATAGGATAGGGCACCGACCGATATGAGTTGCCATCACGACGAAGAACCCGCTGACGGCGACCTCGCCGCCCCCGCCGCCAAGATTCCGGTGCCCGATGAGGTCGCCGAAGCGGTCCGCACGCTGCTGCGCTGGGCCGGCGACGACCCGAGTCGCGAAGGATTGCTCGACACGCCCAAACGCGTCGCGCGGGCGTGGCGCGAATATTGCCAGGGCTATGGCGAGGATCCTGCCTATCATCTCAGCCGGGTGTTCGAAGAGGTCGGGGGGTATGACGAGATCGTCCTGCTCAAGGACATCCCGTTCCAGTCGCATTGCGAACATCACATGGCACCGATCATCGGGAAGGCGTCGATCGCCTATCTGCCGCAGGACCATGTCGTCGGCATCTCGAAACTCGCCCGCGTCCTCCACGCCTATGCCCGCCGCCTGCAGGTGCAGGAACGCCTGACCGCCGAGGTCGCCGACTGCATCTGGGAGCATCTGAAGCCGCGCGGCGTCGCGGTGGTGATCGACGCGAGCCACGCCTGCATGACCGCGCGCGGGGTGCGCACCCCCGGCGTCGGCATGGTCACCAGCCGGATGATGGGCGTGTTCCGCGACGATGAGCGCAGCCGGACCGAGGTGCTCAAGTTGATGGGCTATTGATGCGTGTCCTCGTCACCGGCGGCGCGCGGCGGATCGGGGCGGCGATCGTCCGCCGCCTCGTCGCCGATGGCCACGCAGTCGCGGTGCATCATCACGATTTGCATGACGAGGCGGATGCGCTCGCCGCCGAACTCGGCGTCGCTCTGGTGACCGCCGACCTTGCGGACCCGGCCGAGACGCGCGGCCTGATCACCGCCGCCGCTACGGCGCTGGGCGGGCCGGTCGAGGGGCTGGTCAACAATGCCTCGCGCTTCGCCTGGGACGCGATACCGCTCGCCGATTACAGCGGGCTCGACCGTCACATGCATGTCAATCTCGGCGCGCCGCTGCTGCTCGCCTCGGCGCTGGCGGCACAGATCGGGCTGGGGGAGGGGGCGATCGTCAATCTGCTCGACCAGAAGCTCGCCAACCCCAATCCCGATTTCCTGACCTATACGCTGAGCAAGGCGGCGCTGGCCGAGGTGACGACCCTGCTCGCGATGCAGCTCGCCCCGCGCATCCGCGTCAATGCCGTCTCGCCCGGCCTGACCCTGCCCAGCCTCGACCAGAGCGCGGAGGAGTTCGCCGCGGTCGCCACCGCGAACCTCCTCCAGCGTCAGGTCGAGGTGGAAGAGATCGCCGCCACCGTCGCGTATCTGCTCACCGCGCGCGGCATCACCGGCCAGAATATCTTCGTCGATTGCGGCCAGCGCCTCGTGAAGCGCGACGGCGACGTGATGTTCACCGGGCGAGCCCGCCCCCATGGCTGAATACACCATCCATCTCGATCGCCTGGTGGTCGAGCTCGCCCTCGGCATCCACGACCATGAGCGCGCCGCGCCGCAGCGCGTCGAACTCAACGTCGCGATGCGCTGCGTCTACGATGCCCCGCCAGCGGACGAGATCGCGGCGGTGGTAGATTACGACTATCTCCGCACCGGCATCCACGCGCTGGCGGCGAAAGGCCATATCGAGCTGCAGGAAACCCTTTGCGACGCTGTCGCCGCGCTCGCATTGTCCGCCGATCCCCGCATCGCCGAAGTCCGCGTCCGTTCGACGAAACTCGACGTGTATCCGGACGCGCGGGTTGGGTGTGAGGTAGTGCGGAGCCGGGACGTCGCGACGCTTTAGGGCTTGGACGATCCGCGCCCAGCCCCTATGTCCACACGGTCCGCCGTTCAGCGGCGGGCAACAAGGGGCCGTTTAACGGGTTTTCGCGTGCAATTGCTGCTGTTCCTTTCCGCGCTTCTCGCAAGCCTCACCGGCGTCATCGCCGGTGATCGCGACGTGCGCGGGTTCCAGCAGCGAAGCGACACCGAAATTTCCCGCACCGCCGAAACCGCTGTCGAAGCGGTGTCGAGCGTCGCGGCGGCGGTCGCCACGCGCCCTCTTGCCGTCCGCGAAGCGCCGATTGCCGCGACATTCGCGATCCATGATGCCCCGGCCGGTGCGCCCGCCCGCCTGACCAGCGAACGCCGGCTCGAATAGCCGCGTCCGCCGTCGCGTCGCACGCGGCCGGCATCCATTTCGCATTCGAATCGTTAGCGCTCGCGACGCGGGCGCACACCCTGCAATTTCATACGACTGGAAAACATCATGTTCGGCGGCTTGGCCAAGTCCCTGTTCGGTTCGTCCAACGACCGGTATGTTCGTTCGCTCAACCCCATCCTCGCCAAGATCGCGAGCTTCGAGCCCGCGCTCAAGGCGATGTCCGACGACGAATTGTCGGCGCAGACCGTCAAGTTCCGCGAACGCCTCGCCAATGGCGAAAAGCTCGACTCGATCCTGCCCGAGGCGTTCGCGACGGTGCGTGAAGCCGGCGTCCGCGTGCTGGGCATGCGTCACTTCGACGTGCAGATGATCGGCGGCATCGTCCTCCACCGCGGCGAGATCGCCGAAATGCGGACCGGTGAGGGCAAGACGCTGGTGGCGACGCTCGCCACCTATCTCAACGCGCTGCCCGGCAATGGCGTCCACGTCATCACCGTCAACGACTATCTCGCCCGCCGCGACGCGGAATGGATGGGGCAGATCTACCGCTTCCTCGGCCTGACCGTCGGCGTGATCGTCCCCAACCTCGCCGATCATCAGCGGCGCGAGGCCTATGCAGCCGACATCACCTACGGCACCAACAACGAATTCGGTTTCGACTATCTGCGCGACAACATGAAGTACGACCGCGCGTCGATGGTCCAGCGCCCCTTCGCGATGGCGATCGTCGACGAGGTCGACTCGGTGCTGATCGACGAAGCCCGCACCCCGCTGATCATCTCCGGCCCGACCGACGACAAGAGCGAGCTCTATATCGGCGTCGACGCCGTGGTGAAGCAGTTCGACCCCGCGCTGTACGAGAAGGACGAAAAGCAGAAGAGCGTCGTCCTGACCGAAGAGGGGATCGAGACTGCCGAACGCGCGCTCGAGGCCGCCGGGCTGCTCAAGGGCAGCAACCTTTACGACTTCGAGAATACCCAGGTGGTCCACCACCTCAACCAGGCGCTGCGCGCCAACACGATGTACAAGCGCGACATCGACTACATCGTCAAGGACGGCAAGGTCGTCATCATCGACGAGTTCACCGGCCGCATGATGGACGGTCGCCGCTGGTCCGACGGCCTGCACCAGGCGGTCGAGGCCAAGGAAGGTGTGACGATCGAGCCCGAAAACCAGACGCTCGCCAGCATCACCTTCCAGAATTATTTCCGCATGTATCCGAAGCTGTCGGGCATGACCGGCACCGCCGCGACCGAAGCGCCCGAATTCTTCGACATCTACAAGATGAACGTCGTGTCGATCCCGACCAACGTTCCGGTCAAGCGCATCGATCAGGACGACGAGTTCTACAAGACGATGCAGGACAAGTTCATCGCCATCGCCCGCACCATCCGCGAACATGCGGCAAAGGGCCAGCCGGTGCTGGTCGGTACCGTGTCGATCGAAAAGTCCGAACTGCTCAGCGAATATCTCACCAAGGAAGGCGTCGACCACTCGGTCCTCAACGCCCGCTTCCATGAGCAGGAAGCGCATATCGTGGCGCAGGCCGGCCGTCTGGGCGCGGTGACCATCGCCACCAACATGGCGGGCCGCGGCACCGACATCCAGCTCGGCGGCAACCTTGAATTCCGCGTCGAGGCCGAACTGGCAGACATGCCGGAAGGGCCGGAGCGCGATGCGGCTGTCGAGCAGATCAAGGCCGAGATTGCGGCCGAGAAGCAGCGCGTGCTCGACGCCGGCGGCCTGTTCGTGCTCGGCACGGAACGCCATGAAAGCCGCCGCATCGACAACCAGCTACGCGGCCGTTCGGGCCGTCAGGGCGACCCCGGCCTGTCGCGCTTCTACCTCAGCCTCGACGACGACCTGCTGCGCATCTTCGGCCCGGACACGTTGTTCGCGAAGATGATGCGCAACAACATCGCCGATGGCGAGGCGATCGGCAGCAAGTGGCTGACCAAGGCGATCGAGACCGCGCAGAAGAAGGTCGAGGCGCGCAACTACGACATCCGCAAGCAGGTCGTCGAATATGACGACGTGATGAACGATCAGCGCAAGGTGATCTACGAACAGCGCGCCGACATCATGGACGCCGACACCGTCGGCGACGTGGTGGAGGATATGCGGGCCGAGACGGTCAACGATCTCGTCGGCGCGGCGTGCCCGCCCGAAACCTATCCCGAGCAATGGGATATCGAGGGGTTGAAGGCGCGCGTGCAGGAGATGCTGGGCGTCGAGGCACCGATCGAGGAATGGATCGCGGCGCAGGACGGCATCGAGCCCGAGGACGTCGAAAACCGCATCCGCGACCTCGCCAGCGCGCGCGTCACCGCCAAGTCGGACGAGCTCGACCCCGAGACCTGGACCTCGATCGAAAAGTCGATCCTGCTCCAGAATCTCGACCATCACTGGAAGGAGCATCTCGCGATGCTCGACGCGCTGCGTCAGGTCGTCCACCTGCGCGCCTATGCGCAAAAGACGCCGATCAACGAATATAAGCAGGAAGCGTTCGCGATGTTCGAGCGGATGCTGGTCGCAATCCGCGAGGATGTGACCCGCACGCTCGCCTGGGCCGAATTCCAGTTCCAGGCTCCGCCCGCGCTTCCCGAACTGCCCGATTTCCTGACCACGCATATCGATCCGCTGACCGGGCTCGACAACAGCGCCGACTGGGATGCTGGCGCAGCCGGGCTGATCTCGAACGAGTTGCCCGCGATGCAGATCCCGCGCCCGACCGGCGAGGCGCTGGGCGACGACCCCGCGTCATGGGAAGGTCGCGTCAACCGCAACTCTCCGTGCCCGTGCGGCTCGGGCCGCAAGTACAAGCAATGCCACGGCGCGGTGGTGTGATCCTCGCCGATCGCTGAAATGAAGAAGGGCCGCCCGACACGATCGGGCGGCCCTTTCTCTATCCGGTGCTCCTGCCTGCGCAGGAAGCACAGGGCTTACCGCGGGCGCGGCGGGGCGATCGACGTGCCCAGATTCTCCAGCACCTCACGCGCATTGAATGCGCGGACATTGTCGGGCTTGCGGCCCTTGCCGATCACGATCTCGGCGCTGGCCTCATAGCGTTCGACGGTGCGGATATCGACGTCGCGGTCCCAGAAGGGATCGCCGCCCCACGGGCTCCAGCTGCGCCAGCCCCAGCGCGGGCCATAATAGCGCCACGACGGACCCCATCCGCCCCACGGCCCGCTGCTGAACGGTCTGGTGGTCGCATAGGTGCGGGTTCTCTTCTCGGTATCGCGGTCGGCCAGCACGAAATGGTCGCCGCCGCGCTCTACGGTGAGCTGCGCTGCACGATAGAGCAGGTAACGCTCGACGGTCTCGCGCGACGTCATGCTGTTGCCGGCAAAGGTGATGCGGAAGCGATCGGATTCGATCTGCTCGTCCCAGTAACCGGTGCGATAGGTCCCGCTGCCGGTCGCGGGCTGGTAGGGCGTGGGGGTTGCGCAGGATGCGAGCACGCTTGCACTGGCAAGCGCAAGGGCCACCGCCGCGATGCGCGAGCGGCGGGCGGGGGTGGTGGACATCATCTTCCTCCTAAGCATTTCGTTTTGCGGCGAATCGTGCCGATGCTGCGATTGTAACGAACAGCACAGGCCAAATGTCCCTGCGCTGAACGAAACGACAGAAACCCGCGCCGCGCAAGGGGGCGGGTGGTGTTGTGCCGTCGCTCTGGGGAAATGTCGCTGGCTCCCTGAGTTGGATTCGAACCAACGGCCGCTCGATTAACAGTCGAGAGCTCTACCGCTGAGCTATCAGGGAACACCAGCGAGGGCGCGCCTATACGAAGGGGTGCGGAGCAATGCAAGCGGGGAAAGGGGGATTTTCAACAACAATCCTCCCCCGCCAGGGGGAGGTGGCACGCATGGCGTGGCGGAGGGGGAGGAAGGGTGCGCGCCCAAGCTGAGAGGACACAGCCGTCCTCCCCTCCGTCGCCTTCGGCGCCACCTCCCCCTGGCGGGGGAGGATCACCGAATCACGCAATAAACTGCTCCATCGTGATCCGTTCATCCAGCGCGTGTTCGGGATCGAACAGCAATGTCAGGTCGCGATTGCGGTCGATCGCGATATCGACCTGCGCCACGTCGCGCACCTCGCGCTGGTCCGCCACCGCGCTCACCGGGCGCTTGCCGGGGTCGAGCACGCGCAGCGAAATCCGCGTCTTTTCGGGCAGGATCGCCCCGCGCCAGCGGCGCGGGCGGAACGGGCTGATCGGGGTCAGCGCCAGCAGCCGCGAGCCGAGCGGCAGGATCGGGCCATGCGCCGACAGATTATAGGCGGTCGACCCCGCCGGCGTCGCGACCAGAATGCCGTCGCACACCAGTTCGGGCAGCACGACGCGGTCGTTGACCCGCACCTCCAGCTTGGCGGTCTGGCGCGTCTCGCGCAGCAGCGACACTTCGTTGATCGCGGGGATGACGTGCGTCTCCCCCTCCATCGTGGTCGCGGTCATCACCAGCGGGCTGACCTTGAACGGCCGCGCACGCGCCAGCCGCTCCTCCAGTCCGTCGGGTCGCCAGTCGTTCATCAGGAACCCGATGGTGCCCAGGTTCATCCCGAACACCGGCACGATCCGCCGCCGCTCCAGCATCGCGTGCAGCGTCTGGAGCATGAAGCCGTCCCCGCCCAGCGCGACAACCATGTCGGCATCCTCGACCTCGACCCAGTCGCGCCCGGCGAGCAGTTCGGCAGCCGCGGTCTCGGCGGGCGTGGTCGGGGAGGCGGCAAGCGCCCGGCGCAATTCGCTCATCCGCCGGTCACGCTCATATGCCGCGCCACCGCCGGGGCTGCGCCCGGTGCGACGTCGAAGCTGTGCCGTGCTGGCTTCGCCGCCAGCGCCGCGTCGATCGCGTCGTCGACCGCTGCCAGTCCGCCGCTGCGGATCGCGGCCTTCAGGTCGACCTGGTCGTCATGGCCCAGACAGGTGAACAGCTTGCCCTCCGTGGTCAGCCGCACCCGGTTGCAGCTGTCGCAGAAATTGCCCGTGAGCGGCGAGATCAGGCCCAGCCGCGCACCGCTGTCGCCGACCCGCCAGTAGCGCGCCGGCCCGCCGCTTCGATGATCGTCGCGAACCAGATCGAATTGTGCAGACAAATGATCGAACACCCGCGTCAGCGGCACGAAGCGGTCCGCGCGATCCTCGTCGATCGCGCCCAGCGGCATCGTCTCGATCAGCGTCAAATCCATGCCCTGCGCGCTGGTCCATGCCAGCATGTCGGAGATCTCCGCCTCGTTGAGTCCTGCCATCGCGACCATGTTGATCTTGACGCTCAGCCCCGCCGCGCGCGCCGCCGCTATGCCGTCCAGCACCTGCGTGACATCGCCGTGACGGGTGACAAAGCGGAAGGTCTCGGGGTCGCGGCTGTCGAGGCTGACATTGATCCGCCGCACCCCCGCATCGGCCAGCGCCGCCGCGTGCGTCGTCAGCCGGGTGCCGTTGGTGGTCAGCGTCAGCTCGTCGAGTCCGTGGCCGACGCTCCGCCCCAGCCGCCGGACCAGGTCCAGCGCATCGCGCCGCACCAGTGGCTCGCCTCCGGTCAGGCGGATCTTGGTCACCCCGCGCGCGACGAAACGCTCGGCGATCAGCGCGATTTCCTCCAGCGCCAGCAATTCGGTGCGCGGCAGGAATGTCATTTCCTCGGCCATGCAGTATCGACAGCGCAGGTCGCACCGGTCGGTGACCGATACCCTGAGGTACCGGATCGCGCGGCCATGCTTGTCCATCAGGGGCCGATCGCTCGCCATGGACGATGGAGCTAAGCTGTTCGTAGCATCGGGACAACCCTTGCGTTAGGAATGGCCGCGATGACCGACGCCGCGCCCGCTCCAGCCACCCCCATGACCGGGCGCGATCGACCGCTGTTCCTGCTGTCCTTTCGCCAGCGCGACGAGCTCGCCGCCCATGCCGCCCATGCCGGCTGGCGCGTCGTCGCGGCACGGCGCGGGGAGGGGCGGACCGCCGCTTCCTTGCCAGCGGTGCCACGGTCGCGGTGGTCGATGCGCGCGGATCGGTGGATGAGGGGCTTGCCGCAGTGCGCTCGCTCGCAGCGGTTACCGGGGCCAGCGGCTGCGCGCTGCTCGCGCTCGTGTCGCGCGGCGACGCCGCGCGGCTCGGCGAATTCTACGACGCCGGGGCGACCCATTTCCTCGCCAGCCCGATGCGTGAGGTCGAGTTCGTCCAGGCGCTACGCTTCGCGGCGCGCCACGCCAAGCGGGTCGGCGGCGACACCGACAACAGGCGCACGACCGGCGAGCCGCTCGGCTGGCGCTACGATCCCGCGCTGCGCTCGCTCCAGGTCACGCCCGCGCTCGCCTCGATGCTCGGTCTGACCGGCACGCCTTCGCTGCGTACCGTGCTGCGCCATGTCGAGGCTGCCGATCGCGGGGCGATGCGCGGCGCGCTCCAGCGGCTGCGCGACGGCATTCAGGCGACCGCCTTCGCGCACGACCTGCCCGGCGCGGGCCGGGTGGTCGAGCATCTTCAGCGCGACGCGCGCACCGGTCGCATCCATGCGCTGATCGAACGGCTGGGAGAGGTCGATGCCGGCGCAGTCGTCCGCGACGTCCTTACCGGGGTGCGCGACGATGCCGGGATGCGCCGCTGGATTGCCCGTCGGCTCAACGATGGCCAGTCGATTGGTATCGTCCTTGTCACGCTCGGCCGGTTCGACATGGTCAACACTGCCTATGGCCGCGACGCGGGCGACGCCGTGCTGCGCGCCGCCTCGACCCGTATCTCCGAATCCGCGCGCGCCGCGCTTGGTCGCCGCGCGGTGCTGGCGCGGATGGGCGGAGCGGAGTTCCTGATCGCCGCCACCGATTCCGACGCGACCGCGCTCGCCGCTGCCGCAACCGCGATCGAGGAAGCGCTGACCCGCCCCTTCGTCATCGGCGACGCCATCGCCCCAGTCGGTGCGCGCGTCGCAACCGCTGCCTCGCGGCCTGGCGACGATGCCGCCGCGCTGCTCCGTCGCGTCAGTGAAGCGCTTGCGGGCGAGGATGACGATAATCGCGCCGTCCCGATCGACGCGCTCGCCATCGATCTGCGCCGCGCAATGGACGCGGGCGAGATCGAATTGCGCGTCCAGCCCCAGGTCGCGATGTCCACCGGCGCGATCGTCGGGGTAGAGGCGCTGGCCCGCTGGCGTCACCCCCAACATGGCGAGGTCGGGGCCGAAGCCCTGTTCGCCGCCGCCGCCCGCGCCGAACTCGAACTTGCCTTGTCCGAACATGTCCAGCGCCTCGCGCTGGTTCAGGCTGCGCGCTGGCCGACCGCGCTGCGCCACCTGCGCCTTTCGGTCAACGTCACCGCCGCCGATGTCGCGCGCTCAGGTTTCGCCGACCTGTTCCTCGACTGGGTGGACAGCAGCGGCTTTCCGCGCTCGCGCCTGACGGTGGAGATCACCGAAGGCGGGCTGATCGACGACCTCGGCGAAGCCTCGCGCCTGCTCAGCGACCTGCGCGCCGCCGGGTGCCGAGTCGCGATCGACGATTTCGGCACCGGCTATTCCAGCCTCGCGTACCTCAAGGCGCTCCCGCTCGACTATCTCAAGGTCGACCGCAAGCTGACCCAGGACATCACCGGCAGCGCGCGCGACCGCATCGTCGTGCGCGGCGTGATCGACATGGCGCGCTCGCTCGGCCTCACCGTGATCGCGGAGGGGGTGGAGACCAACGAACAGCTCGACCTGCTCGCCAAGGAGGGCTGCCAATTCTATCAGGGTTTCCTCTGCGCCGAACCGCTCACCCTGCCCGAACTGGTTGCACTGGTGGAGGCCGCATGAACGATCCGCGCGATACCACCGGCGTCTGGTATGGCCGCTATTTCGCGACCGGCTGGGACGTCCCCGAAAACAGCTTCATCGCGCATCTTGAGGAGGTCGGCGGTGCCGTCGATGGCACGATCACCGAACCCGACGACACGGGTGAGTCAGAGATCCGCCGCGCCTTCGTCTCCGGCACCCGCGCCGCCGACGCGCTGTCATTCGTCAAGCAATACGACCCCGCCGGCCCCCTCGCGCACAGCGTCGCCTATACCGGCCGGATCAGCGACGACGGGACCGAGGCCACCGGCGAATGGCGCTTCTCCGGCTATCACGGCAGCTTCGTGATGAACCGCGAGATTTTTCGCGCCGAGGAACTGGACGAAGACGCCGCGGTGGACGAAGACATCGTCATCATACTCGACGCACCGGAACCCCGCTAAGCGTCGTTTTGCCTTGAGGGAGGAATAGATGACGAACCGCCGCGGTCTGTTCGCGATGTTGACGATGCTGTGCGCGGCGCTGCTGCTGCCCGGTACGGCAACCGCCAAGGGCTTCACTTCCGACCGCATCGCCGTGACCGTGGAAGGGAAGGGGAAGGACGTCATCCTGATCCCCGGCCTGTCCTCGTCCCCACGCGTCTGGACGGAAATGACCGCCGCGCTCCCCGGCTATCGCTACCACAAGGTTCAGGTGCGCGGGTTCGGCGGGCTCGACAAGGGCGGCAACACCGACGGCAATGTCGCCGCCCCGGTCGCCGAGGAACTGTCGCGCTACATCGCGGAGAACAAGCTCGGCAAGGTAGCGGTGATCGGCCATTCGATGGGCGGCACGATGGCGATGATGCTCGCCGCGCGCCATCCCGATCAGGTCGGCAAGCTGATGGTGGTCGATATGCTCCCGTTCATGGGTGCGATGTTCGGCGGCCCGCAGGCGACCCCTGAGACACTCAAGCCGATCGCCGACCAGATCATGGCGGGGATGAAGACCTCCGCGCCCGAAGCCTATGCCGCGCAGCTCAAGGGGACGATCGACTCGATGGTCGCGACCGAAAGCATGCGCGCCGGCGCACTGGAGGACGCGATGAAGTCCGACCGCGACGTCTCCGCCCGCGCCTATGGCGAACTCATCATGACCAACCTCATGCCCGAGCTGAGCAGGATCACCGCCCCCACCACGGTGCTCTACGTGACGCCGAAGGGCGCGCCCGTAACCGACGCGCAGATGGACGGCTTCTACAAGGCGTCCTACGCCCCGATCAAAGGCGCGGTGCTGACCCGCGTCCCCGCATCCGCCCACTTCATCATGTGGGACAACGCGCCCTTCTTCCAGGCTCAGGTAAAGGCATTTCTCGCAGCATGATCCTCACCTTCGCACTCGCCGCCGCCACGCTCGTCGCGCTCCCCGCGATGGCCCAGGACGAAGCGCCCGACCGCTCGCAGGACGTCGCCTGGCACAACAACCAGATGCGCGCGCTCGCCGAGCGCCACAGCGGCACCGGCTGGAACGTGACGCCGAGCGGGCTGCGCTGGCGGCTGGTCGCGGGCAACGGCACCGGCAAGCACCCCGGTCCGACCGATCGCGTGACGGTCCACTACACCGGCACCTTCACCGATGGCGTCGAATTCGACAGCTCGGTCAAGCGCGGCCAGCCCGCCACCTTCCCCCTCAACCGCGTGATCCGCGGCTGGACCGAGGGCGTCCAGCTGATGGGCGTGGGCGACAAGGTGGAATTCGCGATTCCGATGGACCTCGCCTACGGCCCCCACGGCCGCGGCCCGATCCCGGGCGGCGCGACGCTGCTGTTTACGGTGGAGCTGCTGGGGATCGAAGGGGCGGGGGAGTAGCGAAGCGCCCCCCCTCTCGTCACCCCGGGCTTGACCCGGGGCCCAGCTGCCTTCGTCAGGCAAGCTGATCGTAAGGGTCGCGCCACTCGGGATTGTCGCGCTCGATCAGCGCGAATTTCCATTCGCGCCGCCAGCGCTTTATCCGCTTCTCCTGCGCGATGCAGTCGGTGATGTCCTCAGCATATTCGGCCCAGACGAGCCGATTGAGGCCATAGCGGGCGCAGAACTCGGACCCTTCACCGCGGCGATGCTGATCGACGCGCGTCACGAGGTCGGCGGTCACTCCGACATACATCGTCCCGCGATAGCGATTGGCCATGATGTAAACCCAACCGCCTTGGCGTTCGTCGTCCATGGCGCGGTAGGGAAGAAGAAGCTGGGCCCCGGGTCAAGCCCGGGGTGACGTTAGGTAGGCGTGTGTAACAATAGGGGAGCGGCTCACCGCCCCCGATCACCCCAACGCCTCAAACGCCCCCGTCTCGAAATCGTCGGCCAGCATCGCGACGATCCGCTCCGCCACGACCTCCGGCGGCTTGACGCTCTCGGGCGCCTCTCCCGGATAGGCGCGCGCGCGCATCTTGGTCCGCGTCGCGCCCGGATCGAGCAGCGCGACCCGAACCTTGGTCAGGTTGCGCACCTCGTCGGCATAGCTCAGCAGCAGATTCTCGAACGCCGCCTTGGTCGCGCCGTACAGGCCCCAATAGGCGCGCGGCTGGCGTCCGACCTTCGACGTCACACCGATCACCCGCGCACCGTCCGACTTGCGCAGCAAGCCGTCGAACGCCCCGATCAGCGCCGCCTGCGCGCTGACGTTGAGCGCCAGCACCTTGGCCACTTCCTTGGGGTCGAACGCCGCCACCGCCGACAGCGTGCCCAGCGCCGCTGCATTCAGCACGAGAATATCGAGCTTCCCCCAACGCTCGGCCACCGCCTGAGCAAGACGCGGGATCGAGATCCGTCTCGATCAGGTCCATCGGCGCGATCGTCGCGGAGCCACCGGCGGCGAAGATCGCCTCCTCGACCTCTTCCAGCCCGCCCGCCGTGCGCGCGGTCAGCACGACATGCGCGCCCTGCGCCGCCAGCGCGATCGCGGTCGCCGCGCCGATCCCCGGCTCGCGCCGGTGACGAGCGCGACGCGCCCTGCAAGAGCCTGTTCGGTCATGGGATCAATGCGTCTCGTCGAGAAGGGCGAGCTGGCTCACCGCCTGCTCGTCATGGTCGGTCAGTTGCGTCGGATATTGCCCGGTGAAGCACGCATCGCAGTAACGCGGCAGCACGTCGCCGCGCTCCGCCTCGCCCAGCGCGCGGTACAGCCCGTCGATCGACACGAACGCCAGGCTGTCCGCCTTGATGAACTTGGCCATGCCCGCCACGTCATGTTGCGCGGCGAGCAGCTTGGAACGCTCGGGCGTGTCGACGCCATAAAAGCAGCTGTGCGTCGTCGGCGGGCTGGCGATGCGCATATGCACCTCGGCCGCGCCCGCTTCGCGCATCATCTCCACGATCTTCAGGCTGGTCGTCCCGCGCACGATCGAATCGTCGATCAGGATGATCCGCTTGCCCTTGATCAGCGCGCGATTGGCATTGTGCTTCAGCTTGACGCCCAGCCGCCGCACTTCCGCGCTCGGCTGGATGAAGGTGCGGCCGACATAGTGCGATCGGATGATGCCCAGCTCGAACGGAATGCCCGATTGCTGGGCGTATCCGATCGCGGCGGGGACGCCCAGATCCGGCACCGGGATCACGAGGTCCGCATCGACCGGCGATTCGATCGCCAGCTCCGCGCCGATGCCCTTGCGCACGGTATAGACCGAGCGATCCTGTGCGATGGAGTCGGGCCGGCTGAAATAGACCCATTCGAAGATGCACGGGCGCGGCGCGATCGCGGTGAACGGGCGGATCGATCGCATCTCGCCATCCTTGACGATCACCAGCTCGCCCGGCTCGACATCGCGGACATAGGCGGCACCGACCACGTCGAGCGCCACCGTCTCCGACGCAAAGATATAGGCGTCGCCCAGGCGGCCCATCACCAGTGGACGGATGCCCAGCGGGTCGCGGCACGCGATCATGCCTTCCTGCGTCATGCAGATCAGCGAGTATGCCCCCCTCGACCTGCTTCAGCGCATCGATGAACCGGTCGAGCAGATCCTTGTACCCGCTGGTCGCGACCAGATGGATGATCGTCTCGGTATCCGACGTCGACTGGAAGATCGAACCCCGGCGGATCAACTCGCGGCGCAGGTGCATCGCATTGGAGATATTGCCGTTATGCGCCACCGCGAAGCCGCCGCTCGCCAGCTCGGCGTAGAGCGGCTGGACGTTGCGCAGCGCGGTCTCGCCTGTGGTCGAATAGCGGACGTGGCCGCACGCGACAGTCCCGGCCAGCGCGCGGATCACCTCGTCGCGGTCGAAATTGCCCGCGACATGGCCCATCGCGCGATGCGTATGGAAATGCGCGCCGTCAAAGCTGGTGATGCCGGCCGCCTCCTGCCCGCGGTGCTGCAACGCATGCAGCCCCAGCGCGACAAGCGCGGCGGCACCCTCGGCACCGGAAACACCAAACACGCCGCACTCTTCGCGCAGCTTGTCGTCATCGAACGGATTTGTGGTCAGCATCGGCCCTTCGGGGGAGTCGTTGGTCGATCCGCGGGCATATAGGCAGTCGATCCGGCTTTGTCGCCTGTTTGTCACATCAAATCCGGGATCATTGTGTTTCTGCGTAGGATTGGGAGGGGGAGGGGGCACCAATTCTCCTCCCCTCCCCTGAGACAAGCTGAGGGGAGGAACGAATTCACCCCAATCCCCACTCTGTTCGTCTCAATCGATGACAGTTGAATGACTTGATCGATTTCCTCACTCGCACTGACCGGTTTATCCCGTTTCCCCGACGGACCCGGCTCCGATAGCGTCGGCGCCACACCAACGACACCAGACGGAGGGATTCCCACATGGACGCGAAAACCGGATCGATCGACGGCGGCGGCTGCCCGATGCACAATGGCGGGGTCCGCGCGCTGCTGGGCCGCACCAACAAGGATTGGTGGCCCGAAATGCTGGCCACTGAAATCCTCAATCCCAACGGCCCGTCCAATCCGATGGGGCCGGACTTCGACTATGCCGAGGCGTTCAAGCAGCTCGACTATGCCGCGCTGAAGGCCGACCTGACCGCGCTGATGACCGACAGCCAGCCCTGGTGGCCGGCCGATTACGGCCACTATGGCCCGTTCTTCATCCGCATGGCCTGGCACGCCGCCGGCACCTATCGCACCGCCGATGGTCGCGGTGGCGCGAACAGCGGCCAGCAGCGTTTCGCGCCACTCGACAGCTGGCCCGACAACGGCAACCTCGACAAGGCGCGCCGGCTCCTTTGGCCGATCAAGCAGAAATACGGCAAGAATATCAGCTGGGCCGACCTGTTCATCCTCACCGGCAACGTCGCGATCGAGAGCATGGGCGGGCCCGTGTTCGGCTTCGGCGGCGGCCGCGCCGACGTGTTCGAGCCGGAGCGCGACATCTATTGGGGGAGCGAAGACAAGTGGGTGAACCAGGGCGTTCAGACCCGTATCGCTCCCGAACACGGCCTGCACGAGATCGAAGGCCCGCTCGCCGCGATCCAGATGGGTCTGATCTACGTCAATCCCGAAGGTCCCGGCGGCAATCCGCATGACGACGAAGGCATGGCCCGCGACATGAAGGAAACCTTCCGTCGCATGGCGATGAGCCCCGAGGAAACCGTCGCGCTCACCGCCGGCGGCCACACCTTCGGCAAGGCGCATGGCAATGGCGATCCCTCGCTGCTCGGCAACGCCCCCTCGGGCGGCGACCTCGTCGCACAGGGTTTCGGCTGGGTCAGCACGCACGAAAGCGGCGGCATCGGCGAGCATACCGTCACCAGCGGCATCGAAGGCGCGTGGACCAACACCCCGCGCGAATGGACCGAGAATTATTTCCGCCTGCTGTTCGACTATGAATACGAACTGGTGAAGTCCCCCGCGGGCGCCTACCAGTGGCAGCCGATCAACCAGAAGCCGGAGGACATGGCCCCGGCGGCGTGGGACCCGAACATCAAGGTCCCGACCATGATGACCACCGCCGACATGGCGCTGAAGCGCGACCCCGAATTCCGCGCGATCAGCGAACGCTTCCGCGCCGACCCTGAAGCGTTCAAGGACGCCTTCGCCCGCGCCTGGTTCAAGCTGACCCATCGCGACATGGGCCCCAAGGTCCGCTACCTCGGCCCGGAGGTGCCCGAAGAGGACCTGATCTGGCAGGACCCGATCCCCGCCGGCACCATGCCGAGCGACGCGCTGGTCGCCGAGGTGAAGGACAAGATCCGCGCGAGCGGCCTGACCGTCAGCCAGCTGGTCAAGACCGCCTGGGCCTCTGCCAGCACCTATCGCAAGTCCGACCATCGCGGCGGCGCCAACGGCGCGCGCGTTGCCCTCGCCCCGCAAAAGGACTGGGAGGTCAATGAGCCGGAGATGCTGGCCAAGGTGATCGACACGCTCAACGGCCTGCGCGGGTCGATGAGCCTCGCGGACGCCATCGTCCTCGGCGGCGTGGTCGGTCTGGAGATGGCGGGCGCCACCAACGTCCCCTTCACCGGCGGCCGCGGCGACGCAACGCAGGAGCAGACCGATGTCGAGAGCTTCGAGTGGCTCGAGCCGGAGGCCGACGCCTTCCGCAACTATCTCGGCAAGAAGAAGCTGGCGGTGAAGACCGAGGAAATGATGCTCGACCGCGCATCGTTGCTCGGCCTGTCGGTGCCGGAGATGACCGTGCTGATCGGTGGCCTCCGCGTCCTCGGCGCCAATCACGGTGAGCGCGGCCATGGCCACTTCACCAAGCGCTCGGGCCAGCTGACCAACGACTTCTTCGTCAACCTGCTCGGCATGACCAATGTCTGGAAGGCCGCCGAAGGATCGGACGACCAGGAATATATCGCGACCGACCGCGCCGGCGGCCACGAAACCTGGCGTGCAACCCGCGCCGACCTGATCTTCGGCTCCAACTCCGAACTGCGCGCCGTCGCCGAAGTCTATGCCGAGAATGGCGGCGAGGAAAGTTCAAGCGCGACTTCGTCGCCGCCTGGACCAAGGTGATGAACGCCGACCGCTTCGACCTGAAGGGGTAACACCCGACTTTTCCTCCCCCCTCCCGCTTGCGGGAGGGGTCGGGGAGGGCCTGTCCACTCACGAAACGGCCGCGACGGACACCCCCGTCGCGGCCGTTTCTCCACATCGTCACCCGGGTCAAGCCCGGGGTGACGGCATTGGGCGACGGCGGTCCAATCCCCACATCCCTTCGCATAGTTGCATCCCCACCACCTGCCCCTACACTCGCCTCCATGGAAACGATCGGCGGCGACCTCAGCACCATGACTCCGCGGCCCTTCGCAGAGCCGCATCTCGCCGCAATCCGCGCCATCTCGACCACCTGTCACTACCAACCCGGCGAAATCGTCCTCGAAGCCGGTGCACCGCAGGACCGCTTCGTGCTGGTCGAGGAGGGCGAGATCGAGGTCGCCGATCCCGTGACCGGCGAGCGCCTCACGCCAGGCACCATCGGCCCGGGCCAGTTCATGGGCGAATTGTCGTTCCTCAACGGCGGCCCGCTCACGCTCACCATGCGCGCCTGCGCCCCCCACGCGGACGCTTGAGGCACCGCGCCCCGACATGCTCCGCCTGATGAGCGCGGTCCCCGAGATCGGCGACCATATCCTCACTGTCTTCTCCGCGCGCCGCCGCCGCATCTTCAGATCCGGCGACAGCAGCCTCGTCGTGCGCGGTGCGGAGCGCGACCCCGCCGTCGCGCGCGTCGCCAGCTTCCTCAACCGCAACCGCATCCCCTTTCACGAAGAGGCGGACGGCGAACCCCAGGTCCTCTGGTCGGGCAATCCGATCCCCGATCCAACGCCCCGCGCCGTCGCCCGCCATCTCGGCCTCGACCTCAAGGCCAGCTCGACCGAGCTGTTCGACCTGCTGATCGTCGGCGCGGGCCCCGCCGGCGTCGCTGCCGCAGTCTATGCCGGGTCGGAAGGGCTGCGCGCACTGGTGATCGAGGATACCGCGATCGGCGGACAGGCCGGGACCAGCTCGCGGATCGAAAATTACATGGGCTTCCCCACCGGCATTTCCGGCGCGGACCTCACCTTTCGGGGCCAGGTTCAGGCGATGAAGTTCGGCACCTGCTTCGCCATGCCGCGCCGGGTCGAGGCGATGGCCCGGCACGTAAACGGCTTCTGCGTCGCGCTCGACGGCGGGGAGGAATTGTGCGCCCGCACCGTGCTCGTCGCCACCGGCGTGCAGTATCGCCGCCTGCCGCTCGACCGCCTCGAATCCTTCGAAGGCGCGGGCGTCTACTACGCCGCCACCGAGATGGAGGTGCGCCTCTGCGCGCAGACCGAGGCAGTGGTCGTCGGCGGCGGCAACAGCGCGGGGCAGGCGGCGATGTACCTCTCGCGCGTCGCCAAATGCGTCCATGTCGTGGTGCGCGGCGCCAGCCTCGCCGACACGATGAGCGCATACCTCCGCGAGCGGCTGGAGGCCGACCCGCGCATCGTCATCCACACGCACAGCCAGCTCGAACGGCTCGACGGCGACGACCATCTCGAACGCGTCGTGTTCACCGGACCCTCGGGCAGCCACGCGGTCGATTGCCGCGCGCTGTTCATCATGATCGGTGCCGCGCCCAATACCGAATGGCTGTCGGGACTGGTCGAACTCGACCATCACGGCTTCGTGCGCACCGGGCGGGAGGTCGGCGGATCGTCGAGCTACGCCACCTCATGCCCCGGCATCTTCGCGGTCGGCGACGTCCGCTCCGGCTCGGTCAAGCGCGTCGCGAGCAGCGTCGGCGAAGGCTCGGTCGTCGTCAGCGCGATCTGGACCCATATCAACGCACCCCCGCCGGCGGAGGTCGGGATCGGGGGGTAGGACGCGTCACCCACGCCGCGCCGGTGCTCCGCCACCCACCACGCGACGAAACTCGCATAGGACGGCCACAGCGTCAGTCCCAGACGTGCATCGCGCGTCGCCACCTCGGGCCGGCCCCACTCGTCGCGCTGCACCAAATGATGCGCCCGTCGGCCTTCCACCGCACATGCGAATGAGCGCCGGAGGTTAGCGGCCGCTCGATGCTACCGTCGGCAAAAGGCCCCGGTACGACCGAGGCCTGAAGCTTACTTGCCCTTCTCTTTTTCCTTGGCGCAGCAGGGACAGTCCTTGCCGCAGCAGTCGCTCGCATTCATCGCCTGAACCTCCGAAATTGTGTGCCAAGAATAGCACGCCAGTGATGGGCGGCAATCCCGAACGAACACCGCGCCGCATGCGATCATGAGAGGTTCTAAGGTGTGGACCGATCCCGCGCGCGGTATCCCGAGCGCGCCCTTCTCACACTGGCGCGAGCAATGCCGATAGGGCTGCAGCAGTGAGCGGCGCGATGAAGCGAACACCGCATTTGCCCTGAGACGTCCACATGATGATGCCGCGCCACTGGTCATCCTTCCAGCGCAGGATGACAGGGTCGCCGACTTTCACCTCGGTCGGGCAGTGCAGGCGCGCGCCACCTTCCGAAACGTCGAGCAAGTGCACCCTCAGCGTGCGACCGCCGACCGTCAGTTCCCCGAGTTGAAATATCTTGCGCCGCGGTTGGGGACGTGAGTCCGAAATCGCAATCGTCACTGTCGATCTCCCACTCTGGTGAGTTCGACGCGTGACGAACACGGCAGTTCCGAAGAAAGGTGCCTAATGCCGCGCACACGAATTTTTATCGGCACTGCCTCCGACCCCTCCACCCACCTTGGCACTCCCACCACGCCCCCCTAAGCTCCCACCATGCTCGCCCTCATCGCCTTGACCCTCGCCCAGTCCGCCCCCGCCACCGCCGACGCGGACACCAAAGCCTGGTGGGCGATCACCGCCGAACTCTCGGGCGACGACATGGAAGGCCGCGAGACCGGTTCGCCCGGCCATGAACGCGCCGCGAAAATCGTCGCCGGCCGCCTCGCCAAGGCCGGGGTCAAGCCGCTCGGCACCAACGGCAGCTGGTTTCAGCCGATCGCGATGGAGGAGACCGCGATCCGCAGCGCGGACATCCGCGTCGACGGCGCGAAACTGCGCTTCCTCCACGACCTCACCGCCAGCCCGACCAACGTCCACCCGACCTTCGCCGGAATGATCGTCTATCGCGGCTATTGCGGGGCCGATGCGCTCGGCGATGTGCGCGGCAAGATCGTGATCTGCCACAACACCCGCCGCGCCGGACTGCCCTCCGCCGACGACCGCGAAAAGGCGCTCACCGCCGCCGGAGCTACCGCGATGCTCGCCATCGCCGACCCCGGCTTCACGGTCGAGCCGCCGCGCTGGCCCTCCGCCTATGCGCGCAGCGTGCGGATCGCGGGCACGCCGGTGGCCCCGGTCAAGCTCCCCGTCCTGACCCTCAACGCCGACGCGCTCGGCAAGCTGATCGGCCCGCGCCACGACGCGGCAAAGCTGATCGCGGATGGCAGCAGCGGCGCACCGCTCCCGTCGTTCGATCCCGAAACCATCTTCACCGCCAGCTTCGACCTGACGCAGCGCAAGCTCAGTTCCTCCAATGTCATCGGCATCCTCCCCGGCACCGATCCCGCCTTCGCCGATCAGGCGATCGTGCTCACCGCGCATCTCGACGGCTATGGCCATGGCGAGCCGGTCGACGGCGACGGCCTGTATAACGGCACGCTCGACGATGCCGCCTATGTCGCGCTGATCGTGCGGCTGGCCGAGCGGCGCGCAGGGAAGGGGTTCCGTCGCCCAATCGTCTTCGCGATCGTCACCGGCGAGGAAAAAGGGCTGCTAGGCTCCCGATATTTCGTCGAAGATCCGACGCTCCCGCTCGCCCGCATCGCGGGCAACATCAATCTCGACCAGCTCCGTCCGATCTTCCCGCTCGAACTGCTCACCGTCCACGCGCTCGACGATTCGACGCTCGGCGACGACGCCCGCGCGGTCGCAACCGGCATGGGCATCGCGGTCCAGCACGACCCGGAACCCGAACGCCGGTTGCTGATGCGCACCGATCACTGGAACTTCATCCGCGCCGGCATCCCCGCGACCAACTTCGTGTTCGGCTACCGTCCGGGGACGCAGAGCGAGGCAATCTACCGCCAATGGTATCGCACCGGCTACCACAAGCCGCAGGATGACCTGAACCAGCCGATGGACTGGAAGGCCGCCGCCGACTTCAACCGCTTCTTCTACACGCTGACGCAACGGGTTGCGGACAAGGACACGCCCCCGCAATGGAAGCCGGACAGCAAGCTGAAGCCAAAGGCACCGTAATGTCCGACGACCGCGATTCCACGCTCGACCTGAACCCGAACTACGACGCCAACGGCCTGATCACCGCCGTCGCCACGCACGTCGCGACCGGCGAGCTGCTGATGCTCGCGCACATGAACGCCGATGCCTTGGCGAAAACGCTGGAAACCGGCGAGGCCTGGTTCTGGTCGCGCAGCCGCCAGCGCCTCTGGAAAAAGGGCGAGAGCAGCGGCCATGTCCTGCGCGTGGTCGAGGCGCGGATCGACTGCGACCAGGACGCGCTGTGGCTGAAAGTCGACCCCGCCGGCCCCGCCTGTCACACCGGCGAGCCCGGCTGCTTCTTCCGCCGCATCGAGAACGGCAAGCTGGTGCGCGGGTGAGGGGAGGGGCCGCTCTCGCCGTCGCGCTCCTCCTCGCCGCCTGTTCCGGCAGCGACCCTCAGCCCGGCGCATCCCCCCACACCCCCAGCCTCGAATCCGCAGCGATCGAACGCGGCATCGTCCGCGATCCCAGGGCGAGCGACGTCACCGGCCTCTACGCCCGCGACACCGACCGGCTGTGCGTCGTGCCCGACGGCACCGCCTATCGCGTCGGCGCGTTCGTCGATTATGGCGACAAGGTCAGCTGCACCGGCCGCGGCACCGCCGCGCGCTCCGGCTCGACGCTCGCGATCGAATTGAAGGGCAAGGGCGGCGAGGCATGCAGCTTCGACGCGAAGTTCGACGGCGACCGCATCACCTTCCCCGCCAACGTCCCCGACGCCTGTGCCAAACTCTGCGGCCCCCGCGCCTCCTTCGCCGCGCTGGAGGTGGAGCGCCTCAGCGAATCCGCGGCGGAGGCAGAAGCGCTCCGAAGCGCAGAAGGTGTCCGACTCTGCGGTAGTTGACGTTAACGTAAGGTCGGCGTAAATCGACTCGCATGGCAACGAAACTGAAGGCCGTGGCCAGCTTCGCCCCGATCGAAGCCCGCCCGGACAAGGAGAGCTTTTCGATCTCGGACCTGTGCGCCGAGTTCGACGTCACCGCACGCGCGCTGCGCTTCTACGAGGACGAGGGCCTCATCGCCCCCGAGCGCCGCGGGCTTCAGCGCATCTATTCGCACCGCGACCGCGCCCGGCTCGCTTGGATCCTGCGCGGCAAGCGCGTCGGCTTCAGCCTCGCCGAAATCCGCGAGATGATCGACCTCTACGACGTCGGCGACGAACGCCGCACCCAGCATCAGGTCACGCTCGACAAGTGCCGCGCGCGCATCGACCTGCTCGAACGGCAAAAGCTCGATATCGACGCCGCCATCGCCGAACTCGAAGATTTCGTCGCGGTCCTCGAAGGCCGCGCCACGCCCATCAAATAAGAGAGACCGAGAGAGATGCCCCGCTACAATCCCCCCGTCCGCGACACCCGTTTCGTGCTCGATCGCGTGCTCAAGATCGACCGCTACGCCAACCTCCCCGGTTTCGCCGCCGCGACCCCCGATGTGGTCAGCGCGGTCCTCGAAGAGGGCGGCAAGTTCGTCGCCGAGGTCCTGTTCCCGATCAACCATAGCGGCGACCAGCAGGGCTGCACCCGCCACCCCGACGGCAGCGTCACCACCCCCGACGGCTTCAAGGAAGCCTACCAGCAGTTCGTCGAATCCGGCTGGGGCACGCTCAGCGCACCCGAGCAGTTTGGCGGCCAGGGCATGCCCCACGTCGTCTCGACCGCGTTCCAGGAATATATGATCAGCTCCAACATGGCCTTCGCCATGTACCCCGGCCTCACCCACGGCGCGATCGAGGCGCTGCTGGCCAAGGGCAGCCCGGAGCAGCAGGAGAAATACGTCCCCCCGCATGGTCAGCGGCGAATGGGGCGGCACGATGAACCTGACCGAACCGCATTGCGGCACCGATCTCGGCCTCATCAAGACCCGCGCCACCCCCAATGCCGACGGCAGCTGGTCGATCACGGGGACGAAGATCTTCATCTCCTCCGGCGAGCATGACCTCACCAGCAACATCATCCACCTCGTCCTCGCCAAGACGCCAGGCGCGCCGGAGAGCAGCAAGGGCATCAGCCTGTTCGTCGTCCCCAAATTCATGGTCAACGACGACGGCAGCCTGGGCGCGCGCAACGCCGTTTCCTGCGGCTCGATCGAGCACAAGATGGGCATCCACGCCAACTCCACCTGCGTCATGAACTATGACGGCGCGACCGGCTGGCTGGTGGGCGAGGAGATGAAGGGCCTCGCCGCCATGTTCATCATGATGAACGCCGCCCGCCTCGGCGTCGGCCTTCAGGGCCTCGGAATCGGCGAAGTCGCGTACCAGAACGCCGTGCAATACGCCCACGACCGGCGTCAGGGCCGCGCGCTCACCGGCCCCGCCGAGCCGCAGGAAAAGGCCGACACCCTGTTCGTCCACCCCGATGTCCGCCGCATGCTGATGGAGGCGAAGGCGATGACCGAGGGGCTGCGCGCCCTGTGCCTGTGGGGCGGCCTCCAGGTCGACCTGGCGCACAAGGCGGCGAGCGAGGAGGAGCGTCAGCTCGCCGACGACCTGATCGGCCTGCTGACCCCCGTGATCAAGGGCGTCGGCACCGACGCCGGCTACCGCATCGCGACGGACAGCCAGCAAGTCTATGGCGGCCATGGCTACATCGCCGAATGGGGCATGGAGCAGTATGTCCGCGATGCCCGCATCGCGATGATCTATGAAGGCACCAACGGCGTGCAGGCGATGGACCTGGTCGGCCGTAAGCTCGCCCAGAATGGCGGCCGCGCGGTCCAGACCCTGTTCCGCATCGTCGCCGAAGAGGTCGCCGCCGCCAAGGCCAGGCCCGAACTGACCCACCTCGCCGAAGCGCTCGAAAAGGCCAATGGCCAGCTTCAGGCCGCGACCATGTGGTTCATGGCCAACGGCATGAAGGATCCCAACCAGGTCGGCGCCGGCGCGTACAGCTACATGGAGCTGATGGGCACCGTCGCGATCGGCCTGATGTGGCTCCGCATGGCCGACGCGGCTGTGCAGGCACTGGCCGAAGGCGACGACGACAAGGCATTCTACGAAGCCAAGCTGGTCACCGCCCGCTTCTACGCCGACCGCATCATGCCCAACGCCGGCGCACTCCGCCGCAAGATCGAAAGCGGCGCGGAGACGATCATGGCGCTGCCGGTGGAGGCGTTTGGGGTTTGAGGGGGAGGGGCGTTAGCGCTTTTTGTCGGCCCGGATCAGATTACCCCACATCTAATTGATGTGAATTCGGCTCATGAGCTGGATGGCGTTCAACGCCATCCAGCTTTGACGCAGCCCTCTCCATCGAAGCCTTTCTCGCTACAAATGTCTGACCAATATCCTTAGCTTGACCAGCTGGTAGTTTTTCAATCGCCCTCTGAATGTAGCTAAGCTCATCTTGAAGTGTGTCGCGTGGAACTAGGCCACAATGCACTTGCTGATCTAGCCAGAATATTGCTGCATTGACAATATAATCAGCGCGCTTCATTTCTCTCGAAATTCTGATTGAATTCAGATAGTGTTCGCTGCCCTTTTCAAAATTTCCGCGCCTAAATTCGAGCAGGCCCTGTGCGGCTTCGGCAAACGCGGAAATCTCTCGGTTGCTACCTGCCATCTTGTATAGTTCTTTTACGTGATCCTGCGCTTGCTTTAGGTCGCCACCATACGCGGCGTCTAACCGGTCCTCTGCATCACATCAGCAAAGGACCTGCGGAAATGAACGCCTTCACCCCCGCCGAACCGGCGCCCTACGACGTCTCGACTTTCAACCACGCCGCCTTCCACGAACTCGAACCCGGGGTGCCCGATGCCCAGCGTTACGACGGCTGGACCGCCGAAAAGCAGAAGCGCTTCCTCACCGCCCTCGCGCGTGGGCATAATGTGACCAAGGCGTGCGCCATCGTCGGCATGTCGCGCCAGACCGCCTATGCCCTGCGCGACAGCGCGCGCGGCGCGGCGTTCGCGCTGGGGTGGAAGGCGGCTCAGCTGCGCGCCCGCGACTCCCTCGCCGACGAACTGATGGACCGCGCCTTCAACGGCGTGCGCGAATCCGTCACCGGCGACGATGGCCGCATCACCACGCGTCACCGCTACGACAACCAGCTGGCGTGGAAGATGCTGAACCGGCTCGACAAGCGCGCCGACGCCGCCTGCACCGATGCCGACGCCGCCGCCGTCCGGCTCGCCGCGGCGGACTTCGAACAGTATCTCGATCTGGTCGAACAATCGGCGGCACCGGGCCGCGCCGGCGTGTTCCTCGCCGCGCGCTTCGGGGCGGCGGGGGTGGCGAGTGAGGACGACCTCGCCCCGATCCGCACGCTCGCCCGCGCCGATCGCTGGCTGCGCACCCATGTCGATGACAGCGCCGCCGTCCCCGCCACCGACCTCGACCCCGCCGACCGCGCGACATGGACCGACGAACAATGGCGCCGCGCCGAAGCCATCGGCCTTGTCGCGCTCGCCGCCGAAGCCCCGCCGGAGGAGGCGCCTGACAGCCCGTCCGACACCCGCGATTCTTGTCAGGATCGTCTGGCCTTCTCCGATGTTCATGACGGTCTGGTCCGGTGGAGCGACGCGCATCGCGCCTAGCGCACCGATTTCCCACCACCCCCGGCTTCGACGGCTACGAGGAGGGCGAACTCCTCGTCGACGACTATCAACGCGAATTGACGGAAGAGGAGGAAGCCGCCGTCACGGCCGCCGATGCCGCCGAACGCGCCCAACTGATCGCCGCCGGCCACGCCGCCCGTGAAGCCTGGCTCGCTAAGACCCGCGCGGCGGCGGGGCTGGGGGCACCCAATAATCCTCCCCCGCCAGGGAGTGTCGGGATGGATTGCTCCCAGCAATCCAAGCCGGTGCCGGGGGCACCGGCGACCCGACACTGTGGCGCGCAAAGCGCGACGGAGGGGGAGGAAGGGAAACCGCCCGTGGAGGAATAGTCGCGCCACCCCCTTGAGCCTTTCGCCCACCCCGCCATAACGGAGGAATGCTACTCCCGGACACGCCGCTTCACCCGCTCGAGCGCGGCCAGCTCAACGCGATGCGCCTCACCGGTGCGGCCTTCTGGGCCGTCGCCACGCTTGTCTCGATCGGACCGGGCTTCGGCCTCAGCACCGCGTTCGACTGGTTCCCGCTGTGGCTCCCACCGCTGGTCATCGCCCCGCTCGGGCTATGGTCGGTGCTCTATGCCACGCCCAAGCGCTGGAGCCGCTGGGGCTGGGCGTGGACGGGGAAGGAACTGCACGTCGCCTCGGGATGGCTCGCCCGCCGCCACACCATCGTCCCCGCCGCGCGCGTCCAGCATATCGACGTGGCACAGGGGCCGATCGAGCGGATGTTCGGCGTCGCCACATTGGTCCTCCACACCGCGGGGACCGCGAACAGCGAGGTGCAGCTGCCCGGCATCACCCGCGAGACGGCGGAGGAGATCCGCGACGCGATCCGCGACCAGCTCACGGTCGACCCGTGGTGAGCGCGGAGGTGAGCGAGGGGGTGGCCGAACCGGAGACGCTTGAGGACCACGAACCCCGCCGCGTCCATCCGGGCACGATTGGCATCTGGTTCCTCAAAAGGCGCCCCAGAACGTCGTCGGCCTGCCCGCGATCATCGGCATCACCTCCGGCCGCGGCCTCGGCTGGATCGCTTTGGCGGCGCTAGTGGTCGGCGCTGCCAGTCTGGTGTGGACCTGGATCAACTGGCGGCGCTTCACCTATGCCGTCACCGACAGCGAATTGGTGGTCGAACGCGGCCTACTCAACCGCACCCGCCGCTCGATCCCCTTGGAGCGCATTCAGGACGTCGGCATCGAACAGGGCCCGCTGTCCCGCATCTTCGGCCTCGCCGAAGTCCGCGTCGAAACCGGCGGCGGCGACAAGGACGAAGCGGTCTTGGACAGCGTCTCCCTGTCCGAAGCCGCCCGGCTGCGCGGAGCCCTGCGCGGCGCCCCGGTGAAGCGGGTCAGCACCGGCCTCGACCTGCCGGTCGAGGACACGCTGACCGAAGTGTTTGTGATGTCGCCGCAGCGGGTGTTCCTGCTGGGATTGTTCAGTTTCTCGCTGGTCTGGATCGCCGCCCTTGCCACCGCGATCCAGTTCATCGGCGATGCGATGGGCTTCGGCTGGGACGAAATCGCCGACATGGCGCAATCGGCCCAGGGCGAAGTGCGCAGCCGGTTGACCTACTCCACCGGCTTCGGCCTGTTCGGTGTGGTAGTGCTGTTGGGGGTGATCACCGGGGTGGCCCGGACGGTGCTGCGCGAATGGAATTTCAAGCTGCGCGCCGGGATCGGCCGGTTCCGCCGCACCAGGGGGTTGCTGACCCGCAGCGAAGTGGTCGTGGCGATGCGCCGCATCCAGCTGGCCCTGATCCAGCGCGGACCGTTCCGGGGGCTGCTCGGCTGGAATGCCCTGAGTTTCCAGACGCTTGGTGGCAGCAACGACCCCAGCGGCCGTCAGGTCATGGCCCCCCTGGCCCGCGATTTCGAAGTGGCCGGAATTGTCGACCGCGCCGGTCTGCCCCCCTTCGAACGATTGCCGCTCCGCCCCGTAGCCCCGGCCCATATCCTTCGGGCCCTCGTCCTCGCCGTTCCGCTGCCCCTGCTGGTCATCGCCGCCGCCCTGCTGCTGACCCCCTTGGCCTGGCTAGGCCTGATCCTCACCGTCCCGCCGGTCCTCACCGCCCTGCTGCAACGCAAATTCCACCGCTACGCCCTCCTCAGCGCCAGCCTGCAAGTAATGCGAGGCGTGCTGGCCCAGCGCGACTGGATCGTCCCGGTCGACAATGTTCAGGTCGTGACCCTCCGTCAGGGCCTGATCCAGCGCTGGCTGGGGCTGGTGACGGTCGAAGTCGACACCGCCGGAGCCGGAATGGGGCCGACGCCCGCCGTGGTCGACGTCACAGCAGAAGACGGCGCAACCCTGGCCCGCGACCTGGCCGCCGGGATCAGTTAGTGGCTGGAGGAACGACCGGAGCCGGATCGCTCTTCCGCCGAACCCCGCTCAGCCCATCCGGCCCACCCGGCGTCGCCGAAGGAGCCGGGGCAGGGGCAGCCGCCGCAACCGGCGTCCGCCGCATGCATTGGATCGGGCTGGGCCGCTTGAATTCCCCGCAATTCCACAGCGCCTTGCCGAACCCCTGTTCCTTGTCGCGAAGATAGCTGAACGACATCGCCTCGATCTGCGCCGGGGTCAGCGCCGCGCCAACCGCCGGCACCTTGGCCCGATCGGTCCAGCCCAGAAACTTGCAATAGGCCCGCTCGCCACAGGTCCGGATCGCCAGCGCCGCAAAGCCATCCGCCCCCATCGCCTTGTCCAGCGCGACATGGAAACTGTCGCCCCCCGCCGCCACCGGCTTGGGCACCGCAGACTCCGGAATGGTGTCCGGATCGAGCATCGCCGCCGGGTCGACCACCCCGGCCAAAGCGACTTCGCCGCCAGCATGGAAAGGGGAGAGCGCGGCCATCTTGGCAAAAACCGGCTCCGAGCCGGCATAGCCCCGCCGGAACGCTGCCGGCGTGCCCCACCACCCGGTCCAGCGGAAGAAGAGGTGCGTGTTCACCTCCGCCACCTTGTCCAGGCTGGAGCTCCAGTAAGGCACCACCCAGTCGGTGTGGTAATGCGTCGAATACCCGACCTTGGCGAACACCGCCCCCGTCAGCGCCTGCTGCGCGATCGTCTGCGCCCGGCCCCAGGCGGCGGGGGAGGGGATACGCCGCATCGCGCCGTCACAGGTGAAGGTGAACTGGCACCCCGTCCGACGCTCCTGCCCCTGGAACACGACGCCGCACACCGATTTGGGGAAAGCGGGGTGCCGCATCCGGTTGAGCACCACCTGCGCCACCGCGCGCTGGCCGACCGGATCGTCGCCCGCCTCATACCAGGTCGCCGCAGCAAGGCAGTCGACCGCTCGCCCGAAATCCTCCGCCCCGGCGTCGAGGATCAGCGGGCGCGCCGCCGGATTGGGGGCGGTGGAAAAGGGGATCGTCGCATTGAATGTCCGCGCATCTTGCATCGACAGCGCGGCGAGCCGCACCGGCTCGACCTCGGGCAGCTCGGCCTTGGGCACGACTCGTTTGGGGCGCGTGATCTCCGCCAGCACCGGAACGTCCGGCACAGGTGCGAGTTGCACCACAGCCAACGGCACCGCGACAGCGCCGAGCGCAATCGCCGCAAGCGCGAGCCTCAGACCCGGCGCAAGCCGCGGCGTCGCTACCGGTACGAGAGATGAGGTCACAGGGAGCGCGCGGTCCTTCAGCGGCGACAAGCCAACAACGCTGGCCGTCGTCCTTTAGCGCAAGACAAGCGCGCGGCAAACCGCGCCGCGCCCCCGGACGTCAGACCGCCTCAGTTCAGGGCCAGAAGCCCGTCGCCTCGCACAGGTCCCACTGGTCTGCCACCTTCATGCGGCAGCTGCTGTCGATCGCATTGCAGCGCGCATATTCGCGCTCATAGCGCTTGAAGCAGCTTTCCAGAGCCTTGGCTTGCGGTGCGCCTGCGGGTTTGACCGCGGTTTGGACCAGCCGTGCGCTGGCAGCCGGTGCGGCAACTGCGGCCACCTTGGCACCCGCAGCCCGCACAGCAGAGGTCTTGTCGCTGCCGAACACCATCGGCCACGCCAGAAAGATTGCCAGCATCACGCTGACACAGATCATTGCATTCCGCACGATTTCCCCCGGAATCCGTGTTCCCCGACTCAGGACAGCTTATTCGTTTTGGGACGGAATGCGAGTCTTTCAGGCCTCCGGAAGGAAGTCCGGAACACTCAAATAGCGCTCACCTGTATCATAATTGAACCCTAGCACGCGCGAACCGGCCGGAAGATCGCCCAGCTTCTTCGCAATCGCCGCCAGAGTCGCGCCCGACGAGATGCCGACGAGCATGCCTTCCTCACGCGCCGCGCGGCGGGCGAATTCCTTGGCGTCGGCGGCATCGACCTGAATCGCACCATCAATCGCGTCAGTATGGAGGTTTTTCGGAACAAAGCCCGCGCCGATACCCTGGATCGGATGCGGACCCGGCTGCCCCCTGAAATGACTGGCGACAGTTCAGGCTCGACCGCGAATACTTTGAGGCTGGGCCAGCTTTTCTTCAACGTCTCGGCGACCCCGGTGATGTGCCCGCCGGTACCCACTCCGGTGATGATCACATCGGGCGGGCTGTCGGCGAAGTCCGCGAGGATCTCCTGCGCGGTGGTGCGGACGTGGACATCGATATTGGCCGAATTCTCGAACTGCTGTGGCATCCACGCGCCCGGTGTCGATTCGACGATCTCGATCGCCCGCTCGATTGCGCCCTTCATCCCCTTTTCACGCGGGGTGAGGTCGAAGCTCGCGCCATAGGCCAGCATCAGGCGGCGGCGCTCGATGCTCATGCTTTCCGGCATCACCAGGACCAGCTTGTACCCCTTTACCGCCGCGACCATCGCCAGGCCGACGCCGGTATTGCCGCTGGTCGGCTCGACGATCGTGCCGCCGGGCTTCAGGCTGCCATCGGCCTCCGCCGCCTCGATCATCGCCAGCGCGATGCGGTCCTTGATCGAGCCGCCGGGGTTGGAGCGCTCCGACTTGATCCACACTTCGGCATCGGGGAACAGCTTGCTCACCCTGATGTGCGGCGTGTTGCCGATCGTTTCGAGGATCGTGTTCGCCTTCATGCCTTGATCTCCTCTGGCGGGGAATTCTCGAGCGACGCGGGCGGATCGAAGGTCCGCGCGCGCCGCAATTCGGGGAAGATACGCGCCCAGAGCGCGGTTACCAAGATAGCAGCGATGCCGCCGCCCACGGTCGCGACGATTGGACCGATCAGCGAGGCGAGAAAGCCCGATCGCGCCTCACCCAGCTCGTTCGAGCTGGAGATGAACAGCGTGGACACCGACCCCACTCGCCCGCGCATTGCATCCGGCGTGTGCAGCTGGATCAATGACGAGCGGACATAGACCGAGATCATGTCGAAGCCCCCCAATGCGATCAGCGCGGCGATCGAGACCAGCACTGCGGGTGCCAGTTCGTTTCCGATCATCGACGCGCCGAACCAGCGGGTCATCAGCGGCCCGGCCCAGCCGAACACGGTGGTCGCGACGCCGAAGCCGATCACGGCCCATAGCATCTTGACCCCGACATTGGTCTTCAGCGGTCGCCATGACAGCACCACCGCGACAGCCACCGCGCCGACGGCGGGGGCCGCGCGCAAGTGTCCCAGCCCATCCGCGCCGATCATCAGGACGTCGCGGGCGTAGATCGGGAGCATCGCCGTCGCACCGCCCAGAAGCACGGCGAACATGTCGAGGGAGATCGCGCCGAGGACCAGACGATTGCGGCGGACGTAGCGCAGCCCTTCGATCATTTGCATGAGGGGATTGCCGACACGGGCAATCGTACTGCGCGCCACGGGTGTGACCAGCATCATCATCAAGAACGCGACGCCGAACAGACCGGTCGCGACCCAATAGGGTACTGCAGGACCGACCGCATAGAGGTAGCCACCCATCGCCGGGCCGCCGATCGATCCGACTTGCCATGCCAGTGCGCTCAGCGCGATCGCGGTGGGGAGCGAGGCAGCGGGAACGAGATTGGGGGCGAGTGCCTGCTGTGCCGGGCTGATGAACGCGCGCGCGACGCCGAGCAGTGCGGCGATGCCGAACAAAGCGGGCAGGGTGATCGTGTCGGTCTGGGTCAGCCAGGCGAGCCCGGCGGCGCACCCCAGTTCCAGCGCGATTGACGCGCGGACAATCCAGCGCCGATCAAGCCGGTCGGCGACCCAGCCGGTGACGAGGGTGAGCGCGAGAAGGGGCAGGAACTGGACGAGTCCGACAAAGCCGAGTTGGAGCGCTGCCTGTCGAATCCCCATCGTCTCGCGGGCGATGTCATAAACCTGCCAGCCGATGACCACGACCATCGACAGCCCCGCCAGTGTCGAGGCGAGCCGTGCGATCCAATAGGCCCGGTAGTTGTGGATCGAAAAGGGATGCGCGGCCATGGGATCCTGTCCGACCGCCGGTCCCGATGACCCGCAGTCGATCCGGCCTTAGGGGCTGGCGAACGCTTCGCGCAATGAAGTTATCGTTGCGCGAAGCGGTTGCCGCGTTTGACGATCAGGCGAGCGAGACGTCGGCGACCTTGTCCCGATAGTCTGCCTTGGGATCGGCCCCGAGAAGCATCTTGACGCCAGCGAACAGGCTGTTCTCGTTGAGCCAGATCTGCCCGTGTTCCGTGTCGAGGCGAAGCAACTGGAGCGTGGGATCATCCTTTCCGCCTTCATACCAGGCGGCGATGAACGGGTTCCACAGACGGTCGATCACGTCGCGATCGTTGTCGGCGACGAGATTGCCGTGGAGCGTTGCCCAGAGATCATGTCCCTTCGACGCGAAATGCGCCATCGCGCGATGGCTTTCGCTAAGTGCCTGGACGAGTCCGTTGTCTTTGGTGGTGAAGAACCAGATCGGGCCGCCCTCTTGATTCTCGTCGCGCAGTGCGGTCATGGGCTGGGCGTGGCCGTCGCGGACGCCGTCGAGTCCAAGAAAAAGGGTGCGGTCGCTGTCGAGTGCTTTCCAGAATTTGTCGGCGAGTTCCTGCGGGTCGGACATCGGGCTGCTCCTCTATGGGGTGAGTTGCAGCAGCAACGGATGGCGGCGCAGGGCGGTTCCGGAGCTTAGGGTGGACCCTACCCCAAATCCGGCGCGGCGGTCCGGTGTCGGATATAGGCGGTTCCGGGCAGGCGCATCGGAAAGCCACATTGGCCCAGCCGGCCAATCAACTGCCGCGCGCGATTGGAGAGCGCGGTGCGACCCGCAACCGCCCTGGAATCGTCGACCGGACGAAGCCCCGCTCCGGCGCGCGCGAGCAGCCCGCGATCGACCAGCGCATCGATATTGCGTGACGTGGTGGCATAGGGGAGACCCAGGATCCGCGCGGCGGTGCTGGTACGGATGACCGGGTCGCTCGCCCCGTCTGTCCCGGCATAGGCGTAGCGGCGATGCGCCCATTCGATCGCGAGCAGTAGTGCGAGCCGCGTAAAATTCTCCTCGCGCCCGCCATGGCTCTCGACTGCGGCGAGCAGCAGATCGAGCGCGATGCCAACGCCAGATCGCGCGTCGTAGGTCATGTCCGCCGCGGGGTGAGGCAAGGCGAAGCCCGCATTGCTCAAATCCTCGACGAGTCGGACCAGCAGGTCGTGCGCGCTGTCGGTCATCCGGGCGACGCGCGGCTCCCCAAGTGCCTCGACCGTCACCGACAAGCCGGTCGGGGAGCGCGCGATCAACTGATCGTCGATCAAGGCGTTGGCATGTCGCCGGGTCGTTTCGAAGGGGCGGCCGAGCGAGGCGGCGAGCGCGTTGATACTGACCGGTCGCTTTCGACCCGGTGTCTGGTCGAACGGCCCACAGGCGCGCGCCGTGGCGGCAAACAGGATCGCGCTGTTGAGATTGCCGAATGCGTCCAGCGCATGCGCAAGGGCGGACACGGTGAACTCAAGGATGTGGAGATCGAACCGCGATCCGTCGAGTTGGCCGAGCCCCTGCTGACGGGCAGATTCAGGCAGCATCGCCCGCGGCCGGTTCGATACAAGGTAAATTCGGACGCAACAAAGTCACAACTTCCCCCAAAACGGAGGGAAGTAAGGGCGCTCTGCAGCACGGGTGCAACGTGCCTGCTACTCATTTTGCGCGGGAAGCAGGTTGTGAACGTTAAAAAATGGGCGATACGGCCCTTGAAGCGCGCGATACCGGGTCAGTTGTCCTGACAGCATCCCGTGCTTTACTTGTGCGATCAAGTCGCAATTGCGTCCGTCCTGGATGTCGTTGCGACGCTAGGGTCGGGACTCATAACCACCATGTGACGGCTGCGGCGAGGTAGATGGCGCTGAGGAAGTTGGTGGCGAGCTTGTCGTAGCGGGTGGCGATGCGGCGATAATCCTTGAGGCGGCAGAACATGCGCTCGACGGCGTTGCGGCCCTTGTAGAGCGTCTTGGAGAAGCAGCTTTTCCAGCGGCGGTTCGTCTTGGAGGGGATGTTCGGAACGGCACCCTGCCGCTCGATCAGGTCGCGGATCGCATTGCTGTCGTAAGCCTTGTCCGCGAGCACGATGGTGCGCGGCGCGAGATCATCGAGCAACACATCGGCTGCGCGGCAGTCGGCGACCTGGCCACCGGTCAGCAGGAAGCGGAGCGGCCGACCTTCGCCGTCGGTGAGCGCGTGGAGCTTGCTGTTGCGGCCGCCCCGGCTGATCCCGATCGCCTGGACGAGCGCCCCCCCTTTTCCACCGCCCGCGGAGCGGTGCGCCTTCATATGCGTGCTGTCGATCAGGACCTCGGCGGGCGGCCCGCCTGCTGCCGCGAGCGTGACGAACAGCTCCTGCCACACACCCTTTGCCGCCCAGCGCACGAACCGGTTGTAGAGCGTCTTCCTCGGCCCGTAGCAGGCCGGCGCGTCGACCCAGCGCCCGCCCGACTTCACCACATGAATGATGCCGCTGATCACCCGCCGATCATCGACCCGCGCCACACCGCGCACCTTGTCCGGCAGCAGCGGACGCAGCCGCTCGAACTGGGCTTCACTCAACCAAAACTCGCTCAAATCCACGCTCCTGCTGGCGCAGCGCATGAATCACATCCCAGCCGCCAAGGGAATCCCGTTTATGGGTCCCGACCCTAGTTGAACCGGGGCGCAGGAATTCCGCGCCCCGGTCCGGCTCAGGCATAGGCCACTTCGCGTGCGGGCACCGGCGGGAGCCGGTCGCCAAGCCCGCCGAGCGGGCCGACCACCAGCCGCCGCATCGGCTGCCAGAAGGCCGACAGGGTCAGCAGCGCCGATCCGATCACCAGTGCAGTCAGCGCGGCGCCCAGTTCGACCGCGCCAGCCGTCTGGAGCAGCGCGTACATGGCGTAGAGGACGTAAACGAGGCTCGAGACCAGCAGTGCGCGACGATCGACGGCGAGGGCGACGATCGCGAAGCCGACATAGAGCAGCAGCACCACCGCCGCGATCGCCGGCTGGACCGACCCGTCGAACACACCGAGCATGTGGAAGATCGGGTGCGCGATCATCGGTGCCGCCGCCAGATGAAGCCAGAAGGCGACATCGGCGCGGCGGGTCTTGCGTTCGCGGTCCGACATGTCCCACCGCATCGCAAACAGGAACATCAGCACCCCGCCAGCAAGGACGATCGGCATCGACCATTCCTTGGCGCCGGGGAATGCAAGCATGATCAACGCGATGACGACACCGATCACCGCAACTGCCCCCGCCGCGACGGTGATGGGAACGACGAAGCGCCGCCAGTGCAGCCACGCCGCCGCAGCGGTCGCGAGACCCACGGTCGCTGCGATCCCCGCCGCGACCTGACGCTGGAGCGTCTCGTTCCCGTTGCCGACATAGCGCTCCAGCAGCTCGACATTGTCCGCGACCACGCCGACCAGCGTCGCGGCAATGCCGCCGACGAACGCGAGCAGCAGCAGAATGCTGGGCAGCGCCATGCGGCGCACCCGCGTGAAATATTCGGCGAGGCCCCAGGCGAGCGCCGCAACCGCAAGGCCCCCCAGCCATGGTTTGATCTCGCCCCCGATCTTGGCCACCGCAACCAGCATCAGCGCTGCGGCGATCGAGACGAAGATGTCGTTGAACCCGGTGAGCAACCGGAAATGCTCCTCGTCGGCGATCGGCGCAGAGCGCATCGCCGCGATATGATCGCGGAATGCGGCGGCCGCCTCGGGGCTTATGGCCCCGGCCTCCACCGCGCTGTTCAGATCCACTTCGCTGTACATGGCAGTCCCTCCTGTATCGGAGAGACTGCCACAGGTGTGTTAGCGACGCAATACGCCGTGACGGTGCTAGACTGTTTGGAGCTCAGCTGCACCGGCAGCAGTCCCCCACGGGTCCCCGCAAAGTAACGATTGCCGGGCCACCCGCACCCGGCCACCCAACGACAGTGTAGTCTATGGGTGGCCGGGTGCGGGAGCGGGCTGGTGCCGCATCACTGAAAACGGCTTACCCCTGTAGTTTCGCCATGATCGTCATCGCCTGTTCGCCGCCTGATTTGGGGACGATCTCGCCGGTGCGGTCGGTGATCTGCGCCCAGTGCGCCGCGACCCCCTCGGGCGTCATCTCGTCGCCGGTCAGATGGACGCCCTGGGTCAGGGTGACATAGGCGGCTTGGAAGACCCCCGCACCCGCGCCGACAATCGCGTTGGTGGGCGCGTCATCGCTCACCAGAAACAGGGCGGCGGGGGCGACGCTCTCTGGCGTGAACGCCTTGAACGCGGCCTCCGGGAAAATGTCCTCCGTCATCCGCGTGCCTGCGGTGGGAGCGAGGGTGTTGACGCGGATATTATACTTCGCGCCCTCAAGGTGGAGCGTCTTGGTGAGACCGGCGAGGCCGAGCTTTGCCGCACCGTAATTGGCCTGCCCGAAATTGCCGTACAGGCCACTTGACGAGGCGGTCATCAGGATGCGGCCGTAATTCTGGTCACGCATCGTTGCCCACACCGCCTTGGTCGCGTTGGCCGATCCGTTGAGGTGGACGTCGATGACGAAGCGGAAATCCTCCGGCTCCATGTTGGCGAAGCTCTTGTCGCGCAGCACGCCGGCATTGTTGATCAGGATATGGACGCCGCCCCATGCCTCCGTGGCGCGGGCCACCATTTCCTGCATCTGGGCATAGTCGGTGACGCTGCCGCCATTTGCCATCGCCTCGCCGCCCGCCGCGACGATCGCTTCGACCACCTGCTGCGCCGCGTCCGACGCGCCGCTGCCGTCGCGCGATCCGCCAAGGTCGTTGACCACGACGCGCGCGCCACGCCGGGCGAGCTCGAGCGCATAGGCTCGTCCCAACCCTCCGCCAGCGCCCGTGACGATCGCGACCTTGCCGGCGAAACTGATGCTCATAACCCCTCCGAGTTGACGTTTGCGTCAGGCTATGCGGTGCGCGCGCGCGGCTGGCAAGTGGAGCGAACGTCGCGCTGGATTCCGCATTTGTCGATTTGGGTAAGTTGCGATACGGTCGGCTGTTCGAAGAGGAGGTTAGTCATGCGTCTTGTCCTGTTCGCTATCGCTGCTTGTGCACTGTCTTCGCCCGCCGTCGCGCAGAGTTCCACCGGTCAACCGACCGGGTCCAGCTCCTACACGCCGAATTTGAATCTCATGCCAGCCGCAACGCTGGTGCGCGCGCGGCATAATCCAGCGCGGGTGGAGACCGCCCGCAATCTGGTCGCGCAGGAGAAGTATCGCGAAGCGCTGGCCGAGCTGGGCAGCCCGTTCGTGCACCCGCAAAGCCGGGACGCGCAGCTGCTGAAGGGCGTGGCGTGGCTCGAAATGGGAGACGCGCAGGCGGCGCGTCGTTTCTTCCGCGACGCGGCAAAGGCGAGCCGGCACCGCGATGTCGCCGCGATGACAGGGCTTGCGCTGGCCGAGATCAAACTCGGTGATATCGATGCGGCCAGGTCGGTTCTGCACAAGTTGCAGCGGCGTCAGGCGGCGTGCGGTGGGATGTGCGACAGCGCCGCGTCGCTCGACGCAGCGGTCGGCGGGCTGACGAAGGTGATCGGCTGATCACGCTACCCAGCGCCGCAAAGCAGATGGGGCGCGGACGATCTGTCCGCGCCCGATCCGTTAGCCGCCACGCTGACGGCAGTTGTCATACTGACCCTTTTTGCAGATCGGATAATGGGCCAGCGGCGCGGGGGCCGGATAGGCCTCGCTCGGCGAGACCGAGGGCTTGAAGATCACCGTCGCGCCCGGCGGGGGCGGGGTCGGCATCGGCGGTGTGGCGGGCTGATAGCCGCCGACCGGATCGTCGACCGTCTGGGTGGCGGTTTCGGGCGTCGCGGGTGCAGCGGGCGTTGCCATATCCTGCGCCGCAGCGGTGCTGGCCACGGCGAGCGCGGCCGCAAGGGCGATCAGCTTCATCAATCTTCTCCTGACATCGTTACGCTTCGGAGCGAATTGCTCGGCGCGACAACGTTTCAGGAGTGGAATCTTTCCGTGTTTGCCTGGTGCTTCCAACCCGCTGGATGCAGGCGGCATCGGCCCGGTGCCACCTGTCAGCGCAACTGACTCAGCAAATCAATGCCCCGCGTCGAGCGAATAGCCGGCCGAGCGTACGGTGCGGATGATGTCCGGGCGATTGCCGATGTTGATCGCCTTGCGCAGGCGCCGGATGTGCACGTCCACCGTGCGGCTTTCGATGTCGCTGTCATGCCCCCACACCGCGTCGAGCAGCCGCTCGCGCGAGAACACCCAACCCGGATGCTCGAGGAAATGCTTGAGCAACCGGAACTCGGTCGGGCCGAGGGGTACGACCTCGCCTCCGCGCCGCACCTTGTGGCCGACCGTATCCATCTCGATGTCGGAATAGGTCAGCGCCTCGCCTGCCAGCGCCGGGCGCACGCGGCGCAACACCGCGCCGACGCGCGCGACCAGCTCGCGCGGGGAGAAGGGCTTGGTGACATAATCATCGGCCCCGGTTTCCAGCCCGCGGACGCGATCCTCTTCCTCGCCGCGCGCGGTGAGCATGATGATCGGCACATTCGCGGTCTCGCTCATCCGGCGCAAGCGGCGGCAGACCTCGATCCCCGACAGGCTTTCGACCATCCAGTCGAGCAGGACGATGTCCGGCGGCGATTCCTGGGCGAGCAGCAACGCCTCCTCGCCATCGGGGGTATGGCGGACCTCGAAATCCTCACGCCGGAAATGATAGGTGAGGAGTTCGGCAAGCGCCGCATCGTCCTCGACCAGCAACATGCGCGCGCGGCTCATTTCAGCCCTCCGGAACCTCGACGGGGTCGCGATCGGCCAGATACTGCCCGGTCGCGGCGAAATAGACCATCTCCGCGACATTGGTCGCATGGTCGCCGATCCGTTCGATATTCTTGGCGACGAACAGCAGGTGTGCGACTTCGCTCACCGTGCGCGGATTTTCGACCATGTATGTGACGAGCGTCCGGAAGATGCTGTCGTAGAAATCGTCGAGCCGGTTGTCGCGCTCGATTACGCGGATCGCGCCTTCGGCATCACGCGCGGAGAAGGCGTCGAGCACCTCGTGCACCATCTCGCTGGCCAGCTGCGCCATTGCCGGGATCACCGAAATCGCCTCGATCCGGTCGCTGCCGCTGGTGTGGATCAGCGGCACGCGCTTGGCGATGTTCTTGGCATAATCGCCGATCCGCTCGACCACGCCCGCGATCTTGAGCGCGGCGACGCAATCGCGCAGATCGTCCGCCATCGGCGCGCGCAGTGCGATGACCCGAACGGCGAGCTTCTCGACCTCCGCCTCGATCGCGTCGATCGCCTTGTCCTTCGCGCGCACCTGCTTGGCGAGCGCGACGTCGCCACGCTCCAGCGCGGTCATCGCATCGCTGATCGCCTCTTCGGCGAGACCGCCCATCTGCGAGATCAGTGCGCGGAGGTGCTTGATATCCTCGTCGAACGCCTTGACCGTATGCTCGTGACCCGTGGCCATTACCCGTACCTTCCGGTGATGTAGTCCTTGGTCCGCTCCTGGCGGGGCGCGGTGAAGATCTGGTCCGTCTCGCCATATTCGACAAGCGTACCGAGGTGGAAGAACGCGGTGCGCTGGCTGACGCGCGCGGCCTGCTGCATGTTGTGGGTGACGATCACGATCGCGTATTTGCCGCGCAGTTCGTGGATCAGTTCCTCGATCTTGGCGGTGGCGATCGGGTCGAGCGCCGAGCAGGGCTCGTCCATCAGGATCACTTCAGGGTCGACCGCGATCGCGCGCGCGATGCACAGCCGCTGCTGCTGACCGCCCGACAGGGCCGTGCCGCTGTCCTGGAGGCGATCCTTGACCTCCTCCCACAGGCCCGCGCGTTTGAGCGAGCGCTCGACGATCGCGTCCATGTCGCCGCGCGACCGGGCAAGGCCGTGGATGCGCGGGCCATAGGCAACGTTTTCGTAGATCGACTTGGGGAAAGGGTTCGGCTTCTGGAACACCATGCCGACGCGGGCGCGCAGCTGCACCACGTCCATCGCCTTGTCGTAGATGTCCTCGCCGTCGAGCGTGATCTTGCCTTCGACGCGCGCGCTCGCGACGGTATCGTTCATGCGATTGAGCGTGCGCAGGAACGTCGACTTGCCACAGCCCGACGGGCCGATGAACGCTGTCACATTGTCCATGTCGACATCGATCGACACGTCGCGGATCGCCTGCTTCTCACCGTAGAAGACGTTGACGCCGCGCGCCGACATCTTGTGCGCGGTACTGGCCTGGGCGGGCGCGGCGCTCTCGGCTGCCGTTTGTGCGTAATCGATTTGGGTCATCACCAGCGGGTCTCGAAGCGGTTGCGAAGATAGATGGCGATGGCGTTCATCGCGAGCAGGAAGATGAGCAGGACGATGATCGCGGCGCTCGTCTTCTCGACAAAGCCGCGGCTGACCTGATCGGACCAGAGGAAAATCTGCACCGGCAGCACCGTCGCGGGTTCGAACACCCCGCCCGGCGGGGTGACGATGAAGGCGCGCATGCCGATCAGCAGCAAGGGCGCGGTCTCACCCAGCGCGCGGGCCATGCCGATGATCGTGCCGGTCAGGATGCCGGGCAAAGCGAGCGGGAGGACATGGTGGAACACCACCTGGATGCGGCTCGCGCCAATGCCGAGTGCGGCGTCGCGGATCGAAGGGGGTACCGCCTTGATCGCGTTTCGTCCCGCAATGACGATGACCGGCATGATCATCAGCGCCAGCGTCATGCCGCCGACCAGCGGGGCCGAGCGCGGCAAATGGAGGAAGTTGAGGAACACGGCGAGGCCGAGCAGACCGAAGATGATCGACGGCACCGCAGCGAGGTTGTTGATCGACACCTCGATCAGGTCCGTCCAGCGGTTCCGGGGCGCATATTCTTCAAGATAGATTGCCGAGAAGACGCCGATGGGGAACGCAATCAGCAGCGTCACCAGCATCGTCAGCAACGACCCCTTGAGGGCCCCCCAGATCCCGACCCCGGTCGGGTCGGTGGCGTCCGAGCCCGTCAGGAAATCGATGTTGAACCCCTGGGTCAGCGTGCCTTCGTCGCGAAGTCGCACCGCGACCTTGGTCACCGCGGGATCGTTGCCATCCCCCTTGGCGGCAAGCGCGATCGGCGAGGATGCCGGGACGTCGATCGACGCGCGGCCCTGCAACAGTTCGGGCCGTGCCTTCAGCTCGTCGCGGACCGCGACCCAGGCACTGTCGGAGATATAGTCCGCGCCATCCGGCCCGAACGCCGCGACCGCCGCATCGGCGACGACATCGTTCAGCCCCGCGCCTGCAAGCGCCAGGTCTGCACCCTTGCCCCGCAGCTGCTCTGGCGTGACTTCAAGCGCCGCTGCCTTGAAGTCGATCGGCAGCGCGATCTCGGCGCGCTGGAACCCGCCAATGCCCTGCCACAGCATCGTGACGAGCAGGAAGGCAAGGAAGCTGGCGGAACCGACGACGGCCGCAAGCCCCCACATGCGGAAGCGACGCTCCTTGGCATAACGGGCGCGGATGCGCTTTTGCATCACGTCGGTCTTCCAGCCGGTCGGGGCCGCGCGTGCGGGCTCCTCGGGGCCGGTCGGCAGCTGCGGGATGAGGCTCTCACTCATATGCTTCGCGATACTTTTTGACGACGCGCAGCGCGACGATGTTGAGGACGAAGGTGATCATGAACAGCGTCAGGCCCAGCGCGAAGGCGGCGAGGGTCTTGGGGCTGTCGAACGCGGTCTCGCCGGTCAGCAGATCGACGATCTGCTTGGTCACCGTCGTCGCGCCGTCGAACGGGTTGAGAGTGATGTTGGCGGCACCCGATGCGGCCATCACCACGATCATCGTCTCGCCGATCGCGCGGCTGACCGCGAGCAGGATGCCGGCAACTACGCCGGGCAGGGCGGCGGGGATCAGCACCTTCTTGATCGTCTCGCTGGTCGTTGCACCCATCGCCAGGCTTCCGTCGCGCATCGCGGTCGGGACCGCCGCGATCGAATCGTCGGCCATCGACGAGACGAACGGGATGATCATGATACCCATGACCAGCCCCGCCGACAGGGCGCTCTCCGCCGAGGCGAACTGGAAGCCGAGCATCACCGCGAAATCGCGGATCAGCGGGCCGACGGTCAGCGCGGCGAAATAGCCGTACACGACGGTGGGAACGCCGGCGAGGATCTCGAGGATCGGCTTCATCCATGCACGGACGCTGCGCGGCGCATATTGGGTGAGATAAATCGCGCTCATCAGGCCGAAAGGGATCGCAATGATCATCGCGATCACGGCACCGATGAAGAAGGTGCCCCAGAACAACGGCAGTGCGCCCAGATTCGCGCCCGGATCGTCGGCGCGAATGACCTGGGGACTCCAGTTCAATCCGAACAGGAAGTCGGTGATCGGCACGATCGAAAAGAAGCGAATGCTCTCGAAGATCAGCGAGAGGAAGATGCCGAGCGTCGTCAGGATCGCAATCAGCGACGCGACCAGCAGCAACATCATTACCGCGCGCTCGAACTTTGTCCGTGCACGGAAATCGGGCTTCACCCGGGTGAAGGCGAGCGCGCCGAACGCGAAGGCGATGATCAGCGCCAGTGCGGTGCCGATCCAGTTATAGCGGGTGAGTGCAGCGGCATAGGCGGGTGCGAGCTGTTCGGCGACCGGGTAGAAGGCACCCTGGCTGCGCCCTTCGGCGATGCTGCGCGCTTCGTTCAGCATCGTCTCGCGTTCGAAGCCGAAGGCTGGAAGCTGTGCAGCTGCAGGGCTGGAGAGCACCGATTCGGTGACCAGCCCCGGGCTGACATTCGCCCAGACGAGGATGAAGATCAGCGCCGGGACAACGGCCCAGGTCGCGACATACCAACCATGCTGGCTGGGCAGGCTGTGCAGCCGGCGCGCGGACACGCCGCGCGCCATGCGGGCGGCGCGCGCACGCGCCGTCAGCCAGCTGATCAGCCCGAGGCCAAGCACGAGGAACAGGAGTGCGAAGACGTTCACCGGTCGAAACCGCCTATCTGTGAGAGGTGCAGGTGTCGGTTCGGATCAGTGGAGACCGTCACGCTTCATCGTCACGCCCTGTGCGATGACCTCGCTCGCCTTGGTGCGATCGGCATCGGACGACGCGATCATGCCGCGCTTGGTCAACGGGCCCTCGGGATCCCACATCCTGGTGTACTGGGTCAGGAACTCGTTGATCCCCGGTACCGCCTTCAGATGCTGTTTCTTGACGTAGATGAACATCGCGCGCGCGCCGGGATACTGGCCCGACGAGATCGCGGCATAGGTCGGATCGACGCCATTGACCGCCACGCCCTTTAGCCGCGAGGCGTTTTCCTCAAGGTAGGAATAGCCGAACACGCCGATGGCGTTGGGGTTGGCGGACAGCTTCTGGACGATCAGATTGTCGTTCTCACCCGAGTCGACATAGACGCCGTCCTCGCGCACGCGGGTGCACAGGTCCTTGGCCTTGTCCTTGTCGGTCTTTTCGATTTCCTTGACCTCGGGGTAGGCCTCTTCGCAGCCCGGGTGCATGATCAGCTCATGCAACGAGGTCGCGGGTGCCGCTGGTCGCGGGCGGACCCATGATCGAGATCGGCACGGCCGGAAGCGACGGGTTGATGTCCGACCACAGCTTGGCGGTGTTGGGCTTGCCCATCGGGGTTGCCGCCAGCGCGCGATAAGCCTCGGCGAGGGTCAGCCTGATCTTCGGGCCGTTGATCGATTCGGCAAAGGCGATGCCGTCCATGCCGACCTGGACTTCAAGGATATCGGTCACGCCGTTGCGCTGGCACAGGTCGAATTCCGACGCGGTCATGCGGCGCGAGGCGTTGGTCATGTCGGGATGCTGCGGGCCGACGCCCGCGCAGAACAGCTTCATGCCGCCGCCGGTGCCGGTCGATTCGATTACCGGGGCCTTGAAGCTGCCCGAGTTGACGAACTGTTCGGCGACCATGGTGGTGAAGGGATAAACCGTCGACGAACCGACGATCTTGATCTGGTCGCGGGACGCCTGGCTACCGCCGCTGCCGCCGCCACAGGCAGAAAGCGTGAGCGCCGAAAGCGCGATCAGAGTGAAGCTGCGCATCATGATTCCCCACGGCCATTTTGCGAGTCGCGGGACAGTGGCCGGGCCTGTCCGCGACCGGCCCTCTGTTTCAATTGCGTGACGTTATGATGACACCGGCTCCGGAATCGGCGTGGTGGGCAGCAGGATGGTGACCGCGGTGCCCTCTCCCACGGTGCTGGCGATGTCGAGCCGGCCGCGATGCCGTTCGACGATGTGCTTGACGATTGCGAGGCCGAGTCCGGTGCCGCCTGCGGCGCGGCTCCGACTCAGAATCGACGCGATAGAATCGCTCGGTCAGGCGGGGCAGGTGCTCCGGCGCGATCCCTTCGCTCTCGTCGCGCACGGTAAGCCGGACCATCGAGGATCCGGTTGCGTCGAGCGTGACGGTGACGGGGGTGCCTGGCCGCCCGTATTTCATCGCATTGCCGATGATGTTGTGGAGCAGCTGAGACAGCTGGACCCGATCGCCGCGCACGGCAGGCACGGCGTCGATCTTCAGCGCGATATCCGGGCCGCGCGTCGGCGACAGGGCGGCGAGTTCGTCCCACACCTGTCCCACCAGCGCGCCGAGGTCGATCATGTCGTCGGGCGCGCGGTATTTCTCCGCCTCGATCCGCGACAGCGAAATCAGGTCGTCGATCAGCCGCTGCATCCGCCGCGCCTCATTATCCATCACCTTGAGGAAGCGGGCGCGCGTTTCGGGATCGTCGGCGGCGTCCTCCAGCGTTTCGATGAAGCCGAGGATCGAGGCGAGGGGGTGCGCAGCTCATGGCTGGCATTGGCGACGAAATCGACCCGCATCTTGTCGGCCGCATGCGCGCCGGTGCGGTCGCTCAAATGTACCACCCGTGCACCGCCGGGAAGCGCGCGGACCCGCATCTCCCAGCGCTGGTCGCGCGTGCCGAGGCCGACGAGGTGGATCGGCCCGCCGGGTGCGCCGTCGACCGGATTCAGCAGCCGCTCGGCCGCGGCGGGGTGGCGGATCGCAACGCGGACATCCTCGCCAAGGATATGCTCGCCGAGTAGCGCGCGGGCGGCACGATTGGCACCTGTCACGCGCTGCCCCTCGACCAGCAGCATCGGTTCGAACACCGCCTCGATCGCTTCGGCCACGCCCGCGGGCACCGCGTGAGTGGGGAAGGTGCGCTGGACTCCATCGCTGATTCCTCGGGCGGGGGCGCGGCGATCAGCGCCGCCAGCGTCGCGCCCACCAGCGCGATCCCGCCTGATTCCGGCCCGGCAGTGATCCACGCGACGATCGCGGTGACAATGACGGCGGCAAGCGCAGTCAGGGTACGGGGGTGGAACAGGCTGGGCATATGCCCAGCCTAACCGATCGCCGCGCGATTCACACTTGTGAAAGGCAGGTATGCGAGGGATGAACGCATCATGGCCGACACCACGCCCCCCAAGGACGGATTGCCCAAAGGTCCGAGCAGGCGCGCACTGATGCTCGGTGCGGCCAGTGCGTCGGCGATCGTATCGATCAAGCCCGCGCTCGCGCAGACTGCCGGATCGGTGCTGAATTGCGAGATCCCGGTGCCTGATGCCGGGCGCGCGGGCAACTACATCGCCGCCGACGGGTCACTGGTTCCGGCAGGGACGCAGGGCGCGTTTCCACCCGCGGGCCGTGCGTTTCGCGGCGAGGAGGTGAAGCAGGCGCTGAGCGGCGCAAACCTGCCCGGCACGACCTATGACCAGAGCCGCGCCTATACCAACTACATCCGTCGGCTGCAGCGCGGGACGAGCGGATTTACCTGTTTCGCATCGCTTCAGATGCCGCGCGGGTAGAGCCGCGTGACTCGATATCGCGCCGCGCCTGCCGCGACGCTGCGGATCGAACCGCTCGATGCGTTGACGCTGATCTATCATCGGGCGTCGGGAATCACCCATCTGGTCGACTCGCCGGTGCCGGAGTTGCTGGACCTGCTCGCCGAGCCGCTGACGCTGGAACAGGCGCTGGCGGCGCTGGCGGAGCGGTTTGACCTGATCGATCCGGATGCAGCGGCACTCGAAGCGAGGCTCGACGAGCTGGTCGCATCCGGGCTGGTGGAGCGCGCCTGATGCGCCATGCCACCACGCTGCGAATCGGCCGGGTCGGGTTTCGCATCGGCAGCGACTGGCGCGCGCCGATCGCCGCGCTGGACGATCTCTACCGCGATTATCCGCAGCCGCAGGACGGCATCCCCGACTTCACCGTGCGCCTGTTCGCCGCGCGCTTCTGGCGCCGCTGGATCCGTCCGGCGGTGCATCTGGGCGGGGATTTCGTGATCCCGGAGGCGGCACCGCTGCCGCTGGCGCAAGGCGTGCTGGCGGCGGAGATGGCGATGAACCTCCAGATGGCGCTGGGGCAAAGGCGCTATCTGCTGCTGCACGCATCTGCGGTCGAAAAGGGCGGTCGCGCGTTGCTGATGACCGGGGAAAGCGGGGCCGGAAAATCGACGCTCGCCGCCTTGCTGATGGCGCGCGGGTGGCGGCTGATGGGTGACGAATTCGCGTTGCTCGACCCGGCGACGGGGATGCTCCACGGCTTTCCGCGTCTGATCAGCCTCAAGAACGAAGCGATCGGCGTGATGCGGGCGATGCTGCCCGATGCGCGCTGGGGGCCGCTGCTCAAGGGGACGCCGAAGGGCGATATCCGCCACCTCGTCCCCGATGCCCGAGCGATTGCGGCGATGGACGTGTCGGCCAAGCCCGCGCTGATCCTGTTTCCTGCGTTCGGCCATCAGGTCGCCGAGCGGGCGGTCGAGCCGAGCGAGTGTTTCGTGCGGCTCACCCAAGCCTCAACCAACTATGTGGCGCTGGGCGAGGCGGGGTTCGACGCGCTGACGGCCCTTGTGCGCGGCGTCCCGGCGCGGGCGATCGACTATCCCGATACCGATGGCGCGATCACGCTGGTCGAGCGGCTATGGGGGGAAGTGGCGTGAGCGGCGCGCTGGTCGCCCGCGCGCTGCGCGATCCGGCGTCGGTGCTGGCGCTTGATGCGCAGGGCTGGACCGAATTGCTGTGCGCGGCGCGGGCGGAGACGCTGATTGGCAGCCTGGCGCATCGCGTCGAGGGGCTGGCCATTCCCGACGCCGCCGCGCGCGTGCTCGCCGATGCCCGCGCGGCGGCGGAGCAGGGGCGGATGGCAGCATTGTGGGAGGCGGAAATGGCGCGGCGCGCGCTTGTGCCCAGCGGGATGCCGGTGGTGCTGCTCAAGGGCACTGCGTTCGTCGCGAGCGGGCTGTCGGCGGGACAGGGGCGGCAGATCGGAGATCTCGACATCCTCGTGCCGCGCGAGCGGGATCGAGGAGGCCGAAGGACTTTTGCTGTCCGCCGGATGGGAATGGGTGAAGCCCGATCCCTATGACGACGCCTATTACCGCCGCTGGATGCACGAGCTGCCTCCGCTGATCCATCGCGAGCGCGATCGGATGATCGACGTCCACCACACGATCCTGCCGCTGACTGCGCGGGTGACACCGGATGCGGGGGCGCTGATCGCCAGCGCGGAGCCGCTGGGCAATGGCCTGGCCGTGCTGCCGCCCGAGGGGATGATCGTCCATGCCGCCGCGCATCTGTTCGCGGATGGCGATTTGCAGGGTGGGCTGCGGAACCTGTGGGACATCCGCTGCCTGCTCGACGAATTTGACGGTAGTGGTTTTGACCTGAAGCTCGCCGCTTGCGCTGCGCAGCACGGCCTGACCCGAGAGGTCGCACGGTCGCTACGGTTGTCGGAATATCTCTTCGGGGAGGGCGCGGCGCTGACGCTGGGCGACCGCATCTATGTGCGCCGCCTGCTCGCCCGCGATGGCTGGGGGCAGCGGACGCGCAAGCTGGCCGAGATGGGCTTCTATCTGCGCGGCCATTGGCTGCGCATGCCGCCGCTCATGCTGGCGAAGCATTTGTGGACGAAGTGGCGGAAAGGCTATCGCCCAGCCGGATGAGCGTCGGGACGAGCTCGTCATAGCCGTCGATCACCGCGTCTGCGCCAAGCTCCGCGACCGGCTGCATCAGGAAGCCGAAGCTGACCGCGATGCTCGGGATGCCCGCATTTTTCGCCGCCATGATGTCGTAGATCGAATCGCCGACGAACGCCGCGCGCCCGCCGCCGCAGCGTGCGATCATCTCGTGGATCGGGGCCGCAGAGGGCTTGGCGTTGTCGCGTCCCATCGTGTCGCCGCCGATGACGCAGGCGAAGCGGTGGTCGAGGCCGACCTCACGCACCAGCCGGGTCGCAAACCGTTCGAACTTGTTGGTGACGATGGCGAGCCTGACCCCGCGCGCCTCCAGTTCATCCAGCGCATCGCCGAGTCCCGCGAACGGCACCGTGCCGTGGGAGAGATTGTCGCCGTAGAATTCGAGCAGCGCCGGGTACGCCGTCGCCATCACCGCTTCGTCATAGCCCCCCGATTCGTGCAGCCCCTGCTTGAGCATGTTCTTCGCCCCGCCGCCGATCATCGACCTGATCCGGTGGGGCGCGAGGGTGGGGCGATCCACCAGCGCCAGCGCGTGGTTGGTCGCGGCGAGCAGGTCTGCACTGGTGTCGAGCAGCGTGCCGTCGAGATCGAACCCGACGATGTCGAACGGAAAATCGGTCATCGCTTCAAATGCATGCGCCGCTATGGAAATTGCAACATGATCGTGGCAGGGGCGCGGCTAAGGGGAGCTTTCAACCGATGACCAAGCCGATCGCCGCGATCATCCTTGCCGCCGGAAGCGGGACGCGGATGAAGTCCGATACGCACAAGGTGCTGCACCCGATTGCGGGCAAGCCGATGCTGTTGCACCTGACCGACGCCTTTGCGGCGGCAGGTGCGGCAGAGAAGGTCGTCGTCGTGGGCGCGCGGCGCGAACAGGTCGAGGCGGCGGTCGCGCCGCTCGGCGTGCGGATCGCGCATCAGGACGAACAGCTCGGGACCGCCCACGCAACGCTGATGGCGCGCGATGCGCTGGCCGGGTTCGAGGGCATCGTGATCGTCGCCTTCGGTGACACGCCCTTCCTGTCCGCTGAAACCATCGAGGCGATGGCGGCGCGGCTCGATGCGGCGGATGCGCCGCGCGTCGCGGTGCTCGGCTTCCGGCCCGACGATGCCAAGGCCTATGGCCGGATCATCGCCGACGCCGATGGCGCGATCGCCAAGATGGTCGAATATAAGGACGCGACTCCCGAGGAACGCGCAGTCGATCTGTGCAATTCCGGCGTCACCGCCGTCCGCGCCGCCGACCTGTGGCCGCTGCTCGACCGCGTCGGCAACGAGAATGCGGCGGGTGAATATTACCTCCCCGACATCGTCATGCTCGCGCTGGCCGATGGCGACCGCGCGGTGGTAGTCGAGACCGATGCCGATGAGGTGATCGGGATCAACAGCCGCGCCGAGCTCGCTTATGCCGAGGATCGTTGGCAGGCCGCCCGCCGCCTGGCTGCTATGGCCGATGGCGCGACGCTGATCGCGCCGGAGACGGTGTGGTTCGCGCACGATACAGTGTTGGGCCGCGATGTGACGGTCGAGCCGAATGTGGTGTTCGGCCCCGGCGTGACCGTCGCGGACGGCGTCACCATCCGCGCCTTCTGCCATATCGAGGGCGCGACGATCGCGACCGGCGCGGAAGTCGGCCCCTACGCCCGGCTGCGCCCGGGCACGGTGCTCGGCGAGAAGAGCAAGGTCGGCAACTTCGTCGAGACCAAGAAGGCCGTGCTGGGCAAGGGCGCCAAGGCCAACCACCTCACCTATCTGGGCGATGCGCAGGTGGGGGAGGGCGCGAACATTGGTGCGGGGACGATCACCTGCAACTATGACGGCTTCTTCAAATATCCGACCGTGATTGGGGCTGGAGCATCTATCGGATCGAACAGCGCGCTGGTCGCGCCGGTGGCGATTGGCGAGGGCGCGATCGTCGGCGCGGGCAGCGTCGTGACCAAGGATGTCGAGGCCGACGCACTGGCGCTGGTCCGCCCCGAACAGACCGCGCGCGCCGGCTGGGCCAAGCGGTTCCGCGCGGCGATGGCTGCACGAAAGGCGGCGAAATGAGCGATATCTACGAAGGCAAGCCGTTCCTCAAGCTGCTCGACGCCTATGTCCTCGACGCGATCGGCGCGCTCGATGCGGACAGCGACGCGGCACTGACGGCGCAGGAACCGGCGTTCCACGCGATGTTCGGCGCGACCGGCGATTGGCGCGCCATCGTCGTGCAGCGGATGCAGTTTCCCGACGGGATGGCGGGTGCGATCAACGAGGTGTGGACCAAGGGGCGCGCCAAGTTCATCGCCGCGCAGGGGCACGAGCCCGACCCGGTCGAATTCATGCGCAGCTTTGTCGATACCAACTTCCCGCATTGACATGATATCATGATATGATATCAGTATATCAATGACCCGCATCCTTGCCGATCTGCCCGATGAGGACATCAAATGGCTCGACGCTCAGGCGGCCGAGCAGGGCAAGTCGCGCGCGGCAGTGCTGCGTGAGGCGGTGGCCGCCTATCGGTCGGAAGCGCCCAAGGACTGGCTCGACATCGGCTTCGGCGCCTGGGCGCGTCACGGCATCGCCGCCGATCCGCTTGAGTATGAGCGGCAGCGGCGTGCCGAATGGACGCGCCCGTGGGACGATGATTACGAGGAGGTTCGCGCGGAATCGCCCGAATGCTTCGATGAATATGACGACAAGGAACGCGCGCACTATCTCGCACTGACGCGCAAGGCAGAGGCCGAGCGCGACGCCGGACGTGACAAGGGCACCGCATGAGCGGCTATAGCCTCGACGCCAATATCGTCATCGATGCCCTGATGAACCACGAGCCCGCGCACCATGAATTGCGCCGGATCGCGCAGAGCGGCACGCGGATGTGGATCAGCCGGATGGCGTGGATCGAGGTGCTGTCAAAGGGCAGTGACGCCGCCGTCCGCGACGTGATGACCTTTGTCGATCGCTTCGGCCTCGATGAGATCGACGAGGAAATCTCGCATCGCGCCGCCGCGCTCCGTCGCGAACGCCCCCCGCCTCAAATCGCCCGATGCCATCATTCTTGCGACCGCCCAGATTCGCGGCCGCGTCCTCGTCACCCGCAATACCAGGGATTTCCCGGCGAACATGCCGGGCATCCGTGTCCCCTATACCCTCTAGAGTCGAGAGCAGACCCCATGTGTGGAATCGTTGGAATTCTGGGCCGCGAAGACGTTGCTGACCGGCTGCTCGATGGCCTGAAGCGGCTGGAATATCGCGGTTATGACTCGGCCGGCATCGCCACCATCGTCGATGGGGAATCCAGCGCCGCCGTGCGTCGGGCAAGCTGGTCAATCTGGGCAAGGTCCTGGCTGAAGACCCGCTGCCCGGAACGACCGGCATCGCGCATACCCGCTGGGCGACGCATGGCGGCCCGACCACCAGCAACGCGCACCCGCATGCGACCGACGAGGTCGCGCTGGTCCACAATGGCATCATCGAGAATTTCAAGCCGCTGCGTGAAGAGCTGAAGGCGCGCGGCCGGGTGTTCGAGAGCGAGACCGACACCGAAATCGTCGCGCATCTGGTGAGCGAACAGGTCGAGGCCGGGCTCGATCCCGTCGCAGCGGTCAAGGCGGTGCTGCCGCGGCTCCACGGTGCCTTCGCGCTTGCCATCCTGTTTCGCAGCCACCCCGACATGCTGATCGGCGCGCGGCTCGGGTCGCCTTTGGTTGTGGGCTATGGCGAGGGAGAAACCTATCTCGGCTCCGACGCGCTCGCGCTCGCGCCGCTGACTCAGCGCATCTCCTATCTCGAGGAAGGTGACTGGGTCGTCCTCACCCGCGAAGGCGCGCAGGTCTATGACGTCGAGAACAACGCCGTCGAGCGCCCGATCGTCAATTCGGGCGCGTCGGGCCAGCTGATCGACAAGGGCAATCACCGCCACTTCATGGCGAAGGAGATCTACGAGCAGCCGATCGTCGTCGCACAGACGCTGCGCGGCTATCTCCAGCGGCTCGAGGAGGAAGTGACACTCCCGATCCCCGAATTCGACCTGTCGAGCATCCGTCGTGTCACCATCGTCGCATGCGGCACCAGCTTTTATGCCGGCATGGTCGCCAAATACTGGTTCGAGCAGTTCGCGCGCGTCGCGGTCGACATCGATGTCGCGAGCGAGTTCCGCTATCGCGCACCAGTGATGGAGCCGGGCGGGCTGATGATCGTGATCAGCCAGTCGGGTGAGACCGCCGACACGCTTGCCGCGCTGCGCCATGCCAAGGCGGAGGGGCAGACGATTGCCGCCGTCGTCAACGTGCCGACCAGCACGATGGCGCGCGAGGCCGACCTGCTGCTGCCCACCCATGCGGGGCCGGAGATCGGCGTTGCATCGACCAAGGCGTTCACTTGCCAGCTCGCGGTGCTCGCCGCGCTCGCCGCCAATCTCGCCAAGGCCAAAGGGCGGATGGACCGGGCCGAGGAGAAGGCGATCGTTCTCCACCTCGCCGAAGCCCCCGCCGCGCTCAACGACGCGCTTAGCCGTGACGATGCGATCGAGGCGATGGCGGGCAGCGTCGCCGGTGCGCGCGACGTCCTGTATCTCGGCCGTGGCACCGACTATCCGCTGGCGATGGAAGGCGCGCTGAAGCTCAAGGAAATCAGCTATATTCATGCCGAAGGCTATGCCGCGGGCGAGATGAAGCACGGCCCGATCGCGCTGATCGACGAGAATGTGCCGGTGATCGTCATCGCGCCGAGCGGCCCGCTGTTCGAAAAGACCGTCAGCAACATGCAGGAAGTGCAGGCGCGCGGTGGCAAGGTGGTGCTGATCTCCGACGCCGAGGGGATCGCCGCAGCGGGCGACAATTGCCTGGCGACGATCGAGATGCCCAAGGTCCACCCGCTGATCGCGCCGATCGTTTACGCGGTGCCGGTGCAGCTGCTGGCGTACCACGTCGCGGTGGCCAAGGGGACGGACGTCGACCAGCCCCGCAACCTTGCCAAGTCGGTGACGGTGGAGTGAAGGCGCGGGGGCGGCAACCCGCCCCCGCCGCGCTTACTTCGGCATCCCGCTATACCCCGCCGCCTTGCGCAGTTCGGCGGCGTCCATGACATAGCCGTCGCTGACCACCGTGACGACGCGGCGCAGTGCGCCCAGTTCGGTCGATGGGTCTCCATCGACCAGCACCATGTCGGCCTCCTTGCCGACCGCGATCGATCCCGTCCGCTTGTCGGCACCGACCACGCGCGCGGGGACGATGGTCGCGCTCTGCAGCGCCTCCGCCGCGCTGAACCCGGCCTGCTGATAGATTTCCAGCTCGCGCACAAGTTCTATGCCCCAGCCATCGGTGCCCGCGACGACGGTCACTCCGGCCTTGTGCAATCGCCCGACCAGCTCGACCATCTTCGCATAGCTCTTGCGGTAATCGTCGCGCGTCAGCCCCTCGACCAGCGGATAGCCGCCGCTGGTGAAGGCCGAGCGTTCGATGACTGGTGAGATGATCCCCATATACGGGGCGTAGGCCGGGTGCGGCTTGCCGCCGTCCTGGGTCAGCATCCCTTCGAAGATCACGATCGTCGGATCGACCACCGTCTTGCGCCGCGCTAGGTCGGCGACGAAGCCCGTCATCAGCGGCGCGTCGAGATCGACGTCCTTGAAGTAACGCGCAGGCCCTTCCATTCGCTGACGGGTGTTGGCCTTGTCGATCACCGCCTTGGGCATCGACTCCATCACCACGAAATTGAGATGGGTCAGTTCGTCATAGCCGGCCGCGACCGCCTCGCTCGGCTTCATCGTCGCCGGGACATGGCCGTGGACATGCAGGCCCAGCCGGTGCGCCTCGGCCGCTGCGGGCGCGATCCATGCCGGGTTCATCGAGGTATAGAATTTGACGCCCCACAGCCCGGCCTGCTTGATCCGGCGGACGGTCGCGATCGTCTCCTCGACGCTGCTGACAACCTCCGCGCCCTGCGCCGCCAGCGGGTCCTTCTTGTCGATGATGACCGAAATGAACGGTTCGCCCATCAACAGCGTGCCTTCGCCGCGCCGCCGCGTCGCCTCGACCGCGCGGTCGAAATTGGTGCCGGGGCTGCGAAAGCTGGTGATGCCGTTCGCCATGTTCGACAGCACGCTCCAGTCGTCGCCGATATGGAGGTGGCTGTCCCAGATGCCGGGCACCAATGTCTTGCCGCGTCCGTCGATCGTCCGCGCGCCGGCGGGCGCCTTGAGCGATCCCGCCGCGCCGATCGCCGCGATCTTGCCATCCTGCGCCAGCACCGCACGGTCCGCCAGAAACACGCCCTTGTCGGCGTCGAACAACCGGACGTTGTCGAACAGCACCGGCGCCTTGGCGGCGGGATCGAGGAAGCGCTTGGCGATCGTGGTGACGACCTGTGCCGTCGCAGCGTCCTGCGCATCGCGCAGCTGCTTGAGCGCGCCCTCATAGCCTTTCGGGATCACCGAGATGAAGCCGATATCGGCGAAATAGCGCTTCTGGTCGTCCAGCCAGACGGGGATAGGGGAGGGCAGGATTCCGCTCACGAAGGCGAGTTGCACGGTCTTGGGTCCGCCCGGCCCCTGAATGACCTGCGTGCCGCCGAACGTCATGCGCCCACGCCCGCCAGGCAAGAACGCGACGCCCTTATCGCCCGCCGCCGCGAGCGCGTCGATGATCGGCGCGGAGGCGATCCCCACCCCGCCCGCCGGGATATACCAGCCGCCCGCCGCTGCCTCGCCTGCGTCCGTCGCGGTCTTCCAGGTCGCCCGGCCGCCCGCCACGCGATACTCCTCCGCCGCGTCGCCGGACATGGTGACGCCGCGCACCGTCAGCGCGCTGATGCTGCCGTCCCTGGCGAAGGTCGTGACCTGGTCCATTTCGGTGATCCAGCCGCGCAATTCCTGCGACCAGCGATAGGCGGTGCGACCGTCGGGCAACTGCCAGCGCCACTGGCTACCATGCTGCCCAGCCTCGGACACGACGACATATTCGGCCGCATCGGCGGGCGGTTTGAGCAATTCTTCCTTGGGAACGGGTTTGGATTGCGCCGCCGGAGCGGGATCGGGATGCCCATGCGCCAACGCCGGAGCGGTTGTCGCCAGCAGTGCCGCAACCAGGATCATGCGCATCATCGTCTCCCTGCAGGTGATTACATTTGGTAGGAGGAATGGCGCGCTCGACGCAAGGCGGTGGGGTTTTGGCGGTGCTCAGTGTCAGCTTGATTTGGCTCGCACCGACGCGCGCCCTCCCGCTCTTCGAAGTCGCTACTCGGCGACGATCCGCGGAATGCTGGCGATCGGTTCGATCGTGATGTTGCGGAACCAGGTTTCGGCCCCTTCCGACTGAAGCTGGATGCGGCCATGCGTCAACGGCCGGCGTGAGCCGTCGGGCGCAATTATGGCGATGTCGCGTACCTGCGCCACCGGAATCCCGTTCACTACATGCACTGCGCGGTCGCCGACCACGTACAGGTCGAGTGTGTTCCACTGTCCGATGGGCCGTTCCGCATCCCGCGCCGCTTCGACATTCCAGGTCGGGGTGCCGTTGATCATGTCCACCTCGTGCCCGCCAAGCTGGAAACGCAAATGCGGCGCGATCAGGCCGGCGTCATGGCCGACGGTGGTGCGACCCCGAACATTCCTGCCGACGGTGACCAGCATTCCGGTCGATCCGCGCATGATCTCGAACTCCATCGAGGGCGACCATGTGCCGAACACCTCGCCCGGTTCCCCGTGCGTATGGTAGAGCAGGCCATTATTCTGCGGCAATGTTTCGCGGGGTGCGTAGGTCTTGTCTCCCCATTTGAACTCCAGGCGCAGATGATAGTCGCGCAGATCTTCGCGATGGACCAGGCTGCCCCAGGTTTCACCCTTGATCCAGATCGCAGTCGCGCCATCGATCATGCGCACGGCGAAGTCGCCGCTCCGATCGCGGCTGGTGCCAATCGGCGATATGCCGGGAGTGTCGCGATAGGTGATCGCCGGATCGGAATAGCCAAGCCAGCTGTCCCAGTCGTCGAGGTCGCGGCCATTGAACAGGCTGCGAGCCGGGCCGGTGGGTTTGGGCACGTCCGCCAACCGCAAATGTGTCTGCACGGCCGGGCGACCCGCGCTCACCGCGCGCGCCGCGTCGAGCGAGGTCGCATCGGCTGTGCTGACGGGTTCTGAGGTGCGAGCGCACGCGCCACATGCGAGGGCAAGCGCAAAGATTGTGACGTTCGGTCGCACCAAGATGTCCCCCTCAATCGCTAGTGATCGATACCGACTAGCGCATCGCCGCCGCCAAAACGAAACCCAAATATCAATCGGATGGCGGCGTCCTCATAGCGGTGCTGCGCGGATGGCAGCAACGGACGCGTGGGTCTGTATGACCCGTTGAGGAGAGGGACTGCGCAATCGGGAAGCGGGCCTGGAGCGGGTGAAGGGAATCGAACCCTCGTCGTGAGCTTGGGAAGCTCCTGCTCTACCATTGAGCTACACCCGCATTTCAGTAGCTTAGCCTTGTCTCGTCTAGGTTCTGTCTCTTTTTTGGCTCCGCGTCCTCAGGGATCTCTATCCACGGCGGACGGGCAGTTGGCAAGCGCTTTAGCAATTCCGAACGGCGCGGCGCGAATGGTCGGACACCTAAGGTGCGGTAGCTCATGAGAGCTTGAGGGGCTTTTCCGCGGGACAGCTTGGAAAGCTGCTGCACTGCCATTGTGCTATACCCGCAATCCCAATGCCTGAGCTGCCTCTCGTTTCCGATCTGGCTCATTTCTGGCTCCGATGCCGGATGGCCCGGATCCACATCTCGGTCGAGAGGCGCAACCCCTGTTTACGCAAATGCGCATACCAATCGAGCTACCTCGTGATGGCGACGGTTTCGGGGCCGTCAGTTGCCTGACCGCCTTATGCTGCAGACTAACCAAATCAGACATTACCCGCGCTCCCCAGTCGGCGGATCGTGGGCGCAAGCGAAAAGAGTGGGCAAGCGGGAAGAAGCAGAAAGACCGGTGAGCCGCGTCCGCCGAGACATGATAAAACAATGCGGTTTCGCAGTACTTGTCGTGAAATCTACGATCTATCACTCTGAGGACAGATCGACCGTCAGATTGCAGTCGGAGTTGTTGCCATGATGATATGCTACGATCCCGGTAGCGTGGTTCTGGAACGAATATGGGAGCGGGGCGCGTTCAGGCAAACGCGTCTCCTCATGCTCTTCCTGGGCACCGAATATGATCGCGCCTTCCTAGATGATGTTGTCCACTACGGTCACGATCTTGACAGTCTGCTGCACGGAAACTTGTGTATCGGGGTGCTCTTCATGCCGCCCCCGGAGAGCCCGGGAGGCCGGTTGGAGGATGAGTTTGAGCGCTTCCATTCTCTCCGCTGGAGTGAGGATCCGACTCTTACGGAGAAGCTTGTCGAACGCATGTCGAAAGAGAGCTACGACGTGGCACGATTCTTGGGTATTCCCCTACAGGATCTCCCGGGCATCGCCTTTCTCTCGGCCTCTGAACCAGACAATGTAGCCTATGTGCCGCTCCGGAAATCATCGTTGAAGGACATCTATCCCGATTTGCGCCGGGTGATGAGCGATTGGTACAGCGACAATCGGGCGGTTCTTGAACAATTTCGTACCGAATGGAGAGAAGCGCGGAATGAGCAGGTGGCGCACTTCGCGCACCAAGTCGGCAACGAGATCCAGCGCAGTGGCAAAGCAAGTCATCTGGTGAGGAAGTTACCTCGCGCAATTTCTCGTGCGGGTGAGGATCCGGCTGACCTACGCAATTTGATGGTTCGCCAAGGCTTGAGCGTGGAGATCGAGGGCAAAGTTCTTGACGGAACTGCGGTTGAGCAAGAGCTGGTAGCGTTGCGACAGAGAGCTCAGGCCTCCCCTCCGCCCTTGCCCGATTTCCAGCTAGATCGAATCCGAAAGGTAAGCAGGAAAATTAAGTTTCAACATGTTGCATTGCTTGGTTCGCAAAAGAGCAAAGGCATGTTGGAATGGATAAGGTTAATCCGTGAGGCTCTCGCTCCGCTTTAGGGTTCTAAGATTGCCAGGAGCTATGGCGCACGGACCGGCGAACGACCGACATTAAGGCGCGTTGTCGACGGGCTGGTCGTGACGAAAGCAGACAGGCCGCTGATGGGCCGTGAGCGGACTGGCGGCTTTGGAGCTCCAGACCGCAAAAGCGGACTGAAACATAGCCGCAATCGCGTGCGTCTCTCACAGTGTGTCGGAGGCCGGGATCAGTTGGCGGCAGTCGGGCGGGGCGGCAGCCGACCGATCCACGCCGACAGTTTCGTCTTCAGTCGCTCGGCCACTTGCGGCGCGGTGGCCGTGCGGTCGTGCTTCTCCTGCGGATCGCGCGCGATATCATAGAGTTCGACCGCCGACCCATCGGCATCCATCAACAGCTTCCACGGCCCGGACCGAATCGAATAATGCGGGCCGAACGCGCGTTCGGCGGCGGGGCGGGCAATATGGGTGTAGAGGTCGGGGCGCTTGGTCAGCACCCGGCCACGCCACGCCGCACTGACGTCGATCCCGTCCATACCGACGGGACGGGCGGCGCCGGCGATGCTGGCGAGGGTCGGATAAAGGTCGACCGCCTGCACCACACTGCGCATGTCGCGGCTGCCCGGTCGCACCTGTCCGGGCCAGCGGACGATCAGCGGCTGACGGATGCCGCCTTCGTACAGACTCGCCTTGCGTCCGCGATAGGGACCCGCCGATCCGGGCGTATCGGCCCCAATGGTCGGACCATTGTCCGACGTGAACACGATCAGCGTGTCGTCCAGCTCGCCGGCGGCGCGCAGCCCGGCGACCAGCCGTCCGATTTCGGCGTCCATCGCGACCAGCACCGCCAGGAACTTGTCCTCCCGCGCGTCGCGGCCCTTGCCCTTCACCGCAGCGGCCTGCGCGACATTGGGCTGCCAGGGCGTGTGGACATCGTCCAGCCACAGCTGGGCGACATGGCGCCGCCCGCTTGCGGCCTACGAAATCGAGCACGCGATCGACATAACGTCCGGTGGTCTGCGCGCGCGGTAGCCAGTCGATCGGCCCCTGTCCCAGCGCTGCGCTCTGCTGTGCCAAATTGTTCGCGATATCGCTGGGCAGGACGCGCGGCCCCAGCCCCTCGAACTGAACATAGCTTTCGTCGAAGCCATAGGCAGTTGGCAGCGGCGCATCGCCAACGTCCCGGCCGCCGCCCAAATGCCATTTGCCGATATGCGCGGTGGCATAGCCCGCCTGCTTCAGCGACCGCGCGAGGTTGGGTAGTTTTGGATCGAGCCAGTCGGCCTGCCCGAACTCGCGGTTGCGCTTGCGGTCGGCGATGAAGGTGACGAAGCGGTTTTGCGCCGGAAACTGTCCGGTCAGGAACCCGGCGCGCGATGGCGAGCAGATCGGCGCGGCGTCGTAGAATTGCGTCATCAACATGCCGTCGCGGGCAAGCGCATCGATGTTAGGCGTCGCTACAAGCCGGTTGCCGGTGATCGACAGGTCGCCATAGCCCATGTCGTCGACCAGGATGAAAAGAATGTTGGGCTGGCGCGCCGCCTGCTTAGCCGCGGCTCCAACCGGGGCGGGCAAGGCGCTCGACGGTGCACCGGTGACGGCGATCAGCCCCGCCGCGCCGATACCGAACGCGCGATGCCAGCGCAGATACCCCCAGCTCATTTCGCGATCCGCGGCACGCCGATCGATGCGGGGTCGCCGATGTCGATCGGCACCAGCCCGAACTGCATCCGCCACGGCGCGGTCGGGTCGTTGCCAAACATCGTGTACCAGTAGCGGCCTTCCTTGTCCCTGAACGCCGTGCCGTGCCCGCCATGCGGCGCGCCCATGCGGCGCTGGCTGTACGGGCCGAACAATGTCTTCGCTGTGCCGTACATCATGTCGTACGTACCGTGAGTACGCAGTGGACCATGCCACTCCGCACCCGTGAGAAAGTAGACGCCGTTGACCTTGATCAACCCGTTGCCTTCGTACCCGACATGATCGCCATCGGCATCGACCAATGTTCGCACTGGCCCATCGAACCCGTCGCGCTTCGCGTTCAGTTTCCCGATGCTGCCGCCGCCCCACAGGAAATAGAGGCCGTCGTCATCCTCGAATGGAAATCCGTCGATGCCATTCACGAAATAAGACTTGGTAACGTTCTCATACGGCCCATCGGCCTTGCCGCTCGTCGACCGGTAGAGCCAGGTCTTGCCGCCGACCCCGCGCTCCATGACGGAGAAAGCAAGATAATAGGTTTTGTCGCGCGCCGACCACATGATTTCGGGTGCCCAGAGTTCGGCGATATTCCCGCCGAAATCATAGCCCATCCCTTCCCACTTCCAGACGAAGCCGACCTCGTCCCACTTCTCGAGATCCTTTGAGCGCCACAGCTTCACCCCACCCTCGGGGCGGTGATAGCCATAGCCGTCCAGCGTCCCGACGAGATAATAATAGCCGTCGCCGCCCAGCGTGACCGATGGATCGCGCATCGATTCCGTCGTCACCAGCGGCTTGCGCGCCGCAACGGCGCTGTCCTCGGTGATCACCGACGCGGCCTGACGCAGCCGCCCGTCGGGCGCACGTTCGAGTGGGGCGAGGCCGACCTGTTCGCAGAACAGGGCGAAGCTGTCGTCGCACTTTGGGGTTATAGACCGCCGCGAGCTTGCCGTCGTCGGTGCGCACCAGCGATCCGCGGCCGGCATGCGGCACGGCGAGCGCGCGCATCGTGAACGGGCCATAGGGGGTGGGCGCCTCGGCGACGAACAGATCCTCGGTCGCAGTGCGCATCCGCCCCGTGGTCTCGCTCGCGGCCAGGACATATTTGTCACCGTCGCGCGCCATCGTCGCGCCGCGCGTGCCGACACGGGTGCGGACCGGCCAGTCCTTTCCGACGGGCGGATGCTTGGCGAACAGCTTCTGGTCGGGCTTGAGGAAGCGCGGCGCTTCGGCAAGCTTCTGGAAACCGGGCGCGAGCCGCGCGATCATGCCGCCGCCCCAGATCAGATAGCCCTTCCCGTCGGTATCGACGAACAGCGACACGTCGCTCGCATCCTCGACCAGGCACGGCGATGCTGCAAATGCGCCACCCGGCGTCGCCGCCTTGCCGATCGCGATCCGCGCGCAGCCGGTCTTGTCGGAGAAAGCGAGGTAGAGTGCGTCGCCCGCGACCGTCACCGACGGGGCAAGATAGCGTTCCGACACGTCGCCGGTCGCGATCCCGTTGCCCGAAATCTTCGCCGTCCCGACGCGAGTCCATTTCTTCGCGTCGGCGGATGTCCACAGCTCGACCCCGTGGCGCGGCGCGTTGCGCAGCGTCGTGCCGGTCAGCACCCAGCCGCCGCCGGGCAGCCGCGCCATCGACGCATCCCCGATCGGCCGCTCGGCAAAGATCGCCGCGACTGGCTGCGCGTCGGCGGCGGGCATTACCGTCGCGTTGCGGTCCATCGAGGGATGGTCGGCGAAGATATCGTCCGCAACCGCCTTTTTGAGCGGCTGGACCTGCGCGCAAACGGGTGCTGCGGTGAGGGCGGCCAGTGCGATGCCGACGAACAGGGCTGGGTACTTCATCGCTCTCAATTCTGCTGCAGTGCCCGGAAGTCATCGATCCAGGCATAGTTGGGCTGGGACGTGCCATCGGCATTCTTGCGGATCGTCGCGGGGGCGAACACGCTGTTGATCAGCCAGGGAGTCTTTTTCGGACCCCATTCGGCCTTCATCGAACTGCCCTGCTTGAAGCCATAGGTCGCGACGGCAAGGCGGCCGGTGTCGCGGAACAGCTTCATCTGGTTGCGCAGATAATGTTTCCGCCCCTCGAACCACGGGCTCATCTTCAGGAAATCGTCCCATTGCGCCTTGGGGAAGGGCGTTTCGAGCGCCGCCTGCACGATCTGCCAGTTCTGGGCGGTGCGTGGGGCGCCGTATTTGTCGGCAAAGGCGGAGGCGACCGGCTTTTCCATATTCTCCTGCCACCACCAGATCAGCGAGAATTCGGTGACGATGAATGTCTGCTCCGGGCGCATGCGCGGCAGGATGTAATCGAGGAAGATCTTCGACTTTTCGATGCCGTTGATGTGCGGGTGGATGGTGACGCCGTCCAGTTCCGGCGTCGCCTTGACGAACGCCATCCAGCGTTCGGTCGTGGCGTTGCGCCATTCCGGGTTGGGCAGCTGGTTGAGCGCGCCCATATAGAGCCGCGTCGGACAGTTGGTGGCGCAATGCTGCTTGCGATAGTCGATGACGCGCTGCGCCAGCCCTTCGTAAAAGGCGTTGAAGTTGGGGTTCCAGTCCTGCTTGCGGCTTTCGATAAACGGCTCGTTGCCGATCATCAGAATGTCGACCTTGCCCATCACCAGCGGCAGCACCGCGTCGGTCCGCGCGATCTGGCGCGCATATTCATCGCCCCCCGCCTTGGGAAAGGGGACGCGGTTATAGTGATATTTGAAGGTCAGGATCGTCTTGTACCCCTTGGCCTTGGCCTCGAGGATCGTCCTGACCGCGCCATGTTCGATCGCCGGCTTGCCGTCGAGCTGGCGCATGGGGAGGAAGATACGGACCCATTTCGCGCCGGCCTGGTCCAGCTCGCGATAATCGACATCCTCATAATGCTCATTGTAATTGGCGCCGAGAGCGCCCTGCGCCAGCGCCGGGCCGGACAGGCCGATCAGTGCGGCGGCGGCCGCGAATATCAGTCGCATGACTCTCTCCCTGTTCGTATTTCTAGTTGCGCGCCGCTGCCTCGCGCTGGGCCTTGAGGTTGACCGACACCGGTTTGGGCTGGGCGTCGAGCATCGCGTCGAGCTGAGCGCGCAGCTTGGGCTGGGCATCGGCTATGTTCTTCGTTTCGCCCGGGTCGCCCACCATGTCGTAGAGTTCATAGACGCGCTGTCCGCTCGCTTCCTGGGTCCAGCGGATCAGGCGATAGCGGTCGGTGCGGATCGCCTGACCGATCCGACCGGGACGGTTGAAGGCATGATAGGCATAGGGCCGCACCCGCTTTGCCGGATCGCGCAGCACCGGGGTCAGATCGGCCCCGTCGATCGGTTGCGTCTCCGGCGCAAGGCGCACACCGGCCAGGCGCGCGAGGGTCGGATAGATGTCCACCGTTTCCGCCAGCTGGCGCGGCGCGCTGCCCGGCTTGCCGGTGCCCGGGCCTGCAAAGATGATCGGCAGGTGGACCGCCTGTTCGTAGTTGGTGTGCTTGGTCCAGATCCCGTGGTCGCCCAAATGATAGCCGTGATCGCCCCACAGCACGACGATCGTGTTGTCGGCCAGGCCCTCGCGCTCCAGCGCATCCAGCACCTTGCCGATCTGCACATCGACATAGCTGACCCCGGCATAATAGCCGTGGATCAGCTTGCGCTTGAGCGCATCGGAGAATTGCTTGCCCGGAACCTGTCCTTCGGGGACCGGTGTGTAGGCGGCGATCTCGCCGCCCATCTTGCCGGCAAAGGCGGGTGCCCCCTCTGGAAGCTGCTCGAAATCGGGCATGGGCAGCTTTGCCGGGTCGTACATGTCCCAATAGCGCTTGGGGACCGAGAAGGGCAGGTGCGGGCGGGCGAAGCCGACCGCGAGGAAGAAGGGCTGGTCGCCGGTCTTCAGCTCCGCCAGCCGCTGCGACGCGCGCGCGGCGATGCGGCCATCGGCATAGGCGTCGTCGGCGACATCGGGATCTTCCCACGCTGCACCGCGGGACAGCGCCGCCGCGAATTTGAAGATATCGGCGTCCTCCGGAACGGTGATCTCGTTGAACAGCGCTTCCTCTCGCGTCGACTTGCCCGCATTCTCGGGATCGACATATTCGATGACATGGTCCTTCACCGGCGGGGCCGACCAGCTGACATCGTCGCCCTTGGTGCCATGCCCGATATGGAACACCTTGCCATAGCTTTCGGCACGATAGCCGGCGCGCATGAATGCCTGGGGCAGTGTGACCGCATCGGGCATATAGTCGCGCAGATTCTGGCCGAAATTATAGATGCCGGTCGATGTCGAGCGGCGCCCGGTCATCAGATTGATGCGGCTGGGCGCGCACACCGCCTGATTGGCATAGGCGCGCTCGAACCGTGTGCCGCGCGCCGCCAGCCGGTCGATATTGGGGCTGATCGCGTGCGTGTCGCCGAAAGACCGCAGGCTGGGCTTGAGATCGTCGACCAGGATCAGCAGAACGTTCGGACGCTTCCCGATTGTCGGCGCCGCCCGAGCGGGGGTAGCGCCTTGAGCGGCGGAACCTGTAGCGGTCGTCTGTGTGCAACCGGCGATCGCGGTCGCCGCCATCAACATGATGATACGGCTGGTAATCCCGGACACGCGCATTCCGAACCCTCTCACTCTATTTCTTATAAATCATATAATTCATGGCGAAGAAGGCAAGCCCTGATTGCCTCCCAACGCGACAACCCGTTTCGTCAGGGTCGGCTGCGACCCGCGCTCTCGATCTGGTCGAGCATCGCGGCCATCCGCGCGACCCGCTTCGGCTCCCGCGCCGCCAGATCTTCCCGCTCGCCTGGATCGCGCGCGAGATTGTAGAGCTGGTGACGCGGCAGCGTGCCGATCTGGTTGCCGTGAAACTCATGGGGTTCGACGCTGGCGCGGATGAACTTCCACTCTCCCTGGCGCAGTGCGAGGATGCGCGCGCCGCTGCTCGCGACGGTGGTGCCGGTGGTGACCATCAGCTTGGTATCCTGCACGACATGGTCGCGTCCCAGATCGCTGCGACCGAGCAGAACGGGGAGGAGGTTTAGGCTGTCCACCGCCTGATCGCGCGGGAGCGACTGTCCGACCAGTCCGGCGATCGACGCGATCAGGTCGACATGGCTGACCATCGCCTGCGACACATGCCCGGCGCGCGCCTTGCCCGGCCAGCTCACGATCATCGGCACGCGCGTGCCGCCTTCGAAGATGCTGTACTTGCCGCTGCGATAGTGGCCCGACATCCGGTGCGCGCCGTTTAGCGACACCGCGCGATCCTCATAGCCGTCGAACAGGATCGGACCATTGTCGCTGCTGAAGACGATCATCGTGTCGTCGGCGATGCCCAGTGCCTCGAGCTTGCGGCCCAGTTCGCCCACCGTCCAGTCGAGCTGGATGATCGTGTCGCCACGCGGCCCCCGGCCCGACTTGCCGACGAAGCGCGGGTGGGGCGCGCGCGGGACGTGCGGCTCGTTCATCGCGAAATAGAGGAAGAAGGGGTCGTCCTTGCGCGCGGTGATGAAATCGACCGCCTTGCCGAGCAGCACGTCGGTCAGCTCTTCATCGACCCAGCGCGCCGCCTTGCCGCCCGCCATGTAACCGATGCGGCCGATGCCGTTGTGGATCGTGTTCGAATGTTCGGGATCGCCGCGAAACTTCAGCAGTCGGGGGCTGTCGAAGCCGGTGGGTTCGTCGCCGATCTTCGCCTTGTAATCGACGCGGATCGGATCGGCGGGGTCGAGCCCGACGACGCGCCTGTTCTCGATCAGCACCGTCGGCACGCGGTCCAGCGTCGCGGGCATGTAGAAGCCATAGTCGAAGCCGATATCGAGCGGCCCGGGGCGATCTCGCCATTCCAGTCGACCTTGCCGTCGCCCAGGCCCAGATGCCATTTGCCGACCACGCCGGTGGCATAGCCCGCCTTTTTCAGCATCGCGGGCAATGTGAATCGGCCCGGGCGGATGATGGCGGGCGCGTCGCCCGGCAGAATCTGGGTTCCCGATGCCCGCCACGGATAGTCGCCGGTGAGCAGTGCATAGCGCGACGGCGTGCAGGTGGCGGAGGTGGCATAGCCCGATCTGAAGCGGACTCCGCGCGCGGCGAGCGCGTCGAGATGCGGGTGCAGAAGCGCGTCGCGCCATAACAGCTGAGGTCGCCAATGCCGAGGTCGTCGGCATAGATGACGATGATATTGGGCTTGCGTCCGGTCCGGGCCGCGCTGGCCGATGGCACGGCGAGTGTCGCCGCTCCTGCGAGCAGCAACTCGCGACGGGTGACACTTCCCTGCAACGCCCTCTCCTCACTTCATCCGATCATGCACCTTGTTATATGATATTTATCTGACTTAAAAGGCGCGCAATCGGGAGGGCATGATGGCGCAGATTTTTTCTGACGAAGGCGAAGCGCGGCTTCATTCTGCTGGCCGCCTGTGCCGCTCTGGCGGGATGCGTGGATTCCGCGAGGTCATCCCCGCGCGCGGATGGATCCGACGCGACCTTCGCCAATCCGCTCCTCTCCTCCGGTCCCGATCCCTGGGTGACCTCCCATGACGGCGTCTATTATTATACCCACACGCTCGGGAAGCGGATCGCGTTGTGGCGGACGCGCGATATCGCCGATCTGGCAAATGCCGAGCAGAAGACCGTCTGGACGCCGCCCGCCACCGGCCTCAACGCACATTCGATTTGGGCGCCCGAGCTGCACCGCATGAACGGCAAATGGTATATCTATTATACCGCGACCGCAGCGGGTTCCCGGGACGACCGGAATCGCGGCGTGTTCGTGCTGGAGAACGCATCCGCCGATCCGATGCGGGGCGAATGGACCGACCGGGGGCGGGTCAATACTGCGCGGCCGGGGATCGACGGCACCGTCTTCCAGCATCGCGGCACGCTGTGGTTCGCCTATTCGCCCTATCTCGCAAAAGGCAGTGGCATCGCGATCGCCCGACTGGCGAATCCCTGGACGATCGCGGGCGAGGAAGCGGTGATCGCTGTACCGGACAAGCCTTGGGAAGATCGCGGCGGGCGCCGCATTCTGGAGGGGCCGGAATTTCTGGAAGGACCCGACGGCCGCATTTTCCTCACCTACTCGGCGGGGGCCTGCTGGTCCGACGACTATGCACTGGGCCTGCTCGAAGCGGGGCGGGGGGCGGATTTGCTTGCGCCTGCAAGCTGGACCAAGCACCCGCTTCCGGTGCTGACCAGCGCCAACGGCGTCTTCGCGACCGGGCATAACGGCTTCTTCCGCTCGCCTGACGGGGGCGAGCAATGGATCATCTATCACGCCAATCCCGGACCCGGCATGGGCTGCACCCAACGTCGCGCGCCGCACATCTCGCGCGTCGAATGGCGCAAGGGTGTCCCGGTTTTCGCGCCGCCCGCCGCTGCGGGAACTCGCCTGCGCAAGCCGTCCGCAGCGCCCGCGAACTAGCCTAAAATTGCAATTCACCTATTGATATGATAATTAAGACGCAATAGGATGGGCTCGAGCCAATTAAGAATATTCAAGGGGGAGGTTACGTGATCAACCGCAATTTCCGTATGCTGATCGGGACTGCGTCGGTGCTGGCATTGGCGGTGCCCGCCATCGCCCGTGCGCAGGATGACCAGACGGCAGTCGCGCCGGAGGGCAACTCCGACGAGGTCGTCGTTACGGCGATCCGCCAGAGCCTGGAAACGGCTCAGGCGATCAAGCAGGAGGCGGACGAGATCGTGGATTCTGATCGTCGCCGAGGATATCGGACGCCTGCCCGACGTGACCGCTTCCGAATCTCTTGCGCGCATTACCGGTGTGCAGGTCGAGCGCAACGGCGGCACCGCGCAGGGGGTTCGCGTGCGTGGCCTTCCCGACCTGTCGACAACCTATAACGGACGCGAGGTTTTCACCGCCGAAGGGCGCTACGTCCAGTTGCAGGACTTCCCGTCCAACTCGGTCGCACGGATCGACGTGTACAAGGCGGCGAGCGCCAATCTGCTCGAGCCGGGTCTTGCCGGCCTGATTGACGTGCGGTCGCGCAAGCCGCTCGACTTCAAGGGAAGTCGGGTCGTCGGAGCGGTCACCGGCCTGCACTGGCACCAGTCGCAAAAGACGGGCGTCGAGGCGAACCTGCTGCTCAGCACGCGCTGGTCGACAGGCATCGGCGACATGGGCTTCCTGGTCGAGGGGTCCTATGCCGACATCAAGTTCCAGGATTCGGCGCGGAACGTCAGCCAGACGATCCTCAACCGCTCCAATATCCCGGGCTATGTCGGCACCGCATTGCGGTACCCCTCGTTCATCAACATCGACTATACGACGGCCAATCGCTGGCGGCCCAACGCCGCCGCCGCGTTCCAGTGGCGACCCAGCCCCGACCTCGAAATCTATCTCGACGGGCTTTATCAGGGCTATCGGTCCAATGGCGGCGGCCGCAACTTCCAGGTCAACTCGGGTGATCTCGCGGTTCTGAGCAATATCGTGCTGTTCCCCGGTACGAACCTCATTCGCAGCATGGATGCGTCAGCGGGCGGCCAGATCGTCGGCGGCCAGGTGTCGAACAACCAGTGGACCGACACCTATCAGGGCGGCGCCGGCTTCATCTGGAAGCGCGGCCCGATGCGGATCACCGGCGATGTCGCCTACACCGACTCGACGTTCAACAATCACAATTATGTCTTCAACTATACCAGCCAGACCCAGCCGGTGCGCCATTTCGATTTCGACACCGATCAGGGTGTCGGCGGCGGCACGGTCACGCTGATCAACTATGACCAGTTCAACCCGGCAATGTTTCGCTGGACGCAGATCAACGAGACCGGAAACCGTGGGCATGGCGATGCGATTCAGGCTCGCCTCGACTTCGACTACCGCTTCGATCGCTGGGGGTTGACCAACCTTCAGGCCGGTATCCGCTTTGCGGATCGCAACGCCGACAACTATAACTACACCCGTGTCGGAACCGCGCCGGCGGGGCGGCTCTTCTCGCTGCTGCCCCTGGCTTATGAAAGCGCCAATCCGGGCTTTCGCGGCGACGATGTGAACTCGCTGCGCACCTTCCTCGTCCCGACGCGCGAGAGTGTCGCGGAAAATGCGGACTGGCTCCGTACAGCGGCGGGCCAGCCGACCGGTCGTCCGCCGCTGGGCGACCCGAACTATGTCAGCAACGAAAAGACGTACACCGCCTATGTCCAGGCGCGCTACGATATCGATGTCGGCGTGCCGATCGACGGCCTGATCGGCCTGCGCGCGACGCGTACCGAGGATACGATCAACGGCTTTGCCCGCTCGACCACGGGTACCGGTGCGGGTGCCGTTACCACCGTCACGCCGATCACGCGGTTCAGCCGCTATGACGATTATCTGCCCAATGTCAGCGCGCGGGTCCGGCTCGATCGCAACCTTCAGTTGCGCCTTGCCTTCACGATGACGCGGACGCGTCCGGGCTTTGGACAGCTCAATCCGTCACTGACGATCAACACGCCGCCGCCGATCTGTATCGTCGATCCCACCGTGCCCGATAGCGGTCCGAACAACCCCGACTGCATCCGCTCTGCGTCGGGCGGCAATCCCGACCTGAAGCCGATCCAGTCGACCAATTTCGACGCCTCGCTTGAATATTATTTCACGCGCAGCGGATCGGTTACCGTTGGCGTATTCCGCAAGGAGTTGCAGGGTTTCGTCAACAACTTCACGACCGATATCGCGGATGCGGAGTTCGGTCGCCTGCGGATCAACCGTCCGGAAAATGGCGGTGCAGGTCGCATCAACGGCGTCGAGGCCGCGGCACGCACCTTCTTCCGCGCGCCCTGGCTGCCCGACTGGCTCGGCAATTTCGGCGCGCTGGTGAACTATACCTATGTCGACGGCACGTCGGAGCTCGCGCCGGGTCTGGCTGCGACGCTTCCGGGCCAGCAGCGGATCGCGGGCCTGTCCAAGCATGTCGCGAACCTGTCGGGCTTCTATGAGAACCGCTGGGTCTCGACGCGGCTGTCGTACAATTACCGCTCGGACTTCGTGGTCAACTATGGCCAGGTCGTCGATCCCGCGCTGGGTGCCGGCGTATTGGGTCCGGCGCTGCCGGTCATCGAACGCGGGCGGGGTACGCTCGATTTCGCGGCGACGCTGAGCCCGATCGAGAATATCACCCTGACCTTCAATGCGACCAACCTGCTGGGCGCGGCGGTGAGCAATTCGCGACAGTTCAACGCGCTCGGCCAATCCTATGACTGGCAGACCCGCTTCCTCGAAAGCGTCTATCGCGTCGGCGTCCGCTTCCGCTTCTGATCCTTTCGACCGCATTCAATCCGGGAATATGATGATGAAACACCTGCTGATGATCGCCGCCGCCGGGTTCGCGATGAGCGCCGCGCTGCCCGCCGACGCGCGCGACATGTGGACCAAGGAACAGGCCAACGCTTGGTACGCCAAACAGCCTTGGATGGTCGGCGCCAACTACAATAACCGCAGCGCGATCAACCAGTTCGAGATGTGGCAGGCGGCGACCTTCAACCCGAAGGAGATCGACGAGGAACTGGGCTGGGCGTCGGCGATGGGCATGAACATCATGCGCGTCTATCTCCACAACATGCTGTGGGAAGAGGACGCCAAAGGTCTCAAGCAGCGCATGGAAACGTTCCTGCAGATCGCGGACAAACACAAGATCCGCATCATGTTCGTGCTGTTCGACAGCTGCTGGGATCCCAACCCCGTCTCCGGCCCGCAACGCCCGCCAATCCCCGGCGTGCATAATTCGGGCTGGATGCAGGCGCCGGGCGCGGCGCGGCTGGCGGACAAGAGCCGCTATGGCGAGCTCGAAGCCTATGTGAAGGACATTGTCGGCCATTTCGCGAACGACAAGCGCATCGCCGTCTGGGACGTGTGGAACGAGCCCAACAATGAGGGCGGCGGTGGCGGTTCCTACAAGCCGACGCCCCAGAAGAAGCAGCTGGTCGCCGGCCTGCTTGGTCCGGTGTTCGAATGGGCGCGCAGCGCCAATCCATCGCAGCCGCTGACCAGCGGACTGTGGATCGGACAGAATTGGGATCAGATGGACAAGCTCGACGCGGTCGAGAAGATCCAAGTGACCCAGTCCGACGTCAACAGCTTCCATGATTACAGCTGGCCCGAGACGTTCGAGAAGCGTGCGAAGCAGATGCTGAGCTATGGCCGCCCGGTGCTCGTCACCGAATATATGGCGCGCGGCAATGGATCGACCTTCGACGGGTCGCTTCCGCTGGGCAAGAAATACAATCTTGCGATGATCAACTGGGGTTTTGTCGACGGCAAGTCGCAGACGCGGATGCCGTGGGACAGCTGGAAAAAGCCTTACACCTACGAGCAGCCTACGATCTGGTTCCACGAAGTCCTGCGCTCGGACGGGAAACCTTATCGCCAGGCCGAGGTCGACCTGATCAAGCGACTGACGACTGAGGCGAATGGCCCGCGTCGCTGACCGTCGCATGCCGGAGCCGGGCGTCACGCGCGCCTGTGCTCCGGCACAGGCGCGGTTGCGCGTCGCTGCGACCGAGGCACGTGAACAGCGGCGGTTCGAAGCGATTTGCGCGCGCGAGTTGATGGGCGATATCTGCTGAACGTCCCACGGTTTCCGGAGTCGTCTGTTCGTGCCCGCTTTCCCATCCCGGTCGCCCGACTTCCATCGCGACATGGTCGATATCGCCGGTGGCACCTTCCGAATGGGCTCGGAGGCTTTCTATCCGGAGGAAGCGCCGCACCGACTGGTGCGGGTCGGCGGGTTTCGGATCGACGTGACCCCGGTGACCAATGCCCAGTTCGCGGCGTTCGTGGAGGCGACGGGGCATCGCACCCTTGCCGAAATTCCTCCCGATCCGAAGCTGTATCCCGGATTGGATCCGTCGCTCGCGGTTGCGGGGTCGGCGGTATTTCAACGCACGTCCGTGCCCGTGCCACTCGACGATTACAGCCAATGGTGGGACTTCGTCCCCGGAGCCGACTGGCGGCATCCGGCCGGGCCCGACAGCGATGCGCTGCCCGATCATCCGGTCGTCCAGATCGCGTACAAGGACGCCGAAGCCTATGCCCGATGGGCGGGCAAGGCGCTGCCGACCGAGGCCGAATGGGAGTTCGCCGCGCGCGGCGGCCTCGACGGCGCGGAATATGCCTGGGGCGACGCGTTGACGCCGAACGGCGCGGTGCTCGCCAATTTCTGGCAGGGACAGTTCCCGTTCGCGACGACCCGGCCCGACGGCCAGTTCCGCACCACGCCGGTCGGCAGCTTTCCGCCCAATGGCTATGGCCTGTACGATATGATCGGCAATGTCTGGGAATGGACCCGCGACTGGTATGGAGCGCCGGGCGGCAATCCGGGCAAGGCATGTTGCGCGATCGACAATCCGCGCGGGGCGCAATTGCGCGAGAGCTTCGAGCCGGGTGATCCGATGCGGACGGGACGCAAGGTGATGAAGGGCGGATCGCATCTCTGCGCGCCCAATTACTGCCAGCGCTATCGCCCCGCCGCGCGCCATCCGCAGGCGATCGACAGCCCCACCAGCCATATCGGCTTTCGCTGCATCATCCGGGATTAGGGTTCGGGACCCTAATCCTCCGGCCTCCCGTCGATCGGTCCGCGCTCCAGATGCGGCTTGACCTTTACCGGGCGGTCGTCGCCCTGGTCGCGGCGCCACTCGGCCAGCTTCGCGCGCAGCTTGACCATCACCGCCCGGTTTCTCGGATCGGCGGCAAGGTTACGGGTTTCGTCCGGGTCTGCGGTCAGGTCGTACAGTTCCTCCGCCGGGCGGGTGTAATAGGCATCGACGATCGCCTTTGCCTTGGCATCGCTTTCCGCCGCGCGCCGCCATGACGGGAAATAGGCACCCGAACCCAGCCGCGCGGCCCATTGGTCGATATGGGTGGTGAACAATGTGTCGGGACGCAGATTGACGATATATTTCCAGCGCGCCGTACGCACGCTGCGCATTGGAAAGACGTTGATGTTGACGTCGTTATTGTGGGTGGTGAAGATTTCGGGCCGCCCCTTGAACCGCCCACCCGGGCGCAGCGCCGCGGCGAAGGAGCGTCCGTCCAGCTCAGCTGGCTGCTTGCCGCCTGCAACCTCGACCAGGGTCGGCAGGATATCGACCCAGCTGACCATCGCCTGCGTGCGGCTGCCCGGCTTCACCCGGCCCGGCCAGCGCACGATAAGCGGCGTGCGCGTGCCGGTATCGTAGAGGTTCCACTTGCCGAACGGCCATTGCGCGCCGTGATCGGAAGAGAAAAGGACGAGACTGTCCTTGCCCAGCGTCGCATCCACCGCCGCCAGCGTCGCGCCCAGTTCCTTGTCCATCCGCGCGATGGCCGCGTGATAGCGGGCGCGCGCTTCGCGCGTCTGCGGCGTGTCGATCGATTTGGGCGGGAGCGTGATCGCCGCGGGATCGAAGCCCTCGCTGGTTTTGGGCCAGGGAACGTGCGGCCAGTTGCTGCCGACAAAGATCGCCAATGGCCGCTTGTCCGTACGCGTCTTCAGCCAGCTGATCGCGGCCGGAACGCCGTCATGGTCATGGAAGGTATCGTGCGCGAAATGGTCGAAGCCATAATCCTTGGTATGCTGGTAATGCGCCACCTTGCCGAATGCGACGACCTGATAGCCTTGCGCCTGGAGGTATGCCGGCAGCTTCTTCAGTTCGTCGCGCGCCTTGCCGTGGTTCGCTTCGGCGCCGTTGCGCGCGGGCATCAGGCCGGTGAGCATCGCCGCACGGCTGGGCGCACAGGCGGGGGAAGCGACGAACGCCTGATCGAAACTCAGCCCGTCCGCTGCAAGCTTCGCAAGGTTGGGGGTGCGCGCGTCGCGGTCGCCGCCGGGCGTCGTGTCGAGATAGCCCAGATCGTCGGCGAGGAAGACGACGATGTTCGGCTGCGGTTTCGTCGCGGGCGCGCGCCGCTCGGCAGGTTCTCGGGCCAGCGCGGGTGGCGTGACGATCAGCGCGACACCAATGGCGAGTGCGATACGGCGGGTGAGACGCGTCATGGCTCAGAACTCGAATGCGGGGGCAGGGGTCGGCTGCCCGGTGAGGAATGCGTCGGCGACAAGCCGCAAGGGGCGCAGGTCGATATCGCTCTCGCCGCGCCGGATCAGGTTGGCGAACCGCGCATAGAGCCGCGAATATTCGGCATTCGGCCCCTGCATCGGCGCCTGGCCGGGCAGTTCCAGGCGGCTGCCCCCCTCGCGCAGCCGGAGCGTGCCGGCATCGGTATCGACCGCGATATCCCAGGTCTGGTCGCCGGTCTGAAGAAAGTCGAAATCGACATCGACCGGCGCTTTGCCGCTGCGCATCGCGATGGTCGCGGCGATCGGACAGGCGCGGTTCTCGGGGATTGCCAGCTCGGCGCTCAGCACTACCAGCGGGTCGGGCAGGATGCGGGTCGCGATCGACAGCGCGTTGATGCCCGGATCGAACACGCCGAACCCGCCTGGGGCAAGGATCCATTCCTGTCCCGGGTGCCACTGGCGGATATCCTCGCGCCACGCGATTCGCACTGCGGCGATCACCTTGTCCGCCAGCCAGTCACGCGCCGCATCGACCTCCGCTGCCTCGCGTGAATGCCAGGTGGCGAACAGCGTCACCCCCCTTGGCCCGGGCCGCATCGACCAGCGCTTCGGCTTCGGACACGGTGGCGGCGGGCGGCTTTTCCAGCATGACGTGGCGGCCTGCGGCAATTGCCGCCATTGCCTGTTCGAAACGTCCGGCGGGGGGGTGTGCAGAGCGAGATGGCGGCAATGTCCGACCGCGCGGCGATCAACGCCTCCACCGATCCATGACCTTCAACGCCATCGACCCGGCCGTGGCGGCTGGCGGTGGCTGCAAGGTCGAAGTCCGGGCACTGGCTCAATGCGGGAAGGTGCTGGTCGCGGGCGATTTTCCCGATGCCGACAAGGCCGATGCTGATCCTCTGCATGCTCTCCGCTCTTTTATACGATATATATGCTTCCTATCCGCCGCGAACGGCGATATCAAGCGGATGTGAAGACGGGTATCGCGACATTACGGGCGCGATCCCTCAGGACCGGAGAGGGTTTCGAGTGGGGCAAGGGAAGAACGACGCGCGGAAATTGCGATCGCGCGCATGGTTCGACAATCCGGAAAATCCGGACATGACCGCGCTCTATGTCGAGCGGTACCTCAATTACGGGATCAGCCTGGCGGAGCTTCAGTCGGGGCGTCCGATCATCGGCATTGCCCAGACCGGCAGCGACCTGGTCCCGTGCAACCGTCACCATATCGAGCTGGCAAAGCGCGTGCGTGAGGGATTCGCGATGCGGGCGGGATCGCGATCGAATTTCCTGCGCATCCGATCCAGGAAACCGGGAAGCGCCCCACCGCCGGGCTCGACCGCAACCTTGCCTATTTGAGCCTCGTCGAATCGATCTATGGCTATCCGATGGACGGCGTCGTCCTGACCATCGGCTGCGACAAGACCACGCCTGCCTGCCTGATGGCCGCGGCGACGGTGAACATCCCGGCGATCGCGCTGTCGGTCGGGCCGATGCTCAATGGCTGGTTCAAGGGCGAGCGCACCGGATCGGGGACGATCGTGTGGAAGGCGCGCGAGATGCTCGCCGCGGGCGAGATCGATTACAAGGGGTTCATCGAACTGGTCGCTTCGTCCGCCCCGTCGACCGGCTGGTGCAACACGATGGGCACGGCGACGACGATGAACTCGCTGTGCGAGGCGCTCGGCATGTCGTTGCCCGGATCGGCCGCGATTCCGGCGCCCTATCGCGACCGTCAGGAAAATGCGTATCTCACCGGCCTCCAGATCGTCGAGATGGTCGAGGCCGACCGCAAGCCGAGCGATATCCTGACGCGCGAAGCCTTTCTCAACGCGATCCGCGTCAACAGCGCGATCGGCGGTTCGACCAACGCCCCGATCCATCTGAACGCCATCGCGCGCCATGTCGGGGTCGAACTGAGCCTGGACGACTGGGAAGCGCATGGGGCCGAAGTGCCGCTGCTCGTGAATCTCCAGCCCGCAGGCACCTATCTCGGCGAAGACTTCTACCGCGCGGGCGGCGTGCCTGCGGTCATGGGGCAATTGCTGCGTGCCGGATTGATCGACGGAAATGTCGTCGGCGCGAACGGCAGGTCGGTCGCGGACAATGTCGGCGATGCGCTGGCCAGCGACGCGGATGTCATCCGGCCGCTGGACAACCCGCTCAAGCCCGCCGCCGGCCTGACCGTGCTGTCGGGCAATTTGTTCGACAGCGCGGTGATGAAATTGAGCGTGATCTCGCCCGAGTTTCGGGCGCGTTACCTGTCCGACCCGGACGACCCCGAAGCGTTCGAGGGGACGGCGATCGTGTTTGACGGGCCGGAGGATTATCATGCGCGCATCGACGATCCGGCGCTGGGCGCGGACGACCGCTCGATCCTGATCATGCGCGGCGCGGGACCGATCGGCTATCCCGGCGGCGCGGAGGTCGTGAACATGCGCCCGCCCGCCGCGCTGATCCAGGCCGGGGTCCATGCGCTGCCGTGCCTGGGTGACGGGCGTCAGTCGGGGACGAGCGGCAGCCCGTCGATCCTCAATGCCGCACCCGAGGCCGCGGTCGGCGGCGGGCTCGCATTGATCCGCAGCGGCGACCGGGTACGGATCGACCTTGGCAAGCGCACTGCGAACATGCTGGTAACGCCCGAAGAGCTGGAGGCGCGGCGCGCGGCGCTCGCCGCCGAGCTCGGCTATGTCCCGCAATCGCAGACGCCCTGGCAGGAGATTCACCGCAACGTCACCGGTCAGTTCGAGGGCGGGGCGGTGATCGAGCTGGCAGTGAAGTATCAGCGCATCGCGCAGACTCGCGGATTGCCGCGCGACAGCCACTGATGGCTGACGTCGCGATCATCGACCGCGACCGCGCCGACCGGCTGGGCGAAGGCCCGTTATGGTCCGCGCGCGACGACGCGCTCTATTGGGTCGATATCCTCGATCACCGCATCAACCGCATGTCGCTGGCCGACCGCAGCGTCACCAGCTTCGCGCAGCCCGACTATGCCGCCTGGGTCATCGAGCGGGAGCGCGGCGGCTTCGTCGCCGGGATCGGGCGCGACATCGTGCTGCTCGATCTACCGGCAAACCGGCAGGTTCCGCTTGGCAGCGTCGATCGCGGCGTCACCGGCAATCGCCTCAACGATGCCAAGGCGGATCATCTCGGCCGTATCTGGGCGGGGACGATTCCTGCCAGTTGCGACCGGCCAAGCGGCGCATTCTACCGGATCGATCCCGACGGGCTGATCGTCCATGCCGACAGCCCCTATACCATCGCCAACGGCCCCGCGATCGACCCCGACGGACGCTTTCTGCTTCACACCGACACCGCGCTGGGAACGGTCTTCCGCTTCGACATTCATGACGACGGCAGCCTCGGCCCGCGCACGCCGTTCATCGTGTTCGAGCCCGGATGGGGCAATCCCGACGGCATGACCTTCGACGCGACAGGCGGGCTGTGGGTGGCGTGCTGGGGCGCGTCATGCGTCACCCGATTCGACATGGCGGGCACCCGCGAGCGCTCGATCGCGCTGCCCGCGAGCCAGATCACGAGTTGCGCCTTTGCCGGCCCGCAGCTCGACCGGATGTTCGTTACCTCCGCCGCCGATGGCGTGGTCGAGGAACATGGCGGCGCATTGTTCGAAGTCGATCCCGGCTGTCGCGGCCGGTTACCCAATATGTATCGCGGATAGAGCAGGAGAGAGAGACTCATCATGGCAACGAAAAGCGCATTGCTGATGGCCGCTGCGGCGGCCTGTGCCCTGGGCGGCACGGCGGAGGCGGCGACCGCCAAGCGCGGCAGCTTCGGCAAGCTCGCGGACGGGCGCGAAGTGGCGTCGGTGACGCTCGCAAACAGCCGCGGCGTATCGGTGACGATGATCGCCTATGGCGCGACGATCCAGTCGCTGGTGATGCCCGACCGCAATGGCCGCAAGGCCGATGTCGCCCTCGGATACGACAATATCGGCCTTTACGAGACCAAGCCGCAATATTTCGGCGGGATCGTCGGCCGCTTCGGCAACCGGCTGGCGGAGGGCAGGTTCAAGCTCGACGGCAGGACCTACCAGACCCCGGTCAACAACGGAAAGAACGCTCTGCACGGCGGGACGCGGGGATTCGACAAGGTGCTGTGGGACGTGGTGTCGGTGAAGAGCGGGCCGACCGCGTCGGTGACGTTCCGCTATGTCAGCCGCGACGGCGAGATGGGCTATCCCGGCACGCTGACCGTCGACGCGATCCATTCGCTCGACGAGAAGAACCATCTGACGATCGAGTATCGCGCGACCACCGACAAGGCGACGGTGATCAATCTGACCAACCACAATTACTGGAACCTGTCGGGCGAGGGGTCGTCGAACGGTGCGATGGGCCATGTCGTGACGATCCCGGCGGACACCTATCTGCCCACCGACGACGGCGCGATTCCCACCGGCGAGTTCAAGTCGGTCACGGGCACGGTGTTCGACTTCCGCAAGCCGCGCGCGGTGGGCGATCGGGTGCGCGACGCATCGGACCAGCAGATCGTCTGGGGCCGTGGCTACGACCATAACTGGGTGATCGGCCGCCAGGTGATCGCCGGCCAGCAGCTGATGGCGCGGGTGCAGGATCCGGCGTCGGGCCGCGGGTTCGAGCTGTGGTCGAACCAGCCGGGGCTGCAATTCTATTCGGGCAATTTCTTCGACGCGACCAGCCACGGCAAGAGCGGGAAAATCTACCGCATGGGCGACGCGATCGTGATGGAGCCCCAGAACTTCCCGGACGCGCCGAACCAGAAGGGCTTCCCGAGCGCCCGGCTCGACCCGGGCCAGACCTATCGCAACGTCATGACCTATCGCCTGACCACCGGCCAGGTCGCGAAGAAGAAGCGGTAGGCCGTCCCACATCCTCCCCCGCGAGGGGGAGGACAGGGCACTATTCCTTCGCCCCCTCCGCCTCGTCGATCAGTTCGAGAACGTCGCCGATCAGGTTGCGCATCGCGGTGCGTGCCGCGTCCGGATTGCGCGCGAGGATCGCGTCGCGCACCGCGGCATGGTCGGCCACGCTCGCGGTGCGGCCCTTGATCCGGTTCGTGAAGCGGATCGAGGTACGCAGCGCGGTGGTCACCACGTCGCGGAACTGGACGTAAAATGGGTTGCTTGACGCGCGCAGGATCGCGACGTGGAAGGCGATGTCCGCGTCGAGCGGTTCGTCCAGCCCTTTCTCCGCAGCCTTCATCCGTTCGAGCCCGTCGGTAATCCGCTGAAGCTCCGCATCGTCGCCAAAGCGCGCGGCCAGCGCCGCCGCCTCCGGCTCGATCGCGACGCGCAGCTGGTTGAACTGCTTGAGCAGGTCGACCGAAAATTGCCGTTCGAGCAGCCAGCGCAGCACATCGGTGTCGAACAGGTTCCACGACGTTGTCGGCTGGACGACCGTCCCCTGGCGCGGGCGGGCGCTCAGCAGGCCCTTGGCGGTCAGCATCTTGACCGCCTCGCGCGTCACCGATCGGCTCACATTATGCTGCTTGGCAAGCTCCGCCTCGGTCGGAAACGGCTCGCGTTCGAATCGCCCGGTGACGATCGCGCGGCCCAGATTGTCGAGCAGGCCATAGGTCAGGTTGCGGCCCAGCTCGGGCCGTCCCGCCCCGTCCAGCGTCAGTTCGCTCGCCAAGATTTCCACCTTCCCCTGCTGATCGCTCGGCCGGCGACCACATTATGCCGATCGCGTCGCTAGACAAGACTAATTAATCAGATAAATGTACGCGCCAGACGCATCTTGTGCGTAGCTGGAGGGGATACGGGGTGACAAGCCTGTCGCAAATCGATTTGATCGTCGTGATCGCATATGCGATCGGCATTTTCGGCCTCGCCCAATGGGTCAGCCGCGAAAAGGCGGGTCACACCAAGGACACGTCCGACTATTTTCTCGCATCCAAATCGCTTCCCTGGTGGGCGATCGGCGCGTCGCTGATCGCGGCGAACATCTCGGCCGAGCAGATCGTCGGCATGTCGGGATCGGGTTATGCGATCGGCCTTGCCATCGCATCCTATGAATGGATGGCGGCACTGACCCTGCTGATCGTCGGCAAATGGTTCCTGCCGATCTTCCTGAAGAACGAAATCTATACGATGCCGCAGTTCCTGGAACAGCGGTTCGGGCCGACGATCCGCACCGTCATGGCGATCTTCTGGCTGGCGCTCTACGTCTTCGTCAACCTGACCTCGATCCTGTGGCTCGGCTCGATCGCGGTGACCCAGGTCGCCGGGATCAATCAGGACGTCGCGCTGTTCGGCCTTGGCGTGTTCGCATTGGTCTATCAGTTGCGCGGCGGCCTCAAGGCGGTGGCGCTGACCGATATCGTTCAGGTCACGCTGCTGGTGTTCGGCGGCCTCGTCATCTCCTATCTGACGCTCAGCCAGATCGGCGGCGACGCGGGCGTGCTCGGCGGGTTCAACCGCCTGACCACCGAACTGCCCGAGAAGTTCGACATGATCCTGTCGGAGGACAACCCCTTCTACAAGGACCTGCCGGGCCTCTCCGTACTGATCGGCGGCATGTGGATCGCGAACCTCAGCTATTGGGGGTTCAACCAATATATTATCCAGCGCGCACTGGCCGCGAAGAGCCTGGGCGAAGCGCAGAAGGGCGTGGTGTTCGCCGCCTTCCTCAAGCTGCTGATGCCGGTGATCATCGTGCTGCCGGGCATCGCCGCCGTGCTGCTCGCGCCCGACCTGGCCAAGCCGGATCAGGCCTATCCGACGATGATGGGCCTGCTGCCGGTCGGCCTGCTCGGCCTGGTCTTTGCGGCGCTGGTCGCGGCGATTATCGCTTCCACCGCGTCGAAGATCAATTCGGTCGCGACGATCTTCACGCTCGATCTCTATGCCAAGGCAAAGGGCGTGCAGAACCGCGCGCAAGACGCCAGCGGCAATGCCGATCTGACCACCGCGCATGAAAAGCAGCTGGTGCTGGTCGGTCGCATCACTGCGGTGGTCGCCACGTTGCTGGCGATCGTCACCGCGCGCCCATTGCTCGGCAGCCTCGACCAAGCGTTCCAGTATATCCAGGAATTCTCGGGCTTCGTCACGCCGGGCATCACCGTCATCTTCCTGCTCGGCCTGTTCTGGAAGGGGGCGACGGAGGCCGGCGCTCTGGTCGGCGCGGTCGCATCGGTGCTGCTCAGCTTCCTGTTCTGGTTCCCCGCCGACTGGGGCGGGATCGCCGCGCTCAACGCGGTGCCGTTCATGAACCGCATGATGATCGTGTTCTTTATCAGCCTCGCGCTCGCCGTGGTCGTCTCGCTGGCCCGTCCGGCGCGTGAGGACAGCAATCGCATCTCCATGCAGGGCGTGTCGTTCGGCACCACCGCCGGGTTCAACATTGCGGGCGCGATTGTCGTCGTGATCCTGATCGCGCTTTACACCGCATGGTGGTGAGGATGGACGACGCTTTTCTGGCGGTTGACTGGGGAACCACCAACCGCCGGATTTACCTGATCGAGAACGGAGCGGTCGTGCGCACCGAACGCGACGAACGCGGTGTCACGGCCGTCACAGATTTCGCGGGGGAGGCGGCGGCGATCCGCGCGCGGTTCGGCGACCTGCCGATGCTGCTGGCGGGGATGGTCGGGTCGAACATCGGCTGGCGGGTCGCACCCTATGTCCCGGCACCCGCCGGGGTATCGGACCTGGCTGCCACTCTGTTGCGGATTGACGACCGTACGATGATCGTCCCTGGTGTTTCGACATCGACGGACGTGATGCGCGGCGAGGAAGTGCAATTGCTCGGCGCGGTCACGGCGGGGCTGGTCCCCGGCGACGCGCTGCTCGTTCAGCCGGGGACGCATTGCAAATGGGCGGTGATGGTGGAGGGGCGCATCGCCGACTTTACCACCGCAATGACCGGTGAGCTGTTCGCATTGCTGGGCGCCCATGGCCTGCTCGCCGCGCAGCTTCACGGTGAGGTCACCACCAGTCCAGCCTTTTTCGAGGGCGTTGTCGACGGCAAGCGTCGCGACCTTGCCGCATCTCTGTTTGGCATTCGCGCGGCAAAGATGCTCGGCACGCGCGATGATGCCGATGCCGCCGCCTATGCCAGCGGGCTGCTGATCGGCAGCGATGTCGCCGCGCGGCTCGCCGCGGCACCTGACGCGCCGATCTTCATCCTGTCCGGTCCCGAGCTGGGCAATCTCTACACCGCCGCGATCGCCGCCAACGGCCGCAGCGCCGCATTGATCGACAGCCACGCCGCGTTCGTCGCCGGCATCCTCGACGTCGGAGCCGCCATAGCATGAGCCACCTCGCCCAGTTCGATGCCGCCTTTGCCGCCTGTCCGTTGATCGCAATCCTGCGCGGCGTGACCCCCGACGAAGTTGTTCCGATCGGCGAGGCGCTGATCGGTGCGGGTTTCGCCCTGATTGAGGTGCCGCTCAATTCGCCCGACCCGATCGAGAGCATCGCGCGGCTCGCCGCTGAGGCGGGCGACCGCGCGATGGTCGGCGCAGGAACAGTGCTGCGCGAGGCTGATGTCGCCGCTGTGGCGGGGGGCGGGGGGTACGCTGGTCATCTCGCCCAACGCCAATCCGCTAGTGATCGCCGCGACCGCCGCGCGCGGGTTGGTCTCGCTGCCCGGCATCGCTACCCCGACCGAAGCGTTCGCCGCGCTCGACGCGGGCGCGACCGCGCTCAAGCTGTTTCCGGCCGAAGCGGCGTCGCCGACAGTGCTCAGGGCGATGCGTGCGGTACTGCCCAAAAGCGCGCGGGTGCTGCCGGTCGGCGGGATCGAGCCGGGCAATATGAAGCCTTGGCTCGACGCCGGAGCTGCGGGCTTCGGTCTCGGTTCGGCACTGTACAGGCCGGGCCTGTCCGCCGCCGAAGTCGGCGATCGCGCCGCTACCTTTGTCGCCGCTATCGGAGAGCATTCCTATGTTGCGTAGAACACTCCTGCTCGCCGCGCTGGCGGCAACCACCGCTGCCACCCCGCTGTTGGCACGCACTCCGGCCAAGCCGACCCCGCCAGCCGAGGCACCGCCGCGTCCCAACATCATCGTCATCCTCGTTGACGACATGGGTTTCTCCGACTTCGGCAGTTATGGCGGCGAAATCCCGACGCCCAATATCGACGCGCTGGCGAAAGACGGGCTGCGCTTCACCCAATTCTACAACAACGCCCGATGCAGCCCGACCCGCGCCGCGTTGCTTACCGGACTCAATCCGCATCAGGCGGGAATGGGCTACCTCAGCGGCCTACGCTTGCCACAGTCGCGGGGGACGCATGGCCAGTTGCACCCGCGCGCGGTGACCATTCCGCAAGTGTTGCGGGAGGCGGGCTATTTCACGGCGATGGCGGGCAAATGGCACCTCGGCAACACGCCAGGGACCACCCCGGTCGCGCGTGGCTTCGATCGCTCGCTGAGCGCGATCGCGGGCGGCATCTACTATCCGAAACAGGCGGCACGCTCCGACGCGGGTACGCGCACGCTGCTGGTTGATGGCCGCCCGATCCGCACCGACGATCCGATGCTTGGCAAGGATTGGTACGGCACCGACCTTTGGACCCAATGGGGGATGAAGTTTGCCGATGAGGCGCAGGCGAAGAAGAAGCCCTTCTTTCTATACCTCGCCCATGTCGCGCCGCATTTTCCGCTGATGGCGCCGGAGGCGGATATCGCCCGTTTCCGGGGCAAATATATGGCCGGGTGGGACCAGCTGCGCCGGGAGCGCCATGCCCGCCAGCAGCAGATGGGGCTGATCGGCCCGCACAAGGGGCTCACCCCGCGCCCGCAAAGCGCGACCGAATGGGACAGTCTGGCCCCCGCCCAGCGCGAGCGGTTCGACGCGATGATGGCGGTTTATGCCGCTGCCGTCGCGCGCGTGGACAAGTCGGTCGGCGACCTCGTAGCGCATCTGCGCGAACGCAAGATGCTCGACAACACGCTGATCCTGATCATGTCCGACAATGGGGGCAACGCCGAATCGGGACCGCGTGGCCGTACCGGCCCGGCGCCGTGGGGCGGGCCGCAGAGCAATGTGTTCGTCGGGATGAATTGGGCGATGCTCCAGAATACGCCCTTTCGCTCGTTCAAGCATTTCACAGCGGAGGGGGGCATCGCCACCCCGCTGATCGCGCACTGGCCACGTGGCATTGCGGCAAAGCTGCGGGGCAGCTTCGAGCGCACGCCGGGTCATGTCATAGACGTGATGCCCAGCCTGGTGCAGCTCGCTGGTGCCCGCTATCCGGCGCGCTTCGGCGGCCATGCGATCCTGCCGATGGAGGGGGCCAGCCTGGTCCCGGCCTTTACCGGCGGCCAAATCGAGCGCCGCCAGCCGCTGTTTTGGGAGCATGAGGGCAACAAGGCGGTCCGCGACGGCCAATGGAAGGCGGTCCAGCGGCTCGCTGGCCCCTGGGAGCTGTACGACATGGCCGCCGACCGCACCGAACTGCGCGATCTCGCCAAACACGAACCCGCGCGGTTGAAGGCGATGATCGCGGCGTGGGATGATTGGGCCGCGCGCACCTTTGTCGATGAATGGCATGAAAAAGCCGCGCGAACCGACTGGGGTGCACCTATGGGCTCCGACGACTAGTCGCCAGCCAGTCGGGTAGGGCACGATCAGGGGTGGCGGGTTTCGTTCGATCGAGCAAACGCTGCAAGGGCTGCAGACCATCGGATCTGGGTAGAGCGGGTACCCCTTAATGGCGGCACGGATAGCTTGCTAGCCGTTCCTCGAATACTTGCCACCCGGCATCTTCTGCTTCGCCTCGGTTGAACCAATGACCGCTTTAGGGTTCTCTGGTCTGCTGGTCGAATGACCGAGATTAGGGCGCAAAGCAGCCTGTTGCGCCGGTGCTGCCTGGCCGTGGATTGACGAGGGGCAGGTCTCGGGCTTTCCGCAACTGAGGCATTATTTATACCGAGAATGACCTCGTCCGCCCGAGCAGTTAGTACCGCTTCGCTCCGTTAGACTGATCTGTCGCGTCTGCATGGCAAGGTGGTGCCTGTAAGTTCTGCGTCCCGCGTGCGAGCATGTTCGTATGTCTGTCACCCATCTCGGTGTCACCAACCACCGCCGCCAGAACCTTCGGTTCGGCATCCGCCAGGCTGATCGTCTCGCGCATCTGTACGTCATAGGCCAAACAGGGGTCGGCAAATCGGCACTACTGGGGCAGCTTGCAGAGCAAGACGGAGGCGCACGCCGGGGCTTTGCGCTTATCGATCCGCATGGCGATCTTGCCGATGCGCTCGCCGCAAGATTGCGGCAGCGCGGCATCGACTTCATCTATCTCGACGCGGCGAACCCAAAGCAGCCGTACGGATACAATCCGCTGCGAATGGTTCGTGCCGACAAGGTCCCACTGGCGGCATCGGGTCTCCTTGAGACATTCAAGAAACTGTGGCCAGACGCATGGGGCGTGCGCATGGAGCACATCCTGCGCAACAGCCTGTTCACCCTACTCGAATGGCCCGACGCGACGCTCCCCGATATCCTCAAGCTTTATACCGACAAGGTCTTCCGGCAGAAGGCCGCGTCCAACGTCTCCAACCCGGTCGTGCGGGCATTCTGGAAATCAGAGTTCGCCCATTATCAGCCCCGCTTCGCAGCCGAAGCTCTGGCCCCAATCCAGAACAAGCTCGGCGCGCTGCTATCCGATCCAATGTTGTACCGCGTACTGGTTGAGCCGGAGATTGACCTGCGGTTCCGCAGCATAATGGACCGCGGTCAAATCCTTCTTGTCAATCTCGCGAAGGGACGGATCGGCTCGGATAGCGCGGACACACTTGGTAGCCTCTTGGTTGCCACCCTCGGGCTGGCCGCGATGTCGCGTGCTGACCTCCCTGCCGAACGACGACAACCGTACTTCATGTACGTCGATGAATTCCAGAATTTCACGACGCTCGCTTTTGCGTCGATGATGGCCGAGATGAGGAAATTCTGCTTCGGCCTCGTGCTCGCACACCAGCACCTACACCAATTGGAGCCCGAAATCCGGCACGCTGTTCTCGGCAATGCTGGCTCTTTGATCTGCTTCCGCACCGGCATTGAGGACGCGGCGTTGTTCGCCAAGGAACTGGCACCTGCCTTCGACCCGCTAGATATCATCAACCTACCCAATCGCCGCTTCTACACCCGGCTCATGATAGACGGGGTGCCGAGCATGCCGTTCAGCGCGGAGCTAGTTGAAATGGCTCACCCGGTTGCGCCTGTGCGAGCCGCCAGCCGGTCTGCCACTTCTCGACCCTGAACTCGAACGGGATGCGAATTGGCTGTCCGACATTCATCTGGGCCACCACGAAGCTGTAGCATTCGTCGGTGGGAACGCGGTGCCGCTTGGGCGGAATAGTGTGAAGCGTAAACGACGCGACGACTCGAATCTTGCCCATGCCGTCGCCGAGCATAGCGTCCACGATGGTCGGATCGGCCACGCTGAACACGTTCGCACAATCGGTATTCGGGGACAGTGTGCCTAGTCCCGACTTGTACCGCGCACTCATGAACCGACCCAGAATCGCTTGCTGTATCTGAAGCCGCTCGTTTTCTGTGAGCCCCGCAGGGCGCGGAGCTGTTTCCGGCTCCGGTCGCGAAATGGCTGCGCCAGAGTCATTTGATGTAAGTGCCGTGTCGGGCGCGGGCTTGCAGCCTGATAATGCCAGTCCAGCGACCACCATGCATTTAACCGTCAATCTGCGCTTCATTGCCCCCTCCACGCGAGCTGATTGATTTAGCGGAACCGCGCTGTCAGCGCGGTCTTGAGGGCCTCGAGTCGCTGCTCCGCGCTTTTCTGCGAGGCGGTGCCCAGGTTTCCGTTCAGCGCGAGATTGATTGCTACTGTGCGCCCGTCAGGCCGGAGCGCCACGACGACTGTTCGCTGCACATGGCGCCCGGTGAGGGCGGCACCCATGCCGTCCACGCTGTCGGTGAGCGTGACTGCGTTGCGCTCACTGTCCGTGCCCGACACGCGATATCCGAGTGATTTCCCCACTTCGCTCGCAGCAGGGATGAAGTCGGGAGCGCGGCGAGGAAGCTGGAAGGTAGTGTTCGTTGCGTACGACTTGGGCGGCGAAAGCCCACCGATGCCAACGCATGCGGCCAACGCCAAAGAAAGCGCCGCCGATGTCGCACTACGAACCAGCGATGTGAATTGAACCATTTGAGCTCTCCCCAAACCTCACCCAGGGAGCACCTACCTAAAAATAGGGAGAAATACCATAGGGAGTTTTGCACTATCGTAAAACTCCCTGCCACTCGGCGTAGGCTATGCCGCGCCCTCGCAAATCCGCATTCGATCCGCCGTATATCGTGATCATCGATCGGCTGATTGCCCGGCGCAAGGAACTGGCAATGTCGCAGGTGGACCTAGCGCAGGCATATGGCGAGGATCAGAGTTTCATTAGTCGCGTGGAGCGGCGGCAGCGCCGGATCGACGTATGGGAATTTGTGCGCCTGTGTCGGTTGCTAAAGGTTGAACCCGGCGATGTGCTCGCTGATATCGACGGATAATTGGCACTCCCGCTGACGAACGTAATCTGCGACTGCGAAGACCACGGGTCGAACGAGCCCTGCTCATTCTGGGAAATGTGTTCGAGCCGCGCGTGGTCTGCTTCCTCCGAGCGGAATAGAAAAGCAGCCGGCATGTGCCGGCTGCGAAAGATCAGAATGGTAGCTGCTTCTCGTGCAGGTAGGTCACGGCGGCAGTCGAGAGGCTCGCGGCGGTGAAAATCGCGCGGGGTCGCTCCGCAGGATTTTTAGCCACGACGCGACATATGCGGCATGATCCGGGCGCGGATCGTTGGTTACGCCCAGATCTGCGCACAGAAACGCCGCCCCAATCTCCGCGACCAGCTCCTCGGCTGCGTATGCCGCGTCGCCGAACCGCTCGCCGAATGTTCGATTAAGCCGATGCTCCGCACCGGTCCAGTGGACCAGCTCGTGGAGTAGGGTCGAATAGTAGCATTCGGTGGGACTAGAGGTCGGCGTGCCGACGAACCGCCCTTTGTCCGGGATCGCGATATAGTCGCTGCCCGGATCGAAATAGGCGCGTGTGCCGCCATGCTCGATCCGCGCGTTGGTCAGCCGGATGAACAGGTCGACCTCGTCGAGCGTCTCGGCTGCCGGAACGGTTGTAACGTCTGGATACCCGCCCTCGACCTGCTCCAGGTTGAACACGATCGAGGAGCGCATGACGAAGCCAGAACGGCGCTCGTCATCCTCTGTCCGTTCGTTCGGCTTGTAGAAGATGATGGGTGCGCCGCGCTGCCCCTTGCGGACCTGCGCGCCGCGCGTTGCCCACTGACGGTATGTTGCCCAGTGCGGCGAACCATATCCCCGGAGCATCTGCTCGGCCCAGAGGCCGACGACATTCCCACCAGAGTAGGGCTTGCCACTGACCGCGTTCACCGGGCGGCTGCTGCCGTCGCCATGCCAAGGCATGACGAAGGGGCCTGCGCCTTGCTCGATCGCCTCGATGATCCGCGCCGTGATGGTTTCATACGCCGAAGGCGTTCGTGAAGATGCGTGCCATGTATGTGTCTCCCGTTCTTCCGGGAGCGCCCCACCACCGTGGTGCGGCGCTCCCCGGAGCGCGGGAGCCGAAGGTCTAGTATCGCGGAGACAGACGCGCCGCACACGGCGGCACTTTGATTAACGCGTTGGCATTGCCGGACGTTGGGGAGTTGAGGGACTTGGGGGATGTGAAGGGAGCGGGGTGGCCGCTCCCTTCGATAGTCACTCTGCCGATGCGGGTGGGGTGTAGCTCCCTTGCGGGAACTTGAGCCATCGCGGAACCCAGCCTTCGACCTTCTGCCGTCCGTTTCGGCCTTCGAGGCAGTCGCGGATGATGGCCTTCTGGAGTTTGAGCGTGGTGCCTGCATTCGCGCGGCGGGCTTCCCCGCCTGCCACTTCCTCGACCATCGCCTCGACCACAGCGCGATTGCGCAACAGGTCGAAGAAGGCACCGTCCGGCTGCCAGTCTCCCGAAAGGTCGATTGCAATATGTGCGCCGAGAACGTCGATCAGTTCATGTCCAGCCTCCAGGCTCTCGGCCATCGCCGCGGTCGCGAGCTGAAGTACGGCATCGTCGGTCAGCACCGTGAGCGCGGAGAATGTCGCGGCCAGTTCCCCGTATCGGCCGCATCCGATCACGCTTTCGCCATCGTCCTCCCCCAACAGCGAACACGCGTCGCTGAGCGCACGGCGAACCTGCTCTGAAGCGGGAGCCTCCGCCACGCTCTGTGCGATCTCCGCCTTGCGGGTCTGGAGCGGATCGGCCTCGACCTTCCACAGGCCCGACCCGCACACCATGTGCGCGACGATGAGCCGGAGGGTGAGGTCGGGCCGTTTGACCAACTCGGCCCTAATCACGGCGTGACGGTGGAGATCGACATAGTTGCGCAGCGGGGCGGAGAGTTCGGGGCGCTCCGCTGGACTTCCCTTTTCTCGGTCGGCGCGCTCTGCCTTGCGGGGCTTCCAGCCTTCGTGCGTCTCGACCTCACCCGAACGCGAGACCATGATGTACACGCCGCCGCCCTCGCTCTGGTCCGCGCGCACATATTCCCACCGCTCGAAATATGACGTTTCGGGCAGGACATGCACGCTCTCCCAGCCCTGCTCGCGGTATGCGGCTGCCAGCGCATCGACTGCGCGCGTCTGATGCTCCCAGAACAGTTCGCTATCGGCGAAGTAGCGGTCGTCGCCGAACAGGTCGGAGATGATATCGCCGGGATAGGTGTCGAGCGGGAAGATCGCCGACTTGGTCGGGATCGACTGCCCGCCGCATAGCCAGTGCCTAAGGTTGCTTCCGATAGGGGCGCGGCCATCCGGGTCACGCCAGAGGGAGAGCCATTCTTGCTGGCGAGCGCGGGAGGCGAGGGTGAGGTGACGCACGGTTGCAGGGTCGATCTCTCCCTTGCGATAAAGGGAGCGGATGGCGGGCAGAAGGTTCCCGAGCGCCAGAACCCGCTTCACCTGCTGCCCGGTGATGCCGAAGGTGAGCGCGATGTCCTCGACGCTTCTCCCGGCTTTCACGAGCCGGACGAAGCTCATCCATTGGCTCACTTCGTCCGCGTCCTGCCGGGCGACGTTTTCAATGAGGGATGCCTCAAGCGCGTCGGCATCATCGCCCTCGTCAAGGATCGCGCACGGCAGGGCTCCGAGGGGTAAGCCCTCGGCAGCGAGTGCCCGTGCCGCGAAAAAGCGACGGCGACCGGCGACGATCTCGAACGTCTTCTCGCTGCCATTGGGGCGTACCAGAAGCGGGACTAGGATGCCCCTCGCTCGCACCAAGGGCAGGAGGTCGGAGACATCGGGTGCCTTCGCGCCATATCGCATGTTGAGCTTCGACACTGACAACTGGTCGAGATTGAGATGGGTCAGTTCCATTGCAGTCACTCCTAGATGCGCACCGACCCGGAAGGGGTGGGCGGCAAGAGCGACTGGAAAGGCGGGGCGCGGCAGCTTGCACCCGCAGGGCCGGAACGAATGTGGAGGACCGAGGGCGGAGCCCTCGGTTGCTGGCTGCGGCGCTTCGCCTAACGAGGCTTGTCGATCAACCCCTTCGGGTGGAGCGCTTTAGCAGAGCATTCCTGACCTCATCTACGAGGGGCGTATGATGAAGCGGAAGCTGCCCCATCGCTTGCAAACATCAAGCTGCGGTCTTGAGGCTCGCAGGCGCGAATGCCACCCCCGAGCAGAGCTAGACTCGCAAAAAACGACAGCATATGGTAATCTCGATACGATTATACCAGCCAGGTATCCACCGATAGGGCTTGCCACGGTCGCAATATGTTCAACCTAGAAAAGATAAAGATTAACTACGAGATTCTAGGGTCGGGACTCATAACCACCATGTGACGGCTGCGGCGAGGTAGATGGCGCTGAGGAAGTTGGTGGCGAGCTTGTCGTAGCGGGTGGCGATGCGGCGATAATCCTTGAGGCGGCAGAACATGCGCTCGACGGCGTTGCGGCCCTTGTAGAGCGTCTTGGAGAAGCAGCTTTTCCAGCGGCGGTTCGTCTTGGAGGGGATGTTCGGAACGGCACCCTGCCGCTCGATCAGGTCGCGGATCGCATTGCTGTCGTAAGCCTTGTCCGCGAGCACGATGGTGCGCGGCGCGAGATCATCGAGCAACACATCGGCTGCGCGGCAGTCGGCGACCTGGCCACCGGTCAGCAGGAAGCGGAGCGGCCGACCTTCGCCGTCGGTGAGCGCGTGGAGCTTGCTGTTGCGGCCGCCCCGGCTGATCCCGATCGCCTGGACGAGCGCCCCCCTTTTCCACCGCCCGCGGAGCGGTGCGCCTTCATATGCGTGCTGTCGATCAGGACCTCGGCGGGCGGCCCGCCTGCTGCCGCGAGCGTGACGAACAGCTCCTGCCACACACCCTTTGCCGCCCAGCGCACGAACCGGTTGTAGAGCGTCTTCCTCGGCCCGTAGCAGGCCGGCGCGTCGACCCAGCGCCCGCCCGACTTCACCACATGAATGATGCCGCTGATCACCCGCCGATCATCGACCCGCGCCACACCGCGCACCTTGTCCGGCAGCAGCGGACGCAGCCGCTCGAACTGGGCTTCACTCAACCAAAACTCGCTCAAATCCACGCTCCTGCTGGCGCAGCGCGCAGATCACATCCCAGCCGCCAAGGGAATCCCGTTTATGGGTCCCGACCCTAGCCAGACCACGACGGTGGTGTCCGATCTGACGAAGATGCGACCGACATCCGTCACGAACGGCGCGAGCAAGACGACCAGCTACACCTATGATGGCAATGGTCGCCTGACCCGCGTTACCAACCCGGAAGGCGATTATGTCGAGTACACACTGGACGGTCGAGGCAATGCGACCACGGTGACCCAGAAAGCGAAGCCGGGTTCGGGCCTGTCGGATATCGTCACGTCGGCAAGCTATGCTTCGACATGCAGCAACCCCGTGACCTGCAACCTGCCGACCAGTACGACCGACGCACGCGGCAAGGTGACCGATTACACCTATGATTCGACGCATGGCGGCGTGTTGACTGTTACCGGCCCTGCACCGGGCGGGTCCGGTACGCGCCCGCAGACGCGCTATACCTATTCTCTGACCAATGGCGAATATCTGCTGACAGAGGTCTCGACCTGCCGCACCAACACCGCACCGGGATGCGTAGGCACCCCCGACGAGAGCAAGACTACGATCGCCTATAATGCTAATCGCAACGTCACCAGCGTGACGCGCGGCGCGGGTGACAACTCGCTGACGGCGGTGACGGCGGCGACCTATAGTCCGCTGGGCGACGTGCTGACCGTCGATGGTCCGTTGTCGGGGACGGCGGACACAACCACCTTCCGCTATGATGCGGCGCGACGGGCGGTCGGTTCGATTTCGGCAGACCCCGATGGCGGCGGTTCGCTCAAGCGCCGGGCGTTGAAGCTCGTGCGCGATATTGCAGGCCGCGTCACCGAAACCGCACGCGGCACCGTGACGGGGACGGATGATACGGCATGGGCCGCATTCAGCACGGCGGAGAAGCTGACGACCAGTTGGGATGGTGGTCGCAAGACGAAGGATGTGCTGTCGGCGTCGAGCACCGATTATGCGGTCACGCAATATGGCTATGACGCGGTGGGCCGTCTGGAATGCACGACGCAGCGGATGAACAGCGCGACCTGGGGGTCGTTGCCGGGGACGTGTACGCTCGGCACGACCGGTTCGCACGGTCCCGACCGGATCGCGAAGACGAGCTATGACGCGGCGGGTCGGGTCAGCAAGGTGCAGACCGGCTATGGCACGGGCGCGGAAGCGGACGAGGTGACCGTCGCCTATACCGACAATGGTCAGACGTTCACGGCCATCGATGGCGAAGGTAACAAGACGACCTATGAATATGACGGTCACGATCGCCTCAAGAAGACCCGCTATCCCGACCCGTCGAGCGCGGGAACCAGTTCCACGACCGACTATGAGGAACTGACCTATGATGCCGGGTCGAACGTCACCAGCCGACGGCTGCGAGACGGCAACAGCATCGGCTACAGCTATGACGATCTGAGCCGGGTGACAGCGAAGGATTTGCCGTCGAGCGAGCCGGATGTGACCTACAGCTATGATCTGGTCGGCCACCTGACCGGAGCGAGCCAGACCGGCAACGCGCTGACGTTCGGCTATGATGCGTTGGGGCGCAACATCAGTCAGGCGGGACCGCAAGGGACGGTAGCCTATCAGTATGACCTTGCGGGCAACCGCACGCGCACGACATGGCCCGACAGCTTCTATGTTGATTACGACCGTCTGGTGACGGGTGAGGTCACGCATATCCGCGAGAATGGCGCAAGCTCCGGCGCGGGTGTGCTGGCGACCTATGCCTATGACGATCTGGGCCGTCGCACGACCCTGACGCGGGGCAACGGCGTGGTCACCAGCTATGGCTATGACGCCGTATCGCGGATGAACTCACTGGCGCATGATCTGGCGAGCAGCGGCAATGACGTGACGACCACGTTCAGCCACAATCCTGCCAGCCAGATTGCAGGGTTCGTGCGGAACAACGACGCCTATGGCTGGACGGGTGCCGCCAATGTGGACCGCAATTATGCGGTAAACGGCCTCAATCAGTACACCAGCGCGGGCGGCACGTCGTTCGGCTATGACTCCAAGGGTAACCTGACCAGTTCGGGCAGCGACAGCTACACCTACAGCAGCGAGAATCTGTTGCTGACCGGTCCCGGTAGCGTGACGCTGACTTACGATCCGATGTTGCGGCTTTATGAAAGCAGCGCCGGTCGCCGGTTCGCCTATGACGGCGGGAATATCGTCGCCGAGTACAACACCAGCAACGTCCTGCAAGCCCGCCATGTGTTTGGTCCCGGCACCGACGAGGCGCTGGTGTCCTATGACGGCGCGGGCAATCGCAACTGGCTGATCGCCGACGAACGCGGCAGCATCATCGCCCGCACCGACGCCAGCGGGGCAGCCACCGCGATCCGGGCCTATGACGAATATGGCATCCCATCGGGCAGCGACGTGGGGCGGTTCGGCTATACCGGCCAGGCTTGGCTACCCGAACTGGGCATCGCCTATTATAAGGCTCGCATGTACTCGCCCACGCTTGGCCGGTTCATGCAGACCGATCCCATCGGCTATGGCGATGGGATGAACCTCTATGCCTATGTTGGCGCGGACCCGGTTAATTTTGTTGATCCGAATGGTCTTGCTCGTGTCTGCTTCGATACGACCGAAGCACGGTCTGGTTGGATTCCGGGGACAGGGCCTGAAGATGCAGGCACTCTTTTCGTTACGGAGCAGTTGGTCACTGTATGCCGTATCGAAGATGGCAGTGGCAGCGCTGGATACGCGTCAAGCGGTGGCAGGGGCGGGGGCGGGGGAGGAGGCGCTGCGCCTGGGCCGCAAATTCGGCTCCCGACACCGGATGAATTTGCCGACCGTCAGTCTGACGCCTGTTCCCATCCAGCTATTCAAGCTGCTCTTCAGAATCCCTCAGTTCAATCAGCGTTACGCGATGCCCAAAGTCGAACAGTCTCAACGGGTAATGAGCACGCATTTGAGTACGGTCGGTCAATTCTCGGAGGCCGCGGCGTGACATCCGTCTATGAAGGAGGGAGCGATCAGACGAAAGTGCAGAGCCATTTTTCGTCACTAATGAGTGGGATATACTATCGCGAAATTCAGTTTCATACCCACCCAACATCAAGTCGAGGGTTGAGCTACGGACGTGGATCAGATCTTTCCTTGTCCAGAAATGGATGGACTGTCGTTGCAGTCAACAAAAGCGGAGAAATGTTTTGCGCAATTCCAAATTTATAAACATCTTGCGCCTGCAAAAAATTGCTCCTTACTTTTCGATTGGAATGATTTTTTTGACATCTGGGTGCTCGAGTTCGGATGGGCCTGACTATGAGAGGAAGGGTAATCCGTTTTTCGATGATGCAATTTCGCGTCTATCTCCGGAAGAACACAAGCGATTGCACGGCAATGATCCTGATAATATTCGAGGGTTTTTATTTCGAGGAGTTGAAAAAATCCTGCATCGTCATATTCTCAATTGAAAGAGATTTAATAACTCATGATCCTGACCCAGCGTTCTGCTATGATAACAAGTCCAATCGTTTCGTAGAAAGGCTCTAAGGGCTGCGAACAATATTCAGTCCGTAACTGCTCTTCGGGCGTTTGTCCGAATAATGAATGGCCACATTTTCTGGCGATCGATCTTTAGAGTTTTGTGTCTACGGGTCGCATTAAAATGGGTCGGCGGAGCACCGCCGACCCTTAGTAGCTCCGTCAGGAGCCGGATGCCTCGCGTCGGGCGATGCGCGCGCGAAGCCAGTCCTCTATTTCCGTTTCAACCCACCCGACCCGTCCGACACCAATACGCACCCGCTTGGGGAATTGTCCGGCGGCTTCGAGGCGAGCGATATGAGCGGGACTGTAGAGAACCCGATCGCGAACGTCCTTCTTCGATAGCAGTCTCATTGTCGCTAACTCCCGTGTGGGAGCGTCGCGACGCTCAGGTTTGCGCCTAAGCGGGCAGAACGTATCACGAAGTTCCACGAACGGGCGAGTGGCAGTTGCCGATAGAAAAGCTGGCCTCAGTATTCTGAGGCCAGTAAGATTGTCATCACCCGGCGGGTGATCTGTTCGTTCGCAGGATCGGGGAACCGAACTTCAAACGAAGGTCGTAGGGTCGGGACTCATAACCACCATGTGACGGCTGCGGCGAGGTAGATGGCGCTGAGGAAGTTGGTGGCGAGCTTGTCGTAGCGGGTGGCGATGCGGCGATAATCCTTGAGGCGGCAGAACATGCGCTCGACGGCGTTGCGGCCCTTGTAGAGCGTCTTGGAGAAGCAGCTTTTCCAGCGGCGGTTCGTCTTGGAGGGGATGTTCGGAACGGCACCCTGCCGCTCGATCAGGTCGCGGATCGCATTGCTGTCGTAAGCCTTGTCCGCGAGCACGATGGTGCGCGGCGCGAGATCATCGAGCAACACATCGGCTGCGCGGCAGTCGGCGACCTGGCCACCGGTCAGCAGGAAGCGGAGCGGCCGACCTTCGCCGTCGGTGAGCGCGTGGAGCTTGCTGTTGCGGCCGCCCCGGCTGATCCCGATCGCCTGGACGAGCGCCCCCTTTTCCACCGCCCGCGGAGCGGTGCGCCTTCATATGCGTGCTGTCGATCAGGACCTCGGCGGGCGGCCCGCCTGCTGCCGCGAGCGTGACGAACAGCTCCTGCCACACACCCTTTGCCGCCCAGCGCACGAACCGGTTGTAGAGCGTCTTCCTCGGCCCGTAGCAGGCCGGCGCGTCGACCCAGCGCCCGCCCGACTTCACCACATGAATGATGCCGCTGATCACCCGCCGATCATCGACCCGCGCCACACCGCGCACCTTGTCCGGCAGCAGCGGACGCAGCCGCTCGAACTGGGCTTCACTCAACCAAAACTCGCTCAAATCCACGCTCCTGCTGGCGCAGCGCATGAATCACATCCCAGCCGCCAAGGGAATCCCGTTTATGGGTCCCGACCCTAATAGTCGATTTTCCAGTAGAGCTTGTGTCCGGCCAGTGTGAACGAACCAAAGTCGTGTTCGCCATGAGGATCGTTGTTGGGTGTGAAGGCGTCAAACTGCGCAGTCCGTTGGATCGCCAGCACGACCGCCGCCTCTCCGAGACTTTGGACGCCCACCGAAATCAGCCAATACCCGGCTTTGGGACCGCTCATGCGAAACCGATCATTCAGCTGTCTGATCGTCTCGCTTTTTGCTTTCTCGTCCATGATTGTCTCCCGTGACATTCGGGAGCGCCCGGCCAGTCCAGGCGCTCCCCACGTCACGGGAGCGAGTTGTGTGGAGCCGACGCTGACCGCGTTCTTGCGCACAGCGTACCCTGAAGGCAGGCCGCGCGCCTGTGGAAAACCCGAGCGGCTCCGAGCCTCCGACCCAGCTACGCAGACACGAGCCGAGCAATGAACTTCTCGTATCGCGCCAGCGCGTCCCGCTTCTCGTCCAGGCGGTCATACCGATCGTATATCTCGTCCAGGACGGGCGGCGCGTGGTTGATGAGCACTTCGCAAACGTCGCGCGGAACGCGCAGGCGGGCCATGTTCGAGCGGAAGGTGCGGCGGATGTCGCGTAGCGTCCAGCCACTGGATTGCGTCTCATCCTGTATCTCCTCCAGCATGCGGTTGAGGCTCGACGGGTTGAGGGCCTTCTTGTTCGTGTGGCGACCGGGGAAATAGAAATCGCCATCATTTGGACGTTCGGCGAGAACGGATCGCGCAAGCGGCAAGAGCGGAATGCCGTGATCGCGCCCGTTCTTGGTGTGCGCGCCGGGGATGGTGAGTACGTCGTCTGACGCCCAATCACGGCGCAGCACGCACGTTTCCTCGTTGCGCGTCCCCCAGAGGATCATGAGGCGGATGACGAGGCGTGAGCCGGTTCCTGCGGCGTTCCAGACGGACCTCAGCTCGTCTTCGGTCAGGACGCGCGTACCTTTGCGATCCTTGCCGGGCGGGGCGTACCCCTCCATCGGCGAGCGTTGAATGTAGCGGTGCGGGGAGCGGGTGCACCACGTGAAGAAGGTCCGCGCCACCCGATAGACGTGAAGCTGCATGCTCGGCGTCGATGCGAGTTTGTCGAGCACGCGCCGGATGTCGCCGTCCGAAACGTCCGCGACCTGCTTGTGTTCGATGCCCCTCAAGTGCTTCTTGAGGATGAGTTCGACCTTGTGCGCCCAGCTACTCGTTGAGGCGGGGTCGTAGTGGTCGGTGAGGAACTCGTCGCGCGCGTCCTTAACGCTTTTGCTTACTGGCTTGGGATCGCTCGTGGGGGCTGCAAGAAGCCGCTTCGCTTCCGCCCGTGCGTCCGCGAGCGACATGTCGCCATACTTGCCGATCGAGATGCGCTCGCGGGTGCGCCCGCGCATCACGGTCCATGTCTTTGATCGCTTGCCCACCCGGACGCCGAAACCAGGCGTCGTCGTGTCCCAAAAGGTAGTGTTTGTATCCGTCCCTTTGAGCGCTTTTACCGACAAGTCCGTCAGATGAAGATTTGGCACGTTCTGTCTCCGATTTGTCTCCGCAATGTGAGGCGTAGGAGCGAGAAAGAATGTGCCAGATGAGAAGGCGAAATGCACGTAAGTTTTTGACTTACTTGCATTTTGAGACGTTATGAGAAAGCTTGCGCAGCTGTGCAGAATGCTTGGGAAGCTCCTGCTCTACCATTGAGCTACACCCGCGAGGCGCGCCGAAATCGAAGGTTTGCGCGGCGTTGTCAAGCCGGATCGCGTGGGTGCGGCGCACCGGCGCCTCTCACAACTTCGCCTAATCCCGCGTTATCCAGATCGGGTGACGCTTTGCTAGCAACGTTGTGAGTAAGCCAGCGGTCGGGGCGGAGAGACCGGAGCTGGAGCTGCGAGCACTCTATCTTTCGGCAAACGGCTGCTCGCGGGAGCAATGCCCGTGGATGCTGATGACCAATCTGACACGATGCTGTCGACCGGCGCCGATCGCCGCTCCGATGCGCGGATCACCACCTTGTTTCAGGTCGCGCGCCTGCTGACCGGCGATGGCGCGCAACATCTTTGCCTGATCCGCAATATCGGACCGGGCGGGATGATGCTCGAAATCTACGCGCCGATCGAACCGGGCCTGCGCGTGCGGGTCGAGCCCAAGGTGTGCGATCCGATTACCGGCGTGGTGCGCTGGGCAGAGGCGCGCCAGGCGGGAATCGCGTTCAACGATCCGATCGACGTTCACACCTATCTGCACAGCCACAATGTGCTGCTGCCCGATCAGTTGCCGCGCTGTCCGCGGGTGACGACCGCGATGCGCGCGCGGCTGCGGATCGGCGCGGTGTGGCACCTCGTTCCACTGATCGACCTGTCGCAGGGCGGGGCGAAGGTGGAGACCGACCTGCCCGTCGAACTGGGGCAGGGAGTGGAGATCGATATCGAAGGGATCGGCGTGCTCGGCGCGCATGTCCGCTGGGTGCGCGGCGAAAGGGTCGGGCTGGTGTTCACCTGTCCGTTGCGGCTGGCGCTCGTCGCACAGTGGATCGCGACGCATGGGGACGCGCCGGGATCCGTGCGCGCCGCCTGAAATCGCTCAGTCGATCGTTCGTCCAAGCTCACGGTTGAGCCAGAGAGCGACCAGCGTACCGACCGCGCCCGACAGCAGGTACGCGCCCGCCGCGAGCAGACCGAACTCTGCCGACAACCATAGCGCGGCGAGCGGCGCGAAGCCCGCACCGAACAGCCAGGCAAGGTCGGAAGTCAGCGCGGACCCGGTATAGCGGTGGCGCTGTTGAAAGCTCGCCGAAAGCGCGCCCGATGACTGGCCGAACGAGATGCCGAGCAGCACGAATCCGAGCAGCATGAACACGGCCTCGCCGACTTCGCCCATCTCGAGCAATTGCGGTGCGAAGCCGCTGAACGCGGCGATTGCGGCGGCAGTTGCGGCGAGCACGGTGCGGCGGCCCACCCGGTCGGCAAGATAGCCCGACGCGATGATCGCGCCGACCCCCAGCGCCGCCGCGACCGCCTCGATCGCGAGGAATCGCACCGGCGATTCCTCGGTGTAGAGGAACACCCAGGACAGCGGGAACACGGTGACCATGTGGAACATGGCAAAGCTCGCCAGCGGGGCGAAGGCGCCGAGGATGATCGTGCGCCATTCCGACCGGATCGTCTCGGTCATCGGCGCAGGCTGCAGCTCGCGTCGCTCGAACAGCGTCGCATATTCGGGTGTCACCACGATGCGCAGACGCGCGAACAGGGCCACCACGTTGATCGCGAAGGCGACGAAGAAGGGGTAGCGCCAGCCCCAGGACAGGAAATCCTGTGCGGGCAGGGTCGCGATCAGGAACATGAACAGCAGGCTGGCAACGATCAGGCCGAGCGGCGCGCCGAGCTGCGGGATCATTGCGTACCAGCCGCGCTTGCCCTCAGGCGCGTTGAGCGCGAGCAAAGAGGCAAGCCCGTCCCACGATCCGCCGAGCGCGACGCCCTGACCCATGCGGAACAAGGCGAGCAGCAGCGCCGATCCCACGCCGATCGCTTCGTACCCGGGGAGGAAGGCGATTGCCGCAGTCGACCCGCCGAGCAGGAACAAGGCGATGGTGAGCTTGGCACCACGGCCATAGGCGCGGTCGATTGCGGTGAAGATCAGCGTGCCGACCGGCCGCGCGGCGAATGCCAGCGCGAAGATCGCGAACGACCAGAGCGTGCCCTGCAACGGGTCGAGATACGGAAAGACGAGCGCCGGGAACACCAGTACCGACGCGATGGCATAGACGAAGAAGTCGAAAAATTCGGACGTGCGCCCGATCACCACGCCGATCGCGATCTCGCCGGGTGCGATCTTGTGACCGTCGCGCGGGCCGTCGCTGTTGACCGCCCGCGCGTCGCGTTCGGCTTCGGTGGTGGGCACGGTCTCGGCGGTCATTCGGTCTTCCTGCATAGCGGTGCACGCAGTCGTCGGACTATCGGCAGCGTCAACGCCCTGCGCCATAATCGGGCGCGCGGGGATTGGACAAAATGTCCAATGGGCGGGTCCGGCAGGTGGGCCTAGGCGGCGGATCATGGCCCAGAACCTGTCCCGAGTCCGCCTCCAACCCCCTGATCGCGCTGTCGCTGTTGCCGCTTCTCTCCGGCTGCGGCCTGGTCGTGCTCGATCCTGCCGGGGAGGTCGCGCGGCAGCAGGGCAATCTCGTGATGATCTCGACCGCGCTGATGCTGCTGATCATCGTGCCGGTGATGGCGCTGACGGTGTTCTTTGCGTTCAAGTACCGCGCGGCGAACACGGATGCGGCCTATGACCCCGACTGGGACCATTCGACCCAGCTGGAGCTGGTGATCTGGGCCGCGCCGCTGCTGATCATCATCTGCCTCGGCGCGCTGACCTGGGTCGGCACGCATCTGCTGGACCCCTATCGCCCGCTCGCTGCGCCTGAGGCGAAGGCGCCGGGCGCACCTGACACCGATCGCGAGAAGCCGCTGGAGGTGCAGGTCGTCGCGCTCGACTGGAAATGGCTGTTCATCTACCCCGAGCAGGGGATCGCGACGGTCAACGAGTTCGCCGCGCCGGTGGATCGCCCGATCCGCTTCCGCATCGCCTCATCCTCGGTGATGAACAGCTTCTACATCCCCGCTTTGGCCGGCCAGATTTATGCGATGCCGGGGATGGAGACCAAGCTGCACGGCATTTTCAACCAGACCGGCAATTTCATCGGCTTCTCCGCCAATTATTCGGGCGCGGGCTTCTCCAACATGCGCTTTGCCGCCAAGAGCCTGGAACGCGGCGCGTTCGACACATGGGTTGCGCAGGTGAAAGGCACGGCGACGCCACTCGACAGTGCGACCTATCTCAAGCTCGAAAAGCCGAGCGAAAAGGAGCCGGTGCGCCGCTTTGCGCAGGTCGAGCCGAACCTGTTCGACCGCGTCGTCAATCTGTGCGTCGAGCCGGGCAAGATGTGCATGCACGACATGATGGCGATCGACGCCAAGGGCGGGCTGGGGCTGGCGGGTACGTACAATGTCCGCGACCTTGCCTATGACAAGTTCGCCGCGCGCGGCACCTTGCCGACGCTCAATACCCGTTATGTCGCCGCCGTCTGCACGACGCCGATGGTGCCGATGACCGGCCCCGATCCCAAGCCGGTGGACAGCGCCCCGCTGACCGGTGCCGGCCTTTCGCGCGTGCGCCAGTCGACGCCGCCAGCGCGCACCGCGATGTCCGCCATTCCCGTCCTTCCCGAAAGCTGATCCAACGTGTCCGACCCCACCGCGCATCCCGCCCCGTCGGTCGATCCGATCTTCGGTCGCCTGTCGCTCGACTCGATCCCGCTGCACGAACCGATCCTGATCGTCACCTTCGCCGTGGTCGCGATCGGCGGCGTCGCGGTCCTGGCGCTGCTCACCAAATATCGCCTATGGGGTTATTTGTGGAAAGAGTGGTTCACCAGTGTGGATCACAAGAAGATCGGGATCATGTACATGATCCTGGGCCTCATCATGTTCCTGCGCGGCTTTGCCGATGCGATCATGATGCGGTTGCAACAGGCAATGGCGTTCGGCGGGTCCGAAGGCTATCTCAACGCCCATCATTACGACCAGATCTTCACCGCGCATGGCGTGATCATGATCTTCTTCGTGGCGATGCCGTTCATCACCGGCCTGATGAACTATATCGTCCCGCTGCAGATCGGCGCGCGCGACGTCAGCTTCCCGTTCCTCAACAATTTCAGCTTCTGGATGACCGCGGCGGGCGCGGCGCTGACCATGGTGTCGCTGTTCGTCGGCGAATATGCCCAGACCGGCTGGCTCGCCTATCCGCCATTGTCGGGGATCGCCTACAGCCCCAATGTCGGGGTCGATTATTACATATGGTCGCTCCAGATAGCCGGGGTCGGGACGACTCTGTCCGGCATCAACTTGATCGTCACCATCCTCAAGCTGCGCGCACCGGGCATGGGGCTGATGAAGATGCCGGTGTTCACCTGGACGTCGCTGTGCGCGAACATCCTGATCGTCGCCAGCTTCCCGGTGCTGACCGCAGTGCTCGCGCTGCTCGGGCTCGATCGTTACGCGGGCACCAACTTCTTCACGAACGACTTCGGCGGATCGTCGATGATGTACGTGAACCTGATCTGGATCTGGGGCCACCCTGAGGTGTACATCCTGATCCTCCCGCTGTTCGGCGTGTTCAGCGAAGTGACCTCGACCTTCTCGGGCAAGCGGCTCTTCGGCTATACCTCGATGGTCTATGCCACGGTGGTCATCACCATCCTGTCCTACGTCGTGTGGCTCCACCACTTCTTCACCATGGGGTCGGGAGCGAGCGTCAACAGCTTCTTCGGCATCACGACCATGGTGATCTCGATCCCGACGGGAGCGAAGCTCTTCAACTGGCTGTTCACCATGTATCGCGGGCGCATCCGCTTCGAACTGCCGATGATGTGGACCATCGCCTTCATGCTGACCTTCGTCATCGGCGGCATGACCGGGGTGCTGCTCGCGGTGCCGCCTGCGGACTTCGTGCTGCATAATTCGCTGTTCCTGATCGCGCATTTCCACAACGTGATCATCGGCGGCGTGCTGTTCGGCCTGTTCGCGGCGATCAATTACTGGTGGCCCAAGGCGTTCGGGTTCAAGCTCGACAAGAAGTGGGGCCTCGTGTCCTTCTGGTGCTGGGTCGTGGGGTTCTGGCTTGCCTTTGCGCCGCTCTACATCCTCGGCCTGATGGGCGTGACGCGGCGGATGCGGGTGTTCGACGACCCGTCCTACCAGATCTGGTTCGTCATCGCCGGCATCGGCGCAGCGGTAATTGCGGTCGGCATCTTCGCGATGCTCGTCCAGTTCGCGGTCAGCATCTGGAAGCGCGAGGAGCTGAAGGTCGATGGCGACCCGTGGAACGGTCGCACGCTCGAATGGGCGACCAGCTCGCCCCCCGCCAGAGTATAATTTCGCCTTCACCCCGCGCATCCACGACCTCGACGCCTGGTACGACATGAAGAAGCGCAATGCCGGCCGCCCGGTCGATGGCTATCGCGACATCCATATGCCGCGCCCGACCGGAGCGGGGGTGATCCTGTCGGGGATCAGCCTGGTGATGGGCTTTGCGCTGGTGTGGCATATCTGGTGGCTGGTCATCGCGATGTTCGTCGCGTTGCTCGCGGCCGCGATCATCCACACCTTCAACTATGACCGCGACTTCCATATCCCGGCGGCGACCGTCACCGAGGTTGAGGACGCACGCACCCGCCAGCTGGCCGCCGGAGCCGCCGCATGACCGCCGTGACCGCCACCGACGAACCGCCCGTCTTCTACGAGCTGGACGAGCATCCCCATCCCGAGGGGCACAGCACGATGCTGGGCTTCTGGATCTATCTGATGAGCGACTGTCTCATCTTCGCGATCCTGTTCGCCTGCTACGCGGTGCTGGGCGGCAATTACGCGGCGGGGCCGGGGCCGAAGGATCTGTTCGACCTGAAGCTGATCGCGCTCAACACCGCGATGCTGCTGTTCTCGTCGATCACCTATGGCTTTGCGATGCTGTCGATGCAGCTGGGCAAGGTCCGCGCGACGCAGGGCTGGCTGGCCGTCACCGGCCTGTTCGGCGCGGCGTTCCTGGGCATCGAACTCTATGAGTTCCACCACCTGATCGAACTCGGCGCGACGCCGCAGCGCAGCGCGTTTCTCTCGGCCTTCTTCACCCTGGTCGGCACCCACGGCCTGCACGTCACCTTCGGCCTGATCTGGCTGGTGACGCTGATGGTCCAGCTGGGGCGCAAGGGGCTGATCCCCGCCAATCAGCGCCGGGTCGCGTGCCTCGGCATGTTCTGGCACTTCCTCGACGTCATCTGGATCGGCGTCTTCACCTTTGTCTATCTGATGGGGATGTTGCGATGAGCGCGCACCATGACGAGCACCACGCCGTGGCCGAGCTGCCGCACGCGACGCTGCGCGATTATGTGATCGGTTTCGTCCTGTCGGTGATCCTGACCGCGATCCCGTTCTGGCTGGTGATGACGATGCCGCTCAGCGCCGGGGTGACGGCTGCGGTGATCATGGGCTTTGCGGTGGCGCAGATCATCGTCCACATGATTTTCTTCCTGCACATGACGCCCAAGGCAGAGGGCGGCTGGTCGCTGACCTCGCTCGTCTTCACGATTATCGTAATCTTCATCATGCTCGCCGGGTCGCTGTGGGTCATGCACCACCTCAACAGCAACATGATGCCCCAGCATATGGAGCAGCAGGTCCCGTGAAGCTCCGCCGCGCCGTTCCTGCGGCGCTGCTGCTGATGCTCGCCGCCGGGTTCGTGGCGCTCGGCATCTGGCAGGTCGAGCGGCGGGCGTGGAAGCACGCGCTGATCGACGCGGTCGCAACGCGCAGCACCGCCGCGCCGGTCGCTGCCCCGGCTCCGGGTGTTGCGGTCAGCGCCGAAGCGGACGCCTATCGCCGCGTCCGGGTGACGGGCCGGTTCCTGCACGACCGCGAGACGTTGGTGCGCGCGGTCAGCGATCTGGGCAGCGGATACTGGGTCGTCACCCCGCTCGATACCGGGCGCTTCACCGTGCTGGTCAATCGCGGCTTCGTGCCCCCGACCGGCGCGACGCCGCCAGCCGCGCGGCGGGAAATGCGGCAGGGCAGGTCACCGTCACCGGCCTGCTGCGCGTGACCGAACCGGGCGGCGGCTTCCTGCGCAGCAACGATCCCGCAGCGGACAATTGGTATTCGCGCGATGTCGCCGCGATCGCCGCCGCGCGCGGGCTGAACAACCCCGCGCCCTATTTCATCGACGCCGACGCCGCGCCCAATCCGGGCGGGTGGCCGCGCGGCGGGCTGACCGTGCTGCGCTTTTCAGACAATCATCTGGGTTATGCGCTGACGTGGTTCGCGCTGGCATTGCTGTCGCTGGGCGCCATCTGGCTGGTGTTGCGCAACGCGGCGGTAGCGCCCAACAAGGGCGCGTGAACCGGCAGATCCTTGAGCCCGCCTTTCAGCCGGCGGATGCGGGGCGGCGCAACATGCTGCTGCTCACGCAATTGCGCTGGTTGGCGGTGGGCGGACAGCTGGTGACGGTCGCGGTGGTGCAGGTCGCGCTCGGCATCGACCTGCCGATGACGCAGCTGCTCATGTCTACCGCGACGCTCGCCGCGCTCAACATCGCCAGCCATGTGCTGATCGCCAGCGGGGCGCGGTTCAGCGACGGCGCGCTCGCTGCGGCCCTGCTGTTCGATGTGGGGGCGCTGACCGTGCAGCTCAGCCTGTCGGGCGGGATCACCAATCCGTTCGCGGCTTTGTTCCTGCTGCACATCGTGCTCGGCGCGGTGCTGTTGCGGCCGCATTACCCTTGGACGATCGTCGCCGCGACGCTGATCGCGCTCGGCATCCTGTCGCTCGATCCGACGCCTCTGGTGCTACCGGCCAATCTGCCGGTCGATCCGGTCAACCTCTACCTGTTCGGCGGGTTCGTCTGCTTCGTGCTGATCGCCGTGCTGCTGGTGGTCTTTATCGGCCAGATCAGCCGCAATTTGCGCAGCCACGACGCCGCGCTCGCCGCCGTCCGCCAGCGCGCGGCGGAGGAGGATCATATCGTCCGCATGGGCCTGCTCGCGTCGGGCGCGGCGCATGAGCTGGGGACGCCGCTGTCGCTGCTGTCGGTCGCGATCGGCGACTGGCGGACGATGCCGCGCCTGAAGGGCGATGCGGAGTTGCAGGAGGAGCTGGCCGAGATGGACGGCGCGGTCCAGCGCTGCAAGGCGATCGTCAGCGGCATCCTGATGTCGGCGGGCGAGGCGCGCGGCGTCGCCCCCGAAGTGACCAGCGTGCGCCGCTTCCTGACCGAGATTGTCGCCGACTATCGCGCCAGCCTGCTGCCCGGCACGCTCGATTTCCACGACCATTTCGGCGCGGACGTGACCATCGTCTCCGATCCTGCGCTGCGTCAGGTGGTCGGCAACGTCATCGACAATGCGATCGAGGTGTCACCGGGCCGGGTCGCCCTCACCGTATCGCGCGAGGGCGAGGCGCTGGTGCTCGACATCGCCGATCGTGGGCCGGGCTTTGTGCCGGAGATCCTCGAGACCTTCGGCCAACCCTATCGCTCGACGAAGGGCAAGCCTGGCGGCGGGCTCGGCCTCTTCCTGCTGGTCAACGTCCTGCGCAAGCTGGGCGGGGAGGCGAGCGCGGAGAACCGGCTCGACGGCGGCGCGCGGGTGCGGATCGTCCTGCCGCTCGCAGCGCTGGCGATGGCGGCACCGCGATGAGCGCGCGGCTGCTGATCATCGTCGAGGATGACGAGGCGTTTGCCCGGACGCTCAAACGCTCGTTCGAGCGGCGCGACTACACCGTGCTGTGGGCGGCGAACCATGACGAGCTGGCAGCGTTGCTGGCCGACCACGCGCCGGATTTCGCGGTGGTCGACCTGAAGCTCGGCGGCGCGTCGGGGCTGGCGTGCGTGCAGACGCTGCGGGCGAGCGATGCGGAGATGAAGATCGTCGTCCTCACCGGCTTCGCCAGCATCGCGACCGCAGTAGAGGCGATCAAGCTGGGCGCGAACCACTATCTCGCCAAGCCGTCGAACACCGACGATATCGAGGCCGCGTTCGCGCGCGTCGACGGCGATGTCGACGCCCCGGTCGATGGCCGCACCTCATCGATCAAGACGGTGGAGTGGGAGCATATCCACCAGACGTTGGTCGAGACCGACTTCAACATCTCCGAAGCCGCACGGCGGCTGGGGATGCACCGACGGACGCTGGCGCGAAAGCTGGAGAAACGGCCGGTGCGGTAGGGGGGAGACTACAGACGACCGCTTTCAGAACGGTGACTACCCGACGTGAATTGGGTGGAAAGCGGTCGATTGACGTATATCATCATTGCTCAATTTAGGCGAGTGAGAGCATGTGGACTATCGGTCGCGAGCGAGAGAAATCGCATGCTGCCAAGTTTGTCCGCGAGGAAACTCAGCAACGGCTCCTCTTCCCCGTAATCGACGCCGTCCATGATATAAAGGAGGGAAGCGGGGGCATCCAGGATTTTATAGTAACCGCGCGGGTTGCGATGATCGAGGGTGGGTCCGGCGTTTGGCAGAATACAGCAAACTGGATGCGCAAGGTGATACAGGAACACCCGGCAGCCCAGGTGCTTTGGGATGAACTTGCGGAGCATGAAAGCTGGCGAGTTAGGTGGAAGGTTGCATGCTGTCTCTACCTAGATATTTCAGAGTCCCAATCGGATCGACTTTTTTCCTCACTACGTGCCGACCGGAGTAAGAAAGTGCGAGACTACTCGGTGGATCGATACGAATACCGACCGGACAAGCATGGTAAGGTCGAGAAGCGTTTCGACGCAGCCAATTTTGGGGCTTGAACGCCAACATCCGCAACCGGGTCGATTGCAGCCAGTCCGCTTCATGCGTCCGAGGCCTAATCATCCTCCCCCGCCGGGGGAGGATTGAGGCCACCCTTGCCGTTGGCGCGCAGCAAAGGCATGGCGCGGGGCAAGAGAGAGGAAATCCGATGCGCCTGCGTTCGCTGTTGTTCGTCCCCGGTGACCGGCCCGACCGGATGGAAAAGGCGCTGGCCAGCGGTGCCGATGCGCTGATCCTGGACCTTGAGGATTCGGTGACGCCGGAGCGCAAGGGCGACGCGCGCGCGGCGGTGGCGGCGTTCCTTGCTAAACAGCACAGCGGCCCGGCGCTCTGGGTCCGCATCAACCCGCTCGACAGCGGGATGACGCAGGATGATCTGGCCGCCGCGCGCGGGGCGGATGGCATCGTGCTGCCCAAATCGGCGAGCGGGCAAGATGTGGCGGCGCTCGATGCGATGCTCGCTGGCGTGGCCGCGCGCATCCTGCCGATCGCGACCGAAACGCCCGCCGCGATCTTTGGCCTGGGCAGCTATGCCGGCTGCTCACCGCGCCTCGCCGGGATCACCTGGGGCGCAGAGGACCTGCCCGCGGCGATCGGCGCGCAATCCTCGCGCGAGGCGGACGGGCGCTACACCCCGCCCTATGAGATGATCCGTGGCCTGACGCTGTTCGGCGCGCACGCCGCCGGGGTCGCGCCGATCGAGACCGTCTATCCCGATTTCCGCGACCTTGAGGGGCTGGAGGCCTATTGCGCGCGGGCGATGCGTGACGGCTTTACCGGCATGATGGCGATCCACCCGGCGCAGGTGCCGGTGATCAACGCCGCCTTCACCCCGTCCGAAGCCGCCATTGCGCATGCCAAGGCGGTGGTCGCGGCCTTCGCCGCCAATCCCGGTGCAGGGGCGCTCCAGCTCGACGGCAAGATGATCGATGCGCCGCATTTGAAGCAGGCACAGGCGCTGCTCGCCCGCGCGGGAGAGGCATGAGTACGACCTTCCATCGCGACGACCTCGACCGGCTGGATGCGGCGGGGCGGTTGCGGTCGCTGACGCCGCGCGCGGGAATCGATTTCGCGTCGAACGACTATCTGGGGCTCGCGAGCGATCCGCGCCTCCGCGCTTCGGTCAGCGAAGCACTTGATCGCGGCGTCGCGGTCGGGTCGGGCGGGTCGCGCCTCTTACGCGGCAACGACCCCGAGATCGCAGCGCTGGAGGTGGAGGCCGCCGCGCTGTTCGGCGCTGAGGCGTGCCTCTATTTCGCCAATGGCTTTGCCGCCAATGTCGCATTGCTGTCGACGTTGCCCCAGCTGGGCGACCTGATCGTCCATGACGCCATGATCCACGCAAGCATGCATGACGGCCTGCGCCTCGCGCGCGCGCCGTCGGTCGCGGCGGGGCATAATGATGCGCTGGCGGTGGACGACGCGATCCGCGCCTGGCGCGCTGGGGGCGGGACGGGGACGCCGTGGATCGCATTCGAAACGCTCTATTCGATGGATGGCGATTGCGCGCCCGTGGTTGAACTGGCCGAGGTGGCGGCGCGGCATGACGCCATGTTGCTGGTCGATGAGGCGCATGCGACCGGTGTTTGGGGTGCGAATGGGCGCGGTCTCGCCGAAGAGCTGGAGGGTGCGGACAATGTCATCGCACTCCACACCTGTGGCAAGGCTTTGGGCTGCCAAGGCGCGCTGGTTACCGGCTCGCAGGTGCTGATCGATTTCCTTATCAACCGCGCGCGGCCCTTCATCTTCTCGACCGCGCCTTCGCCGCTGCTGGCCAGCGCCGTCCGCGCCGCGCTGCGCATCGTTGCGGAAGAGCCGGAACGCCGTACCCGGCTCCACGCGCTCATCGCGCACGCCGAAGCCACGCTCGCCCCGCATGGCGTCACCGCGACGGGGACGCAGGTCATGCCGCTGATTATCGGCGAGGACGCACGGACGATGGCCCGCGCCGCCGCCCTACAGGCAAAGGGATTCGACGTTCGCGGCATCCGTCCGCCGACCGTCGCGCCCGGCACCGCGCGATTGCGCATCGCGGTGACGCTCAACGTAACGCCTGACGATGTCGACGCGCTGGCGGTGGCGCTGGCATGATCGTCGTCACCGGCACCGATACCGGCGTTGGCAAGACCGTCGCGTCCGCTGCGCTCGCGCTGCGGCTGGGCGCATCCTATTGGAAGCCGATCCAGGCGGGGCGGGAGGAGGAAAGCGACCGTGAGGCCGTGGCGCGGCTTGCGGGCGTGGAGACGGTCCCCGAAGCCTATTTCCTCGAAACGCCCTGTTCCCCGCACCGTGCCGCCGAGATCGACGGCGTCACCATCGATCCCGCGCACCTCACCCCGCCGCCGGGGCGGGTGGTGATCGAAGGGGCGGGGGCGCGCTGGTCCCGGTGACCCGTGACCTGCTCTATGCAGACCTGTTTGCGCACTGGGGACTGCCGGTGGTGATCGTCGCGCGGACCGCGCTCGGCACGATCAGCCACAGCCTGATGACGATCGAGGTACTGCGCGCGCGCGATGTGCCGATCGCGGGCATTCTCTTCTCCGGCGACGAGGTGGCCGACAGTCAGGCGACGATCTGCGCCATCGGCGGCGTGGCGTCGCTCGGGCGGCTGCCACGGCTCGACTCGCTGACCCCCGATACCCTGCGCGCCGCCGCCGCGACCCTCGACCTGGGAGCAATCGCATGACCTCCCCCGTCTGGCACCCCTTCACCCAGCACGGCCTCAATGAGCCGGCGCCGCTGGTCACCCATGCCGAGGGCGCGATCCTACATACCGCCGATGGCCGCCGCGTGATCGACGCGATCTCGTCCTGGTGGGTGACGACGCACGGCCATTGCCATCCGCGCATCATGGCGGCGATCCGCGCGCAGAGCGAGAAGCTCGACCAGTTGATCTTCGCCGGCTGGACGCACGAGCCCGCCGAGACGCTGGCGCGCGATCTGGTGGCGATGATGCCGCCCGCGCTGACCAAAGTGTTCTTCTCCGACAGCGGATCGACCAGCGTCGAGGTCGCGCTCAAGATGGCGCTCGGCCATTTCGCCAATCGCGGCGAGGATCGGTCGCGGATCATCGTGATGGAGGGCAGCTATCACGGCGACACGGTCGGCGGCATGTCGGTCGGCGCGCGCGGGGTGTTCAACAAGAGCTATGCGCCGCTGCTGTTCGATGTCGACGTCATTCCCTTTCCGGAGCGCGGCAAAGAGGCGCTGACGATGGCGGCGCTGGAAGAGTATTGCGCGCAATCGCCGCCGCCCGCCGCGCTGATCGTCGAGCCAATGATCCTGGGCGCCGGGGGGATGCGCATCTATTTGCTCGGCGTGCTGCGCGCGATGCGCGAGATCTGCGCGGCGCATGGCGTGCTGTTCATCGCAGACGAGGTGATGACCGGCTGGGGCCGCACTGGCGCGCTGCTCGCGTGCGAATGGGCGCAGATCGTGCCTGACCTGCTGTGCCTGTCCAAGGGGCTGACCGGCGGATCGCTCCCGCTCGCGGTGACACTGGCGACCGAGGAGATTTTCGCCTCGCATCTGAGCGAGGATCGGTCACGGATGTTCTTCCACTCGTCGAGCTATACGGCGAACCCGATCGCCTGCGCCGCCGCGATCGCCAATCTCGCCATCTGGCGCGACGAGCCGGTGCTGGAGCGGATCGAACGGCTGGTACTGCGGCAGACCGACCTCAGCGCGCCGTTGCACGGCAAAGTCTCGAATCTCAGGCAGATCGGCACGATTATCGCGATGGAGTTCGAGCAGGCCGAGGGCAGCTATATGTCCACGCTCGGCCCGCAACTCGCCGCGTTTTTCCGCGAACGCGACGTGCTGCTTCGGCCGCTTGGGAACACGGTCTACGTCATGCCGCCCTATTGCGTTTCGGACGACGATCTGGAGCGGGTTTACGAGGTGATCGGAGAAGCAGTAGAGCATTTTTTCGGCACGCTAGCGGGGGCGTCCCAACAGCCGTTTGCCCTGAGCTTGTCGAAGGGCCGTAGCTCGACATCAGCGCGTGCAGGAACGGTGCTTCGACAAGCTCGGCACAAACGGGGTGAAGGACTCACGCCGCCCGCAAATCCGTCAGAAACCCCTGCACCGCCGCATCCAGCGCCCCCGCCTCGGCCTGAAGCCGTTCGGCCAGCCCACCCATTTCGCGCGCGCTGTGCGTCGCCGACCCGGCCGTCCCCCCGATCGCATCGACATCGTCGGCGATCATTGCTCCGGCGCTGACCGTTTCCTCAACCGTCATCGCGATCAGGCGGGTCGTGTCGCGCTGAGTGGCGACCGCTTCCTCGACCGTGTCGCACAGCCGCGCCATCGCCGCGATCGCGCGTTCGACCTCGCCATGGCCATCGGCGACCTGCGCGATGCCGCTGCACAATTCCGCGACATGCGCGGTGATGCGGCCCGCAGCATGGCCCGCCTGGGTCGCCAGCGCCTTGACCTCGTTCGCCACGACGGTGAAGCCGCGCCCCGCCTCGCCCGCGCGTGCCGCCTCGATCGTTGCGTTGAGCGCGAGCAAATTCACCTGCCCGGCGATTTCGCCGATCAGCGCGATGACCGCGTCGATCGATTCGGCGGACTTGATCAGCTGGCGCATCCGCGCGCCGCCTTCGCCGACCAGGCCCACCGCATTCTCCGCCGCCGCCTTGGCCCGCGCGGTGTCGTCGTTGATCGCGGCAAAGGCGTCCGCCAGCAGCCGCCCGCGATCGGCGATCCCGGTCATGCTCATGCTGGTCTGCGCCGCCGCCGAAGCGACCGCCGCCGCGCGATCACCGGTATCGGCGGCGCGCGACGCGGTTGCGCTGGCGTTGCTGCCGATCCGCTGCGACAGGCCCGCCAGCGTGGTCGCGAGCGACCCGGCCTGGCGTTCGAACCGCGCCGATGCCGCCTCGATCCGCGCCGAGCGCTGGAGCTGGCCGCGCGCATGAATCAGCTCGCGTTCGACCGCCAGGCTGACGATGCGCCGATTGGCGACCACCGCGAACAGCCGTCCGCGATGCGTCAGGATCATCCCTTCCTGCCCGCTGGCGGCGCGATAGGCGTCAAGCACCGCGCCGATATCCTGATCCACCTCTGCCTCGGGACAGGGGCGGATATGCGCCGCGATCGCGCTGCCATAGGCCGGGTTGCGCATCAGCGCATGGCCGAACGGGTTGAGCAGCAGCCGGCGGACATCCTTTTCGAACAGCGCCCCGATCGCGCGGTGGCTCGCATCGACCACGGGCAGCAGCCGCAGCTCCATATTGGTCTGGAACATTTCGGTCGCGGTGAACAGCGTGTCGTGTTCGCGCAGGAACGGTGGATTGCGCTCGACCGTGGACAGCCAGTCCCGCGTCGTCGTCGGGGAAGGGGCGGGGATGGGGTCAGCAAGCGCAAACATGACGCTGTTGATAGGGAGCGGACGGTAAATGCGGTGTTAGCCGGGCGTGACACTTCCGTGACAAATGGCGGTTTTCTGCGCCTTTTCGCCTATCCAGTCAGTTCGCCGCGATGCTGCGCGACCAAAGCGCCGAGCCAGTCGGTGAACGCCGCGACCGGCGCGAAGTGGCGCGTCTCCTCATGCGTCACCAGCCAGAAGCTGCGCCGGATGGCGAGTTCGGGCAGCACGCGCTCCAGTTCCGGATCGCCATCCCCGATGAAGCAGGGCAGCACCGCGATCCCCGCTCCTGCCGCAGTCATGCGGTGCTGCGCATTGATGCTCGACGAGCGCAGTTGCGGTGCAGGTGCGCCAGGAATCTCGTCGAGATAGCGCAACTCGGGCGCGTAAAGGATGTCCGGGACATAACCGATCAGCCGATGCTCGCGCAGCTGCTCGGCAGCGGTCGGCATGCCGTGCACTGCAAGATAGTCGTGCGACGCATAGAGGCGCAGTCCATAGTCGGCGAGCTTGCGGGTCAGCAGCGGACCTCTCCGTGGCCGCGCCAGCAGCACCGCGACATCGGTCTCGCGCCGTGTCGGATTGAGGAAGCCACTGCTCGCCACCAGATCGACCGATAGGTCCGGATGCGCATCGGCCAGGCTGCCGAGATGCCGCCCGACGAACCAGCTGCCGAACCCCTCCGACACGCTGACCCGCACCGTGCCGCGCACCGGCCCGCCCGCCTCCCGCTCACCGATCGCGGCGGCGGCACGCTCCATCGCGCGGGCATGGGTCAGCAGCCGCTCGCCCGCCGGGGTCAGCGTCTGGCCGTCCGGCCCCTGTTCGAACAGCCGCTCACCGACCGCCTGTTCGAGGCGGCGGAGGCGTCGCCCTGCCGTGGTCGCGTCGATTTGCAGACTCTGCGCGGCCTTGGCCAACTGACCCGTGCGCGCAATCGCGAGGAAGATCGGCAGGTCGCTCCAGTCCATGACCTGCAAATATGCAGCTATGCCCTGCATGTCGATGGGTTGCCGCCACGCCGCGCGCAGGTGCATCACGCTGCCCAAATAGGAGAGGTCCAAATGCGCGAGATCATCCACTTCATCGGCGGCAGCGCCAGTGCGGGCACCGGCACGCGCCGCTCGGACGTGTTCGATCCCAATAGCGGCGCGGTGCAGGCACAGGTGACGCTGGGCAGCCCCGCCGACCTCGACGCTGCGATGGCGAAGGCGCTGGCCGCTCAGCCGGCATGGGCTGCGACCAACCCGCAACGCCGCGCGCGCGTGATGTTCGCGTTTAAGGCGCTGGTCGAGAAGCATATGGACGAACTGGCCCACCTGCTGTCGTCCGAGCACGGCAAGGTGATCGCGGATTCGAAGGGCGATATTCAGCGCGGGCTGGAAGTGATCGAATTCGCCTGCGGCATCCCGCATGTGCTGAAGGGCGAATACACCCAGGGCGCCGGCCCCGGCATCGACGTCTATTCGATGCGTCAGCCGCTCGGCGTTGTCGCGGGCATCACCCCGTTCAACTTCCCGGCGATGATTCCGATGTGGATGTTCGGCGTCGCCATCGCGTGCGGCAACGCCTTCATCCTCAAGCCCAGCGAGCGCGACCCCAGCGTGCCGGTGCGCCTCGCCGAACTGATGCAGGAAGCCGGGCTGCCCGACGGCGTGCTTCAGGTGGTACAGGGCGACAAGGAGATGGTCGACGCGATCCTCGATCATCCCGAGATCAAGGCGGTCAGCTTCGTCGGTTCGTCCGACATCGCGCATTATGTCTATCGCCGTGGGGTCGAGGCGGGGAAGCGCGTCCAGGCGATGGGCGGCGCGAAGAATCACGGCATTGTGATGCCTGACGCCGACCTCGATCAGGTCGTCAACGACCTTGCCGGTGCCGCATTCGGTTCGGCGGGCGAGCGGTGCATGGCGCTGCCGGTCGTGGTGCCGGTGGGCGAGAAGACCGCGATCGCACTGCGCGAGAAGCTGCTGCCCGCGATTCAGGGGCTGCGCGTCGGCGTGTCGACCGATGCCGAGGCGCATTACGGCCCGGTGGTCACGGCCGCGCACAAGGCGAAGATCGAAAGCTATATCCAGATGGGCGTCGACGAGGGCGCCGAACTGGTCGTCGACGGACGCGGCTTCACGCTGCAGGGGCATGAGGATGGCTTCTTCGTCGGCCCGACCCTGTTCGACCGCGTGACGCCGCAGATGCGCTCCTATCAGGAAGAGATTTTCGGTCCGGTGCTCCAGATGGTCCGCGCCGACAGCTTCGAGGAGGCACTGCGCCTCCCGAGCGACCATCAGTACGGCAATGGCGTCGCGATCTTCACCCGCAACGGTCACGCCGCGCGCGAGTTCGCGGCGCGGGTCAATGTCGGCATGGTCGGCATCAACGTGCCGATCCCCGTACCGGTCGCCTACCACACCTTCGGCGGGTGGAAGCGCAGCGCGTTCGGCGACACCAACCAGCACGGCATGGAGGGGGTCAAGTTCTTCACCAAGGTGAAGACGATCACCCAGCGCTGGCCGGACGGCGGGGTGGGCGACGCCGCCAACGCCTTCGTCATTCCCACGATGGGATGAGGCGGATGCGCCGCCGGGTTCGAGAATCGGTTACAGCCGTGCTAACCATCTCCCCGTGTCTGCGGGGGATGCGGCTTGGTTTGGCTGTTTCGGATTATCGTGGCGGTCGCGGCGCTCACCTTCATCGCGTGGGCGGCCCCGCTTGCGCTATCGGCGAGCGAGCCTGAGCGCGTGGACAAGCGCATCGCCATCACCTTTGACGACACGCCGCGCGGGGCGGGCGCGTTCCTGACGCTGGAGGAGCGCGGCCCGAAGCTGATCGCGGCGCTTCAGGCCGCGGGGGTGCGGCAGGCGGCGTTTTTTATCAACCCGTGCCGGCTGCAGAGCGACCGCGACGGTGCGCTGGTCCGCGCGTATGAAACCGCCGGTCATGTGATCGCCGACCACACATGCAGCCATCCCGGCCTGTCGCGGGTCAGTGCCGAACGCTATCTTGCCGATATCGACGCTTCGCAGGACTGGTTGCGCACCCGCCCGACCTATCGTCCGTGGTTCCGCTTCCCCTTCCTCGACGAGGGCGGGAGCAATCGGGTGAAGGCACAGGCAGTGCGCGACGGGCTGACCGCGCGGGGACTGATCAACGGCTATGTCACCGCCGATGGCTATGACTGGAACATGGAGCGGCTGACGATAGAGGCGAAGCGTGCGGGGCGGGTGATCGACATGGCGCGGCTGCGCGATCTGTATGTCGAGACTCACGTGGGTGCGGCAGAGTTCGCCGACCAACTGGCCGTGCGTGCCACCGGGCGGCATCCGGCACAGGTGCTGCTGCTCCACGAAACCGACCTTGCCGCATTGTTTCTGGCCGACATGGTCGCCGGGCTGCGCAAGGCGGGCTGGACCATCGTCACCGCCGACGAGGCGTTCGACGACCCGATCGCGCGCCGCACGCCACAGGTCGATTTCGCCAACGGCACCCGCATCCAGATGCTGGCGTGGGAAAAGGGGATCGAAGGCACGCGCTGGTACGACCGCACCGACGGCCCCACCGCCGACCGGCTTTTCGAGGCGCAGGTGATGCAGGGCGCGGCCGTCCAGTGAGGATCGTCGCAGCCCTGCTCGCCTGCCTGCTGCTCGCGCTTCCCGCTGCTGCGCAGAAGCGGATCGCATTGAGCTTCGACGACGCGCCGCGCGGGGCGGGAGCGTTCCTCGATCCCGATGCGCGGGCAAAGAAGCTGACCGCCGCGTTGAAGCGGGCCGGCCTCAAACAGGCGGTGTTCTTCGTGAACCCCGGCAATATCGGCAAGCCCGGTCATGGCGACGGCGCGGCCAATCTCGACCGCTATGTGAAAGCGGGCCATGTCCTTGCCAATCACAGCTGGTCGCATCCCAGGCTCGGCAGTACTGACGCCGACGCCTATCTCGCCGATCTCGACCGCGCCGAAGCTTGGCTGAAAGCGCGTCCCGGTTACCGCCCTTGGTTCCGCTTCCCGTTCCTCGACGAGGGCGGCAAGGACAAGGTGAAGCGCGACGCGATCCGTGCGGGACTGAAGGCGCGCGGCCTCATTAACGGATACGTCACCGCGGAATCGTCGGACTGGAACATCGAAAGCCTGACCATCGCCGCGAGACAGGCGGGCAAGACGATCGACATGAAGGCGCTGCGCGACCTCTATGTCGAAAGCCATGTCGAGGCGGCGGAGTTCTATGACGCGCTCGCGGTCAGGACGCTCGGCCGCTCCCCCGCGCATGTCATGCTGCTCCACGAAACCGACATCGCCGCCCTGTTCATCGGCGATCTGGTCCGGGGGCTGAAGGCAAAGGGCTGGACCATCATCTCCGCCGACGAAGCCTATGCCGACCCGCTCCGCGACGCCGCGCCCGACACCCCGCACGCTCAGGGCACGTTGATCGAGGCACTGGCCTGGGAAAAGGGCCTCCCCGCGCCGCGTTGGTACGAGCGCAACGACCTGCGCATCGCCAATCCGCTGTTTGCGCGGCGGGTGCTCGGCGAAACCCCCGCGCCCTGAATTTGTTTGAGAAACGGACCGATATGACCGACCAGCAATTCGACCTCACCGACGACCAGCGCGCGATTCAGGAGATGGCGCAGCGCTTCACCGCCGACGCGATCACCCCGCATGCGGCGGAGTGGGACGAGAAGCACATCTTCCCGCGCGACACGGTGAAGGCTGCCGCAGAGCTCGGCTTTGGCGCAATCTACGTCAGCGAGGAAAGCGGCGGGATCGGCCTTGGCCGGCTCGAGTCAGCGCTGATCATGGAGGCGATGGCCTATGGCTGTCCCGCGACCAGCGCGTTCATCTCGATCCACAATATGGCCGCATGGATGATCGACCGCTTTGGGTCGCAGGGGGTGAAGGACAAGTATCTGCCCCGCCTCGTCACCGCCGACTGGCTGGCGAGCTACTGCCTGACCGAGCCGTCCTCGGGCTCCGACGCTGCTGCGCTCAAGACCACGGCGAAGCGCGACGGCGACCACTTCATCGTCAACGGGTCGAAGCAGTTTATCTCTGGCGCGGGCGAGAATGAGCTGTACGTGACGATGGTCCGCACCGGCGTCGATGGACCCAAGGGTATTTCCTGCCTCGCCATCGAAAAGGACATGCCCGGCGTCAGCTTCGGCGCGAACGAGCGCAAGCTCGGCTGGCATGCCCAGCCGACGCGACAGGTGATGTTCGACAATGTCCGCGTCCCCGCCGAAAATCTGATCGGCGGCGAGGGCGAGGGGTTCCGCATCGCGATGATGGGCCTCGACGGCGGTCGCCTCAACATCGGCGCCTGCTCGCTCGGCGGGGCGCAGCGCTGCCTCGACGAGGCAATTGTCTATACAAAAGATCGCAAGCAGTTCGGCACCGCCGTGGCCGAGTTCCAGAACACCCAGTTCACCCTTGCCGACATGGCGACCGAGCTGGAGGCAGCCCGCGCTTTGCTATACCTCGCCGCCGCCAAGGTCACCGCCAACGCCCCCGACAAGACCAAGTTCGCCGCGATGGCCAAGCGTTTCGCGACCGACACCGGATCGGCCGTGGTCGACCGCGCGCTGCAGCTGCATGGCGGCTATGGCTATCTGATGGACTACCCGATCGAACGCTTCTGGCGCGACCTGCGCGTCCATTCGATCCTTGAGGGGACCAATCAGGTGATGCGGATGATCGTCGGGCGGGAGCTGACGCGGCAATGAGCGAAGACGTCCTGATTTCGGTCGAGGGCAAGGTCGGCCGCATCCGGCTCAACCGGCCCAAGGCCATCCATGCGCTCAACACCGGCGTGTGCGCCGCGATCCTCGACGCGCTGACCGCATGGCGCAGCGACACGGCGGTCGAGGCGGTAATGATCGATCATGCCGAGGGTCGCGGCTTCTGCGCGGGCGGCGACATCCGCATGCTGGCCACCAGCGGTGCGGACGATGGCGCAGCGGCGCGGGACTTCTTCCGCGTCGAATATCAGATGAACCACGCGCTGTTCACCTTCGTGAAGCCGATCGTCGCGTTCATGGACGGGATCACGATGGGCGGCGGCGTCGGCCTGAGCCAGCCCGCGCGGTTCCGGGTTGCGACGGAGAACACGAAGTTCGCGATGCCGGAGACCGGTATCGGCCTGTTCCCCGATGTCGGCGGCGGATGGTATCTGTCGCGTCTGCCGGGTCGCGTCGGCCAGTATCTCGCGGTCACCGGCCATCGGATCGACGGCGCGGAGTGCGTCGCGCTGGGCCTCGCCACACATTATCTCCCGTCGGACCGACTGTACGATGCCAAGGGGCGCATTCTGGCCGACCCGCAGACGATCGAAGCGGTGCTGGCCGACTTGGCCACGCCTGTCCCTGACGCCCGCATCCTCGCCCACCGAGAGGATATCGACCGGCTGTTCGCGCGCGATCATCTCGAAGACATCATCGCCGCGCTCGAAGCCGATCCGGGCGAATGGGCGATGCAGCAACGCGCCACCATCGCCGGCAAATCGCCGCAGTCGATGAAGGTCAGCCTCAAGCTTCTGCTCGACGGCGCGTCCATGCAAACCTTCGAGGATGAGATGCGGCAGGAATATGCGGTCGCCACGCGCGTCGTGCAGCGCCATGACTTCATCGAGGGCGTGCGCGCGCTCATCATCGACAAGGACAATCACCCGCGCTGGGACCCCGCCACGCCGGAGGGGGTCAGCGACCATCTGATCGACCAGATCTTCGCGCCGCTGCCCGAGGATGAGGCGTGGAGTCCAGCTTAACTCCCCTGCCGCTTGGGGGAGGGGCTTGGGGAGGGCCTGTCCTCCCGGACGTCGTTTGAGTTACAGGCCCTCCCCCGACCCCTCCCGCAAGCGGGAGGGGAGCAGAAGGAAACGAAATGACCTACAACACAATCCTCGTCGAACAGCGCGGCGCCGTCACGTTGGTGACGCTCAACCGACCGCAGGCACTCAACGCGCTCAACAGCGAAGTCCTGTCCGAATTGCTCGACGCCTTCGCCGCGTTCGACGCCGACCCGTCACAGGGCTGCGCCGTCCTCACCGGCAGCGAAAAGGCGTTCGCGGCGGGCGCGGATATCAAGGAGATGCAGGCGCAGGGCTTTGCCGACATGTACGGCCACAATTTCTTCGCCGGCTGGGACCAGTTTACCCGCACGCGCAAGCCGATCATCGCCGCCGTCTCCGGCTTCGCGCTGGGCGGCGGATGCGAGCTGGCGATGATGTGCGACTTCATCCTCGCCGCCGATACCGCCAAGTTCGGTCAGCCGGAGATCAAGCTCGCCGTCGCCCCCGGCATGGGCGGGTCGCAGCGCCTGACCCGCGCGGTGGGCAAGGCCAAGGCGATGGAAATGTGCCTCACCGGCCGCATGATGGGCGCGGAAGAGTCGGAGCGCGCCGGCCTCGTCAGCCGCGTCATTCCCGCCGCCGAACTGCTTGACGAAGCGCTCAAGTCCGCCGCGACGATCGCCTCGATGGCCCCGCTCGCGGTGCTGGCGAACAAGGAAATGGTCAACGCAGCGTTCGAGACGGGCCTGGCGCAGGGCGTCCAGTTCGAACGCCGCCTGTTCCACGGCCTGTTCGGCAGCGCCGACCAGAAGGAAGGCATGGCGGCATTCGTCGAGAAACGTCCGGGGAACTGGACGGGGAAATAGCCTTGCCGTCACCGCAGCGGAAGCTGGGGTTTCGTGCGGCAGAAGACCCCAGCTTCCGCTGGGGTGACGAAAGATGAGAGGAGCGCCGCAATGGCCCGCGTAGGATTTATCGGTCTCGGCAATATGGGCGGCGGGATGGCCGCGAACCTGGCGAAGGCGGGGCATGACGTGCGCGCCTATGACCTCAGCGAAGAGGCGCTCGCCCGCGCCAAGGCTGCCGGATGCCTGCCCGTGGCGAGCGCGGCCGAGGCGGCGCAGGGCGCGGAGGCGGTCATCACCATGCTGCCCGCCGGCAAGCATGTCGAACAGGTCTATGCCGACAGCGTGTTCGGCGCGGCGGATACCGGGGCGATCCTGATCGATTGTTCGACCATCGACGTCGATACCGCGCGCCGCGTCGCCGATGCGGCGGCGGCCAAGGGGCTGATGGCGGTCGACGCGCCCGTCTCCGGCGGGATCGCGGCGGCGGCTGGCGGCACGCTTACCTTCATGGTCGGCGGCAGCGATGCGGCGTTCGAACGCGCGGAGCTGTTCCTGTCGGACATGGGCAAGGCGGTGATCCATGCCGGTGGTAACGGCGCGGGACAGGCGGCGAAGATCTGCAACAACATGCTGCTCGGCGCGACGATGGTCGCGACCTGCGAGGCGTTCCTGCTCGCGCGCAAGCTCGGGCTCGACCCGCAGACCTTCTACGACATCAGCTCGGTCTCATCGGGGCAGAGCTGGTCGATGACCAGCTACGCGCCACTGCCCGGAGTCGGCCCCAAATCGCCCGCCGACAACGATTATCAAGGCGGCTTCGCGGTCGGGCTGATGCTCAAGGATCTGAAGCTGGCGATGGAGGCGGCCGAAACGGTCCACGCCGACACGCCGATGGGGGCGCGTGCTGCGGAGCTCTATGCGAAGTTCGCCGATGCGGGCCATGCCGGGATGGATTTTTCGGGCATCATCCGGATGCTGGAGGCGCGCGGCGAGGGCTGAATCCTGGAGCAGTTCGCGCTGAGAAAGCAGCATCTTCCATTGACCCGACACCAGGGATGGCGCTTCGGCGCGCTCAGCGCAAACGGTGTGGGGATTGAGCGTTAGTGCAGGTGGGTCGCGGCAGGCAACAGCCGTGGCCGTTCCGCTGCGGGCATCGCGACAGGCGCAGTCTCGCGCTCGCCGCGCAGCACGCTGCCCATCGGTGCGGGGCGACCGAGCAGATAGCCCTGCGCATAGCGGCAGCCGAGCAAGCTCGCCTCCATCAGCTGTGCCTCGGTCTCGATCCCCTCGATCACGCAGTCGAGGCTCAGCGAATGGGCCAGTCCGCGGATCGCCGCAATCATCGCGCGACCCGATTGGGTGGTCATCCCTGCGGCGAAGCTGCGGTCTACCTTGAGGATGTCGAGCGGAATCTGGTGCAAGATGCCCAGGCTCGAATAGCCGGTGCCGAAATCGTCCAGTGCGACGCGCACCCCCAATGCGCGCAGCTGCTCCAGCACTGTCCGTGCCCCGTCGATGTCCGACATCAACGTGGTCTCGGTAATCTCGAAAGTGAGTCGTGCCGGCTCGATCCCGCTCGCGACGATCATCCGGGTCAGCTCGCGGATCGTCTCTGGCGATGCGATGTCGTGCACCGACAGGTTGAACGATACGCCGACCCCTGTTGGCAGGCGTTCGGCCTTCGCGAGGAGCTTGGCGAACAGGATTAGCGTCACCTGATTGATCAGCCCCAGCCGCTCGGCCATCGCGATCAGCCGGTCGGGCATCACCAGCCCCAATTGTGGCGAATGCCAGCGCGCCAGGGCCTCGACGCTCGCCAGCGTCATGCTGCGCGTTTCGTAGATCGGCTGGAACAGCAGCGACAACTCCGCACTCAGGTCGGCGGCGCGGAATGCAGCCTCCAGTTGTAGCTCATCGCGGATCATCGCCTCATGCTCGGCGGAAAAGATCACGCACTCGCCGCGCTCGTGCGACTTGGCGTGGTACAGCGCATAGTCGGACCGGTCGAACAGCGCATGGGCGTTGCGCCCGGCATCGGGGTAGACCGCCAGCCCGATCGAACATCCAACGCGCAACGACGCGTCGTGGATCATCATCGGCGCACAGATCGTCTCGCGAAGACCCGCCAGCCGTGCGCGGGCAGTCGATGCGTCGCCGTCGATCAGGATACCGAACTCGTCGCCGCCCAGCCGGGCGATCATCAGTTCCTCGCCACAGAATCCCGACAGCCGACGGCCCAGCTCGCTGAGCAGTCGGTCGCCGGTGGCGTGGCCGAATGTGTCATTGATCGGCTTGAATCGGTCGAGGTCGAGGACACCGACACAAAAGGGTGCGCGTCCATTCGCCTCACGCTCGGTCAGACAGGCATCGAGCCGGGCGAAGAAATGGCGACGATTGGGGAGGCCGGTCAACGAATCCGTCTGCGCCAGCAGCTGGTTCTCGTCACTCAACCGGCTCGCCTGCGACCGCTCGTCACGCAATGCCTGTTGCGATTGGACTAGGTCGACGAACATCCGGTTCGACCCGATCAGGATTTTGGACATCACGGCGGTGACCAGCGCAATGTTGAGCGCGGTGAAGATCGCGGGAAGGCTGCCAGTGCTCAGGCAATAGAGCGCATAGGGGGTGACGACCGCCGCCGCGAGCATTGCTGCAGCGCGCGGCACATGCATCAGGCAGAGCATGCAGCTGAGCAGGGTTACCGCCAGCGCGACCGCGACATGGCCGCGCATCGCCCCGGCCGAGAACCAGTCGAGCGCGATCACCCAGATGGTGAACCCGCCGCCAATCGCGAGTGCGACGATCTGGGTACGGCGGTTGCGTCGCGCCGCTTCCGCTTCGCTCAGTTCGGCAGGTGTCGGCGCGCGCAGCCAGTGGATCATCCGCAGCACCGCGATCCCGACCAGGATCAATGGGATGCCTTGGGCGATCCAGCGGCTTGCAGTATCGCCATGGCTGATCGCCAGCGTACCGGCATTGGCGAAGAGGAGGAGGTAGAGCCAGGGAATCTGACGGCGCAGCTGCTCATACTGCGCTAGCGGCAGCGACTGTGCGTTGGACGCGGCGGGAGGAAGGGGTGGTCGGTGCATCGGCGCGGTTTGCGCCTCTCCGATTGCCAGTCCCATCTTAACGAACCCTCAAAGCTCGAAGGTCGGAGCGTGGCACCGATCGCCAGCAGGGGAGAAGGCGATCGGCGTCCACGCTCCGGGTGCACTATAGAGGTTCGGCATCGCGCCCGGTCCTGTCTGCGCCGATTACTGCGTCAGGCGGACCAGCGTCGCAGCGTTATAGAATACGCCGTTGACCTGGAACGTCATGCCCGATGCGTCCTGCGCCACTTCCTTGACGAGGCCGCGGGCGGAGATCGACACCGGCACGCTCGATCCGGTCGTGTCCTTGGCGGCGATCTCCAGCTTATACTCGCCGTCGCGCGCGCGGGTTCCATTGGGGAGCGTGCCGTCCCAGACCAGTTCGCCTTCCGATCCGGTCAGGTTGATCGTGTGGACGGTTGCGCCCGATGCGTTCTTGATCGTCGCGACGACCGAGTCTGCGGGGCGGGTGGTGGCATAGGTCCATTGCGCCGGGCTGTCGGCGGTCAGGCCCGCCTGGTCGCTACCGAAGCTCGCGACCTTGCCGACCACTGACGCCGCGCCGACGAGATTGTCTGAGGTGAGCGCGGTCAGGATCGACTTCAGCGATGCGTTCTGCTGGATCGACTGCTCGATCTGGGAGAACTGGACCAGCTGCGCGGTATATTCCGACGTATCCATCGGATCCATCGGATCCTGATTCTGCATCTGGGTGGTGAGCAGCTTCAGAAACATCGTCGAATCTGCGGCGAGTTTGGACAGGGCGTTGCCAGCATTGGTGCTGGTCGCTGCATTGGCTGCGGTGGCGGCGTCGACGGCCATGATCGGCTCCTTCAGGCGACGAGATCGACCCGGCCCGAGCTGCGGACCTGGACGGGGGATGGGATTGACGATGCTGCTGCATCGTCTTCGGAGAGATAGGCGCGGCTTGCGACGCGGCGGCCCTGCTGGGACTGCTGGTCGTTCTGGCCAAAGCCGCGTTGGTCGAAGCGCAGGCTCTGGTCGTCGGCGCGGAAGCCGGCATCGTTGAGCGCGCGGGTCAGGCTGTCCGAATCGCGGCGCAACAGATCGAGCGTCGCAGGCTGGTCGGCGGTCACCTCGGCGGTCAACTGGCGCGCCTCGTCCATCCGTAACCGGACCTCGATCTTGCCCAACTCGCCAGGATCGAGCCGGATCACCAGCACCTCGCCAGATCCGGTATCGGCATGGCGAACGATCGCCAGGCCGACATCCTCACCGATCGCGCTCGCCCGCGCGCGCGGCTCTGCGGCGGCGGCGTCGCTGGTGGCGTGTGCGGCGTCAGGCACCGGGGGGCGGCCAGCGGGTCGAAGGCAGGGATTGGCCCGGCGGAGATTGGCGGCGGCGTTGGTGCCGATTGCTGCGGCGCGGACTGGCGGCTGCCATCCCGGTTCATCGTGTCGCTCGACCCATTGCCGCTGGCCCGCGTGCCATCGGCATCGGCGTCGGATATCGGCTCGTCAGCCACCACGCCCTCGAATGCGTCGTCATCGACAGGCATGTCGACCACGATGTCCGACGCGGCAGGTTCGGTCGTGCGTGCGGGTTCGGTTGCGCGGGGAGCGACCGGGGCGGGCGCGGCGGCGGCCTCAGCTTGCGGCTGCAGCGGCGCGGGATTGGTTTCGACCGTCGGCACCGCCAGGCTGGCCGCAGCGAGCGCGAACGGCTGGGCTGGCGTTGCAGATGCGTCGTCGCTGGTTGCAACGGCGAGCGGATCGACAGCGGTTTCGGTCAACACCGGCGCTGCTTCAACCGGTGCAGCCATGGGGCCGGTCGCGACGGGAACGATCGGTACTTCCGGCACCGGTGCGGCCAAGTGGCGGGGACTGTCGGCGACCGGCACGCTACCGTCGTTCACGACCGGAGCAGCCTTCGGCTCACTGATCTCGTGCACCGGTTGGATGATTGTCACCGACTCGCCGGGCGAAGGAACGACAGGCGCTGTCCGGAGGGGCCGGGCCGTGAGCGCGTCGACCGGCCTCGATCGGGCTACGGGCGCTACGTCGACCGAGGTGTCGGGACGGCCCATCGTCGTCGCGGTGTCGCCGTTGCCATCGCCATTCTTAGCAGGCGCAGGCACAGGCACAGGCCCAGTGACCAGCACAGGGACAGGTGCAGGGACGGGGACAGGCATCGGGACAGCCTCAGTCTGGGTCGCCTTTGCGCCCTGATCTGGGTGGTCGACCGCCGCTACTGTCTCGAGAACAGGTCCAGGCACGGGTTCTGGCATCGTGCGTGGCGCGTCGCGCGCAGTCATGCTCTCATCTGCGGGCGAGGGCGCGGGCCGGGCCATCGGGACGTGTGCTTCGGGAAGCGTCGCCGTCGGCAGCGCGGATGTATCGGGAAGCGGCGCTGCCATCGGCATTGCGGGCGTCTCGGAAACCGGCGTTGCGACAGGGGCGACGGCTGCGGCTTCCAGCACGATTGGCGCTGCTACCTGATCGGCAATACTTTGCAATTCGGGCAGCGCGGTCTCGACCGGCTGTGCCACCGCACCATCGGCGAGGCCCAGATAGGGCGTCGTGCCCTGGGGCACCACCGAAACCGTCACCGGGTTCCCCGTGGCCGCTTGCGTCACCGGTGTCGTGCCCAGCCCCAGCATTGCCGCGAATCCGGGATCGGCCTGCGGCATCGCGGTCAAGCTCGGGGGCGATCCAGCACCCGTCGTGACGGACGCGGAAAAGGGCAGAAGGTTCGGCACCATAGACGGATCATAGAAGTGTGGGACGGTTTCCGGTCGCACGGCTTAGCCAATCGTGCCGAGCGCGCGCACCCGGGCGCGGGCATGGATCTCGTTCTGCGACAGGACGACGGTCGCAGGGCGGACACGCTCGATCACGCTGCGAACGAACGGTCGGATCGTGGGATTGGTGAGGAGGCAGGGAATTTCCCCGCTGTTCGCCATCCGGTCATAGGTGTCGCGGACCGCAACGATGAAGCCCTGAAGCATCGACGGCGGCATCGCGAGGTGGCGCTCGTCGCCCATGCCCAGGATGTTCTCCGCGAATGCGGCATCCCATTCGGGCGACAGGGTCAGAATCGGGATCGAACCATCGCGCGCCTGATGCGCCGAGATCTGGCGGGCGAGCCGTGCGCGGACATGTTCGGTGATCTGCGTCAGATTCTGGGTGATCGGCGCGGCTTCAGCGATACCCTCAAGGATCGTCGGCACATCGCGGATCGACACGCCTTCGCCGAGAAGATTCTGCAGGATACGCTGCACGCCCGAGATCGAGATGCGCGCCGGGATGATCTCTGCGACCAGCTTGGCCGAGTCGGTATGGACCTCGTTGAGCAGCTTCTGCACCTCGGTGTAGCTCAGCATATCGGCGATATTGTCCTTGACCAGTTCGGTCAGGTGCGTGGTGATGATCGTGCCCGCATCGACGACGGTGAGGCCTCGGAATCCCGCTTCCTCGCGCAGCTCGCGGTCGATCCAGAGCGCAGGCAGGTTGAACACCGGCTCGCGCGTCGGCTCGCCTGGAATGCCCGCCGGGCCTTCGCCGGGGTTGATCACCAGCAGACGATCGAGCCGGATCTCGCCGCGCGCCGCCTCGGTCTCCTTGATGTAGATGATGTACTGGTTCGCCTGCAGCCCCATATTGTCGATGATGCGGACCGAGGGGAGGACGAAGCCATATTCGGTCGCCATCTGGCGGCGCAGCGCGCGGACCTGATCGTCGAGGCGCGGTTCGCGCGCTGCGTCATTGATGATCGGGAGCAGGCCATAGCCGATCTCGATCCGCACCGCGTCGATCGCGAGCGTGCGCGAGATAGGCTCCTCCACGACCGCAGCGGCTTCGGCTTCCTCGACCTGCGCCATTCGCTCGGCAACGCGGGCGCGCTCCTTGGCCTTCTTCGATAGATACCACGCGGCATAGCCCGATGCTGCCGCAAAGGCGAAGAATGGGATGAACGGCAGGCCCGGCATCAGCGCAAGCAGGCCCATCAGCACCGCGACCATGCCGAATGCCTGCGGGTAGCGACCGAGCTGCTCGCCCAGCGCCGCGCCAGTCTTGCCCGCCTGGCTACCCTTCGACACCAGCAGGCCGGCTGCTGTCGAGACGATCAGCGCGGGGATCTGGCTAACCAGGCCATCGCCGACGGTCAGGAGCGTGTAGCTCTGGAAGGCGGTGCCGAAATCGACGCCATGGATTGCGACGCCGATGATCAGGCCGACGATCACATTGATCGCGGTGATCAGCAGGCCGGCGATCGCATCGCCCTTCACGAATTTCGATGCACCGTCCATCGAACCGAAGAAGCCGCTCTCGGCCTCAACTTCGCTTCGGCGCGCGCGCGCCTGTTCCTCGGTGATCATGCCGGCTGACAGGTCGGCGTCGATTGCCATCTGCTTGCCGGGCATCGCGTCGAGGCTGAAGCGCGCGGCCACTTCGGCGATGCGTCCTGCACCCTTGGTGATCACGACAAAGTTGATGACCACCAGAATCGCGAAGATGGTGAGGCCGATCACCATCTGCCCGCCGATCAGAAAGTCGCCGAACGCCGCGATCACGCCGCCCGCCGCATGCGGCCCTTCATGCCCGTGCGACAGGATCAGGCGGGTCGAGGCCAGGTTGAGACCGAGGCGCAGCATCGTCGCAATCAGCAGGATTGTCGGGAAGGACGACAGCTGGAGCGGCTTTTCGATGAACAGCGCGGTCATCAGGATCATCGCCGACAGCGTGATCGAGAGCGCAAGCCCAAGGTCGAGTAGCCAGCCCGGCATTGGCAGGATCAGCATGCCGATAATCGAGATGACGCCGACCGCCAGCGCGATGTCGCGCGTTGCGCCGATACGGGTCAGGAAAGCAGAGATCGAGTCCATGATTCAGCTTTCGTCAGGTTGCCGGGACGACGGCGATGCCGGCCTCGACAAAGGCTTTGAGCTTGTTGCGCATCGTGCGCACCGAAATGCCCAGGATCTGCGAGGCCGAAGTGCGGTTGCCCTGGCACCGCTCCAGCGTTTCGAGGATCAGCTGGCGTTCGACTTCCTCGACCGTCTGGCCGACGAACGACGCGATCAGCGGCTTGCCCGCCGCCGAAGCGGGCGGCGCGAGCCGCGACCCGTCGGCGAGCACGATCGCCTCCGGCCCGATATAGCCGTCGGGCGAGAGCAACACCGCGCGGTGCATCGCATCCTGCAGTTCGGCGACATTGCCCGGCCATTCATAGCTGGTCAGCAGCGTTTCGGTCGCCGGGTCGATCAGCGGCGAGGGCAGGCACTGCATCGCCGCGAAGCGCGCTGCGAAGGTCGCTGCGAGCAGGCGGATGTCGCCGCCGCGCGCGCAGCGGCGGCAGCGCGACGGTGGCAAGCGCGAAGCGGGCGAGCAGGTCGCTGCGAAACTGTCCCGCATCGACAAGAGCGGCCAGGTCGCGACGCGTGCTGGCGATGACGTTGGGCGCACCCGGCGCGGTCATTGTCTTCAGCACGCGCAGCTGAAGCGGGGCGGGAAGGCGGTCGATGTCGCGGATGAACAGCGTGCCGCCGGTCGCGGTCGAAAAGGCGCCACGACGACCAGCCAGCGCGCCTTCGAACGCTCCCGCTGCATGTCCGAACAGTTCGGATTCAAGAACGTCGGCGGCGACGCCGTTGCATTCGACGGTGATGAACCCGCTGCGGCCCGACGCGGCGTGGGTGGCGTGCGCGACGCGCTCCTTACCCGTGCCGCGCTCGCCGCTGATCAGGATCGGGGCGTGCGCCGGTGCCATTGCGCGGGCGAACTCCAGCGCGCGCAGCCAGCTAGGATCTTCGCCCACCATCGGCGCGAAATCGGCCTGTGCCATCTGCGCGATGGCAGCGGCGATCAGCTCGCGGTCGGGGGGCAGGGGAATGTAGTCGCGCGCGCCGGCGCGGATCGCGGCGACCGCGCGCTCGGCCGGGGCGTCGATGCCACAGGCGAGGACGGGCACCGCGAACCGCTCGACGATCAGCGCGCGCATGAAACTCGGCACGTCGCTGTCGACGTCGATCATCACCAGCCCCGCGCCGGTCTCGCGCAGGTGCACAAGCGCTTCGGTCGCCGTCTCGGCGATCATCACCTCGGCACCTAGGCTTTGCGCCATGCGCGCGGCCTCGCCGAACGGACCGCTGCTGGCACCGACGATCATCAGGCGAAGCTGCATGATCAGCCGTCCTGGCGCACGATTTCGGTGAGCGTCACGCCGAGTGCGTGGTCGACCAGCATCACTTCGCCGCGCGCTACCAGCCGGTTGTTGACATAGACGTCGACCGGCTCGCCGACGCGGCGGTCGAGTTCGAGCACCATGCCAGACTTCATCCGGATCAGCTCGCCGACCGGCACGCGGGCGCGACCGAGCACCGCCTGAACGCGCACCGGGACTTCGTTGACGGCGGACAGCGAGGTGCCGTTGCCGAGTTCGGCGGAAGGGCCGTCGAGATCGAATTCCTCGAACGATGGCGGCGTGTCGGTTTCGATCATCGCACCGGGCTCGGGGCTGCTGAACGGGTCGCCGGTTTCGGACATCGGGGTCTCCATCATGCGTTCATCCACTGGCGGATCACTGCGGTCGCTTCAGGCGCGTTGCCGGCGACCATGTCGCCCACCTTGCGCAGATGCGACGCCTTGATCTGGCCATCGACATTGTTGAGCTGGACATCGTGGTCGAGCAGCGGGACGTCGGGCTTTGTGCCCTGCATCGCCTCCAGCTGCTTGAGTGCCTCGGGGTCGCCATCGGCGGCCTGCTGCGCGATGGCCAGCATCTCGGCATTCTTGTCGCTCGGCAGCATCGGCGGTGCGGCGGGATCGCCCGCCGCCTCCTTGTTGGCACGCGAGCGGAGCATGCGCAGCACGATCAGGCCGATCGCGCCGACCAGCAGGATCTTGAGCAGTCCAACCACCTGGTCCGACGTGAAGTAAGAGTACCAGCTGGACTGCGCATCGGCCGGTTCCGCAGGGGCGGCAAAGGCCAGGCTTTCGACCACGACGCTGTCGCCGCGCTCGGTGTCGATGCCCACGGCATTCTCGACCAGCCGGGTCAGCTGCGCCTTGCGCGCTTCGGGCAGGCCGGCCGCACCGCCGTCGATGGTGACCGCGACCGACAGGCGGGTCAGCTTGCCCGGTTCGCGCGTGACGATGCTGCGGGTCGAGCTGTTGGCATAGGTCGTGTCTTCGGAGTTTTCCTTGCGCGCCTGCTGGCTGGTCTGGCCACCCGCCGCGCCGACCGGCTGCTGCTGCGCCTCGGGCAACTGGTTGCCGACGGTGACGGCCTGTTCTTCGTTGTTCTCGCGGCTCTGATCGTCGCTCTCGACCGTCACCTGGCGTGCGATCACCTGCTTGTCGGGATCATAGACGTTGGATTCCTCGCGGGTCGCGTCGCGATCAATCTGTGCGGCGACTTCGGCGCGGACCTTGCCCTGGCCGACGACGGGCTCGAGCAGCGCGATGATTTCCTCGCGCATCTTCGCCTCGATCTGTGCCTGGCGCTCGTCGACGCTGCCGCCGCCTGCCGCGCCCTGTTCGCCCGCGCGAGCAAGCAACGCACCCGACTGGTCGACGATTGACACCGATTCGGGCGACAATTCGGGAACGGCGGAGGAAACAAGGTAGCGGATCGCCTGAATCGTTTCGGCGGGCAGGCGGCCCTTGGTCTTGACCGTGACCGATGCGGTCGCCGCGCGTGCCTCGGCGGCGAACATTGCGCGCTCGGGCATGACGATATGGACGCGCGCGCCCGACACCGCATCGAGGCTCTGGATCGAGCGGACAAGCTCGCCCTCGATTGCGCGGGTTTCGTTCATCTTGGCGCGGCTCGCCGAAACGCCGAACGGCTGTTCCTGGTCGAGCACTTCATAGCCGATCTTGCCGCCCAGCTTCTCGCCGGCCATCGCCATGCGCAGCTCGGCGAGCTTGTCGACCGGTGCCATCACGGCGGTGCCGTCGGCGGACAGTTCGAAGGGGACGTTCTGCGACTTGAGCTTTTCGGTGATCGCAGCTGCGGCCGAGGGATCAAGATCGGTGTAGAGGAACCCCATGGTGGTGTTCTCGCCACGCAGCGCGACCATCGCCAGCGCCGCCATGATCAATGCCGCGACGCCGCCCATGATGATGAGCCGCTTGGCCCCCAATTGCGCGATCAGCCCTTTAACCTGCTCCAAGCGGCACCCTATCAGCGACCCGGGACGGCATGTCCCTCGGATCAATTATAGATGCGTCGCGGGCGGCAGGTTTTGCCGGTGGGAAAAAATTGCCGAGTGGGTTTCGGACCGGTGCCGCACCTCATCCAGCGGAGTTGTCTCGAAGCAAAAACGCCCCCGGACGGGGGAGTCCGGGGGCGTTCGAATGCGGAGGGGGGCCGGGCAGGGGAGCCGAGCCGTCCGACACATTAAGTATAGAGGATCAGGCCGCCTTCCTGTCGTCGACGGGAAAAAGATTGTTGAGTTCGTGCAGCACTGCGGCTTCGCGCATTCCCCGGTCGAGCACCATCCCGCCCTCGTCCCATTCGATCCGCGCGTCACCAGGCGCCAGGGTCGCGTCATGGGTGACGTGCAGGTTGAGGCGGCGGCGGTCATTGGCCTGGCGGTCCGCGATCCGCTCCTCGATCTGCACGGCCATGTCGGGGTGAACGCGCACGATCAATTCGGTTCCGCGTGCGACCTGCGCCAGCGCGCGGCCAATCGCGTCGTCGATTGCCTGGGCGGGAGAGGCGAGCAACGGATGACCGGCAAGATGTTGTGCCACCGTCAGCACCAGTTCGGCGGCCTCGCGCGCGGTGTCCGCTCGGAAACCGGCGCGCTCCTCGACCATGCCCTCCACTTCTGAATGGAGCGCGTCCATCGCAGCGAGCAGCGCGGTCTCGCGATCCGACCGGGCGGCGTCCATTCCCGCCTGAAAGGCGTCGGCGCGCGCCCGCGCCAACTCTTCATTCTGCATCTTGCGCAAATGCGCCAGCTCGTCCTCAAGCGACTCGATCTTGATGACCAGCGAGATCGTGTCGTCATGTTCGACGGTGCGGTTGACCTCGCGCGCGGTGAACACGCGGTCGAAGCCGAAGGGCCGGGTGCTGAAAGACATATCCATGGGGCGCACCTCAGATGATCATCGTGTCGTCGCTCTTGGGATCGACCAGCACGATCTCCCCCATATCGGCGAGGTTCTTGGCAAGGCGGACCAAGGCAGTCTGTGCCTCTTCGCAATCGCGCGCGCGCACCGGTCCCATCGAGGACATGTCCTCGCGCAGCAGCTTTGCCGAGCGTTCAGTCATCGTGGAGAAGAACAGCGAGCGGATATTCTCCGGCGCGCCCTTCAGCGCCAGCGCCATCTGACGCTTGTCGGCCTGGCGGACGATGACCGCGATCGACGCGGGCAACAGGCCGCCCAGATCCTCGAAGGTGAACATCAGCGATCGGATACGGTCCGCGGAATCGGGTGAGCGACCGTCGAGCGCGGAGAGCATGCTTTCCTCGGTTGAGCGATCCATCGCATTGAAGATCTCGGCCATCGCTTCATGCGGGTCGCGGCGCTGGGCGCGGGCGAAGTTGGCCATGAATTCGGTCTTCAGCGTCGCCTCGACCTGCGCCAGAACTTCCTTCTGCACCGTTTCCATGCGCAGCATTCGTTGCACCACGTCGACCGCGATGTCGCGCGGCAGCGCGCCGAGCACGCGCGCTGCATGGTCGGACTTCAGCTTGGACAGGATGACGGCGATGGTCTGGGGATATTCGTTGCGCAGATATCCAGCCAGCACGCCTTCGTTGACGTTGGACAGCTTGTCCCACATCGTCCGGCCCGACGGACCACGGATATCCTCCATGATCTCCTTGACCCGGTCGGAATCGAGCACGCTGTTGAGCAGCCGTTCGGTCGTCTCGTAGGAGCCGTGGCACGAGGTCATCGACGACATTTCGGCCTGGAACTGGTTGAGCAGGTGTTCGACCAGGTTCGACGGGATCCGGCCGAGCTGCGACATGCTCTGCGACAGCTCCTTAACCTCGTCGATCGACAGCTGTTCCCAGATCGGGGCGCCGTGTTCCTGGCCGAGCGCCAGCATCAGCGCGGCGGCACGCTCGCGCATGTTCAACCGCTTAAATTCTGGCGGTTCCACGACCGGAGTCATCATCATCGTTATAGTCCCCTGCATTTATTCGTGGTTAACCCGTCGGGATCGCGCACGACCCCTCTATTATGGACTCGAAAGGGGGTTCCCGGTCGCGTGAGGACAGCAAGATGAACATCAATTCGGGATTGGCAGGGTTGACCCTGCTGGGTGCCGATACGAGCTGGTTTTCGGCGTCGGGGGCCTGACGATCGAGAGCAAGGCCGTACGTGAGGCCAAGGCCCAGTTCACCTTGCCCGAAACGACGCCGCCCTGGCGTCAGGCCGGCCCCTCGGGCTCGATTTCGACCCAGGTCGCCGAAATCCGCCGTCTTGCCACGATCATCGACAAGCCGCTGACCGGCCACCGCGCGCTGCCCACCGATGTCCAGACCGCGTTTACGACCTGGAAGGCGCTCGACCGGCTCAACCTTCTCGCCGAGACAGCTGCCAAGCCGGGGTTGAGCGCGAAGGAGCGAACGCAACTCGCCACGACCTTCGCCAAGGGGCTGGCCGATCTCCAGACCTATATGGGCACGGCGCCATCCGATAAGTTGGAGCTGTCGTTCGGCCAGCCGGTGCGGCGTGCCGACAGCGCGGCCGTGGTGCCGGGTACCGATCGGCTGAGCGTCAGCGTCACCGGCAAGGGCGTCGTCGCGAAACGCGATGAGGTGCTGTCGCAAATGTCGGGGACCGAGCGGTTCCGGGTGACGCTGGAGCGCGGCAGCTCGATCGACACGGTGGTGATCGACCTGGGTACGTTGCCCGAGCCGCCGACGCTCGACAGCATCGCCAATCTCGTCAACCAGGCGATCGCCAACATTCCGATGCGCGATGCCAATGGCGATGTCGTGCTCGACACCAATGGCGACCCGACCCCCAAATGGAAGGTCAGTTTCGAGCCGAAGAAGACCGAAGACGGCTGGGCGATGAGCATCAACCGTCAGGGGCTGGAGACGGTGTCGATCGATCAGGTCGACGCCCCAGACTCGCTGATCGTTGCCACCGGCCGCACGGGACTCGAAACACCGACCGCCGCGCGCGTGTTGCGCATCGACGATCCCGAAGCGGCGATGACCAACAAGACGCTGGCAACGATCGAGGCGAAGGATCGCCTGACGACCAAGGCGGTGGCGACCACCACCGACGCCATTGCGACCGATGCCGATGGCTTTGCCTATGTCGTCGGCACCGCGTCGGGCGATCTCGACGAACTGCGGGCCGCCGGGACGCAGGATCTGTACCTCACCAAGATGGACAGCCTCGGCAATGTTGTCTGGCAACGCGCTTTGGGTGCCGCCGACAGCGCCTCGGGCGCGGCAGTCACGGTGGCGGAAAATGGCGATGTGGTCGTCGCCGGCACTGTGTCAGGCAATTTCGACGGGACCAGCGCCGACGCGGATATGCTCGTTGCGCGCTATGGCAGCAATGGCGACGAGATGTTCGCCAGCCGCATCCGATCGGTTGGTGAGGATCGCGCGACCAGCATCGCGATCGCCGACGACGGCGCGATCCTGGTCGGCGGGCGCGCGGGGCAGGGCGGGGGCGACGCCTTTGTCGCCCGGCTCAGCGGCACCGGCGCGGTGAGCGCGCGGGTCAAGCTCCCCGGCGCCGGGGACGAGAGCATCACGGCAATGGCGATGACCGCCGATGGCCGCCTCGCTGCCCTCACCAAGGAAGGCGCGACTTCGAAGCTGCATTTCCTCGACCCCGCAAATCCCGCGACCGTCCTGGGTACGGTGGATCTGGGTACCGCCGACGCGCGTGCCATCGCGATTGCGCCCGACGGATCGATCGCGATCGGCGGGACGACGCTTTCGGCGCTGCCCGGAGCGCAGGTCAACGGCACCAGCGGTGGCCGCGACGGTTTTGTCGCGCGTCTCGCCGCAGACGGATCGGGCATGGCGGTGACCTATCTCGGCACTGCGGGCAACGAACAGGTCGACAGCGTCGCCTTTTCCAATGGCAAGCTTTATGTGGGCGGTCGTACCACCGGCGATCTCGGCGGGACGCGCAGCGGTCCGACTGATGGCTTCGTCGCGCGGATCGATCCGGCGACGGGCGGAATCGAGAAGATCACCCAGTTCGGCCAGCCGACCTTGCGCACCGAACCGGTCCGCCTCGCCGCCTCACAGGGCGGGACGAGCAAAGTCGATGCCCTCGGCTTCGGGCGCGGTGTGGCCACCCCCGACGGGTCGCTCAAGCTCACTACCGGGACCAGCCTGCGCGCGGGTGACAGCTTCCAGATGCGCGTCGCCGGTGGCGTCCTGCGCACGATCACGATCGGCAAGGACGAAACGCTGACCACGCTGGCCGACAAGGTGCGCAAGATCACCGGGGCCAAGGCGCTGGTGACCACGCCCAGAAAGGACGATGGCGCGATGCTGCGCGTTTCGCCCAAGGCGGGGGTCGATATCGAGTTTATCGCCGGTCCGGCGGGCCGCGACGCGCTCGAAAAGCTCGGCCTTCCCGCCGCACGCGTATCGGGCATGGAACCGCTCGACCCCAAGGGGCCGCGGGTGCGCCCGGGCGGCAGCTTTGGCCTTGGCCTCAATCCGTCGCTGTCGATCGCCGACACCAAGTCCGCGAAAGAGACGCTCGCCAAGCTCAAATCCGCGCTGTCCATGTCCCAGACGGGTTATCGCTCGCTATATTGGGATGATACCAAGCTCGCGATGGTCGAGGGCGCCCGAAAGGGCGGAAGCACCGCGCGCGAACAGGCGCAGCTCGCCAACTACCAGGCGGCGCTGAGTCGGCTCGGCTCCGGTCCCTCGACTTCCATAGGGTTCTGAAACCATGACCGACCTGATCGGCGGGATCGCCCGCAACATGAAGCACCTCTCGGAACGCCAGCGGGTGATTTCCGAGAATATCGCGAACAGCGAAACGCCGGGTTTCAAGGCGCGTGACGTGCGCACGCCTGACTTTAGCGACCTGGTCAATGCCGGTGCCAGCAGCGCCGGGATCGCGCGACCGCGGGTTCAGATCACCGGCAGCATGGCCGCACTCGGCGCGCGCGCGCCGATTTCGGCGGGGAGCATGATGCTCGATGCGAACACCAGCGAGACCAAGCCCGACGGCAACAATGTGACGCTGGAAGATCAGTTGCTCAAGATGGGCCAGATCCAGGCCGACTTCGCCGCGATGACCAGCCTCTACCGCAAGAGCCAGGGACTGATGCAGTCGGCGCTTGGCCGCAAGGGCGGCGGCTGACACCGTTTCCGAACACACAAAAGGGGGCCGTCCCGGCTGGGGCGGCCCCTTTTTGTTTGCCGGTCCCGAGGTTCAGGCCGCGTGGCGCAGTCCGGGTGCCGCATCGTCCTCGAGCGCGAACCGCTCGGTCAGCCGTGCCAGCGCGCGTGCCTCGTCGGACAGGGCACGTGCGGCTGCATTGCTTTCCTCGACCATCGCCGCATTCTGCTGGGTGAGCTCGTTGAGCGTGGTGAACGCCGAACTGACCTCACTCAGCGCGCTGGCGTGCGATCCGTAATCCTCGGCCATGCCGGTCAGCAGCCGGTGGACGCCCTCGACCACCTGTTCGATGCCGTTGAGTGCACCATCGACCTGGCCGATCGCGGTGACCGCATTCGCCACCTGATCCTGGGTAGAGGTGAGCTGTTCGCGCGCGCGTTTGGCCTCTTCCTCCGAGCGCATCGCGAGCTGGCCGACAAGGTCGGCGACCACCGCAAATCCGCGCCCGGCCTCGCCCGCGCGTCCCGCCTCGACGGCAGCGTTCATCGCAAGGACGCGGGTCTGGAACGCGATCTTGTCGAGCCCTTCGATGACACCGTCGATACCCCTGGCGCTCACCGCAACCTGCTCCATCTGTTGCACTGCGCCGTCAGTGACGCTGCGGCCTAGCCGTACGCTGTCGATCGCCTCGTCGGCGCGTTCCACAGTCTCACGCACGGTGGCGTTGCCGTTGCTCAGCCGCGTGTCGATCTGGACGATGGCGGCTGAAGCCTCCTCGATCCGCGCGCTGGTGCGTTCGCTGCGCGCGGCGAGATCACCGGCGGCGTGCGCGATCTGTGTCGAATTGCCGTCGAGCTGTGATGCTCCGCTCGACACCGCTTGAACCAGCATGCGCAGCGACTCGATCGCCTGGTTGAAGTGCGCTTGAATTGCCGCATAGCTCACCGGCATCGTGCCCGCGATGCGATGATAGAGTTCGCCCCGGCTCAGCCCCTCCAGCCCGCGTGCCAGCGCGGCGGTGGCGCTTTCGAGTTCGGACATGCGCAATTCGCGCTCGGCGGTGATTGCGGCTTCGGTTGCACGCTGCGCCGCATCCTTCTGCGCGACCGCGTCGAGCAGGGCGACGACGCGCGCGGAGATGAAGACCAGCGCTCCGGCTTCGGCCAGCAGAATCGCGGCGTGCATCAGGATGCGCACGATCGATGTGCCGCCAAGGAACACCCAGTCGGGCACCGCCATGCCAAGGATCAGGTGATGTACCGCGACGACCAGCGTGGCGCCGATGATCGCTCGCCAGTCGCACAGCACTGCGGTGATCGCGAGTGCGGCAAAGAACGCCATGTGCAGGTCGACCTGCCACGCCATGCCGCGAAACGCGAACAGCATCAGCGCGGGGATCGCGACGACCGCCATGCTGACGGCGATGCGCGCGGTGCTGTCGGTCGCACCCTTTCTCCAGAGCCAGGTGGGGTAGGCGAGCAGTGCGACCAGCGCGATTGCGACGGTCACAAAGCTGTCGGCACCGGTCACCAGCATCCCTGCGAGCAGCGCGACCGACAGGGCGGCGGCAACCGCCATCACCAGCGTCAAACCCGCCTTGCGGATTGCATCTAGCGTCAGCTCAGTCATTCCATCCGTTCCTTCCGGTGCAGCCCACAGGCCGCGCGGCGAGTACGATGGCGCCGTGGCTCCACGTCTCCCGCATGATTGCATCCCTGTTTCCGGTGACGATCAGCGATCCGCGCACCGGTCCCGTGCCGAGCAGATCCGCATCGGCGCGAGCAATCCAGTCGATCATCTCGGCCTGACGCGCAGGCATGACCGGCACGATCAGCATCGCACCCGTGCGCGGGGGAGCGGCCGTGGCGATCAACGGAACTGCGAGCGGCACCGCCAGCGCGGCGATCAGACCGGGCTTCAAAAGCTGGCGTTGACCGAGATCGGCACCGCCACCCCGGTTCCCGTCATCGCGCCCGACGCGCCATAGGCGGCGCTGCCGCTACCGTGGCGGCGGCGGGCGTCGGCGGCGATTTCCCCCATCATTTCGTTCGACAGGTCGATCTGGCGCTTGAGCGTCGCGCCGTTGGTGGCGCAAATATCGCGCAGCTGCCCGGCGAGCGTTGCCAGCTCGGCGCGGGTGTCAGCGTCCAGCGCCTCGCGCCAGGCGGGGTTGGTCCGGTCGAGCCGTGCGACTTCTGTGTCGACCGCGCCGACCAGGCGGGACTTGGCCTGGACCAGCTCGGCGATTTCGCCGCGACGGCCATGCTGAAGCAGCAATGTTTCCTCCGCGCTGATCGACGCCAGTGAGCGGAACAGGTCGAGGAGTTCAGTTTCCATCCGGATTGCCCCCTGGAGCTTGATGATCTGGTCCATGACTGCGGGCGCGAGGCCGATGCCGCCCTTGGCGGCGATCGCGGTCCCCAGGTTCTCGGCGAGCACGCCGCGGAACATCTGTTCGCCATGCCCGCCGGAAAACTCGCCCTCCTCGACGCTTTCGAGCATCAACTGGGTCATCTGGCCGATGAACACCGCTTCGAACGCCTGCGCGGTCTCCTTGCTCTTGGGTTTGGGGACGCTGGGCGCGGTGCCGGTGGTCGCGGCGGCGGGTGTGGAAAGGGGGCTCATCATTGCACCTCGATGTCGGCCTGGAGCGCGCCGGCGCTCTTGATAGCCTGAAGGATGGTAATCAGGTCGCGGGGGCTGACGCCGAGCGCGTTGAGGCCCGCAACCAGCGCGGCGAGAGAGGTTTCGCCGCCCAGCGTTCCGAGCGAACGACCGGTGCCGTCATCGACCGTGACCTGGGTGCGCGGCACGACCTGGGTCTGGCCCTGTGACAGCGGCGCGGGCTGCGACACTTGCGGCGATTCCGCGACGCTGATGGTCAAGCCGCCCTGCGCGATCGCGACCGGGCTGACGCGGACATTGGCGCCCATCACCACCGTGCCCGAGGCTTCGTTGACAATCACCTTCGCCGGCTGATCGACACGGACCGGCAGGTTTTCGATCCGCGCGACCAGGTCGACCACCGATCCGGGAAAGCCGGGGCCGGGCTTGATTTCGACCGTCGCGGGGTCGAGCACCTCGGCGGTCCCCGCAAAGGCCCCGTTGATCGTGCCCGCAATCATGTTCGCGGTGGTGAAATCGGGATTCTTGAGCGCCAGCTTGAGGCTGGTCGAGCTGCGCAGCGCAAAGGGTACTTCGCGCTCGATGATCGCGCCATCCGCGATTCGGGCAGAGGTGGAGACGCCACGGCTGATGCTCGCCGCCGCGCCCTGTGCCTTGAAGCCGGAGACCGAGACCTGGCCCTGCGCGACCGCGTAGATTTCGCCGTCGAGTGCACGGAGCGACGAGGCGATCAGCGTCCCGCCCTGAAGACTGGTGGAATCGCCGATTGCGGATACGGTGACGTCGATCCGCGATCCAGCGCGCGCGAAGGGCGGCATGGTCGCGGTGATCGATACCGCCGCGACGTTCATCGTCTTGAGCTGCGATCCGCGCACATTGACACCCATCCGCTCCAGCATCGCCTGCATCGATTCCTCGGTGAAGGGGGTGTTTCGCGTGCGGTCGCCAGTGCCGGCGAGGCCGACGACGAGGCCATATCCGACCAGCTGGTTGGGGCGGACATTCTCGATATCGACGATGTCCTTGATCCGGTGCGTGCTGTTCGCAGCGGCAGTGCCGGGCACCGCGAGCGCGAGGGCCAGCATCAGGAGTGTCAAAATGCGCATAAACCTGTCCATCGTCTCCGGAACCGCGTTAATCTTCTTATAGAAAGGGAAAGGCCCTTCCGGTCTTCGCGGAGAACAGAAGCAGTGCGTATCGAGGGTGTCCCGATGCCGGTCCAGATGGTGCTCAATGCACTGTCGAAGTCCGACGCCGCCCTGCGCCTGACGCTCCCGAAAATGGAGATGCCCGAAGCGCCCCAGCAGGGGCAGCAGGCCGCCCCGACCTTGCAGGCATCGACCACGGTCCATGTCCTGCTCGCCGCAGCCACCGCATTGGAAACCCCGCAGGAAAAGCGCCGCCGCGAGGCGCGCCCGGCCGCACGCGGGCTCGAGATTCTCGACCAGCTTCATGCTGCGGGGGTGAAGGGCGTGCCCGAGGAAAAAGCACTCGATGCGCTCGCTCAATGGGCGGCCGCGTTCGAGATGCCCGAAGACCCAGCGCTCGCCGACATCGCCCGCGAAATCGAGCTGCGCGTCCGCGTCGAGCTGGCGAAGCACGACCGCACGGTCTGACCCCGAATCTCAAGAGAGATGGTTAACGGGTGATCTGCTGGCTCACCTCCCTCCAACGGAGGGGACATTGAATGTCGTACAAAGCTACGCTCCACCCCGTGCCAGCTTCATCACATAGCTGATGACCTCGGCCACCGCCTGATAATGCTCCAGCGGGATCGGGTGGTCGATCTCGGCGCTGGCGTGCAGCGCGCGGGCAAGCGGGCGGTTTTCGACCAGCGGAACCCCGTTGGCGGTGGCGATCTCGCGGATCTTGAGCGCGATGGCGTCGGTGCCCTTGGCCACCACGATCGGCGCGTTCATCGCGCCGTGATCGTAACGCAGCGCGACCGCATAATGGGTCGGGTTGGTGATGACGACAGTGGCGGTAGGGACCGCCTGCATCATCCGCTGGCGCGACCGCTTCATCCCGATCTGGCGCATCCTGCCCTTGACCTTGGGATCGCCCTCCTGTTCCTTGTGCTCGTCCTTCATGTCCTTGAGGGACATCATCTTCTGCTTGGTCCAGTTGTGCCGCTGGTAGATAAAGTCGAATCCGGCGATCGCTGCGACCAGCACGACGACGATGACGAGAACATTCCACACCATGGTCTGCGCCAGGTCGATGATCGTGCCGGGGCCGATCCCGACCATCTTTTCGAAACCGGGTAGAAAGGGCCAGAGGATCAGCCCGCCGATCCCGGCGACAGCGATCAGCTTGGCGAGCGTCTTGGCGAACTCGACCAGCCCCTTCATCCCGAACATGCGCCCGAAACCGGAGATCGGATTGATCTTCGACCATTTGGGCGCAATCCGGCTGAAGCTGATCATCGGGCGCCCGGACATCAGACCTCCCAGCAGCGCGAAGCCGAACAGGGCCCCGAGCAGCGGAAGGATGCCCATGGCGACCTCGCCGAGAATGAAGCCGCCGAACGCCTGCGCTCCCTGGGGCTCGAACAGAAAGCTGTCGGCGCGGCCCCAGATGCGCGCGAGCGATCCGGCGAGGTTGGAGATCGCGTGCGCGCCGAGTCCTCCGGTGACGACGACCAGCCCGGCGAACATCGCGGCCTGGCGCATCTCCGGTGCCATCGGCACATCGCCCTTTTTCCGCGCATCGTCGATGCGCTTCTGACTGGGGGCGAATGTTTTCGAGTCCTTGTCTTCCGACTCCGATCCACCGGCCATCGCGTCAGCTCCAGCCCATGTTCATCCACGCCGCGATGCTGTTCGCGAAGGTGACGAGCGTCGCCCCCAAGGTCGCGGCGGTAATGGTGATGCCGAGCAGCAGGTTGAGCGGCTGCGCGATGAAGAAGACCTGCAACGCCGGCGCGACGCGCGCGACGAGGCCGAGAACGGTGTTGAACACGATGCCATAGACCAGCAGCGGCGCGGCGAGCGAGACGCCGAGCGCGAGCGAATTGCCCGCGACGCGCACCGCAAGGTCAGCGAAATCCTGGCTGTTGGGAATGGCCCCGATCGGGAACAGGCCGTATGACTTGATCAGCGCACCGATCCACAAATGGTGGACCGCCATCGCGAAGCAGACGACCGCTGCGGCGACACCCACGAACCGCGACAGCAACGGTGCCTGCCCCGACTGGCCGGGGTCGAACACTATCGCTGAGGTCAGTCCGATCTGAAGGCTGATCAGCGACCCGGCGATCGAGATCGCCTGGTACATCATCCGCATGATAAGGCCGAGGCCAATGCCGACCAGCAACTCGGCGACAAGGATCGCGGCAAGCTGAAGATCGGTGACCGCCGCCATCGGGATGACCTTGGCCGACAGAAAACCCCACAGGCCCAGCGTCATGCCCATTCCCGCGAACAGGCGGATCTGCGCGGGGACGGCGTCTTCGGAAAAGACCGGCAGCAGCATCAGTACCGACCCGACCCGCGCGAACAGGATGAGGAAGGCGGTGGCGTGCAGCGGCAGGTCTTCGATCATCGGCGCGTCAGCCGCCCTGGACGATCTTGTCGCCCAGCACGTGCATGAAGTCGCCGAGCGCGGAGCCGATCATCGGAAAGCTGAGCAGCAGGGTGATCCCCATGATGATAATCTTGGGCACGAAGGTCAGCGTCTGTTCCTGGATCTGGGTCAGCGCCTGGAGCAAGCCGATCGCGACGCCGGTGAACAGCGCGGCGAACAGCAACGGCCCGGCGACGGTCAGCGTCAGGATCAGCGCGGCGCGCCCGATCTCGATGGCGGCGTTCGCGTCCACTAGATCTGCATCCGCATGATTTCGGAATAGGCGTTCACGACACGGTCGCGCACCGCGACCACGGTGTCGAGCGCGACTTCGGCGGCGCCCATCGCGGTCACCACGTCGATCAGGTCGCCCTTGCCTGCGATCTGGCGCGCCGATGCGGTCTCGGCGGCCTTGAGGCTCGATGTCGCATCGCCGACCATGCCCTGAACGAGTTGGCCAAAGCCACCCGCGACGGGGGCGTCGGCCGCGCCGGGACCGCCGATGCCGGGGCCGCGCGAGAGCGGCGAGATGCCGGCGGCACGGCCATAGGCGCTGGCGGCGTCGAGTGCTCCGATGGACATGGCTGCGATCCTTATTTCAGCAGGTCGATGGTGCGCATCGTCATGCCCTTGGCGGCTTCGATGGCGCTGAGATTGGCTTCGTAAGAGCGTTGTGCGGCCTTGAGGTCGGCGGTCTCGACGAGCCCGTTGACGTTGGGCATGTTCACATAGCCCTTGGCGTCGGCAGCGGGGTTGCCCGGCTGATAGACGCGCTGGAACGCGGACTTGTCGGTCGCGACCCCCTTGACCGATACCTTGGTCGCGCCGGTCGCGCGATCCACCTCGGCGGCAAAAGTTGCCACGCGACGGCGATAGGGGTCGCCGCCCGGGGTCTGCGACACCGAGCTCTGGTTGGCGAGGTTCTCGGCGATCACGCGCATCCGCAGCGACTGGGCACGCAGGCCCGAGGCGGAGACCGAGACGGCACTTTTGAGGTCCATGTTCCCAAATCCGGCGCGGCGGGCAGGAATTGCCCCCGACGCTTTCCTTATAGGCAAGTTTTTCCGGGTCGGTCGGACCGGGGGCAATTTCTGCCGCCTATAAACATCGCATGACGAACACGCAGGGGAATGCCGTGCTCAACGATATCATGGTCGAACTGTCGATCGTGCTGGGGTCCACCCGGCTGCCGATCCGCGAGGTGCTCAAGATGAGCCGCGGCGCGATCGTTGCGCTCGACAGCACCGACGCCGATCCGACGCTGATCTACGTCAACGACACGCTGGTCGCGCGGGGGCGGGTGATCGTGAGCGGCGAGCACATGTCGATCGAGATTTCCGAAGTCCTCCCCGCGAGTGCAGTCGCATGACCGCGCTCGCCCTGCTGCGCATGTTCGGTGCGCTCGCCATGGTGCTCGGCCTGCTTGGTGGTGCGCTGTGGGCGGTGCGTCGCTTCGACATCCGCCTGCCCGGACGGCTCGGAACGGGCGGCACGCCGGACAAGCGCCTCGAAGTGGTGGAGCGGCTGACCGTCGATCCAAAGCGCTCGCTGCTGCTCGTGCGCCGCGACAATGTCGAGCATCTCGTACTGATGGCACCTGAGGGCAACGTCGTGCTGCATGAGGCGCGCACCGACGCGCCCGCGCTGCGCCTGCTCGACGCGCCGGCACCCCAGCCTGTCATTGCCGCGTCGGTCGAGGCCGCGCCGGTGGCGATGACCCCGATGTTCGACGCAGCCCGCGACGGCGGTGACGATGCCGGATCGACCGCGTTCCTCAGCAACCTCGAACGCTTCCAGAGCTTCGCGAACGCTCGGATCGCCGGACATGCCTAAGCTGCTGCGCTACGGCATCGCGGCGGTCCTGCTGCTCGCCCCTGCCACTGCCGCCGCTGCAGCGGGCGCGGGGGCCGGCGGCTCGCCTCTGGATCTGGCGGGCGGGTCGATGAGCGGTAAGGCGATCGGCATGGTCGCGCTGCTCACCGTGCTCAGCCTCGCGCCCGGCATCCTGATGACGGTGACCTCGTTCACCCGCATCGTCGTCGCGCTGTCGCTGCTGCGTACGGGCCTTGGCGCACAGGGCGTGCCGCCGAACCCGGTGATCATCAGCCTAGCGCTGTTCCTGTCGATGTTCGTGATGACGCCAACTCTGGAGTCGGCATGGACAGCGGGGATCAAGCCTTATACCGAAGGCAAGATCAGCGAGGACGTGGCGTTCGAAAAGACCGCCGCGCCGTTCCGCAAGTTCATGCTGAGTCAGGTTCGCGACGACGATATCGCGTTGTTCAACGGTCTTGCCGCCGAACCCGCCAAAACCCGCGCGGAGGTGCCGCTCGGTACGCTGATCCCCGCCTTCATGATCTCCGAACTGCGGCGCGCGTTCGAAATTGGCTTCCTTCTACTGTTGCCCTTCCTCGTCATCGACCTTGCCGTTGCGGCGGTCCTGATGGCGATGGGCATGATGATGCTGCCACCAACGACGATTGCCTTGCCGTGCAAGATCATCTTCTTCGTGCTGGTCGATGGCTGGGCACTGGTCGCGGGCAGCCTGATCCGAAGTTTCGGGTCGGGGTAGAGTTCCTCTCCCTGGAAGGGAGCGGCTAGGGGTGGGTTTGCGGCGGACGAAGCTCGATGCCTCGTCCGCCGCTTTGCCGTCAAGGCACCAAGTCTGTTCGGCGCGCAGGCGCGCGCAGCCACTCCCCGACCCCTCCCAGCACGCAGGGAGGGGGATAGAGCTAGTCCCGCCGCCCGAACCGGCTCGCGGGATTGATCAGCCAGGCCGACAGCGTCTCGAACCGCAGCGGGGTCAGGAACTGCAACCCTGCGGCGTCCTCGCGCTGCCAGCGGATCGCGGCGTTGACCGTCCCCAGCTCCGGGATGTGGACCGACAGCGTCCCCTGGGTCAGCGGACGGTTGAGTCCCTCGACCCGCATCCCGAGCTGATTGATGTCGCGCAGCGTCGCGGACAGGCGACGCCCGTCGCATGTCACCAGCACCGCGCATTCGGTCTCCAGCCGCGGCAAGCGGTTGTGCCAGCCCTTTTCCTGTGGCGACGGCTTCAGGATCAGCTCCGCCGGAACCGGTGACAGAAACCGCAGCCCGCAAGCACCGCCCTGTGCCCAGGCGACTTCGGCCTCAAGCAGTTCGGCCCCGCGCAGCTCCAGTTGCACCTTGTCGTCACGCGACAGCGGCAACGCGCATTCGACGCGCGCGCCATTTTCGGAGATGTTGCGGACGCGGCACACCACGTCACCGCGCGGGGTTACCAGCCGCCCGACGAGCAGCGTGGTGACGAGGCGTGTATCGCCGCCGCTGCGGCGGTCATTGACCGCGGCGGAATCGGCTTCCCAGGATTGCGGACTGTCGCTGTACATCATGCCGGCTCCGCCTTGGTGATCGCGACCTTGCGGATCTTGCCCGGGCCGACTGCTTCGCGCGCGGCTTCGATGACGACGCGCCGGAAATTGTCCAGATCGGGCAGCATGCCGTCGGCGCCCGCAGCCAGGGGAACCTTGAAGGTGCGCAGGTTGATCGCATGCTGCAGGAAGGGGAGGCGTGCGGTTACCGCCTCGGCCTCGCCCTCGCCGACTTCGAGCTGGACCTCGAACGTCGCATAGCCCGACAGCTTGCCGTCCTTCAGAACGAGCGGTGCGGTCATCGGCGGCAGCGCGACGAACGTGCCCGGCTCTTCCACTACCGGCTCCGGCTTGGCCGTGGTCGCCCCGGCCGGGGTGCCGAGAAGAAAGTTGGTGGCATAGCCGCTTCCGGCGCCGATCGCGCCGCCCGTGATCAACAGGACGAGGGGGAACAGGATCTTCTTCATTGTCCTCGGCTCACAGCTTGAAACTTGAATCGGCAGGGGTGGCGGGGGACTCGCCCTTGACGATGATCGTGATGCGGCGGTTTTCGGCGCGACCTGGCTCCCCCGGATAGATGGGCTGGCTTGCGCCGCGCGCCATCACGCCCGCGATGCGGTCTGCGGTGATCCCGCCGCCGAGCAGCACCGTGCGCGCCGCCAGCGCACGCTCGCCCGACAGCCGCCAATTGGCCTCATTGTCGCCGCCTGCGCCGTCGGTATGCCCCTCGATCGTCAGCCGAGCGCCGGACTTGACCAGCTTGTCGGCGACCGCGCCGAGCTGACGGCGGGCAAAATCGTTGAGCTGGGCGGTGCCCGGGCGAAACATCGGCTGGCGCACGCTGTCCATCAGCGTGATGCGCAACCCGTCCTCGTCCGACTCGATCTTTTGCTGGGCGCTTTCATCGCTTGCGATGGCGTCGAGCGAGATGCGCAGTTCCTGCGCAAGCACGCGCATCGTCGCGTCGGGGATCGTCGCGGTGCCGCCGCGCGCGGTGCCGATGCTCTGGGCCTCCATCGCCGGGACGCCGGCCGCCTTGGCCTGGTCGGCGTTCCTGGCGCGGCCATGCCCGCCCGATCCCGACTGCGCGCCGCCTGCAGCGCTGCCTGCGCTGCCCACCATCGGCGGACCGGGCGAGAAATACTCGGCCAGCCCCTTCAGCTTTTCCTTTTCGGGGGTGCTGATCAGCCACAACAGCATGAAGAACGCCATCATCGCGGTCACGAAATCGGCATAGGCAACTTTCCACGCGCCACCATGATGGCCGCCGACCACCTTCTTGACCTTTCGGATGACGATCGGTCGGGTATTGGGGGCGTAGCTCGCCATGATCAGTGCGCCGCGTGCAGAGCGGCCTGGAGCCGTTCATGGATCTGGCCGAGCCGAACGGGTGCGATCGCGCTCTGGGTACAGGCGCCCGCAGCCAGCCGGTCGAGCACCGCAGCGCTTTCCTCGGTACACTGGACCAGCAGGTCGAACGCCTGGAGCTTGTCGAGGTAGCGGTCGACGAAATGCTCGTCGGAAACCAGCGCCTCGGCAAGTTCCTCGATCAGCACCCGCACATGGCGCAGCTCGCCGGCCACCGCGCCGTGCAGCGCGCTGATCAGCCGGTCTTGGCCGGTGCCGGGGATCTTGCTCTGGTCGTGCATTGCTAAACCCTTCAGAAGAGGTCGATTTCGCCGCCATGAGCGGGCATTTTGGGCGGCAGGGTGACGGGCGGCGGCTCGGCGACATAGGTGCACCGGATCTTCCCGTCATAGGGCCGGAACTCCACCTTGCGCGGCTGTGTGCCGCCAGTGTCATTGAGGCCGATGGCGATCCCTTCGGTCTGCAGAAAGCGCAGCGCGAAGGCGGCGTTGGCCGTCCCGATCCCGCCCAGGCCGGCGATGATGTTTGCGCCGCCATAGAGGTGCGCGCGCAACTGCGACCGTTCCGACCCGGCCTTCATCATCCCGTTGATGAGCAGTTCCATCGCATGCACGCCATAGCGTTGCAGCTCGGACTGGCTGACCTTGTGATCCGGACTCGGCTCCCCCAGCAGGAAATGATTCATCCCGCCGATGCGTGCACGGGCGTCGTGCAGGCATACGGCGATGCACGATCCCAACAGGGTCGAGATCACGGTCTCCGGTTTGGAGATGACCGCAAACTCGCCCTGAATGATCGTGATCTTGCTGGCGGTCGCGACGGTCATGTCAGATCGCCGAACACGCGCTCGATCTTTTCCTTCAGCGCTGCCGGCGCAAAGGGCTTCACGAGATAATTGTTGACCCCCAATGCCGCCGCCTTCGCCACGACCTCACGGTCGGACGATCCGGTGAGCATGATGAACACGGTCTTGGCGAGGACCGCGTCGTTGCGGACGGTCTCGAGGAATTCGAGGCCGTCCATCTCGGGCATGTTATAGTCCGAGATGATGAGGTGAACGCGATCGGCGCGCATCGCGGACAGCGCTTCGGGCGCGGTCCCCTTGTCGCGGATGTCCTTGAACCCAAAATCCTGAAGGGCGCGACGAATCATCGCGCGCATACTCGTCTGGTCGTCAACGACCATGACTCGGATAGCTGACGCGGCGGGCATTTAACGCTCCTGATGCTTGCCGCGCGAAGCGGCGAGGATGGCACCTGCCATAGAGGACAGGCTGGTTTCGGTTTCGACTGCGCCGGTCAGGAGCGCCGCACGCGGCATTCCCCACACGACGCAATCGTCTCGGGACTGGCCAAAGGTGCGCGCACCGGCCTGGCGCATCGCCAGCATGCCGTTCGCGCCATCGCTGCCCATGCCGGTCAGGATCGCGGCGACCGCCGACCTGCCCAGCTTGGCAACCGAATCGAACAGCATGTCCACCGACGGGCGGTGGCCGTTGACCGGATCGGCTGCGACCAGCTTGATGCGGCCGCGTGTGCCGCCGTCGAGCACCATGTGATGCGACCCGCCCGGCGCGATATAAACCGTGCCGCGCTGGAGCTGCGCACCGTCGGTAGCCTCGACCACCCGCACCGCGCAGCCGCGGTCAAGCCGGGCGGCGAAGCTGGCGGTGAATGCAGCCGGCATATGCTGGACGACGAGCACCGGCGGGCAGTCCTGCGGCAGTTCGCCCAGAACGTGGAACAGCGCTTCTACGCCCCCGGTCGAAGCGCCGATCGCAATCACGACATCGCGGAACGGCGGCTGGCCCGGGGCCGGGGCAGGGGGCTGGCGCGTCGCGGCGGGCGCGGGCTGGCCGCGGCGCGCTTGCGAGCGTGCGGCACCCTTCACCGTCGCGCGCAGTTGCTCCGCGCCCAGCGCCAACTCGACCGGGCCGCCCGCTGGCTTGGCGATGCAGTCGACCGCGCCGAGGCGCAGTGCCTCGATCGTGACCTCGGCACCCGCCGCCGTCAGGGACGAGCACATGACAACCGGCATCGGGCGCAGCCGCATGATCCGCTCAAGGAACGACAGTCCGTCCATCCCCGGCATTTCGACGTCCAGTGTCAGCACGTCGGGGTTGAGCTCCTTGATCATCTCACGCGCCGTGTGCGGCTCGGGGGCCGCCCCGATCACCTCGATCTCGGGGTCACCGGACAGGATGCGCGTCAATGCCGCCCGCATCGACGCGCTGTCGTCGACGATCAGTGCACGGACCCGGTTCATGCGGCACCGTCCGTGCGCTGATAGATCGTGTTGCCACAGCTTTTCATCCGCGCCACCGCCGGGCCGATCAGCCGCTCGCTGTGACCGATGTACAAATAGCCGCCGGGCTTGAGCAGCTCGACCAGGCGCGCCTCAAGCTCCGCCTTCGCAGTATCGTCGAAATAGATCATCACGTTGCGGCAAAAAATAGCATCGTAGCGCTGCCGCATCGGCCATTCGCCGAACAGGTTGAGCACCCGCGCCGTCACCAGCGCACGCGCCGCCTCTGCCATGCGATAGCCGCTGCCTTCGGGCACCATCCACGCCTTGCGATAGGCTTCGGGTACGCCGTCCACGCCCTGCGCGGCATAGAAGCCTTCGGCACAGGCGTTGACTACCGGCTCCGAGATATCCGTCGCCAGCAGACGGATGTCGCGGTTGCGCATCCATTCCGCCTGGGCACGGTCGGTGCCCATCAGCGTCATGGCCAGCGTATAGACTTCCTCGCCGCTCGAGCAGCCGGCCGACCAGATCCGCACGGGCGCGCGGCTCGGATCGCTCTTCAGCTTCGGCACCAGCACATCGCGCAGATGGTCGAAGTGATGGCTCTCACGGAAGAAATGCGTGTGGTTCGTCGTCAGCGCCGTCACCAGCAGCCGCAGTTCCTCCGCATCCTTCTCGGCAAAGGCGATATAGTCCTTGAACGACGCCAGTCCGCGTTCGCGAAGGCGGCGCGACAGGCGCGAGTGCACCAGCACCTTCTTCGTCGATGGCAGGCTGATGCGTGCCTCGGTCATCATGATCCGCGCGATTGCCGCGAACTCGCTGTCGCCCAGCGGCGGAGCACCGTCGGACAGCAGCGGGTTCATGGGCGCAGGCGCCAGCGACGTGCTCATATCAGGCAGCCAGGTCCAGGTGACGGGTGATCGACAGCGCGTCGAGATCGAGCAGCAGCACCATCTGGGCGCTCGGCTCGCTTCCATCGCGGGCGCGGGCGGTGATCTGGACCAGGCCCGAGATCACGTTCGATTCCTGCAGTTCGACATCGGGTGCCGCCTGAATCGCGCTTTCCTGGATCGCGACGATGTCATCGACCTCGTCCACCAGGAATCCGGCCTGCTTGCCCGCGATGTTGACGACCAGCACGCACGAACGCGCGTGGATCTCGCTCGGGGTCCAGCCGAGGCGCTCGGCAAGACCGACCACCGGCACCACGGTGCCGCGCAGGTTGGTGACGCCCAGGATGTAGCCGGGAACGCCGGGCAGCGGCGTCGGCTCGGCCCATTCGCGGATTTCGATCAGCGAGCGCATGTCGATGCCGAACGCGCGGTTGCCCAGGGTGAAGGTGACGATCTTGATCTCGTCGGCAGGGGTTTCTTGGTCGTTCATGCTGCGAGTCCTCTCAGGAGGTTGCGGGTCTGGCCGGCCGGGGCGACGAGCGCCTCGACGTCGAGGATGAGTGCGATCGAACCGTCACCCAGGATGGTGGCGCCGCCCAGACCGCGGATCGGGTGGAGATTCTGTTCGAGGCTCTTGATCACCACCTCGCGGCGGTCGTCGATCGTGTCGACGAGCAGGCCGACGCGGCCGGCGCTCTCGCTCTCGACGATGATGACCAGGCTTTCGTGCACCGGTCGATCTTCGTTGGCGTGCAGCCCGAACACCTGGGTCAGGCGGCGCACCGGGAGATAGTCGCCACGGATCTCGATCACTTCGCTGCCCGGCGTGGTCGCGCTGACCTGGCCCGGCTCGGGGCGGATTGCCTCGATCACGGTGGCGAGCGGGAGCACGAAGCGCTGTCCGGCAAGGCGAACGACCATGCCGTCGAGGATTGCGAGGGTCAGCGGGAGGACCAGCGTAAAGCTGGTTCCCTTGCCCGGAACCGAAGCGATCTCGACCCGGCCACCCAGCGCCTCGACGTTCGAGCGGACAACGTCCATGCCCACGCCGCGACCCGAAATGTTCGAGATCGTCGCCGCGGTGGAGAAACCGGGGGCGCAGATCAGCTGATCGATTTCCTCGTCGGTCAGTACCGCATCGGGGGGGACAATACCCTTTTCGATTGCCTTGGCGCGGACCCGGGCGCGATCGATGCCCTTGCCGTCGTCTGACACGGTGACGATGATCCGAGCACCCTTCTGTTCGGCGGACAGGACGATCGTACCCTGGGCCGACTTGCCGGCGCGCAGACGCTCCTCCGTGCTTTCCAGCCCGTGATCGACCGCGTTGCGGATGAGGTGCGTCAACGGGTCGCCGATCTTCTCGATCACGCCCTTGTCGACTTCGGTCATCTCGCCGAACGTCTGCAAATTCACCTGCTTGCCGGTCTCGGCCATCAGGTCGCGCAGCATCCGCGGCACGCGGCTGAACGCCTGTTTGATCGGCTGCGCGCGCAGGCTCATCACATTGTCCTGAATCTCGCGCGTCAGACGGGCGAGTTCGGGCAGTTCGACCCGCTCCTGATCCTTCGCGCTCAAGCGATCGGACAGGATCGAGTTGCGGATGACCAGCTCACCGACCAGGTTGAGCAGCATGTCGAGCTTGACCAGGTCGACGCGGATCGTCTGCGAGCCCGAGTCCCCGGCGGGCGGGGGCGCGGCGGGCACGACGGCCAGCGTCGGCGCAGCGGCGGTGGCGGCAGCGACCTGCTCGATCAGCGCGCGCGCATCGTCCAGTCGCTCGGTGCGGGCTTCGACCTGCGGAGCAGCCTCGACCATGGGCGGCTCGACCCGCGAGATCGCGATGTGCGAATCCGGTGCGACAAAGTCGAACGCATCGTTGATACGGGCTTCCTCGGTCCAGCCGGGCAGCTCGATCGTCCAGCGCAGATAGGCCATTTCGGGGTCGAGGTCGCGCAGGCTGGGCAGCGCGCTGCTGTCCACGCCGACGACGCGGCCGCCATTGTCCTCGAGTTCGCGGATGACCAGGATCGGCTCGGCACCAGCGGCCATCGCGTCGCGCGACGGGCCGAATTCGACGCGCCAAACGGCTTCGGCCGCGGCGGCTTCCGGCGTGGCCGGGGCTTCCTCGGCAGCATCGAAGTCGAAGTCGAGCGCAACCGCGACGGGCTCGAAGCCGAACGGATCGACATCCATCGGCGCGGCCTCGACGACGGGCGCAACTTCGACCGGCGCGGGCGCGGTCGCGGCGGGCGCGGCCTCACCATCGAGGATCGCCTGGATCGCATCCAGCGACGCAGCGTCATCGGGCAGCGGCACCGTGCCCTGCGACGCACCGACATGGTCGGACAGGACATCGAGCGCCGACAGCATCACGCCGACGGTTCCCGGGGTCGGGTCGATCCGGCCCGCGCGCACTTCGTCGAGCAGGTTTTCGAATTTGTGCGCAAAGGCGGTCAGCGCGACATGGCCGAATGCACCCGCGCCACCCTTGATCGAGTGGACCGCGCGGAACACCGCCGCGATCGTGCCGGGCGACACGTCGCCCGCCTGCATCGCCGACAGCCCCTGTTCGGCGGCAGCCAGCCCCTCGGCGCATTCTTCAAAGAAGATCGCCTGGATATCGTCCATATCGTCGCTCATGGGCAGACGCGGCGGATCGCCGCTCCCAGCTTTTCGGCCTCGAACGGCTTGGTGATCCAGCCGGTGGCTCCGGCTGAGCGGGCGCGTGCCTTCTTCTCGTCCGAGAATTCGGTCGAGAGGACCAGGATCGGCGTGCCACGGAATTCGGGCAGGCCACGCACCGCTTCGATCAGCTCGAAGCCGTCCATTTCGGGCATGTTGATGTCGGTGATGAGCAGGTCGGGCTTGACCTCCTGCATCCGCTCCAGACCGTGGCGACCATCGTTGGCGGCCTCGATCTTGAACCCCTGTGCGCTGAGCGATGCCTTGAGCAGCATGCGCATGCTGGCGGAATCGTCGACGGTAAGAATCAGCTTGCTCACGATTGCATTTCCTCTGTCTTGCTCAGGCCCAATCGGTCGCTCAGACCAAGCGCCTCGATCCGGGCCAGGAAAGCGGGGCTGGGGTTCAGGATGTGGAAGCGGTTCCCGTCCGCTTCGGCCTCGGCACGCGCGGCCAGCAACAGCTGCAGCACGGCCTGGCCGACGCTTTCCACGGCGCTCGCGTCGACGATGACGCCGTCGCCGAAATCGGCGGCGAGCACGAGGCGGACCCTCAGCTCCTCGGCGGTGACGGTGACGCCATGTACGGGCAGTTCGACGACCCCGCCCGGCGACGGGGCGAGTTCAAGCTGGTTGGGCTGCGAAGTCACTCTTTGCCTCCTCAAGCGCGGTTTCAAGTTGCTGGAAGCTCGGCGCCTTGTCCGAAGGCGTCGCGCGACGGGCGATTTCGATCGCCACCTGGGTCGGCATGCCCTGGGCGTGCGCGACGATGGCGGTCTTGGCGATGGTGAAGGGTTTGCAGTCGGCCTCGATCACCTGACCCAGCTTGGAGGCCAGCGGGCCAACGAAGCAGTAGGACAGCAGCACGCCGAGGAAAGTGCCGACCAGCGCACCGCCGATCATCGCACCCAGGATCTCGACCGGCTGGTCGATCGACCCCATCGTCTTGATGACGCCCAGCACTGCGGCGACGATGCCGATCGCGGGCAGGCCGTCGGCCATCTGCTGCAGCGCATGCTGCGGGTGCATCTCGTGATGGTGGTGCGCCTCGATATCGTTTTCCATCGCCTCGGCGATCTGGTGCGGATCCTCGAAATTCACCGTCATCATGCGCAGATAGTCGCAGATGAACTCGGTCAGGTGATGGTCGGCGATCAGGCGCGGGAACCGGCTGAAGATCGGGCTGTCCTTAGGCGAATCCAGATGCGGCTCGATCGCGGTCGCGCCGCCCTTCTTGAACGCCGACAGCAAGCCGAACATCAGCGTCAGCAGGTCGCGATAGTCGCTGTCCTTCCAGCGACTGCCCTTGAACGCCTTGCCGATGCCCTTGCCCGCGGCCTTGACCACGGACATCTGGTTGGCCACCAGAAATGCACCGATCGAAGCGCCCCCGATCGCCATCATCTCGTGGGGCAGCGCGTGGAGGATAACCTCCATCTTGCCGCCAGCCATGATGTAGCTGCCGAAGACGCAGATCATGATGATGATGAATCCGACGCCGTTAATCATGACGTTGGCGGTCCCCTGCCGTGTTCGATGTTCCCGTGGATTATAGGCCGGGGGCAGGGGCGGCGGACGCAGCTGTGATCTTTTACGTATTTACCACACGCAATGTCTCGAGCGCGACCGAAGCGGCAGCAAAGCTTCTAGATAGAGGCAAACGCGAACGAGGAATCTGCATGTCGCTTAGCGCCTATCAACGTGCCCGCACGCTCGTCGAAACTCCCCGCGCCACCGAACAAAGATTGATCCGTGACGTTACCGCGGCGCTGATGGAGGCGCGCGACCTGGGCTATGCCGGTGGCAAGCTGATGGACGTGCTGCACTGGAACCGCGAGATGTGGGACACGTTCGCCAGCGCCTGTGGCGCGCCCGGCAACGGACTTCCCGATGCGCTGCGGGCGTCGATCATTTCGATCGCTCTGTGGGTCAATCGCCATGCGAGCGAAGTGATGAAGGGTCGCGAGTCGATCGAGCCTTTGATCGAGGTCAACCGCTCGCTGCTCGAAGGACTCGGCGAAGGCCGGATGGCGGCGTGATCCGCCTTTAGCGGGCCGGTGTCGAAGCGGCTGAGTTGATCGAACGCTACACCGGTGCAGCAACCTCCGCAGCATAAGCGAGGCGCAGCGCTTCGGACAGGCTGCTGACGTCCAGCTTTTCCATCATGTTGGCGCGATAGATTTCCACCGTGCGCGGTGACAGGTCGAGCTGATGTGCGATCACCTTGTTCGGTCGCCCTTCGATCAGGCCCATCAGCACTTCATGCTCGCGCGGTGACAAACGGGCGATCCGCTCGCGCGCCTGTTCGCGCCGCTCGGCGATGCCACTGGTCTCGCTGAACCGCGCGAACGCCTCATCCAGCAGATTGAGGAGATGATGGGGGTCATAGGGCTTTTCGAGAAAGTCGGTCGCGCCCGCCTTCATTGCCTGGACCGCGAGCGAAATGTCACCCTGGCCGGTCAACATGATCGTGAGGAACTTGGCGGTGCGGTCCTGCAGCTCGCGCATGACCTCAATCCCGTTGCGTCCCGGCATCTGGAAGTCGAGCAGCAGCACGCCGCCGTCGCTCGGTTCGATATTGTCGAGAAACGCATCGCCCGATGCGAAAACGCGGATCACCAGATTGGGGCGTTCGGACAGCAATCCGTGCAGCGATTGACGGACGGCCTGGTCGTCGTCGACGATATATACGCTCTGCATCACTCCTCCCCCAAACTCCGCTCGATACCCGGGACTGTAAAGCGGAATGTGGCGCCGCCCTGGTCGTTATTCTGCGCCGACATCGTTCCCCCGTGCGCTTCCACGATCCTGCGACAGATCAGCAGGCCAATACCCATACTGCCCTCACCCTTGGTGGAATTGAACGGAAGAAACATCTGTTCGAGAATCGGTTTCGCCAGACCTGGTCCATTGTCGGACACCGAAAACTCGATACGGTCGCCGTCCAGCTTACGGGTCGCGACGCGAATGCTGCGCTGGTCTGCCGCGGTTGCGCGTAACGCCTCCAGCGCGTTGCGCATCAGATTGACCAGAACCTGTTGGATCTGGATCTTGTCGGCGAACATGTACGGCGCCTCTGGTGCAAGATCATAGGCTACCGATACGTCCAATCGCTGCGTTCCCACAAGTACCAAAGCGCTGGCCTCGCGAATTGCAGTTTCGACCGCTTCTACGCGCAGGTCGACATCGCGGCGCGATACGAAATCGCGCAGCCGCCGAATGATCTCGCCCGCGCGCAACGTCTGCTCGCGCGTCGTGCAGAGCTGGGCGAGGAGGCGTTCATAGATCGGGTCGGGAACCTCATCGCTTTCCAGGATGACTTCGGCGGTTGCGATATGGTTGGCGATGGCGGCGAGCGGCTGGTTGATTTCGTGCGCAAGCGCGGCGGCAAGCTCGCCCATCGCGTTGATCCGCCCGATCTGCGTCAGTTCGTTCGCCAGTTGCTCCAGCCGCTCCTCGCCGCGCAACCGTTCGGACAGGTCGGTGATGAATCCGGTGAAGACGCGATTGTCCTCATACACCGCTTCTCCGACATGCAGCTCGATCGGGAACTCGCTGCCATCGGCGTGCAAGGCGGTCAGGATGCGCGGCCGCCCGATGATCCGACGCTCGCCCGTGCACAGATAGCGTTCGAGGAACGAGTTGTGCCGAAGGCCGAAATCGTCGTTCATCAGGATCGACACGTTAGAGCCGATCACATCGTTCGCGGCATGGCCGAACAGCCGTTCCGCGGCCGGGCTGAAGCTCAGTATCCGTCCATGAATGTCGATCACCAGCATTGCGCTGGGAACGGTTTCCAGGATCGATCGCATTTGCGCCTCACGCGCGGCGAGTTGCGTCGTCTGCTGCACGCGATCGGTGACGTCGATATTGACGCCGACGATGCGGGCAAGGTGACCGTCGTCGTCATAGAAGCAGCGCGCCGACCCCTCGATCGCGCGCACCAGTCCGTCCGGCAGGCGCAGGCGATAGAAGAAACTGATCTGGTCCGCCTTCGCCCATACCGCCGCGTCGAGGCGCTTGGCGAACAGGTCGCGGTCCTCGGGCAGGATCGCCTGCTGCCAGCTGTCATAATCGCCGAGTGTCCCGGAAGGCAGGCCCAGAAGCGGCTCGGTATCGGCGAACCAGTTCAGCTTGCCGGTTGCGACCTCCCATTCGAAGATACCGATCTTGTGCGCCTCGGCCGCGAGCAGCAGCCGCACGTCGCTCTCTGCCGTTGCACTCTCCGCACGCAACAATGGGCTCAGGTCGGTAGCCGACAGGACGGTGACGCTGCCGCGCAGGCGGTCCTCGACCTGCTGCTCATGTTCCAGAACCTGAAGCTCGCGCCCGTCCCGGGTGATCTGGACCAGACGACGTTGGGGCCACGCGCCTGCGCCGGGGTCAGGTGTCGCGCCGGCATCGGCACCTTCCGCCGCGCGGCTGTGGAGCAGGTCCGTCTTGATCCGGCCGATCGCTTCGTCTTCGGTGAACCCGTACAGCGCCTCGCACCCCTTCGACCAATGGATGATGCGACCGTCGGCGTCGAGCATCGCGATCGGCTGGGCATCCAGCGTCTGGGCATAGATGCGCAGCGTCGATCGTTGGCGGGTCAGCCGCGCGATTGCCCATAGCAGCACGGATCCGACGATCAGCGTATTGGCGAGCATTCCCCAGATTTCGGCACTTTCGGGGAAGTCGCGGTCGCCGAAAAAGACCAGGTCCACGGCAAGCACAAGTGCGGGCGCAACCATCAGCGCCGGGACCGCGCGCAGCGGCATCGGCCACTCCTCGTCGCTCCCCGCCTGATAGCCGGACAGCGCCCGATCGGTGGCGGTGAGCAGCAGCCCGACACCCAGCAGCAGTTCGGCGACATTGGTCAGGATCGGAATATGCCAGGGCTGGACCAGACCGCCGCGGACTTCGGTCGCCAGGATCTGTCCGGCCAGCAACAGCAATGCAAAGCTGATGACCAGCGCCGCGACAAGGGCGGCGATCGGCGCGCCTTCGCGATCATTGCGGAACAGGATGATCGTCGCCACGCCGAGCAGAAGGATCAGCATGCAGGACACCGGGCTGCCGCCGATGTCCGTAAACAGGGACAGCGCGAGCAGTTGCAGCGCGAGCAGCGTCACCGCGATGCCCACCGCTCCGGCGCGCGTCGGCGGCACCCAGTCGCGATTGCGCACGCTGAGCGCAAGCAACGTGGCGGCAAGCAATAGATTGGTGGCCAGCGCAGGAGGCCAGGCTGCAGCGAAGCCGGGCAGGGGCGAGCGCATCACCGGTACGTCCAGTGCCCACCCCAATATGCCGATGATGCAGATCAAGCCCGCCGCGACGAAACAGCCCGCAGCCACGCGGCCGCGCAACGACCCCCCTTGGGAACCAGAGACCGTTTGGCGTCACGCTTCCCCCATTACAGCCTCAACGCGGTTCAGGCCTACAGTCTTACCCATAATGGATGAGGTTACAACCGCTTACACAAAGCGTGCGGCGACGACAGCATGGGCTGTGTCTTGATTTAACTCACTGATATGAAGGGATTTTTGTGGAAACAGGCTGTGTCCCGTCAAGGTGCCATCCATTCCGGTCGCAACCGCCAGGATACGAAAGCCGCCGGGCTCGCGCACTGCGGCCAGGCCGCCGGCGATCGGATAGCGATCAGGGTCGATGAAGAGAATCGCCTGACCGGGCAGCCCCGCGCCCAATGTTGCGCGGCATAGCCGCAACGCGATGACGTGCGCGCCACACCCTGGCGGTACCTGAACCCGCTCGCCAGTCTCCTGATCGAGGATCAGCCCGTCCGCGCCGGCAAGGCCACGCACCGGGATTGTCGCCATGCTGTCGGGCATGGCCCCCGGATGAGGCGGGGCAGAGGCCTCCGGGGTGACGGCCTCGCCGCGAAGTTCGGCGCGCAAAGCTGCGATCCGCTCGCGCGTGCGGCGCATGCGCTCCGCTGGGTCGCTGACCGAGGACATCCAGGGGTCGAGATCGCCGGCACGGTGCAACTGATCGATCCGCGCCCGCAGCGCCGTTTCGTTCGCGGTGTCGAACAGGGCGGCGATTGCCTGGCGCGTGGGCGCGTTCCATTCCTCGAAGCTGCGCTGAGCGTTCTCGATGCGCGACAGGTTCACCGGCGCGATCTCGTACCGCTCGGCGATCATCTGGATCGTCAGCCCACGATCGGTTGAGCGCAAGTGCCGAACCGCAGCGGCGAGCAGGACCGCGAAGCGTTCGCGCTCCAGATCCAGCATCGGCATGTTGACGAACGGGGTCGCCCAACTTTCGATCGAGAACCCGTCGGCGTCGACGTCGACCAGCAGTGCGTCGGGCGCGACGCCGAGGACGTTGGCGATTTCGACCAGCTCATGCGCCCGCGCCGTCACCTCGCCGCGCTCGATCTTGGACAGGCGGATATAGGTGATACCGGGCAGCCGGTGGGACAGGCCGATCAGCTTCTGGTGGCCTGCACGGCGGCGATAGTCGCGGATATGGTTGGGAAAGACGAAGCCACGATAGGGGTCGACCGGCACATTGGCCGGACCGGTCGCAGCCAAAAGCTTGACGGGCGCGTCCATATCTCGGTCTCCTATATCCCGATGGATATAGGATAGCAGGCATCCCAGACGCTTCCAAGCATATTGAATTGAAAGAACTATCCGGCCTGACGCGCGGTCGAGCGAGGCGGGTGCGAGATCAGTGCCCAATTGCCGGAGGGGTCAAAGCGACGCAGCGCGACGAGGCTCCCCGGGCGGGCGATACGACGGTCGAGCCAGCCCGGCGCGAGCGGCCAGGGATCTTCCGGTGCTACCGCGACGCCGGTGCCGTCGGTGATCAGGCCGATGCTGTTGGGAGCCATTCCAACTGGCCAGCGTTGGCGGACACGTTCCAGCAATTGCCGGGCGAGCCGTTCGCACGACCGCGCATTGCGTTGGGCGGCGATGTCGTGACGCTTCAGCCAGCGATCCCAGCTCGCGCCGAAATTGCCGTTGGTGCCAATGCCCCAGATCGCAATCAGGTGCCCCGAATGGTCAAGCCAGTAGCGGGCGTTGTGACAAAATTCCCGGGACAGGTCGTCCAGGCCCGGATCGATGAACGGCATGAGGCCGTCGGCGCTGCCCTGAGCGGTCATAGTGCTCTCGCGGATCACGGATTTCGACTCAGCGCGAACGGGTGCTGCCGGGGACCAGCGCGATTTCGCGCTCGTCCAGCTCGACGGCTGGGGCCTCCTGAGGTGTCGGGGTGACCGCGATCACGCGGCTGAGCCGGTTGTGCGGCGCATTGTGATCGGGAAGGACGCTGACGGCGGGCGTCTCGACCTTGTCGCTCGCGCGGCGGCGCGGCGTCGCGGCGGGGCGTTCGAACATGCCGCCGAAGCGCGGATCGTTGGCGGCGATGTCTGCGATCGTCTTGGCGGCGCGCTTGGCGACCTGACGCTGACGCTCACGCTCCTGCGGATCGGCCTCCACCTCGATATCGGCGGCATCGTCGGACAGGCGGCGCGCGACGGTGCGGCGCTGCGCTTCCAGCTTCTCCTCGAGCTCGGCGATTTCAGCCGGATCGATGATCGCGGCACCGGCGCGATAACGGGGAAGGCGCGGATCCTGAACCTGCACCGACCGGGTATTGCGGGCGCGGCGCCTGAGCTGCTCCATCGCGACGCCGCGCAGATGATCGACATAGGCGTCGAGCAGCGCTTCACGGGTCTTGATCGCGAGGTGCTCGCCGGCTGCGGCCTCGGTGCGCTCAAGGGCGTATTCGTCCTCGACCATGCTCTCCAGCGTATTGGCCTCGCCCTCGGCACCCAGGCTCATCGCATGCAGCGAGACGGTGGTGGCTTCGACCTTCTTCGCCGAGGGGCGCTGGTCGGTCATGACGCGGAAGCGGAGGCTCTGCAGCTCGCCGCGCAGCTGCCAGTTGACGAAGGTCGTGAACTGGGCGCGCTCGGAGTCATAGGCCTGGATCGCACGGTGAACACCGATCGCGCAGCACTGCTCGGCATCGTCCCAGTGGCCGGCAAGGCCATACTGGCGGATGAAGTGGCGGATGCGCGGGGCGAGCAGCTTGAGCACCTGGGCAAAGGCCCGCTCGCCATAGACGCGCTGGCGGTTGGTCTGCGTCTGGCCGTCCTTGGCCATGTTCTCGATGACAGCGGCAACAGCAACTTCGAGCGCGGCAGTGGTGTTCGACATGATCGTCCCCTCGATCGTCTTCGCCAGTGCAGTGCTTGCTCCGGCTACAGGGGAATGATCGCCGATTGCGGTAAATAGGAGTAAACCACTCCTATACGTAATTCCACAATAAGTAGAAATACGGTAACCATATTCGTTCAGGCGGCGCGCACCTGGCTGACGAAACGGTGAACCTGGGCGGAGAGGGTGCTGGCCTGGCCCGACAGCGAGCTCGCGGAGGAGAAGACCTGATTTGCCGCGGTTCCAGTGGCTTCCGACGCCTGGCTGACCCCGACGATGTTGGCGGACACCTCATGCGCCGCCTGGGCGGTTTGCTGGATGTTGCGGCTGATATCGGCGGTGGCGCTATTCTGCTGGTTAACCGCGCTTGCGATACTGGTGCTGATTTCGGCGACCTGACCGATGGTCGCGGTAATATTTCCAAGTCCCGCAACCGCGCGCCGAGTCGCGTCCTGGATCTCGCGGACCTGGCCCTCGACATCCTCCGTCATCCGTTCGGTCTGGCTTGCCAGCGCCTTCACTTCGGCTGCCACGACCTCGAACGCCTTGCCGGCCTCACCCGCACGCGCCGCCTCGATCGAGGCGTTGAGCGCCAGCATGTTGGTCTTGCCGGCAATTTGCCCGATCAGACCGACCACGGTGCCGATGCGCTCCGCAGCTTCGTCGAGCGCGCGCACGACCTGGTCGGTCTGCTCGGCGTCGGTCACGGCCCGCTGCGTGGTGTGGGTCGATTCTGGTAACCTGCGCCGCGATCATCTGGATCGATGCCGACAACTGCTCGGCGGCCGATGCGACGGTCTGCACCCCGGCGCTGGCCTGTTCGGCGGCGGCCGCGACGGCAAGCGCACGGTTGTTTGCCTCGCCGGTATTGGCGGTCATCGACTGGGCGCTGGCTTCCAGCTCGTTCGACGCGACGCTCAACTGGTCGACAAGTCCTGCGACCTGTGCCTGGAAGTCCTCCGCGAGCGCGGCGAGCTTCTGGTCATAGGCGACCTTGTTCTCGGCGATATAGCAGGAGATGGCGAGATCCATGTCGATCATCACCGCCATGTTGATCGCGGTGCACAGGTCCGCCGTACGCGCCGCTCCGGCGCCGCTCAGCGAGCGACAGGTGCTGCGTGCGGCGAGGTCGAACAGATGGCGCAGGATGAAGGTGTAGCCGCCGATATACCAGCGCGGGTCGAGCCCGATCTTGCTGTGCATCAGGCCTATCTTCTTGACCGACACAACATAGGCGTCGTCGAACCGGCCGCTGAACAGCATCTTCCAGTGTGCCGCCTGGGCGTTCGCGGCGCGCGGCATGGCCTCGGCGCCCTTGAACATCGCCGCGAGCTGGGGCCAGCCGCGCAGGTTTGCGTAGAATTTGTCGAGGATGCCCGGAAGCTCGCGCTCCAGCGTCGGCATGAACTTGGTCAGCGCGGCGCGCTGCGAATCGGTGAAACCGGCAAAGGCTAGACGTTCGACAAGTTCGGCGCTGACGGACATTTCAGGACCCTTTCATCCCGACGGAGTTCCTACCCATATAGGAGAATCCCCGGTCGCCCGGTCGGCATCCGCGTTCTTACTTAGCTGTTAAGCAAAGCGCTCCGGCCGCACCCGGCTGCCGACATAATTGTCCAGCCAGGCGCGGTGCGCCGCGCTGGCGTCGCCGGTGCGCGCGATCGCTTGGCTGGCGCGCCCGCCGCCGATCTGGGCGCGTAGCAACAGCCCTGCGCGTTCGTCGGTCAATCCGGTCTTGAGGTATTTGATCGCGTCGCCAGGGCCCAGATGATGGGCGAGATACGCGGTGCGAGCGACAGCGGAGGCATCCTCGCCGGTGGCGACCCCCGACCGCTCGAGCGTCTTCAGATTTGCCCGCGCATAGTCGGCGGTCGTCTCGATCGACGCCGTCGCATTGTAGCGCAGCTGAAGCAACTCGGCGCGCGCGGCGGGGCGAACCTGGCCGGACCGGTCGAGCCAGCCCTTTGCCTGCGCCGTCTGGTTGAGCCAGGTGCCGCGCGTCTCGGCCATCCCTTCCCAGGTGCGGCTGAGGAACTGGCCAAGGCCAGCCGCTGACGAGCGGCTGTTGCGCGAATAGATATTCCACTGACCCGCACTGTCCTTCGCCGCTTCGGCATTGACGATCGCAGCGAGCGCAGTGGCCGGAATGCCGGTGCGGTCCGCCGCGCGCTCGAGCGCGGGTGCGTGCCGGGCATTGGCACCGAGCCGTGCGGGATCGAGCGCGATTTCGCCCATGACGGGCGTGCTCGCCTCGACCGATCGCAAGTCGGGGTCGCGGATTTGGGAGCGGTAGTCGGGGCTGTGCAGCACCGCCGCCATCGGACGTGGCTGGGTCGCACGGCCCGCCAGTTCGAGCAGAGCGTCGAGGTCGAGCTTCTCCATGTCGGGGTTCTGCGGCACCTTCGCCTCGGCGTCGGGCATCACCGTGCCCATCGCCGCCTGCCACAGCCGCTTCTGGGCCGATCCCAGCGCGTTGCGGTGGATTGCGGCGGCGGTCGCGGCGGTGTCGGGCGAGCCGAGCGGACGGGTGTGGATCGTCATCATCGACGGATGCTCCTGCGCATTTCGCGCGCGCGCCGGACAAAGCGGGCGGCGGTCAGATCGTCGAGCATCGTCTGCTCGGCGGTCTGAGCGACGCGCTCGGCCTCGGCCTTGTACTGGTCGGCGGCATTGCCGATCGCTTTCATCGACGCATATTGCTGCGCGGCCTGACGGCGCAGCATGGCAAGCTCGACTTCGGCATCGTGGCGCAATTGCTCCAGCCGACGGCGCTCGGCGCGGGCGCGTTCGAGATAGGCGTCGGCATAAAGTTGCCAGTCGATTGCGCTCAGCTGGCGTTCGCGCACGATCTTGGCACTCAGCGCCTCGTGCAGCGACTGCATCTCGTCGAGCCGGATCGTCGCGTCGGCGATCAGCCCCTTGAGGGCATCCATGTCGCGGTCGAGCGCGCGAAGCGCGGCGTCATAGGGCGTGCGCATGCGCTTCCTCCACCAGTGCGTTCAGATCGGCAAAGGCCTGATCGGCGTGGCCGCGATCGCCCTTGCTTTGGGTCAGCAGTGCCTCAATCTGCGGCGCGATCGCGACGGCGCGGTCGACCTCGGGGTTCGACCCGGCCTTGTACGCGCCGAGCCGCACGATCTCTTCCATATCGGCATAGGTGCCGAGCACGCGCCGCGCGGCGAGCCGGGTCGAGTTCTGATCCTCGTTCAAACAGCGGGGCAGGGTCCGCGACACTGACTTGAGCAGGTCGATCGCGGGATAGCGTCCGCGCTCGGCAATGCGCCGGGTGATGACGACGTGACCGTCAAGGATGCCGCGCACCGCATCGGCGACCGGCTCGTTATGATCGTCGCCATCGACCAGCACGGTGAACAGCCCGGTGATCGACCCTTGTCCGGGCAGGCCGGGACCGGCGCGTTCGAGCAGCCGGGGCAGCTCGGCAAAGACGGTGGGGGTATAGCCGCGCGTCGCGGGCGGCTCACCATTGGCCAGACCGATCTCGCGCTGTGCCATCGCAAAGCGCGTGACCGAGTCCATCAGGCACAGCACGCGCAAGCCCCGGTCGCGGAAATGTTCGGCAAGCGCGAGGGTGGTCCAGGCGGCCTGACGGCGCATCAGCGCGGGTTCGTCCGACGTCGCGACGACGACAATGCTGCGGGCAAGTCCTTCCGGCCCCAGATCGTCCTCGACGAATTCCTGCACTTCGCGGCCACGCTCGCCGATCAGGCCGATGATCGCGACATCGCATTCCGTCCAGCGGGCGAGCATCGAGAGCAGCACCGACTTTCCGACACCCGAGCCTGCGAAAAGACCCAGCCGCTGGCCAGTGCAAAGCGGTACGAACAGGTCCAGCGCACGTACCCCGGTCTCGATCCGGTCGCCAACGCGGGCGCGCGATGCGGCGGGGGGCGGGGGGCCTTGATCGGCTGGCGCGTCGCGCCCAGTGGCAACTCGCCCTTGCCATCGACCGGGCGGCCCAGCCCATCGACCATCCGGCCGAGCCAGGCGTCGCACGGACGGAGCGACAGCGCGCCGGGGTGGAGCCAGGCTATGGTGCCAGACCGCAATCCCTGTGGCTCGCGGAACGGCATGCACTGGGCAAGGCCGGCCTCGATTCCGGTCACTTCCGAAGGGATCATCCCCTCCGGCGTCTCGATATCGATCCGCGCGCCGATCTGCGCGGCACCCGCAAGGCCCTCGACCTCGATCAGCGCGCCACGCACGGCGGTCACGCGCCCGTGCCGCTTTTCCAGCGGCAGTGCGGCGATCGTGCGGGCGGCGGAGGACAGGCTGTGCATTGCCCGAGGTCTCAGGCGGCTTCGTCTGCCGGAGCGGCGGCCGCATCCTCAAGTTCGATCAGCGTGCGGCATGTGCCGAGCCCGCGATAATAGCTGCCCTCGGCGACCTGTCGGGCAAAGCGCACGCACGCCGCGCGGCCTTCGTCGGTCGCCATCGCGGGAATCAGCAGCGTCAGCTCGTCGATCACCTGGTTCTTGTGCGCCTCAGGCTCGTCGCCCAGATATGCCATCATCGTCGCGTGATAGAGGCGGCGTGCGGTGGTGGTGGCTTCCTCGGCCGACATGATCTCGCGACCGCGCAGCAGCGCGACCTTGTTCTCGATCACCAGCTCGGTGCGACCCTTGGCGCGCAACATGGCGCCATTGACCACCAGAGCCTCTCCATCGCGCAGGGAAATTCGCAGCATCGTCACGTCCTCGTATTGTGCGTTGCTGCTTTCATAGGAAGGCGGCGACGTGCGCGGTCCCGCACCCGGAAAAAATTGCCGCCCAGCAAATTTTGCGCAGCCGTGCAGACCGGCGGGTCGGGCGCTCTCCTATGATGGCCATGAATTGCCCCATTGGGCGCGAACCGGAGACAGTCCTTGAGCCTTTATTCCGCACTTTATGCCGGTGTTGCAGGTCTCGGCGCCGAAGCGACTGCTATGGCCGTCGTCGCCGACAACATCAGTAACATCAACACCATTGGCTACAAGGGGAACGACATCCAGTTCCGCACCCTGGTCAGCGACGGTCGCGCCAAGTCGACCTATACCGCAGGCGGTGTGATGGCCGCGCCTCAGGCGCTGATCTCGAAGCAGGGCCTGCTTCAGGCCTCGAGCAACACCACCGACCTCGGCATCGAGGGCGGCGGCTTTTTCGTAGTGCGCCAATCGCTGGACGGGGACGACGTCGCCTTCACCCGTGCGGGCTCCTTCCGACCCGACGAATTTGGCTTTCTGCGCAATGCGTCGGGGATGTATCTTCAGGGCTGGCGTCTCGACAGCTTCGGCGAGTTCACCAACACCGGCAACGTCCAGGCGCTGACACCGGTCCGCGTCAGCGATCTGACCGGTGCGGCCGCGCCGACGACCAAGATCGACGTCCGCGCCAATCTTCAGTCGACCGCGACTGCGTTCACCGGCGTCTACAACTCGGGCGACATGGCGACCGGCGTCGTCACCCCGAGCTTCAGCCGCTCGTTCGATATTTTCGATGCGCAGGGCACGTCGCACCGCGTGACAATGGCCTATGTCCGCACCGGCCCGAACACCTGGCAGGGCGAGCTGTATGCCGAGCCGGCCACCGACGTCACCACCCCGAACGGCGTGCTGGCCAGCGGCGAACTGCGCTTCAACCCTGACGGCAGCCTGATCCGCGACGACGCGGTTTATACTTCGGACTTGTTTGATCCGGTCGACGTGACCTGGAGCAACGCGGCCGGTTCGGTGCCGATCCGTCTGGGTCTGGGCGAGAATGGCACGATCAGCGGTCTCAGCCAGTTCGGGTCGGAATCGGCGATGATCGCCGCTACCACCGACGGCGGCGTGTTAGGCAACATCGCGTCAATCCAGGTGTCGGAGGCGGGACTGCTCAGCGCTGTGTTCGACAATGGCGTGACGCGCCCGGTGTTCCAGCTTCCGGTTGCGACCTTCCCCAACCCGGATGGCCTGACGCGCATTTCGGGCAACGCCTATCTGCTGTCGGACAAGTCGGGCAACGCATCGATCGACGTTGCGGGCGCGCTTGGCGCAGGCACGATCCGGTCGAGCACGCTGGAAGCCTCCACCGTCGATCTGGCGCAGGAGTTCAGTAACATGATCCGCTTCCAGCGCGCCTACAGCGCCGCGTCGAAGATCATCACCACGGTGGACGACATGCTGGCGGAAGTCAGCAACCTCAAGCGCTGATAACTGACCGGGCGGGGGGACTGACGTGTCGATTACCGAGATTCTGGGGGGCTGCCGTATCGGGCATGAGCGCGGCGCAGGCCGGGCTCAAGACCGTGTCGACGAACATCGCGAACGTCGGCACCCCCGGTTATGCTCGGGAACGCGCGAACCAGTCCGCCGCCGTTCACAATGGCGGAGTCAGCGGCGTGCTGGTCGGCGAACCGACCCGCATCGCCGACAAGTTCCTGGAAGCTGCAGTCTACCGCCGCGCGCAAGACCTTGGCATGTCCGAAGTCCAGGCCAATTATCTCGATCGGATGCAGGCGCTGCTCGGTTCGCCAAGTGGTGAATCGTCGCTGCCCACCCGGCTCGACGCGATCACCAGCGCGGCGATCGCGATGTCGGGCGCGCTGGGGGTCGAGCAGAATGCATCGGACTTCGTCGCCCGCGCGACCGACGCGATCGGCACAATCCAGCGGCTCGACACCGATATCGCGACGCTTGCCGCCGATGCCGATGCCGAGATCGGTCTGACCGTCGAGCGGATCAATGCGCTGCTCAAGCAGGTCCATTCGCTCAATGACGCGGTCTCGCGGCTTGACGGCCTCGGCCGCAGCGCGGCGGGCACCGCCGATCAGCGCAACAACGCGGTGCAGGAACTCAGCAGCCTGATCGCGATCACCGTGCGCGAACAGCCCAATGGCCGGTTGATGATCGAGACCGCGGGCGGTGCGCCGTTGCTCGACACGCGGATGCGGTTGCTGTCCTATCCGACCTCCAAATCCGGGTCGGGTGCTGCGCTTGCTGAATATCCCGGCATCGACATCCGCTTTGCGACCGACGCGGGCGAGCCGGGTGCAGCGACCGGTGACCGCATCGATCCTCGGCGGTGGGCGCAAAGCTTGGCGGCCTGCTCGACCTGCGCGACCGCGCGCTGCCGGGCTTTCGCGACCAGCTTGGAACCTTGTTCGGCGGCCTCGCCCGCGCGCTCAACGGCGCATCGAACGCGGCGAGTGCGGTTCCCGCGCCGTCGCGACTGGACGGGTCGACAACCGCGCTTGCGACCACCGACCGGCTCGGTTTCACCGGCGCCACGATTTTCGCCATTACCGACTCAAGTGGTACGATCCTCGCGCGCACGCGCATCGACTTTGATGCGATGGGGCCGGGGGCTACTGTTGATGATGCGCTTGCGGCGATCAATGCGGGGCTTGGAGGGACAGGCACGGCGAGCTTCGCCGACGGTCGCATGACAATCACTGCGGGTGCCACCGGACGCGGCGTTGTGGTCGCAGACGATCCGGCTGCGCCCAGCAACCGCGGCGGCGTTGGCTTCAGTCAGTATTTCGGTCTCAATGACATCGTCCAGACCGAGGGGGCGCTGCTCAGTCCCGCCGGATTTTCAAGCGGCGATCAGCACGGCTTCGACGCCGGCAGCACCTCCGACATCATGTTGCGCGATTCATCGGGTCGAGTGATCGCGCGGACCACGATGACTGCGGCGGCTGGCGGAACGATGGGCGACCTCGTCACCCAGCTCAACGCCAGCGAGATCGGCAGCTTCGGCACCTTCTCGATTGATTCCGCAGGCCGCTTCCGCTTCGACCAGGCGGCTGGGGTCAGTGGAACGACGATCTCGATCCCCGCCGATTCCACCAGCCGCCACGGCACCGGCATCACCTTTACTGCGCTGTCGGGTCTGACGGGTGGCGCGAACGGGCTGGCGCATGGTGAGATCAAGCCAGAGCTGCGCAACAGCCCTGGGCGCCTTCCCCTCGCTCTCTTCGACACTAGCGCGGTCGTGGGCGAGCGGGGACTGCTACCGACCGATACACGCGCCGCGCAATTCTATGTCGACAGCTTCGGCAAGGTGAACGACCTCGGCAAGGAGGGAAATGTCTCGCTGGAGCGCTACGCTTCGCTGATCTTGGGCGAGACGGGCACCAACGCGGCCAATGCGCAGACGCGGTACGAGGACGCTTCGGCGCGCAGCCAGGACGCGATCAATCGTCGCGACTCCTATTCGGGCGTCAACATCGACGAGGAACTCTCGCTGATGATCGTCCTGCAGAACAGCTATTCCGCCGCCGCGCGCGTCGTGCGCGTCGCGGACGAAATGTACCAGGCCCTGCTCGGGACCGTGAGATGAGGATCGTATAGATGCGCGTCGCCACTATTCCCCTGCAGCAGACCACTGCGATCTCGATTCAGCGCGCGCAGCAAAAGCTCGCGGTCACCCAGGCGCAGCTGTCGACTGGCAAGAAGGCACCCGACCTCGCCGCCCTGGGCAGCGAGGCCGTTCGCACCCTTTCTGCGCATACCTTGCTCGCCAAGCAGGAGGCGCATGCCGAAACCGCGACCCGGCTCGGCACCACGCTGACGCTGTACGAAACCTCGATCACCGCGATCGAGAACGGATCGATGGACCTCGGCACGCGGCTCGCCACTGCGGTAGGCACCGGCGAATCCGCAGGTCTGGGCGAGGCAATTTCGGCAGCGTTCGACCAGTTTCGCGCGATGCTCAACACGACCGAGGGGGGCTGCCACTCTTTGGCGGCGGGATCGCCACCTCGCCGGTGACCGCGACGACGATCGACCAACTCTCCGGGACCGCTGCGGCGGACCATTTCGACGATGGCGACGCGATTGCGCGTGCGCGTGTTGGCGACGGGCTCGACCTCAATTACGGGATCACCGCGAGCGAGATCGGGCTCGCAATGACCGACATCTACCGCCAGCTGGTTGAGGCCGGTCCATATGGCGACCGCTTGACCGACGCGCAGAAGACCGCGCTGACGAGTATCAAGGACCAGCTTGACGACGCCGTCACCGGTATCCGTACCGTGAATGCGGAGAATGGCCGCCGCCTCGCCCAGGCGGAGACGCTGGTGGATCGCTCCAACGAGCGCGCGCTGGTGCTTAAGGATATCATCAGCCGTAACGAAGACGCCGATCTCGCCCAGGTCGCGATGGACCTGGCGATGCATAAGACGACGTTGGAGGCCAGCTACTCGGTCTTCACCCAGCTCAATGAGCTCAGCCTGCTCAACTATCTGCGGTGAGGCGGCGCATGCGCGCCCCTTCGCCTTTCACTGACCCGCACTCAGAAAAAATAGAAAGTGCTACTCGCATGAACGCCTTCACCAACCTCAAGATCGCCTACAAGATCGCCGCGCTGATGCTGATGCTCGGCGCCGTGACGCTCGCGATTGCCATCAACGGCACCGTTTCGCTGAGCAAGGTCGACAAGGACTATTCGCACCTCGCCGGTACCGTGCTGCCCAACAACACCGAACTCGCGCGCACCAACCAGGGCGTGATCGATATGGTCTATTCGGGTTATCAGCTGACCGCCTACCCGGCGCATAGTGCTGAGGCACGCGCGGCGGTGGAGCGCGAGAAAGAGGCGCACGTGACGGCGCGCAAGCGCCTTGAGGATATCGTCAAGGCAGAGCCCGACACCAAGGGGGCGATCGAGCCGGCGATTCAGAAGCTGGATGAGCTCCACGCCCTTGTCGGTGAGTCGTTCAAGTTCGGCCTGGCCAACCGCAATGACGAGGCGCGCGCGGCGATGGTGCCCGCTGATGCCAAGGCGAACGAGGTCCGCGCTGAACTGCGCAAAGTGACGATCGCTCGCGCCGAAGCTGCGACTGCCGAGACCGAGAATCTCTCCGCGACCACCGCCACCACCATCACCACCATGCTGGTGATCGGCGTGCTCGGCGTGGTGTTCGCTGTCGGCATCGGCATCTTGGTCGCGCGCAAGACGATCATCGCGCCGCTGCTCGGCCTTGAAGGCACGATGCGCGCCCTCGCGGGCGGCAACAATAAGGTCGATGTTGCCGGCACCGATCGCATCGACGAAGTGGGCGGCATGGCCAAGGCCGTGCTCGTCTTCCGCGACGCCGCGCAGGAGCAGGAGCGCCTGACCGCCGCGAAGGCCGCCGCAGATGCAGAGCAGAAGATGGTGATCGATACCGTCTCCTCGCATCTTGAATCGCTGGCGCAGGGCGACTTGACCCGTCCGATCGACGCGCAGTTCAGCGGTGCCTATGTCGCGCTCAAGGACAATTTTAATGGCGCGCTGTCCTCGCTCAGCACGCTGATCCAGTCGGTCAAGGAAAGCGTCCGTTCGATCGGTGCCGGTTCGGGCGAGATCGAGGCGGCTTCAGAAGACCTGGCGCGCCGCACCGAAAGCGCTGCCGCTTCGCTCGAGGAAACCTCGGCCGCTGTCGCCCAGATCAACGATCGTCTGCGCAATGGTGCCGAATCCGCGACCCAGACCGTGGGTCGCGCCGATCAGGCGATGGTCACCGTCGGCACCGGTCGTGGCACCGCCGAGGAAGCGGTTGCCGCGATGGGCCGCGTCGCCGACAGCGCCAAGGGCATCGACAGCGTGATCGAAGGGCTCGACAAGATTGCCTTCCAGACCCGCGTCCTGGCGATGAACGCGGCGGTCGAGGCCGGCCGCGCCGGTGAGGCGGGCCGTGGCTTTGCGGTCGTCGCCGACTTGGTCGGTCAGCTCGCGATGCGCTCGGAAGAAGAGGCCAAGCGCGCCCGCGAACAGCTGACCACCACCCAGAACGATGTCGAACTCGCGGTCGGTGCGGTCGAGCGCGTCGATGGCGCGCTTGTCGGCATCTCGTCCGACGTGTCGGCGGTGCATGAGCTCCTGAGCGCGATGGCGCAGGACAACCAGGCCCAGGCCGCGGCGGTCCAGCAGATCGCGTCGGCAATCGGCACCATGGATGAATCGACGCAGCAGAACGCGGCGATGGTCGAACAGACCTCGGCCGCCGCGCGCAGCCTGAACTCCGAAGTCCGCGTGCTCGGCGAACGTGCCGACAGCTTCCGCACCGTCGGCGGTGCTGCGCCAGCCGCGCCGGTCCGCGTCGCAAAGCCGGTCTCCAAGGCCCCGGTAAAGGCCGCCGCGCCCGCACCGAAGATCGAGGTCAAGGCTGTGCCCCAGCCCAGCGAGCGCGTCTATCAGTCGCCGATCAAGCCACTCCCGGCCGCTGCGGTCGCGTCGCTGGTGCGCCGCAACGACGACTGGGATGAATTCTGATCCGCGAACGCTGATCCCCGAGCCGACCGGTCGCTTCCTCCCGGACGGTTTGACCTCGCGGCGGTGCCCTGTGGGCGCCGCCGCTTTTCTTTGTGTGGTGATGGAATTCCTCCCCTGCGCAGCAGGGGAGGGGGACCGCTCGCGCAGCGAGTGGTGGAGGGGCGGCCGCGCAGACGGCCGTGAGCGACTCGCTAAAATTCCGCCGCTTGCCGCGGCCGCCCTTACCCTCAGCTAGGCTGATACCTCCCTGTGGGGCAGGGCGGAATTACAGGAAGCTTACCCGCGCGCGAGCAGCAGCAGGTCGCCGTCGGCGGTGGTCTCGGACACGCCGGCCATCGCTGCATCAAGTGCGGCGGGGTTGGCCGCGCCGTTCGGCGAGGCAAGCGCCCCCAGCGCCTCGCCGGCCTTTGTCCCCTTCAACGCGGGGAGGTATCGCTGGCGCAACGCGGCGAGGCCCGGCTCGTCGCCCAGCATCACCAGCGCAACCGCCTGACGCAGCACCGCGCCCTTTCGTGCCGGGGCAATGACATCGCGATTGGCCTCGACGAACCGCTTCCAGTCGCGCGCCTGCCACAGCATTTCGGCGCGAAGGTCCGCAGCTCCGTCGACATGGTCGAGCATCGCCAGCGCATCTTCGCGTCGGCCCATGCGCCAGGTCGCGATGACCTGCATGCGCCGCCGATCCTGTGCGATCGGTGCGGGATAATCCGGCCCGTCGCTGCGGCGCAGGATTGCCAGCACCTGATCGGGCTTGTCGGCAAGCAGCAGCAGTCGGGCGATGCGCACCGACAGCGGCCCCTTGGCGATGTCGATCGCGCGGTTCTGCATCTGGTGCTGCAGCAATTCGGCGGCTCGGACGTGGAGCCCGGCGGCGGACAGCCGGTCGGCAAGGTTGCTGACCAGCAGGTCGCCCGGCGCTCCCGTCGGTGACAGGTCGCGATACTCCCAGAACAGCCCGGCCGATTGCGCGATCGGGCGCTTGGCGTCGTTGACCAGCGCCAGCAGTCCGGCCTGAATCCGCGTCAGCGTCGGACCGGTCTGTGCGCCGAGGTCGAAATGACGGAACAAGGTGGCCGATGCGACCAGCGCCATCACCGGGTCATGCGCGCGCTCGGCAATCTGCCATTTCAGCTCAAGCGCCGTGCGCTCGACCTCGCCACCGCGCCAGCGAAAGGTAAGCGTGTCCAGCCGCTTGGCTGCCGCAGCGGGCTTCAGAGCTCCGCGCTCAAACCCGTCGCGGATCAGCGTCAGTTCGGCGGCGGCCCGCTCGGCGGCGGTTCCCGACAACATCACCCGTTCAAGCCGCAGCTTGCCCGCATCCTGCTGCCCAGTCGCGATCAACGCGATCCCGCGCTGCAAGTTGGCGGCGGAATGCTGGTCGGGAAGCGCAGCCAGAAATTTCAACGCGCGGCCATGGTGCCCCGCCCGGTTCAGGCCGGTCGCTGTGTCGAGCAGGAACGCTGCGCGCTCCGCCCCGCGATGCGCCAGAATACCCGGCACCGCACATTTCAGCAGTGCGCTGCCCGCCGCACCGTCGATCGCCGCACCGGCGCGGATTCGCCAGGCACAGGCTTCAGGATCGGCCATCAGTTCGGGCGCGTTGAACCAGGTCAGCGCAGCGTTGCCGCGCGCGGCCATGACGTTCGCCTTGCCGATCGCGAGACGCCAGGCAGGGACCATGTCGAGCGCATTATCGTCGCGCTGCATCGTTTCCAGGACGCCGAGCGCTTCCGCGCCGCGCCGCTCCGAAAGCAGTGCCGTGGCCAGTTTCCAGCGCGCGGCCTGCCGCGTCTTGGCCGTGCTGCGCGCGATGATCGACCAGGCGAGCGGGACATCGACTGCGGGATGTGCGCCCGGCGCAGCACGCGGCATCTCGGCGAGCTGTGCGGCGAAGGGTGGCGGTTTGGCGACCGCGCCGGTCGGCGCGGCGGGTGCGCTTGTCCGGCCATCGCCGGCCGCCACCGCGGCACTGGCGGTTCCGGCGAGCAGAAGCGTGGCGAGCAGACGCGCGGAACGGGTCATGGGCGCAGCAGCAGCCATGCCTGCACCGCGCCGCCGATCAGCGCGGCGGAAAGAAAGAGGATGGCGATCATTGTCCGCCCGATCCCTTGGTTCGCCCCTGCCGTGCGCGCGCGACCAGGGCGACGCGGCGCGGGACCAGCGGCAAAGCCGCCGTTGAGCGGTCCTCCCGCCGGACTGCGGCCGCGATCCGCTGGGTTACCGGCGACGACGCGCACCCGCGCTGGTTTTTGATCGTAGCTCATTCAATTCCCAACGGGGGGCAAGTCCCAACACGGGGTTTTGCCTCTATTATAGGAGGGCGAGGCCATGTGCGGTCCGCGCCACCTGCCTTTGACGGAGATCCCATGCGCCGATCCGCTGCCCGACTCACCGCCGCCGCCGCCCTGCTGGCCGTGGCTGCGCCTGCAAGGGCCGCTGGCGGGGGCAGTGGTGATTCCTCGGTGGTTCCACTGGGCAAGTTCCGGGTGCCGATCATCGACGCCGGACGCCTGGACGGGAATCTCGAACTCGACCTCGCGATCACGCCAGCCGAGGGCGCCGATCCGGCCCAACTCGGCAGCGCCCAACCGGCACTACGCGCGGCGATGTTGTCGGCATTGCTGGATTTTGCGCAGCTGCGCGCGTCACCCCGTGTCGCAGTCGACGCCGAGGCGCTGGCCCAGGCATTGAACACAGCTGCTCACGCCGCCGACCCCCATGCCGGAAACGTCCTTATCCTGGAAGTACGGACCAGTACGGCCCCAAGCGCTCCCTAACTCTCCCGGACACCGGTCAGCGGCAATATATCGCGCATCAATCGGTCGATCGCGGTAACCAGCCCGTCGTCGCCGTCCCGGGTAGCGCGTCGGATCAGCGCCTCCAGTCCTTCGACGGTCGTGCGACCGACGCGGCGCATATGGTGCGGTGCAGCCGCCTCATCCAGGATCCGCAACGCCGTGCGCTCAAGGCGCGGGATCGCATGATCGGCAAAGTCACGTCGCACGCGGCGATCCGCGACGAACAATGTGCCGAGCTTCGCGCCCTGCACCCCACAGAGGGGAACGGCGGCATAAGCACGAAGCGCGAGCGGTCCGGCAACGAAGCGATTGTGCGCGAATTGTGGATTGGCGGGCAGGTCGGGCTCGGCCATCGGGACCAGCGTTTCGACCACCTCGACACATAGCGAGTCCGCAAGCGGGACGGCGTCGAGTTCGATGCCGCGAAGAACCGGAAGCCAGCAATAGCCACGGTCGATCAGGCTGACGCCACCAATCGGCGCGTCCAGCGCTTCGGTCAGTTCTTCCAGCAGTTCCGCAAATTGCGGTGATTCCCGCAGCGCGAGCAATCCCGATGCGAACAGCGCAGCGCGGCGCAGCGCATCTTCGCTCGACAAGGGGACGTCGTCCGCGTCGGGGACCGTCACTGCATTCTCCGCTCAAGAACCCCGCTTGTTGCAGATTGGTCTTCGCGGAGCGGGTCTGTCAGTATTGTAGAACTACAGTAGGCTGTCCCGATATCATCTTGCGGCGGGTCGCGTGCCCCGGGCCGGGGCCGCTGCGGCACCTTTTGCCTGTTGCGATCCGCCTCTGGCCAGCGCCATTCCCAGCGCGGCGGCGGCTTCGGGCGACATCGCCTGCATCATCAGCGCGGCGTTGCGGTCGCGCATCCGCTGCGCCACCTGGAACTGGACGTCGGGGCTCAGCTTCTCGAACACCGGCGCGGCCTTGGCCGGCTTCATCGACTGGAAGATGCGGGCGAGGTCGCTGTAGCGCTTTTCCTCGGCGGGTGGCTGGCCAGCTGGCGCACCCGGGGCGGGCGCGCCCGCTGCCGGTTTGCCTTCCGCTGCAGCCTTGGCTTCCGCCTCTGCCTGCTGGCGCTTCAGCCGCAGCCGCGCCGCCTTCAGCGCCTGTTCGCGCAGGTCCAGCGCGCGGCGGCGTTCTGCCTCCTTGCGCTGGGCGTCGTTCAGTTCGCCTTCGATCTGGCTGCCCAGCCGGGTCTTGGGGACGGCGGACTCACCGACCGTGACCGCTGCATCAACGCCGTTTGCCACCGCGCCAAGCGTGGCGGCGGCGGCGGTGAGAAGCAGGAAGGGGACGCGCATCAGTAACGATCCACCAGCTCGGCTCGCCGCGCGGCGGCGGCGACATCGACCAGCCGTTCGGCGGTCGAGTCCGCGATCTCGATCATCATTTTCAGCTCGTCCGCCACCGCCTTGGCGCGCGCCGCGTCATGCGTGCCGCGAGCATATTGCGTAAGCGTGCCCTTCAGTTCGGACAGCACCAGCCGCGCCTGCACCGTCGCCTGGTCCAGCGTCGAGACGACCTGTCCCAGATCGTTCTTCTTGAGCGCGTTGAGCGCGCGCATCATGCGAATGCTCTGGATGATGGTCACCGTGCAGAACAGCATCGTCAGCACGTTCGCGATCAGCGAATAGGTCATGCGCGCTTCTCCTTGGCGATGTCGGACACCAGCCGCACCGCGATCTTGTTCGACCGCTGGCCGATCTGGGCGCGACCGATGGTCACGCCGCTGCATTGCATGTCGAGCGGCTGGTCGGGGTCGGCGAACAGCGGGATCGTCTGCCCGACCTTGAAGTCGCGCACCGCGCCCAGCGGCATGTCGCGCTCGCCCAGTACCACGTCGAGCGTCACGTCGACCTTGCGGACCTCCGACGCCATATGGACTTCCCAGATCGTGTCACGGCCCAGCTTTTCGCCCATGAACCGCTGGTTGAGCAGGTGGCGAACGGGCTCGATCGTCGCATAGGGCAGCAGGATGCTGAAACATCCGCCGCGCTCGTCCATGCTGACGCGGAAGGTCGCGACGGCGCAGACGTTGGTGGTGCCGGCGATCGCGACGAAGCGCGGGCTGCTCTCGACACGCTCCAGCTCGATCGTGGTCGGGGTGATCGGCGCCATCGAGATCGACAGGTCGTTGAGCACATGGCCCAGCATGCGCGAGACAAGGTCGGTCTCGATCGTGGTAAAGCCACGCCCGTCGATCATCACCTGATCGCCCCCGCCGCGACGCCCGCCGAGCAGCGCGTCGACCACGGCATAGATCAGGCTCGAGTCGACCGAGACCAGGCCGTAATTTTCCCACTCTTCGACGCGGAACACGCCGATCATCGCGGGGAGCATGATGTGGTTGAGATAGTCGCCGAAGCGGATCGAGGTCACTTCCTCAAGGCTGACGTCGATCGCGTCTGAGGTGAGGTTGCGCATCGACGTCGCGAAGATCCGGACCATGCGGTCGAACACCACCTCCAGCATCGGCAGCCGCTCGCGGCTGATGACGTTGGATTCGATGACCGCGCGCAGCCCCTCCTTGGGCTGGCTGAACCCGCCCACCTGGCCGAACAGCGCGTCGATCCCCGCCTGGTCAAGCAGTGCGTCCGCGCCCGGATCGAGCCGCGGCGGCTCGGGCAGATCGAAATCTTCGAAATCGTCGCTCATTGCTGAACCAAGTCCTGGATGAGGACGTCCTTCACCTGATCGTGCCCCAGGATCTGGGTGGCGCGGATCAGCAGCTCTTCTTTCACGCGATAGACCGCGCCCGACCCGTTGAGGTCTTCGGGGCGCAGCTCGCGCAGGAAGGGCTGATAGGCGTCGATGACGAGCGGGAGCTTTTCCTGCAGCTTGTCGACCGAACCGGCGGGACCGGGAACCAGCACGAAATGGATCTTGAGGAACCGCGCGGCACCGTCCGCGCTGCGCAGGTTCACGACCAGCGGGGGGACGTCGAGGTAGTTGCCGGACTTGCCGTCCTTCTTCTCGCCGCCCTTGCCCTCTTCCTTGGCGCCTTCGTCCGTCTCGGCCTCTTCGCCCCCCGGCAGTTTTTGCCGCCGCGTCGTCGGACCCGAGCAGGAACCAGGCCGCTCCGCCGCCGCCGCCGCCCAGCACGAGCAGGGCTGCGCCAGCGATGATGAGCAGCTTCTTCTTGCCCATCTTCCCCTTGGCGGGAGCCGTTCCGTCCGTGGCCTCGACGATGATTTCGTCGCTCATTGTCTGTGCCCCAATCTCTTTGCCCATCCGCGACCGGACCGGCGGAATGTTCCTATTATAGAGGGGCGGGTCGGCAACATTTGCCTAGCCGCAAAAAATTGGACGAATTTTTTGAAGGGGCGGTGGCGATGGATATCTCATCCTATGTGCTGCTGAGTCACGAGCAGGCGCTAAGGCGTCGTCTCGACGTGAGCGCGAATAATATGGCCAATATCTCGACGGCCGGGTTCAAGCGCGAGGCACCGGTGTTCCGCGAGTATGTGGAGCAGGCCGGGGGCGGCGCGGACGCGCCCGTCAAGACGACGTCGATGGTGCTCGACTATGGCGCGGTGCATGACCAGAGCGCGGGCGCGTTCACCGTCACCGGCAACTCGCTCGACGTGATGATCGACGGGCCCGGCTATCTGGCCGTGGAAACGCCCGAGGGCGGCATCGCCTACACGCGCGCCGGATATCTGAAGGTCGGCGAGGACGGCACGCTGCAGACTGCGGGCGGGCTGACCCTGCTCGGCGAGGGCGGTCGCCCGATCGCCATTCCCCCTGAACAGGCGGGGCAGGTCAGCATCGGCAAGGACGGCACCGTCAGCGCGGGCGACGCGCAGGTCGGGCGCGTCGCGGTAACGGTGTTCGACGACGAGCGCATGGTCGACCCGCGCGGCGACGGCACCTTTGCCGGCACCGGCGGGCGCGAGCTCGGCGCGGAGCAGACCAAACTCAAATCCGGCGGCGTCGAAGGATCGAACGTCCAGGCAATCGTCGAGACCACCAACATGGTCGAGATCCTGCGCGCCTATCAGACGAGCATGAAGATGTCGGAGGCGCTGGGCGACATGCGCAAGACCGCGATCGACAAGCTTGGCCGCTTCGGCTGACCCCATTTCCACGGAGACTGATCCATGCGTACCCTCTCCATCGCCGGCACGGGCATGCTCGCGCAGCAGACCAATGTCGATGTCATCTCGAACAATATCGCGAACATGAACACGACGGCGTACAAGCGCCAGCGTGCCGAGTTTCAGGACCTGCTCTATCAGCAGGTGACCCGTCCCGGTGGTTCGTCCGGTCCCGACAGCCGCGTGCCGACCGGCATCCAGATCGGCGCAGGCGTCAAGACCGGCGGCGTCTATCGCATCGCGACCCAGGGCGCGATGACCCAGACCGACAATCGCTACGACACGGCAATCCAGGGCCGTGGCTATTTCGCGATTACCCTGCCGTCGGGTGAGACCGCCTATACCCGCGATGGATCGTTCCAGCTGTCCGACCAGGGTGAACTGGTCAACGCCGACGGCTTCCCGGTTCAGCCCGGGATCACGATTCCCGCCGAGGCGATCGACGTCACCATCTCGAAGACGGGCGAGGTCCAGGTGATCCTCGCCGGCCAGCCCGAGCCGCAGAATGTCGGCCAGCTCCAGCTCGCGACCTTCATCAACGAGGCCGGGCTTGAGGCACAGGGCGGCAACCTCTTCCTCGAAACCGCAGCATCGGGCCAGCCGACCATCGCCAATCCGGGCGAGCCGGGCTTCGGCGTACTCCAGCAGGGCTTTGTCGAAGCGTCGAACGTCAATCCGGTGGCCGAAATCACCGCGCTGATCACCGCGCAACGCGCCTATGAAATGAACAGCCGCGTCGTGAAGACCGCGGACGAGATGCTGGCCACGACCAGCCAGCTGCGCTGATGGTTTACCGCATCGCTTTTGTGGCACTGGCGCTGGTGCCGGTTCCGGCCCCCGCCCAGACGGCTGCGCCGACGCCCGCTCCGGTGCGCGTCGCACCCGCTCAGGTCGAGGTCGCCGTGCTTGCGCGCGCCGTGCAGCGTGGCGAGATCCTGTCCGCCGACGACTTCGTCTATGAGAAGCGCTCACCCAACATGGGCCGCGGCGCGATCGAGGCGGAGGCTGCCAAGGGCTTGGAAGCGGTGCGCCCGCTCTCGCCCGGATCGATCGTCCGGGTCAGCGACGTCATCGCCCCGCGACTGGTCCGTCGCGGCGAGCCGGTGCTGATCGCCTACAAGACCGGCGCACTCACCATCACCACCCAGGGCCGCGCCCTGGCCAGCGCGGGGGCGGGAGAACCGGTCCGCGTCGTCGCCACCGCCACCCAGCGCACGCTCGACGGTTTCGTCGCCGGCAACGGGCTGGTCCGAATCGCTTACTGAGGGAGTAGAAACCCATGAAGAAGATCGTTCTCGCCATCACCACCGCGTCCCTGCTTTCCGGCTGCGGCAGCGTCGAACGCCTTGGCCGCATCGGCAAGGCACCCAAGATGACCGCGCCTGAAGAGATGGCGATGCCCGGCGGCGAACGCTCGCTTGGCACCCCTGGCCTGCGCAGCGGGGCGCAGGTCGCTGCCGTCGCGGGCACCCCGGCAGCACCCGGAGTCGTTCCGGTTCAGGCGCCCGCAGCCTCGGCGTCGCTGTTTCGCGCCGGTGCGGGCGCGTTCTTCAGCGATCAGCGCGCGGCCCGGATGGGCGACATTCTGACGATCAAGATCAACATCGCCGACAAGGCGGAGGTGGGCAACAACACCTCGCGCGTCCGCACCGGTTCGGAAAGCGCCAGCATCGCCTCGCTGCTCGGCCTTGAAAAGCTGCTGCCCAAGGCGCTCAATCCGGCGAACCTCGCCAGCACCGACAGCAAGTCGCAGTCGGGCGGCGGTGGCAATATCAGCCGTTCCGAAACGATCAACATGACCATGTCGGCGATCGTCACCAACGTTTTCCCCAACGGCAATCTGGGCATCCGCGGCCGTCAGGAAGTGCGCGTGAACAACGAATTGCGCGAACTGGTGGTGAGCGGCGTGGTCCGCCCGCAGGATATCGGCCGCGACAATTCGGTGCGCCACAGCCAGATCGCCGAAGCGCGGATCAGCTATGGCGGCCGCGGCCAGCTGTCCGACGCGCAGCAGGCACGCTGGGGCCAACAGATCTACGACGCGCTGTTCCCGTTCTAAGCGGGCAGTCAACAGGATTGCCCGTCCCAGCCGGGGGGCCGTGGACGGGCAGCCCCTTTCCCAGCCGGGGGCCGTGGAAAGGGAAGGGAGGCGCAGAAGCGCCGCCATTCCAAAGAGGGGGAGGGAGAAACCCTCCCCCTTTTTTGTTGTTCGAAATCCTGCGTCAGGCGAAAGCGCGCTCGCCCGACGCGCTTGGCAGCTTCGGTGAAGGCCGCCCCATCGTCCAGTTCTTGGTCAGTCGAACGGATGGATTTGGGGCGCACCAAATCTCCCCCCGTCTCATTGATCGCCGTGACCCAGATCAGATTATGTTCCTGGCCATAATCGATCATGCCGATCGCATAGCCTTCACCCTTGCCGAGCACGTTGAGCGGGATAGGGGGATTGAGTTGCGTGAACATGCCGGTCGTCCTGAGTTGGACAGCCGTAACGGATGAAACCCGTGTTAGTTCAGGCGGTTGCGGATAGGCGTCAGCTCTAGTCTTCGCCAGCACTCCGTCCCGCCTTCAGCGCTTCATGCCGGTCGATCGACTTCTGGATATGCCGCCGCGCCGCGCGCCGCGCCGCCGCCGGGTCGCCCGCCGCGATCGCCGCGTAGATCGCCTCATGGTCGCGGTTGATCATGCGGGCGTAGCGCTGGTGCTTTTTCGGGTCGTTGCCCTGCAGATACAGCTTGCGCGATGGCACCAGCCGCACGCCGAGAAACTGTGTAAAGCGTACGAAATAGGCGTTGCCGGTCGCGCGCGCGATCGCGGCGTGGAAGGCCGCGTCGGCGGCGACCGATCCCTCCGCCTCGGTGCTCGCATCCATCGCCGCGAGCGCGGCGCGGATGTCCTTCAGATCGGCGTCGGTGCGGCGTTGCGCGGCAAGATCGGCCATCTCCGCCTCGAACCCCATGCGCATTTCGAGCAGGCGCAGCACGTCGTCGATCGCGCTGACCTCGTCCGGGGTCACCTGAAACGCACGATATTGCGCCCCCTCCGCGACATAGGCACCCGATCCGCGCCGCGACACCAGCAGCCCGCGCGCGGCGAGGCGCGAATAGGCTTCCCGCACGACGGTGCGACTGACGCCAAAGCTCTCGGTAATCGCCTTTTCGGTCGGAAAGCGCGACCCCGGGGGCATCTCCCCGCGTTCGATCTGTTCCTCGAACCGCTGGACGAGATCGTCGGCCAGCGATGCCGCCTTGGTCACCGTCATCACGGGACGGATAGCATTGCCCGTGGCCATATGACTAGGGATTGAAATCGGGCTGCTGCTGCTGGACATAGGCTTGCCAATCGGGTTCGCGCTTGAAATCGGGACCGCCGCTCCACGCTGCGCCGGCATGATAGACGAAAGGCTTGCCCGGCGTGACCCGGACGAGGATCAGGTAATTGTCGGCATCCTCGGCAAATCCGGCAAACGCCGCAGGATCGACCATCACCGCCGCCGCCATTGCGCCCTTGTCGGGCGTGTCCGGCCCCCACCACACCAGCCGCGCCTTGTCCGCATCCTTGAGGATGCTGCCCAGCGCGGTGCCGGTCGGGCGCTTCGAAATGCCGATCGCGACAGTCAGCGGTTGGCTGCTGCTCGACGCGATGGTCGATGTCATGCGGATAAAGTTGCTACCCGGTGCCAGTGCGAACTGCCGTGTCTCGGCGACGGTGCGCGCGGTATCGACCGGCCAGGCGGGATAGTCGACGCTGAACGCCGCACGCTCCGGCCCCGCCACAGCGATCCGCGGGTTCACATAGTTGCGCGACGTCCACAGCTTGTTGTCGTGCCAGATGCCCAGGCCGCCGACCCCGCGTCCGGTACCGACATTGTAGAAATCGACGCCCTCGCCCTGGTCCTGATGCTGGTCGCCGGTGCGCAGCTGGCGGTCCATGAACGGCCATCGCACCCGCTTGCCCCAGGCGTCGATGCCGGAGGAGGAGGGGGGCTCGGCGGCTTCGAGCGGACGACCGTAGATGCGGAAGGCAATGCGGTCGTTCTCGAACAACAGGTCGCCGAATCGATAGTCGGCAATCGACACCGCAGCGCGCGCCTTCTGTTCCTCGGCAGTCGCGGTGCGCAGCGGTTTGTGCTGCTGCGCCCAGGCCGCGCCCGCGACAAGCGCCGTGATCATCGCGGCATAGAGCGGCATTCGGGCCATTCGCGGTTTCGGCATCCCATCCTCTCGACTTCGCGGCTTAGTTGTGTGACAACCTTATTGACAGCCATTCGTCAATTGGAAAGATTATGGCACCGGTGTCAACAACCATGATGCGCCGGACCGTCAGGAGAGGGGCTGCGACCGTCACGGCTCGCGCCATGCCCGGAAGGAAATGAGATGTCGTTGATTCTGCTTGCCCTTGCCGGAGCGCTTCCCGCTGCGTCCGCCCCGATTGCGACCGTCCCGGCGGCCGAGACGCGCGCGCAACTGCCCAAGCCCGACGCGATCCTGGCGCAGGTGCGTCGTGTCGCTGACTGGCAGCTGGCGAACAAGACCAATTGGGCGACGATGCCGCTCGCGCGCAAAAGCGTGCAGAACCCGCGCGACTGGCAGCAGGCGACCTTCTGGATCGCACTGACCGAACTTGCCAAGCGCGATGCGCGCTACGCCCCGCCGCTGATGGAGCTGGGCCGTGAGATGGCGTGGAAACTGGGCGACAACCCCTTTCACGCCGACGACCAGCTGATCGGTCAGGCATGGATCTGGGCGGCACGTAACGGCGCGGGCAGGGAGGCACTCGCCCCGACCATCGCCTATTTCGATAACGTACTCGCCAACCGCCCGACCGGCAGCCTGGAGTTCATCCCCGGCGCGCCCGGCGCGGGCTGGTCGAAATGCACCGATCGCTGGTGCTGGTGCGACGCGATCTTCATGGCGCCGCCGACTTTGCTCCAGCTCGCCCGCCAGACCGGCGACCAGCGCTATGCCGACTTCGCGCATGAAGAGTTCAAGGCGACAACCGACTATCTCTACGACCCGGTCGAGAAGCTCTATTTCCGCGACAGCCGTTTCTTCGACACGCGCGATGCGAAGGGGCGCAAGCAATTCTGGAGCCGGGGCAATGGCTGGGTGATGGGCGGCATGGTCCGCATGCTCGACGCGATGCCGCGCAAGGACCCCAAGCGCGCTTACTATGAAGGGCTGTTCCGCGACATGGCGGCGAAGTTGCTGACGCTGCAAAAAGCGGACGGCTATTGGTCGCCGTCTCTGCTCGACACCGATCCGTCGACCCCGACCGAGACCAGCGGGACTGCCTTCTACACCTATGCCTTCGCCTGGGGGATCGACGCGGGCCTGCTCGACCGTGCGACCTATCAGGCCGCCGCGGTGCGCGGCTGGAATGCGATCGTCCGTGCGGTACAGCCCGACGGGATGCTCGGCTGGGTCCAGCAGGTCGGCGACCGGCCCGACAGCGTGTCGGCGAAGGAAACGCAATTCTACGGATCGGGCGCGTTCATCCTCGCCGGTACCGCGATGGCGGATCTCGCGCGAAAGGAGGCGCACTGATGCGGGCGTTGTTGCTGCTCGCGCTCGCCGCGCCGCTTTCGGCTCAGGCCGCCGATCGCCGAGCCGAGGCTCCCGCCGGGCCGATCTATACCGACAGCGTTGCGCCGATGGACGCGACCGTCACCACCCGCCTGATGCCGCAGGTCGAGGCGCTGGTCGAACAGCTGCTGCGCGACGGCAAGGCGACGAAGATCGACGGCGTCGCGGTGTTCGGGGGCGGGGACAAGTTCCTCCCCGGCAAGATCGCCGCGACCATGGCGCACCGCATCGTCGCGCTCGACGCCAACGACCCCCGGCTCGACCAGCGTCTGCGCGAGTTCGCCGACATGGCCGAGCTGACGCTCGCCAACGACAATGAGAGCTGGGGCCTCTATTACTATATCAACGCCCTACACGACCTGCACGCGCGCGGCCTGCTCGAGCGCGCCGTTCGCCCGGCGACCCTCGCGACGCTGCGCCAACGGCTCGACTGGCGCCGCTTCGTGCGGCCCGATCTCAGCCTGATCAACCTGCCCAACAATTATTACGGCGTTGCCTTCTCGATCGCGCGTTTTCGCCATTTGCTTGGCTGGGAGGATGCCAGCGCGGGCGACCAGCTGCTCGCGCGGATGATCGACCATTATCGGAAATATTCGGGCGAGTATGGCTTTGCCGACGAGACCGAAGGGAAGGGGCGGTTCGACCGTTATTCGGTGCTGCTGATCGGCGAGATCGCGCACCGCCTGCTCGAAACCGGGATGACGCCGAGCGACGAGGTCAAGGCGTGGCTGCGCAAGTCGGTCGACCTGCTGCTCCTGCGCTTCAACCTGCATGGCGAGGGGTTCGAATATGGCCGCAGCATCGGCACTTATGGCGACACCGCGTTCCTGGAGGTGCTGACCGCCGCCGCCTTGCTCAAGGTGATGACCCCGGTGGAAGAGCGCATGGCCTATGCCTTCTCCAGCCGGGTGACGGCGCGCTACATGGATTTCTGGATCGACCCCGTCAGCGGATCGGTCGACATGTGGGGTCGCACGGCGTGGGGGCAGGGGCGGCGCACCGATGTCTATCGCGGCGAAGCGCGCATCCTGGGGGAGAATTTCAGCCTCGCGCGCCAGCATATCTACACCAACGCGATCTGGAACCGGCTCGGCTATCGCGGTCAGGCGCCCGATCCGGGATTCGGGCGCTGGTTGGGCACGCTGCCGCGCTCGACCACGACCTGGTTCGCGCGCGGGCTGCACGATCGCGGGCTGGTGACGATCCGCGACGGCAATCGGATGATCTCGTTGCCGATCATCAACGGGGCAGAGGGGCAGCATATGAACAACCCCTATTTCCCGATCCCCTTCTCGCCCGGCATGCTCGCCGGGTCGGCGGACGCGGCCTTCCCGCAGCTGCTGCCGCGCGTCACCCTGGGCGACGGCACCGTGCTGATGCCGCTCGCCTTCTTCAAGGATGTGCGGGTGACGCGGCGTGGCGCGGTGACCGAGGTCCGCTGGCACCAGACTGCGCTCGACCGGATGGGGGGCAATGATGCGCAACTCGACACGCGGGTGTCCATCGAAACGCACTATCGCTTTTCGCCCGGCAAGATCGAGCGGCGCGACCGCATCGTCCCGGCGGAGGGCGTGAAAATCGGCCGCATCGACATGGAGTTTGCGACCTTCTCCGGCGATCCGGCAAAGCAGCCGGGCGGGGTGCGGTTCGCGCGCGGCGCGGTGCAGCGCTTCGTCGCCTCCGGCTATGGCGATTGCGATGCCCAACCGGCGTCGGACCCGGTGTATCGGTCGCCGACCGGACCCTTCTCTACCGTCGTCAAATGCAGCCGTTTCGCAGCTGAAATAGACTCGCGCGCCATAGCGACGGTTTGGTCTTTGTCATACAACTAGTCCGAAAGGGGAGTTGACGCGCATTGGGCTAGTTGTCATACACATCGTTGACACCGGTATCAGCCGGGCCGGGATTCTGATATCCCGCAATCGGGGAGAGTTGGGATGAGGAAGATTTCGGCCATCGCGATTCGCGGGTCGCTGCTGGCATCGGCGGCTCTGGCGGTATGCGCGCCGGCTGTGGCGCAGGAAGATGCGCCTGCGACTGCCGCTCAGTCCGACGAAGATGAAATCCTCGTCACCGGCTCTCGCGCGACTCAGCGCACATCGATCGAGTTCAAGCGCAACGCCGACGTCGTCGTTGACGGACTGGTCAGCGACGAGATCGGCGCGACGCCGGACAACAGCGTCGGCGACACGCTGGAGCGGATCGTCGGCGTCTCGGCCGACCGGTTCAAGGGCAACGCGAACGAACTGTCGGTGCGCGGCCTTGGCCCCACACTCAGCTTTTCGACCTTCAACGGGCGCGAGGTGTCGACCGCCGGCCCCGACCGCTCGGTTGCCTTCCAGCAATTCCCGTCGGAGCTGGTCAACGGCGTGCTGGTCTATAAATCGCAGCGCGCCGATTTCCTCGAAGGCGGCGTCGGCGGGGTGATCGAGCTGCGGTCGATGAAGCCGCTCGATTACGGGAAACGGCGCATCCAGTTCGAGATCCGCGGCGATTTCCAGCCCAAGGACGATGACGTCTATCAGCATGACGGCCTCGGCTATCGCGCCAATTTCTCCTACACCGACCAGTTCTCGACCGGGCTGGGCGATATCGGCATCTCGATCGGCTATCAGCGCCAGGATACGACTGCGCCGGAAGATTATTACAACGCGAACTCGACCTTCCAGCTGTGCAATACCTCGGCAAACAATCCGTGGCTTCTGACCGGCAACGCCGCCGCCCTGAACGCGGCAGGGGCTGGGCAGAACTGCACCAACGCCACCGGCCCGCGTACCGTTAGCGGCACGGTGATCGGCGAAACACGCGGCGACGCCTATTTCGCCAACAGCTCGCGCAGCTTCCGCACCCAGCAGACGTCGGAAATCCGCGACGGCATCATCGGCGCGCTGCAATGGCGGCCGCACAGCGATTTCGAGGTGGCGATCGACGGCCAGTATTCGAACCGCGCCAGCCTTGAGGACCGTAACGTTCTGGGCATCACCGAGGGCCTTCGCGGCGTCCAGCCGCTCGTGATCAGCGATGGCGCCAATGGCGACCGCCCCGGCGCGCTGCTCAGCTATCGCGGCAACTCCAACCTCGAAAACCAGCTCGAAACGCGCCAGCGGAATGAGGAGTATCTGGGCGGCGGCCTCAACCTGATCTGGTCGCCCGACCGCTGGAACATCGCGCTCGACGGCTCATATTCGCGCAGCCACCGCACCGAAACGCAGAAGCAGACGCGCATGCGCTCGACAACGCGCGTGCCGTACACGCTGACCTATGACGGCGACAATGTCGTGCCGACCGTCGATTTCGGCACGTTCGACATCACCAACCACGCCAATTTCCTCGCGACCGGCAACACCGCCGTGTATGCGCGCAACCGCTTCGTCACCGACCGGCAGGACGAAATCTGGGCCGCGCGCTTCGACGTCGAGCGTGAGCTGGACGGGTTCATCACCTCGGTGAAAATCGGCGGTCGCTTCTCCGACCACCACCGCACCAACGACAATGCGCGCAACAACGATCTGAACACGATCCCCGGCACCACTGCAGAGGTGGCGGCGCGCATCACGCTGGCCAACCAGCAATGCCGCGTGCCGTTCACGACCAGCAGCTACATGTCGGGCATGGGCGGCAACGTCACGCGCTGGGCGACGTTCGACAATGACTGCCTGTTCCGCACCTTCACCGGCAGCGACGACGCGCTTCCGATCCCCGCCGATGGCCGCGATCCGAGCGACATCGATGTGCGGGAGCGGATCTGGTCGGCCTATGCCATGGCCAATTTCCGCCAGGATGAGGGCGCGTTGCCGTTCAGCGGCAATGTCGGCCTGCGCTATGTGCGCACCGACATCACCTCGATCGGCTATCGCCAGGCCTATCGCATCGTGATCGACACGCCGGGCGACAGCTACGCCGTCAGCGTCGATCCGGCGGGGCAGCTCCAGACCAACACGCTCAAGGGCAAATACGAATATCTGCTGCCCAGCGCGAACATCGCGTTCGACCTCAGCGACCAGCTGAAGCTGCGCCTCGCCGCCTATCGCGCCATTGCGCGATCGGGGATCGAGAGCTTCGGCGCGGGGATCAACTTGAACCCCTCGGCGGGCACCGGTCTCGACAACATCATCTTCAACGCGACGACCGGGAACCCAAACCTCAAGCCGCTGCGCGCCTGGAATCTAGATGCCAGCGTCGAACTCTATGCGTCGAAGGACACGTTGCTGTCGGTCGCGGGCTATTACAAATGGGCCAAGGGCACGGTCATCGGGCGGTCGGAGCCGGTGCCGACCGACATCACCGTCACCACCATCCGAGACGGCGGTGCGCCGACGACCGAGACGTTCGAAATCGAGCCGGTCGGCCCGGCCAACGATCTGGAAACGCGCCACCTTTATGGCGTGGAGGCGACGTTCAGCCATGTCCTGACCTGGCTGCCCGACCCGCTCGACGGCTTCGGAATTCAGGGATCGGTCAACCGCGCCTTCGCCAATTTCGAATATCCCGATACCTCGCCGATCGCGGCCTATGTCGACGACGCGAACCTGATCGGCCTGTCCAAGTGGACCGCCAGCGGATCGGTGTGGTTCGAGAAATGGGGGATGTCGCTGCGCGCGAACGTCCGCCACCGCTCTGACTATTACAAGCCCAATGGCGGCACCAACCGCTACATCCGGCCCGGTACCTATCTCAATCTGTCGGCCCAATATAACCTGACCAAGAACGTCCAGATCAAGCTGCAGGCGCTCAACGTCACCGGTGAACCGGACATCATGTACAAGGGTACGTACGACAATATCGCCGAGGTCTCGAACAGCGGCACGCAATATTTCTTCGGCTTCCGGGTCCGCCTGTGAGCGCACGCAACCTCGGCTGGGCCATCCCTCTCTCGGTCCTTGCCACCGTCGCCGCCGCGGGGTCTCCACCCCCGGCGGCGGCCTTTCATCCACGCAACAGTGCGCGGGCGTCGACGGCTATGCCGCTGCGTTCGAAGGGCGCCGCACCTTCACGCTGCGCCCGTCCGAACTGACCGCGATCAAGGCGGCACTGCCGAGCGACGCGAAAGCGAAGGGGGAACTCGCCGCGCTGGTGAAGCGCGCCGACGCCGCGGTCGCGCGCAAGCCCGGCAGCGTGCTCGACAAGCGCACTATCCCGCCGTCCAACGACCGCAAGGATTATATCAGCCTCGCCCCCTATTGGTGGCCCGATCCCGCCAACCCGACCGGCCCCTATGTCCGCCGTGACGGCGAGGTGAACCCGGAACGCAACACCAACCGCTTCGACCGCACCGCGCTCGGCCGCATGGGCAGTGACGCCGATCTGCTCGGCCTTGCCTATTATTACACCGGCGACCGCCGCTATGCCGACAAGCTGGCGGCGATCGTCCGCGCCTGGTTCCTCGACCCCGCGACGGCGATGAACCCGAACATGAACTATGCCCAGATGGTCCCCGGCCGCTCGAACGGACGTCCCGAAGGCGTGCTCGACACCAGTACGTTCATCGGGGTGATCGACGCGGTCGGGCTGGCCGGTCCCTCGGGCGCGCTGTCGCCGGATGAGGTCAGGGCGCTGGAGGGCTGGTTCTCCCGCTATCTCGACTGGATGCTGTCCAGCGCGAACGGGAAGGGCGAGGGCGCGAAGAACAACAATCACGGCATCTGGTACGACGCCCAGGTCAGCCGTTTCGCGCTGTTCGCGCGCCGCCCCGATCTCGCGCGCAAGATCGTCGCCGACTTCCCGAAAAGGCGCATCGAGAAGCAGATGCAGCCGGGCGGCGCGCTGCCCGACGAACTCGCCCGCACCCGCAGCGCGCATTATTCGATCTACGCGATCGAGCCCGCGTACCACGTCGCCGACACCGCCGCGTGCCTCGGTGTCGATCTCTACAGCTGGGCCGACGGCAAGGGCCGCTCGCTCCGCGCCGCCACCGACTTCATCGCCGCCTATCGTGGGCGTGCCGAGGCGTGGCCGTACAAGGAGATGAAGTGGCCGGCGGAGGAGCTCGACGCGCTACTGGTTCGCGCAGATGTTGCCTGGCCGAGCGTGTGGGAACGCCGCAGTGAAGGCGATGTCGTGCTGCGCTATCGGGTGCGCTGACCCCATTTGTTACCCCTCCCTTTCAGGGAGGGGAGGTAGGGCTACCGCCCCCGCCGCTCGTCCCACCACGCCAGCCGCTCGGCGATGCGCCTCTCCAGCCCGCGATCGGTCGGCGTATAGAAGGTCTGCGGCGTCATCTCCTCGGGCCAGTAGTTGGCGCCACTGAACCCGCCTTCGGCATCATGGTCATAGGCATAGTCCTTGCCATAGCCGATCTCCTTCATCAGCCTGGTCGGCGCATTGAGGATGTTCTGCGGCGGCATCAGCGACCCGGTCTCCTTGGCCGAGCGCCACGCCGACTTCATCGCCATATAAGCCGCGTTCGATTTGGGCGCGGTCGCGCAATAGAGGCAAGCCTGCACGATCGCCAACTCGCCCTCAGGTGAGCCGAGAAACTCGTAGCTGTCCTTGGCGGCGAGGCACTGGACCAAAGCCTGCGGGTCGGCGAGGCCGATATCCTCGCTCGCGAACCGCACCAGCCGGCGCAGCACGTAGAGCGGCTCCTCACCCGCTACCAGCATCCGTGCGAGATAATAGAGCGCCGCCTGCGGATCGCTCCCGCGCAGCGATTTGTGCAGCGCGGAGATGAGGTTGTAATGCCCCTCGCGATCCTTGTCGTACACCGCGACCCGGCGCTGGAGGAACGCCGACAGCCCCGCAGGGTCGAGCGGCGCGTCGAAGCTGACCGAGTAGAGCGTCTCCGCCTGATTGAGCAGGAAGCGCCCGTCGCCATCCGCACTCGCCACCAGCGCGTCGCGCGCCTCGGGGGTGAGGGGGAGGGGGCGGCCCTCGATCGCCTCGGCGCGGTCGAGCAACTGGCTCAGCGCTTGATGGTCGAGCCGTCGCAGGATCAGCACCTGCGCCCGGCTGAGCAAAGCCGCATTCAGTTCGAACGACGGATTTTCGGTCGTCGCGCCGACCAGCGTCACCGTCCCGTCCTCGACGAACGGCAGAAACCCGTCCTGCTGCGCGCGGTTGAAGCGGTGGATCTCGTCCACGAACAACAAGGTGCGCTGGCCGATACGGGCGAATTCCTTCGCTTCGGCAAACACCTTTTGAGGTCCGCGACGCCCGAAAACACCGCGCTGATCGCGACGAAGCGCAATCCCACCGCATCGGCGAGCAGCCGCGCGGTCGTCGTCTTGCCCGTCCCCGGCGGTCCCCACAGGATGATCGACGACAGCTTCCCCGCCGCCACCATCCGCCCGATCGCGCCCTCTGCCCCGGTCAGATGCTCCTGGCCCACCACCTCCTCCAGCCGCGCCGGGCGCAGTCGGTCGGCCAGCGGCGCGGACGCGGAAATTTCGGATGGGGAGGCGGCGGGTTCGGTCCCGCCGAACAGATCGGTCATGCGGAACGATATAGGAACTTCGGCCGGAGTCGCGAAGGGGCTTGTCAAAATGCATTCAAGATATATCTTAGACGCATCACGACTCGGATATGAAGGATCAAGAATGTTTGGAAGACATCATCGCGGCTTCGGGCCGCACGGGATGCATGCCAGCCGCGGACGCCGCCAATGGGGCCCGTTCACGGTCGAATGGGATATCAACGCAGAGGCGATGGGCGGGCGCGGTCG